>JAOSJP010000013.1:0-7862 GCA_027494015.1 Anaerolineae bacterium
CCAGCCATTCTCCGGGGCCGACATTCCACAGGTGGAACCCCCGCACGTAAGGGTCGTACTCAAGCTGGCGCGTGTACTGGATCACGTCGCGGACGATCCGCTCGCAGGTGAACGGCGCGCGCCCGTCGCCTGGCCCCGCCTCAGTCAGATAAACCGGCACGAGCAAGGCTTCGGGCAGGTATTGCAGCAGCGATCCAAACAACAGTCGGTGCCGGAAGCCCAGATACAGCCCGGACTCCGAAACAAGGGTGGAGGTGCTGAGGCCGTAAGCGTGCAGCGCGATGCCGTGCAGCCGCCCGGACGCGCACGGGTTGAGCAGCGCGTAGTCGAACACGGGCAGCAGTTGGGCGAAGAATTCGGGCGTGGGCTGCCCGGCGCTGAACGAGAACAGCAGCAGACATTGGCCCTGTTGCCCGGCGATCTTCATCGCTTCCAGGGCGAAGGGCACCAGCCACTCTGCCGGGGGCAGGCATTCGTTCATGACCTCATAGTAGTCAGCGTTGACCCGCGCCCAATAAGGGGCCAGGCCCGCCAGCCAGCTATGCGCCTCAGCGACCGGATCGCGGTGCGCGTCGGGACAGTCCACCAGGCTGCCGCCCGCCAGCAGCGAGCGGTAGACGGTGATCGTCTCCGGCGAGGCCGCTTTGACCGCCGTGAGGATGGCTTCCGTCCCCGTCGTCCCTTTGAGCGTGCCCAGCGGCCAGCCAATCGCCCGCAGCCGCCGCGCCATGTCCAGGATCGGCTCCTGCTGCGCCCCATCGAGCAGGTGCAGGCCCATCAGCGTGCGCGGGGCCAGGTCGGCGGGGGTGAAGATCACCTGCGGCGGAACAAACACATACTGCACAGTGAGGTTATCCAGGCGATAATTGGGGTTCAGGGGGGTGTCCGCGTCCAGCGCCACCCCCGTGCTGACGCGAAAGCGCAGACGGATGATTTGTCCCCGGTAGTAGGTCAGGTCTACGGCGCGCACCTCCCAGTCCGCGTCCAGCCCGATCTGCTGGTCAATCATGAACCAGGTGGTGCCCCCGTCCAGGCTCAGGTCAACGGCGACGAAATCGCTGGGGGGCAGCTTCCCTTGCTGGCGGAAGAGCAACTGCGCGTTCAGCGCCCCGCTGAGGTTGAGGGCGTGGGCGAATTCCAGCGTGCTGTCGGTGTAGCGCGGCGCGCCGTCGGCCAGCCAGCCGCTCCCATCGAACGCCGTCTCCTCGTCGAACGTCCACGTGCCCGAAGGCAGCCAGTCAGCGGGAGTGTCGAACATGTCCGCGAAGGGCAGTCCAACAACGGTGAGGCCCTCTGGTGGGGGAGGGGGCGGGGCGTCCTGGGCCGCTGCCGGAGGACGCGCCGCGTCGCCCGACCACAGCACAGCGAGCAGAAAGATCAGCAGGAGAATCGGCGGGCGGCGGCTCATGGAGGGCATTGTAGCACAGAACGGTTGGTGGTGATTGGTTGTTGGTCGTTGATGATTGGTTCTCAGGTTTCGGTGATCAGGGGGCTGCGCTGCTGCACCTGGCCAGACTTCGGGGTCTTCTGCGCAACGCAGCACCCCTGCCCCCTCCCCGTAGGGGAGGGGGGAGCTTGTGAGCGAAACCCTTCCTCTAGCCTGCTGGGGATTGAGGGAGAGCCGATCGTCACCGGCGTTGTCGGAGCAGCCCGGCTCCTGCCGTTGATTGACCTCCCGCTCTCCTCGCCTCACGTTGCCTGGCCCGTCTGTTTTCGGTATGCTAAGCGCCGCTCGGAACGATGTAAAAATGCTGCGCGGAAAGGAGGCAGGCACGTCGTGACCGCTGCGAACAGGCGCGTTTCGCTGACTATCGTCGTGATTGTGCTGCTCCTGATCGGTGGTGCGTCGCTCGCCGGGGCGGGGGGCGTCTCTGGCCCTGGTCGCGCCGCGCCGCGCGCCCAGCTTTCGCCGACGCCGGTACAGCTTCAATTCCCCACCGCCACCGAGACTCCCGGCCCGCCCTCAGCCAGCCCCACGCGCACGCCGACCTCGGCAGGGCGGCCTGTCGCCGAGGCACTGGCCGATGCCACCAACGTCCGCGCCGGCCCCGACATCAGCGAGAACCGCGTCGGACTGATTTATCCAGGCACAAGCTACGCCATCCTGGGCCGACGCTTTCAGTGGTATTGGATCGAGTTCCCCGATTCGCCGAGCGGCACCGCCTGGGTGCACGAGAGCGTGGTGAGAGTCACCGGCGAAGCAGCGCAGATTGAGGAAGTTGATCTGGCGAGCGTCCCCACGATTGACCCGGAGTTCCTGGCCGCGCAGCAGACCGCCGACGCCGTCACCGCCACGCCGGGCGCGGCGGCCACGCTGACCGCTCAGGCGCAGATCACGCCGACGGGCATCTTCACGCCGGAGCCGGGCGCCGGGGCAGCGCTCGCGCCGGGGCAGCCGCTGCCGACCTTTACCTTCCCCCCGTATACGGTCACGCCGGCCATCATCCCGCGCACCAACCCCACCACCACCGCCGACACCGTTCTGCCCCCCATCGTGCTCATCCTGGCGCTGGGAGCGCTGGGGCTGATGGGCCTGCTGGTATCACTCTTGCGGCGTCTGTAGCAGGGCGACCTGCGGGGCATTTTCCTGCGCGTTGGCGCGGCGGGCGTCCACGTCGCGGGCGGCCATCGTCAGCGCGGGGAGGGCCCCCCGGGGCGGGGGGGCCCCCCCCCCCGGGGGGGGCCCCCCCCCCCGCCCGGGGGGGGGGGGGGCCCCCCCCCCCCCCCCCCCCCCCCCCCAAAGGGGGGGGGGGGGGGGGGGGGGGGCCCCCCCCCCCCCCCCCGGGGGGGGGGGGGGGGGGGGGCCCCCCCCCCCCCCCCCCCCCAGCGGATCACCTGCAGGCAGACCCCCGCCCCCAGCGCGCCAGCCACGACGACCGTCAGCCACTTGGGATGCCAGTAGTCCAGGCCGCCGAACGCGCGCAGCAAATCGGCGCGCCAGGCGAACGAGGCGTAAGCGTACACCGCATAAGCAACGACGCTCGGCCAGGGGGAGCGCGTCTGCGCCACGAGCAGCGCTGCAATCAGCGCGATCAGCGTGTAGCCGGGCCAGGAGGCCAGTCCCCAGGGCATGGCCGGCGCGACGTTCTGCACCGCCGAGAGGGTCATCAGCGCCCCGCCAGCGACTCCGGCGATCACGACCGCCCGGCGCGGCCCCGCCCGCGCCGCCATCTCCGGCTGGAACAGCCCCCATAGCAGCCACCCCTGGGCCAGCGGCAGCACCACCACCGCCCACAGGATGCCCATCTCGTAGCTCAGCGGGCCGAGGTCGAGGCCCAGCAGCCGGTCGTCCAGGGCGGTAATCGGCGCGGGCAGCGCCAGCGGCCCCGCCTGGCGGTTCAGGAGGTGATTCGCCCCATCC
Organism: Anaerolineae bacterium; assembly: GCA_027494015.1. The sequence goes on from JAOSJP010000013.1 coordinate 3,362, forward strand.
ATCAGCCACCAGGCCGCCGCCCACAGACACAGCGCCGCCATTCCCGCCAGGACGAGCGTTGCCGGGTCGGGGAGCGGGGAGCGGGGCGCGCGCGCATCTCGCCGCCGCCAGCGCGTTACAGCCAGTCCCGCCGCCGCTGTCAGCAGGCCGCTCGCCGCGTAGCGCAGCGTCAGCCCGCCGGAATTTGCGCCCGCTGCTTGCAGCGCGTACAGCCCGCCGCCCAGCAAGGCCACTGCCCACGCCGCCGGACTCGCCTCGCGTCTTCTCATGCTCGCCGCCCTCCGGGTGATCGGTGTTGGTGGGTGGTGTTTGGCGAAGTGCCCCAATCATACGGGCAGCCTCGGCCCGGCGCAAAGCGGCCCCTGCCCTTCTGCCACGCCTCACCCCCTCAATCCCCCTCTCCAGCCGAGCTAGAGAGGGGGACCTGGCTCGCTGGCTGTCAGCGCTTCCCCCTCCCTGGCTTGGCCGGGGAGAGAGGTGAACGCCTCTCCCCCTCAATCCCCCTCTCCAGCCGAGCTAGAGAGGGGGACTTGCCCGCCCAGCGCGGCGCTTTCCCCCTCCCTGGCTCTGCCGGGGGAGGGAGGAGGGAAGCCTCTCCCCTAAATCCCCTCTCCAGCCGAGCTAGAGGGGGGACTTGGCTCGCCGCACATGGCGCTTTCCCCCCCCTGGCTCTGCCGGGGAGGGGGCCAGGGAGGGGCCTCCCCCCTCAATCCCCCTCTCCAGCCGAGCTAGAGAGGGGGACTTGGCTCGCCGCACATGGCGCTTTCCCCTCCCTGGCTCTGCCGGGGAGGGGGCGGGCCTCACCCTCAATCCCCTCTCCAGCCGAGCTAGAGAGGGGGACTGGCTCCTGGCTGTCAGCGCTCCCTCCCTGGCTTGGCCGGGGAGAGAGGTGAACGCCTCTCCCCCTCAATCCCCCTCTCCAGCCGAGCTAGAGAGGGGGACTTGCCCGCCCAGCGCGGCGCTTTCCCCCTCCCTGGCTCTGCCGGGAGAGAGGGAATGCCTCTCCCTCAATCCCCTCTCCAGCCGAGCTAGAGAGGGGGACTTGGCTCGCCGCACATGGCGCTTTCCCCTCCCTGGCTCTGCCGGGGAGGGGGCCAGGGGGAGGGGCCTGCGCAGAGAGACTTCGGAAGTCTGGCTTTCGCGCGCCCGTCCCTGCAAGGCGTTCCGTGTGCGTAACCCGTGTTGAAAGTCAAAGCTCATTAAGAGCCGTATGGAGCAAGGGAAACATCGCTTATGAGAATAGGACTTCTCATCAGCGATTCGATCGGCGCCCGATCTCACTCTCTATCGCGTCTGTCGCGCCGGAATCATTCCCGCCGGCTCTGGCCGCTTCTGCGCTGGGGGCGATGTCTGCCACGCCGTCTCCATAGCCCACACGATTCACATCCCCCGCACCGTCCGCGCGCACGGGGGGTGCGCCCGGCTCAGCTTCCAGAATGATGCGCACCGAGCGGTCGTAGGTGAAGTAGTTCCACATCCAGTTGACGAATACGTTCAGCCGGTTGCGGAAACCGAGCAGCGTGATCAGGTGCAGCACCAGCCAGGCCAGCCAGGCGATGTAGCCGGTGAGCTGCGCGCGGTAGAAGATCCAGGCGACGGCCCGGCGGCGACCGATGGTCGCCATGATGCCGCGATCTCTGAGGCCGGTGTAGGTGAAGGACTGCTGCGGCTGCCCGGCCAGGCGGCGCCGAATGTTGCGCGCGGCCAGGATGCCCTGCTGCTTGGCGACCGGGATGAGCATCGGGTACGGCTCGCCCCGCCCGTCCTCCAGGTAGGCCATGTCGCCAACGACATAAATATCCTCGTGCCCCAACGCCTGCATGGTCGCGTGAACCGGCACGCGATCTCCGCCGCGCAGGGGCACGCCCAGCAGCGCTGCGAGGGGCGACGCGGTGACGCCCGCTGCCCAGATCAGCGTGTGGGTGGCGAGGGTGCGGCCATCGCTCAGCCGCACGAAATCCGCGCCGGCGTCGGTCACGCTCTGGCCCAGGATGACCTCCACGCCCATGTCTTCGAGCTGCCGCCGCGCGGCTTCGCGCAGGCGGGGCGGATACGGCGTCAGCAGGTGATCGTGCAGCTCGACCAGGATCACGCGCCCGTTCAGTCCATCCACCTGATGGGCGTATTCCCGGCTGAGCACGTAGCGGTACAGCTCGCGCAGCGCGCCCGCCGTCTCCAGGCCCGTTGGCCCCCCGCCGACTACCACCATGGTCGTCAGGGCGTCGCGCGCCGTCGGGTCATCCGTCCAGGCGGCGGCCTCGAAGCACCTGAGGATGTGGTTGCGCAGCAGCACACCGTCGGCCAGCGTCTTCAGCCCGAAGGCGTGGTGCGTCAGGTGATCCTGGCTGAAGTAATGCGTCCGGCTGCCGGCAGCGACGATCAGGAAGTCGTAGCGCTCCTCGCGCGTCCCCTGCCTGGTGTGCACGGTCACCGTTTTTCGGTCCAGGGCGATGCCGGTCACGTCACCGCGCAGGAAGCGCACGTTGGGCATTCCGCGCAGAATGCCGCGCACCGGATAGGCGATCTCGCCCGGCTCCAGGCCCGACGTGGCGACCTGGTAGAGCAGGGGGGTGAACAGGTGGAAGTTCTGCCGGTCAATGAGCAGCACGTCCACGTCGGTCTTCGCAAGCTGCTTGACGGCGTACAGCCCGCCGAAGCCCGCGCCGATGATCACGATATGCGGTCTGTGGGGTCGCTGGGCCGGAGTCATGGGGGGAAGCCTCTCACTGCTTGTGAAAAACCACACGGGATTTCTATGATAGAAATTAGCATAATTCAGCGCGGGTACCCAATGGGGAGAGGGGGACTTGGCTCGCCGCACATGGCGCTTTCCCCCTCTCTGGTCTGTACAGCTCTGCCGGGGAGAGAGGTGAACGCCTCACCCCCTCAATCCCCCTCTCCAGCCGAGCTAGAGAGGGGGACTTGGCTCGCCCAACGCGGCGCTTTCCCCCTCCCTGGCTCTGCCGGGGAGGGGGCAGGGGGGGCCTGCCCCCCTACAAAAACGCCGTGATCGACAGGGGGGCGAGGAGGGCTGCTACTGCATCGCCCCGCGCCACACGGCGTCGAGCGTCTGCATCGTCGCCAGGTTGCGCGTCGTGTAGCCCGTTGACAGGTACGGATCGGTCAGCACGCAGGACGTGCCATACGGCGGCTCGCCCAGGTGGAAGCCGTCCGGCTCCAGCCCGTGATTGGGCAGGGATTCCAGCGCCAGCCACAGGTTGATCAAGGGGATGTCATAATCCAGCGCGATGCGCACCACGATCTGGTTGTACAGGATCGTCTCTTTCCAGAAGCCCAGGTTGCCAGGGAACGTGCTCAGGATGGGGATGACGCCAGCCTCGATGGAGTCGTCCACGATCTGGCGCATGAAGGTATTGAACTGGGCGGGCGACATCACCAACAGGTCGCTCGTGCCGAACATGATGATGGCCACGCTGGGCCGGTGCAGCCGAAATTCGCATTCCAGCGGCGATTCGCCTTCCTGGCAGGCGGCGGGGTTGGCCCACATGGACATCAGCACGGCGTTGGCGTTGAAACCGTTGTGCGTCGCTTCGCCATCATAGGCCAGCGACTCGCCGAAGTGATCGATCACCGGCTGGAGATTGGCATAGCCGCCCAGGTTGTAGTCGCCCCAGGCGAAGGACTTGAGGAAATACCAGTGTTCCGACGAGCAGTCGCCCACCTTCGCCACGACGTGGGGGTTGTTGCCCATTGCCCGCCCCGCCAGGAAAATCTGCCGCGCGCGCCCCGTCGCCCGGCCCACCACCGGATAGGCTGCCAGGTTGATCCCCCTCACGCTCGCCTCGTTGAAGGGGCGCATCTCGATAATGCGTTCCCCGGCGTATTCCACAGCGGGCGCAGCCGCAGGCGCGCCAGCAGCCACGATCTCGGCGCTGACCGGCAGGCTGGCCGCGCTGACCCCGCTAAAGACGAGATACTGGCCCGCCAGCCAACCCCGGACGCTGTTATCGGGCGTATGCGCCAGCACCCAGGATGCATCGCCGTTGCGCGCTTCGAGCACCAGCGGTGTGCCAGCGGGCAGCGTGGTCAGCGTGTTGTGGCTGGTGCCCGGCCCGCTGCGCACGTTCATCTGGTAGCGAGTGGTGGCTGTGCCCCCGCCTGCTACTGGGGCTTCTGGCGCGCTCTCCACCGGGGCGGGCACGGGCGCGGGGCGCGGGCACGATCTCCTCGCTGAACGGCAGGCGGATCGCGCTGACTCCCGGCGAGAAGGAGAGATAGAGGCTGGACAGCCAGCCGCGCTGCGCGCCATCCAGGGTGCGGCCCAGCACCCAGGAAGCGTCGGCGTTGCGCGCTTCGAGCAGCAGCGGCGTGCCACCGGGCAGCGTGACCAGCACCGCGTAGGTGCCGCCCGGCCCGGCGCGCATATTGAGCGTGTAAGTGGTTGTTGCGTCGCCGCCCTGGGCGGCTGCCGGTGCCCCGCTGAGGGCGAGCACAAAGGCGGCGGCCAGCGCCAGGAACGCCATTCTACGAAGCATAGTGC
>JAOSJP010000013.1:8743-35617 GCA_027494015.1 Anaerolineae bacterium
CTGCGATCCCCTTCGGCGGCGTTCCACCAGCGCACGTCGAGCATCTCTGGCGCGAAATCCAGCCCCAGGAAGGCGCACACCGCCCGCACGGTTGGCTCCGGCTGGGCAATCAGGTCTTCATAGCGCAGGCTGTGCAGCCGGTCGGGGTGCGCGCGGCGCGCGTCCTGCCCGGCGCGCACGGCCAGCCGCCATTCCAGCGCGTCCCAGAACGGGTCGTAGACGCGCTCCAGGGTGCGGATGCGCTGCTCCGTCGGGCCGTACTGCGTGGCGGTGCGGATGGCCTGCTTGCGCTTCTTCTTGGAGGCCAGGTTGTCGCGCGGGTCGCGCACGATCTCCACGAAGCGTGCGTCCGGGATGCTGCGCAGAATCTCGTCTATCAGGAAGACGTGCTGCGGCGTTTTTTCCAGCCAGCGCGCCTTGCCCGCGCGCCCGGCCAGGTGATCGAACACCGCGCGGAACACCGTGCCATAGGTGCGCGGCTGGGCCGCCGCGCGGATCGCGGCCAGGTCTGCGGCGGACAGCGCGGCGTCCTCCGGCTCTGGGCGCCAGCGGCGGGGCAGGCTGCGCAGGCGGGCCGGCTGGCCGCGCTGGATCAGGTCGGCCAGCAGCAGGGCCAGGTCGTCCAGCACGCCATCGTCGCTCAGGTCGGGGTACAGCCCGCTGAGGAGTGGCAGATAGGCGAAGTAGCGCGTCTCGTCGGCGGCGGCGAAGACGGCGGGATGCGCGGCCAGGATGTTGTGCAGCAGCGTCGTGCCCGAATGCATGTACCCCACGACGAAGACCGGGTCGTTAGCCGCCGCGTTCATGTCCCCCCCTGCTGGCCGCGCGCGTGCTGGGGCACAGCGCGCGCGATGAAGTCGCTCACGTCAATCAGCTCGGCGAGCATGTGCTGGCGCTTGGCCTGCCAGGCGGCGGGAGTCGCCGGGTCGGCCAGCAACGCCCGCGCCTTTGCCAGCGCGTCCGCCTGGCCGGTCTGCGGATCGTGGAAAGCGTAGACCATATCATAGCGCCGCTCAAGCTCGGCGATGTAGCCGCGCCGCGAGGTCGAGAGGAAGATCGCCGGCGTGCCCAGCATGGCGCACTCGCTGGCCATCGTCGCGCTTTCGCCGAAGAACAGCCGGGCGAACGCCTGCAGGTGCAGCATGTTGCGGCGCGGGCCGCGCAACGCCAGCGCCTGCAGGTCGGGCGGTAGCGGCTTTTCGGCGCTGAGGATGACCCGCCCCCAGGGGGCCAGCGCCGCGATCACCGCGCGCAGGTCGCGCACGCCGTAATCCCTCACATCGTGGCTGGCCCCCCAGTTGACCAGGCGCACGATGGTGAACGGCTCGCCAGGGCGCAGCCCCTCCGCTTCCAGCGCCGCCGGATCGGGCGTGAAGTAGGCGGGGTGGGTGTAGGCAAGCTGCTGGTAGCCAGCGTAGCGGATGTGCTGCCTCCCCGCCGCTTTCTCGTAGGCGCGCGGGGTGATCACGGCGCGGGCCAGCGGGAAGGTGAGCGCGTTGGCGACGCGGGCGTGTTCCGTGTCGGAGAAGACGACGACCGGCACGCGCTCCGGCAGGCAGCCATAGACGAGGAACGTCCCCGCTTCGGCGGCGGCGACATCCGGGCGGAAACGCCGCACCACGCGGCGCAGCCCCCAGGCGCGCTCGATCAGCTCGACAGCCAGCCCCACGACGCCGCGCCGCGCCCGGCGGCCAATGCGGACATGCTCCAGGCCGAACTCGTCCAGCAGCGCCCAGGTGATGTCTTTGTTGCGGCTGGTGAGGCACAGCGCGTGCCCCTCGCGCTGCCAGCGGGCGAGGGCGTGGCGGAAGAAGTGCGCGTGCATGGGGTGGGTGATGTCCACCAGGATGCGCATGGTCAGCGGTCGCTGTTGATGTAGCGCAGCAGGGCGATCTGCTCGGAGATCAGCCCCAGCATAAACAGGACGACGCCGATGCTGATCGCCAGCCCGCCGAAGCCGCTGAAACGGTGAACCAGGGCCAGCCTGCCGATGGTGTAGGTCCCGCCCGCCAGCAGAAAGAGCAGGCTGAGCGGCAGAAATATCTTGAGCGGGACGAACAGCGTGCCCAGCCGGGTCAGTGTCAGCAGAAAGCGCAGCCCGTCGCGCAGCGGGCGAATCTTGCTGCTGCCCGTGCGCGCCGGCGACGCGAACGGCAGGTAGCGCACCGCGTATCCGGCGCGGAACAGGCAGATGGTCAGCGTGGTGGGATACGAGAAGCCGTTGGGCAGCAGGTACAGAAAGCTGCGGGCGATGGGCGCGCGCACGGCGCGAAAGCCGGAGGTCAGGTCGGGCACCGGGTGACCAACAATGTATGAAGCGTAAGCGTTGAACAGGCGGTTGGCGAGGGTGCGGTGCCGGCGGGCCTGCGTGCCGGCGCTGCGCGCCCCCACGACCATATCGTAGCGATCCATGTGTTGCAGCAGGCTCGGAATCTCCGCCGGGGGGTGCTGGCCGTCGGCGTCCATCAGCAGGATGATCTCGCCGCTGGCCGCGCGGATGCCGGACTTCACCGCCGCGCCGTTGCCAATGTTATAGGGGTGCGCCACCAGGCGGGCGGCGGGGTGCGCCCGGACGATGGCCGCAGTGCCGTCGGTCGAGCCGTCGTCCACGACGATGATCTCATCCACCAGCGGTTGGGCGGCCACCTGATCCAGAATGTCGCCGATCACGCTCTCTTCGTTGTAGACGGGCATCACCACCGACACGCGCTGCGCGTTGTACACCGGCTTGCTCCCCCCGCTGCGAGTGGGTGCCGCGCCAGCCGGTCGAAGTCCCCCTCTCTAGCTTGGCTGGAGAGGGGGATTTAGGGGGTGAGGCGTGTAGGGACATATTGCACTATGATCGGGGCATTTCACCAACCATCAACCACCAATCACCAATTCCTGGAGGGCGGCGATCATGAAAATACGCGGGGCGAACCTGGCGGCGTGGGCGGTGGCCCTGCTGGGTGGCGGGCTGTATGCGCTGCAAGCAGCGGGCGCGGATTCCAGCGGGCTGACGCTGCGTTACGCGGCGAGCGGCCTGCTGACGGCGGCGGCGGGCCTGGCTGTGGCGCGCTGGAGACAGCGTGACACGCACGCGCCGCGCGCCCCGCTCCCCGACCCGGCGACGCTCGCCCTGGCGGGAGTGACGGCGCTGTGCCTGTGGGCGACGGCCTGGTGGCTGATGGACTGGACGAATTACATCTTGAACCGCCAGGCAGGGCCGTTGACACTGCCCACGCCGATCACCGCCCTGGACGACCGGCTGCTGGGCCTCGACCTCGGCCCGCTGAGCTACGAACTGGGCATCCTGTGGGCGGTGGTGCTGCTGCCGCTGGCCCAGGGGTGGCTGCTGTGGGGGTTGTTCCAGCCGGAGATCGAAGCGCGCACGGGGCCGCGCCGGGCGGTCGTGATCGCCGGCGTCGTTGGCGGGTCGCTGCTGGCGCTCTCGGCGGCGCAAAACGTCGCGCCGGCCATGCCCTGGGGTCTGGCTTCCTGGCCCGGCTACACGCTGATCGCGCTGGTCGCGGCGCTGCTCGTGGCGCTGACGCGCTCCCCCTGGCCGGGCGTGGTCGCTTATGCGGTGTACGCTTACGCCTCGTTCGCCTGGCGCGCCGACCTGCTGCGCGAGTTCGGCGGCCTGGACTACTGGCATCCCAAGTGGCTGACGGTCGTCGTGGCTGGCGCGTGGCGCTCCACGATTCCCTTGACGATGGACAGCCCCAGACCCGTCCCGCTGAATTTCTCGATGGCTTCGTCGGAACGGTAGAACTTGTCGAAGATGTAGGGCAGGTCTTTCTGGGCGACGCCGATGCCCGTATCGGCCACGCGCAGAATCTGGAAGTCCCCATCCGCCTCCAGCACCACGCGAATCTGCCCGCCCTCCGGCGTGTATTTGATGGCGTTGTCAAGCAGGTTGCTGACCACCTGGCGCAGCCGCAGTGGGTTGCTCAGCACGGGCGGCAGATCGTCCGGCAGGCGCACCTGGAGCGTGTGCCGCTTGGCTTCCCAGGTCTGGCGAATGGCCTCAATGACGTGGCGGATGGCGGCGGGCAGCGAGACCGGCTCGCGGTCTTCGTCGAAGCCCGCCTCGATTTTGCCCAGTTCCAGCAGCTCGGAGATGAGCGTGGTGATGGACTGCACGCTGAAGACAATGCGCTCCAGGAACTGCTGCTGCTGCCTGGTCAGCGAGCCGGCGCGCCGCACCAGCTCGACATAGCCCAGGATGGCCGTCAGGGGCGTGCGCAGGTCGTGCGATACGGTGGTCACGAAGTCGCTCTTGATGCGATCCAGGTCTTTGAGGTGGGTGATGTCTTGCATGACCACCACGCGCCCCACGCCGCGAATGATGGTGAGCTGCGCGTGGAGCGAGCGCCCGTCGGCCAGCACGATTTCGGTGCGGCGGCCCCGCCCGCTGCGCGCTTCTTTGCTGAATAGCTCGACCACCTCACGATGATCGAGCACTTCGGCCAGCGGCTGGCCGTAACAGCGCGTGAGGCTGATGTTGAAGGCGCGGCTGGCCGCCGGGTTGCAGAACAGCACGTAGCCCTGGTCGTCCACGACGATGATCGGGTCTTCGGTGTCGCGCAGGATGGTGTTGAGCGTGTCGCGCTCTTTTTCGGTGGCCGCGTACAGCCGCGCGTTCTCGATGGCGATGGCGGCGAAATCGGCCAGCACGTTGAGCAGCTGCACCTTGTGCTGCTCGAAGGGCTGAATCTCCTGGCGCGAGGTCACGCCCAGCACGCCGATGACGCGGTTCTTGAGCAGCAGCGGGACATAGGCCAGCGCCCGGAAAAGGTAGCGGGTCTTGATCTTCTGCAGCTCGTCGCCGGCGATAACCAGCGGCTGGCGCGTCTGCACTACCCGCCCGGCCAGGCTGCTCGCAACAGGCAGCCGCAGGTCGCCGGTCATCTCGTGGGCTTCGCCGATGGATGCGACCTGGTACAGCTCCTCCGCCGCGTGATCTACCAGCAGCAGTGAGCCGGACTCCGCGCCGCTGATCTCTACCGCCGCCTCGACCACCTGGTTGAGCACCTGCTGGCGCTCCAACTGGGCGGTGACGCGCTTGCCGAGCGACACCAGCGTGTCCAGCTCGCGCAAGCGTTGTTCCAGGTGGCGGTTGACCTGCAAAAGCTGTTCGGGGACGTCCTCGACTATCTGGCGCGTGCGGAAGCGGCGCTGCGTGCGCTGGAGGGCCAGCAGCAGCTCCTCGCCGGAGAAGGGCTTGACCAGGTAATCGTTGACGCCCATGCGCAGCGCCCGCACAGCCAGCGCCTCGGATCCTTCGGCGGTCATGAGGATGAAGGGGATGTAGAGGCCCGCGCTCTGCAGCGCCTCAAGCATGGACAGGCCGTTGATGCGCGGCATCTCATAGCCGGAGATGATCACATCCGGCTCCATCTGGCGGGCCAGTGTAAAGCCTTCGGCGCCGTCTTGCGCCGCGAACACTTCATAACCGGCGGGTCGCAGCACGCGCGTTGCAAGATGCTGTCGAAGCTCGTCGGTGTCTTCTACGAGCAGGATGCGTTCTCCAGCCACTGTGACTCATCCTTGTGGAGAATTGGAGCGACGGCGCGCACTGGGTGCGGGTTGTGAGTCCTGAGTCGGGAGTCTGCCTCATAGGGCGAGCGCGCGACTCCGCCCCCGGACTCACCACCAGGCCAATGGCCGCCGCCCACCCATTATACCCCGTTCCGGCATCGGCACGAGGAAAGGGTGCGCCGTTGGGGGGTGCACGGACAAGTTGTGAGGCATTTGCCAGAACGCCCCTATCCCCCGGCCCCTTCCCTCTCAGGGGTAGGTTTTTCATTCTTTGAGAGACCATTTGAGAGTTAGCTCCCCCCACCCCAAACCCCTCCCCCACCAGGAGGGAGGGGCTTAGCGGGCACGCGCCTCTCCCTTCCCCCCTCGTGGGGGAAGGGCCGGGGATGGGGGGCAAAGGCAGGCGCACGACTTCTCAAACGGCCTCTGAGCGAGGAGCTATCCGATGCGCTCTCGCTCAAGCCGTTAAAAACCTACCCCTGAGAGCGGCCCCTTCCCCGGCAAAGCCAGGGGAAGGGGAAAACCGCTTGCCAGATCGTCCCCCCTCTAGCTCGGCTGGAGGGGGGATTGAGGGGGGAGGCCTTCAGCGAGCATTCCCGGACCTCTCCTGGCGGCAAGTTGATCCTGTTGGCGAATCAAGCGCGCGCTGGTTTCGTAGGGGCGCTGCTCTGTGCGCCCCCGTGGGGGCGTGTGTAGGGGCGTATTGCAATACGCCCCTACGGGAGACATTTCGCTAACAGTATCGGGTTGTTCGTGGGCCGCCGCTGGGCGCAGCGAGTCCGGAATACGATAAACCAGGGCAGGCCAGAGCGAAGCCCCTGAGAACAGACAGAATGAGGGAAAAACAGATGAAAGCAGCGCGCCGGGCGCGGTCTAGATGAGCTTTTCCAGTTCTTTCACCGCGCGCGACATGTCCAGGAAGATCAGGCCGAGCTTGGCCTGCTGGCGAGCCATGACCGTCAGCACGGCTTCCTCGCCGATGGCGCTGAGGATGACGTAGCCATTTTGCCCCTTGACGTAGACCTGCTCCAGATGGCCGCGCCCCAGCTCGCCCGCGATGCGCTCGCCCAGGGAGAGCATGGCCGCCGACATGGCCGAGACGCGGTCTTCCTCGACATTGCCGGGCAGGGAAGAAGCGATGCTCAGCCCGTCCACGCTGACGATGGCTGCGGCCTCAATATCGGGCGAGCTAACCTGCAGGTCTCGCAGACGTGCGACTAGTTGTTCATTGCGCGACTTGGCCACCGTGCTACTCCTGGGCTGCGCCTCTGCTTGGGCAAACTGCTGCCGCACGGGTGGGCGCCGTCCCGACGCCCAGCCTGACCGGCACTATAGCATGGCGCCGATCCCTTGTCAAGCGAAGACGAGGCGGCGCGGGGCCGATTGCGGCCTGCTTGCGGCAACTCTCTCTCAATTCTTCCCTTTGTTATCATCTCATCAGAATCGCCCGAATCGGGCACTTTGCCGCTGGCTGGCAAACTGTCTTCAGCTATAATGTGGGATACTGCGCAGCCTCCTTTTGGATAATGAGGGATATTCGCTCCCCCCATGGAACGGCTCACCTGGCGGTGGTTGTGGATCTGGGTTGGGGTTCTCGTCGCAGGATGCACCCACGTCTGGTCATCCGACGGGACTCCTGTGCCCACCCGCGAGCCGATGCTCCCCCTGCTGGGCTATACGCGGCTGCCCCCCTCGCTGACGCCCAGCCTGTGGCCGGTCTATGCCGCCACCCCCCTGATCGCCGCCGAGAACGCCAACATCGGCGTATCCTCGGTGGCGCGGCACCTGGTGGTGAGCGGCCCCGCCTGCTATGAGACGGCGGTCGGCAGCCTGATGTGCCTGGGACAGGTGCATAACCCGCTCGATAAGCCGGTCGAGCACGTTACCGTCGGGGTGCACTTGCTGGCCCGCGATGGCACGCCCTTAGCCTCCGGCGAAGCGACGCTGGCCCGCTCGGTGCTGCCCGCCGGCGCGTCAGGCCCCTATCGCGTGCTGTTCGATAGCTCACCCGCTGGCTATGCGGGCGCGTACCCGTTCGTCCTGACGGGCGAGATTGCTGCGAACTACGAAGGGCGTTTTGCGACGCTGGCCATGCAGGAAGTGTCCGGCGCCTTTGTCATTGATCAGTACCAGGTGTCGCTCTCGCTGGCGAACAAGGGCAAGACGCCGGTCAGCGGCATCACCGTGACCATGACCCTGCTGGACCAATACGATCGCGTGACCGGCTTCCGCCGCGTATACCTCGATCCGGATCGTCGCCTGGCCCCCGGCGACTCGCTCGCCCTCACGCTCAAGGTCATCCCCCAGGGGCCGAACACAGTCGCCTTTGACGCCTTCGCCGAAGGGTACATCGTCCCTAACTAGAGGCTGTTATACTGACGGCCCTTTCTTTCCCAGCGGTTTTGGGTAGCTCTGGTTTACCTCACCCCCGTCTCGGCCTGCGGCTGACCCCCTCTCCATGCATGGAGAGGGGGAAAGGCCGAGGCAGGAGGCCAGGGGTGAGGTAAACAACCTCTCTTTAAGGTAAAGTTCATAACACGCTCTAGAGCTTGTCCAGGCTGTGGACAGCGCCTCAGCGCGGAACATCCCACAGAATCACGCTGCCATCATCCGAGCCGGAGCCAAGCAGCGCGCCGTCCGGACTGAAAGCGACGGCGCGGACCCAGTCGGTATGGCCTTGCAGGGTTGCTTCCTCCTGCCACGTGCCGTCGAAAGCCCACAGGCGAACTGTCTCGTCGTTGCTGGCGGAGGCGATCAGCGTTCCGTCCGGGCTGAAGGCGACGCCGTTCACAGAGTCGCTGTGACCAGCCAACTCCACGACCGGCGCGCCCGTTGCCGCGTCCCAGAGGCGCACAATCCCATCCTCGCAGCCGGTGACGATCAGCGTCCCGTCCGGGCTGAAGGCGACGCTGCTGACGTAATTGGGATGCGCAAGCGTGAGCACCTCGTCGCCGCTGGCGACCTCCCACACGCGGGCGGTGCTGTCATTGCTGGCGGAGGCGATCAACGCCCCATCCGGGCTGAAAGCCACCGAGCGGACCCAATCGGCGTGACCTTTCAGAATTGCTTTCTCCTGCCATGTCCCGTCCAGGCTCCATAGAAGCACGGCGTTGCCATGCGTGCCACTGGACGCGCTGTCCCGCGTAGTGCCGGCGGCGATCAGCGCTCCATCCGGGCTGAAGGCGACGCTGTACGCAAACACAAAGGTGTCGGGTATGACCAGCTCCGTCTTCAGCGCGCCCGTCGTTGCATCCCAGATACGCACAGCCTCGGCGAAGTCGCCTCCGGTTGCGATCAGCTTCCCATCCGGGCTGAAGGCGACCGTCTCAACCCAGGTTTCGTGGGGGAGAGTGAGCACTTCAGCGGCGGTGGCAATATCCCACACGCGCACGGTGCCATCATTGCTGGCGGAGGCGATCAGCGCCCCGTCCGGGCTGAAGGCGACCGCTTTGATGTAGTCTGTGTGCGCCTGGAAGCGGGCGCGCCAGGCGGGCGCATACTCAATGCTGGCCGCCATGGCCATCATCGTCTCCTCGAACTGAGCCATCTCGCCAGAAGACGTCATGGCACCCAGGGCCACGAGATTTCCTTCGCCGTAATCAATGATCAGCAGCAGCCCATCGGCGGCCAGGGCTGCGCGCGCCTCCAGGCGAATCGCGGGGCGGCCCGCGACGCGAATCTCCTCCGCGCCGAGCGGCTCGAATCTGTATTCACCGTAGCTCACGGACGCAGCGACGGCGTACCCCACATCGGTCAGGGTGGCGGCGCCGCTTGCCATCTGGCTCAGCGCAGCCGGCCCCACGACCATGACACCCACAGTGCCGGGCGGCAGCTCCCCGGCATAGAAGGCCGGCAGATGATTCATCAGCGCGATCACGCCGCCGGTTTCCATGAAGACCCAACCGGCGGGGTAAGAGAAGCTCACGCCGCTGATCGAGACGTAACGCTCGGTCAGCGGCTCCTGGGCCAGGGTGGGCAGCGGCGCGCTCAGCACGATCAGCGTCAGCAGAAGGGCGCTCAAGCAGGTCGTTCGCCAGCGGGACACCGGTCTCTCCTCCTCATGCACAAAATGCCTGGAACGACGTTACTGCGCCCCAGGCCATAACAAGCCTCATCTCCGATTGTAGTCACGCTGTACGCTGGGCGATAGCTGCCATGCTTCGGCTCAGTGCAGCCGGTCGGTGAGGTCAACCAGCTTCCCGGCGAGGTAGGCGCGCACGGCGGCCTCCGGGTCTACCACGTCGGTGACGAACGGCGTGATGTTCGCCCCCTGCATGGCTGTGTACGCGCCGCGCCCCATCCCGCGCACGATCACCACCTGGCAGTCGGCGATGGTCTCGATCATGCGCGCGTGCTTGTCGGCGGCGTGCGGGCCGCTGCCGTGCTCGTGACCGTGCTCGTGACCATGCTCGTGACAATCGCCGTGCTCGTGATGATGTTCGTGCTGATGGCCATGCTCGTGGCAGTCGCCGTGCTCGTCGTGTTCCCCGGCGAACTGGTGATGGCCCGCCTTCTCGCGCAGCTCGCGCCGGCTGATCGCCCCATTCTCGACGGTGAACACCAGATAGTAAGGCGCGCGGCCAAAGTGCGCGCTGATCGTCTGCCCGTCATCGGTGACCACTGCAATCTTCATCGTTCGTGTCCTTCCTGTGCGCCAGCGGCAGGCCCTGGCGCAGCCAACCGTTACCTTCAACCATACCCCGCCTGAGAACAGACTGCCAGGGTGCGTGCAAAGGTTGTCAGCGACTCGCCTGGCGTGGGGCATTGACCTCACCCCCTGGCCTCGCTACGCTCGGCTTGCCCTCGCTCCATGATGAGATTTGACATTCAAGACGGGTAATACGCGCAAATGTTGTGTAGGGGCGGGTTTACAAACCCGCCCCTACAAGCGGCTGCCGATCATGATCGTCAAGGCGCATCAGGTAGGTTACCGATCATGATCGCCCAATTTCATTATGGAGAGGGGAAAGACCGAGCGCAGCGAGGCCAGGGGGTGAGGTAAACAGAGCGCCCCTCTCCCTTGTTGAAGGTACCAAGTTCATAACACGCTCTAGCGCCCTCAGCGAAAGTGCCACCTGCCAGCCGTCCGTTCAGCCGTTGAGCATCTTGTGCACCTTGAGCGCCAGGTGCAGGTTCAGGCGCACATTCGAGTCGTCCATGTCAAGCTGCACGATCTCGGTGATGCGGCCCAGCCGGTAGACGAGCGTGTTGCGGTGAATGTTGAGCACATGCGCCGTGCGCGCCATGTTGCCGTTGTTCTCGAAATAAGCGTGCAGCGTCGGAACCAGGTCGGTGTGGTGCTGCGCGTCGTACTGCGTCAGCGGGGTGAGCCAGTGCGCGCAAAAGTCGTTGAGCAGCGCCGGGTCGTGGACGCCCAGCAGCAGCTCGTAGAGGCTGACATCGCCGAAGAAGGCGATCTGCGCGTCTTCCCAGACCTGGCGCGGCAGGGTGAGGGCGCGCTCCGCCTCGCGGAACGACTCGCGCAGCGCGGTGAGGCCCATCGCCACGCGGCCCACACCGGCGGCAATCTCCCCTTCTGGCGCGCTCTCGGCCAGGGTTTGGTGCAGCAGCCGAACGACCTGTTTGAGGCGCTGTGTCTGGTGCGGCTCGTCGAGTGGGAAGAGCACCACCGCCCGGTCAGCATAGAGACCGACCGGGGCCTGCACGCGGCGCTGGCTCAGTTCCGTGCGGATCAGCTTGACCATGCGCTCCGGCGAGAAAGCCCCGTTCGCCCGGCTCTCGGTGGGAGTCCAATGGAAGATGGCGACGGCGTACCACAGGCCCGGCTGGAAGTTCTCCTGCCCGGCGCGCAGGGCCAGCAGAGTGTCGTCGCTGGTTGGGCTGCTCAGCCACTCGGCGATCCAATCGCGCGTAGAACGCGCCGGCTGCAAGCCCACATCCACCGCGTGCCGCCGTGCCATCTCCCTGACGAGCACGGGCACGCTGTGTTCCAGGGCCATCAGGTCGAAGTCGTCCGGGGCACTGCTGACCGTCAGCACGGAGACATAGCCAAACAGGTGCCCCTCGGAGATCAGGGGGACGGTCAGCCCGGCGGGGCTTTCGATCACCTGCCAGTCGTCCTCAAAATACGCCCGCTCGTCCGGGTCGAAGCGGCGCACGAACTCCGCCCCGCCCAGCAGCGCGAGATGGGCGTCCCAGTCGTGGCCCTGCGAAACAGGCAGCCCCCGGCCAATGATGTTCCCCCGCCGGTCGTGCACGACGACCGGGCGGTCGAGCATCCGCGCCAGCGTATTGAGCATGGTCGTCAGGCCGCGATAGCTGGCGGCGTGGCGCTGAAGCGTCTTCTCCACCTCGGCGACGCGCTGGAGCATCTGGCCGCTGCGGTCGGTGAGCAGGCGGCGGATGGCGCGCTCGATCTGGGGCAGCGGCGCGCGCTCCGGCAGGGCGATCAGCGGGAAATTGTGCTGGCGGGCGATCTGCGTGGTGCGCGGCGTGAGCGTGCCTTGTACGGCCAGGACGCTGGCTTCGGTCTTGGTCAGGCGCTCGATGATCGAGTCCAGGGCCGGGGCGTTGGGCGTATTAGCGAGCGCGGTGGTGGAGACGAGCAGCATCTCGCTGTGTCCGATCTCGCTGAAGATGGGCGGGCGCGTGCGCAGGTGCGAGACGCGGCTGACAGGCGTGGCCGGGTAGCCGGAGACGAGGCGGCTGCCAATGGGCAGGGCGAGCTTGAGCACGGTTGTCAGATCGGTGGCGGACGAGACGGCGGACATGGCGGTCACTCCCCCTTGCACGGGCGCGAATCGTGCAGGCTTCACAGGGTGGGTTGCGGGCGATGGGGTTGCCTCTGAACGTTATCCCATTGTAAGGACAGCGATCCGGCATGTCTTCGGGCATGTTTTATGAGATTCACACAGAGTGACCTGTGCATATTGCACAAAACGGTCTGCCGGGCTTGGGCAGATGGAATGCGCTCACCCGCGCGGTCACAGGGGTATCAGCAGCGCATTAAGGACGCCATTGGCGGCGCGCCCGGCCCCGGCACGGGCACTTTGCCCAGGACTCGCCGGGACCCGCCGCGCACCATCTGGCGTCCGTCAGGCGAGCCTCGTGGACAGGGGGAGCGCTGCTCTGCTGCGCCCCGGTTGACCTCACCCCCGCTCGGCCCACTGACGCGGGCCTCGCCGCCCCCTCTCCGTCAACGGAGAGGGGGAAAGGCCGAGCGGGGCGAGGCCAGGGGGTGAGGTAAAGCGGCGCGCGGGGTGCGTGGAAAACCTGCCAGGTAGGGGCGCTGCTCTGCTGCGCCCCCTTTACCTCACCCCCGCTCGGCCCACTGACGCGGGCCTCGCCGCCCCCTCTCCGTCAACGGAGAGGGGGAAAGGCCGAGCGGGGCGAGGCCAGGGGGTGAGGTAAAGCGGCGCGCGGGGTGCGTGGAAAACCTGCCAGGTAGGGGCGTTGCTCTGCTGCGCCCCCTTTACCTCACCCCCGCTCGGCCCACTGACGCGGGCCTCGCCGCCCCTCTCCGTCAACGGAGAGGGGGAGGCCGAGCGGGGCGAGGCCAGGGGGTGAGGTAAAGCGGCGCGCGGGGTGCGTGAAAACCTGTCAGGTAGGGGCGTTGCTCTGCTGCGCCCCCTTTACCTCACCCCCGCTCGGCCCACTGACGCGGGCTCGCCGCCCCTCTCCGTCAACGGAGAGGGGAAAGGCCGAGCGGGGCGAGGCCAGGGGGTGAGGTAAAGCGGCGCGGGGTGCGTGGAAAACCTGTCAGGTAGGGGCGTTGCTCTGCTGCGCCCCCTTGACCTCACCCCCGCTCGGCGCTGGCGCGCCTCGCCGCCCCCTCTCCGTCAACGGAGAGGGGGAAAGGCCGAGCGGGGCGAGGCTGGAGGTGAGGTCAATATCCCCGCGTCCAGCGAGTCGCTGTCAACTTTTGCGCGCACCCCTTTTCAGGCCGGGCGCAGCAGAGCAGCGCCCCTACGTCACGAGCGGATGCAATCGTGGGGGCGCATACGCAGCGCCCCCACACGCTCCCATCGTTAGCGGGGCGGGTAGCCGGTCGAAGGCAGCACGCTCACGCCGGAAACCGTCGCCCGCGCCCGATCGAGGATCGTCGTGCCTCCCGCGCCATCCGGCACGGCGATGATCGCCTCATTGACGAACAGGCCATCCAGCGGGCTGGTCAGCACCGTGGTGACGATCCGCATCTCAACCGTCTCGCCGGGGGCGATGCTGTCAATGAGGAAGGTCACCGTCTGGCCGGAGATGGTCACCGTGCCCTTGCTGGTCGTGGCGCTGTCAATGCGCAGCGCATCGGACAGCGTATCCACGACCGGGACGTTGGTGGCAGTTCCGGTGCCGGTGTTGGTCAGGGTGATCGTCCAGGTGAGCCGCTCGCCGGGCAGCCCAATGCCGCCGGGTTGCAGCACGCCGACCTTGCTCAGCGCCGGGTCGAACAGGCTCAGCGACGGCACGCCCGGTTCACCGCCCGGCTCCTCTGGCTCTTCGTCGGTCAGCTCGCCGAGGCAGACTTTCTCGGCACGCAGGGCGGGCACATTGTGATGGTGCAGCAGCAGCACGCAGGCGGGGGTCGGCCCCTCGTAAACATCCCAGTCGTAGCGCACGGGCACCGCCGCGCCAGCCTGATCCTGCCAGAGCGCCGCGCCTGTGTACTCGCTTACGCCGTCGGTCGAGAAGTCCACGCCCTGGGCGAGCGCGTTGTAGGTCATCACGTCGCTGACATCCACCAGCGAGCCGTCCCCGTACCAGCTTGCCACGAAGAAGTCGAAGGTGGCGTCGGTGTCGTCCAGGCCGAGCAGACCCGCCCAGGTGCCCATGAGCAGCACGCTGTTCTGGAAGGGCACCGTATTGATCTCGTCTGCCGGCAGATCGTTGACGTAATCTCCGTACCAGGATGCGGTCCCTGCGCCGAAGTCGTCTACGATGACGATGAAGACATCGCTTGACTCGCCGAAGAAGGGGTTGCCCAGGTTCCAGTTCCACAGCCGGTAGTCGGGGTTGCCGTCCTGATCCGCGTCAATGTAGACCTCGAACCACACTTCTTCGGACAGCGACGACCAGTTGCCGTAGTTCGAGAGGCCGAAGTAGAGCCGGCTGTTGTCGTAGAGCGTGCCGCCCAGGTTTTTCACGGCAGTATAGTCGCTGGTCACGCCGATGTATTGCAAGTCCGCCGAGTCGTACACGCCCGTCGAAAAAGCATCGTCCTCGCTCTCGCCGTAAAGCTCGAAGGCCGAGACCAGCGAGATCTCCGCATAGGGCGGCACGCCGCCGGTCAGGACGGCCTTGCCGGCCATCTCAATGAACTCCAGCCCCGCCGTGCCGGGCACGAGGAACGGGTCGGTCGTCGCTTGCAGCGTCGAGGACGGGCGCACCGCCGCGTAGACCGGCACCCATAGCTCGCTCTCTGCGCCCGCAAGCCGCACCAGGCCGGATTCCTCGCTCAGCCAGTGGCGCGGGAAGCCATTCTGCAGCTCGGACACTGTGGGGTCGTAGCTGTGCGGGGCGTTCCAGGTGGCATGGTCGGTGATGGTGAGCGTGACCTGCACGGTCGCCGTGCCGCCCGCAGCCACGTTCACGCTGGCCGGGGACACGCTGTACGACACGCCGTCCATGTCAACCAGCGGCTCGTAGCTCACGGCGAAGCTCGCGGACGCCTGACCTTTGTTCTCCACCGTGATATTGCGCACCAGGGCTGTGGGCGCGTCGGCATCCAGGATGCCGAACGACACGCTCACCAACTCCGGCGCGGCGGCGTTGTAGGCGATCACGTCGCTGTTGGAGGCGTTGGCCACGTCCAGGCGGCCCACGCCCACGCGCGCCGGGCCGTAGATGGGCGGCGTCTGGTTGCTGCCCTGGTAGACGAAGTGCGTGGCGGTGTTCATCACCAGCGCCTTGATCTCGGCGACGTTCCAGGTGGGGTGCTGCTGGCGCAGCAGCGCCACCGCGCCCGCCACGTGCGGCGAGGCCATCGAGGTGCCGCTGTAGTCCACTGCCCCGCTGCCCGTGCCCAGCGCCGTTGAGGTGATGCCAGAGCCGGGCGCGGCGATGTCAGGCTTCAGCCCCACGTTCGCGCCGTTCGGCTCGCGCTGCGGGCCGCGCGACGAGAAGCTGGCCAGCGTGTCCGCCGTGCCGCCGAAGACGATGTCGCTGTCCATGTGGACGGTGACGCCTGCGCCGCGCAAAGCCTGCCCGTCAGCATAGGTGATCATGACTGAGGGGATGGTGATCAGCGGATTGGTGCCGCCCAGGCCGATCGAACGCGCCGGTGCGTTGTTGGCGATGAGCACGCCGCTTGCGCCTGCTAGCTGGGCGTTGTACACCTTCACCGTGAAATCGCAGGTCCCCGATCGATCAGGGCGATGTTGCCGGCGGTGAAGCCGGAGATGGCCTCGCAGCCGTTGGTGGCGGGTGCAACGCCGTCATTGACCACCTCCAGAGGGCCTGTCACGTCGTACACTGCCGGGCCGAAGCTGGCCGACGCGGCCTCGTAGGTGCCCAGCAGAGGGCTGCCCACCGGCCCGACAACCTCGACGCCCAGGCTGCCATCCACCGAGGCGGCCACGGCAATCGCCCGGTCGGCGGTGGAGGGGTCGCCATGGATGAAGTAGACATCGTTGGCGTTGCCCGCCGACGACACGACGACAATGCCAGCCAGCGACGCATTATCCACCGCCACAGACCAGCCGATGTTCGGGTCGCCGAAGTCGCCACCGACGGACATGTTGATCACGTCCACGCCGTCGAGCACGGCCTGATCCAGGGCCAGGATGGCGGCGGCTTCGGAGACGTAGTTGGAGGACGAGCCGATCTTGTACGAGTACAGCGTCGCTTCGGGCGCGACGCCGGGGCCGATGCTCATCGTGGCGAAGGGCGTCCCGGCGTCATACGTGCCGCCATAGGTTGCCCCGCCGACCACGCCATAGCCCGCCGCCGTGCCAGCGACGTGCGAGCCGTGCCCGTTCTGGTCGTAGGGGTCGGCGTCGGGGACGAGCGCCGGCGATGAGATGGGGTGCCACGTATTGCCCACGAAGTCGTAGCCGCCGGCGATCTTGGCGGTGGGAAATTCCGCCGCTTCGGGCACGCCATCGCCGTCGCCGCCGAAGTTGACGTGATCGTAGTCAATGCCGGAGTCAATGATGCCGATCTTGATCCCGTCGCCGGTGTAGCCCGCGCCCAGGCTCCACAGCGCAGGCGCGCCGACGAAGGGCACGCTCGTCGAGTTGTCCAGCTCGACGATGCGCTCCGGGTAGGCGGCCCTGACGCCGGGCAGGTTGCGAATGGCAGGCAGTTGGCCGGCGTCGGCGCGCACGATCAGCGCGTTGAGCACGCGCTGGCTGGAGGCCACCACCTGATAGTTGACACCGGCTGCGCTCAGCGCCCCCAGCGCCGCCTGCTGCGACGCTTCGACGCGAGCGACCTGCGCCTCAACTGCCGAGGCCATCTGCGCCTGGCTCATGCCCGGAGCCGCGACGGATTGGATCGCGGCTGGCGCGTCTAGCTCGACGATGATGTTGACGACACCCAGCTTACTCAGGTTATAGAGCAGAGGGTCGGTCCCGGCAGGGATAATCTCGCGCATCCCGGTGGTGAGAGTGCGCGCGCTGCGGCCTGTCGGCGTGAATTCAACAGCTTTGCGGGGGCCGTCCGGGCCTTGCGCGCGGACGGAAGCGGGAGTCAGCAGGGGCGACAGGCTCAGGACGACAGCCAGAGCCAGGAAGAGTCCGCCCGTTAACAATTGGTTGCGCGTCTTTTTGTTCATGAACACTCTCCCTGTGTGTAGGCTCAGAATAAGCTCGTGCCAGATGGCGAGCACTGGGTCAGAAGTGACTCATCGCAGCAGGGCAGGACTTCTCTTATAGGATCGCTCCTTTGCCGCCAGCTTTGATCATCCAGATCAGACGAAGGGGGGTTGCGGATCGAGGGGGCAGCGCTCGCTGCCCGCGCGTATCGCCCCCCTGATTACCCTATGTCTAGCCGGTCATCTCCCCGTCGGGTTGGCCAGGAAAGGCCGGAGCCGGGCTGACTGGCCTGGCCGGGCCGGCTGGCGCAGATGGCGCCGTGCCCCCGGTGAACTCGCCGATGCGCAGCCGCCGCACAGCCAGCACGCCAGGCAGGCGGCGGATCGCGTCGAGCTTGCTGACATCCACCCGGATCAGGATGCCGTTGAGCGTGTGCTGCGTGCGCCCAATGAGGGCCGCGCCAATGTCTGGGCCGGTCAGCGCGGGCAGCAGCGCGCGCTGCGCCGCATCAATGACCTGGGCCTGCTGTCCGGCAATGGCTTGCGCAACTGCTTCGGGCAAGTGCAGCACCGTCCGGGCCAGGGCATACGCTCTGGCAGCGGGCGGGTCGCTCAGCTCGACCAAGACTTCGATGATGCCGGACGGGGGCAGCATCTCCTCGCGCGAACCCACCTCGACATCCTCTCCTGCTTCGGGCAGCGGAAGCTGCCCTGCCCCCCAGGGCTTGGCCGGGCCGCCGGGCGCGGCGGGCGTCTGCTGAAGCAGCCCCTCCGCGCGCGCAACCTGCGGCGCGCCCGGCGCGTCAGCGGCGGGCCACCCGCCAGCCAGGATCATCACCGCGGCGAGCGCCACAGCAACGCAGACCAGCGCGCCCCGCCCGTCATAGGCAGGCAGCCGGCTCATGACAACCTCATCGTCCCAGTTAACGCATCAGCCCATGACCGGAGTACCAGTGCACACTTTGTCCTATTATAAGCTGCTTTTCTCTCGCGTCAAAAGGGTTGTTGGTGATGAATAGTCGGTGATTGGCTATAGGTGGGTTGGTGGCAAGTAATAAACGATCTATCAGAGGATGGCGGAAGCGAGCGAAGACGACCGATACGGCCAGTCCTCGGCCCGCGTCACCAGCCCGGCGCTGACCGGGGCCTGGCGCAGCGCGTAGAGCGCGCTGCTGAGCTTGTATTCGGTCCGCAGCGGGGCGCAGTGGAAGCCCGCCGCCCACACCCGGTAGATCGCCCCGCCCCAGGCCGGGTTGAAGCGCAGCACCGCGTCCAGCGCGTCCGTATCCTCGCCCCGGCGGATCGCGGCGAGCAGATCGCCCGCCGCCCGCGCCTTCACCTGCTCGACGAAGGCGCTCAGGGCGTCACTTTCCGCCGGCCCGACGACCAACCGGGCCGCGTCTGGCAGCACGACGTAGCCCCACAGGCGGCCCGGCGCGCCCGGCGCGCAGCCATCCAGCGCGGCGCAGGCGAGGCGCGCCAGGCGAGGCGCGACCAGCAGCGGCGCGCGGTCGAGCGTCGTCACGATGACGCTGGCCCAGCAGGGACCAGCAGGCTCGGCAGAGGTGGGCATGGCGGGGGCAAGTCCCTCTCCTCAGGAGCGGACGGATGCCCCGATTATAGCGCCGCACGATCAGGTGAACGCTCTGCTATCTGCCCGCCATACCTCACCCCCACCCGGCGCTGGCGCGCCTCACCGCCCCCTCTCCATGATGGAGAGGGGACAAGCCGAGCACAGCGAGGCTGGGGGTGAGGTATGGCCGCACGATTGGGGCTAGGGCAACGCGATGTGTTGCGTTACAATGCCGAACACCGCCATGCCGCAGCATCCAGTTCACGATCTTTCAACGGGGAACCTCATGGCCGAGCCTACCTCACACCACCCCTTCATCCGCCTGCTCGGTTACGCGCGGCGTCACCGACGGCGCGTGCTTATGGCCTGTCTGTTCTCCGTGCTCAACAAGCTCTTTGACCTGGCCCCGCCGGCGCTGATCGGCGCGGCGGTGGACATCGTTGTGCAGCGCGAAGACTCGTTCATCGCCAGCCTGGGCTTTCCTAACGTGCACGATCAGTTGCTCGTGCTGGCCCTGATCACGCTGGTGATCTGGATTTGGGAATCCATCTTTGAGTACGTGCACCGCATCCTGTGGCGCAACCTGGCCCAGACGATTGAGCACGAGCTGCGCGTCGAAGCCTACGCCCACGTACAGGGCCTGGAGATGGCCTACTACGAGGATCAGAGCACGGGCGGCCTGCTGTCCATCCTCAACGATGACATCAACCAGCTTGAGCGCTTCCTCGACGTGGGGGCCAACGACCTGATCCAGGTGACGACCACCGTGCTGGTCATCAGCGCCATGTTCTTCATCGCCGCGCCGGGCGTGGCCTGGATGGCGCTCATTCCCATCCCGGTCATCGTCTACGGCTCGGTGTGGTTCCAGCGCAAGCTGACGCCGCGCTACGCCGCCGTGCGCGCGCAGGTGGGGATGCTCAACAGCCAGCTTGCCAACAACCTGAGCGGCATCGCCACGATCAAGAGTTTCACCGCCGAAGAGCACGAGATCGCTCGCATCAGCGACTCCAGCGCGCTCTACCGCGAGCGCAACCGCACGGCCATCGCGCTCAGCTCGGCCTTCTCGCCGCTGATCCGCATGGTCATCGTCATGGGCTTCATCGCCATCCTGGTCTTCGGCGGGCGGCTGGCGCTGGACGGGTCGCTGAACGTGGGCCTCTACAGCCTGATGATCTTCATCACCCAGCGTCTGCTGTGGCCGCTGACTCGCTTGGGCGAGACGTTCGACCTGTACCAGCGGGCGATGGCCTCCACCACACGCATCCTCGACCTGCTCGACATCCAGCCGCAGATCACTGACGGCGGCGAGCCGCTGCCCGTCGCGTCCGTGCGCGGCGAGGTCGCCTTCGAAGAGGTCGAGTTCACCTATGGCAACGGCCAGGAGGTGGTTCGCGGGCTGTCGCTGCACATCCCGGCGGGCGACACGGCGGCCATCGTCGGCGCGACCGGCGCGGGCAAGAGCACGGTGATCAAGCTGCTGCTGCGCTTCTACGACGTACAGCGCGGGCGGATCACGCTCGACGGGCGCGATCTGCGCACGCTCAATGTGGCCGATCTGCGCGCGGCGATTGGCCTGGTCAGCCAGGATGTGTTCCTCTTTCATGGCACGGTGCGCGAGAACATCACTTACGGCACGTTCGGCGCGACGGACGAGCAGATTGTCGCGGCGGCCAGGATCGCCGAGGCGCACGACTTCATCATGCAGCTTCCGCAGGGTTACGAGACCATCGTCGGCGAGCGCGGGCAGAAGCTCAGCGGCGGGCAGCGCCAGCGCATCTCGATTGCGCGGGCCATCCTCAAAGACCCGCCCGTGCTCATCCTCGACGAGGCCATGTCCTCGGTGGACAACGAGACCGAGGCGGCCATCCAACGCTCGCTGGAGCGGATCATCGTCGGGCGCACGACCATCGTCATCGCCCACCGCCTCTCGACCATCCGCAACGCCGACCGCATCTTCGTGCTGGAGGACGGGATGCTGCGCGAGCAGGGCCGCCACGATGACCTGATCCGGGGCGAGGGCATCTACGCGACGCTGTGGCGCGTGCAGACCGGCGAGCGGCTGCGGCTGGCGGGCGATTAGCGGTACAATGGGGGCAATCACGAGCGCCCCGAGGTGACGCCATGCGCACCCTGCGCCTCACCCTGCCGATCACGCTGCTGACCCTGGCCCTGACTGTGCTGGTCGCCGCCTGCTCAGGGGTGGAGAAGGCCGGCCAGACACCGCCGGCGACAGAGGAGGTTCCCGCCATGACGCTTGAGCTGACCAGCGCCGCCTTCAGCGAAGGCCAGCCGATCCCCGCGCGCTACACCTGCACGGGGGAAGACATCTCGCCGCCGCTGGCCTGGCGCGGCGCGCCCCCCGGCACGCAGAGCTTCGCCCTGATCATGGACGATCCCGACGCGCCAGGGCGCACCTGGGTACACTGGGTGGTGCTCAACCTGCCGGCGGACGCCGCCGCCCTGCCCGCCGCCATCCGCTCCGACGATGACCTGCCGGGCGAGGCGGCGCACGGCCAGAATAGCTGGCGGCGCAGCGACTACGGTGGCCCCTGCCCGCCCAGCGGCACGCACCGCTACTTCTTCAAGCTCTACGCGCTGGACACAACGCTCGACCTGGCCCCCGGCGCCACCAGGCAGCAGGTGCTCGACGCGCTGGCCGGGCATGTCCTGGCCGAAGGGCAGGTGATGGGGACGTACAAGAAGTGAGGTGATTGGTTGTTGGTTGTTGGTGATTGGTTGTTGGTGATTGGTTATTGGTGGCGGGGCGGCGGCGCTCGCGGAACAGGCGCGGGCCAGGCTGCCGGGTGCTGATCATCAAGCCGACCCCTGATCGCTGAGAGAGTGTTTGTAGAAGCCCCCATCCCCCGGCCCCTTCCCCCAAAATGAGGGAAGGGGAGCAGAGTTGCCGTTAGGTTCCCCTCCCTCCGCGCAGCGGGGGAGGGGTTAGGGGGTGGGGGAGCGACTTAACAGACGCGCGCTGACAAATGCTGACTGCTGAGGGCTGACCGCTGATGGCTGCTTCTACCCCCGAACCGATCCGGTTGCTGCATTTTGCCGACGTGCACATCGGCATGGAGAACTACGGGCGCACCGACCCGCAGACGGGCGTCTCGTCGCGCGTGCGCGACTTCCTGCGCCGCCTCGACGAGATGGTGGAATACGCCAGCGAGCACCAGGCGGACCTGGTCATCTTCGCCGGAGACGCCTTCAGGTCGCAGAATCCCAACCCGACCTTCCAGCGCGAGTTCGCCTTTCGCGTGCAGGACCTGGCCCGGCTGTGCCCGGTCGTGCTGCTGGTCGGCAACCACGACCTGCCGGCGGTCGAGGCGCGCGCATCGAGCATCGAGATTTACGACACGCTGCGGGTGCCGAACACGATTCTGGGCCGCGAGTACGCCGCGCACACGGTTGAGACGCGGCGCGGGCCGGTGCTGGTCGCCACCGCGCCCTACCCGGTGCGCCACCACCTGCTGCGCGACATCCCCGTGCCGCCCAACACGACCATCGCCGCCATTGATGACCTGGTGGCCGAGCAGCTTCACCTGCGACTGAGCGCGCTGACCGACGCAGCGGCGGCGGCGGGCGACGTGCCGCGCGTGCTGGCCGGGCATTTCACCGTCGGCGGGGCGACCTTCGGCAGCGAGCGCAGCGTGATGCTGGGCCGCGACGTGATGGTGCTGCTCAGCGCGCTCGACAACCCGGCCTGGGACTACGTGGCGCTCGGCCACATTCACCGCCACCAATGCCTGACCCTGGGCCGGACGAACGCGCCGCCCGTCGTCTACAGCGGCAGCCTGGAACGCATTGACTTCGGCGAGGAAGACGACCATAAGGGTTTTGTGTGGGTGGAGCTGGCGCGGGGGGCCACAACGTGGAAGTTCGTCCCGGTGGATGCCCGCCCCTTCGCGACGCTGCGCGTAGACGTGCGCGGCAGCGGCGACCCGACGCGCACCGTGCTGGACGCCATCAAGCGGGCCGATCTGGAGGATGCGGTCGTGCGCGTTCAGATCACCGCCGACGCGGAGGCCGAGCCGCACCTGCTGGACAGCGAGATCTTCGGGGCGCTCAAGGACGCCGGGGCCAATCACGTCGCCGTCATCCAGCGCCAGGTCGAGCGCCCGACGCGGCTGCGGCTGGGCATCTCGCCCGAAGGGCTGACGCCGTATGAGCTGTTGGAGCGTTACCTGATGCTCAAAGAGAGCGCCCCGGAGCGCTGCGCGGCCCTGCTAGAGCGGGCGAGCGCGTTGTTTGCGGGGCAGGCGGAGTGAGGGCGGTCGCCTCACCCTGCCTGGCACTCGCACACCTCGTCGCGAGGCTTGGGAGCAGGTTTGATGCGCCTTGACGATCATGATCGGCAGCCGCTTGTAGGGGCGGGTTTGCAAACCCGCCCCTACATAACATTTGCGCGTATTACCCGTCTTGAATGTCAAATCTCATTGGGAGGGTTTAGAAACCCTCCCCTACAAGGGCGCAGCAGAGCAGCGCCCCTGCGAAGGATGTTGTATTTGTAGGGGTAGCGCTCTGCTCCGCCCCCTGCAACGGCATAGCAGCAAACGGTGATGAACGATGCTTCCTAAAAGACTGGAACTATACAACTTCCTGGCCTATCGCCAGCCCGACCCGATCGTCTTCGAGGGGATGCACCTGGCCTGCCTGGCCGGGCCGAACGGTGCGGGCAAGTCGTCGCTGCTAGACGCGATGACCTGGGCGCTGTGGGGCAAGGCCCGCGTTCGCTCCGACGACGACCTAATCCACCAGGGCCAGAGCGAGATGTTCGTCCAACTGGACTTCGCCCAGGGCGACAACCTCTACCGCGTGGTGCGCCGCCGCCAGAAGGCCAGGAAAGCAGGGGCCGCCGGGCGCAGCACGCTCGACCTGTTCGCCTGGGACGAGAGTCTGAACCAATGGGCGGCCATCACCGCCCCCTCGGTCAATGAGACGACCCGGCGCATCACCGAGCTGCTGCGCCTGGAATACGAGACCTTCGTCCATTCGGCTTTCCTGCAGCAGGGCCGCGCCGACGCCTTCACCGTCGCCGCGCCCGGCGAGCGCAAGCGCCTGCTCTCTGACATTCTGGGCCTCGACCAGTGGGAGCAGTATGAGGAGCGGGCCAAAGAACGGCTGCGCGCGATCAAGCACAACCTCGACCTCTTCACCATGCACATTGACGAGATTGCCCGCCAGGAGTTGGAGGAGCCGGCCTTGCGGCGCGACCTGGAACTGCGCGAGGGAGATTTCGCCGAGGCGGAGAAACGCCGCGCTGAGGCGGAGGCGCGCTATGCCGAGGTCGCCGGGGCGGAAGAGCAGATGGACGCGGCGAAAGCGCGCCTGACTGCGGCGGAGCACCGCATCCGCCAGCGCGAGCACGACCTGGCCGAGATTGACGCCGAGCTGGCCCGCCTGCAGAAGCGGCTGACCGCCCTGGAGTCCGTCGTCGAGGAGCGGGAATCCATCCAGGAGGGCTACCAGCGGCTGCAATCCGCCCGCGAGACCGACCAGGCGCTCGGCGAGAAATTGCAGGCGATGAGCGCCATCAAAGACCGGCTATCCGAGGTCGAGGGCGCGATCCAGGCGCAGCGCGCCGATCTGGAAGCGCAGGCCAGCGTGCACCGCGACCGCATCGCCAGACATCAGCGCGCCGCCGCCGACCTGGAGGCACAGCAGGCAGACCTGGCCGATGTCCAGGTGGAGATCAACCGGCTGCAAGCCCAGGAAGCGAGCCGCGAGGCGCTGCGCCAGGAATTGGCCGGGCTGATCGAGCTAGGTGCCACGTTGGGGGCCAACAACAAGACTCTGCGCAAGGAGATGGACGACCTCAAGGCGCGCCTGGGGCAGCTTGAGGCCGCCGAAGCCATTTGCCCGCTGTGCGGCCAGCCGCTCAGCGAGGAGCATCGTGCGGCGGTGCTCGCCGAAGTGCAGGCCGAGGGCACCGCGCGCGGTGACACTTACCGGGCCAACGTGGCCCGCCACAAGGAAATCGAGGCCGGGCGCAGCGCCCACGAAGCCGCCATCAAGACGCTCGACGGCGAGCTGCGCGCCTTGCAGGGCCTGCGCGACCGCGCCGCCAGGCTGGAAGCCAACGTCGAGGCGGCCCGCTCCGCCGCCGAGCTATTGGGGACGGAACGCTCGGCGCTCGACGCGATTGAGGCGCAGCTTGCCGCCGGGGAATTCGCCCAGGAGCTACAGGCCCAGCGTGAGACCATCCGCGCCGAGATCGACTCGCTCGGCTACGACTCCGAGGCCCACAGCGCCGCCCGCGAGACGCTCAGCGCTCTGAGCGAGTATGAGGAGCGCCAGCGCGCGCTGGACGCCGCGCCGCGCGGGGGGAGGGGGGGGGGGGGGGGGGGCCCCCCCCCCCCCCCCCCCCCCCCCCGGGGGGGGGGGGCGGCCGCGCCCGCGCCGGGGGCGGCCCCCCCCCCCCCCAGCCAGACGCGGGGGGGGGGGGGGGGGCGGGGCGGGGGGCGCCCCCCCGCACAGGAGAGGGGCGCCCCCCCCCCCCCCCCCCCCCCCCCCCGCGCGGGGGGGGGGGCGGGCGCCCCCCCCCCCCCCCCCCCCCCCACCCCCCCCCCCCCCCCCCCCCCCGGAGAAACGCCGCGACGGGCAGTTGGCCGAGCAAGGGCTGTACGAGGGGGCTGCGCGACGCCTTCGGCAAGAACGGTGTCCCGGCGATGATCATTGAGGCGGTGATCCCGGAATTGCAGGAGAGCGCCAACACCCTGCTGGCGCGCATGAGCGGCGGGCGGATGCACGTCCGCTTCGACACGCAGCGCGAGAAGAAGTCCGGCGGCGGTGTGATCGAGACGCTGGACATCCTGATCAGCGACGATCTGGGCACGCGCAACTACGACCTGTATTCAGGCGGCGAGGCGTTTCGCGTCAACTTCGCCATTCGCGTGGCGCTCAGCCAGATGCTCGCCGACGCCTTCCCGGTGCAGATCGCCGTGAGCAAGACGCCCGACGGCAGCCGCGTCAGCGTGCGCTAAAGGGGGAAGGCTGTGGGGATCGGAACACTTCGCCTTCGAAGACTCCTCCCCGAAAGCTGACGAGGGGCGGGAGGAACAACGCCCCCCCCCCCCGCCCGCCGATCAGAGGGTTTTTTTTGGGCGGCAGCGCAGCGCCCCGCGGAGAAAAAACCCCCCCCCCGCCGCAGCAGGGGCGGACGCCCTACCCCGCCCCCCCCGCGGGGGGGCCCCCCCCGGCGTCCCCCTCCACCGCCTGCGATGAGGGGGCCCCCGACCCGCTGGCCCCGGCCCAGACGGGTGTGCGCCTGGCCCTCACGGGGCGGCGGCCGGCGGGCCCCCGCAGCGCCCCAGCGGTCGCGGGAGGAACAAAACTTCCTAAATCCATTTTCAACACCCCCCCCCCCCCCCCCCCCCCTCCGTTGGGGGGGGGGGGGGGGGGGCCTCCGCCCGGACGCCTCCCTTGGGGGGACCCTCCCCCCTACGTGGGTTGTGGCTTCGGGGGGGCCCCTTTGGGGGGGGGGTGGGGGGGTGGGGGGGGGGGGGGGGGGTGGGGGGGGGGGCTTGGCCTAGCGGTCGCCCATCCGCTCGGCCTCGACCCCGATCATCGCTCGCTGGCCGAGCACCGCCTGCACGGATTTGCCGCGCGCCGTCGCCCTGGCGGGACGCCCTGCCGCTGCCCGCCGCCAGCGTAGACCTGGTGCTAGCCAGTTGGGTGCTGGAACACCTGCCCGACCCGGCGCGGGTCTCGCGGAAGTGGCGGCGCGCTCTGCGGCCCGGCGGCGCGCTCATCGCCCTGGCCCCCGGCGGGCGCAGCCCCGCCGCGCTGCTCAACCGGGCGCTGCGTCCGCTGCAAGGGTGGCTGGTGCCGCGCCTGTACGGGCGCGCCGAAGCGGACGCTTTCGCGGTGGTCTATCGCGCCAACACGCGCCGCCGGGTCGAGGCGCTGGCGCGCGGAGCGGGGCTGACGCTGACACCTTCCGCGCCATCGAAGACCCGACGTACTTCGCCTTTCACCCCTGGTCTTCCGCCTGAACGCGACCCTGGCCCGCCGCGCGACCGCGCGCGCTGGCCGAGCATTTCGTCGCCGTGTGCGTCAAGCCAGGGGGTGA
>JAOSJP010000014.1 GCA_027494015.1 Anaerolineae bacterium
CCAAGAGCCTGCGCAGCCGCGTGCGCAGCTACTTCCAGCCGGGCAATCACGACCCCAAAGTGCTCAAGATTCGCCACGAGACGGCAGACATCCAGTTCATCCTCACCGGCGACGAGCTGAAGGCGCTCATCACCGAAGCAGAGCTGATCCGCGTCCACAAGCCGCGCTACAACGTCCTGCTCAAGGACGACAAGCGCTACCCGTACATCCGCGTGACGACCGCCGACGCCTTCCCCACCGTCGAGATGACGCGGCGCGTGGACCGCCGCGACGGGCACCGCTACTTCGGCCCCTTCACCTCGGCGGGCGGCGTGCGCGAGACGCTCGACGTGCTGCGCCGCGCCTTCCCCTACCTGACCTGCGACCGCGAGATCACCGGGCAGGACGCGCGCGCCTGCCTGTACTACGACATCAAGCTGTGCGGCGCGCCGTGCATCGGGGCACAGACGCGCGACGAATACCGCGAGAGCATCAACGGGCTGATGCGCGTGCTCTCCGGCCACGCCCAGGAAGTGCTGGCCGACCTGCGCGCGCAGATGGAGGCGGCGGCAGAGGCGCTCGACTTCGAGCGGGCGGCCATCCTGCGCGACCGCATCAAGGTCGTGGCCCAGATTTCCTCGCGCCAGCGCCTCGTGGCCGACATTGACGCCGACCAGGACGTGATCGCCTTCGCCCAGGAGGGCAGCGACGCCGTCGTGCAGATGTTCCTCATCCGCAGCGGGCGGCTCGTCGGCAGCGAGTACTTCGCCCTGGCAGGCTCCGAAGACACCGGCGCGGCGGACATCGTGGCTGGCTTCCTGACGCAGTTCTACCAGGACGCAGCGGACATCCCGCGCGAGGTCGTGCTGCCCGCCGACGTGCAGGAGGCGCGCATCATCGAGCAGTGGCTCGCCGACAGGCGCGGCGGCAAGAAGGTGAAGCTGACCGTGCCCAAGCGCGGCAACAAGCGCGAGCTGGTGCAGCTTGCCGCGCAGACCGCCGCCGAGAAGCTGCAAATCCTGCGCGCGCAGTGGGAGTCCGACACGGTCAAGCAGGAGGCGGCGCTGCGCGAGATTGAAGAGGCGCTGGGCCTGCCGCGCCCGCCCAACCGCATCGAGTGCTTCGACATCAGCACGACGCAGGGCACGGCCATCGTCGCCAGCCGGGTTGTCTTCGCCCGGGGCGTGCCGCGCAAGAGCGAGTACCGCCGCTTCAACATCCGCACGGTGGCCCACGAAGGCTCGGACGACTACCAGTCCATGCGCGAAGCGCTGACCCGCCGCTTCCAGCGCCACGCCGAGACCGTCGCCAACCCGCTGCCGGTCGAGCCGGGCAAGCAGGATCACGACGAGACGTGGCGGCTGCTGCCCGACCTGCTGATCGTGGACGGGGGCAAGGGCCAGCTTGGGGTGGCGGTCGAGGTGCTGGCCGGGTTCGGGCTGGCGGAGCGCGTGCCGGTGGCCGGGCTGGCCAAGCAGTTCGAGGAGATCTTTCTGCCGGGCCGCCCGCACTCCGTCCTGCTGCCGCGCCGCAGTGAGGGGTTGTTCCTGTTGCAGCGCGTGCGCGACGAAGCGCACCGCTTCGCCATCACCAGCCACCGCCAGCGGCGGGGCAAGGCGGGCCTGGCCAGCCAGCTTGAGGACGTGCCGGGCATCGGCCCGCAGCGGCGCAAGGCGCTGCTCAAGGCGTTCGACCGCGACATCGAGGCGATTCGCGCGGCGAGCGTCGAGGAGCTGACCGCCGTGCCGGGCATCACCCGCGAGATCGCCGAGAATCTCAAGGCGGCGCTGGGCGGGTAGCGGTATAGCTCAACAAGCCGATCTATTGCCTCACCCCCTAAATCCCCCTCTCCAACCGAGTTAGAGAGGGGGACTTTGGCAGGCTGGCGTGGCATCTTCCCCCTCTCTGGCTTTGCCGGGGAGGGGGCCAGGGGAGGGGCGTTCTGCCCGTACCGCGCACCCAGAAGTCTCAAGATGGTGCGCATGGGCGTATTGCACATGCCCCGGCAAACATCCTCAGCGGCGGAACCAGTTGCGAGTCACCCCGGTCAGCTCGTCCAGGCGCAGCATCTCGTCTTCGGTCAGGCGCAGATCAACCGCGCCCAGCGATTCCTCCAACTGGGCGACGGTGTTGGCCCCGACAATTGGCGCGGTGACGAAGGGCTGCGTCAGCAGCCAGGCCAGCGCCATTTGCGCGACCGTCGCCCCGCGCTGCTCGCCCATCTCGTGCAGCGCGTCCACAATGCGGAAGTTCTGCTCGGTGCGGTAGCCGGCGATGCGCGCGCTCTGCGCCCCGCGCGAATCGGGCGGCACCGTGTCGCGCGTGTACTTGCCGGTGAGGAAACCGCCCGCCAGCGGGCTGTAGGGGATCATGCCAATGCCCTGATCCAGGCACAGCGCGGCCAGGTCTGGCTCGACCTCGGCGCGGTTGAGCAGGTTATAGTGCGGCTGGATGCAGTCGTAGCGGGCCAGCCCGTGCCTGTCGCTGATCCACAGTGCCTTGGTCAGCAGCCAGGCGGCGTGATTGCTCGCGCCGATGTAGCGCACCTTGCCCGCGCGCACCAGGTCGTCGAGCGCGCGCAGCGTCTCGTCGAGCGGCGTGTCCCAGTCGGGATGGTGCGTCTGGTAGAGGTCAATCGTCTCCACCCCCAGCCGCCGCAGGCTGTCTTCGACGGCGAGCATGATGTGCTGGCGGCTGAGGCCCTCGCCGTTCGGCCCGGCCCACATGCGCCCGCGCACTTTGGTGGCAATGACCACTGTGTGGCGCAGCTTGGTCTTGAGCCACTTGCCGACGATCCGCTCAGCAATGCCGCCGGGGTTGCCCGGCGCCCAGTTGCTGTAGATGTCGGCGGTGTCAATAAAGTTGATGCCCGCGTCATAAGCCCGGTCGAGCACGCGCAGCGCCTGCTGCTCGGTGCTCGTCCAGCGAAACGTCATGGTGCCCAGGCACAACGCGCTGACTTTCAGCCCCGTCCGGCCCAGCTTGCGGCACTCCATGTGCGCTCCCTCCCTGCTTGGTGATCGCCATCCCTGTTCGCTTCCCTAGTTAAGACCCAAGCCAGCGAAAAGTCAAACGCCTCGGCGGGGGTCTCTCGCGATGGGGACGAAACACCTCAACCGCAGAGGTGCAGAGAGCGCAGAGAAAAGCAAGGAATCCTCACCGTTCGGGTCCACGCATGAGTTATCAGCGATTGCCGAAGGCCCCCATCCCCGGCCCCTTCCCCCAGCAAAGCCAGGGGAAGGGGAGAGCTGCTCGCCAGATCGTCCCCCCTCTAGCTTCGCTGGAGGGGGGATTGAGGGGGGAGGCCTTCAGCGAGCATTCCCGAACTTCCCCTGGCAACAGGTTGGTCGTGGACCCTCACCGCTCTTCTCTGGGTCCTCTGCGCCTCTGCCGTTCAAACGTCTTTCAGCCGCCAGCAGGCTATAATCTGGATCGCAGTGACGCACCAAACGGAAACGCAGCCATGCCCATCCACGTCACCGACCCGGCCACCGGGGACACCATCACCGCCAGCCTGGCGGGCAGCGCGCTGGTCATCTCGCCACGCTTCGGCGAAAGCTACAGCTTCGACCGCGCTGGGCGACTGCTCGGCCTGTTTCGCGACGAGCGCAGCTACCAGCGGACGCTCGATCACCGCCTGCTGGAGCGGCTGAGCGGTCGCAACAACGGCCCGCGCCGCCGCGAGCTGCCGCCAGACGAAGCGGACGCCCTGCTGGAGCGGACGTTTGCCGGGCTGCGCGCGCTCGCCGAGACGCTGCCGTGCCTGGACGTGCCGCCCGACGACCGCCGCCTGCTGGCCGGCAGCCTGGCCGAAGTGCTCGCCTTCGGGCCGGAGCGCCTGGCCGCCGACGGGGCGACCTTCCGCCATCTCTACAAGCCGGTGAGCATCCTGCCGCCCGACCAGTACCTGGCGCTCGTGCTTCAGGCGACGGAGGGCTGCACGTGGAACCGCTGTACCTTCTGCGGCCTGTACCGCGACCGCGCCTTCCGCGCCCACAGCCCGGACTCCTTCCGCGCGCACTGCGCCGCCGTGCGCGACTTCTTCGGCGAGGGGATCAGCCTGCGGCGCGGTCTCTTCCTGGCGGACGCCAACGCGCTCGTGCTCTCGATGGAGCGGCTGCGCGCGATCTTCGCCATCGCCCAGGACTTCTTTCGGCTGCCCGACGGGCCGCGCCCGGTCTTCTCCTTCGTCAGCGCGTTCGACGTGGGGCGCAAACCGGCGGACGAATGGGCAGAGCTGGCCGCGCTGGGGCTGCGCCGCGCCTACATCGGCCTGGAGACGGGCGACGACGCGCTGCTGCGCTTTCTCAACAAGCCGGGGACGGTCGCCGATGCGGTGGAGGCCGTGCGCGCGCTGCGCGCGGGGGGCGTGGCGGTCGGCGTGATCGTCATGGCAGGCATCGGCGGCGAACGCTACGCGGAAGCGCACGTCGCCGGGTCCGTAGAGGCGATCCGGGCAATGGGTCTCGGCCAGGGAGATCAGGTGTACCTGTCCAGTTACGTCTCCGCGCCGGGCACGGAGTACGGCGCGCTGGCGGCAGAAGCGGGGATTCGCCCGCTGAGCGCCGAGGAGAGTGATGCGCAGCGCCAGGCGTTGCAGGCGCAGATGCGCGCGGCGGCTCCAGAGGCCATTGTCGCCCCGTACCACGTGGACGGGTTCGCACTATGACGCTCTCGTGACCGGCGCGCGCCCGGCTCAATCTCTCAGATGCGAGTGAGGCGCTGGCGACGGGGTGCGGGCGGCTTGTGAAAGCCAAAAACATTAATGCGCTTGTGCATCCGCTCCGCCTGAGCGAGCACGTGCGCGGCGAAATCCACCGCGTCGGCGCGCTCGTCGGTGGGGATGGGGATGGTCATGGTGCGGCCCTGGAAGGGGACGATGATCAGGGCGAAGGTGTAGGAAGTGGTCGTCTGGCGGTCGGTTGAGCCGTCCCCATCGGAATCGGCGAAACTGAAGCCAGGCTGCATCCGCACGCCCACGCCGCCAATGTCGGCCCAGCGCAGCGCGGCAGTGGCGCTGGCGGGGGCCGGGGTGCGCCGCCGCTCCACGCCCGCCGCGCTCAGTATGTAGATGGAACCGGAGGGCGACTTCCAGGACAGCACGCCCGTGCCGAGCGTGAGCGGCGCGATCTCGTGGTAGCGTTCCACAATGCGGCGCAGCGTGGTCTGGCAGCGCGCGTAGTCGAGCGGTGTCTCGCTGGCAGCCAGGTCCGGGTGCTGGTGAACATAGCCGAGGGCGCGCAGCAGCACCACAACGGTCACAACGAGCAGGATCAACGCGGTGATGAGCGCAGCAGCCAGCATGAGCGCGCTTCCCGGCTAGAGGCCTGGCGGGATGCGCGTAGCTAGCACGCGGGTCGCGCCAGCCCGTCGCAAGGCAGCGGTTACCGGCGCGGCCTCCGCTTCGCCCACCAGGGCGATGATCGCGCCACCTCGCCCGCCGCCAGAGAGCTTGGCACCATGCGCGCCCGCGTCACGCGCCGCCTGGCACAGCCTGTCCAATGAATCGGAGGAGACAGTTAGCTCGCGCAGCAGCGCATGATTCTCGTCCATAAGTGGGCCGAGCGAGTCCAGATCGCCAGACTCAAGGCTCTGGCGAGCGGCGCGCGCGATCTCGCCTATGCGGGCGAAAAGGGCGTTCAGGCGAGGCGGATCGGCGTCGTGCAGGCGGCGCACGTCGGCGACGGTCAGGCGGGTGGGGCTGCTCTGGCCGCTGTCGGCGACGAGCAGGGTGAAGGGCCGGGCGACGGCGAAGGTCTGCGGCGCGGTCCCGCGCACGAAGTAGACGGGGCGGGCGTAGACGATCACGGTGTTGTCAATGCCGCTCGGCGTCCCGTGATGGCGCTTCTCCACCTCATAGACCAGCGGATTGAGCGCGTCATCAGTCAGTGGCGCGCCCAGCGCAGCGGCCAGCGCGCGCATGATGGCCGTTGCCAGGGCGGCCCCGCTGCCCAGCCCGCTGGCGACGGGAATCGTCGAGCGCACAGTCAGCCGCAGGTCAGGCGCGGGCGCGCGCAGGTGATCCAGGAGCAGGTGGGCGGGATAGATCAGCGCATCGAAGAACGGATCGCCTGGCGTGGCCTGCGCCGCGACGACGGCCTGGCCGAGGCCGGCAGCGTCGAAGACCAGCCCGCTCCCCGGCGGGCCTGGCTCAGCAGCGGCAGTCACCTGGACAGCGGTCAGCGGCGCGGCGATGGCTGGCTGCCCATAGACGACGGCGTGCTCGCCAAAGAGGATGATCTTGCCCGGCGCTGAGGCGCTGACGGCGGCCATAGGCGTGCAGCGGCTCCCTCACAGAACGTACAGGACCACGCCGGCGGTGATCACCCAGAGGACGACGGCCAGCAGCAGCGGCATATCCTCGAACAGCAATTCGTCCGGCGCGCTGCCCTGCCCGCGCACGTGGATCAGGTACAGGTAGCGAAAGATGCCGTAGAGGACAAAGGGAATGGTCAGCATCATGCTGTAGCCGTTGACGCGGATAGTGGTCGCCTCGACGGTGTAGAGCATGTAAGTGAGCACGCTGCCGGTGGTGACCATGCGCAGCATGTCGTCCAGCAGGGGCATGTTGTAGTCTTTGTACGTCGCGCGCACGTTCTCAGCGTCTTCGGCCAGCAAGATCAGCTCCTGGCGGCGCTTGCCGATGGCCAGGAAGAGCGCCAGCAACCCCGCGCACAGGTACAGCCAGGGCGAGAAATGGGTCACATCTATGACCACGATGCCAGCGACCACGCGCAGCACGAACCCGCCCGCGATGGCGAAGACATCGAGCAGCACAATATTCTTCAGGAAGAACGAGTAAGCGATGTGCAGGGCGAGATAGGCGAGCAAGACGACCGCCAACTGCCAGGTCAGCAGCAGGCTGGCGGCCAGCGCGATCACCGGCATGACGGCGGCGGCAGCAATCGCCCACCTGACCGGCAGTTGCCCGGAGGGCAGCGGGCGCTGGCGCTTGCGCGGGTGGAGGCGGTCGCGCTCGATGTCCACCAGATCGTTGATCAGGTAGATGGTGCTGGCCGCCAGGCACAGCAGGAGGAAGGTGGCTACCACGCGCGCCAGTGGCTCGGCCTGTGTGAACTGCTGGTCGAACAGGAGGGCGGCGAAGACGAAGCCATTCTTCGACCACTGAATGGGCCGCATCGTCGCAATCAAGCCCCGCACAGGGGTTGGCAGCGTGTTCCACAGGGGGCGCAGCGCAGTCTTCACTGAGGTCACGCGATTTCCTCCACACCAACACTGTTCACTGGGGGCGCATTATACCAGGGTTGTGCGCCCGCCCATAGCTCGGCGGGTGCGTGCACAACCCCTCAGGTAGGGACGCTGCTCTGCTCGCCCTGCTTGACCTCACCCCCGCTCGGCGCTGATGCGCCTCGCCGCCCCCTCTCCGTTGACGGAGAGGGGGCAAGCCGAGCGCAGCGAGGCTGGGGGTGAGGTCCATATCCCCGCGCCCAGCGAGTCGCTGTCAACTTTTGCATGCACCCACAGCAAACGGTGCGTGCACAACCCGTCAGGTAGGGACGCTGCTCTGCTCGCCCTGCTTGACCTCACCCCCGCTCGGCGCTGACGCGCCTCGCCGCCCCCTCTCCGTCAACGGAGAGGGGGCAAGCCGAGCGCAGCGAGGCTGGGGGTGAGGTCCATATCCCCGCGCCCAGCGAGTCGCTGTCAACTTTTGCACGCACCCACAGCAAACGGTGCGTGCACAACCCGTCAGGTAGGGGCGCTGCTCTGCTGCGCCCTGCTTGACCTCACCCCCGCTCGGCGCTGACGCGCCTCGCCGCCCCCTCTCCGTCAACGGAGAGGGGGCAAGCCGAGCGCAGCGAGGCTGGGGGTGAGGTCCATATCCCCGCGCCCAGCGAGTCGCTGTCAACTTTTGCATGCACCCTAGTCCGGCGCAGGGTGGGAGCGCGCCAGGCAATGCGGTAGACTCGCCGCGCTAACGCGGAGACGGAGCAAGATGATGGCGGACAAGGTGCGGCTCGATGTGCTGGTCGCCGAGCGGGGGCTGGCCCCCAGCCGCGAGGCAGCGCGACGCATGATCATGGCGGGCGAAGTGCGCGTCGAGGGGGCGGTGCGCGACAAGCCCGGTATGCACGTCGCGCGCCAGGCGGCGGTCGAAGTGCGCCAGACGCCGCGCTTTGTCAGTCGTGGCGGCGAAAAGCTGGCGGCTGCGCTGGCGACCTTTGCCGTGAGCGCGCGCGACCGGACATGCGCCGACGTGGGCGCGAGCACCGGCGGGTTCACCGATTGTCTGCTCCAGCACGGTGCGCGGCGCGTCTACGCCATTGACGTGGGCTACGGGCAACTTGACTACCGGCTGCGCTCTGACCCGCGCGTGGTGGTGATGGAGCGCACTAACGCACGCTACGTGATGGCGCTGGACGAGCCGGTGAGCCTGGTGGTGGCCGACGTGTCGTTCATCTCGCTGCGCTATCTGCTGCCAGCGGTGCGCGGCTGGCTGAGCAGCCCGGCAGACCTCATCCTGCTGATCAAGCCGCAGTTCGAGGCCGGCAGAGGGCAGGTGGGCAAAGGGGGCGTGGTGCGCGACCCGCAGACGCACCGCCGCGTGCTGACCGACGTGCTGGACGCAGCCCAGGCAGAGAGGTTCGCAGTGGGCGGGCTGATTCGCTCCCCGCTGAAGGGGCCGGCGGGCAATGTGGAGTTCCTGGTGTGGCTGCGGGCTGGCCAGGGAGTCCCGGCCCTCTCCGCGCAAGACCTGATCGCGGCGGTGGTGGCGGACGAAGAGACTCTGGCGGACAGGGGAGAGAATCGCTGAAGCGCAGATAGAGAAGGGCAGAGCGAATCTGATGTTTCTCTCCGCGCTCTCTGCGCCACCGCTGCGGTGATGTTTTGCCTCAGGAAAGAAACGCACCCTGGCGGTCCTTGACTCTCTGCACATCACCGTTGAAGGGTAGCAGACGGTGGTAGAATGTAACTACTCAGGCCAGAAGATGCGGACCTGAGGTCAAAAGCGATATAGTAGCCGCATGAACCCAGATGAAAAAGCACTGCACGAACTGGACAAGGCAACCCTGGTCGCTATCATCCTCGAACTGCGCGAGATGATTGGGCAACTGACTGCGCGTATCCAGGACCTGGAAGACCAGCTTGCCAAGAACAGCGGCAACAGCGGTAAACCGCCGAGCAGCGATGGGTTGAGAAAAAAGCCTGCACCCAAGAGCCTGCGGGCCAAAGGGCAGCGACGGACGGGCGGACAACCGGGCCATCCAGGACACACGCTGGAACTGGTGAGCAACCCGGAGCACATCGAAGTGCACCGGTTGGCGACCTGCCCCCAGTGTCAGCACGACCTGAGCGAAGCACCGGTGCTGGCCGTTGAGCGGCGGCAGGTATTTGATGTGCCTCCGGTGGTCATTGAAGTGACCGAACATCAGGTGCCCGTCGTGTGTTGCCCCAACTGTCAGACGCACGTGAAAGCGGCGTTTCCAGCAGATGTGACCCAGCCGGTGCAGTACGGAGAGCGGTTGAAAGCCCAGGCGGTCTACCTCACTGGGTACCAGTTGCTGCCGGTGGCACGAACCTGTGAAGTCTTTGAGGACCTGTACGGTCATCGGCCCAGCGAAGCGTTGGTCTTGAGTGCGACAGAGGCGCTGCATGAGCAGCTTGACCCCGCCCTGAGCGCAATCCGCGACCAGATTATTCGGGCGGACGTGGTCCATGCCGATGAAAGCGGTCTGCGGGTGGAAGGCCAGCTCAACTGGCTGCATGTGCTCTCGACGGAACGCTTGACCCATTACGCCGTGCATCCCAGGCGTGGACAAGTTGCCATGCGTGACATTGGGCTGCTGGCTGACTATCAGGGTCGTGCCATCCATGATGCTCTGGCCGCCTATTTCCAGTTCGACAAGTGCACTCATGCGCTCTGCAACGCCCATCATCTACGTGAACTACGCTTCGTTACCGAACAATACGGGCAGGCGTGGGCCGGTGAAATGGCCCAGTTGCTGCTGGACATCAAAGCCGAGGTCGCCCAAACCCTTGACGCCATGACGCTGCCACCCGACCGCCTCGCGTACTACGAAACCTGTTTTGACGTGCTGCTCCAGGCTGGTTTTGACGCCAATCCGTCCCCAGCCACACCTCCACCGCGTCAACGCGGGCGCAAAAAACAATCGCCCCCGAAAAATCTGTTGGACCGCCTGTCCAGGTACAAAGCTGAGACGCTGGCTTTCATGCACGATTTCCGCGTGCCCTTCGATAACAACCTTGCCGAGCGTGACCTGCGCATGATCAAGGTCAAACAGAAAGTCTCCGGCACGTTTCGCACACGCTCCGGCGCAGAAATCTTCTGCGATATCCGCAGTTACATCTCAACCGTTCGGAAGCAGGGTGCGAATGTGCTGGCTGCTCTCCACGATGCCTTGTTAGCGCGTCCCTTTGTCCCTGCCTGAGTAGTTACAACCAATAACCAATTAACCACTCCGCCCACCGTCAGCGATCCCCAAAAACGACTTCGCCCGCTTCGATGGCAGCCAGCGCGCGCTGTGCCGCGTCCTGCGCGGCAGCCTGCTTGCTGTGGCCGACGCCCGCCCCGCACACCGTCGTCCCGATCAGAACCTGCACCGTGAATCGCTTGGCATGGTCGGGGCCATAGCTTTCTACGGTGCGGTAGGCGGGCGTCTCGCCGAGCGTCGCCTGGCTCCACTCCTGAAGCAGGCTCTTGGCGTCTTTCTCGGTGTCGCGCTCCAGCATATCGGTCAGGGCCGGCTCCAGCAGCGGCTCGACGAACGCGCGCGCAGCGGGCATCCCCTGGTCCAGGTACAGCGCGCCGATCAGCGCCTCGAACGCGCCGCACAGGTTCTTCGGGCGATGGCGACCCCCGGAGTCGTCCTCGCCTTTGCCCAGCAGCAGCGCTTCGCCCAGCAGGTAGCGTACCGCGAACGAGGCCAGCATCTCCGTCCGCACGAGTCCGGCGCGCAGGCGGGTGAGCCGGCCTTCGTCCATCTCCGGGAAGCGATCATAGAGCCACGCCCCGGCGATGAAATCCAGCACGGCATCTCCCAGGAACTCCAGACGCTCGTTGTCTTCCAGGGAATGTTCCGGGTGCTCGTTGAGGTACGAGCGGTGTGTGAGCGCGCGCTGCAACAGCGAGAGGTTGCGGAACTCGACGTTCAGCCGTTCTTGAACTCTGATCAGTTCGGTCATAGGTGTCTGTGCGTGTTTGCGGCAAGGCGCGGGCGCGGCCCGGACACAAGCGGAGCGCGCTGAGGAGCGCACGCCCCAGCCGGGCCGAGTGGGGTGCGATCCATCACTCGATAAATGAGACGCGGATGACCAGCCGCCCCAGCCGCAGCTCGTCATTGTCGCGCAGGATGCGCGGCTCGTAGGGCATCAGGCGCTGCCCGTTCAGGTAGGTGCTGTTGGCGCTGCCCATATCGCTGACCACCACCGTGTCGTGGTCGCGCATCAGCGCCAGGTGATTGCGCGACACGCCTTTTTCGAGCGCTCCATAGGGCGACAAGTCCACATCCGGCAGGGCCACGTCCGGCTCGTTGTGAGCGCGCCCCAGGACGATCTCGCGGTCAACGTCCAGGACGATCACAGCATCCGAGTCGCGGAAGTGCAGACGGAGCTTACTATTGCGGTCGAAGTACGCTGTCCCCCAGCGGCGACGCGGCTCAATCGCCTCATAAAGCGCATCGCTCAAGCGGCCAGTCGCGTCGCGCTCGGCGTCAGCGAGGGCGTTGGGCAGGATGTGGCCGCAGGCATAGCAGTAGGCTTCTCCATCTGGTCTCTGGCGGCCACAGTGGGGGCAGACTTGCATCGTATGGTTCATCCTTCGTACGAAAAAACACCCCGCTCATCACGGCACCTATGATACGTGCTGGGCAGCGAAATTACAATTGGCATTGTCGGTGATGGGTGCATTTTACGGTCGGCCTATGATGCGATAAGCCGGAACGGGTTCGTCGCGTATCGTGACCTGAAACGCCGTCGTAGCGTAGTCCAGGTGGAATCAAAAATCAGTGACTGGTTTGAGCATCAAACCACTCGCCGCAGCGGTCTGACTCTGCCGCGCATCTACCGTGACCAGTGGACAAGCGAGGCGTTCGACCATAGCAATATAGATGGAATCATAAATGGACAGATTATGCGTCATGCCGAGAGTCAATGCGCGGGGCAGCAGGTCGCTGACAGGTACAACACGCAGAGGAAGGGTGGCCAGGTCGGTAAGCAGTTGAA
This sequence comes from Anaerolineae bacterium, assembly GCA_027494015.1. The sequence goes on from JAOSJP010000014.1 coordinate 12,181, forward strand.
CCGCCTGTTCGGGGGCATCCCGCGAAAACGAACCGCTTTCCACAGCACATTGGCGCATTCTACGAGACAGAACTCCGGAACCCACAAGCGGTCGTCAGTTTCGGTCAAACGCTGAAACAAAGCGCGCACGTAGGGCGTGTGCGTGTCTTGAATGAGGCGTTGAACAACGACACTCGTATCGAGGCCATAGGCAGCCATCAGCGGTCTCGATCCTCGCGGAGCATTTCGAGCGTTGAGGGTGAGCCAGGAGGTGGCGTCCACATGTTGCGGTCAATGGAATCCAAAATCTCCTGTGGCGTGCGCGGGTCGTAGGGGCGCGGCCACATGACCATGCGCTGTTCAATTTCGCGCGCGATGAGCGCCTTCAATTCATCTAATGTCATGTCAGCCACTCGTTGGGCAACCATGAATATCCTCCTTGAACGATCTCTATTCTACCACCGTCTGCTACCCTTCAACGGTGATGTGCAGAGAGTCAAGGACCGCCAGGGTGCGTTTCTTTCCTGAGGCAAAACATCACCGCAGCGGTGGCGCAGAGAGCGCGGAGAGAAACATCAGATTCGCTCTGCCCTTCTCTATCTGCGCTTCAGCGATTCTCTCCCCTGTCCGCCAGAGTCTCTTCGTCCGCCACCACTGCCGCGATCAGGTCTTGCGCGGAGAGGGCCGGGACTCCCTGGCCAGCCCGCAGCCACACCAGGAACTCCACATTGCCCGCCGGCCCCTTCAGCGGGGAGCGAATCAGCCCGCCCGCTGCGAACCTCTCTGCCTGGGCTGCGTCCAGCACGTCGGTCAGCACGCGGCGGTGCGTCTGCGGGTCGCGCACCACGCCCCCTTTGCCCACCTGCCCTCTGCCGGCCTCGAACTGCGGCTTGATCAGCAGGATGAGGTCTGCCGGGCTGCTCAGCCAGCCGCGCACCGCTGGCAGCAGATAGCGCAGCGAGATGAACGACACGTCGGCCACCACCAGGCTCACCGGCTCGTCCAGCGCCATCACGTAGCGTGCGTTAGTGCGCTCCATCACCACCACGCGCGGGTCAGAGCGCAGCCGGTAGTCAAGCTGCCCATAGCCCACGTCAATGGCGTAGACGCGCCGCGCGCCGTGCTGGAGCAGACAATCGGTGAACCCGCCGGTGCTCGCGCCGACATCAGCGCATGTCCGGTCGCGCGCGCTCACGGCAAAGGTCGCCAGCGCAGCCGCCAGCTTTTCGCCGCCACGACTGACAAAGCGCGGCGTCTGGCGCACTTCGACCGCCGCCTGGCGCGCGACGCGCATACCGGGCTTGTCGCGCACCGCCCCCTCGACGCGCACTTCGCCCGCCATGATCATGCGTCGCGCTGCCTCGCGGCTGGGGGCCAGCCCCCGCTCGGCGACCAGCACATCGAGCCGCACCTTGTCCGCCATCATCTTGTTCCGTCTCCGCGTTAGCGCGGCGAGTCTACCGCATTGCCTGGCGCGCTCCCACCCTGCGCCGGACTAGGGTGCGTGCAAAAGTTGACAGCGACTCGCTGGGCGCGGGGATATGGACCTCACCCCCAGCCTCGCTGCGCTCGGCTTGCCCCCTCTCCGTTGACGGAGAGGGGGCGGCGAGGCGCGTCAGCGCCGAGCGGGGGTGAGGTCAAGCAGGGCGAGCAGAGCAGCGCCCCTACCTGACGGGTTGTGCACGCACCGTTTGCTGTGGGTGCATGCAAAAGTTGACAGCGACTCGCTGGGCGCGGGGATATGGACCTCACCCCCAGCCTCGCTGGGGCGGGGTGTGCCCCCTCTCCGTTGACGGAGAGGGGGGGGCGAGGGCGCGTCAGCGCCGAGCGGGGGTGAGGTCAGCCAGGGTGCAGCAGAGCACCCCCTACCTGACGGGTTGTGCACGCACCCGCCGAGCTATGGGCGGGCGCACAACCCTGGTATAATGCGCCCCCAGTGAACAGTGTTGGTGTGGAGGAAATCGCGTGACCTCAGTGAAGACTGCGCTGCGCCCCCTGTGGAACACGCTGCCAACCCCTGTGCGGGGCTTGATTGCGACGATGCGACCCATTCAGTGGTCGAAGAATGGCTTCGTCTTCGCCGCCCTCCTGTTCGACCAGCAGTTCACACAGGCCGAGCCACTGGCGCGCGTGGTAGCCACCTTCCTCCTGCTGTGCCTGGCGGCCAGCACCATCTACCTGATCAACGATCTGGTGGACATCGAGCGCGACCGCCTCCACCCGCGCAAGCGCCAGCGCCCGCTGCCCTCCGGGCAACTGCCGGTCAGGTGGGCGATTGCCGCCGCCGCCGTCATGCCGGTGATCGCGCTGGCCGCCAGCCTGCTGCTGACCTGGCAGTTGACGGTCGTCTTGCTCGCCTATCTCGCCCTGCACATCGCTTACTCGTTCTTCCTGAAGAATATTGTGCTGCTCGATGTCTTCGCCATCGCGGGCGGGTTCGTGCTGCGCGTGGTCGCTGGCATCGTGGTCATAGATGTGACCCATTTCTCGCCCTGGCTATACCTGTGCGCGGGGTTGCTGGCGCTCTTCCTGGCCATCGGCAAGCGCCGCCAGGAGCTGATCTTGCTGGCCGAAGACGCTGAGAACGTGCGCGCGACGTACAAAGACTACAACATGCCCCTGCTGGACGACATGCTGCGCATGGTCACCACCGGCAGCGTGCTCACTTACATGCTCTACACCGTCGAGGCGACCACTATCCGCGTCAACGGCTACAGCATGATGCTGACCATTCCCTTTGTCCTCTACGGCATCTTCCGCTACCTGTACCTGATCCACGTGCGCGGGCAGGGCAGCGCGCCGGCCGAATTGCTGTTCGAGGATATGCCGCTGCTGCTGGCCGTCGTCCTCTGGGTGATCACCGCCGGCGTGGTCCTGTACGTTCTGTGAGGGAGCCGCTGCACGCCTATGGCCGCCGTCAGCGCCTCAGCGCCGGGCAAGATCATCCTCTTTGGCGAGCACGCCGTCGTCTATGGGCAGCCAGCCATCGCCGCGCCGCTGACCGCTGTCCAGGTGACTGCCGCTGCTGAGCCAGGCCCGCCGGGGAGCGGGCTGGTCTTCGACGCCGCCGGCCTCGGCCAGACCCTCGTCGCGGCGCAGGCTGCGCCAGGCGATCCGTCCTTCGATGCGCTGGTCTATCCCGCCCACCTGCTCCTGGAGCACCTGCGCGCGCCCGCGCCTGACCTGCGGCTGACTGTGCGCTCGACGATTCCCGTCGCCAGCGGGCTGGGCAGCGGGGCCGCCCTGGCAACGGCTATCATGCGCGCGCTGGCCGCTGCGCTGGGCGCGCCACTGACTGATGACGCGCTCAATCCGCTGGTCTATGAGGTGGAGAAGCGCCATCACGGGACGCCGAGCGGCATTGACAACACCGTGATCGTCTACGCCCGCCCCGTCTACTTCGTGCGCGGGACCGCGCCGCAGACCTTCGCCGTCGCCCGGCCCTTCACCCTGCTCGTCGCCGACAGCGGCCAGAGCAGCCCCACCCGCCTGACCGTCGCCGACGTGCGCCGCCTGCACGACGCCGATCCGCCTCGCCTGAACGCCCTTTTCGCCCGCATAGGCGAGATCGCGCGCGCCGCTCGCCAGAGCCTTGAGTCTGGCGATCTGGACTCGCTCGGCCCACTTATGGACGAGAATCATGCGCTGCTGCGCGAGCTAACTGTCTCCTCCGATTCATTGGACAGGCTGTGCCAGGCGGCGCGTGACGCGGGCGCGCGCGGTGCCAAGCTCTCTGGCGGCGGGCGAGGTGGCGCGATCATCGCCCTGGTGGGCGAAGCGGAGGCCGCGCCGGTGACCGCTGCCTTGCGACGGGCTGGCGCGACCCGCGTGCTAGCTACGCGCATCCCGCCAGGCCTCTAGCCGGGAAGCGCGCTCATGCTGGCCGCTGCGCTCATCACCGCGTTGATCCTGCTCGTTGTGACCGTTGTGGTGCTGCTGCGCGCGCTCGGCTACGTTCACCAGCACCCGGACCTGGCTGCCAGCGAGACACCGCTCGACTACGCGCGCTGCCAGACCACGCTGCGCCGCATTGTGGGACGCTACCACGAGATCGCGCCGCTCACGCTCGGCACGGGCGTGCTGTCCTGGAAGTCGCCCTCCGGTTCCATCTACATACTGAGCGCGGCGGGCGTGGAGCAGCGGCGCACTCCGGCCCCCGCCAGCGCCACTGCCGCGCTGCGCTGGGCCGACATTGGCGGCGTGGGCGTGCGGATGCAGCCTGGCTTCAGTTTCGCCGATTCCGATGGGGACGGCTCAACCGACCGCCAGACGACCACTTCCTACACCTTCGCCCTGATCATCGTCCCCTTCCAGGGCCACACCATGACCATCCCCATCCCCACCGACGACCGCGCCGACGCGGTGGATTTCGCCGCGCACGTGCTGGCCCAGGCGGAGCGGATGCACAAGCGCATCAATGTGTTCGGCTTTCACAAGCCGCCCGCACCTCGTCGCCAGCGCCTCACCCGCATCTGAGAGATTGAGCCGGGGCGCGCGCCGGTCACGAGAGCGTCATAGTGCGAACCCGTCCACATGGTACGGGGCGACAATGGCCTCTGGAGCCGCCGCTCGCATCTGCGCCTGCAACGCCTGGCGCTGCGCGTCACCCTCCTCAGCGCTCAGCGGGCGAATCCCCGCTTCTGCCGCCAGCGCATCGTACTCCGTGCCCGGCGCGGAGACGTAATTGGACAGGTACACCTGGTCGCCTGGGCCGAGGCCCATTGCCCGGATCGCCTCTACGGACCCGGCTACGTGCGCTTCCGCATAGCGTTCGCCGCCGATGCCCGCCATAACGATCACGCCGACCGCCACGCCTCCCGCGCGCAGCGCGCGCACGGCCTCCACCGCGTCGGCGACCGTCCCCGGCTTGTTGAGGAAGCGCAGCAGCGCGTCGTCGCCCGTCTCCAGGCCGATATAGGCGCGGCGCAGCCCCAGCGCGGCCAGCTCTGCCCACTCATCCGCCGACTTGCGCCCCACGTCGAACGCACTGACGAAAGAGAAGACCGGGCGCGGCCCGTCGGGCAGCCGAAAGAAGTCCTGGGCGATGGCGAAGATCGCGCGCAGCCGCTCCAGCGAGAGCACGAGCGCGTTGGCGTCGGCCAGGAAGAGGCCGCGCCGCAGGCTGATCCCCTCGCCGAAGAAGTCGCGCACGGCGGCGCAGTGCGCGCGGAAGGAGTCCGGGCTGTGGGCGCGGAAGGCTCGGTCGCGGTACAGGCCGCAGAAGGTGCAGCGGTTCCACGTGCAGCCCTCTGTCGCCTGCAACACGAGCGCCAGGTACTGGTCGGGCGGCAGGATGCTCACCGGCTTGTACAGGCGGCGGAAGGTCGCCCCGTCGGCGGCCAGGCGTTCCGGCCCGAAGGCGAGCACTTCGGCCAGGCTGCCGGCCAGCAGGCGGCGGTCGTCGAGCGGCACGTCCAGGCGCGGCAGCGTCTCGGCGAGCGCGCGCAGCCCGGCAAACGTCCGCTCCAGCAGGGCGTCCGCTTCGCCCGGCGGCAGCTCGCGGCGGCGCGGGCCGTTGTTGCGACCGCTGAGCCGCTCCAGCAGGCGGTGATCGAGCGTCCGCTGGTAGCTGCGCTCGTCACGGAACAGGCCGAGCAGTCGCCCGGAACGGTCGAAGCTGTAGCTTTCGCCGAAGCGCGGCGAGATGACCAGCGCGCTGCCCGCCAGGCTGGCGGTGATGGTGTCCCCGGTGGCCGGGTCGGTGACGTGGATGGGCATGGCTGCGTTTCCGTTTGGTGCGTCGCTGCGATCCAGATTATAGCCTGCTGGCGGCTGAAAGACGTTTGAACCGCCAAGCAGGGCAATCGCATCAAACGTGCGTGTTGTTCTACCTCACCCCCAGCCTCGCCCCGCTCGGCTTGCCCCCTCTCCGTCAACGGAGAGGGGGCGGCGAGGCGCGCCAGCGCCGAGCGGGAGTGAGGTCCGTAGGGGCGTATTGCAATACGCCCCTACAAGCAGGCTGGCGCGCGGCGGACTTTGATGTGATTGCCCTGACCGCCGAGGCGTTTGACTTTTCGCTGGCTTGGGTCTTAACTAGGGAAGCGAACAGGGATAGCGCTCACCGAGCAGGGAGGAAGCGCACATGGAGTGCCGCAAGCTGGGCCGGACGGGGCTGAAAGTCAGCGCGTTGTGCCTGGGCACCATGACGTTTCGCTGGACGAGCACCGAGCAGCAGGCGCTGCGCGTGCTCGACCGGGCCTATGACGCGGGCATCAACTTTATTGACACCGCCGACATCTACAGCAACTGGGCGCCGGGCAACCCCGGCGGCATTGCTGAGCGGATCATCGGCAAGTGGCTCAAGACCAAGCTGCGCCACACAGTGGTCATTGCCACCAAAGTGCGCGGGCGCATGTGGGCCGGGCCGAACGGCGAGGGCCTCAGCCGCCAGCACATCATGCTCGCCGTTGAAGACAGCCTGCGGCGGCTGGGGGTGGAGACGATTGACCTCTACCAGACGCACCATCCCGACTGGGACACGCCGCTCGACGAGACGCTGCGCGCGCTCGACGACCTGGTGCGCGCGGGCAAGGTGCGCTACATCGGCGCGAGCAATCACGCCGCCTGGCTGCTGACCAAGGCACTGTGGATCAGCGACAGGCACGGGCTGGCCCGCTACGACTGCATCCAGCCGCACTACCACCTGCTCAACCGCGCCGAGGCTGAGCCAGACCTGGCCGCGCTGTGCCTGGATCAGGGCATTGGCATGATCCCCTACAGCCCGCTGGCGGGCGGTTTCCTCACCGGCAAGTACACGCGCGACACGGTGCCGCCCGATTCGCGCGGGGCGCAGAGCGAGCGCATCGCCGGCTACCGCACCGAGCAGAACTTCCGCATTGTGGACGCGCTGCACGAGATGGGCGAGCAGCGCGGGGCGACGGTCGCGCAAATGGCGCTGGCCTGGCTGCTGACGCAGCCCTTCGTCACCGCGCCGATTGTCGGGGCCAACACCGTCGCCCAGTTGGACGAGTCGCTGGGCGCGGTTGATCTGCGCCTGACCGAAGACGAGATGCTGCGCCTGGATGAGCTGACCGGGGTGACTCGCAACTGGTTCCGCCGCTGAGCGTGTTTGCGGGGGCGGTTGGCATTGCTCCTGAGGCGCAAGCGCCGCTGCTGCCCGGCCTGTAAACGACAGGGGCGAGCTACCATGCTCGCCCCTGCGCCGCATCTCGACCAGCTACTCCACGACTTCGGTTGGCAGCGGTCTGCCCTGCCACACTTCGTCGTAGTTAGGCCCCATGACGCTGGTGGGCAGCCAGAAGAACTGGCCGGACAACATGACCTTGTAAAAGGTACCGCTGGCGTCCACACCGTAGACCCACAGGGTTTTTCCTGCCGCGATGGTGATCCCGGTCTGGGCGTCGGCCTGCGGCGCGTAGTAGGCTGGCGTGTCGGCCAGCACCGACCCGACCACCGCCGTTTCCGGGATGGGAACCATGTCGGGGCCGGGCACGGGCACGAGAGGCTCTTCGTCATCCGGGACGAAAACTTCGCCCTCAGCGCGAATGGCCATCGCTTTGCCACCAGGCCAGTAGGTTGTCAGACCTACCCATGTCGCGCCGCCATCCGTTGACGTCAAGCCGGCAATTGCGCCGCCCGGCCCATTCTCGTCGCTGCACAGAAAGACGGAGGGTTCGGTAACTGCATTGAAATTGAAGCCGATCCAGATGCCGGAGGTGGTCACCTGCACAGCCGCCGGAACCGCATACCATGCCCCCGGCAGAGCGCCAGGAATGCCAGTGGCGTTGGCGCTGACGCGCCCAAGCTCGGAGCCTGGCTGCCCCCCGTCGTCGGCGAACACAACCATGTCAAAGGCTTTGGTGGGCGAGCCTAAGCTAACCAGGCAGACGCAGAACTGAGTCAGCTTGAATGGCGTTTCGGGCAGCGCGTAGTATTCGGCAAAGTAGGCGCTGGTGATACCGGCGCCCGAGTAGAAGCTGTACCCATTCTCGAACGTGCCGCCGTCGTTCTGCAGGCCGCCGGCGCAGTCGGGAGCCGGGCTGAGGGTTACGCCCCCTTCCGCAGGTGCGCGGCCCGCTTCCCCAAGGCTGGTTGCCGGTGAACCGTCCTGACCGTAGGCTGGCGCGATAACAGCCAGCGTCAGCACGACGACGATTGCCAGACTCAACCAGTGTGTGCGCTTCATGTCGTTTGCATCTCCTTATATGATGAATGCAGAGAGTTTCGAGGATAGAAGAGGTGGCAACAGACCGTAAGTCACTAATGAATTGTAATTATATTCACAGGGCGCGCAAGCGATCGTGAGCATCGCCAATAAGTGAACTAAGAAGAAAAGGATTCCGCCGCCGGTTCGAGCGCCTTTGTCCCCCTGCCTGCGCCCGGCTACCCGCCCAGCGCCGCCTTGAGGTTGGCGGCGATCTCGCGGGTGATGCCCGGCACGGCGATCAGCTCCTCGACGCTCGCCGCGCGAATGGCCTCGATGGCGCGGTCGAACGCCTTGAGCAGCGCCTTGCGCCGCTGCGGGCCGATGCCCGGCACGTCCTCAAGCTGGCTGGCCAGGCCCGCCTTGCCCCGCCGCTGGCGGTGGCTGGTGATGGCGAAGCGATGCGCCTCGTCGCGCACGCGCTGCAACAGGAACAGCCCCTCGCTGCGGCGCGGCAGCAGGACGGAGTGCGCGCGGTCCGGCAGAAAAATCTCCTCGAACTGCTTGGCCAGCCCGGCCACCGGCACGCGCTCCGTCAGCCCGAACCCGGCCAGCACCTCGACCGCCACCCCAAGCTGGCCCTTGCCCCCGTCCACGATCAGCAGGTCGGGCAGCAGCCGCCACGTCTCGTCGTGATCCTGCTTGCCCGGCTCGACCGGCAGCGGGTTGGCGACGGCGTCGGCGTGGCGCTGGAAGCGGCGGGTCAGCGCCTCGCGCATGGACTGGTAGTCGTCGGAGCCTTCGTGGGCCACCGTGCGGATGTTGAAGCGGCGGTACTCGCTCTTGCGCGGCACGCCCTGGGCGAAGACCACCCGGCTGGCGACGATGGCCGTGCCCTGCGTCGTGCTGATGTCGAAGCACTCGATGCGGTTGGGCGGGCGCGGCAGGCCCAGCGCCTCTTCAATCTCGCGCAGCGCCGCCTCCTGCTTCACCGTGTCGGACTCCCACTGCGCGCGCAGGATTTGCAGCTTCTCGGCGGCGGTCTGCGCGGCAAGCTGCACCAGCTCGCGCTTGTTGCCGCGCTTGGGCACGGTCAGCTTCACCTTCTTGCCGCCGCGCCTGTCGGCGAGCCACTGCTCGATGATGCGCGCCTCCTGCACGTCGGCGGGCAGCACGACCTCGCGCGGGATGTCCGCCGCGTCCTGGTAGAACTGCGTCAGGAAGCCCTCCACGATGTCCGCCGCGCCGGTGTCCTCAGAGCCTGCCAGGGCGAAGTACTCGCTGCCGACGAGCCGCCCGTTGCGGATGAGGAACATCTGCACGACGGCGTCGCTGCCCTCCTGGGCGAAGGCGATCACGTCCTGGTCGGCGTCTATGTCCGCCACCAGCCGCTGGCGCGAGGAGATCTGGGCCACGACCTTGATCCGGTCGCGCAGGATGGCCGCCCGCTCGAAGTCGAGCGCCTCAGCCGCCGCCTCCATCCCCGCGCGCAGGTCGGCCAGCACTTCCTGGGCATGGCCGGAGAGCACGCGCATCAGCCCGTTGATGCTCTCGCGGTATTCGTCGCGCGTCTGCGCCCCGATGCACGGCGCGCCGCACAGCTTGATGTCGTAGTACAGGCAGGCGCGCGCGTCCTGCCCGGTGATCTCGCGGTCGCAGGTCAGGTAGGGGAAGGCGCGGCGCAGCACGTCGAGCGTCTCGCGCACGCCGCCCGCCGAGGTGAACGGGCCGAAGTAGCGGTGGCCGTCGCGCCGGTCTACGCGCCGCGTCATCTCGACGGTGGGGAAGGCGTCGGCGGTCGTCACGCGGATGTATGGGTAGCGCTTGTCGTCCTTGAGCATGACGTTGTAGCGCGGCTTGTGGACGCGGATCAGCTCCGCCTCGGTGATCAGCGCCTTCAGCTCGTCGCCGGTGAGGATGAACTGAATGTCCGCCGTCTCGTGGCGAATCTGGAGCACTTTGGGGTCGTGGTTGCCCGGCTGGAAGTAGCTGCGCACGCGGCCCCCGCAGGCTCTTGGCCTTGCCCACGTAGAGGATCGTCCCGGTGGGATCCAGCATCTGGTAGACGCCGGGATCGGCGGGCAGGTTGGCGAGGATGTCCTGGATGTGCTCG
>JAOSJP010000015.1 GCA_027494015.1 Anaerolineae bacterium
AGCAGTGACGAACGCCACTGCCAGGAAGGCGACTGCTGCGACAGCCAGATGGCCGCGCGCCAGCCGGATCAGGCGGCGCAGATCGGCGCGGAAGGCGGCGCGATCGGGGGTCGAGCAACTGGTCTAGCTCGTAGGCGGCTACCACGGCGACGGCGAGGGCGACCAGCGCCGCCGCTTCGCTCCTGCTGGCGGAAGATGTTCCAGCCGGGAGCGAGCGCGTAAAAGACATCGTGGACGACGCTGGCCCCACCGACCGCCAGCCACAGCCCGACGGCAATCACCCCCAGCCAGAACACGGTGGCGCGCTGCGGGGCGCACCAAGGCCAGGATCACCAGCAGCAGGGCGAGGACGCCGGGATAGAGCGGCCACCAGTTCGCGTCGAACAGGCGGGGCCAGATCACCTGGATCAGCTCGGTGAAGGTGAACCCTGTCGCCTTGTCCAGGTAGTGGTAGTTCTCCGCGCGGTATGAATGCTGCAGCAGCTCGTAGGCGGGCAGCAGTTGCACGGCAGCCAGGCCCGCGCTGACAAGGCCCAGGAGCGCGCCGCGCCAGATGCTGCCGCCCAGGCGCAGCCCCAGCTGCCAGCCGGTGAAGGCGAGATAGGCCAGGGCCAGGTAGACGGCATAGGTCGCCGTCTGGGGATGCCCGGCCAGGAAGGTCAGGGCGAGCGCCCCACCGCTCAGCAGAATCCCGCGCACCCGCCAGCGCGGGGCGGTGAGGCTCAGGTGCACGCCGAGGAGGGCCAGCGGCAGCCAGGCCAGGCCCTCAGCGATGCTGGGCTGAAGCATCGGGTAGCCGGTCAGAAAGCCGCCGTAAGTCCAGATCAGGCTGCCCAGCAAGGCGGGGGCGGGCCGCCGGACCAGCGCGCGCAGCAGGAGGTACATGGTCACGCTGGCCAGCCAGTAATGGGCGGCGACCTCCATCTGGTGCGTCTCGATGTGCCAGCCGTCCGGCCCGTGGGCGCGCGCTGGCAGTCGGGGCTGGGAGCGGATCACGGCTGGCAATCTCCGGGTTGATCGGTTCGCTGGGGGTCATTATAGCGCGAATCGGCGCGGCGCGGCGGCGGCTGAGCGGCGATTGCCTGACGGCGTGCGGGGGCCGGCTAGGGCAGGCCGCTGCCGCCCGGCCAGTGGTTGGTCACGCGGATGGGCAGGATCAGCGCGTCGTCCGGCTGGCCGGGCAGCGGCACGCGCGCGCCGCTGCGCCAGTCGTACCAGCCGGCGATGAGCATGTACTCACCTGGGGGCAGGTCGGGCGGGAGCATGATCTGGCGCATGTCCACGATGATCTCGCCGCTCGCCCAGCCCGACGCCGGGCGCGACCCATTGCGCGGGGTGCCGTCTGCCTGCGCCCAGACACGCCCGCCGGAGTCGGCCAGGTGCAGGAAGACGCTGTAATCCTGCTCCGCCGCGCCGAGCGCCTCCCAGTGCAGAATGATCTCCAGCGAGCCGCCCGCCCAGGTCTCCGCGCCGTGCGGCAGGGCGACGCCGCGCAGTTGGGCGAATTCGCCCCAGGTCACCGGCGCGCTGAGGGGCGTGTAGCCGGGCGCGCGAGTCACCGGCTCCGCCTCGACCGGGCCGCTCAGCGTCTGCTCGCCGCAGGCCAGCTCCCAGGTGTAGCGGCCCGGCGGGACATCGAGCGGCAGCGCGATCTGCTCGACCAGCGTCTCGCGGCCCAGCGCGCGCGGCGCGGGGTACTGGCCCCACAGGAACGGATGCGCCGCTTCGCCGGTCACCGCGCCGGACTCATCGCGCAGGCGGGCGCGCGTTTCGGCGGGCAGCGTCGCGCCCGGCCCCAACGCCACCGTACAGGTCAGCGGCAGGTCGAAGCCCTGCGGGAGCGCGGCGGGCGGCGCGAGGTCGAGGCGGCGGCGGAAGACGGTCATCGGGCTGAATTCCGCGTCGCCGGGCGTGCTGAACTGGGCCAGCGGCGCGTAGTGGGCGCGGAACCAGTCCCCGGCGACGAGACGCTGCATCTCCCAGTACTGGGTGGTGACGATGAAATCCGTCTTGTACCTGGCGGCGGCGTAGGCGTCGCTGATGGCGTGCAGATCGGGCACGATCAGCCCGAAGGAGTCGCGGGTGTGGCGCTGGGCGTAATAGCCGACGATGCCCAGGTCTTTGACCAGCAGCGTGGCGTCGGGGGCGGTGTGAGCGGCGATCCACTCGCCGATCAGCCGGTAAGTCGCCATGCGCGGCGGCGGCGCACGATAGTCCCAGGCGCGCACGGCGGCCAGCGCCGCGCTGACCAGCACCAGCAGCCCGGCCATCCCCGCGACGAGCGACTGCCGCCAGCCTGCCCGTACCAGGCGGCGGGCCAGCCAGTCGCCGCCGAGCGCGGCCAGGGCGATCAGGGCGACGAGCAGCGGCGTGTAGTACCAGAAGGCGGTGACGTTCAGCGCCAGGTAGCCGGCGAAGTAGAGCGCGGGCCACAGGGCCAGCGGGCGCAGACCGGGCGAGCGCCCGGCGCGCCACGCGCCCGACGCGATCAGAGGGACGGCCAGCAGCGACAGCGGATTGTTGCCGTAGAAAGAGCGCCACCAGCCCACGCCGTCGTCCCAGAACTTGACGCCCTGGAATAGCTCCTCTTTGGCGCTGAAGGTTTGCGGCAAGGGCGCGCCGAAATAGGCCCAGGCGAAGAGGAACCAGGGCGCGATGCCGCCCAGATAGACCAGCGCCAGCCGGGTGACGGGCAGCAGCGAGCGGCGGAGATCGCTCCGCCCGGCGCGAAGGTCGCCCAGCGCCTCGCCGGCGGCCAGCAGGCCCAGCGTCGCCGCCAGCAGCAGACCATCGGCGCGCGTCCAGGTGAGGGCGGCGGCGGCCAGCAGCGACGCCGCGCGCCGCCCGCGCACCCAGAGCCAGAATGCTCCGGCCAGGATCGCGCTGTAGAGCAGCGTCTCCATGCCAAAGCTGACGTAGACTAGGGGGGAGGCGGCGAGGGTGATCGCCAGCGCGCCCGCCCCCAGGCGGGAGAGCGCGGGGCGCAGCGCGCTCACCAGCAGAGCGATGGTTGCCAGGGCGAACAGGCCGCTGAGCAGGTTGCCAGCGTGCAGCAGGTCGGGCGTGACGGCGTACACGGCGGCCATGAGCAGCGCGTAGAGAGGGGTGGTCGTGCCCTGCACGCGCTCGCCGGGATTGAAGACGAAGCCTTCGCCGCTGGCGATGTGGCGGCTGTAGGCGAAGGTGATGAACACGTCGTCCTGGGTATAGTCCCAGTAGGCCGCCGTGAGCAGGGCGACCAGGGCCAGCGTCGCCCCGATCCAGGCCCGGTGGCCCGGTGGGATAAGTCGCGGCGCGCGCATCATTCCACCTGAATCCAGCTCAGCCACACGTAGTCCACCGACTGCGCGCCGGCCTCGCCGCGCACGCGCAGCGCGCCCGCCGGGTCGCCCGCCGGGTAGACGCGCACCAGCAGCCGGTAGCGACCTGGCGGCGCATCGCCGGCGATGGTCAACGCCCGCGTATCGGCGACGGGCGCGCTGGGCGACCAGGCGGTTGTGGGCGGATCGGGCGGCGCGTCCAGTTGGGCGGCTTTGAGCAGACTGGCCGGGTCGGGGTCAATGATCTGGGCGGAGATCGTGTAGTCCGTCGTCAACCGCCTGCGCGCTTCCCAGTGCAGGGTGACGGTGGTCGTCTCGCCGGGGCGCAGCGCCCGCCGCGTGACCTCGTAGCCGCGCAGGACAAGCTCCCCGCCGAAGTCGGCGTTCACGGGGTTGGGGAAGGCGCCGGGCGGCGGCTCCAGCGTCACACGCCCCAGCCACAAGCGATCCGTCTGCGGGTCGGCGTCTGCGCCAAGAGGGATCATGCGCTCGAAGGTGGTCAGATCGTAGAAGCCGAGCCAGATGTCGAGCGTCTGCGGGGCGTAGATCGTCTGCGCGAGGGGCACGGCGACCAGGTTGTTCCAGGCTTCCCCGGCTCCCAGGTCGGAAGTCGCCAGCAGCCCGCCGCCGGGATACACGTCGCGCTGCGCCTCGATGGTGCCGTTCTCGTTGACCAGGTGCACGAACAGGCTCCAGTCGCGGGCCAGAGGCGCTTTGACGGTCATGGCTGGGGACAGGTAGAGGGCCTCGCCGGGCCGCAGCGTCCCCTCTACGCGCTGGTAGGCAGCGCACAGCGATTCCTGCGCCGTGCCCGGCTCGCCGAAGCACGCCGCCCGGTGCGCGCCGCGCTCCAGCGTGGCGAAGGGCCAGGTCGCCGTGCGGTCGAGGGTGTAGGCCGGGCGGATGGTGGTCCACGGTTGCAACACAGCAATCGCGGCGAAGAGCAGGGCGGCGGCGCTCAGGCCCGCCGTCTGCGCCTTCGATCTGCGCGGCAGCCAGGCGGCGATGCCGGCGGCCAGCCAGACGTTGAGCGCAGCGATGGCGCTGAACCACAGCCGCCCCTGCGAGGCCAACGTCTGGCGCGTCCAGATCAGCAACGAGGCGAAGACAAGCGCCGCCCAGACGACGGTCAGGGCGCGCGCGGCGTAGAGCGAGCGGTCGAGCGGGCAGGTGCGCGCCCGGACGCGCCGCGCGACTTCGCGGGCCAGCGCCAGCAGCAATCCCACGATGCTGATCCCGGCCAGCAGGTTGAACAGGGCGTAGACTCCAGCGCGCATGGGCACGTTGACCCCGCCGAAGAAGCCCCAGAAGGCCATCATGAACGCCTCGCGCTCGGTCCAAAGCTGGCGCAGATCGGCGGGGACGGCGCGCCGCCCCACGATGTCCAGGAAGATGTTGATGCCGGTCGCGTCGCCATAGAGGTCGTAATTACGCCAGTACCACCAGCCGGCGATGAGCACCGTCAGCCCGCCGGAGATCAGCCCGCCGAGGACGAGCGGGCGCCAGTCGCGGGCGCGCAGGGAGATCGCCAGCAGCACGAGGGCGATCAGCGGCAGCATGAAGCCGATCTGGTACTTGGCCAGCATTCCCAGCCCGGCCAGCACGCCGAGCCAGGTGTACGTGCGCAATGGCGGCGGAGTGGCACTGCGCCTGATCAGCCGGACGATCAGCAGCAGCAGGGCGCTGGCCAGCAGCGTGGACAGGTTGTCGTTGTTGATCACCCCGCTGATGAAGAGGAACATCGGGTTGAAGGCGGTGAAGGTCGCCGCGCCCAGGGCGATGGCCGGCACCGCCGGGAATAGCTCGCGGCCCAGGGCGTAGGTCAGCAGCACCGTGCCCAGACCCATGAACACGGACAGGAAACGCACCAGGCGCATGGCCAGGGCCGTGCCGCGCCAGGGGAACGCTTCGCGCCCGGCGTCGTGGACGACCATGTTGGCGTTGCCGTCCGGCACGACCACGCCGATGTCCGGGTGCGGGTTGATGCGACGCAGCGCCTCCATGTCGGACGTGTCAATCCAGCGAGTCAGCAGCGCGCCCAGGTAGTAGTACAGCGGGGGCTGGCCGCCCTCCTGCCGCCAGGGGCCGGGGCTGGCCGGGTCTTGGGCGGGCAGGCCGAAGTCGTGGTCGGCCACGTACTGGACCATCGGGTAGTGCCACAGCTCGTCGGACGCCTCG
Organism: Anaerolineae bacterium; assembly: GCA_027494015.1. Next base: position 5,499 of record JAOSJP010000015.1, read on the forward strand.
AACAGGGGCGTAACCAGGCTGTAGACGACGGCCAGCAGCGCGTAGCCGCCCAGGATGAGCGCCAGCAGCGCGCGCTGGCGAGGAGACGCTTGGGGCATGAGCATCCGCTTGCGGACTGCAATGCTGCGCGAAGTGCAGCGGCGGAGTGTACCGGATTGGGCGCGGGTTGGCCAGGGGGGGGTGCCGGAAGACCCCTATCCCCAGGGCAATCGCTTCAAATGTGCGTGTTGTTCTACCTCACCCCCAGCCTCGCTGCGCTCGGCTTGCCCCCTCTCCGTTGACGGAGAGGGGGCGGCGAGGCGTGTGAGCGCCGCGCGGGGGTGAGGTAAAGCGGGGCGCAGCAGAGCAGCGCCCCTACCTGACAGGTTTTGCACGCACCCGGTGCCGGGAGCCCCCTATCCCCCGACTCCTTCCCCCAGCCGAGCCAGGGGAAGGGGAGCAGGCCTGTCGCTTTTCTCCCTTCCCCCCTCGTGGGGGAAGGGCCGGGGATGGGGGGCAAGGGCAGGTACACAGGTTCTCAAACGACCTCTCGGAGGATGGCGCCGAGCGCGACGAGAGCAGCGCGCGCAGGTCAGCGGGGCGTATCCAGAATCTCCGCGTAGTAGGCGGCGGTCTGGCTGGCGATGGTCTCCCAGGTGAAGCGCGCCGACAAGGCGCGGGCGTTGCGTCCCATCTCTTCGCGCAACTCCGGGTTGTCGGCCAGGTCTTCGATGGCGATAGCCAGCGCAGTGGGCGAATCGGGGGGGATGAGGCGCATGTGGACATCCTCGACCAGCTCGGACACGTCCACCTGGGAATGCGTGGTGATGATCGCGCAGCCGTGCGCCAGGGCGGCCATCAGGCTGCCGCGCCGGAAGGAGACGCCATCGCGGAAGGGCAGGGCCAGGATGTCGCAGGCGGCCAGGTGCCCGCTGACGGCGGCGCTGTCTACGAAGCCCGTCCAGCGAAGATGATCGTGCAGGCTGAGGTCATCCACCATCGCGTCCACTTCGCGGGCGTAGACGATGTTGGCCGGGTCACTGGTGCCGGTGCGCCCGCCGATCATCAGCAGCTTGGCGGGCAGGTTGTTGTTGCGGGTGATGCGCAGGGCTTGCAGCAGCGTATCAACGCCCTTCGAGGCATTCAGGAAGCCGAAGTAGCCCACTACAATGTCATCCGGCTGGAAGCCGAGCGCCGCCCGCCAGACCGAGCGGTTGTAGTCCGGGGCCAGCTCCGGCTTGATGTTGGAGCCGATGGGGATGTGGCGCAGGCTGGCGACGGTCTTCTCGGAGGCCAGACGGCGCTCGTCGCCGCCATTGGTGACGATCACGCCGTCGCTGCTGCGGGCCAGGGTCAGCACGGCCTGATAGCGCAGCGGCCCCGCTTTGGGGAAAAGGTACGGCACGAGCAGGTCGTGGAACGTGGTGACGACGCGCGCGCTGTCCAGGCGCAGGGGCAGGATGTGGACGAACGCGGCCATGTTGAAGGCGGCGGCCTGGTACTGGATGTTGATGATATCGAGCTTCTGGGCCTGCGCCCAGCGCCGGATGCGGCTGAGAGTCCCCCAGCCCCACGAATGAGCGTCCGCCGTGATCTGCGCCGGATCGTCCGCGGCGGGAGGGGCGGCCCGGTGATCGGTGAAGACGAACACCTCGTGGCCGAGCGCGATCAGGGCGCGCGCCAGTTCTTGCGTGAACGCGCCCACGCCGCCCTGCATGGGCGGGTATTCGCCGGTGATCTGCCCGATGCGCATCGTCGCTCCCTGATCGCTCTGCCGGGGCGACTTGCTCGCCCCGCGCTAGCCCCGCGCCAGCGCGCGGATCACCGCCCAGTAGGTGCTGATGCGCGCGCGGCGCAGCGCCCGCTTGTGGCCGAGCGCGGCCTTGGCGCCTTCGAGCACCATCTGCAGCCCGTAGCTTACCAGCAGAAACAGGCGCAGTGCAAGGGCCAGCGCGCGCCCGTGATAGGCGCCGAAAGTAGCGCAGCTTGCTCTGCTGAAAGTGAACGTGCTTGCGCGTCTCCACCTGGGCGGTGCTCTGGCCGCCGTAGTGCGTGATGCGTGCGGTGCCCACATAGGCAACGCGCCAGCCGGCTCCTTTGGCGCGGCGACACCAGTCCAGTTCCTCGGAGAACATGACGTAGCCTTCGTCCAGCCCGCCGATCTGCTGGTAGACTTCGCGGCGGGCGATCAGCGCGCAGCCCTGCACCCAGTCCACCTCGAAGGTGCCATCGTCGGGCAGGTCGGCTGCGTAGAAATGGTCGAGCAGGCGGCGCGGCGCATATCCTTGCAGCCAGGTGCTCTCGAAGAAGGCGGTCAGCGGGGTGGGGAAGCGGCGGCGCGTGGACTGGGTGGTGCCGTCGGGGTTGAGCACGCGCGGCCCGGCGATACCCACCTGGGGGTGCGCGTCCAGGTAGGCTGCCAGCGCGGGCAGCGCGTCGTCGTGGACGACCGTGTCGGGGTTCAGCAGCAGCAGATGACGCCCGCGCGCGCCAGCCAGGGCCAGGTTGTTGCCGCGCGTGAAGCCGACGTTCTCGCCCTGGGCGAGCAGATGCACCCAGGGGAATCGCTGCGCGACCAGCGCGGGCGTGCCGTCCGTGCTGGCCGAGTCCACGACGATGACCTCGACACGCGGCCCGCCATTGTCGAGCGCGTCGCCGGAGGGGGTGACGCGCGTCACAGGGCTGGCGGCGATGCTCTCCAGGCAGGCGGCGAGCAGGTCGCGCACGTTCCACGAGACGATGAGGATGGAGAGGTCTATGGCGGCGGGCGGGTGCTCGGTCAAGGATCCGTGTCCTCAGGGATCGGCTCGATGCTCAGCAGGGCGCGCGCCGGCCCGTAGTACGCGCGGTAGCGGCCAGGATAGGCCGCGCTCAGCCGCTTCCAGCGCCGGTAGGAGACGCGCAGCACCACACCGTTGACGGCAATCGTCGGGTGCGCCGGATCGCCGGCGCGGCGCAGCGGCCCCGCTGCGATGCGGACGGTGGGGCGCGCCACGTCGCGCGCTGCGGCCAGCCACAGGACGCCCAGCACCAGCCACAGCGCGCAGACGCCGATCCACAGGGCGCGCTGCCATGCGGCCTCCGCCAGAGGCGCGACCGCCGCGATCAGCATCGCGCCGCCCAGCAGCATGACCGCGCCGCGCACGAGATGCCCGATGCTGCGGTAGCGCAAGTCCTGGCGCTGGCCGTCGCTGAGCAGGCTGGCGCGGTTGGCGATCAGCGCGTCCGGCGCAAAGCCGAACATCCCGGCGAGTTCTTCCGCGCTGAGGGGGTGTCCTTCTGGGCGCGGCTGCTCCGCCATGTCTGTGCTGCCTCTGCGCACCCCCGCCATTGTACCAGGATTCTGCGGCCTGACGCAGGGCGGCTGCTTCTGGGGGCGAGCAAGGTCGTCAGCGACTTGCTTGACACGCAGGGGCACTGACCTCACCCCCAGTCTCGCCGCGCTCGGCTTGCCCTCTCTCCGTAGCGGAGAAGGGGCGGCGAGGCGCGTCAGCGCCGAGGGGGGGTGAGGTTCTCCAACGGCCCCTCAGCCCACTGGCGCGGCGGCCTGCCGCGCGCCGGCGATCTGGGCGTAGTGCGAGCGTTCGTGCCGGGCGAAATAAGTGGCCTGTTGGAGAAGCGTCACCTGTCCCCATTCCTCGTGGAAGCCGCTGCGCCACCAATCGCCCGCCGCCATGCCTCGCAGCCGGGACAGCGTTTCCTGGCGCAGCGCGAGGAGGCGGCCAAAAATCTCCTGCGCGCTCAGCTCGCCTTCTCCGGTCACTGTCCAGGATGCCATCCCTGAGAGCAGGGGGTTGTCCTCCGTCAACAGCCTGTGCACCCGCCCTGCAAAGAGCTGCTCCGCGACCAGCAGATGCCACAGCGTCTCGCGGATGGACCATTCGCCTGGCTCTGGGGGATGGTTGAGCTGCGCCTCACTCAGCCCGTCCACAAAGACGCTCAAGGCCGCCGGGCCAGACTCCAGCGCGGCCAACACCTCGGCGGGCGACAGCGGATCGAAAAACCAGATCGGCGTCACCTGGCGCAAGGTCAGCGCGTCCGCGCCGCAAGCCGGGCACGCTCCCTCAGCGCCCAGCCGGATCGCGCCGCAGCCACGGCAGACCGCCACCGCGGGGACCTCCTGCCAGCTAATCGTGCGATTCTCGCGGACGCCGCTGGCGCTGGCGCGCATGGCGGCGATCTCCGCCGGATCGCGGCCAGCAGCGTGCAGCGCGGCGATCACCGCGTCCATTTCGTCAAGGAGGCCGCTCGGCTGGGCGGGCAGGGGCATGGCGTTGGTGGCGCGAATCTCGTGGGAGAAGGCCGCCGCCCAGAACAATTTGGCGGCGTTGTAGAAACCGCCTTTCTCAAGCTCGCGGGCCACGCGGATTGAACGGAGCAGCAGGTCATAATCGGCGATGGGTGTCATGGCAGCCTCCGGCAAAAAGCCTAATCGTCAGATGCAGTTCATTATACTGAGATCGCACCCAAAACAGAACAGTCTGAATCACGACTTACGTCAACTGGTATTTCCTGTTTTCTATGGGAATGAGATTCCCAGACGGCTCCATAGACACGCCCGGAGAGGCCGCAGGATGGGCATTTTACCAGAATTTTACAACCTGAACGCAGTCCGGTCATGAATGGATAACAACTGAGCCTGATAATGGGGACACAGGTATGGAGTTTCCTGTGCATTGTCTGTTGAGGAGATCACTGGAGGTGACACCTAATGACTACATGGAGCAAGCGAGCGATAAGCGTGAGTCTGGCGCTGGTGATCGCGTTGGGGGCGGTGGGAGCCGCCGCTGCTCAGGGGCCGGCGCAGCCGGATTATCCCCGCGTCTACCGCGTCCGTTTTGTGGATACGCTGGTGCAGACCATCAAGGAAGTGACCGGATTGGCATGGAGCGATCTGCAGCCAGAACTGCGCGCCGGCCAGACGCTGACAGAAGTCCTTGAGGCGCAGGGCGCCGATCCACAGGCAGCGCGCGACGCGGTGAAGGCCGCTGTCACTGCCGAGATCGAAGAGGCGCTCGCTGAGGGGGCGCTAACGCAGACGCGGGCTGATGCGCTGCTCGAACAGCTTGACACGGCGCTGGAGCGCGCGTTCACCAGCACTTACCCGCTATGGCCGGACGCACTGCGCGACCGTCTGCACGACCGTCTGCACGAGCGTTGGCAGGAGACCCTGGAAACGACGCTGATCGGCGTGATCGCGGAGATGGCGGGCGTCGAGGCGGGCGATTTGCTGCGCGAGGCGCTGTTGCCCCCGACGCTGGGCGAGATCGCGGAGGGGTACGGGCTGGATGTGGAGAGCGTCAGCGCCGAGGCTGAGGCGCGCATCACCGAAGCGATCAACGAGCGCGTCGCCGACGGCACGCTGACCCAGGAGCAGGCCGATGAACTGCTGGCGGCGCTTCCCGACTGGCTGGCGAATCGCTTCGAGTCGCCGTTCTGGTTCGCCCGGCCAGGGATGCGCTCCGGGATGGCACCGCGCCATGCTGACGGCTTCCATCAC
>JAOSJP010000016.1 GCA_027494015.1 Anaerolineae bacterium
TACCCACATCTTTGGCTGTGCCTGTCCCCCCCATCCCCGGCCCTTCCCCACGAGGGGGAAGGGGGAGAAAAGCAGCGGGCCTGCTCCCCTTCCCTCCGCGCAGCGCGGGGAAGGGGCTGGGGATGGGGGGCATTTGTGGGTAACGCATAGCCGCTGCGGAGAGGGAAGTTGGGCGAAGCGAAACAAGGGTGAGGTATTCGTACACCCCGCCTCGGCGTCGATGCATTCCCCGTCGCGCAGCTGTGTAGAACCAGACCATCGTCTCGTTGCCGCTGAGGTTGAACATGGACGGCTCGCAGCACATGTAGTGCACCACCTCATCGTAGCGGTATGGCTCAACGATCTGCCCGGCGTGGTAGAGGCCTGATCTGGCCGTCGCGCTCGAAGAAGAAGAACGGCTGCCCGGCCAGCAAGCGCCAGCCGGAAATCTCGTCGAAGCCAAGCTGCTGGTTGAGGATCATCCCGTCAATGATCACCTGGCCCTCGGCCTCCAGCACCCAGTGCCACTCCCACGCCCACAGCGCCTTTGACCAGCGGCTCGACGAAGGGGCCGGTCGGCGTCACTGTGTAGACGATCTCCCCGTTGCGCGTGACATGGAACTGGGGACGTCCCAGTCCGCCACCACTTCGTAGAGATCGCTGCCTACGTACACCGGCGCGATGTACACGAAACTCGCGGTGTCCATCTGGCCGATGGTGTCCGGCGTGACGACCAGCAGCGACTCGTTCATCGATTCCAGCAGCAGGCGGAAGTCAGTGCGGTCGCTGTTGACAGCGATGGGCCAGACGTGGGTGATGTCGGAGAGCAGCACACTGCCCAGGTGCAGCAGCCGGTAGGAAGGCCCGCCCGGTGAGATTTCATCGAACGGGCGCAGCGAGTAACCCCACTGACCGATGATCTCGTTGGCGTAGGCGACCTGGGCTATCAGGTCTGGCTCGCGCCAGCCACGCCGCACGTCGAGGATGGCCTCCGTCACCCAGTCGCGGAACTCGAAGTGATCCGGCTGGTCCTCCAGCGCAGCGACGAGCGGATATTCCTCGACGATGAGGCCGGAGCCGGTGCTTTCTCCGCCGCCGGTCTGACCTTCGCCGGACTGATCCCCGCTGCCCATCTGCGACGGTGTGCCCGCGATACTGATGGACTTGACCGCGCCGCTGAAATCCCACCCGCTGCCGCCGACGATCACATTCACCAGGCGGGCGGGTCGGGGCAGGGCAAAAGCCGCGCGGGGCCCGTCCACGCGGCGGCGGGCAGCAGCAGGGTCACGGCTTGCCGTCGTCCACTGGCCGAGGGGCACCAGCGTGTAGTTGCGCAGGGCGGTGCTGCCGTCGTGGCTGGCCAGGAAGCCGCCGCTCCAACTGAAGGGCTGGCCATCCATGCCGGTGAAGTTCAGCGTCACCTGGATGGGGTATTCGCCGTTGCCGTTGTTGCGGTCGCTCCACCAACCGCTGTTGGGCAGACTGAGATGGATGACGCGCAGCTCAGGGTCAGCCACAGGCTCCCGTACTGGCTCACGTCGGCATCCACGCGCTGCTGCCCCGACAGGGCGGCTGCCACTCTCGCGGCTGCCCGTGCGCTCCCCATCACAGTTTGGGGCGCGGGGGGCCGGAGCCCCTCCCCCACCACCCTCATCTTTTGGCACCCGCTGTAGGTGCTGAAGTTATCGGCCTGCCCCGCCCCCAGACCCCTCTCCGCTGTAGCCCGGCTCCCCACCCTGCTGCCCCACCCCCCCCCCCCGAGCCCACAAGCAGGGCGCCCCCCACGGTGCCCAGCAATTGCATTTGAGCTTCATATGTCTCCTATTCCTCCTATGACGCTATTATTTATATTTTACTTTTGTTTTCATATGTGAGGTTATGCGTTCTGGGTTTCTTTTGTGAATTTCGATGCGCCCCCTGGGATGCCTTCCCGTCAGGTTTCGCCGGTTTTTATTCCAGTCAGGGCAAGGACTAGGTTGTTGCATAGTTCCCCTCCCCTCTCCCTCGCTGCGGCTTGCCCCCCTCTCCATGTATGGAGAGGGGGCGGCGAGGTGCGTTAGCACCGAGCGGGGGTGAGGTAAAGTGGGGAGTCGCCCCCGACCACAGGCCAGTCTCAGCCCCCCTCCGCTCCTGAACCACACGTGGAAAGGGGGCCGGGGGTGAGGTTTTCAGCAATCAGGGCGCGGACTTGCGGACGAAGGCGAGGTACGCCCCGATCAGCGCCACGACCGCGCCAATGACCAGCACAATGATCTGGCTGGTCGCCAGGTAGATGGCGTGGCCCCGGATCGGGTCAATCAGAATCGCCACCAGCACGGCAGCGATTCCCAGGATGAGCAGCGCGTATGCAATCTGCTTCTGGGTCATGATAGGCTCCTCAATCAGTCAGCGAACGCTCTTCCCATGATAGCACAGTTTTGCAGGCGGGCTGCGCTTCTGTTGCCGCCCTCAGCCAATCATGAACTCCCCCGCCCGGTAGAACAACGTCCCGTCAATCCAGATTTCGCCGCCGTCTTTCATGCTGTGGATCATGTCCCAGTGAATGGCGCTCTGGTTGACGCCTTTCGTCTCCTCGTAGCTGCGCCCCAGGGCCATGTGGATCGAGCCGCCGATCTTCTCGTCGAAGAGAATGCTGCGCGTCATGCGCTGGATGCCCATGTTCGTGCCGATGGCGAACTCGCCCAGTCGCCGCGCGCCGGGGTCGGTGTCTAGCGTGCGCACCAGGTACGCCTCGCCCTTTGCCGCGCTCGCTTCGACGGCCACGCCGTGCTCAAAGCGCAGGCGCACCCCCTCCACCTCGTTGCCCAGGTAGATGCACGGGAAGTTGAAGGCCACCGTGCCGTTCACCGAGTCCTCGATCGGGCTGGTGAAGATTTCGCCGTCGGGGAAGTTCTCCTGGCCGTGCGCGCTCTTCCAGGGCCGCCCGCCGAAGTCGAACGACAGGTCAATGCCGGGGCCTTTGACTTCGGCGTGCCCCTTGTCGCTCAGCCAGTCCACCAGGCGCGCCTGCCGGTCGCGGAAGGTGTGCCAGTGGGCGACCGGGTCGGGCTGGTCGAGGCCGCACGCCTTGTAGACGAATTCCTGGTAATCGAGCAGGCCCATCTCCGCTGCCTGCGCCTGCGCCTGCGTCGGCCAGCCGACGACCGTCCAGCGCAGCACTCCTTCGGCGTAGCGGCGCAGGTAGCGCTCGCTGACGGCGCTGGTCGCCTTGCGCCAGCGGCTGATGCGCGCCGGGTCTGTCTCGGAGAGCGCCTTGGGGTTGGCCGACGCCTTGATGAAGAAGATGGCGTCGGACGCCTCGATGAAGTGCATCACCGTCGAATCCAGCCGGGCAAGCTGGTCGTCGCTGGCCAGGCGCATGAACAGCTCGAAGTAGTCGCTGTAGTCCGGCGAGAGGGGCGCGGCTGCCTGAATGTTCGGGTACGCGCCGCGCCGCAGGACGGCCTCGGCCAGCGCCGCGATCAGCGGGCCGGCGGTCGAGCCGTTGCCGACGATGGTGATGTACTCGCCCGGCTGCACCGGGGAGCTGTACTCGGTCAGGATTTTTGCCAGTTGAGGGGCGAAACTCGTTGTCATGAGATGTCACTGTGCCTTTGCTGTGCGGCTGATGCCCAATCGCTGGCCCGAACTATAGCACAGGGGATGGGTGCGGCGAAAACCGGCACGTCTGGCGGAGGGCGTGCAATTCGGGCAGGGGCGCGGCGGCGGGGCCACTTTGCTGTGGGCGCGAAAAAGGGCGCATGAGTGAGAATCCGCAAGCACCAAAGGTGCTGAGAGTACGCGCTCGTAGCGCAAGTGCCCTGGAAGGCATTTACGCGGTAGACTCACTCATGCGTGCTGTCAGTATAGCAGATTCTGGAGGCCCGTGTCCAGGCTCGCGGGCCGCTTTCTCCAACAAAAAAGCCAGCGGCAAACCGACCGTTGGCTGTGTGCCCCCAGGGAGATTCGAACTCCCGTCTTGGCCTTGAAAGGGCCACGTCCTGGTCCCCTAGACGATGGGGGCGCAACACGGCGGGCATTGTACCATGCGGCGCGGCGGGCCGTCAAGATTGGCGCTTACCTCACCCCCGCTCGGCCCACTGGCGCGGGCCTCGCCGCCCCCTCTCCACATTGGAGAGGGGGCAAGCCGAGCGCAGCGAGGCGGGGGTGAGGTTGCTACCTCACCCCCCCGCTCGGCCCACTGGCGCGGGCCTCGCCGCCCCCTCTCCACATTGGAGAGGGGGCAAGCCGAGCGCAGCGAGGCGGGGGGTGAGGTTGCTTCCTGCTGACCTCACCCCGCTCGGCCCACTGGCGCGGGCCTCGTCGCCCCTCTCCACATTGGAGAGGGGGCAAGCCGAGCGCAGCGAGGCGGGGGTGAGGTTGCTCCCTGCTTGACCTCACCCCCGCTCGGCCCACTGGCGCGGGCCTCGCCGCCCCCTCTCCACATTGGAGAGGGGGCAAGCCGAGCGCAGCGAGGCGGGGGGTGAGGTTGCTTCCTGCTTGACCTCACCCCCGCTCGGCCCACTGGCGCGGGCCTCGTCGCCCCCTCTCCACATTGGAGAGGGGGCAAGCCGAGCGCAGCGAGGCGGGGGGTGAGGTTAACCCTGACTCAATCTCTCGGACGCAGAAATTGCTGTAAACTGGGGACAGAGCGGCGGAACGGGCACAGCATTGGATGAGGCAAATCCTACGGAGGCTACGGTGACCGACGAATACAGGTTACCATTTCATGCATCCCCGCAGCTATGGGAAAAGCTAAAGCCGCTGGCGCGGGAAATGCGCCACGCTCACACCCTGGCAGAGGATGTACTCTGGCAGCGGCTGCGTAATCGCCGCATACAAGGGGCGAAGTTCCGTCGCCAGTACGCCATTGAGCGGTTTATCGTGGACTTTGTGTGCCTGGATCACTGCCTGGTAATTGAAGTGGATGGCAGCGTCCATGAACAACAGCAAGAAGTAGATGCCATCCGACAGGAGTTCCTAGAGGAGCAGGGTTTCCGGGTTTTGCGCTTTACCAATGACGAAGTATTGCGGTCGCTTGAGGGCGTGCTCGACGTTGTTCATGAGACATTGGCTCAGCTTCAGGGTTGACCTCACCCCCGCTCGGCCCACTGGCGCGGGCCTCGCCGCCCCCTCTCCACATTGGAGAGGGGGCAAGCCGAGCGCAGCGAGGCGGGGGTGAGGTCTACTGCTCGGCCCACTGGCGCGGGCCTCGTCGCCCCCTCTCCACATTGGAGAGGGGGCAAGCCGAGCGCAGCGAGGCGGGGGGTGAGGTCTACTGCTCGGCCCACTGGCGCGGGCCTCGCCGCCCCCCCTCCACATTGGAGAGGGGGCAAGCCGAGCGCAGCGAGGCGGGGGTGAGGTCTACTGCTCGGCCCACTGGCGCGGGCCTCGCCGCCCCCTCTCCAATGTGGAGAGGGGGCAAGCCGAGCGCAGTGAGGCGGGGGTGAGGTCTACTGCTCGGCCCGCTGGCGCGGGCCTCGCCGCCCCCTCTCCACATTGGAGAGGGGGCAAGCCAGCGCAGCGAGGCGGGGGTGAGGTCTACTGCTCGGCCCACTGGCGCGGGCCTCGCCGCCCCCTCTCCACATTGGAGAGGGGGCAAGCCGAGCGCAGTGAGGCGGGGGGTGAGGTCTACTGCTCGGCCCACTGGCGCGGGCCTCGCCGCCCCCTCTCCACATTGGAGAGGGGGCAAGCCGAGCGCAGCGAGGCGGGGGTGAGGTCTACTCCTCGTCGAACAGGCTCAGCGTGCGCGGCCCCTCGTCCTTGACGCGCCCCGCCTGCTTGAACGTCACCGCCGACAGCGGCATCTCGATCCCCGCGCCGCCCAGCAAGTCCTCGATGGTGCGCATCTGCAGGCGCGGGTAGTCGCGCCCCCAGCCCGGCGAATGGTAGAACCCGGCGCTGACCGCCTCGACCGCCATCTCGCGGGTGGGCGGCTCCAACGTGATGAAGACGCCCAGCGCCGCTTTCTCGCGCTCCACCGTGCCCTTCAGGTCGCGGATGTCGCGGCTGCTGACCCTGCCGGACTTCACCTGGACGATGATCCGCTTGGGCTTGCCCGTCTTGTCGTCAATGAAGGTGATCAGCCCGTCAACGCCGCGATCCGCGCCGCGCTTGCCCGCCCGACCGCCCACCTCGCCGCCCAGCGGACGCGCCTGCACCAGCGACAGCGCCCAGAACTGGAACTGGAAGCGGTCGTCGGCGGCAAGCTGGCGCGCCCCGTCCACCGACACCGGCTCGCCGATGACCTGGTAATCGGCGCCGGGCGCGAGACCGAACATATCGCGCAGGCGGAACTTGAGCAGGTTGATGCTCAGGTGGGTGATGTCTATGCCCATCCAGCGGCGACCGAGCTTGTGCGCGGCGGCGACGGCTGTGCCGCAGCCGGCGAAGGGGTCGAGCACCACGTCGCCGGGGTTGCTGCTGGCGCTGATGATGCGTTCCAGCAGGGCCAGCGGCTTCTGCGTGGGGTAGCCGAGTTCTTCGGTCGATGAAATCTGTTGAATATCATTCCAGTCGTTCGTTATGGTCCGACCCTTAGACTCATCAAGGTATTTTTTGTACCGAGGAACGGCTCCCGGTCTGGCCTGTACAATTATCCCGTCTTCATATGCCTTCTGCATACGTTCCTTTGTCCAACGCCAGACTCGTGTCACCCCTAAAAATTCGTATGTCAGATTGGGTCTGTCGTCATTTGGATTCAGCAATGGTAACAATTGGTAGCGACGGCCATCCGCATCAGTGTGTTTATAGGCTTTCTCAACATAATCAGGATCATGTTCATCATAAAGAGGCTGAAAGAACGCGGCATCAGACTTGGAGTAACGCAGAATGGTATCGCGGCAGTTAGGAAAATTGTTTGATATATGGCTTTTAGGATTGGAACGTTTCCACGAAATCTCATTCCTGTAATTCTCCGCCCCGAAGATCGCGTCGAGCACGATCTTGAGATAATGGCTCGCCGTCGGGTCGCAATGCAAATACAGGCTGCCGGTCGGCTTGAGCACGCGGTGCAGCTCCACCAACCGCGCCGCCATCATCACCAGGTAGGCCATCATCTGGTTGTTGCCGATCAGGTCGCGCAGCGCGCCGATGGCCGTCGCCACGCGCTCTGGCGCGCCGGTCACCAGCTCGTGCCAGGTCGCTTCGGCGGCGTGTCCCCAGTGCCAGGTATCGTCGAAGGCGGTGATCTGCGCCTCGGACTCCAGGCCGCTCTCGTCCTTGAAGAGCACGTTGTAGCTGCGGTTGGAGTTGAAGGGCGGGTCGAGGTAGATCAGGTCTACGCTCTCGCTGGGGAAGTAGTCGCGGTTGCGCAGGATGATCAGGTTGTCGCCGTAGAAGAGGGTGTTCGGGTGGGTCATGGCTGGCGCTCCTGGGATTTCGGATTTCGGATTGCGGATTGCGAATTGAAAGGCAAAAGCTGACTTCACACTTCACAATCCGCACTGCGTCACAATTGGATTGCGGATTGCGAATTGCGAATTGCGAATTGAAAGGCAAAAGCTGACTTCGCACTTCCGCGCTTCACAATCCGCAATTCATCACAATTGGATTTCGGATTGCGAATTGCGAATTGCGAATTGAAAGGCAAAAGCTGACTTCACAATCCACAATCCGCAATCCGCAATCCGCAATCCGCAATTCAATGCTCTCTCGCTACCAGTATACCCGGATTCGCCCGCGCGCCCGTCAGGTCACGCGGATGACCTCTCCGCCGGTCATCCGTTCCAGGTCGGCGGGTGTCAGGCGGAAGACGGCGTTGGGCGTGCCCGCCGCCGCCCAGATGATGTCGAGCTGGCGCAGGTCCTGGTCAATGAAGGTGCGCAGCGGGCGGTCGTGGCCGACGGGCGGCACCCCGCCGATGGCGAAGCCGGTCTGGGCGCGCACAAAATCGGCGTCGGCTTTGGCCAGCGGCTCGCCGAGCTCCCCGGCGACCAGGGCCGTGTCCACGCGGTTGGCGCCGCTGGCGATGACCAGCACCGGCGCGCCCGACTGCGCGCCCTTGAAGACCAGCGACTTGGCGATCTGCGCGACGGTGCAGCCGATGGCGGCAGCGGCTTCGGCGGCGGTGCGCGTCGTAGCGGGCAGCTCGACGACCTGCCCCATGTTGAAGCCGAGCGCGGTCAGGGCGTCCTGGACGCGCTGCGCGCTGCGGCTGAGCGGCGTAGAGGACATGGTTTCTCCTTTCCTGTGGCGTTCTGTGCGGCTCATACGTTGAATCTGGTCGCGCTAGTTTACCTCACCCCTGGCCTCACTGCGTTCGGCTCTTCCCCCTCTCCATGCATGGCTGAGGGGGCAACGAGGTGCGCCAGCGCCGGGGGGGGGGTGAGGTGAAGTCAAGGACGGCTCTCAGCCCCAGGCATTCCCAATGCCTTCCGCCCTTGAACCCGCCCCGTGGAGAAGATTTCGCAATCCGCAATCCGCAATCCGCAATCCGCAATCCGCAATTCGCAATTCGCAATCCGCAATCCGCAATCCGCAATCCGCAATCTCTCCCGCTCAGGGCTGCGAGGTCAGCGGCGTGCTGCCGATGGGGGTCTGCGGGGAGCCAATCGGCCCGTGCGCGCACGACGAGCACGCCTCACCCGCCGCGAACTCCAGCAGGTACAGCCCGTAATCCTCCGGGTCCACATAGACGATGCGCGACCCGTCCGGCGAGACGCTCCAATCGCCATTCGCCACGCGGATGGGCAGCGTTTGCGGGTCGGTCAGCCAGCGATGCGTTGCGGTGAGGGTGTCGGCCAGGCCCAGCGCGTGCGCGTCCTGGCCCGCGTCGAAGCTGAGCGTATAGAGCCAGCGCGCGTCGCGCCAACGGTACGCGCCGAAGAAGGGCAGCCTGCGCGCGGACGATCCCGGCGTCGTGCGCTGGACGTACACGCCGCTGTCCGCCGGGTCTTCCTGGAAGGGCAGGTAGAAGGCGATGCTCTGGCCGCCGGGCGCCACCTGCACGTCGCGCAGATTGATGTACTCGCCCAGCAGCGCCGGCTCCGGCCCCTCGGCGTCCAGATCGAGGAGGGAAAGCTGCGTCGCAGCGGTGTAGCTCACGCGGCGGCTGATCAGCAGGCGGTGATCGTCGAGCCACTGCACGCGCCCGCCGCCGTTGTAGACCAGGCGTGGGTCGCCCCCGTCCAGCCCGCTCACCCAGACGCGGATGCCTGGCTCCGGCTTACCCGGCACGGTCTCGCCGTAAGTCACCTGCCACAGCAGGCGCGTCCCGCCCGGCGACACAGCGGGATACGCGCCGCCCGTCGCCACCTCCCACTGCGCGCCGTCGCTCAGGCGGGTGAGGCGGGCCACCGCACCGTCGCGCTCGATGCGGATGCTGCCATCTGGCGAGCGGTACGAGGGGAGAGTCTCCTCAACGGGCTGGCGCGGCGATCCGTCGAGCGGCTGGCGGAAGACAGCCGTCCCGCCGGGCAGCGCATCGAGCACGTAGACCGCCTGCGGATCGTCGCCATGCCACCACGCGCCCACGTTCCAGCCGCTCAGTGAGATGGGCGTGCGCGTCACCTGCGGCTCGTCGGGCAGGACGGGCAGGCGGCGGGCGGGCGCGGCGCTCTGCGGCGGCTGCTGTTCGAGCTTGGGCGGCCAGGGCTGGCGGTAGTTGTTGAGCAGGTTCGCGCTGAAGCGCACCGCCGGCTGCGTTTCCAGCGTCATCCAGCGGAAGGGGGCGCTGAGGTCCTGCTGAAACGGGTGCTCGAAGGGGCCGATGCTGGCCAGCATGTGCCAGTTCATGTCGAAGAAAGGCAGCGGGTTGAGCGCCGTCTGGTAGTGATCGAGGCGAATTTCCAGGTGCAGGTGCGGGCGCGAGCGACACGACAGGTCGGGGTCGCCGGTGAGGCCGATCACGTCGCCGCGCTGGACCGTATCGCCGCGCACGAACGGCGGTTGGCGCAGCAGGTGCCCGTAGAACGAGGCGAGGCCCGTGCCGGGGTGCATCAGCACGAGACTGTGCGGCCCGGCTCCCCAGCCTTCCGCGTCCACGTAAGTCACGACCCCATCGGCGATGGCCCGCACGGGCGTGCCGCACGGCGCTTCGAGGTCCAGCCCGAAGTGCAGTCCCTGGCCGTACATGTACCATTCGTCGCCGAAGTTGAACGCCTCGATGGTGTTGCCGTAGTGCTGCTCGTAGAGCCAGGTGGCCGGGCCGGGCGGCCCAGCCAGCGGGAACAAGAAGGGCGGGCCGTCCGGAGGACTCTCGGCTTCCTGGGCGGCGACAGAGAACGGCAGCGCGGGCGCGATGAGCGCGGCGGCGAGTCCCAGAACGATGAACGCACGTCGCATGATTTCTACAGCATGACTCCTCGTCGGGCGGCGCTATCTGCAGAGCATAACGCCGCGCGC
>JAOSJP010000017.1:0-17540 GCA_027494015.1 Anaerolineae bacterium
GAAGTCCACGCCACGTGGCACGATGTGAGATAAGGACGCTGTATTTCGGTTCCGGGGCAAAGGTTCACCGTCGAGGCGCAGAGAGTGCGAGAGAACGAATCTGATGAGGAATCCGTAAGTTCTTCTCCGCGTTCTCTGCGTCTTTGCGGCTCAGGCATCTCGCCTTCCCCGTGAGATACGCCCGAAGCGCCCGGCCAGTCCGGGCGCTCGTCTTTCGGGTGTATACTGAGGGTGGCTTCCAAATGCGCCCTGATGCAGGCGCGGAAGGTTGCTCACGCGCGCGAAAGGAGACTTCAGAGATGCCGCCACGAACGATGCTGCTCAACCTGTTCCTGGCTGCGCTGCTTTTGCCGGCGTCCTCTGCTGCCGCACAGGAAGCGCCGCCGTGCACCCCGGACGCCGGCGTGGTGATCACCCGCTCCATTGACAGCGCGGCGCTCGGTCAGACCAAGCAGTACAACGTCTACCTGCCGCCGGATTGGTGCCACCTGGCCGATCTGCCTTTGCTGGTGATGCTGCACGGCAGGAACGGCGATCACACCGACTGGGTCAGCAAGGGAGCGCTTGACCAGGCCGCCGACGCGCTGATCCTGGCCGGGGAGATCAAGCCCCTGGTCATCCTCATGCCGGACGGGGATGACAGCTTCTACGTGGACGGGCCGGACGGTGACTACGAGACGTATATCGTGGACGAGCTACTCAGCGCAGTGGACGCGGAGTTTCCCACTGCTGCGATACGCGATTCACGCTTCATTGGCGGGCTGAGCATGGGCGGTTACGGGGCGCTGTATCTGGGGCTGCGCCACCCGGACCTGTTCAGCGCCATCGGCGCGCACAGCCCGGCCATCCTTAGCCCTTGAGAATGCGCCGTTCTTCCTGTACGGCCCGGATAAGACACTGTTCGCGGAGCGAGACATCATCAGCCTCATCAACCGCGATGGCTGGCCGCCGCATATGCGCCTGTGGGTGGACATCGGCGCGTCCGACAGCCTGATGCGCGGCGTGTACGACCTGTTCGGCTCGCTGTTCGGTCAGCCGCTTCCCGCCTTCGAGGGGCATGTCTGGCCGGGCGGGCACTACTGGGGCTATTGGAGCCTGCACGCGCCGGACTACCTGCGCTTCTACATGGGGGCAAGCCCGCAGCCGTAGCGGGGCGTCTTCGGAGCGGCGCCTTCACGGGCGCGCCGCTTCCCCATCCTAGAAAATTCGTGCTACCATTAGTAATGTCCGGGCCAGAGGGTGCGGGCCGGGCGCTGCTCTGTTGTGCTCAGCCTGCGTCGCGCGTGCTTCTTATGGGTGAGCGAAGGGAATGCCTGATGGCCTACGATCCTAACAGTCATCACCGCCGCTCGCTCCGCCTGCGCGGGCATGATTACGCAGAGGCAGGTGCCTACTTCATCACGATTTGCGCAGAGCGGCGGGCTTGTCTACTGAGCACGATCGCCGGCGGCGAGGTGCAGTTGTCGGCAGCAGGAGAGATTGTCCAAGAAGAATGGCTGCGCACGGCAGATATTCGACCACGAGTGAGATTGGACGTGTTTGTCATCATGCCAAATCATCTACACGCGATTCTGGAGATCGCGGAAACTCGTGAGTTGCCCGTAGGGGCGTATTGCAATACGCCCCTACGCGAACCTCCTGGCGTCCGATCGCTTCCATTACGCTCACCGTCGCAAACACTTGGCGCCATCATCCGAGGCTTCAAGAGCGCCACGACGCGCCGTGTGAACGCACTGCGTCGAACACCGGGTGCGCGATTCTGGCAGCGCAATTACTACGAGCATATCATTCGCGACGAGGCCGACCTCGCGCGGCTGCGCGAGTATATCGCCTGCAATGCGGGGCGTTGGGCGGAGGACGAAGAGAACCCGGCCAATATCCGCGTTAACCCGTAGGGGCGCTGCGCCGCCGCACCCCGCCCAACCAATCACCAACAACCAACCACCAACCACCAACAACCAAATGAGGTGCTCCCATGCCTTTTGTCGAAGCTCCCACCACCTTCTACCTGGGCCGGCGATTCGACCCGGCGGCGCACCAGCCGACCGACGAGATCGTCTACTACGACTCGCGCGACCTGACCACGCACGCCGTCGTGCTGGGCATGACCGGCAGCGGCAAGACCGGGCTGTGCGTCACCCTGCTCGAAGAAGCGGTGATGGACGACATCCCGGCCATCGTCATTGATCCCAAAGGCGACATCACCAACCTGCTGCTGAATTTCCCGGCGCTGCGCCCGGAGGACTTCGCGCCCTGGGTCAACCTCGACGATGCGCGCCGTGCCGGGCTGGAAGCGGACGAGCACGCGCAGAAGGTGGCGGCGCAGTGGCGCGAGGGCCTGGCAAGCTGGCACATCACGCCGGCGCGTCTGGAGCAGTACGCTCAAAAGGCGCGCTTCAGCATCTACACGCCCGGCTCCGACGCCGGGTTGCCGGTCAGCATCCTCGACGCGATGCAGGCCCCGCGCAAGGGATGGGGAGAGGGCGACGACGAGTTTTACCGCGAGCAGATCAGCGGCATTGTCACGGCGTTGCTGGCGCTGATCGGGCGCAACGTCGAGCCGATCAAAGACCGCGAGCACGTGCTGATCGCCAACCTGTTCGAGCACGCCTGGCGGCGCGGTCAGGACATGTCGCTGGAAGAGGTGATCCTCCAGGTGCAGAAGCCGCCCTTCAACAAGCTGGGCGTCTTCGACGTGAACACGTTCTTCCCTGAAAAAGACCGCTTCGCGCTGGCGATGGAGCTGAACAAGATCATCGCTGCGCCCAGCTTCCAAAGCTGGATGCAGGGCGAGCCGCTCGACGTTCAGAGCCTGCTCTACACGCCGGAGGGCAGGCCGCGCGTCAGCATCTTCTACATCGCCCATCTCAGCGACGCCGAGCGCATGTTCATCGTCACGCTGCTGCTGGAGAACGTGCTGGCCTGGATGCGCACCCTCAGTGGCACGACCAGCCTGCGCGCCCTGCTCTACTTCGACGAGCTATTCGGCTTCTTCCCGTCGCATCCCTACAACCCGCCGAGCAAGGAGCCGCTGATGCGCCTGCTGAAGCAGGGACGCGCCTTCGGGCTGGGGCTGGTGCTGGCCACGCAGAATCCCGCCGACATTGACTACAAGGGGCTGGCCAACGCCGGGACGTGGTTCGTCGGCAAGCTGCAAACCGAGAACGACAAGAACAAAGTGCTGGGCGGGATGCAGAGCCTGGTCACGGCGGAGGACGGGCTGAACCTCGGCGACGTGGATCGGCTGTTGGGGGGCCTGGCCCCGCGCGTCTTCGTCATGCACAACGTCCACGACCGGGGCGGCCCCGTCCCCATTCACACGCGCTGGGCGATGAGCTACCTGCGCGGCCCGCTGACTCGCCAGCAGATTCGGGCGCTGATGGTCGCCCAACGCGAGCGCCCGCTCTACCCGGCGCGCGCCGCAGAGCGCCCGCCGCTGCCCCCGGAGATGCCGCCGCGCCAGGCGACGCCGCGCCCGCGCACCCTGCCGGACTTCATGCCGCCAGCGCCGCCGCCGACTCTGCCCGACGAGTCCACGCAGCCGACGGCGGTCGGCACCACGCCGCCCCCGCGCGAGCCTGCGCCCGCCCGCCGCGAGACCGGCATCCCGCTGCCGGAGGGGGTGAGCCTGACGCCGCCGGTCGTGTCGGCGAGCATCTCTCAGCACTTTCTGCCGGCGCTGATCGCGCTGGAGACCGCCCTTGAAGCGTGGGAGCGCGAGACAGGCCAGCGTGCCGACCGCCCCGGTGATGCGCGGCTAGCTTACGAGCCGGTGCTGCTGGCCCAGGCCGACGTGCGCTTCGCCGACCGCAAGAGCGCCATCTCCCAGATCGGCTACTACGC
Source organism: Anaerolineae bacterium (assembly GCA_027494015.1). The sequence goes on from JAOSJP010000017.1 coordinate 3,844, forward strand.
CTATCACGCGCGCGACGTGACCCTGGCCGGACTGCTGCGCTGGGAAGAGCATCGCGCGCCCTACACAGCCCCGCGCGACCTGGGAGGCGAGCCTTTCGGTGAGGCGGCCTACGGCGACCTGCCGCCGGGCCTGGTTGACGTGCGGCGCATGACGGCGCTGGCCCGCGAGCTAGAGGATTACCTCTACAAGACAGCGGCGCTGACCGTGCTCCATAACCCCGACCTTGACCTCTTCGGCGCGCCGGGGATGCCTCGCCGCGACTTCCTGGTGCAGGCGGGCGGGCTGGCCCGTCAGCGCCGCGACGCCGAGATTGATGCGGTCGCCCAGCGCTACGACAAAGTTTTCGACCGGCTGGAAGAGCAGTTGCGGCGCACAGCGCGCGATCTTGAATCCGAGCAGCAGGAACTGGACTCCCGTCGCAGCGAGGAGCTATGGACGACCGGCGAGGCGATGATGAGCCTGCTGCGCGGACGCACGTCCTACACGGTGTCGCGGATGAGCCGCACGCGACGCTACCGCCAGCAGTCACACGACGAGGTGTACGAGGCCGAGCAGCGCATCGGCGAGCTGGAGGCGCAGCTTGACCAGGCCCAGGCGACGATGGAGCGCGAGCTGCGGGCCATCCACGACAAGTGGGCGCGCAGCGCGGGCCAGGCCGAGGAGTATCGCATCAGCGCCTACAAGAAGGACATTCACCTCGGCGTGTTCGGCATCGGCTGGGTGCCGTACTGGTGGTTCACGGCGGGCGGCGAGCCGGTGCTGCTGCCGGCGTGGGGGGAGTAGCGATCAGCGGTCAGCGAGAACGATCTGCTGGTCAACAACTACTCACCATCGCCCGCCGGCCCCTGACAACCGATCACCGTTCACCTGGGTGTGAGCAAAATCTGTCAGGTGGGCGCTGCTCTGCTGTGCCCCGGTTTACCTCATCCCCGCCCGGCGCTGGCGCGCTCAGACACCAGACTTCCGAAGTCTTTGAGACTTCGGAAGTCTATTCCGAGGCCGAGCGCGGCGAGGCCGGGGATGAGGCCAATACCTCCGTGTCAGACAGGTCGCTGACAACCTTTGCACGCACCCGATCACCCGATCACTCCGCCATTTCTTCGCGCAGGGCGACTGGTGTATACTGGATTTGTGCGCCCTGATGCGGCTGCGCGCCTGGCGCGGCCCGCTGCGCGAGTGAGATTCCCTTATGGCCGGCGATCCGCTGATCGGCAACAAACTGGGCGATTACCTCATCGAGAGTCTGCTCGGTCGGGGTGGCATGTCGCGCGTGTACCTCGGCTACGACGAGTACCTGGATCGCTACGCCGCCGTCAAGGTGATCAGCGCCGACCTGGACGAGGCCGACGAAGCCGAGTATGCGCGCCGCTTCCAGACAGAGGCGCGGGCTATCGCTCGCCTGCGTCACCCCAACATCGTCGGCATCTACCAGTTCGGGCGCTCGGCGGGCATCTACTACATGGCCCAGGTGTTGCTCGAAGGCGCCGATCTGCGCGTGCTGCTCAAAGCCTACGCCGAGCGGGACCTGCGCATGCCCGCGCCGGAGATTGTGCGCGTGGTGCGCGACATCGCCAGCGCGCTCGACTACGCGCACGAGCAGGGCGTCATTCACCGCGACATCAAGCCGTCGAATATCATCCTGGAGCGCATGACGGACCGCGCCATCCTCATGGATTTCGGCCTGGCGCTGAGCGTGCCGGAGGGCACGCTGGGCGACACATTCGGCAGCGCGCACTACATCGCGCCGGAGCAGGCGATCTCCTCGGCGAAGGCCGTCCCGCAGAGCGACCTGTATGCGCTGGGCGTCGTCGTCTACGAGATGGCGACCGGCACCGTGCCCTTCGACGACCCTTCGGTGATGAGCGTGGCCCTCAAACACCTCAACGACCCGCCGCCGCCGCCCACCGTCCACAACCCCGACCTGCCGCCTTCGGTGGAGCAGGCCATCCTGCGCGCGCTTGAGAAAGACCCGGCGCGCCGCTTTCGCACCGGCGCGGCCTTCGCCGACGCGCTGGAGCGCGCTTATGAGGACGCGCCCGCCCATCTGCACGGCGGGTTGTCTATGGCCGAGCTAATGGCCTGGCAAAGAGCGTCACCGGAGGGGCTGCGCACGCCGCCACCCGAACCTGAGCCGCTCGAATTCCCAGAGCCGGAGCCGTTTGACCTGGAGGCGCTGGCTTCGCGCCCCACGCCGCCGCCGACGTCCTATATGCCTTACGCGCCGCCAGTGCCCGGCGTTGCCTCGCGCTTCGCCCAGCGCCGCCAGCAGAAAGAAGCCGAAGACGCTCTGCGCGCCATCGCCGAGGGCGACCTGACGCTCGACGAAGACGCGCTGGAAGACCTGCTGCACTCCTACGACGAGCCGCGTGAGATCAGCCCAGGCGGCCCGCGCCCGGCGCCAGCCGTGCCGCCCCTGCTGGCAGAGCCGCCGCCTGCCGAGCCGGTCACGGGTGAGGCGGCGCGCCCCCGCCGTCGCCTCCGACCCCTGCTGGTGGCGCTGATTCTGCTGGCGATTGTCGCTGGCGCTATCTTGCTCGGCACGCGGGGCGGCGACCGCGACGGCGAGCCGGACGCTGGCGCGGGGGTTGCTGCGCTGAGCGCGAGCGATACGCCCGCGCCGACCACGCCTCCCCCTTCCGCCACCCGCGCGCCTTCGGCCACGCCGCAGCCCACCGATTCCCCCGTCGCGACGGCGACTCAGGCTGGCGCGGTTGCGGTCGCGCCAACGCTGGCTGAATCACCCACCGAGACCGAGTCGCCGACGGACACGCCGTCGCCGCCTGCCACCGTCACCGCAGCGCCCTCGGCGACGCCCACCGCTGCGCCGACCGAAGCGCCGTCTGCCACGCCGACCGCGTCGCCTGTGGAAGCGACTCCTGGACCGCCGCCGCCGCTGCGCCTGGTGTACGAGCGCGACGCGCTGCTGCTGGTCAATATGTCCGGCGGGGCGCTGGATGTCAGCGGGCTGATCTTCGAGCAGATTCCCGCCGACGGCCCGGCGCGGCTGTTCCGTGCGTCCACCTGGGATCGCGAAGGCGTGGCCGACCCGCCTGCCTCCATGCGCGGCGGCGGCTGTTACCAGGTGGTGACGCGGACGGCCACGCAGACGCAGCCCGACCGCGCGCTGTGCCCGGAATTCCTCGGCTCTGTCCGGCTGGACGGCGAGCAGCGCTATTTCTGGGGCGCGACTTCGCCGGATGTGATCTTCACCGTGCGCCTGGCCGGGGCGGACGCGCCGCTGGCCGAGTGCGCCGTCGCTGCCGGGGAATGTGGGATCGCGCTGGCGGCGGTTCCACCCGCGCCCGCGGCTACGTCCACCGTCAGACCATCGCCCACGCCCGCGCCCTCGCCGACCGCCACGCCCACGCCGCTCCCGCCGGATGTCCGGCTGGTCTACGACGGCGATCAGGTGTGGGCGGTCAATGTGTCTGGCGAGGAGCAGGACATCAGCGGGCTGGTCTTCGAGCAGTTGCTGTCCGATGGGACGGTGCGGCGCTTTGAGGCGGAGCAGTGGAACCGCCCCGACGTGCTCGCCTCTCCCGCGCAAATGCCATCGGATGGGTGCTTCCAGCTGGTGACCGGCGAGGGCACGCGCGCCTCGCCGGAGTCGGTCGGCTGCGCGCGGCTGGTCGGATGGCTGCGCACCGGCGTCCCCAGCCGCTACTTCTGGCTGGCCGATGATCCCGGCGCGATCTTCACCGTGCGCCGCGCGGACGCGACCGCGCCGCTGACGACGTGCGTCGTTGCTGCCGGAGAATGCGCGTTCAGCCTGGCGGGGGAGTGAGTTCGCTGGTGATTGGTTGTTGGTGATTGGTGGTTGGTTGATCGTTTGGGGAAGCTAATGGGATTTGACATTCAGCACGGGTAACGCACACTGGGCGTCTTGTAGGGGAGGGTTTACAAACCCTCCCCTACAGGAGGTGCGTGCAAAAGTTGACAGCGACTCGCTGGACGCGGGGATATTGACCTCACCCCCAGCCTCGCTACGCTCGGCTCTTCCCCCTCTCCGTCAACGGAGAGGGGGAGGCAGGGCGCGCCAGCGCCCAGCGGGGGTGAGGTAAAGTGAAGACCTGCCCCAGACTCATACCGATCTCAACGCCTGTCCGCCCCTGAATTTTACAGGAGGTGCGTGCAAAAGTTGACAGCGACTCGCTGGACGCGGGGATATTGACCTCACCCCCAGCCTCGCTACGCCCGGCTCTTCCCCCTCTCCATTGACGGAGAGGGGAGGCGAGGCGTGCCAGCGCCGAGCGGGGGTGAGGTGAAGTGAAGACCTGCCCCAGACTAATACCGAACTCAACGCCTGTCCGCCCCTGAATTTTACAGGAGATGCGTGCAAAAGTTGACAGCGACTCGCTGGACGCGGGGATATTGACCTCACCCCCTGGCCTCGCTACGCCCGGCTCTTCCCCCTCCCCTCCGTTGACGGAGAGGGGGAGGCGGCGCCCCAGCGCCCAGCGGGGGTGAGGTAAAGTGAAGACCTGCCCCAGACTAATACCGATCTCAACGCCTGTCCGCCCCTGAATTTTACAGGAGGTGCGTGCAAAAGTTGACAGCGACTCGCTGGACGCGGGGATATTGACCTCACCCCTGGCCTCGCTACGCCCGGCTCTTCCCCCTCTCCGTTGACGGAGAGGGGGAGGCGGGGCGCGCCAGCGCCCAGCGGGGGTGAGGTAAAGTGAAGACCTGCCCCAGACTAATACCGATCTCAACGCCTGTCCGCCCCTGAATCCCCTGTATGCGGGAGAGGGGATTTCGTAATGAGTTGGAAAAGACACTATGACGCTTGCAGTTGATCTGACGGGGAAGGTCGCCCTGGTGACCGGGGCCGGGCGCGGCATTGGCCGGGCCATTGCCGGGGTGCTGGCACGGGCGGGCGCGACGGTGGCAGTCAATGACCTTGACGCAGCCAGCGCCGAGCGCACGGCACACGCCCTCGGCGCGCCAGCCCGCGCTTGCCCGGCGGACGTGAGCGATCCCCAGGCCGCGCAGGAGATGATCGCGGAGATCGCTGCCGACCTGGGCGGGCTGCATATTCTGGTCAACAACGCCGGGATCGAGCCGCGCGCGCCCATTCTGGAGATGACGCTCGACGACTGGGGGCGGGCGCTCGCCGTCAACCTGAGCGCGGCGTTCTACACCAGCCAGGCGGCGGGGCGGATCATGCGCGCGGCGGGGGGCGGGGTCATCGTCAACATCGCTTCCATCGCCGGGCACAACATCCCGCTGCCCAACCGGGCCAGCTACGTCGCCAGCAAGGCCGGGCTGGTCGGCTTCACCAAAGAGTGCGCCCGCGAATTCGCCGCCTATGGCATTCGCGTCAACGCGGTCTGCCCCGGCGTCATTGCCACCGAGATGACCGCCGCGCTGCGCGGTAACGCGGCGCAGATGCAGAAATGGCTGGCGGACATCCCCCAGGGGCGGCTCGGCCAGCCGGACGACGTGGCCGGGGTGCCGGCGGCCCCCGGGGGGGGGGGGGGGGGGGGTGCCCAGGGGGGCCGCCGGACAAAGGGGGGGCCCCCCCCACCCCCGGGCCCTATTTTTGCGCAAAGATGAGGGAGCGTCTAATCGGTTGAGGGAAAGGCAAAGCGCCGGTCAGGGCCTGGAAAGGGGTCTAAATGGCCTAGGAACGGTATCATCGGAAAAATGCTTTAGACTTAGCAGACAAGGAGCACTCCGATGAACCTAGAGATTGGCTTGACCGATGAGGGGCCAGTCAACACGAGCTACGCGCCCCTGGCCGTGCTAGGGGCCCACTACCAGGCGACAGGGCAGTTAGCGTTCTTCACTGAGGGAGAATTCGGGCAAAAACGGCGGGTGTTCAGCACGGGTGAGCTGCTGTGCCAGGTGCTGTGGAGCATGCTGGCCGGGTGCGAAACGCTCGGTGAGGTGACTGGGCGTCTGGGCGGGGAGCAGGCGCTGGCCAGCGCGGAGGGGTGGGCCCGTTTTGCGGACCAAGCGACCCTGTCACGCCTGTTGGACAGGCTAAGTCTAAAGCAAATTGCGACGTTGCGGGCCGGGATGCTAACTCAAATGCAAATGAACAGCCAGGTGCGGCAGCACGACTGGCGTGGCTACCTGTGGTTGGACTTCGACCTGTCGGGATTGCCCTGTAGCGCACAGGCTGAAGAGAGCCAGAAGGGCTATTTCAGCGACAAAAAAAACACGACCGGGCGGCAACTGGCGCGGGTCAGTGCCAGCGCCTACCGCGAGACGGTCTACTCCGACGTGTATCCAGACAGCAAGCACACCAGCCATTGCCTGCAGCCGTCGGTCGAAAGCACCGAAATTGCTTTAGAGTTATCCCCCGCCCAACGGCAGCGCACCGTCTGGCGCATCGATGGGGGGAGTGGCAGTGATGCCCATGTGCGCTGGCTGCTGCAACGGGGCTACCAGGTGGTGGCCAAGGGGATGAACAATCGCCGTGCCCAAGCTTTAGCCAGACAAGTGCAGCGCTGGGATGTCTACCGTCCTGATACCTGGCTGGGCGAAGTGCCGCCTCCCGTTGACTATGGTCGCCCGGTGCGCGTGCTGGTCAAGAGACAACTCAAGGAGGGGGCTACCGCCACAGTTACTACCTCAGCACCCTGGCTCTGCCTTCCAAAGGGGGGTGGTGGCCCGGTTCCATGACCGGGGGGGGGGGGGAGTCGAGCACCTCCCCCACAACAAAAAGGGGCCGGGGGGGGGAGCCCCCCCCCCCCCCCCCCCCTGGGGGGGGAAAACGCCCCCCCCCCCCCCCCCCCCCCCCCCCCCCCCCCCCCCCCCCCCCCCCCCCCTGGGGGGGGGGGGGGGGGCCCCTTTAGCCCCCCCCCCCCGGGGGGGTGGGGGGGCCGGCCGGCCGCTCCCTCCCGGCCGGCTGGGGCGTGGGGGCCGGGGCCGGGGGGTGGGGGTGGTTGCACACACCATGGACCCCCTGCCCGGCTGGGGGGGGGCCACCCCCCCCCCCCACCCCCCCACCACACACCAAAAAACAGACAGAAAAAAGAAGAAGAGTTGTTGGTTTTGTTGGTTGTGGAGAAAGAGGGTGGGGGGGTGTGCAAAAGAAAGGTTGAAGCTTTGCCCCCCCCCCCCCCCCCCCCCCCTCCCCCCCCCCTCCTTTGGTTTTGTTTTCAAAGACGGTATCCTTATGCCCAGCCAACGCTGTGGGTTTTGGGGCTAAAAGCTGAACGCTGAATGCTGAACGCTGCTTAAGGAGGCTGTTATGCAATACCGCAGATTTGGGCGCACCGGCTGGCAGGTGAGCGAGATTGGCTATGGTATGTGGGGCATGGGCGGCTGGACGGGGTACGATGATCAGGAATCGCTGGAATCGTTGGAGCGGTCGGTCGCGCTGGGCTGCAACTTCTTCGACACCGCCTGGGACTATGGATCGGGGCATAGCGAGAAGCTGCTCGGCCAGTTGGTGCGCGCCCACCCCGACAAGAAGCTCTACACCGCCAGCAAGATTCCTCCCAAGAACTCCAGGTGGCCGTCGCGGCGCGGCTATACGCTCGACGAATGTTTTCCGCCCGATCACATCAAGGAATACACCGAGAAGACGCTGCAGAACCTGGGCCTGGACAGCGTAGACCTGATCCAGTTCCATGTGTGGGAAGACGCCTGGGCGCGCGATGAGCGCTGGCAGCAGGCCATTGACGACCTCAAGCGCCAGGGGGTGATCCGCGCGGTGGGCATCAGCGTCAACCGCTGGGAACCATGGAACAGCCTGGAATCGCTGCGCAGCGGCCTGGTGGACGCCGTGCAGGTCATCTACAACATCTTTGACCAGGCCCCCGAAGACCAGCTTTACCCCGTGTGCGTCGAGCAGGATGTGGCCGTCATCGCCCGCGTGCCCTTCGACGAGGGGACGCTGACCGGCACGCTGACCAAAGACAGCAGATGGCCGGAGGGCGACTGGCGCAACACCTACTTCGTGCCGGAGAACCTGCACGCCTCCGTCGAGCGGGCTGAGGCGCTGCGCCCGCTCATCCTGCCGGGCATGACCATGCCGGAGATGGCGCTGCGCTTCTGCCTGGCACACCCGACGGTGAGCACGGTCATCCCTGGGATGCGCAAGCTGCGCCATGTGGAAGCCAACATCGCCGCCAGCGATGGCCGGGCGCTGCCCCCCGACCTGCTCAGGAAGCTGCGCGAGCACCGCTGGGATCGCGTTCCCACCGAATGGTCGCAATGAGCCAGTACCCGAACTTTCGGCTCGACGGACAGATCGCGATTGTCACAGGGGCGAGCAAGGGCCTCGGCTGGGGCATCGCCAGGGCGCTGGCGGACGCCGGCGCGACGGTCGTCCTCACGGCGCGCACCGCTTCCGCCCTGGAACAACTCGCGGCGGAGATTCGCGCCGAGGGCGGCTCTGCGCTGCCCCTGGCGCTCGACGTGACGGACATCGCGCAGATCAGCGCGGTGGTGGATGAAGTCGTCGCCCGCTTTGGGCGGCTGGATATTATGGTCAACAATGCCGGGTTGGGCGCGGAGCACGACGCGCTCGCAGTGACCGAGGCCGCTTGGGACGCGATGCTTGATGTCAACCTCAAGGGGCTGTTCTTCTGCTGCCAGGCGGCAGCGCGCGCCATGATCCCGCGCGGCTACGGGCGCATCGTCAACATGAGTTCGCAGCTTGGGGCAGTCGGTCTGCCGGGCAGCACCGTCTACTGCGCGTCGAAGGGCGGCGTGAATCAGCTCACCCGCGCCCTGGCCCTGGAATGGTCGGCGCGCGGAGTGACGGTCAACGCCGTCGCGCCGACCTTTATCTACACGCCGGGCACCGCCGAGCGCCTGGACACTCCCGACTACCTGGCGGGCGTGCTGGCGAAGTTGCCTATCGGCAAGGTGGGGACGATCAACGACGTGGCGGCGGCGGTGATCTACCTGGCTTCCCCGGGGGGGGGGGGGGGGGGGGGGGGGGGGGGGGGGGGGGGGGGGGGGGGGGGGGGGGGGGGGGGGGGGGGGGGGCCCCCACCCCCCCCCCCCCCCCCCGCCGGCGGCCGCCGGGGGGGGGAGGGGGGGGGGGTTGGGGGGGTTGCCCCCTCCCCCCGCCCCCCTTCCCCGTAAACGGAGAAAGGGGGAGCAGACTCAAGTCCCTCCCTGCTGGCGGGGAGGGATTTAGGGTGGGGTGAACCAGCGAACAACCGATGATGAACTTCCGCCAACGTGCACTAGAGAGGGCGACTTCACATGCCAGTCTGCGGGTGTCTCCCGTAGGGAGCGTATCGCCTACACCCCGCCAGACTTCCGAAGTTTCCAAAACTTCGGAAGTCTCTGTTTTGGGGGCGCGCCAGCGCCGAGCGGGGGGAGGTCAACAAGCGTTTCGCCCCCACAGCGCGGCCAGGAAGGAGCGCAAGACGGCAGTTGTCGCCTCCGGCTGCTCGATCATCGGCAGGTGCCCCGCTCCGTCAATCACATGCAGCGCGATATGCGGCAGACCGGTGACGAGCGCCCGCAAATCCGCCAGGGGGATGATCTGATCGTCGCGCCCGGCCAGGATCGCTTTGGGAGGAGCGGGGGGGCGCAGCACGTCCACCGCGTCGGGGCGCGCGGCCATGCCGCCCAGCACCCCGGCGACTCCTTGCGGCGGCGTCTTGAGCATGGTTGAGCGGATGAGGTGGGCCGAGATCGTCTCCAGGTTCGTCCCCGGCCTGAACAGCAGGGGGAGCATCCCGCTGACGACGGGGGCGGTGCCTTCGCGCAGGGCCTGCGCGGCGCTGGCGCGGCGCGACGCCGCCTTCTCCGGCGGGTCGGCGAAGGGGTGCGAGGCACACAGCACCAGGCCGGCCACGCGCTGGGGCATGGCTCGTAACGCGGCCAGGGCCACGTAGCCGCCCATGCTGTGCCCCACCCAGACCGCCCGCTCCACGCCCAGCCGGTCGAGCAGGGCGGCGACATCCGCCGCCAGCGAGTCCATGCTGTAGTCGCCAGCGGGCGCAGGGCTGGCCCCGTGCCCGCGCAGGTCGGGCGCGATGACGCGGTAGGCGTCGCTCAGCGCGGCGATCTGCGCGCGCCACAGGGTGTGGTCGAGCGGGTAGCCGTGCAGCAGCACGACGGGGAGGCCGCTGCCGCGCTCCTCGTAATGTAGGGCGACCGGATCGGCCATCGTCTCCTCCTCAAGCCGGGTGCGTACAAAACCTGTCAGGTAGGGGCGTATTGCAATACGCCCCTACGGGACCTCATCCCGCTCGGCGTCAAGCGAGTCACTGACAACCTTTGCACGCACCCCTCAAGCCTGTCTGCCTGCAACACCCCCTGTGCGGTAGAATAGCAGAAGTGGCGCGTGCCGCAAACCGGCGCGCCCGCTCATCATAGGAAGTTGAGCTTGCCTTATGCCCGCACCCGATACGCTGACGGGTTCCGTCGAGCGCATCACCTTCTACAGTGACGAGACCGGCTACTGCGTGCTGCGCCTGCGCCCGCACCAGCTCCTGCTGGGCCGCGACCAACTGGTGACCGTCGTCGGCACCATGCCGGAGCTGCAGCCGGGCGAGAGCGTGCGCCTGCAAGGGGAGTGGAGCAACCACCCGCAGTACGGGCGGCAGTTCCGCGCCGAGGTGGTGACGCAGATTCGCCCGGCGGACGCCGAAGCCATCCGCCGTTACCTGGGCAGCGGGCTGATCAAGGGCATCGGCCCGGCCACGGCCAAAAAGATCGTGGACACCTTCGGCGAGGACACGCTCGACGTGCTCGACCGCACGCCTGACCGCGTGCTGGAAGTGGAGGGCGTGGGCAAGCACCGCGCCCGCCTGATCGCCGAGGCGTGGGTTGAGCAGCAACACATCAAAGAGGTGATGCTCTTTCTGCAGGGGCACGGCATCAGCACCGGACTTGCCGTCAAAATCTACAAGCAGTACGGCGATCAGGCCATTCCCATCGTCAGCCGCGACCCGTACCGTCTGGCCGCCGACATCTTCGGCGTCGGCTTCAAGACCGCCGACAAGATCGCCCAGGACCTCGGCCTGCCCGCCGACGCGCCCGCGCGCATCGCCGCCGGACTCACCCACATTCTGAATGAAGCGACCAACGAGGGCCATGTCTTCCTACCGCGCGACGCCCTGGTGACGGGCGCGGTGGAGCTGCTCGGCGTGGAGACGGAGCGCGTCGAGGAGGCGCTGCGCCGCGCCGCCACGCGCGGCGACGTGATGATCGAGGCGGTGCCCGTCCCCGATGGACTGGAGCAGGTCGAGGCGGTCTACCTGCCGCCCATGTACCACAGCGAGAAGGGCGCGGCGCAGCGATTGGCGCAGATCACCCGCACGCCGGCCAGCCGCCTGGCCGACCTGGCGCGGCTCGACCTGGACGCCCTGCTCGCGGATGCGGCGGGCGGGGCGGGCGCGCTCACCGCCCAGCAGCGCCAGGCTGTGCGCGCCGCGCTGACGCACAAGGTCAGCGTGCTGACCGGCGGCCCCGGCACCGGCAAGACCACCACTCTGCGCGCCTTGATCACTGCCCTGGGGCGGGCGCGCCACTCGTTCCTGCTCGCTTCACCGACCGGGCGCGCCGCCAAGCGCCTGAGCGAAGCGACCGGCCAGCCGGCGCGCACCATTCACCGCATGTTGGGCTTCAGCCCGGCGGAGCGCGGCTTTCTGCACAACGACGACAATCCGCTCGACGCCGATATGATCGTCGTGGACGAAGCCTCGATGATTGACCTGGTGCTGTTCTACAGCCTGCTGCGGGCCATCCCGCCGGACGCGCACCTGCTGCTCGTCGGCGATGCCGATCAACTGCCCAGCGTGGGCGCGGGCAATGTGCTGCACGATGTCATTGGCGGGACAGTGGGGCCGGTGACGCGGCTGGACGTGATCTTCCGCCAGGCGGAGACGAGCCAGATCATCACCAACGCGCACCGCATCAACCGGGGCGAAGCGCCCGATACGTCCAACCGCGGCGACGATTTCTTCGTCTTCGTCGAGGAAGACCCGCAGAAAGCCGCCGACCTGTTGGTGGAGATCGTGCAGAAACGCATCCCGGCGCGCTTCGGCCTGGACGCGCTGCAGGAAGTACAGGTGCTCGCGCCGATGTATCGCGGCCCGCTCGGCGTGACGGCGCTCAACGACGTGCTGCAGGAGACGCTGAACCCCAACCCATCCGGGCGCAAGGCGGAGCGGCGGCTGGCCGGGCGACTCTTTCGCGTCGGGGACAAAGTGATCCAGATGCGTAACAACTACGAGAAGGATGTCTTCAACGGCGACATCGGGCAGGTGTACGGCTTCGACCTGACCAACCAGGTGTTGACCGTGCGCGTGGACGAGCGCCTGGTGCGCTACGACTTCGCCGAAGCCGACGAGCTGACGCACGCCTACTGCATCAGCGTGCACCGCGCCCAGGGCAGCGAGTACCCGTGCGTGGTCATGCCCGTCGCCACACAGCACTATCTGATGTTGCAGCGCAACCTGCTCTACACCGCCGTGACGCGCGCCCGGCAGCTTGTCGTGCTGGTCGGCACGCGCAAAGCTATCGCCATCGCCGTGCGCAACGATCAGGTCGCTCAGCGCTGGAGCGCGCTGGACTGGCGGCTGCGGGCGGGGCGGGGGTGAGGCCGCGCAGGGATGCGCGCAGCCTGTTCCACCGGTGTCGTTGGCGGCGTTGGGGACTCTGACTCAACATTGCGAGGAACACTCACCATGAACCAGACACAATTCCAGTCGCTGCTGGAGCGGCAGATCGGCAAGGGACACATCAAGAACATCGTCGCGCGCGTGCAGTCGAGAGATAGCCGGATTGATCTGGCTGGCGCTGCCGGTGTTGCCGATGCCCAAGGACGGGTGGCGATGACACCAGACACACCCTACTTCATCGCCAGCATCAGCAAGATGTACACCGCTGCCATGATCATGAGCCTGCACGAGCAAGGCTCGCTCGATCTCGATCACACGGTGTCCACCTATCTGCCTGCCGCGCTGGTAGACGGCATTCACGTCTACAAGGGAAACGACTACAGCCATCGGCTGAAAGTGTATCAGTTGTTGAGCCAGACATCCGGCCTGCCGGACTACTATGAAGACAAGCCGCAGGGTGGTCACAGCCTGTACGACGACCTCAAGCGCGGCGCGCCCGATCGAGCTTACAGCACGGAGGAAATGATCGCCCTTGTGCGCACCATCCTGCCCAAATTTGAGCCAGATGCCAGAAATGGAACGAAGTCTCATTATTCAGACACAAACTATCATTTGCTCGGCGCGATTATCGAAGCTGTCACTGGGAAGCCCTACGCGGAGAACTTGCTGCAGACGATCTGTGAGCCGCTTGATTTGCGGCACACCTACGCTTTTGACGCGAGCCGACCGCCCCGCGATACCCCACCGGCAACCCTCTACTTCAAAGATCGGGCGTTGAACCTGCCGCTGCTTTTCTCGTCCTGGGTGGCTGAGGGCGGCATTGTCACCACCGCCGCCGAAAGTCTGACCTTTCTGCGCGCATTCCTTGACGGAAAGCTTTTCGACAAGAAGCACTTCGAGCGCATGACCCACCAGTGGAACAGTGTCTTCTTCCCGCTGCAATACGGCTACGGTATGATGCGCTTCAAAATGTCGCGCATCCTGTCACCGTTTCAGCCGGTGCCGGAATTGATCGGACATTCCGGCTCAACAGGATCGTTCGCCTTCTACAGCCCGGAGCGCGATCTGTACTTTGCCGGCACTGTCAATCAGGCGGCGACACGGAGCAAGCCTTTTCGGCTGATGCTGCAAATCGCCAACCGGCTGAAATC
>JAOSJP010000017.1:19585-24643 GCA_027494015.1 Anaerolineae bacterium
AGGGCTGGCTTCATCATGTTGCTGGCGTCCAGCGCGCCCGAAGCGGCCCCCGCGCCGACGACCTGATGCAGCTCGTCAATGAAGAGGATGATCTCTCCCTCGGAGCGCTGAATCTCCTCGATGGCGGCTTTCAGCCGCTCCTCGAACTTGCCGAGGGGTATCCTAACGCTATCAACAGGAGCGAAGAAAGGAGACCCTTCTCCCATGACAACCATACCCGAATTGGCCGAAGCGATGCAAACGCTGTTGACGACGACGGCGGACGAAGTGGCAAGAAAACAAGGGTTCGTCAAGCGACGACGGAAAGTCAGCGGGGCGAAGTTTGCCCAAACGCTGGTGTTTAGTTTTCTGGCGAATCCGGCCTCAACCCGTGAAGAGGTGCGGCAAGCCGCGGCCACGGTGGGAATGGTGCTGAGCACGCCAGGGTTGGACAAACGGTTCACGGCAAAAGCGGCCTTCTTTTTGGACACCCTGCTGCAGCGTGCGCTGGAACAACTGGTCGTCGCTGTGCCTGGGGTGGAGGGCTTGTTGGCGCGTTTTGCGGGGGTGTATATCGCTGACACGTCGCGCATCACCCTGCCCGCTGAATTGGCGCTGGTTTGGCCCGGAGGGAATGGGGCGGCGGATGCGGCTGTCAAGACAGCGGTGCGTTGGGACTTGAATAGCGGGCAGTTGACCCTGCGCTTGCAGGGGGCGCGGGTCCATGACCAGCAGACAGGGATCGGGTCGGCAGTGCTCCCCCCTGGCAGTCTGCGGCTCAATGACCTGGGGTTTTTCAACTTGGCGACCTTTGCCCAAGACCTGACCCAGGGCAGTGAGTTCTTCACTCGCTACAAGCACGGGACGACCCTGGCCACCCCTGACGGGACACGACTGGACTTGCTGCGCTTGCTGAACCAACACGGCCCGACCACGGTCGATAGGCCCGTCTTGGTGGGCGCAAAGCAGCTCCCCGCCCGGCTGATTGCCTTGCCCATGCCCCAAGAGGTCGCCGAACAACGGCGGCGGCGTCTGCGCGCCCAGGCCCGCCGCAAACAACAACCGCTCAGCCAGACTACCCTGGCCCTGGCGGCCTGGACGCTCTACCTGACCAGCCTGCCGCCGGAGCACTTGACCGTTCAGGAAGCGCCCATCCTGGGCATGACCCGCTGGCAAATTGAAGTGCTCTTCCGCCTGTGGAAAAACAGTGGCTTGCTCGACGAGTGGCGTTCCCACGACCCCTCTCGCATCTGGTGTGAATTCTACGCCAAGCTGCTGGCGCTGCTGGTCCAGCACTGGCTGATCGTCGTCAGTTGTTGGCACCGCCTGAACCGCAGCCTGCATCGCGCCGCTCAGCTCATTCGCAAACAGGCCTTCCATCTGGCCAGCCTGCTGCCCGACCGACCGGCGCTCATCCGCGCCCTGTCCCATCTGGCGCACACCTTGGCCCTCACCTGTGGCCAATCCAAACGAGGAGACCACCCCTTGACCTTCCAATATTGGCTGGAGGTTGAGGATACTTGAAGCTCGTGAATGCCTTAAGTTGGTGCAAGCGCAAAGAAGGGGGGTGTCAATGCTACGGGCAGCCGTCGCCTACCGGAGTAGCCGTCGCTCCTCACCGCTCTCCGGCGCTTCTGCCGGGGGCGACCTGACCGACCTGTCAAGCCGAAGGTTTGTAAAATCCCGCTTAGGCCGCGCCCGGCGAGTGTTTGTGTTCCGCTCCTCTCTTACGTACTCGTGGCTGGCGGATGGCTCGTCCTGGGTTTGCGCATGGTTGACTACTGTACTTGGGGAGGCCGTAGCGAAGTCTGAGAATGGCAGTCTGGATCGTGAGCGCGGGGGAGGCTCCTGGGGAGGGGCCCCGGCGCAAGACCGGGGAGGGGCCCCAGGAGGCCCCGCGCTCGGCGCGTCAGCTAGTCATACGATTGAAGAAATCCTCATCCTCTTTCCTGACGTCCGCCAGCGTGTTCAGCAAGCGCAGTGCCAGGTGATAGCTGAAACCCTGCTCTAGCTCGCGCAGCTTGTGGATGAGTTCGCTTTCGCGGGGGCTGAGTTTTTCCACTTTCAATGCCTGATGGTCTCTGGGCTGTTGGGAAAAAAAAAATCCTCCCTCTTTTAACCCCCCCCCCGGGGGGGTTTTGCTTTTCTTTTTTTTTTTGGTCCCCCCCTGAAATTCCAACAACGGACAAAGCCTCGTGCAGATTGAGGGCATAATGAAGGCGCGCGTGCGTCAGGCTGGCATGGCCTAAGCGCTTGACCAGGGAGATGACCGTATTGCGTAAGGCGGCTAAGGCCTGCGGCGCGGAGCCAGACCGAACCCGGCAAGCATCTTCACCCAGCACCACATCACGGGAACGATGGAGCTGATTTTCAATCGACCAGTGTCCCCGCCAGCGGGTCAACACCGTCATCAGATCAATCTGGTCAGGTGTGAGACTCAAGACCCCGTACTCGACCTCGGTGGTAACTTCTCCTGTGGCCAGGGAAACCACGCGGCGTTCCAGGCGTAGTCCTTGTTCGACACCCGGCCAATTCACATACCCTTTGAGGTCGGCACTGGCTGACAAAGTGCGCGTTTCAAGCCGTCCATGCCCCTTGGAGACCTGCTGAACTACCCGTTGCTCCTGTTGCGGGCCAGGCGGTAGCGCAAACAGCAGCGCCACGTCCGCTTTGAGCGTCGGTTGGTTGTCGCCCACCACCATCAAATAGGCCCCCCTTTTTCCACGATCAGCGCGGCTGTTTCGCGTTGGGTGTGTAAAGCATCACACGTAACCAGCACGCCTTCCAAGGCGAGCTTTGCCAACACCTCCCGCGCAATCGGGATTTCGTTGGTTTTGGGGCCCACTACCTGTTGTCCTAACACCAGCTCCAACTCATGGACAAAGGCACTCAGCAAATGCACAGCAGCTTGTTCTCCTGTGCGACTTCCCCGTAAGGTTTTGCCATCCAGGGCCACTCCCGCCCACCGTTCGACCTGATAGGCCTGGGCAACCTGTCCAGCCCAGTGCTGAAGACCGGCTTCGAGTTCGGCAATATCCAGGTCGCGCAACACCGTGCGAATGGTTTCGTAGCCCGGCACACGCGACCTTTTCATCCCCAGCACCCGGCTCACCGTCCACCGCTGCTCTTGTACCCACCGCGCTATTCCCCGTATGCTGTTTTCTCCGCTCAACAGCGCCAGGAATACCAGCGTCAGCACCGTCCCTACTTCATACCGTTTGCCGGATGGCTTGCGCCAGTCGCGCACTCCAGCAAAGACCTCTACTAAGGGGGGAATGAGTTCTGGCATGGGTTGTCGTCTCCGTTCTATCCTTCTTTCTCAGTCTGACTTTAGAAAGCGGGATGGGTGAGGAGATATACGGGAAGGATGGCCAGGAGGACGGACGCCGTCTTGTCTCACGGGGGCCGAATCTACAAGTTGGCTTCGTGGGATTGGATAGTCTCTATCTGGTGATTGAATATCCCCATGCTGACTTGTATCGTGCCTGGGCTGAGGTGGTGCATGGGGTGGATAGCGCGGAGCTGCGGGGAGGGGTGCCGCTTGGGAGTGTGCTCATTCGGAATGGCGCGCATGGCTATCCCTTGTCGGTGTGGGAAGGCGATGCGCGGCTGTACGTCACGGGCCGGGTGACTGAGGAACTGCGCGGCACCTCTCAGGAGGGGCAAGGGATGGGGGCGCTGCTCCAGTTGGGTCCTCAGACGCTGCGCGCCCTGGGGGAAGTGTGGGAGCCCAAGCGGCTGCGCGAGGGCGTGCTGGCCCAGCTGGCGGCGTTCGGGGTGAAGCATGTCGAGTTGTACCCGGTGCGCATCAACCGGGCGGACCTCACGGTGGACGTGATCGGCCTGGACCTGGCGGCGCTCCACGTTGAAAGCTGGCATGATCGCTGGGTGGGAGCGTCCAAGCCGCGGGCGATCTACTACGCCTCGGAGATCGGTCAGGTCGAGGGTTTCACGGTGGGCACCTCGGCGGGCGATGTGATGTTCCGCCTGTATGACAAGGTCTTCGAGAGCGGGCAGAAGGGCAGGCTGGATTTCTGGCGGTCGGTGTGGGGGATGGGCGAGGGAGACCTGCGCCCGGTGACGCGCTTCGAATGGGCGGTGAAGTGCTATCAGGCCGGGTTTGGGAGCCTGAGCTACCTGCCCGACCTGACCTTCGAGCGCTTCTGCGGGCTGCTGAACTACGTCACGCAGAGCTGGGGGCGGCTGTGTGTGCCGGACCCCGATGACAGCAACCGCTCGCGCTGGCCTTTGGACCCGCTGTGGGCGGCCCTGCTGGACATGATCGCGGAGTGGTCCTTCCACTGCGACGAGGTAGCGGCGCGGGAATACGTCTTCACCCCTGATCTTAGCTCGGAGTACCTGATGCAGCTGACGGGCTGGTTGGCGGGCTTCATGGCACGCGTGGGGGTCAGGCTGGAGGAGGGCGGGCCGGTGTCGCTGGCGCGGGCGCTGGCTTTCCTGGGCGAGCGGGGCTACACGCTGGCCGACCTGGACCAGAAAGCCCAGGAGAAGTGGGACATCATGGCTCGTTTGCTGGTCAAGGGGGGCGGTCATGAGCCAACGGCTGATTGAGTACGTGCCGCCCTCTCCTGAGGTTCTGGAGCACTTCGCCCGTGAGGTCTGCCTGGGCCTGGGGCCGGACTACTGCCAGCCTGAGGTGGTTGACGGGCTGGCATCCTTCATGAAAGTGGTCGCGCGGGCGCTGGCCAACAGCTTCAACCGCAAGGGTGAGGGAGACAATCCTGAGACCCGGACGTAAACTACCTAAATTTGGCGTAACTACTCAGGCCAGAAGATGCGGACCTGAGGTCAAAAGCGATATAGTAGCCGCATGAACCCAGATGAAAAAGCACTGCACGAACTGGACAAGGCAACCCTGGTCGCTATCATCCTCGAACTGCGCGAGATGATTGGGCAACTGACTGCGCGTATCCAGGACCTGGAAGACCAGCTTGCCAAGAACAGCGGCAACAGCGGTAAACCGCCGAGCAGCGATGGGTTGAGAAAAAAGCCTGCACCCAAGAGCCTGCGGGCCAAAGGGCAGCGACGGACGGGCGGACAACCGGGCCATCCAGGACA
>JAOSJP010000018.1 GCA_027494015.1 Anaerolineae bacterium
ACTTTTATAAAATGTTTTACAAAAGCCATTTCAAGACCCATTGGTTTCCATCATGGTTCAGCCCCACGCCGCCATCATCCGCTGCCTCAGCGCCCAGCCCATGTCGCTCGCCGACCTGGCTGCCGCCGCTCAGGTCAGCCTGCCCACTCTGCAGCGCGCTGTCAAAGACCTCACCGAGGCCGGCTGGATGCGGGCCGTTGGCCGCGCCGCCACCACCGGCGGACGCCCCGCCGTGCTGTACGGCCTGGACGCCGGCACCTATCTGATCATTGGCATCCATCTCCAGCTTCCCGGCGTGCGCATGGCCGCGGTGACGCTGACCGGCGACGTGCTCGACGAGCGCCAGATTGAGAACGGGGTGGCGACCTCGCCCGATGAGGTCGTGCGCGAGATCGTCGCTTACGTCGAGCAGGTGGTCCGCCGCTACCCGGCGCGCACGGTGCTGGGCATCGGCCTGGCCGCGCCCGGTTTCATTGACATGGCTTCGGGCGAGATTCTCGGCATTGGGCGCGTGGCAAGCTGGCAGCACTTCCCGATCAAGGCGCGCCTAGTCGCCGCGCTGGGCCTGCCGGTCATCGTCGAGAACGATGTGGACAGCATGGCTGTCGCCGAGCTACAGCAAGAGCGCGTCCCAGCCGGACAGAACCTGATCTACCTGGGCTTCACCGAAGGGTTCAAGGCCAGCCTGTTCCTGGGCGGGCAGCGCTACAGCGGTCCCTTCGGCAACGCGGGGAACATCGGCAGCACGGTGCTCTTCTGCGGCCAGCCCGCCGATGGCACCGCCCCGCGCCAGGCGCAGAAGATCGTCTCGGTGCGGGCGGTGTGTCAGGCTTTCGACGAACGGGTGGGCAGCGCGCCGTCGTCCAACCCCGTGCACGCCGCCATCCAGTCGGCGGGCGATCTCGCCGCCAGGTTCCAGTGCATCCTGGAGGTTGCCGAGGCCGGCGACCCGCTCTGCGCGTCCCTCGCCGCCGACATGATCGCGCTGCTGGCCGTGGTCGTCGCCAACCTGCTCAACACCATCCAGCCGAACCTGCTGATCATCGGCGGCGCGCTGAGCGATCTCCCTCCGCGCCTGTTCAATCAGTTCGAGACGGCCATCCGGGGCTATCTGCCACAGCCCATCGCCAACTACGTGCTGATCCAGCGGGCGCGGCTCAGCTCCCCCTACCTGGTGATCGCCGGCATCGCCCGCGAGTTTCTCGAACAATACGTCGCGCAAGAAGATTTCTTCCAGCCAGAAGGGGCCACAGGTTGATGGGCAAAACGATTGCCATTGAGCACGTCACCAAGCGATTCAACAACGAGGACGCGCGCGCGCTGGCTCTCGACGACGTGTCGCTGCACATCGAGGCCAACGAGTTCGTGTCCATCGTCGGGCGCAGCGGCTGCGGCAAGACCACCCTGCTGAACATGATTGCCGGCTTCTTGCAGCCCAGCAGCGGCCAGGTGCTGATCGGCGGGGAGCCTGTCGGCTCGCCCGGCCCGGATCGCGGCATGGTCTTTCAGCACGCGGCGCTCTTCCCCTGGATGACTGCCATCCAGAACATCGAGTTCGGCCCGCGCAACCAGGGCGTGCCCAAGAAGCAGCGCCGCGCCCAGGCCCAGGACCTGATCGAGCTGGTGCGTCTGGGTGGCTTCGAGCGCAAGTACCCGCGCGAGCTTTCGGGCGGGATGCAGCAGCGTGTGGCTATCGCCCGCGCCCTGGCCAACGACCCGGACATCCTGCTCATGGACGAGCCGTTTGGCGCGCTCGACGAGCTGACGCGCTCGGAGATGCAGCTTGAGCTGCTGCGCATCTGGGAGGCGCGCAAGAAGACGGTGATCTTCGTCACGCACAGCATCATGGAGGCGCTCTACCTGTCCGACCGCGTGGTCGTGCTCAGCCCGCACCCAGGCCGCCTGCGCGCCGAGGTCGCGGTGACGTTGCCCCGGCCACGCCAGCGTTCGTCGCAGGAGTTCATGGCCATGTACGAGGAGATTCACCGTGCCATCTTCTAGCGACACGGCGCCACGCCGCGATTGGATCAGGCGACTGCGCCGTACCCGGCTGACTGTCCCCGACTGGGTTTACGGCCTGCTGACCGTGCTGGTGCTGCTGTGGCTGTGGGAGTACGCGGTAGACCACGCCTGGATCAACGCCTACCGCTTCCCGCCGCCGTCCAAGCTGGCCCGCACGTTCGAGGCGTTGCTGGAGCGCGGCTTCCCGCGCGGGGTGACAACCGAAATCCACTTCAAGGCAACTCTGTGGCGCATCCTCAAGGGCTACACGGTGGCAGCGATCTTCGCCATCCCGCTCGGCCTGTTCGTGGGGGCCACGCCGCTGCTGGAGCGCGCAGTGACGCCCATCATCACCTTTGCCCGCTCGGTGGCGACGCTCAGCCTGCTGCCCCTGGCCGTGGCCTGGTTTGGCGTGGGCGAATTCACACGCGTTTTCCTGATCGCCTACGGCTGTTTCTGGATCGTCCTGACCAGCGCGATCAACGCCGTGCAGGGCGTCAGCAAGCAGTACGTCTTCGCCGCCCAATCACTGGGCGCGTCGCGCCGCCAGATCTTCCTGCAGGTGATGCTGCCGGCCAGCCTGCCGCGCATCTTCGCCGGGATGCGCGTCGCCCTGGGCATGGCTTTTCTGGTCATCATCGCCGTCGAGATGATCGGCACCATCGAGGGGCTGGGCGCGCTGATCATGGAAGCGCGCAACTTCTACCGCACCGACGTGACGATGGTCGGCATGATCTTCATCGCCATTATCGGCTTCGCCCTGGCCAAAACCCTGGCCTGGCTGGAGCATATCCTGCTGCCCTGGGTGACCGACCTGGAGGAGGTGAAGCGGTGAAGCAGCAGCGCGCCTTCCAACGCAACCTGCTCGTGTCATGGTCGGGCGTGATCGTCGTGCTCGCGCTCTGGCAGCTTGCCAACTCCCTGCGCCTGGTCAACCCCGGCGTCTTCCCTGGGCCGCTGCAGATACTCGACACGGCGCTCAATCGCTTCCCCGCCGCCGACGTGCTCGATCACGCGCGGATCAGCGTGCAGCGCGTGTTCTTCGGCTTCCTGATCGGCGGCGGGCTGGGCATGATCACCGGCGTCCTGGCCGGCTGGTACCGGCTCTTCGGCAAGCTGATCTGGGGGCCGATCGAGATTCTGCGGCCCATCCCGCCGCTGGCCTGGATTCCCATCGCGCTGATGTGGTTCGGCCTGGGCGAGCAGTCGAAGGTGTTCATCATCTCCCTGGGCGCGTTCTTCCCGGTGGTCACCAACACCTACAAGGGCATGATCAGCGTAGACCCCATGCTCTTCCGCGCGGCGCAGAGCATCGGTCTGCGCGGGCCGCGCCTGCTGGCCAAGATCGCCGTGCCTGCCGCCCTGCCGGACATTGCCGTTGGCATCCGCGTCGGTTGGAGCCTCAGCTTCGGATCGCTGGTGGCCGCCGAAGTGCTCGCCGCCAACCGGGGGCTGGGCTACATGATCATGTATGGCCGCGAGGTGGGCGAAGTCGAGGTCATTGTCTACGGCATTCTGCTGATCGGCCTGCTCAACCTGATCACGGATTACCTGATCTTCAACCTGCTATTCAGGCGTCAGCTTCGCTGGTATTTCGGCTAATCCACAGCCGGCGCGCGCCGGAGAAAGGAAGCACCCCCGCAGCGATCACGCAAGCGTTCGCTAACAGCAGCGCCCGTCACCGCGACGAGACGCCCGGTTACCCAGTATCCAGAGAGTTGCTTAGAGAGAGGGAATATCATGCGCCGTTCACATCTACCCCTGGTCTTGTTGCTCGTCCTCGCCCTGACGCTGCCCGCCCTCGCGGTCAGCGCCCAGGAGGGTGAGAAGCTGGAGCAGACGAAGCTCCGGCTCGGCTTCGGGCTGGACCCCGTCTACGCGCCGCACATCGTCGCCATCGAGAAGGGCTGGCTGGCCGAAGCTGGCTTCGAGGAGATCGAGACAGCCACCTTCACCTCCGGCGCTGCCGCCGGTGAGGCGCTGCTGGCTGGCGAGATTGACCTGTGGACGCCCGGCACGGTGCCGCCGATCAGCATGAGGCACAACGGCGTGCCGGTGGTCATCGTCGGCACAAACACGCTGGCCTACATCGAGAAGTTCGTGGCCCGCACCGACGCCGGCCTGGAGAAGCCCGAAGACCTGCTCAACATCAAGATCGGCCTGCTCGAAGGCTCGACCGCTTCGGCAACAGTGGAGAATCTGGCCCAGCACTACGACCTCGACCCGCTCAAGCTGCAGATCGTCAACCTGCCGCCGCCCGAACAGATGACGGCCCTGATCAACAACGACATCCAGGCCTTTGTCGTCTGGAACCCCTGGCCCTACCTGGCCGAGATCAACGAAGACGTGGACGCTGAAATCCTGCACAACGGCACGGTCAGCAACTTCCCGTGGGACGCCGGTGAGGAGTTCCAGATTTCCTTCACGCGCTCGGTGTGGGTGATGTCCGAGGACTTCATCCGCAAAAACCCCAACACAGCCCGCGCGCTGATGCTGACGCTCTACCGCGCCCAGGACTACGTGGCCGACCCGGAGAACCGCGAAGAAGTGGTGGCGCTCATCTCTGAGTATCTGGACCAGCCGGTTGAGCAGAACGAGGCGCTGTGGGACGACTATTCGTTCGAGAGCATCTTCGACGAGAACTACGTCCGCGACCTGCAGGAATACACCGACTTCCTGTATGAATCAGGCCGCATCGAAGACCCGCAAGATCCCATGTCCTACACCTACACCGGCTTCATGGCCGAGCACAACCCTGACAACGTGGTGATCGAGGGCACCTGGGAACCGTAATCCGTCGCCGTCTTGCGCCTGAGAGGCGGGAGCGGCCAGTAGCCCGGAAAGCATGACGAGGGCTTCTTATTGACCGCATCCTGTAGGGGCGGGTTTGCAAACCCGCCCCTACAAGAACGCCCAGCCGCCCGCGCTACGGGCAGCGCAGTATCCTGGAAATCTATGCTGGTGCCATCAATAGGTCCCTCGTCCGCAATGACCTATGCGTCCCTGAAGGGGCGCTACCCTGGAGCAGCAGGCAATGCACAGTAAGACGTTTCACATCGGCATGATCGGCGCGGGCTTCATCAGCGCCTATCACATCGCGGGGCTGCACGAAGCCGGCGCGCGCGTCACTGCCATCGTCGGCGCAGACCACGAGGGCCTGGCCCGCCGGGCGGCGCAGTTCGGCATCCCCCACACCACGACCGACTACCGCGAGGTGCTGGCCGACCCCGCCATTGACGCGGTGGTGATCGCCACGCCGGACTATCTGCACCGCGAGCACGCCATCGCCGCGCTGGAAGCGGGCAAGCCCGCCCTGTTGCAGAAGCCGATGGCGCGCAGCTCGGCGGAGTGCCGCGCGATCATCGCCGCTGCCCAGGCGACCGGCGTGCCGCTCTTCGTCAGCTTTATGCACCGCTACCTGGAAGAAATCGAGCACGTCCGTCCGCTGCTCGACCAGGGGGTGTTGGGGCGCGTGCACTCGGTGCGCCAGCGCAACGCCACCCCCGGCGCGGACTGGGCCGCCTGGTTCTACCGCAAGGAGAGTGTGGGCGGCGGCGTGCTGCTGCAACTGGGCGTGCACGGCATAGACCTGCTGCGCCAGCTCTTCGGCGAGATTGTGCGCGTGCGGGCCACTGCCGCCCTGATGATCAAAGAGCGGACGCTGGTTGATGGCACCGTCGTCCGGCCCAACGCCGAAGACCTGGTGATCGCCACCTACGAGTTCGCGTCGGGCCTGATCGCCGTGCACGAATGCGCCTACGCCGAAGTCGCGGGCACCGATCGCTATCGCATGGAAATCTATGGGACGGAGGGCACGGCCTGGCTGCGCACCGAGCGCGGGCGGCTGGCTTACTACGCGCCCGCGCGCCTGGGCGGGCCTGGTTGGTTCGCGCCAGATATTCGCGCCGAGCAGGTCGGGCTGCGCCAGCACTGTCACTTCCTGGACATGCTCTCCGGCGCTGCCCCGCCGGACAACTCGGCGCGCGATGGCCTGGTCAGCCTGCTCGTCGCCGAGGCCGTCTACCGCGCCGCCGAACACGGCGGCTGGGAGGAGGTCGAGACGCCATGAGCGCGCGGATACGCTTCGCTATACTGAGCTTCGCCCACTACCACGCCAATTACTGGGCGGAAGCGATCAACGCTTCGCCCGACGCTGAGCTGGTCGGCGTGTGGGACGACGATGCAGCGCGCGGCCAGAGCGCCGCCGACCGTCACAACACGGCCTTCGAGGGCGATCTCGGCGCGCTGCTGGCCCGCTGCGACGCGGTGGGGATCACCTCCGAGACGGCCCGCCACGCCGATCTGGTCGAGGCGGCGGCGCGCGCTGGGCGGCATATCCTGCTCGAAAAGCCGATGGCCCCGACCGTCGCCGAGTGCGACCGCATCCGCCGCGCCGTGCGGGAGTCCGGCGTGACTTTCATGCAGAACTTCCCCAAACGCTACGACCCGATCAACCAGGAATTGGTGCGCCGGGCGCAGGGCGGCGAGCTGGGCACGATCTCGCTGGTGCGCGTGCGGCACGGCAACTACCACCTGCTGGAGCTGGGCGAGCGCGTTCACGACGTCTGGTATGGGAATCCGGCGCTCTCCGGCGGCGGCGCGCTGATTGACGAGGGCATTCACGCCATTGACTTCCTGCTGTGGCTGCTCGGCGACCCGGCCCAGGCCTACGCCGTCACCGCCAACCGGACGCTCGGCCTGCCGCTGGAAGACACAGCGCTGGTTGTGCTCTCTTTCCCTTCGGGCGCGGTCGCCGAGATCGCCACGAGCAACGTGCTCGTCGCCGCGGAGGGGTCCATCGAGATTTTTGGCAACCGGGGCAGCGCCCTGCTCGGCGGGGTGGACCTGGCCTCGCGCGACTTCGCTCGCCCGCCCTATCTCAAGGTCTACCACTACGGGCAGGCGCGCGGGGAGTGGCACGGAACCGACACCATCCCGTATTTCCGGCAGGGGAATTTCCACCAGCAGGGGCCGCTCACTTTCCTGCGCTGCCTGCGCGAGGGCGCGCCGCCCGTGATCAGCGTGGACGAGGGGCGCAAATCGCTGGTGATCGTCGAGGCGGCCTACCGCGCCGCGCGAACCGGCCA
>JAOSJP010000019.1 GCA_027494015.1 Anaerolineae bacterium
CCCGAAGTCTGGACAGGACATCTTTTCCCCCACGCTCCACGCTCTGCCCCACCCCGGAATTTGTCAAGCGGCGGCTGGGACTATACAGTTACACGGGCAACGCACAAGCGACGGAAAGGACGCTGCGGATGGGCTTCCCTGGGCGAATCGGGCTGGTATTTGCGCTGCTGGTGCTGCTCCTGGCCGCCTGCGCCACCTTCGACGAGACGCGCGAGACGGCGGACACGGTGGATGACGCGGTGGCGCTGATGCAGGCCGTGGACGAACGCGGAGTCGCCGGGCGCGTCAGCCAGGGCGTAGATGATCTTGGCGCGGCGGGCGTGGGCTATGAGGCTGCGGTCGTCGTGCGACAGGGCCGCCTCAACGCGGACGGCGCGCCGGACTCAGCCGCCACGAGTGAGCAGCATTACACGCTGCGGGTTGACGCGGAGGGCGACTTACAGGCCACGCTCAGCGGAGGGGACACGCCCGCTACGTATGTGGTGCCGGGCGACCAGCCATCGCTCGCGCCGGTCTACCGCGTCACGGGGGACAGCTACGCCTGCGCCAGCGATGATCCGGCTGCGGCAGGGATGAGCACGGGCCTTGCCGGGCTGATCGCCGCTCATGACGCGCTCGCCGCAGCCCCGCAGATGCTGTCCGTCATCGCCGAGCCGGAAGAGACGACGGTCGCCGGACGCAAAGCGACGCAGCACACCCTCGTCTCGCGTGTTGAGGACGCCCTGCGCATCCTGGACACCTACGGGGGCAACGAAGCGATGGAGCAGGCGGTCGCGGCGGCGGAGACGGTGACGTTCTCCGGCGAAGTGGTCTTCGACGACGGGACGGGCGCGCTGCTGCGCCTGCACAGCACGACGACCCGGCGCGACCAGGATCAGTGGGCGGAATTCCGCTTTGAGCTAACACAGTGGGACAGCGTGCCGGACGTTGCGCGCCCGGACGCCGCCCAGATTGCGGTGCCCTGCGGCTAGAGCGCGCTATACACTTTTCAACCCCTATCCCCCGGCCCCTTTCCCCCAAGCAGGGAAAGGGGCCTCCCGCTGGCGACACTGTTGGGGACAAGCTGGTTGTAGGGGCGTAAACGCCCGGATTTTATCGCCAACAGTATCGCTGGCAGGGAAGGACTACAGGGTGGGGTTAGGCGCTACTATGCGCCATACTCTGCACGCTACGCCTCGCGTGCGAAGTTCATAACACGCTCTAGTTCAGGGCACGCGCGCAGTCAGCGCGTAGATCGGCCCGGTTTCGTCCAGCACAAAAATGGTGCGCCCATCGCCCGGCCATACGATGTCAAAGAACGCCACGCCGTCGGGCAGGCCCATCCCCCGGCGGTCAGCGCGCTGAAGCACCGGCTTTGCGTCCGGCTGGCTTTCGCGCAGGCCGGCGAGATTCCACAGGAACAGGTCGCGCCCCGGCGAGGGCAGCGTCAGCAGCAGCGTGCTGTCGGGAGAGAAGACGGCATTGCGGCAGCCCTGCCCTGGCAGCGGCAGCAGCGCGACCTGCTCCCTCGTCGCCACGTCCCACAGGCCCAGGGTCGGCTGCGCGCCGCAGCCAAGCAGCCAGCGCCCGTCGGGTGAGAACGCGATCTGGTGGGAGGCCTGGTGCCGCGCAAGCGCGATGGAGGCGAACGGCTCGCCCGCTGGCAGCGTCCATACCTGAAGGTCACGGTCAGTGGCGACGGCTACCAGCCGGGAGTCCGGCGAGAAAGCCGCCCGCGTGGCGACCGCCTCCACCTCGACACGATCCGCGTCAATCACGGCGCGCAGCAGATCGCCCGACGGCACCGACCATACGCGCGCGCCGCGCTCAGCGCCGATGGTGACCAGATAGTGCCCGTCCGGGGAAAATGCCAGGAAGCCAATGGCCTCCCGGTGCGCCTGGAAGTTGGCGACCATCTCTCCCTGTGGCACGCGCCACAGCGTGACGCCGCCGTTCTCCGACCCGAACGCCAGCAGCGTTCTGTCCGGCGACTGGGCGACAGGCCCCGCCGTCGCCGTCCGGTAGCCGCTGAACTCCGCCAGCGGCTCTGCATCAGCGGGTGGCGGGATGACCGCCAGCGACCACACCCGTGCCAGGCCGTCGCGATCCACCGTGATCAGCGTGTCGTCGCCAGAGCCGAAGAACACATGGCGCGCGGGCAGGTTCTCGCGGAAGAACAGGTCTTCCCCCGTCGGTGAGATTCCACACCCCGACCACATTGTCAGCGGCAGCGGTTGCCAGGCGCGCGCCGCTGGCCGAGAGCGCCAGGTCGTTGACGGTGCCCTGGTGCAGCCGCAGAACGCCGCTCACCGCAACGATGGGGTTGTCGGCGCTGATGACCGCCTGGGCTGGCTGCCAGGCCATGACCAGCGGCACAGGGGTGTTGGTCGGCTGGCTCGTGTCGCGCGGCGCATCGCCGCCGCAGGCGGACAGCGCCGCTCCCAGCACGAGCGCCAGCCCGCCCCAGACCCCCGCGTGATTTGTTCGTCGCATCCGCACAAGCCTTTCTCCGCGCCCGGCCTGACCCAGGGCAATCGCATCAAAGCCCGCCGCTCGTAGGGGCGCCGCTCTGCTGCGCCTGCTTGACCTCACCCCGCTCGGCGCTGACGCGCCTCGCCGCCCCCTCTCCGTTGACGGAGAGGGGGCAAGCCGAGCGCAGCGAGGCTGGAGGTGAGGTCAATATCCCCGCGTCCAGCAAGTCGCTGCCAACTTTTGCACGCACCCCTGACCCGCGCCCAATTGACTTCGGGGCCGCGCTTGTGTACGCTACACAGGTGTATTGTATCCGACTTTGCGCGCGCCGGTCCCGGATGATCGTGAGCACCGGCCAGCCAGCGCCGCTCACAGGTGACGCCGCCATGACTGACGCCGAACTCGCTGTCCTGAGCATCATCGCCGAAGGCCCGATCTACGGCTACGATTTGCAGACCGTCATCGCCCAGCGCGGGCTGCGCGCCTGGACGCAGATTGGTGTCTCGTCCATGTACTACGTGCTGGACAAGCTGGCGCGCCAGGGCCTGGTCGAGGCCAGCGGCACGCCGGGCGCTGACGAGACCGCGCGCCGCCAGTACCGCATCACCGCAGCGGGATTCGGCGTGCTGCAGACCGCCGTCGCCGACCTGATCAGCACGCCGCGCGAGCACGCCGACGAATTCGAGCTGGGACTGGCCAACCTGCACGTCCTGCGCCCGGATCAGATTCGCGCCGCCTTCGCCGCCTACCGGCAGGAACTCGCCTCGCGGCTGGCCCAGGCCCGCGAGCGACAGGGCGCGCTGCAGAATGGCGGCGCGCCGTTTCACGTCGCGGCAATGCTCGGTCACCGCGCGGCCATGCTCGCCGCTGAGATAGCCTGGATGAGCGAGTTCGCGGACGCCTGGGAAGCCCAGGCCCCGCCGGACGAAGCCCCGCCTCCTCCACCTGAACCCGCCGACATCCCGCGTATGAAACAGGTTGTGCTTCCCCAAGACCCGGATTCGCCACACCGCCGCGCCACGCGTCGCGCGCAGGGCACACTGCCTTCTGCGCCGACGAAGATCAGCGCCGAGACGCCCACTGATCAGATGAGCACCCCGGCAGAAGACCAGGACTCCGTCGCGCCGCCAGCCGAGGCCGCCGAGACGCCCGCCCCGCCCGACGAAGCGCGTTGAGTCA
Source organism: Anaerolineae bacterium (assembly GCA_027494015.1). The sequence goes on from JAOSJP010000019.1 coordinate 3,631, forward strand.
GATTCCGCGAACAGCGCTAACGCTGTACAATAGGTGGGTGCGTGTTCCTCAAACATCCTGAGGCCGCCCATGACTCGACCGCCAGGCATCCTTTACATTGACCGCGACGACGCGCGCCGGGGGCGCATCTGGCACGCGCTGTCTCGCGCCGGCTATCAGATTGCGCTCGCCGTGACCGCGCTCGACGGGTTGGAGCAGGCCCAGCGCGCGCGCCCCGACCTGATCCTGGTCGAAGGCGATCTGCGCGATGCGCGCGCCCACCATCTCGCCGCGCGGCTGAGCACGGCCCCTGGCCTGGGCGGCGTGCCCATTGTCGCGCTGACCGCCCCCGGACGCACCCCTCCACGCCAGGCAGCTTCCGCCGCCGGACTGGACGGCTGGATCGCCGACTCGAACGACGACCGGGTGCTTGTACAGCGCGTCGAGGAATTCCTGGACGACTTCTACGGCAACGCAGTCGCCATCACCGCGCCGCACACGCCTCAGGACACGCTGACCCGCCTGGAAACCAGTCTGCGCGAGCTGGAGGCCAGCAATCGCGCGCTGCGCCGCCTGGATCGCATCAAAGAGGACTTCATCCAACTGACCGCCCACGAGCTGCGCACGCCGCTGACGACTGTTTATGGTTACAGCCGCCTGGTGCAAACTCTGCCCGCCGTCCAGGAACTCATGGTCCGCGATCCCGAAGTGCACGCCTGCCTGAGCGGGCTGATCGACTCCATCGAGCGTTTCCACCGCGTCATTGACGAGATCATCGTCGTCTCGCGCATCGCCTCCGATCATCTGGACCTCAAGCGCAGCCCGACCTCCCTGCCGGCGCTCGTGGAGCGCGTCCTGCAGGACTACGCCAGAGTCGCCGAGCAGCGGCAGCTCACGCTCCGCGCCCGCCTGGATCGCAGCGTCAGGCTCTTCTTCGCCGACACCGACCTGCTGGAGCTAGCTCTCGGCAACGTGCTGGGCAACGCCATCAAGTACACGCCGGATGGCGGGGCAATCACCATCTACGGCGACGCTCACGACGACACCGTGACCATCAGTGTGCAGGATACCGGTATCGGCATTGACCCGGACGAGCAGGAGCAGATCTTCGACCGCTTCTACACCGCCGGCGACACGCAGCTTCACACGACCAGCAAGACGGCTTTTCGCGGCGGCGGGCTGGGGCTGGGGCTGGCCATCTGTCGCGGCATCGTCGAGGCGCATGGGGGGCGCATCTGGGTAGAGAGCGATGGCTGCGACCCGGATCGGCTGCCCGGCAGCACCTTCGTCATCCAGCTACCTTTGGAGCACGCCCCGCCCGACGCGCGCCGCTGAGCGGCGCAAGGTCCGCAAATAACCTGTCAGGTAGGGGCGCTGCCCTGCTGCGCCCTGGGTTTACCTCACCCCCGCTCGGCGCTGACGCGCCTCGCCGCCCCCTCTCCGTCAACGAAGAGGGGGCAAGCCGAGCGCAGCGAGGCTGGGGGTGAGGTCAATACTTCCGCATCAAGCAAGTCGCTGACAACCTTTGCATGCACCCAACGAAGCCACGGCGTGCGCGGCTGGCCGCACTGCGCTAAAATAGAGCACCCATCGCCCGGCAAGACGCAGCCCCAACGGTAGACATGCCATGAGTCGTTCTGCCATCCAGGTCCTCTTCATCGCCGGCTTCATCCTCTTTGGCAATGTGATCGCCGCCGTCGCTCAGTTTTTTGAGGAGCCTGTCAGCGACGGGCGCAGCCTGCGCTGGGATCGCTACGATGTCGCCATCGAGGACATAGACACGGCGGCCAACCGCTTCCAGGTCACCGAGTTCTACACCATCACCGTCGAAGTCGGCCCGTTTCGCTATGGCTTCGCCGAGATTCCCCAGGATCGCCTGGATAGCATCTCTGATGCGCTTGTCTATGAGAACCGGTCGCTGCTCACGTCCTCGTGCAGCGGTTCTGCGGGCACCTATTGCGCCCGCGACGAGGGTGCTGCTTATAGCATCGAGTACAACTTCACCCGCCCAATGCAGAGCGGGGAGAGCCGCGAAATCGCCATTCGCTACACCGTGCACGGGGCGCTGCGCTCCTACAGCGGCGGCGACCAGCTCTACTGGGTGGCTGTGCCCGGCGACCGCGCCTTCCCTGTACTATCTTCTAAGGTGACGGTGACCCTGCCCGAAGACCGCCCGCCCCAGGTGACGGCGAGCTACCCCGACACGTGGCGGGAGACCGTTCAGGGCAGCGTCATCACCTGGCAATCTCCCGGCAGAATGGGCAGCGGTGATGCGGTCGAGGTGCGCGTGCAATACCCGCACGACGCGCGCATGAAGAAACCAGCGTGGCAGGCCGCCTTTGACCGCGAGCGAGCGTACCTGGAGGACTGGCAGCCGATCGTGTCGCTCTTGTTGGTGGCGATCACGGTACTGCTCACCGTGAGCGGCGTGCTCTTCGTGCTGCTGCGCTACCTGAAGCACGGGCGCGATCCGCAGGCGCTGGTGGTGCCCGAATATCTCAGCGAGCCACCCTCGGACGAGCGACCCGGCGTGGTGGGCCTGTTGCTCGACGAGAAGGCGAACATGCAGGATGTCATGGCCACGCTGCTGGACCTGGCGCGTCGCGGTCTGCTGGTTATCGAGCAGGAGGAGAAGAGCGGCATCGCTGGCCTGTTCAGCAGCGCGGAGTTCACCTTCCACCGCACCGATGCCGCCGCCGATGATCTCCGCCCCTACGAGCACACGTTGCTGAAGGGCCTCTTCCCCAAGGGGCGCGACACAACGACGCTCTCCCAACTGCGCACCAAGTTCTACACGCATATCCCAGTCATCAAGCGCGAGCTATACGACGATCTGGTCCGGCAGGGCTATTTCACGCGGTCGCCGGAGACGACGCGCCAGTGGTGGACATGGGGCGGCGTGATCGTGATGTTGCTGGCATCGGGGGCGTTCTGGCTGCTGCGGCAGGCGACAGTGATCTCGCCGCTGATCATCGTCCCGCCGATTGGCCTGGGCATTGTCGGATTGGCCTCAGCCCTGGCCGGGGAGTTTATGCCAGCCAAGACCGCGAAGGGCGCGCAGGAAGCCGCCCGCTGGCGCGCCTTCAGGCGCTACCTGGCCAACATCGAGCACTACGGGGACGTTGCCGAAGCAGCGGCGAAGTTCGAGAAGGCCCTGCCTTTCGCCATCGCCTTCGGCCTGGAGAAAGACCTGGTGCGCCAGGTGACGCCCGCCATGACCGCTATGCCGGGCTGGTATTTCCCGACATACCTGGGCGGCCCCTGGCACGGCGGCTACCGGCGCGGGCAACCGCTGCGGCCCGTGTCCATGAGCGGGCCAGGAGGGATGGGCGATTTCTCGCTCGGCGGGCCGGGCGGCCTCAATGACATGAGCCGCTCGCTGACCG
>JAOSJP010000020.1 GCA_027494015.1 Anaerolineae bacterium
CTTCGAAGAGCTTCCCCAGGGCGCTATCAGAGAGGCCAACATTCGCCCCCCGTCTGACCAGCGAAAGGCTGCCGGAGCTAGGCCCGGCTCTCACTCGTAGCGCAGTGTGTTGAGCGGCTTCTCGCCGGAAACGGTCCAGACCGAGGCGATGGCGGCCACCAGCGAGATCAGGATGCACAGCCCCATCAGGGCGAAGGCAATGCCATAAGGCACCCGGTTGCCCAGATCGCCCTGGAACATCTGGTACAGGATCAGCAGCAAGATCAGGAAGCTGATGCCCACGCCTATCAGGCCGCCGATCAGGCCCAGCAGCCCGTTCTCCAGCAAGAGCATCCCCAGCACCCGCTCGCGCCGCAGGCCAATCGCCTTCATTACCCCGATCTCGCGGCGGCGTTCCATCGTGGAGAGCGCGACCGAGTTGGCGATCACGAAGCCGCCCACGAACAGCGACAACGCGGCCACCAGGATCGGGAATGAGGTGAACTGATCCACGATACGGTTCACCAGGTCGTTGAGGAAGCGCGTTTCGATTAAGAAGATGCCGGGCACTTCGGCCAGCGCGCGGCGCACCGGGCGCAGGCCGGATTCGCGCACATCCAGCACGGCGCTCACCTGATCGGGCTGGTAGCCCTGGAAGGCGTCCAGCGCAGCATAGAGGTGCCAGTCGCCGGTGGTGAGGCCGCCCCCCTGCATCACGCCGACCACCTCGAAGGAGAGCGTGTCGCCGCCCCCCATCTGGGGGCGCATCGTGATCACGTCGCCCACCCCAAACTCAGGCCGCCGCGCGCCACCCGTATCCTCGTCGTACTGCTGTACGACCAGCGGCCAGTGGCCCGCCGCATTCGGCTGGTTGTCGGTCGCCGGGTTCAGATTGCGACCTTCCACGAACTTGACATCGGGCAGGTTGGACGAAAGGTCGCGCCCGCTGACGGGGTTGAGAAAATCGCGCAGCGATGCCCCGATGGGCACTTCGCGTCCGGCGCTGGCGTCGTAGTAGCTGACCAGGTTGGTGTTGTAAACGACGATGATGGCATAGCCGCGCAGGTGCTCACTTTGCGCGTCCAGGGTGGTGCGCAGCGTGCCGATCATCTCGTTGCTGCCGGTGGCGGTGAAGACGATCGCGTTGCCCCCGCTCACTTCCTCCAACAGCTCCTCGAAAGCGTTGGTGATGCTGTCCACCAGCATCGTGATCACGCTCAAGGTGAAGATGCCGATCACCAAAGCCAACAGCGTCGAGGCCCCGCGCCCCTTGGTAGCCAGCATCCCGCGCATGGCGATCTTGAGGTCCACAAAGGCGAAGCGCTGGATCAGACGGCCTAGCAGCCATACCGGCAGCACGATCACCAGCACCAGCGGGATCAGCGGCCAGAACAGGGGAATAGCGAATACAAACAACCCGCCGCGAACCTCTGAAAACCAGCCGCCACCCGCTGCCCACACAATCATCCAGAACAGGATGTACAGATAACTCACCACGACGCCGGTGATGGTCAGCAGCAGGATGGCGGGGACGAGCCGGCCAAAGACAGCACCCCCCGCTGGCAGGACGGCCAGCGCCACAAGCCAAGCCAGGACATGCAGGGGCCAGCGCCGCCCGCGCCGCCGCCTGCGCATGGACAGGTAGTCGCTGAGCACCAGCGGCAGGGCGATCAACAGGCCGCAGGCCGCGCCGATGGCGGGCGTGATCGTGTCCAGGTAGGGGATGCCGTCCAGCAGATCGCCCATCAGGCCCTGGGCCATCAGGCTGAGTGCCATGACCAGCACCACCAGGGCCACAAACGCGCTCAGACGGCCCGCCTTGGGCAGCACTGTGTCGGAGGGGCGCAGCACGAGCGCGGGCCGGATCTGGCCAGCGGCCAGGGTCGGCAGGAAGCCGAACACAGCCGTGATGATCACGCCGATCACAAAGCCGTTGAAAGCCGGCCTGACCGCCAGCGTGAAGGCAAGCGACTGGCCGAGGAACGTCTCTGCGAACCCTTTGGTGACCAGGGCCAGGCCCCATCCGAGCGCGATGCCCAGCAGGCTGCCCAGCACGCCCATGATCATCGCCTCCACCACAAACAGGATCGTGATCTCGTTCGGCTGCAGGCCAAGCGTCTTGAGCACGGCGACCTCCGTGGTGCGACGGCTGACGATCACCAGCATGGTGTTGATGATGCCGATACCGCCAATGAGCACGGAGACCAGGCCCATCGCCACCACCAGGTCGTCCACGCTCTTGGAGATGGTGCTGTTTTGCTCCTTGAGATCGGTGGTGCTGGCCGTGTTTATCGCCCAGAATGCGTTGTTCAAGGCGCGCTGCACTGCGTCCACCTGGCCTGGATCGGCCAGTCGCACGAAGATCTCGCCCGCCGCCCCCGGCTGGGCCTGGGCGAACATGGTCACCGCGCTTTGATCCAAGTAGTAGAAACCGAACAGCCCGGCCAGGAAGCCCGTGGCCGAGTTGCGGAACCCGGCTTCGGCGTCGGTGGAGACGATGCCGCGCACCGTGAATGGCCCGCTGGCCCCGGAGAGGCGCACCTCGTCACCGACCTCGGCCTCCAGCGACTCGGCCAGGTTATCCGAGAGCACAATGTCCGTGGGGCCTTGTAGCATCTGGCTCAGGGGTACGCCGTCCAGCGATTTCACCTGGCCATAGAGCGGATAGACGCGCCCATCAATGAGCAGGCCGAGGATGAACGCCTTGTAGGTGTCGCGATCAATGTCGTAAGCGCTCCATCCGGTGGCGAGGCCGCTGAGGGACTGACGGTAAGTGAGGACCGTGCCCGGATAATGCTCGTCGAACCAGCCCTGAATCTTCTGGATGCCCTCCTCCGTGAAGACCATGCTGTCCAGCGAGTCTTTCTGCTCGACAATAAAGGAGGACCACGCGCGGTTGGGCATGAGGCGGATATCGCCGTGGTTGCTCTCCTGCAGGCTGCCGGTCAGGGTCTCGTTGATCATGACAGCCAGCGTCTGCAGGCTGACAATCGCCCCCACCCCTGCCGCGATACACAACATGGCAAAGAACGTGCGCTGGCGGTTGACGCGCAGGTCGTTGAGGGAATGCTGGATGAAGAACATCAGCCGTCTGCCCATTAGGCTGTGCCCCCCGTATCGAGGCCACGCTCCTGGCGCAGAATATTCACCGCCGCGCGCTGGGCGCTGGAGCGCGGATCATACTCATCGGCGATCTTGCCGTCTACAAGTGAGACCACGCGATGCGCCTGTGAGGCCACATCCATGTCGTGCGTGACGATGATAATCGTGGTGCCCATCTGTTCGTTGACATCGTGCAGCGCCTGCATCACCAGCGCGCCGGAGATGGTGTCCAGGTTGCCGGTCGGCTCGTCGCACATCAGCAGTGGGGGGTTATTGGCCAGCGCGCGGGCGATGGCGACCCGTTGTTGCTGGCCGCCCGAAAGCTGGCTGGGGCGGTGGTGCAGCCGATCATCCACTTCCAGCAGACTGAGCAACTCGCGGGCGCGCTGCGCCGGGTTCGCCTGGGGCTTGCGCGCGAATCGGATCGGCAACGCGACGTTCTCCTGCGCGGTGAGAGTGGGGATCAGGTTGAAGAACTGAAACACAAACCCGATCTTCTCATTGCGGATGCGCGTCAGTTCGCGCTCACTGAGGTTGGTGATGTCCAGGCCATCAATGAAGATCTGGCCGCTGGTTGGCGCGTCCAGCCCGCCAATGAGACCCAGCAGGGTGGACTTGCCACTTCCGGACGGGCCGATGACGCCCAGAATCTCTCCCCGCCGCACGTCCAGGGTGATCCCGCGCAGCGCATGAATCGTGACTTGACCCAGTTGCAGATCCTTGGTCAGGTCCAGGGCCCGCACTACATAATCGTTTGCCGCCATACACCCCCTCCTTTCGTCTCATCCTTCGGCAGTGCGCGCGATATGAGAGACAGTCAAGACGCCAGAATCCGGCGGGGTGCCAACTGGCGAACGTCAGAAAAGAATAGCCTGTGATCGCCGAGAGCACCTTGGAGAGTCATGCGTAACTACCAGGGCGAAGGAATATTCTGATCAAAACACAAAAATCATTAGTTGTATAGCTTCATCATCGGGCAATTTAGGTGTACCATGTGTCAGGCTGGAACGCCCAGAGCGAACAGCCAGGAACTGGACAGGTAAGAACAGGTTCCTGACCCATACTCCCCGCGTTATCTGGTATAATGCCCGCCATGCGCTGCCATGTCAGCTTGAACGCGCACTTGCTGTCTGCCCAGGCCGGTTACCGGAGCGCGGGGATCAGCGGCTATATCTACAACCTGCTGCGCGCGCTGCCCGACGCCGACCCGGCTTTCAGCTACACGGTCTTCGCCGGGCCGCAGAGCCAGCCGCCCGCCCATGACCGTCTGACGGTGCGCCGCGCCGCGTGGAATACTGAGAGTCCGCTGCGGCGCATTCTCTGGGAGCAGATCGCGCAGCCGTGGGCGCTGCGACGCGCGCATCCCGACCTGGCGCACGGCCTGGCGTTTGTGTCGCCGCTGCTCAGCCGCGCTCCGTCGGTGGTGACGGTCTACGACCTGAGCTTCGTGCACTATCCCGACCGGCTGCCGGCGGCGCGGCGCTGGTACCTGCGCCTGTTCGCGCGCTGGTCGTGCGGGCGAGCGCGGCAGGTCATCACCATCTCGCGCAGCACGGCCCGCGACCTGGCGCAGACTTTCGGGCTGCCGCCGCAGCGCATTGACGTGGCCGCGCCGGGCGTCGGCGAGCAGTTCGTCCCGCTGCCGCGCGAGGACGTGGAGCGCTTTCGGGCGCACAAGGGGCTGCCCGACCGCTTCCTGCTGTTCCTGGGCACGCTGGAGCCGCGCAAGAATCTGCCGGTGCTGCTGCGCGCTTACGCGCAGCTTCCGGCGCAAGAGCGCGCGGCGGCCCACCTGGTGCTGGCGGGCGGCGTCGGCTGGATGGCGGACGAGATTTTCACGGCGATTGAGGCGCACAACCTGGGCGCTACGGTGCACCTGCCCGGCTATGTGCCAGCGGACGAGCTACCGCTGTGGTACAACGCGGCGGAGGCGCTGGTCTATCCTTCGGTGTTCGAGGGATTCGGGCTGCCGGTAGTCGAGGCGCTGGCCTGTGGCAAGCCGGCGCTCGTCTCCGACGCCTCGTCGCTGCCGGAAGCGGTCGGCGACGGCGGGCTGTGTCTGCCGCCGGACGACGTAGAGGCGTGGGCGGCGGCGCTGGCGCGGGCCATACACGATCCGGGGTGGCGCGCCGAGGCGGGCGCGCGCGGGCGCGTCCATGCCGCGCGCTTCACCTGGGCGGAGACGGCAGCGCAGACAGTTGCCAGCTACCGCCGCGCACTGGGAATGGAGACGCAGGAGTGAGGAGTGGTCAGCTATCAGCTATCAGCCAGCAGCAGAAGCCAGCAATAACAACCGATGGCTGACACCTGATCGCTGACGGCTGATTGCTGATCGCTCTCAACCACTATGGACGAGACACCTTTCAAATGGCCGCGCTGGCTGCTGCCCACCGGCGACCTGCTGCTGGTGATGGCGGCGTTCCTGTTCTCGTACTACCTGCGCTACGAGATGCAGTTTCTCCAGCCGGTGGACGAAGCCAACGCCGCGCCATTCGCCCCCTATTGGCCCTACGCCCTCATCTTCGCCGCCCTGATGCTGATCTTCAACCAGGGCGCGCGCCTGTACCGCGAGCGGCGCGGACGCACCTGGTGGGACGAAGTCTTCGCCATCACCAACGGGGCGATGAGCGCGGCGGTCATCGTCATGGCCCTCAGCTTCCTGCTGCGCCCGCTGGTCTTCTCCCGTCTGCTGATCATCCAGGCGGCGGCGCTGGTCGTGCTGCTGCTGGGCGTGTGGCGGCTGGCGCTGCGCATCCTGCGCAACAACCTGCGCAAGCGTGGCATCGGCGTCGAGCGCGTGCTGATCGTCGGCGCGGGCAGCGTGGGGCTGTCTGTGCTGCAAACGCTCGTCGCCCGGCCCGACCTGGGCTACAAGGTGATCGGCTTCGTGGACGACGACCCGGCGCGCGGGGCCAGCGACCTGGGGCGCGTGCCCGCGTTGGGCGAGATTGACAACCTGCCGCGCCTGATTGACGAGCACCGGGTAGACCTGGTGATCATCACCCTGCCCTGGCACGTCCAGCGCAAGATGCTGGCTGTTGTGCGCGAGTGCGAGCGCCAGAACGTCAAGGTGCGCACGGTCCCCGACCTGTTCGAGCTGAGCCTTAGCCAGGTGCAGGTCGAGATGCTGGGCGGCATCCCCATGCTGGGCCTCAACGGGGAAGCGCGCTTCAATACAAGCAGCCGCATCACCAAGCGCATGGTGGACATCGCCCTGGCGCTGATTGCGCTGCTGCCCAGCGCCCTGATCACGCTGATCATCGCCATCGCCATCCGCCTGGACACGCCGGGGCCGATCTTCTTCGCCCAGGAGCGCGTTGGGCTGGAGGGCAGACGCTTCAAGGTGTACAAGTTCCGCTCGATGGTCATGAATGCCGAGAAGATGCACGCCGACCTGATCCGGCGCACCGGCGAAGACCCGCGCCACCCCAAGCTGACCAACGACCCGCGCATCACGCGCGTGGGCCGCTGGATTCGCCGCTTCAGCCTGGACGAGGTGCCGCAAATCTGGAACATCCTGCGCGGCGACATGAGTTGGGTGGGGCCGCGCCCCGCCACGCCCGACGAGGTGGTCCTCTACGAGCCGTGGCATTTGCAGCGGCTGCGCGTGCTGCCCGGCCTGACCGG
>JAOSJP010000021.1 GCA_027494015.1 Anaerolineae bacterium
ACAGGACGAGCAGCAGCACCCCCTTGTAAGGATTGACTATGGCGATGTAGCGCGGCTGAACATTGAGCATCACCGCGCTGGCGGCGGCATGGTTGGCGACGATGGCCCCCGCCACCAACGCCAGCGGCAGCAATCGCCGCGCCCAGGGGACGAGCAGCACAGCCAGCCCCAGCGCCCCATACCACAGGTACGGGTGCGGGCGGCTCAGCGAGCGGTAGCGCAGCGCCACATAGTCCACCGCCTGGCGCACGGGCCAACTGTCCGGCCAGGGCGGGCACATCGCTGTCGCAATGTCGCGCACGATGGGGGCCAGCGTCTCCGGCGTGATGTCCGACGCGCCATAGAGCAGCCAGTCTTTCTCCAGGTAGCCATGCGTGTCGCGCGCGACTTTGGCCTCGATGTCGGCGCACTGCGCGTCGCTGGGCAGCCACTTGCCGCTATATTGCAGCCCCGGCTGTCGCAGGTAATCGGTGAAAGCATCGAAGACCTGCTCGCCGAACTCCAGCGGGTGGGCGCGCAGCAACTCGCCGTAGGCGCGGTTATAAAGACCGCGCACCGACGGCCAGTCGCCCACCAGCGTGACCAGGCAGCGGTTCAAGCTCTCGTCATCGGAGCAGCTAGCGCGCAGCGCGACCAGCTCCGCCGAGGCCGGGCCGTTGTCCGCTTCCAGCAGGCCGGACTTGATCATCGGGCGCGCCAGCATGAAGCTCCCGCCGCCGTTCAGCGCGAATTGGTCGAAGACATACTGGTTGAACAGGGCGGATAGCAGCAGTGCCAGGGTGAAGGCTGCCCCCACAACCGCCGTCCGCCAGGCCGAGCGCGTGCACAGCAGAAACAGCGCGCCGAAGGGAACCATCAGATAGCGCCCCACCGGACGAATGAGCAGCGTCAGCGCCAGCATGACGCCCAGGGCCACGTCGCCCGCTTGCAGCCTGTGCCCACCCCGTCGCCGCGCCTGGATCAGAAAAAGGCTGAAGGCCAGGCTGAGCGTGAACATGTAGAGCGGCTCGGTCGAGGTGAAATTGTACAGGATGCCGGTCTGCGGGTCGGCGAGCGCCAGCAGTGCCACGCCAAAAGCCAGCGCCGGGCTGTAGGGGCGAATTCCCCAATAGAACACCACCCCTTGCAGCGCCGAGAGCACCAGTTGGAAGACGATCAGCACGTAGACGCTGCCCAGCCAGTAATGGCTCAGGTAGATCAGCAGCGGGTAGAGCGGGTAGATCAGCTCAAAGACAATCGGCGCGTCCAGCCCCTCGAACTGCGCCGCATAGAGGAAATAATCAGCGGAGTCGGCCCCGTGCGCTGGCGGGTAGGCGATCAGGAAGATCAGCGCGCGGGTCACGCCCAGCGCCAGCAACAACAGTACTGTCCAGCGCGAGTCGGTCAGGCGGCGCAGCGCGCGCTCCAGCGCAACCAGTGCGGGCGAGCGCAGACTCGAGTCGCGCAGGGCAGCGCGAGGGATGGCCAGCACAGCGGCTTCCTTTCCAGCGGCGCGGTTCAGCAGGCACGAAGGGGCATTGTACCGCAGAGCCGGTCATGGTGCAGGCTGGCGGCGGGTCTGGCATAGACTTCCGAAGTTTTCGAAAACTTCGGAAGTCTTCTGCTCCCGTAGGGGCGCTGCCCTGTGGCGTCCGTTGTAGGGGAGGGTTTAGAAACCCTCCCCTACAGACCTCGACTTCGCCCCGGCGCTGACGCGGCTTGCCGCACACCCCCCGCTCGGCTACAATGAGGGCCGCCCAGCGACCAGGAGCAGATGCCGTGTACCGCAGCCCCAGCCGTATCGAGCAGCCGCTGCTCGCCAGCGAAGCCCTGCAGGACAACCCGCTCGGCGACCCCCACGTCCGCCGCCTGACGGTCTACCTGCCGCCCGGCCACGACGACCTGCCTGGGGCGCGCTACCCCACCGTCTATCTGCTGAGCAGCCACGGCAACACCGGCCCGGGCCTGCTCAACTGGCGGCCCTGGGACACGACGATCAAGGAGCAGTTGGACGCCCTGCTCGCCGTCGGGCGTATCGCCCCGCTGATCGTCGTTCTGCCCGACATGTGGACGCGCTTCGGCGGGTCGCAGTACATCAACTCCGCCGGGATGGGCCGCTATGAGGACTACCTCATCCAGGAGGTTGTCCCGCTGGTGGATCGCAGTTATCGCACCCTGGCCCACCGCGATCACCGCGCCGTCAGCGGGCGCAGCAGCGGCGGCTTCGGCGCGATCACCCAGGCCATGCACCACCCGGAAGTCTTCGGCGCGTTCGCCTGTCACAGCGGCGACCTGTATTGGGAATACACCTGTCTGCCCGGCCTCAGCCGCATGCACCAGCAGCTCGCGCCCTATGGCTCGCTGGACGAGTTCATCGCCCGCATTCCGGACATCCGCCCCAAGAACAGCGCCTTCTGGGAGCTGATCATGACCGTGTGCTGGGCGGCAGCTTTCGGCAATAACCTGGCGCAGCCGCGCGGCTTCGACCTGCCCATTGACCCCCCTACCGGCGCGCTGAACGAGGCCGTCTGGCAGCGCTGGCTGGCCCACGACCCGATTCGCAAGCTGGACGCGCCCGCCTATGCCGACGCCCTGCGCCAGATGCGCCTGGCTTATGTGGATGTGGGGACCTATGACGAATACCAGCTTCAGGTGGGGGCGCGGCTGCTGCACCGCAAGCTCGAAGCGCTGGGCATCCCCCACACTTACGAGGAATACCCGGACGGTCACCGCCACACCGACTACCGCTACGCCTATTCGCTGGAGCAGCTGAGCAAGGCGCTGCGATGAAGGTCTCCCCACGACGTTTTCGGCGCCCCGCCCGCCATGCTCTGCTCGTTCTGCTGCTCGCTGCGCTGGCTGGCGCGGGTGCGGCCTGCTCGCTCTCCGGCGAGCAGATCATCTACGTGACGGCCACGCCGGAATACGACGAGGGCGGCCTTCTCATCGCCCCGCCGACGGTGACGCCCGACGAGCCGACGCCCACCCCCCTCCAGCCCACGCCCAGCGCGCCGCGCTACACCCAGGCCGCCGGCGGGATGCACACCGTCCGGCCCGGCGAAACTCTGGGCACCATTGCCGCGCTCTACGCCGTCTCCGTAGATGATCTGCTGACTCTCAACAGCCTGTCTGACCCGAACCGGCTCGATGTGGGCCAACTGATCAGCGTGCCGGGCGGCGGGGGCGTGACCACGCCCGCCGTCAAGCTGATCCCCGATAGCGAGCTGGTCTACGGCTCCACGGCCAGCGGCTTCAGCATCACCGGCGCGGTCAAGTTCCGCCAGGGCTTCCTGCGCGCGTACTCCGAGCAGGTCGGCGAGGAGACGTGGAGCGGGGTCAAGATCGTGGATTTCGTCGCGCGGTCGTACAGCGTCAACCCGCGCCTGCTGCTGGCGCTGCTGGAATATCGCGGCGAGTGGCTGTCCAACCCCTACCCCGCCGAGGAGCAGGTCAATTACCCGATGGGCATCGTCAAGCAGGGGCGCGAAGGGCTGCTGAGGCAGCTTCTCGACGCCGCCGACGCGCTCAATTCCGGCTATTACGGGTGGAAGTATCGCGGCACCATCGCCATGACGCTGAGCGACGGCCAGCGCCTGCTGTTCGACCCCATGCTCAACGCGGGGACGGTCGCCGTGCAGACTATGCTCAGCCTGACGGTCAGCGCCGCCCAGTGGCAGCGCGATGTGCATCCCAGCGGCTTCTTCGAGACGTATCTCAGCCTGTTCGGCGACCCCTTCGCGGGCGCGCTTGAGCCGGTCGTGCCGCCCGACCTCGCCCAGCCGACGCTGCGGCTGCCCTTTGCTCAAGGGGAAGAATGGGTCTACACCGGCGGGCCGCACGGCGCGTACAACAGCGGCTCGGCCTGGGGCGCGATTGACTTCGCCCCGCCGGAGCCGCCGGAAGATCTGGTGCAGGCGCAGGGCGCGTGCTACATCTCGTCGCACTGGGCGACCGCCGCCGCGCCCGGCGTCATCGCCCGCAGCGGCGACGGCTATGTGATCCTCGACCTGGATGGCGACGGCAACGAGCGCACCGGCTGGACGCTGGTTTACCTGCACCTGGACGACAGCGAGCGCATCGCTGCCGGGGCGCGCGTGCAGGCCGGTGACCGGCTCGGCCACCCCTCGTGCCAGGGCGGGATCAGCAATGGCACGCACCTGCATCTGTCCCGCCGCTACAATGGCGAGTGGATTCCGGTCGCCTGCGAGGATTGCGCGCCGGGCGTGACCGTGCCGCCCTTCGTGCTCGGCGAGTGGACGGTCTATGGATTTCCCAACCAGGAATACCAGGGCTACATGACCCGTCCCGGCGACGACGGCTATCGCCAGGCCGAGCAGTTCCGCGACAACGACCAGAACAAGATCATGTGGTGAGGGAGAGAGAGGGTGTTGGTGATCAGTGATTAGTGAGCGGCCGTGTAGGTGTACTGCTATATGTTCTAACAGGCCTCTCCCCCTCAATCCCCCTCTCCAGCCAAGCTAGAGAGGGGGACTTGCCCGCCCAACGCGGCGCTTCCCCCCTCTCCGGCTCTGCCGGGGAGGGGGCCAGGGGGGGCCTTCCGCCGGGCCTCCCCCCTCAATCCCTCTCCAGCCAAGCTAGAGAGGGGGACTTGCCGCCCAAGGCCCGGCTCTGCCGGGGAGGGGCCAGGAGAGGGCCTTCCGCCGGGCCTCACCCCCTCAATCCCCCTCTCCAGCCGAGCTAGAGAGGGGGACTTGGCTCGCCCAACGTGGCACTTTCCCCCTCTCCGGCTCTGCCGGGGAGGGGGCCAGGGGAGGGGCCTCTCCCCGCCATTCTACTTCGCCGGCTGCGCCTCGCGCGCCCGCCGCCCGTTGGACGGGGCGGGCACGTCGCGCCGAAACTGGCTCATGTACAGGGTGTAGTAGACGCCGCGCGCCTCCAGCAGCGACTCGTGCGTGCCCTGCTCGATGATCTGCCCGTCGTCAATGACGAAGACCTGGTCGGCGTTGCGGATGGTGCTCAGCCGGTGGGCGATAACGAAGCTCGTCCGCCCCCTGAGCAGCTCCTCCAGCGCCTTCTGGATCAGCCGCTCGGTGCGCGTGTCCACGCTGCTGGTCGCCTCGTCGAGGATCAGCAGGCGTGGGTTGGCCAGCGCCGCTCGTGCAATGGCCAGCAGCTGGCGCTGCCCCTGGCTGAGGCCGGCCCCGCGCTCACCCAGCAGCGTATTGTACCCGTCCGGCAGGCCGCTGATGAAGTCGTGGGCGTGGGCCAGCTTCGCGGCGGCGATCACTTCTTCGTCGCTGGCGTCCATGCGCCCGTAGCGGATGTTGTTCAGCACCGTGTCGCTGAACAGGAACGTATCCTGCAGCACCAGCCCGATCTGGCGGCGCAGGCTGGCCCGCGTCACATCGCGCACATCGTGCCCGTCAATGAGCACCGCCCCCGCCGTCACGTCGTAGAAGCGCGGCAGCAGGTTGATCACCGTCGTCTTGCCCGCGCCGGTCGCCCCCACCAGGGCGATGGTCTGGCCGGGCTGCGCCTCCAGGCTGACGCCGCGCAGCACCGGCTCGCCGTCGTTGTAGCTCATATGCACATCGCGCAGCTCCACGCGCCCGGCGATGGACGGCATCTCCAATGCATCGGGCTTGTCGGTCACGTCCGGCTGCGTGTCCAGAAACTCGTAAATGCGCTCGGCCCCGGCGATGGCGCTCTGGACGTTCGTCCACAGCGTGGCGATGAGCTGGATCGGCTGGTTGAACTGTTGCGCGTAGGAGACGAAGGTGACGATCAGCCCCAGCGAGATCGCCGTCCCGGCCAGGTCTTGATCGCGCAGCATCAGCACGCCGCCCACGCCAGCGACAGGCGGCTCATGACCTCGCCCGCTTCGTTGCGGGCGTAATAGCTCAAAGACAGGCGGTGAATGTGCTCGAAGATTTGCACGCGCAGGTCGCGCAGCACGTGCATCCCCACCCAGCGCGTCAGG
>JAOSJP010000022.1 GCA_027494015.1 Anaerolineae bacterium
CCGTTTCTTCCGGTGATTGTGATCGGCTCTCGTCGTTACGCTAAATCAACACTGTCTGATAGGCCGACCCCCCCCATTGGAGAGGGGGCGGCGGAGGTCCGCGTTAGGTGGGCCGCGCGGGGGTGAGGTAAACCAGGGCGCGGCAGACAGGCGGTGATAAACAATGCGCTCGCGCACGAAGCGCATCAGCGCAGCCGCCACCGTGCCCCGCCCACCTCCACCCACACGGGGCGCGGCGCTCCCTCTGCCACCAGGATCACCGGCGAGCCTTCCACCACCACCGCGCCGTCTGCGTCGGGCAGTGCGCCGGGCGCTTCCAGCACGTACCACCACCCTTCAACGCCCGGCACGCGAGCGGGCGTTTGCCCGTGCTCCGATCCGAACACGCCCACTCGCGTGGCGAGCATATCCCCGTCCCACGCCGCCACGTGGAAGCGCACCGGGTCAGCCTCGCGCGCCCACATCACGTACACGGTGCGTCCGGGCTGTTCCAGCGTCACCAGCGAGGAGCGGTCGCTGTAACGCCACTGGGCGCGCAGCGTCCCCTCAAAGGCGCGGATGACCGTGCGATACGCCGCAAAGGCGGGGCGGCGCGTGCCGTCCCAGCGCACCAATCCCCACGGCTCGGTCACGCCCGGCACGAAGTGATCGTCGTACAGCCGGTACACGGCAAAACGCTCAACCCCCGCCGCCAGGCTGAGCGCCGCCGCCTGCACCAGGTAGTCGGCCTGCTGCCGCAGGGTCACGGAAAAGGCCGGGTGGGGCGGCGTTGGCGCGCGCGGGTCGTGCGAGGGGCGGGCGTTCGTCTCCGCCACCCAGACGGGCTTGCCCTGCAGGTTGTAGTGCCACAGCAAGCCCTTCGTCTCGACGATCACATTCCACACGTTGCTCGTGCTGAAGTAAGTGTGCACCATCAGCACGTCGAAGAAGAAGCCGTGTTCGTAGGCTGCGGGGTCCTGTGCCGCCACGTCCAGCAGCCGCTTGAGATAGGGCGCGCGTCCGGCAGCTTTGTCAGTCCACCAGGCCATCCCCGCCATGTGGATCACCGCGTCCGGGTTGACCGACCTGGCAGCCAGGTAGGCCACCTTGAGCATCTGGTAATAGTCTTCGACCTCGCCATCGAACTCGTACCAGCCCAGCTCGCCAGGGCGGATGTCCGGCTCGTTGTAGATGATCCAGCGCCGGATGCCCCACGTCTCTCCATAGTAGGTCACTGCCCGGCGCACAAACGCCGCCCAGTAGTTGCCCGGATCATCAATCGGCAGGTCGAGGCCGAAGGGCGGCGCGCCTAGCTCGTGGATCGCCGAGGCCCAGCGCGGCGTGTTCTTGAGCAGCCCCACCACTTCCCGTCCGCTCTCCTGCGCTGCGCGCAGCCACTCGTCGGGGATCACCTCGGTTCGGAACTCGTCGGGGCCGTTGGGCTGGAACTGCGCCCACTCGAAGATGATGCGCTCCCAGCCCGCGCCGAGCGCGCGCGCGTCGTCGGGACGGTAATATGCCTCCACAACGCCAAAGGGGGACGGCCCGGCGCGCGCGGCTTCCGGGGCCGGGCCGCTCGCCAGCGCCGTCCAGGCGGGGATCGTCAGCAGCGCCACGATCAGCGCGGCGAGCGCGCGGCGGCAAAAGCCAGGATGTGGAAAAGGCGACATGGCTGTTCCGTCGTGTGTGTGCAAAGGCTGTCAGCGACTCGCTGCTCTGCGGGGCAGAATCTTCACCGCAACCGCTCAGCGCCGGTAGAGCATGGGGTCAAAGGCGTCGCGCAGCCCATCGCCGACGAAGTTGAAGGCCAGCACAATGATGCTGATCAGCACGCCGGGCACCGTCCACATCCACCAGGCGGTCAGCATCCAGGCTTTGGCGTCTTCCAGCATATTGCCCAGGCTGGCATCCGGGGGCGGCACGCCCAGGCCAATGTAGCTCAGCGCCGACTCGCTCAGGATGGCCGACGGCACCACCAGCGTCGCCGCCACGACAATGGGGGCCAGCGCGTTGGGCAGCAGGTGAGCCAGTATCATCTGTCGTGGCGACACGCCAATCGCGTGCGCGGCCAGCACAAAATCGCTCTCCTTGAGCGCCAGGAACTCGGCGCGCACCAGCCGTGCCACATCCATCCAGCTAAAGAAGCCCAGGATCAGGATGATGTTCCAGATGCTCGGCTCCAGAATGGCATTCAGCGCCAGAAACAGGATGAAGCTGGGCACTGAGAGGAAGACATCCACCACGCGCATGGACACATTGTCCACCAGCCCGCCCGCGTAACCGGCCAGCGCCCCCACCAGGACACCTACGCCGATGCTGATCAGCATAGCCAGGAAGCCCACCCCCAACGACACGCGCATCCCGTACAGCGCGCGCGAAAAAAGGTCGCGGTTGTAATTATCCGTGCCGAAGGGGTGCTCGGCGCTGGGCGGCTGGGGAGTCCCGCGCGGCACCAGCGGGTTGCGCGGATCAATATCATTGGGATTGTACGGTGCCAGCACCTCGGCGAATAGTGCCGTCGTTCCCAGCGCGATCAGCAGGGCCAGGCTGAGCACGGCGAGGCGGTGCCGCCGGAAGTTGCGCCAGGTGAGCCGCCACAGGCTCTCCTGGCGGGGCATGCCGGTAAGCTGAACAGTCTGCTCATTCATAGCGGATGCGCGGGTCTGCCCAGTGGTAAGCGAGATCGGCCAGGAAGTTGCCCAGGACGATGAAGATGGCGGAGATCATCGTGACGCCCATGATCACCGGGTAATCGCGGCGCAGCGCCGCGTTCACCGCCAGACGCCCCATGCCGGGCCATCCGAACACGTACTCGATGATGAACGCCCCCGACACAAGCTGTGGAATGGACAGCCCGCCCAGGGTGATCATGGGCAGCAGCGCGTTGCGCAGAGCGTGCAGGCCCAGGACGCGCCGCTCGCGCGCTCCTTTGGCGCGCGCGGTACGGATATAGTCCTGGGTCAGCACGTTGAGCAGGCTCGAGCGCTGGTAGCGCGCCCAGCGGGCAATGGAGGCCGCGCTGAGGGCGGTCGCCGGCAAGACGAGATGCTCGGCCACGTCCATCACGGCGCGCAGCCCGCTATACTGCTCGCGCACGTTGTGCATCCCCGTAGACGGCAGCCAGCGCAGTTCTACGGCGAAGAACTGTATCAGGAACAGGGCCACCACGAACCCCGGCACACTCAACCCCACAAACGACAGGAAGGTGATCACATAGTCCAGCAGCGTGTAGCGATACACTGCGGACAGAATGCCGACAGGGATCGAGATGACGATGGTCACCAGCAGGGATGTCAGGCCCAGCAGCAACGTGTTGGGCAGCCGCTCGCCAATCTCGTCCGCGACCGGGCGCCGCCCGGAGAGCGAAAACCCCAGATCGCCCTGGATAGCGTTCACCAGCCAGCGCACGTACTGCACCGGCAGCGGATCGTCCATCCCCAGGTCTGCGCGCAGCCGCGCCAGGTCTTCGGCGGTGGGCGGCGGCTTGTTCGGGTCAATGTAGACGACCGTCGGATCGCCGGGCGCAAGCCGGATGATCAGAAAAGCCAGGATAGAGATCCCGATCAGCAGCGGAATCATCTGGACAATGCGGTGCACAAGATAGCGGGTCATGCCACCACTGCCACCTGATCAAGATGCGATAGCAAGCCGGGGACGATGCTCCGTCCCCGGCAACCTGCGTTGGGCAGAAAACCGCCCCTAGTTCTGGTAGATGCGCTCTGGATGGCGGAAGTTGGTGCCGATGGAGATGTCCAGAATCGCGTCCTCGATGTTGAAGCGGCTGCTGATCACGGCTGGCTCGGTTTGGCGGTAGAGCGGCAGGGTCGGCAGCTCTTCCCACAGAATGGCCTCGATCTGCTCGTAGAGGGCCATGCGCGTAGCGAAGTCGGACTCGATGCGCGCCTGCTCGAAGAGGGCGTTCACCTCTTCGTTGCGATAGTTCGGGATATTGGGGCCGAGCGCGTCGGTCCACATGTAGAAGTTGGCGTAGCTGTTGGGTTCGGGGCCGATGACGCTCCAGCCGGAGGTCATGACCTCGAAGGGTTTGTCCACCTTGCGTTCCTGGTAGATTTGCTCGACCATGGTCGAGAGATCGCGCAGCTCAAGCTCCGTCTGAACTCCGATGTCCGTCCAGAAGGCTTGCACGGCCACGGCGAACTTCGAGTAGTCGCGGAAGCCGCCGGCGAATGAGAGGATGGTGATCACCCACGGCTCGCCATTGACATCGCGGAGGCCATCGCCATCGGTGTCGCTGATGCCCGCCTCGTCCAGCAACTGCCCGGCCCTTTCGGGATCGTAGTCATAGCCGCCCAGCTTGTCCTGGCGATAGAAGGGCACTGTGTGGTCGAAGTGCGAGTTGTGCACCACGCCATACCCCTGGCGCGCGATGTCCACGACCGCCTGCCGGTCAATGGCGATCATCAGCGCCTGGCGCACGCGCACATCCTGGAACTTGGGATTGGCCAGATTGAAGAACATCTGGAACAGGCTGTCCTGCTCGGCCACAGAGACGGTGAAATCGGGGTTGTTCTCCAGGGCTGCCACCGACGCGCCCGGCACACCAGGCAGGAAGTCCACTTCGCCGGTCTGCAGCGCCGCCACCTGCGCCTGCTCGTCGGGGATGATGCGGAAGATCAGGCGGTCAATGCACGGACGGCCCCGGAAGTAGTTCTCGTTCGCTTCCAGGACGATGCTCTCGGCGGTGTTCCATTCGACGATCTTGAACGGCCCAGAGCCGATGGGAGCGCGGTTGAAGGGGCCTTCGCGCAGGTCCTGCCCCTCAAGGGCGTGCTTGGGCACAATCGGCACGCTGATATCGGTGAAGAAGGAGGCATTCGGCGCGTTGAGGGTGGCCACCACCGTGTAGCTGTCCACCGCTTCGAACTGGATCGGCTCGCCGCCCTGCATGAAGCGAGGCCGGAACGGCGCAATGTCTTCCTCGGAGGTCTGGATGGTCTGGAAGGTGTGAGACCACGTCCTCAGCCGTCAGTTCCTGGCCGTCGTGCCACAGAACGCCCTGGAGCTTTCGGCCAGGTCACCTTTGATCTCGGTGCCCCAGTTCTCGCCGCCCAATGTCAGAGGGTTGAAGATGAATGAGAGGACCGATACCGATGCGCCATCGTTGGCGTAGATGCCGTTCAGGCTCACGGGGTCGTCCGTGATGGCGGTGATGA
>JAOSJP010000023.1 GCA_027494015.1 Anaerolineae bacterium
GCTGGCGATCAGCCACGCGCATTATGACCACACCGGGGGACTGCCCAAAGTGCTCGAACACACCCGGCCCGGCATCCCGCTGTACGCCCACGCCGACCTGTTCCGCGAGCGGTTCGCAAAACATGGGGATGAATACAGGTCTATCGGGCTGCGCTTCACGCGCGCCGACCTGGAATCGCACGTCGAGTTGCGCCTGAGCACGGACCCGGTGGAAATCCTGCCCGGCGTCTGGACGACTGGCGAGATCATCGAGCGCGCCTCGTTTGAGGGCCGCACCCCAAGTCACCTGATCCGCGCAGGCGAAGGCTGGCATCCCGATCCCTACCGCGACGACCTCTCGCTGGTGCTGCAGACCGGTGCGGGGCTGGTCGTGCTGCTCGGCTGCGGGCACGCCGGGCTGCTCAACATTCTGGCCCAGGTGCGCGCCCGATTTGAGGGGGACATTACCACCATCGCGGGCGGCACCCATCTGGTCAGCGCAACAGGCCCCATGTTGCAGCAGGCCGTGGAGACGCTCGCAGCGAGCTATGGCACGCCTGCGGTCTATCCCAACCATTGCAGCGGCTACCGCGCATTGGTGGTGCTGGCATCCGCCTTTGGCGACCGCGCGCAGCCTTGCCCGGTGGGCACGGAGTTTACCTTCGCCTGATGCTGCCAGGTTGTGCGCAGGCCGCGCTCTCGGCGATTTGAGAAGTTGTCTCTAGAGCCTGTTATGCACCTGGCACCCTCGGCCAGGGAGAGCAGCGCTCTGTTGACCTCACCCCCTGGCCTCGCTACGCTCAGCCTTTCCCCCTCTCCATGCACGGAGAGGGGGAGGCGAGGCGGGGTGAGGTAAAACCAGGAGCCACCCCAGGCCGCTGGCGGGGAAAGGGGGCGGGGGATAGGGGTTGAGAGTGCCTAACACGCTCTAGGGCTGAAGCCCGCTCAGCTTGTCCTGCAAGAACTGGTCTGAATAGTCAATCTTCAGCTCTACCCACATCGGCAGATGATCGGACATCTGGTAGGTACGCCAGTAGATCATGTAGTAGCTTGTCTTGTCTTTGCGCGGCGTTCCCTTCGATGTCACTTCATAAGCCTGGCCCATGTAGGGCGCGTAGAGTGCCTCGTCTTCGCGGCGAAAGACCGTCTCATAGTAGTTGAAGACGCCCGCCTTGCCCGTCATATCCAGGCTGCCGGGGCGAACCCGGAACGCGATCTGGTCGTAGTGCTTGGTGCGCGGCGCATTGGAGGGCAACTGCTGAAGCTCCTGCGGCACGACAAATTCCGCATCCAGCAGGGCGCGCATAGTCTCGTCCTGGGGCGAGTAGATGTTAAAGTCACCCAGTAAGATCAGGTTGCGCGCCCAGTTCTGCTCATCGAGAGTGCGGCCTCGCAGGAATCGGGCGATTTGCCGGATTTCCTCAAGGCGCTTGGGGTCGTTGCTGGTGTCCTCGCCATAGATGATGTGGACGGTCGTCAGGATGAACCGAGTCCACCCGGAGACGAACCCGCCGAGGAAAGGCGTCCGGGCCAGTTGCGACGCGGGCTGATAGATCGTTTTACCGTCTGCGCCCTTCAGCTCAATCGGGGGCAGCACGAGCTGGCTGGCCAGGCCGCCGAACTGCACTTTGCGCCGATCGTAGAGGAAGGCCATGCGCTCATCGTTGCCCCGGCTGCCCTCAGTCACGTCGGTGACGACATAGTTCCAGTTCGAGCCAAGCAATTCGCACAGCCGGTACAGCGCCTTCAGATCGCGCCGCACCTCCTGAATGGCCACCAGATCGAAGCGGGCGACAATCTCCGCGATGTAGTAGTACGCTTCCTCGACGCGCGGGCCATAGGCGGGCGAGTCGAACTCCCGGATATTCCAGGTCGCCAGCAGCAGCGTATCTTCAAACGTGCGCCGGGGAATGTCTCGATCAAGCTGCCGCCGCAGGGCCAGCAGTCGCTCCAGAATTCGCCGTCCTCCGGCTGTGTCCGGCTGGAGGTCTCTGTAGGATGGCATTCGACTCTCCCTTCGGTCTGCTCTCTATCGTCGGATCCTCCAGACCCCTTCCAGATGCGCGAGTCCGGAGCGCTTGCATCATGCAAGACTGGCTTTCACAGGCGATTCTACGATGAATCGGCTGCGCACGCTGTCAGGCGGTGCGCCGGGGCGCGCACAAAATATGCCAGGCAGTCTGCTGCGCCCCCCTTTACCTCACCCCCGCGCGGCGCTGGCGCGCCTCGCCGCCCCCTCTCCGTCAACGGAGAGAGGGCAAGCCGAGCGGGGCGAGGCTGGGGGTGAGGTCAATATCCCCGCGTCCAGCGAGTCGCCGTCAACTTTTGCACGCACCCCTTCGGAAGTATTTCGAAAGCCGGGCGCACCTATGGTATAGTAGCCCGCTTGACTGGGATAAGGCGCGGACGCCCGGCAGCGGCCTGAACCGGGTGAGATCGAAGGCCCAGACGAGCGACTGGTCGGCAGGTGGGGGCCGGTTGCGCGCTGGATACGCACACGCCACAGATGGCATCTGAATGAACCTGTCACGCAGACTCCTCGCGGCAGCGGCTGGCCTGCTGCTTCTGAGTGGGTGCGGCCCACTGGGGCTGACCTCGTCGAAGCCCGATTACATCAGGCACAATGAAGACTGGCCGGTCACCGTGCAGGAGTTTGACGGTGTGGAAATGGTCAAAGTCCCGCCGGGCTGCTTTCTGATGGGCAACCGGCATGGCCGCCGCGACGAGCAGCCCGTGTACGAGATCTGCTTCGACCAGCCGTTCTGGATCGATCGCTATGAAGTGACCAACGCGCAGTACGGATCGCAGGGCGCTTTTGCCGGGGACGACCGCCCGCGCGAGAATCTGACGTGGTTTGAGGCGCGCGATCACTGTGCGCGGCGCGGGGCCAGGCTGCCCACTGAGGCCGAATGGGAATATGCGGCGCGCGGCCCCGACAGCCTGTACTATCCCTGGGGCGACCGCTTCATCGAAGACGATCTGGTGTATGACGGCAACTTCAACAACGAGACCGCGCCCGTCGGCAGCCGCCCTGGAGGCGTCTCTTGGGTGGGAGCCTACGACCTGAGCGGCAACGTCTGGGAATGGGTCAGCAGCCTGTACGCTCCCTATCCCTACAACGCGCGGGACGGTCGCGAAGACCCCAACGACCCAGCCCGCCTGCGCGTCTACCGGGGTGGGCTGGGCAGCTACATTGACTACGGCACCAGCGCAGCCGCGCGGTTTCGGGCCGGCCCAGACACCAGAAGCTGGTTCATCGGTTTTCGCTGCGCGCGCGACGCTGAGGGGTAGGGTGCTCTAACCGCGCAGCCTGAAAGGATAGCTGGTACGTCTGTGGAACAGGAAAAACCACATGGCTCAACGCCGGGCCTGATCAGCCGCGTGCGGCGCTCGATCTGGCGTGAGCCGTGGCCGCAGGACGATCGCGGGCGCAAACGGCTGATCCTCAACGATCTGATCCTGCACCTTCACGCGCCCACCGTTCCCAAACGCGCTCTACAGTTCACCTACAGCTATGGACTGGGCCTGCTGGCCGTCCTGCTGTTCGTGGTGCTGGGCTTCACGGGGATGCTGCTCGTCTTCGTCTACACGCCGACGGTTGATCAGGCTTACGCCAGCGTTCTGGAGCTGCGCAGCCAGGTGTGGAGCGGCTCGCTGGTGCGCAACATGCACCATTGGAGCGGCAACCTGCTGCTGATTGTGTCGGTGCTGCACATGCTGCGCGTGTTCTACACCGCCGCCTTCCATCCTCCCCGCGAGTTCAACTGGCTGCTGGGCCTGGCCTTGCTGCTGCTGGTCGCCCTCTCCAACTTCACGGGCTATCTCATGCCCTGGGATCAGCTTGCTTATTGGGCGACGACGATCAGCACCAGCATGTTGAGCTATATTCCCCTCGTCGGCGAAGACATACGCGAGTTCTTCATCGGCGGGCCGGAGGTCGGCGAGTTCACGCTGCGCACTTTCTTCGCCTTCCACATCGTCGTGCTCCCCCCGCTCATGCTGATCATCACATCCTACCATCTCTGGCGGGTGCGCAAGGACTCGTTCAGCCTGCCGCGCGCCCTGGACGAGCCGCCGCCCCGCCGCAGGAAGCTCGAACGGGTCACGACCATCCCCCACCTGGTGAACCTGGAGATCGGGGTCGGGCTGCTGGCCCTGGTGCTGCTCATCGCCTGGTCCACCTGGGTGGATGCGCCGCTGGAGAACGCAGCCAACCCCACTCACCCGCCCAACCCGGCCAAAGCCGCGTGGTATTTCATGGGGTTCCAGGAGCTGCTGCTGCACTTCCACCCGGCTTTCGTCACCGTGGCGATCCCCGGCCTCTCCGCGCTGGGCCTGCTTCTGCTGCCCTATCTGGACCCAGACCCGCGCCCAGAGTGGGATGTGGCGGGCATCTGGTTCCGCTCGCGGCGCGGGCGTCGGCTGGCCGCGCTCAATTTCGTGCTGGGCGTGATCGTGACATCAGGATGGGTGGTGCTCGACGAATACTGGCTCGATCTGCCCGCCCTGCTGCCCTCTCTGCCCACAGCTATCAGCAACGGTTTCATCCCTGTGGGTGCGATTCTGGGAGTATTGGCGGTATATTACTGGTGGTTGGGCCGGCGGGGAGCCACGCGCAGCGAGCGCAATCTGGCGCTGTTCACCCTGCTGTTCATGGCCTTCGTCACCCTGACAATCGTCGGCGTTTTCTTTCGCGGCGAAAACATGGCGTTGGTGCTACCGTGGAACAGATAAAACCGGCAAGGGCCGAGCGCCCTGCCGGGCAGCCGGCCCAGGAAGAGGCCGGCCTGACCCGGCGTGATTTCTTCGGCCTGTCATGGCGCGTGCTGACCGCTTTTGCAGCAGGACAGGCTGCCTGTCTGGGGCTGCGCTTTCTGGCTTCGCGCCCGGTGGAGGGAGATTTCGGCGCGGTGATCATCCTGGGCCTGCTGACCGATTTCCCTCCGGGAACCATCACCCCCTTTGACCAGGCGCGTCTGTTTCTGCTGCGCTTTGAGGACGGCGGCTTCCTGGCCCTGCACAGCAAGTGCCCCCACCTGGCCTGCGTGGTGGGCTGGGATGAAGCGCGCAATCGCTTTAGCTGCCCCTGTCACGGCTCGGAGTTCGGGCGCGATGGCGCGGTGATCACTGCCCCCGCGCCGCGCCCGCTGGATCGTTTCCCCGTGCTGATAGACGGCGATCGGGTCAAGGTTGATACGCGACAGGCGCTCCGCCGGACGACGACCGGGCCGGAGGATCTCGTCTATGCCTCCGCCGCACCAGAAGAAGCTCTGCCAGCGAGCACCCGGCCGGAGCGCGTGCCGCCCGGCGTCCATGTGCCTGAGCGTGACTGACCCCAGGCCGCGCAAGCCCTGGCCTGTCACGGGGGGGTGCAAAATTGACAGCGCCCCCCTGGGAGGAGGGAGAGGGGCCCCCCCCCCCCCCCCCCCCCCCCCCCCCCCCCCCCCCCCCAAAGGGGGGGGGGGGGGGGGGCGGCGCCGCGCGGGGGGGGGGGGGGGGGGGGGGGAGAGCACCGACCCCCCCCCCCCCCCCCTCTCCCCCTCTCCCCCCCCCCCCCACCACCACCCAAAAACCAACCAATCAGTTCACGATACTGTTGAGGGAGAAGTCTTCTTGTCAACGTCCATGCTCAAAGTCGGTTTTGCGGCCCTGATCCTGCTCATTGCGCTGTTGGGGCTGAATATGCTGCGCGAACCAGGCCGGCAGGCGGACGAGCTGACAGCGCAGCAGGCCGAGGCGGTGGCGCGCGCCAGGGAACTCTACGCGGTCAACTGCGTGGAGTGTCACGGCGCTTCCGGCGAGGGCCTGAACGAGGCGCTCCCTCTCAATGACCCTTCGGTGCGCGCCCAGTCGGACAGCGAGCTATTCAAGACCATCGCGCGCGGACGCCCCGGCACCGCGATGGTGGCCTTCGCCACCAGTGAAGGCGGTATTCTGACCACGCCCCAGATCAACGACCTGATCACGCTCATCAAGGTGGCCCGCTGGCGCGAGATCGAGGCGTACATAGACGCCAACAACCTGCGCCCGGTGGACCTTCCAGCCGTCGAAGCCCAGATTGATGTGGAGAACCTGAGCTACCCCCTGGAAACGGTCATGGAAGGGCGCACGATTTACCAGGGCACCTGCTTTTCGTGTCATAACGTCGGCGCGGCGGGCGTGACCGGCCACCGCATCGGCAGAGACCTCTCGGAGAACGCCTTCGTCCGCGACCACACGGACGACGAGCTGCTCCAGTTCTTGAAGGACGGGCGCGCCGAGACCGATCCGGACAACACGACCGGCTATGAAATGCCCGCGCGCGGCGGCAACCCCAACCTGACGGATGACGACCTGCTCAAGGTCATCGCCTACGTCCGCGAAGTGAACAACAAGACGGTCATAGACAGCGCGGCGGCGGCGGTGCAGACCGCCGTCGTCTGGCACGATGTGGCCTATGAATGGGTCAAAATCGCCGACAACTTCGACATTCCGCTGGGCCTCTTCCACGCCGGGGATGGCTCTGGCAGGCTGTTCGTCGTCGAGCAGGTCGGCACGATCCTGGTCATCGCCGACGGCCAGGTGCTCGCGGAGCCGTTTCTGGACATCAGCGGCCTGCTGCCCGATGGCGTGTACAGCGGAATCTACACGGAGCAGGGCTTGCTCGGCCTGGCCTTCCATCCCAACTACCGCGAGAATGGCATCTTCTTCGTCTCGTACACAAACCGCCAGGGAGACAGCGTCCTGGCGCGCTACCACGTTTCCGCCGACGACCCCAACCGGGCCGATCCGTCCAGCGCCGTCATCCTGCTGACGGTGGATCAGCCGTTTGAAGATCACAACGGCGGCAATCTCGCCTTTGGCCCCGACGGGTACCTGTACATGGGCTTCGGCGACGGCGGGCGGCCCGCAGAGCCGAACTACTATTCGCAGGAGCCGGGCCTCTACCTGGGCAAGATGCTGCGCCTCGACGTGAACGCCGGGACCTACCGCGTGCCGGACGACAACCCGTTTCTGGACGACCCGGCCTACGTGCCCGAAGCGTGGGCGACGGGTCTGCGCAACCCCTGGCGCTTCAGCTTCGACCGGGCGACCGGCGATCTGTACATCGCCGATGTGGGCCAGTGGCGCTTTGAGGAAGTCAACTTCCAGCCGGCCAGCAGCAAGGGGGGCCAGAATTACGGGTGGAGCGCCTTCGAGGCGTCGCAGCCGTACCTGGAAGATGAGACTGTCCTGGGCGAGCACACGCCGCCCATTCTGGAATACGGGCACGAAGCCGGGCTGTCCGTCACCGGCGGCTACGTCTATCGCGGGCCGACGCTGACCGAGCTGGACGGGCTGTACTTCTACGGCGATTACGTGAACGGCCTGGCCTGGGTCGCCTACCGCGACGATGAGGGGACGTGGCACAGCGAGACCTTCATGGACACGCCGTTCGTCATCTCGTCCTTCGGCGAGGATGAGCAGGGCGAGCTGTACCTGGTGGACTACAAGGGCGCTGTCTATCGCCTGGAGCACGCTGCCGAACAGCCCCAGCCGGCCACTGGCTGACTCAGGAGATGGCCCCGATGCCCGCTGCCACAGCGCCCCCCTCTCGCCCGGCGATTTCCCTGCTGCGAAACACAGCGAAGCGCCTGCTGGCGGTCGTCGTAGGTCTGCTGCTGGCCTGGCTCATGCTCGAAGTCCTGCTGCGCGCCGGCTTCGACGCGCTGCCGCGCGGGGCGCAGGGCGTGATCCAGCACGTGCGCCGCGTGCCCTGGAGCGAGGAGCACATCATCCCGGTCTTCCCCTGGGAGACCAGCCGCGAGTACCAGGCGCGCATGCCCGCCAACCTCACTGATTACCCTGTTCACTGGGGGGACGCGCAGTTCACCTTCGACACGATCAGCCTGTGGGACGGCATTGAGGGCTTCCGCACGACCCCGCCGCAGTGGCCTGTTGATCTGGTGGCGGTGGGCGATTCCTTCACCTTCTGCTGGACGGATTTTGCAGACTGCTGGGTGGAGCAGCTTCGCCAGCA
Source organism: Anaerolineae bacterium (assembly GCA_027494015.1). The sequence goes on from JAOSJP010000023.1 coordinate 7,979, forward strand.
GTTCGGCTGGAGCGTCATGAATCTCGCCGTGCCGGGGACGGGATCGCTGTCCCACCAGATGATCCTGGGCACGTATGCGACCCCGATGAACCCTCAGGTGGTGGTCTGGCAGTGGTTCGGCAACGACTACAAAGACGACTACGACCACGCCCGCATTCGCGGCGAAGTCGAGGCCCTCGGCGGCCCGCCCGCCCTCGCCGACCCCGTGCCCGACTACGGCCCCCTGGCGGATTACTCAGCGGTCTACCGTCTGCTGCGTGACTGGCTCGACCGCCGCGACGAGAACACTGCCGACATCGAGGCCGTCGTCGCGGTCAACGGGCGCGATGTCTTGTTCAACAAGCGGATGGGGTCTCACGACCTGCGCTATGAGTCGGTGCAGTGGGGCTGGGAGCGCACGCTGGCTGCCTTCGAGGAAGCGCACGCCATCGCCGAAGGCATGGGGGCCGAGCTGGTTATCCTGCTGATCCCAACCAAAGAGGAAGTGTATGCCGCCTGGAGCACGGGCGCGCTCGGCGAAGAGATGATCGCCTATCTGGTCGAGGGGCGCATGGCCCTGCTGGAGCAGTGCGCGCAGCGCGAATGGCGCTGTGTGGACGCCACAGACACCTTCGTGGCGGCTGTGAGCGCAGGCCAGACCGTCTACAACGCCTTCGACTTTCACCTGGGTGCCGGGGGCAACCGGCCCCCCCCCCCCCCCCCGGGCCGCTTTTTGATTGGGGGGGGGCCCCCCCCCCCCCCCCGGGGGGCCCCCCCCCCCGGGGGCGGTTTGGGAAGGTGGGGGGGTTTTTTTTTCCCCTCCCCCCCCCCCCCCCCCCCCCGGGGGGGGAGAAAAAAAAGGGGCCCCCCCCCCCCCCCCCCCCCCGGGGGGGGGGGGGGGGGGGGGGGGGGGGGGGGGGGGGGGGGGGGGGGGGGAGGGGGGGGGGGGGGGGGGGGGGGGGGGGGGGGGGGGGGGGGGGGGGGGGGGGGGGGGGGGGGGGGGGGGGGGGCGGGGCGCCGCCGGGGGGGGGGGGGGGGGGGGGGGGGGGGGGGGGGGGGGGGGGGGGGGGGGGGGGGGGGGGTGGTTTTTTTTGACGCTGCATGAAGCGGCGGGTGCGCTCCAGCGCCTCCTCGATTTTCTCATAGGAGGTGGCGTAGCACGCCCGCACGAACCCCGCCCCGCTCGCGCCGAACGCGGAGCCAGGGATGACGGCGACGCGCTCCTCATGCAGCAGGGCTTCGGAGAACGCCTGCTCATCCATGCCGGACGCGCTCACGCTCGGAAAAGCGTAGAAAGCGCCGCGCGGCTCGAAGCAGCGCAGCCCCAGCTCGTTGAAGCCGCCTACGATCAGGCGGCGGCGGCGGTCGTATTCGGCGCGCATCCGCTCGATGTCCTCGTCAATGTGGGCGAGCGTGTCGGCGACGGCGATCTGAGCGACAGTCGGCGCGGACATGATCGTATACTGGTGTATCTTGCGCATGGCGGCGATCAGGTCCTCCGGGCCAACAGCGTAGCCGAGCCGCCAGCCGGTCATGGCGTGGCTCTTGCTGAAGCCGCTCAGCACCACCGTGCGCGCGCGCATACCCGGCAGCGCGGCGAAGTGCACGTGCTCCACGCCGTAAACCAGCCGCTCGTAAATCTCGTCGGAGATCACCAACAGATCATGCCGCTCAGCGACGGCGGCGATCTCCAGCAGGCGCTCGCGCGACATGACCGCGCCGGTGGGGTTGTTGGGATAGCCGATCAGGATCGCTTTGGTGCGCGGCGTGACCGCGGCTTCTACAGCGGCACCGGTAACCTGAAATCCATCCTCCACATGCGTGTCTATGGTGATCGGCACGCCGCCGGAAAAGACGACCTCTGGCCCATAGGCCACGAAACTTGGCTGGGGGACGATCACCTCATCGCCAGCGTTCAGCATGGCGTTCATCGCCAGATACAGCGCCTCGCTGACGCCGACCGTCACCAGAGTCTCGCGGTCGGGATGGTAGCTGACGCCGTACAGCCGCTCCAGGTAGTCGGCAATGGCCCGGCGCAGCTCGGCGGTGCCGCTGTTGCTGGTGTAGTGGGTGTGCCCCGTCTCCAGGGCATGGATGCCCGCGCGGATGATGGCCTCCGGCGTGACAAAGTCCGGCTCGCCGATGCCCAGCGAGATCACATCGGTCATGGTGGCGCTGATATCGAAGAACTTGCGTATGCCGGATGGGGGTACCGCTCGCACGCGATCGGAGATGAAGTCTCGCATAGCTCACTCCTGGTACTGGTAGTTACCCCGGTAACAGCCAATGACTGAGTATACCATCGGTGACCCTGCCAGGCCACGCGAGGGAACACAGCGAGTGCACGAACGAGTTGTCAGGTAATTGTCGAAGGTCCCCATCCCCCGGCCCTCTCCCCCAGCAAAGCCAGGGGAAGGGGTGAGCGACTTGCCAGATCGCCCCCCTCTCTAGCTCGGCTGGAGAGGGGGAGGTAGGGGGAGAGGCGTTCAGCGAGCATTCCCGAACTTCCCCTGGCGACAGGTTGTTCGTAGACCCCGGACGTGGGTGCGTGCAAAACCTGTCAGGTAGGGGTGTCGCTCTGCTGCGCCCTCTCCCGAACCAGGCTGCCGAAGTTTTGAAAACTTCGGAAGTCTCTTCAGCAGTCAGGGCAATCGCTTCAAACGTGCGTGTTGTTCTACCTCACCCCCAGCCTCGCTGCGCCAGCGCCTGGCTGCACACGCCTCTCTAACAGCGAGAGAGAGGGGGATGAGAGAGGGGGGGGGGGGAGGGGGAGGGGAGGGGGTGGAAATAAGTTGGTGCACATGGGGCGTATGGCGATACGCCCCTACGAGTAGGCTGGCGCGCGGCGGACTTTGATGCGATTGCCCTGCTTCAGCAGTCCCTTTCGTCGAACAGCTTCCCCGGCATATAATACGCCCACATCGAAGAAGTGAGCGGGCGGCCTGGTTGGGCTGGGCGCGGCCCGCTGCACCAAACACTCACAGCGGGGGGCAACACACACCATTGAAGGCGATTGATCTCCTGTACGCGAGCCTGAAACGGCGGTGGAAGGAAGCGACGCGCCACGCGCAGCGCACACCGCCGCCCAGGCAGCCGCTCGCCTTGCCAGAGCCGCAGACCAAGCCCACGCCCGTGCGCGTGCGCGACCTGATTGAGAAAGACCTGCCGACGGTGTTCACGCCGCGCTCGCCCGTCCGCGAGATCCGCTTCTTGCAGGGGCGCGACGAGCTGATCGAGGACATGCGCGGCGCGCTGTACCATCTCGGCGCGGCCATCATCATTTACGGCGAGCGCGGTGTCGGCAAAACGTCGCTGGCCAGGCTCGCCTCGGCCAAGCTGTGCGCGGAGATGGTCTCGCTGCAGGGCATCGAGCCGCTCTACTACTCGGTCAGCGAGGGCGACACTTTCCGGCACATCCTGGGGTCCATCCTGCCCCAAATGGGCGTGCAGGACGTTGTCGTGAAGGTGCTGACATCGGAGATCACCGGAGCCAGGTCGGTCGTCAACGCGCAAGTTGGTCGAGATGGAAGACAAAACACGCACCGAGAAGACGACTACGGCCCGGCCACTGGTAGACCCGGAGGCGCGCCCACAGGTCATCGTGGATCATCTGAAGGGCAAGCGCGCCCTGATCATCCTGGACGACTACGAGCGCATCACCGACGAGAGCACGCGCAAGTTCTTCCCGGAGCTGATCAAAAAAGTCTCCGACAACCAGTTGCAGGTCTCGCTGATCATCGTGGGCATTGGCGACAGCGCCAAAGACCTGGTCCAGGTGCACGAGTCGGTGGCCCGCAACCTGACCGCCATCCACGTCCCGCGCCTGACCGACGAGCAGATTCGCCAGATCGCCGTCGAAGGCTTCGCCGCCCTGCGCCTGAAGCACGAGCCAGAAGTGATCGCCCAGATCGTGCGCTACTCGGCCAACTTCCCCTACTACACGCACCGCCTGTGCGAGGGCATCGTGCGCGCCTACATCGCCCAGGCGCGCAGCGGCAACCGCAGCGACTGGACGATCCGCGCCAGCGACGTGCCAGCGGCCATCCGCGAGGCGATCAAGAACTCATCGCCGACGCTTGTCTCCGCTTACGACGAGATCAAGGCGTCGGAGCGCGCGCTCCAGGTCGCCTACATCATCGCCGACGCGCCCGAAGAGCCTGTCTCCCGCGCGCGCATCAAGGAGTATCTGACCGCCTGGACGGGCGAAGACCCGGACATTGACGCGGCGCTCAAGCGGCTGGTAGATCAGAACGTGGTGCAGCGCCCGGAGACCGGGCAGTACTGCTACTGCGACCCGCTGCAGCGGGCCTACACCATCCTGCGCTTCCGCGCCGACACACCGCAAGAGCAGTTGACCAGGGTAGACGTGGCGCTCGCCCGCGTCAAGCAAAAAGCCGCCGCCTCGTAAGGGCGGTGACGGGGCGGCGGAAGGGATGGCTGGCGCTGCTCTGCTGCGCCCCGCGTGCTACTGCTCTAGCTCCTGCTTCACCGCGACGTACAGCGACTCGGCGTGTAGCTCGGCCAGCGTGTAGCACGGCCCGCCCAGGTGATTGGCTAACTCCTGGGCCAGGCCCTGGTCGAAAGCCGAGTGCTCCATGTTGATCGTCACGTTGCGAATGTCCGACTCCTTGATCTGCTCGGCGATGCGGTGCGCCTCTTCCTGGGGAGGCAGCGCGGTCATCGAGACGTTGCCCGCGCCGTCGGTCAGCAGGATCATCAGCGGCATCACGTCCGGGTGGGCGATCTTCTGCTGCTGGAAGACTTGCAGCGCCAGGTACAGCCCGGCGGAGAGGGGCGTCTTGCCGCCGACGGGAATATCGGCCAGGGCCTTCTTGGCCAGCGTGACCGAGTTGGTGGGCGGCAGCACAAGCTGCGCGCGATCTTTCTGGAAGACGACCAGCCCCACGCGGTCGCGGCGCTGGTAGGCGTCGGTGAGCAGCGACATGATCGCCCCTTTGGTGGCGTTCATGCGCTCGGCGACGGCCATGCTCCAGCTTGCGTCCACGACGAAGAGGATCAGGTTGGCCGACTTGCGCACGCGCACCTTGCGCTGCAAGTCCTGGGTGTGGATGGAGTAGGCCAGCCGGCTGATGCGGCGCTCTGGCGCGCGCTCGCGCTGGAAGGGGGCGGCGGCGCGCAGGGTGGCGTCGAAGGCGATGTCGTCCTTGCGGTCGCCGGCGGGGCGCGCCTGAATGTAGCGGCCATCTTTGCGCTCGGTGCGCGTGCGGCTGCGCCGACCGCGCATGCGGCGCGTCAGGCGGTCGAGCGGCGTATCCAGCCGGCGCGCCCGGAACTCCTGGCCCGGCTCGACCTTCTTGCCACCGTCCCACCAGCGCGCTTCCAGCGATTGCTGGAATACATCCTGCGGCCCTGGCTCGACGGGTGTTTGGGTAATGTCCGACTCAGGCTGACCGGCAGGCTCGGTCAGCCCCTCGCTTTTTTTTCCGCGTCCGGCTGTTGGGGTGTGTCAGCGTCGGCGTCGGCTGGCTCGTCAGTGAATTCTTCGGCGATCTGCTCCAGCCGGCCCTCCAGTTCGCCCTCATAGAGCGTCGCCTCGCTGAAAGGGCCGCGCTTCAGGCGGTGGGGCAGCGCCAGTTCCGCCGCCAGCAGGATGTCGCGCTCGGTGATCTGCAACCGCCCCTCGAACGCGGCATGGGCGCGCGCGGCCTTGAGAATCACCAGGTCGGCGCGGTGCCCGTCCACGCCCAGGCTGGCGGTCAGGTTGGCGATCATGAACAGGTCGCGGCGCGTATAGTGCACCTGATCCACGATATGGCGGCCCGCCTCGATCTGCGCCGAAAGCTCCTCTTCACGCGGCAGCCACTCTCGCCGGAAAGCGACCGGGTCGGCGTCGAAGGCGATATGCCGCTCCAGGATGGCCATGCGGTCGTCGGCCTGCGGCAGGCCCGCCACATCCACCGACAGGGCGAAGCGGTCGAGAAGCTGCGGGCGCAGCTCGCCTTCCTCCGGGTTCATCGTGCCCACCAGGATGAAGCGCGCCGGGTGCTGGAAGCTGATGCCCTCGCGCTCGACCACGTTGACGCCCATCGCCGCCGAGTCGAGCAGCAAGTCCACCACATGATCGTCGAGCAGGTTGACTTCGTCCACGTAGAGGATGCCGCGATTGGCCGCGGCCAGCACGCCCGGATCGAAGTGGCGCTCGCCCTTCTGGATGGCCTGCTCGATATCGAGCGTGCCGACGACGCGGTCTTCAGTGGCGCTGATCGGCAGATCGATCAGGCGCGTGCGGCGCGTCTTGCTGGGCAGCGCTTCGCCGCGCGCCACGCGCTCGCGGCACTCGTCGCACAGGCGCTCCGGGTAGTGCGGATCGCACCCGAAGCGGCAATCGGCCACGACCTCAATTTCTGGCAGCAGGGCGGCCAGCGCGCGGGCGGCGGTGGACTTAGCCGTGCCGCGCTCGCCGCGAATCAGCACGCCGCCGATGCTGGGGTTGACGGCGTTGAGGATCAGGGCGCGTTTCATGCGCTCCTGGCCCACGATGGCAGTAAACGGGTAGACGGGTTGTCGGACAGACACTTTGAGAGCCTCTTTTGTGTCTTGCTCACCGGTTTCCAGAGAGCAATTATAGCGCACTCCTCAGGCGAATGGCATGGTCACTTGGGGGTGCGTGCGGAGGCTGTTGCATCATTGCATCAAACGTGTGCGTTGTCACCCCCAGTCACGCCGCTCGGCTGGCGACGCGTCAGCGCCGAGGGATGAGAAACAGGGCTGCAGGCGCCCCCCGACGGTTTGCAACCCGCCCCTGCGACAGGCGCGGAATCTGGCGTTATGAGACCATGGAGACGTTCACCCCTCAGCCCCACGCCCCTTGCCCCCTCTCCGTCCACGGAAGGGGCGGCGAGGCGCGCCAGCCCGAGCGGGGGTTACCCAGCAAATGCCCCCATCCTGCCAGCCCCTTCCCCCAACAGGCGCGGAGAGAAGAGGCGAGCACCAGCCTCGCCCCGCCTTTCTTCCTTCCGCCACAGGGGCGAGGGAGCGCGGGGGTGAGGAGGGGACAAACACGCTCACGGCTTGTTTGCAGACCCCTGCGAGGCGGGGAAGTCTGGCGTAAGCGCCCACTTGCCGACCCAGCCTCCGCCAGACTTGGCGAGGCGCGTCAGCGCCGCGCGGGGTGGAGGCCCTACCCGGCCCCGCCCACTTCCAACGGGTTTCTGATAGCCTTGCCCCTTCGTTCAGTGTAGACTCGATGGCAGGGGGCGCAGATCACCAGGCGACTCCCTGCCCGTCTGACCGGGCGCCGGTCAGCGGGACCATCTGAGGAACTGAGGAACACACCGCCATGATGCGTTTTGACCGCTTCACCGAGCGCGCGCAGGACGCTGCCATCCGCGCTTACGACATCCTGCAGCGTTACGGTCACAATCAGGTAGACACCGAGCACATGCTGCTGGCCCTGCTGGAACAGCCCGACGGCGTGATCCCGCAGATGCTGGCCAAGATGAACGTGGATCAGGACGGCATCCGCGATGAGTTGGACCGCCTGCTGCGGGCCAGCCCCAAGGCGGCTATCTACGGCGGCGGCACCGGTCAGGTGTTCATCACGCCGCGCGTCAAGCGCGTGGTGGACATCGCCAACGAAGAAGCCAATCGTCTCAAGGACGAGTACATCAGCACCGAGCACCTCTTTCTGGCTATTCTCAGCGAGCGGCGCACGGCAGTGGCGCGCATCCTGGCCGATGTCGGCGTCAGCAAAGAGCGCGTTTACGATGTGATCAAAGACATTCGCGGCGGGCAGCGCGTGACCGACCCGCAAGCCGAGACGCGCTACCGCACGCTGGAGAAGTACAGCCGCGACCTGACGCGCCTGGCCGTCGAGGGCAAGCTCGACCCGGTGATCGGGCGCGACGACGAAATCCTGCGCGTCATCCAGATTCTCAGCCGGCGCACCAAGAACAACCCCGTGCTGATCGGCGAGGCCGGGGTCGGCAAAACGGCCATCGTCGAAGGGCTGGCCCAGAAGATCGCCAGCGGCGACGTGCCGGAGATTCTGATGGGCCGCCGCGTGATCAGCCTCGACCTGGGCGCGATGATCGCCGGCAGCCGCTTCCGCGGCGAGTTCGAGGAGCGGCTGAAAGCCGCCATCGAGGAGATTCAGCGCTCCGAGGGCGAGATCATCCTCTTCATTGACGAGCTGCACCAGGTCGTCGGCGCGGGGGCCGCTTCGGGCGCGCTGGACGCCAGCAACATGATGAAGCCAGCCCTGGCGCGCGGCGAGCTGAACTGCATCGGCGCGACGACGCTCGACGAGTACCGCCAGTACATCGAGCGCGACTCGGCGCTGGATCGCCGCTTTGCGCCGGTATTCGTCGAAGAGCCGTCCGTCGAAGAGACCATTGCGATGCTGCATGGCCTGCGCGACCGTTATGAGGCGCACCACAAAGTCACCTACTCCGACGAGGCGCTGGTCGCGGCGACGCGGCTCAGTCACCGCTACGTCACCGAGCGCAAGCTGCCCGACAAAGCCATTGACCTGATGGACGAGGCCGCCGCCAAGCTGCGCGTCGCGCTCTACTCGATGCCCGACGACCTGAAGGAACTCAAGAAGCGGCTCGACCGGCTGGCCGTCGAGGAGGAAGAAGCCAGCCTGAACACCGAGTACGAGCGCGCGATGAAGATCAAGGCGCAGCGGCTCCAGCTTGAGCGGGAATACGAGCAGGAAGTCGAGCGCTGGCAGCGCGAGCACACCCTCGACGAGGTGGTGGACGCCGACGACATCGCCGAAGTCGTCGCCCAGTGGACGGGCATCCCCGTCAATCAGATGTTGGAGACCGAGGCCGACAAGCTGCTGCGCATGGAAGAAGAGCTGCACAAGCGGATCATCGGCCAGGAAGCGGCGGTCGCCGCCCTCTCCGACGCCATCCGCCGCGCGCGCAGCGGCCTGAAGGACCCGCGCCGTCCCATTGGCTCGTTCATCTTTCTGGGCAGCAGCGGCGTGGGCAAGACCGAGCTGGCCAAGGCGCTGGCCCATTTCATGTTCGACGACGAGGACGCCCTGCTGCGCCTCGACATGAGCGAATACCGCGAGCAGCACACGGTCAGCCGGTTGTTTGGCGCGCCGCCCGGCTATGTCGGCTATGAGCAGGGCGGCCAACTGACCGAGGCCGTCCGCCGCCGCCCGTACCGCGTCATCCTCTTCGACGAGATCGAGAAGGCGCACCCGGAAGTGTGGAACGCGCTGATGCAGATTCTCGAAGACGGGCGCATGACCGACGGACAGGGGCGCACGGTAGACTTCCGCAACGCGGTGATTATCATGACCAGCAACCTGGGCACCGAGTACGCGCGGGCAGGTGGCGCGCTCGGCTTCGTGCCCAGCGGCGACCCGACGCTGGTGGCCGATCACAAGAAGATCGAAGAGGCCATGCGCAAGGCGTTCCGGCCTGAGTTCCTCAACCGTATTGACGAGATCATCATCTTCGAGCCGCTCTCGCGCGAAGAGCGTGGAGAAGATCGTTGACCTGCAAATGCGCGACATCGCCGCCCGGCTGGAGGAGCAGGGGCTGTACGTGGCCCTGACCGAGGACGCCCGCCGCAAGCTGGCCGAGACGGGCTTCGACCCGCAGTTCGGGGCGCGCCCGCTGCGCCGCGCGCTGCAACGCTACATCGAAAGCCCGCTCAGCGTCCGCCTGCTCAAGGGCGAGTTCGTGCGGGGCGACCTGGTAGAAGTCTTTGTCAACGAGGACGGCGCGGTTGACTTCCGCCGGCTGGAGAGCGGCTACATCCCGCCCGCCCGCGCGAAGATCGAGCATCCGGAGCGCGCTGACGCCGAGTGAGCGCGCGCCGGGCAACCACGATGCCTGTGATCACCTGAACCCCACCCTGTGGTCCCTCCCCGCCGGCGGGGAGGGACGGGCTGCTCCCTTTCCCTGCTTGCGGGGAAAGGGGCCGGGGGATAGGGGGTGAAAGTGCATAACACGCTCCAGCGCCAGTGAGGAAGGGGGAGTCGCCGATGGTATGCGCCGAGACGATTGTGTCGCGGCTGCGCGAGCAGGGCGAGCGCCTGACCATCCAGCGCCGGGCGGTGATCGAGGCGCTGTGCGCCAGCGGCGATCATCTGACCGTGCAGGACCTCCAGACCCAGTTGGCGGCGCAGGGCACCGCCCTGACCGAGACGACCGTCTACCGCATCGTGCAGTGGCTCAAGGAGCGCGGCGCGGTCGCTCAGACCGATCTGGGGCAGTCCGGGGTCGTCTACCAGGTCATTGATCGGATGCTGCACCATCACCTGGTGTGCCTGCGCTGCGGGCGCGTCATTGACGTTGACGATCAGGTCATGGATGCGCTGCGCGAGCGGCTGCGCCGCGAATACGCCTTCGAGCCGCGCATTGATCACATGGCCATCTTCGGCCTCTGCCGCGACTGCCGCGCCGGGCACGAATGAGGCCGCTCCCTGCCACGTAGCGGCGAGCGAGCCGCTCCCGCCCGTCGTGCTATCCCGCCCAGATGTCCTCGCTCTGATCGCGCTAGGCCATGCTCCAGAGCAGCAGGCCGCCGTTAACGAGCAGCAGAAGCACGGCGAATCCAACAGCCGTGCGCCGCAGTGACAGCGGCCAGCGGGGCTGCACGTCGCTGAAGTCAGCAGGCAGGCGCGCCTGGCCACGTGGGACAAGCTCCTGCTCGCACTGATGCCGGTAATCGAGCAGCGCGTAGATGAGGACGACCGCGCCGAGCATCTCGACCGTTTCCTCAATGGAGGAGATGACCAGGTAGGGAAAGGATTTGCCGTCGTCGAGATAGTACTGGCGAGTGCTGAGGCCCTCGATGCCCGCTGCCCCGCCCACATACACCGCAGCAGCGATGGCGAAGAGAAGGCGCGCGCGGCCCGGCAACCTCCACCAAAAGCGCACGTACAGGATGCCGACCGCGATAACCAGCGAGATGCCCAGGATCAGCCATACGTCCTGAAAGAAGCCTGATGCCTTGAAGACGCTTCGCAGCAGGGCCGATACCGCCTCGTGGATAGTCGTCCCCTTGTCCATCGAAATGTACAAGAAGACCAGAGCCAGGCCCATCCAATACGGGCTGTGAGGCTCGCTGCGCGCGTGCCCAATCAGCGCGATCCAGGCCAGCAGGCTCGCCGCAAGGAAGAACAGGATGATGCTATACCAGGTCGGCACGCTTTCGTAAGTGTTGATGCTGAAAAGTTCGAGCAGGCGCGTCAGGACCGTGTCGCCGTTCTTGCCGAGGATGTTGAACAGCAGATGGTCCGCATAGATGCTTTGCAGCGCCAGCAGCACCGCGATCAGGCCGAGGGCAAGCGCGATCTTGCGCGGGTTCAGGTTCAGGCTCAGTCTCATGGGTTTCTCGATCATGATGGTCGCCGGGCGGACTCATCCGCGCGAGACACGCCAGCCCCCGGCAACGCGGCTGTCACCACAGAGTATAACCGGCTGGGGTGCATCCAGGCACTGGAACCCGCTGCTGGGGCGCGTGCAAAACGTGTCAGGGAGGGGCGCTGCTCTGCTGCGCCCTGGTTGACCTCACCCCCGCTCGGCCCACTGGCGCGGGTCACGCCGCCCCCCCTCTCCACGTTAGAGGGACGGACAAATGAGATTGCATTGACGGCTAACGATAGATTACGGAAGAACAATGCAAGGGGAGAAACGACCGAAGAAGGCGACTTCGGGGAGCCGGTTGTAGGGGCGGGTTTGCAAACCCGCCCTTACAGGCCCTGCCAGGCTGCTGAGCTTCTCGCTCAAGCCGCCCGTTCCTTCCGTTGATTGCGATCGCTCGCCGTTACGCTAAATCAACACCGCCTGATATGTCCGTCCCTCCACGTTGGAAAGGGGGCGAGCCGTGTGCAGCGAGGCTGGGGGTGAGGTAGAACAACACGCACGTTTGATGCGATTACCCTGCTCAGTGCTCGCCAGCGGTTGACAGTCAAGGGTCGCAGGTTACAATAGCCGCTGCTGGCGCTGTCCCCCGACATCCCCGCTTCATTCGAGAGCAGAGCGCGCCCGCCGAGCGGGATGGGCGGCGGGATGACTTATGTGCGCCGGACACGAAAGGGCGCCCGACAATACCCCATGAAATGCCTATGTCTGTGAGTGAACGCACGCCCGCTCCGGGTACGCAGATCGCCCCCGGCGAGCAGATCACGCTGATCAAGCCGCTGCGCGGATGGGTGTCGCTGGGGCTGGATGAAGTCTGGCGCTACCGCGAGCTGCTCTTCTACTTCATCTGGCGCGACATCAAAGTGCGCTACAAGCAGACGCTGCTCGGAGCGGCCTGGGCCATTTTGCAGCCAGTCTTCACCATGATCGTCTTCAGCATCTTCTTTGGGCGGCTGGCCAAGATCCCCTCGGACGGCATCCCCTATCCCATCTTCAGCTATGCCGGGTTGCTGCCCTGGACGTTCTTCGCCGCCGGCCTGACCAACGGGGCCAACAGCATCGTGCGCGACGCCAACCTGGTCAAGCGCGTCTATTTTCCCCGGCTGATCACGCCCATCTCGGCGGTGGTCGGTGGCTTGCCGGATTTCTTCCTGGCCTTCCTGGTGCTGATCGGGATGATGGTCTACTACGGGCTGTTCCCCACAGCGGTCTCGTTGCTGCTGCTGCCGCTGTGTTTGCTGCTGGCGCTGAGCACGTCTATGGGCGTCGGGCTGTGGCTGTCGGCGCTCAACGCCGAGTACCGCGACGTGCGCTATGTGGTGCCCTTCCTCACGCAGTTCTGGATGTACGCCACGCCGGTGGTCTACCCCTCGAGCCTGCTCGACGAACCCTGGCGCACGCTGTACGGGCTGAACCCGATGGTCAGCGTGGTGGAGGGCTTTCGCTGGTCGCTGCTGGGCCAGGGCGAGACGGTGCCGCTGATGTTCGCGCTGTCAGCGGTGGCCTCGCTGGCCCTGCTGATCAGCGGTGCGTTCTTCTTCCGCCGCATGGAACGTCGCTTCGCGGACGTGGTGTAGGAGCACTGCACATGTCCCTTCCCCCGCTGCAACCCGACACCGCCATTCAGGTCGTCGGCCTGGGCAAGAAATACCGCATTGGCGGCATCCTTGACTGGAACAAGACCATGCGCGACAGCCTCAGCTTGGCTGCGCGCAGCAAGATGCGGGCGCTGCGCGCCTGGCAACGTGGGGAAACGCACTCTCGCCGCGCGGACAACACGTTCTGGGCGCTGCGCGATGTGTCCTTTGAAGTCGAGCGCGGCGAGGTGTTGGGCGTCATCGGGCGCAACGGCGCCGGCAAGAGCACGTTGCTCAAGGTGCTGACACGCATCATGCCCCCCGACGAAGGTCACGCGCGCATTCGCGGGCGCATTGGGTCGTTGCTGGAGGTGGGCACGGGCTTTCACGGCGAGCTGACCGGGCGCGAGAACATCTACCTCAACGGGGCTGTTCTCGGTATGCACCGCTTCGAAATTGACCGCAAGTACGACGAGATCGTAGACTTCGCCGGCGTTGCCCGCTTCATTGATACGCCCGTCAAACACTATTCCAGCGGCATGTACCTGCGCCTGGCCTTCTCGGTCGCCGCGCACCTGGAGCCGGAGATTCTGCTGGTGGACGAAGTGCTGGCCGTCGGCGACGCCGAGTTCCAGAAGAAATGCCTGGGCAAAATGGGCGACGTGGCCGGCGAAGGGCGCACAGTGCTCTTCGTCAGCCACAACATGGACGCGGTGCGTCAGCTTTGCCAGTCGGCGCTGTGGCTGGAGCGCGGCAATATCCGGGCGCTCGGCCCGGTCAGTGACATGATCAAAGCGTATCTGGCCGAGACCGCTCTCGACCGCAGCACGGCCATTTTCCCGGTCATGGACGTGCATCACGGCATCGGTATCGAAGACCTGCGCCTGGCGCTGACCACCAACCCGACCAGCGGCGCGCTCGATCTGCGCGTAGAGCTGGACGTGCGCGCGGAGGCGGCGCTGCCGCGCATCGGCATCGGCTTCGGACTGATGACTGACACCGGCATGCGGGTAACTTATCTCGACGAGCGCCTGACTGACTTCGTGTTCGACATGCAGCCGGGCACTAACCACTTTCTGCTGGAGTGCAATGCGCTTGACCGCCTGCTGGCGGCGGGCGATTACGTGATCAGCGTGTGGTTGGCTATAGCCGATTCCCGCAAACTGATCGAGATTGACCGCGCTGCGAGCATACGCCTCCCTGGCGTGGATTTCTACGGCTCCGGCCATTATGTGGACGTGCACAAGCACGGCCCGCTGCTCTTCCCCCTGCAAATCCGCCGCGTGGAGCCGGCCCACCCTGCGGGCTAGTACAGCGCGGCGGAAATAAACGCATGGTTCTTTCGTAGGGGCGCTGCTCTGCTGCGCCCTGGTTGACCTCACCCCCGCGCGGCGCTGGCGCGCCTCGCCGCCCCCTCTCCGTTGACGGAGAGGGGGCAAGCCGAGCGCAGCGAGGCTGGGGGTGAGGTAAAGCGGCGCGACGGGTGCGTGCAAAACCTGTCAGGTAGGGGCGCTGCTCTGCGCCCTCTTGACCTCACCCCCGCGCGGCGCTGGCGCGCCTCGCCGCCCCCTCTCCGTCAACGGAGAGGGGGCAAGCCGAGCGGGGCGAGGCTGGGGGTGAGGTAAAGCGGCGCGACGGGTGCGTGCAAAACCTGCCAGGTAGGGGCGCTGCTCCGCTGCGCCCTGGTTGACCTCACCCCCGCGCGGGGCGAGGCTGGGGGGAGGTCAATATCCCCGCGTCCAGCGAGTCGCTGACAACCTTTGCACGCACTTTCTCTGTGCAGCCCCTTGTCATTGTGAGGGGAAGTATGTATCATCTGCGAGCGTTTAGTATCGTTATCGTTTCCACTAGCCGTGAGTCAGTGAAAGGCTGTTCCCCACAGCCTGTGATTCGGCTGGCAGGGATGGTCTGACGGACTCGCCACCCCGTTGCGCCACAGCGCCCAACGAGCGTTGCGATTCGCGCAACCTTCTCAGCGCCAGGACGTATTTGATCTCGGTCGCTGGCAAGCTCTGGCTTCCACATCCACCCTCATAACCGTCCTGGTGGGTTGCCAGGCAGGGACAAAGGAGAATCGCTCGATGGCCGAGGCATTCATCCAGATCAACAATCTGGTCAAAACCTTCGACACGCCCGCCGGACCGCTGAACGTCCTGCGCGGCATTGACATGGAGATTCACAAGGGGGACTTCGTGGTCCTGCTCGGCCCGTCGGGCAGCGGCAAGACCACCTTCTTGAACATGCTCACAGCAGTGGATACGCCCACTTCTGGCGAGATTCTGGTGGGGGGCGTGCCCATCACCCAGGTCCCACAGCGCAAGCTGACCAAGTGGCGCGCGCGCAACGTGGGCATTGTCTTCCAGTTCTTCCAGCTTCTGCCCACGCTCAGCGTGCTGGAAAACGTGGTGGCCCCGATGGACTTCGCCGACGTGTGGAAGCCGCGCGAGCGCAAAGAGATCGCCCTCAAGCTGCTCGACCGCTTTGGGATCCGAGATCAGGCGTTCAAAACGCCAGATATGCTCTCCGGCGGGCAGCAGCAGCGCGTGGCCCTGGCGCGCGCCCTGGCCAACAATCCGCCGCTGGTGGTTGGCGACGAGCCAACCGGCAACCTCGACCGTATGAGCGCCAGCAACGTGTTCGACTTCTTCCAGCAGCTCGCCGATCGCGGCACAACCGTGATCATCGTAACACACGACCGCGAGCTGATCCGCAACGTGCCCAAAATCTTCGAGCTGGTAGACGGCACCATCGGCCAGACCACGCTTGAAGCGGCAGCACGCCGTCGCACGGCGGAGCTGCGCGCCACGCGCACGCGCCTGGCGACGCGCGGTTAGCAGGCCATCAAGGAGCGGGGGTCATGATCAAAACGCGAGGCAAGAAGATCATCCGCGACATCCTGTCGCGTAAAGGACGCACCGCCCTGGTCGCCATCAGCATCCTGATCGGCGTGTTCGGCGCGGTGACGCTCATCTCGGCCAATGACCTGTTGATTCGCCAGATCCGTGAGGATATCAATCCCGACGAAGTCGCCATGACCCGGCTGTATGTGACCGTGCCCGCCGCAGGCACCGATGTCACGACCGAGGCCGGCGATGACCAGATGCTCGACCTGATCCGCAACCGCCGGGCGATCCCCGGCGTGACGCGCATCGAGGGCCAGGTGACCGTGCCGGTGTACTGGCAAGAGGCCAGCGGCGAGCGCTTCCGCGAAGCCGACCTGATGGCCTTCTCGGAACCATTTGGCGAGATTCAGCTTGAGCCGATGCGCCTGGTCGAGGGCGAGTGGCCCCAGCCGGGCCAGAACCAGATCGCGCTGGAGCGGCGCATGGCGGACGAATACGGCCTGGGCGTGGGCGATACCGTCACCTTCCGCATCCCCGGTTCCGAGCAGGCCGGCGAACCCTGGACAGTCTCGGCCATCGTCTTCCACCCCTATTGGGTTACGATGGGCGACAATCAGAACCGGCCCGAACGTCGCTTCTATGCCAGCCTGGACGATGCGCGGCAGATCGCCCGGTTCTCCGGCTTCAACTCCTTCTACCTGCGCTACATTGATACCGAAACCAGCGAGAACCAGGCCGACCGGCTGATGGAAGTGGCTGCCGAGCGCACCAACTACATCCCGATGTTGTACTGGCTGGACAACCCGGACGATTACTTCCTGATCGGCGAAGTGGCCGAGGTCACCGGCGTTCTCAACATGCTGGCCGTGGTGGCCCTGGTCGTGTCCGGCTTCCTGGTCATGAACGTGGTCAACACCATCGTCGTCGAGCAGAAGCGCCAGATCGGCGTGATGAAGTCGCTGGGTGCGACTCGCCTGGACAACTTCATCATCTACGCTGGCATCGCGCTGGTCTATGGCATCCTGGGAACGATCCCCGGTGTCATCCTGGGCGTCATCGTCGGCTCAGCTATGGCGCAGGCCGTGGCCCCGTTCGCCTTCACGCTGATCGAGGGCTTCAAGGTCTCGCCGGTGGGCGTGATCGTGGGCGTGGTCATGGGCCTCTTCGTGCCGGTCGCGGCGGCGTTTTTGCCCGTCTTCAACGGGACGCGCGTGACGATCAGGGACGCCATGACCGACCTGGGTATTGCGGGCAAGTGGGGGCGCGGCCTCTCTGCGCGCGTGATCAAGGCGCTGCCGCTGCCGATCACCATCCGCCAGGCGCTGAGCAACGTCGTGCAGAAGAAAGGCCGCCTGGCCCTGACCGTGATCACGCTGACACTGGCCGCCTCGGCTTTCATGGGCGTCTTCGCCATGTTCACCCTGATCACCGCTGAGATCAGCGACCTGTTCGAGACGATTAACTTCCAGATCATGGCCGTTCCCAGCGAGGCGCAGGACTTCACCCAGGTCTCGCAGCGCATCGGCAGCGTGGAGGGGGTTGCGGGCGTGTATCCGGGGACGGGCTTCCTGGTGCGCCTGTTCGACTTGAGCGGGACCGAGATCAGCATTGGGGCTGGCTTTGAGGGCAGCGACGAGCTGCAGGCGCTCGGCTATGACCCGCGAACGCCAGCGACTGACCTGACCTACGACAGCGGCACCGGCTGGGAGGACGATCCAACCCGCCCCGGTGTGGTGCTGACCTCGGCGGCGGCCAAGACCGTTGGCAAGACGGCGGGCGACCGGATCGTGGTGTCGGCCGGCGGGCGCACCCGCGAATACGAGATCATCGGCGTCGCTTCGTACCCGTTCCCCCTGGTCTTCATGAAGTGGGAAGACCTGTCTCGCCAGGCCGGTTTTGTGCTGGGCGATGCAGGCACCCCCGATGACCCGTCCGACGACCCGCCGCTGCCCACCGGCTACCTGATCGCCTTGAGCGCCGAAGACCCCAGCTCGGCAGAGGTGGATGACGTGATCGCCGACATCTCTGACGCGCTGCTCGCTGACGGCATGGTGGCCAGCTTCACCAACCAGGTGCAGCAGCAGGACGATATGGCGGAGGGTATGCTGGTCTTCAACATGATCTTCCAGATCACCTCGGCGGTGATGGCCGCCGTAGGAGCCATTGGCCTGCTGACGACGCTCTCGATGGCCGTCTACGAGCGCCAGAAAGAAATCGGCGTGATGCGCTCGATTGGCGCGGGGTCGGGGACCATCGTCACGCAGTTCCTGGTGGAGGGCATTCTGATCGGCGTGCTGGCCTGGGCGCTCGCCATCCCGCTGAGCTACCTGCTGGCCGTCAGCCTGCTGAACGGGCTGGGCTTCGCCGACTTCATTGAGTTCAGCTATCCGATCTGGGTGTTGGGCCTGGGGCTGGTTGGTATGATCATTGTGGCGACAGTCGCCAGCCTGTGGCCGTCCATCGCCGCTGCCCGGCGCACCGTGTCGGACATTCTACGCTATCAATAAGCGCGCGAACGATCAGCGTGTGGGAGAAAACAGATCATGGGCAACGCGCAGAACGGATCCGTCATCTCGCTGCAAAGCGTCGAGAAGGTCTACAAAACGAAGGCCGGCCCGCTCAAGGTGCTGAAGGGGGTCAACCTGGAGATCAGAGAAGGCGAGTTCGTGGCCATTGTCGGGCCGTCGGGCAGCGGCAAGAGCACGCTGATCAACATGATCACCGGCATTGATCGCCCCACCTCCGGCGAGGTCTTCGTCGCCGGCCAGCGCCTGACCAACCTCAGCGAAAACCAGGTCGCCAAGTGGCGCGGGCGCAATGTCGGCGTCGTCTTCCAGTTTTTCCAGCTTCTGCCCACGCTCACTGTGCTGGAAAACGTGATGATGCCCATGCACTACACCGGCACCTTTCGCGGCAAGCGCAAAGAGCGGGCGATGGAGCTGCTGGAGATGGTGGACCTGCCCGACGTGGCCCACAAGTATCCCAGCCAGATTTCGGGCGGGCAGCAGCAGCGGGCGGCCATCGCTCGCGCCCTGGCCAACAACCCCAAGGTGCTGGTGGGCGACGAGCCGACAGGCAACCTCGATGCGGTCTCGGCGGGCCTGGTCTTTGCCATGTTCGAAGACCTGGTGACCCAGGGCACGACCATCGTCATGGTCACGCACGACCGCGACCTGGCCGGGCAGATTCCGCGCGTCGAAGAGGTGCGCGACGGGCAGTTGGTGGCGCAGGAAGAGATTGACCGTCGCCTGGTGGCGGGCCGCGACTGATCGCCGCCAGCGTGCCGCGCAAGCGGATAACAAGCGAGCAGACTGACGAAGGTCAGGGAGGCGGGCTGATGCGGATCACGGAACGCAATCACAACGGCGTTGCGGTCTTCGTCTTCGAAGGCCGTGTGGACAGCGTGGGGGCCGGCGAGATGGATGCCGCGCTCCAGGCTGCGGTCAGGGAAGGCAAGCACAAGATCGTGCTCGATATGGCGGGCGTCACCTATATCAACAGCGCGGGGCTGCGCACGCTGGCCGACATCCTCACCCGCAACCGCGCGAGCGACGGCGACCTGCGCCTGGTGGCGCTCACCCCAAAGGTCGAGCGCGTCTTCAAGATCATTGGCTTCGACCGTTTCTTCGATCACTACGAGACGCTTGAGGCCGCGCTGACCGGGCTGTGAGCGTCTCTTGGAGGGGGCGCCATCTACACTCTGCGATGGGTGCGTGCAAAACCTGTCAGGTAGGGGCGCTGCTCTGCTGCGCCCTGGTTGATCTCACCCCGCTCGGCGCTAACGCGCTCAGACACCAGACTTCCGAAGTCTCCAAGACTTCGGAAGTCTATTCCGAGGCCGAGCGCCGCGCGGCTGGGGGTGAGGTCAAGATCTCGCGTCCAGCGAGTCGCTGTCAACCTTTGCTCGCACCCTCCAGAGTTGATTTCTCAATCACATATGTCGTAACATATGAAGAGGTATCATAGACAAAGCGCGATCAACGCGCCGTAAAGAAGGAGATGCGCCATGAACCGTCGCAGCATGATCATTCTGCTGGCAGGGTTTGTCGTTGGGCTGTTGACCGGCATGGTTCTGGTGAGCACCAGCGAAGATCTGAGCGATTCGCTGCTGGGGACCGCAGGCGATGGTAAGAAGGACAAAAAAAACCTTGCCTACTACCAGGTGCCGCTGGCCGACATCGAAGATTGGCTGCTTGAGTACTACCCGGACACCACCGAAGACCTGAAGACCTCGGTGGACACCATGGCCAAGTTCGTTGACGACGAGGCGCTGTTCGACCGCGATTTCGCGCTCGTCGAAGAGGACATCAGCTATCTGCTGCCCTATGTCTACGGCGCGCTGACCGGGATGGACGAAAAAGACCTGGCCGAGCCGGAGAACCTGAAGATTGACGAGAAGAGCAAGTTCTCGCTGTGCGTGGCGCTCGATGACGATCCCTACATGGGAGCCACCATGTATCTCTACCTCACAGTGCCCAAAGCGCAGCTTGAGGACATGGAGATTCCCAAGGAGTGGGAAGAACTCAAAGAGGCCAAGACGAACGTGATCTATTGGACGCTCCTCGGCTGCTTCCCCGAGCTGGAAAAGCCAGAGAAGGAAGTCGTAACGTCCAAGTAGATTTGTGAGTCCGGGCGCGCTCTGCTGCGCCCTGGTTGACCTCACCCCCGCTTGGCGCTGAGGCGCTCAGACACCAGACTTCCGAAGTCTTGAAGACTTCGGAAGTCTATCCTGGGACCGAGCGCAGCGAGGCTGGGGACCCCCACGTCAAACAAGCCGCTGACAACCTTTGCATGCCCCCCAGCCGACTCCTTCCCCCAGCGCGTGGAATGGGCTACACTTAGGAGCACGAGCGTGCCGCTTGCGCCCCGGCCCGCGCAGGCTATGATCGCTGGGGCAGGAAGGAGCAGGGCATGGGCCTCATTCTTCTGCTGTTATTCGCTGTCACACTGTTTTTCTTATACATCGCCATCCGCCGCGCCTGGGGCCAGACGCTCACCATCGGGGGCCTGGGGGCCATCCTCAGCCTGCTGTGGGTTGTGCTCTATGCGCTGCTCGTGGAAGAAACATCCCTGGGCCAGGCCGTGTTCGGCGGAGTCGTGGTAGGACTGGGCTTCGCTGCCGTGGTGGTCATCATCGCTGTCTTTTTCCGCACCAACCAGCCGTCCCCGGACATCACGCTCATTTCGCAACCCGATCAGGAGGAACAAGCCCGTGACCGACGAGATGCTGATTCTCAAGAGACAGAGTAAGCGCCGCCCGCAGTTCTGGCTGAAAACCATCTTCAGCCTGGGCATCTGGCTGCTGTGGTGGCGTCAGGACTACCTGGGACTGACCCGCCGATCGGTCGTGCGGCGGACGGGCGTTTTCACCAAAGAGGAACGCGCCGTCCCGCTCAGCCAGGTGCAGGACATCTCAATCAGCTATGGGATCATCCGCCGGATGCTCGGTCATGGCGACATCCGCATCGAGACGGCGGGCAGCGCCAACACCGAGATCGTCATGAAGAATATAGACAAGCCAGAGGAATTCCGCGCGCGCGTCTTCGAGATGATTGACCAATTCTACGACGACGACAACGCGCCGCCTAAACCCAAGAGCGATCAAGGCTAGAGCGTGTTATGCACTCTACAATCCCTATCCCCCGGGGCCCTTTCCCCGCAAGCAGGGAAAGGGGAGCGGGCCGCTCCCCGCTGGCGGAGAGGGACCACAGGGTGGGGTTCAGATGATCACCGGGCATCGTGAGTTACCCGCCGCGTCGAGCGCACAGAGTTCATAACACGCTCTAGGGCGTGTTATGAACTTGGTACCTTCAACAAGGGAGAGGGGCGCTCTGTTTACCTCACCCCCTGGCCTCGCTGCGCTCGGCCTTTCCCCCTCTCCATGCATGGAGAGGGGGCGGCGAGGCGCGCCAGCGCCGAGACGGGGGTGAGGTCAACCAGGAGCTACCCAAAACCGCTGGGGAAAGACAGGGCCGTCAGTGCATAACAGCCTCTAGGGCGTGTCACGAACGTCGCACGCCTGGCTTGGCGTGCGACACTCATATTCGGCGTGCGGCGCGCGTGTAGCGCGCACGTGCTATCTCTGCGCCTGATACTTCCGGTCAATCTCGACCATGCGCTGCACCTTCGGTGCCGAGGGAGTGCCCTCCTCGTACTCGGCTTGCAGCCACGCCTCGACAATGGTCTTGGCCAGCTCCGGCCCGATGACGCGACCGCCCATGGTCAGCACCTGGGCGTTGTTGCTTTTGCGGGCGCGCTCAGCGGAGTACGTGTCGTGGCACAGCGCGGCGCGAATGCCAGGCACCTTGCAGGCGGTGATGGCCATGCCAATGCCCGTCCCGCAGACCAGAATGCCGCGATCAAAGCCTTCCTGGGCAACAGCCACACCCACGCGCTCGGCCACATCTGGATAGTATTCCACCTGGTCAGCGACAGGCGCGCTCAGGTCAACGATCTCAATCTCGGGGTGTGCCTGGCGGATGTACGCGCTGACGACGGACAGAAGCGCTTCGCCGGCATCATCACTGCCCACAGCAATCCTCATGGCTGCATCTCCTCGAAACTCGAACTTATGGAACACCCACCCTGGTGGCCGGTTCGTTGCTTGCGCTCGCAACCTCACCCCCTGGCCCCCTCTCCGCCAGCGGAGAGGGGGAAGTTGAGCGCAGCGAAACGGGGGTGAGGTAAATGGCGATCAAGGTGCAACATCCCCAGCGATCCGTTGCCCCTCGTAGCGCGGCAGCAGGGGTCGCTAAGCGCCGTCCAGGTCGAGCAAGGCCCTGGCCGTCCGGTCGTCGGTGGCAAGCACCTTCATATAGTGCCCGCGCAGCGCCCCCATGATGGCCTCGACCTTCAACAGACCATGAGCGATGGCGAACGACTGGGGGATATGCCGCAGGTCTTCCAGATCAATGCCGATGATGCGTTTGTTGATCTCAAAGCCGTTGCAGCGCCCCTCAATATTGAAGAACCGCCCGCATATCTCGCCGACGATGCCCTCCGAGCGCAGCTTGCTCAAATCGCTGCGTGACAGCAAGCCCGCGCGCAAGAAGCTGGAAACCTCGTCCTGCACCGTGCCGATGCCCGTGATGGCCACATCAACGGACTTGGCCCGGAGGATGGCTTCGCGGAAGGCCGACTCGTGCATCAGCACTTCGCGCGACTCTGGGTACTCAACCAGTACGGGCGCGTGGAGATCGTAATGCCGCCCGCCCAACTTCTGGGCCACCATGCGGGCCAGGTCAGGGCTGTCAATGGCCAGCGCCCCAACGCCGCCCAGAAGCTGGACGACATCAATGTTCTGCGCGTAATGGTCGGGCAGGGCGCTCACCGCCGCGTGAACGCCCGTCCCCCAGGCAACGCCGATGGACGATCCCGGCGGCAGACCTTCGATGACACGCCCGATGCAGGAGGCCGCCAGACGCCCGATGGCGCCGAGCAGATTTCCGCTGGTTTGGTCGGGCGAGGTTTTCAGGACATAGGCATCCTTCAGACCGAAACACTTGATGAGCAACTGCTCCAGCTCGAAATCGCGCGGCGTAGGCACCCGAATCTGAATCTCGACGATCCCCTTCTGGTGCGCTTCTTTTAACAATCGGGAGACGGTTGACGAGGAGACATCCAGGCGAGCGGCGATGTCGCTCTGGCTGATATGAAGCTGGTAGTAGAGACTAGCCACGGTCGCCAACAATTCGTCGCGTTGGTACATGGGGAACCTGCCAGTAATGGATCGCCACACCGCGATCCTGGGCTTATATCTTCGCTAACCAGCATGCTTGGGCAATTATATCAGGTGCCATCTCCATTCAGCAGCGCCAACTTGAACTTCCCTGCACGCGCTCTTATCGGACTCTTGTCTGGCGACGATGCGGGGGCGCACAGTGGTGGGGGGAGAGCATCACTGCAGAGATGGGCAGAACGCAGAGACTGGTAACGAGTATTCGGTGTTCTCCTCAAGCTTCTCTGCAGTTCAGAGTTTCTCGCCCCGAACCCCAGGCGCACCCTGCATCTACACTCTTATCTCTATGGGAAATCTATCATTCTTCGCAAAAACTGTCAAGCAAGGTAGCACGACCGAGGGTGCCGGGCAGGCTGCCCTGAAAGTGAAGCGCCAGGATACACAGGGGATCAAACCCGGCGCATTTTCCTCCCACCTCCTCGTGTTTCCGCTCATTGACAACTGGGGAGCCGCTCCTGGAGACGCGCTGCCGCAGGGGCGAATCGGTTGACAAAATCCGCGACCTGTGATAAGTTGTGAAAAAATACCCGTCTCGTGCATGAAACTTCGCGTGTGCCGGTTTTCACAAATAACAGGCCCGCGATTTGGGTTATGTCCTCATCAGTGTGTCTTGGGGAGAACTCCGCTGTGTCGTGTCCCATAGAGGCTTTCATCTTCGATCTGGATGGGACAGTTTACCTGGGAGACGCGGCACTGCCCGGCGCGGTAGAGGGAATCGCTGAACTGAGGCACAACGGCAAGCGCACCCTCTTTGTCAGCAACAAGCCCCTCGAACCGCGCGACGCCTACGCCCACAAACTCACCCGGCTGGGCATCCCCACCTCCCCCGAAGATGTGATCACGTCCGGCTTTGTGCTGGGCTACCACCTGGCCCATACCGAACCCGATCTGCGGCTCTACGTGGTGGGCGAAGACAACCTGCTGAATGAGCTGCGCGCTCACGGTCTGCATATTGTGCCGGAGTGTGCCGGACAAGACCCCAAGCAAGTGATCGTGCCAGACGGCATTGACGCCGTGGTGATCGCCTTCGACCGCACGCTAGATTATCGCAAGCTGAACACCGCCTATCAGGCGCTGGTCAGGGGGGCGCGCTTCTTCGCCACCAACCCTGACAAAACCTGCCCAATGCCGGGCGGTGCCATTCCCGATGCCGGGGCGACCATCGCGGCCCTGGAACACATGACGGGGCGCCAGGTCGAGCTGCTGGCCGGCAAGCCATCCAGGCTCATGATCGAAGTGGCGCTGCAACGGCTGGGCGTTCCGCCCGACCGCGCGTTACTGGTCGGTGACCGGCTGGAGACGGACATCTTCATGGGGCAGCAGGCTGGCATGTACACTGCAGTGACCCTGACCGGTGTCTCCAAGCGCGACGACATCAAGAAGATGGTCTCTCCGCCGGATTTCGTCATCGAAAGTCTCAAAGAACTTGCGGATTTGACCTGCTGACGCTGGATTAAACAAGGAGGTGAGCCGCAACAGTCGTTCGACCTGAATTGTCGCGTCCGCTCGTTTCAATTTCAGTCAATTAAGGGAGAAAACTATGAACCGCAGACTTCTCTCGCTCCTTCTCGTGCTCGCCCTGGCCCTGCCTGTGGGAATGTCCGTCACGAGCGCCCAGGACGAATTCGATTGGCGCAAGTACGAAGGCACCACGCTGCGCCTGCTGCTCAACCAGCACCCCTACCAGCAGGCGTTGGTGGGCGAGCTGAGCAAGTTCACCGAACTGACGGGCATCCAGACAGAGTACGATGTCATCCCGGAGCAAAACTACTTCGATAAGGTCACCATTGACCTGTCTGCCGGGGACGCCAGCACCTATGACGTGTTCATGACCGGCGCCTACATGATCTGGCAGTATGCGCCCGCCGGCTGGATGGAGCCGCTGGAGCCGTACATCAACGATCCCGCCAAGACCAACCCCGACTACGACTTCGAAGACATCCTGCCCGATCTGCGCAACTCGGAGATGTGGAACCTGATCCCGGGGCGCGAGAACCTGGGCCAGGGGTCGCAGTACGCCCTTCCGTGGGGCTGGGAAGCCAACGCGCTGATGTACCGCAAGGACTTGCTCGAAGCGCAGGGGCTGAGTGTCCCCACGTCGCTCGACGAGCTGGTGACCACGGCCAAAGCCCTCAAGGACGCCAACCCTGACATGGCGGGCATCGCGGTGCGCGGCAGCCTCAACTGGGCGACCATTCATCCCGGCTTCATGACCATGTACGCCAGCTATGGCTGCGTGGACTATGATGAAGAAATGCGGCCGGCGATGAACAGCGAGTGCGCCGTCGAAGTCACTGAGAAGTGGGCCCAGATGGTCCGCGAATCCGGCCCAGAAGCCTGGACCACCTACACCTGGTATCAGTGCGGCTCGGACTTCGGCGCGGGCAAAGCGGCCATGTTGTTCGATGCTGACATCCTGGGCTACTTCCAGAACCAGCCCGGCACGGCCCCCGAGGGCGTGCTCGGCAACATCGCCTGGGCACCCGGCCCGCTGGGGCCTGACGGCAGCCTGCGCACCAACATCTGGATCTGGTCGCTGGCGATGAACGCTGGCTCCAAGCACAAGGATGCCGCCTGGTACTTCCTGCAGTGGGCGACCGGCAAGGACTTCCTGACCACCGCCGCTGTGGACTACACCTTCGTCAACCCCGTCCGCCAGACCATCTGGGACAACCCGGACTTCCAGGCCCGCCTGGCCGAGCAAACGGACTACTACGAGACGTTCAAGATCATCAGCGCCAACGACATGAAGATTCAGTTCACCCCGCAGCCGCTGTTCTTTGAGACGACGACGGAGTGGGCCGGGGCGCTGCAAGACATCTATGCCGGGGCTGATGCCAAGGCACGGCTGGATGAGCTGGCCGAGAACCTGACCTACATGCTTGAGGATGCAGGTATCCTTGACTAAGCGCATGAGCGCTCAGTAGCCTGGCAACGAGGAGCTGGCGGCCTTGCCTGGCGAGGCCGCCACTCCTGGCTCTGGCCCGTGCGCTGCTGACCCTTCAAGACAGACCGGTGCTCATCCCGCGTTGATTTTTGCTGGAGAATATGATGACAGGAGATCTGGCGTCTGTGCATGCTTCGAGTCGTGACCTGCAGCAGACTCGTGCGCAATTACCGTTTCTGGTGCGAGCACGACCTTACCTGATCCTGCTGCCGGCGCTGCTCATTCTAGTCGGCATCCTCATCCCGTTCGGCATGGGGGTTTATTACTCCCTGACGACCTACGCGCTCAACCGTCCGGGGAGTCTTGACAACTTTGTGGCACTGCGCAACTACGACCGCATGATCCACAGCTCGGGCTTCGTCAACAGCACGACCATCACCCTGAAGTATGCGCTGTCGGCCACCCTCGTGGAGCTGCTGCTGGGGCTGGGCATCGCCATGCTGCTCAACCGCGATACGCTGCTGGCGAAGATCCTGCAAACGACCCTGATCTTCCCCATGATGGTCGCGCCGGTCATTGGCACCCTGATCTGGAAGCTGATGATGCAGCCCAGCGTCGGCATCCTCAACCCGATGCTGAACGCGGTCGGGCTTCCGTCGCTGCAATGGGCGTCGGTGCCCGAAACCGCCTTGTTCTCGGTTGTGCTGGTGGACGTGTGGATGTTCACGCCGTTCGCGGCGCTGATCCTGCTGGCCGGGCTGCGCTCGTTCCCGCGCGAGCCGTTTGAGGCGGCGCGCGTGGACGGAGCCTCGCTCTGGTTCACGTTCCGCAACCTGACGCTGCCGATGCTCACGCCGTACATCATTATCGTCGTGCTCTTCCGCTTCATGGACTCGCTGAAGCAGTTCGACATCATCTTCGCCATGACCGAAGGCGGGCCTGGCAACACGCTGATGACCTACCAGTTGACGGCCTATCGCACCAGCATCCAGTATTTGCGTCTGGCCCAGGGTCTGCCCTATGCGGTGACGCTGTTCTTCGTCATCTACATCACCAGCCAGTATCTGGTGAAGTTCTGGGGCAAAGCGCAGCGCCGCGCCGCCGGCTATTCGAGCTAGGAAGCCAGCCATGGAAACACAAGTCATCAACAAGCGGATGGGCCGCATCATCGCCGACGTGCTGATGGTCGCCTACTTCCTGTTCGCCCTGTTCCCCATCTTCTGGATGGTGCTGATGTCGCTGAAGAGCACAGACGAGCTGTTCACGACGCAGTTTATGTTCAAGCCCACGCTGGACAATTATCACGCCATCCTCTTCGGCGATCCGCGCGCGGCGGCAGGCGTTGTCGCCAAGCAGGAGTTCCCGCGGAACTTCATGAACAGCGTCATCATCAGCAGCGGGTCGGTCATCGTGTCGCTGATTGTCGGCGTGCCCGCCGCCTATGCGCTGGCCCGTTACAACTTCAAGGCCAAAGAGAACCTGGCCTTCACGTTCCTGTCGTTCCGTTTCGCTCCGGAGCTTGTCGTCATCATCCCGCTGTCGGTCATCTACCGCCGGCTGGGACTCTATGACACCTACTACGGAATCGTCTGGGTGTTACAGCTCATCACCCTGCCCCTGTTGATCTGGGTGCTGCGCAGTTATTTCGAGGATGTGTCGCCGGAAATCGAACAGGCGGCCATGGTGGATGGTTATCCCTGGTGGCGCATCTTCTTGCGCATCCTCCTGCCCCTGGTGCGGCCTGGCCTGGCGGCGGCTTCGCTGCTGGCTTTTGTGTTCGCCTGGAACACCTTCATGTTCCCGCTGATCTTAGGAGCCTCGCAGGTTCAGACCGTCACCGTGTCGGCGTTGGGCTATGTTTCCTCGGCGCAGGCCTTTTTCAACCGGATGGCTGCCGCATCGGTGATCGCTTCATTCCCGCAGATGATTGTCGCGCTCAGCATCCAGCGCTACCTGATCCGGGGCCTGAGCTTCGGGGCTGTGAAAGGGTAGGAAGGCATCTGATATGGCCAAGCTCGTTCTGGAACACCTCACGAAGAATTTCGGCAGCGTCCGGGCGGTGAACGACGTTTCGCTCGAGGTCGAAGATGGTGAGTTCCTCGTGGTGTTGGGGCCATCCGGTGCCGGCAAGACAACCACCCTGAAGCTGATTGCTGGCGTGGAAAGGCCGACCAGCGGCATGATTTACATCGGTGGCAAGCCCATGAACGCCATCGAGCCACATCACCGCAATGTCGCCATGGCCTTCGAGAGTTACGCGCTGTATCCCCATTACAATGTGCGCGAAAACCTGAGCTTTCCGCTCAAGGCCCCTGGGCGCAAGTTCACCCAGCAGGAGATCAGCCGGCGTGTGGAAGAGGTCGCCGAGCTGCTCAACATCCATATGCTGCTCGACCGGCTGCCGCGTATGCTCTCCAACGGCCAGAAGCAGCGCGTGGCGCTGGGGCGGGCGATGGTGCGCGAGCCAGATGTCCTGCTGCTGGACGAACCCATCTCGCACCTGGACGCCAAGCTGCGCCACCGCATGCGCACCGAGTTCAAGGCGCTGGAAGCGGCCATTCGCGCCACGACCATCTACGTGACCCACGACTACCTCGAAGCCATGTCGCTGGCCGACCGTCTGGTGGTGCTCAAGGAAGGCACAATCCAGCAAACTGGCGGGCCACACGAGCTATTCGTGAACCCGGCCAATATGTTCGTGGCGCAACTGCTCGGCCATCCCCAGATCAACCTGGTGGCGTGCACGCTGCAACGGACAAACGGCGTGTTGAAGCTGATCAGCACCGATGGCACGATCAAGCTGGAGGTGCCCGAACAGTTGCGCGGGGCGCTGGAGAACACCAACGCTCAGCAGGTCATCGCCGGCATACGCCCGCAGCATCTCGGCGTGGCGAACGGCAACCACCACCCGGCCAGCAACGTCTGCTCTGGCACGGTCTATGTCTACGAACGGCTGGGGACGAAAGGCACGCTGACCGCGACAGTGGGCGCGCATCGGCTGGACGTGCTCACCTCGATTGAGGAGAGCTTCGTGATTGACGAGCCGGTCAGCCTGACTATTGATCATACCCAGCTCTCGCTGTTCGATGCCCAGACGCACAAGAATATCCTGTTCAACTAGGGAAAAATCATGGCCGAAGTCCGGTTGGAACACGTCTACAAAACCTATCGGGGTGGTGTTGAGGCCGTCATTGATCTGAACCTGATCATCAGCGATGGCGAGTTCCTGACGCTGCTCGGCCCGTCCGGGTGCGGCAAGACCTCGACCTTGCGCATGATTGTCGGGCTGGAAGACATCACCAAGGGGCAGATCGTCATCGGCAACCGCGTGGTCAATAAGCTGGGCCCGAACGAGCGCAATGTGGCGCTCGCCTTCGAGACCTACGCGCTCTACCCGCCGCTGCGCGTCTACGACAACATCGCCTTCTGCTTGCGGGCGCGGGGCGTGCCCCACGGTGACATTGACCGGCGGGTGCGCGAAGTCGCCGCCATGCTGGACATCACCGACATTCTCGACCGCAAGCCAGCCGAGCTGGGCGGCGGGCAGAAGCAGCGCGTCTCGCTGGCCCGCGCTCTGGTGCGCGAGCCGGATGTCTTCCTCATGGACGAGCCGCTCTCGCACCTGGACGCTGCCCAGCGCGCGCATATGCGCTCCGAGTTAAAGCGCCTGCACGCCAGGACGGGGCGCACGACGGTCCTCGTCACCCACGACCAGTTGGAGGCCGTCGCCATGGCCGAGCGCATCGCCGTGATGGACCTGGGCGTGCTGCAGCAAGTGGGCGCGTTCAATGACATCTTCAACAGCCCGGTCAACAAGTTCGTGGCGGGCTTCATCGGCGAGCCGCCGATGAACTTCCTGCCGTGCGCTGCGTCGAGCCAGGGGGGAGATGTCGTGCTGCGGGCGACCGACGGCAGCTTCAGCATCAAACTGCCGCCAGAGCTGGCCCACAAGGTGAAGAACCATAACAACGACCAGATCGAGATCGGCATCCGTCCCATCAACATCCTGGCCGCTCACCGCCCGAACGGCAACGGTGCCGTAGAGGTCGAAGCCAGAGTCTTCACCTTCGAGGCGCTTGGCGAAGAGGGCCAACTGGCCGCCACGGTGGGCGACCAGCAGGTGCTGGTGGTCACGCCAGCAACCGAGCATTTCGAGCGAGGTGATCAGGTGTGGCTGGAAATGCAGACCAGACGGCTCCACCTGTTTGACGCCAAGACCGGCCTGGCCCTGTAAAGCGACTGGCGGGCATCGCGATGTACGTGCTGGGCGTGGACGGCGGGACAGAAGCCGTCAAAGCCGCTCTCTTCGACGTGGCGGGAAATCCGGTCGCCATGGGGACGCGGAGCTATCCGACGCACTTTCCCAAGCCGGGTTGGGCCGAGCAAGACCCCGCCGACTGGTGGGAGGCGCTCGTCGGTGCCGTGCGCGACTGTCTCACCGCGTCAGGGGTCAGGCCGGAGGCCATACAAGGGATCAGCGCCGACGCCACGACCTGTACCCTGGTGCCGCTGCGAGCCAGCGGCGAAGTCTTGCGGCGCGCGCTGCTGTGGATGGATGTGCGGGCGAACAGACAGGCCCAGCGCATCTTCGAGACCGGGCACGAAGCCCTGCGCTACAGCCTGGCCGGGGTCAGCGCCGAGTGGATGCCGGCCAAAGCGCTGTGGCTCAAGGAAAACGAGCCTGACCTCTTCGCGCAGACCGCCACCTTCATCGAATACACAGACTGGCTCGCCTACCGGCTGACGGGCCGCCTGGCCCTCAATCTCGACACGATCACCCAGCGCTGGTACTACCACCTGCCGAGCGGGGGCTGGCCGTCGGACTTCTATGAGACCATCGGCCTGGGCGGCATCGAGCGCAAGTTCCCCCAGGATGTGCTGCGCGCCGGCGAGATCGTCGGCGCGCTTTCAGCGCCGGCTGCCGAGGCGCTTGGTTTGCGCCCCGGCACCCCGGTCGCCACCAGCGGTGGCGACGCCTTTGTGGGGATGCTGGGGCTGGGCGTCGCCCGGCCCGGCGACCTGGGCGTGGTCATGGGGTCCTCCAACGTCCTCTGCGGCTTCACCAGCGAGGAAGTGCACTTCCCAGGCATCTTCGGCAGCTTCCCAGAGGCGATCGTCCCTGGGCTGAACCTGATTGAAGGGGGACAGGTCTCGACCGGCTCGATCCTGAGCTGGTTCAAGCGCAACTTCGCCGGTGATGCGCTGGCCGAAGCCCAGAAACGCGGGATTTCCGCCTACCAACTGCTCGACGCCGAAGCCAGCCAGATCGATCCCGGCTCGGACGGGCTGATCGTGCTCGATCACTTTCAGGGCAACCGCACGCCGCACACCGACTCCCTGGCGCGCGGCGTGATGGTCGGGCTGTCGCTGCAAAGCAGCCGGGCGCATGTCTTCCGCGCCATCATGGAAGGCATCGCCTATGGCATGAAGGACATTCTCGACACTTTCCGCCGCCACGAAGTCGCGATCTCGCGGATCATTGCCTGTGGCGGCGCGACGCGCAGCGAGCTGTTCATGCAAATCTACTCCGACGTGACCGGCTATCCCATCGCCACGACCCGCGTCGCCGAAGCGTCCCTGCTGGGGTCGGCGGTTGCGGCGGCGGTGGGCGCGGGTCTCTACGCTTCGCTGCGCCAGGCCGCCGAGGCCATGGTCACGGTCAGCGGCGCTTACCAACCGGACCAGCGCCGGCACGAAGCCTACCAGTTCTATGTCGAGAACTACCGGGAGACGTACCAGCAACTGAAGCATGTGATGCACGACATGGTGCGGCATCTTGGGTGAGCGTGCCTGCCCTGGTGGAGGGAGGAGATCAGGCTCGTGCGAGCGACTCTTTGGGGGGATACCGCGCGCATCCGGCAAGTTATATCCCGTGACCCTTACGCCTGGCACACACCTGGATAAAAGAGACAGACCATGACCATCATCAGCCCCATTTACGTTGGCGATGACACGCTCGCCAACCTGTTGCGCTACTGTGCGGAGAAACAACTCTCCCGCTTCACGCTGGTTTCCGACGCCAACACGCATCGCGCCCTGGGCGCGCGCGTCGCCGACGCGCTGCGCGCGGCGGGCCACCATGTGACCCCCATTGTTCTGGACGGGGAGGAGGTCATCGCCGATGAGCGCTACCTGACGACCGTGCTGGTCAATGCGCCGCTGGAGCCGAGCACCTTTCTGGCGGTGGGGGCCGGCACGCTGACGGACATCACGCGCTTCATCAGCCACCGCATGGGGCGCAAATTCATCTCGCTGCCCACCGCCCCGTCGGTGGACGGGTTCACGTCCATCGGCGCACCGCTGGTGCTCAACCTGGTCAAGCACACCATCGTCAGCCAGGCTCCCATCGCCCTGTTCGCCGACCTCACCACCCTGCGCGAGGCCCCGCACCGGCTCATCGCAGCGGGCTACGGCGACATGATCGGCAAGATCACCTCGCTGGCCGACTGGCACCTGGGATCGGTCGTCTGGGACGAGCCTTTTGACGCGGACATCTTCAGGCGTTCCGAGGCGGCGATTGAACGCTGCATCCGCCACACCGAGACCATCGGCCAGCAGTCAGCGGAGGGCGTGCGCCATCTGATCGAAGCGCTGATCGACTCCGGGCTGTGTATGCTCGATTTCGGCGATTCGCGCCCCGCCTCCGGCGCGGAGCATCACGCCTCCCACTATTGGGAGATGCTCCTGCTGCAGCAGGGACGCCCCGCCGCCCTGCACGGCGCTAAGGTGGGCTTCGCTCTGACCCTCGTGGCCGGGCAGTACGCGAAGATTCGCGCGCTCAGCCGCGCCGAGATGCGCCAGCGCCTGGCGGCGGCAACGCTGCCCGACCGCGAGGCCGAAATCGCCGCCATCCGCCAGGGCTATGGCGTCGTTGCCGACGATGTGGTGCGCGCCCATGCGCCTTTCCTGGCCATGACCCAGGCGCAGTTCGACGCAATCAGGCAGCGCATTGACGAACGCTGGGACGCCATCCAGCAGATCGCAGCGAAGGTGCCCCCGCCGGAGCAGATCGCCGGTTATCTGGAGCGGGTCGGCGCTCCCACCAGCGGGGCCGCGCTCGGCCTGTCGGACGACGAAGTGGCGCGGGGGTTGGAGTACGGCCACTACCTGCGCAGCCGCTTCACAGTGATGAAGCTCAGCCGCGTGTTGGGCATCCCGCTCAGCTAACACCCTGGCTTTTGCCCGCTCAAGGAGTTGTGGACTGTGCAGCGGCAAGAGATCATTGCCAACTACAAGCAAAACCCGCACGTTGATGTGCTGATCATCGGCGGCGGCATCAACGGCATCGGCACCTTCTTCGACCTGGCCCTGCAGGGCGTCAGCGTCCTGCTGGTGGACAAGGCGGACTTCTCCTCCGGGGCCAGCGCCGCCTCGTCGCGCCTGGTGCACGGCGGCCTGCGCTACCTGGAACACGGCTCGTTCGGCCTGGTGCGCGAGTCCCTGATCGAGCGCAATCGCCTGTTCATCAACGCGCCCCATGCGGTGAAGCCCATCGCCTTTACCATCCCGATCTTCACGCGCTTCTCCGGGGTGCTGAACGCCCCGCTCAAGTTCGTCCGTCTGCTGAAGAAGCCCAGCGAGCGCGGCTGGCTGGTCGTCAAGCTGGGCATGATCTTCTACGACTGGTTCACGCGCAACTCTCGCGTCACGCCGACGCACCGGATGCTGTCGCGCGATGAGGCCCTGCGCAAACACCCGACGCTCAACCCGGCGATCATAGGGGCGGCTTACTACTATGACGGCATCATGCCCTATGCCGAGCGCATCGGCCTGGAGCTTGTCCTGGACGCCGAGGCCAGCAGCGAGCAGGTCCACGCCCTCAACTATGTCAGCGTCGGGGGCGTGAATCGCGAGACGGTCACTTTGCGCGACGAGCTATCGGGCGCAGCATTTGACGTGAAACCCCGCGTGGTGGTCAACGCCGCCGGCGCGTGGATCGATCTGGTCAACGGCGCGCTGCACCACAAGACGCGCTACATCGGCGGCACCAAAGGCTCGCACATCGTCGTCCGGCATCCAGAGCTGTGGCGGACGCTCGACGGCGGGGCGCTTTACTTTGAGAACAAAGACGGGCGGATGTGCATCATCCTGCCGCTGGGCGACAAGGTAATTGTCGGCGCGACCGATCTGCGCATTGACGACCCGGACGAAGCCATCTGCTCGGACGAGGAAATTGACTACTTCCTCCACTTCACGGGGCACGTCCTGCCCGGACTTGCCCTCGACCGGTCGCAGATCGTCTTCCATTTCTGCGGGGTGCGCCCGCTGATCAACACTGGCGAAGGGTTCACCGGCCTGGTCACGCGCGAGCACTCTGTCCATGTGTTGGAGCCGGACGACGAGCACGCCTACCCGGTGTACTCGCTGGTCGGCGGCAAGTGGACGACGTTCCGCGCCTTCGCCGAAGAAACAAGCGACGGGGCGCTGGCTTTCCTGGGGCGGACGCGGCGGGACAACACCAAGGGGGTGGCTATCGGCGGCGGTAAGGCGTACCCGCGCGGCGAGGAGGCGCAGACTGCGTGGCTGGCCCGCCTCCAGACACAGACGGGACTCGCGCTGCCGCGCTTGCAGACGCTCTTCGAGCGCTATGGCACGCGCGCCGAGGCGGTGGCCCAGTTCATCGCTGCCGGCGAGGATGCCCCGCTTGACGACGCGCCGGAGTACAGCCAGCGCGAACTGCTGTTCCTGGTCGAGCACGAGAAAGTGGCCCACCTGGACGATCTGCTGCTGCGGCGCACGCTGCTGGCTATGCTGGGGCAGGTCACGGGCCGGGTGCTGCGCCAGGCCGGGCAGATCATGGGGGCCGCCTGTGACTGGAGCGCAGAGCAGACCGAGGCGGAGATCGAGCGCACGATAGAGATGCTCGTCAAGCGGCACGGCGTCCGCGAGGAGCGCCTGCGCGCGAAGTAGACGGGGCTGCGATCAACAGGGATAGGCGATGCCAGCGGAACAGCTTCTTTTAGGCGTTGACATCGGCACCACGAACGCTAAGGCGCTGCTGGCAACGCCCGAAGGCCGGGTGGTGGCCCAGGCGACGGCCAGTTATGAGTTGTCCACGCCGCAGCCGGGATGGGCCGAGCAGAACCCCGAAGATTGGTGGCGCGGCGCGGTCGAGGTCATGCGCGCCGTCGTGCAGAAGGCGGGCGCGCAGCCCGATCAGGTCGCCGCCATCGGGATCAGCGGGCAGGGCTGCGCGGCAACGCTGATTGATCGCCAGGGCCGCGCGCTGCGGCCCGGCATCATCTGGATGGACGCGCGCTCCGAGGCGCAGAGCGAGTGGATGCGACAGGTCGCCGGCGAACGCATCCTGCGCATCAACGGCAAGCAACCGGCCCCCTACAATTATGACCCCAAGCTGATCTGGCTCCAGGAGCACGAGCCAGAAGTCTTCGCGCGCGCCTGGCGCAGCCTGACCACGACCGGCTACATCAACTTCCGGCTGACTGGCGAGCCAGTTATGAACGTGTCGGACGCGAGCATCCCCTTCGCCTTCGACCAGCGGGCGTGCGACTGGTCAGAGGAACTCATCGCCGCTTTCGGCGTGCCGCGCGGTCTGTACCCGCCCGTCGCCCCCTCGCAGCAGATCATCGGCGGCCTGCTGCCGGACGTGGCCCAGGTGGTGGGCCTGGCACCTGGCATTCCAGTCATCGCCGGCGGGGAAGACACCTCAGCAGCGGGCCTCTCTGCGGGCGCTGTCGAGCCAGGCCAGGCCATGCTGTCGCTGGGCACGGGCGGCTCGATCTACATCGTGACCGAGACGCCGCTGGCCCATCCGCAGTTGCTCATCTTCGCCCACGTGCTGGAGCGGAAATGGTTTGCCGGGGGCACCATCGTGGCTTTCGGGGCGTCGCTGGCCTGGGGGCGCGACCTGCTGGGGCAGCGCGACTTCGAGCAGATGACGGCGCTGGCCGCGCAAAGCGAGCCAGGCGCGCAGGGACTCATCTTCCTGCCCTATCTGAGCGGCGAGCTACAGCCGATCAACGACGGCAACGCGCGGGGCGTGTTCTTCGGCCTGAGCCTCAACACCAGTCAGGCCGAGTTCAGCCGCGCGATCATGGAGGGCGTGGCCTTCGCCATAGCGCACAACATCCTGGTCGCTGAGGAAGTGGGGGCGACCGTGAGCGAGCTGCGTGCCGTCGGCGGGCCGACGCGCAGCCCGCTGTGGTGCCAGATCATCGCCGACATCACGGGGCGCCCCCTGATCGTGCTGAAAGATAACCCCGGCGCGCCGCTGGGCGATGTCTTCCTGGCGGCTGCCGCCATCGGCCTCATCCCCGACGCCGGCGCGGCGGCGGCGCGGGCGGCCCAGGCAGATCGCGTCTATGCCCCTCGCCCGCAAACCCAGCCCCTCTACCGCGACCTGTTCGCCACCTATCGCGCGCTGTACCCGGATCTCAAGGCGCGCTTCGCGCAGTTGGCGGGGCGCTCCCCTGGCGAGTCGTAGCAACCGCACGCCCGGCAGTTGATACATGGCGCACAGGGCCAGGCCCTCCGGCGAGCCTCTTCCTGCCCGGCGCGAGCAAAATGTGTCAGGTAGGGGCGCTGCTCTGCTGCGCCCTGATTGACCTCACCCCCGCTCGGCGCTGACGACCTGTACTCGCACCGCACCACAAGCTCCAGTTGCCCGATCCGCCATTTTGCAGCACACTCCAAGTCTATAGCACGAGCGAGTCCCTGTGGAGGAGATGTGTTGTGGAGCCTAGTGACCATCACGAAGTCGTCACCGCGTTGAACGCGCTCATGCGCGAGCGGGAGAAGACGCTCGCCGCGCTAGAGCATGCCCTCAAGGAATTCAGCACCCGCCTGTTTGCCGCCCTGGAAGGCGCGCTGAACGCGCTGGTCAAGGGGGGCGTCCCTGGTGTGGGCAAGTACCGCCGCCTGGCACACCCTGGCGGCGGGTGCGAAGGGTTTCAGTTGATGATCGAGGAGTGGAGCATCATCTTCACCCCCCTGCCGGGCTTCGCGCGGCCCAATCCTCTCGACGAAGCGCGCATCCCCGCCGCCCAGTTCAAGGAGCCTTGCGCGCGCATTGCCGTCTTCCTCACCGACAACCCGCAGACCAGGGCCTTCTACGACTTCCTCGTCTTCCAGGACGGCGCGTGGTTCGCCTGGGGGTATGGCTGGCCCAAGCAGCAGTCGGACATCGAGAGCACCGATTTTGAGACGCTGGCGATGGACCTGATTTACAGCTTCATCAAAGACATTTCTCGCACCTGGCACACGCGCGACGAGACAGTGCTGGCCGCCGCCCTGGACGCCAAGCGGCGCTGCTTCGCCTTTGGGCTGCCCGGCGAAGAGATGCAGGGGCTGTGATCGCCGCGCGTCCCTCGCCCCGGCTCTGGCCCGTCGTTCTGATGCCAGGGCCGGGGTGATTCTGGGAGAAATCATCAGCAAGTCTGGCGAACAGGTGTGCGAGCCAATCGCTCTTTTCAGATCAGGACTCCCAAATCGGGCCGTCATTTTCTAACCTTAAATTTTCAAATTGGCGGGGATGTTTTAAGGTGGGATAAGCCGTTTTTTTCCCACAATACCCAAAAAGACCAGACATTGGGCCGATTCCTGGGGACTCCCCCCAGATGTTGTGATTACACACTTTGCGAGTCGCCTTCTGACTCTTTTCGGGGCATTTGGGGGGCTGCCAGACCGCGACACGACTCCGGGGAATCTTAAAAATGCGGATTCTTTAAGGTTGAAGGCGCGATTCTGATTGTGCGACCTGGGGGTCTTTGCTAGAATGGGGTCACTCCTAGAGCAAGGGGGGGCCTTGCCCTGAAGGCCGGAGCACCATCGTCCGGCGGGCCTCTCGACCGCGACAGCGGTTTCTTTCGACCGGTTTGGGCAATCTCATCACACGTTACGACGCGGGCCAGCGCGATCCGTGAATGCTGCCCCCTGCCAAGAGACTATTCTTACAAGACGATCATGCGGCGGCACCAAGACGATTGAGGCGAGTTGCGATGCTGACTCCTAAAGATGCCTGGCAGGCAACACTCAGCCAGCTTCAGATACAGCTCAACCGCGCCACTTTCGATACCTGGCTGAAAGGTTCCGAGCTTGCCGCCTATGACAACGGCGAGTTCACCATCCGCGTGCGTCACGCCTACGCCAAAGACTGGCTGGAGAAGCATCTCCACGCAGAAATCGTCCTGGCTCTCAGCAGCATCTTCCAGCGCGATGTGACCGTCCGCTTTGTGGTGAACCTCCCGCCGCGCCCCAGCCTGCCCAATGGCAGCGCCCCGCTGTTCGCCGGCGCCGAGGCCGAACGCCCCGCTCAGGCAGAGGTGCCCGGCCCCGCACAAAAAGAAGTCAGCGCGGCAGCGGAGGCCCCTGCGCCTGCCGCCATCACCGTGCAGACCTCTGCCCCGGCTGCCCCTCCCGTGACTGCGCCGGCCCCCGCCAAAAGCTACGCCGAGTGGGACCCGCGCGTCACCGAGATCAGGCGCACGACCGAGGCGACGCCCGGCGCTCCCCTGCCGGACTCGCCGTTCAACCGCCTGTTCACTTTCGAGCGGTTCGCCACCGGGCCGAGCAACCAGTTCGCCTTCGCCGCCGCCAAAGCGGTGGCCGCTGCGCCGGGCGAAAGCTATAACCCGCTGGTCATCTACGGCGGCGTCGGGCTGGGCAAGACTCACCTGCTGCACGCCATCGGGCACGCGACCCTGGCCGCCGGCAAGCCGGCGCTGGTCATCACCGGCGAAGAGTTCACCAACGCTCTGGTTGCCGCCATCAAGACGCACACCACCGATGCGCTGCGCGAGCGTTACCGCAGCGTGGACGTGCTGCTGCTCGACGATGTTCAGTTCCTGGCGGGCAAGACCAGCAGCGAAGAAGAGTTCCTGCACACGTTCAACACGCTGTTCAGCCTGGGCAAGCAGATCGTCGTGACCTGCAACCAACATCCGCGCCAGCTTGCCACGCTCGACGATCGCATCCGCTCGCGGCTGGCCGGGGGCCTGCTGGCCGACATTCAGGCCCCGGAAGTGGACACGCGCCTGGCGATCCTCACGAACAAGTCTGCGGCGCGCGGCACCGCGCTGCCCGCCGAAGTCGCTGGCATCCTGGCGCAGCAGCCGATTGAGAACGTGCGCGAGCTTGAAGGGCTGCTCACCCAGTTGCTCGCCAGGGCCACCCTCACCAGCCAGCCGCTCAGCGTGGCGCTGGCCGGGCAGGTGCTCAGCCACCACACGCCCTCGCCCCTCACGCGCCGCACCACGAACATCAGCGACGTGCTGCAGGCGACAGCCACCTATCACCAGCTTTCGCTGGACGACCTGCTGAGCAAGCGCCGCACCAAAGAAGTCGTCCGCGCGCGACAGATCGCCATGTACCTGGCCCGCGAGGAAACCGACGCCTCGCTGCCGGAAATCGGCGCGGCCATCGGCGGGCGCAATCACAGCACGGTGCTCTACGGCTACCAGAAGATCGCCAAGAGCGTCGAGGCCGACGCCGCCCTGCGCCGTGAGGTGAGCGAGATTCGTCGCCAGCTCATGCTGCTGCCCAAGCCCTGACTCCCCGTCAGTTCAGACTCTCTGCGCGCCGACCCTTGCCGGTGTTTTTGCGCCCGGTGGAGCGTGTTGCTGGTGTGAATTGACGATCATGATCGGTAACCTACCTGTAGGGGAGGGTTAGCAAACCCTCCCCTACAAGACGCCCAGTGTGCATTCCCCGTGTTGAAAGTCAACTCTCATTAGGTAGAGAGTTTGGAATTGTCCCCTACGCCAGTTCTTGCCAGAAGGGTGGCTACAACGTAGTTATCAACAAGTCCGGCGCACCAGCTTGTTTTGACCCGATCGTATCCCCCCCCATATGGCGCTGGCTGGTGTTGGTTCTATCCCCTATATGTGGGAACTTATCCATCACTGCCTCCTCATCGCTCCGCCAATATTCCCCGCCTGTGCATAGCGCCCCCAGGTTATCAACGGCCTGTTGATAGAAGCTCCAGAGATTAAAAGGCCCTTCCATATCTGGGGGGTCACCTGTCCGCAACATGCAGATATTGGGTGCGGCGCGCGGGGCTGTGAGCGCGCGATTCGGGGCGAGTCAGAACTGTGGACAACCGCGCCAGTTATCCACAGGGGGTGTCAGAACCTGCGTCCAGGAGATTCCGCGCCATGTGGGAAAATCGTGGGAAATCCCTGGGAGGTTGAAGGGCGTGCGCCCGCCACATATGCCGGGCAGGGGCGCTGGAAGCCACCGGGCAGTGAAAAGCCGTGCCCGGTTATTGACATCTCCACAGGCGCTACTACTACGACTACTTTATATTATAGAGAGGCTGCTGGGGATAATTCTCTCTTGGGGCTGCGCTGCGCCCGCTCACCCGGTAGGATAGTCTAGCAGCAGCACATCCAGGGCCAGGCGCGTGTTGGCGTTCTTGCCCAGGAAGTCGAGCGTTCGTGTGGTGGCCGCCAGCGCGCGCTCGACCTGCCCGCGCCCGGCGGTGCGGGCCAGCGCCGCGATCTGCCCGGCGCGATCATAGTTGGTGATCGCGGCCTGGCTGCCGCTGGCCACCAGCAACACGTCGCGCCAGAACCCCTGCCAGATAGCCAGCACATCGAGCAGCCCCGGCTTGTCCAGCGCCATGCCCTCCACCAGCGCGAAGCGCTCACGGCGGTTGGCGGTCAGGATGCTGTCCAGCGTGGCCAGCGCCTCATGGCGCTGGTCGAGCGCGGCGGGATCGGTCAGCGCGCGGATCGCCCAGCCGATGCGCCCGCCGGAGAGTTGGGCGAGCGTCTGGGCGGTGTCTGGCGCGGCGGCCCAGTGCTGCTCCAACGCCGCGCGCACGGTCTGAATCGGCAGCGGGCGCAGGTGCAACGGCTGGCAGCGCGAGACGATGGTCGGCAGCAGCAGGTCAGCGGAGGTCGCCGTCAGCAGCAGGACTACGTCCGGCGACGGCTCCTCCAGCGTTTTCAGCAGGGCGTTGGCTGCCGCCGGGTTCGCCAGGTGGAAATCGAGCAGGATCGCCACGCGGTAGCGCGCCTCGAACGGGCGCAGGGCGAGAGTCTGCTGTAGGGCGCGCACCTGGTCAATCTTCAGCGATCCGCCCGCCGTCTCCGCCTCCACAACAGTCAGATCGGGGTGGGCGTTTTTGGCAATCAGCGTGCAGGCGCGACACTGGCCGCAGGGTGGCGTTGGCCCCGTGCAGTTGAGCGCGGCGGCGAAGGTGTGCGCCAGCGTCGTCTTGCCGATCTGCTCCGGGCCGGTGAACAGGTAAGCGTGGCGGGTGCGCCCGTAGTGCAGGGCGCGGGCCAACTGCGCGACCGCCCACTCATGCCCGATGACGGGCCACTGCATCCCTTCGCCCGCGTTCATGCCCTCTCCGTGTTTCGTGGTGATCGGTTGTTGGTGATTGGTTCTTGGTAAAACCTGTTCCACGAGAGGAGTCTGACCAACAACCAGAAACCAGCAACCAAGAACTCTACATTCAGTCTCGCCCCTCAGAACCCAAGGTAGTTGCGCGGGTCCAGGGCGTTCCAGTTGGCGTCGCGGATCTCGAAATGCAGGTGCGTGCCGCTGCTGTTGCCGGTGTTGCCCACCCCGCCGACCACGTCGCCCACGCCGACTTTCTGGTTGCAGCGCACCGACACGCGCGACAGGTGCCCGTACAGGCTGAAGGTGGAGCCGTGCGCGATGACGACCACGTTGCCATAGCCGGTGCTGTTCCACCCGGCATAGACAACCGTGCCCGCGCCCGCCGCGTAAACCGGCTCGCCGGTCTTGGCCGACAGGTCAACGCCTGTGTGCCCCCCAGGGGCAAAACCCTGCACCCACTTGTAGTTGTCGAGCGGGCGGCGGCTCCAGGGAGCCGATCCGCCGGTGACCTCGGCGGTGCAGCCCCACAAGATATACGTGCCGCTGATCTCCCCGCCCGCCCCGACGGTGACGGCCATCGGCTGGGGTAGGAACAACTCGCGCACGCCCTCGCCGCCGGGCACCACCACACGCAGACCCGGCACGAGCATCGTCCCCGGCGTGGAGCCGAAGAGATCGTTGTATTCCGAGTCAATGATCGCGTAGGGATCAACCTTGTACTGCTCGGCCAGGTCGGCGATGCGGATCGGATCGGTGACTTCGTGGTAGACGCCGTCTTCGGGCAGGATGTTGAGCTGCGCCCCGGCGCGCAGCGGGTTGTATTTGCTGCTCTTGTTCGACCAGATGAGCGTGTAGAAGTCTTCCAGCCCGAACTGCTCGGCGATGCTCTCCAGCGTGTCGCCATCCCTGACCGTGTACTGGACAACCTGCGCGCGCGCCGTCGCCGGGCGGATGGTGAAGGGCGCGCTCTGGCGCACCAGGGCGTCGCCGGCGGGTCGGGCGGGCACGGGGGTCAGCAGGGCGGCGGCGATCTCATCGGCGGCGGCGGTCGGGTAGAGCGGCCCGGCGATGGCGGTTGGCACGCCCACAACAGCGGCGGGCGTCGTCGTGGGGCGCGGCGTCGGCGAGGGCACCTGGGCAATGCCGTCCTGTGCGGTGCTCTCTACAAGCGGAGCCTCCGGCGCTCCCTCATCGTCCTCGCCGAGCCAGACCAGCGCGGCCAGCGCCGACAGGGTCAGCGCGCCGAGCAGCATCACCGCGGTCATGAGGCGCTGCGTCCAGGGCGACCCGGCGGGGCGAACGCGCGCGGGCGAGGTGTCGTCGGCGCTGACCGGCGGCTCATCCGCGCGCAACTGCTGTTCGAGGGCTATGCGGCGGCTGGGATTCGTATCGTCGTCGGTGATGGGGGGTTCTTCTGCGCGCAGCCGCTCGTCGAGCGAGATGGGTTGGCGCGGCTTGGTGTCTTCCGGGGCGATCTCCGGCTCTTCAATCATAGCCCTGCGACTCCCTGTCCAGCGTGCCTACCGATACCCCCCAGTCCGGGCGGGGATCGTACCGCAGGCCCCGCGAATGCGCAATCGCGCCAGCCGTGACGCCGTGAGCGCATTTCGCGGCGTTGGAGACCTGACGGCGATCTGCTACACTCTGCCCATCGGTTCACAACGCAAAGCGAGGTTCAGACTCATGCCTAAACAGTACGGTTCGCCGCCGGGAATGATCATTGATCCGAACAAGCACTACACGGCGACCTTCAAGACGCAGCGGGGCGATATGGTGGTGGAGTTGTTCGCCAGCCAGGCGCCGCTCACGGTCAATAACTTCGTGTTCCTGGCACGCGAGGGGTACTACGACAACACGACATTCCACCGCGTGATCAACGGCTTCATGGCCCAGGGCGGCGATCCCACCGGCAGCGGACGCGGCGGCCCCGGCTACCGCTTCAACGACGAGCCGGGCGCGCTGGCCCTCAAGCACGATGGCCCTGGCGTGCTGAGCATGGCCAACGCCGGGCCGCACACCAATGGCAGCCAGTTCTTCATCACCCACACCGCCACGCCGCATCTCGATGGCAAGCACGCCGTCTTCGGCAAGATCGCCGACGCCGATAGCCTGACCGTGCTGCTCAAGATTCGCGAGCGCGACCCCCTGCGCGACCCGCACCCCGGCGACGCG
This sequence comes from Anaerolineae bacterium, assembly GCA_027494015.1. Next base: position 51,838 of record JAOSJP010000023.1, read on the forward strand.
CTGCACACGGTCGAAATCGCCGAGGCGTGACCATTCTCTGAACCGCAGAGGCGCAGAGAGCGCAGAGGAAAGATGGCGTTAATCCTTCTCCGCGTCCTCTGCACCTCTGCGATGATGTTCTTTTGCCCCCAGCCGGAAGACGCGCCTCCTGTCTGGCCGCATCACTGATAGCGCAGGATGTCCGACACGGTCTTGCGCGACGCCGCCACTGACGGCCAGATGCTGGACACGGCGGCGATGACCAGGATGCCGATCAGCCCAGCCGCGAACATCCACGCCGGGTAAGCGAACTCGATGAACTTGCCGAAGGGCAGCAGGCTGGTCAGGGCGTAGGCGAGCAGCACGCTCAGCGGCGCGGCGATCACCCAGGCGATGAGGCCCACCACCACCCCTTCGACAAGAAACTGGACGATGATCTGCCACGACCCGGCGCCCACCGAGCGCATGACGCCGATCTCCTTCTGGCGCTCGAAAACGCTGATCGAGAGCGTGGTCAGCAGGCCGATGGCCCCCACCGCCGCCATGACCAGCGAGGCCATGTTGAGGATGATGCCGACGCTGAGGATGGCGTTGGACGCCATGTCAGCGATCTCCACCAGATTGGTGAACGACGAGGTGATCCCCTGCTCAACCAGCGCCTCGTTCACGTCCTCGATCACGCGATCTACCGCGCGGGCGCTCAGGTTCTTCTCGCGCAGCACCAGGGCGAAGGCGTTGGGGATCGGCTCACCTTCCAGGCCGACGCCCTCATAGCGGGCCAGGTCTTCCCAGGCCACGCCCACAATGTCCGCGCTGCGCAGCGCCTGCGGGTCGTCCAGCCCGTTCTGAGCGGCCAGGTCAATGAGCGCGTCTTTGGGCGCGAAGATGGCGCCGACAATGAACGTCTCGCTCTGCTCGGCGAAGTCCACCGTCATCGCATCGCCCACCTGCAGGCCCGCGCGCCCGGCCAGCCCCTCGCTGATGATCGCCGCCGGCTGAGTCGGCACGGTTGTGAGGAACCCTTTGAAGTCCACCAGGGTGATGATCTCTGCATTGACGCCCCAGGCGGTCACCGCCCCGCCCTCCAGCGCGCCCTCGTAGCCCGGCACGGTCGCCTGGGTGAAGTAGGTGTTGGGCTTGGGCGCGCCGCGCACGTAGCCGGCGAAGCGGGCAAGCTGCCGCCACTCCATGAAGCCGATGTCGAACGGAAAGTTGGCGATGCCGATGATCTCCGGCTCCAGGTGCTTGCCGCCGTTGCTGATGGTCAGCGTATCGCCAACCGTCTTGCCGATCTGTCTGGCGACTTCGCGGGTCAGCACGATGCCTTCGCGGTCCGGGTTTTGCGCCCAGCCATCGCCCGCGATCAGATCGAGAGTGAGCAAGGGCGCGGACGTCTCAATGCCGCTGAGGATAAGCTGGCTGGTATTGGTGAGTGGCGAGACATAGCCCTCGATCTGCACCGAGAGCGCCGTGCCTGGATACACTTCCCCCACTGCCGGCACGTTGTCCAGCACCAGCGCCTTGAACTCCTCATAGGGCTGGCTCTGCGTGGGCTGCACCTGCACCTCGAAAGAGAACGTGTCGAGGATGTCGTTGAGCACCTGGTTGATGCGCACGAAGACCGCCGACACGCCCATGAACGCGGTCACCGCCAGGGCCAGTGTGGCGACGGTCAGCGTCATCCGCGCCTTCTTCTGGTTGATGTTGCTCAGCGACTGCTTGATCTGCACGGGCAGCGGCAGGGCGCGGATAAAGCGCGCAATCGGCCCCACTTTGTAGCCGCCGGAGATGCCCAGGTCGGTCATGGCTTCGAGAATGGTCACCCGCGTGCCGCTGTAGACGGGCAGAACCGCCGAGAGGACGGGCACGCCCAGCCCCAGCACGACGCCCAGCGCAATCGCCGGATGGCGAGACCTGAAACTCGTTGATCAGCGTTCCGGCGAAGTCGCCGATGACGACCGCCATCTGGTAGCCGAGCGGGATGCCCAGGATGACGCCGGGCACCATGCCCAGCATACCGTAGATGAGCGCGATGCCCGCATAGATCATGAAAGTCTCGTGGCGCAGCGCGCCAAGCGACTTCATCACCCCGATCTGTCGCTTCTGCTCGACCACGATGTTGTTGATCACGTTGATGACCAGGAAGCCCGACACGAGCATGGCCACAATGGCCAGCGCAGCCAGCACTGCCGCGTACTGCTTGGTGGCTTCGATGGCGCTGTTCTGAGCGGGGTCCTCAGAAAGCTGGAAGAAGGTGATGTACGGTGTCTGATCGGTGATCGCCGCGCCGAACGCTTCGAGAGACTGTTCGGCGGTGGCGTAGTCGGTGAAGCGGGCGCTGATGATGTTCATCCCGACAAAACCGGCCATCCGCCGCGCGTCGTTGAAGGTGGCATAAAGCTGCTGGCTGGCTTGCTGGCTGTAAGCGTCGAAGACCAGCCCGCTCACCGTCCACGACTCGGTGGGCAGGTTCTCGACATCGCTGAGGATGCGCACGTCCAGGGTGTCGCCCACGCTCAGCTCGAAGTCATCGGCCAGGCGCACCTCGACCAGCAGCTCGCGCTGCCCTTCGCGCGGCCAGCGCCCTTCGACCAGGCGCGGCGGCCCCAACTGCACGGCATCGAACGGCTGGGTGTAGGCCTGCACGCGCGTCTCGCGGAAGCGCGTCTCGTCCGGCAGCTTCCAGAATACAGGGTAATTGGCCTGGCCCTCAACCACCGTCACGCCGGGCAGCTCGCCGAGCATCTTCAACGTCGCTGCATCGTCCAGATTGGCGGGCGGGTCGCCGGGGATGACGACAAAGTTGACCAGCATGGGCAGCTCGTCCTGGCGGATGTCGGCGGTAAGCTGCCTGACGAGCAGATCGCCGGCGGTGATCAGCGTGACCACGCCCAGCACGCCGATGAAGATGCTGGCCGCCACGAGCGCCGTGCGGCCCTTGCGCGTGCGGATGTCGCCGATGATCTTGCGCCAGATAGAGTCGTTCATAGGGGCCATCCCTGTTTCCGCGCCCGCGTGAGCCAGGTTACGCTGCCGATGGGGATTTGTTGCGCGAACAGCGGCGAGTGCGCGGTAATCATACTGCGGGTGGGGGCGCGTGCCAAACGGGATTTTGGGGGGTGCGCGGCAGGGGGCGCGCAAAAACAGACTTCGGAGTACGAAACTGGTTGGACCTGTTTAGGTCTTCTTCGCCAGCGCCGGGCGGGGGTGAGTGTTACCAGATGGTTTGCAGGTTCGCAGCCTGGATTCTTGCGTCGCGGCTGATGACCGGCACCTGGAAATGCAGAGCTGTCGCTGCAATGATGCGGTCGGGCATGTCAGGCACGTCAGTCCGGGGCACGTGCGGGAGCGCCTGGGCTACGTTCAGGTCGAGAGGGACTTCGACCAGTACGCTATCGGACGACTGAAGGGCAGTGGCGACGAGTGCAAGCGTCTGAGGTTGGATACGCCCTTTTTCGGCCAGATAGACGATCTCAACCAACGTAATGGGGGATACTCCAATGGCGTCTCCACGCCGGGCAGCTCCATCAATAAAAACCCCGGCTTCCGGTGACAGACGCTTGTCGTCGTACAGATACCAAACTACAGCGTGTGTGTCAGCCACAGCGACAATCATCGCCCAATATCCTCCCGCGGGAAGTTGCCCCACATCTCCTGCCGCGCCTGGTCAATGTCCTCAGCGGACGGGGCCGGGCCATGACCAGACAGGAGGCCGCGCAAAGACCGTTTGGGCTGTTTGCCCGGCTCCTCGACCAGCGTGGGCGCGATCTGAGCGATCAGGCGGGCGCGCTCGGCCCGCGAAAGCTGCATCGCCAGCGTGTACACCGTCTCATAGGATAACGTGTGCTCGGCCATCGCATCTTCTCTCCAATCCGTTCCATCACACCTTTAATTACCTTTAATTATACGGCATCTGCAACAGGCGGCCTCGATTGGGTCCAGCGCGAAGCTCGCCGGAGCGGTGCGACATCTCCCGGCGAGTTTGGTAATTCAGCAGCCAGCCCTGAGCGCAGCCCCGTCGTCTCAGCCGTCCGAGCCACCGCCCGCGCCAGCGCCGCCCACTCCTCCAGGCTCAGCGTCTCGGCGCGACGCTGTGGAGCGATCCCGGCGGCCCGCAGCAAGGCATCGGCGGCGGCTTTGTCCAGCCCCAGCCCGGCGCTGATCGCGTTGCGCAGTTGCTTGCGCTTCTGGCCGAAGCCGGCGCGCACCACGCGGAAGAACAGCGCCTCGTCCGGCACGTCCACCGGCGGGCGCTGGTACACGTCAATGCGCACGACCGCCGAATCCACGTCGGGGCGCGGCCAGAACGCGCCCGCGCCCAGCCGCAGGGCGATGCGCGGCTGCCCGTAGAACTGCACGCTGACCGCCAGCAGGCTCATGTCGCCGGGGACGGCGACCAGGCGCTCGGCGACTTCGCGCTGCACGGTGACCACGATCCGCTGCGGGCGCGGCATCCCTCGAAGACGTGGCGCAGGATGGCGCTGGTGATGTAGTAGGGCAGGTTGGCGACGAGGATGTACGGTGTGTCGCCCAGTCTGCCGGCCAGGTCGAGCGTCAGGATGTCGCCGTGCACGATCTCGACGTGTGGCTGGTCGGCGAAGGCGGCTTCCAGCAGCGGGATCAGCCGGTCGTCCACCTCGACGGCGATCACCCGCCCGGCGGCGCGAGCCAGGGCGCGGGTGAGGTTGCCCGTGCCGGGGCCGATCTCCAGCACCGTTGCGCCGGGCGGTAGCTCGGCCAGGGCGACGATCTTCTCCAGCGTGTGCGGATCGTGCAGGAAATTCTGCCCCAGGCTCTTCTTCGGCGCGATGCTCCGTCCGTCCAGCAGGTGACGGTCGTTCATGGGGCGGTGTCGCCCTGGACGACGATGCGCGGGACGGGCGTCTGCACGATCCACTCGGCCACCGTCTCGCGGCTCACCACGCGCCCGTCCTCGCTGCGCTTGCGAATCTGCTGGCGGCGCAGCCCGTCGGCCCCTTCCTGGATCACGCGCTCCTCGCCTGGGGCCAGCGTCGAGTCCTGGCGGGTGATGGTGGTGAAGGGAATCGGCTCGTCCTGAGTCATCAGGTCTTCGCGGACGCGCACCACGCGGATGGTCATGCCCGCCGCGAGGGGCGCTTCTAGCGGGGGAATGGTGGTGTCGAGGTCAGCCGGAGCGACCCCGATCTGAGCCAGGGCGTCGCCGACAGTGGGGCCGAGGGCGCGCGTGTTGAGTGTTTGCCCGTCGGCGATGACCGTCAGTGGGGCCGAGCGCTCGATGGCGACGATCAGCCCGTCGGCGACCGGCGTGCTGGGGTCGGGCGTGATGCGGTCGGCCAGGTACAGCGCCACACCGGCGGCGTCCAGGGCGCGCCCGACATCAGCCTGCGTCGTGTGCAGCACCTGCGTCGTGTCGCCCTCGACCAGCCTCATGGTCACGCTGCGCACCACACGAATGGTGACGGCGGGGATTTCCCACTCGATCTGCTCCAACTGCTGCGCGGGATAAGGCTGGCCGTTGACCTGCACCACGTCATACGCGCCGAGCGGGATCGCCTGCTCCGCCAGCACGTCGAGCGGGTGGACGGCCTGCGTCCGCACCTGGCGCAGCGTCCCATTCACCTGCACGGCAACAGCGTGCGCCTTGCGCACAGTGATCGTCATGCCGTCGCGCAGCGCCGCCTGTGGCAGGGGATGCACCAGGTCTTCGGGGTCGAGCGGGATTCCAGCGCCGCGCAGGGCCTCGCCCACCGTGCCGGCGTGCGTGTGCAGGTGCTGGACGCTGCCGCTCACGTCCAGGGTGACCGATTTGCGGGTGAGGCGGTCGGCGGCCAGCGCGCCGCTGGCGATGAGGGCTGCGCTTGCGGCGACGAGCACGGCGCGCGTCCAGCGCCGGCGCGGTCTGCGGGCTGGCGCGGAGCGTTCCTGAGGGGTCACAACGTAACTCTCTTCACTCAAACGCCCCTATAGAAACACAACGGGGTTGCGGGCACGTTGCTCGGGCCAGGCGCTCCTGCGGCACCCAGGGGATAGCCCTTAGTGCTGCTGCCTTCCGGCCCTGACACGGTTCGGACGCCCTGCCGCGCAGGACCCAGTCCGAGCAACCTGCCTGCAACCCGCCGTCGGTCGGGGGTGGGTTGTCAACGAGGACGCGCCGCGCCCTCAGCCTGCATCTTAGCGGATTGACCAACAGTTGTCAACGGCGAGTGCGCTGCGGGGCGCGTGCGACGCAAGACTGCGGAAGTCCGTCGCTGCCCAGATGCCGAGGACGCAGAGAATCACCAGCAGCCAACAACCAATCACCAAGAACCAATCACCCTATTCGTCCAATTTCCTCCAGATTGGCGCTGTGCTATACTGGCGCTATGGCAACTGTTGAGCAGCTTCCTGACGCCGAGCGTCTGGCCGCGCGCCTGTCCCACTGGGGCGAGCGCCTGCACGCGGCGGGCCTGGGCGGGGTGATGGCGGCCCTGCTGGACGCAGCGGAGCCGCTCGCACCGCTGGGCGCACAGGCGCTGTGGGTCGCGCAGCCGGCGCTGGGCCTGGTGCTGCCGCGCGATGCGGTCGCTGACCTGGCGCGCGTGCTCGACGCGCCCGGCGGCGTGGCCTGGCTGCGCGAGCGGCTGACGGTGGCGCAAGACGAGGCGGACAGATGATTAATGACAGCGGGTTGATCTGGGTCGTGGTTGCCATCACATTCGCGGCGATGATGGCCGGGCGCTTCCTCGTGCGGCGCTTCACTGTGCGCCTGCGCCCCATCCGCGCCTACGAGACGCTGCCTGTGCTGGCCGCGGACGCAGTGGAGAGCGCCAGGCGCGTTCATTTCTCGCTGGGCGACAGCGCGCTCGGCAGCGCCAGCACGATCACGGCGCTGGTATCCGCTGAGATCGCCTACCGTATGAGCGAGCGATTGGCCATCAGCCGCCAGCTTCCGCTGCTGACGCTGACCAGCCCCATGACTCTTCCGCTGGCGCAGGATACGCTGCGCCGCGCCTATCTCTATCGCCGCACGATGGACTATTACCGCAGCAGCGCTGCCGCCTGGTACCCGGCGGGACTGGCGTTCGCGGCGGGGGCCGCCAGCCTGTCCGCCGACCTGGACGCCGACAGCAACATCCTGCTGGGGCGCTTCGGCACCAGCCTGGCCCTGCTGGGCGAGAGCGCGCTGCGCCACAGCCAGGCCGTGATCGCCCACAGCGACCTGCTGGAAGGGCAGGCGGTTGCCTTCGCCCAGGCGCGCGAGGTGCTGCTCGGCGAAGAACTGTACGCTGGCCCGGCCTACCTGGGCGGCACGGCGCTGGAGCGCGGCAGCGTCCTGGCGCAGGACGTGCTGCGCTGGCTGGTCATCCTGGGCATCATCGCCGCCGCGCTGCAAGCGAGGTAGCCTGGTGTGCGCCCGGCGGAGGGCGCGCTGGCTGAGGGGGTCTCGTGAACAACCATCGCCTGCTCCACTTCCTGTCATCCCTCACCGCCATCAGCGTGGGCGTGGCCATGCTCGTCGGTCTGTCCAGCGAGTGGGGGACTCCGGCGGCGGATTTTGCCGCGCTCATGTTGCGCCTGGTCACGGTGATCGCGGCGGTCGCGGTGTTCGTCGGTGTGTTCAACCTGCTGGCGGTGCACCTGGGCCGGCTGGCCCGCTCCGAGCGCGGCTGGCCGTATAGCCTGCTGGCCCTGCTGGTGGCGGCGGGCGTGATCGCGCTGCGCATCCTGGACCGTGCCGGGGTATGGTCGGGCGACCTGGAAGGCGAGCAGATGAGCGCGCGGGCGTTCGAGGCGGTGCAGGTCAGCCTGGAGTCGGCGCTGGCCGGGCTGCTGGTGTTTTTCCTGGTCTATGCCGCCTACCGCCTGATGCGCCGCCAGGTCACGGTCTGGTCGGTGCTGTTCACTCTGGCGGTGTTGGTGGCGCTGGTGGGCTGGATTCCGCTTGAAGAGACCGAAGCCCTGGCCGACGTGCGCGAGTGGCTGGTGCGCGTGCCGGTGAGCGCCGGGGCGCGCGGCATCCTCATCGGCGTGGGGCTGGGCACGGTCGCCGCTGGCGTGCGCGTGCTGACCGGCCAGGATCGCTCGATCCGGGGTTGATGGGGGCAGGCTTGTGAGAGCAGGACAAGAAGGCTATGCCGGACGATCCGAAGCACTTTGAAGACGACCTGCTGCCAGACCGATCCGATGAGCCTCTCGGCGGATCGGCGTTGCCGCGCGCGCCCTGGGACGAATTCGCAGGGCAGCCGGCTGGCGCGCCAGAGGCAGGCGGGCCAGCGCCGGCCCCCTGGGACGAATTTGGCCGGGGCAAGCCGCCTACCTACGAAGATCGGCACGCTTCCCCCGCGCCCTGGGAACCCTCCCGCGACGTGCTCGGCGACCTGGAGACGCTCGACTGGCTGACCGGGGATCAGGAGCCTGCTGCCCTGGGCGCGGAGCCGCTCTCCCTCGCCGACGAAGACTGGCTGGGCGCTTTGGGCCAGGCCGCCGGTTACAGCCGCGAGGTGCCCGCTGCCCCTGAAGATGACCTGACCTGGCTGGGCGCTTCCGGCGTCCCTCAACCGCCCGCGCCGCAGCCGGACGAGACCGGCGAACAGCCCTTCCCGGAAGACACGGAAGTGCTCCCCGGCTGGCTCACCGCCGGAGCCGCCGAGGAACTTCCCGCGCAAGACAAGGGCCTGTTCCCCGACTGGCTGCTCGCCGAATCGGCGCAGGAGAGCGAACCGCCCCCGGCGCAGACTTATGAGGAATGGGAGCGCGAGCAGCGCGAGCTGGCAGCCGAGGTGGAGGAGACGCCCGAAGAGCAGCCGCCCGAAGAAGCCCTCGACTGGCTGCTCGCCGAATCGCCGCAGGAGAGCAAACCGCCCCCGGCGCAGACTTATGAGGAATGGGAGCGCGAGCAGCGCGAGTTGGCAGCCGAGGCGGAGAAGACGCCCGAAGAGCGCCTGCTCGAAGAAGTCCCCGACTGGTTCGCGCAGCTTGACGAAACGCCGCCCGCCCCGCCCGCACCCGACGCAGCGACCGGTGAAGGGCCGGAATTCGTGCCTGGCTGGTTCCTGGGGCTGGAGGAGCCGGTAGAGGAAGCGCCGGACTGGTTGCGCCGCATGGACCTGTCCACTGGCCCGTTGGAAGAGCCGGTTGCGCCCGAAACAGCGCCCGCCCCCGCCCCGTCCGAGCCGGATGTGCCGGACTGGTTCCGGGGCGCTTCTGACGCGGACAGCATTGACTGGCAGGCGCTCGGCGCGAGCCTGGATGTGGGTGAGACGCCCGCAGAGAGGCCATCCCCGGCGGAGCCGGACGAGGGCGCGCTGCCGGCCTGGATGGCTGGCGAAGCGGCGGACGACGACCGCATTCTCGCCCCGGAGGATATTCCCTTCCCCGACCTCGATCTCGAACAGACTCCGCCCCCCCAGGCGGGCGAGGAAGCGGAGATTGAGGATTTCGTCGAACGGTTCGAGCCGCTGGAGCCAGAGGATTTCGACCGCCGGGCGGTCGCTGCGGCGGACGCGGCGAGCGCGGACATGCCCGACTGGTTGCGCGAGCTTTCCGCCAGCGCCGACTCTGCGCTCGGCGAGCGGTACCGGGCGGACGCCGGGGCCGCTGGGCCGCCGCCGGACACAGCGGACGCGCTGGACTGGCTGGAAGAGCTTTCGCCGGAAGATGTCGCCCCGGCGGAAGAATTCCCCGTTCCGCCCGCCCCAGCCGCGCCCGTGCCGCCAGAGGACGCGCTCCATACGCTCGAAACCGCGCCCCTGGACAGCGCGGCGCTCGACGCCCTGCTCGGCTACGAAGGGGAGCAACCCCCTGCCGGGCCACCGTTCGCTCTGGACTCCGGCGACGAAGCCCTGCAGGACCTGGCGGCGCTCTTCAGCGAAGTGAGCGCGGAGCGCCAGCCACCGGATTTGCAGCGTCTGTTCGACCAGGACGAGATGGATCGCGTGCTGGGCGATATGCTGGCGCCGGAGCAAGAAGCCGCGCCGCCCGCTGAGTTTTCGCCGCCCGCGCCCGCCGAACCGCCCCGCCGCCCGCCCGCCCCGGAGCCGACCGCTGCTCCCTCCTGGGTCGAGGAGCTGCGCCCGTCCGAGCTACCCGTCGCAGTGAAGGCCGGCGGCGCGCAGGCCAGCGTCCGGCAGAAGCAGGTGGACGAATTGCCGGAGCGGTTGCGCGCCTTCCGTGAAGAGTCCCTGCGCGAGCTAGGCGAGGCCCAGGCCGGGCAGGTTGCCGCCGGCGGGTTGCTGGCGGACATCCCCGGCGCGCTGCCCGCTGCCGACATGGTGATTCCCGCGGCGGTGGGACGACGCGCCGCCGGGCAACTGGTCATCACGCCCGACCAGGAGCGGCGCGTCAAGCGGCTGCAAGCCCTGCTGGACACCGGCGCGGGCGAAGAAGACGAGGAAGCCGTCACAGACGATGCCGCGCGGCTGGCCTTCGCCGGGCTGGAGCCGGAAGAGCTGCCCACCGCTCGCCGACCTCGCCGGCCCCGTCACTTCAAGCCCGACCGGCTGCTGGTCACGCTGGCGCTGCTGGCCGCGCTGCTCGGCCCCTTTGCCACCGACGCGCTGCACTTCGCCGCCGATCCGCCCCCGCTCAGCGGCGACCGGGCGGCGGTCGTTGGGCAGGTGGACGCACTGGCGGCAGGCGACTATGTGCTCTTCGCCTTCGAGTACGGGCCGGTGTCGGCGGGCGAGCTGGACGCGCTGGCCGAAGCTGTGCTGCGCGATACGCTGGCGCGCGGCGCCGTCCCGCTGACGATCAGCACCAGCCCGGCGGGCGCTTTCCACGCCGGGTCGGTGGTCGCTGCGCTGGGCGACGACGCCCTGCTGCTGACCGCGCGCGACCAGGGCGAGGAAGCACTACAGGCGGGCGAGGATTACGCCGCGCTGCGCTACCTGTCCGGCGAGACAGTGGGCGTGCGCTCACTGACTACGGTGCTATGGGACGCAGACGGGGCGTTGGAGCGCCACCCGGCGTTCGCCACCGACCTGCGCGGCGACGACAGCGGCCTACCCATCACCAGCCTGGCCGGGGATATTGCCCTGATCGTAGTCGTCGGGGACGAGTCAACGGGGGTGCGCACGTGGGCCGAGCAGTTGGCGGCGGTGCCGGTGCCCAAGGTGGCCCTGGTGACGGCGGCGATTGAGCCGCTGGCCGCGCCCTATGTGGGCGAGACGGGCTATGCCGGGCTGCTGGCTGGCGCGCGCGATACCGCCCGCTACAACGCCGAGCGCAACGCCGCCACCCTTGCGCCGTACCAGATGCCCGGCGATCTGCCGGTTGAGCTGCCCGATCCGCCAGAGGCGCGCTGGCACAGCATCGCCCTGGGCGCGGCGGGGGCGGCGAGCCTGATCGCCCTGGGGATGGTCATCAACCTGCTGCGCGCGTTGGGACGGAGGCGACGGCGGTGACTCCTGACAACCTCGACCTCATCGCGGGGTGGGTTTCGCTGGTGCTCACTCTGCTGGTCTTCAGCTATCTGCTGGGCGACAACGTGCTCTACCGGCTGGCCGTGCACGTGCTGGTCGGCGTGGCGGCGGGCTACACGGTCGTCGTCGCCGCCGAGAGCGTGATCAAGCCCTGGCTCGACGAGACGCTGCTGGCCGAAGCCAACGGGCGCGACGACGCGACGCTGGCCGCGCTGCGCGCCGTGGGGGCGGTGCCGTTCCTGGTCGGCGCGCTGCTGCTGTTCAAAGTCTCGCCGCGCCTGGCCCCGGTCGGCAACCTGGGCCTCGTCTTCGTGATCGCCGTCGGCGTGGCCGTGGCCATCGCCGGGGCGGTGGCCGGGACGATTGTCCCGCTGGCGCGGGCGGCGGGCGAGTCGGTCGGTGAGGACACGGCGGACGGATTAGTCATTCTGGTGGGGGTGATCACCACGCTGATCTACTTCCAGTTCTTCGCCGTCGCGCGGCGCGGCGCAGTGCGAAGGCCGCGCCTGCTGCGCGGGCTGAGCGCGATCGGGCAGGTCTTCGTGACGGTCGCGCTTGGCGCGCTCTATGCCGGGGCCATCCTGACCAGCCTGACCATCTTCAGCGACGTGGTCCGCGCGCAGTTGGAGTTCATTCTCGACCGGTTAGGGGGCTGATGGCGCATGGGCGTTGAGCACGTCAATTCCATCCTGGTGGCCGATCTCGGCAGCGTCCATACCCGCCTGGCTCTGATTGACCTGGTGGAGGGACAGTACCGCCTGATCGCCTCGGCGCGGTCGCGCACAACTGCCGAGCCGCCACTGGGCCGGGCCAGCCTGGGCCTGGATCGCGCCGCGCAGCGCATGTCCGAGCTGATCGGGCGGCACATCGTGGACGAGCGCGGCGACGGCCTGTTCCTGATGCCGGAGAGCGAGGGGCACGGCGTGGACGCTTTTCTGGCGACCGGCAGCGCGGGCCGCCCGATGCGCGTCTTCCTGGTCGGCCTCACGCCGGAGCTAAGCCTGGCCAGCGGCGCGCGCATCCTCGCCAGCAGCTTTATCACCGTGACGGGGATGCTCTGCCCGGATGATCTGCGCCCGGAAGAAGCGCAGATCAACGCCCTGCTGAGCGGCGAGCCGGACGTGATTCTGATCACCGGCGGGACGGACGACGGCGCGGACGACATCCTGCTGGCGCTGCTGGGCCGCGTGGCACGGGCGCTAGGCCTGATCCGGCGCGGGACGATGCCGGTGGTGCTCTTCGCCGGCAACCAGGCGCTGCGCGCGCACGTCAAGGCGCTGTTCAGCCCCTATACGACGGTGTTCACCGCGCGCAATGTGCGCCCGACGCTGGATGAAGAGCAGCTTGTCCCCGCGCAGATCGAGCTGGCGCTGGTCTACGACGAGTTTCGCACGCGCAGCCCCGGCGGATTCGAGGCCGTGGGGCGCTCCAGCCAGGTGGGCGTGGTGCCCACCGTGCAGGGGACGATCAGCGCCGTGCGCTACCTGAGCGCGCTGCCTTCGCCGGGCATCGGCCCGCTTTGCGTGGACGTGGGCAGCGCCAACAGTTTTCTCGTGGCGGGCGTGCATGGGCAGCCCCATCCGGTGGTGCGCACCGATCTGGGCGTGGGGCACGGCTTCCCGGCGGCCCTGCGAGCGGTGACGCCGGGCCGCCTGCGGCGCTGGCTCCCGCCGGAAGTGAGTGAGGACGCGCTGTGGGACTACGCCTGCAACAAGCAGCTTCGCCCGGCGACGATTCCCGCCACGCTGGAAGAGCTGCTGATCGAGCAGGCGCTGGCCCGCGAGATCGTGCGCGCCCTGGTGAGCAGCGCGCGCCCGGATTGGGGGCAGGGAGACGGCGAGGTGCTGCCGCCCTTCGGCCCGCTGATCGGGGCGGGGGCCATTCTCACTGAAGCGCCGCATCCGGGCGTGGCAGCCATGCTGCTGCTCGACGCGCTGCAGCCGGTCGGGCTGGCCGATTTGCGCCTCGACCCGCACAACCTGATCGCGGCGCTGGGCGTGGTCGCCTACCTCAAGCCGGTGGCGACCGTGCAGGCGCTCGAAGCGGGCGGCCTGGTCGAGCTAGGCACGGCGTTCTGCCCGCTGGGGCGCGTCAAGGACGGGCGCAAAGCCATGTCAGTCGAGATTCGCCAGCCAGGGGAGCAGATCATCCGCCACACGGTGCGCGGCGGCGAGCTGTGGCTGGCCCCGCTGACGGCGGGGACGCGCGTGGAGGTCGTGGTGCGGCTGGGGCGCGGCCTGGCCATTGACGGGCGGCGGCGCGTCAAGCGGCGGCTGGTCGCCGGGGCCGCCGGCCTCGTCTTCGACGCGCGCGGGCGACCGCTGATCCTGCCGCGCGGCGCGGAGCGCGCCCGCCGCCTGACCGCCTGGCTCAAGGCGGCGATGGGCGGGCGGCTGCCCGAAGCGGCTCCCGTCGCCGCCGACGCGGAGCTTCGCCCCGTCCCGCAGGACCTCGCCGCGCCTGACCCCGACGCGCGCCTGGCTGCGCTGGCGGAGTCTTCTGCCTGGGACGAGGAGGAGGCGGATGCCCTACTACCCTGAGATGACTGCGATCAGGGGCCTGGCCCGCGTGACGCGCGAGCGGCGGCTGCCGCCGGGCGTGGTGCACCGCCGGACGACCGTCGGGCCGGGGGCGCAGGTCAGCGCCGTCACCGTCGTGCTGCAAGGGGACGCGCTGCGCGAGTACCATGTCCTGGATGTGGCGCGCGCCCTTCGGCTGCGCAAGGCCAGCCCGCAGCAGGTCGCTGATCTGATCACCGTCGCCCCGGATCAGCGGGTGCGCCTGGGGCAGGAACTGGCCGCGCGGGGGCGCGGCAGGCGCGCGCAAACGCTGCTCTCGCCGGCGGACGGTGAAGTGGTCAGCGTGGACGATGGGCAGATCATCATCCAGGCCAGCGAGCGGGCGGTCGAGGTTTTGGCCAGGATACCGGGCGAGGTCGAGTCTGTCGAGAACGACATTGTGCGTATCAGCGGCGTGGGCGCGGTCATGCAGTGCGCGTGGGGCAACGGGCGCTTCTTCTTCGGGGGGTACCAGTTCCTGCCTGAAGAAGGCTTCGCCGCGCTGCGCACGCTCGACCCGACCATCTCGCCCTTTCGCGCCAAGATGATCATCAGCCCCTTGCCCATCGCCCAGGCGGACCTGCTGCTGGCTCAGCGCCAGGAAGCGGCGGGCGTCGTCGCGCCGGGCATGTCGGCGGGCTTGCGCGAATTCGCGTTGGGGCTTACATTCCCAGTTATATTGACGGAGGGCTTCGGGCGTCGCCAGCCGACGGCGTTGATCTACCGCCTGTTGCAGAGTAACATGGGGCGGCAGGCCGCCTTCGACGCGGCAACGCCAGGCCATTGGTCGTGGGAGCGCCCGGAGATCGTGCTGCCGCTGCCTGCGGGCGGCACCTTCCCAGAGGTCCCTTCCCTGACGCGGGCACTGGCTGTGGGAGCCAGCGTGCGGCTGATGCGTGCGCCGTGGGATGGCATTCTGGCCGAGGTCGTCGCGCTGCCCCCGACGCCCCAGGTCGTTGACAACGGTCTGCGGACACAGTGTGCCAGGGTGCGCCTGCCGAACAACCGTGAGGTGCTGGTGCCGCTGGCTAATCTTGAGCTACTCGGCTAGGGGGCAGGCGGCCCGCTGTTCTGCTCCGTTCACCAGAGGGATAACAGGGCCGGTTTATCAGCGGGGGCGCAGCCCGATCCAGGCAGCGGCGGGCGCATAACGCGGAGGATAGATTCACATGGCTGATGATGAACTCTTTGAAAACCTGGACGATTTCGGCGATCTGGATGAAGAGCCGAGTTTCGGGCTGGTCGAGGACGAATTTCCGCTCGACCTGATGGAGCCGGAGCCGGAAGGGTTGAGCCGCACTTTCAAGATCGTGGGCGCGCTCATGGCGCTGGCGGTGCTGGCTATCATCGCTGTGCTGGTGTACATCGCGCTGGGCGACCAGGATAAGCTGACGCCCAACGAGCAGACCAGCACGGCAGTAGCCCAGCTAAACCAGACCATCGAGGCGGAGTACAACGCCACGCTGACAGCTCTGGCGGCTATCGAAGCGGCCACGCAGACGGCAGTCTACAACGCCGAGCTGACGGCAACCGCCGAGTTCTTCGTCCGCCAGACCGAGCAGGCTGTTGCCGCCACCGACGCAGCCCAGACAGCAACCGCTGAGTTCGTCGCCAACCAGACGCTGGCCGCTGCCCAGACCGCAACCCAGGACGCGCTCAACCAGAGCCTGACGGCCACGGCTGAGGCCAACCGCCTCGTCGGGATCGTCATAGACGAGCAAGGCACCATCTTCGGCAACGTCACGCTCAGGCTCTACCGCGACGATGGCGACGGCATCTTCACCCCCGCCGACCGCACCCCTGCTCCGACGCAGGCTCCTGCGGGCGCGGCGGGCCTGGCCTATAACGAGCCGGTTGAAGGGACGCTGGAAGCCGGTCAGACGGTGACCTGGCCCTTCAACGGCACAGCGGGCGATGTGGTCAGCGTGGACGCGGTCGCCGCTGTGGAGGGGCTGGACCTGTTCGCCGAATTGGTCGGGCCGGACGGCGTGCTGCTGGCCGGTGACGATGACAGCGGCGAAGGCACCAACCCGCGTATTGCCAGCGTCGCCCTGCCCGCCAGCGGCCAGTATACGGTGCGCGTGAGCAGCGTCGCCGGGACGGGCGGCTACACGCTGACCGTCACCAGCGAAGCGGGCGGCACGGCTCGCTCGCCGCAATCCGGGTCGGGCATTGTGCTGGTACAGGCAGGCGGAGTCACGCCCACGCCGGAGATCAGCGTAGACGAGCTGATCGCGGTGATCACCACCGCGACAGACGGCACGTTCGACTTCGGCTCGCTGGAGCCGGGGGATTACTGGCTGGAACTGGACTACGAGTCGCTGCCGCCGGTGTTGAAGGCATTGGTGCCCGCCGGCGAGCCACTGGTGATCAAGGTCACGGTGCCGGTTGCCGGGGAAGTCACCTTCACCATTGGCGCGCCGCCGCCAACCATCACCCCCACACCGACCGTCACCCCCACCGAAGCGGCGCTCAGCCCGTTCGATAGGACGGCGACCGCCTTTGCCGAGCAGGCCGCCTCGCTGACCGCTGCGGCGATCACGCCGTCGCTGACGAGTGAGACGGCTGAGCCGACAGAAACGCCCGCCGCGCTGCCGACCACGGGCTTCTTCTCCGATATTGGCGACCAGGCCGGTGCCATCGGCGGCACGAGCGGGCTGACGCTGCTGGCGATTGCGGCGGCGGGGCTGGTGGCCGTGGTGTTCATCGCGCGCAAGCTGCGCACCGCAGCCTGACGCACAGTGCCCGCCCACGCCAGAGTCAGGGCGGGCTGGCTGAGATTCGCTATGTGCAGGGGCGATTGTGGGCATTGCTCGCCCGCGTCGCCCCTGTCCAATAGGCGGACCAACGGATCGTATGATCGCTCATGTCCCACACGGCGCGCGCATCGAAAAACTGTTCAGCCGTCTGCGCAGCAAGCTGGAGCCAGACCCGGCCCCGCCGCAGCGCCTGCTCACCGCGCGCGGGCGCGGCGGACGGCTGACGCAGGGCGGCGAGCGTTGTGGATGGTTGGTGGTTGGTGGTTGGTGGTTGGTGATTGGCAATTGGTTTTTGGTTGTTGGGGGCGGGTCGGGAGTGCCTGACCTCTCTGTGGGAGAGGGGTGGAGAGGTGGGGACCAGAGCAGCGCCCCTACCGCCTGAAGCGTTCGGCACACACCTGTTTGGTCGTTGGTGAGGCCATCTTGTCAAGACGGTGCTTGACCCATCACCAACAACCAATAACCAATCACCAACAACCAATCACCAACAACCAATCACCAATTACCAACGACAGGCAATCGCGTGAGACAGGCATGGCCTACCTGCTGATCCTGTTAGTCGGTTTCTACGCTGCTCTGGCGGCCATGATCGGGCACCGCTTTCCGCGCGCGGTCAGCAGCACCGTCATGGTGCTGTATGCCAGCGGCGCAGCCCTGTCCACTGGCGGCTACCTGGTGCTGGGCACCACAACCGAGCGCGCGCTGGCAGAAGTGGTCGCCGTCCTGGTCGTGCTGCTCTCAAGCTGGACTGTGCTGGTGCTGCTGCCGCTGGCGCTGGTAGGGCTGTATTTCGAAGCGTGGCTGCGCGCGCATTACCGGCGGGTGGTCGCCGTTGCCACGCTGGGCATGGTTGTTCTGGACGCCTGGTTCTTATGGCTGCGCACCGCCCAAGACCTGCCCATCGTCACGCCTGTGACTTCCTCGGCGTGGGTGCACTGGGCCTTGAGCGACGTGTTGTTCGCCTGGCCTTACAGCGCGCTGGTGATCGTGGGCAGCCTGATCCTTTACGGTCTGACGATTGGCCGGGCGCTGCAGCACCATCGCCTGACACTATGGCACGACGCCGTCCCCTTGACCCTGGTTGCGCTGGCCAGCCTGCTCATCCCTGCGCTTTCGCCGCTGGCTGGCGGCGAGTGGCTGGTCACGGTCGCCGCGCTGGGCTACTTGCCGCCGGTGACGCTGCTGGCCGTGCGCGTGGCGGGCGCGCGCCAAAAGGTCCTGAACGCCGCGCAACAGCAGCGCCTTCAGGCCGAACGGCTGCAGGAGGCCACCTATGAAGTGGTGACCAGCGCCGACCTGGACAGCGCGCTGCGCGCAGGGCTGAGCAGGCTGGCCGGGGCGATCACCTTCGACCGCGCCCATGTAGGTCTCTTCGAGGCCGGGGATCAGTGGCGCTTCCGCGCCGTGCACCCGCCCAGCGAGCCGCTGCCTCTCAACCGCTCTCTCTCGACCGCCGACTACCCGCTGGTGCTGCGCGCAGTGGACACCAAACGCCCTGTGCTCGCCGCCGACACGCGCGCCGATCCCCTGTGGCGGCCAGGGCGCTTCACACAAAAAGAGATCCTAAGCTGGATCGGCGTGCCGCTGGTCGTGCGCGACGCGGTAATCGGCCTGCTCGCTCTGGACAGTTTCACGCCCAGCAGTTTCTCCGAGGAGCAGGTGCAGATCGCGCGCACCTACGCCAACCAGTTCGCGGTGGCCATCGAGAACTTCCGCCTGCTCGAAGAAGCACAGCGCCAGAACCGCGCCCTGAGCGCGCTCAACACGGTGCTCGCCGCCAGCAACGAAGCGTTGACCGGCGGGAATCGGCTGGAGAACATGCTCGTCGAGCTGCTGCGCACGCTCGATCTGCCCGCCGGGGCGCTGCACCAGCGTTCGCCCGGCCAGGACGGGCTGCGCCTGTGCGCCGCCTATGGGCTGCCCGACGCGGACATGGCGCGGCTGGGGCGGATGGCCGGGCCGCAAGACGTGTGCGCCAACGAGGCTGAGGGATGGGGCTTTTTCAGCGTGGCGCTGGTGGCGCATGGGGCCGAAAACGGGCTGCTCACCGTCTGCCAGCCCGCCGGCGTGCCGTTCGATGATGATCTGCGCGGGCTGCTGACCAGCATCGGCCAGCAGTTGGGCGTGGTGCTGGAGAACGCGGTCCTGTTCGAGGACACAACGCGCCGCGCCGCGCTCTCCACCGACCTGGGCCGGCTCAGCCTGGCGATCAGCGCCCAGCTCGACAGCGGGCGCGTCCTGGACTTGCTGTGCGAAGAGAGTGTGGGCATCTTCGACGTGCAGGGGGCGTACCTCTGGCTGACCGATGGCGATTTCCTGGTCGGCGCGGCGGCGTTCGGGCGCGGCGCTGAGCAGTTCAAGGGGCAGCGCCTGGCGCGCAGCGACACGGCACAGTTGCCAGCGCGCGTGCTGAACGACTGGCACCCGCACGCCGTCAATGGCGTGCAGCACAGCGCCGCCCTACCCGACGATTTCATCGCCCTGAGCGGCGCGCAGGCGGCCCTGGCCGTGCCGCTGCTCAAGGCGGACGTGCCGGTTGGCACGCTGCTGCTGGTCAACACGGTGACCCCCGACGCCTTCGCCGAGGGATTCGCCGAGCAGGTGGGGCTGTTCGGCGTGCAGGCGGCGCTGGCCATCGAGAACGCCAACCTGTTCGAGGAAGTGCGCCGCCGTCTGGATCATCTGCGGCTGGTCAACGAAGTGGGCCGCTATTCGACGGCGATTCTCAGCCAGGTCACCCTGGTCGAGGGCGTGGCGCACAAGCTGTTCGAAATTCTCGGCTACACGACGATCAGCCTGCTGACGATGGAGGAGGGCCGTCTCGCCGTGCGCTCCACATTTCTCAACGGGGCCGTAGTGCCCGCTCAGGGCGATCCAGAGCGCTACCGCTCTGCGCTGTGGGTGGCGGCCCAGGCCATCGAGCGCTCGGAGCCGGTGCTGCAAAACCAGGAATGCTTCCTGGAGGCGGGCGAGGCGGGGCAGAGCGCGTTTGAGTGCTGCACGCTCGCCGTGCCGCTCATCGTCGCCGACGAGGTGATCGGCGTGCTGGTCGTCGAGCGGCGCGGCTACCACAGCATTCGCCAGGAAGACCTGGACGTGCTGGAGCCGCTGGCGGCGCAACTGGCCATCTCGCTGTCCAACGCCCGCCTGTACGAGAAGGTGCGCGAGCATACCATCGAGCTAGAGGCGCGCGTGATCGAGCGCACCGCCAAGATTCGCGAGCAACAGGAGCGCACCGAAGCGATCCTGCGCTCGGTGGCCGACGCGGTGATCGTCTTCGACCTGTCCGGGCGCGTCGTCATGACCAACCCCGTCGCGCGCGCGCTGTTCGACCGTCACGGACAGGATGCCGGGCTGAGCGAGCACGTCAGCGAGCTGGTGCAGCGCGTGATCTCGCAGGAGGATGCGGAGCGCGACGCCACGGAGATCATCGAGCTGAACGGCATCAGCTTCCAGGCGAAGGCGGCGCGGGCGATGGAAGGCGACGCGCTGATCGGCTCGGTGGTCGTCCTGCGCGATATCTCGCGCCTGCAGGAACTGGATCGCCTCAAAGATCGCTTCATTTCCACTGTGTCGCACGAGCTGCGCACGCCCCTGACCAACCTCAAGCTGTACCTGCAACTGCTGGAACAGGGGCCTGGCGACCGGCACGCAGCCTATCTGGACGTGATGCGCCGTGAGGCGCTGCGCCTGGAACAGTTGATTGACGACCTGCTGCAAATCTCGCGCCTGCAAAGCGAGCAGCACGCTCAGCGCCGCACGGTGCGCGTGCCCACTGACCTGGAGCGTCTGGTCGCCCAGGTCGTCGAGCACAACACCGCCTGGGCCGAGAACGATGGCAAGACGCTCACCTACCATCCCCCAGCGGAGGGGTTGCCGCCCATCAGCGGTGACAGCGACCAGATCGAGCGTGCGCTGACCAACCTGATCAGCAACGCCATCCGCTACACGCCGGAAGGCGGGCAGATCACCGTGCGCTGCCACCTGACAGCGGCGCACGAGGACCAGGATTGGGTTATTATTGAAGTGTCCGATACAGGCATTGGCATTCCCGCGGACGAGCTGACGATGATCTTCGACCGTTTCTTCCGCGCCTCCAATGTCAGCCCGACTGTGCCTGGAACGGGCCTGGGGCTGGCCATCCTCAGGGATATTGTCGAGTTGCACGGCGGCAAGGTGGAAGTTGAGAGCCAGGAAAACCAGGGCAGCATCTTTCGCATATGGCTGCCTGTGCTAGACTCGTGACGGGCGGGCAGGAGACGGCTTATGCACAAAGCGACGATTCTGGTTGTCGAGGACGATCTGCACCTGCTGGAAGGGATTCGCGACATCCTCGCAATCAACGGATATGAGGTGTGGACGGCGTCCAATGGTCAGGTGGGCCTGCAGGTGCTCCAGGACCAGGCGCGCGCGCCCGACCTGATCGTGTCCGACATCATGATGCCGCGCATGGACGGCTATGATTTCTTCGAAGCCGTGCGCGCTGAGTCAACCTGGGTGCACATCCCCTTCATCTTCCTCACCGCCAAAGGCGAGCATGAAGATGTCAAGCGCGGCAAGCGCATGGGGGCCGAAGACTACGTCATCAAGCCGTTCGATGCCGACGACCTGCTCGTTGCCGTCTCGGCCAAGCTCGAACGACGCCAGCAGATCGAGCGTCATTGGCAGAACGAGGTCTCGACGATCAAGCAGAACATTCTGATGATCCTCAACCACGAGTTCCGCACGCCGCTAACCTACGTGGTGGCCTACGCCGACATGGTGCACCGCGACGCCGACACCCTCAGCGTGGACGACATGCGCGCCTTTCTGCGCGGGATCAACGCCGGGGCCAATCGCCTGCGCCGCCTGGTGGAGAACTTCATTCTGCTGGTCGAGCTGGAGACGGGCGAGGCGGCGCAGACGTTCAACTGGCGCCGCGGGACGCTGGCCGACTTCGAGGCGCTGCTAGGCTCAGCCACCGCCAAGTACCAGGACATGGCCGAAGGGAGACAGGTGGCGATCTCCGTCGAGGTAGACGAGGAGCTGCCCCCAGTCACGGCGGACGCCCAATACCTGGCGGCAGCGGTCGAATGCCTGATTGACAACGCCGTGAAGTTCTCCGACAAGCCAGGGTCAGTGGTGACGGTGCGCGCTTATCGTGACGGAGACGGCGTCTGCCTGGCCGTGCGCGACCAGGGGCGCGGTATCCCGCCCAACGAGCGCGAGAACATCTTTCAGAGCTTCTACCAGGTCGAGCGCCACAAGTATGAAGACCAGGGCGCGGGGTCGGGCCTGGCCATTGTCAACCGCGTGACCCGGCTGCATGGCGGTAACATCACGCTCAACAGCACGGTTGGCGAGGGGTCGGAGTTCGTCATTCATTTGCCGATCGAGGCGACCGGCGACGACGCCACACCTGCCAGTTGACTGTTAGCTATTGGTTGTTGGTTCTTGGTTGTTGGTCGTTGATGAAATGCCCCATAGCGGAATCGCCTTTACCAATCACCAAAAACCAATCACCAAAAACCAATTGACGCGCTGATAGCTGATTGCTGATAGCTATTCCCACAGGAGGTATCCCAACACGATGGCGTCACTTCTGCAGAAAATCAACACGCTCATCTCGGCCAATGTGCACGCGCTGGTGGACTCGGCGCTGGAGGCGAACTCGGTCAAGGTGATGGACGAGTACATCCGCCAGGCCGAGCGCAACCTGGACGCGCTCGACGACCAGGCAGCCACCGTCGGCGGCACGGTCAAGACGCTCAAGCGCAAGTATGAGGAGTTCGCGGCGGCGGCGGAGAAGCTCGACCGCGACATTGACACGCTGCTCATGCGCGGCAAGGCGGACCTGGCGACGGCGGCCCAGGCGGAGCTTAACCAGAAGCAGTCGCTCGCTCAGGAATATTACGAGCAGTGGCAGGTGCAGGAAAAAGAGTACCGCCGGATGCTCGACGCCAAGCTCAAGCTGGAAGCCAAGCTGACCACGATCAAGCAGGAGCGCGAGCATCTGAAGGCGCTGCTGGAGCTGGTCGAGGCCAAAGAGATGACGACCAAGGCCTTCAAGAGCCTCGACGACCTGGCCGGCGTCGGCGACGACGACGTGCAGCGCCTCGGCGAGCAGATTCGCGCCCGCCTGGATCGCGAAGAGGCGCGCATGGAGATGGCCAGCACCAATCTGCGCGAACAGCTTGACGAGGCCATCGGCACGTCCGAGATCGAGCTTCAGCTTGAGGAGCGCCGCCAGCGGCTCGGCCTGGGCGGGGCGAGCGGGGGCGCTTAGCCGCCGCTGACGCTGCAACTGGCGCGCGCGGCGTGCGTATCAGGAGATGAGAGGGCCGATTGAGAAACCTGGTGCCTGTTTTGCCCCCCATCCCTGGCCTTTCCCCCACGAGAGGGGAAGGGAGAAAGCGCGGACTCTATGCCCCTCCCTCCCTTGTGGGGGTCCCCCATCCCCGGCCCTTCCCCACGAGGGGGAAGGGGGGAGCGGGGTTGGAGGGGGGAAGGGGTGGGGATGGGGGCGAGCCCTTGTGGGGAAGGGGTTTGAGGTGGGTAGCACAAGCAACAACCGGACCTGGCAGATGGTTCTGACCCTCTGCGCCGGCAAGGATCGCCGATGTCGAAAATGAAAGAAGAGATGCGCGGGCGCGCCTGGCGCGCCATGCTCGGCCAGGCGTTCTTCAGCGTGGAGAGCGCGGTGATCATCGCCCTGGCCGTTGTCCTGTTCGGCCTGGGCTACCAGCCGTTCGACTGGTGGCAGTCCGCCTACTGGCTGATCTTCGGCGCGGTCGCCGAGGCGATCTACCTCGGCGCGACGGTGACCGACCCGCAGGCCGCTCACCGCGCGGTGGACGCCATGCTCACCGACCAGTACGACCCGGACACGATCAAGAGTCCGCGCGCCCGCGACCGCCTGAAGCGCGCGCTTGAATACCGCCGCCTGATCGGCGAGGCGGCGCGCAAGCATCCCGGCGCGCTGCGCGTCAGCCTGGAGGCGACCGCCAGCGAGATCAACGAGTGGATCGCGCAAATCCACACGCTGGCCCGGCGGCTGGACGACTTCGAGGAGAACGACATCATCGCCCGCGACCGGCGCATGGTGCCCCACGAGCTGACCAACCTGCGCCGCCGCCTGCGCACGGAAGAATCGCCGGAGGTGCGCGCCGAGCTGGAAGAGGCGATC
Source organism: Anaerolineae bacterium (assembly GCA_027494015.1). Next base: position 75,680 of record JAOSJP010000023.1, read on the forward strand.
CAGACCAAAGAAATGCAGCTTGCCAATCTGCGCGCCCTGGAGAACAACGTCAAGCGGGCCGAGATTCAGCTTGAGCAGACTCTGTCGGCGCTGGGCACCGTCTACGCGCAGGTGCAGGTCATTGACGCCCGCGCCGTAGACAGCGCCCGCACCCAACGGCTGCAAGCCGAAGTCCACGAGCAGGTCGCCTCGCTGTCCGACCTGATCGCGGCCATTGACGAGGTACAGAGCTACCGCGCTTCATCGTCGGGGCGCTGAGAGGCGCAGTGACCGCGCTGCCATCGCCGTCGCTGCCGCCTGGTTACGCGCTGCGCCGCGCCACGCTGCGCGACCTGCGCGCCGTGCACGCATTAGAGCGCGTCATCTTCCCCCGCGACGCTTACCCGTACTTCGACCTGGCGCTGCTGTTCCTGACGCCCGGCGTGATCAATCTTCAGATTGTCGCGCCGGAGGGGTCGCTGGCGGCTTTCGTCTGCGCCACGCGCGGCCTGGCCCGCGACCGCGCCTGGATCGTCACCCTGGGCGTGAACCCCGCGCACCAGCGGTGCGGCCTGGGCGCGGCGCTGCTGGCCCGCGCCGAAGCGCGCATCGGGCGGCCCTGCGTCCGCCTGACGGTGCGCGAGAGCAACCAGCCGGCCATCCGCCTTTATCAGCGCGCCGGGTACAGCGTCATCGAGCGCAAGATCGGCTACTACCGCGACGGCGAGGCCGGGCTGGTCATGGAGAAGCGCATTGGGGCGGAGTGACAAATGGGCGCGTGAACCACACGCGCCACGTGTAGGGGCGGGTTTCTAAACCCGCCCCTACTCCCTCAATCCCCCTCTCCAGCAGAGCCAGAGAAAGGGCCTGTGGCGATACGCCCCTGCATCCCGCTGCACCTGATCACGCCCGCAGCAGGTGCGCCAGGATCAGCCGATCCAGCTCCTCGTAGTCGCGCGCGGCGATGCACCCCTGCACGGCAGCGCGATCCAGGCCCCGGACGCGCTCCACCAGCCAGAGGAACGTCTCCAGGCTGTTGCGCAGGTGCTTCTCGGCGACCTCGGCCTTCTGCGTGCGCAGCGCCTTCACGTCCAGCCCGACGATGCCCGTCTCGTAGTACTTGTGATCGTCCAGCACCAGCACCTGGTCGAAGGCCCGGCGCAGGTTGACCGCGCCGAAGGAGCGATCCTGGTCGAACTTCAGGCTGTTCTGGTCGTTGAGGTGCACGCTCCACAGCTTGCCGAAGGCCAGCCCGAAGGCCATCTCGTCAGCCGGGTCGAGTCCGGCCAGAATCGCGTGCGCGGACTCGACCAGCACGCCGACGCGGGCCGGGTCTTTGGTCTTGAAGCCGAGCGCGACGGCGTGGCCGATGGTGGGGATATAGGCCAGGTCCATCGGCTCGTTGGGCTTCGGCTCGACGACGAAGCGCACGCCCGGCGCGTAGTCGAGCATGTCGTCAATCGCCTCAACGAGCAGGTCAACGGCGCGGGCGGCGTCTTTCGCCTCGCGCAGGTACGTGCCTTCGCGGGCCAGCCAGAGCACAACCAGGTCGGCGCCCAGCGCCTGGGTGATGTCCAGCATCTTGCGCGAGCGCTCGCGGGCGTAGGCGCGCGCCGCCGGGTCGTTGGCCGTGTACGCGCCGTCTATCGTCATGGGGTGTTCCCACAGGCGCGGCGCGACGAACTCCGCCACCAGCCCCATCCCGTCGAGCTTCGCCTTGAGCGCGCGCGCCTCCGCCGCGATCTGCGCCGCGCTCTTGTTGTCCAGATCGGGCACGGCGTCGTCATCGTGGAACTGCACCGCGTCGAAGCCTAGGCGCTGGTACGCCGCCAGCTTTGTGTCGAAGGGCACGCTGGGGCGGACGGGCGGCCCGAAGGGGTCGGCCCCCTCGTGGATGTTCCAGGGGCCGAAGGAGAAACGATAGCCGTACTTTTCCATAAGTCTATCTCCCTGATAGTTCTCAGTGATCGGTTTTCAGTGATCAGCAGTCAGCAGCGAGAGCGACGCGAACGCGCCGAAGTTCCTATGTGCCTGCCTGTACTCTACGCCAAAGCGAGGGGGATGACAAGCATCAGGGCGCGTCCGCACCGCGCCCGGCCAGCCAGGCCCGCGCCCGCGCGATCTGTCCGCGTACCTCGCCCGTCCCACCGAAGACCGCCCGCCGCGTCACCGCCGCGTCGAAATCGAACACGCCCAGCACATCCGGGCCGAAGGCGTCGGAGAGCGTCCGGTAGTCGTCCGCCGTCAGCGCGGAGAGCGGCACGCCCTTCGTCTCGGCCAGCCGGACGGCTTGCCCCGCCAGCCCGTGCGCCTGGCGGAAGGGCACGCCCCGCCCCACCAGGTAGTCGGCCAGGTCGGTGGTCAGCATCCCCTCGTCGAGGGCGGCGCGCATTCGCTCCGGCACCAGCGTCAGCGCGCGCACCAGCCCGGCCAACGGTGGCAGCAGCGCGCTCAGCGTGTCGTGGGCGTCGAAGAGCGGCTCCTTGTCCTCCTGCAGGTCTTTGTTGTAGCCGCTGGGCAGCCCTTTGAGCGCCGTCAGCAGCCCGGCCAGGTGTCCGATCAGCCGCCCGGCCTTGCCCCGCGCCAGCTCCAGGGGGTCGGGGTTGCGCTTTTGCGGCATCAGGCTGCTGCCGGTGCTGTAACGCTCGTCCAGCCGGACAAAGCCGAAGGCGGGGTTGGCGAAGATGATCAGGTCTTCGGCCAGGCGGCTGAGGTGCGCGCCCAGCAGCGCGGCGGCGAAGAGGAACTCGGCGACGTGGTCGCGGTCGGCGACGGCGTCCAGGCTGTTGGGCGCGGGTGCGCGAAACCCCAGGCGCTCGGCCAATCGCCCCCGGTCAAGGGGATAGGGCGTCCCGGCCAGCGCACCCGCACCCAGCGGGCACTTGTCGCGCCAGGCGTCGGCGAACCCCTCCAGCCGCGCCACGTCGCGGGCCAGCGCCCAGAAGTGGCTGAGCAGCCAGTGCGCGGCGCTGACGGGCTGGGCCGGCTGGAAGTGCGTGGTGCCGGGCATGAGCGTGCCCGTGTGCGCCTCCGCCTGGGCCAGCAGTGCGGCCATCAGCCCGCTGACCAGTGCCGCCAGGCGCGGGACGGCATCCAGCAGCCAGAGCAGCACGTCGGTCGCCACCTGGTCGTTGCGGCTGCGCCCGGTGTGCAGCTTGCCCGCCAGCGGCCCGACGATCTCGCCCAGCCGCCGCTCAACGGCGGTGTGAATGTCCTCGTCGGTTGGCGCGGGCGCGAACTGCCCGGCGGCGAACTCGGCGCGCACCGCCTCCAGCCCGGCGAGCAGCGCGTCGCGCTCGGCGGCGGTGATCACGCCCGCGTCGGCCAGCGCCTCCGCCCAGGCCACGCTGCCGGTGATGTCCGCGTCGTAGAGCCGCCAGTCGAAGCGCAGGCTGTCGTTGAGCCGACGCACGGCGTCATCGGTCTGTTGGGAGAACGCTCCGCCCCAGAGAGTCATAGCCGGCCCTTTGTGGTGCCTCAGCCGCGTCGAAACAGCGGCTGAGGCGCAGCGGGGGTGCATACCCGCCCGCAGACAGGTGGCACTCACTGTATCACCGGCGAGTCGAACGCGCGAGATTCCAGGTGGCTCAACGAACCTGTTGCGTCAAAGCACCGACCTGTCGCACAATAGGGACGAGGGCTTCTTGGGCTGGGACTGAGAGCCTGTCGTGGTGGGTTCCCTGGCGCGGTCACCTGCGCTGCCCGGCGCAGAGGGCCGCATCAGGCCGGAGACGCAGTGAGGTCACTTATGTTTCGCTCGAAACTCATTCTTCGCTGGCTGATGATACTGGTTTTGGCTGGCCTGGCTGTGCCGCCGCTGGCAACCAGCCACGCGCAAGCGCCATCGCAACTGGTGATCAACTCCCCGGAGCTGACAGACCTGGGAGACGACGGGCTGCAACTGGGGCTGTATTTCACCATCACCGACAGCGAGGGGCGTGTTGTGCCCAGCGCGCGCGTGCAGTCGGCGCGGATTCAGCTTGACGACGGCGAGATGGTGGACAACGCCGCCTTCGAGCAGCCGACCTCTCCCTTCTACATCGCGCTGGTGCTCGACGCCAGCGGCAGCATGGCCCCCGCCGCCACCGCCATGCGCGAAGCGGCCATCCAGGCCATCGGCAACGCGCCGGAACAGGCGCAGTTCGCCGTGATCCGTTTCAACGACAGCATTGATGTGCTGCAGGACTTCACCAACGACCGCAACCGTGCCACCAACGCCGTCGGCGACGTGCAACCGGTCAACCTGAAGGGGACGTGTCTCTACGACGCGACCTATCGCGCCATCGAGGAACTGAGCAAAGCGCCCGCTGGTCGTCGCGCCGTCGTCGTCTTCACCGATGGCACCGACCGCCTGCGCCCCGCGCCAGATACCACGCCGTGCAGCACGCATACCTTCGGCCAGGTGGTGGACTTCGCCACAGCGAGCGCATCGCGCGTGCCCATTCACACCATCGGCCTGCGCACCAACGACCTCAACCCGACCGAGCTGCGCAACATGGCCGCCCAGACGGGCGGTCTGTCCGCCGTCGGCGAGCAGGCCGAGCTGACCGCGCTGTTCGGCGACATCATGGAAGCGCTCAAGAGCCAATGGCTGGCGACGGGCGTCTTCTTCCCCGATCGCGGGATGCACACGGCCACGCTGATCGTCACCCTGACCGACGGCACGCGGCTCTCGGCGTCCACGCAGTTCGAGGTGCCGCGCGACTTCGCCCAGCCCCAGACGCCCACCCCCACCCCTACGCCCATCGTCGTCGGCCTGGAGATTCTCTCGGCGCGCTGGGATCAGGGCGAGGATATGCTCTATCTGGAGGTGCGCGTCCGGGGCGAGCCGGCGATCAGCAACTACCGCTTCGACTTCTTCGACGCCAACAACCAGCTTCTCGACAGCAAGTCGGTGCCCAGGCCGCTGCCATCGCCGGTGGCTATCGCGGCGGTCAACCTCAACGGCAGGATGCGCGTCGAGCTGCGCGCCCTCGACCGGGCGGGCGAGTTCATCGCCTGGCCCGGCGAGCGCGACCAGATGGTTGACAAAGTGACGTATGACTTCACCATCCTGCGGCCCACGCCCACGCCTCCGCCCGTCCCGCCGACGGAGATTCCCATCGAGATTATCATTGACAGCATCGGCTACGACCAGGAGTCGGACATCATCACGCTTTACCTGACCCTGATCGGCAAAGAGCAGATCGGCGGCCTGCAGATCAACGCGGTGGACGCCAAGACAAGCCAGCTCACGACGGTCTACAACGTCGAGGTTGCCGAGGCTATTCCTGTGGGGGCGGAAGGGCTGGAGCCGCTCAAGGATTACCGCTTCCAGGTCATCGCCCAAAGCCCCGGCGGGCAGAACCTGGCGCGCAGCAACGTGATGCCCTTCGTCTACACGCCGCTGCTCACCCCCACGCCCGCGCCGACCGCCACACTGACCCACACGCCCACGCCAGAGCCGGTCGAGGTGGTCATCTCCGTGCGCCAGGACGAGCAAACGAAGGAGTTCATCTTCACCGTCACGGTTCAGAACGAGGACCTGGTCGCCAACTACAAGCTGCAACTGCGCGACAAGAACGGCCTGGTCAAGGGTGAGTACGTCTACGAGGCCCCGCTGCGCCAGGAAATCCGCCTGCCCGAGCTGGAGCCGGGCGATTACACGGCGGTGATGGAAGCCTACGGGCCGGACGGCAAGCGCATCGAGACGGGCAACGTGGCCTTCACCTATTCGGTGCCGCCCACGCCCACGCCCACCGCTTCGCCGACGCCGACCGCCTCACCGACGCCCACCCCCGCGCCCGGCGCCATCGAGAAGCTGACTGACAATGTGCGCGACAACCCGATTCTGGCGCTGGTCATCGCGCTGATCGGCTTCGCGCTGGTGATCGTGTTGTTTCTGATGGTGCGCCCGCGCAAGAAGTCTTCGACCGGCACCGGCTTCCTGGCCGAGCAGACCGGCTTTTACCAGATGCCCTCCGGCGCGACGGGCGGCAAGGCGGCGGGAGGGCCTGCTGCCCCGCCTCCTCCGGCCAGCATCGCGCCGCCCGGCCCCGCCGAAGAGGCGACCAACGTCTACACCGACGTGTTCGACTTCGTCGGCACGCTGGAAGTCCGCCGCTCGCCGGCCATGCCGCGCATCGGGGCGAGCGTGGCCATCCCCTCGGTGCCCTTCCGCATCGGGCGCGGCACGCAGCAGCAGAACGATCTCACGCTGCAAGAGGATACCAGCGTCTCGCGCAGCCACGCGGTGATCACCATCGAGGGCGGCAGGTGCACCATCACCGACCTGAGCAGCGCCAACGGCACGCGCGTGGATGGCGTGCGCATCACCGCCGAGCAGCCGTATCCGCTGCAGGCCGGCTCGGTGATCCTGCTCGGCAAGGGCACGGAGCTGGTCTTCTATCCCAGCAAGCCCGACAGCGGCGCTGGCCCCGCCCCGCGAGGCGGCGATATGGCCCGCACGGATTACGTGGACTGGGATCAGCACAATCAGGGCTGAGCGCGAATGCGAAGGGGCAACCCGTTCATGTCGCGCGATGGTTGTGAGTCCTGAGTCTGGAACGCGGGACACTCTGACGACTCCCGACTCAGGACTCCTGATCTTACTGTTTTTTTCAGTCGTTTCCACGATAAGCACAAAGGCTGATGACTATGGCCGAACACGGGATGAAACTGGATGTCGCCGGGCGCACCGACATCGGCCTCAAGCGCAAGCGCAATGAGGATCACCTCGGCTTCCGCATCCCGGAGCCGGGCAGCCCGCAGCACGCCCAGGGATCGCTCTTCGTCGTCGCCGACGGCATGGGCGGCATGGGTGGCGGCGATGTCGCCAGCCAGACGGCTGTCGCCGAAATCTTCCAACGCTACTATACAGACCCCGGCCTCGACGCGCTTGGCGCGCTGCGCCAGGCGATCGAATATGCCAACACCGCCGTGCGCGCCCAGGCGGAACGGGTCAAGCTGCCGCGCATCGGCTCGACGGCGGCGGGGCTGGCCTTGCTGCCCGACGGCGAGGGGGTGCTCTTCAATGTGGGCGACAGCCGCGTGTATCGCGTGCAGCGCGGCTTCATCGAGCTGCTCAGCCGCGACCAGAGCGTGCTCCAACACCAGATTGACGCCGGGCTGATCTCCGAAGAAGAAGCGCGCGGCGCGCGCAACGTCAACGTGACCGCCTTCATCGGCCAGCCGACGCCCATCCAGCCGGTCTTCAACCGTGTCCAGGCCGAGCCGGATGACGTGTTCCTGCTCTGCTCCGACGGGCTGTGGGACCTGGTGCAGCCACAGGAGATGCTCTCCGTCGTGCGGCGCATGTCCGCCGACGCCGCCGCGCGCCGGCTGATCGAGCTGGCCCGCCAGCGCGGCGGCCCGGACAACATCACCGTGATTATCGTGCGCCTCGGCCCGCCGCCCAAGCAGCGCAGACGCGCCCTGCTCGGCGTGGCGGTGCTGGCCGTTCTGGCGATAGTTGCAGCAGCGGCGGTCGTTCTGCTGGGCGGACGTGGAGCGGGCGACGAGGCGACGCCCACGCCAGCGGCGCGGACGGCGGCGGTGATGGGCGGCGGACCGACGCTCACCGCGACCCGCGCGCCCACCGACACTGTCAAGTCTACCGAACCGCCGACCGTCGCTACGGCTGCTGGCGGGCTGGTCGTGCTGCCCAGCGACACGCCGACCGTCACGCCCACACCGACTGATACGAGCACGCCCGCGCCAACGTCCACCCCTCTGCCGACGCGCACACCGACCGCCACGCCCACACCGAGCGCGACCGCCACGCCTACGGAGACGCCGAGTGCCACGCCGAGCACCACGCCGACGGCCACCTTCACCGCCTCGCGCACGCCGACGGCGACAGACACGCCCGTCACACCGACGGCCACGCGCACGCCCCGGCCCTCGCCGACCGGCACGCCGGTCACGCCGACGGCCACGCTTGACCTGGTGAAGATCTCGCCCACGCCCTCGCAGACTCCCACGCCGTCGGATACGCCGACGCCGACGCCCAGCCCCACACCCACGCCGACGCCCTCGCATGGCGACGCCGTGCTGCGCATTGCCGCCGAGGAAGCGCTCGATCCGGCCCAGGCGGGCGTGTACCTGAGCGAGAAGGCGACATTCTACACGGTTCTTGGCCTGGGCACGGAGAGTGTCGAAGTGCGTGCAGGAGATGCGCCGCTGCCGGCGGGCACGCGCGTTCTTGTGCTCGGCGAGGACGAAGTGCTGCTGCCTGGTGAGCCGGACGTGATTCTGCGCAAGGTGCAGGTATTCTTCGAGTTTGGCGAACTGGGCGATAGCGTGGAGCCTGAGGGCTGGCTGCGGCAGGATGTGCTGGAGCGGGCGATCCCGGTCGTGCCGCATGTGTACGTGGGCGAGGGCGGCGCGCACCTGTACGTCGAAGCCGGCGGGTATCGCCGCTATGAAGCAAAGCTTACCTGGGGTGAGCGCGCCCGGTTGCTGGCCCAGAACCAGGCAGGCACCTGGTACAAGATCGCCCTGGCAGATGGTCGCACCGGATGGGTGCAGGCTAGTCTTGTTGAAGCGCTCGGACGGCCAGAGGAGTTGGACAGCCTGCCCATCGCGCCGCTGCCGCCCTTCCTGCCCACCGCCGCCGACCACGTTCACCCGCTTCGTCGCGCCGACTGAGACACCGTCAATCTGTAGAGGAGAGCCAGCCGCCCGCGCCTGAGCCTCCGCCACCTGAGCCGCCGGCGGGTGGTGGCGGTGATGGGGGCAACGTCCCTGGGGACGGCAGCGACCAGGATGGCGGCAACTAGCGCCTGTTATGCACTTACGGCCCTGTCTTTCCCCAGCGGTTTTGGGTAGCTCCTGGTTTACCTCACCCCCGTCTTGGCGCTGGCGCGCCTCGACTCCCCCTCTCCATGCATGGAGAGGGGGAAAGGCCGAGCGCAGCGAGGCCAGGGGGTGAGATAAACAGAGCGCTCCTCTCCCTTGTCAAGGGTACCAGGTTCATAGCACGCTCTAGAGCGGCGCAGCCTGTTCAATCGTGAGAAGGGGACGAGGCTGCACGCGCCTCACTCCCTCAATTCCCCTCTCCAGCCGAGCTAGAGAGGGGGACTTTGATCGTCGGATGCGGGCATGTTTCCTCCCCCTGGTTTGGTCGGTTCATAAGACTTCCGAAGTTTTCGGAAACTTCGGAAGTCTGGTGTCTGAGCGCGTCAGCGCCGCGCGGGGGTGAGGTAAAGCAGGCGCAGCAGAGCAACGCCCCTACCGGACAGGTTTTGCGCGCACCTGCATCTCACGCCCGCGCGTAGAGCGCCGCCACGCGCGCCGCGACTTGTGCCCAGTCCTGTGTCTGGGCGTAGGCGCGTCCCGCCGCCCCCAGCCGCGCCCGCAGCGCGCCATCGGTCAGCACGCGGGTGATGGCATCGGCCAGCGCGGGCACGTCGTCCTGCGGGACGAGCAAGCCCGTCTCCCCGTCGCGCACGGCTTCGGCCACGCCACTGCCGGTCGTGCCGATCACCGGCAGGCCGCACGCGCTCGCCTCCAGGAAGACCAGCCCGAAGCCCTCGAACTTCTCGCCCACCGTCAGCGAGGGCAGCGCGAACACGTCGGCGTGCTGGTACCAGCCGCGCAGCGCCTCTTCGGGCACCTGGCCGGGCAGGTGAACGCAGTCCGCCAGGCCCAGGGCGCGCGCCTGCTCCTGCACGCTGGCCAGGTAGTCCGGCTCCAACTGGATGCCGGTCACGACAAGCTGCGCGTCGGGCACGCGCTGGCGCACGCGGGCCAGCGCCGCCACGAGCAGGTGCGTCCCCTTGCGCGCCTTGACGCCGCCGGTGGCCAGGATGGTCGGGCCGCGCTTGGCGGGCGCGGGGGCGGGCGTCTGGAAGCGGGCGACGTGCACGCCATTGCGGATCACTTCCGGCGCGCTGCCGGGCAGGGCGGCACGCACCTGCGCGGCGGTGAACTCGCTGACCGCGATCAGGCGAGCGCGCCGGTAAGCGCGGCGGTAGAGCGCGCCGACCAGCCGCCGCCGCGCCGTCTGCGGCACGTAGGTGCCGTGCGCCGTCACCACCAGCGGACGCTGGCCCGCCGCCGCCGCGCCCAGCACACTGTACGGCTCGGCGATGACGTGCAGCAGATCGCAGCCGGCGGTCGCCCGGCGGACGCGCGGGATGGCCAGCAGCGAGCGGGCGACGAACAGGCGCGCGCGCGGCACCAGGCGGGGCAGTACCGGACGTAGATCGGCCAGCCTGTCTGCTTCGGGCAGCGCCGCGCCGGGCTGGGTGAGAGCCACTACCTCAATCCCCTGCCCGGACAGGGCGCGGGCCAGCTCCAGCGCGTAGCGCGCCCAGCCGTAGGGGGCACGTAACTCAGAGGTCAGGAACGCCATACGCATCAGGTCTTCCCCTCGACAAAGGCCCGGATGCGCGCCGCCCGCGCGTCCCAGGTGTAAGCCGCTACGTCCTGCCGGGCCTGAGCGCCCAGCCGCGCGCGCAGCGCCGGGTCGTCGCGCAGCCGGCGGATGGCCGCCGCCAGCGCCGCCGCGTCGCCAGGCGGGACGAGCAGGGCCGTCTCGCCATCCCGCACCACTTCGGCGGTGCTAGGCAGGTCGGAGGCGAGCACCGCGCACCCGGCGGCCATGTATTCGAACAGCTTGAGCGCCGATGCATGATAGGCGAAGTGCTCCGTCCAGGGCAAGGGCATCGCCCCCACGTCCATCGCCGCCAGATGACGCGGCACTTCATCGGCAGGCACCTGACCCGCCGTGTGCAGTCTTTCGGGCGGCAAGCCACAGGCCGCCCACTGCGCGCGCACCGCTGCTATACCTTCCAGCGGCCCGCCGACGAGGAGCAGATCAGCGGATGCTTCTCCTTGCGCGGCCAGGGCAACCGCTTCTACCAGCGTGTCCAACCCCTTGGGCATGCCCATCGTGTGCAGCCGCCCAACATAGCCGATCACAAAGGCGTCCTGGGGCAGTCCACACGCCGCCCGCGCCTCCTCACGGCTGGGCAGGTCGGCGAAGCGCGCCGCGCGGATGCCGTCGTGGGCCACCAGGACGCGCCCCGCGCCCAGTTCGCGCATGTGCTCAGCCAGATGCCCGGTGATCGCCACCACGTGCGCGCGCCGGACGATGAACGCTTGCAGCCGCCGCCCCGGACGCGAATGGTGCACCTGGTGCACCTCGTAGATCAATGGGGTGCGCGGGCGCAGCAGGGCCAGCGCCGCGCCGATAAACAGATCGCGCGTGTAGAGCAGGTCGGCGCGCTGGAAGGGCAGCCAGACCAGCATCGCCAGCAGGTAGGTGAGCGTCTGCGTCAGGAAGGCGACGGCGTAGCGCGGGAACAACGGGAACAGGTCGAGACAGGGCAGGCGCGTGAAGGCGAAGTTGCGCCGCACGCCGTAGTGATCCCACAACGAGCGGACGGCGCGCATCTCGCGCGTGTTGAAGCGGCGCGGTGCGACCAGCGTCACGGCGTAACCGGCGTCGGCCAGCGCCTCGCACATCTGCACGATCTGCAAGCCGTGCGCTTTTTCGGTCGGCAGGCGGTTGTTGCTCAGGTAGACCAGGCGCGGCTCAGCCATGCGCCACCGCCGCGCCCATCAGTGAGCAAGCAGCCCCCCATCCCCCAGCCCCTTCCCCCACGAGGGGGAAGGGGAGTCGGGCAGACACGCCCAAGTCCTTCCCCCCTTGCGGAGGAAGGATTTAGGAAGGGGGGAGCTTTGCGCGGGCTCAGCCATGCGCCACCGCCTCGCTCATCAGGGCGACGACGCGATCCATCAGGCTGTCCAGCGAAGTGCGCCGCCAGCGCCCGCCCGCGCAGTTCCGCGCCGAGCGCGGCGCGCTCCTGCGGCATCAGAGCCAGCAGACGCGCCAGCCGCTCGGCCAGCGCAGTTTCATCCGCGTCGGGCGGCAACAGCAGCAGGTCGGCGGCGTCGCCCAGCAGCGGGGCGAAATCGGCGTTGGTGACCAGCGTCGGCTTGCCGGCGAACATGCCCTCCAGCGCCGCCTTGTCGAACAACCCCGGCGGGCTGAGGTTGACGGCGACGGCGCTCCGCCGCACCAGGGCGACGGCCTCGGCGTGGGGCAGCGGGCCGGTCAGCATCACCGGCGGCGCGGGGTTGAGCGAGCGGATCAGCGCTTCCAGGGCGGAGGGGTAGCCCGGCTCTTCCTGCACCGGCCCGCCGACCAGTTGCACGCGGAACGCGCCCACGTCATCGCACGCGGCCAGCAGCGACGCCGCGCGGATCAGCGCGTCCTGCCGCTTGATGCGCGCCAGCCGCGCCACCTGCACGATGGCGGGCGGGGACTCTTCGCCCTCTGGCGCGGGGAACAGCGCCGTGTCCACGCCGTGCCCCATGACGCGCACCTTGCCCGACGGCAGCGGGAAGCTGCCCGGCGAAGCAGTGAGAATGTGCGTCGCCAGGCGCGCGGCCAGGCGCAGCTCGGCGCTGACCTGGCGGTGCGTGTACCACAGCAGCAGCGGCTTACCGTGCAGGCGCGTCCAGGGCGCGGCGAACCAGACGTAGCGCGGGATCATGTGGCAGAGGACGCCATCAACCCCCGGCACCAGCCGCCGCAGATGTGCCGTGAAGCGCCGCGCCTGCGCGATGCGCCCTGCCCCAGTCTCCTTGCCCATGCTGTGCAGCGTCACGTTGGCGGACAGGGGCGGGTCGGCGTGCTCCTGGCAGATCACGTCCAGGCGATCCAGGCGGGCGGCCAGCGCCTCGACCCAGCGCATGACAAAGCCCACGTGATCGTCGGCGGGGTCGAGCTTGCGCGTGATCAGCAGCCAGCGCACTGTTCCATCCTCTGCAATACATCAAGCACATTAGCTGCTCCCCATTCTCCGCCATGCTTTCGGCTGTTTACCTCACCCCCGGCCTCGCTTCGCTCGGCCTGCCCCCTCTCCATGCATGGAGAGGGGGCAACGAGGCGCGTCAGCGCCGAGTGGGGGTGAGGTAAAGCGAGGAGCGGATAGGGAGATCGGCCCTGGCCGGACAAGTTTGTGACATCCATGATACCCTCTAAACGGTGCGCCCGGCAGCGCGCAGCGTCGCCCGGTATGTCTCGGCGATGGCGTCAAGGCCGCGCTCGTAGTCGAAGCGTTCCAGGGCGTCGCGCTGCCCCGCCGCGCCCAGCGCCCGCGCGCGCGCCGGATCGTCCAGCAGGGCGACGATGGCCCCGGCCAGCGCCTCCGGCGTGTGGGCGGTCAGCAGGCCGCTCTCCCCGTGCCGCACGACCTCCGCCGCACCCAGGTGATCGGTGCTGACGACCGGCGTCCCGGCGGCCAGGGCCTCCATCAGCACGCGAGCCACGCCCTCGTAGCGCGAGCTATGGACGTAGAGGCTGGCAAGCTGGTAATAGGCGGGCAGGTCGCCGTGCTCCACCCGCCCGGCGAAGATGACGCCCTCCGCCCCCGCCTGGCGGACGAAATCCGGGCGCGCCCGAAAGTCACCGGCGAGCACCAGGCGGGCAGCGGGACGCTGCGCCCGCACCAGCCGGTAGGCCGCCAGCAGCAGCTCGACGTGCTTGAACGCCGCCGGAAAGCCCACCCACAGCAGGACGGGCGCGTCCGGCGCGAGGCCCAGCGCGGCGCGCAGCTCCGCCAGCCGCGCCTCGCCGACCGGCTGCGCGAACGCCTCAACGGGCGTGGGCACGGTCAGCACGGTGATGCGCTCCGGCGCGACGCCATGCCGGATGCAGATCGCCTTCTCGCGCTCGGAGAGCACGCGCAGCGTGTCCGCGCGCGGCACGACCAGCCGGGCCAGCGCGTAGAGCAGACGGTTGCGCAGCGGGCGCTCAGCCAGCCAGTAGGGATTGTCGAAGAAATGGCTGTGGCTCTGCACGTTGAGCGGCAGGCCGCAGCGCCATTTGAGCAGCAGCCCCACCAGCCCACAGGCGAAGGGGTCTTGTGTGCTCACCACATCGGCGGGCCGCTGACGGTGCAGGCGCGCGGCGACGCGATACGCCGCCCAGGGGAACAGCGCCGGGCGCGTGTTGGCCGGATAGACGGAGAGGCTCTCGGCGAACTGCTGCGGCGCTTTCGGCTGGCGCGCGGGGTTGTAGGTGACAATGGTCAGCGTCCCGATGCGCCGCGCGTACTCCAGGTGGCGCTGGACGGTGTTGCCGTGCGGGTCGCCGAGCAAGCTGGCGTCCAGGCTAATCATCAGGACGTGCATGTGGCCTCCAGCAGGGCGACCGTCTGCGCGACCAGCGCGTCCCAGGCGAAGCGTTCCAGCCCGTCGCCAGTGCGCGCGGCCAACTGCGCCCGCGTCTCGCTGCTGAAAGCGCCGCGCAGCGCATCGGTCAGCGCGTCCACACTGACATATGGCACCAGCAGGCCGTTGACGCCATGCGCGACGATCTCCGGGTTGCCGCCCTTGTCGCTGGCGATGACGGGCGTGCCCGCCTGCAACGATTCCAGCAGCACGTGCGACAGCCCCTCATAGCCGGAATAGAGGACGGTGTAGTCGGCGGCGCGAAAGTAGAGCGCCAGCCGCTCGCGGGCCACGCGCCCCAGGAACGTCACGCGCGCGCTCATCCCATCGGCGATGGCCAGCGCGCGCAGCCGCGCTTCGTCCGGCCCCTCCCCGGCGACCAGCAGGCGCGCCTCCGGCACGGCGGGCAGCGCGCGGATCAGGTGATCGATCCCCTTCCAGGGCACCAGCCGTGCCACTGTCAGTAGCAGCGGCTCCGCCCCCAGGCCGAGCGCGGCGCGCGCCTCGGCCTGGCTCAGAGCAACTGCCTGTGAGTCCGGCGGCAGGGCGTTGTAGATGACCTGCACGCGCTCCGGCGGCGCGCCCCAGCCGATGACCATGTCGCGCAGGTAGCGACTGGGCACGATCACGCGGTCGGCGCGGCGCACTTCACGGGCGCGCTGCGCCTGCAAGAGCCGCACCCGCCAGGGATAGTGCCCACTCTGGAAGGCGTCAATGTCCTCGGTCGGCGCGATCCAGCCCTTGTTGACGGCGCGCTCCCAGGCCAGGTCGCCGACGACCTTGAGCACGCACGGCACGCCCCCGCCGCTCACCAGGGGCAGGCCCAGGTTGTTGACGAAAACCAGGTCGGCATGGCGCATCTCGCCCCAGGCGGCGCGCGCATAGTCCGCCCAGCGCACAGGGAGCGCCCGGCGCAGGATGCGCCGCAGCGGGTAGGGATAACCCTCCGCCGGGCCGTCGCCGAAAGTCAGGGCGCGCACCGCGTGCCCGCGCGCCTGTAGCTCTGGCAGCAGGCGGTGCAGGTACGTGGCCGGGCCGCCTGGCTCCGGGTGGAAGATGCCGCTGGCGACGAAAATGCGCATGGTTAATGCAAGACTTCCGAAGTCTGCCAGACTTCGGAAGTCTTTTCGGAAGCCTGTGCCTTCGACCGAGACTTCGGAAGTCTTCTCTTTCCGACGATCACAGCCGCACGACGCGCGCCTTGCCCTTATGATGGCCGATCTTGTTGCGCGTGTCCACAATCAGGCGGGCGTGTTCCAGCAGGAAGGCGGGATCGTAGTCGCTGTGATCGGTCACGATCACCACGCAGTCCTGCGCCGAGAGCCACTCGGCGCTCAGCGCCACGCTCCTGGTGACGCGCTCGCCGCTCAGCCGCACCGACGGCACATACGGGTCGTTGAAGGAGACGGTGGCCCCCTTCCCCTCCAGCAGTTCGTGCACGTCCAGCGCCGGCGACTCGCGCACATCGTCAATGTCGCGCTTGTAGGCCATGCCCAGGATGCCCACGTGCGCGCCATGCAGCGCCTTACCCTCGTCGTTGAGCGCCTCCATGACCATTCTGACCACAAAGTAGGGCATGGAGGTGTTGATCTCGCTGGCCAGCTCGATGAAGCGGGCCGTGTAATTGAGCGCGCGCAGCTTCCAGCTCAGGTAGAGCGGGTCAATGGGGATGCAGTGCCCGCCCAGGCCCGGCCCAGGATAGAAGGGCATGAAGCCGAAGGGCTTGCTCTTGGCCGCCTCGATCACTTCCCACACGTCAATGCCCAGCCGCTGGCACATGAGCGCCATCTCGTTGACCAGGCCGATGTTCACCGCGCGGAAGGTGTTCTCCAGCAGCTTGACCATCTCGGCGGCGGTGGGCGACGAGACGGAGATCACCCGCTCCACCGCCGGCTCGTAGAGGGCCGTCGCCACTTCGACGCAGGCGGGCGTCACACCACCGACCACTTTGGGCGTATTGCGCACGCCGTAGGTCGGGTTGCCGGGGTCTACGCGCTCCGGCGAGAAGGCGACAAAGACTTCCATGCCCACCGTCAGGCCGTTATTGAGCAGGCGCGGCACGATGACTTCCTCGGTCGTGCCGGGATACGTCGTGCTCTCCAGCACGACGAGCATCCCCGCATGGCAGACTTTGGCCACCTCGTCCGCCGCCGAGATGACGTAGCTCATGTCCGGGTCTTTGGTCTTGCGCAGCGGGGTGGGCACGCAGATGCTGATCGCGTCGGCGTCGCGCAGGTCGTCGTAGCTGGTCGTGGCGCTCATTTTGCCGGCTTTCACCAGCGAAGCCAGGTCTGCGGTGGGCACGTCGGGAATGTAACTGATCCCGGCGTTCAGCTTGTTCACTTTCTCAGCCTGCACATCCAGCCCGACGACCGTGTAGCCGGCGCGGGCGAACTCGACGGCCAGCGGCAGTCCCACGTACCCCATACCGACAATACCCACTTTCGCCGAGCGGTCGTGCAGGCGTTCCAGGAGTTGGCGCTTGTAATCAGTCATAGTTCCGTCCAGAGGTTAGTGGTGTGATAGATGAGAGGGTTCCCCACAGTGAAGCGATGAGGGCCAGCAACGTCCGCTGCTCTTAGCCAGAGGGTATTATAGCCCGCTGCTCCCTGCTGAACAATGATGTTCGTCCGCCGGGCGCGCCCAAAGGTTGTCAGCGACTCGCTGGCGCAGGGCATTGGCCTCACCCCCGGCCTCGCTGCGCTCGGCTTGCCCCCTCTCCGTTGACGGCTATGCGTTACCCACAAATACCCCCCATCCCCCAGCCCCTTCCCCCGCGCTGCGCGGAGGGAAGGGGAGCAGGCCCGCTGCTTTTCTCCCTTCCCTCCTCGTGATACTGTTGGCGAACGGCCCCCTTGGGGGCGTAGTGCAGCACACCCCTACGAACCCCGCGCCGATCAAAGCGTTTTTGTAGGGGCGGGTTTGCAAACCCGCCCCTACGAAACCGGCGCGTGCCTGGCTCGCCAACAGCCTCCCTCGTGGGGGAAGGGCCGGGGATGGGGGGATAGGCACGGCCAGGGATGTGGGTAATGTGTAGCCGTTGACGGAGAGGGAGCGGCAAGGCGCGTGAGCGCCGAGCGGGGGTGAGGTAACGGGAAGGGCCGCCCCAGACTACAGGTCAATCTCAACACCTGGCCGGCCCTGAAGTCCTGCACAGAGCGAGAGTCTTGCCGGTGATGCTTTGAAGGTATCGCCGTGATCGAAAAGTTAAGATTTCGTGAATAAAGCATAAAACCATACTGCAACTGTGTTACCCTTAGAATATGTGGATTTCCGTGTCACGCTGAGCCAGATGCGCCGGCGATCCGCCCTGTGATCGGCACATCTGCCTCGCTCCAGAACAGAACTCATGCCAGATACCGACATAACTACGCCCGAATGTTTCAACCGCCAACTTGAGGCGCTGCAAGCGCGTATCCGCACGCTGGAGGGCGCTGCCGTCCGGAACATCCAGCTTCAGCAGGCGCTGGAGGAGAGCGAGCAGCGTTATGCTGCTCTGTTCACTCAGGCGTTTGATGCCATCATTCTGGAAGACGAGCACGAGCGCATCCTCGACGCCAACCCTGCCGCCTGTCGCATGTTGGGCTACACCCGCGACGAGCTATGCGCCATGAGCACGGCGCAGTTGGAGGCGGAGCAGCCTGACGCCCGCCTGCCCAACCCCGTCTATCGCCGGGCGCTGGAAGGGCAGCGCGAAGGCGCTCGCCTGTCCATCACGCTGGCTCGCCGCGACGGGACGGCTTTCTCCGCCGATGTGACCATCACCCCGCTCGACTTGCGGCGCGGGCTGGTCTTCCTGGCCATCCTGCGCGACATGAGCGAGCGCCAGCAGGCAGCGCAGGCATTGGCCGACGAGCGCAACCTGCTGCGCACGCTGATAGACCTGTTGCCCGATTACATCTATCTCAAAGACCGCGACGGGCGCTATCAGTTGGTCAACAGCGCCGGGGCAAAGTTCCTGGGGATCTCTTCGGATGCGGATATTCGGGGCAAAATGCCCGCCGACCTGTTCGCGCCGGATCAGGCTGTCGCGCTCTACGCCGCCGACCGTGCGGTGCTGGAATCTGGCGAGTCGCTCCTCCAGGTCGAGCAGGAAATCAGAAGCCCGCAGGGGAATGTGCACATCGTGCGGATGAACAAAGTGCCTCTGCGCGACGGCCAGGGTGCGATTGTCGGTCTGGTCGGCATCTCCCACGACATCACCGAGCACAAGCGCACCGAAGAGATGTTGAGGCACTACGCCGCGCGGCTTAACGTGCTGCATCTCCTTGACCAGGGCGTGCTCTCCGGGCAGCCCGCCGAGGAGATCGCCGCTGGTGCGCTGGCCGGCTTCTGCGCGTTGGTGCCCTGCCACAGCGCCGGGCTGGCGCTGTTCGACGCCGGGAAGGGCGACGCGCTGATCGTGATCACCAGCGACTACGGCGAGACGATCACCAACCCCGGCGAGCACATTGCGCTGGGGCAGTTCGCCGCGCCGGAGAATGTCCACGCCCTGCGCCAGGCGATCATCCCCGATCTCGCCGGGTTGAGCGCGCCCAGCGCGCTCCAGGCGCAGTTGGCCCGGCAGGGCGTGCGCGCTTGCCTGAGCGCGCCGCTGGCGGTCGAGGGGAACCTGTTGGGCGAGCTGACGCTGGGGGCGCTGGAGCCGGGGGCATTTGGCGTCGTGCATCGCGTCATCGCCACCCAGTTGGCCGACCAGATCGCCATCGCCATGTCGCACGCCCGGCTCAGCGCCCAGGTTCAGCGCCACAATGAGGAGCTTCAGCAGCGCGTCGCCGAGCGCACTCAGGAACTGGATCGCACGCGCAGCCGTGTCGAGGCCATTCTCAACAACAGCAGCGACGCCATCATCCTCAGCCGCGCCGATGGCAGCATCTCGCAAACCAACCCCACCTTCGACCAGCTTTTTGGCTACCTGCCCGATGAGTTGTTCCACCACCCGCTGACGGCGGTTGCCCATCCGGATTCGGCGGCGCAGTTCGCAGAAGCCATCGCACAGGTCGCCCAGCAAGGGACGGTGCAGCGGATGGAGATTCTGGCCCGGCGCAAGGACGGCACGACTTTCGATGCGGAGGTGGCGCTGTCGCTCATTCCGGCGGAGACTGGGCGGCGCAGCGGCATCGTCTGCCTCCTGCGCGACATCACCGAGCGCAAGCGCGCCGAAGAGGAACTGCGCAGGGCGTTGGAAAAAGAGCGCGAGCTGAGCGAGCTAAAGACGCGCTTTGTGTCTATGGCCTCGCACGAGTTCCGCACGCCGCTGACGACCATTGTCTCATCCACCGAGATTCTGGAGCGTTACCTCGACCGCCTGCAGCCCGCCCAGCGAGAAAAACACTTCCTACACATTGAGGTCGCCTCGCGGCACATGACTCAACTGCTGGACGAGGTGCTTCTGCTGGGGCGGGCCGAAGCCGAGCAGCTTCCCTTCAAGCCCGTTCCCCTGGACCTGGTCGCGCTGGCCACAGAAGTGCTGGAACAGGCCCAACTGAGCGCCCCGCCGGGGATTGTCTTCAAGGCTGCCCTGGACGGCACGTGCGGGGACAGGCTGCTCGACGAGCAGCTCATGCGCCATATCCTGACTAACCTGCTGGCGAATGCTGTCAAGTACTCACCGAAGGGGGGAACGGTGCGCTTTGCCGTCATGCGTGACGCGCAAAGCATCGCGATTCGCGTGCAGGACGAAGGCATCGGCATTCCCGAAAAAGACCAGCAACACTTGTACGAGCCGTTCCACCGCGCCAGCAACGTGGACACCATCCAGGGGACGGGCCTGGGACTGGCCATCACCAAGCGCGCAGTGGACCTGCATGGGGGCACCATCGTCTGCGAGAGTGCCGTTGGCGTGGGAACAACTTTCACAGTTAGAATCCCCTCATAGCAGGGGGCAGAGAGGGGCTATTGTGAATTGCGAATTGCGGATTGCGAATTGCGAAATTCATCGGGCCGCGAATCCGGGATCATTCCAATCCGCAATTCGAAATTCAAAATCCATTCATCGGGGGAGAGCACACTGGTGACCAAAATTCTCGTGATCGAAGACGAAGAAACGGTGCGCGAGAATATCCTGGAGATTCTGGAATATGAGGGGTTCGAGATCGCTGGCGCGTCCAACGGGCGCGACGGCGTGGCCGCTGCCCGCGAGTTCCAGCCTGACGTGATCGTGTGCGACATTGCTATGCCGGAGATGGACGGCTATTCCGTGCTGGTGGAAGTGCGTCAGATTGAGGAGATCGCGGCGGTGCCGTTCATCTTCCTCACCGCCCGCGCCGACCGGGCCTTCATGCGGCACGGCATGGAGTTGGGCGCGGACGACTACCTGACCAAGCCGTTCTCGGCGGCAGAATTGCTCGCCGCGATCATGGCGCGCATCGAGCGCCGCGACCTGACGGTGCGCAACATCTCCGACCAGGTTGAAGAAGCCAAGCGCCAACTGGTGCAGATGGTCGCTCACGAGCTGCGCACGCCGCTGGTGTCTATTGAGATGGCGCTCGACATCATCTCGCGCCAGCTTGGTCAGCTCCCTCCTCACCAGGTTCAGGAGCTGCTCGGCTACATCGGGCGCGGCAGCAACCGGCTGCATCACGTCGTGGATCAGATGGTTTTCATCACGCAGTTGGAAGCCGGGCAGCTCACGTCCGCTGGCCTGCGCGAGCACGGCCTGGCCGTGCACCTGTCTGAGCTGCTCATCGCCGCGGTCAATCTGGCGCGCCGCTTCGCCGCGCGCAGTCCAGACGTGAGCGTGCGCACGCAAGAGAACGATGAGGAAGTCTACGTGTGGGGCGACACCAACGCGCTCAAGCACGCGCTGGCCGAGATCATCGCCAATGCGCTCAGCTTCTCGCCCCAGGGCGCTGAGGTCGTCCTGTCGCAGTGGGCCGCTGGCGACAACACCGTGATCGCCATCGTGGATCAGGGGCCGGGCATCCCCCCGCAGCAGCTTGCCAACGCCCTGCGCGAATTCCACCAGATTGATCGCAGCCACTACGAGCAGCAGGGCATGGGCCTGGGGCTGCCGTTGGCCCGCCGTCTGATCGAAGTGCACGGTGGCACGCTGGACATTCAGTCAGTGGTGGGGCGCGGCACGCAGGTGACCGTGCAGCTTCCGCTCGCCAGAGAGTCTTGAGCGGCGGGTCGCCTGCGCGGGGCGCTAGCAAATGCGCGGCAGAATCTCGCCCAATGGCAGGTCTACTACGCGCCGCCCGCCGATGCCCGTGCGGGCGATGACCATGCCGGGATGCTCGGCCACGACCTCGCCGATCAGCGCTGCGTCCGCGCCGAGGGGGTGACGGCGCATGGCCTCCAGCACGGCATCGGCGTCCTCGCGCGGGACGACGGCGACTAGCTTGCCCTCGTTAGCCACGTAGAGCGGGTCAATGCCCAGCATCTCGCAGGCGGCCATCACCGCCGGGCGCACGGGGATCGCCGTCTCCTGGATGGCGAAGCCCGCCCCGGACTGCCCGGCCAGCTCGTTGAGCACGGCGGCCAGCCCGCCGCGCGTGGCGTCGCGCAGGCAGTGAATGTCGCGCGTCACGGCCAGCATGTCGGCGACCAGCGTGTGCAGCGGCGCGCTGTCGCTGACCAGCTCTGTCTCGAAGCTCAGCCCCTCGCGCACCGACATGATGGCCATGCCGTGATCGCCGACCGTGCCGCTGACCAGAATCGCGTCGCCGGGGCGGGCGCGGTCGGCGGCGATGTGCACGCCGGGCGGCACCAGGCCCAGCCCCGCCGTGTTGATGAAGACGCCATCGCCCTTGCCCTTGTTGACCACTTTGGTGTCGCCCGTCACCAACTGCACGCCCGCCGCGCGGCACGCCCCGGCCATCGAGGTAGCGATGCGCCCCAGGTCGTCCATCGGCAGCCCTTCTTCGAGGATGAAGCCCGCCGACAGGTACAGCGGCTGCGCCCCGCTCACCGCCAGGTCGTTGATCGTGCCGTGCACGGCCAGGCTGCCGATGTCACCGCCGGGGAAGAACAGCGGGCTGATCACGAAGGAGTCGGTAGTGAAGGCCAGCCGCGCCCCGTTGATGTCCAGCACGGCCTGGTCGTTGAGCGCGGCCAGCGCCGGATTGTCGAAGAGCGGCACGAACAGGTGCTGGATCAGGTCGGCGGAGAGCCGCCCGCCGCTGCCATGCCCCAGCACGATTTGCGGGTAGTCGCGCAGCGGCAGCGGGCAGACGAAGCCGGAGAAGGATGGTTGGTCGGTCAAGGGGTATTCCGCTTGGTAGTCGGGCGCTCTTCAGGTGAAACTGCGTAGATTGTAGCGTCTGCGGGGGGCGAGTACCAAAGTTGCCAGGTCGGCGGCTCGACAAATGCGCCGGAGCCGACCAGCAGGGCTTCGCCGAAGAGCGAGCGGCGAACAACAGACTTCCGAAGTCTGCGCAGACTTCGGAAGTCTTGATGCGTGCGTCCTGAAAATCACGCGTTACCATGCGCGCCATTCCCCCTCTCTGTCTGCCCCTATTGCCCGCTCACCCATCCGGCGCAATCAACGGCTTTCTGCGCTTGCCCAACAAAAAGCCCGCCGGATCGCGACGTATCGGCGGGCGGAAGATACGCGGGCGCGGCGATCAGGCCAGCTTGCGCAAGTCCATCTCGACCGGCAGCGACTGAGGTAATTGCACGGATCCAAAGCGTGATGACAGGTTCAGCACCGTCAGCCCGACAATCTCGCCTGTGTTCGGGTCTATGCGCAGCAGCACATCGTCGCCCACTTCCTGCGAAATCGCCGGGCGCGGCTCGCCAATGGAGAGATACAGCACATCCCCTTCCGCGTCATAGAATAACTGCGTCACTTTGTCCATAGCACGTCTCCAGACTTGATCTTGTCCGTCGCGTAGATTGTGGAGATGAAGAGCTGCTCAGTCCGTTTGACCACAACCACAACCCACTTGCCACCCAACACACGATCCTTGAACTGATAATACAACACAACCCGGTTATCGCTCACACTTTGGCGCACTTCATCCGGCATACGTAGCACTTCACCAACCTGGTCAATGAACCCGGAGACTTCGGGATGCTTGGCGAGGATGGCTGTACGCACCGTGCCGGTCAGCATTACTGCATTGCCGAACACATCTGTATAGACTTGTTCGCCCGTCCCACTCACGATCCTGACCTGTCACAATTGAACTACGCCGCCGTCGTGACCACCTGGACCTTCACCCCGAACCGCGCCAGGAATTCTGACAGCACCGACCACGACAGCGGGAAGCCAGGCGAATCGCCCGCCCCAGATAGGCCAGACTCCAGGATGGCCTCTTCGTTGGGAACTCCTCGTCGTTTCAGCGATCATCACCAGCATCCTCGGCCCAGCGTACCAGCTCGGTCATGCGGTGATTGAGGTGCGCCAGGATCTCACCAACACCCTGGTATCACGCCCACTCCTCTACTCAATATGGTGACCTGACCTATCGTCAGGATACGCCGCCGTCGTGATCACCTGGACCTTCACCCCGAACCGCGCCAGGAATTCCGACAGCACCGACCACGACAGCGGGAAGCCAGGCGAATCGCCCGCTCCCAGATAGGCCAGCACGTCCAGGATGGCCTCTTCGTTGGGAACGTCCTCGTCGCTTTCAGCGATCATCACCAGCGCATCCTCGGCCCAGCGTACCAGCTCCGCTTCGGTCATGCGGTGATTGAGGTGCGCCAGGATTTTCTCGACCAACACCTCCTGGGTGATCACGCGCCACCTCCCTCTAAATAAGCGTGCCCCGCCGCCCGGCCCCTCACTCGACCGGCTGCGCCTGGGCCAGCGCCGCGCCGCGTTCCAGCGCCGCCATGTTGATCGCGTGCAGGTGGGCTTTGCGCGCGCCGAGCTTGTCTTGCAGCACGGCCAGCACCGTCTCTGGCGCGACGACCGGCTGGCGGGCCAGCAGCGCGCCGAAGAGGATCATGTTGGTCACGCGCACCTGGCCCATCTCCGTCGCCGCTTCCGTCGCCGGGATGAGCACGATCTCCAGGTCGGTCCGCGCCGGCGGCGTGACCATCAGCGACTGGTTGATGACCAGCAGCCCGCCCGGCTTGACCAGCGGCTCGTACTTCTCCAGCGAGGGGTTGTTGAAGACGACGGCGATGCTGGGATGCATACACACCGGCGAGCCGATCGGCTCGTCGCTGACGACGACCGTGCAGTTGGCCGTGCCGCCGCGCATCTCCGGCCCATAGGACGGAATCCACGTCACATGTTTGCCCTCTTCCAGGGCAGTGTAGGCCAGCAGTTGCCCGGCGAAGAGCACGCCCTGCCCGCCGAACCCGGCGAAGATGATTTCCTCGTGCATGGTCAGCGCTCCTTCATCAGCGCGTCAACGCCATCGGCCACTTTGGTGTCGCCCAGTGGATAGTAGGGCACCATCACGTCCTCGATCCACTGCACGGCTTCCGGCACGGAGAGGCCCCAGTTGGTCGGGCAGGACGACAGCAGTTCAACCATGGCGAAGCCCATCCCGGCAAGCTGCACCTTGAAGGCCGTGCGGATCGCTTTCTTGGCCTTGTTGATCTCCTTGACGTTGTGCAGCGAGCGCCGGGTGACATACACCGCGCCGGGCAGCGACCCCACCAGTTCGGCCATGCGCATCGGGAAGCCGGCAAGTTCTACGTCGCGCCCGCCGGGGGATGACTTGGTGCGCTGGCCGGGCAGCGTCGTGGGGGCCATCTGCCCGCCGGTCATGCCGTAGATGGCGTTGTTGATGAAGATCGTGGTGATGTTCTCGCCGCGCGCTGCCACGTGCATGATCTCGCCGGTGCCGATGGCGGCCAGGTCACCGTCGCCCTGATAGGTGAAGACGACCGCGCCGGGATTGACGCGCTTGATGCCGGTGGCCATGGCCGGGGCGCGCCCGTGCGCGGCCTCGCAGCCGTCGGTGTTGAAGTACTTGTAGGCGAAGACGGCGCAGCCCACCGGCGAGACGCCAATCGTGCGCTCGCGCACGCCCAGCTCGTCGAGCACTTCGGCCACCAGGCGGTGAGCGATGCCGTGCGTGCAGCCAGGGCAGTAGTGCGTCGGGACATCGCGCAGCGATTCGGGCCGCGCGTAGACAACCTGTTCTGCGATCACTGTTTCGGGGACAACCATGTGTCTCTCTCCCTAGCTCAGGCTGCCGGGCAGCTTGGCATAAAGTCCTTCGATGGCCTGGTAAATCTCCTCCGGCACGGGCACCATCCCGCCCGTCCGCCCGTAGAAGTCCACCGGCACCTGCCCGCCAGCCGCCAGCCGGACATCATCGAGCATCTGCCCGGCGTTCATCTCCACCACCAGGAAGGCGTCCACGCGGTCGGCCAGGCGCGAGAGGCGGCGCTCTGGGAACGGCCACAGGCTGATCGGGCGGAACAGCCCGATCTTCATCCCCTCGCGGCGGGCCTGCTTGACGGCGGTCTGAGCGATGCGCCCTGCCGTGCCATAGCCGACGACCACCAGCCGCGCGTCCTCGATCAACTGCTCGGCGTAACGCTGCTCGTGCTCCTCGATGACGCGCAGCTTGGCCTGCAGGCGCTTGTTCACTTCCTCCAGGGCGGGCGCGTCCAGCTCCAGCGAAGTGATGATGCGCGGCGCGCGGCCCCGCGCGCCGGTCAGCGCCCAGTTCGGGCGCTCGGTGCGCAGCGGGCGCATCGGCGGCAATTCCGCCGGCTCCATCATCTGCCCCAGCAGGCCGTCGGCCACCACAAAGACCAGGTGACGGTATTTGTCGGCCAGGTCGAAGGCGAGCATCATCAGGTCAATCGCCTCCTGGACGGAGGCGGGAGCCAGCACGATGGCGTGATAATCGCCATGCCCCGCCGAGCGCGTCACCTGGAAGTAGTCCGACTGCGACGGCTGGATGTTGCCCAGGCCCGGCCCGCCGCGCATGACATCCACGACCACCGCCGGCACCTCGGACCCGGCGATGTACGAGAAGCCCTCCTGCATCAGGCTGATGCCGGGGCTGGACGACGAGGTCATGGCGCGCGCGCCGGCGCAGGCCGCGCCATAGACCATGTTGATTGAGGCCAGCTCGCTCTCTGCCTGGATGAACGTGCGCCCCAGCTCTGGCATACGCTGGGCCATGTGCTCCAATAACTCTGTTTGGGGCGTGATCGGATAGCCGAAATAAGCCTCGACGCCGGCGCGGATTGCGGCCTCGGCCAAAGCAACATTTCCTTTGAGCAGTTCAGCAGCCATAAGTGTATTGCTCCTGTCTGTCAGACGGACGCCCCGGCACGGACGCCCCGCGCTGGCACCTGCCGGTAGACGGTGATGCACACGTCAGGGCAGGCCACCGCGCACAGCGCGCAGCCGGTGCACTGGCCCTCCGGGTCTACCAGCAGGGCCGGGTAGTAGCCCTTGGCGGTGGGCCGGTCGGTGGACATGACGATCACACCCTGCGGGCAGGCGATGACGCACAGCGCGCAGCCCTTGCAGTGATGCTCGTTGATTTCGATGCGTCCTTTTGCCATGAATGCTTGCTCCTCAGTCTCCTCTGGCGTTTGTGGCCCTGTTCGCGGAATGTGGGAACACCGCCCCGGCGCGTGCCAGTTGACCTCACCCCCAGCCTCGCTGCGCTCGGCTTACCCCCTCTCCATCATGGAGAGGGGGCGCAAGGCGCGTTAGCGCCGCGCGGGGGTGAGGTTCCGTAGGGGCGTATCGCGATACGTCCCTGCAGACCCCCGCCGATCACAGCGTTCCCGTAGGGGCGGGTTTCCAAACCCGCCCCTACGAGGGCGCAGCAGAGCAGTGCCCCTGCGCGCCGGGCACGGTATCCTGGTTCACCTGTTAATCTGCGCCAACACACCCCGACGAGGGCGCGGCGGCGCGGCGTCCTCGCCCCTAGACTTCGGAAGTCTGCTCTCCGTCCCTGCAGACCCCCGCCGATCACAGCGTTCCCGTAGGGGCGGGTTTCCAAACCCGCCCCTACGAGGGCGCGGCGGAGCGGCGTCGCCGCTCCCAGACTTCCGCAGTCTGCTCTCCGCACCCGCCCTTATCTCCTCACACCTTCTCCGCCTCGCCCGGCGACTCGACCTGGCCGGCCCAGGGCACTTCCTGGACGAACAGGCACGGCACGTGGTAGAGCCGCTCGGTAGCCTCGGCCAGCTCCGCGCGGAACTTGGGGTGAGCGATCTCGACCAGCGCCCTGGCCCGCTCGCGGATGGTGCGCCCGAACAGGTCGGCCACGCCGTACTCGGTCGCCACGTAGTGCACGTCGTTGCGCGTGGTGACGACGCCCGCGCCTGGCTCCAGCATGGGCACGATGCGGCTGATTGTCCCGTCTTTGGCCGTGCTGAGCATGGCGATGATCGGCATGCCGCCGTTGCTGCGCGCCGCCCCGCGCACGAAGTCCACCTGGCCGCCCACGCCGGAATAGAGATACGTCCCCATGCTGTCGGCGCACACCTGCCCGGTGAGGTCCACCTGCAGGGCGGAGTTGATCGAGACCATGCGGTCGTTTTTGGCGATGATGAAGGGATCGTTGATGTACTCGGTTGGATGCAGCTCGACGATCGGGTTGTCGTCCACGAAGTCGTAGAGGCGCTGCGTGCCCATCAGGAAGCCGGCGATGATCTTGCCGGGATGCAGCGTCTTGCGCTCGTTGGTGATCACCCCCGCCTCAACCAGGTCTACTACCCCGTCGGAGAACAGCTCGGTGTGGATGCCCAGGTGCTTGTGGTTGTGCAGCTTGCGCAGCACCGCGTCGGGGATGCCGCCGATGCCCATTTGCAGCGTCGCGCCGTCGGGGATGATCGCCGCCAGGTGATTGGCGATGGCCTCCTGCTCCGGCGAAGAGATGGCCATCTGCACTTCGGGCAGGGAGTAGTCCACCTCCACCGCGTAATCAATCTTGCTCATGTGAATGAAGCTGTCGCCGAGGGTGCGCGGCATGTGCGGGTTGACCTCGGCGATGACGATCTTGGCGCTCTCGGCGGCGGTCTTGGTCACGCCGACCTCGGTGCCATACGAGCAGAAGCCGTAGCGGTCGGGCGGCGACACCTGGATCAAGGCCACGTCAATGGGCAGCCGTCCGGTCTTGAACAGCCGGGGAATCTCCGACAGGAAGACGGGCGTGAAGTCCGCGCGCCCGGCGTTCACCGCCTCGCGGATGCTGGGGCTGATGAACAGCGAGTTCACGCGCAGGTGCGGGGCGAACTCCGGCTTCACATATTCGGCCTTGACGATGATCAGCACCTGGATCAGGATCAGGTCGCTCAGTTCGAGCGCGCGCTGGTTCAACGCATCCATCAGTCGTTGCGGCACCGAGGCATTGCCGGTGACAAAGATGCGGTGGCCGGAACGCAAGACGCCGAGCGCTTCTTCGGCGCTCGCTTTCTTCGGTTCGCACTGGCTCAGCCAATTCATAGGCAGGGGCCTCCGCTAAGGTGTCGGGGCGGGCACGGCCTTTGGCTGCACGTCTTTGACCGCATCGCTCAGGCGACGGATGCCCTCGATAATCGCGTCCTCCGGCATACACGAGAAGTTGAGGCGCGCGGTCGGCGGGGGATTGGGCGTGGTGAAAAAGGCGTCGCCGGGCACGAAGGCCACGTCGCGGCGCACCGCCTCCTCGAACAGGGTGCGCACGTCCGTGCCAGACGGCAGGTGCATCCACAGGAACAGCCCGCCCTCCGGCTGCGTCCAGCGCACTTCGGACGGCATGTAACGGTCGAGCGCAGCCAGCATTGTGTCGCGGCGCTGGCGGTAGACCTGGCGCAGCCGGCGCACGTGCTCGTCAATGAAGCCGTCTTTGGCGACTTCGTAGATGACCATCTGGGTGAAGGTGCTGGAGTGCAGGTCGGCGCCCTGCTTGAGCTGCACCAGCTTGTTGATGACCGGCGGCGCGGCGACAATCCAGGCCGTGCGCAGGCCGGGAGCCAGCGTCTTGGAGAAGGTCGAGACATAGATGACGTTGCCGGTGTAGCAGGTGCCGTTGTTGCCGGACTGTTCGGCGTCCGCCACGACCAGCGGCTTGAGGTGTTCCCCCTCAAAGCGAAGCTGCCCATAGGGATCGTCTTCGACGATGGGCACGCCCTGCTGGTGAGCCAGGGCGATCAGCCGCTCGCGCCGCTCGGCGCTGATCGTCACGCCGGCGGGGTTCTGGAAGTTGGGCAGAATGTACATGAACTTCGGCCCATGCCGCAGCGCCGCGGGAAGCTGATCCACGCAGATGCCGTGATCGTCGGTGGGCACACCCACGTATTCGGCCTGGTAGGCGGCAAAGGCTTGCAGCGCTCCCAGGTAGGTCGGCTCCTCAACCAGCACGTGATCGCCGGGGTTGATCAGCAGCGCGCCGATCAGCGAGAGCGCCTGCTGCGAGCCGGATGTGATCAGGACGTTGTCCACGCCGACGCAGATGTTGTAGCGCGACAGCCGCTCGGCGATCATCTCGCGCAGGGGCAGGTAACCTTCGGTGGGGCTGTATTGCAGGGCGTAATGGGCTTGGGTCGCCAGCACGCGCTGGCAGGCTTCTTGAAAACGGTCAACCGGGAAGTACTCGGCGGCGGGAAGCCCCCCCGCAAACGAGATGATTTCCGGGCGCTGCGTCAGCTTGAGCAGCTCGCGGATGAGCGAGCTGGTCATGCGCTGAGTGCGCAGCGCAAAACGCGATTCCCATAAGGTTTCCATGTAATTTTATCCTTACTCTCCTTTTTTAAGCTGTTAAGGTGGCAAGCAGGGCCACTCGCACGCGCGCCCCCTCATCCTCACTATAGGCCGGTGTTACACAGGTGCCAAGTGGCGTCTGCCATGCCCGCGAACGCGAAGTGTCACTTGGCAGCGCCACTGACGGAGACGCGCAGGGGGCGGCGGCCCCCTGGCCGGTGGGCGGTCGCCGTTTGTAGGGGCGGGTTTGCAAACCCACCCCTACAGGCGCAGGCGCTCCGCAGCCGGGCTTCCGCAGTCTTCGAAAACTTCGGAAGTCTTCTCCAGGACGGGCCAGAAACCCGCGCCGCCTACTCAATCTTCTCCACATCCCACACGCTGGTGCGCAGGAAATGGTCAATCGAGCGCGCCGCTTTGCGCCCGTGCCCCATCGCCAGGATGACCGTCGCCGCGCCGATGGCGATGTCTCCGCCGGCGAACACGCCGCGCCTGGAGGTGCGCATCGTCTCCAGGTTGGTCTTGACCGTGCCGTGCCGCGCGTCCACTTCCAGCCCTGCCGTCGTCTTGGGCACCAGCGGATTGGGGCCGTTGCCGATGGCGACCACGACCGTATCCACGTCAAGGGTGAACTGCGAGCCTTCGACCGGCACCGGGCGGCGGCGACCGGAAGCGTCCGGCTCGCCCAGCTCCATGCGGATGCACTCCACCTGGCAGACGCGCCCGCACTCGTCGCCGAGGTAGCGCACCGGGTTGTGCAGCAGCTTGAAGATGATGCCCTCTTCTTTGGCGTGGTGAATTTCCTCGACGCGGGCGGGCATCTCCGCCTCGGAGCGGCGGTAGATCAGATATACGTCCTTTGCGCCAAGGCGGGCCGCGGTGCGGGCCACATCCATCGCCACGTTGCCGCCGCCGATCACGGCCACCCGCTCACTGACGGCGATGGGCGTATCGTTATAAGGGAACTCGTAGGCGCGCATCAGGTTGCAGCGCGTCAGGTATTCATTGGCCGAATACACGCCGTTGAGGTTCTCGCCGGGCAGGTTCATGAACCAGGGCAGCCCCGCCCCCGTGCCCAGAAAGACCGCATCGTGCCGTTCCAACAGCTCGTCCACCGTCTCGATCTGGCCGATGACGTAATTGTACTCAATCTGCACGCCCATGCGCTGGACGACTTCCACCTCGGCGCTGACGACGGACTTGGGCAGGCGGAACTCCGGGATGCCGTACATCAACACGCCGCCGGGCGCGTGCAGCGCCTCGTAGATGGTCACATCGTGACCGAGGCGGCGCAGGTCAATGGCGACGGTCAGCCCGGCGGGACCGCTGCCCACCACGCCGACGCTCTTGCCGCTGGGCGCGCCGGTGGGCGGCGGCTCGACCAGCCCGTGCTCGCGCTCCCAGTCGGCGACGAAGCGCTCCAGGCGGCCAATAGCCACCGGATCGCCCTTCTTGCCCACCACACAGAGCGCCTCGCACTGCGCTTCCTGGGGGCAGACGCGCCCGCAGATGGCCGGGAGCATGTTCGTCTCCTTGACCTTGCGCACGGCGCTCTCGAAGTCGCCCAGGGCAATGAGCGCGACAAAGCCGGGGATGTCAATCCCGACCGGGCAGCCTTCGACGCAGGCGGGTTTCTTGCAGGCCAGGCAGCGGTTCGCCTCCACGATTGCCGCCATAGCGGGCAGCCCGTAGGGGACTTCGCGGAAGTTGGCGCGGCGCGCGTCGGGAGCCTGCTCTGGCATCTGCTGGCGCGGAAGCTGCATGCGCTCTTTCGGCTTGAGGGAGCGCAGCCGCTCGATTTCGTGGGGGTCCAGTGGGTCGCTCATCTACAGGTCCTTGCCAGCCCTTCTGCCGGCGGCGGGGTCATCATGAGGGGTTGGCCTGGGCCAGGGCCTCGGCCTGGCAGCGCTCTTGCATACGCTGGAGGGCGAGCCGTTCCTGCTCTTTGTAGAACGCCTGGCGCTTCATCAATTCGTCGAAATCCACCTGGTGCCCGTCGAAATCCGGCCCATCCACGCAGGCGAACTTCATCTCGCTGCCCACCGTCACCCGGCAGCCGCCGCACATGCCCGTGCCGTCCACCATGATCGGGTTGAGGCTGACCATCGTGGGGATGCCGTGCTCTTGGGTCAGCAGGCTGACGTACTTCATCATCGGCACCGGGCCGACGGCGAAGACGAAATCGGGCTTGCCGCGCTGGGCGATGAGATCGCTCAGCGCGTGGGTGACGAATCCCTTCAGGCCGCATGTGCCGTCGTCGGTGCACACGATCACCTCGTCCGAGGCGCGGCGCATCTCCTCCTCCATGATCAGCAGCGAGCGGGTGCGCGCACCCAGGATGGAGATCACCGTGTTGCCCGCCGCCTTGAGCGCCTGGGCAATAGGGTGCGCCGGGGCGATGCCAATCCCGCCGCCGATGACCACCGCGGTGCCCCATTGCGCAATATGCGTGGGCGCGCCCAGCGGGCCAACCACGTCGCGCAGGCTGTCGCCGGGCTTGAGCGCCGCCATCTGCGCGGTGCTCTTGCCGACCGCCTGGACGACAAGGGTGATCGTGCCGCGCGCGGGGTCGGCGTCGGCGATGGTCAGCGGGATGCGCTCGCCGTGCTCGTCAATGCGCACGATCACGAACTGCCCGGCCCTGCGCCGCTGCGCGATCCTGGGCGCGACGATCACGTAGCGGTTGACGCTCTCGGCGATCACCGTGTTCTCAAGAATCTCATTCACCTGTCTCGCTCCGTGTTCCGCCTGCGCGCGAACGATAGCGGGCTGAGGGGGCGTTGTCGGCGGCGTGATCCCCACCATCATACTACGGGGTTGCGCCGGGCGGGGCTAGTTCAAAAATAACCCTTCTGAGACGATTAACATCACCCCAATGACAGAATTTAGCGGCGGCACGCGAGGATTGATTGCCCGGCGCCGATCAAAAAACCTGCCGGGGACGACAGGTCGTGACCAAGCTGGGGAGGCTGGATTCGAACCAGCGAATGGCGGCTCCAAAGGCCGCTGCCTTAGGCCCCTTGGCTACTCCCCACTGGCGGGCCATTATAGCATAGAATTGGGAATTGCGGATTGCGGATTGCGAATTGGAAAATCCTCTCTCTACGCGCGGAGAGGGGGCCGGGGGGGAGGTTCTAGAACACTCGCTATTATTCTCCGCGCTCTCTGCGCCTCGGCGGTTCAGATAATCCCGCCCCAGACCGGGAATGCCCCGCATGGGTGGCTTGCCCGCTGGAGCTGCCCGCGCTATGCTGAAGGCAGTGTCCACACAGCCAGGGAGCGATCCCCATGCCACTGACCATCGGCGCCAGCGCCAGCCGCACCAAAACCTTCAGCGACGAGGATGTGCGCGCCTTCGCCCGCATCTCCACAGACACCAACCCCGTCCACCTGGACGACTCCTACGCGGTCACGACTCGCTTCGGGCGGCGCATCGTGCATGGGATGCTGACCGCCGGCCTGATCTCCGCCGTGCTGGGCAACGATCTGCCCGGCCCTGGCACGATCTACCTGAGCCAGTCGCTCCAGTTCAAAGCGCCGGTGTACGTGGGCGATACGGTCACGGCCACCGTCGAAGTGACGGCCATCCGCGAGGGGCGGGGGATCGTCACGCTGGCGACCACCTGCACCAGGCAGGACGGCACAGTGGTCATCAGCGGCGAAGCGGTGGTGCTGGTTCCGGCGGAAGGCGACTCCTGCGTCCTGAGCGGTGACTGCCCCCCTCCGCCCTTACGTCTGCGCCTCTGGCCCGCCTGCGGGCGGCTCGCGCAGGGCGGCCAGCCGCCGTGCCTCGCTCGAGCGGATTTCCGGCGCGATCCACGGGCCACACCGCCCCGTCAAGGCTGCGCGTGCGCACGCGCCCCGGCGCGTAGGGGTTGTTGACCAGTTGCGGCGCGTCGAGCAGCCCTTCGGCCACGGCCCGCGCCAGCACGTCCGGGTTCAGCAGCGGGTCGTCGTCGCCGTCAGTTCCCAGCGCGCGAATGGCCTCCACCAGCCGGTCGGTCTCGGCGATCAACTCGTCGCGCCGGCGCAGCACCGCCGGATCGCGGGTCATGTCGGGGTTGCCGCGCAGCGCCGTCTCGATCACGTCCTGGGCCATCACCGCGCTCTCGATCACTTCTTCGGCGCTGGCCGCGTGATCGGCCTCGCTGTAGCCCACCACGTGGACGATGTGCGGGCGCAGGGCCATCTGCAGCATGACGCTCTGCGCCAGGTGCGCGCGCGCCCGGCGCAGGTCTACCGGATAGCTGAGCAGGCCGGTGCGCGTCTGCCGCCAGATGCGAAAGTCGTCCGCCGCGAAGCGCTCGCTGAGCGCGACAATGGCCAGGGCGCGGGCCAGGTCCATCGCGTTGGAAAGCTGCGGCGGGCTTTGGAAACATGTAGGTCAGGATGTAGTCGCGCACGCCGCAGTGCCGGGCGTTGTGGGCGTAAAGATACGCCGAGGCGCACACGACGGCGTCCGGCGCGTCGCGCATCCCCCAGTGATAGGACTCGTTGCCCTCCACCGGGATGTCGCGCGCGCCGTGCCAGGCCATCAGCGCCTGGTGCTCGGCGATGGACTGGGCCAGCGGCGACGGCCCGCGCCCGTCCATGGCGTTGAACCAGAACAGCGACGTGGCGCACCAGGCGTTGTCAAGGGTGCGCGCGAGCAGATCGGCGTAGCGCAGGTGATCGGCGGTGCCGGAATACGAGCGCAGCAGCGGGTAATTGCCCCGGCGACTGGCCGCGTAGAGGCGGCGCAGGTCGTCCTCGGTGCGGAAAGGGACGCCGCCCGCGCCTTTGCTGCGCAAGTCCTGGCGGCGGGGGTGGAAGAAATGCTCCTGGGCGTCCTGGTCGGCGCCCAGCGAGATCACGTCCAGCGCGCCCGCCTCAGCGATCTGGGCGATGCCTGCGACGGTCGGCTCGATGGTCGGCGCGGGGATGCCGAAATGGTGGCGCAGGATCGGGTACGGCGCTTTCCAGCGGATGCGCTCGATGGCCCGCTGAGGGAAAGCGTCCGGGTCGCGCGGCTCAATGGGCTTGCCTTCCAGCGCCAGTCGAACCTGGTGCGGCGGCTCCTCGCCGGAAAAAATCACGTCGAAGTAGCCCAGCTCGCGGGCGATGGCGGCGACGGGCGGCGTCCCGCCGAAGAAAATGCGCGCGCGCCCCAGCACGCCCGCCGCTTGCAGCATGGCGCGCAGCTCGGTCAGCAGCGTGCGCGCGTTGTCGGGCGTCAGCCGGTAGCTGACGCCGATCACGTCCGGGTCGTGGGCGACGATGGCGTCCATGAAGGCTTCCAGCCCCGTCGCCGGGCCGGTGAAGTGTGTCTCGTAGCCCGCTTCTTCGGCGGCGGCCAGGAAGCGCGTGACGCCGGCGACGTGCACGCAGTCGCCCAGACTGCCCGCCAACACTTTGCCTGTTTTGCTGGGCATACGTTCCTCCTGTTCTGTGGTGATGCGCTGCGGCAAGCGGACGGTGTGGGGAGTGAACGCTCCTGAGGGGACCTGCTCAGAGCGTGTATGGAAACCCCCTCACCCCTGCACCCCTCTCCCTCAACGGGGCGAGGAGAAACCCTGTGTCTTGCGCCCCTGCTCCCCCTGGAAGGAGAAAGGGGCGGGGGATAAGGGGGCAAAAACGGCCTGCCAAACACACTCTCAGGGCCGCCCGTAGGGGTCGCTGGGAGGGAGCGGCTCCGGGTCGGGGCTGCCCGTCTCGACCAGGCGCGTGATCTCGCGCAGCGACAGCCCGACCAGCCCCATACGCTCCAGCGTGCGCCCGCGATGGCGGTAATCCACGCCGTCAATGACGCAGGCGACCTGGATCATGGACTCCATGCCCCACACATCCACTCCGAAGCGCTTGCCCAGCTCGGAGATCGGCACCAGGCTGTAGGGCACGTCCTCGAAGATGTAGCGGTGGCGCAGCGTGCGCGGCGCGGTGATCCCCCGGTAGCCGGGGTTGGCGTGGATGGCTTCGTGCAGATTGTCGCCGTAGGCCGAATAGGCGCGCGCCAGCCAATCGCGCGCGGACTGAGCGCGGATGCCCAGGGCGGTGGCCACCGTCACCCGCTCGCGGTCCAGCCGCTCCAGAATCTGGGCGGTGGAAGGCGTGACGCCGTCAATGTAGAACTGGAACTGCCCACCGGTGGACTCGATCCACCCGGCGTTGAGCAGGGTGAGGGCCGGGTGGAACACAGCGCCCATGTTGTTCAGGCTGGTGTAGAGCACGTTCGGCGCGACGATGAACTGGGGGTAGACCTCCTGCAACACGTCGAGCACTTCACCCGTGCGCGTGGAGGGCAGCGCCGCCAGAGGGACGGTGTTCTTGCGGCGGAAGATCTGCGCCTGGGCCGGGCCGTTGCTGCGGCTGGCGAAGAGAAACGTTTCCGTCTCGGCGATGATCACGTCGGCGGTGCAGTTGTTCTCGCGCAGCACGTTGCGGAACTCCAGCGCCCCGCCGGTACGACCAGGGTTGAGGACGACGATCTGCCCGTCGCGCAGGTGCGGCGCGCAGGCGATGGCAATGTCGCGGTGAGCCGATGCCGGGACGACGATCATGACCAGCTTGGCGCCGGCCAGGGCAAAGGCTATATCGCTGGTCACATAAGGAATCGAGCCGAACACCTGCTGCCCATCTTCCAGCGTGACCTCGATGCCGCCGCGCGCGGCGATGTCCTCGATATGCTCGTAGCTGCGGTTGTAGAGCCGCACGGTATAGCCGCGCACGGCCAGCTCGGCGGCCATCGCTTTGCCGCCATGTCCTGCCCCAATTACCGCGATCTGAAGCTCGTAGTCAAGCATGGGGTTCTCCTCTCTGATCTTCTGGGGCGGGCACGCCCATCACGTGGTGGGTGCGATTCGAATAGAATGGACGGCCTGGGTGCTCGTGATGGTTGCGCGATGCCTGGGGAAAACGCGCAAGAGGCCGCAAGGCCCCTGGTGTGGCTAGAGCCAAAGAGAGCGCACAGCGTACAGGTAGTATAGCGAAACTGGGATCGAAAATAAAGTCTCAGGCCCGGCAGCGCCGCCCAACTCCAGGCTCCCACCCCGCGCGCCGCGTGTGTTATAATGCGCCCGCTGAGCCGTCCCACCAGCGAGGTCAAGGCATGTCCACCAAGCCGCTGTCGTTCCAAGACGTGATTATGAAGCTGCACCAGTTCTGGATGGACCAGGGCTGCGTGCTGTGGCAGCCGCACAACGTCCAGGTTGGCGCGGGCACCGGCAACCCGGCCACGCTGCTGGCTGTGCTGGGGCCGGAACCCTGGCGCGTGGGGTACGTCGAGCCGAGCGTGCGCCCCGACGACGGGCGCTACGGCGAGAATCCCAACCGGATGCAGTACTACTACCAGTACCAGGTCATCCTCAAGCCAGACCCCGGCAACCCGCAGGAGCTATTCCTGGCCAGCCTGGAGGCGCTGGGCATTGACCCGCGCCAGCACGACATCCGCTTCGTGGAGGACAACTGGGAATCCCCGGCGCTGGGCGCGTGGGGGCTGGGCTGGGAAGTGTGGCTCGACGGCCAGGAGATCACGCAGTTCACCTACTTCCAGCAGGCGGGCGGGATCAACCTGGAGCCGGTCAGCGTCGAGATCACCTACGGGCTGGAGCGCATCGTGCTGGCTCTGCAGGGCAAGGACGCCGTGTGGGACATTGACTGGAACGAGGCGATCACCTACGGCGATGTGCGCCTCCAGCCGGAGATCGAGCACTGCCGCTACTACTTTGAGATCGCCGACGTGGACGGGCTGAAGCAGGTCTATGACATCTACGAGCGCGAGTACCAGCGCGCGCTGGCCGCCGGCGCGGTGACACCTGCTTACGATTATGTGCTCAAGTGCAGCCATCTCTTCAACGTGCTCGACACGCGCGGGGCCATCGGCGTCACCGAGCGCGCCGCCTACTTCCGCCGGATGCGCGACATGACGCGCAGCATCGCCCGCGCCTACACCGAGCAGCGCCAGTCTCTTGGGCACCCCTTGCTGGACCGAGCGCGCGTCTGGGCCGCGCCGGTGCCCGCTGTGGCGGCGCCGCTGAGCGGTCCCGCGCCAACCGCCCCCGCCGACGTGCTGCTGGAGATCGGCACCGAAGAACTGCCCGCCGGTGACCTGAGCGACGCCCTGGAACAGCTTGGGGCGCTCGCCCCGGCGCTGTTCGAGTCGCTGCGCCTGGATCATGACGAAATCGCGGTGATGGGCACGCCGCGCCGCCTGGTGATGCACGCGCGCAGCGTGTCTCCGCGCCAGCGCGACGCCGAGGCGTGGGTCAAGGGGCCGCCCGCTGCCCGCGCCTTCGACGCCGAGGGCAGGCCCACTCAGGCGGCAGCCGGCTTCGCGCGCGGCAAGGGCGTGCCCGTCGAGGCGCTGGAAGTGCGCGAGATGGACGGCGGACAGTACGTCGTCGCCCTGGTGCGCGAGGCGGGCCGCCCGGCGATGGATGTGCTGGCCGAAGCGCTGCCGGAGCTGATCGCGGCGCTCAAGTTCGGCAAGGCCATGCGCTGGAATGAGAGCGGCGTCGCCTTCTCGCGCCCGCTGCGCTGGATCGTCGCCCTGTTCGGCGAGCGGGTCATCCCCTTCGCCTTCGCCGACGTGACCAGCAGCCGGATCACGCGCGGGATTCGCCCGCTGCGCTCGCCGGAGATCGCGCTGAGCGACGCGGCGTCGTACTTCGCGGCGCTGGACGCGCAGGGCGTGATCCTCGACGTGGAGGCGCGACGCGAGGCGATCCGGGCGGCGGCGACGGCGCTGGCGGCCCAGGTCGGCGGGACGATCCCCGATGACCCGGCTCTGCTCGACGAAGTGACCAACCTGGTCGAGCGCCCGACGGCGCTGCGCGGCGCGTTCGACGCCAGGTATCTGGCGCTGCCGCGCGAGGTGCTGGTTGGCGTCATGCGCAAGCACCAGCGCTACTTCCCGGTGGAGGATGCCCAGGGTCGCCTGCTGCCCTACTTCATCGCCGTGCGCAACGGCGACGACGCGCACCTGGACGTGGTGGTGAGCGGCAACGAGCACGTGCTGCGCGCCCGCTTCGCCGACGCCGACTATTTCTACAGCGCCGACATTCAGAAGCCGCTGGACGACTACCTGTCCCGACTGAATACGCTCACTTTTCAAGAGCGGCTGGGGTCCATGCTCGACAAGAGCAACCGCCTGATCGCGCTCGTCGCGCCATTGGGTGCGCTGATCGACGTCGGCGACGGCGACCTGGCGGCGGCGAGGCGCGCGGCGTCCCTGGCCAAAGCCGATCTGGCGACGCAGATGGTGGTGGAGATGACCTCGCTGCAGGGCGTCATGGGCCGCTATTACGCGCTGCAGCAGGGCGAGTCGCCGGCGGTGGCCGAGGCCATCTTCGAGCACTGGCTGCCGCGCAGCGCGGGCGACCGCCTGCCGCAGAGCGTGCCGGGCGTCCTGCTGGCGCTGGCCGACCGCCTGGACAGCCTGGCAGGGCTGTTCGCCGCTGGGCTGGCTCCAACCGCCAGCGCCGACCCGTTCGCGCTGCGCCGCGCCGCGCTGGGCGTCGTGCAGATCGTGTTGGAGCGGGGCATTGACCTTGACTTGCGCCAGGCCGTCGCCCGCGTCGCCGCTGTCCAACCCATCGAGGTGAGCGCCGCCGTCCAGCGCGAAGTGGTTGAGTTCATCGCCGGCCGGCTCGACGTGCTGCTGCACGAGCAGGGCTGGGCGCACGATGTGATCGCCGCTGTGCTAGCCGAGCAGGGGCACAACCCCGCCCGCGCGCTGCAAGGCGTGCGCGAGCTGGCCGCGTGGGCGGCCCGCGCTGACTGGGCGCCGATCCTGGACAACTACGCGCGCTGCGTGCGCATCACCCGCGCCGAGCCGCGCGTCTACGCGCTGGACCCGGCGCGCTTCGAGGACGACGCCGAGCGCGCCCTGTACGCCGCCTGCCAGTCCGCTGCTGCCGCGCTGAGCGCCGGGGGCAACGTGGACGCTTTCCTGACGGCGTTCGCGCCGCTGGTGCCGCTCATCCAGCGTTTCTTCGAGGCGGTGCTGGTCAACGCCGAGGACGAGGCGCTGCGCCATACCCGGCTGGGGTTGCTGCAGGCAGTCGCCGGGCTGGCCGAGGGCCGCGCCGACCTGAGCCAGATGGTGGGATTCTAGCGCGGGGGGAGGGGCGTATGCGATACGCCCCGTCGCGTTTTCCGGGGCGCTCAGTCGCTCAGCGTCGCGGCGAAGACGGTCAGATCGTCGAAGGCGACGTGCACCACCGCGCCCTCACTCGCCCCGGCGATCAGCCCGACCTGCCCGGCCCGGCGATAGAGGCTGTCCTTCACCTCGCCGAGAAATTCGCCGTTGGCGTAGACGGCCAGGTAATTCTCCGCGCACACGGCGCGGATCGTATTGGTCGCCTGCCCCTGCTCAATCGCGCCGGACTGGTGCCATTCCAGCAGGAAGTCCAGACTGCCGCGCGACAGGTCGGCGATGCCGTAGTGCCCGTCGCCGCTGATCAGCAGGGCGTAGCCGCTCCAGTCGCCGGCGTCGTCCTGGGCCAGGCGGCACAGCACGCCGTAGAGATTGTCTTTGTCCGTGCTGAGTTGTTCCGCCCGAACATCCACGATCACGTCTTCGTAGTTGTCGCCCTCTGCGCCCCAGGTGAATGACGCGGCGCGCTCGGCGCGATGCATGATCTCGTAGCGCCCGCCGGCGATGGCCAGGCGCGAGGCCGGGTCTGCCGCTTCCGGCGGGTAGGCGCCTTCTTCCCAATCGCCCGGCGCGTCAAACGTCTCGCTGAGCAGGCTCGCACCGGCGACCGGCCTGTACGACGGATCGCTCCCCCCGCACGCGGCCAGGGCAAGGCTCTGGGCAATCCCCAGGGCAATGAGTAGCTTGAGCAGGGTGTGTGGCTTTGAGGTCATTGCTCTGTCAGTTCCACTCCAGATAGCTCCTCGTCCGCTTCCCTCTTGGGCAGGCTGAGCTGGGTGACTCGATTCTGGAGCCTTTCGAGCCACCTTTGCACGGCGTCGAGGTTGTTCAGGCCGCGCGTGATCTGTTCGCGCGCTCGTTTCCATAGTTCAGCCTGTTTATCCAGCATCTGCCTGAGCTGGGCCATCTCTGCCAGCGCATGGCGTACTTCGTCGGTCGAGCGCAGGTAATTCAGGCCGCGCGAGACAGTGAGCAGATAGGGAAACAGCGTGTTCGGACTGACCGGGAACACGTGCCGCTCCAGCGCATAGGTGATCAAGTCTCTGCCGTCCACACTCGCCAGCGTATTGGTCACAATCTCATAATAGATGGCTTCGCTGGGGACGAACATAAAGGCGAAATCCAGCGTTCCTTGATCCGGCGCAATGTATTTGGCGGCAATATCATCAATGTGCCTGCGCACATCCCCGGCGAACTGCCGCAGATAACGCTGGCGCTCGGCTTCGTCCAGTGCGCTGACAAACCGCTGGAAGTTGTCGCGCGGAAACTTCGAATCGATGGGGATCAGGTGGTTCTTTTCAAGCTCAATGATCGCGTCTACCCGGTTGCCGTTGGGGAACCGGTATTGAGTCTTATAGCAGTCTTGGGGTAGCAACTCCAACAGCTTTTCCAGCACGAATTCGCCCAATCCCCCGCGCAGTTGCGGAGATTGCAGCAACTGTTGGAAGCTGGAGAGATGCTGGCGTATCTCGACCATCTGCGCGGTGGTAGCTTTTAGCTCGCCAACTCCGGCGATCAGCGATGCGTTGCCGCTCAGCAGTTGCTCGGTGGCGTGGGTCACCCCGCCGAACTGCTGGAACAGCGCGCGGGAATCGGTGTTGGCGCGCTGCATCTCTGCCGCGAGCCGGGCCAGAGACTCGGAGAATTGCTGGTCGCTCCGCGCGTTACGCCGTGTGCTATAGAGAGCCAGGCCCAGGAAGATACTGAACAGGAGATTGACCCCGACCAGTCCTATCACGAATACGAGCAGGAGATCGGTATCCATGCGAGATCACTCCCCCATTGGTACACACACCGCACAGACAGGGTGCGCGCATTGGCCACTCTCCCCTGCCAGTATAGGGGATTCGCGGCCAACAGGCGAATATCTGTTCGGCAGATCAGAAAAGCGGGCGGATGATGACGTAGAGCAGCGCGCCGAGCGCCGCCGCCGCCGGAATGGTCAGCAGCCACGAGATGACGATGTGGTTGACCACGCCCCAGCGCACTTTCTGCACGCGCTCCGCGCTGCCCGCGCCCACGATGGCCGAGCTGACGACGTGCGTCGTGCTCACCGGGCCGCCCAACAATGC
Organism: Anaerolineae bacterium; assembly: GCA_027494015.1. The sequence continues at coordinate 117,591 of JAOSJP010000023.1, forward strand.
TGCGCCCAGGATCACCGCGCTGGACGCCGTCTGCGCGCTGAAGCCGTGAATCGGACGCACCCGGTAGAACTTGGCCCCCAATGTGCGGATCAGGCTCCAGCCGCCAAGCAGCGTGCCGAGGGCAATGGCCCCGGCGCTGGCCAGGATCACCCAGGTCGGCACGTAGAAATGGCTGAGCGAGCCGGTCGCCACCAGCCCCAGGGAGATGATGCCCATGGTCTTCTGCGCATCGTTGGTGCCGTGCGACAGGGCCAGCGTCGTCGCGGTGAGGACCTGCCCGCGCTGGAACCAGACATTGATGCGCGGCGTGGCCCCCCACGCCAGGAAAAAGCACAGCTTGATGATCCAGTAGCCGGCGATCATGCCCAGGATCGGGGAGAGGAACAGCGTCAGCAGCACCTTGAGCAAGCCGTTGGCCAGGATGGCATCAGCGCCATAGCCGGCCAGCACCGGCCCCACCATGCCGCCGATCAGCGCGTGCGACGTGCTGGAGGGGATGCCCAGCTTGAGCGTGAGCACGTTCCAGAGAATGGCGGCCAGCAGCGCCGCGTAGACGACGGGCAGCGTGACGGCGCGCTCGGCCACCACCTCGTGGCCGATGGTCTCGGCCACAGCCACGCCGAACAACAGAGGGCCGACGCCATTCGCCAGCGCAGCCATCCACAGCGCCAGACGAGGACGCATGGCGCGCGTCGAGATGACCGTCGCCACCACGTTCGACGAATCGTGCAAACCATTGTAAAAGCCAAAGATGAGCGCGATCAGGATGAGCAGGATGACTTCTAGCGAGAATGAAGACACGGGCTTCTCTTGACCTCATCACGTGGTGGCACGGTGACCGGCGCGAGACCGGTCCGCCAAAAAGACTCTGGTATCTTTGCCGGTGAGAAACCTCTTGAGAAGCCCTGATCTGCAGGGCAACCTCCCCCAAAAATCCTCTCTCCACACGCGGAGAGAGGGCAACGAAGCGCGTCAGCGCCGCGCGGGGGCAAAGTGAAGAGCCGCCCCAGGCTTAGGGGCCAATCTCAACACTTGTCCGTCCCTGAGCCATGTGGCGGGGGCGGGGGGTAAGGTCTTCAAGGTCCCTCAGAATGCGAAGCCAGGCTCCACAGGGAGTCTGGCCGAAAAATCATCCTGGCACAAACGCACAAATGATATTACAATTCTACCGTGTTAAAGGAATTTAACCAAACAGCATCCATTGAGGAAACGAGATTATGATTGACCGCATCATACGCTTCTTTACCAGCATTCCGCAGCGCCTCCGGGGATGGTTCAGTCGCAAGCCGGATCGCTTCATCGAGCGGCTGCGCCAGCAGTGCGCGCTGGGCACTGAAGCGACCGTGGCGCTCATTGACTACATGGAGAAGCCGAGTAAGAAGAACGCCCAGCGCGTCCGCCAGCTCGAAAAAGACGCCGACGAGCTGCTGCGCATCCTGGTGGACGAGCTGAACCGCACCTTCGTCACGCCCATTGACCGCGAAGACCTGTACAAACTCTCGCGCGCAGTGGACGACATCCTCGACGACACGTGGTTCACCATCAACGAGATGGACATCCTGGAAGTCGAGCCAAACCCGCACCTGCGGGAAATGGCCGCGCGCTTGGTTACCGGCGCTGAGGAGATCAAGCTGGCTGTTGAGCGCCTGAGTGACCACCCTGGCGTGGCCAGCACCCACGCGACCCGCGCCAAAGCCGTGCGCAACGACATGGAGCAGCTTTACGCCAAGGCGCTGGCCGACCTCTTCCGCAAGCCCAAAGACCTCGACAACGTGATCATGATGCTCAAGCTGCGCGAAATCTACCGTCACCTGTTCCACGCAGGCGGGCGCATCGGTGACTCCGCCGATATCATTGACGACATCATTGTCAAGTTCTACTAGCGGCCCGGCCCCAGCCCCGAAGCACAAACCGGCAGCCGCACGCTGCCGGTTTTCTTGAGTCCAGTACCCCCGGACGGATTTGAACCGCCGACGCCAGGTTTAGGAAACCTGCGCTCTATCCTCTGAGCTACGGGGGCTGATGTGTGGGTAGTTTACCACGCCCAGGGCGCTTTTCAAGGCTGGGCCGGACGGGGTTGCGAGCAAAGGTTGTCAGCGACTCGCGTGGCGCGGAGCATTGACCTCACCCCCAGCCTCGCTGCGCTCGGCCCCGGAACAGACTTCCGAAGTCTTCAAGACTTCGGAAGTCTGGTGTCTGCGCGCGCCAGCGCCGAGCGGGGGTGAGGTCCGTAGGGGCGTATCGCCATACGCCCCTACGGGCAGGCTGGCGCGCGGCGGACTTTGATGCGATTGCCCTGCCGAGCCTGGCTGACAGGTCGGCGGGGGTGTGGTATCTTAAAGAGCAGGTGCGCGCCTGATCGCCGCTGACTGACACCTGATGACCGAGTCCTGATCGCCACCTGTCCGTATCCCATGCCTGCGCCAATGCACATCGTCATCCTCAGTGATATGCTCCCGCCCGACGAACCGGGCGGCGCGGGCCGCGTCGCCTGGCAATTGGGGCAGGGCTTCGTCGCCGCCGGGCAGCGCGTCACCTTCATCACCTCGTCGTCAGGGCCGTCTCGGACAGAGAAGCGCGACGGCTTCACCGTGCATGTGCTGCATTCGCGCTATGCCGAACGGTGGCGGGCGTGGTTCGGCCTGTTCAACCCGCAGACCGTCTGGCCGCTCAACCGGCTGCTGCGCCAACTGCGCCCTGATGTGATGCACGCCCACAATGTGCACAGCCATCTCAGTTACCACAGCCTGGTCATCGCCCGCCATGTGGGGGCGGCGACCGTCTTCACTGCCCACGACGCGATGACCTTCGCCTATGGCAAGCTCACTCACTTCATGGACCCGGCCCGCCCGGAGCAATGCGACGGCTTCAACTACCGGCTGCCTTTCGGCTACAATCTGCGGCAGATGCGCCTGCGCTGGAATCCGGCGCGCAACCTCTCCATCCGCCACACGCTGCGCTATTATGCGGACGTCCGCGTTGCCGTCAGCGGCGAGTTGAAGAAGGCGCTGGAAGCCAACCGCCTGGCCCCGTTCGAAGTGGTGCACAACGGGATCGATCCCAGCCGCTTCGATGTCCCCGAAGCGGCCATCGCCGTGCTGCGCCAGCGGTACCGGCTTGAAGGGCGGCGGGTGATCCTCTTCGCCGGGCGGCTGAGCCGGGCGAAAGGCGACCAGCAGTTACTCGCCGCGTTGCGCCGCGTGCGCCAGGCCGTGCCGGACGTGGCCCTGCTGGTGCTGGCCCGCTCCGACGCCTACCTGGAGCAGCTTCTCCGCGACAACAGCGACCTGGGCGGGGTTATCGTGCCCGGCGGCTGGCTGGAAGGGAGCGAGCTGGCCACCGCCTACCGGCTGGCGCAGGCGGTGGCGCTGCCCTCGGTGTGCTTTGAGACGTTCGGCCTGACGGCCCTGGAAGGCATGGCCGCCGGGGCCGTCCCGGTGGTGACGTGTTTCGGCGGCCCGCGCGAAGTGGTCATGGACGGCGAGACCGGCTTCGTCGTCAACCCGCACAACACCGATGCCCTGGCCGACCGCCTGGCTCGCCTGCTGACCGACGAATCGCTGCGCGCGCGCCTGGCCGCCGCCGGGCGCGCCCGCGTCGAGGAGCACTTTACGCTGCAACAGCAGGCCGAGAAGATGCTCATCGTCTTCGAGCGGGCTATCGCCCGTCGCTACGCGAGACGAGCGACCAAGCTCCCAACTCATGACTCCTGACTCAAGACTCTCTCAGGATGGCCCCCCATGAAACTGCTGGTCATCGTCTCCTCGCTCGATCTGACCCAACCGTTCAGCGCGACGCCCGCCTGGTGGCAGTTGCTCAAGGCGCTGTACGAAGTGGGCGTAGACGTGATCGCCGCGCCCTACCAGGGGCCAGCCATCGAGTCTCCCTGGTGGCGGGCCGCGCCCAACCCGGCCCAACGCGAAGGCGACGCCTTCAAGCTGGCCCGCGACACGCTGCGCCGCGTCACCGGCGTCAAGCAGACGCAGGCCGCCGGGACGCAGGTCGAGGGCGAGAGCCTGTCCGACCGGTTGGTGCGCCGCGCCGCCCAGACGGTGATCGCCCCCCGCTGGCGGCGGCATGTGGAGGGCATCCTGCGCCAGCAGCCGGACGTAGACGCCGTGCTGGTGATCACCGTGCCCGCCAACCACCTGCCCGGCGTGGCCCGCCACATTGTCGAGCAGCACCACAAGCCGGTCTTCTTCTACGACGGCGACGTGCCGGCCAGCCTGCCCACCTTTATGGGCTTCGCCACCGGCTTCCGCATCTACCAGGGCGCGGACCTGTCGGAGTACACGGCGTTCATCTCCAACAGCGAGGGCGGGCGGCAGGGCCTGCTCGACCTGGGCGCGCGCGCCGTGCACACGCTCTTCTACGGCGCGGACGAAGACCTGTTCAGCCCGCTGGACGTGCCCCAGGACCTCGACGCGTTCTTCTACGGGCACGGGCGCGAGTACCGCGCCGAATGGATTGACGCGCTGGTGCGCGCGCCGAGCCTGGCCTTGCCGGAGGCGCGCTTCGCCGTGCGCGGGACGCGCCTGGGCGACCTGGGCCGGGCGCAGATGCTGCCCTACCTGTCGTTCAGCAAGCTGCGCGAATACGCCTGCCGCAGCAAGCTCAACCTGGTCATCACGCGCAAGGCCCACGCCTCGGTGTTCGCCTCGTCGTCGTCGCGCCCGTTCGAGCTGGCTTCGCTGGGCGCGTGCATGGTCTGCAACCCTTACGAGGGCATCGAGACGTGGTTCGAGCCGGAGAAAGAGCTGATCGTCGTGCACAGCGCCGAAGAAGCGATTGAGCGGTATACTTGGCTGCTGGCGCACGATGACGCCCGGCGCGCGATGGGCCAGGCCGCCCGCGAGCGTTTCTTGAAGGAGCACACCTTCCGCCACCGCGCCAGGCAACTGGTGGGCATCATCCAGGGCTATTTATGAGGGTTGCGCGGGCAGTTCTACAAGCACAGGCTTTGGGGTGCGGCTCCGCTGCGCCCAGGAGCGCATGACGCGGTTGAACGGCTCATCCTGGTCACTGCTTGACCTCACCCCCTGGCCTTGCTGCGCTCGGCCTTTCCCCCTCTCCATGCATGGAGAGGGGGTGTCGAGGCGGTTTGCCGCCGAGACGGGGGTGAGGTCAACCCGCAGACCATTGCCATGAGGCCGGGCAGCTCACGGAACAAGAAAATGAGCCACCCCTCGGACTCCGCACACGACTCCGCCCCGCCAGAGAGGCTGCTCTCGGCGGGCGCGCTGCGCATGGCCCTGGACACGCCCTGGCGCGTCCGGCTGGAGCTGCGCCGTTGGCTGAGCTGGCCCGGCGCGCGGCTGATCTTCGCCCTGGCCGGTGTGCGCTGGGGGCGCGGCTGGCGCTTCTACGGCGTGCCCATCCTGCAGAAGCACCGCCGCAGCACGATCATCATCGGCGACGGGCTGTCGCTGCGCTCGACGCCGCACAGCAACGCCCTCGGCCCCAACCACCCGGCCATCCTCTCCACGCGCCGGCCCGGTGCGCGGCTGGTCATCGGGCGCGGCTTTGGCATGACCGGCGGGACGATCTGCGCCGAGGAGTCGATCACCATCGGCGACGACGTGTGGGTGGGGGCCAACTGCGTCATCACCGACACCGACTTCCACCCGCTCGATCTGGCGGCGCGATTGGCGCGCCCGCTGGACGGCGCGACCGCCCCGGTAGTCATCGAGGATGGCGTCTTTATTGGCATGAACTCGCTGGTGCTCAAGGGGGTGACGGTCGGCGCGGGCAGCGTGATCGGCGCGGGCAGCGTCGTGACGCGCAGCATCCCGCCTGGCGTGATCGCGGCGGGCAACCCCGCCCGGCCCATCCGCTCGCTTGACGCCGCGCGGCTCCGTCACCTCTGACGCGCGGGGGCCGCTGATGGATTTCGCCGCTTATCTGCTGCTGGCCGGCGTGCTGCTCGGCCTGGGGACTCTGGCTGCCGCCGCAATGCCAGCGCGCGGGCTGCGCGTTGGCCTGGGGGCGGTGGCAGCCCTGGCCGCCGTCGTGGACCTGACCTGGCTGCTCGCCCCGCTCATTGGCTGGTCTGCCGGGCTGGGCGATGTGGCCTGGATCATCGTGTTCGTGGCGGCGACCGGGTTGGCGCTGCGCCGCCAGCACCGCGTGCCGGACGGCTGGGATTGGCCCCCCGCGCGCGACCTGGCCATCCTGGTGCTGGTCATTGTCGCCTGCGGCGTCCCCCTGCTGGTGCTGCCCGTGCCGCTGGACACCGACGCGCAGGGCTTCGGCACCCTGGCCCTGGCGCTGCGCGACGGCGGCGACTACACGGCGCTGGCTCCCTGGCACCCGGAGATCGAGTATCTCTACTCGCCCGCGCAGCCGGGCCTGATCGCCCACCTGAGCGCGCGCTTCACGCCCGGCATTCACACGCTGCAAATGGCGCTCGGCGCGGCGGTGGCGGCCCTTTTCGCCTGGGCCGCCTATGACCTGGGCTGCGAGCTGGGCGAGCGGCGGCTGGGCCGCGCTTTCCTGTTGGCGGCGCTGGGCGGGACGGGCCTGCTCACCGCCTTCATGGACTCGCACTACACGGCGCTGCTGGCGCTGGCTTTCTCGCTGGGATTCCTCACCTTTGCCCTGCGCGCCCTGCGCTCGCCGGACGCCTGGAACGGGGCGCTGGCGGCGATCTGCCTGGCAGCGGTGCCGCTCAGCCAGCCAGACACGACCATCGCCCTGATCATCGGCTACGCGCCCTGGCTGCTTATCGTGTGGCTGGCCCGCCCGCGCCCGACGCTCCGCGCCTGGCTGACGGTCGCCATCTGGATACCGCTGGCTGCGCTGCTGCTGGTCGCGCCCTGGCTGGTCAGCCTGCGCGATCTGCTCGGCTCTGGCATCGAGTCGCCGTTTGAGGTCAGCGCGGCGCACTGGCGGACGATGGTGATTATGCACGGCGGGGTGGTCGTGGTACTGGCCGCGATCGGCGCGCTGACTGGGGTGCGGCGGCGCTCCCCGGCGACTCTACTGGCGCTGGTCTGGCTGGCGGCCATCGTCGAGTTCTCGACGCTCGGCCTGCTGGAGCGCACCTTCCCGGCGCTGCTGGCTCCGCTGCTCAAGTACGATTACCCGTTCAGCCTGGCCTGGCACGGGCCGATCATCCCCTACACCATTCTCGGCGGGAGCGGGCTGCTGTGGCTGGCCGACCGGCGGGGCGCGGCGCGCGCCGACCAGTTGGCGCGGCGGCTGGCTTACCCGGCGATGGCGCTGGGCGCGGTGATTCTGCTGGTGATCGTCGTGGCGTTCGACCCGCTGCTGGCGATCAGCAAAGATGCGGGCGTGCATTTCTACGGCGCGTTCTCATCGGCGGCGGACGTGGCGGCGATGCAATGGCTGCGCGACCACACGCCCGCCGCTGCGCGCGTGCTGAATCACCCCGGCCCGCACGAGGGCGACTGGGCGTCGGTCATCGCCGAGCGCGACACGGTCTTCTTCCGCCCGCAGCCGTTCTTCCGCGGGACGGCGCGCGCCGACGCCGAGCAGGATGCGCTGCGCGCCTTCTGGCGCGATCCGGCTGATCCGGCGCAGCAGGCGGCGCTGCTGGGGGCGGGCGTGCGCTACGTGCTGGTGCCGCAGGTCTTCGCCGACGCGGACGCGCTGGCGGAGATGGTGCGCTGGCGTCCGCCGCTGGAGGAGGCGGCGGCGTATGCGGCGGGGCGGGTGGCCGATGCGCCTTATTTACGGCTGGTGTTTGACCGCGACGGCGCGCGCGTCTACGAGGTAGTGGCGGGGGAGGGCTGAGCGAAACGAAAGTCCCGTCTGTCGAAGTGAGAAGACGGGACTATCAGGGATGATGCGCATCGCACTGCCATAATAATGAACCATTTGTTATGGTAGCGCAAGTGGGCGGGGGGGTGTCAGTTTTCGCTGCCGAGAGCGGGCAAAGGTTGACAGCGACTCGCTGGGCGCGGGGATATTGACCTCACCCCCAGCCTCGCTGCGCTCGGCTTGCCCCCTCTCCGTTAACGGAGAGGGGCGGCACGCGTCAGCGCCGAGCGGGGTGAGGTAAACCCAGGGGCGAAGGGATGTATTTTGTAAGAAAGGTTGAAATGTGGGGATAGATACAGGTGCCTGTTAAGGAGGGGAGGGGTAGGAGGGGGTGAAAAGGGCGAGAGAGCAGCGCCCCTACCTGACAGGTTTTGCACGCGCCCGGGCGGCGGCCCCCAGAAAGGTCACCTATGCTACGACTCGGCCCATTCGAGTCCCACTTTGAGTTTATTGCCGTGAGTAAACGGCAGCAGCCCCTCGTGCTGCAATCTGCCCACTACAATACCGGGTGCTATGCCTATCTCGCCAGAGAACATCCTGATTTTCTCCAGGCTTATGAATCTCCCTGGCGCAGGGATCAGGCGTCTGAGGCGAGCCATCTGCGCTGGCGGAATAAGGAGGTCAGCAGCAAACGTGTTGGCCTCCGCCTCCTTTGAGTTCACAGCCTCCTTGTCTTCTGTTTCAAGGAACACTTCGCTCTTTCCATGCAGAACGATGTGACCCGCCTCATGGAAAAACGAGAACCACAATTGATCATCCGTCTTGTAGCGTAAGCTCAGTTGAATGAGGGCCTTTGTGGGGCTGAGCCAACGAGTTGCCCCGCTCACGCGCGATCCACTGAGTTGTGGCACGAACACAACAGCAACCCCCGCTGCTGCGCAGACTGCACGTAACTCAGGCACGAAGACTTCCGGTAACGCGGGCGTCAACGCCCGCGCTTTGTCCAGCGCATCCCGAAATCTGTGTGGATTGTAGGGAGCGCAATGGATGGCATGTGCTCCAAGCTCGCCTTTACGCAGCCAGGCTGCTACCGCTGCATGGTTGACTTCATAGACGTGAGCTTGGCGGAAGCTGGCCTGGTAGTCGAGAGCGGGCCATTGGAGCGGAGAAATGATGCCAAAGAAGTTGAGAACAGCCTCTAGCACCTGAACAAGATCGTCAGGATCAGAGGGATCGATCCAGCCTTTGGACGCCATCTCTTTCCAGGGAATCTTGCTCGACCTCAGCCACTCGATCTGGGTGGCCAGACCTTCTCGTTCCTTCCGCCTGGCAATAGACTCGCGATAATGCTGCTCGCGCCTCAGCCAGAAGCCGGCTGGTACCCTTAACACCCGCTCCAACTGCAGGGCTGTCTCCGGCGTGATCGCAGCTTTGCCCTTGATGATCTCGTTGATCGTTTTGGTGGGCCTGCCCGTGCGTCGCGCCAGTTGCGCCTGGGACATGCCGATATTGTCGAGAATCTCCTGCAACGTTTCTCCTGGGGGAGAGACACTATCAGGATGATACTCATTCACTACGTTACTCATGGGTGTCCTCCACTCCCAGTATCCGGACAGCAGTGACCAGTTTCCAGTCCAGGCCGCCGTCTGGCTTGCGGGGAATTGGCTCATTGGCGACTTCGAAGATGAGACGGTAGGGCTGAACGAGATCGAGCGACAGTTGCCCTCGACGATCCCCCGTTAGTTCGTGGCAGCGGCCCCCGATATACCTCATTTCCTCAAGAGTCGCCGCCGCTCGCAGGTCGTCAAGACGCTGCCTTATCTTTCTCGCCTGTCTCTCGCCGTAGCGCTTAACTGAGAGTCTGAAAGAAGAACATTCCTCACGAAGTTTATTGGTATCGAAAGTTATTTCCACACCCCGAGCATCTCTCGGACACATTAACGGATAAGGTTAATATGATTATAGCCTTTTCTTGCCAGGAAGACAATCGTCAGTTCTGGGAAGTGATCGTTCCTGGCACGAAGGGGCGTTTCTTGAGGAATGCTCCAAGTCGGGCGGCCCCATAGTCTCACCCCTCAGCCGGCGGCTCCGCTCCCCCGGCGCAGCAGCCCCTCCAGGTGGGCCTGCACGCCCGGCCACTCGCCGTCGAGCACGCGGAACCAGGCCGTGTCGCGGCTGCGCCCTCTGACGATCATGTGCTGCTGCTGAATGCCCTCGAACTGGAAGCCCATGCGCAGCGCGGCCCGGCGCGAGCGCTCGTTGCGTGCGTCGCACTTCCATTCCACGCGCCGGTAGCCCAGGGCGAAGGCGTGCCCCAGCATCAGCGCGGTCGCCTCGGTGTTGGCGGCGGTGCGCTGGGCGATGGGGCTGTACCAGATGCTCCCTAGCTCGATGCGCAGGTGTTCGGGCGTGTTGTTCAGGTAGTTGGCCATGCCGATGGGCCGCCCGGTGGCGCTGTCCACCACGCAGAAAGGCAGGCCGTTGGGCGCGTTCACCTGGGTGCGCACGTAGCCCTCAAACGCTTCCAGCGAGGCGAACGGCCCGCCGAACAGGTAGCGCCAGATGAGCGCGTCCGCGTCATACGCGCCCAGCGAGCGACCCCTCAGCGTAATGGGGCTGCCGTTGGAGACCGCCCACAGCCCTTCCAGATGGCGCTGCACGTCAACCGGCTCCAGGCGCACGAAGTCACCGCGCAGCACGACCGGCTCCGGCTTGAGGGGCAGGCGCGCGCGTCGTTCCAGCATGTCAGGGGGGAGCGGGGCGGGTCTGTCAGCGGTCATCGGTTGTTTCTCCTCGATACGCGCGCCCCGCTCACAGCCGCGCCATGTCCCAGTCGCACAGCATTTTCGCCAGCAGTGCGGCGCGGCGGGGCAGCGTGCGCAGGTGCACCTGCTCGTGCGCGGCGTGCAGGCCCAGCCCGCCCGCGCCCAGCCCGTCCAGCGTGGGAATGCCCATCGCCGCCGTGAAGTTGCCATCGCTGGCCCCGCCGCTGCCGCCTTCGCGCAGTTCCAGCCCGATGGACGCGGCGATCTCCTGCGCCTGGCCGAAGGCGCGCAGCATCTGCTCGTCTCGCTCCATCGGCCCGCGATCAATGCCGCCGCTGACGGTCACGCCCGCGCCGGGCAAGGTCGGCCCCAGGCTCTGGATGGCGCGATCCACGCGCTGCGCCTCGGACGCCTTGAGGAAGCGCACATCCACCTGCATCGCTGCTTCCGGCGGGATGACGTTGGTGGCGAGGCCGCCCTGGATCACCGTCACCGAGACAGAGGTGCCGTTGGGCAGGTCGTTGAGCCGGTGCAGAGTGATCGCCTGGTGCGCGGCCTCGATCACCGCGTTGATGCCGGCTTCGGGGGCCTGCCCGGCGTGCGAGGCGCGTCCGGTCGTGCGCACGGTGTAGCGGGCGATGCCCTTGCGCCACGTCTTGAAGGCTTCGCCTTCCGCCGCTGGCTCCATCACCCACACGACGCCCGCCTGGGCCGCCGTCGCGCAGATCAGCTCGCGCGAATGCTGGCTGCCGGTCTCCTCGTCGGTGTTGAACAGAATCCAGATCGGGCGGTCGGGCAGTTCGCCCCGGTCGCGCAGGCCGCGCAGCGCCTCCAGCGCGACGACCACGCCGCATTTCATGTCCAGCGCGCCCGGTCCGTAGAGGATGTCGCCTTCTTCGCGCAGGGGCATCGTCGCCAGCGTGCCGGCGGGCCACACCGTGTCCAGGTGAGCGAGCATGAGGATCGGCTGGCCGGGCGCGCCGTCGTTCCAGCGGGCCAGGCGAATGTCGCCCACTTCGGCGCGGGGGAAGACCTCCATCGTCGCGCCCAGGCCCGCGCACAGCCCGCCGACGAAGACACTGATCGCGTCGGTGAGCGGCTTCTCGTGCGAGGGCGACTCGAACTGCACCAGCCGCTTGAGCAGAGTCACCATCTGCGGCGCGCGCTCCTGAAAATAGGCCAGATAGTCAGACATAGCTCTCCTCTGGATGAAGCGTTGATGAAGCGTTCTGAGTCTGGAGTTCTGAGTCGTGAGATGGCCTGCGCGGACTGGTCTCAAGACTCCTCACCCCAAACTCATCACCCACCGCGAGCGTTGCTGCACGGCCTCTGTTCCTATCAGAACGGGCACACATCGTTGAGGGTATAGGCGCGGTTGGCGTAGCCATAGCTGTTGAGCGCGCCGAGCACATTCGCTCCGCTGGCAATCGCCGCCGCGCACGCCGCCCGCGAATCGCCGGTCGCGCGGAAGTTGTCCATGAACGCCCCGCCCATCTGGGCGAAGCCGTAGCCAGGCGTGCCGGGAGGATTCTCGCCGATCAGGGTGTTGAACCAGGTTTCGGCGCGGGCGTTGCCCAGCCGTGCGTAGGTGATGACGATGCGCCAGGCCGCGTAAGCGCGCAGCGCCTCCGTCTCGCCGGGGGGCGTCCAGGCCAGCAGGTCGCGGTTGGTGCGCGCCTCATCGTAGGCCAGGATCGCCGGACGCCACTGCCCGCCGCGCAACAGGTTGTCGGCGTCGTAGATGGCGTGGATGCGATAGCGCGCGCCCGGCACCTCTTCGCGCAGCGCCAGCACGTAATCTTCCCCATTCCAGTCCCATGTATCCAGCACGCTGCGCTGGGGGCCGGTCGCTGCCGTGCCGGGCGGGTTGATGGCGGCAGTCAGTTCCAGCACGCCGTCGCCGTCCACGTCCAGGACGCTGATCCGCCCGTTGATGGCCACGATCTGCCCGTTATTCAGTTCTTCAAATGCGCCAACAACCGCGTTCCAGCTCAGAATCTTGGCCTCTTTGACGCAGGCCGCTCCGCTGCACGTCTCGGTGAAGAAGACCAGCTCGCTCCTGACATCGGTGTTCATGTCGCCCACGCGCACCAGCTCCGGCAGGGCGATGCCGGGGTTGAACGCGGTCTGGTAGAGCAGGCGGTAGCCGCCGCTGTCGCAGCCGTAGACGAGCAGTTGGCCGGCGTTGAGCGGCGCTTCTTCGTTGTACGTGGCCGGGTTGTAGAGCGTGACGATGACCTCGCGCACGCCGTCGCCGGTCAGGTCGGTGTCCGCCTGGACGATGCCGCCCCGCTCGGTGATCGCGCCCCAGTTGCGCAGGGTCGCTTCGAGCACGGTGGACGAGCCGCCCGCCGACAGGTAGCGCCCGATCATCACGTTGTAGTCGCCGAAAGAGTCTGGGCGCGACGGCGGCGCGGGCACGGCGGGCGCAGGACATTCGTCCGGCTGGAAATAGGGGGCGGGCGGCGGGGCGGCGGCGGCTTGCGTGGCCGCCTGGATGGTGGCGAAGGCGGCGGTCGCCGTCGCGTTCGGCCCGACCGGGTTCCCCACGCCGCCGCCGGGCAGGGGCGTGGGCGGAGCGGCAGACTGGCCGGCGGGCGTCACCAGCCACACCGACAGCCGTCCGCCGGGCGTGGCCGTGGTCAGCGGGCGGCGGGTGGGCGTGGGCGGCTCGCGATTGCCGATCACGTCCGTGACCGAGTCGCAGGCGGCCAGCAGTGCAGCGATCAGCAGCAGTGCCAGCGCCAGGGCAGCGCGCAGGTGTCGGGGTGTGCTCATAGGGCGAAGTATAGCGCGGGCGGCGGGCGGACAGCAATCGGCGGTCAGCAGACAGCCGTCAGCAGTCAGCCAACAGCAAGAGCGACTCCTGTTTGAATGCCATCTGTGCCGTCACGGTATCCTGCTGCACGAGGACAGACTCCCCCGTCAGGCTGCCGACGGCTGTCCGCTGACTGCTGACCGCTGATAGCTGACCGCTGATAGCTGACAGCTTCCGTTGCTGGGCTGCGCTCGCTCTTCACCCGCGCGCCGAAAGCTGCTATAATAGGAGCTGCAAGGGGGTGACAGGCTTCGACGTGGGAGGCTGGTCACAGACTGCAAGCCGAGGCGCTCTACCCTCGTTAATCCAGAGCAAACCAACAAGTGCCAACCAAAGCACTCCTCGTCTCGCTATGGCTGCGTAAGTAGCCTAGCAGACACCCGATACCCTGCGGGGTATCCGTCTGCCCCAACCGTCTCCTGTCCGGGTGGCAAGCAGGCGTCACAAACGACAGGGTGCCCTGCGCCGACGCCGGTACCGCGCAGCTAAGACTCACCGGCTAGTGCGTGGCTTGGCCCCCGCCGGCTTGGGTTGCCCCGCGCGAAACCAAAAAGCTGGCTACGCTTGTAGACGTTTGTGCTCGAATCTTGCGGACGGGGGTTCGATTCCCCCCACCTCCACCTGAAGACAGCGCAGCACCGGTTGATTTGTCGCCGGTGCTGTGTGTTTTTCCCAGACCTCAACCCCAGCCTCGTTGTGCTCGGCCCGCCCCCTCTCCATCATGACATTCGACATTCAGGACGAGTAATACGCGCAAATGTTATGTAGGGGCGGGTTTGCAAACCCGCCCCTACAAGCGACTACCGATCATGATCGTCAAGGTGCATCATGGAGAGGGGGCGGCGAGGCGCGCCAGCGCCGAGCAGGGGTGAGGTAAATCGGGGCGCAACCCAACGCCTTGACGTACCCCTCCCCGCCCTCTTACCCGCCCACCAGCCAGGTGCGCAGCGTGGTGATGTAGCGTTCCGGCGAGTCCATCATGATGAAGTGCCCGGCGTCGGGGAACCACTCGATCTGCGCGTGGGGCACGCCCGCCTTGAGCGTCTGGTGCTCGCTGGGCCGCACGATGATGTCGCGCTGCCCGTACATGCCCAGCGCCGGCACGGTGACCCGGTGTAGCTGCGGGCGCAGGTCGGTCCTGCGCAGCGTGCCGATGCTCTGGAAAGAACGACTCGACGTTGATCTTGGACACGTCCTTGGTGATCATGCGGCCCAACGCCCGGCCATCGCGTGCCATGAAGTGGCTGTAAAAACGCAGGAACAGCCGCAGACCCCGCCCGCCAAAGAGCCAGAACAGCGACGCCACTCGCCGCCGGCCCGACAGCTTGAGCAGCAGATTGAGCGAGCCGCCGTTGATCGGCGAGCCGATCACGCACACCTTGACCGTCTTCTGCGGGTGGCGGATGGCCATGCTCAGCGCCACCGTCCCGCCCATCGAATGGCCGATCAGCGGCGCGCGCTGGATGCCCAGCCGCTCCATGAACTGGTAGACCATCTCGACATAGGTCGGCACGGTGAAGGCGTCCAGGCGGGTGCGCTGGGCGCTGCTGCTGGCGGTGCCGGGCACGCCGGAGTCGCCGAAGCCGAAGAAATCGAGGGCGTAGGTGCGGTATTCGCGGCCCAGCACCTCGATGGTGTCGCGCCAGAGCTCCCACGAGCCAAGCCAGCCGTGCAACAGCAGCACGGGCCGCCCGCGCCCATAGGTTTCATAATGGATGATGCCGGGATCAGTAATCAGAGACGGCACGTGTGGCCCACCTCTCACCGCGCCTGCAGGGCTGCCATGCCCCCGCGCTGCTAAGCCTCCATCTCGTCGAGGATGGCGTAGAGCAGCTCCAGCAGCACATTCTTGACGCTCTCTTTGTCAGTGGCGACGCACGGCAGCAGCTTGATGTGGTCGTCAATGCGCAGGGCGATGCGCAGGTCATCGGGTGCCCAGGCTTCGGGGTGATCCTGCTTGTTGGCGGCGACGACGTAGGGCGTGGGCGCGTAGGCGCGGAAGGTCTCCAGGATGCTCTTGGCTTCGCGGAAGGTCTCCGGCCTGGCGCTGTCCACGACCACCACAAAGCCCAGCATCCCCTCGGCCAGAATCTCCCACATGAAGTCGAAGCGGCGCTGGCCGGGCGTGCCGAACAGGTAGAGCACCAGGTCGTCGTCCACCGTGATGCGCCCGAAGTCCATGGCCACGGTGGTCTGGGGCTTGATGCCGTATTCAGGCGCGTCGCGGGAGATCGTCTCGTCGGTGGTCACCGCCCCGATCTCGCTGATGGAGCGGATGAACTCCGTCTTGCCCGCGCTGAAAGGACCGGTGATGACCATCTTGACGAATTGCATGGGCTGATCTTCACTCTTTCACCAAAAGCACCCGAAAGGGTTAGAATCTACCGTGCAGTGGGCGGCCTTGCGCGCCGGCTCACGCCTCTTTGATACGGGCGATCAGGCGCTCGACCACGCTGCGCTTGACCTGTGGTCCCTGGGGCAGCGTCCGGCGCGTGCCGTCGGCGGCCTGGACTTTGGGCAGTTGCATACCGGGTGGTCGCACCAGCTCCACCAGGCCCGCCTGCAGCAGCCCATAGACCACGCGCCGGATTTCGGTGTCGGTCATGTTGCACGCTTTGGCGATCTGGTGGATCGAGTTCTTGGGATTGACGAAGCCGACGACGCGCCATTCTTCGACGCTGAGACGCACACCCCGGAACTTGTCGCCAGGCGACTCGGGGAACTTGAGCGCCAGGTCGAGGTTGGGCAGCTCTTCTTCGAGCGGCTTGATCTCGCGGGCGCGGCGCGTCCCCTCGATGATCACGTTCTTGAGGTCTATCGGCACGGTGATGCGGCCCGGCGGCGGCGAGACGTTCTCTTCGAAGACGAACGGCTCGCGCTGCCAGGTCATCACATCAAACACAATGTCCAGCGTGTGCTGGCGGATGCTGCGCACGATGTCGGCCTTCGTCACGTAATTGGCGTTGATCAGCATCAGGGCCAGCGCCTTGTCGGAGTATTTGCTGCCGCGCTCGCGGATGACGCGCGTCTGCTCCGCGTTGAGCTTGCCGGCCTTGTGCAGCACGCTGGCCAGGTGCCCGTCGTGGTCGCCCATCGCTGCCAGCACCAGGCGACCCTGCTCGAAGAGGACCGTCGCCCGCTCCTTGCCGGGGATGACCCTGGGGCGTTTATGCCCCGCGCCGTCGGCAATCATCTCTTTGGTGACGACCGGTTCGTACAGGCGCAGGGTGCCCGTCTTCTTGGCCAGGTTGATCAGGTGGAGGATTTGCGTTGTGCTGAAGTCCGCCAGGTTGCCTTTGAGCGCCATCTTATCTCGTTTCTACCCACTGTCAGGGTCACGTGGCGGGTGGAGTCGGGTGGGTTGTGTTGCTGCAAACCGGGCTGCCCGGCATTATACACTCCCCAAAATGGGCAGTCAACCGCTCTGGCGTGCGACGCCAGGACGCGCTACCGCCCTGGTCACTGATCCCCGTCCCGCCGATCATGCACGATTCGTCTCAAGGCTATATCCCGTTTACATTCATCATTATAGGCTACATTGTAATGCGCAAGTGCTGTCAATGGCAGACCCGCTCACGAAATTCGTGAAAAATTCATTCTGGGAGCGGGGACGCTGGCTGCTCGTCAGCGCCTGGCTGCTCACCCTGTTGGTCGCCTGCACGCCGGGCGGAGAGCCGCCGCGCATCATCACCGCCACGCCCGCCAGTGCCCCCACGCGCGTGGCCGCTGCCGCCGCCCAGATCGCGCGCCCGGCCAATGTGAACCCGCTGACCGGGCTGCCCGTCCGCGACCCGGCGGCGCTGGCCCGCCGCCCGCTGGCCGCCAAGATCTCCAACGCGCCGGACAGCGTGCGCCCCCAGGCGGGCATTGGCGCGGCAGACCTGGTCTTCGAGCACTACGTCGAGGCCGGCCTGACGCGCTTCACAGCCATTTTCTGGACGCACACGCCGCCGCGCGTCGGCTCGATCCGCAGCGCGCGCCTGATTGACCTGGAGATTCCGGCCATGTACGGGGCGCTGCTGGTCTATTCCGGCGCGAGCGAGCCGATCCGCCAGCGCATCGCCGCGCTGCCGTTCGCTCCGCGCGCCTACGAAGGCGTCGCCATTGGCGCGCCGCTCTACTTCCGCGATCCGTCGCTGGACGCGCCGCACAACCTCTTCGCCGTGCCAGCCGAGGTGTGGGCGCGCGCCCGCGCCGACAGGCTGAGCGCCCCGCCCGACCTGCGCGGCATGATCTTTGGCCCATCGTTGCCAGAGGATGGCGCGTCCGCCGCTGCCGTGACCATTGACTACGGGCCGGACGAGGTGCGGTGGCGCTATGACCCGCCCAGCGGGAAGTACGCGCGCTGGGTGGATGGCCAGCCCCACACCGACGCGGACAGCGGCGCGCAGGTGACGGCGGCCAACGTGGTCATCCTCTACGCGCGCCACCAGGACGACGAGAGCATCGTCGAGGGCGAGTGGAACGGGACAGCGTTCTATTCGACCGGGATCGAGCTGTGGGCGCTTGGCCCGGCCACGCTCCTCCGCGACGGAATCGCGACGGACGGCTTCTGGATGCGCTGGGCCGAGGACGTGCCGCTCACCCTGTGGGCGGACGAGGGAGCCGCCCAGCCGCTGGCGCTCAAGCCGGGCAACACCTGGTTCCAGGTGGTGCCGCTGGGTTTCGGCGGCGTGCGCCTGGAGTAGGTGTACAATGGCAGTAGCGCGCGCAGGCGCGGCACTCTGGCCTGCGCCGCGCCCCGACATCGCCCGCACACGGGAACAACCATGCTGGACCCGCGCTATCCCTGGCTGGCTATTGTCTTTCTGGCGGTGATCGCGACCGCCGCGTTGTTACGGCGCGCGACGGTCGCCTTCGGGCTGTTCAAAGACCCGCTGCTGGCGCATTTTCGCCTCTATGGGCCGGAGATAGCCTATTCGCCGCTGGCCCGCTTTCTAGACATGCTCGGCGTGTGGAGCCTACTGGTCGCCAGTATGCTCGACGCGCTGACCAGCGACCAGCGAGGGAGTTGGGGCTATACGCCGGTGATCTTCTTCGCAGTGATGCTGATGGCTTTCACCGGGAGCGTCATCACGCGCAACAGCGACACCCTGCGCCACGCCTTGCCGCCCTGGTATGGCGAGCTGATGCAGCAAACCACGCGCCAGGAGCGCCGTCACCTGGCCTATGCCTGGCTGCGCATCCCGCGCAAGATGCGCTGGCGGCTCAACGCCGACCAGGCGTCGTTCCGCGTGTTTGTCGAGCTGGTGCGGCTGACGTCGCACTACGGCGCGCGCGACCCCGATGACCCCTGGGTGATCTGGCAGTGAGCAGGGAACGTCTGCCGGTTGGCATGGGGAAACACACCCTTGCGAGATGGCCCTGCTAAACGATTGCTTGCCTCTCAAAACAGCGCAAGCTGCCCTGGCGGGACGGGCGGCGGCTCGTCGGGGCTGTCGTCGCCCTCAGCGTCGAGGGCCGCCTCCTCATCGAAGGGCGCAGGCTCAGCCGCCATGCCCCCCTCGTCGAGGCCCTCCACCGCGTGAGGTGCGTCGCTCGCGCTCTCCGGCAGGGAGCGACCGGCAAATCCCTCTGCCTGCAGCGCTGCCATCTCTTCGTCGCTGATGCCCGTCTGGTGCAGGACGTGGCGCAGTGTCGGCTCGGTGACGGCGTCGCCGGCGCGCAGGACGTGCACGTAATGCGCGCGCAGGCAGTCCTGCCATTCGTCGAAGAAAATGCTGTGTTTGTCGCTCATGGTGGGTGCAGGCGTTGATCGCCTCGCTCAGGTTATTCCATCAGGCAGAGCGGCGAGTCTGGCCCCTGTACAGACTTCCGAAGTCTTTGGAGACTCCGGAAGTCTCTCGTGTACGCCCTTATAGCCGCTCGACGCCGCTGCCCTCCGCCGCCTGGCAGACGTAAAGGTGCGGCGCCAGGCCGGTCTTGGCCGTGTAGGTGGGGCCGACCGCTCCCACGAAGGCGTCCACCGCCTCATTCTGGACGAGAGCCACCGCGCAGCCGCCGAAACCCGCGCCGGTCATGCGCGCGCCGTAACAGCCGGGCTGGGCGTTGGCGATGTCCACGATGGCGTCTAGCTCGGCACAGCTTACCTCGTAATCGTCGCGCAGGCTGGCGTGACTCTCGCGCAGCGCCTGCCCCACCGTCTTGAGGGCGTTGCCGCGCAGCGCCATGACGGTGACGCGCACGCGCAGGTTCTCGCTGACGATGTGCCTGGCCCGGCGGTAGAGCACGTCGCCAAGCTGCGCTTGGGCCTCTTCAAGCTGCGGCAGCGTGGCGTCGCGCAATGCCGGCACGCTCAGCTTCTCCGCCGCCGCCTCGCACTGCTCGCGCCGCGCCGCGTATTCAGAGTCCACCAGCCCGCGCCGCTTGGCCGTGTCCATGATGACGATGCTGGCCCCTTTGGGGACGGGCACCGGCTGCGCGTCCAGGCTGCGGCAGTCTATCAGCAGGGCGTGCCCGGCCCGGCCCAGCGCCGAGGCCATCTGGTCCATCACGCCGCAGGGCATGCCGATGAACTGGTGCTCGACCTCGACGCCGCCCAACGCCTTCTCAACCTGGGACAGGCTCGCGCCCAGCCAGGGCCAGCCCCAGCTCGATCAGGGCCACTTCGACCGCCGCCGACGACGACAACCCCGCGCCGATGGGGATGTCGCCGCCGATCAGCGCGTCGAAGCCGGGCACGGTGTGGCCCTGGTTCTCCAGCCACCACAACGACCCGCGCGGATACTTGCTCCAGGCGGGCAGGCCGGGGTCGTCCAGGTCGTCGAGGGCGAAGGTCGTCTCGGCGCTGAAGTCGGTGGAGATGAGGTGCACCGTGCGGTCAGGGCGCGGGCGGGCGGCGACGTACACGGCGCGGTCAATGGCGGCGGGCAGCACGAAGCCGTCGTTGTAGTCGGTGTGCTCGCCGATCAGGTTGACGCGCCCCGGCGCGCGGGCCAGCAGCGTTGGCTGCCCTCCAAAACGGTCGGCGAACGTGGTGAGCACGGTGTCTTTTACGGTCATGGTTCCATCCAGAGTGTGCAGCGGAATACCGGGCAGAGTATAGCGCAGCGCCCGCGCGCGGGCCTACTCCACGCTGGCAAGCTGATCGGCCTCTTCGCGCGTGTCCACCAGAAAGACGGCCAGCCCATTGAACTGCTTTTCCGCCAGCACGCGATCCCGGCGGGCCTGCACCCAGGGCGGCGTGTACTTTTCTGGCACGGGGCCAGCGCTGGCGCGGGCCAGGGCAAGCTCGTTCTGGTGCGCGCCTTCGTCTGCGGTGGTGCGCGTCAGAACCCATACGCGCGTCACCGGCTCCGCAAACGGGGAGATCGCCAAAGGATCGTCCGCATCGTACCAGGCATAGGGCGGCAGTTCAGCCTGCAAGAAGTAACGTTTGAAGGCGATCACTTCCGCCGGGTCGCCAGCCAGCACGCCGTCGCCGGGCTGGAAGTCCGCCGCCACGTACTCCGCCGCGCCGCGCCAGTCTTCCTTGTAGTGATCGCCCGCCTGGAACACGTCCAGAGTGATAGCTGCTCCGGTCAGAGCTACCAGCGCAGCAGCGCCAATGGCCAGGTACGGGCGACGCGGGCCGGCCAGCCACTGCCAGCCGCGCAGCATGAGCACAATCAGCGCGGGCAGGATGATGACAAAGTAGCGATCCACATAGAGCGGGCGCACCAGCAGGGAGACGGCAAAAACCAACGCCAGCGTCCCCACGATCAGCCAGAACCAGTACCACAGGTCTGGCTCGGTGCGGTAGTGGCGCGCGGCGTAGACCAGTCCTGCGCCCAGGCCGGACAGCGCGACGATCAGCGCCGGCACGGTCAGGAGCGGGATCGCATCGCCGGTGCCAACGGTCATGGCGCTGAGCGTGAGCAGCAGGTCTGCTGGCCCCGGCTTGCGAATCCAGCCCAGCCCTGCGGCAACCGTCTCCGCCTGGAACATGTAGCCGATCCACAGCAGCAGCGGAATCACGGCGACAGCCTGCGCGCCGATCCAGCGCCGGAACAGCGCCCGCTTGCGGCGCAGCAAGAAACCGAAAACCAGGTATTGGGCGAGAGCCAGGGCCGCAGCGAAGTAGTGGGTGACGTAGCCGCTCGTGCTGGCCAGCACGAACACGACCCAGTTGGCCCGTCTGCGCTCCCCGGCCAACAGGCGCAGGAAAGCGTAGGAAGCGATGAGCGCCAGCACAAAGGCCAGCGCGTAGACGCGCGCCGTGCGCGACAGCCAGATGTGGTATGGGTTGAGCGCCAGCAGCAATCCCGCGCCCAGGGCCAGCCAGGGCGAGCGGTACAGCCGTGCGACGGCCCAGATCGTGCCGGCGATGCCCAGCACCCCCATCAGAGCGGAGAATGAGCGCAGCGCGAAGTCCGATGCATTAGGATAAGCGTGAAGCAGCAGGTAGTACAGAGGTGCCTGATTGCCCAGATCGCGCACCATCAACAGCATGTCGCCGAGCGAGGCGTGGGCGAGGGTGGCGGTGTAGACCTCATCCACCCACAGGCTCGGCCCGCCCAGGTCGTACAGGCGCAGCGCCGCTCCTACGACCACGATCAGCGCGGCCCACAGCCAGAAGGTGCGCGGACGGGCGACGATAGTATCCATCAGTAGCGCACTCCCCCTACACCCGCGTGTAGTGCAGGGCAGGCTGCTGGCGCAGGCGGTCGGCGGCCTGCTCGGCGGTGATGTCGCGCTGCGGCGTGCCGAGCATCTCGTAGCCGACCATGTGCTTCTTGACCGTCGCGCTGCGCAGCAGCGGCGGGTAGAAGTGCGCGTGCAGGTGCCAGTACGGGTGCGGCGCGCCGTCGGTCGGGGCCTGGTGGAAGCCCATGCTGTAGGGGAACGACGTGCGGAACACGTTATCGTAGCGCACCGTGATCTGGTGCAGCGCGTCGGCCAGTGCGGCGCGCTCGGCGGCGTCCAGGGCAGGGATGCTAGTCGCGGCGCGGTTGCTGATCAGCAGCGTCTCGAACGGCCAGATCGCCCAGAAAGGCACCAGTACAGTCCAGTGCTCGTTGGCGCAGACCAGGCGCTCGGCGCGACGGTGCTCCTCAGCCAGGTAATCGCCCAGCAGAGTGATGCCGTGCGCGTTGAAGTAGTCGCGCTGGGCGATCAGCTCCTTGTCAATCTCGCGCGGCAGGCGCATCGTAGACCAGATTTGGCCGTGCGGGTGCGGGTTCGACGCGCCCATCATCTCGCCCCGGTTCTCGAAAATCTGCACGTAGCCGATGAAGTCGCGCCCGCCCAGGTCGAGTGTCTGCTCGGCCCATGTATCTACTACCGGACGGATGTCGGCGGTCTCCATCTGGGCCAGGGTCAGGTCGTGGCGCGGGCTGAAGCAGATCACGCGACAGATGCCGCGCTCGCCCTGCACGCGAAACAGCGGGTGATCGGGCGGCTCGCCGGCGGGCGTGTCGGGCAGCAGCGCGGGGAAGTCGTTGTCGAAGACGAAGGTGCCCGTGTAGGCCGGGTTGACATGGCCCCCGGCGCGGGCGTTGCCGGGGCACAGGTAGCAGGTCGGGTCGTAGGCCGGGCGCGTCTCCGGCGGCGCGCTGGCGACCTCGCCCTGCCAGGGGCGCCTGGCCCGGTGCGGCGAGACGAGAATCCATTCGTTGGTGAGCGGGTTGAAGCGCCGGTGCGGGTGCTCGCTGAGGGTGAACATGCTGCGTCCTCGCTGGGTGAGCGTCACGCCATGCCAGTCATGGGCAAGTGTACAGAGCCGCGCGCGTTTGTGCTACTGCGCCGGGGCTGGCGGGGGCGTGCAAAGGATTGTCAGCGACTTATTTGACGCGGAGGTATTGACCTCACCCCCAGCCTCACTGCGCTCGGCCTTTCCCCCTCTCCATGCATGGAGAGGGGGAGTCGAGGCGCGCCAGCGCCGAGATGGGGGTGAGGTAAACCAGGAGCTACCCAAAACCGCTGGGGAAAGACAGGGCCGTCAGTGCATAACAGCCTCTAGAGCACTTCCAGGATCAGCGGGCGCTTGATCGTGGCATCGCCCGCCGCGATGGCCCGCGTCGGCCAGCCATCAATAGCGGTGAGAATTTCCGGCGCGCTGCCCGTCTGCGGCACCAGGATCGTGTCCTCCGACTTGACGCCGGTAATGGACGGGTTCCACGCGCAGACCATCCCTGCGTCCAGGGTCTCGGTCTCGCCGGGCGTGGCGATGAACTCGCGCGCCTCGTAGCCGGCAGTGCCGCCCTGGTGATGCAGCCTCCACTCGTCGGCGAATCCGGTGCGGGCGTAGGCGTCCTGCAACGTCCTGAACAGCGCGCTCAACGAAGCGCCCGGCTGCGACGCCGCGATGATCGCCGCGTCTACTTCGGCGCAGGCGTCCATCCTGGCGCGCAGGTCCGGGGGCAGCGCCCCGAAGTGGACCAGCCGCGTCACCGAGCAGACCAACCCTGCCTGCCGCCCGCACAGCACGAGCATGGCGTAACGGCCCATGATCTTGCTGGTCGGCAGCGGATGGCGGTAGCGGTGAATGCGCTCATCAGTGGCGATCAGCACGACGATGGGCGTGACCTCGCGGGCGTAGGTTTCAGCGGCCAGCGCAGCGGCGATCTGCCATTCGCTCATGCCGGGGCGCACGCGCTGGATGGCGGCGTTCATCGCCGCGCCGCAGGCGCCGCCCAGCGCGCGGAAACGCCCCACCTCAACCGGCAGCAGGCGCGAGCGCAGCGCCTTCAGCTCGCTGCTGAGGTCTTTGGCCCCGGCCAGCGGCGCGTCAACGCCCAGCGCGCCGCCCAGGTCAACCGGCTCCGGCTGCTGCCAGGGCGTCGTGCGCAGGGCGAAACCGCGCGCTTCAACGCTGTCCTGCCCGGACAGGCGCGGCCCTTCGATGCTGTTCGTGTGCACGGTGGCGCTGCCGGGCGTGATCACCACGCTGGCCACGCCCATCGTGTCGGCGTGATTGACGGCGGTATCCACCCCGCCGGTGATCCAGGCGACGCTGCTCACCGTGCGCAGCCACAGCGTGTCCACGCCCTGCGCGTCCATCAGCGCGCGGACGCGCGCCAGCTTGGTTCGAACTTCTGATGTGTCATCCATGATGTGCCCTCAACAACAGGTAGCAAGCAGATTCACCAACTCGCCCCCCAGCCTATCACAAGTGAGCGGGTCGCGCACGGGTCACGCCAGCGGAAGAGTCTCACAAAGCGGGGATTTGCCGAACCGCAAGGGCGCAGAGGACGTGGAGCTAGATTGGCACTCCCTCCAACCCGTCTTTTCTCTGCGCTCTCTGCGGTGATTTTTCTGTTCTGGCGGGTGTGAGCAAAACTTGTCAGGGAGGGGCGCTGCTCTGCCGCGTCCTGGTTTACCTCACCCCCGCTCGGCGCTGACGCGCCTCACCTCCCCCTCTCCGTTGACGGAGAGGGGGAAAGGCCGAGCGTAGCGAGGACAGGGGGTGAGGTCAATACCTCCACGTCAAGCAAGTCGCTGTCAACCTTTGCACGCACCCTGTTCTTTCGCCCCAGTTGATCGAATCGCAGCGCGTGCACTACAATGAGCGCGGGGACTGAAGACCCCCATCCGCAATCACTCAGCAGGAGGGGCAGCGTGACAACGGTCAGAACGCGTATCCGCTGGATCGTGCTCGCGCTGGGGCTGCTGGCGCTCAGCCTGGCGGCCTGTGGCGGCAATGGCGGCGGAGGGGACGACTCCGCCCCGATCCCGACGCTGGCCAGCCTGGACGACCTCGCCACCGCGCGCGCTGGGGTCACTGCCGCCCCCGCGCTGCCGACGGATACGCCCGTCCCTGCGCCGGTGATTACTACGCCCGCGCCCATTGTCGCGCTCGCCAGCGCCACCCGGACACCTCTGCCCTCGCCGACAGATACGCCCAGCGCCACGCCCACCGCCCTGAGTACCGTTGCCCTCGGCGCGACGGGCATCGCCCTGACCAACACGGCGGCGGCGGGCGTGCTGCCTTTCACGCAGACGGCGGCGGCTGTGATCGGCGCGACGCAGACGGCGCGGGCGCTGATCACGCCGACGAATACACCCGCCCCGCCCCCTGACGAGCCGTACCAGGTCGTCTTCTACAGCGACCGCGACGGCAGCGATGATCTCTTCCTGATGACGCTCAACGGCGCCGAGCGCCGCCTGACCGGATCGCCCGCCAACGAGCGCGAGCCGTCCTGCGCGCCAGATGGCCGCTCGGTCGTCTTCGCTTCGGACGCGAGCGGCAGCTACCAGATTCACCTGCTGCGGCTGGATGGGAGCGCGCCGGTCGCGCTCACCGCTTCGGCGGGGATGAGCTTCGCCCCGGTCTTCAGCCCGGACGGGGCGCAGATCGCCTTCGTCTCCACGCGGGGGGGCGGCGTGCCGACGATCTGGATGATGAACGCCGACGGGAGCGGCCAGCGCCAGGTGACGACCGAGCTGGGCCGGGCCACGTCTCCGTCGTGGAGTCCGGATGGGCGCCAACTGCTCTATTCCAGCGAGCAATTCGGCCCCTGGAACATCTTCCTGACGGTGATCGGCGACGAGGTAGAGGGGGAATTCCCCGTGCTGCCGCCGGAGTTCAGCGAGGCTAACCAGCTCTGGCCGGTCTTCGACCCGACCGGCGACCGCATCGCCTATACTGTCTGGACGGATTTGAACGACCCGCAGACCGCCGACATCTGGCTGCTGGACTTCGAGCAGGCGGAGCCGCTGGCGATCCGGGCGGGCGAGGGGGCCGCTATCGCCTGGGCGTGGGGCGATGACACGCATCTGCTGGCCTCGGTCGGCGGGCCGGGCGACGTGCAAATCGCCCTGCTGGACGTGACGAGCGGTGAGGCGGTCCGCCTGACGAGCGCGGGGAGCTTCAACGGCGGGGCGCGGCTGTGCGTCGTCCAGCCAGAGGGGTTGCCGCCGGAGCCGACCGTCGCGCCCAGCCCGACAGCGGGCGGAGGGTGATTGGGGGCGTGCAAGACCTGTCAGGCCGCCTGGATTGCCTCGTCCTGGTGATCGCCCCGGCGTGACAAAACCGCGCCGGGTGTGTTACAACAGTCTGTCAACATCTCAGCACGCAAGCAGGGAGGGACGACTCATGGGAGTGCTGGCAGGCAAGACCGCGCTGGTCTTCGGCGTGGCCAACAAGCGTTCGATCGCATGGGGAATCGTCGAGGCGCTGCTGCGCGAGGGCGCGACGGTCGGCCTCAGTTACGCGGGCGAGATGCTCGAAAAGCGCGTCCTCCCGCTGGCCGAGGAGGCGGGCATTGACTTCGTGGAACAGTGCGATGTCACGTCCGACGAGCAGATCGCGGCGACTTTCGCCAAAGCCGGGGCGAAGTTCGGCACCCTGGACATCCTCGTTCACTCCGTCGCCTACGCGCCGGGCGAAGACCTGGGCGGGCGCTTCCGCGACGTGAGCCGCGACGGGTTCAAGTTGGCCCTGGACATCTCCGCCTACAGCCTGATCCCGATGGCCCGCCATGCCGCCGATCTCATGCCGAACGGCGGCAGCATCATGGCCCTGACCTATTACGCGGCGGAGAAGGTGGTGCCGCGCTACAACGTCATGGCCATCGCCAAAGCCGCGCTGGAGAATATCGTGCGCTACCTGGCCGCCGACCTCGGCCCGCAGGGTATCCGCGTCAACGCGCTCAGCCCCGGCCCGATCAAGACGCTGGCTGCGGCGGGGGTGCCCGGCTTCCGCATGATGCTCAATTACAGCGAGAAGGTCACGCCGCTGCGCTCGCTGGTGACGCAGGAGGATGTGGGCAACGTGGCCGTCTTCCTGGCCAGCGACTGGGGCCGCCAGGTGACGGGCGAGACCGTCCACATTGACGGCGGGTACCACGTCCTCGGCCTGACCCTGACCGAGGAAGACCTGGAAGAATAGGAGACGATCAGCCGTCAGCCGTCAGCCATCAGCTATCAGCTATCAGCGAAGAGGGCTTTTCAGGCCGGAGCAGAGCCAGCTACAGAGCGAAGACGCGGGGGTGCAAAGCGCGCGGGGAGGATGGCCAGACTTCCGAAGTTTTCGAAACTTCGGAAGTCTCTTTCTCTGCGGTGACTCCCTCTCACACCCTGCGGCGCACTCGCTACGAGTCTCGCGCTGGCTGGGTCTCCGCTTCGCGCGGCTGGCCCAGGCGGGCGCGCTCCTCGTCAACCAGCGTCGGCTCCAGCTTGCGGAAGAGTGGCTCCGGCTCGCGCAATGCCTGCCCGATCGGCAGTGCGCTCGGCTCCCAGCGCCCGATGACGCGCTCGTCGGCGTGATAGGTCAGCGCCTCGTGGGGGCGCTCGCTCTCCTGGAAGACCTCGATGCGCTGCTCGCCGAAGAGCGTGCCATCATAGCCCAGGTACTCGTGCACGCGCTGCGAGGTGAAGGGCAGGAAGGGCGCTAGCAGCGTCTTGAGGCTGTCAATGCAGCGCAGAGCGGTGTAGATGGTCGTCGCCGCCGCCGCCTTGTCTTCCGCCACCACCTTGAACCAGGGCGCGCGATCCAGGTAGCCGTTGACCTCGCGGGCCAGGGCAATCCCCTCGGTCAGCGCGTCGCGCAGGCGCACTGCCGCCAGCAGCCCGCCGACCGTCGCAAAGCCGCCCTCCACTCTGGCGATGATCTCCTCGTCCATCGCCCGCAGCGCGCCAGGGTCGGGCACCGCGCCGCCGAAGTGCTTGTGGGCGAATTTGAGCACGCGGTTGACCAGGTTGCCCCAGGCGGCCAGCAGCTCGGTGTTGTTGCGCGTCACAAAGCCGTCCCAGCTCCAGTCGGAGTCGCGGCTTTCAGGGAAGGTCATGGCGATGTAGTAGCGGATCGCGTCGGGATCGTAGCGATCCAGAATATCCGGCACCCAGATCGCCCAGTTGCGGCTCTTGGAGAACTGCTGGCCCTCGATGTTCATGAACTCGTTGGCGGGCACGTCGTAGGGCAGCGAGATGGGGCCGTCGTCCTCAGCGGCGTACAGCCCGTCAATGCCCAGCAGCTCCGCCGGCCAGATGATGGTGTGGAACTCGATGTTGTCCTTGCCGATGAAGTTGTAGATTCTGGCGTCCGGGTTGTACCACCAGCGTTTCCAGGCGTCGGGCTGGCCGATGTTGCGCGCCCACTCGACGCTGGCCGTGAAGTAGCCCATCACTGCCTCGAACCAGACGTACATGCATTTATCTTCCCACCCCTCCAGCGGGACGGGAATGCCCCAGGCGATGTCGCGGGTGATCGGGCGGCCTTTGAGGTCTTCGACCTTGTTCTGCGAGACGCGCAGCACGTTCGGTCGCCAGGTCTGCGCCTTGAGCGGGTCGTTGAGATAGGCGCGCAGCTCGTCAATGAAGGCGGGCAGGTTGAGGAAGTAGTGCTCCGTCTCGCGGATCACCGGCGTGCTGCCGTCGGTCTTGCTGCGCGGGTTGATCAGGTCTACGGCGTCGAGCAGGCTGCCGCAGTTGTCGCACTGGTCGCCGCGCGCGTCGGCGTAGCCGCAGATGGGACAGGTGCCCTCGACGTAGCGGTCGGGCAGAAAGCGCCGCTCGGTCTCGCTGTAAAGCAGGCGTTGCGTCTCGGTGTAGAGGTAGCTGCGCTCCAGCAGCCGCAGGAAGATGTCCTGGGCGACGCGATGATGGTTCTCGGTGTCGGTGTGGGTGAAGAGATCGTAGCTGATGCCGATGCGCTGCTGCGTCACCAGGAAGCGGTGATGGTAGTGCTCGAAGACCGCGCGCGGTGAGAGGCCCAGCCGGTCCGCCTCGACGGTGATCGGCGTGCCGTGCGCGTCCGACCCGCTGACCATCAGCACGTGGTTGCCCTTCAGCCGGTGGAAGCGGGCGAAGATGTCGGCGGGCAGGTAGGCTCCGGCCAGATGCCCGGCGTGCAGGTCGCCGTTGGCGTAGGGCCAGGCGACGGAAACGTGAATGTGCTCAGGCATGGTGTCCCCTTCTGTGTGCGTGCGGTCGGCTGACCGGCGGACATTGTAGCAGGCGGCGCGATGGCGAACAACGGTGAGTGATCGGTAATCAGTTGGCAGTGATCAGCTTTCAGCGGACAGCCATCAGCTTTGCAAGACTCCTCGAACGCTCATGCTACTGATCACCGAAAACTGATTACTGATCACTGACAACCGATCACTGACAACCGATCACCCTACAAAACAAAAACCGCCGATTGCTGCTCGACGGTTTGCTTGCCGTGATCCTGTGGCGCGGGCGCTATTCACGCGCGCAGCGCCATCGCCGGAGTCCCTCCGACCACGGCAAGCGGCACATGCGCATCATGCTGCTCCGGGCATCGTGCGGGAACTGGACTACGATCATGACACCGCCGTTTTGGCCGACTCGAAAACCAGGTAGTCTCCCTGACGGATGTTGTTAGGCGAATCGGTCTGATATGACAGCGAGCTTCGTAGCGCTTTTGCCTGATCGACAGCGTGATCTTCGGTGATCCACCAGGTCAGAACTCTTGCCATCCTAACGCCAACACTCAACAGGGAGACCACCCAAACGCAAAGCCGAAGGGTATTGGACGAATTTTTTGGACGGATCGACCTCAACTAAACCGGCATATTCTCTGCTGATAGAATCATATTGCTCTGGGTTTGGGGCATCTGCATTTCCTTCATCTACAGCCATTTTGCTATTATTCTCCCTCCATGTCGCCGGATCAGCGCGGGGGCGCGAACAGCCGCCGAAGAGGGGTGCGCAGCGCGGCGACGCTGATCAGCACGCCCAGCGCGTTCGCCGTGAAGTCGAGCAGGGACAGCCCGCGGTGCGGGACGATGCCCTGCCCCAGTTCCAGCAGCAGCCCACTTGCCGCCCCGATAACGAGCGCACCGGTCAGCGCCGGGGCGGGGGCCAGATAGCAGACCAGCACGGCGTACCACAGGGCCGTGAAGATGCCGAAGAGCAGCACGTGGCCGAGCGCATCGGTCATGTCCGTGCCGCCAAAGAAGCCGGATGTGTCCTCGGCAATAGAGTCCTCCCCGGGCAAGAGCATCAACAGGCCAACCAGCGCCGTCCAGGTCAGCGCTGCCATCCACCGCGGCAGCGGGTGACGTGCCACGCGCCACAGGAGCGAGCGGAGATTCGCAGGCGCGCTCATGGGGTCGAACCTGCTGCACCTTCTGCGCCAGACGCCAGCCCCAGGCCAGTGCCGGGGATTCCGCCAACATTGCTGCCGCGATGGAATCCCTCGAACACCTGAACACGGCCGGCGAGCGGGATGCCGATGCCCTCATCTTGCACATGGATAATGTTCTCAGCCAGATCGCTGCTCCGAAGCACTGGTGCACACGGGCCTTTCCTGCTCGTGCGCAGCGGGCGAATACCTCAGACCCCCAGCATACCACAAAGCAGATGCCTCAGCAGGTTTGTGCCTGGCCCGACAGTGCCCATTTTCGGGCCAGTTATGGTACCCCGTAACACGCAAATGATCTGGCCGGGCATGAGCAATGAGCGTTCTATGCCGCCCGCAGGGAAGCCTGGCGGGAATGCTGCCCTTCAGCAGGCAGTGCAGACGGGCGACGAAGGCGTGGCCGTCGGGCAGGCGGGCAGACTCAGCAGCCACTCAATGACGGCGATCAGCGCGGCTTCGTCCTGGTATCCTGAGAGTGACTCGACGAGATGGCCTTCGGCGTCGAGCAGCACGGTGAGGGGGATTCCATACGCCTCGTACTTGTGAACCAGGGCGCGACTCGCGGCAGAATCCACGTTGAGGATGTGGAAGTCCACCCGATCCTGGTACTGCTGCTCCAGCCGGAGCACAATGGGGAGCATGGCGTTACAGGCGCTGCACCACCGCGCGCGGAACTCGATAAAGTGCGGCTTGCCGCTATTGATTATCTGGTATGGCTCCATCGGGGTGGGTGTGGGCCACGCGCCGGCGATGGCGGTGAGGGTGTGAATTGGCCCGGCGAAAGCATGGCGCGTCGGCGAGGGGATGGCTGTTTCGCAGGTGGCGACAGGGGTCGCGTCAGGGCTGCTGGTACAGGGGGCAGCCGTGCGAGGTGCGGTTGAGCACGCCGCGGCCAGGATCAGGACGCAACCCCACAGAGCGACAACCCAGGCCCGTCGGAGGGTCAAGCGGCCACCTCCTGCGCACGTTTATCATTTGCCGGTTGTCAGCAAAGGCAAGGTCTCCTCTGGGGGGCAGCGTAGCGGCAATGCGGGTCCTTAACTCTCTCTGCTGTTTTTCATTGTAGCGGCAATCGGCGGGCAAAATCAACCAGGCTGAGAGCGTCCGGCCCCCTATGGAGCGCTGAGCAAGGCGCGCAGCGCCAGCGGCGTGTTGCTGGTGAACTGATCCACGCCCGCCGCCAGCAGACGCCTGGCATTGGCTTCCGCCACCGGGTCGCCGCAGTCGAGCGTCCAGGCGTCGCACTTCAACCCCGCCGCGTGCAGCGCAGCGGCCCAGTCGAAGCCGTCCTCCAGCGACTGAACCAGGAAGCAGTGATTGATGTAGAGCGTGGTGGCTTCCGGCAACTGCGTCATCAGCGCCGCGCAGCGGTCGGCCAGGTAGTCAGCCGCCGACCAGTTGCGCCGCGTGGCCAGAGGATGGTCATCATAATACCCGTATGCTCCCAGCCGATAGGGAGGCTCAGCGGGGTCGCGCCGGTGGTCCGTGTCCGGCCAGGCGATGTAGAAGTGAATGTCGAAGCCCAGTTCCAGCCAGGGCGCCAGCCGACGCAGCCGGCGAAGCTGCCAGTCCGCCTCGCTGCTGACGATGACTCGCTCGCCCAGCGGTTCGATCAGGCGCGCCAGGCGGATCAG
Organism: Anaerolineae bacterium; assembly: GCA_027494015.1. The sequence continues at coordinate 149,556 of JAOSJP010000023.1, forward strand.
CGGCCCATCATCCGCAAAAGGCACCACGTCCTTGTAGTCGAGTTGCAGGCGGGTGCGCGCCGGGTGCTCGGCGAAGAGAGCGGCGACTTCGCCGAGCGTGGGCACGTGAAAGTCGGTCGCCGCGCCGTTCACCTTGCAGCGCAGCGCGCGCGCCTGGCGGACCGTGCAATGGGCCACCGGCCCGCTGCCGGTCGTCTCCGACTCCAGCAGCGGGTCGTGCACCAGCAGATAGTCCTTGTCGGCCAGGGCGGTGACATCCACCTCGATGAAATCCGCGCCCTGGTCGAGCGAAGCGCGCACCCCCTCGAGGGAATTGGGCGGGAAATGCCCCCCGTCCAGCGCGGCCATGTGGTGGACGATGAGCGGCGGACGGGGTGGTAAGGCGGTCATGCGGTCTCCTGACAACGAGGAGGTTGCTGGTTATTGGTTATTGGTGGTTGGTTGTTGGTAAAGCACATCCGCAACCGAGGCACTTTCACCAAGAACCAAGAACCAATAACCAATCACTGACCGGGCACGAGACGCTCGACACCCGCCGCCTGCAAGTCGCGCATGACGGCGTAGCTGGTCATGTCCAGGTGGATGGGCGTCATGGAGACGTAGCCGTTGTGCGTGGCCCACAGATCGGTGCCTTCTTCGGTCATGTCGCCGCTGGGCGCTTCGCCGCCGATCCAATAGTAGGGCCGGCCATACGGGTCAATGCGCGAGATCAGGGCGTCGTTGTACGTGCGCAACCCCTGCCGCACGATCTTGAACCCCTTGATCTGCTCCAGCGGCAGTGGGGGGATGTTCACGTTGAGCAGAGTGAGTGGCGGCAGGTTGCGGTACAGCCCCAGGCTGACCACCTGGCGGGCGATGGCTGCCGCCGGGCGGTAATCCGCATCCTCCGAAAAATCTACCAGCGAGAAGGAGATGGCCGGCTTGTGCCAGATCACCGCCTCGAAGGCGGCGGAGACGGTGCCGCTGTAGGTCAGGTCCTGGCCCATGTTCGCCCCGCGATTGATGCCCGACACCACCAGGTCAATCGGCTCCTTGATGAAGCCCAGCAGGGCCACCGCCACCGAGTCCGACGGCGACTCAGACGTGGCGAAGGCTGCGACGCCTTTGATCGGGAAGGAGGAGGCGGGGTCAATGCGCAGCGGCTTGTGCATCGTCTTGCGGTGGCCGATTGCGCTGCGGTTCTCGCGCGGCGCGATCACCGTGACCTGGCCGAAGGGCAGCATCGCCTCGGCCAGGGCCGCGATGCCCGGCGCATAAACGCCATCGTCATTGGATACCAGGATGTGCATGGGTGTCACCTGCGCTGCGCCAACTTTGTGCGGTCTGAGGCGCGCATTGTACCACGTCTGGCAGGGGGATCACAGCCCTGCGCGCGGGGGGGGTGCGTGCAAAAGCTGACAGCGACTCGCTGGACGCGGGGATATTGACCTCACCCCCAGCCTCGCTGCGCCCGGCTTGCCCCCTCTCCGCTGCGGAGAGGGGACGGAGAGGCGCGCCAGCGCCGAGCGGGGGTGAGGTCAAGGGGGGCGCAGCAGAGCAGCGCCCCTACCTGACAGGTTTTGCACGCACCCGCGCGCGGTGGGTCCACGCCTGCGAAGTTTCCCTTTTGCGCCAGGTGCGTTAAGATTCTCCCCAGAGCACCTGGACTGCACACTCACGGATCATGGCCGACGATACCGATCTGACCTGGGACGACGACCCGCTGGAAGAGCTTGCCAGGGAGTACGCGCGCCACGCCGAGGAAGAGGACGACTTCGCCGTGTGGACGTTCGACACGGGCGCGCTCGACCTGCCTCCCCGCAATCCTTCGGACGGGGCACCGCCCGGCGCGCTCCCAGTCGAGCCAGCCAGCGGCTCCTCCGCTGCGCCGGCGCTGTCGCTCCCCCTGGGCCGGCGGGCAGCCTCGCGGCCACGCCCGCCAGCGCACGGCGGCCCGTCCCCCGTGTGGTGGAACACCCTGCGCAATGTGCTGATCGTCGTGGCGGCGGCGGTGCTCGTCTCGACGATCTTCTCCCTGTGGACGCGGCCCAACTTCTTCTCCGACGAGTTCCGCGCGGGCCTGAACAAGGTGCAGGCCACCCAGCGCGTCATCTCCTTCCAGCCCTCGCCGCTGCCCACCGACGCGCATCAGATGCGCATCGGCGTCATCGCCGGGCACAGCGGACGCCCACAAGACTCCTCTTTTGAGTCCGACCCTGGCGCAGTGTGCCCGGACGGGCTGACCGAGCTTTCGATCAACGAGGCAGTCGCGCGCCAGGTGGTGACCACGCTCAGCCAGGAACGTTACATGGTGGACTTGCTGACCGAGTTCGACCCGCGCCTGGCCAACTACCAGGCTGATGTGCTCGTCTCGATCCACACCAACGATTGCCAGGATTACGGGGCGGCGGGCACCGGCTTCAACGCGGCGTCAGCGTCCGCCCGCCAGACGACGCGCGGCAAAGATGAGAAGCTGCTAGCTTGCCTGATCAGCCAGTACGCGGCGACAACTGAGCGGCCTCAGCACTACGGCCTCACCTACGACATGACCGAGTATCACACCTTCGATGAGGTCGCCATTGACACGCCAACGGCCATCATCGAGATCGGCTTCATGCGCAACGACCGCGCTTTTCTCACCGAACAGCAAGACCTGATCGCTCAGGGCATCGTCAACGGCATTCGCTGCTTCTTGCTGCCCGACGCTGCCGGGACGCCCATGCCCGGCTCCTGAGAGATCATCCGCGCCTGCCATTCACCTGGGGAGGAACCTGTGAGCTACGAACTGGTCATGTACGCGCGGACGAACCCGTGTCCCTACGTTCGCACGGCCAAGCGCGTGTTGGAACGCGAGAACATCCCCTACCGCGAGATTCTGATTGATAAAGACTCCGCCGCCGAGCAGCGCGTCATCGCCTGGACCGGGTTCAAGTCGGTGCCGACGATCATCGTCGCCCGCCCCGGCGAAGACCTGCCTTTTGAGGAACCGGCTCCGCTGGTGGGCGATAGCCCGCGCAACGTGGACCGGGGCAGCATGATCACCGAGCCGGGGGAGATTACGCTGGAGAATTGGTTGCGCAAGCACGGCTTTCTCAAGTAGGGCGGAGGGCTGTTCCACCGCGCTCGACTCAAGGGAGCCTGTTGGTTTGCGTGCGTATTGACCCTCGCCCGGCGCGCGGCTATAATTGCCCCAACTGAATAGCCCCATGTGGAGAGGTAGCATAGTCTGGCCTAATGCGCGCGCCTGGAGAGCGCGTGAGCGGACATTCCGCTCCGTGGGTTCAAATCCCACCCTCTCCGCCACAGAGTTGGAGGGATGGCAGGCGCACAACCGCCTGCCATTTCGTTTAAGAGGATGCCTCGCGTGATCAGTATCGAGTTCGCCCGCACGCTCTACAACGACAGCGATCCCGTCCACGACTTCGACCATGTGCTGCGCGTGCTGGCGCTCGCCCGGCGCATCGGCCAGGCGGAGGGCGCGGAGTTGGCCGTCGTCGAGACGGCGGTGTTGCTCCACGACATCCAACGCGCTGGCGAGGATCACCTCGCGCACGTGCACAACGCCGAAACCGCCGACCATGCGCTGCTGGCCGCCGGGCAGGCCCGCGAGATTCTGGGCAGGCTCGATCCGCCACCCGCGCCAGCGTTCATCGAGGCGGTGGCGCACGCCATTGCCGCGCACCGCTTCCGCAATGCCATCGCCCCGCAGACGCTCGAAGCGAAGGTCGTCTTCGACGCCGACAAGCTGGACGCCATCGGCGCGATTGGCGTGGCGCGCGCTTACGCCTACGGCGGCATGACCGGGCAGAAGCTGTGGGGCGACGTCCCGCCCGGCTACCCCGGCGGCGGGGCGGAGCACACGCCGCGCCACGAGTTCAGCTACAAGCTGTCGCGCATCGTCGAGCGGATGCAGACGGAGACGGGGCGGGCTATCGCCCGCGAGCGCCATGCGTTCATGGCAGCGTTCTTCGCCCGGCTGGAGCGCGAGGTGCGGGGGGAGGGGTAAGGTCAATCGGGGCGCGACAGGACAGCGCCCCGGCGGGCACGGAACCCATCCAGGGCGCTGAACAGAGCTTGACTGCGGGATGGAGGCGTCACTGCGCCACAATCGGCGCGGCGCTGACGTCCCCCTGCACGACGCGGTACCACGCCGTGTAGCTCCAGCCGGTCACGCTGCCATGCTGAACCTTGTACCACAGACCGTCCGGGCTGCGACCGAGCACCTGCACCCGCGCACCCCACAGGGCGCGCCCGACCTGCGGATACTGAAGGCCCGGCCCGCTGCGGATGCGCATGTTGCCATACGCCTGCACGACGATGCCCTGCGTCGCGGGCGGCGGCTCGTATTGCGGCTGCGTGCCGTCAGTGTAGGGCAGCGCGTCGGCGGTGCCCTGGATGATCTTGATCCAGGGAGCATAGGACCAGCCCACAACCCCGCCATAGCTGACCATGTACCACGAGTGCCCGCGATTCCTGCCCAGGATGTCCATTTCCGCGCCCCAGGGCATCACCCCAACCTGCTTCGAGCGGGTGGTGGGGGCTTCGCGGATGCGCAGGTTGCCCAGCACCCGCCCGCGCACGCCGGTCGGCTGGGGCGCTGCCGGCGGGGCGACGCCGCTATCCACGACGGGCACCGTGTTGAAGTCGCCGCTGAAGGTCAGGTATTGCGCCCAGGCCCAGCCGGTCGTCGTGCCGGCCAGCAAGCGCGCCCAGGCCCCGTCAGCGCTGCGCCCGGTCACCGGGTGCGTCTCGCCCTTCTTGAGCTTGGTCAGGATGGGCGCGGTCAGCAGCGGCGCGCTGCGCAGGTTGAGCAGCGACACGTTGACCGTCGCCGTGATGCCGGTGGGCACTCCACCGCCGCCCTGTCCATCCGGCGCGCCGTCGGGCGGCAGCACCGGGTTCTGGGCGTTGGGCGGCGTCCAGGTGAGGAAGATGGAGGCGTCCAGCTCGCGCTCGCGGTACTCAACCTTGAGCGTGTGCGGGCCGTTGAGCAGCGTCACCACCGCCGTGTAGGTCTGGCTGTTGGCGAACGTATCCCAGTAGTCGAAGATGGGTGTCGCGTCCACATAGAAGCGGAAATTGTCATCGGCGCGAGCGTAGAAGGTGTAGACGCCCTCCGGCAGGTCGGACGGCACGTTGAGCGTGCGGATGAAGCGCGCCGACCAGTTGTCCACCGGCACCGCGCCGCCCGGCGATCCCTGGCCCCAGTTGTTGTTGAGGCCGCTTGGGGCGTAGGTCGTGGTGAAGACCACCGGCCCGGCCAGGTCCAGCCCGTTGAAGAACTCCGCGTACCAGGGCACGCCGGCGTAGAAAGGCGTCGGCGTCACCAACGGCCCCACCGCCAGCGCCCAACTGGCGATGATCGTCGCGTCGCCTGTCGCGTCGAACATCTCGACGGTGATCGAGTGCAGACCGTCGGTGAGGAAGTTGTAGTCGGCCTGGAAGGTGCGGAAGCCAAAACCCGACTCCCAGTGGTTGATCAGCGGCAGGCCATCCACATACAGCCGCGCGCCGTCGTCCACCTGCACGGTGAAGCGATAGTTGCCCGCTGTGAAGAAGACCGACGACGTGAAGCGCACCGAGAAGTTGTCGGCGGGCGCGCCCGTCGCCGCCCCGCCGATGACCGGCGGGCCAGCGCCCCAGGTATAGTTGACGCTGGGCGACAGCCCGACCCAGATCGGACCGCCAGACAGGTTGGGATTATTGAAGACGCTGACCGTCCACGACGCGCCGCGCGCCTCGCTGAGCGGCGGGCTGGCAGCCCACAAGCCGCCTAACAAGGCTGCGCACAGCGCCGTGATGATCATCCATCGCCCTAGTGCTCTGCTCATGACTGCCCCCTGCTCTCGCGCTCTGCCATGCCCTCCGACCAGCGGCCACGCCATACGGCCCCGGCCAGACGCTGCGGCCCGCGCGAACCTGCTACCAGTTGACTGTAATCTTATCACGAATCGCGCCAGCGCGCTGAGGGGAACAGGTGGGGGCCAGGGCAATCGCATCAAAGTCCGCCGCGCGCCAGCCTACTCGTAGGGGCGTATCGCAATACGCCCCTACGGACCTCACCCCCGCTCGGCGCTGGCGCGCCTCGCCGCCCCCTCTCCGTCAACGGAGAGGGGGCAAGCCGAGCGCAGCGAGGCTGGGGGTGAGGTAGAACAACACGCACGTTTGAAGCGATTGCCCTGAGGCGGGGGCGAGCAAAGGTAGACAGCGAATCGCCTGACGATTTCGCAATCCGCAATCCGCAATCCGCAATCCACACTTCCCGCCGCTCAGCCCTGCCCGTCGCGCAGATGCCGGTGCAGTTTTTCCAGCAGCTCGGCGGTGCTGATCGGCTTGGAGAGATAATCGTCGCAGCCCGCCGCCAGAAAGCGCTCGCGGTCGCCGCGCATGGCATTGGCCGTCAGGGCAATGATCGGGATCGGCCCGGTGTCGGGGCGCGCCTTCAGGCGGCTTGTGGCTTCCACGCCGTCAATCCCCGGCAGGCTGATGTCCATCAGGATCAGGTCGGGCAGCTCTTTTGTCGCCACCTCGACGCCAGTCAGCCCGTCGTCCGCTTCCAGCACCTCGAAGCCGCGCGCCTGCAACATCTTGCGCACCAGGCGCTTGTTCTGGAAATTGTCCTCGACGTACAGAATGCGGTATGCCATAGCACACTCCACGCCCCACCCCCCAGGTTGACCTGGTCAATACCCTGCCCGCGCGCTCACCGCTCACCGAGCGTTTCATCCACCGACGCGATCAACGCCTGGCGATCCAGGGTCGCCTTTTGAAACAGCGAGATAATCTGGCCCAGCAGCCGCTCGCGCTCGTCGCGGCGCAAATCCTTCGCCGTCAGCACGACCACCGGGATGTCGCGCGTTCTGGCGTCGGCGCGCAGCCGCTCCAGCAGCGCTTCGCCGCTGATGTCTGGCAGCATCAGGTCGGTGACGACCAGCGCCGGTTGCTGGCGCAGGATGGTCGCCCAGCCCGACTCGCCGTCATACGCCTCGGTCACACGGTAGCGCCCCGTCGCTTCGAGCAGCCGGCGGATCAGGCGGGCGTCGCGCGGCTCGTCGTCAATGACCACAATCGCGCGCGGCGGCGGCGGCTCTGGGGCGATGCTCTCTTTGGAAGCTGCCGCCACCTGCCCCTCGCTGGCCAGGGTTAGCTCCGGCGGGGTCTCGCCCAGGCTGCCGCCGAGCGCGCTGACCACGTGCTCGACCAGATCGCGCGTGTTGAAGCTGCCCTTCTGCCACAGCGACTCGGCGACCCCTTCCAGCCGCGCGCGGTCGGCGGGAGTCAGCGTCTTGGCCGAGACGACCACGACCGGGATACGGGCCACGTCCGGGTCGTTCTTCAGCATGGCGAGCAGGGCGAAGCCATCCAGATCGGGCATCATCAGGTCGAGCACCACCAGGTCGGGCCGTCGCTGGCGAACGATGTCCAGGCCGTCGCGCGGGTCGTTGACCTCAAACACGCGGTAGCTCTTGTGCGCTTGCAGCAGGCGGCGGATCAGGCGGCTGTCCTGCGGGTTGTCGTCAATGACGACGACGGTCGTCACCTGCTCGTCGAGGCGTTCGAAGGCCGCGCCCAGCCCCTCGGCCATCTGCACGTGCCCCGGCCCCGGCTCCGCCTCGGCGAATTCCAGGTCGAGCACGTACTGGTCTTCGAGGATGTGCTTCTCCGCCGGGAAGGTGTGGCCAGAGCAGTTGATGATCACTGTCTCGGTGGGGGCGATCACGCCGCCCGCGATCAGGTGCTCCAGCCCGGCGAAAGCCACCGCCGCCGCCGGCTCCATGCTGATCCCCTCGACGCGGGCCAGGCGGCGCATGGCGCGGAACGCCTCCCCATCGGCGACGGCGATCATCGTCCCCTCGGTCGCCAGGCACGCCTGGCGCAGCAGCGGGTAGGCGCGCCCAGGGTCGCCCGTCGCCAGCACGGAGATGCGCGTCTGCGGGCTGACCGGCTCGGCCACTTCGTGCCCGGCCTCCCACGCCGCCACCATCGGCGCGCAGCCCGCCGACTGCACCAGCGCCAGGCGGGGCAAGCGGTCAATCAGCCCCATCTGCCATAGCTCGCTGAAGCCCTTCCACACGCCCAGCGGGCCGATCCCCCCGCTGACCGCCTGGACGTACCAGTCGGGCGCGTGCCAGGGAGTGTTGCCGGGCACCATACGCGCAAGCTGCTCGGCGATCTCGTAGGCGATGGTCTTGAACGACTCGCGGCCCAGCAAGGCGCTCGCGCCGGGGTCGTAATACAGATCGCGCCGGGAGGCGAAGTCCTGCGCGATCTGCTTGGCCTGGTCGTAGGAGCCAGCGATCTTGACCACTTCTGCGCCGTAGAGAGCCAGCTCGCGCAGCTTTTCGGCGGGCACGCTGCTGGTCAGAAAAACCCACAGGCGGATGCCCGCCCGCGCGCAAAACGCGGCATAGGCCGCCGCCTTGTTGCCCGTCGAGGCGATCACGCACTCGTCAATGCCCTGCTGGGCCAGGTGCGTGATGGTCAGCGCCGCCTGCCGGTCTTTGAAGCTGGCAGTGGGCAGCCGCCGCTCGTCCTTGACGAACAGGCCGGCGTGCCCCAATTCGCGGCCCAGCCCAGCAGCCGGCATCAGCGGAGTCCATCCCTCGCTCATCGAGACCGCCCCGCGCGGCGCGATGGGCAGCAGCTCGCCATAGCGCCACAGCGAGGTGGGGCGGGCGCTCAGATTGCCGCGCCACGCCGCCGCCGCGCGCGCGTAGTCGTACTGCGCGTCGAGCCAGGCCGATCCGCACTGGTCGCACACGGCGGGCAGCGGCTCCGGGGCCATGTGCTGGCCACAGTCCAGGCATACCACCGCGTTCAGCAGCGAAGGCATACGGCTCCTCTCAGTTCTCTTCCGGCGCGGCGATGGGTAGCGTGAAGTAGAACACTGATCCAGCCCCTGGGGCGGACTCTACCCACAACACACCGCCGTGCATCTGAACAAGCTGGCGCGTGATGGACAGGCCCAGACCCGTGCCACCCGCGCGCCGCGAGTACGACTGGTCTACCTGGCGGAAGCGGTCGAAGATCACCTGCAGCTTCTCCGACGCGATGCCGATGCCGGAGTCTGCGCAGGAGACGAGCAGCCAGCGCGGGTCGCGCTCGTAGATGTCGGCGCGCAGGGTGATCGTCCCCTCGTCGGTGAACTTGGCGGCATTGGCCAGCAGATTGCCGACGATCTGGCGCAGGCGCAGCAGGTCGGCCTGCACATCGGGCAGGTCTTCGGGCACGTCCACGATCAGCTCTACCGGCTTGCCCTTGAGCAGCACGCGCGACGTGGCGGCCACTTCCTCGACCAGATCGTGCAACCGGATGTGCTCCAGGGCCAGGTCCATCTGCCCGGCCTCGATCTTGGCCAGGTCGAGGATGTCATTGACCAGGTTGAGCAGGTGCCGCCCGCTTTCGTGAATGGCGGCCACGTCCTCTTCCATCTCGCCGGTCAGCGCGCCGTCAATGCCATCGAGCAGCACTTCCGCATAGCCAATGATCGAGTTGAGCGGCGTGCGCAGCTCGTGGCTCATGCTGGCCAGGAATTCGCTCTTGAGGCGGTCCACCTCGCGCAACTGGTCGGCTGCGTCCACCTGCTCGGCGTACAATCGCGCGTTCTGCACCGAGACGGCGATCTGCGCGGCGAGCGTGGAGTGAATGGCCACGTCTTCCTCGCCGAAGCGCCCCGCGCGCTCGGACTGCACGTCCATCACGCCGATCAGCGCATCGCCAGCGATGAGCGGCACGGCCATTTCCGAGCGCGTGTCGGGCAGCAGCGGGTTGGGCAGAAAGTCCGGCGCTGCTTGCACGTCGTTGACGACGACGCCGGAGCGCGTGCGTGCGGCGCGGGCCACCAGGCTGCGCTCGGCGCGCAGCGGGATGGTATGCCCGGCGGCGACCATTTGATCGCCCACCGTGCCCGCGCCGGCGGCCAGCACCAGCGCCTCGTGCACTTCGTCGAGCAGGTAGATGTGCGCGTGGTACAGCCCGAAGTGCTCTTTGGTCAGGTTGGTGACTGTGCGCAGCAGGGAATCGGGGTCGAGCGAGGTTGAAGCGGTGGCGCTCACTTCGGCCACCGTCTCCAGCTCGCTGGCGCGGCGCTCGCTCTCGTCAAAGGCGCGGTACTGCTCCAGCGCAGAGGCCAGGCGCGCGGCCACGTCTTCGATCAGGCGCTGCTCTTCGGGCGTCCAGTCGCGCTCTTTCTCCTCGCCGATGACGATGCGCCCGATGGTCTGGTCGCGCAGCTTGACCGGCTGGACGAGCACGCGGTCGTGCCCGTTGCCGGGCAGATCGGCCTCCAGCGGGTCTCTGTCCAGCGGGCGCACGCGCTGCAGGTCGTAGTGCACGCCAACGCGCCCGTCTCCCGACAGGCGGCCCAGGTAGCCTTCCCAGGCGGCGCTGATCAGGCGGCGGTTGATGGCGTCGGCGCGATCCACTGCCTGGAGCGTCTCGCCGTAGGCGCGCGCGCCCAGCAGCGCCGAGGCAAGCTGGCTGGCCATCGCCTCGAACACGGGCAGGTTGTCTTCGCGGAAGGTGCCGGGACGATCCGCCTGCATGTCCAGCACGCCGATCACCTCGTCGCCGACGACGAGCGGGATGGCGACTTCAGAGCGCGTGCCGGGCAGCAGGGGGTTGGGCAGGTGCACGTCGCTGGTCTCGGTATCGAGCACCAGGACAGGCCGCCGCGTGCGGGCGGCGCGGGTGACGATGGCCGTCGCGCTCAAATCCAGGCGGTGACGGCGCACCAGCAAGGCCCGGCCCACTTCGCCGGTGCCCGCTTCGAGCACCGCGTGACGCCCCACGTCGTCAATCAGGTACACCTGCACATAGTACAGGTCGAACTGCTCGCGGATGTACTCCACCACACTGGGGATCAGGTCGTCCGACTGGATCAGGCCGGTGGCGAGCTGGCCCACTTGCAGCGTCTGGAAAAGGTTGCGCGTGCGGTCGGCCACGCGCTGTTCCAGCGACTCAACCAGGTCTTGAAGCTGGCTGGCCATGTCGTTGAAGGCGCCGGACAGAATGCCCAGCTCGTTGCGGGCGCGCAGCGCCACGCGCTGGCCCAGGTCGCCGCCGGCGATGCGCGCCGCCGCCCCCGCCAGCACCGTGATCGGGCCGGAGAAGCGCGCTGCCAGCAGCACACCCAGGGCCGCCGCGACGACTGCCAGCACCGCCACGAGCGCCATCAGGAACACCTGCGTCTCACGGAAGGCGGACAGTGCCTCGGCCTCCTCCACTTCGGCGAGCATGGCCGACTGCAGCTCCGGCACCCAGCGGTACACGCCGAAGACCGTCTGGCCACGATAGTTCACGTAGGTCCCGACGCCTCCCTCGCCGGCCAGGCCGCGCTCAATGCCCTCGCTGCGATAGGCGCGGGTCAGCGGGTAGCCGGGGAAGCGGCTCGGCGTGAGCAGGTAGTTGGCCTCGGCGCTGACCAGGTAGGTTTCGCCGCTTTCGCCCAGGCCGGCGCGCTCGCCCATCACCACGCCCAGGGTGGTGATGTTGAGCCGCCCGGCCAGCACGCCGACCGTCTGCCCCTTGTCTATCAGCGGGCGCGTGAGGATCATGGTCAGCTCGTCGCTGCCCGGCTCGTAGTAGGGCGGCTGGGTGTATGGCACTTTGAGACTCCCGGCGAAGTACGGCTGGCGGGCGACGATCTTGCCGACCTGCACCGGATTAGACGAGGTGAGAATCAGGCCCGTCTCGTCGTAGAAGAAAAACTCGCTGAAGCTGGGATGAACGGCCACGGTGTTGCGGAAGATCTCGGCGAAGGTGCGCTGCAACGACCCGGCACTGCCAGTGTCCAGACTCGCCAGCAGCAGAAAGCGGCTGTGGCTCAGTTCGTCAGTCATCAGCACCGAGAGCAGCGCCTGGCTGTCCGCCAGCCAGCGCGTGATCTCCTGGCTTTTCAGCTCGGCCACCGACTCAAGCTGGTTGATCGCCTGGTCGTGGGCCATCGCGTTCACACGGGACGACGTGATCACCCCGATGATCGCCGCCGGGAGGACCACCAGCAGCACGAAAGTCAACGCCAGGTTCCAGCGAATCTGCCGCCAGAATGGCAGCCGGGGACCCGCCGCTGCGCCGGGGGATGAGATGGTGTGTGCGTGTCCAGTCATAGGTTGATGCCCCTGTCACGATGGCCCGCCCGCTGTGGCGCGGCCTGTCCCGCCGGCTTGGGTGTGTGGCGATACACCGCACCCTCACCCCCTGGCTCCCTCGCCGTTAACGGCGAGAGGCAAACTGAGCGGAGCGAAACGGGGGTGAGGAGAATCATCACGGTGCCTCCCGGCGACATCACTCCTGAGCGCTCAGGAAATCGAGCGTATAGGCCGCCTCTACATCGAGCGGCGCGGTCAGCAGGCCCAGATCGAGCAGCGTCTGATGCGTGAACGTCCAGTTGTCGTCGTCCATTATGCCCGGCTGCCCGCCGGCGGGCACCAGCAGCGGGATGGATGACTGCATCCCCAGCAGGTGAACCTCGCGGTCTTCGGCGTAGGGCTGACCGTAGGTGGACTTCAGAAAGGCCTCCACCGCCTGGTCAGGCTGCTCGACAGCCCACTGCGTGCCCTTCATCGTCGCCTGCAGGAATGCGCGCACCATGTCGGGCTGGCTGGCGATCAGGTCTTCGGTGGTGAAGATGACGCTGCTGTAAATGTCAATGCCGTAGTCGCTGACCATGATGAAATTCGCTTCAGGATCGCGCTGGCGCACCTGCACGCCCTCGGTCGTCACGAAACCGGCCAGCACCTCAGCCTCGTCCGTGAACAGGGGGTTGCTGGTGAAGTCGGTGCGCATCGTTTCCTGAATCTGCGCCCGGTCAATGCCCTGCGCGGCCAGCAGCGCCTCGTAGGCCAGCCCGACGGTGGCGTTGGTCGGCTGCGTGGAGACGCGGTGCCCGACCAGGTCCTGGGGCCGGGTGATGCCGCTCTCCGACAGGGCGATCAGCACCACCGGGCTGCGCTGATAGATCGTGGCAACGGCGACGATGGGCGCGCCCTCAGCGCGGTGCGCCAGCAACACGTGCGCTCCGGTCACGCCGAAGTCGGCTTTGCCGTCCAGCACCGCCTGCACCGGGTCAATGAACGCGCCGCTCTCGTCGAAGCCGCCGCCGTCCAGGCGTACCTCCAGGCCAGCGTCGCGGTAGTAGCCCTGCTGCTCGGCGACATAGAAGCCAATGAACTCCACGTTGTGCACCCACGAGAACTGGATGCTGGTCTGGGTGAGGCTGGCGGGCGGCTGCGTTCCGCCAGACGGCTTATTGTCGCCATTCTTATCATCGTCCCCACAGGCGGCCAACGCAGCGACCAGCAAGACGACCAGAAGAAACAACCCCACACGGCGAAGTGAACGGACTGGCATCAGTTTTCCCTCCTATACCGGACGCCCACGCGCCCGGCTGACCGGCCATCATTGGGCCGGGACAGACTCCTCAGATTGCCCGGCGTGCCCGTCGGCGTCGTCAGAGGCCAGCTTCAGCTCGATGGCCGTGTGCGGCACGCGCAGCGCCTTGCCCAGCTCGCGCGCTGTGGTGTGGATCAGCTCGTCGAGGCTGGTGGCGCGCTGAATCTGCTCGGCGATGACGTTGAGCGTCTGCTCGTGGCGGGTGGCCCGCTCTACGCCGCGGAACAGGCGGGCGTTCTCCAGCGCGACGGCGATCTGGCTGGCCAGCGTCATGAACACGTCCAGCAGGTCCGGCCCGAAGCGATCCTCCACGTCCGCCTGCACGTCGAGCACGCCCAGCACGCGCTTCCCCGCCACCAACGGGAAAGCCGCCTCTGAGCGCGTGTCGGGCAGCAGCGGGTTGGGCAGGAAGTTGGGGTCTTGCGTTGTGTCGGCCACGATCACTGGCTGGTTTTCGCGGGCGGCGCGAGCCACCAGGCTGCGCGCGCGCAGGGAGATGCTGTGCCCGCGCGCGAGCATCACCCGGCCTGGCTCGCCGGCGCCCGCCGCCAGCAGCAGCGCATCGCGTTCCTCGTTGAGCAGGTAGACATGCGCGTGATAGAGGTCGAAGCTCTCTTTGGTCAGCTCGACAATCTGCGGCAGCAGCTCGTCCGGGTCGAGGATGGCCGCCGCTTGCTGCGCCACGGTTGACGCCACGCGCAGGTCATGGGTGCGGGCTTCCACGCGGTCTTCCAGCGCGCCGACCAGCGCGCCAAGCTGCCCGGCCATGTCGTTCAGCGCGCGGGCTGCCGTGCCGATCTCCACGCCGCCGGATTCCGGGGCGCGCGTCGCCAGGTTGCCAGCGCCCAGCGCGCGCGCCGCGCCAGCCAAAGCCGCCAGCGGGCGCGTGACGCGGGCCACGATCAGCAGACCGATCACCGCCACGCCCAGGACCGTTGCGGCCAACACGATGACGGTGGTCCTCAGCACGTCATAAGCAGGCCGGTACGCTTCGGAGGTGGGAAGCTCGGCCACCACTGTGAACGCCTGATCCCCTAACCGCACGCGCTCATAGGCCAGCACCACATCGCTGCCGCTGAGGCCAGTGGTCTCGCCGAAACTGTCCGGCACGGCGAACTCGGTGCCGCGCAGCACGATGGAGGGGTTGCGGTGAGCCACCACGCGGCTCTGCGCGTCCACCACATACACGTCCTGGCCCCTGGCAACGGGCAGATCGGCAATCAGGTTCCAGACCGGCTTGAGCCGGACGGTGGCAGCGAACACCAACCGCACCTCGCCGGAGCGCAGGTCTACCAGCGGCAGAGACATCTCCATCAACGGCTCGCCGGTCGCCGCCTCGATGCGCACCGGGCCGTAGTAGGCCGTCTGCTGCGTCGCTGGCACGCGGAAGACATCCTCGCTGGCGCGGTTGGCGAGATCGGCGGGGGACACTACAGCGCGCTGGGCCACGCGCATCAATTCCTGCCCATCCGGGTCGAGCAGGGCCAGCTCGGTGAAAACGCGGTCATAAGCCAGCAGGTCCGACAGCGCTGCCGCCTGCTCTTCGGCGGGCAGGTCGAGCAGCCCGCCAACCTGCGCCACCAGCTCCAGCGAGCGGGTGCGCTCGGCCAGGAACTGCTCCACTTCGCCCGCCACGCGCCGGGCGACCTCGGCCTGCAGGTCTTGCGACTGTTCGCGCTGCGCGGTGAAGCTGCGCGCGGTGGCCACGCCGCCGGCGATCAGCGTCGGCACCACGGCCAGCACGATCATGATCAGGGTCAGTCGTCCACGTAGGCTCTTGAGCATACCGCTTCTCCGATCAGGGCCGGGCCGCTGGCAGCGCCTCGCGCTCCCCCGCGCCGCCGGACATCACTGCGTCGCCGGGCGGAGGATCGTGTCGGCCTGGCTGAGCACGGCGGTGGGCACCTCAATGCCCAGCGCCGCCGCCGTCTCCAGATTGACCATCAGCGCAAAATCGAGCGATTCAACGGGCAGGTCGCCGGGGCTGGTTCCGCGCAGCACCTGCGCCGCCAGCCGCGCCACCTGCTCGCCCGCCGGGTAGAACTCCACGCCGTAGCTGAGCAGCACGTTGTCCGTCTCCGGGATGCTGGGCGTAGAGAAGGGCACGCGCCGCGCCATTGCTGCGGCGGCGAACTCAACGGCGAAATCGTTGGTCGTCACATCGGGCAGGATGACGATCACATCCACGTCATCGGGGATTTCGGCGATGGCCTGGCGCACTTCGTCGGGCGTGTGGACTTCGCGCAGCAGCAGCTCCAGGCCGAGCGGATCGGTCACGGTGCGCACGTCTTCCAGCGCCGACTGCACCGCCTGGATGTCTCGTGTCCAGCGGCAGATACACACGCTGCATATCGGGCAGCACCTGCTTGAGAATCTGCAAGCGGCGCGAGTCCGGGTTGGCGTCGGAGACGCCGGTCATATTGCCGCCGGGCTGGGGCCAGCTTGCCACGAAGCCCGCGCCCACCGGGTCAGTGACCAGCGTGAAGATGATCGGGATGGTCTTGCTGGCGGACTGGGCGGCCAGCGCCCCCGGCGTGGTGATGGCGAAGATCAAGTCCACATCGTGCTCGACCAGGGTTTGGGCATAGGTCGCCAACCCCTCGCCGAAATTGCCAACTGGCCCATCGTATTCGTAGGCGATGTTCTGCCCCTCGACATAGCCCAGCGCGGCCATGCCGGTCTTGAAGCCTTCAACGGACGGGTCAAAGAGGTCAATCGGATTGAGGATGCCTATCTTGAACTGCTTCTGGGTGCTGTCATCATCGCCGCCACAGGCAGCCAGCCCCAGCGCCAGCAGCATTACTACCACCCACATCCCTGACCAGTAGGGTTGCTTCCGTGCTGTGTGATGAGACATTGGCTCTCTCACCTTTTCCGGCTGAAGGGCGCTTCCAGCGCCTGCGACCCCGGCCAGCCCTCTGGCAGGCAATGGCGTCGGAGGGCCGGCTCGTGGGGAATCCTGCGAGGTCCACAAGAGACGTTTTCACTATGGCATAACATGAAGGCGAAGTCAACGAAGCATTGAGCGCTCTACACACTTTTCATAAATTTTTCAGTTGCGCCGCCTCATCTCACCCCCGCTCTCCAACGTGGAGGGTCGGACAAATAAGATTGCATTGACGGCTAACGATAGATCGCGGAAGAACAATTCAAGGGGAGAAACGAGCCAAGAAGGCGACTTCGCGAAGCCGGTTGTAGGGGCGGGTTTGCAAACCCGCCCCTACAGGCCCTGCCAGGCTGCTGAGCTTCTCGCTCAAGCCGCCCGTTTCTTCCGTTGATTACAATCGCTTGTCGTTATGCTAAATCAACACTGTCTAATATGTCCGTCCCTCCACGGTGGAGAGGGGGCGAGCCGAGTGCAGCAAGGCTGGGGGTGAGGTAGAACAACACGCACGTTTGATGCGATTGCTCTCACACCTGGGCAAATCGCACAATAGCCCGGCGGGGCGGCCTGGTATAATGGCCTCTCCATCGCTGGTCTCAGCCTGACGAGTAAGCACCATGCCCAATTCACCCGCCTCCAACCCCGACGATGTTCTTGCGTTGATCCGCGACCAGAAGGTGCAGTCCATCGAGCTGCTCTTCACCGATGTGGCGGGCATTCACAAGGCCGTCACCATTGACGCCGACGGCCTGCCTGCCGCGCTTGAGCGGGGGGTGTGGTTCGACGGATCGGCGGTCGAGGGCTTCGCCCGCGTGGTCGAGTCGGACATGTACCTGGCCCCCGACCTGACGACGTTCGCCGTCGTGCCCTGGGAGCCGGCCCGCCCGGATGTGGGGCGCACCGCGCGCATGTTCTGCGATGTCTTCATGCCCAACGGCCAGCCCTCCGCCGGAGACCCGCGCGGGGCGCTGCGCCGCGCCCTGGCCCAGGCCGCCGAGATGGGCGCGCGCTACATGGTCGCGCCGGAGATGGAGTTTTACCTGTTCCGCGAGATGCCCGATCACGCCCGCTCTCTGCCGGACGACCAGGGGGGGTACTTCGATGCGTCGGATGGGGCGTCCCGCGTCATTCGCAAGCGGGTGAGCGACGCCCTGCGCAGCATGGGCATCGTCGTCGAGGCGAGCCATCACGAGGTCGGCGCGGGGCAGCACGAGCTAGACCTGGCTCCTGCTGACGCGCTGCATATCGCTGATGCCATCGTCACGACGCGCATGGCCGTGCGCACCATCGCCGCGCAGGAAGGGCGCTTCGCCACGTTCATGCCCAAGCCGCTGGCCAACGCGCCAGGCAACGGGATGCATGTTCACCAGTGGCTGGAGAATATGCAGAGCGGCGCGAACCGCTTCACCGATCTGGCCAACAGCTACAGCCTGTCCGGCGAGGCGCAGGCGTTCATGGCCGGTCAGCTTGCCCACGCGCGGGCCATCTGCGCCCTGCTCGCGCCGCTGGTCAACAGCTACAAACGCCTGATGTCCGGCCTGGAAGCGCCAATCTACGTCACCTGGGCACAGCTCAACCGGGGCGCGCTGCTGCGCGTGCCGCGCACCACCGATCCGCCACGCCAGGGCACGCGCGTCGAGATGCGCTGCCCCGACCCAAGCTGCAACCCGTACCTGGCCTTCGCCGTGCTGCTGCACGCCGGGCTGCACGGCATCCGCGAAGGGCTGGCGCTGCCGCCCGCCGCCGAAGAAGAGCTATACGCCGTGTCCAACCGCAGCCGTCACCTGACCACGCTGCCGGAGTCCCTGAGCGAGGCGCTCGACGAGCTGGAGGCCAGCGACCTGGCCCGCGAGGCGCTCGGCCTGCACCTGTTCGAGCGTTTCCTGGAAGCCAAGCGGCTCGAATGGCAGGACTATCTGCCGGTGGTTAGCCCCTGGGAGCTGGAACGCTACCTGAGCACGACCTGAGCAAACTCGGCGTATAATTGGTTGCTGGTTATTGGTTGTTGGTTATTGGCTGTTGGTAATTGGTTCGACTGTCTGCCGGAATAACGCAGCCACTATAGTGGTTATTGTTATTGGTTATTGGTTATTAGTTATTGGTTGTTGGTTGCTGGCCCGACTGTCTGCCGGAATAACGCAGCCACTATGCGGTTATTGGTTATTGGTAGAACTGCATGAAGCGAAGCGCCCTTCACCACAAACCAACAACCAACCACCAACCACCAACCACCAATCACCAACAACCAACAACCCGGTCTGTTGCGAGGATCGCCGTGCCAGCCCCATCCCGCTCCACCATTCGCGCGCTGCTGCGCATGGCGCTGCCCGTCGGCACGACCATCGTCGCCGGGCACCAGGGGGCCGACCGCCCCGTCACCTGGGTGCATGTGCTCAACACGCGCCCGCCCGCCTTCCCAGAGTTGCGCGGCGGCGAATTGGCGCTGCTCTCGCTGGACGCCATGCATCTGCTGAGCGACAAGCTCACCCTCGTCGGCCTGATCCGCGACCTGGCCGAGATGGCCGTCAGCGGCATCGGCGTGCTGGGCGAGATCGGGCCGCCCGCCCCGGAGGCCGCCGACGAGCTGGGCGTCGCGCTGCTGCGC
This sequence comes from Anaerolineae bacterium, assembly GCA_027494015.1. The sequence goes on from JAOSJP010000023.1 coordinate 168,416, forward strand.
CTGCCCGACACGGCCCAGTTGCGCAACGTCGAGCGCGATGTCGCCCAGGTGCTGCTCGGCACGCCGCCCTCGCCCGAACAGCGCGGTCACGAGATCCGCGAGCAGCTTCTCCAGCTTTCCACCGAGAATCGCGGCCTGGAGGCGCTCAGCGAAGTCATCGCCGCGATGGTCGGCAAGACGGTGGTGGTGCAAGACAAGCGGCTGCACCCATTGGCCGCCGCCGGCGCGCTGACCGAGTCGCGGCTGTGGCCAGACATCGAGGACGCCCTCTACGACACCAATCCGCTGCCCGCCCTGTTCCGCGACCGCGTGGAGGTGGCCCAGGCCAGCCCGGACCCGGTGGCTATTCCCCTGCCGAACCTGGGCATGCAGCGCCTCGTCGCGCCCATCGTCGCCGGCAAGATGGGGCGCGGCTTTCTCTCGCTGGTCTTCCCCAGGGACGAGCCATACGACACGCTGGACTTGCTGATCACGCGGCACGGCGCGGCGGTGTGCGCGCTGGAAATGGCCAAAGAGAAGGCCATCCGCGAGGCCCAGAAGCGTGTGCAGGGCAACGTGCTGGAGCAGTTCCTCGGCGGGATAATCAACGAGAGCGAGGCGCTGCTGCGCCTGACCCGCCTGGGCTACCAACCCGATGAGCGCTATACGACGCTCTATATCAGCGGCGTGCGCGAGAACACGCCCACCGCCCGCCAGATCGAGGCGCTGTGCAACGAGCAGGCCGGGGCGCTCGGCTTCGGCGCGCTGGTGCAGCCCTACGGCAGCGCGGTGATCGTCTTCTGCGAGGGCGATGAAAGCGCCGCCCGCGACCTGGCCCTGGCCGTGCAGGGCCGCGTCGAAGAGCGCTACGAGGCGGCGGTCGCCTGCGGGGTGGGCCAGTGTGCCGGCGACCTGCGCGCCTGGCGCGAGAGCTTCGAGCAGGCCCGCGCCGCGCACCGCACCGCCCTGCAATGGCGGCTGAGCGCTCCGCTCGCCTTCAACGAGATGGGCGTCTACCGGCTGCTGTCGCTGCTGGTCGGCTCGACGGAATTGAGCCGCTTCTACCGCGAGACGCTCGGCGAGCTGGCCAACGCCACCCCGCAGAACGCCGAGTTCATCGCCACGCTCGAAGCGTTCTTCGAGGAGCACGGCAATCTGACGCGCACCGCCAAGCGCCTGCACATCCACCGCAACACGCTGCTCTACCGCATGGATCGCATCAAAGAGATCAGCGGGCTGGACATGGACAACCCGGAGACGCGGCTGGCCGTGCACCTGGCCCTGCGCATCCGGCGGATTCTGTAGCTGTCACGCTGCGCTGGGCAAATCCGGCGCGCATCCACCAGGAGAATGTCATGTCTGCACACACCCCCATCCGCCTGGCGCTGATCGGCGCCGGCATCTTCGCCCGCGACACGCACCTGCCTGCCCTGGCTGCGCTCGGCGACCTGTTCCGCATCACCGCCGTCTACAGCCGTACCCTGGCCAATGCCGAGGCGCTGGCTGCCCGGCTGCCCGCCCCCGCCGCCGCCTCCGACGATCTGGACGCTGTCCTGGCCCGCGACGACGTGGAGGCGGTCAATATCGTGCTGCCCATCCCCCAACTGCCGGACGCCGTCCGGCGGGCGCTGGAGGCGGGCAAGCACGTGATCAGCGAGAAGCCCGTCGCGCCGGACGTGGCAACCGGGCGGGCGCTGCTGGATCACTACGCGGGACATGCCGACCGGGTGTGGATGGTCGGTGAGAACTACCGCTACGAGCCAACCTACCTGCGCGCGGCGGAGATCGTCGCTTCCGGCGCGATTGGCAGGCCGGGCGTGGCCGTGTGGCCGATCCAGATTGACATGACGCCCAGCAACAAGTACTACCACACGGCCTGGCGGCGCTCCAACACCTTCCCCGGCGGCTTCCTGCTGGACGGCGGCGTGCATCACGCGGCGGCGCTGCGCCTGATCCTGGGCGAGATCGCCAGCGTCAGCGCCATCACGAGCGTCATTCGCGGCGACCTGCCGCCCTGGGATACGCTGCAGGCGGCCCTGGCCTTCGAGAGCGGCGTCAGCGGCGTCTACAGCCTCACTTATGCGTACAGCGCTCCCTGGAGCACCACGCTCGACATCGTGGGCGACGCGGGGGCGCTGCGGGTGCGCCTCGGCGCGCTGGAGCTGACCAGCGGCGGGGCCACACAACAGATCGCGCTGCCCGCCCCGCGCGGCGTGGTGGAAGAGCTGCGCGCTTTCGCCGCCGCCATCCGCGACGGCGCGCCGCACCGCAACGCGCCCGCCCAGGCGGTGCAGGACGTGGCCGTGATCGAGGCCATGCTGCGCTCGGCGGAGACGGGCGCGCGAACTGACGTGGCGCGCGTGGTATGACGTCTTTGGGCCTCACCCTTAATGAATTCACACATACTTCACTTGACCCCGCCGCATCTTGTAGCGTACACTTCATATATCTGTTCACAATTGTGGCTGCTTCGCGGCCAGGGGGTTTCGGAACCATGAAGAAGCGTTATCTCTTGCTGTCGATCGTCGTGTTCTCTATGCTGGCTCTCTTGCCAGCGATTCATCCTGCGCAGGCGTTTACCACCAACATCCCGCCCAACATTGTCCTGGACTGCGCAGGCGTCACAGATTTTGGGTCCAGCTTCACTACCGATCGCGACAACACCGGCACGGGTGATGAGGCCTACACCGTCACTGGCACCGACGGTTATGGCAACGTGCTTTTCTTCTATTCCAGCCAGCGTCCCGTGGGCATCACTAGCGTCTTTGGCTCTGCTCTCTGGACTACCGCCCCTCTGGCCAATCCCCTGACGCTCCGGTTCGTCAGCCTGGCCGGCAACGGCTTCAGCGAGCAGCTTGTCATGGAACTCACCGGGGAATGTGACGGCTTGCCCTGGGTAGATGTCGCCTTGCCCGGCTGTGACGTGCTGATGCCCATCCCCAAGACGGCGGTCGGCGGCACCTTCGTGGCCGACGCGCCGGTCTACTGGGCGCCCGGCAAGCAGACCAGCCCGCTGGTGACGATCAAGGCCGGCAACTCGGCGCGCGTCATCGGCCTGGACAGCACGGGCGAGTACTACCAGATCATCTGGGTGTGCGACTTCGTGTGGGTGCCCAGGGCGACGCTGGGGCCGAACTACGACGCCGTGTGGAACGGCGCGCCGCTGCCGACGGCGGTGGTGAACTGAGCTATTCAGAGATAGCGCAACAGGGGGTAGGGGCGGGTTTCGAAACCCGCCCCTACGTTGTATCTGGCGTGTTGTGATCCGCTCAGGGCCGGAAGGGAATCTGCACGGTGATGCACGTCCCGCCTTTTTCCGGATCGCTGTCAATGGAGAACTGGCCGCTAAGCTGGCGCGCGCGCTGATCCATATTGCGCAGGCCGAAGCTCTCCGGGTTGCGCAGCTCTGCCGGGTCGAAGCCCACGCCGTTATCTTCGACGGTGAGCACCAGGGTGTTCTCTTTTTCGCGCACCTTGACCAGCACATGCGTGGCGTGCGCATGGCGCGCCACGTTGGACAGCGCCTCGCGCACGATCTGGGTCAGCGAGTGACGCTGGCGGTCGCCGAGCGTGCGCAACCTGGGCGGCACGTCCACTGTCACATCCACGCGGGCGAAGTCGTGGAAGTGGCGGGCCAGGTTGTCCAGCCGCTGGCGGAAGGTCGCCTGCTCCTCGCGCGCGGTGCGCAGGTTGCGGATGTACAGGCGAATGTCCTCGATGATCTGGTTGAGGTCCTCGATGATGCTCTGGTACTGTTCTTCCTGCTCCGGCGTCATGGGGAACTGCCCACGCAGGATTTCCAGCTTCATGCCCACCGCATAGACCGACTGGATCACGCCATCGTGCAGCTCCATGCCGATGCGGTCGCGCTCGCGGCTGAGGGCGATCTCCTGAAGCTGCTCGGACAGGCGGGCGTTCTCGATGGCCACCGCCGCGTGATTAGCCAGCAGCACGATCAGCCGCTCGTCATCTTCGCTGAACGGCTCGCCGTCGAGCGGGTCGGTCAGGTACAGGTTGCCCAGGCGCGCGCCGCGACTGATGATCGGCACGCCGAGGAAGCGGCGCATGATCGGGTGGCCCTCGCCGCAGAAGCCCGCCGAGCGCGGGTCCTGAGTCAGGTCGTCGAGGCGAATGGGCGCGTCGGATTCGAGCACCGCGCCCAGCAGGCCCAGCCCGCGCGGCTCCGGCCCCGTGTGGCGCGCCTGCCTCGATGACATGCCGGAGGTAATGAAGGCGCGCAGCGTGCCATCGTCGTTGGGCACGCCCAGCGCCGCGTAACGCGCCTGCACCAGCTCGCGGGCGATGTCGGTGATTGATTGCAGCGCGCGCGGCAGGCTCAGCTCGCTGGTGATAGTCGTAGCCGCCCGGCTGAGCGCATCGAGCATGGACGCGCTCCGATCCTGGGAATCAGTGAGTGAGTATGGGGAAGGAGTCATGAGCGTTCACCAGGTTGATCTATTACGCGAATCCGATTACCATTCCACCATAAACGTCATGAATATGACTATAAATCATCACCGCTTATTGAGCCGGACAGCCAGACACAAGTTGGTTTTCCGCGCGGCGGACACGGTATACTCTGATCGCACCATAGGTACCGAATACTCTGATCGCACCATAGGTGCCGACCCTAGCCAATGCTCGACCCAGCGCGACGGCCCGCTTCATGCACCCCTTGCCGGAGAATTCAGTGACCCCTCTTCGTATCTTGATCGCCGACGACCATGCTGTCGTGCGCGCTGGTCTGAAGGCGCTTCTGGAACAACAGCCCGATTTCGCAGTGGTTGCTGAAGCCGAGAGCGGCATTGATGCTGTGCGTCAGACGATGACTCACCGGCCCGACATCATCGTGATGGACATTCGTATGCCGGGCGGGCTGTCGGGCATCGAAGCCTGCGAGCAGATTGTCGAACAGATGCCCGACGCCAAAGTGATCATGCTCACCTCCTACGCTGAGGATGAGCTGGTCATGGACGCGGTGCGCGCGGGCGCGGTGGGCTACGTCCTCAAGCGCGTCGGCAGCAGCGACCTGGTGGACGCCATCCGCACCGTCGGGCGCGGCGACGCGCTGATTGACCCGACGATGACCAAAGCCCTGCTCGAAGAAGTGCGCCAGGCGGCCCAGGTCAAGGAAGCCTCCGCCTTCTCCGGGCTGACCCCCCAGGAGATGCGCATCCTGGCGCTGATGGTGGAGGGGCTGACCAACCGCGAGATCGCCTCGCAGTTGTTCCTCGGCGAGGGCACCGTGCGCAACTACGTGGGCAACATCCTCAGCAAGCTACAGGTCTCCAACCGGGCCGAAGCCGCCGTTTTCGCGGTCAAGAACCACATCGAGCGCCATCTGCCCAAAGACGACGATCACCCCTGATCGTCGCGCCCCGCCGCGCTGATCCGGCGCGCGGCGCGCCGGTCGGCGCGCGCCGATCGGGTCAGCCAGCGCAGCACCGACAGCACCAGCACGCCCATCACCGTCGCCCCGGTCGCCAGCACGTACAGTCTGGCTCCCGCCACCAGGCCGATCATGGCCACAAACCACAGGGAGGCCGCCGTCGTCAGCTCGTGAACCCGGTCGTCGCGGCGGACGATGACCCCCGCTCCCAGAAAGCCGATGCCGGTGATCACGTTGGCCGCCAGGCGCGCCGCCGAGTTGTCGTCGTAGAGGCTCTGGGCCATCACCATGACCAGCGCCGAGCCAATGCCCACCATCATGTGGGTGCGCATCCCCGCCGGACTCTGCCGCCACTGGCGATCCAGGCCAATGAGGCCGGACAGCACCAGCGTCACCGCCAGCGGAATCAAAGCCTCTAACTGTGCTTGGACGCTCATCCAGGAACTCCGGCTCCTCACAACTATAATCGCACCCTTTGCAGAGCGGGTAGTGCTATTGATCATGGCGTGCGCGGGCCATCAGGCACACGGGCACCGCCCGGCGCAGGCGGCGCACAGCGAGGCCGCGCCCGGCCTTGCCAGCAGCTTTCCATGTGTTTTTAGTGCTCTTGATCCGGGATTGAGTGTTGTCGTATAATAGGTGTTACAAAGCTGATTCATCGCAACGGCGGTCTGAACGCTGCCGTCCTTCTGCTGCTGCCGAAAATGCGTCCTGCGCCAACCCCGACGGACCGTTTTCGGCTTTTGTTTTTCTGAGTGAAGAGACACGTCGCGCTCACCTCACGCGGTACTCCCCCTGGATGGCGAGAGCAGCCGTGCACCCTTCTTCCCCTCAACCCCCTGCTGCCCGTACCGCAGACGGCCCGGACTCTGGGGATCGTCCGCCGGGACGAGTGATCACCCGCCCCCATGCACATCCCGTCCGACCGAACGAGCTATGCGTTGAGGAGAATACACCATGAACGCCCGTCTTTCCAGGTACGTTGTGTCCGTCGTGCTGATCGTCACGCTGGCACTGGCGGTCGCCCCGCTCGCCGGCGCGCAGGAGGGCAGCGCGCCCGACTACTGGCCCACCGAGGGTTGGCGCACGTCTACGCCCGAAGAGCAGGGCATGGACTCGGCGGCGCTGGCCACCTTCGTACAACGGATGGGAATGGGCGCAGGGTTTCACAGCGTGCTCGTGATCCGTCACGGCACGATCGTGCTGGATGCATCCGTGCCGCCCTACAGCCCGGATCAGCCGCACTATCTGGCCTCGACCACCAAAGTCATCACTTCAACCCTGCTGGGCATGGCCATTGAGAAGGGGTATGTCCAGGGCGTTGACCAGTCCATTTGGGACTTCTTCTCTAAAGACGCAACTGCCAACATGGATGCGCGCAAGGAAGCGATCACCATCCAGCACCTATTGACGCAAACCTCCGGCTTTGATTTCGGATTCGGGGAGGACTGGCTCGAATTCTCGGTACTCACCGAAGCGGATCAGAGTTGGGTGCAGTTCCTGCTCGACCGGCAGATGGCGACTGAGCCGGGCACGACCTTCAACTATATGGACGGCAACCCCCTGCTGGTCTCGGCGATCATCGGGCAGACTGCGGGGATGCCCGCCGACGAATTCGCCCGGCAGAATCTCTTCGACCCGCTGGGCATGGGCGAAGTGCTGTGGCTGCGCGACCCGCAGGGCGTCAGCCAGGGCGGAGATCGCTGCTTCATGAGTCCCTACGACATGGCCCGGCTCGGCTATCTCTTCCTGAGGAATGGCGAATGGGACGGCCAGCAGATTGTCCCCGCAGCCTGGGTTGAGGAAGCCACGACCAATTACATCAAGCCGCATTACTGGGAAGGCTACGGCTACTACTGGTACAGCGGATCTTTCGGGATCGAGGACACCGCTCCGCGTGGCTATTCGGCGCTGGGCATGGGCGGCCAGGAAATCTGGGTCATCCCAGACCTGGACCTCGTCATCGTCCTGACAGGCGACCTCATCTTCAATGGGCTGACGCACATCACGATGTTCCTGGTTCCCGCCGTGCAGTCCGAAACGACCCTGCCCGACAATCCCGAAGCGTATGCCGCGCTGCAGGCGCAGGTTGAAAAGCTGTCCAACCCGGCTCCTACTGCGGTGGAGCCTTTGCCGGAAGCCGCCGGGCAAATATCCGGCAAGGTGTACACGCTGGCGGAGAATGATCTGGGATGGAAGACCGCCTCTCTGGCCTTTGGGGAGCAGGAAGCCACGCTGACGCTAGAACTGGCCGACCGCACGTTGGAATTGCCCATTGGTCTGGATGGGGTTGTGCGCCTTTCGACAGCGGGCTTGCCGCCGGAGCCGATTCTGCGCCCGGTGGACAACGTGCCACTGGCTTCAAAGGGCAAATGGGAGTCAACGAAGAGCTTTACCATCACCGTGCACGACACGTTGGGACTGGTAGATGCTCAGCTCAGGATTTCAGCCGGTGAGGTGCTGTACTTGCAGCTCCAGCCCAACATGGGCTTTCTGAGCGCCCCGAACATTCGGGGGACGCTACAATAGCACCTGTGAGGCGAGCGGCTTCTAGCTCACGCACGCGGGGCGGGCACCCCTGCAGAGGATCGCCCGCCCCTGAAGCAAGTCCCGTCCTGTTGAATGAGCCACGCATTGACAGAGCCTGGTCTAGACTGGAGACACGACGATGACCTTCAAGATGTTGCTGACGATCAAAGCGGTGGTATGCCTGGTGTTTGGGCTTCTCTTGCTGCTTGTCCCAAGTGGCCTGTTCGACGTCCTGGGGGCGTCCCTCGACGAAGTGGGGCGCATCCCGGCCCGTGAATACGCTGCGGCCATGCTGGGGACGCTGGTGCTGACCGGGCTTGGGCGCACCCTGACTGACCGCAAAGTCCAGCAGATCATCCTCCTCGATCTGCTCGTCTATGATGCCGTCGGCTTTGTGGTGACGCTGCTGCCGACTGTCTCCGGCACTCTCAATGCGCTGGGCTGGGGCATCGTGGCGGTGTACCTGTTCTTCACCGTCGGATCGGGCTACCTGCTCATGCCAGCACAGGCTGCGCGGTCCGCTGGCTGAGCGCTCTTGCGAACGGGGGCGGGGCAGGCGAGCGTCCGCTGCATGAGGATCGCCCGCCCCGCCCATAGTCTGCGAATACGCCACCCTCGACGCTGGTTGCTTCGCTAGGCCGGCTTGCGCGCGGTGACGCGCGCGCTGAAGACGGGCAGCGCCGCTCCCTCCCCGCCGCAGCACTCGGCCAACTCCGGCTGAGGCGTCTCGTCGAGGGTCTTGCGCTCCACCCCCACGTCCACGAAGCCCGCCGCTTCCAGCGCCGCCACGTAGTCCGCCACCGGGATCGCGCCGCTGACACAGCTTGCCCAGGCGTCCATCTGCGCGCGCAGCGCGTCCGGCAGAGGACGGTCGGCCAGGATGTCGCTGACGCTCAGCCGCCCGCCGGGTTTCAGCGCGCGGAACGCCTCGCGGAAGACCGCCGGCTTGTCCGGGCTGAGGTTGATCACGCAGTTGGAGAGGATCACGTCCACGCTGGCGTCAGCGACCGGCAGATGCTCGATCTCCCCCAGGCGGAACTCGACGTTGGCCGCGCTCAGCCGGGCGGCGGCGGCCCGCGCCTTCTCAAGCATCTGCGGGGTCATGTCCACGCCGATCACATGCCCTGTGGGGCCGACGCGCCCCGCCGCCAGGAAGCAGTCAATGCCGCCGCCAGAGCCGAGGTCGAGCACGGTCTGGCCGGGTTCCAGGCGGGCCAGGGCAACCGGGTCGCCGCAGCCGAGGGCCAGGCCGGTCACGTCGGCGGGCAGCGTCGCCACGTCCGGCGATTCGTAGAGCGCGGCGATGGCGGGCGCGTCGTCGGGCGCGCCGCAGCAGCCGGACGCGGTTCCCGGCGTGAAGCCGGCGGCGATCTGCCCGTAGCGGTTGCGCACGGCGGCGCGGATGTCGTCATTTTCGCGGAGGGGGGTTGGTGTGCTCATGGGTTTGCTCCTCTGTGTCTCAGCAACATATCTATAATTTTCGATATGATGTGCGGAAAAAAAGAGATGGATTGACAAAGCCCGGCATCGCCGATCATTCGTCGGCCTGGATGACCAGCTTGACCGGGAAGCCGGGGGCGAAGTCCTCGGCCACCTGGCAGCAGCCGGCGACGATCCGCTCGCGGTTGAGCGTGTAGAAGACCTGCTTGCCGCGCCGCTCGACCCGCACCAACCCGGCCTTCCTGAGCACCGCCAGGTGATGCGAGACAGTCGGCTGGGCCACATCGAGCGCGCGCACGATGTCGTTGACGCTCAACTGCTGGCAGCAGCACAGGGCCATGATCTGCTGGCGCGTCTCGTCGGCCAGGGCTTTGGCGAACGTCACTTTGTCCATCGTCTCGTCCCTCATATCGAAGAACGTCTATATAAAAGAATAACACACCAGGAGGACAATGGCAAGGGCCAATTCATCGAGGCATTAACCGGGTTATGCACGGAGACCAGTCCGTGAGTATAATCCTCCTCATGGGAGAGGAAGGGCACCATCTGCCAACTCCCCGCAGCAGGGCAGCGGCCCCCGGGCTGCTGCACGCAGGGATCATCGTCCGCGTCACAGTTCATCGCGCCCTAAGACATTCACCAGATCAGGAGAGTCCTATGAAAACGCGTCTCGTATTAGTCATCGCTTTGCTGGCGACTGCGTTCGGGGTGACTACCGCCGCGGCCCAGGCACCGGTTGTTGTGGAGATCTACTTCCCCATCGCAGTGGACAGCCCGATCACCCAGATTCTCGACGAGTACGCTGCTGCCTACGAAGCCGAGAACCCCGGAGTGGACATCGTTTTCTCCTATGAGGGCGGCTACGCCGACATCAAGACCAAGCTGCTGACGACGATGGAAGGCGGCGGAACGCTCCCTGCATTGGCCATCATGCTGGCCACCGACATCTACGACCTGCGCAATGCCGAGGCCATTCAACCCCTCGACGCCCTTGCCAGCGAAGACTATCTGGCCGACTTCTTCCCGACCTGGCTTGCCAACAGCTACTATGACTACGACCAGGACGGCACGCCAGAATTGTACGGCATTCCCTTCCAGCGTTCTACAGTTCTCCTCTTCTACAACAAGGATCTGCTGGCCGAAGCAGGCCTGGCGGTGCCCACCAACTGGGAAGAGCTGGCGACAGCCGCCCAGACGCTAACCACGCCGGAGCGTTGGGGTATCCTGGTGCCCAATAGCTGGCCCTACTGGGTATTCCAGCCGTTCGCGCTCGGCGCGGGGCAGAACATCGTCTCGGATAGCGATACTGAGGTATTCTTCGACGCGCCAGGCGTCATTGAGGCGCTGCATTACTGGCTCGATCTGTTCAAGGTCTATGGCGCCACGCCCGCTGGCGTGCAGAGCAACTGGGGCGATGCGCCAGGCATGTTCGCTGACGGCACTGCCGCAATGATTGTCCACAGCACTGGCTCGCTGCCCAGCATCCTGCAAAAAGCGACCTTCGACTTCGGCGTGAGCGCCTTGCCTGGCAAGGAAGGCGGTCTCCACACCGTCACCGGAGGCGGCAATCTGTACCTGGTCGCTGGGGTTGACGAGGTCACCACTGAGGCTGCATGGAAGTTTGTCGAGTGGCTGACTGCGCCAGAGCGCGCCGTTGACTGGAGCATTCGCACCGGCTACATCACCACACGCATGAGCGGTCTGGAACTGGATGCCTGGACGAGCTACATCGCTGAGAATCCCCAGGCGGCTGACGCGGCTGCGACAATCGAGGTCGCGGGCCGCGAGTTCTCGGTGCAGTCGTTGGGGGATGTTCGCAACATCTTCCACACCTACGTCCTGAAGGTGTTGGGCGAAGAGATGACGCCCGAAGACGCCATGGCCGCAGCCCAGGCCGAGGCCGACCAGATTCTGAGCATCTTCGGAAACTAGGCACTCCCCGAACACCGAACCCGGAGACGCTTGCCCAGGGCAGGCGTCTCCCTTTTGGTCTGGTGCTGCGCTGCGCGCGCACGCGGAAAGGACCGCTGGCTGATGACCGCGACGACCGCTGACTCCCTCGTGCCCTGGCGCAGACATGCCCGCTCCCGGCTCAAGCCGCTGCCTTATCTGCTGCTGCTGCCAACCATCTACTTTGTCTACTTGTTTACCATCCTGCCCACGTATAAGGTGCTGCGTGACAGCCAGACCTACTACCACCCCAATCGCCCCACGCGCGTGATGGTCACCGACCTGCAACTCCCCGGCATCGAGGAAGCCCAGCGCAGCATTCGCGGCCCCCATGATGTCGGGATGGCCTATTTCCGTGCCATGCTCGACAGAGACACAACCATCGGCAGTCGCTTCTGGCGAGTGATGACCAACACGCTGGTCTATGTCGTGGCTACAGTGCCCGCGAGCATGACCCTGGCTTTCCTGTTCGCGGTGCTGGTCAACCGGGCGGCGCGGGGGATCGGCCTGGCGCGCATCGCCTTCTTCTATCCAACCATGCTGCCGATGGTCAGCGCGGCTACCATCTGGCTTTTTTTCTTCACGCCGGAGATCGGGCTGTGGAATGCCGCGCTGCGGTCGTTTGGATATAGCGGCCCTGAGAACTGGATCATCAATCCCCGCTTAGGACTGTGGAGCCTGATTATCGTCGCCATCTGGAAGAACGCCGGCTATTTCATGATCTTTTACCTGGCTGGCCTGCAAAACCTGCCAGACGACGTCTACGAGGCCGCAGCGCTCGATGGAGCGGGCTGGCTCACGCAATTGTGGCGGATCACTCTGCCACTGCTGCGCCGCACCACGCTGTTTGTCAGCGTGATTGCCATCATCGGCGCCTTCCAAACCATTGACCACGCGCTGGTGTTGACCTACGAATTGGTCAGCGGCGAAGCCGACCTGCTGCTGTACGAAATTTACCAGCAGCGCTTCCTCTACCAGGATTATGGGCTGGCCAACGCGCTGACGGTGATCATGATCATGATCCTGCTCGCGCTGACAATCATCAACTTCCTGATCTCGGAGCGGAACAATGACTGATAGCGCCGCCCCCGCTGCATTATCCGCCACGCAGCCAGCGCCGCGCGCTCGCCACTGGGGACGCAGGCTGGTCGGCGCTGTGACCTTCGCGTTGGCTGCTGTGTGGGCCGTTCCCATCGTCTGGGCGGCAATCGTATCCTTTCGCCCGCCCAACGATGACCTGGGGCGCGGCGACATCTGGTTCAGCGACCGGCTGACTCTGGAGAGCTACGAGAAAGCCACCGCTCTTGCGCCGTTCTTTCCAGACTTCGACAAGGAGGGATTTCCTGGCCACTCCTATTACGTCAATACGCTGGAATGGGTGCTGCTGACACTGGTGGTGCAGGTATTCACAGTGACCCTGGCCGGGTTCGCGCTGGCTCACTTTGACTTCTTCGGCAAGCGCTTTCTGTTCTATTTCATTCTGATGCAGATGATGATCCCGACGGCGGTGCTGCTGGTGCCCAATTTCGTCACCATCCGCGAATTCTCGACGGCCACGCTAGGCATTCCGCGGGCGCTCTACTACAAGCAGTTCAACCTGTACGACACGCCGCTGGCCATTGCCCTGCCTTACTTCGGATCAGCGTTCGGCACTTTTCTGATGCGCCAGGCATTTCTGGGCGTCCCGCGCGACCTGGTAGACGCCGGGACAGTGGACGGCTGTCGCTGGTATCACCTGCTCTGGCACGTCTATCTGCCGCCAAGCTGGCCGTCACTGGTGGCCTTTGGGCTGGTCAGCGTCAGCTTCCACTGGAATGAACTGCTGTGGCCGCTGGTGATCACCAGCCAAAACGCGCGCCCCTTGACGATGGGCCTGCTGCGCTTCACCCAGCTTACCGATATCGGCGCGCAGTGGAGCCTGGTCATGGCTGCGACGATGATCATTGTAGCGCCGCTTCTGCTCGCGTTCCTGTTCTTCCAGCGCCAGTTCATTCGCAGCTTCCTGTACTCCGGCATGAAATAGCACGCTGCCGGAGCTGGCTGGTTGAAGTGAAAGCTGCGCGGGAGTTCGCCCCCCACCATTCGGCCCGAAGTCCGTCTGCTGCAGGGCGGTTTCGCGCTGCAGCGATTTTGGCTATAGTCTGTGCATCCTGCGAGCACCATCCGTCGCGCTCGATCGTCCTGAAGGACCGCTCTATGCGCCGCCCGACCGCCATCGTCCTGCTCGTCCTGCTGATCATCTCCCTGCTGATCAGTGAATCCCCCCATGCACAAGCTCAGGACGGCGCAGGTCCCCCGGTGCACATTGTCCAGGCGGGCGACAACCTGTACCGCATCGCCCTGCGCTACGGCGTGACAATCGAGGCACTGATGGCCGCCAACGGGCTGACGACGACCAGCGTCATCGTCCCCGGCCAGACGCTGGCTATCCCCGACGCGATGGCACCGGTTCCCGCATTTGCCGCGACGATCCCCGCTGGCGCGCGGACGCATCGCGTGGCCGAGGGGGAATCGCTGCTGCAGATCGCGCGGCGCTACAACGTGACGCTGGACGCGCTGGCCCGCGCCAACAACATCACCCACGCTGCGCTGATTGTGCCGGGCCAGGTGCTGATCATCCCCACCGGGGGCGGCACGGCAGACCTGGGGTTGGTCGGCGTGACCGTGCCCGTGCAGCCGGTCAAGCCTCCGGCGGCAGACCTGGGCATCCTGCCTGCCGGTGCATCTGCCGCCCCTGCCGCACCGCAGACCGCGCCACAGATGCCAGCTTACACGCAGGTTGTGCCCGCCAGCGCGACGCCGGTCGAAGCCACAGCGCAAGCCACGCCATCAGTGACGCCTGAGCCGCTGCCCAGCGCCACGCACACCCCTGTCGCATCGCCGGAAGAGACTGCGCCCGCCGCGACCGCCACCGGCACGCCCACCGCGACCGCCCTGGCCCCCGTCGTCAGCGGCTCTTTCGACGCCGGGCTGGTCGCGCCAGACCTGGGCATTCTGTCCCCGTCGCCGGAGGCGGAGCCGCCGCAGGACGTGACGGCCTCCCCGGAGGCTACCGTTCTCGCCACGCCCGAAGGTGCGGCCAGCCTGGCGGAGCAGCCGGCAGGCGTGCCGGCGGAGGCAGAAGAGAGCGCCGCCATTGCGCCTGCGCCCGCTGGCGAGACGCTCAGCGCGGCGGAACAGCCCGCCGCAGCCCCGGCAGAATCCGCCGAAAGCGCTGCCCTGGTGCCCATCACCGTAGACGAGACGCTGAGCGCGCCGGACCTGGGCATCATCGCCCCGGATACGGCGGCCTGGGTGCGCCAGCCGGGGCTGTTCACGACGGGGGGGGCGCGCGTCCGCGAGATTTTCGAGCGCGGGCAGGCGCGCGGCAACAACGCGCACGCCTTCTCTAAGGTGGGGGACTGCAACAGCGAGCTGCCTTTCTTCCTGGGCCGCTTCGACAGCGGCGATTACGACCTGGGGCCATACGCCTACCTGCAGCCCGCCATTGACTACTTCGCCGGGTCGTTCGGGCGGCAGAGCATGGCCGTGTGGACGGGCAGCCACGCCTGGTCGGTGCTCGATCCCACCTGGGCGAACCCGGCCCTGTGCCTGCCCGGCGAGACGCCGCTCGGCTGTGAGTTTCGCCTGCACCGGCCCAGCGTCGTGCTGATCCGCCTGGGCACCAACGAAGCCTACAGCCCGGCGCTGTTCGAGCAGCACCTGCGCGCGATCATCGAGTATTCCATCGAGCAGGGCGTCATCCCGCTCCTGGGGACGAAAGCCGACCAGCTTGAGGGCAGCGACCACATCAATGACATCGTGCGCCAGCTTGCGGCGGAATACGAGGTGCCGCTGTGGGACTTTGGGCGCGTGGCGAGCACGGTGCCGGGACGCGGCCTGCGCGAGGACGGCTTCCACATGACCTGGTACCCGCTCACCTATGGCGATCCGCGCGCGCTGCAAGCCGGACATTCCGTCCACAACCTGGCCGCGCTGATCGCCCTCCACACCGTCTGGCAGAGCGCGATGGCGAGCGTGGGCTGAGCGGAAAATCCCGCCTCGCGCCGCCCGTCCCGCGTCGCCGAACCGCTGGCCTCCCAATCCGGCGCGCGATGCGGGCGAGCAGGCGTGTCCCCTGGTCAGGCCGAACGGCAGGCGTTTTTGGTGTCCGTCGCCACTGGCGGGAGAGGCGGCGGACTTGCTACTGTTGGCGCAGGTGAGAGGTTCAAGAGTATTCAGGAAGTGAGCTATGCGCGAGTTCATTGACGGAGCAGAGGCCATTGCGCGCGGGGCGCTCGACGCCGGCTGCACCTTCTTCGCCGGGTATCCCATCACCCCGGCCACGCCCATCCTGCTGCACATGATCCGCGAGCTGCCCAAAGTGGGCGGCGCGGCCATCCAGGCCGAGGACGAGATTGCCGCGCTGGGCTTCTGCCTGGGCGCGGCCATGACCGGCGCGCGCGCCATGACCGCGACCAGCGGGCCGGGCATCTCCCTCTACAGCGAGCACATCGGCCTGGCGATCATGGGCGAGGTGCCCCTGGTCATCGTCAACGTGCAGCGCATGGGGCCTTCGACCGGCGGGGCAACCACCACCGCCCAGGGCGACATCCAGTTCATGCGCTGGGGGACATCGGGCGGCTACCCGGTGATCGTGCTGGCCCCCACCGACGTGCGCGACTGCTACCGCCTGACCGGGCGCGCCTTCGACCTGGCCGAGCGCTTCCGCGCCCCCGTCTTCCTGGCGACGGACAAGGACACGGTGGCCACGCGGGCCACCGTTGACCTGGCGGCGTATGAGCGCGTCCCCGTGCGCGAGCGCCCCCTGGCCGACCCTGCCGCGCCCTTCGTGCCCTACCGCGTGGCGCACCTCGACGACGTGCCGCCGCTGGCCCATGTCGGCGGGCCGCACCTGGTGCGCTTCACGTCGTCGTCGCACGACGAGCGCGGCTACCTGACCAAGAATCCGCCCGACGTAGACCGGCTCAACCGCCACCTGGCGGCCAAGATCGAGGCGCATCTCGACGAGATCGCCCTGGTCGAGAGCGACTTGCAGGACGGCGCGGAGACGCTGGTCATCAGCTATGGCATCACCGCGCGGCCCGCCCAGGAAGCGGTGCAGACGGCGCGGGCGGCGGGGCGGCGCGTCTCGTCGCTGGTGGTGCGCTCGCTGTGGCCCGTGCCGGAGGCGGCCATCCGCGCGGCGCTGGCGGGCGTCCGGCGGGCGGTCGTGGTGGAGCTGAACCTGGGGCAGTACCGGCGCGAGATCGAGCGGCTGGCGCGCGGCGAGCAGGAGGTGAGCGGCGTGCACCGCGTGGACGGCAACCTGATCGGCGCGGGAGAGATTCTGGCCGAAGGAGGGCTGGCCTGATGGCTGAGGCGCTCACTACCTACCTGAACGAAGACCTGCTGCCGCTGCCCTTCTGCCCCGGCTGCGGGCACAGCGCCATCGTCAAGCACCTGGACGCGGCGTTGGTGCAGCTTCAGCTTGACCCGCGCCGGGTGGTGCTGGTCACGGACATCGGCTGCCAGGGGCTGACCGACCGCTACTTCGACACGAACGCCTTTCACGGGCTGCACGGGCGCTCGGTGACCTACGCCACCGGCATCAAGCTGGCTGACCCCGACCTGAAGGTGATCGTGCTCATCGGCGACGGCGGGACGGGCATCGGCGGGCATCACCTGCTCAACGCCGCGCGGCGCAATATGGGCATCACCGTGCTCGTCTTCAACAACCTCAACTTCGGCATGACCGGCGGCGAGCACTCGGTCACCACGCCGCCCGGCGCGCGCACGGCGACCACACGCTACGGCCACCTGGAGCGCCCGCTCGACCTGTGCGCGACGGTCGGCATCAATGGGGCGGGCTTCGTCGCGCGGACGACCTCCTTCGACAAGAACCTGCCCGACCTGATCGCCACGGCCATCCAGCACGAGGGCTTCGCGCTGATTGACATCTGGGAGCTATGCACGGCCTATTTTGTGGAGGAGAATCGCTTCAACCGGACGCTGCTGGAGCGCACGATGGACGAGCTGGGCTTCGCCACCGGAGTCCTGTACCAGCACGACGGGCCTGAATACAGCCGCGCCAGCCGCGACGCGCTGAGCGATCAGCGCGGTAAGCCCACCCTGCCGCCCCAGCCGTTGGAGCCGCGCTACACCAGCGCGGTCGAGACGGCGGCGCACTGCGCCATCGCGGGCGCGGCGGGCGCGAAGATCGGCAGCGCGGCGGGCGTCTTCTGCCAGGGAGCGATCCTCTCCGGCTTGTGGGCCACGCAGCGCAGCGATTACCCGGTCACGGTCAAGACGGGGCACTCCGTCGCCGATGTGGTGCTCAGCCGCGATGACGCCTTCCACGTCGGCACGACGCCACCTGACCTGATGATCGTCCTGTTCCCGGAGGGGCTGCACAAAGAGCGCGGGCGCATCGCCCGGCTGGGGCCGGGGGCGACGCTGTTCATAGACGCGGCCCTGCCCCCGGTGGAGACGGCGGCGCGCGTCGTCCCGCTCGACTTCGGCGGCACACGCCAGAAGAAAGAGGCGTGGGCGATGATGGCCGTCGCCGCCATGTTGGAGCACAGCGGCCTGTACCCGCTCGACGCGCTGCGCGAGGCGGCGGCGCTGCGCCCGGCCTTTGCCGCGCAGAACCTGGCGGCGATTGCGGCGGGAGTGGCACTGCTGGCGCGCGGGTAGCGCGGGCGGCTGGTGGCGTACCCCCGTAGGGGCGGGTTTCGAAACCCGCCCCTACAACCGTCAGCCGCGCGCGCCCGGCGATCCTTCCGTTTTTTGCCCCATCGCAATCTGGGAGTAGACTGGGGCCATACCCTGCCGCGCTCTGGTGTTGGCAGGATCGCTGGCGAGAGCACGGAGTGATGATACGCCATGGCAGCAGCGCATGAATCACCGACCAAAGTCCTGGTGACCGGAGCGGGCGGCTTCATCGGCCACCACCTGGTCACCTTCCTCAAGGCGCGCGGCTACTGGGTGCGCGGCGTGGACCTCAAGCATCCAGAGTTTGCGCCGACCGACGCCGACGAGTTCGAGCTGCTCGATCTGCGGCGCTGGGACGCCTGCCTGCAGGCGACGCGCGGCGTGCACGAGGTCTACGCGCTGGCGGCGGACATGGGCGGCATGGGCTTCATCTCGTCCAACCACGCCCAGATTCTGCGCAACAACGCCCTGATCAACCTGCACACCATCGAGGCGGCGCGGGTCAACGGCGCGGCGCGCTACTTCTTCACGTCGTCGGCGTGCGTCTACCCCGAATACTTGCAGATGGACGCCAACGTGACGCCGCTGAAGGAAGAGGATGTCTATCCCGCGCAGCCGCAGGACGCCTACGGCTGGGAAAAGCTGATTGGCGAGCACCTGTGCCGCCACTACCGCGAGGACTTCGGGCTGGAGACGCGCGTCGTGCGCTTCCACAACATCTTCGGGCCGCTGGGGACGTGGGACGGCGGGCGCGAGAAAGCCCCCGCCGCCATGTGCCGCAAGATCGCCACGGCCAGGCTGACCGGCAACCCGACCGTCGAGATTTGGGGCGACGGCGAGCAGACGCGCTCCTTCTGCTACATTGACGACTGCCTGACCGGTATCTACAAGCTGATGCGCTCGGACTATCACGAGCCGCTCAACCTGGGCCAGGATCGCATGGTGACGATCAACCAGCTTGCCGACATCATCGCCGAGATCGCGGGCGTGTCTATCGCCAAACAGCACGTGCCCGGCCCGCAGGGCGTGCGCGGGCGCAACTCGGACAACACGCGGCTGCGCGACGTGCTCGGCTGGTCGCCGGAGATTTCGCTCGAAGAGGGGCTGGCCAAAACGTACGCGTGGATCGAGGGCGAAGTCCGCGCCCGGCTGGGGGCTTAGCGGGGTTCCGGCGCAGAAAACAGCATACGCTGGACAGAAGATTGTCGAAGTCTGCGAGTGAGTTGCTCCGTCACGCAGGGCACAGCACCCCACCAGGGAATGCAATAGCCATAGCGATCCGTCTCCGGCGTTCTTTGCACCACCAGTTCCCGGCGCGGTGCGCGGCGATCACGCCGCGGAACCAGACTACGCCCCCCGGATTCTCCTCGCTGCCCCGCTTTTGTAGCGCCTGAAGCAGACCCCGATGTTAGCACGGGTCAAGCGGCGCATCAACGGGCCGACTCCGCGATTTGTGCGGTTGCGGTATACTGGTTCCACGTTGGCACAATTGGGCGGAGCAATGGGAACCGATGACTCAGAGTTGGGTGGAGCGGCTGCGCAGAGTCCAGGCTGAGCGCGATACATGGTTGTGCGTGGGGCTGGACCCCTCACCGTCGCTGATGCCAGCGGGCGTCAGTCTGCGCGATTTCGGGTGTGCGATCATAGACGCCACGCTGGACTACGCCTGCGCTTTCAAGCCCAACCTGATGTTCTATCTCTCCTTCGGCTCGGCGGGAATGGGCGCCTTGGAAGAGACTATCGCGCACATTCCCGATGACACGCCGGTCATCCTCGATGCCAAGTTCGGCGACATCCGCTACACGGCGGAACACTACGCGCGCGCGGCCTTTGACGTGCTCGGCGCGGATGCTGTCACCATCAGCCCCTATGTGGGCATGGACGCAGTCACCCCGCTGCTGGGTCACCCCGGCAAGATGATCTTCGTGCTGGTGCGCTCGTCGAACATCACCGGCAACGATTTCCAGCTCTGGCCGAGCGAGCGCGCGCCGCTCTACCGCTTCGTCACGGCGCAGATCAACACGTTGGCGCGCGATCACCCGGATCAGCTTGGCATGATCGTCAGCGCAACGCAGCCCCGTGACCTGGCGTTGCTGCGCAGTTGGGCGCCTTCCATCCCTTTCCTGATTCCAGGCATTGGCGTGCAGGAGGGCGACCTGGGCACTGCCGTGCAGCATGGGATGACGCGCGGCGGCACGGGGCCGCTGATCGGCGTGGCGCGGGCGATCATCTACGCGAGCGCGGGCGGGGATTACGCGGCAGCAGCGCGGCTGGCGGCGGCGGAATGGGCCGGGCGCATTCGCGCTGAGCGCGCGGATCACAGGGAGTATTGACGAAGCGGATCGTCCGCACAGAATACCTTCCCCGGCTGCGCGCCTTCAGGGGTCGTTTAAGAAATGTTCCCCAAACCCCAAACTCTTCCCTCACAAGCTGGGAGGGGCTTAGGGTCTACGCTCTTCTCCTTTCCCCCGCAAGGGATACTGCTGGCGAGCTAAGCGTGCGCCGGTCTCGTAGGGGCGCTGCTCTGCTGCGCCCTGGTTTACCTCACCCCCGCTCGGCCCACTGACGCGGGCCTCCCCGCCACCCTTCCAGCGAAGCCAGGGGGAGGTCAATGCCTCGCATCCAGCGAGTCGCTGTCAACCATTGCACGCACCCTTAAAAAAGCGGGCAGATTGAGCATTTCAGGCAAACGGGGTAATCTGACCCAGGCCTCTCACGGCAACCGACCGCACACGCGCCGCGAACAGGGGCGCTGAGTCGAACTCGCTGCCGCCAGGTCCCGCAGATGAATTCTTCAGGAAGGAGCGTGCAAAGCATGAAAACGGCCAACGGAACGAGCCGCGAACAGGGCACACCGCAACGCCTTCTGCGAGTCGCCGCAGTGCAAATGGAAAGCAAAGCGGCAGACAAAGCAGCCAACTTTGCCAGGATGGAGTCATTTGTGGAGGAGGCAGCCCGCCAGAGAGTGAGGCTGATTGTGTTCCCGGAGTGCTGCATCACGGGATACTGGTTCGTTCGCCATCTCTCACGCGCAGAATTGGAGGAGCTTGCCGAACCGGTCCTGGGCGGTGAAAGCTCGCAGCGACTCATCGGGCTTGCTCAGCAATACGGCATGAGCATTGGTGCCGGGTTGATCGAGGCGGGAGAGGACGGGGTTTTCTACAACAGCTACGTCGTCGCCATGCCGAACGGTGAGGCTCGCCGCCATCGCAAGCTTCAGGCATTCGAGCATTCGCTGATCAGGAGCGGCTCAGAATATACGGTTTTCGATCTGCCGGATGGGTTCCGCGCCGCTGTGTTGATCTGTTATGACAATAACCTCAATGAGAACGGACGGATTGCCGCCTTGCTGGGAGCGGAGATCATGATTGCGCCCCACCAGACCGGGGGGTGCCGCACCAAAGACCCGCATCTGATGGGACTGATCGATCGTCAGCTCTGGGACAACCGGCGCGCCGATCCGGGGGCCATTGAGAAGGAGTTCGCCGGCGAGAAAGGGCGCGCCTGGCTGATGCGCTGGCTGCCGAGCCGGGCGCATGATAACGGGGTATTCCTCATTTTTGCCAACGGAGTTGGCGTGGACGACGATGAGATACGCACGGGCAACGCCATGATCCTGGACCCCTATGGACGAATCCTTGCCGAGTTCACGAAGGCTGACGATGGCATGGTGGTGGCGGACCTCGACGGAGCGTTGCTGGAACACGCCACTGGTCGCCTGTGGATCGCTGCTCGCCGACCTGAACTCTATGGCCTGTTAACCCAGCGCACGGGCCTTGAGCGCGACATGCATGAGTTGAAATTTGAAGAATGACACGCGAAATCGAAATGCCTGCCAGCATGACGCGGACGACATGGCAGGTTGAGCGGCCTTCGGTGTCTGTTACCCGTGCTGAATGTCAAATCCCATGAGGCAGGCGCAGCTTGCGCAGCACGAGCGGCACTGCCAGCAGCGTGCACGCCGCTGACACCACAAAGACGGATTCCGGCGCGACATGGTCGTACAGAAAGCCACCGAGGATCGGAGCCGGGATCGCGAGCGCGCCGAGCGCCGTCCAGAACACTCCCCAGGTGATCCCTAACGATCCCTTGGGAACCGCCTTGCTGAGCAGACCTGAGAACGCCGGGCCGATGAATGCCTGGGCCAGGCCGAATGCGCCGAAACAGATGGCGACTGCGGCTGGAATCTGAATAGCGATCAGCAACAGCATAATGCCGCTGGAGAGCATCATGCCCAGCGCGATGCTGAGGCGCTCGCCAATGCGGTCTGCCAGCCGGCCACACGGCCACATGGTCAGCGCGCTGACCAGGGATGTCAGCGCCATCAGGATGCCATAGGTTGTCTTGGGCATGTCGCGGAGTTCGGTGATGTACTTGGGAAGAAACGGAAACACCACCTGGTACCCCGCATCGGCCAGGCCATCAATCAGGAATAACCACGTCAGCACGCCCCCGCCAAACAGCAGCCCCAGCGTGACCCGCATATCACGCGCCAACAGGCTCGGCTGCAAGTCTTTGACTGCGAAGCGCGATCCCCAGGCCATCCAGACGCGCATGGCGGTTGCCAGGTAGAAAATGGCGGTGGCGACCCACATCATCGTCTTGAAGCCAACGTGGTCGGCCATGTATCCGCCGACCGGCGGCCCGATGATCGCGCAGATCAGAAACAGGCCGTTGATCAGGCCAAAGGTGCTGTTCATCCGGCCTTCGGGAGCCTGTTCGGCAATAAACGCCTGGAAACTCGGCCCCACCAGGGAGCTTCCTACCGCGGCCATCAGCGCGCCGGTCGCAGCCCATTCCCAGGTTGGCGCAAGCGTATAGCCGGTGATGGCGCCCATTCCAAAGATGCTGCCCATGGCTATGGTTGGCAGGCGGCCCATGTGATCGGAAATCCAGCCGCCCAGGATGCGGAAGCAGATCGCCAGGACAACTTGCAGCGTGAAGAACGCGCCAACTTCCTGCACGGTTGCGCCGAGCGATTCCAGGTACAACGGGAGGATTGGGTAGTACATCTCGCCGGCGAGGTTGGCAACAATCATGCCGAGCGTCACCCACAACAGACTGCGGGGCACATTGCGCATTCGTCAGGCTCGTTTCAATGAAGGCGACCAACCATCGCTGCACGGCTGCCATTGTTTACTACGTCTGACCCAGATAAAGGTTCTTTCGATGACCAGTGTTGCCAGGCGCGACCAGGGTTTGCGGCGGCGCCTGGCTGGAGTTTAGTATGCACTTTCTAACCCCTATCTCCTGTATGTCGTCCGCCTCGATCGTGCGCATCAGGTGCTCAGGGCCGCGCGCCTGCCCGATGAGAGCCTCGAGGCGGTGCTCCCCGCGCTGAGCGAAGCGTTGGACGAGGCGCAGGCACAGCTCAGCTACGAGTTCGGCGCGTCGCTGCGCGACCGGCTGGCCGCACTGGGCCTTAGCCTCGGCGGGCGCCCGCCGCAATTCCAGGTGGGGCGGTTTGAGATCCTGGTGAGCTTTCTCAGCCGCACCGCCGCGATCCACTACGGCAAGATTCAGGTCGCCGCTGGCATTAGGCTGAGCCTGGACTTGCTGATCAAAGCGTACCAGGATGCCGCCGGCAATGTCGAAGGCCGCGACGAGGATGGGCAGCGCTGGATCGATCAGCTCTACACGGCGTGGCAGATCGCTCGCCGCAAGAGCGAGAAGAGCGCCGCGCGCGTGAGCATCATTGACTGCTATTACGAGCTGGTGCTGCTGCGCCAGAGCCGCAGCTTCAACAGCTCCCCCAGTAAGCGCGGCTTCACCGACTACTCCCGCGCGCAGTTCGTCCACGATCTGGACCGGTTTGCGCAACAGTTCAGCCATCAGGGGCAGCGCGTGACCCTGCATACAGCCACCAAGACGCAGGCCGAAAACGCTAACCGCAGTCTCTGGGTGATCACCGGCGCAGGCCCGCACGATGGACAATATGTAGCAGACCTGGAGTTTGTGGCGAACACGTTGTTCTGAGCGGCTGTTCGCCTGAAAAGGAGGAGCGCAGATGACTCTGCCGGATCGTGTACTCGCGCAGCGCATCATCGAAACCCTGGGCCAGGCCGGCACCCCGCCCGTTTACGGTGTAAGTTATTACAACATTGGCAATGAGTCGCTGCTCAGCACGCTGGAGAACCACTATCTCAACTCCTATCTGGCCGATGGCGGCGCAGCCTTCAAGCTGGTGGTCGGCGATTATGGCAGCGGGAAATCGCATTTTCTCTACTGCGTGCGCGACCGCGCCTGGGGGAAGCGCTACGCTGTCAGCAAGGTTGACCTCAGCCCCAAAGAGACGCCCTACAACGACCAGCGCTCGGTCTACATCGCCGTTGCCGCCAATGTCCTGTGGCACGACCCTGCCGATCCACATGTGCCCGAAAAGGGGCTGGCGCGCTTCCTGACCGGCACGCTGCACGCGCTGGTGCGCGAGTGCGGCCTGGATCCGCAGGACCCGCAGGCCGCCGAACTGCCCGAAGTGAAGGCTTTTCTCGAAACGCTGGACCGCACACCGATTGACAGCATGAGTTTCCACGCCGCCATCCGCGGCTACTTCCGAGCCTTGCTGCAAGGGGACGAAGCCCAGCGAATGGCGCTGGAGCGCTGGCTGCACGGCGAAACGCCTAATTCTGATGAAGGACGGCTGCAGCGCTTGCTCGGCGTGACGGACCGCATTACCCGGAACAACGCTTTCAAGATGTTGCGCTCGCTGTGCCAATCGGTGCGCGCCATCGGCTACAACGGGCTGGTCTTGCTGTTCGACGAAGGCGACCGGATGATGAGCCTGGGCGGGCGCGCTGAGCGGGAAGCCACCGACGTGCTGCGCGAGGTGATCGATCGCTGCCGCGAGGATCTGCCGGGGGCGCTCTTCATGTACGCCACGCCCAATGATTTCGTCACGAACATCGTGCCGAAGTATCCCGCGCTACAACAGCGCCTGCAGGCTCCCAGCTTCTTCTCGCGGAGCAACCCGTTCAGCTCGCGGATTGATATGAGCCGGCTGGATCTCGACAACCACGAGTTCCTTCTCCAGCTCGGCCAGCGCTTGCGGGCGATCTTCCAGGTGGCGTTTGGAATCACGCTGGACGCTGACATCCAGACCGAGAATGTCCGTATCCTGGCCGGGCAGGCCCTCGATACGGTGCTCCTGACCATCACCGCCGCCTCTTTGTCAAAACCCTGGTGATGGAGTGGTATCGCCAGAAAGAAGAGGGCGAGCAGGTGATTGTGCCGGAGTATGCCAAGGCGGCCATTCGCGGGCAGTTCGATAGCCTGCAAACGCTGGCGGATGCAAATCAAACTCCCTATTGAGCGCTGTGATCGTCGAGGTGGCGTGTGGCAGAGGCCGAGCGCGTCGAGCATCCCCGTTTGGGCAGCGGCATCCTGGTGCGGACCTTCGCTAACGGCACCGAGTGGGAAGTGCGCTTCGCTTCGGGCCGACGCTTCCGCCTGCCGGCGCGCGAGTTCAAGGACGGTTACGCCGCGCTGGCCAGTGAGTCTGTTCTGCCGCGACCCGCCGTGCCACTGCCCGCGCCGGCCCCGCACGACACGGTCCGGTATCACGCGCGCCAGGCAGTCGAAGTTCTGCGCATGGGCACGGTACCGGTGCGCGAGATCGAAGCGTTCACCGTCGGGCTGCGGCCCCAGATCAAGGCGCTCGACCAGGCGCTGACGACCGCCGCGCAAAGCTCCGGGGAAGTGCAGGCTGTCCTCGGTGATTATGGCTATGGCAAGAGTCACTTCATCGAGCTGGCGGCGCAGCGCGCTCTGAAGGCGAACTTCGTGGTGGCGCGCGTCAGCCTCGATCTCAAAGAGACGCCGCCCAACAAAGCCCTGGACATCTACCGGGCGCTGACCGCCTCGCTGCAATACCCCGACTCCCCGCCGCGCGGGCTGGAGCCGCTGCTGAACAGGGCTGTGGAACGACCAGGCGCGCTTGAGGAATTCGCCTCGCTGGGGCGTTTAGCTCGCTGCCCGCTGACGCTGGCGCTGCGCGTGCTGGCCGATCCCGCAAACTTCTACAACCGGCGTGATGTGGCACGCTGGGTTGGCGGGCAGATCAAGAAGAACGCGCTGGTCAGCGTCGCGTTCAAGCGCACCACGTCCGGGCCGCCGCCGCCGCTGTATGCCAACGGTGAGAACGGGCGCCAGTACGCCTATCTCGTGACGGCGATCAGCGTGTTGGCACGGCTGCTGGGTTACAGCGGTCTGGCAGTCCTTGTGGACGAATCCGAGCACTACTCCCTGCTCAAACCGCTGCAGCGCCAACGCGCTGATACGTTCTTCCAGGCGTTGATCTGCGGGGCGCTGGCCCGGCGCAGCCAGATCGAGCCGGAGACTGTTCCCGTGGACTATCGTGTGCCGGATTATCCAATCAGCTTCAGCCGCAAGTCGCACCTGTTTTTCCTCTTCGCGCTGACCTACAGCGAGTTCGGTATGCCGGTTTATGATTGGCTGGCCGCACGCCAGATCGTCGAGCTGGATGAGCGTTTCAGCGAGCAGGATGTGCAGCAGTTCCTCGGGTATCTGATGGCGGCTCACAGCGCCGCGTTTGACTATCCGCTGACCCCGGAGCGTTATCAGGAGGTTTACACCGCTGCGCCGGGGCTTCTGCTACGCGGGCTGCGCCGGGACCGCTTCAATCTGCGCGGGATGATCCAGATCGCGGTGCATCTGTGTGACCTGCTCTACGCTTACCCGGACGATCCGCCCGGCCTGGTGCTGGACGATCTGCGGCGAGCGTGGTGAATGGATGATCGCGCTTTTCGGCTGGCGCTCAAAGCCAGGCTGCCACGCACGTGGGACGCCTTCTTCGCGCGTCACGGCAACTTCACCGCCGTGCAGGTCGCCGCGATCCCCTCGATCCTCGACGGGCACAACGTCATTGTCAGCGCGCCGACGGCCAGCGGCAAAACTGAGGCAGCCGTCGCCCCGCTGATCGAGCGCCACTGCTCCTCTGGCAGGGCCGGGCTGACCCTGCTCTACCTGACGCCGACGCGCGCCCTGGTCAACGATCTGCTCAAGCGACTGAGCCTGCCGCTGGATGCGCTGAGGCTGCCGCTGAGCGTCAAGACGCGCGATCAGAACACGTTCCGCCCGGATCGTCCCAGCCCGCTGCTGATCACCACGCCCGAATCGCTGGATTCGCTGCTTACATCCCATGCGCGGCTGTTGGTCAACCTGCGCGGCGTGATCCTCGATGAGTTGCATCTTTTCGATGGCACTCCGCGCGGCGATCACCTGCGCGTGCTGCTCAACCGGCTGCGGCGCATCCGCCAGCATGCGCAGTCCGTCGGCGATGCGCCCGATAGTGCGCTGCACTATGTGGCGCTCTCGGCCACGCTCAGCCAGCCCGCGCGCACAGCCCGTCGCTATTTCCCTGACGCCGAGGTGATCGTCAGCGGTGGCGGGGCACGCGCTCTGGAGGCAGAGCTGATCGCGCTGCCCGATGAGCGCGCCGACGCCCTGCGCGACTATCTGGCAACGTTTCGCCATCGCGGGTGGCGCAAGGCGCTGGCCTTCTGCAACAGTCGCGCCGAGGTCGAGACCTACGCCGCCGCCGTCAGGCGCGAATCGCCTTTCGGGGATGCGGTCTATGTGCATTACTCGAATATCGCCACGCCACGCCGCCGCGAGACGGAACAGGCTTTTGCCAGTGCTGAAGCGGCGATCTGCTTCGCGACGACGACGCTGGAGCTGGGCATTGACATCGGCGATATTGACACAGTGCTGCTGATCGGCCCGCCGGGCAGCCGCGAAACCTTCGCCCAGCGCATCGGGCGGGGCAATCGGCGCGGCGACACCGTGCGCGCGGCCTGCTTCTTCCGCAGCGCGCTGGAGCAGTTGATCTTCGCGACGCTGATTGACGATACCGCCGTGCAAGAGTCGGATACCCCTGGCTGGTTTCGCCCTTCGGTCGGTGTGCAGCAGGTGTTCAGTTTGATCAAGCAAAACCCCTCCGGCGCGGTGCGCGTGCAGGAGCTTGCCAGCACGTTCGGCGATTTGCTCACAGCGGCAGACCTGCGCGCGGTGCTGGGCGAGCTGGAGCGGCGGAGCTATCTGCGGCCAGGCCGCCCGGGGGAGTGGAAGCCCGGCCCCAAGCTCAACTCGCTCTTCGATCAGCAGAATGCCGCTACCTGCCCGCTCAGCCTCTACAGTAACATCGCCAATCAGGGGGGCCTCCGGGTAGAGATTCGCGACCAGCACACGCACGCTACGGTCGCCTTCGCCGAGGCGCAGTGGCTGAGCAGCCCGGTGCTCGTGCTTGAAGGGCGCGAGGTGCGCGTGCAGTGGGTGGACGGTGAAGCGCTGTGGGTGGCCGGTTATCAGGGGAGCGAGGACTCCGAGCACCTGCGCTACCGGGCGCTGCGCCAACACCTGGATTATCGGTTAGCGCGCTGTCTCCCGCTGACATTGGGGCTACGGGTAGGAGATGCCCCGGTGCTGCCGACTGTACCCGGATGGTGGCTGTTTCACTGGCTTGGCGACGTATACGGTCACGTCTTCCGCGATCTGCTGAGGCGATCCGAGCGCGTGGTGACTGCGCCAGAGCCAGCGCTGGGCGTGGTACTGCCCGGCAGCCCCGCCGAGTCTCTGTGGTTGGGCTGGGACGCAGACCTGGTGGCCGAGCACCTCGAGGAGAACTTCCGGGCCATCGAGCACCTGTTGAGCATGGGGCCGTATCAGCGTCTGCTGCCGCGATCACTCGCCGTACAGTCAGTGATAGAACAGTTCAATATTCCCGCTTTTCTGCAGGCAGTGCGCGCGGGGGGGGGGGGGGCCCCCCCGCGGGGGGGGGGGGGGGGGGGGGGGGGGCCCCCCCCGGGGGGGGGGGGCGGGGGGGGGGGAAGGGTTGGTGGGGGCGATTGCGGACGCATCGCACTTTCCGCAGTGTGTACCCCTTCTTCGCTCCTCTTCGCGGGTGCGTGCAAAGGGTGTCAGCGACTCGCTGGACGCGGGGATATTGACCTCACCCCCAGCCTCGCCCCGCTCGGCTTGCCCCCTCTCCGTCAACGGAGAGGGGGCGGCGAGGCGCGTCAGCGCCGAGCGGGGGTGAGGTAAAGGGGGGCGCAGCAGAGCAGCGCCCCTACCTGACAGGTTTTGCACGCACCCCTCTTCGCGGCGCTTTGACGCCCCCCCAGATCAGTAATATACTGTCCCACGTAGGCGGCTTGGGTGCATCTACTCGGGCGGTGGGGCTCGATGGGTATCCACAATCTCACAGGATACACTCTCGGCCAGTACGAGTTGCGGGACCTGTTGGGCGTGGGGGGATGGGGGCCGTCTATCGCGGGTACCAGATCTCGCTGGACCGCGAAGTCGCTGTCAAGATTCTCCCGACGGCTCTCGCGGAGCAGCCTGGATACGTGGAGCGCTTCAATCGCGAGGCGCGGATTGCTGCTTCGCTTGAGCACGCCCACATCGTCCGCGTCTATGACTTCGGCACCCAGGAAAGCATCAGCTACCTGGTGATGCAGTTGCTGAAGGGTGGAACGCTCGCCCAACGCATCGCCCGCCATCCAGATAGCCGACCTTCGCTGACCGAAACCGCCCATCTCCTCGACCAACTCGCCGGCGCCCTCGACTACGCCCACAGCCGGGGCGTTGTGCACCGCGATATCAAGCCCAGTAATATCATGTTCGACGCCCAGGGCAACGCCCATGTCATGGATTTTGGGATTGCCAGGCTGCTCGAAGCCACCAGCACACTGACCAGCCGGGGATTGGTCGTGGGCACCTGGGCCTATATGGCGCCGGAACAGTGGAAAGCCGAAGACCTGACCCCCGCGACTGACCAGTATGCGCTCGGTGTGATGACTTATGCCCTGGTCACCGGGCGAATGCCCTTTGAGGCGGCCACGCCGCCCGGCATCATGCACAAGCATCTGAACGAGAAGCCGGTGCCGCCTCACCACCAAATGCCGGATGTGCCCGAAGCGCTCACGCCGGTGCTGGAACGCGCGCTGGCCAAGCAGCCCGCCGATCGCTTCTCCAACACAACCGAGTTCGCCCAGGCGTTCAAACAAGCGGTTGGTCGGCACGGGGGCCAGCAGACCCGGTTCTTCGTCACGCCCATTGAGCGCCCACTCCTTCGGCCAGAGCCGATCAGGACACCAAGCAGTCCGCAGCCCGCCGCACCGCCGGCGACTACAGCAGCCCGCCCGATCTATCGCCATCCGGTAACGTGGCTTCTGTCGCTGTTCAGCGCGGTCATGGCAGTTGTCCTCATCGCGGTGTTGCTCAGCCTGCGTGACGAGGAACCTTCAGGTCAGCGCGTGGCCATAGGTCAGGCCACGCTGACTGGAGAGGCTGCCTCGCCCACTCCTGAGTTGCCCTCCGACACGCCCGCGCCTGCCGCCTCGCCAACAGATGTGCCGACAGCGCCTTCTGGCCTCATTATTCTGCCGAGTCCGACGCGTGCCGGGGTTCAGACGCCAACACGCACGCCGTCCCGTACTGCCATGCCGACCAGGACGCCGGTGCCCCCCACCGGCACGCACACGCCGAGCGCCACCGCCACACCTACGGAGACGCTGAGCGCCACACCGAGCGCCACAGCTACGGCGCTGCCCACTGGCACCTACACGCCGACTGTAACAGAGTCCGCGACTGCGACCAGGACGGCCACCGCCACTCAGAGCGCCACGCCGGAGCCTTCGCCGACACAGCGACCTGTGCTGATCGTGTACACGAACACGCCGGCTCCATCGGATACGCCGTCGCCAACGCCGGTTCCCAGTGATACGCACACACCGACGGTCACAGAATCACCTACTCCGACGGAGACGCCCACTGCGACCGCGACGTTCTCACCGTCGCCGCATCCCACGGACATCTACACACCGACGCTCACGAAGTCGCCCACGCCGACGGAGACGGCCACCGCCGCTTTCACCAAGACTCCGTCACCGTCGCCGCTTCCCACGTTCACGCCGGAGCCGACTGCTGACGTAGCCGGGACGCTGGCGGCAGCAGTGGAAGCAACGCTGGCCGCCAGACCAAGCCCCACCCCTTATCCGACTTACACACCGATCCCGACTCTGGCGCCAACAGATACGCCTCGTCCGACG
The DNA here is from genome assembly GCA_027494015.1 of Anaerolineae bacterium. The sequence goes on from JAOSJP010000023.1 coordinate 199,463, forward strand.
CTGACGCCGACCCTTGACCTGACCGGGACGAAGGCGGCGGATGAGGCTGCGCAGGCAGCATTGCAGGCTACGCTCGCAGCGCTAGCCAGCGTTGCACCTTCGCCAACGGCAAGCCTGACTATGGTGATTCCCACGGCCACGCCCAGCCCGCAGCCGTCGCTGACGCCGACCCCTTCGCCAACGCCAGGGCTGATCCAGGTGGAGAATGTCCCTGGATTGAAGAAGGAGATTCTGGCACCTGACTCCAAGACCGTCAGAAAGGCTGTGTTTGACCCGACTGATTCGGTATTGTGCTACTTTGTTGCCAGGTCCGACCGGATTGACTTGCTCGATGTCAACAACGGTTTCCAGCCACGATTGCCTCTGTACATTTCATCTACTGTCAATGACATCGGCCTGTCACCTGATGGGCGGGATCTCGCTGTTGCCGCCGGGCAGGGGATCGTGGTCTTCAAGGATTTCTTGACCGAGTTAAACCCGTCTTCAGTCGCCTATAGTGCGCCGGGGGTATACAGCCTTGCGTATTCTCCCGATGGACAGCAGCTTTACGCCCTGGGATCACCCGGGAATCTGTACTCGTGGGATACAACAAGCCCTGGCGAACCGGAGACTCTAAGGATCAATTACGACACGCGGAGCGCCTACCAGGGTCTGCAAGTTATCATGGGGGGCAATTACCTGCTCTTGCACAAAGGCACTGCCGTAGAGATACGTGCCGCAGATGCGTGGAACTCGATCCCCTTTCGAACTTCTATGGCAGGCTCTATCACGAGCAAAGCCTTTTCCGATCAATACCGCCTGCTGGCGATCTCCGATAACGATGGCAGCATCAATGTCTGGCAGTTTGACGAACGCGGCCCCGCCTATGGGGCTGTGGTGTTGTACCGCGAATATCACGGGAGCCGGGAATACGAGCGCGCTGTGGTTGCCATACATCCCCACAGGCCAGTTGTCGCCATTCGATCCCGTTCTGGGCTGACTCTGCTTGATTTCTCTGATCCGAAGAAACCTGTCAGGAGCGAAACGAATCGAGATTTACTTTTCACCAGTCCGACACTAGAGACCCAGGTGTTTGGTTTCAGTTCCACAGGGCGCTACCTGGCCGCGCAGGCCGTTTCAGGGCTAGAAGTCTGGCTGGTTCCCTGGTACGCGCCGAGGATTCAGGCGCTCATGGACGCGGGTGCTCACCGCGTGAAGGGTACAGTCATATCCTCGCAGTCCATCAACGTCCGTAACCAGCCAAGCCAAACCGGCCGTATCCTGGGGCAGCTCAACCCGGGAGAAGAGGTAGTCATAGTAGGCCGCAACGAGGATAGTTCGTGGCTGCAGATTCTCTATGATGCCGGTCGGGCCTGGGTGGCCGCGTTCCTCTTGCGCGTGGAGGGGGATGTGGCGGCGCTCCCCCTACTGGGGGACGACCAGACTATCCAGACCACCGTGCGCTTCACCGGGACTCTGCGCGATCTGACGAGCGACATGCCTGTGCCCAGCGCGTATGTGACCGTCGAAGACTATGCCGGGTCGGGCGTGACCGATAGCAGCGGGGCCTTCGAGTTGCAGAGTGCGCCTGCTGGGGAACAGCCGGTGAGCGTTCAGGCGCTTTACCACCAGATGCCCTACGGCCCCCTGAAGTATTGGTTCGATCCAACCAAGAACGAGATCGCCAGAGATATTCTGATGCTGCCCAACGAGCCAGTCAAAGCCAGAATCCGCCTGTACAAGGAGAACACCGTCACGGTCCTGCCTCACGCATCGGTGCGCCTGCACCGGCTCGACACCATGGCTGTTGTGGGCGAGCTTGTCACCGATGTCAATGGGTTTACACAGCCCATCACCCTTCCCCTAGGGCCGTATCTGTTGGAGGTAACGGATCAGGTCAACCAGTACTACAGCATTACCGTCTTCAAGCCATCCTCTGAAGACGACGGGAGTACACCTGTCCTCGTATCCGTGTTGCAGATTTACGAGCCATTAGAGGCGCGTAGCGCCTCCACGGAAGGGATGACGGTTGTGGCGGCACTGGAGGCCGCGCAATGCCGCAGCGCTACCCTCTTCGCGGCGACAGCCTATGATCTGGACACCGGGCGTCTGCTGGCCCAGGAACAAAGCACAGAGCGGCGCGTTCTGCTGAACTTCGACACGAGTGAGACCAGCGGGCGCTGCGTGGTGCGCTATGACGCGATTTGTACTTCTGGGTGGCAGCTCAATTTCGATGTGCTCGCATGTGATCCAGGAGCTAACCTTGAGATCGCCAGAACCCGGTACCTGGTGAAAAGCATTGAGGCTGGCGGCACGGCGAAGTAAGGAGCTAACTTTGAGATCGCCATAGCCCGCTATCTGGTGCCGTCTATGGGCAACTAGTGAGGGATGGAGCCTGCCCGCAGGGCAAGGCGCGCCAACGCCGAGGCGGGGGTGAGATCAGGCAGGACGCGGGGGTAGCTAGGCGCTGGCGTTGTGGGGCGGGCTGGACTCTTCCTCGTCCTCGTCTTCCCAACTGACGATCCAGATGCACAGCCCCGCGACGAGCACCGTCGCCACGATCAGCGCGATCCAGTTGCCGGCGGTCAGGCCCACGTCGCGCGCTTCGTAGACGAGCAGCGCCACGCAGCCCACCGACAGCACGATCCACGCGGTGAGGCGCGGCCAGGCTTCGATCAGGCGGATGAGCGAGCCGAGGCCCGGTTGTGTCTTCAGGCGATCTACCATACCTTTACCCTACACTTTCACCAGGGGCGGCGCTAAAGCGGCTTGAGCACGCGCTTGGCCCGCAACTTCTTGCCGAAAATCTGCGCCGAGGTGCCGGGGCGCGCCTCGCGGGCAGCTTCGCGCCAGGCGGGGACGCCGATCGTTTCGAGCGTTTGCGCCTCGTAGCCCTGGTCATGCAGCGCTTGCCGCATTTCCGCTGGCGCATCCGGCGACAGAAAGACGAAGCCGACCTCGCTCTGAAGCTCGCGCGAGGCCCGCTCGACCGCACCAATCAGCGCGGCGGTGATCGGCGCGACCGGCTGACCCTCGAGGATCAGCAGCTCGTCCACGCGAGTGACGAGATTCTCCACCAGGAAGCCGATCAGCGCGACAGGCTGCTCGTCCGTGACCGCCAGCAGGTACGACTTCTGCCCGAACGCGATCAGCACGTCATCATGACTCAGCCGCTTGCCGGCGCAGCGCAAGATCAGGTCGGCGATCTGGGCGGCGGTGTGCGGCGTGCCGCGCACGATGCTCAGCGCGGCGAGCGCCCCGCCGTCGCGCCCCGCGCCGCTCACCGCGACGCGCTGCGGCGCAGTCTGCATCGCCTCGGCGCGGGCGGCCCCGGCGATCTGCAGCCAGGCCGTGCGCACCTGCCCCCAGGTTTCTTCGGGCGTGCCGTTGTTGTCAATGACCACATGGGCATGGGCCAGCTTGTCGGTCTGCGGATTCTGGGCGCGGATGCGTTTGAGCGCCTCCTCGCGGGACAGACCGCGCTTGACCAGCCGCGCGATCTGCGTTTGCTGCGAGGCATTGACCACCCAGATGCTATCCACCTGCCCGGCCAGCGGCCCCTCGACCAGCTTGATCGCTTCGACGACGACGAAGTGGTGCTGGCTGCGCGCGATCAGCGTGTCAATGGCCCGCTCGATGATCGGGTGGGTGATCGCTTCCAGGCGGCGCAGCGCTTCGGGATGGGCGAAGACAATCGCGCCGAGCCGGCTGCGATCAATGCGCTTGTCGGCGTCGAGAATCCACGTGCCGAAGGTGAGCACAACCGGCTTGTAGGCGGGCGCGCCGGGCGACATCGCCTGGTGCGCGAGGGCGTCGGCGTCAATAGTATACGCGCCGAGATGCTCCAGCATCCGCCGCACCAGGCTCTTGCCCATGGCGATGTTGCCGGTCAGGCCAATCACGTACTTATCTTGCCAGCGCCCCACAGCCATCCCTCCGTGCGGAGGCCCCGTGTCCTGCTGAGGTCAGTCTGCTGCACGCGCTCATTGTAGCTTGCGTCCTGTTTTCCAACAAACACGGGGAACAGGGGGGCGTGCAAAGGTAGTCAGCGGCTTGCCTGACGCGAGGGTGAGGTAAACCAGGGCGCAGCAGAGCAGCGCTGGTATGTGATGTTGATCAAATACGACTTTCTGGAAGTCCTGTACCTGCGGCGCCCACTCGACCAGCATCTCACTCGCTCAGGGCTTCCCATTCGCTCAGCGCCCGCTCCAGCGCGGACTCGGTCGCGGCGTAGCGCTCGCCCAGGTCGCGCACCCGCTCGACCGCGCCGCGCGCGCTGGCCTCGCTCAGCGCATCGTGCAGCGCGCCAAGCTCGCCCTCCAGCGCGGCGATCTGCCCCTCCAGCTCGGCCAGGCGGCGCTCCCGCTGGCGGTTGGACGGTCCCGCGCCCCCGTTCTGGCGACGCGCCGCCAGGCCGCGGCGGCGCGCGGCGAAGGCCGAGGACTCCACCTCGCGGGCCGCTTGACGCGCCGCTTCACGCGCGGCCAGGTACTCGCGGTAGGTGCCCTCGAAGATAGTCAGGCCGTCCGCCTGCAAGTCCCAGATCTGCGTCGCCAGCGCGCCAATCAGGTAGCGGTCGTGGCTGACCAGCAGGATCGTCCCGTTGAAGGCGGCCAGCACGTCTTGCAGAATCTCCTGGCTCTCAATGTCCAGGTGATTGGTCGGCTCGTCGAGCAGCAGGAAGTTGGCGCCGTCGAGCGACAGCTTGGCCAATGCCAGCCGCCCGCGCTCCCCGCCGCTCAGCGTGCTGACCGGGCGGAACACGTCATCGCCAGTGAAGAGGTACGCGGCCAGGTAGTTGCGCGCTTCGCTCAGCGGCAGGTTGCGCACCAGCAGCAGCTCGTCGAGCACGCTTTTGTGTGGGTCCAGCCCCTCGTGGGCCTGGGCGAAGTAGCCCGGCTGCACCGCCGCGCCGAGCCGCGCGCTGCCGCTCAGCGCCGGAATCTCGCGCAGCAGCGTTTTGAGCAGCGTCGTCTTGCCAATGCCGTTCGGGCCGATCAGCGCGGCGACCTCGCCGCGGTAGAGCGTGATGTCCGGCACGGTGACCAGGGGCCGCTCGCGCTCGTAGCCGGCGACGAGGCCGTAGGTCATCAACACCTTGTCGCCGCTGCGCAGGTCGGCTTTCAGGTTGACGCGGATGTGATGCTCTCGGCGCGGGCGGGCGAGGAGCCGCTCGCGCTTGAGCCGCTCCAGGCGGCGCAGACGCCCTTTGGCCTGGGCGGTGTTCTGCCCGGCGATGTTGCGCCGGATGTAGTCTTCCTCTTTGGCGATGAATTCCTGCTGCGCCTCGTACTCTTTGCGCTGCCGCTCGTGTCGCTCTTCGCGCTGCCGGACATAGTGGCTGTAATTGCCGCGGTAGACCTCTACCCCGCCCCACGCCATCTCCCAGATGGTCGTGATCACGCTGTCCATGAAGTAGCGGTCGTGGCTGACGGCGAGCAGCGCGCCCGGCCATGTCTTGAGGAAGCTCTCCAGCCACTCGACGGCGTTGATGTCCAGGTGATTGGTCGGCTCGTCGAGCACCAGCAAGTCCGGCGACTCCAGCAGCAGGCGAGCCAGCAGGGCGCGCGTCTGCTGCCCGCCGGAGAGGTGGGCCAGCGGCATGGTCGCGTCTTCCGGCGCGAAGCCGAGTCCCTGCAACACCTGGCGCGTCCGCGTCTCGTAGGTGTAGCCGCCATCCAGCTCGAACTGGTGCTCTTCGCGCCCATAGCGCTCGATCAGCGCGTCGAGGTCGGGGTGGCCGGGATCGCTCATCTGCTCGGCGAGGGCGCGCAGCCGCGCTTCGCGCGCGCGCAGGTCGCTGAAGGCGGTCATCATCTCGTCCCACAGGGGCCTGTCGCCGACAAGCTGCGGGCGCTGCGGCAGGTAGCCGCTGGTCAGCCCCTTCATGGGGCTGACCGTCCCCGCCGACGGCTCCTGCCGCCGGATGAGCACTTCGAGCAGCGTCGTCTTGCCGATGCCATTCGCGCCCACGAGGGCGATCTTCGCGCCGTGCGGAATCTCGATGGACACACCGGAAAAGATGTCGTCGGCCCCGAAGGACTTGGCCAGGTTGCTTGCGCTGAGAACAGTCATGATCGTGAGTTGATGATGGGCTGCCGATGCCGGGAGGCGCTGCGCGCCAACGCCGCATTATACCATGAGAACCCGGCCCTTTGACCGGTGAGTGCGGCGAGGGGCAGGGCAATCGCATCAAAGTCCGCGCGCGCCAGCCTACTCGTAGGGGCGTATTGCAATACGCCCTACGGACTCACCCGCTGGCGCTGGCGCGCCTCGCCGCCCCCTCTCCGTCAACGGAGAGGGGGAAGCGAGCGCAGCGAGGCTGGGGGTGAGGTAGAACAACACGCACGTTTGAAGCGATTGCCCTGCGGCGAGGGGGCAAGCTGAGCGCAGGAGGTGGAAAAAAAGGGAGGGGGCAAGCTGAGCGTAGCGAGGCTGGGGGTGAGGTCAACCAGGGCGCAGCAGCGCAGTGCCCCTCCCCCGCGTTTTGTCCCGCCCGCAGAATAGGCTATGCTAAGGGTATTCTGCCGTGCCATCACACAGACGGAGGAGGCCCCGATGGACCTCAAGCTGAGCCTCGTCACCATTCGGAAACCGGAGCCGATCAACTTCATCCTCGGCCAGAGTCACTTCATCAAGACGGTGGAGGACGTGCACGAGGCGCTGGTCACTGCCGTGCCGGGCATCAAGTTCGGGCTGGCCTTCTGCGAAGCATCCGGCGCGTGCCTGATCCGGCACACCGGCACCGACGAGGCGATGAAAGCGCTGGCTATCCAGAACGCGCAGGCGCTCGCCGCCGGGCACAGCTTCATCCTGTTCCTGGGCGAGGGCTTCTACCCGGTCAATGTGCTCAAGACGGTGCAGGCCGTGCCGGAAGTGGTGCGCATCTTCTGCGCGACGGCCAACCCCACGCAGGTCATCGTCGCCGAGACGGAGCAGGGACGCGGCATCCTGGGCGTGATTGACGGCTCCGCCAGCAAGGGGGTTGAGGACGAGGAGGGCATTGCCTGGCGCAAGGGCTTCCTGCGCATGATCGGGTATAAGCTGGGGTAGAGGGTCTTCCTTTACGGTGGATTGTGACGAGTGGTGCGGGAGAACAGCCGGTAGCACAAGCGCTGGTCATGCGTTTCGACCAGCCTGCTAATTCCGTCGGGGGGAGGGGTTAGAAAAAGCTAATTATTTTTTATTATTTTTTTATATTGTTAAGATTTGTCTGAGGAGGAACCGAAGATGTAGAAGGAGATTTCCCCCGCCAACGTCGCCGCCGGTGGCCCGTCCTCGCCCGCTAGATGGCGAAGCGCACCGTGATGATGTCGCCATCGCGCACGACGTAGTCGCGCCCCTCCAGGCGCATCTTCCCCCGCGCCTTGACCTCGGCCATGCTGCCGCCCGCGACCACGAAATCCTCATAGGCGACGACCTCGGCGCGGATGAAGCCGCGCGCCAGGTCGGTGTGAACGCTGCCCGCCGCTTCGAGCGCCGTGCCCCCCTGGCGCAGCGGCCAGGCGCGCACCTCGTCCTCGCCATAGGTGAAGAAGGTGTGGATGCCCAGCAGATCGTAGGAAAGCACGAGCACGCGCTCGCGGCTGGGGCGCTCGATCTGGTACTCGGCCAGGAACTGCGCCACATCGTCGGGATCGTCAAGCTGGGCGATCTCCGCTTCGAGCTTGCCCTGCAGGGTCAGCACCCGCGTGTGCTGCTGCTCAGTGACGAAATCGCGCGCGGGGTTGGTCTCGCCGTCGCCGGTGTTGAAGATGACCAGCACCGGCTTGAGCGTCAGGAAGCCGTAGCCGCGCGCGATCTTTAGCTCATCGAGCGTCAAGTCCAGGCCGCGCAAGGGCTGCTCAGCCTCAAGCTGCGCGCGCAGGCGCTCCATCAGCGCCGTCTCCAGGGCGTTCTGCTGGCGCAGGTCCGTTTTGCCCTTCTTGCGCTCCTCTTCGAGGCGGGCCAGCCGGTTCTCGACGGCGATCAGGTCGAGCAGCACGAACTCGCCCTCGATCACGCCCAGGTCGCGGATCGGGTCTACCGTGTCCAGCGTATGCAGCACGCTGTCGTCCGCGAAGGCGCGCACCACGTGCACGAAGGCGTCCACCTGGGCCAGCTCGTTGCGCATGGGGCCACTCAGCCCGCCCTCGCCGATGCCTTTGTCCAGCCCGCCAATGTCGGTGTAGGTGACGGTGGCGTGCGTCGTCTTCTTCGGCTGGAATATCTGGCTGAGGTACTCCAGGCGCGCGTCGGGCACGCTGACGACCGCCGTGTGCACCTCCAACTGGCCGGAGGAGAACGGCTCGGTCGGATAGTTGCTGCCGGTCAGGGCGTTGAAGAGGGTGGTCTTGCCGCTGTTGGGCAGGCCAATGATTCCCAGGCGCATGGAGTTTCTCGGTTTCTGCTGAGCGCGATCTGAATGACCAGGCCCAGTATAGCGCCTGGGCGGGGATTGATCGAGGCCGAGCTGCGGGCGCGCGGGGCAATTGCATCAAACGTGCGCGTTGTTCTACCTCACCCCCGCTCGGCGCTGACGCGCCTCGCCGCCCCCTCTCCGTTGACGGAGAGGGGGAAGAGCCGAGCGTAGCGAGGCCAGGGGGTGAGGTAAACCAGGGCGCAGCAGAGCAGCGCCCCTACGGGCTGGTTGTCTCGCGCGGAGATGCTGCCGCGCGCAGCGCGTCTTCGAGCGCGAGCGCGCCCGTATAGAGCGCCTGGCCGATGACCACGCCGGCCACTGCGCCCGTCGCGCGCAGGCGGCGCACGTCCTCCAGCGACGCCACCCCGCCCGACGCGATCACGGCCAGGCCGGTCGCCCGCGCCAGCGCCGCCGTCCCCTCGACGTTCACGCCGGACAGGTCGCCGTCGCGCGACACGTCAGTGTAGAGCGCGTGGATCACGCCCATCTGCGCGAAGCGCGCGCCCAGCTCCGCCGGAGTCCACGCGCTGACGCCCTGCCAGCCGTGCGTCGTCACCCGACCCGCCGCGCGCGTCGAGGGCCACCGTCACCGCCCCCGCGCCGAAGCGGGTCACGGCCTCGCCCGCCGCGTCCGGCTGCTGGGCGGCGAGCGTGCCCAGCACGACGCGCGCCGCTCCCGCATCCAGGGCGCGCGCCGCGTCAGCGAGCGAGCGCAGTCCGCCGCCGAACTGCACCGGCAGCCCCGCCCCGGCGATGGCCCGCAGCGCGTCGAGGGCCAGCGTCGCTTCGCCGAGCGCCCCATCCAGGTTGACCACGTGCAGCCAAACCGCGCCCGCCGCCCGCCAACGCTCGGCCACGGCAACCGGATCGTCGCTGTGCACGGTCTCCTGGGCCGGGTCGCCGTACTTAAGGCGCACCACACGCCCGCGCCGCAGGTCAATGGCCGGATAGACAATCATGCTCACAGCTCCACAAAGTTGCGCAGGATGCGCAGGCCCACCGCCTGGCTCTTTTCCGGGTGCGGCTGAATGCCGAACAGGTTACCGCGTGCTACGACCGAGGCGTACTCCAACCCGTACCCGGTCGTGGCCAGCACGTCGCCCGCCTCGCCCGCGTCCACATAATACGAGTGCACGAAGTAGGCGTAGGCTCCGTCCTCGATCCCGGCCAGCAGCGGGTGATCCTGCCGGACGTGCAGTTGGTTCCAGCCGATGTGCGGCACCTTCGGCCCGGCGGCGGGGAAGCGCGTCACGCGGCCCGGCAGCAGCCCCAGCCCGCGATGCAGGCCCATCTCGTCGCTGGACTCGAACAGATATTGCATCCCCAGACAGATGCCAATCAGCGGCACGCCCGCTGCCGCCGCCTTTTTCAGCGGCTCCTCGAAGCCCGCCGCGCGCAGGGCGTTCATCCCCGCGCCGAACGCGCCCACGCCGGGCAGCACGATCTTGTCCGCGCCGGGCAGCCCGTCGGGCGTGGCGAGGGTAGTCACGTCCGCGCCCAGGTGCGCCAGGGCGTTGCGCACGCTGCGCAGGTTGCCCGCGCCGTAGTCAATGACGGCGATCACGAAGGACGTTCCTCATCGCCAGGCCCCTCTGGCTTCCAGCGCGGGGCGACCATGTGCTCTGGATTGAGAATCTCGTCCACCTGCTCGCGGGTGAGCAGGCCGCGTTCCAGCACCAGCTCGACCACCCCGCGACCGCTGGCCAGCGCCTCTTTGGCGATGGCGGCGGACTGGTCGTAGCCGATATACGGGTTGAGCGCGGTCACGATGCCAATCGAGTTCTCGACCATGCGGCGCAGGTGCTCGCGGTTGGCAGTGATGCCCTCCACGCAGCGCGTCAGGAAGACGCGGCAGGCGTTGCGCAGGTGAGTGAGGCTGTTGAACAGTGCGTAGGCGATGACCGGCTCCATCACGTTCAGTTGAAGCTGACCCGCCTGGGCTGCCATCGTCACCGTGACATCGTTGCCGATCACGTCGAAGGCCACCTGGTTGACCACCTCTGGAATGACCGGGTTGATCTTGCCCGGCATGATGGACGATCCCGGCTGCACCGCTGGCAGGTTGATCTCGTGCAGGCCGGCGCGCGGCCCCGACGACAGCAGGCGCAGATCGTTGGCCGTCTTCGACAGCTTGACCGCGATGCGCTTGAGCACGCCCGACAACTGCACGAAGACGCCGGTGTCCTGCGTGGCCTCGACCAGGTTGGGCGAGATCACCAGCGGAATACCGGTCAGCCTGCGCAGGTGCTGGCACACGCGCGCGGCGAACTCCGGGTGGGCGTTGATGCCGGTGCCGATGGCCGTCGCCCCCATGTTGATCTCCAGAATGAGCTGCGCCGCCTCGCGCAGCCGCTCCATGTCTTCGTCCAGCATCACGGCGTAGGTGCTGAATTCCTGCCCCAGCGTCATGGGCACCGCGTCCTGAAGCTGGGTGCGCCCCATTTTGATCACGTCGCTAAGCTCGTCGGCTTTGGCCGCGAACCCGTCCCGCAGCTCGCCCATCGCCTGTAACAGGCCGCCGAGCGCAAAATGTAGCGCGATCCTGAGCGATGTCGGGTAGGCGTCGTTGGTGCTCTGCGACAGGTTCACATGGTTGAGCGGGTGAACATACGCATACTCGCCCTTAGAGTGCCCCAGCAGCTCCAGGGCGCGGTTGGCGATCACTTCGTTCGCGTTCATGTTGGTGGACGTGCCGGCTCCGCCCTGGATCACATCCACCACAAACTGCGCCGTCCACATCCCCTGGCGGACCTCTTCTGCCGCCGCGATGATGGCCTGCGCCACCTGCGGATCGAGCAGGCCCAGGTCCCGGTTGGCCAGGGCCGACGCCTGCTTGACGCAGGCCAGCGCCTCGATCAGGAACGGGTACTTGCTGATCGGCATATCCGAGATCGGGAAGTTCTCGACCGCCCGCTGAGTCTGCACACCGTAGTAGGTTTCTTCGGGGATGCGCCGCTCCCCAAGCGAGTCCTGTTCGATCCGGTAGCGACCGGAGGGCACGGGCGAAGCGCTGCCCGCCTGCTGCGCCGCCGAATAGGCGAGCCGCTCGCTCAATGTCGCCGCTGCTGCCGTTTCAAGCTGCTGGTAGATGTCCGGGTGTTTTTCAGCGAGAAGCTCCAGCGCGGCCCGCGAAAACGACAGCACGCGCACGGCGGTCTTGGCGCGGGCCGAAGCGACGTGCGTCGGGCTGCCCAGCAAAAGGCGCTCGCCGAGCAGCGCGCCAGGGCCGAACGTCGCCAGGGTGACCGGGCGCTGCCCGATGCCGTGCGTCACGACGACCTCGCCGCTCTCCACGATCAGCACGGATGCGCGGGGCTGGCGCTCGTGGAAAAGATACTGCTGCGGCTGGTACTCGGCCACTTCGACCAGCTCTGCCACCACGCTCAGAGCGTCATCGTCCAGCGCTTCAAACAGGCTGGTCTGGTGCAGCCTCTGGCTGAGGGAGTTTGGGGCCATCAGACCTCCGGGTTCGGTGTTAAGCGGGCCAGCGCCCGCGCGAAGCATTCAGCGGCATTGGGTTGTCGCCATAGGGTACCGCAAAATGCGCTGGATGGGGACAGCCATCTGGGTGGGCCTGTACGCGCCTCGTTTGACCTCACCCCCGTCTCGGCTCGCCCCCTCTCCATATTGGATACTGCTGGTGAAATGCCTGCACATGGAGCGTAGGGCAACACGCCCCTACGGGCCCCGCGCTGATCAAGGCGTTCCCGTAGGGGCGGGTTTGCAAACCCGCCCCTACAAGGGCGCAGCAGAGTGTCACGCGACGTAGGGTTATGCTATGGAATCCGGCCATAGGGTTTTACCACCTGTCGGCGACGGCAGCCGGAACTGCCCATCAACCCCGTCTCGGAGCGTGACCATGTGGGCGCTCATGCTCGCGTCAGACTCAGTAGGCAGCGCCGCAGACGACTGACGCTGGCTTGTGAGGCACCCGCTGGACGGTTCCTGTCCCGTGTTGGGTTGGTATAACCCTGCGGCGTATCTTGTTGGTGTAACCCTACAGCGGGTGACACAGAACGGCGCCCTTGCGCCCCGCCCGTGTGCGCGCAGAATCTGGTCGTTTTTGCCCTTGACGGCATCGCCCGTTCCTGGTAAAAATCTGCCGGGCTTGGCGACCGAGATGGCGGGCGCTGCGCGCCCCCACCGCAGGGAACAAGCTGCCTGTTCTGCGAGGACGGAGATGCTGCCGGGGATGAAAGCCATTTGCCTGCTGCCTGTACCGCGCCTGCCGGGCGCGGGCGGCGACTCATCACTGGCCGTACCCGTCGTTTTTGGCCGTTAAGACCACCGTTTGGTGGTCTTTTTTTATGCGTGCTGCGGAGGCCGCGATGTCAGACGACGATTTCATCACCAACGATCTTCGCCAGTCCCGGCGCTTCCTGACGCTCTACACCCCGCCCAAGATTGACGGCAACTTCGCTGAGAAGCACATCATCTCGGTGGATCAGTTCGACCGCCACGACCTGCAAATCCTCTTCGACGCCACGGCCTCGATCCGCCGCCGTATCAAGCAGCAGGATCGCGGGCTGCTGGCCCTGACGGCGGGCAAGATGATGGCCACGCTGTTCTACGAGGCCAGCACGCGCACCGACCTGTCTTTCCAGGCGGCCATGCGCCGGCTGGGCGGCGAGGTGGTCGCGGCCAGCAACGGCGTGCGCTTCTCGTCCATCTACAAGGGCGAGAACCTGGCCGACACGGTGCGCGCCGTGGGCTGCTACGCCGACGTGATCGTGCTGCGCCACCCGGACGTTGGCTCGTCCTACGAGGCCGCCTACTACCTTGACCGCCTGGCCGAGCAGATCTCGCGCCGCCCCCTGATCATCAGCGGCGGCGACGGCATCGGCGAGCATCCTTCTCAGGCGCTGCTCGACTGCTTCACCATCTTCGACGCCAAGCACACGCTCGACGGGCTGAACATCTCCCTGGTCGGCGATCTGAAGCACGGGCGCACCGTTCACTCGCTGGTCAAGCTGATCGCCCGCTACGAGGCGCAGGACGCCGCGCTCAACTTCGTCGGGCCGGAATCGCTGCCCATGCCCGATGAGATCGTCAGCTTTGTCGAGTCGAAGGGCATCCGCGTCCGCCGGACGGACCACATTGACGACGTGCTGGCTGAGACGGACGTGATCTACTGGACGCGCGTGCAGGAAGAGCGCTTCACCGACCGCGCCGAATACGAAGCGATCAAAGACCGCTTCATCATGACGCCGCCGGTGCTGGCCCGCGCCAAGCCAGATGCCATCCTCATGCACCCGCTGCCGCGCAAGAACGAGATGGGCACGCCCGACGACCACGACGCGCTCGATGCCGACAAGCGCGCGGTATACTTCCGGCAGATGGAGAACGGCATGTTCGTGCGCATGGCGTTGCTGGCGAAAGTGTTGGGAGGCTTATGGGTTTAGGCGAACGCGGCAGGACTTCGACGCTGACCATCCCTGGCATGATCGATCCGCACGTGCACCTGCGCGACCTCGACTGGGCGCACAAGGGCACGTTTGCCAGCGAGACGGCGGCGGCGCTGGCCGGGGGCTACTGGGCCGTGCTGGACATGCCCAACACGCCGCCCGCCACCATTGACGAGGCGGCGCTGACGCACAAGCTGAGCGCCATCGGCGCGGGCGCGCGCTGCGACTGGGGCGTGTATTTCGGGGCCAGCCAGGCCGATAACACCGCGAGCTATTCCGCTGTCGCCGGGCGCGTGTGCGGGCTGAAGATCTACAACAACGCCACGACCGGCACCCTGTTGCTGGACGACCAGGCGGCGCGCGCGGCGCACTTTCGCGCCTGGCCGGCGGGCAGGGTCATCGCCGTGCACGCCGAGGGCGAAACAGTGGCCGACATCCTGGCCCTGGTGCGCCTCACCGGCAAGCATACCCACTTCTGCCATATCAGCACCGCCGAGGAGATCGCCCTGCTGCGCGCCGCCAAAGCGGATGGGCTGCCGGTGAGCATCGGCGTCACGCCACATCACCTCTACCTGACCGAGCGCGACGTACAGGCGCTGGGCGCGCTGGGGCGTATGAAGCCGGAGCTGAAAACCGAGGCTGACCGCGCTGCTCTGTGGGACGCTGTTGCCGACGGCACAGTGGATGTGATCGAGTCCGACCACGCGCCGCACACACTGGCCGAGAAGGACGGCGATCCGCCGCCTTCCGGCGTGCCCGGCCTGGAGACGACGCTGCCGCTGCTGGTCACGGCGCTGCGCGCCGGGCGGCTGACTGCCGAGCGCCTGATCGCGCTGCTGGCGACCAACGCGCAGCGTATCTTCGGCGTGTCGCCGCCGCCGGAGACGTACACCGTCGTGGACCTGAGCACGTCCTATGTCATCGCCCGCGAGCGCCTGCACACGGCCTGCGGCTGGTCGCCGTTCGAGGGGATGCGCGTCATGGGCCAGGTGCGCCGGGTCGTCGTGCGCGGGCAGACCGTCTTCGACGGCGAGCGCGTGCTGGCCGCCCCCGGCTCTGGACGCAACCTGTTTGGGGGGGTGCCATGATCCGCGAGAAGGCGCGGGGCGCGCTGCTGCGCCTGTACGGCGCGAGCTACCGCCGCCTGGCCCGCCCGCTGATCTTCCGCATGTCCGCCCAGCGAGCGCACCAGCAGATGCACGTCTGGCTGCGCCGGGCCGACGGGCAGACGTGGCTGCTCCCGCTGCTGGGCGCGCTGCGCGGGGTGATCCAGCCGGCGGCCCCGGTCAACGTGGGCGGGACGACGCTGGAATCTTCGTTGATCCTGGCCGCGGGGCTGGTCAAGGGGGACGGCTTCGCCTCAGAGGAGGAAGCGCTGGCCGCAGTCGCTGCCGGGCGCAACATCATCCCCGGCTGGCGCTGCCTGCCGCCGCTGGTGGGGTTGGTCGAGTTCGGCTCGTTCACGCGCTGGCCGCGCCTGGGCAACCCCGGCATCGTCACCTGGCGCGACGTGCCAACGCGCTCCACCCAGAACCGCATCGGCCTGCGCAACCCCGGCGCGCGCGCGGCGGCGGCTTTCCTCGGCGGGCGGCGCGGGCTGCTGCCGCACCAGTACGGGATCAACATCGCCGTCAGCCCCGGCGTGACCGACCCGGCCCGGCAGACCGAAGAAGTGCTGGCGTCGTTGGAGGCGTTCGTGGCGGCGGGCGTCCTCCCCACATGGTTCACGCTCAACCTGAGCTGCCCCAACACCGAGGACGACCCGCGCGGCCACCAGACGGCGGACGAGGCGCGCGCCATTTGCACGGCGGCGCTGGCCCTGCTGCGCGAGAAGATTGCGCCCCCATTCGCCCGTAGGGGCGCTGCTCTGCCGCGCCCTGGGTCAACCTCACCCCCGCTCGGCGCTGGCGCACCTCGCCGCCCCCTCTCCGTTGACGGAGAGGGGGAAAGGCCGAGCGCAGCGAGGTCAAGGGGTGAGGTTGCTGGCTCAACGCCGGGCGAGTCGCCATCCCCACCCACTGGACGAATCCCCCCGCTGTGGGTTAAAGTGGGGCCGGACCTGAGCGGGGAGCAGTATCGCGCGCTGCTGCGCGTCTTCGCCGAGACGGGCGTGGCCGCTGTCGTGGCGACGAACACGCTGCCCCTGCCCGCGCCGGACGATCTGGCGGTGGTGGCAGGGGTGGGCGGTGGGCGGCTGCACGCCCGCGCTGTCGAAGTGGCCGCGCTGCTGATGGCCGAGCGCGCTGCGCACGGCTATCCGGTGGACGTGATCGCCTGTGGCGGCGTGCAGGATGGGGCCACGCTGCGCGCCTTCGCTGGGCTGGGCATCACCGCCATGCAGTATTGGACGGCGCTCGTCTACCGGGGTCCGCTGGCGAGCGCGCTGCTCGCCTATGAGGGGGAACGATGAGACTTTCGAACGCGCTGGGGACCGAGGTTGCCTGCGCGCTGCTGGATTGTGAGGCGGTGGTCTTCACCCCGCGCGCGCCGATCACCTTCAAGTCGGGCATCCGCTCGCCGGTCTACGTGGACAATCGGCGGCTGCCCTTCTGGCCCGCGCAGTGGCGGGTGGTGATCGAGGGCTTTCGCCGGGCGATTGTTGAGGGCGCGCTGGCCTTCGACGTGATCGCCGGCATCGAGGCGGCGGGCATCCCGCACAGCGCGGCGCTGGCCTACGCGCTGGAGATGCCGTCGGTCTTCGTGCGCAAGCAGACCAAAGAGCACGGCACGCGCAGCCGCATCGAGGGCGGCGACGTGAGCGGGAAGCGCGTGCTGCTGATCGAAGACCTGGTGACCACCGGCGGCAGCAGCCTGGCCGGGGTCGAGGCGCTGCGCGAGGGCGGGGCGGTTGTGGAGCACTGCCTGTGCATCACCACCTACGGCTTCCCCGAAGCGCGGCGGGCCTTCGAGCGGGCGGCGGTGGCGCTGCACCCGCTGGCCCCGTTTTCGGCCCTCGTCGCCGAGGCGAAACGCCGGGGTCAGTTCGGGGCGGACGAGCTGGCCATCCTCGAAGCGTGGCTGCGCGATCCGCATGGCTGGGCTGGGGCGCGCCCCGATGACTCGGAAGGAGATACGCGATGAACTGCGTGATCGAGAAATACGACCGCCGCGTCGAGCGCGTAGACTCGCTGCTGTGCGTGGGGCTGGACAGCCACTACGACAGCCTGCCGGAGCGTTTTAAGGGCGAGGAACTGCCTCAGTTCGCCTTCAACCGCTGGATCATTGAGCAGACTCATGCCTGCGTCAGCGCCTACAAGCCGAACATTGCCTTCTACGAGGCGCGCGGCATCGAAGGACTGCGCGCCCTGGAGGCGACGCAGACCTACCTGCGCGAGCACCACCCGGACATCCTGACCATCTGCGACGCCAAGCGCGCCGACATCGGCTCGACCAATCGCGGCTATGTGACCGCCATCTTCGATCATCTGGGCTTCGACGCGGTGACGCTCAACCCCTATCTGGGCGGCGAGGCGCTGGCCCCCTTCCTGGCCCGCGAAGACAAAGCCTGCATCCTGCTCTGCCGCACATCCAACCCCGGCGCGGGCGAATTTCAAGACCTGGCCGTGAATGGCAGGCCGCTGTGGTGGGTCGTGGCCGAACACATCGCCGGGCAGTGGAACGCGCGCGGCAACTGTATGCTGGTCGCTGGCGCGACGTACCCGGACGAGCTGCGCCGCATCCGCGCGCTGGTGGGCGAGATGACCCTGCTCGTGCCCGGCATCGGCACGCAGGGCGGCGACATCGAGCAGGCCATGCTCGCCGGGATGAACAGCCAGGGGCGCGGCATGATCGTCAACGCCTCGCGGGCCGTCATCTTCGCCGATGACCCAGAGGCGGCGGCGCGCGCCCTGCGCGACATCATGAACAGCTACCGGTAGCCCTACCCGCTAACTCGCCTGCGTAGGGATGCTGCTCTGCCGCGCCCGGCGATTTGCAGACAGATTGTTGGCCGACGTACACTCCCCAGGATTGCACCGATGATCGAAGCCATTGTGTTTGACATGGACGGGCTGCTCGTGGATTCGGAGCCGCTGTGGCAGCAGGCACGCATCGCCGCCTTCGGGGCCGAGCGCCTGCGCTGGACGGACGCGGATCAGCAGGCGGTGATGGGCACCAACAGTCAGGCATGGGCCAGGCTGATTCAGGCCAAGCTGGGCGACGGCACGCCGACCGAGGAGATCATCGAGCGCGTGCTGGACGCACTGGTTGCCCTCTACCGCCAGGAAGTGCCGCTGATGCCCGGCGCCAACGAGATTCTCAGCCTGCTGCGCGGGCGCTACCCGCTGGGCCTGGCCTCCGGCTCGCCCTACCGCCTGATCCACGCGGCGCTGGAGAGCGCGGGCTGGAACGGCACCTTCGACCCGGTGCTGTCCGCCGACGACGTGCCGCACGGCAAGCCCGCCCCGGACATTTACCTGGCCATCACTGCGCGGATGAGCGTCGCGGCGGAGCGCACGGCGGTGATCGAGGATTCGGCCAATGGCATTCTGGCGGGGCTGGCGGCGGGCGTCAAGGTGATCGCCGTGCCCGCGCGCGATCACCCGCCCAGCGCTGAGGTGCTGAGCAGGGCGAGCCTGGTGCTGGACTCGCTGCACGATTTCTCGCTGGGCGCGCTGCGCGATTTGATGTAATTTGATGCGATTTGACGATCATGGTCGGTAGGGGAGGGTTAGTAAACTCTCCCCTACGAGACGCCCAGGATGCGTTACCCGTGTTGAATGTCAAACTCCATTAGGGCGGGGAGCGCCAGCGAGAAAAGTGAAAGACCGGGAATTTCTCCGACGTCCAATGAGGAGCCGCTGACAACCTTCGCGCTCACCGTTGGCGTGGATTTCTGAGACCAGGACGACTCAGATGAGGAGGCCGTACTGTGAAGCAATCACTCATTCTTCTGGCGCTAGTCGCGTTGACAGTCCTGCCGGCAGGTCGGGTTGCTGCTTCCCCGCTGCTACAGAGTCCCCCAGGCGGTATAGTCATAACGACAGAGTATGCCCCTGGTACCCAGGCAGCGACGGATGCGTTCCTCGCCGAAGCTGTGTCCTCAGACTGGCTGGTTCCCGAGGGCAGCCCTGCGCATTATGAGCTGCGCATCATCACTTCTAGCATTGAAGACCGGCAGTGCTCCTATACGCTGCCGGGCGGCCAGCAGGTCATCTACATCCTGAACACGATGCGCCTTCAAGTTGAGGCGACAATCACCGATCTGAAGACCGGGAAGCAGCTCGATTCGCGGACCTTCGGCGGGCATTCGTTCAATTGCCCCCAGACGCTGGTCAATCAGACCGGCTTTGACCCGGTCAGCGGGACAAAGACTGTGTATGGCGAAATGCCTCCGGACGATTTCATCAACTGGCTGCAACTGATCATAGCCCTGGCTGCCCAGCCTGATATCGCCATGATGCTGACGGGTCACACGGGGCTGGTGTGGCAGGTGTTGTTCAGCCCCGATGGTCAGAATATCCTCACGATGGGCGATGACCAGACGGTACGCATCTGGGATGCTCAGACTGGGCAGCAACTGCGGCAGGTAGGCAGCCTGGGCCTGGTCTCCAGCGTTGCCTACAGCCCGGATGGCAGTCTGGTCGTCACCGGCAACAGCAATGGCGAGGTCGCTGTCTGGACTGCATCAGTCGTCGAGACAGCCCGCGTATTCCAGACCGCAAGTGATGATCAGTGGGGTGATCAGGTGAACGCTGTTGCCTTCAGCCCCGACGGCACGCGGATCGCCGCCGGTGGTCACAATAACCGGGTGGAGGTTTGGGAACTCGAAAGCGAAACCAAGCAACTTGATCTCCAGGGACACTCCGGCACAATCATCAGCGTCGCGTTCAGCCCCGATGGAAAGTCCATTCTCACTGCCAGCGACGACACCACCGTGCGTATCTGGGATGCGTTGACCGGTGAAGAACGCCTTCAATTCACGGGGCATGAGGATGAGCTGGATGAAGCACACTTCAGTCCGGATGGTCAGCATGTCTTGAGCCTGGGGTGGGATGATACGCTGCTCGTCTGGGATGCCGTCACAGGCAGCGTGTTGTTTCAGATCGCAGAAGACGATTCGTTCTTCAGTCCCGCTAGAGCCTGTTATACCCCTGATGGCCAGTCCATCCTGACGGTGGAGACCTATCCCGACACGCTGTGGACCCTGTGGGATGCCCAAACTGGAGAGAGAGTGCGACAGTTCGGCAGCCTGGCGGGAGTACCGGTAGTCGTTGTGCGAGCTTTGAGCATAAGTCCCGATGGCGAGTATATCGCCGTAGCTGTCGCTGAGCTGGTGGTGATCGTGCCGATCCCGTAAGCGCATCAAGTGACAACAGGCTCTTTGCCCAGAGCTTCTCGGTGAAATCGTATTCGCCATCCTGCTTGCCAGCGGAGACGGTAGGGATCGCGCTCATCGTAACAGCAGTAGCGCCCATTGGCCGGAAAGTCGCCTGGCTTGTTAGATGAAACCCTGAGGAGGCACCCCTATGGGCAAGGCCCTTATTGTCACCGGCCCGCGCGCGCTGGGCTACGAAGAGTGCCCGGACGACCCCCTTCCCGCCGACGGCGTGCGCATCAAGACCCTCTTCTCCGGCATCAGCGCGGGGACTGAGCTGACGCAGTATCGCGGCACGACGCCCTTCCTGACCAAGCGCTGGGATGCCGATGTGCGCCTGTTCCGCCCCGGCGAGGGGACTTCGCTCACCTACCCGATCCGCACCTGGGGCTACGAGGAAGTGGGCGAAGTCGTCGAGGTCGGCAGCGCCGTCGAGGATATTCCCGTCGGTGCGCGCATCTTTGGCACGTGGGGGCACCGCACCCATCACCTGGCGAACGCCGACGACGCCCGCCCGCGCCTGATGCCCGCCGGGCTTGACCCCATCCTGGGCATTTTCTCGCACATCGGGGCCATCGCCCTCAACGGCGTGCACGATGGGCGGGTGCGCATCGGCGAGACGGTCGCCGTCTTTGGGCTGGGCGTGCTGGGGCAGATCGTCGCCCAGGCCGCCCGCCAATCCGGGGCGCAGGTGATCGCGGTTGACCTGCACGACGCCCGCCTGGAGACGGCGCGGGCGCACGGCGCGCACACGACCTTGAACGCCCGCCGTGAGAAGATCGCCGAAGCGATCAAAGACCTGACGGACGGGCGCGGCGCGGATGTGTGCTTCGAGGTCAGCGGGTCTACGCTGGCGCTCAGCGAGGCCATTCGCGCCGCAGCGTATTCGGCGCGCGTGGTGACGATGGGCTTCTTCCAGGGCGAGGCGGCGGGGTTGTTTCTGGGCGAAGAGTTCCACCACAACCGCATCAACGTCGTCTGCTCGCAGATTGGCGGCACCGATCCGGAATTGAAGTATCGCTGGGACAAGCTGCGCCTGTGGCAGGCGGCGATCCAGCTTCAGGCCGCTGGCTTGCTGCAACTGCGCTCGCTAATCAGCCACACCGTGCCCTTCGAGCGCGCCGCCGAGCTTTTCACCATGCTCGACCAGACGCCCGACCAGATTACGCAAGCTGTGCTTGAGTTCCCTGCCTGATGGCTGATACACGTAGGAGCGGGTTTCAAAACCCGCCCCTACAGACCCTACCAGGCATCCGTGCTTCTCCTTCAAGCCGCCCGTTTCTTCCGATGATTGTGATCGCTCGTCGTTACGCTAAATCAACACTGTCTAACATGTCCGACCCTCCATGCATGGAGAGGGAGCAAGCCGGGCGCAGCGAGACTGGGGGTGAGGTCAGGCCGCCCTGATCGGCGTGAGAGAAATCACGCTGTACGAGGCCAAATGGTTACTGGTGCGCTGCCGGGATTTCGACTATCATTGTCGTGGTGTTACGCGGCTTGGGACTGCCAGTCCCCAACAGCCGCGCTCCATTTTGCCGGCGCCGCCTACGGGTGCTTAGTTGTCAGGCTTTCAGGCGCAGGATGGCCTGGGCCACAAGGAGTACGCGCGAAATGTCGTTGATTCAAGAGATTCGCCAAGGTGTGATTGAGGGGCAGGCCAAAGTCGTTGTGCCGAAGGTCGAGCAGGCGCTCGCCGAGGGGATCGCCCCCGACAAGATTCTGCACGAGGGCCTGATTGACGCGATGGGCGAAGTGGGCCGCCTGTTCGAAGAAGGCGAATACTTCGTGCCAGAGATGCTCATCTCTGCGCGGGCCATGTCGGCGGCGCTGGAAAAGCTCAAACCCCTGCTGGTTGAGACGGGCGTCGAGCCGATCGGCAGGGTGGCGATTGGCACGGTCAAGGGCGACCTGCACGACATCGGTAAATCGCTGGTGGCGATGATGCTTGAAGGCGCCGGGTTCGAGATCGTCAACCTGGGCGTGGATGTCGCGCCGGAAAAGTTCGTCGAAGAGATTCGGAAGGGCGCGCAGGTCGTGGCCATGTCCGCCCTGTTGACCACGACCATGCCCAACATGAAGTCAACCATCGAGGCGCTGAAGGCCGCCGGGCTGCGCGACAAGGCCAAGGTCCTCATCGGCGGCGCGCCGGTGACCCAGGCTTACGCCGACGAGATTGGCGCCGACGGCTATGCGTCGGATGCTTCAGCGGCGGTGCGTAAGGCCAAGCAGCTCATCGGCGACTAAAGCCCGCGCCTTTCCCATAAACCACTCGCGCGCCACGAGCGGCAACTTGGCTCGTGGCGCGCGTGGCATCTCCTCCGAGAGGCCTGTAGGGGCGGGTTTCGAAACCCGCCCCTACCAGCGGCTACCGATCATGATCGTCAGGACACATCAGCGCAGCGCCCCTGCCTCCCCTGGCATCCCCACCCGTCAGAGCGCCGCCTGTCGGTCGAAGGCCGGCTTGAGCAGCGGGTAAAGATCGCGGTAAAGCTGGTAGGTCGCCTCGTAGGCCCCGGCGTCCGCGCCCGGCTCGACGCGCGCGCCGGTCTTGACCGCCGCGCCAGCCGCCGTCTGCACGTCCGGCCACACACCGCCGCCCACCCCGGCCAGCAGCGCCGCGCCATAGGCCGCGCCCTCAATGGCCTCGGTCACCACCAGCGGCACGCCCAGCACATCGGCCATGATCTGCCGCCAGAGCAGGCTCCTGGCCCCGCCGCCGCTCACGCGCACCTCGTGGATCAGCCCGGCGGGGCTGGCCTTGATCAGCTCGAAGCTGTCGCGCAGGCCAAAGGCCACGCCCTCCAGCACGGCGCGCGTCAGATGGGCGCGCGTGTGACGGGCCGTCAGCCCGACGAACGCGCCACGCGCCAGTGGGTCGGGGTGCGGCGTGCGCTCGCCGGTCAGGTAGGGCAGGAAAAGCAGCCCTTCGCAGCCGGGCGGCGCCTGACTCGCCTCGTCGGTCAGCGCGCCGAAGTCCTCGCCCGGCGCCAGCGTGTCGCGGTACCACTGCAGGCTGCCCGCCGCGCTGAGCATGACGCCCATGAAGTGCCACTGGCCCGGCACGGTGTGGCAGAAGGCGTGCAGCCGACCGTCCGGCTCGTAGGCGTAACTGGCCAGCGGCGCGAAGACCACGCCCGACGTGCCCACCGTCAGGGCGACGATGCCCGGCTGCACGGCCCCGACGCCGGTCGCCTGGGCCGCCTGGTCGCCGCCCCCGCCGACGACGGGCGTGCCCGCTCGCAGGCCGGTCAGCGCGGCAGCCCGCTCGCTGATCACGCCGGTCACCTGCGGCCCCTCGTGGACTTTGGGCAGCCAGGCGGCGGGGATGTCCAGCGCGTCCAGCACCGCCTCCGACCAGCGGCGGTGGGCGACATCGAGCAGCAGCGTGCCCGCTGCCCCGGCCAGGTCGGTGTGATGGTCGCCAGTCAGCTTGAAGCGGATAAAGTCCTTCGGCAGCAGGATGTGGCGAATGCGCGCGTAGACCTCCGGCTCGTGCTCGCGCACCCACAGAATCTTGGGCGCGGTGAAGCCGGTGAGCGCGCGGTTGCCGGTGAGCTGGATCAGGCGCGCCGCGCCGATGGTGGCGGTGATCGCGTCGCACTGCGCCTGCGTGCGCTGGTCGTTCCACAGGATGGCCGGGCGCAGCACCTCGTCGCGCTCGTCCAGGCAGACCAGGCCGTGCATCTGCCCGGTCAGGCCGATGGCCTGGAGCGTGGCGGCGGCCCCGGTCTGCGCCAGCACGGCGCGGATCGAGGCGACCATGCCGTTCCACCAATCCGCCGGGTCCTGCTCGCTCCACAACGGAAATGGCTGGCTGATGGGGTGCGGCGTCGTGTGGCTGGCGATCACCTCGCCGCGCTCGTCAACCAGCAGCGCCTTGGAGCCGGTCGTGCTGACATCGAGACCGAGTAGCGTGCGCATAGTCCCTCCTAGCGGACGCCCAGCAGCAGCTCGACGGTGAGCTGGTCAAGCTGCTCGTAGCGCAGATCGCGCTGGCCCAGGGCGGCGCGGTCGAACGACGCGCCCTTGAGCCGGGCGGCTTTCTCGGCGCTGTAGCCGCCGGTCAGCCAGCCATACGTCCCGTCGTCGGCGTTAATCTCGGCCAGCAAGCCCTGAATCTCCGCGTCGGCGTTGAAGCGGGCGGCCTTTTCCTTGAGGATCAGGTAGGTGCGCATACAGCCGCGCGCGAAGTCCTTGACGCCCCCCGGCCCTTCGGTGCGATAGGCGTGCGCGTCGAAGTGGCGCGAGCCGCCGTAGCCGACATCCTCCAGGAACCTGACCAGGAAGAACGCCTGCTTGAGCATCTCCGCGCCGAAGCGGAAGTCCTGGTCGTAGCGCCCGAAAAGCTGGTCGTTGAGGTCAATGTGGAACAGCTTGCCCGCGTCCCACGCCTGGGCGACGGCGTGCATGAAGTTGAGGCCGGCCATATGCTCGTGGGCCACTTCCGGGTTGACGCCGACCATCTCTGGGTGGTCGAGCGTGGCGATGAAGCCGAGCATGGCCCCGGTCGTCGGCAGGTAGAGGTTGCCGCGCGGCTCGTTGGGCTTGGCTTCCAGGGCGAAGTTGAGGTCATAACCCTGGTCGAGCGCGTAGTCGCACACGAAGTTGAGCGCCTCGCGGAAGCGCTTCCCGGCGTCGAGCGGGTTCTTGCTGGCGTCGGTCTCGGTGCCCTCGCGCCCGCCCCAGAAGACGTAGACCTTCGCCCCTAGCTCCACGCCCAGGTCTATGGCGCGCAGCGTCTTGTGCAGCGCGTAGGCGCGCACGGCGGGATCGTTGGCAGTGAAAGCGCCATCCTTGAAGGCCGGGTCGGTGAACAGGTTGGTGGTGGCCATCGGCACGACCAGCCCGGTCTCGGCCAGCGCCCGCCTGAAGTCGGCGACGATGCGCTCGCGCTCGGCGGGCGTGGCGTCAATCGGCACCAGGTCGTTGTCGTGGAAGTTGACGCCATAGGCGCCCACTTCGGCCAACAGGTGCACGATCTGTACCGGCGAGAGCGGATCGCGCACCTCGACGCCGAACGGGTCGCGCCCCCGGTTGCCCACCGTCCACAGGCCGAACGTGAATTTGTGCTGCGGTTGGGGATCGTAGTTGCCCACGCTAGATGCTCCTCATCATGTCACGATTGCTGCCGCTGATGGCAGGCGCGCTGTTGTGCAGGAGTTGCAGAAGAGGGGACGCGCGTCCCCTCTTTGTTGCGTGTGGTGTTAGCCCGCAGACGCTCAGTACTTGATGTCCACCGCGCGCCCGCTGTCCGCCGAGGCGACGATGGCGTCGCAGATCACGGCGTTGCGGTAGCCGTCCACGAAGGTCGCCCCATAGGGTGCCACGTCCTTGTTGTTGACGATGGCGTCGAAGAAGTGGTTGAACTCGTGGACGAAGCTGTGTTCCCAGCCAAGCATGTGACCGTGCGGCCACCAGTTGGACCAGTAGGGGTGATAGCCCTCGCTGATCAGCGCGTTGTGGAAGCCGCGCGTTTCCTTCGGCTCCTCGTTGGCCCAGAAGACCTCCAGCTCGTTGAGCCGCTCCAGGTTGAAGCGGATCGAGCCGTTCTGCGCGTTGATCTCGAAGCTGTTGTAGTTCTTGTGTCCCTGGGCGAAGCGCGACGCTTCCATCGTGCCCAGCGCCCCGCCTGCGAAGTCGAAGAGCGCCACGAACGCATCGTCCACGTCCGACGGCACCATCCTGGACGGATCGCCCCCCGAAGGACGCTCCTTCAGCCAGTTCTGGGTCATGCCCATGACGCGGGTCGGCTCGCCGACCAGGAAGCGGGCCAGGTCAATGATATGCGCGCCCAGGTCGCCCAGCGCGCCGCTGCCGGCGATGGGCTTCTGGAAGCGCCAGCTTGTGGGCATCTTGGGGTCCATGCCCCATTCCTGCAGGTAGACGGCGCGCCAGTGGTAGATGCGGCCCAGCGCCCCGCTCTCGATCAGCCGGCGCGCCTGGGCGACCGCCGGCACGAAGCGGTAGTTGAAGGCCACCTGGTGCTTGACGCCCGCCTTCTGCACGGCGTCGAGCATCCGCCTGGCTTCTTCGGCGGTGCGGGCCAGCGGCTTTTCTGAGAAGACGTGCTTGCCGGCCTGGGCGGCGGCGATGCACGGCTCGGCGTGCATGTCGTTCGGTCCGCCGTTGTCGAAGACCTGAACATCCGGGTCTTCGAGCATTCTGCGCCAATCGGTGTAGTACTTCTCGTACCCATAGCGGCGGGCCGCCTCGGCCACCGCCTCCTCGTTGCGCCCGCAGATGGCGACCAGGCGCGGGATGGCCACCGGCGGATACATGATGTAGGGGATCTTCTTGAAGGCGTTGGCGTGAGCCTTGCCCATGAAGGCATAGCCCAACATGCCGATCCCGATCTGTGGGGCCTCGCCCTCGGCTTTGGCCCCGGCCATGCTGATGAACCCAACCTCGTCAGACATCGCTCACATCCCCTCGTGCCTAGTCCTCAGCGAAGGCCGCGTCGAAGGCGACCGTTGACGGCGTGAAGTCCGCCTTGCGGGTCACTTCGCACGCCTCGCGCGCGCCGTGCTCGCGATCCATGCCGCTGTCTTCCCACTCGATGGAAAGCGGGCCGCTGTAGCCGATGCGGTTCAGCGCGCGGACGATGTTGCGCAGGTCCACGTCGCCATGGCCGGGCGAGACGAAGTTCCAGCCGCGCCGGTGATCGCCGAACTGGAGATGCGAGCCGAGGATGCTGTTGCGCCCGGAGAGCCGCACCTTCGAGTCCTTAACGTGCACATGGAAGATGCGATCCGGGAAAGCGTTGATGAACTCGACCGGGTCGAAGAACTGGTGCACGAAGTGGCTGGGGTCGAAGTTGAAGCCGAACGCCTTGTGATAGTCCAATGCCTTGAGCGCCCGCTCGGCGGTGTAGATGTCGTAGGCGATCTCCGCCGGGTGGCATTCCAGGGCGAAGCGCACGCCCTCGCGCGCGAACACGTCGAGGATCGGCTTCCAGCGGGCGGCGAAGTCCTCAAAGCCGCGGTCAATCATGGCGTCGGTGGTGGGCGGGAAGAAGTAGAACAGGTGCCAGACCGGGCTGCCGGTGAAGCCGTTGACCACGTTGACGCCGAACAGCTTGGCGGCGCGGGCTGTGTCCTTCACTTCCTGGGCGCAGCGCTGACGCACGCCTTCGGGGTCGCCGTCGCCCCACAGGCGCGGCGGGAGGATGGACTGGTGACGCTCGTCAATGAGCGCGTCGGCCACGCACTGGCCGACCAGGTGCGTGCTGATGGCGAAGCACTTCAGCCCGTGCTTTTCCAGGATGTCCCAACGGCTTTGGGTATAGCCGTCCTGAGACAGGGCCTTGTCCACCTCGAAGTGATCGCCCCAGCAGGCAAGCTCCAACCCGTCATAGCCGAAGCCGGCGGCCTTCTCGGCCACGACTTCCAGGGGGAGATCGGCCCACTGGCCGGTGAAGATGGTGACTGGCCTAGCCATAATAGAAAGTCCTTTCTCCTGATCCATAGAACCGACAAACACAAACTATGCGGCACCCGGCGCGTGGCCGGACGCCGGTCATCACCGTTTTCCAGGGCCGGCGCGCCGCTCAACCAGGCGAAGCGCCCAGTCGCTCCGGCGGGACGGCCCGGTTGTGTGCGGCGGGCGAGGTCTTCGCCCCGTCCGGCACCAGCTCGCGCACGGCGAAGTAGACCAGCCCGGCGGGCAGCAGGCCCATCAGGGCCAGCACCGGAACTTTGGCCATGCGGAACTCATCGTCGGCGTCGTCACGAATCTGCGCCTTTTCCTCGTCGGTCTTGAAGTTCCACAGCGTCTGGCCGAAGCCGTATGGCTCCACTGGCTTCGACGCCGGGATCATCAGCCCAGCGACGATGGCCCACGCGATCAGCGCCGCTGCCAGTCCGATCAGGTGCGCGCGCCGACTGAGCGGCGGCAACATCTTGCTCGCGCGGAGGGGCAGCGGCTCGAAATGGCTCCAGATCATGAAGGACACCACAGAGGCCAGCAGCAGCAGGAAGCCGTACTCATAGGAGAACAGCTTCCAGCCCTGGAACAGCCCTAGCACACCCAGCAAAATGCCCGCGATGATGATCGCCTCGATGGGCCGGTATGAGCGGGGTGGCACGCGGCCTCCCAGCCAGGCGGCCACCAGCACGATCACGCAGGCGAACGCCACGACGATGGACACGAAGACGGCGACAAAGGGAATAGCCTTGATCAGCACCTCATTCTGCTGCTCGACGGAAAGCTGCGAGTCCGTGTACAGCTTGAACAGCCCGCCGAAGGCGAGAATGATCGCGATGGCAATGGCGAAGCGGGTGACAATCCGAATGAGTCTTCTGCGCATGGTCTTTTCGTCTCTGCTTGGTAGCCCGGCGGAGACTGCCCGCCTCCACCGGGCGTAAACTAACAGCTTTGCGCCGGGCGCGTCACGACGACAGCGTGAACGACGGCAGCTTGAGCGTGACTCCGCCCTTCATGGCCGACTCGTGGGCCAGGATGCCCACCGCCGTCCAGTTGGCCGACTGGCGCGCGTTCGGGAACGGATCGCGGTTCTCGACGATGCTCATGATGAACTCGTGCGTCATGTGCGGGTGCGATCCGCCGTGCCCCGCGCCCTGGATGAACGACAGGTGTTGTGCTTCTGCGCCATAGACGCCCTTCGTCGTGAAGCGCTGGATCGACCCTGGCAGCAGGTGCGCGAAATCCAGCACGTCCACCAGGTGCGGCGTCTCGCCGATGTGCACGACCGGCGGCTGGTGCTCGATCAGCGGCCACTCGAACGACATCTTGCTGCCGTAGACCTCGAAGCTCTCGCGGTACTGGCGCGCCGTGTTGAACAGCGAGCGCATCACCTCGGCCACCACGTCGGAGTCTTTGAGCGCGATCTGGGCCGCTTCGATGGCGAAGGGCGAGTTGTACTTGGGGATCAGGTGCTCCTGGATGCGCCCGGAGCCGAAGCAGGTCACCGCCTCGGCGTCTTTGCGGATCAGCGCCAGGCACGGGCTGACGACGTGCGTGGCGTAGTGCATGGGCGGCAGCCCTTCCCAGTAGCCGGGCCAGCCGAGCATTTCCTGCTGGTGCGTGGCGCGCAGGTACTGGATGCGCCCCATCTTGCCCGTCGTGTACAGCTCCTTGACGTACAGGAATTCGCGCGAGTAGATGACGGTTTCCATCATCATGTACTTCTTGCCGGATGCCTGCTGGGCGGCGACGATCTGCTCCAGCTCGTCAATGGTCGTCGCGGCGGGGACGGTGCAGGCCACGTGCTTACCCGCCTTCAGCCCGGCGATGCTCATCCTGGCGTGCTCGTGAATGGGCGAGTTGATGTGCACCGCGTCAATGTTCGGGTCTTCGAGCAGCTTGTAGTAGTCGGTGTAGCGCTTCTCCACACCGAACGCATTGCCGACCTCGTTGAGGCGGCTTTCGGTGCGCTGGCAGATGGCGTACATGTGGGTGTGGGGATGGTGCTGATAGATCGGGATGAACTCCGCGCCAAACCCCAGCCCGACGATGGCGACATTGATCTTCTTCTCGGCCATGAAGTCTATGCTCCTCGTATCACAACATCACAAGCCATGCATTCTGGGCGGTGAGTCTTGAATTTCGAATTTCGAATTTCAACCGGCCTCTCCTCCGCAAACGATAAAGAGGGCGTCTCTTTGCGGTTAAGCTCCCTCCCCGCGTGTGAAGAGAAGGGTTCTCAATCCGAAATCCGAAATCCGCATTTCGAAATCCAATCCCCGGCTCCTTCTCCGCAAACGGTAAAGAGGGCGTCTCTTTGCGGTTAAGCCTCCCTCCCCGCGTGGAGAAGAGCTTTTCCAATCCGAAATCCGAAATCCGCATTTCGAAATCCAACCGGCTCCTTCTCCGCAAACGGTAAAGAGGTCTCTTTGCCCTCTCGGTGCGTGGAGAAGAGCTTTTCCAATCCGAAATCCGAAATCCGCATTTCGAAATCCAACCGGCTCCTTCTCCGCAAACGGTAAAGAGGGCGTCTCTTTGCGGTTAAGTCCCCTCTCGGTGCGTGGAGAAGAGCTTTTCCAATCCGAAATCCGAAATCCGCATTTCGAAATCCCAATGATCTCTCACGCCAGCAGCGTCTTCAGGAACTTCACGCCGTCCCCGGCCAGCGCGTCCTGGCTGGCGGCCAGCGGACGCCAGATGGCGGCGGCGCGGGCGATGCTCTGCACCTTGCTGGTGAACGACTCGATGACCACCGGGCCGTCGTAGCCGATCTCGCGCAGCGCGGCGGCCACTTCGCCCCAGGTGACGTTGCCAGAGCCGGGCGCGCCGCGATCGTTCTCGCAGGCGTGAAGATGGACCAGGCGCTTGCCCGCCGCGCGGATGGCGTCGCCGAGCGATTTCTCCTCGATGTTCATGTGGAACGTGTCCAGCATGATCCGGCAGGCGGGCTGATCCACACGATCCACCACTGCGATGGCCTGCGCCGCCAGGTTGATGAAGCTGGTCTCGAAGCGGTTGAGCGGCTCGACCCCCAGCATCGCGCCCTTATCCCCGGCATAGGCAGCCAGCTCTTTCAGTTGCGTCACCAGCAGGTCGGTGTCGCGGGCGCGCTCGTCGGCGGTCATCTGCCAGACGCGCCCGACAGCCGAGTAGAGCGGGCCGACGACGTTGGTGCCGCCCAGCGCCCGCACTGCGTCCACGCACTGTCTGAGATAAGCCATGCCGTTGTCGCGGATGGCCTTGTCGGGGTGAATCAGATCACGATCCGGCCCCATGGCTGCGCACACGCTGACGCCCAGTCCATTGTCGCGCAGGATCGCCCCGGCGCGGGCGTAGTCAATGCTGTCCGTCAGTTCGAGCGGCACTTCGAACCAGTCGAAGCCCAATGCCCTGACCTTGGGGGCCAGCTCGGCAACCCCAGCGGTGGTCAGCGGCGAGACCCATACCCAGGCGTTGACTCCAAACCTCATACGACTGTCCTCCTGACTATTGACTGTGAAAAGGCCTCTTGTGAGCGGCGCATCACAGGCGCGCGCCGTCCAGGTCAAAAAAGTGCAGGCGTTCGCGAATGATGCTGAACGTGATGGCGTCGCCGATCTTCAGGTCGGTGATGCCCGGCACGATGCTGAGCACGGTCTGCCTGCCGGACTGGATGTGAATGACCGTCTCGACGCCCAGCGGCTCGGTCAGCACGACTTCGCCGCGCTGCTCGCCGCCTGCGCCCAGCCGGACATCTTCAGGACGGACGCCCAGCAGGAAGCGCGACGGGATGGCCGTCCCCTCCGGCAGCGCCAGGCGCAGGGCGCTGTCTTCGACGAGGAGCGTGCCGTTCTCGCGCACAGCGGGCAGCAGGTTGATGCGCGGGATGCCCACAAGATGGGCGACGAAAGTCGTCACCGGGCGGTCGTAGATGTCGTCGGGCGTGCCGATCTGCACGATGCGCCCCTGGTTGAGCACCGCGATGCGGTCGGCCATCGTCAGCGCCTCGACCTGATCGTGAGTGACGAAGAGCGTCGTGCTGCGCTCGGTCTTCTGCAGGTGCTGCAGCTCGATGCGCAGCGCCTCGCGCAGCTTGGCGTCCAGGTTGCTGAGCGGCTCGTCCATCAGAAAAACGCGCGGATTGCGCACCAGGGCGCGGCCCAGCGAGACGCGCTGCATCTCTCCGCCAGACAGGTTGGCCGTCTTGCGCTCCAACAGATGGGTGATGCGCAGCTTCTCGGCCACCTCTTTCACGCGCTGGTCAATGCGATCTTTGGGCCATTTGCGCAGCGGCGAGCGCAGCGGGAAGGCCAGGTTCTGGTAGACGGTGCGCGTCGGGTAGAGCGAGTACTGCTGGAAGACGAAGGCCACGTCGCGGTCGGCGGGCGTGAAGCTGGTGATATTCACTCCGTCGAAGATCACAGCCCCTGCCTCCGGCTTTTCCAGCCCGGCCAGCACGCGCAGCGTGGTCGTCTTGCCCGCGCCGGTGGGGCCGAGCAGCACGAAAAACTCGCCATCCTTGATCGAGAAGGACACATCGTCCAGCGCCGTGACATCCTTGAAGCGCTTGGTGATGTTCTGCAAGGTCACGTCGCTCATGCGGGCACCTCCCGGACGATAGCCTTCTCTGTCTTGGGGTCGAAGAAGCGAACCATCGCCGGATCGAGCGCGAAGCGCACCGGCGTGCCGATCGGGTAGTGCGTCTCGCGGCTCGCGCGGGCGTGGACGATCTCGTGGTCGCCGATCTCCAGGTGCAGCATGGTGTACCCGCCCAGCAGGTCAATGGCATAGACACTGGCGGGCAGCCCCGCGCTGTTGACGGTGGCTGCTTCGGGGCGGAAGCCGAGGATCACCTCGCCTTCGCCGCCCAACGCCCCGTCCAGCGCGGGAACCCAGTCGCCCGGCACCTGGTAGACCACGCCCTCGCGCACGCGCACCGCGCCGCCGGCATAGTGTCCTTTGAGCAGGTTCATGCCGGGGCTGCCGATGAAGCGCGCCACAAACAGGTTGGCCGGGTCGTGGTAGACCTGGGCCGGCGTCCCGACCTGCTGCACGACCGCGTCGGACATGACCACGATGCGGTCGCCCATGGCCATCGCCTCGATCTGGTCGTGGGTGACATAGACGGTGGTGGCGTGCTGCTCGATATGCAGCCGCTTGATCTCGGCGCGCATCGTCTCGCGGAACTCGGCATCCAGCGCGCCGAGCGGCTCGTCCATCAGAAAGGCCGCCGGTCGGCGCACCAGGGCGCGGGCCAGGGCCACGCGCTGGCGGTCGCCGCCGCTCAGCGAGCCGGGCTTGGCGTCCAGCACGTGCTCGATCTCCAGCAGGCGGGCGACTTCGGTCACGCGCTGGCGGATCGTCTCTCTGGATTCGCCCTGCGCTTGCAGCGGGAAGGCGATGTTCTGGCGGACGCTCATGTGCGAGTAGAGCGCGAAGAACTGAAAGACGAAAGCGATGTCGCGCTCGCTGGGGTGCGCCCAGGTCACGTCGCGGTTGTTGAGCAGGATGCGCCCGCCGGTGACCGCCTCCAGGCCGGAGATCATGCGCAGCGTGGTCGTCTTGCCGCAGCCCGACGGGCCGAGCAGCACGACAAACTCACCATCGTGGATGGTCAGGTCTATCGGCTTGACGGCGTGCAGGTCGCCGAATTTCTTCTCTATGCGCTGCAGTTCAATGGTTGCCATAATCGCGTCCGGTTATGTAGAGGACCCTGTGGGTCCGATCACCGAATTCACCGCTATACACCCCGATCATCCCTGACGAATGGCGCCAAAGGTGACGCCGCGCAGCAGGTACTTGCGCAGCGCAAACGTCACAATCACGACCGGGATCAGGAAGAACAGCGAGCCAGCGGCAATCGCCGCCCATTCAACCAGCCCAGAGCCGATCATGGACGGGATGTGTGGCGGGGCCGTGCGCGCTTTGTCGGCGGTGAGCATCAGGGCGAAGGCGTACTCATTCCAGGCGAAGATGAAGCAGAAGACGGTCGTCGCCGCGATGCCCGTCACCGCCTCCGGGATCACAATGCGGATGAAGGCTTGCAGCCGCGTATAGCCGTCCACCAGCGCCGCTTCCTCGTATTCTTTGGGAATCTCATCTATGAATCCCTTGAGCAGCCAGACCGAGAACGAGAGGTTGAAGGCCGTGTAGAGGGCGATCAGGCCGCCGTGCGTGTCGTACCAGCCCAGCTCGCGGTACATCAGGAAGATCGGAATCGTGACTACCACCGGGGGCAACATGCGCGTGCTGAGAATGAAAAACAGCAGGTCTCCTTTGCCCGGCACACGGAAGCGGCTGAAAGCATAGGCCGACAGCAGGCCCAGCGTCACCGACAGCCCAGTAGACGCGCCAGCAATGATCAGCGAGTTGCGCAGGCGCTTGACGTAATCGCTCTGGCCGAGGATCGCCTGCCCGCTCTTGAGCATCACTCTGTCCGCCCAGTTCAGATCCTCTCTCTGCTCATACTCTGCCTTTTGGGCCTCGTTCATCTGGCGACGCCGGGTCAGCAGGGTGAGAACCCCTTCCATCGTCGGATCGAAGGCCACTTTGGGCGGCGAAGCAACGGCATCGGGATACGACTTGAAGGCGGTCATCCCCATCCAGATCACGGGGATGAGGGTGAGTCCGGCCAGCATCACCACCACGCTGGCCCGAATGGACTGCATGGACTGCCACGCGGGATGCACCTTGTCCACGCGGGCCGAATAGGTGACCGGCGCGCGCGGGGCACCTGCCGCCGCGACTCCGGGCGTCTCATCCCGCGCCGCCTCTGGCACAAAGCGCCGGGCGAAGCTCAACAGGACCAGGATAATCGCCGCGCTGAGGGCCATCGAGATGAGAACGCCCAGCATGGGCCGGTCGAGAACTCTGGCAATGGGCTTGAAGACCACCAGCAGCAGCATGAACAGGACGCCGCTGAGCACGCCCACAGCAACGCCAGCCAGAATCCCAAGCAGCGGAGGATGACCTTTGTGACGAAAGACCACCGGTCCGGTCGTCGCGCCCACCAGCAGCCAGAAGAGGAGGAAGTAGACTATCCAGAAGTCCGGCAGGGGAATGTCAAGCCCAAACATGCCTAGCCCTCCCTCGCCCGGTTGAGCGCGCGGATGTACAGATTGCTGACGGCGATGATAATGACGAGCACGATGTAGGCCAATGCGCTGGACTCCCCGGTACGAGTCTTGAGAAAAGCCTCGCTATAGAGCCGGACGGCCACCGTCTCGGTCTTGTCACCAGGCCCGCCGCCGGTCAGACCCATCACCAGGTCGAATGCCTTAAATGCTTCAATCGTGCGGAAGAGCACGGCGATAAGCAGCAGCGGCATCACCTGGGGCAGGGTGATGCGCCGGAACTGGAACCAGGCGCTGGCCCGGTCAATGGCTGCCGCTTCGTAGAGATAATTGGGAATGGCCCCCAGGCCCGACAGGCACAACAGCATCACGAAGGGACTCCACATCCACACGTCCACGATGACGATGGCCCACAGGCCGAGCGTGGGGTCAGACAGCCACTGGTCGCCCCCGCGCGGGTTGAGATAGATCAGGTAATTGAAGAAGCCTTTGGACGGGTCGAAAATCAGCTTCCAGAACAACCCCACCACCACCGGAGAGAGCATCATCGGAATCAGGATCAGCGTCGTGATCAGGCCGCTCCCCCTGAATTTTTCGCGCAAGAGCATCGCCAGCCCAAAGCCAATGACGATCTGCAGCCCGACCGACAGCACGGCATAACGCCCCGTGATCGTGAAGTTGTGCCAGTAGCGGCTGCGCTCAGTGGTCAGAACCTTCTCGTAATTGTCCAGAGCCACCCATTTCGGCGGCTCGTTGGCAATCACCGAATAGTCGTTGAAGCTGAGGTACAGGCTGTAGAACAGCGGGAAGATATTCATGACGATCAGCAAGAGCAGCGTCGGCCAGATGAAGAGGTGGGCGATCGTCTTGTCGCTCATCTGGCGGCGGCCATGCTGCGTCATCCGCTGCGGGCCGGCGGGTATGGCTTGAGCATTTGAGGTCATGCGTGCACCTTCGCACCTTCAATGGGATGGTGGGAAAGCAGGCATGTGCCCGCTTTCCCACCTACGAACTGACAAAACAGACTAGCCGTCGATCACTCCGGCCTCAACCAGAACTTCGTGCTGTTCGACAGCCATGCCGTCCAGGGCTTCCTTGGCCGTCCCGACATTGCCTACCACGTAGCCGTTGATGTAACGCTGCGCCGGCTCGAGCAGGTCGTTGTAGACCGGGATGTTCCAGAAGTCCTTGACGAAGGTCATCGACTCGGCGAACGCCTTGTTGTAAGGCGTGTTGCTCAGGAATTCCTCAGACTCCAGCACGGCGATGTTGCAGGTGTAGCCACCGACTTCGGCCCACTGCTTCTGCACCTCATCCGAGGCGAACCACTTGATGAAGTCCAGCGAAGCCTGCTTGCGCTCGTCGCTGATGTAGTTGAGCACGCTCATGCCCTGCCCACCCAGCGCCACATAGCGGTCGCCGTAGGGGCCGGCTGGCCCGGAGAAGTAGCCGGTCACATTCGCGTAGGGGTTCTTGCCGGGATCGAGCAGGTCCGGCAGGAAGGCGAAGTAGTTCATGACCATCGTCGCCTGGCCGTTGATGAAGGCCGAGTTCACCTCGGTGTAGAAGGCATTGTCGGTGCCGGGCGGGGCGAACTGGTACAGTGCCTTGTAGAACTCCAGTGCCTCGATGGCCTTCTCCGAGTTGACAACGCCGAGCACCTGGTTGTTCTCGTCCTGCCAGCCAACACCCCAACTGAACAGGACGTTCTCGAACCCCATGATCATCCCGTCATAGTCTTTCTGGGTGTAGATGGCAGCGCCGTAGACGTTGTCGGCAGGGCGATAGAAGAACTCAGCGATGTCACGCAGCTCGGCCCAGGTCTGGGGCGCGGCCAGCGGATAGCCATACTCGGCCTCAAAGGCGGCCATCTCTTCGGGGTCTTCCAGGCGGTCCTTGCGATAACCCCAGCCCACTGCGTCACCTTCGGTCGGGTAACCCCAGTAGCGGCCTGAGCCTGGCGGGTATTCACCATAGAACTGCAGCGTGGCGGGGGTCACCGTCTCAGCGATGCCGTTCTCGATCATGAAGTCGGTCAGCTCCACATAGTGGCCCTGCTCAGCACCCTGGCCGAGCCACTGGCTGTCGCCCACCACCATGTCGTAGGCATCACCCCTGGCGGCCCATTCGGCAGTCATGCGATCGCTGAAGGATGGCCACGGCTCCTGGATGACGGTGATCTTGATGCCGGTTGCGGCCTCATAGCGGTTGCCGATCTCCTGCAGGTAGTCGGCAGGCGGCCACTGTGCCCAGAAGATGACCAGCTCGGTGACCTGCGTCTTGGGGGCTGCCGTCGCGCCGCCAACTCCCAAAGCCAGGCTCAGAACCAGAACGACCAGCAGCAGGAAGCTGCCTGTTTTCTTCATCATGTGCGCAATCCTCCTGAAAATCTCTTGCTGCGAGCGCTAGTGTCCAACGTTGGCACGAACTCGTTCGGATATGGGGCCGTCCCCAATGGATTGTCTCTTGCCAGGCCTCCTCCTTTCTGTGCTCCAGGATACTGACCCTGATCAGCATTGTTAGAGATGGTTCTGCGGATGATAGCGGCCCGGCTCCAGCACAATCGCCTGGAGCAGCGTGGCCACCCCGCCCATCACGCACGCATCGGAGCCGTGCTGGGCCAGCAGTATCTCTGTCGCCTCGGCGTTCCAGCGCAGCGCGCGCCAGCCGACTTCGGCGCGCACGGTGGGCAGCAGCCATTCGCCCGCCAGGCTCAATATGCCCCCCAGGACCACCAGATCGGGATTGAACCCGTTGATCAGCGAGGCGATGCCGATCCCCAGGTTACGCCCCACCGTCTCAAAGGCGGAGAGGGCGACAGAGTCGCGCTGAGCAGCCGCCTCGACGATGAGCGGGATGGACAGGTTGTTCAGGTCGCCGCCGGTCAGGGCCGTCAGCACGCTAGGCCGCCCCTCGGTGATGGCCTGTCGCGCCAACCGGAACACCGCCGACTGGCTGACCAGCGTCTCCCAACAGCCCCGGTTGCCGCAATTGCACAGCGCGCCGTCGGGGTCAATGGTCATGTGGCCGAACTCGCTGGCGAAGCCGGTCGTGCCGCGCACCAGTTGGCCGTTGCGCACCACCGCCCCGCCCACGCCCACGCCTGCGCTGATGTAA
Organism: Anaerolineae bacterium; assembly: GCA_027494015.1. The sequence continues at coordinate 237,155 of JAOSJP010000023.1, forward strand.
AGCACCTCGTTGTAGCCCTTCGCCGCGCCGAAGAGCGTTTCGCCCAGGGCGGCCATGTTGGCTTCGTTGTCCACAAACACCGGCACGCCGCCAAACTCAGCGCTCACGATGTCGCGCAAGGGGACATCGCGCCATTGCAGGTTGGGCGCGAAGAGCAGGGTGCCCGTCGCCTGTTCGATCAGCCCCGGCACGCCGATGGCCACGCCCAGCAGCCCCCCGCTGCCAGAGCAACGGGTGGTCCCGATGTCCACCGCACTGTGCAAAAGGGCCAGGACGTGGTTCATAATCTCGTCCCGGCCCTGGGTGCTGACCATGTTCTCCTTCATGCGCCAGACCACTTCGCCCCCGAAGTTGGCGCAGAGCACCGAGATGAAGTCCACGCCCAGCTCGCAGCTCACAATGTAGCCAGCGCGCGGGTTCAGCCCCAGCATCATCGAGGGGCGTCCCACGCCGGTGGAACTCAAGCCGGTCTCGTGGACGAAGCTCATGTCAATCAGTTCTTGAACCAGGCTGGAGACGGTGGATTTGTTGAGGCCGGTGACTTCTGCCAGCGAGGCGCGTGAGAGCGCCTCGTGTTCCAGCAAACGCCTCATGATCACCGAGAGATTGATTTCGCGGACAAGCGTCTGGTCACCTGTCCGCAGGTGCGCATGATTCGACATAAAGTTGAGGTCTCAAAAGAACTATCTCGATAAAAGAAACCTTCGCGCACGCAGAGCGCCAGCCGAGGCGCCGCCCGCGTTGCGGCCAGGCTCACCCCCGGCGCCGCTTGAACATTCGCTTTGTTTGTTGTGCCAACCAACTAATTTTATTATCAGTCCAGTTCTGACAAAAGTCAAGGAGTCAACGGGGTGCGCGCAAAGGTTGTCAGCGACTCGCCGGGCGCGGGGACGTTGACCTCACCCCCAGCCTCGCTGCGCTCGGCGAGGCGCATCAGCGCCGAGCGGGGGTGAGGTTAACCGGGGCGCTGCAGAGCAGCGCCCCTGCCTGGCAAGTTTTACTCGCGCCCCGGCGCACCGCCTGACAGCGTGCGCAGCCGATTCATCGTAGAATCGCCTGTGAAAGCCAGTCTTGCATGATGCAGGCGCTCAATCCCCCGCGGCGGCCATGCTGGACACCTCCCGCTCGGCTCCCTCCTGTGTTCTGGACTCTTCGCGCGGCGCGCGCACATGAGAAGGCAGAATGAGCAGCACCAGCGCCGCATTGATCAACATCACAGCCGCGCCAAAGAGCATGGCGTCGTTCATGCCGCCCACGAACGCGCGGTCGGCGACGCCGGTGATGGTCTCGGCAAACGCTGGCGGCACCTGCGGATTGGCGGCGATCATATGCGCGGCCTGAATGCTGCTGGAGATTCCCTCGAAGATGTCGGGCCGAAGCTGCGGCAGGGCCGTCTTGAGCGACGCGATGCCGTCCAGATAGCGCCCGTTCATGATCGTCCCCAGCACGGCCACGCCCAGCGCACCACCAAGCTGGCGCGTCGTGTCGTTCATGGCCGAGCCGATGCCCGCTTTGCTCACCGGCACCGATCCCATGATCGAGTTGGTCGCCGGGCTGACGGCGAAGCCCATGCCGCCGGCCAGGATGATCTCACCCAGGGCCACCGTCGCATACGAGGAGTCCACGTCGTACCTCTGCGACATGAACAGCAGCCCGCCCGCCGAGATCAGAATGCCGAGGGCCACCGTCCGCTTGGTGCCCAGCCGCGCCGCCACTTTCGCCGAGGACGCCGACACGATAGCCAGCGTCGCGGCCAGCGGCACCAGGCGCAGCCCGGCGTCCAGCGCCGAGTAGCCCAGCACCGTCTGCAAGTATTGACTGAGGAAGAAGATGGACCCGAACAGGCTGAACATGATGAAGGTCATGGCGATATTCGCCCCGGTGAACGACATGTTCCTGAAGAAATGCAGCGGCAGCATGGCGTTCGGAGCGCGGCTCTCCCACCAGGTGAACGCGGCCAGCAGCACCCCCGCCACGCCGAAGGCCAGCAGCACGTTGGAATCAGTCCAGTGGCCCTGGCCCGCTTCGATGATGCCGTAGACCAGCGCAAACAGACCGGGCACTGAGAGCAGGACGCCGGGAACGTCCGGCTTTGGCGCGTGCTCATCCTTCGAATTGGCCAGGAAGAAGGCCCCGCCCACCAGCGCGACGGCGACCACCGGCAGGTTCACGAAGAAGACCGCGTTCCATTCGAAATGCTCCAGCAGCAGCCCGCCGACGACCGGCCCGACGCCGACGCCCAGCCCGAAGATGGCCGCCCAGATGGCGATGGCCTGTGAGCGCTCTTCGCGCGGGAAGGTTGCGCTGATGATGGAGAGCGTCGCCGGCATGATGGTTGCCCCGCCGATGCCGAGAAAGGCGCGCGCGGCGATCAGCATCTCGGTGGAGGTGGCCAGGGCGGCCCACAGCGATCCCAGCCCGAACATGATCAGCCCGAATTGCAGGGCGATCTTGCGCCCGATGCGGTCGCCGATGGCCCCCATGGTCAGCAAGAGTGCCGCGAACACGAGCACGTAGGCGTCTACGATCCACTGCAAGTCGCTGGCCGAAGCGCCCAGATCGTTGGAGATTGACGGCAGGGCAACGTTGAGAATCGTGTTGTCCAGGCTGATGACGACCAGCGAAATGCCAATGAAGAACAGGCCGATCCAGCGTTTGGAATAGCCCGGCAGGTTTTGGTGAGCAGTTTCGGCGGACATTGTGAGAGTTTCTCCTTGTGCGTGCGAGCGATACGTTCAGATAAAGAGAGCTGGTTCGGGCCGCCTATGGGCACAGCGGCCTGATGGGTTTGGACATTCAACACGGGTAACGCACACTGGGCGTCTTGTCGGGGAGGGTTTGCAAACCCTCCCCGACGGGCAGGTTGCCGATCATGATCGTCAGATCCCATTAGAGCGGCTTCTCCTGCTTATGCGGCGAGCGCCGCCGAGAAGCCGCTGAGCAAGAGCACGCCAACCCCCAGGGCGGCGTTGGCGAAGAGCAGCCGGATGCTCAGTTGTTCTTTGGCCGGCGCGGCCAGTTTCCAACCTTTCAGGCCCAGGCTGCGGATCAGGGTGATGGCGATCATCACCAGCACCAGCACGTGCTTGAGCGTCAGCACCAGCGTGTAGTCGTTGGCGGTGCTGAACAGGCCCGCGAAGTCGTCATTCTGGCGAGCCTGGAGTAGCCCCGTCACGATCAGCCCGACGATGCTGAAGTACACCAGCCGGCTCAGCCTTCCCTGGATGGCGTTCATCAGGGCTTTGACCTGCGGCCCCGCGCCCAGCACTGACCTGGCCGATGGCAGCACGCTGAGCGTCAGGGTCAGCAGGCCGCCGATCCACACGGCGGTGAACAGATCGTGCAGGAAGGTGACGAGAGCAAAGACCACATCCTGATTGGACATGCGAACTCCCTCCTTTGAGGCGGCAGACAAGAACCAACCTGGCTGCTCACAAGCGCCCATCATCGCACAGGGCGATGAACCTGTCTTCGACTTTTGTCGGATTCTGGTGGGCAATCCTGCCGGAGGGGGTCAGTGCCTGGGGCTGCGTGCTCCTCGCGGTTTCAGCCAGGCGCGCCACCTGGCCCACAGCTCGATCAGCAGTTCCTGTTCCAGCCGGGCTTCAAAGCGCGTCGCTGCGAGAGAGCGCTCGGTGATATTCCCCTGGCTCAATAGAAACTGCACGCGACGGCGCGCCGCTTTCAGCGCGCGCTGGTGGACGATAGGGAAGGACTGTGTTGGCGCCTGCGCCGCCAACCGCTGGATCAGGGCGCGCTCGATCTGGTAGGAACGCCATGTCTCGGCATCACCACGCGGTGGTATCTCGCCGTCCGGGTAACGGTCCGCCAGGTAGCGTTCCCACCGCCTGAGCCTGTCTTCAGCCTCTTCCAGACGCCCGGCCAGAAAATCCTGTCCGAGCGGGATGAGCAGCTCCTGCTCTTCGTCGAGCACGTCGCGGATGACGGCGCGGATGTTGAGCTTAGGTCTCGGTTGGGCAAACATGATAGCGCCTCCGTTGAGCGGTCGCAGCCACCGCCGCTGAAAGGCGATCTGCGACCCATGTACCTTACGACAAAGGCTACTGTAGCAGCGGCAGGGCGCGCCGTCGCCGACAAAAGTCGGTTTTGTGCGGGGCGCGGAAGCTCGCCGGCTGGGGGCGTGCGAAACGTGCCAGAGAGGGGCACTGCTCTGCTGCGCCCGGCCCGAATTCAGACTTCCGAAGTTTTCGAAAACTTCGGAAGTCTCTTTCCGCACCTCGCTCAGACTCCGCGAGCGGCAAGGACAATGACCACGAAGAACAGGAAGGTCGCCAGTTGGCGGCCCAGCTTAGCCGCATAGGTGAAGGCCGCGGCGCGCAGAACGCTGCGCACAGAGGCGCGTTCCTCCTCGCCCGCCACCAGCCGCGTTTCGGTGAGCGACGCCAACGCCCGGTTGCTGGCATCGCGCTCAAGGGGCAGCGTCACCAGCGAAAACAGCAGCATTCCCGCCAGCATCAGCGCACCCAGCCCCATGAAGATCGGCATCCCGAACAGCATCCCGCCGATGAAGACCAGCGAACTCCACTGGCTAATGGCGGCCAGGCGGCTGCCCATCGAGACGCGCACCCGCATCAGCCGGAAGCCTTCGGCGTCCTGTGCGGCATGTCCCACCTCGTGCGCCACCACGCCTAAGGACGTGATCGAGCGCCCGTCAGCGACGCCCTCTGACAGGCGCAGAGTTCGGGAAGTAGGATCGTAGTGATCGGTCAGGTGTCCTGGCGTCTGCTCGACGGCCACATTGCCCAACTGATGATGGGCCAGCAGACGTCTGGCGGCTTCCAAACCGCTCAGCCCCGAACTGGCGCGCCGGGTTTCGTAGTGCTTGAATGCCTCTCGCACGCGTTTCTGGGCGTACCATGACAGCAGCGCCGGCCCGATCAGGAACAGATAAATCAACCCGGATGACATCAGGGCAAACCTCCCCCCAACTGGCTAATTGACGAATACCACCGAACGTGCAGCGCCGCCCTCTGGCTGCATATGCGCCTCGCCGGGCGCGAACACCGTCGCGCGATCTCACATCGGCGCTGCCTATGACAATTGCGGCGCAGTCTTCTTCCTGGGCGATCTGGCAGACCAGGATCGCCGGAACACCCTGCTCGAGCCGGACTGAGCTGGCAATTCCCGCCTGGGCCAGCATATTCGCGGCCTGGGCCAGGGCTTTGTGGCCTCCTTGCATCGCCTGGCGCAGCGCGCCCACGAGGTCGTCCAGGTCGGCGTTGCCTTTGCTAACTGTCTGTCTGACCAGGGCCGAGACCGGTGGAATCACGTAGACGGCCAGCACTTCTCCCTCAGCCGCGCGAGCCATTTCCGCAGCCGCCCGCGCCGCGCGCAGGGCATGGGGCGACCCGTCCGTTAGCAGAAGCACACGATACACTACCCCGACTCCCAGGCACCTTAAAACCAGGCAGAAGACGTTCCAAACATGGGGGGGTGTTAGTTTTCGGCGATTGGTGTTTGGTTGGGGGGAAGGCAGCTCTGTCGCGGCTGCTCGCCAACAACCAGTAACTAACAACCAGCCACCAAGAACCAATCACCTACTACCTCGCCGCGCCCGGCGGGGGCGGGTTCGTGAACCCGCCCCCACACACTCTCGGTGACGGCTTGTTCCTCAGCGCGCCGCCTCCATCGCCGGCGCTCCGGTACCAGCCAGGATCGTGGCGACCTCATCGCCATTCACCGTCTCCTGCTCGCACAGCCGCCCGGCCAGCGTATCCAGAGCCGGACGATGCGCGTCCAGCAGCTCCCAGGCGCGATGGAGTGCTGTCTCGACGATGCGGCGGGTTTCACCGTCTATCTCGAAGGCGGTCTGCGGGCTAAGGCGCGCATCCAGCCCAGGTTGCAGCCCCAGATAGATCGCCTGCGGATCGCTGGCCAGACGCACTGGCCCCAGCGCCGGACTCATGCCGTACTCGGTCACCATGCGCCGGGCCAGATCGGTGGCGCGGGCCAGATCGTCGGCGGCTCCGGTGGATGCCTCTCCGAAGACGAGCGCCTCAGCCACCCGCCCGCCCAGCAGCACGGCCAGCCGTGACTGTAGCTCGCTTTCGCTCAACAGATAGCGGTCTTCTGCCGGGCGCTGCCAGGTGTAGCCCAGGGCGCGCCCGCGCGGGACGATGGAGACTTTGTGCACGGGATCGGTGCCGGGCAGCAGGCTGGCGACCAGGGCGTGCCCGGCCTCGTGCACGGCGACGATCTCCTTCTCCTGCGGGTTCATGACCCGCGTGCGGCGCTCGGAGCCAGCCACCACGCGCTCGATGGCCTCATCGAAGTCGGTCATCTCGACCGCCGCTTTCTCGCGTCGGGCGGCCAGCAGCGCCGCCTGGTTGACCACGTTCTCCAGATCGGCACCGGAGAAGCCCGGCGTGATGCGGGCGATGGTCGCCAGGTTCATCTCTGGAGCCAGCACGACCCCGCGCGTGTGGATGCGCAGAATCTGCTCGCGCCCCACGACATCGGGCGGATCAACCGTCACTTGGCGGTCGAAGCGGCCCGGTCGCAGCAGCGCCGGATCGAGCACTTCGGGGCGGTTGGTGGCGGCCATGACGACCACGCCGCGCGTGGACTCGAAGCCGTCCATCTCGGCCAGGAGCTGGTTGAGCGTCTGCTCGCGCTCCTCGTGCATCCCTGTTGCGCCTGCGCCCGCCCGTCGCCCGCCGATGGCGTCAATCTCGTCAATGAAGATGATGCTGGGGGCGTTCTTCTTGGCCTGCTCGAACAGGTCGCGCACGCGCGACGCGCCCACGCCCACAAACATCTCGACGAACTCCGCGCCGCTCAGGGAAAAGAACGGGACTTTGGCTTCGCCTGCTGTGGCACGGGCCAACAGCGTCTTGCCGGTGCCTGGCGGGCCGACCAGCAGCACGCCTTTGGGCATACGCCCGCCCAGGCGCTGGAAGCGTTCCGGGTTTTTGAGAAACTCGGTCACCTCGCGCAGCTCGACCACGGCCTCATCCGCGCCGCCCACCTCACTGAACGTCACGTTGATCTGCTCGCCCTGCACAACGCGCGCCTTGCTCTTCCCAAAGGAGAAGAGGCCGCCCGTCGCGCCAGAGCCTTTGCGCATCCGGCCCATCATCCAGTACCAGAAGCCGAACATGAGCACCAGCGGCAGAATCCAGCCCAACAGAGTGCTCAGGAAATTGCCGCCGCCGGTCTCGCCACGGACCTCCGTATTCTGGGCCTCCAGGTCTTTGAGCAGATCCCGGTCTTCCACGCGCACGGTGGAGAAGAAGTCTCCATTGGTGAACTCGCCCGTGATCTGCTCGTCGCTAACGCTGACGCTGCTGATCTCGCCCGCACGCAGGGCGGTCTTGAAGTCGCTGTAGGCGATCTCGCTACTGCGCAGCACCAGCGGCCCGATGATGAGCTGCTGGAGCAGGATCATCACCAGAAAGACGATGAGCACATACTTGAGCGAGAATTTGACTCGCTTGTCGGAGAAAAAACCGTTCATCGTTCGCCTCCCTTGCTTTCATGGTGGTCGCGCAGGCATTGGCGCCTGTGCCGGTCTTCGTGGTTTGCCTGCTGGGGCTGGCGCGTCCGCTGGCAGCCGGCGGTCAGCCGGCCATCGCGCTGTGCCAGCAGCAGCCCGCCGGCCAGCAACACCGCCAACCCTGCGCCAATCAGCGCCCGGTAGGTCTGAGGGGTCATCTCTTGTTCTCCTTGTGCTTCTCATCCGGCACGATCACGATCTCGAAGGGTCGCGTGATGGCCTGGGCTGGGCAGGCAAGCTCGCAATAGCCGGTGTAGTCACACTGGTCGGGCCGCGCGACATAGGCACTGTGGCCGTTCATGCCGAGCGCCCCGTTCGGGCAAACCTGCACACACAGCCCGCAGCCATTGCAGCGGTCCGCATCAATCAGCGGGACGGGGTAAGTTGCTTGCTCCTGGCCTGGCATCACCATGACCTGACTTCCAACGAAATCGCCCAGGTTGTTGCTTCTAGCATACAGCCTGGGCGACGGGGTGTCTTCGACTTTTGTCGGAAAGGGAATCGCTCAGATGTCGAGTCCGGCCTTTCTCTCCAACCCTTCCTTGTCGAGAATCTGAATCTGGTGCCGCTCGACAGCGAGCAACCCCTCCTGAGTCAGCACCCGCAGCGCGCGATTGACCACATCGGGGACAGTGCCCAGGCGGGCGGCCATTTCCGCCTGGGTAGCCCAGCGCTGGCGGGGGAGGATGTCCAACTGCGCCTGTTCGAGCAGCAGGCGGGCCAGCCGTGCCTCAACGCTGCGCAGCGACAGGTCTTCCACCAGTTGGATGAGGTGAAAAACACGTTCGGCCAGGTCGTGAATGATGGCGTGTGCCAGGCGGGGATGGTCATCCAGCAAGCGCCGCATAGTCTCGCGCTGGATGATCCAGATGGTGGATCGCTCCAGGGCGATCACCGAGGCCGGGTTGGAGTCGCGCGAGAATACTCCTACGGCGTTGAAGACTTCTCCTGGGCCGAGGAAGTTCAGGATTTGTTCGCGGCCATCTGGCCCAATGCGAACTGCCTTCAGCCAGCCCGCCTGAACGACGCACAATCCACCGCTGGGTTCGCCCTCCAGAAAGACAACCTGCCCCGGCTCGTAGGCGCGCCTGATGGCCGAGCGGGCCACTATCTGGAGCGTGGCGGTGTCCAGGCTCTGCAGATAGGCGATAGATGCGAACAGATCGGTGGCTGGGTGCTTCTCATCTGGGCCGGGCATAGGGTCTTCCTGACAGCTACTTGCTGCTTCCGGGGCTGGTAGGATGTTGCGCATCGTCCGTCGGGCGCGCCCGACCGAACATGCTGGTCTTGAGCGGCGAACACCCGGCTCGGCAGATTTGCTCATGACCTGAGTGTATCACCCCTTTCAGCAAGAGCGCACAAGACGCTGTTCCAGCCGTCGGAAAAAGCGCAGCAGAGCGCCTGGGCCGCCTGGCTCCGTTCAGGCAGGCTGTGTCCGCGTAGCAGCAGAATCCGGCGCTGACAAGATCATGCCCTGGGCCTGCGCCAATTTACCGTTGACCGGCCTGCGAACTGGTGGTATATTTTTGGTGCCCGGCCCCGTAGCTCAATTCGGCAGAGCAGTTGACTCTTAATCAATTGGTTAGAGGTTCGAGTCCTCTCGGGGTCACCAGCCGACGCTCACCCACGCGGTGAGCGTTTTCGTTGCTCCCTGCCGCTCCGCAGCGGTCAGTTTGCCCCCCGGTCTTCGGTTATCAGTGATCAGTTGTCAGTTGTCAGTGATAGGTTGCGCCGAGCGATCACGGGTCGCTGAGAACCGATTACCAACAACCAACAACCAACAACCAACAACCAACAACCAACAACTCCCTTCCGTTTTCGTCGCCGCGCGCCTTGCGCTATGATGAATGAGCGCGGCTCGCAGATGACTCGGCGCTCAGAGGAGGGACCCCGTCATGACACTCGCCCAGGCGCTCTCGTGGTTTCAGGTGGCGCGCGACCGGGGCCTGGCCGGCCTGCTCAACGGTATCCGGTACCACCGCATGATGGCGGCCATGGCCCGCCGCTATCCGCGTCCCCGTCCCAGCGGCCCCTTCCAGACGCCGGGGCGCGTCCTGGCCGTCGAGGAGGTGCCCAACGGTGTCGCGCTGCGCGCCGAGCGCGCGGCGGTGGAATTGATCGCCCTGGGCGACGAAGTGCTTCGCGTGCGGCTCAGCCCGGCGGGCAGCTTCGCCCCGCTCTTCTCCTACGCGGTGATCGGCGGCGGCGACCCACCCCGCACCCTGCGCATCCTCGATGAGGGCGACGCTGTCCTTGTGCAGACCGCGCGCATGACCTGCCGCGCCAGCAAAGCCGATTGCCGCCTGACCCTCAGCACGGCGGACGGGCGCGTGCTCAGCGAGGACGCCGAGGGCCTGGCCTGGCGCGGCGACGAAGTGCGCTGGTCGCGCCGTCTGCCGTCTGGCGAATCCTGTCACGGCCTGGGCGAGCGGGCCAGCAGCTTCGATCTGCGCGGCAAGCGCCTGACGCTGTGGAACAACGACCCCGGCCCCGCCTACCCGCGCGACGCCGACCCCATCTACACCAGCATTCCCTTCTACGTCGGCGTGCAAGGCGATCTGGCCTGCGGCTTCCTGTGGGACAACCCGGCGCGCGGCGCGGTTGACCTGGGCGCGGACGACGCCGGGACGATGGCCTTCAGCGCCGAGGAGGGCGAGCTTTGCCTGTACGCGCTGGCCGGGCCGACGCTGCCGGACGTGCTGCGCCAGTTCACGGCGCTGGTCGGGCGCGCGCCGCTGCCGCCGCTGTGGGCGCTCGGCTTCCACCAGTCGCGCTGGGGCTACAGGACGGTCGCCGACTTCCGGCGGCTGGCGCACGAGTTCCGGGCGCGGCGGCTGCCCTGCGACGTGCTCACTTTCGACATTGACTACATGGACGGCTACCGCGTCTTCACCTGGAATCGCGCGGAGTTCCCCGACCTGCCGGGCCTGGTGAGCGAGCTGGCCGGGCAGGGCTTCAAGAGCGTGGGGATCGTAGACCCTGGCATCAAGGTGGATTCCGGCTACGAGGTCTACGAGAGCGGGCTGCGCGAGGACGCCTTTCTCAGGATGCCGGATGGGAGCCTGGTCAGCGGCCCGGTCTGGCCGGGGATGTGCCACTTCCCCGACTTCACCCGCCCGGCGGTGCGCGCCTGGTGGGCGGAGCGCGTCGCCAGGCTGCTGCACGCGGTCGGCTTCGCCGGGCTGTGGAACGACATGAACGAGCCGGCGATCATCGCCCTGCGCATGGGCACGACGCTGCCCGACGCCGCACAACATGGCTGGGAAGGGATCGGGCGCTCGCACGCGGGCGGCGGCCACAACGTCTATGGGATGCTTATGGCTCGCGCCACGCGCGAAGGCTTCGCCGAAGCCCGCCCGGACGCGCGCCCCTTCGTCATGACTCGCGCCGCCTACGCTGGAGCGGGGCGCTACACCGCCTCGTGGACTGGCGACAACGACGCCACCTGGGATCACCTGCGCCTGAGCATCAGTATGGTGCTCAACTGCGGGCTGTCGGGCATGGCCTTCACCGGGCCGGACGTGGGCGGCTTCGCCGGCAACCCGGATGGCGAGCTATTCGCGCGCTGGATGCAGCTTGCCAGCCTGCTGCCCTACTTCCGCGTGCACTCGATGGCCGGAACCGCCCCCCAGGAACCCTGGAGCTACGGCGAGCGCGTCGAAGCGGTGGCGCGCCAGGCGTTGGAGTGGCGCTATGGGCTGCTGCCCACGCTGTACTCGGTGGCGGCAGAGTGCGCGCACAACGGCCTGCCGCTGGTTCGCCCGCTGCTGCTGGCCGACCCCGCCGATCCCCGGCTGCACGGCATAGACGACGCCTACCTGGTCGGCGACGCGCTGCTCGTTGCGCCCGTCCTGGAGCCGGGCGCGGTCGAGCGCCCGGTCGTGCTGCCGCGCGGCACGTGGTACGCGCTGGACAGCGGCCAGCCGGTCGAGGGCGGGAGCACGGTGACGGCTGACGCGCCGCTGGAACGGCTGCCCGTTTACGTCCGCGCGGGCAAAGTGCTCGCTTTGTGGCCGCTGATGCAGTACGTGGGCGAGCAGCCGGTCGAGGAGCTGCTGCTGCGCGTCTACGCCGGAGACGGCGAGACGGCGCTCTATGAGGACGCGGGCGAGGGCCTGGCCTATCAGGAGGGCGAATATCGCTGGTCGTACTTCACCGTCAGACGCGCCTCGTCCGGCTCGCTGACCATCGAATGGCGGCGCGCCGGGCGCTACGAGCCGCCCTACCAGCAGGTGCGCGTCGAAGTGATCGGCGTGGCCGAAGAGCCGGAGGCGGTGCAGCTTGACGGGCAGAGCGCGCCGGTGTGGTATTACGAGAACGGCGTCGTGGAGTTCATCACCCCGCCGTTCAGCGAGGCGCGCCTCATCCGCCGCGAGACGGCAGCGGCGGGCCAGGAGCCGACCCGTCCGCGCCGTCCGGATCGCTAGGGCGCGCCAGCATCAGGCACGTCGCCCTGTGCGCGGCGCAGCAAGTCCGTGACGACGGGCGGCGGCGGATCCCACAGGTAGCGGCTCATGTCCAGGGCGTCGCGCTCGTCGAAGACGACGCCCTCGGCTTCGAGGCGGGCGCGCTGTTCGCTGGCCGCTTCCGGCGCGCCCTTGATGCTGACCCGGCCCTGGGCGTTGACCACGCGGTGCCAGGGCACCGGCTCGGCGACGCGCGTATACTTGAGCGCGCTCAGCGCCCAGCCGACGGCGCGCGCCCCGTTGGGCACGCCGAGCAGCTCGGCCACGCGCCCATAGCTGAGCACCTTGCCGCGCGGGATGTGGCGCACCAGGGCGTAGACCAGGGCGTTGAAGGAAGGGGAGGGTTGCATGGCGGTCACCTGTGAGAGAGTAGTCAGTGATCGGTTTTCAGTCGTCAGTCTTTCAGTGGTCAGTGGTCAGTCCTCAGTTTTCGGTCGTCAGTTAAGCGCACCTGGGGCACGCCTGTCCTGGCACGGCCTGAAACTGAAAACCGATAACTGACGACTGATCGCTGTTGTCCCATGAACAAATCGCGCGCGTTGACTCATTATACGCCCTTCCGCCCCTGGCTGGTTGTCCTGCTGGCGTGCGCCGTCTACCTGGGCACGATCTTCGCGGCCAACGACGCCGATCCGCTGGCCTTCGTCACGCTGGGCGAGTGCTTCAGCGCGTGCGCCGGGGCCGACGGCACCGCCTGCCCGCCGGACAGCGAAGGCTACGACGGGCAGTTCGCCTACTACATCGCCCGCGACCCCGCCGCCTCGCCGGACTGCCTGGACGCGCCCGCCTACCGCCTGCAGCGCATCCTGCTGCCCGCCCTGGCCCGCGCGCTGAGCCTGGGGCAGGCGACGCTGATCCCCTGGGCGCTGGTGGCGATCAACCTGGCCGCGCTGAGCGGCGGCACGGCGCTGCTCGAAGACCTGCTGGTGCGGGCGGGGGCGAGCCGCTGGTACGCGCTGAGCTACGGTCTCTTCGCCGGCGTGTTCATGGCCGTGCGGCTGAGCACGGCAGAGCCGCTCGCCTATGGCCTGGCGCTTGGCACGGTCTGGCTGGCGGCGCGCGAGCGCCTGACGGGGGCGGCGATCCTGCTGGCGCTGGCGACGCTGGCCAAAGAGACGACCGCCTTCTTCGCGCTGGGCATCGCCCTGCACCTGGCGCTGGCGGGCCGCTGGCGCGCCGCGCTGAGGGTCGCGCTGATCGCCGCCGCGCCATTCCTCGCCTGGCAGATGGCGTTGGTCGCCTGGCTGGGCGCGCCGGGCGTCGGGTCGGGCGGGGCGCTGGCGACGGCTTTCACGCCCATCCCCTACGGCGGCGTGTGGCAGATTGCCTTCGACGGTGGGCTGCTGGTCTTCCTGGTGTTGGGCGTCCTGCTGGCGATTCCGGCGGCGGTCATGCCGAGCGTCTGGGGGCTGTGGCGTGCGGCCCGCGACCTGCGCGGCGGGCAGGGCGACCTGGCCGCCTGCCTGCTGCTGGTCAACGCCGCGATCATGCCCTTCGTGCCCTTCTCCACCTACCGCGAGTTCCTGGGGTTGCTGCGCTTCATGCCCGGCCTGGTGATCGCCGTCGTGTGGTACGCGGCGCTTCACCGCCAACGGCGCGCGCTGCGTTACAGCACGCTGTGGATCGTGCTGATCGCCTTCGTCGTGGCCGGGTGAGGTCAGGCTGTCCGGCTCCGCCGGATGCGCCCGCCGAGCAGCAAGGCCAGCGCCGCGAGCAGCGCCCCGGCAGAGATGACCATCCCCACCTCGAAATTGCTGATCCGGTAGCGAAACACTATCTCGGACTTTCCGGCGGGCACAGCCACCGCCTGAAAGGCCAGGTTCGCGCGCAGGATGGGCGCGGGCGCGCCGTCCACCGTCGCCGACCAGCCGGGGTACCACGTCTCGGCCAGGACCAGGTAGGAGGGCGCGCCCGTCGTGACGTGGAAGCGGCGCTCGGCAGGGTATCCCTTGAGAAGGCTGATCGAGCCAGGGGAGGACGCCGCAGCCCCCCGGCCCCCCTCTCCAGCCGAGCCAGGGGGGGAGATGTCCGCCAGGATGACCGTCTGCGCCGGGTCCCAGGCCGGGTCGCGCAGCGCGGCGCTGATTGCCTCGTCCGACTCGCGCCATTTCGCCACCCTCACCAGCCAGGCCGTTGCCCCGTCCGCGCCGGGCGCAACCGCTGGAGCCGCCCCCGTCCAGCCGTCCGGCGTGACGCCGAAGGCGCGCGTCACCCCCGCCGCGCGCAGCAGCGCTCCGGCCCCCGCGCCCAGCTCCTCGACCAGCGCCACGTAGCGGCGGTGAACCGCTGGCAGCAGCGGATCGTTGTTGTCCAGCGAGGGGACGCGATCCAGCAAATTGAGGTTGGGCAGCAGCGAGGCGCGCAATTCCTCGCGCCTGCGCCCGGCGATGCGGTAGTCGCCCACGTCGAAAAAGCCCTCGACGGACGGCGTTTCGTCCTCGTCCGTCCCGAAGGTCACGTCGTACTGATAGGCGTCGAACCAGTACACCCGTCCGGGCGGCCCGGCGTCCCCGCGCCGCTCGAAGAACGACGCCGGGACGGTCGGGTTCAGCCCGGCGGCGAACCAGGCCAGGTCCAGCGTCACGACGAGCAGGACAGCCGCCCGCCACAGGGTTGAGCGCGCCGAATGCGCCGGAGCAAGCGGCTGGCCGAGTGTCAGCAGGGCGGCGACGGCGATCCACCCGCCGAACGCGGCCACGGCCAGGGCCATCGTGTCCAGTTCCGGGGGGTGAGATTGGCGAAGGCGCGCGCGCCGAGGGCCAGCAGCGCCATGCCGCCGCCGCCCGCCGCCGCCAGCCGCGACCAATAGACGGCGCGCGGCCCGCGCCCCCAGTGCCCCACCCCGATCCCGGCCAGCAGCGCCAGCCCCAGATGGGTGAGGATCAGCCAGCGCACCGGCTCGCGGAAAGCGTCGAAGGTGGGCACGTGGTCGTAGAGCAGCCGAAACGCCGGGTTATGCTTGCCGGTGGCCAGGAACAGCCCGGCCAGGGCCAGCGCCGCCCAGAAGGGGACGGACGCCTCACCCCTAAATCCCCCTCTCCAGCCGAGCTAGAGAGGGGGACTTCCCCGCCCGGCGTGGCCCTCTCCCCCTCTCTGGCTGTGCCGGGGAGGGGGCCGGGGGAGGGGCCTTGGCTCGCCGAGGCCTCACCCCTAAATCCCTCTCCAGCCGAGCTAGAGAGAGGGGACTTCATCGCCCGGTGGCCCTCTCCCCTCCCTGGCTGTCGCTGGGAGGGGGCCGGGGAGGGGCCGCGCGTTTGAACAGCCAGGCCACCAGCGCCGCGCCCGCCGCGATCAGCGGGATGACGCCCAGGTAGGCCGCGTCCTCGAAGAAAATGCCCTCGGTGAAGACGCCCCCGTCGGCGGGCGTGCCGAAGAAGTGCGGCATCAGCAGCGTCAGCAAGCGCGCCGGGTGGTACGACAGGTTGGTCAGCGCCGCGTAGCCCAGCCCGCCGGAGCGATCCGACAGGCGCAGGTATTCGGCAGTGGGGATGAGCTGTACGGCGGCGATCCCCGCGCCGAGGGCGACGCCCAGCCCGGCCAGGATCAGCCCGCGCGCCCGCAGCCGCCAGGAGTCTCTGCGATCCGCCCACAGCGCATACGCGCCCGCGCCGAGCAGCCCGTACCACGCGGTCTGGGCGTGCCCGGCCAGCAGCAGCAGCCCCACGGCCAGGGCCAGCCCGCCCGCGTCGCGCCAGCCCCGCCGCGTTATGGCGCGGTGCGCCAGCCAGATCACCCAGGGCAGCCAGGCCGCGGCGTCGTGGGTGGGGAACGAGCCGAGCCGGGCGATGAGGTAGCCGCCCAGGGCGTAGCTCAGCGCGCTGATGCCGCGTCCGAACAGGGTCAGGCCCAGCGCCCCGGCCAGGCGCCACATGCCCAGCGCCGCCCAGAGGACGTGCGCCAGCGCCAGCAGCGACATGGCCAGCGGGCCGGGCAGGGCGAGCATCAACCAGTTGGGCGGGTAGAAGATCGCCGTCTGGTAGTTGGCCAGCAGCGGCGCGCCCGCGCCCAGGTAGGGGTTCCAGGCGGGCAGCCGCCCGGCGCGCAGCTCGGCGAAGGCGAACTCGCGCCAGGGGTAGAATTGCAGCGTCGGCAGGCCCCAGAACAGCGTCTCCCCGCCGAGCAGCGCGCGTATGAGCGGCAGCAGCGCCGCGCCGACCAGGGCGAAGGGCAGCCAGCGCAGAATATCGCGCTGGGCGCGGAAGGGGCGCGGCTCACTCATGCGGCACCTCGTAGAGGCGGACGGGCGCGGTTTCCTCCGGCGGCAGGGCCAGCGGCAGGACACTTGCCCAGGCGGGAGGGCGCGTCGCCCGCCTCCGCCGCCTCCAATGGCCCGGCGAAGACGTAATCCACTGCGGCCAGCAGGTCGCGCGGCGCCGCCGCGTCGAGCGTCCCGGCGAAGAACTGCCGGGCGATCTCTTCCTTCTGCCCGGCGTCCACCGTCTCCGGCCCGTGCCCCACATACGCCTTGAGATCGGTCCAGGCGGGCAGGACGTTGCCCGTCTCCTTCAGGCTGAGGGCGACCGCGTCGCGCGGGGCGATCCGGTTGAGGGCGTCCATCGCGCGCAGCTCGGCGCTCGGCTGGAAGAGCGGGCGATCCGGCGTCAGGGCGGTGAAGGTCGCCCCCAGCCAGAGCAGGGCCGCCGTCGGCAGGGCCAGCGCCAGCAGCCCAGCTCGTGCCCGCCGGTAGGCCCGCCTCCGGCGAAAGGCCAGGCGCAGCCCGGCGGCGGCCAGGATGCCCAGCGGGACGATGGCCCCTTCCAGCAGGCGACGCTGCACGTTGACCGGCAGATAGACCAGCACGGGGGCGGCGATCACCCAGGCCGCCAGCAGCAGGTGAGGCAGACTCCCACGCCGCCACGCCCAGCGCCAGCCAACCGCCGCCGGGACGGCCAGCGCCGCATAGCCGAAGACGTAGTGCAGCGGGTGCGGCGAGGGCAGCCGGTTCTGCGCCGACCAGGTGCCCAGCACGTCGCTGCTCAGGAAGGCCGCGCCGCTGACGACCAGCAGCGGCAGCGTGACCAGCGCCGCGACCGCTGCCGGCCAGAACAGCGCCCAGGGGAAGCGCCGCGCCCGTCCCCAGGCGGCCAGCCCCCACGCGCCGAGCACGGCGTAGATCACCGCCAGGTAGAAGGGCACGCACAGCCCCATCACCGTCCAGCACAGCCCGGCTCCCAGCGCCCAACGCAGGCCAGCAGTACCCCCATCCCCGGCCCTTCCCCTCAAGGGGGAAGGGAGAAAGGCGGCAGGTTTGCTCCCCTTCCCCCGCTTGCGTGGGGGGAAGGGGTTGCGGGGATGGGGGAGGGGGCGCGCAGCAACAGCAGCAGCCCGCCCAGCAGCGCCGCCCGCGCCAGGGCCAGGTGCGGCAGCCCGAACAGGATCAGGAAGCTGTATCCCTCCGGGATGTAGAAATCCACCGGCAGCGAGCCGAGCCAGTCGCCGCGCCCGGCCAGCGCCAGGGGCCAGCCCAGCCCGCCGCCCAGCGCGATCAGGACAAGGGCCAGCATCCGCGTGGCCGGGCCGCGCAGGAAGGCGGCGATGAAACGGTACGTCACCAGGATCAAGGCAAAGCCGCAGGCGATCCGCGCCGCGTGGAAGGCGACGATCAGCGCAGCGGGCAGGTGCGGGCTGCGCGGGCTGACGAACAGGGCGGCCAGCTTGCCCAGCAGAAGGTAGGGCAGGAACAGCGGCGCGCCGCCGTGCGGCTCGTGGGTGTAGCGCAGGGTGAACAGCCAGTCGCCGCGCGCGCCGAGGCGCATCTTGGCCAGATAGCTGTAGCCGTCATCCGCCCCGAAGACGAATCCGCCAAACGTCCAGCCAGCGCCCGCCGCCAGCGCCCCGACCACATAGGGGATCGTCGTGACCAGCATCACGGCGGCGGCGAAGAGGATGACGCGCCGCCACTCCACCCGCGAGACAGCGCTCTGGCTAGGCATGGCGTCCCGATCTCCACAAAATCAGCCCGCCCAGCGCAGCCAGGAACGCGCCCGCGATCAGCGCCAGCCATACTTCGGACGGGTCGTAGGCGAACGTCCAGGTGTTGGTCGTCCCGTCGAGCGGGCCGGGCAGCCCCGGCGTGTCGTCCGGCGCGGCGCGCCAGCGCCCGTTGGCGACGGCGTAGAGCGGCCCGGCGGTGGGCGCGCGCAGCGTCACCGTGACGCGATTCGGCCCGTCCCAGGCAAGGCCGGCGTCCGGCGCGTAGGTGTTGCGGTAGACGAAGACCTCGCCAATGCGCGCCTCCAGCACCAACCCCTCGGCCTCCAGCGGGCAGGCGGCGACGACGTGCGTCACCAGCCACGCGCCCAGGAGATCGGGGCGCAGGGGGGCGTCGCAGTTGACCGTAGCCAGCGTCTCCGGCTCGGTCTGCTCCTCACCCTCGGCGACGAACGCCGGGATGGTGACGCTGTAACCCCCGGCGCGGACGCCTGTCGCCGCTTCCGCCGCCTCCACGTAGGCCCGCGTCTGGAAAGGATCAACGCCGTCGAACTGGGCGATCTGCCAGTACGCTGCCGCTTGCTGCGGCAGGCTGTAGGTGGGGGAATAGACGCGAATGGCCCCCGCTTCCTGCAAGTGCTCGGCCAGCGGGCGGTACGGGTCGAGCCATGCGCGCTCCGAGCGTCCCTCGACCAGCGACCCGCCGATCCACAGCAGGTCAGCCAGCACGACCAGCGCAAAGGCGGCCAGCAGCGCGCGCGGCGACAGGGAACGCGCCAGCGCCAGCAACATGATCAACGCCGTCAGCGGCAAGGCAAACACCCCCAACGCCGTTTCCCAGCCCAGATCAGCGCTCAGAGCCAGTGTGCTGAACAGCCCGCAGGTCAGCCCGCCGCCCAGCGCGCCAACGACGATCAGCCGGGCGGCGCGACGATCCGGCGGCTGGGCGATCAGCAGTTGCGCGCCCCACGCCGCCAGGTAGGGCAGGATCAGCGCCGCCAGAAACCAGATGCGCGCGGGCACGCGCCACCAGCGCAAGGGCGGGACGATCTTCACCAGGGCGGGCCACAGGACGAAGTTTTCGCCCATCGCCCAGGCGGCGACGACTAACAGCGCGGCGCCCCAGAAGGCCAGCGCGCGCGGGCGCAGCAGCAGCGCGGCCAGGGCCAACGCCAGCACGCTGACGCCCGGATAGACGAGCGTCTCGCCCAGCCCGCCATGGTTGCCCAATGCCAGTCCGAACCAGCCGATCCCCTCCAGGCTGAACAGGGCGGCTTCGTGCGCGGTGATCTCGGCCCGCGACAGATCGGCGCGCCACAACAGCAGCGGCACCCACTGCACGGCGCTCAGCCCGGCGGCCAGCAGCCCTGCCGCCAGCAGGCACAGGGCCACCCGCGCCCGGCTGACCTCACCCCCCGCCTCGTTACGCTCGGCTTGCCCCCTCTCCACACGCGGAGAGGGGGTGGGGAGGCGCGTCTGCGCCCACCAGCGCCACAGCGCATACGCGCCGGCCAGGGCGAAAGCGTAGGCGCTCAGGCGCACGTCGGCCAGCAGGCACAGCGCGGCGAACGACGCCAGCCACACGGCTGCCCGCCGCTCAGAGCGACCAGCCAATACCCGCTCGACCGCCCACAGCAGCCAGGGCATCCACGCCGCCGCATAAACCAGGTCAACATGCCCATTGCCGACCGCCGCGATCAGGCGCGGGGCGAGGGCGTAGCCGGCCCCGGCCAGCGCCGCTGGCCCCTTAGTCAACCCGGTCGCCCGGCTCCACTGCCACGCCCCCAGCCCGGCCAGCGTCAGGTGCAGCCAGAGCAGGACGTTCAGGTGCAGGGCGGGCGGCAGGAAGAGTACCAACCACTGCGGCGGGTACCAGACCTTGCTCAGCGGGTTGGCGGCGAAGGGCGTCCCACTGAAGATGCCGGGCTGCCACAGTGGCAGCGTACCGTCCTCCAGGATGGCGCGGCGCAGCAGCAGCGCGTTCGGCCAGTGGGTGGTCACGGCGTCGGAGAAGGCCGCTTCCGGCTGAAAGGGCAGGCTGTCCACGCCCAGCCCGACCCCCAACAAAAACGCCGCCAGGATGACGGCCAGGGCGACGGTGAAGGCGAAGGACGCGCGCGCGCCACCCTCAGTTGAGGACGTAGACGGTGACCTCACCCTCGCTCACTTCCCCTTCGATGCGCTCCGGCGGCAGCGCGGCGATGCACTTTCCAGCGTCGGGATAGGTGTGACCATCGTCATCTTCGGCGGCGAAGGAGCGCTCCTGCGGCCCCCAAAAGATGTAGCGCACGCGGAAGGGCAGGTCGTCGCCCAGCAGAGTCGTGCAATCCTGCCCCCGGTAGAACTGCTCGACCTGCTCCTCCCGCTCGTCGTTGGGCACCGTCTCATAGGGGTGGCCGTAGACGACCACCTGCCGGGTGTAGGCGGGAATCCACAGGCTGATGTTGGGCGAGGCCAGCACCACGGCGTCCTCTTCGCCGCTGTCGTACAGCCACTCGAAGGTGTGCCAGTAATCCGCCTCGACCAGCAGCCCGCGCTCCAGCCCGCTATCCGGATCGAAGACGACGCCATACAGTGGAATGGTCAGCACCAGGATGTTGCTCGGCACCAGGAAGACGATCAGGGCGATGAGAGCGGGCGCGCGCCAGCGATCGGGCACCTTGTAGAACCAGGTGTCTTCCAGGGCGCGCACGGCGAAGTAGACCAGGGGGATGATCAGGCCCATCGCCAGGCGGCGCTGCAGGCTGAACGGCGCGTACAGCCCGGCGATGTTGACGGCCAGCCACAGCAGCATGAGCTGATCACCGTCGCGCTCGAAGCGGCGCACGGCGCGCACCAGGCCGGGGATGGCGACGATCACCAGCAGGCCATAGCTGAGCAGCATCAGCCAGGGCGCGGGCGACGGCGTCTGGTTCTGCGCGTTGAAAGCGCCCATGATGTCGTTGAAGTGGAACACGGCGAAGTCGTACACGGCGAAGGGGATCATCGGCAGCCACAGCAGCGCCGCCCAGCGCAGCTCGTGCTTCGGCCACGCCCGCGTGAGCCAGAAGCGCGCGCCCACATAGAGCACCAGCGCGCCCGCGATCGGGATCAGCGCGGTGGGCTGGATCAGCGCCAGCAGCACGGAGAGCAACAGCATCCCCAGTCCGCCGTTCTCGACGCTGGGCGCGTCCTGGTATCCCCGGCGAAAGACGATCAGGTAAGCGCTGACGATCAGCGCCAGGCAGGCAATGCTCATCGGGAAGTGCGGGTTGGTGTACGAGGCGTAAAGGGGGAACGCTTCGGGAACGGTCAGGTCGGCTGCCAGCGCATCGGGATTGAAAAACAGCACCAGCCAGCCCAGCCCCGACCCGACCGCGCTGAGCACGAAGAACAGCCGGCGCGGGCGCTGGCGCACCCAGATTGTCGCCCCTAGCTGGTAGAGCGAGATGTACATGAAGAAACTGGTCACCATACGCGCCAGATGATACGTTACCAGGCTGGACAGCCCCAGCACGCGCGCCGTGTGCCCCAGGAACAGGTAGAACATGTGAAACACGGCCCCGTCGTGCTTCTCCGGCGTGTGGCGCAGTTGGAAGAGCCACGACCCGGCCCGCCCCTGCTCCATCTTAGAGAGGTAGGTCGCGCCGTCCAGCGGGTTGGAGAGCATCCCCATGAACTGCCAGTCCGCCGCCGACTGGTTGCGGGCCAGCGCCCAGGCGTAGGGGGCCATCGTCAGGGCGACGAGCAGCCCGCTGATGACGATCACCCAGCGCCATTCGGCGGTTGACACATAGACGGAGCGGAGCGTCTGCATCAGCAACCTCGTCGGTGGTGCGACGTGTTCTACGGCCCGCCATGCCGGGCTGTGCGCTGGCCACTTTGCCGCAGGCAGCGTCGGATGCGTGCTAAACCTGTCAGGCAGCGTTTCTGTAGGGGCGGGTTTGCAAACCCGCCCCTACAGGACCTCACCCTGCCCGACGTCAGGCCAATCACTGACAACCTTCGCACACATTCCCCAGCGCCCCCCAGGTTTGCCCGCCGATTCCGGCGTGGTGTATAATGCCCCTTGCCAGCCCACCGTACTGCTCATTTTACAACGACCGGTGCTGTACGCCAGTTGAGGGGGTGTGATGAGCCAGACCAGGGCGCTCTACCGCCTGCAGAAGCTCGATCTCGACCTCGAAGCGCGGCGGGGCCGCGCCCGCGAGGTGAGCGCCGCGCTCGAAGATGATCGCGCTTTGCAGGCAGCGCAGGCCGAGGTTGCCGCGCTGGAGGGACAGCTTCGCCCGCAAGAAGCGCGCGCCGCCGACCTGACGCTGGAAATCAGGAGTGTGGTCGAGCAGACACGGCAGCTTAATGACCGCCTGTACAGCGGCGCGGTCAGCAACCCCAAAGAGCTGGAAGACATCCAGCACAAAATCGCTGAGCGCGGGCGACGCCACGCGACTCTTGAGGACTCGCTGCTGGAGACTATGATCGCCGTCGAAGAGTTGCAGGCGGCGCTCGACGCCGCCCAGGAGCGCCTGCGCCAGGCCGAAGTGGACAGAGCCTCTGCGCAGGAGGCGCTTGGCGCGGAATTGCGGCAGCTTAAGGGCGAGATCAGGCAGCTCAAGGCCGACCGCGAGCGCCTCGCCAGCCAGATCAGCCCTGAATTCATCGAGGTGTACCAGACACTGCGCCCGCGCAAGAGCGGCCACGCCCTCGCCCTGCTGGAAGGAGAGTGCTGCTCGGTGTGCGGCGTCGGCCAAACGACGGTCACCGTCCAGCAGGTGCGCCAGAATCTCGAGCTGATCACCTGCGAAAGCTGCGGGCGCATTCTGGTAGCCTTGTAACGGGGGGTATCATGCGCTTTGACCCGCTTTCGTTCCTCATGGGCTTGCTGGCCGGGGGCCTCCTGGGGCTGATCGCCTGGCGCACGCGCCGTCGCCTGGCGCGTATTCACGACACGGCAGAAGCGCAGATCGAAGGCACGCGCCGCTTTGTGGGGCAGGCGGCGGATGCCCGCTACGCCCGCGATCTGGTGCGCACCCTCCAGGGGCGGCACCTGGCCGGGAGCCTGTGCTTGCTCAGCGAGGTGCTGCTGGAGCCGCGCCTGATCCTGCCCCCGCCGCCGGAATTGGAGCCTGCTGGCGAGGATACCATCGCCCGCAGCGTGTTCGATGTCGTGCCCCTCTTTCACGACATGCCGCAGAGCTACGCCCCGTATAACATCGAGACGATCCCCCTGGCCGACCTGGGCGCGGGCGACCGGCAGGTGGCTATCCTGGGCGCGAGCGGCATGGGCAAGAGCGTGACGCTGACCACGTTGGCGCTCATGGCCCTGGGCGAAGTGACGTTTGAGTCGCTGGAAGACCTCTCGGCGCAGGCGATCCTGGCCGAGGAGCGCGACCTGCCCGAAGAGGAACAGCGCGCCCGCGCCGCTGAGCGCCAGCGCATCCAGCAGCGGGCGATGGAGCGGCTCTACGACGCGCGCCAGCAGCGGCGCGAGCAGCTTGGCCTGCCGGAAGAGGAGCGTCTGCCGCCGCTCGACCTCACCACCCTGACGCCTGTGCTCGTCCACCTGAGCGATGTCGAGCTAGACGCCACCGCCTTCGGCAAGGCGCGCGGCGCGGCGCTGGACCCGGCGGAGCCGTTGGTGCGGGCGGCGCAGCGCCAACTGGGGGCAGTGGCCGCGCGCGTGGCGGGCAGCGTGATCTACCCGGCGCTGGAGCGGGGCAGCGCCCTGGTGCTGATTGACGGCTACGACGAGCTATCGCCGGCGGCGCGCGAGCCGTATCTGGGCTGGCTGAGCCAACTGGCCGCGACGTATGGACAGAACCTGATCGTGGTCGCCGGGCCGCCCAGCGGCTACGAGCGGCTGACGGCGTGCGGCTTCACGCCTACGTTCCTGCGCGCCTGGCGCGATGAGGATTATGCGCTGCTGGCTGAGCGCTGGACTCAGGTCTGGGGCCGCGCGCACCGCCGCGCCCCGGCGCTCGATGACAAGGAAATGCGCCGCCTGACGCAGGATAATCGCGGGCGCAGCGCGCTCGACGTGACGCTCATCGCTGTGGGCGGGGCTGGCCGACGACACGCGCCAGACGGGCCGCCTGGGCTGGTACGATGCCTTCGTCATGCGCCGCCTGAGCAACGCCCAGCTTCGCCCGGTGCTGCCCCCCCTGGCCGCCGCCCTGGTCACGGCGGGCGAGCCGCTGCCGCGCGCCGCGCTGGTCGAGGCCCTGCCCTCCGTCATGAGCGCGAGCAAGGCGGGCGAGGCGCTGGAAGAGCTGGTCAGGGTTGTGGCCCTCCCCCCCCTCCCCGGCCTCGGGAGGAGAGGGGGGGGGGGGGGGGGAAGCGAGAAGGGGGGGGGGGCGCCCTGGGCTTCGCCGCCGGGCGGATCAACATCCTGCCGGTCATTTATCGCAAGCTGAGCGCCCCACCTGACCTGTTCTACAGCAACCTGTTTGGCCTGGTGCGCTGGCTGCCCGACGCGCCGCCCGACGCCCCCTGGCGCGGCGACATTTTCACCCGCTTTGCGAAGGCGCTGCTGGCCAGCGAGCAATACCCGCTGGTGCGCGAGCGGGCGCTGGCGGCGCTGATCGCCTCGCGCGACCGCAATGTGCTGTTCATCCTGCGCCAGGCGCTCCACGCCGCCGACGCCGACATCCGGCGGCTGGGCTGCGTGGGGTTGGGCGCGCTGGGCAACCCCGAAGCGGTCAAAGACCTGGCTGCCTTGCTCGCCGACGAGAGCCAGCGGGTCAAGCTGGCGGCGGCGCTGGCGCTGGGCGCGATTGGCAGCGAGCAGGCCATAGAGATGATGATTCATGGCCTGTTCCAGGAAGGACACGAAGTCCGCCGGGCCATTGCCGAGGCGCTGGCCGCGCTGCCCGGCAACGGGCACAATATCCTGCGCGAGGCCATCGTCGCCCAGGAAGTGGAGATCCGCCGCGCGGCGGTGTACGGGCTGAGCCGGGTGCGCGCGCCCTGGGCGCTGATCGCGCTCTACCGGGCGATGATGGAAGACGAGCAGTGGGTCGTGCGCACGGTGGCGCAGGAAGCATTTGCCGCCGCGCAGTCGGCGGAGCGCGAAGGCCCGCGCCGCCACCCCGAAGCGGACTCCCTCGGCTGGCTGATCGCCTGGGCGGCAGATCGGGGCGAGGGCGTCCCTGCCGGGCCGAACGCGCGCCAGGTGCTCGTGCGCGTGCTGCAAGAGGGCCAGACCGTCTACAAGACGCTGGCCGCCTACACGCTGGCCCGGCTGGGGTACGTCCCCGCGCTCAAGCCGCTCTACGCCGCGCTGCGCGACCGCGATCCGGCGGTGCGCGGGGCGGCCTACGCCGCGCTCGCCGAGCTACAGACGCAGCTTGGCCGGTCGCTGCCGGGGGTGGTGTGAGAAGACGGTTGTTGGTGATTGGTTATTGGTTGTCGGCGACGGTGGACGGCTACTGATCACTGAACTGATCACTGATCACCAATAACCAACCACCAACCACCAACAACTCCCTCAAAACGGCGGATCGCCGTCGAAGAACAGGCTCCACCACAGCCGCCAGTTGGGAGTCTGCGGCTCTGGAGCGGGCGTGGGCAGGTAGATGGAAGGCGATGATGTGGGGGTCGGCGCTTCGATGTTGCCAGGGACGGGGATGACCAGCACTTCGCCGTCGCGCACCATCTTGCCCTCGGTGTGCGCCCAGTACTCAATGCTGGCGTCGTTGGCGGCGTAGTCGCGCGTGCGCAGCAAGTCCAGCTTCTGCCGTTCGAGCACGGCAATCGTCGCCTGCATACGCTGGCGCTCGGCCTCCATCTGCTGGCCGCGCGCGATGCGCCCGCTGAAATTGATCACCAGCAGCAGCCCGATGGACAGGATGAGCGCGAACACGATCTGAATGCTCGTGATCTGCTGCGGTCGCTCGCGGCGGCGCGGCGGAAGAGGATCGGAGTCTGGGGAGAACGGGTCGCTCATCGCTGTCAGGTCTGTGCTCCGCTTGATGCCCTCAACCGTACCACAAGCGCCCGCGCCCGGCAATGAAAGCGCCCAGGTTGTCGGGCAACCTGGGCGTGTGCCGAAGGTGGGAGTCGAACCCACACCCCCGTAATGAGGACTGCGCCCTGAACGCAGCGCGTCTGCCAATTCCGCCACTTCGGCGTGGTGATGTTCATTTTAGCCTGGAACGGCCTGCTGTCAAGATCGGAATTGCTGCGGGTCAGGGTAATCGCATCAAACGTGCGTGTTGTTCTACCTCGCCCCCGCGCGGCCCACTGACGCGGGCCTCGCTGCCCCCTCTCCACGTTGGAGGGACGGACAAATAAGATTGCATTGACGACCCACGATAGATTACGGAAGAACAATGCAAGGGAGAGACGAACGAAGAAGGCGACTTCGGGGAACCGGTTGTAGGGGCGGGTTTGCAAACCCGCCCCTACAGGCCCTGCCAGGCATCCGGGCTTCTCCTTCAAGCCGCCTGTTTCTCCCGTTGATTGTGATCGCTCGTCGTTACGCTAAATCAACACTGTCTGATATGTCCATCCCTCCACGTTGGAGAGGGGGCGAGGCGCGCCAGCGCCGAGCGGGGGTGAGGTCAACCAGGGCGCAGCAGAGCAGCGCCCCTACCTGACAGGTTTTGCACGCACCCAGGCCCGCCGCTTTTCTCCCTTCCCCCTTGTGGGGGAAGGGCCGGGGATGGGGGGCATCCCTGTGTGACGGATTTCAACCGACAAGGATACACTGTCAGCGCGCGCCAGCGCGTGCGCATTTTGCCGGATCGCGTAGAATTAGGGCAGCGGTTGAGGGATGCACAGGCGGGCAGGGAGGAAGCCATGAACCAGCCGGGCGACTATCCAGACATCCTGGGCCAGTTGAGCGAGGAGCGCCTGACGGTTGGCAATCTGCTGCAGGGCGCGTTGGGGGTCTTCCCGCCCACGACAGCCCTGGATCAGACGGTCGAGGTGCTGTTCCTGTTGCAGAACATGACCAACCGCCCCCTGTCGCTGCGCCTGATCGTCCGCACGCCCGCGCGCAATTCCACCGGCAGCCTGACCAGCTTCTTCACGCCCCGCCCGCGCCTGGCGCTGACGCTGCCCCCTGCCGAATGCGGCCTGGTGCACATCCCCGTCACGCCGCAACTTCCGACCCGGCCCGGCGAAGGATACTTGATCCAGGTAGCGGTGGAGGTCACCCCGCCCGACCGCTACCGGGCGGTGCGCCCGGCGTCGGGGGGCGCGCCGCCCAGCCTGCTGGCGCTCTCGCCGTTTCGCGTGGCTGTGCTGCGCGATATCCGCTTCACGGCGCGCGAAACCGCGCCCAACCAGCTTGCCGTCGCGCTGGACGTGCTGCCGGGCCGTTTCCCGCCGCGCAGCGAAACTCCGCAGCCGCGCTACGAGGCGCTGTGGACGCTGCACGATCTGCGCCAGGAGGCCCAGCAGGTCGAGGCGACGGCTGCGGAGGCGCGCAAGGTGGCGCGCGCGCTGTCTCCGGCGCTGCTCTACGTCCCGCTGCTGGAGCATACCAACGCCGTCTTCGGCGAGGCGGGGATGCCGCTGCACCCTGGCGAGGCACTGTTTATCACCCGCGCGCTGATGTACGTGTTGCAAGACGGGCTGGACCTGGAACAGGGCTTCTCGCGCGAGCAGGGCGCGTGGTTCAGGCGACTGTGCCGGCTGCTGGTCGCCGACCCGGAGGCCGTCCACGCTGTGGACCAGCTCATCAGCCTGCTGTATACCGCTGCCGTCTACGACGCCGTTCTGCTCGGCTTCCACGTGGTCGCCGGGCAGACTAACACCGACTTCGGCGACAAGACCGAGCAGTGTGACTACACGGCGCGGCTGATCTCCGCGCTGGAAGGCCGCACGACGCTCCGCCTGGAGCATGTCTATGTGCCGCTGGTGCTGGCGGGGGTGGCGTTGCACGGGCGCATGGCGCTGCCGGGCGAGAAGCTCTGGTCGAGTCTGGCCCAGGTGCAACAGGCGCGCGATGGGCGCATCAAGCTGGCGGGGGCGGAGTTCGCCGAAGTGTTCGATCTGCTCAACACCCTGATCGAGCAGGCGCGCCACCTGCTGACCGATCTGCGCGTCCCCCGCGACTGAGCGGCCCAGCGCCTCTGCTCGGCGCGGCACGCCTCGACCCCGGGGGGGTGGGTGGGGGGGCGAAGACCTCGATGTGCTCGCCGCTGGTGATGTCTTCCATGTCCACAGGGAGGCTTGACCCGCTGGCCCCAGCCCATTGATCGCTCCCCGCCCTGATCAACTCGCCGTAGTCCACGTTGGCGGAGTGCGGCGTGAAGCGCGCCCCCAGCTTGATGCCTACATGGACCAGGCTCATCGGGATGTTGACATTGACCTTCGTCTTGCCGCTCGCCAGGTCGGTGATGCGCACGCGCAGCAGGCGCGGATCGCGGGCTGGCGGTGGCGAGGGGGGCGGCTGCTGCTGGCGAGCGCCTGGAGCAGCCGGGCGCCTTCTTCCGCTGACACCTTCCCCTCCTGGATCATCTGCAAGATGCGCATCCGCTCTTCGGCTGTGGTCATCGGACCCCCTCGTTTCCTGGCGAACCGGGGCGCTGCCCGTCGCCGTATGCCGGCGCGGGCCGCAACATGTGCGCCAGCTCGCGCTCCGGACGGAAAAGATTCTCGCGCAGCGCAGTCCCGGCGGCCAGATCATCGGCGGGGTGATCGGTCAGGGCGCTGTGCTCGCGGGCGATCAGCCGGCGCAAGGCGAAGTTGATCAGCGGCGACTCCAACTCGCCTGCCCGGTGCGGCGCGACAAGCAAATCGAAGAGGCGCGTCAGCCCGCCCATGCGCTGCTCCACGCGCAGCGCCGCGTCAAGCTGACCGTTCTCGCCGGGCACAACCCACGTCTCCACGCGCTGCCCGCTCAGCGCATAGCGCAGCGCCGCCCAGCGAGCCGGGCGCAGCGCCGCCGGAGTCACGGGGCGCAGCCAGCCCAGCCCGCCGCGCGAGTCGGGCCGTACCGCTGTGGCCAACGCATAAAGCGGGGCTGCTTCGGCGCGCACCAGCGGGCGCACGCCAGGCATCATCTGCGGCAGCAGCGGAGGCCGCTGGTAGGCCGGGCGGCGCCAGCGCGTGAAGGTGCGCTGGAGGCGAAAGCCCAGCCCGGCGTACAGGTCGAGCGCCGCTTCGTTGTCGGCGTCCACCTGCAAGACGGCGAACGCGCCCCGCTCCTCGACGAAGGCCAGAGCCGCCTGCATCAGACGGCGGGCAATGCCCCGCCGCCGGTATTCGGGCAGCACGGCGACATTGGCGATCATCCAGCCGCCCCCGTAACCGGCGGGCGTCAGCGTGACGTTGCCGACCAGCCGCCCGCGCTCGACCCACACGTAGCCGTACATGCCGGGGATGCCCTGTCCCAGCCGGGCCAGCAGCCAGAGTAGCGGCCCCGTCCGGCTGAGGGCGCGCATCTCGTGAATGGCCGAGCGCCCGGCGGCGTCCAGAGAGGCGGCGAAGCAGATTTCGATCAGGTCAGCGATGGTCGCCAGATCGTGGCGCAGATGCACCGCGCGCAGACCGGTGAACGCCTCTGGCTGAGCCAATACTCCTGTTGCAGCCATGCCCGTTCCTCATGCTGATCGATCCACATCAGGTGGATCTTGAGTCTTGAGTCCTGAGTCGTGAGTCATGAGATCATGCGGTATCCAGGCCCTAAACTCAAGACTCCTGACTCAAAACTCGCCACCAGTGCAGGGTCAGGTGGTGAAAACCTGCCAGGTAGGGGTTTTGCCCGGTCCCGGCCCCTCCGTTGAGGGGCGGAACGAGCGGGGCGAGGTAGGGGTGAGGTCAATATCCCGGTCCAGCCAGTATGCACGCACCCAGGCGCTCATCCCTCCAGCGCCGCCAGCAGGCGCTCGGCCTCTTCGATGGTGATCTTCCCGTCCTGAACCATCTTCAGGATCATCAGCCGCTCTTCCTCGGTGACCGGGTCGTGGCGGGGCGGCGGCGTGGGGCGCGTCTCCAGCCCTTCCAGGGAGAAGCCGGCGCGCTTGGCTTTGCGGGGCGACCGCTTGGGCTTGGCGTCATCCCATTGCCCCATCGTGCGGCGAACGCGGTCAGCGGCGCGCAGCGCCTCGCGCTGGGCGCGCTCGGCCATTCTTTCGGCCTGCGATGCGAAGCGGATCGTCGTCGCCTGGATGCGCTCGTCCAGCCCTTCAAGCTGCTGGCTGAGCTTGGCTTCCAGGTGCGACAGGCGCGCTTCCAGCTCGTCCTCAAGCTGCACGCCGAAGTTGACCATATAATCCTCTTCTTCGCCGACCAGGCGCAGCCGGCTGGCCGCGCCAATGTGCACGAGGGCGCTGCCGTCGCCCAGCATGATGGTCTGCCGGTCGGGCGCATCTTCGCGCTCGAGGACTTCGGCTTCGACATCAAGCTGCAACGCGGTGTCGGCGGGGAGGTCGAAGGTCGCGTGGGTGTCGGGGTGGATGCGGCACAGAATGTCGCTCCCTGCGCTGAAGCGGTAGGCGCGGCCCGGCGCGAAGTTCAGGCTGAGCACCAGGTCGGCGCCGGCCTTCTCCACGATGCAGTCGCCTCCCACATCGCGCAGGAACAGGTCAGCCCCTACGCCGGACACCGCGACCGCGCCCTCCACATCGCGAATGGTCGCGTCGCCGCCCACTGCCTCGACGGTCACGTTGCCCGTAACCCGCTTGATGCGCGCGTCGCCGCCCACTGCGCCAACAAGCAGCGAGGCGGCGTCGCGCAGGGACAGGTCTCCGCCCACGCTCTGGACATCACAATCCGCCGCCAGCCCGGTGAGGTTGGCATCGCCGCCGACCGCCTGCACGCTGACCGACACCGTTTCCGGGACGATCACGCGGGCATCGCCGGCGGCGCGCACCAGGTAGGGCTGCCCAGCCCCCAGGTGCTCGACGGTGGCCAGCTCTCCTTCGACCACGAGCGCATCGCCCTCTCGTCCGCGCAAACGGAGGTCGCCCCCCACTTGCTGAATGATGACGGGCACCGTGACGCCCGTGTGCTCGTATCGTGTCATGGAGCAGCACTCCTCTGCCTGAAGAGACAGGTGATTGGTGATTGGTTTTTGGTGACTGGTTGTTGGCAAAGGCGGCTCTGTTGGGAGCGTGCTCTACCAACAACCAACAACCAACAACCAACAACCAACAACCAGGAACTGTCCTCAAGAGTTTTCGCCGCGCAGCAGCTCGACCGCCTGATCGGACGTGATGCGCCCCGCTGCCAGGTCGTCGAGCACCTGGCGACGGCGTTCGGGGGGCGCTTCTTCGGGTGCCTCCGGACGCGGGACCTCGTAGCCCAGCGCGACGATGATCTCGTTCAACCAGCCGCGCACCGTGGGGTAGGAGACGCCCAGCTCTTCTTCGACGCGCTTCATCTTGCCGTCGCAGCGCAGATACACCTCGACAAAGCTCAACTGTTCTGGCGTCAGGCGGGCCAGCCGCCCCCAGGCGAAGCGACCTTCTACTGAAACATCGCAGTGCGGGCAGTGCAGCCGCGTGATCGCCATCGCCTCCCCGCAGACCGGACACTTGCTGGGTACCGGGTATACCTCATACATGGTCACATTCCCAGAACCACCACTCGACCGGCATACGCCGGGCCTCTCGGTGTTTTGATGCTAGCAGAAGTCATGCTAGGAGTCAATAAGATCGCTCAATATTATTGATTCTTCGATTGATTATTTTGATGGAAACGTGCGATTTAGTCAATAATTCACCAGAACGCTTGACTTCTCGGCGCAGGCCATTGTCAGTCCGCTGTGAATTTTTGTAAAGAACACCCTCCTGGCGCACACGACGGGGCGATTTCCATACTATAATGACAGATACACAAGCCTGAAAGGAGGCGGCCTATGCATCTCTGGTCATGGGTGGCGGCCCAACCCGCTGTCCGGCGAAGGACGTGGGGGCAGGGGCTGGTCGAGTACGCCTTGCTGCTCATCTTCGTGGCCGTGGTCTTGATCGCCCTGCTGGTCATCCTCGGCCCCGGCATCAGCAACGTATACGGGGACATCATCTCCGAGCTGTAGCGCAGCGGGCGGCAGGCTCATCGGGGGCGGCAGCGCGCTCGCCCAGGTGGCCCAGATCATCATCTGGGTGTTTCTATCCATCATCGTTCATCCTCATCGCCGACCCCGCCCCAAAGCGGGGTCAGTGCTGCCTGGCCGCCGCGCCGCAAGGGTGCGTGCAAAACCTGTCAGGTAGAGGCGCTGCTCTGCTGCGCCCCCTTGACCTCACCCCCGCTCGGCGCTGACGCGCCTCTCCGCCCCCTCTCCGCTGCGGAGAGGGGGCAAGCCGAGCGCAGCGAGGCTGGGGGTGAGGTCAATATCCCCGCGTCCAGCGAGTCGCTGTCAACTTTTGCACGACCCCCGCCGCAACTCACCATAGACACGCCGCGCGCGGCTGCGCTACAATTCGCGCGGCCTACTGCTGGTTGCCAGCACCGCCGCGCACCCTGCGCGAAGGAACACCGCCTTGTCAGACTTCATCGGGCAGTTCGCTGGTCTGCTCACGTCGTTGTGCTGGAGCTTCACCTCCATTTTCTTCACGCTCTCCGGGCGACAGGTCGGCTCGGCGGTCGTCAACCGGACGCGCCTGGTTCTGGCCCTGGTCATGGTGGCCGGCGCGCATTGGGTCGCTCAGGGCCAGCCCTTGCCGCTCGACGCGGACCTGTCCCGCTGGGGCTGGCTGGCGCTGTCCGGGCTGATCGGCTTTGTGCTGGGTGACGCCGCGCTGTTCCAGGCGTTTGTGATGATTGGCCCCCGGCTGTCCATGCTGCTGATGGCGCTCAGCCCGGTGATGGGCGCGGTGCTGGCCTGGCTGCTGCTTGGCGAGACGTTGAGCGGCTGGGAGATTCTGGGCATGGCCCTGGCGATTGGCGGAGTCGCCTGGGTGGTCACCGACCAGCGCAACGGCAACGGCACCCCGGACCGCGCGCCGCGCGCCTACCTGGTCGGCGTGCTGTTCGGGCTGGTCGGGGCGCTTGGCCAGGCGCTTGGCCTGATTTTCTCCAAAGAGGGTCTGCACGGGGATTTCTCGGCGCTGTCCGGGAACGTCATCCGCCTGATCGCCGCGACGATTACCATCTGGGCGTTCACCATGTTCAGGGGGCAGGCGTTCAACACGCTGACCGTCCTGCGCGCCAGGCCGGGCGCGATGCGCACCATCCTGGGCGGGGCGGTTGCCGGGCCGTTCCTGGGCGTGTGGCTGTCGCTGATCGCTGTGCAGAACGCTCCGGTGGGCATCGCCTCGACGCTGATGAGCTTCCCGCCGATCTTGCTCATTCCGCTGGGCTGGCTGATCTTCAAGGAACGCATCACGCAGCGAGCCGTCGCCGGGACGGCGCTGGCTCTGGCAGGCGTGGCGGTGTTGTTCCTGCATCCGTGAGGGGGTGGGTGGTTGCCGGTGATCGGTCGTCAGTGATCGAAGGGCGCATGCGGTCGAAGTCCGGAGTCATGAGTGTCGCCATTTCTGTGCTACGATGATCAGGGCCTCTTCGACCGTTGACGCCGCCACAATCCTCTCAGGCGGCCCCATTGAGCCTTCAGGAGGTCATTATGCCCACCCACACCATCGTGCAGGCCGACTGGCTGGTAGATAATGTGTTCCTGCATCCGTGATCGGCCATCGCCCTACCCGGTCCTGATCTCCGCCCCCGCTGAGCCTGATGGTGCGCGTGGGACGTTCTGAGCATCTCTGAGAAAACAGCGCCAGGCGGTCACTGGCCTGCGCGTCGTCGCAGAGTGCAAGCAGGAGGCCGAGCCGCCGTGGCGCTTCCGCCGCATTCTAATCACGTACCATCAGCGGGCCAGCTTTACGGCCCAGAACGCAGTTCAGCGGGCCACTAAAAACCTCAGGAGCGAGCACTGCTCGGTCTACGCCACGCTGCGCGATGCCGTCGAGATCGAGAGCCGTCTTGAGATCGTGGACGCGCAACCCACCCCAGACGATGGCCCGGAGCGGGTGGTCATCGCCTTCAACGATGCGCTCAACGCCCGCGACGTGGACGGGATGATGCGCCTGATGAGCCAGGATTGCGTCTTCGAGAACACCGCCCCCACCCCCGATGGCACTCGCTACGAGGGGCAGGCCGCCGTTCGCGCGTTCTGGGAGCAGTTCTTCGCAGCCGCGCCGCAAACGCAGATCGAGATCGAGGAGATCGTTGGGGTCGCGGACCGGTGTGTCGTGCGTTGGACGTATCGCTGGACCGACCGTTCAGGCATCGCCGGACATGTTCGTGGTATAGATCTCTACACCGTTCGCCAAGGGCTGATAACCGAGAAACTCTCGTATGTCAAAGGGTGAGACCAGACGGGTCGGATTGCGGATTGCGGATTGCGGATTGCGAAGTGTTCTGGGCCGCCCCTGCGAACTCGTGCTATACTGTGACGACGAGTGAGCGCCGGACAGGTTCGCTCCATTGTTTCTCTGCGGGCTATAAGCGGGGGCCTCGTAGAAAATTACATTTTGCACTGATTTTTCTGCTTTTTCTCGTCCCGTAGGTGCGTCGAAGTGCTGTAATATGGCACTACTATGGACTCTGCCTTCGACGGTTCTTATCGCAGATTTCCGCCCGATCACAGTGCGAGTCAACCACAAAGCCGATGGCTGGCAGTGGTTTAGTCTCCCGGCAGGGGCTTGATGCGTTATTTGCAGAATCCAGATATTGTTGTGCGCGAAGAGCCGGGCGAAGTGTGGCTTTTCTTCGACCCGGACACGAACCAGAAGCGTTTCTCCAACGCGGTGGGCGCCAGCATCTGGGAGCTGTGCGACGGCACGCGCGACCTGGCCCAGATCGTGGACGAGGTCTGCGCCGCGTTCGACGGCGCGCCCCCCGGCCAGGTCGGCGCCGACGTGCGCGAGCTGCTGCAAAGCATGGAAGCCGATCATTTCATCGTCCGGGCCGATTAGCGCCAGACTGGAAGGGGGACTCATGGCCGGCTCATCGCTCACACCCACCCCACACAGCGTAGATATCTCGCTGACCGGGCGCTGCAACCTCAAGTGCACCTACTGCTTCTACGCCAACGAGATGACCGCCCTGACGGACCTGCCCACCGACAAGTGGCTGGCCTGCTTTGAGGAATTGGGACGGCTCAATGTGATGGAGGCCACGCTGTCGGGCGGCGAAGCCTTCACGCGGCGCGACCTGTTCGAGCTGATTGACGGCGTGATCGCCAACCGGATGCGTTACAGCATCCTCAGCAACGGCACGCTGATCACCGAGCAGGTGCTCGCTCGCTTCGACGAAGGCAAGCGCCGCCAGCGCCTGAACTCTATCCAGATTTCCATTGACGGATCGCGCGCCGAGATTCACGACGCCAGCCGGCCCAAGAGCTTCACCCGCGCCGTGCGCGGCCTGCGCCTGCTCAAAGAAGCGGGCTTCCCCGTCACCGTGCGCGTGACCATCACCAAGCACAACCTGTACGACCTGGAGAACATCGCCGCGCTGCTGCTGGAAGACATCGGCCTGCCCTCCTTCAGCACCAACGACGCCATCCCCATGGGGTCGGGCTGCCAGAACGAGGCGGAGGTCGCGCTCGGCCCGCACGAGCAGTACGAGGCGATGCAGATCATGGGGCGGCTGCTGGAACGCTACCCTGGGCGGCTCAACGCCCAGGCCGGGCCGCAGGCCAAAATCCAGATGTACGCCGAGATGGAGCACGCCCGGCGCACCGGCCAGAAGACGACGCGCTGGGGCATGGGCCGCCTGACCGCCTGCGGCTGCACCTTCTCCAAGCTGGCCATCCTGCACGACGGCACGATTGTGCCCTGCAACATGCTCACCGAGCGGCTGGGCAACATCACCACCGACTCGGTCCACGACATCTGGCACACGCACCCCGTGCTGACCGCCATGCGCGAGCGGCGCTTCATCCCCATGCAGGACGTGCTCGGCTGCGCGGACTGCGAATGGGCACCCTACTGCAACGGAAGCTGCCCGGCGCTGCCCTACACGCTCTACGGCGACTTCAACCGCGCCAACCCGCACGATTGCTACCGTCGCTTCCTCCAGGAGGTTGGTCATGGCGTCTCTGCCTGATGGCGTCCCGCCGCTGCGCGAGATTTACCTGTACATCACCGGCTCGTGCAATCTCAACTGCCGCCACTGCTGGATTGACCCGGTGTTCAGCGGCAAGATCGAGAAGTACCTGCCCTGGGCCGACCTGAAGGGCATCATCGAGCAGGCGCAGGAGATCGGCCTGAGCGCGGTCAAGATCACCGGCGGCGAGCCATTCCTGCATCCCGAAATGGTCGAGATTCTCTACGCGCTGCGCGAGATGGACCTGCGGCTGCGCATGGAGACCAACGGCACGCTGATCGGCCCGCGCGAGGCCAGGGCGCTGAAAGAGAACAACGTCTGGTTCTCGATCTCCATTGACGGGCCGAACCCGCTGCTGCACGACGACCTGCGCGGCGTGAAGGGGTCGTTCAAGCGCACGCTGAAGGGCATTGAGCACGCGCGCGCCGAGGGGCTGAGCTTCCAGGTGATCATGAGCGTGCATCGCGGCAACGTGCACGGCCTGCCCATCACGCTGGAGCTGGCCCACGAGCTGGGCGCGAACAGCCTGAAGGTCAACCCGATCACCCTGTCCGGGCGCGCCGACGCCATGCAGCAGAACGGCGAGCTGCTCACCGTTGCCGAGACGCTCGCCGCCTACCACGCGCTGCTGGCCCATCCGCTGGCCCAGAACGGCTTCCCGTCCATTTCGACATTCCCCCGGCTTTCCAGCCGATTAAGAAGGTCGGCGAGCAGGGCTTCGGCACGTGCGGGATACACGGCATTCTCGGCGTGCTGCACGACGGGCGCGGCGGGCTGTGCGGCATCGGCGAGCACGTCAAGGAGCTGGACTTCGGCAGCCTGCTGGAGCCGGGAACGGTGCGCCGCGTGTGGGAGCAGAACGCCACCTTGCAGGCCATTCGCGAGAACGTGCCGCGCCACATGAAGGGCATTTGCGGGCGCTGCATGTTCCGCAACTACTGCCTGGGCAAGTGCATCGCCAACACGTTCACCACCACCGGCGACCTGTTCGAGGGCTTCCCCTTCTGCGAGCAAGCCCATGCGGAGGGGCTGTTCCCGCAGAACCGCCTGGTGGCGTTCGCGGGGTAGGGAAGACCCAGGTATCAACGCCCTACGGGCCTCTCCCCTAAATCCCCCTCTCCAGCCGAGCTAGAGAGGGGGACTTGGAGCTGCCGGCGGGGACGTTTCCCCCTCCCTGGCTTCGCCGGGGGCCAGGGGGAGGGGCGTTCTGCACCCGGGGGCGCAGCAGAGCAGCGCCCCTACAGAAGAACTGAAAACTGAACCGCTGAAAGCTGAACGCTCTATGACGACCACCCGCTTCATCGTGCGCGGGCACAGCATGAGGCCCGCCTTCCGCCAGGGCGACGTGCTGGCCCTGGCCCCCGCTTCGCCGGAGAGCATCCGCCGGGGCCAGGTGATCGTCTTCCGCGCGCCGGATCGCGACCCCGACGACTGGGTGGTGCACCGCGTGATCGGCGTCGCGGGGAGCGGGGCGGGGCGGCAGATCGTCACGCGCGGCGACAACGCCCCGCGCGGCGACGGAGCCGTGCCGCCGGAGTGGATCGTCGGGCGGGTGACCGGGCGCTGCCGGGGCGAGCGGGTGCTCCCGCTGCGCCGCGCCGAAGAGGTGTTCTGGCTGGCCGCCGCGCGCCCGTACCGGCGGCTGCGCCTGTGGCGCTACCGCCTGCTGGCCTGGCTGATCCCCGTGCTGCTGGCGCTGGGGCTGGGGCGGCTGCTGCGCGTGCGCCGGGTGCGCCTGGGCGAGCGCGAGCTGACGTTGCTGTGGGGGCGGGTGATCGCTGTGCGCCAGCAGACGCCAGACGGCGTGCGCGGCTGGGTGCACCCGTTCTTTCGCGGGCGGGAGTTGTGAGGGGGTTGTCGGTGATCAGTGATCAGTTTTCAGTGAGGACGGGTCACACGCGGTTCAGGGGCGGACAGCGGCGGGGAAAGCATTGAAATGGCGTGTGGTTGACCTCACCCCCTGGCCTCGCTGCGCTCGGCCTTTCCCCCTCTCCGTTAACGGAGAGGGGGAAGCGAGGCGCGTTAGCGCCGAGCGGGGGTGAGGTCAACTGAAAACTGATCACCGATAGCTGACCGCTGACCGCGGCGCATTCGACAGGACTTTCGGAAGATTTCGAATTGCGAATTGCGAATTTCGGATTTTCAAATTCGAAATCCGCAATCCAAAATTCGCAATCAAGGAGCGCATATGGCCACACTACCCATCGCCAACCCGGAGCTGGTCTTTCGCACCGACGGAGAAGAAGGGCTGCTCTTCGACCCGGAGACCGGGCAGATCATCTACCTGAACGAGACAGCGGCCTTCATTTACGGGCTGCTGGACGGGGAGCACAGCCGCGAGCAGATTGTTGGCTTGCTCATGCAAAAGTATGATATACTGGATGGCGAGGCGGCCCAGGACGATCTGGACGCCATGCTGCAGGACATGCGCGAAGCGAACCTGATCGGGGAGACGGCCTGAGGCGGGCCGGCCCCGTGATAGCCAGGGGAGGAGTGGAGACGATGACCAGGCGGACATACGTGAAACCCGAGTGGCACGCGATGGGGATGCCGATTGCGGAGGCGGCGTGCAGTAGGGGATTTCAGGATGTGGCAGTGGAAGGGTACTGCCGACCAGGTGGCTACGCGGCGGGAGACTGTAAAACGGGCGGTACCCCAATTGGTACAGCGTGTATGGACGGTGGAGGCGTAACGGATCCCGGTGGAGCCTATTACTGTTACAATGGTGGTTCCCCGAAGGACGTGAGCAATCACTGCACGACTGGTGGGGTAGCCGTTGGATAGATAATTCCCGATGATAGGCTCTTGTGATTAGCTATCATGTCCTTTGTCAACCTTCGGTATCAAGTTGGCCACATAACTGTGGAAATGGTTATTGTGGGTATTTCAAATTACCACATTGCTTACTCGCTCAATAATGATCTTTCAAGTGAATTTCTAAACGGTAACGCCAACATCGATTATACTGTTATTCTTGAAGTTCATTTTTTGCCTATTGGTTTTGGGATAGACTTAGGTGAACTTATATCATCCCATCATTTGGATAAAGGCCATTGGATAAACTTATCATCTGACAAATGGATTGCTCTCTTTAATGAACAGGAATCACGATTTGTTCTCTTCTTGAGAAATCCTCATGTGCTCTCTGAGGCGTACAAGAACACATTATCATTTCTCTTCAGGTATTTCACCAAAGAAATTGGGGCCTTCTTTCATAGTGCGGGAATACAAATCTCAGACCGTAACTATCTCTTTCTAGCTCCTGGTGGTACAGGAAAGACAACTTTATCTCTGCGCGCCCAGAAGAGCGGATTGCCAGTTCTTTCCGACGAGATGGTCTTTGTCTCGAGGAACGGCAATCACTTTACCGCCTATTCCTCTCCCTTTGGGCGTATAACAGACGGTCCTCTAGAGGTCCCGCTAGGTGGTATCTTCTTCCTCAAGCAGGGAACGGCAACTAAGTTCTCGCGCGTTAATCCTTCACAAGCTCTGGCGCGGGCGTGGCAAGACAGCTATTACCGCGACACGGTTTTTGATCTCCTAACCAGAAATTACGCTTCAAGAATCGCATTGTAACACCGGCAGAACGACTTAAAGTCTTCAATCTCTGGCACGACCTCTTCTCAACCATCCCTTGTTTTGAGATGGAATTCCCCATTGATTTCGACGACTGGCAAAAACTGGTTGAGCTTGTCGAGAACGCTTGATTTGTGAATCACCAACAGCAATTCCTTCTCGCGCCATATTTAGTCAACAGACAGAAAAACGAAGAAGAGTCTTTTCTTGCTCCTCTAGAAACGCTGGTTGGTACGGCCATTCGGCACAACCTCGCCCCCCTCGTCCTCTGGGCGCTCAAGCAACGCGCCGACACCCTCGACCCGGCCCTGGCCGCGCAGCTCGCCCCCTTGCAGGCGCAGGCCCGCCAGGTTGCCGCGCGCTACGTCCACCTCAAGACGGCGCGGGCGCACGTGGACGCGACGCTGGCTTCCGCCGGTATCCCCGCCCTGTGGCTGAAGGGCGCGGCCCTGGCCGAGACGGTCTACCCGCAGCCCGTCCTGCGCCCGATGGGCGACCTCGACGTGCTGGTGCCCTTCGCGCGGCGCGCGGAGGCCCTGGCCGCGCTCAAGGCGGCGGGCTACGCCGACGAGCCGCGCGATCCCCTGGGCGCGCAGGTGGCCGCCTTCCTGCCGCCGGACGAGACGCAC
The DNA here is from genome assembly GCA_027494015.1 of Anaerolineae bacterium. The sequence goes on from JAOSJP010000023.1 coordinate 277,252, forward strand.
CACCATTACAACCTGGTCGGCGGGCCGGGCGGCGGCGTGCGCGTGGAGCTGCACTTCCGCGTGGCGCGGGCGATCCTGCCCGACCTGGCCGCGCTGGACTGGTTCTGGTCGCAGGCGATGGAGGCGACGGATCGGCAGGGGAAGCCGCTCGGCTTCAGCACGCTGCGGCCCGCAGCGCACCTGCTCTACCTGTGCGCGCACGCTCTGCTGCAGCACGGCGAGGGGCAGATTGGCCTGCTGCACTTCTACGACCTGCACCTGCTGGCCACCGTCTACGATCTCGACTGGGCGCTGATCGTCGAGCGGGCGGCCATCCTGCGCTGGACGTACCCGGTCGAGCGGGCGCTGGCGCTGGCCCAGGGAGTATTTCGGCACGCCCGTCCCCGCCTGGGTGCCGGAGCAGTTGCGGGCGCGCCGTCCCGCCGACGAGGACGTGAGCATCGTCGAGCAGATCGGCGCGGGCGATACGCGCTGGGCGCAGACGGTGCGCGGGCTGCGCCGCCTGACGCCGCGCCAGCGGGTCGCGCTGGTGTGGCGGATCGTCTTCCCGCCGCGCGCCTACCTGCGCACGCGCTACCGGGTGCGGCCCGGTGTGCCGCTGCTGCTCTATTATCCGTACCGTTGGTGGGATCAGGCGTCGCTGCGGGCGAAGGGAAACCTTGCCCTCCGCCCCCCCCCCCCCGGGGGGGGCCCCCCCCCCCCCCCCCCCCCCCCCCTAGCGGGTTTGGGAGGTCTGCCCCCCGCTCTCTCCCCTTCCCCTCGGAGGGAAGGGGAGGGGGATAGGGGCCAGATGCCCCCCTCGTCCCGCTCACCCCACCCCTCCCCCCACCGCCGCCCGCTACCATTCCCGGTGCGTCCCTGCAACCCCGCCACCCCCCATTGCTTTTCTCGTCCCGTCGCTCTTGTTGCACTCCTGCGCTCCGCGGCTACCACCTGCGCCTGGTAAACCCCCCCCCGAAATCTCATACGAGCAAGCCGGGTCGCTCCAGGGTCACCGTGCCCCGCTATATCGGGGTCGCGCGGCGAATTGATCGTAGCCGGCTGCTTTGGCCAGCGCGATCAGCAGCGCCGTCTGGCGCATGGACTTGCGGCGAATGGCCTCGACGCCGACCTGGGCGATGATGTCAATGCCCGGCTCGTTGGCGTAGAGCGAGGGATGGCCGGCGTGCCGTTGAGGAAGCGGAACGCATCGTCGCGGAAGTCAATCTCGTCCACCTCGAAGGCGAAGGGGCGCTTGTGGGCCATCCAGCCGGTCAGCCTGGGGCGGATGGTTTTGAGGTAGTCCGGGCGCGCGTAGAGGAAGACGCCGCCCGGCCCGCCGCACATCCACTTGAGCACGCCGCCCAGGTAGAAGTCCACGTTCAGCGCGGTCACGTCGAAGGGTACGATTCCGGCGGCGTGGTAGCCGTCCAGGATGACGATGGCTCCCCAAATCCCCTTCGATGATCGCCCCCGCCCGGGGGGAGGGGGGCGGGGCCAGCATAGCACACCGGCCCACCCTGCGCTCGTCAATCGGCCTCGATGATGCGCTTCAACCGGCACGCTGATCCCGTCGTCTTCGCTCGACCATGTAGCTCGACGTGGGGCGGCAGCATTCCGCGCAGCACGTAGTAGACCGGAGGGAAGATGCCGCTCTCGATGACCACCTTTGTTGCGCGGCCCGTCGAAGTCGAAGCACGAGAGCAGGATGCCCTGCGCGATGGAGATGTTCTGGTGCATGGACCACCTGTGCCGGGCGGCGCGCCGATGATGGCCCCCACCTTGTCCCCGACGCGCACGTTCATCTCCCCACCAGCCCTCGCCCCAGGCGCGGACGCCGCCGCGCGGCCCAGGTGTCGGCGTAGGGCGCAGGCTGTCGTACACGGGGTGGAGTATGGCTCCCAGTGAGTTGCTGACGAGGTAGGTCGTCTCGCTGAGGATGGGGAACCTCGTCGCGCCAGGCGAGGGACTGGACGGGGCTCAAAACCCCCCGCTCGGCGCTGACCCTGCTCGGCGCTCGCCGCCCCCTCTCCGTTGACGGAGAGGGGGAAGAGCCGAGCGG
>JAOSJP010000024.1 GCA_027494015.1 Anaerolineae bacterium
GCCCAATGAGCGCTGGCTCTCCTGCCTTAATGAGACCGCCCGTGTCAAATAGCTTAGGCACGAGCTTCCACGGTGCCTTCCACCACGGCCCGCCGCCGCCACCATCGCCTTTCGTGTCGCCGAATGTAACGTCCGGCGCCAGCCCCCCACCGCCGCCAATGCCCAGCATCTTGCCCAGGTCGTCAATCCAGCTAGTCGCTTCCTGCTTAATGCCCTCCCAGATGGCATTGGCTATCAACATGCCGATAGCAACGAACATCAGCTGGTTGGCAGGATCGGCAACAACATCTGCCAATCCCTGCGCAATCTCTGCTATTTTCGCCCCTGCCCATCTGCCCATGTCCTGCTCGAAGCTGATGGCAAACAAGATGATGCCGCCAACCGCTTTGAGTACGAGTGCCCACGCATCAGGATTCATCAGCGCATTGGCGAAAGGCACCATCACGTTGCGGTATATCCAGGGAATAACAAGAGACGCTGCGTCGCCAGCCGCGCTTGCCAGTGCCTCAAGAATACCCTGATAAAACCCGGCCAAGTCTTGTCCTGCACCAATAACATCTGCCGGCCCAATACCAGACAGCGCCATAGCGATGGGTGATACGATGTTCTTGACTACCCAGTCCCTTGCCGAGCTTACCCCTGCACCAGCCCAGCCCAGAAACTTATCGAGTAAATCTGAGAGTTTGTTACTCACTGCTCCCCAGTCTACCTGGCCCAGATAGATCACAGAGGGATTTATAATCTTGGCAAAAATCCACGTTGCTGCCGTTTTATAGGCGGCCCCGCCCCAGTCTAGGAACTTCGTCATTAAGTCGTCGAGCTTATTGCCCACGCCAGCCCAGTTTACCGTGCCCAGATAGGTCACAATCGGGTCAATGAGTTTCGCCTTGACAGCGGTGCCGATATCCACCGCTGCGCCGAACAGATTATTGAGCAGGTCTTCAAGGCGATTCGGCACGGATGCAACGAGGTCGTCAAATGCGCTGCCAGCCCCCTCAAGTGAAAAGGCCGGTGAGAGCTTAAGCGGCGGCATTGATCCGGGTTCCATGCCCGGATAGGTTATCTTCCCCACCAATTGCCAGTAGTCAATGGGTGCCAGAAAGAAATCGGCCAGCGGATTGCGCCTTGTGAAGAAACCCGTGATCGCGCCCACCAGCGGGTCGATGATATTGGCCTGCGCCCACGCCGCAACATCGCCCACACCCTGCTTGATGCCGCCGATGATCAGTTCGCCAACGGCAATTAGGCCGCCCCCATCCCACACTTCGAGGATGGCATTGAATGCGCTTGGTAGACGGTCGCTTAACCATCCGACCGCGGCCTCAATGCCGGGCAACATCTTCATGCCAATGCCCTCAGCAAAGTCCATGATGGCGTTCTTGGCAATGGTGATCTTGCCCGCCAGCGTGTCACCAGCCGCCCGTGCGATGCCGCCGAACTGTGCTTCTACTTCGCCCAAGATGATGGCCTGCGCACTGGCAACGTCATTCACCGCCATGAACGACTTGATCTGTTCCTCTTGCGCCTCGGTGAGCTGCACGCCATAACGCCGCAGCGCCGTCACGCCCTGGATGGGGTCGTTAAGCGCCTTGCCCAGCAGCGTGGCCGCCGTCACGGAATCGGTGCCCATCATCTCGGCAATATCGAGCATGGCTTCTGTGGCGCGCGGGAACGTATCCTCACCAATCTCCTTAAAGGTGAGCAACATCGTCTCGCCTTTGATGATGGCGTCGTCAGAGAAGCGCGTTACGCGGCTAAGCCGCGTTGCCATCTCCTGCACCCGCTGGCTGGTCACGCCCGCTGCGCCGCCCGTCGCCTTCAGAACTGCGTCCAGCTTGGCGATATTGACCTGCGCCTCCATCGCCTCGCTAATCGCTACGCCCAGTCCGGCGGCCAACGCTGTCGCGCCCGCTGCACCAACGAGAAGACCGCCGCGCATTACCTTGCCGGCGGTACTCATCTCGTGCATCTTGTTCATGGCGTTGTCCAGGCCCGCAGACATATTGTCTTTGAGTTCCAGGACGCCAAACATGGCCGCTACTTGCGTGCCGCCGAGAGCCATCAGTTAGCCCTTCTTGTTTGCGTCTTCATCGGCCCGCCACACTTCCAGGAAGTCGCACAGGTCGGGATAGGCGATCGCGCTAGAACCGTCCGGCGTGCGGCTGTAGTGCGCCAAAATGAGCGCCTCGCCTAGTTTCCCGACACCGCCTGTGGATCGCGCGCCTCAATCGCCGCCTCGCGTAGTTCGGTCATCTTGTCTGAGCGCAGCCATTCCAGCGCGGTCACGTCTCGCCAGTTCAGGTCGTCAGGCGCACCAGGTACCAGCCAGTCATGCGGGACGCTGACCAGAATGCGTGAGATGACTTCCTCAGCCTCCGTGACCAGCTCATCAAGCTGATCCATCTTGGCCTCGAACTCGTCATCGCTCAGCCCCACACTGTCCGCCAGCTGTGCGGTGAGGCGCTGGAGGCGCAGTTGCGTTCGCCCCAGCGCCTTGCTGTCCCGGTGCGACAGCCCTGAGAAGTCAAACTCCGGCTTGTCGCTCATCGCATCACCTACGACCATACGCCGCTGTTAAAGATATCCGTGCTCGGCGCGTCAGCAGCCTCAAACTGCACATCGAAGATGACGTGTTCCTTGCTCACGCTCACCGTGTGCGGTGCCTGAGTGATGATGATGCTCTGGACGTGCTTGGGCTTGCCCGCCGTGTTGCCTTCCGGCCCGTAGGTCAGCGTATGCGTACCCGGCTTGATCAGCGGCATGATAGTCGCGATGTCGGTCGAGTCATAGCCGATCTGCATCGAGCCGTTCATGTCTTTCAGGCCCGTCGCCCGCTCGCGGTGTGTGGTGCCGCTGCCTACCGTCACGTCTACTGTCTCGATGGTCGGCGACAGGTTCACGTTGATAAACCAACTGTGTACAACCGTGCCGTCCAGGTCGAGATAGATTGCGTTACCGTTGTACTGTGCCATCTAGATTGCCTCCATGACGAACCGATAGCGCGCCCCCGCATGGTAGAGCGGGCTTGCATTTGCCATCATTTCCTGATAACTCACGGCGTCCTCAGTCGTTGCCGTGAGCACTGACCACTCGCTGTCACTGCCAGGATAGAGATATCCGCTGGCTGTGTCCTGCGTGCCCATGTCATTCAGCAGCGTATCGATGCGCGCCGCCGCCGCGAACGCCTCACTAAGCTGGTCGCTCACTGCCTTGACCACCAGCACGATCTCGGCATCCCGCGCGCTGATGCTGTTGCGCTCCCCGCCCCCGTTGAAGTTGTACAGCACATACGGGTACGCTGCGCCAGCAGGCGCGAGGTTCGGATACACTGCCGCCCCCCACGGCTCGCCCGCAACCGTTAGTTGTCGGTGAACCGCGCGGAACAGGGCCGCCATCGCCGTCTCAGTCATTTCTTCACGATCCCGAAGTCGCGCGCCAGCTTGCCCAGGTCACGCCGCGTGGCCTCGAACACCGGCCCGACGAATGGGCGCGGTGCCATGCGCGAGGTGCCCAACTCCTGGTAGACGCCGTAGTCTACCGAGTCGTGCACGTAGCGGCTCTCGCCCTTGCGCGTCCAACGCATCCCGCCGCGCAATGCGTCCGTATCCACAGCGGGCGGACCAGGCGGCGCGCTGGCGACGTGCTTCTTCTTCTTACCACGCTTGTAGGTGCGGCCCGTCGGCCCCGTGCCGAAGCTGAGCACGATGTCATTCACCGCGCCCTCGGCCAGCGAGTCCATGAACTCCGAGACACGCTCCGGCGTCTCCTCGATGATGCGCTGCAGTACCTTCTTGTCTACTTCCCAGTGCAATCCATCGGCCATCAGCGCACCCTCACGATGATCGCCTGGCTGTCCGTTTCGTCCGTGCGCTCCGTGATCAAATCCACCACATGGTACACGTCCCCATTGCTGAGCGTGACGCGATAGTCCACGTCCAGCGCCGTGCCCGCCGGCACGATGAGCCGGTAGGCGTCCATGATGTGCTCGCGCCCCGCCGTCTCCGGGTTCTGCTGCTGGGCAAAGAAGCGGTTGTCCATCGCGATCACCCGGCACGCGACGCCCGTGCTCACCACCGTGTACGCCTCGACAGGCTGCCCGAACTCGCCCACCGCCAAACTGCGCTGTTCGATAGTGCAGGTGTCTGTCAGAAACTTGGCCGTCATCGCCTTGATCGCGCCGAGCGCCCCGTTGGTGATCATGCATCGCTCCTTTCCGGCACTCCCGCCTCAAACAGCCCAGCTGGTCTGAGGCCCATGAACGGCACAACTGGGCGTATAATCACACGCCCTACCAGATCACAGGCATAGATTGCCATACCATTCGGCGTGTTGAAATAGACGGTCATCCGGTGTGGCCCCGCCGGTTGCGCGCTCGGATAGCAGTCGTAACTCCATTGCTCCCCATAGCCCTCACCGCCCTCGATCTCGACCTGCACCGGCGCGACGGCATAGAACGGCTCCGGCTCCTGCGCAGTGGCGACGATTGCGATGGCCGATGCCAGCAACACCAGTAGGACGACCAGCGTTTTACTCATCATCGACACTCACCGCGCCATCGCTATAGTCCGGCTCCGCCGTCGCCAACGAGTCCGCCCGATACACATGGGTCACGGTCGCGCTGATGGCCGCCACGCCGAACTCGCGTCGCTTCTCAGACAGCAACATCTCATATCCCTTGCGCGCCTCGGCGTTGCTCACTTGCAGCCAGTCGGCCCGGAAATCAGGGCGGGACAGTTGGGTTAGGATGTACTTCAGTCCGGCGATCACTGCCCCGCCCACACTGCCTTCGCTTGCTATCAGCGCCGTGATGGTTTCGTCTGGCAGCCAGTACCCGTCCGACGAGGTATCTCCCAGATGGAAGCGTACCTTGTCTAAGTCAGTCGCCAGCGTGCCCAGCCAGGTAAACGTCACAGCGCAGCCTCCTACATCGTCAGCACGCAGATGTGCATCGTCAGGTCGTTCGCGTCCGCGTAGTCCGGCGTGCTGTTGTTCGCCACGAGATAGAAATACAACCGGTTGTTGGGCAGGTTGTCGAACCAGATGTAGTCATCGGTCACAACATCCTTGCCTGCCACGATTGCGCAATCTGCCTCGCTGCCGGTCGTGTTGTAGTCTGCCGCTGCGATATCGATCTGGCCTAGAAACTTCAGCCAGTCGGCCTCCAGCGGTGCCCAGGCCGCGTCGTTGGCGATGGTGCTGGGCGGACTGTTGAACACGTATAGGTCATACGGCTCGGCCTGCGTCGCATCGTCCACTAGCCGCACCCAGGCGATGTACCCGCCGCCGCTAAGCTGCGGGATTTCGTCGCTGGTCAGCAGCCCGCCTACCACGTCCTCGGCGGTATAGGCGTCCAGCGTGACCGTGATGGGCACCTCGATGATGTGCGGTCGCCAGTGTGGAATCATGTTTGCTCCTTCCTGGATGGGGGCAGGTCGCCCCGCCCCCTGCCCCACTAACCCGCCGGTGCCGTGGACAGGAACATGCCACTGTTTGGCGCTGGCCCTGCCCCGTAGATGCGCGTTACTGTGTCACCCACGCCGGTGAAGCCAACGAACTGGCAGGCACCGCGCAGGATGACATAGTGCGTCGTCGCCACGTTGATCAGGAACGCATCGGTTAGGGCGGTTGCCCAGTTCACTGAGAAGTTCCTGAACAGACAGTCCTTGAACTCGATATAGCGATCCATGCCGGTGATCTTGACTGCCGCATGGCCCGCCGTATCGGACTGCGACTGGAAATCGCAATCCCAAAAGCGGTTGCGCGACGCCGACCCAGAGACCACCAACTCGGCATTGGCTGCCGCGCGGGTGATTGTGTCCAGGCCAATGGTGCACCGCTCGAAGAAGTTCTCAGAGCCCGTCAGCGACAGCGAGTACGACCCGGCGCGGGCGGCTGGCGTCGCGTGGCCCATCCCTGCAATGAAGCAGTTCAGGAACACGTTGCGCTCACCGCTGACTACTAGCGCGCCACTGTCCGCGTCCGCATCAGCCCAGTTCGCAATCTGAAGATTGGCGAACAGGCAGCCCGACCCGCTGACCGTGATAACGCTGGTCAGGTCAGTCGTCTCGCCGCCCGTGATACGGCAACGCTGCCCGACGCCGGGAAGCGGCGCAGATAGCCCGATCAGGTGCGTATAGCTATTGCTCCACGTTAGCGCAGTCGTCAGCGTATCGCCCGTCGCGCCAGCGATGAAGAACACAATATCGTTCTTACCGCTCACGGTCTTGGCGTAAGCAGTCGCCACGCTTGCGACAGCCGTTTGAGGTGTCAGCCCATCGTTGGCATTATTCCCATTGGCCGGGTCAACGAAGAAGCACTGTGAGTCCGGCCCGATAGGAAGTAAGCCCGGCAGTACAGGCACCCCAAACGATGTGAGACCATTGGGGAAGTTAGTCAAGCTCATGTCACGCCCCCCTTAGCTCGGGTTGTTCCCATAGACCCACTTCCAGTCAGTCCAGCCGTAGCT
>JAOSJP010000025.1 GCA_027494015.1 Anaerolineae bacterium
CTTGTTAGAATGCATTGGACAGCCCTTATGAACCTTGACGCTCCCCTGCACACGTACATCCCATCCATCTCACGCGAACTGGCGCGCGCCGAAGCCAGAGAGCACGCCTACCGCCCGGCTCTCAAGGCCCTGCTCGAGGCGCTGAAGCCGGGGTTCCAGGCCATCAACGAACCCGCTCATATTGATGTCGGCGCGCCCGATTTCATCGTCTTGGACGGGCAGACTCCCATCGGTTTTGTCGAAGCCAAAGACATCGGCGAAGACCTGCGACGGGTCGAGCGCTCGGAGCAACTACGACGTTACCTCAGCGCCCTGCCCAACCTGATCCTCACCGATTATGTCGAGTTCCGCTGGTACGTCAAAGGCGAGCACCGCGAAACGGCCCGCCTGGGCGAAGTGCGCGAGCGCAAACTGCGCACCACGCGCGAAGAGGTCGCCGCCGTCGCCAGCCTGCTGAGCGGCTTCGCCCTGGAAACGACGCCGACCATCCTCACCGCCGCCGAACTCGCCACGCGCATGGCGGCCATGACCCGCGAGATCCGCCGTCTGATCGAGCACAGCCTGGACAGCAGCGCCTCGCTCCAATCGCAAAAGGCCGCCTTCGAGCACACGCTGCTGCCCAACCTGGCCGCTGAGCAGTTCGCCGACCTCTACGCGCAAACCATCGCCTACGGACTCTTCGCCGCGCGCGTGCGCTTCGCCGGCGAGCCGGAGAAGTTCACGCTGCACCGGGCGTTTTGGGACTTGCCGGAGACCAACCCCTTCCTGCGGGGCATGTTCCAGCAGCTTGCGCTGGACTTCGACTCGCGCGTGGCCTGGCTAGTGGACGCGCTGGCCGCACTGCTGGCCCGCGCTGACACGGACGAAATCCTGCGCGACTTCGGGCGCAGCACCCGCCAGGAAGACCCGGTCGTCCACTTCTACGAGACCTTCCTCAGCATCTACGACCCCGTCCTGCGCGAGCGGCGCGGCGTCTACTACACGCCCGAACCGGTAGTTGACTACATCGTGCGCAGCGTGGACATCCTGCTCCAGACGCACTTCAACCGCCCGGCGGGCCTGGCCGACGCCCACACGCTGATCCTCGACCCCGCCACCGGCACCGGCACCTTCCTCTACTTCGTCATCCAGCACATCTACGAGACCCTGCGCGCCCAGGGACAGCTTGGAGCCTGGGATCATTACGTGGGCGCGCACCTGCTGCCACGCCTGTTCGGGTTCGAGCTGCTCGTCGCCCCCTACGCGGTGGCGCACATGAAGCTGGGCATCGCCCTGCAAGACCTCGGCTACACTTTCCGCAGCGGGCAGCGCCTGGGCATCTACCTGACCAACACCCTGGAGGCCGAGATCAGGCCAGAGGAGACCCCGCTCGGCCTGGCCGGGATCATCAGCCAGGAAGCCAGCGCCGCCGAGTCCGTCAAGCGCGAGAAGCCGATCATGGTCGTGCTCGGCAATCCGCCCTACAGCGGGCACAGCAGCAACCGGGGCGACTGGATCAGCGGCCTCATCCGCGATTACTACTTCGTGGACGGCCAGCCGCTCGGCGAGCGCAACCCCAAGTGGCTGCAGGACGACTACGTGAAGTTCATCCGCTTCGGGCAGTGGCGCATCGCCCAGACCGGCGAAGGCGTGCTGGCCTTCATCACCAATCACGGCTATCTGGATAACCCCACCTTTCGCGGGATGCGCCAGCAGTTGATGGCCGCTTTCAGCGACATCTACATCCTCAACCTGCACGGCAACAGCAAGAAGAAGGAGGTCGCGCCCGACGGTTCGCCCGACCAGAACGTGTTCGACATCCAGCAGGGCGTGGCGATTGGGCTATTCGTGAAGCGAGGGTCAGAGACCCCACCCCGCTCCCCCTCCCCGCAAGCGGGGAGGGGGCTGGGGGCGGGGTTCACCCGCCCGCGTGCACTACGCCGACCTGTGGGGCGACCGCCAGGGCAAATACGAATGGCTCCTGGCGCACGACCTGACGGACACGCCCTGGCAGGAGATCGCGCCGGACGCGCCGTTCTATCTGTTCGTGCCGCAGGACGTGGACTTGAAGGCGGAGTATGAGTGGGGGTGGAAGATCACCGAGGCGATGCCGGTGAATGTGCTCGGTTTCCAGACCCACCGCGATCACTTCGCCATTGACTTCGAGCGCGAGCGATTGCACGAGCGCATTGCAGAGATGCGGAGCGACTGGCTGAGCGATGAGCAGTTTCGCGCAAAGTACGGCGTGAAAGACAGTGAGGGCTGGCGACTCGCCGACGCCCGCGCAAGCCTCCGGCAGGACGATGCCTGGGAAGAAGACCTGATTGACTGTTTGTATCGCCCCTTTGACTGGCGGCCCTGCTATTTCAGCGAGATCGTGATGGATCGTCCGCGACGGGAGTTGCTGACCCATGTATTCCACCGAGATACTCTGTGTTTGCTCTCCTCCAGACAACAAGCAACCGTCGGCTACAGGCATTGTTGGGTTGCCCAGGAACCCGCGAACGACTGCGTGATCTCAACAACGAGCCGCGAGGCAAATCACGTCTTCCCCCTCTACCTCTACCCTGCCCCAAACGAACTGCTATCGGACTCACCCTGGCCGCCCGGCCCCGGCGGGCGCACGCCGAACCTGGCCCCGGCCTTCGTGCGCGAGATGGAGGCGCGGCTGGGGATGCGGTTTGAACCCCACCCCCTGCCCCCTCCCCGCAAGCAGGGAGGGGGAGTGAGGGACAAGTGGGGAGGGAGGATAGGGGGCAAGCAGGGAGGGGGAGTGAGGGACAAGTGGGGAGGGAGGGGAGTGAGGGCAAGGGGGAGGGAGGTAGGGGGCAGAGCGGGGGCCAGGGGCCTCCGGCGCGCCCTACTCCTCCGCTACCGACACGCCTTCCCCCTCCTCGCTTGCGGGGAGGGGGCCAGGGGGTGGGGTCTTGCGCGAGGACAGGGCTGAATCCCGTCCCTGGTACACCCCCACTAAGCTCTGGGAGAAGCTGAAGCCATTGGCCCAGCAGAAACGAATCGAGCCGACTCCGGCAGAACAGGCGTTGTGGAAACGCCTGCGCAAAGATCAGCTTGCCGGGGTCAAGTTCCGCCGCCAGCATACGTTTGGGCCGTTCATTGTGGACTTCTACGCCCACGATGCCGGCCTGATCATCGAAGTGGACGGCCCGATCCACGAGTACACGCAGCAGGAAGACGCCCTGCGCCAGGAATATCTGGAGAGCCTGGGGCTGCGCGTGCTTCGCTTCCGCAATGAAGACGTGCTTGACGACATTGAGCGAGTGCTGCAAGCGATCGCTGCAGCCCTGCCGTCAACCGCTCTTTCCCCCTCCCCACAGACTAGGAGGGACCAGCCTGGTCTTGATCGTGCCTTTGGTACCACTCCTTCCCCCTCCCTGCTTGCGGGGAGGGGGCCAGGGGGTGGGGTCTTCTACCCCGAAGACGTGTTCGCCTACGCCTATGCGGTCTTCCACAGTCCCACCTACCGCGCGCGCTATGCCGAGTTCCTCAAGATTGACTTCCCCCGCCTGCCCCTGACGAGCGACCCTGAGTTGTTCGCCGCGCTGGTCGAGATGGGCGCGGAACTGGTAGACCTGCACCTGCTGCGCGCGCCGGCGGTGAATCGCTTCATCACCACCTTCCCCGCTGAAGGTGACGGGCGCGTCGAGCGCAGCTACCCGAAGTACGACGAGAAGTTGCGGCGGGTGACCATCAACAAGACACAGTATTTCGAGGGCGTCCCGCCACAGGTGTGGACGTTCTACGTCGGCGGCTACCAGGTGTTGGAGAAGTGGCTCAAAGACCGGCGCGAGCGCGTCCTCACCTGGGACGACATTCAGCACTACCAGCGGATCGTCGTGGCGCTGGCCGAGACAATCCGGCTGATGGAGGAGATTG
>JAOSJP010000026.1 GCA_027494015.1 Anaerolineae bacterium
CGGCTGGGAGCCGAGGTGTGGATTGACGTAGACGATATTCCCCCCGGCGCCAACTGGAGCACCGCCGTCCAGCAGGGCCTCGACGCCTGCGACGCGCTGCTGCTGATCATCTCGCCGGACTCCATGACCTCCAAGAACGTCGAGGACGAGTGGCAGTACGTCCGCGATGAGGGCAAGGCCATCCTGCCCGTGCTGTGGCGACCCGTCCCCCGGCTGCACTTCCAACTGCGCCGCATCCAGTACGTGGACTTTCACCGCCAGGACCATGACTCGGCGCTGGGCCAACTGCGCGCTCGCCTGTTCGATGGAGCGCCCCCTTCCCCAGACAGCCCGTCGCCCGGCGCGATCACGGCGAGCAGCGCGCGCCAGGTCGTCGCCCTGCGCGCGCTCTCCGCTCACCGCGACAGCGTGCGCGCCGTCGCCTTCAGCCCGGACGGGTCGCTGCTGGCCACTGGCTCCGACGACAAGACGGTGCGCCTGTGGCACACGGGCCAGCGGACGCGCATCCGCGCCCTGATCGGCCACGAGAAGCCGGTCAATGCGGTGGCTTTCAGCCCGGACGGATCGCTGCTCGCCTCGGCGTCGGACGACCGCACGGTGCGCCTGTGGGATGTACAGCGCCGCTTCTGCCTGACGGCGCTGCGCGGGCACAGCGAGCGGGTCGCGCACCTCGCCTGGCAGGGGGCGGGCGAGCGGCTCCTTTCCGCCGGCGACGACGGCGCGCTGCGCGTCTGGGACGTGGGAGCACGCCGCCAGGTCGCCGACGCCGGTCACCAGGGGGCCGCGCCGCTGGTCTTTGCCGCCAGTCGGAACGGTGAGGCGCTGGCCGAGATCGCTGGCGGGGAGCGCGTTCGTGTGTGGGATGGGCTGCGCCAGGGGGTGCGGCTGGAACACACCCTGCCCGCCGAAGGGTGCTGCCTGGCCTTCAGCCCGGAGGGGACGCTGCTGGCCGTCGGCTTCACCGATGGCGGGCTGGCCCTGCTGGACGCGGCCTCCGGCGACGAGCTGGCCCGCGTGACCTACGCCGATTACAATGCCAACTGCGTGCGCGCCGTCGCCTTCAGCCCGGATGGGTCGCTGCTGGTGGCGGCTTCGCTGGATGGCGGCCTGCGGCTGTGGAAGGTGGCGACGCTTCGCGCGGGGAAGAGCACGCGCGCCCTGCGCGCCCTGCACGCCCACGATGGCGGGCTGACCGGGCTGGCTTTCAGCGCGGACGGGATGCTGCTGGCCACCGCCTCACACGACGGCACGGCGCGGCTATGGGTCGCGCGAGCGTAGGCGGCTGGTGATTGCCTCCGACGTGATCGTCATCGGCGGTGGTCCGGCGGGCCTGATGGCGGCTGGTCAGGCCGCGACGATGGGCGCGGCGACACTGCTGATCGAAAAGATGAACCAGCCGGGCCGCAAGCTGCGCATCACCGGCAAAGGCCGTTGCAACCTGACCAACAGTTGTCCCCTGGATGAGTTCCTGCCCCACTTCGGCCCCAATGGGTCGTTCTTGCGCTCGGCCTTCGGCCAGTTCTTCAACACCGATCTCGTTGATTTCCTCGCTCAGCAGGGGGTCGCCACCGTCACCGAGCGCGGCGGGCGCGTTTTCCCTGCCAGCAACGACGCCCAGGATGTCGCCAATCGCTTGGTGGCCTGGGCGCAGGGCTGCGGCATCCGCATATGGACGGGCGCGTGTGTCGAGCGCCTGATCGTGCTTGATGGGCGGGTGCGAGGGGTAGCGCTGGCTGATGGCCGCGAGCACCAGGCCCGCGCTGTCATCGTGGCGACGGGCGGCGCGTCGTATCCGGGCACCGGCTCGACCGGCGACGGCTACCGGCTGGCCGAGGCGGTGGGCCACACCATCGCGCCCATCCGCCCGGCCCTGGTTCCTCTCAACACGGCGGGCGATGTCGCGCCCCGCTTGATGGGGCTGAGCCTGCGCAACGTCGAGGTGACGCTGTGGGTAGATGGCAAGCGGGCCGGGCGCGAGTTCGGCGAGATGCTCTTCACCCATTTCGGCGTCTCCGGCCCGGTGATCCTCACCCTCAGTGGCCGGGCGGTCGTCGCCCTGCACGAGCGGCGGCGCGTGCGCCTGTCCATTGACCTGAAGCCGGCGCTCGACGAGAGCCAACTGGACGCCCGCCTGCTGCGCGACCTCGACGCGCATGGCAAGCGCCAGGTCAGCGCGCTGCTCAAGGGGCTGCTCCCCCAGAAGTTGATTGCGGTGTGCTGCGATCTGACCGGCCTTGACCCCGCCGCGCCATGTCACCAGGTGACGCGCGAGCAGCGATTGCGCCTGCGCGCCTGGCTCAAAGACTTCGGCCTGGAAGTGAGCGGGCACCTGCCGCTGGCAGCGGCGATTGTCACGGCGGGCGGCGTGGACCTGCGCCAGGTGGACCCGCGCACCATGCAGTCGCGCCTGGTGGCCGGGCTTTACTTTGCCGGTGAGGTGCTCGACCTGGCCGCCGACACCGGTGGCTACAACCTGCAGGCGGCCTTCTCGACGGGGTGGCTGGCCGGGCGCAGCGCGGCGGGCAAGGGGTAGGAAGGGCTGGCTGGCGATGCGTTGCCAGTCATTGCCTCACCCGAAAGCACGGCGCGGTTGTGGGGAACGGGGGTGAAGTGGTGTCCATCAATTACACAGCCAGTCTCATTGAGGCCCCCAGGTTTGTAGAAGCCGATGACGTATTCCTGATGCATTCTGTTTTCGATCACTGAGTTACGTTCCTGCCCTCGACGCGCCGGCATCATACGCCGGTCACGATCCAGGTTGCGCACGCCAATATGCGCCATCTCAAAGCCGACTTGCTGCCCGATTTCCGCCAGGCAATCATAGGTGCGCGTGTCTATGCCCCGAATGACCGAACTACCTACGACGAGGATGGCGGCT
>JAOSJP010000027.1 GCA_027494015.1 Anaerolineae bacterium
ACGGACACGCCGCCGCCGTCCGCCACTGCGACCGAAGCGCCATCGGCGACGCCCACCGCAGCGCCGTCTGTCACGCTCACTGCCCCGCCTGCGGCAGGGGCAGCGGCGGAAGCAACGCCCGGCCCGCCGCCGTCGCTGCGCCTGGTGTACGAGCGCGACGCCCTGCTGCTGGTCAATGTGTCCGGCGGGGCGCTGGATGTCAGCGGGCTGATCTTCGAGCAGGTTCCCGCCGACGGCCCGGCGCGGCTGTTCCGCGCGGCCACCTGGGATCGCGAAGGCGTGGCCGACCCGCCCGCTTCCATGCGCGACGGCGGCTGCTACCAGGTGGTAACCCGGACAGCCACGCAGACGCAGCCCGATCGCGCGCTGTGCCCGGAGTTCCTCGGCTATGTCCGGCTGGAGTGGCGGGCAGCGTTATTTCTGGGACGCGACGGCGGACGCGATCTTCACCGTGCCGCCTGGCCGGGACGGACGCGCCGCTGGCCATTGCGCCAGCGCGCTGGCACGGGCGGGCGCGACGGTGGCGGTCAATGACCTTGACGCAGCCAGCGCCGAGCGCACGGCACACGCCCTCGGCGCGCCGGCCCGCGCTTGCCCGGCGGACGTGAGCGATCCCCAGGCCGCGCAGGAGATGATCGCGGAGATCGCCGCCGACCTGGGCGGGCTGCATGTTCTGGTCAACAACGCCGGCATCGAGCCGCACGCGCCCATTCTGGAGATGTCGCTCGACGACTGGGGGCGGGCGCTCGCCGTCAACCTGAGCGCGGCGTTCTACACCAGCCAGGCGGCGGGGCGGATCATGCGCGCGGCGGGGGGCGGGGTCATCGTCAACATCGCTTCCATCGCCGGGCACAACATCCCGCTGCCCAACCGGGCCAGCTACGTCGCCAGCAAGGCCGGGCTGGTCGGCTTCACCAAAGAGTGCGCCCGCGAATTCGCCGCCTATGGCATTCGCGTCAACGCGGTCTGCCCCGGCGTCATTGCCACCGAGATGACCGCCGCGCTGCGCGGTAACGCGGCGCAGATGCAGAAATGGCTGGCGGACATCCCCCAGGGGCGGCTCGGCCAGCCGGACGACGTGGCCGGGGTGGTGCTCTTCCTGTGCAGCGACGCAGCGGCTTACCTCACCGGGCAGGCGATCAATGTGGACGGCGGCAAGGTGATGCTATAGCGGGCAGCCCGACGATAAGGCGCGACTCCGCCAGACTTCGGAAGTCTTCGAAGATTTCCGAAGTCTGAGCGCTATCTCACCCCTTCACCCCAGGGCAATCGCTTCAAACGTGCGTGTTGTTCTACCTCACCCCCAGCCTCGCTGCGCTCGGCTTGCCCCCTCTCCGTTGACGGAGAGGGGGCGGCGAGGCGCGCCAGCGCCGAGCGGGGGTGAGGTCCGTAGGGGCGTATGGCGATACGCCCCTACGAGTAGGCTGGCGCGCGGCGGACTTTGATGCGATTGCCCTGCCTTCACCCCTCCCCGCGTTGCTCTGACTCAAGCCGTGTGATAATATGACTGCCACACACGGGCGGTCACGCGGTCCTGATGGCCGCCCGGCGCGACAGAACCGGTAGGTGAGGAGTGAGGGGGCAGCGCGATGAGTCGCCAGGTATTGGCCGGGTTTATTGTCCTGAATGTGATTGTTTCGCTGCTCGTTGCCTTCAGTGTGCTCGTCCTGGGCGGTTATTTCGACGAGGACGAGCCAGTGCCCGCGCCGACGCAGATCGTCATCCTGACGGCGACGCCCATCCCCGGCATGAACATGCAGCCCGCCGAGTACCAGAGCACGATTGACGCGCTGCAACTGACCGGCACGGCTCTTTTTGAGCGCGCGGAAGTGGTGGCCGTGGTCACGGCGACGCCGGACCTGGCAGGGGGGCTGGCCGTTGCCGGCGTGACGGCTGTCGCCACCATTGACCCGGCGCGGCTGCCGCCCGTCCCGACCGATCTGCCGCCCGGAGTCGCTTCTCCGACGCCCGAAACCGAGGACGACGGCTGTCTGCGTCATGTCGTGCAGTCGGGCGACCTGATCATCAACATCGCCCAGCAGTACGGCGTGTATGCGGGCGACATCCTGCTCGCCAACGACATGACCGAAGCCGACGTGACCAACCTGCAGATCGGTCAGGAGTTGATCATCCCCGTGCCGGGCTGCGCGGCGCTGATCACGCCGACGCCCGCGCCCTCGCCGACCAATACCCCCTTCTCGCTGACGCAGATCGCGCCAACGGTTACGCTGCTGCCCACCGCCATCAACGCGCAGGTGGTCATCGCCAACCTGACAGGGTGGGGCAGCGTCACCAGCGAAGCGGTCGAGATTCGCAACGTGGGCAACGTCCTCAACTTGCAGGGCTGGACGCTGAGCAACGAGCGCGGCGACACTTACCTCTTTCCGGAGTTCCGGCTGCAACAGGGCAGCCTGGTGCGCGTCTATTCGCGCCAGGGGCAGAACACCCCCGCCGCGCTCTTCTGGGCGCGCGAAGCGCCCGCCTGGCGCGAGGGTGACACTGTGACGCTGGCCGATGCAGCGGGGCAGGCCCAGGCGACCTTCCGCGTGGGCGAAACGGCCCCGCTCTTCCAGGAAGCGACGCTCCAGCCAGGGGGATGAGCGGCACACAAGGGACTACAGATAGCGTGTTCTACGCTGGCAAAGCGGTTCCGATGCGGATTGACGATCTTGGGAGGGGGGGCGTAGCACATACGCCCCTTTTTCGCTGTAAGCTGTTTCTGACGGGGGCCTCACACGCTCAGGGCAGTGAGGGATTGCAATGAGCAAAGAACGTGCGGCCAGACGGCGGCGCGAGGCGTCAGGACTGCCTGGTCTCGTTGTTCTTATC
>JAOSJP010000028.1 GCA_027494015.1 Anaerolineae bacterium
TACACCAAGCGAGTTGTGTATGGCAAGGGCTGCTCCAATACGGCGCGGCGAATGGCTGGCGCTGGCGCTGATTCTGCTGTTGGCGACGGCGCTGCGCATGGGCGCGCCGGGCATCACCGAGTTCAAGCGCGACGAGGCGAACATGATGATGCGCGCGCTCGACCTGGCGCGCGGGCGCGACCTGCCCCTGCTCGGCCTCAGGCTCCTCGGTGAACCTGCCCAACCCGCCGGTCAGCGTCTACCTGTTCGCCGTCCCCTTCGTCTTCAGCGACAGTCCCCTGCCGGCCACGCTCTACGTCGGCGCGTTGAATGTGCTGGCCGTCGCCTTCACCTGGGCGCTGGCGCGGCGCTATGCCGGCGCGCGGGCGGCGCTGATCACCGCGCTGCTCTACGCGGCGAGTCCCTGGGGGGCGATCTACGCGCGCAAGCTGTGGGCGCAGGACCTGCTGCCGCCCTTCGCCGTGCTCACCGTCTTCACCGCGTTGCTCGGCTATGCCGAAGGCCGCCGCTGGGCGCGGATCGCGCACTGGCCGCTGTTGGCGCTGGCCGTCCAGCTTCACTACGCCGCCGCCAGCCTCGTCCCGCTGAGCGCCCTGGCGCTGGCCCTCTGGCCGCGCCGGATTCGCCGCCGCGAACTGGCCGCCGGGCTGCTGCTCGCCGCGCTCACCGCGCTCCCCGCCGCCGCCGGGGCGTACCGCGACGGCTGGCTCGCGCCCGATGCCCTGCGCGAGCGCGTGCAGACCGATCCCGATCACCGGCGCGCCCTCAGCAGCCAGGCGCTGGAACACGCCTGGCTGACCGTCGCCGGGACGGACATTCACGCGCTGGCCGGGCCGGAGCAGTTCCGCGCCTATCGCGCCACCGTCCCCGGCGCCGATCCCCTCTTCGCCCTGATTCCGCTGGCGGCGGCGCTGAGCGCCGCGTGGTGGCTGGGGCGGGGCGTGTGGCGTAGGGGCGTATTGCAATACGCCCCTACGGAGCCGGGTTTCAGGCGATTCTTCGCTTTACCTCACCCCCGTCTCGGCGGTAGACCGCCTCGACTCCCCCTCTCCATGCATGGAGAGGGGGAAAAGCCGAGCATAGCGAGGCCAGGGGGTGAGGTCAAAGCACAGGTCATCCTGGCCGCCTGGCTGATCGTCCCCGTGCTGCTCTTCACCTGGGAGTGGACGGAGGTGGTGCCCCACTACTTCATCCCGCTGATGCCCGCCGCCTATCTGCTGGCCGGGGCGGGCATGGACGCCGGGATCGCGGCCCTACGCGCGCCGCGTCTCCGCCGGGCGCTGAGTGGCGGAGTGGCTGCGCTGCTGGCGGTGATTGTTGCCCTGCAGGTGTATGCGTTCGCCGCGCTGCTGGACTTCGTGGACGGGCGGGCCACGCCGGGCGGCTTCGGGACGCCGCTGCACTATCTGCTCGATGTGCGCGCGGCGGTGCTGGCGCGCAGCCCGGCGGACGCGCTCGTGATCAGCGACGAGGAGCTCGCGCCCTTCGACGAGATTCCCGCGGTGTGGGGGGCGCTGCTCGACCGGCTGCCGTCGCTGCGCTTCGTGGATGGCACGCGCACAGCGGTCATTCCCGCCGGGGACGCGCTGGAAGTGATCGCGCCCGTCCCTGGGCTACGTACCTGCCCGGACGCCGCCTGCCTCGATGCGCCGGGGACGGACGTATTCCCCCTGCGCCCCGGCGAGCCGTCCTATGCGCTGCGTCCGGCTGCGGGCACATTGCCGCTGGCGGACATGACCCCCATTCCCCCCGTCCGCTTCGCCAACGGCGCGACGCTCACCGGCTTCGCGCTGGACGCGGCGAGCGTGGCGCTGCTGTGGGAGCTGGCCGGGCCGTCGAGCGCGGACGCCCAGGCGTTCGTGCACGCCCTCGACGAGGATGGGGTGCGGCTGGCGCAGGCGGATCGCCCGGCCTGGCCGGGGCGCTATTGGCGGGCGGGCGACCGGCTGGTGCTGTGGTTCGACCTGGCCCTCCCGCCGGAGACAGACTCGCTCTACGCGGGGATGTACACGGTCGAGGGGGCGGCGTTCCGCAACGTCGAAGTGCTGGACGAGGCGGGCGCGTACCTGGCGCAGGGCGCGACGATTCCCCTGGGAGGCTAGAGCCTGTTATGGACTTTCAACCCCTGTTTTCCGGCTCCTTTCTCGCCCAGTGGTTTAGGGTAGCTCCTGGCTTTACCTCACCCCCGTCTCGGCGCTGGTGCGCCTCGCCTCCCCCTCTCCGTTGACGGAGAGGGGGAAAGGCCGAGCGCAGCGAGGCCAGGGGGTGAGGTCAACAGCACACTCCCTCCCTTGTCAAGAATTCCAAGTTCATAACACTCCCTAGATCGTCTCCACCAGCAGGCGGCCCATGTGGCCCCACAGCCGCAGGAACTCGGCGCGCGGGCGGGCCGTCGGCGCGCTGGCCCGCGACGAATCCACGAACCAATAGCGTTCTTCCGCCGGCTCCCAGCCGCATAGAATGGCCACGTGCGCCCAACCGGCCGGGCGCAGGCCGCGCCAGCGCAGCGGCTCGCCGTAGATGGGCATGGGCAGGCGATCTTCTGCCAGGGCGCGGCGCAAGTCGTCTTCGCTGGCACGGGCGCGCCAGCGCGCGGGGACGCCGTTGGCGCGCAGCACGTCGGCGATGCCCCAGGGGAAGGTGGCCCAGGCCGGGATGCGGCGCACGACCAGCGGCGGGAAGCCGACCCCCAGACGCGGGCGGTTCATGGCGCGGGCGACCTCGTCCGCGTCGAGGACGGCGCGCCCGTGCCAGAAGTTGACGGCCATGGCCACGACATGCGGCCCGCAGTCGTTGGAGCGCCCCTGGTTGGCGTG
>JAOSJP010000029.1 GCA_027494015.1 Anaerolineae bacterium
GCAGGCGTGTGGATGGTGATCTCCAGCGAGTAACCTTCACCTAACGCCTGGACGTAGCGGCGCAGAGTATTGAGCGTGTAGGCGTGGTAGCCGCGCTTTTCGATACGGGCCACCTGCGCCTGCGAGACTCCCAGACGTTCGGCCATCTGCTGTTGGGTGAGGCCGGCGGCTTGCCGCGCCTCGACCAGTTGCAGCCACAGCGCTTTTTTCGCGGCCTCTTCTTCATAATGCGCGCGAAATGCTGGGTCGGCCATCTGCCGCGCCCAGTACGCCTCAAAGCGCTCCTGGCCTTCGGGTTTGTGCTTCTCGCTCATGATGCGTCACCCCAGTTTCTCTCTTCCCGGCTAAGAAACTCCTCATAGCGGGCGCGGGCAATGTCAAGTTCCTTACGGGGTGTTCTTTGCGTCTTTTTCTGGAATCCGTGCACAAAAACAATGCGCCGTCCCCTGTAGAAGAAGTAGATGATGCGATAGATATTCGTCTGGCTCTCTTCCCGCAGTTCCCAGAGCTTGTCTTCCAGATGCCTGACCAGCGGTTCCCTCGCCTGAACATTGCGCACCCGAAGCTGTTCCATTGACCAGAGGAAACGCGCACGAGTCTTCGGGTCTAAGCCATCCAGAAAAACCTCGACGGGGCAGGCTCTGTCGGGCGCAATATAAAACTCAATCGTCCACGCTGGTTGATTGGCCATTATACGGATTTTAGTATATCACGCTCGCTTCTGTCAAGTTCAGTCGAAATGGAAACTTCAGAGACGCTGCCCCAAAAACTGATTACTGACAACCGAACACTGATCACCCCTACCCAATCACCGCCTCCCCCCCAAAAAAACCAGCGGCGGGAGGCGCACCCCCTGCCGCTGGCCCTATGCAAACCGGATGCTGGCGCTTACGGGACCAGCACCACCGTGCCCGCATTAGGAATGCTGGCGCAGGTGTAACCGCCCTGGCTGTATGCCGGAAGCTGGCTCAGCGCGCGCGGCGAGGTCGCTGCGTTCAGGAACAGGAAGCGCCCGCTGCCCTGCAGGCAGACCTCAATCGGGTTGTTGAAGGCGACGAAGCCCGTCCCACCGGTCATCCCGAACACATCCACCGCGTGGATGACGCCCTGCGCGAGCACGTCCGCGTTGCCGATGGCCGCCGCACCGTTGTGCATGGCCACGAACGTGCCGTTCTCGGCGATGACGCGGCAGTACACGCCGCCGCTTGTCACCGTGCCGCTGGGGATGTCCGCCCGCACGATTGGGTTAGTTTCCCCGGTCAGGTTGGCGCAGTACGCCGCCTGCGAGCGCAGCACATCTTCCGCAGTGATGATCGGCGCGGCTGGCTCGCCCGGCTCCACCGGAACATCCTCGGACTCGATGGTCAGGCTCCACCCGCCAATGGTCCCGCCGTAATTGTCGCGATCATCCATGAGGTACAGACTCCACGTCCCATTGGCGATGGTGCCATCGAAGGCCGAGAGCGTCGAGCCGTAGGGGCCGGCTGGCGCTGGCGCGCTGTAGTCGTCCGTGCCCAGCCCGCCGTAATTCCACGGCTGATAGGTGCCCGTCACACACGCGGTGCCCCCATCGGTGTCTGGCAGAGGCGAAGCGGCTTCATCGTCGAAGGTGAAATCAGCGCCGCCGGGATTCATGTCACCACAGGCATCTGACGTCAGGATGACGGTCTGACCCAGCGGGCCTACCAGCAGCACGTCCAGATCATCCGGGCGATTGTGGTTGATGCCATGCAGCGTGACATTGACATCCAGAATATTGCCCGCCAACCCCGCCACGACGATCTGCGAGGGGTAGAGGCTGCCAGGCCCGGCAGGCGGGCCGGCGGCGATAGCAGTCAGGTTGGCGAAGGTATCGGTTGCAGCCAGCACGGGTTGCCCGCCGAACAGCGCCCCCGCCAGCGCGAGAACCCAGGCTGTCAGCACCAGCACCCGCGACAATGGCGCGCGCACAGATCGTGCCGCAAGATGAGACATAAGACCTCCAGACAATCGTGCTCAAATAGACTTCGGTCGCTTTACGTTGGGAGTAGAGGATGGCAAACCCACATCCGGCAGGTCCCATTGGCGCGCGGCGCACCCTGCCGACCGTATCTTTCAGAGACTTATATCACAAATCACATGGTAGTACAAACAGGGCAATCGCTTGGTAGTGTATCGAATTCGGTTGAAATGGAGTGGGCACTGGCTGCCGTGTGCCCCCATCCCCGGCCCTTCCCCCACGAGGGGGAAGGGAGAAAAGCGGCGGGCCTGCTCCCCTTCCCTCCGCGCAGCGCGGGGGAAGGGGCTGGGGATGGGGGGTATTTGTGGGTAACGCATAGCCAACGTGGAGAGGGGGCGGTGAGGCGCGTCAGCGCCGAGCGGGGGTGAGATAAACCAGGGCG
>JAOSJP010000030.1 GCA_027494015.1 Anaerolineae bacterium
ATTGCGTCACCCTCGATCTCGGCGCGCAGGGTATACCACTGTCCGCTGCGCACGGAGACATTGGCAGCGCCGAGGCCGCTATCAGCAGGGTAGTAGTACTGGCTGATAATTCCTTCCGCACCCCATTGCAGCGCATGGCGGTAGCCAGCGACCGAGGAGTTCAGGCGCGTCATCAGGGCGACGTGTCCACTGGCGCTGGTGAAGCGCACGCGGGCCTGAATGAAATAGTCGCGCAGTGTGTCCGGCACCTTGAAGTACACGGCGGGAAAGTTATCGTAGCTTCCGCCGACGCAGTACATCATCTCGCCGCCCTCAGAGACAATCCGCCAGCCCTCGCCATCTCTGAAGAACTCACTCGGTCCACCAGAGAAGCCCGTCTGCAGAATGATGCCGAGGAACGTATTGGCGGGGGTTAGCGTGGGCGTCGGCGTGGGCGTCGGCCCTGGCGCAGCCTCAACCGCTCCGGCGTCCGACGTGGGGCCGCTCTCGGCCATCACGATCCGAAAGCCATAGTGGAAGTCTGTAGTGGACGGTTGCAGCCAGAGGCGGTCTGCGGCGCGAGCATTGAAGCGCCCATCGGTCCACGAGCCGCCGCGCAGCACCCGCCCCCAACCGGCACTTGCTGGGTCCTCACGCCCGTCGCCGGCGCGGTAGGGATACTCCCGGTAGAGGGTGCTGGTCCACTCCCACACATTGCCACTCAGATCGAGCGCCCCAACCCATGAAGCACCCGCTGGAAAGCTCCCCACCGGCGCGGTCTGCGCGTATCCATCGTCGTAGGCAGCATGGCGCCATTCGTTCGCGCAGTTCGCGTCGCAGTAATTGAGCCGGTTGCCGTCAAGCTCCTCGCCCCAGGGATACTGCAAGCCCTGCGGCCCGCGCGCGGCGTATTCCCACTGCCCCTCGCTGGGCAGCGCACCGCCCACCCACGCGGCGTAGTCGCGCGCCTGGAACCAGTCCACAGACACGACGGGGTGGTTGCCATTCCCTGCGTAACGCCTGTCCTTCAGCGGGCTGCAAGCGCCTGCCTGCACGCAAGCCTGATACTGCGCGTTCGTCACCTCAGTCTGCCCGATCCAGAAGGCATCCAGACAGACCTCAGAGCGGGGTTTCTCATCCGTGAACCAGTCTCGCTCGCACGGGCCATAGTCCGCTCTGCACTGTTCGAGCGCCGCATCAATCTGCGGGTCGGTGCTGCCCATCACGAAGCATCCGGCGGGCACGTAGACCATCGGCAGGCCGTTGAACTCACGTACAAGGGGTGTCCAGTCCGCGTTGGGTGCGCCGGCAGGGTATGCCGCTGGCCGGGGCGTGGGTGCAACTTCCGCCTCCTCCTCAACCACCGGCAAAGCGTTCTTGTCCCCTTCAATGCGCAGGTAGTAACTGTTGACGATCCACGCCTCGCGCCCTTGCCACTCGACGCGGTACCACCCGCCATCCGCCGTGCGCCCGGTGACCGGTAGCTCGACGTTCTCGACCGTCTCAATCCTGTCTGCGTACAGGCCTGGCGCAGCATAGATGATCACCGCGCGCGACCCGACCAGCACCAGCACACCTTCCGCCTCCGCCTCGATCACCGGCACGCTGTCCAGGTCGCCTTCGATCTCCACGAAGCCGAAGAACAGCCAGCCTTCACGCCCCCGGTACTCCACCCGCATGTACTGGCTGTTCGCCGTGCGCCCCGTCACCAGCATCCGCGCCCCCTGCCCCTCCCGGCCAAGCTCGCCGTCGGGACTGTACTCCGGCGCAGAACGAATGGGAGCGCTCGTCGTCTTCACCACCGCGAAGACCTGTCCCGGCTCCGCCTCGATCACCGGCACACTGTCCAGGTCGCCTTCGATCTCCACGAAGCCGTAGAACAGCCAGCCTTCGCGTCCCCGGTACTCCACCCGCACGTACTGGTTGTTCGCCGTGCGCCCCGTCACCGGCATCCGCGCCCCCTGCCCCTCCCGGCCAAGCTCGCCGTCGGGACGGTACTCCGGCGCAGAACGAATGGGAGCGCTCGTCGTCTTCACCACCGCGAAAACCTGTCCCGGCTCCGCCTCGATCACCGGCACGCTGTCCAGGTCGCCTTCGATCTCCACGAAGCCGTAGAACAGCCAGCCTTCGCGTCCCCGGTACTCCACCCGCACGTACTGGTTGTTCGCCGTGCGCCCCGTCACCGGCATCCGCGCCCCCTGCCCCACCCGGCCAAGCTCGCCGTCGGGACGGTACTCCGGCGCAGAACG
>JAOSJP010000031.1 GCA_027494015.1 Anaerolineae bacterium
GACGGCGCGCGCGTTCAGGCCGCTGAAGATGCTGTTGCACGAGGCGAACAGGTAGCCGTCGCCCGACGCGCTATCGGCCAGGCAGCGATCCACCTCGCGGCGCACCGCGCTCAGGTCATCCTCGTACAGGGCACGCACGTCCAGGTTGCCGACCAGGGCCAGGTCGCGCCCGAACTCGCGCTTTGCCACCGCCAGGTCCACGCCCGCAGCAGGCTCCAGGCCGTGCACACCGGCGAATCCCGCCTCGACCGCCAGCGGCAACAAGGTGCGAATGTCGCCATCGCTGTGCCAGATCACAGGGACGGGCAGCGCCGCGACGATACGCCGGTGCAGGGGCAGGATGAAGGCGCGGAACATGGCCGGGCTGATCAGCGGGCCGCCCTGCGAGGCCACGTCGTCGCCCAGCACAATCAGCTCCGCCCCCAGGTCGCACGCGCGCCGGAACTGGGCGATGCACCAGTCAGTGCGCGCGGCGAGCACGCGCCGGACGAAGGCGGGATCGTCCAGCAGCGCCGTGAAGAAGTGGGCGAAGCCCATGGCCATGTACGCGGCGGTCATCGGCCCGATGTGCGTGCCGTAGAAGAGGCAGTGATCGGGGTAGCGGCGCTGTACGTCGGCGGCTGCCGCCGGGTCGAAGAGGCGATCCACGTGGCTCAGTGGCGGGTTATAGCGGCGCAGATCGTCCTCCGTATGCACCACGCCGCCCACATAGATGCCATCCTGCCAGACGCGCCCCCACTCGTCCACGCCCGTGCGCCAGGCGTTGCTCTGTGGCGGGTTGACGCCAGGCAGCAGGATGCCGTCCTGCCCCTGCTCCACATAGGCGCGGGCTGCGTCGCCGCCGCCCAGTTCGTCGAGCAGCGCGTCAATCCAGATTTCCAGGCGTGGCACGCGATCCGTCTGGCGGTGCGCCAGCGCGGCGAAGACGCGCTCGCGGGAGGACATAGGGAAGTGGACGCTCACCAATCATCTACTCTGCTGGTTGACGGGCGCCAAGCCGAAGCTGGATGGACATAGCCCCCTAGGCACTGGCTGCCGCCGGCTGCGCCGTCATGACTGTGCGCACCAATTCGGGCACGAATTTCTGGGCATTGAGTATCTCAAGCAACACCGGCTCCCCTCGGACAGTCAGGTGCAGAATGCTCTGCCCGGATTGCTCGGCATGGTCAATCTGCTTCTCCGGAGCGAACCAGATCATCAGCACATCGTCTTCGCGGTCATAGCGTATCTCAAGACTCATGGCGGGTCCTCCTGGCAGGGTAGAACGTCACAATACGAATCTCATCCTCATCCTCAACAAATACCACGCGGATCACATGGCGTTCGCTGATAGCCTTCTGAGCGATTGGCGGATCGGCGACACGATCCACGCTCTCTGGATGGGTCACAGCATCGAGTACCTGCGCCGCCGTGACCGTGAACCCTGCTCGCGCCAGGTCGGTGAATTTCTGCTGAGCATGGCGGGTGAAACGAACTGGTCTGGCCATCTTCTATACCATGTCGCAGCGTTCAATCTCCTGCCACTCTACGGTCAATCACCGCTGTTACCAGCGGATGGAGGTCTCTTGACCTCACTCCCTCAAGTATACCGGGTTTGCCCCGCCCAGCGTCAAGACTTCCGAAGTTTCGGAAACTTCGGAAGTCTGGTTGCGGCGCACGCCCCACGCAGGGAGGGGGAAGCCGGGCGGCTTCCCCCAGGGATGCAGATCGCAGGACTCACCAAGAGGCAATGGCTGTGCATGAGAAATTCATGGTCACAGTGATGTTCGGCGAAGTCCCAGAGGCTCCCGGACAGGTGCCTGACCAACTCATCCGAGAGGGAGGATTGGCGGACAGCGGCACCAGGGTGCCAGGCGAGTATCCTCCATCCGGGCAATCTGGCTTCGTCCCTATAGTGATAAAGGCTTGCATTCCAGGCCGGGGAATGACCATAGTCGTCAGGAAGAAGCACTCCCCACCGGGCGGCGGGGGCGCGCATGTATTCGGATCCCACAGGCACGCGCCGTCGGGCGCAGTCACGCACTCGCTGGCCGGGTGCCCGCAGGTGTCGCACGAGCCACACCCGCCCCAGCCAGGGGTGATGCGCGGGGGCGGTGTGCCGCCGGGGATGATCGGCGGAATCTCGCCCTGCGGC
>JAOSJP010000032.1 GCA_027494015.1 Anaerolineae bacterium
GGTTGTGCAGCCATTGGGCGGCCAGCTCCGGCGAGACGAACTCCGGCACGACGACCGTGACAAGCTGATCCGGAAACTCAACGCGATTGATGTGCGCGATGTAGTCTTCCAGCGGCTTGAGAATATCGCGGTAGTCGTAGTCTATGATGTCCAGCTTGATACCCTCGGTCAGCTTGGGGAAGCGCGCCCAGCGCGAAGTGACCCGCTCGCGCATCTGCGGCGACGTGGAAATGCACACCGCGCGCACGTCGCTGGAAAGACGCTTGGCATATTGCAGCGCCAGCAGCGTGCCCCGGTGCACGTCGGCGATGGGCACGATCACCACGTTGGCGACCTCGATCAGGTCGCTCTCCTGCACGGCGCTCGTGCTCAGAGCCGCGGCGACCTGCTCATAGTGGACGTGAATCCGGTCAAAGATGTAGACCAGCAGGGGGATGACCAGGGCGACAAGCCACGCGCCCTCCAGGAACTTGGTCGCCACCAGCACGACGAAGACAATGGCGGTGACGATGGCCCCCACCTGGTTGACGTGCTGCTTCCAGCGCCAGTTCGGCTCGTAATGGATGGTTGTCACACCGGTGAAGAAGGACTGCCCCGGCTGGAGCGTGCCGACTTTCTTCATCAGGCGGCTCATGCCAGCCTGCGACAGGGTGAAGCTCATCATCACGCCCAGCGCGTAGAGCGGCAGCATGGCGATTTCGTCGGCCCCGAAGATGAGCACAACCCCCGACGACAGGAAGGCCAGGGTGAGGATGCCCATGCTGTACACCAGCCGGTCGCCGCGATTCTGCATCCAGCGCGGCATGAAGCCATCTTTGGCCAGGAACGAGCTGAGCCGCGGGAAGTCCTGATAGCCGGTGTTGGCCGCCAGAAACAGGATCAGCGCAGTGAACGCCTGCACCCAGTAATACAGAGCGCCGCCGCCGGACACGTGGCGAGTCAACTGCGATAGGATGCTCTCCCCTTCTCCGGGGATCAGCTTCATCGTCGTCGCCAGCGAAGCGATGCCGATGAACAGGATCATCGCCAGGAAGCCCATCGCAACCATCGTCTGGGCCGCGTTCCTGGACTCCGGCGGCTTGAACGCCTGCACGCCGTTGCTGACAGCCTCGATACCGGTCATCGCCGTACATCCCCCGGAGAATGCGCGCATCAACAGCCAGATGTAGGCCACTCCTGTCAGGTCTTTCTGCCTGGACACTATCTCGTGAGTGACCGGCAGGGGCGCGACGCCGAACAGCTCGAAGTAGCGCACCAGGCCGATGGCGATGACCAAAAGCAGCCCCCCCACAAAGGCGTAGGTGGGAAAGGCGAAGATGGTGCCACTTTCGCGCACGCCGCGCAGGTTGACCCAGGTGATGAAGCCGATGGCGAGCAAGGCGATGACCACCCGGTACTCAAACGTCTCCGGGAAGGCGGAGGTCACCGCGCGCACCCCGGCAGAGGTGGACACAGCCGCAGTCAGCACGTAGTCCGTCAGCAGCGCGGCGGCAGCCATCAGCGAGGGATAGCGCCCCAGGTTGTCTTTGGCGACGGTATAAGCGCCACCGCCGTCGGGGTAGTGCATGATCGTCTGGATGTAGCTGAAGACCACCAGCAGCACCAGCGCGGCCACCGCCAGCGCAATGGGCAGCGTCATGGCCAGCGCGCCGCTGCCCAGCACAATCAGCACGTGCATGATCGCCTCGGTCGCATAGGCGTTGCTGCTGATCGTGTCGGAGGCGAAGACCGCCAGCCCGCGCACCTTGTCGAGCCGTTCGTGGACTTCGCGGCTGGTCGGGAACGGCTTGCCGATGAGCAGGCGCTTGACGGCAGAGAAAGTCATGTTCATGGAAGACTCCGGGCGCATGCCCGCGTCGAGTAGACGATGGAATTATCCTGATTCAGCAGGACGGAAGAAACAGGGGATATGCGGAGAACGATCAGGCCCGCGTAAGACCTCATAGGCCAGGGCGCGCTCGGCGCTGCTGGCACATTCGCTAACAGGGCTAGCTGGCACGGTCATGCCACTTCGCACCGGCGTCCCCCCCAACACGTTCGCCACTGCCAGTGATTCGTCATCACCGGTCGCAGTTCAACAGGCTCTCTATCACCCGGTGCGCCAGAACTATAC
>JAOSJP010000033.1 GCA_027494015.1 Anaerolineae bacterium
TGGCGCTACAAGGGGACTTCCTGGAGCACAAAGAGATGCTGCGCAGCCTGGGCGCGCAGCCGGTCGAAGTGCGCCTGCCGGGGCAGTTGGACGGGCTGGATGCGCTGATCATCCCCGGCGGCGAGAGCACAACCATCGGCAAGCTGGCGGTGAGCTATGGGCTGCTGGAGCCGCTGCGCCAGTTCGCCCGGCACAAGCCCGTCTGGGGCACGTGCGCGGGCATGATCATGCTGGCCCGCGACATCGGGCGCGACCAGCCGCTGCTCGGCCTGATGAATATCACCGTCAACCGCAACGCCTTTGGGCGACAGGTGGACAGCTTCGAGACAGACCTGGACGTGCCGGCGCTCGGCCTTCCGCCATTCCCGGCGCTGTTCATTCGCGCGCCGCTGGTGACGGCGGTCGGTGAGGGCGTTGAAGTGCTGGCGCGGCTGGACGAACAAGGCATTGTCGCCGTGCGCCAGGGGCACTGGCTGGCGACGGCCTTCCACCCGGAGCTGACCGGAGATTCGCGCTTTCACCGCTATTTCCTGCGCGAGGTGTCCGGCCTGCCGCTGGCTGAATGAGCGGATCGTCCCTCCCTCCCCAGGACAAAGCCAGCACTGTCCCGTAGAGGCGTTGCTCTGCTGCGCCCGGCCCCGCAATGACTTCCGAAGTTTTCGGAAACTTCGGAAGTTTTCACGGAGAGACCCCCTCACTCGTCGCGGCGCGGGCCGCCAGGCAGCCAGCCGAACGGCACTTCGCCGTCGAGCAGCGCGTCCTCAGTCTCCGAGTGGCGCGCTGCGCGCGTGCGGCGATCCGCCCGGCTGCGGCGCACCTTCCCTAACCGGCGCAGAGCGTACTTGCCCGGCTGAGGCTGGTATCCTAACTTCTGGTTGATAGCCAGCATGGGAGCATTCAGCGAATCATTGTTCGTGCGCATGATGCTGGCTCCTTGCCATTGGGCATAGCGGATCGCGCACAGCTTCAAGCCCTGCGCGATCTTGCGTCCCCGGTGCGAACGCAGCACCCCCGTCATCTCGTTGTAGGCTTCGTGCTTTTCCTGCAGCAGATGAACCGCTGCTAATCCCACCCATTGGTCGCCTTCCGCCGCGATCAACTGCCCCTCGGGGCGATACCACTCTGCGCCACAGATCCAACGCTCGAAGTCCTCGAAGGGCATGAACGTGCCGCTGGAAGCGGGATCGTCCAGCGAAGTGGCGCGATTCACGTCATACAGCTTGCGGCGCGCTTCCGAACTGTCACCAAAATCGGCCAGGGAATGGAATCGTATTCCTTGCGCTTCGAGCTGGGCCAGGAGGGGATGGTACGGACGCTCGTCAAACGCCATCAGGTCCAGCGTGGACTCGAACAGGTGATGCCCGATGCAAAAACCACGCCGCTCGGCAAACTGAAGGGCCAGCGGACTGTCGTCGCGCACTTCGCTACTCAAGCTGGTGGCGTGGTGCGCGCGAAGAAATGATTCGGCGTCAGCATAGAGCAGCGCACCGCCACCCTGCCCCTGCCACGAGCGATCCATCCCCACCCAGACATAAAACTGGCCATCGGGGTAATAAGCTTCGTGGATAGCCACGCTGTAGCCGATCACTTCGCCTTGTGGGTTAACGGCCACCATGCGGCGGCAGATCCGTTCTGGCGCAGTGGTCTGGACCCACTCCCGGACCCGATCGACGGTGACAGGCACTGCTTCGAAGGCATTGATGACTGCCGCAATACCCGGATAATCCGCTTCGGATTGGATAGGGCGTATATTCAGCATAATCACCTCGAAAAATGAAAAGTAGTCGGACTCTCAGTATTGTACCAGGTTGAGAGATGCACCTGTTAAGCCCGGGGAGGCAAGTCTACCAGAGTCTACAGAAACCCCTCTTCCGCTGCGCGGATCATGAGCTGTGCATTGGTGTCCGCGCCAAAACGGTCGCGCAGCTTGTTGGCCACCCAATACACTCGCCGGATCGCCATGCCGCGCATTGCCGCGATTTCCTGCGCCCGGTAATCCTCGGCCAACAGGCGCTTTCGTGAAAGAGGTTGTTGGTCTCGGGTATCTGGTTATTGGTGAGAGGTTCCCCGGTAGCAGAGCTGTTTTCACCAACAACCAATCA
>JAOSJP010000034.1 GCA_027494015.1 Anaerolineae bacterium
ACTTCATCCTGATGCACGCGATGGGCGCCAACACCGCCGGGCAGCTTGGGGAGCGTCATGGCAGGCGGCGTGCTGCTCGCGCTGGCCACGGCGATCCTCTAAGCCCGGCACATCGCAGACATACACAAGGCGCGTCCAGATCGGGCGCGCCTTGTTCATTCAAGTGTCGACTTGCGCCCGCTACGCCCCGGCCGTCAGAAAGGTGAACGACTGGATCACCGCGTCGAGCTGTTCCAGGCGCGGGCTGAAGCTCTCCGCCGGAGCCGCGTTGATCTGCGCGATGCTCTCGGCGAAGTATTCGTTCAGCCGGGCGATGAACGCCTCGTAGTCGAAATCGGTAGGATAGTCGACCGGAAAGCCCTCAATCGTCAGCGGGAACGTCGCGGCGACATAGAACAAACCGTCCGCGCTGAGGCCCTGGAAGGTATAGTAGAACTCGCTGGCGATGAACGGCGAGACATCCTGGCGGTAAACCGTCACATAGCTGATACCCTGGAGCGCGCTTGTGTCCATGTATTGCGCGCGGGCGCGGATCACCTGCCCGGCCGGGAAGACTGGCAGGAAGGGGCAGCTTGAACGCCATCAGGTCGTCGCTGACTCGCATGTACTCGGGCCAGATCGGGGCGCCCGGCTAGCAGGGCTTGAAGCTGCTCGACCTGCTGCTGAGAGAACTCGTAGGGCGCGATATCCGCCAGCCGGTAGACGATCACCGATCCCTTGCCCTCGCGGTCGCTGCCGGGGTACCCCATTTCGTCGATCGGCACCTGGTCCCACGGAATCTGCCGGAACAGCGAGAACTCGGTGCGCGGCGGCTGGGGGCTGCCGGGCGCTTCGTGGTCCAACGGCTCGCCGGCGTACTGAATCACAGACACACCGTCCGCCAGCGCGCGGTCCCAACTAAAGCCGGAACCGTTGAAGGTAATGGTGTTGGCGCCGTCCTGCGCCAGCGCCGGGGTCGCGCCGAGCGCCAGAACGATCAAGAGCGCGAGCAGCCTCAGTTTCATGATGTTCTCTCCTCAACCTAGTGATCGCCTTCACAGTATAGGCTAGCACAACAGGGGCCGATCAACGCGCGCCCGACGCCGAGCCGCCTGGTGGGCGCCGCCTGAGATACGCTCGCGGCCAGCCGCGCCCAATGACAAGCCGCCCCTCATTTTGAGAAATATGTCACAACCTATTGCGGGGCGGGCTATTCCACCATAGAATAGGACCCATGCAAAAGCTGACCCCGGACGACACCCTGCTCGGCCTGCTGGCGGCGAACAGCCAGCACGGCTACCAGCTGCTCGACGCGTTTCGCGACCCGCAGCAGTTGGGGCAGGTGTGGTACGTCAGCACCAGCCAGTTGTACGCCGTGCTCAAGCGGCTGGAACAGCAAGGGCTGATCGCCGGGACGCAGATCGCCTGCGCGGACGCGCCAACGCGCACCGAATACGCGCTGACCGAGGCGGGGCGGGCGCGCCTGAGCGCGTGGCTCGACGAGCCGCAGCCCTCGCCCAGCCTGCGCCGCATCCGGGTCGAGTTTCTGAGCCGGTTGTACATCGCGGGGCTACTGGGCATCCCGGCGGAGCCGATCATCGCCCGCCAGCGCGCCGCCTGCACGCGCCGCCTGGAGGGCTTGCGCGCCCGGCGCGTGACTCCGCCGCACGGCGTGGGCGACCTCGCGCTGGAAATGGTGATCGCGCAGCTTGAGGCGATTATCGCCTGGCTTGGCGCGTGCGATACGGTGCTGGACTCGCCCGGCGCCAGTTAACTCATTTCATTCTAGGGAGATAGCTTGCTCATGCTAAAGAGAACTTGGTTGTCCCTGCTCCTGGTCGCGGCGCTGGCGGGCGCGGCGCTGCCCGTGTTCGCGTCGGCGCGTGCGCAGGAGTTGACTGTCAGCGCGCTGGTGGACGAGTCCGCACGCGAAGTGGTGGATGCCTGGATCACGGCCTATACGGAGCAGAACCCGGATGTGGCGTTTGACGTGACCTACGCCCCGGCGGGCGCGCTGCTCGGCGACTTGAGCGCGGCGCAGCTTGTGATCACGCGCGAGATGCCCGAAGACCTGCCGATCGAATTTGAATGCGGGCAGATCGGGCCGATCCGGATGCTGCTCCCCGACCTGGCGGGGCGGTACCTGTCCAGCGTGGATTGCGACGGCCCGCTGACCGAACCGGCGGCGAGCGCGGCGGCCTTCCTGGAATGGGCGACCGGCCCGGATGCCCAGCAGATTGCGATCGAACTCGGTCTGCTCCCGGCGGAAGTGACGGTCACGGATCAGGCGGGCGAGACGGTCACGGTCCCGCAGCCGGTGCGGCGCGTCGTGTCCGCCTACGGCGTCTCGACCTATTTTGTCTACCCTGTGGGTGCTGCGGATCGCCTGGTAGCGGCGACTTACCTCGGCATCCGCCGGGACGACGCCGTCGCGGCGATGACGCGCATCGACCCGCGCTTCCCGGAAGTGGCGAACGCCGTCAGCACGCTCGGCCAGGGCGAATCGAACCTGGAAGAGATCGCGGCGGTCCAGCCCGATTTGCTGCTGGCGAGCCGGGATTCGGACTGGCTGAGCGCGGCGGACGAGCTGGGCCTCCCGATCCTGCGCTTCGAGGGCGAGACGCCTGAGGCTTTGAAGGAAGCCGTCGCGCTGGTCGGCGCGGTGCTGGGGCCGGACGCGGCCTACCGCGCCGGGCAGTTCGCCGAGTTTTACGACGAGGTGCTCGGCTCGATCCGGGAGCAGATGTCCGGCATCGACAACCCGATGACGGTCTATTTCTCCGGCACGGATCCGCTGCGTGTGGCGAGCGGCGGGATGTACCAGACCGCGATGGTTGAGGCAGCGGGTGGCGTGTCGGTCAGCAAAGACTCACCGGGCGCTGGCTGGCAGGATGTCAATCTGGAGCAGGTCTACAACTGGAATCCCCAGGTGATCCTGGTGCCAACCTATGGCGGCGCGTCGGTCGAAGCGATCACCGGCGATCCGCAGTGGGCGCCGGTTCAGGCGGTCGCGGGCGGGAACGTGATTCAGCTTCCGTCGCTGACCGCGCCGCTGGACATCCCCGCCCCGGACTCGATCATCGGCATCATCTGGATGGCGAACAAGCTCTACCCCGGCCAGCTTGACCTCGACTGCGAGGCGCTGGTGGCTGAGTTCTACAACCGCTTCTACGAGTATGACGTGACCTCTGAGGAAGCGAGCGGTCTCTGCGAATGATCCGGACGCTCGGCCAGCGCGTGGCCGTTCGCCTGCCGTTCTCGGTACAGCAGCGCCAGCATGCCATCTACTGGCTGGTGCTGCTGCTCCCCTTCCCGCTGGCGATCTACGCGATCGGCCTGGGGCGCTACGCCGTCGCGCCGGGCGACGTGATCGACGCGCTGGTCCGCTTCGTGGTGGACCGGCCCGACGCGAACGCCGCGCCGGACCTGGTCTACAACGTCGTGACGCGGATCCGGCTGCCGCGCATCACCGCCTCGCTGCTGATCGGCGCGAACCTGGCCGTGACCGGCGTGGCGTTTCAGGGCATCTTCCGCAACCCGCTGGTGGACTCGAACATCCTGGGCGTCACCAGCGGGGCGGGCTTCGGCGCGGCGCTGATGCTGCTGCTCTCGGCCGGGGCGCGGGATGGTGCAGCTTTCGGCCTTCGGCTTCGGGCTGCTGGCCGTGCTGCTGGCCTACAGCATCAGCCGCCTGTACTACAGCGCGCCGCTGCTGGTGCTGACCCTGGTCGGCATCCTGATTGGCTCGTTTTTCGGCTCGCTGACCTCCGTGCTGAAGTACATCGCGGACCCGCTCGACAG
This sequence comes from Anaerolineae bacterium, assembly GCA_027494015.1. The sequence continues at coordinate 3,781 of JAOSJP010000034.1, forward strand.
CCTGCCCGCGATCACGTACTGGCTGCTGGGCGGGCTGACCGATGTCACGCTGGCGGACCTCCCGGCGCTGATGCTGATTAGCGTCGCGGGGATGGTCTTCATGTGGGCCGTGCGCTGGCGGCTGAACGTGCTGTCGCTCGGCGATCATGAGGCGCTGGCGCTGGGGCTAAACCCGGCTCGCCTGAAGTTATTGATTATCCTGTTCAGCACGCTGATGACCTCGGTCGCGGTGTCGGTGGGCGGGGTGATCGGCTGGGTCGGGCTGGTGATCCCGCACGCGGCGCGGACGCTGGTCGGGCCGGATCACCAGCGGCTGATTCCGGCGACGATGGCGCTCGGCGCGTCGTTCCTGCTGGTGATCGACACGCTCGCCCGCACGCTGTGGTCGGTCGAGGTCCCGCTGGGCGTGTTCACGGGGCTGGTGGGCGTGCCGCTGCTGCTGGCGATTCTGCGGATTAACAAGACCGGATGGAAATGACTGCTTGAAGCCAGAAATCTTCATTATGCCTATGTCATTGACCAGCCGGTGCTGCACGGCGTCAGCCTGCGCGTGCCTTCGAACACGGTCGCGTATCTGCTGGGGCACAACGGCTGCGGCAAGACCACGCTGCTCGAGATTCTGGGCGGGGTCCGCGCGCCGCAGCGCGGCGAGGTGCTGCTGGACGGCGCCGACATCCACGCGCTGCCCTCGCACCGGCGCGCCCAGCGGGTCGGGCTGGTGCCGCAGCTTCACACGCCTGTTTTCGCCTACACCGTGCGCGAGCTGATCCTGATGGGGCGGACGCCGTACCTCAAGCTGCTCGGCACGCCGGGCCGCGCCGATTACGAAGTGGTGGACGCGGCGATCGAGCAGGTTGGGCTGGCGCACCTGCGCCACCGCGCCTACACCGAGCTGTCGGGCGGCGAGCGCCAGCTCGCCATGATCGCGCGCGGGCTGGCGCAGCAGACCGACATCCTGCTGCTCGACGAGCCGACCGCGCACCTCGACCCGCGCAACCAGCGGCTGGTGCTCGAAACGGTCGTCGCGCTGGCCGAGCGTAGCGTCTCGTTCGTGATCTCGTCGCACAACCCGAACAGCGCGCTGCTCTACGCCCGGCAGGTGATCGTCATGAAAGGCGGGCGGATCGTGGCCGATGGCTCGCCAGCGGAGGTGCTGACCGAAGACACGCTGACCCACGCCTACGATATGCCGGTCGAGGTGATTTACAGCGCGGACCGCGTTGCGCGGGCGGTGATGCCGCGCCGGAGCAATGGTTCGACGCGAGCAACAGGCGCGAAAGCCGGTGCGCATATCCGACCGGCGGGCGCGAACGGCACCGATGGACTCCTTCGCTGGGGTAGGGCTGGGGGAGGGCGCATCCCGGCGCTTGATTGTCCGCCCCGAACGTGGGACAATCGCGCGCGTCCGTCTGAGTTTTCCCTGAGGTCAATCTGATGACGACAGAACAGGCCCGCGCGCGCCGGGTGGAGGCCGCGATCCCGACCTGGCCGCCCTACGCGGCGCTCGCGCTCGGCGTGTTCGCCGTCTCAACCGCCGCGATCTTCATCCGGCTGGCGCAGAGCGACGACGCGCCTTCGCTGGTGCTGGCGGCGGTGCGGATGAGCGTCGCGGCGCTGGCGCTGACGCCGGTCGTGCTGCTGCGTCACCGGGCGGAGCTGCGCCGCATCGCCTTCGACGACCTGAAATGGGCGCTGGTCGCGGGCTGGTGCTCGGCGTGCACTTCGCAACATGGATTTCATCGCTGGAATACACCGCCGTCGTCAACAGCGTGACCATCGTCACGACCGCGCCGCTGTGGGTCGCGCTGGCCTCGCCGCTGGTGCTGAAAGAAGCGATCAGCCGGCGCACGGCGGTCGGGATCGCGGTCGCGCTGGGCGGCGGCCTGATTGTCGGGCTGAGCGGCGAGGCGGGCGCCCCGACGCGTCACGATCCGCTGTTGGGCAACGGGCTGGCGCTGGTCGGGGCGTGGGCGGCGGCGATCTATTTCCTGCTGGGGCGGCGGCTGCGCGCGCGGCTGAGCGTGATGGTGTATATCTGGCTGGTGTATGGCACGGCGGCGATCCTGCTGGTCGGCGTGGTCGCGCCGGCGGGCCAGCCGGTCGCCGGGTTCGGCGCGGAGACGTACCTGTGGATGGTGCTGCTCGGCCTGGTGCCGCAGTTAATCGGGCACTCGTCGCTGAATTTCGCGCTCGGCTATTTCCCGGCGGCGTATGTCAGCCTGGTGGTGCTGGGCGAGCCGATCGGCAGCGGTCTGCTGGCGATCTTCTTCCTGGGCGAATGGCCGGTCCCGCTGCAACTGGCCGGGACGGCGCTGGTGCTGATCGGGATCGCGCTCGCCACGCTGGAACGGCGGTGGAAAAACGGGCGGGCGCGCGCTAAAGTAGGGGCGCGAGCGAGCCGATTGAGGAAGTCGTGGATGGACGGGATTTTGGCGTTGGCATCACGGAAATGATCATCATCGCGTTGGTGCTGTTCGTCGTCGGCGGGGCCGGAGAACACGGCCAAATGGGCGCGGCAGGCCGGGCGTTTTGTGCGCCAGATGCGCGAGATGTGGGCCGAGTTCATGAAGGACATCGGAGCGAGCTAGGACCTGAAGGCAAGGAATTGATGGACGTGACGCGCGAGCTGGGGCAGGGCGCGGCAGACCTGCGCCGCTCGACCTCGCCGCGCCGCCTGCTCTCCGGATCGGCGCGCGCGATGGACGCGCTGGCCCGCGACGACGCCGCCGCCCGCCGACCAGGCCGGCGTCTGCCGCCTGCCGCCGAGCCGTCTGCGCGGAATCGCCCGCGCCGGGCGGCGACACCCCCACCGAAGCCGCGACCCGCTATCGCGCGTGGCAGCCGCCCGGCGAGCAGTCCCCTAACCTCCGCGCTGATTGCCGCAGACTGACGATCATCCTCCGATCCGCGCCGAACGTCAGGTGGGGGCTTGCACCTCCGGCGCGCCTGTCCTATACTATGCGCAACGATCAAATTTATCTGATTGATCGGAGGATTTATCCGGTCGTCAGGCACAAGGCGGGTGGCCCGCGCGAGTAGGTATGGCTTCGGCTCCGATCTTCTCCGATCTGCTGCGCTACATCATCGACCGCCAGCTCCAGCCGGGCGAGCGCCTGCCGACGATCACCGAGCTGAGCGCTGAGCTAGGCGTGAGCGTCGGCAAGCTCCGCGAGGAGCTGGAGGTCGCGCGCACGCTGGGGCTGGTGCAGGTCAAGCCGCGCACCGGCTCGCAGGTCCGCGCCTTCGACTTCGCGCCCGCCGCGACGCTCAGCGTGCTGTACGCCATCGGCCTCAACCCTACCTATTTCCACACCTTCGCGAGACCTGCGCAAGCATCTGGAGCTGAGCTACTGGACCGAAGCGGTCGCCTGCCTGACCGAGGACGACATCGCGACGCTGCGCGGGCTGCTGGAGCGTGCCAGCGAAAAGCTGAACCAGCTTCCGATCGAGGTGCCGGTCGAGGAGCACGTCCGGCTGCACCTGACCTTCTTCCGCCACCTCGACAACCCGTTCGTGCAGGGGCTGCTGTCGGCCTATTGGGCGGCCTACAAGGCGTTCGGCGTCGCGCTGCACGCGCCGCTGGCCTATCACCGCGAGGTGTGGGCTTATCACGCCCAGATGGTGGACTGCGTGGCGCGCGGTGATTTCGAGGGCGGGCGTCGCGCCTTGCAGGAGCATATGGAGCTGCTCAAGCACTCGCCCGACGCGGTCGAGCCGAAGCCCCGCTGGGACGACGGCGCGACCAAGCCCTACAGCTACCTATTCAGCATCTTTGAGTAGCATGATTGGCCGTGTCCTGGGGTAGACCATCTCGACGGAGCGAGACAAGCGGGAAAAGGTGGCGCGTATCGAGCCGGAAGCCAGCCAAATCGAACCCCTCACTCAACCCATACTTAGTGCGTTGACGGAGCAGGACGCCTGAACTCGAACGACCAAGCACAAGCTAGCGCGCCGCCCTTAGCCGCGCAGGAGTGAAAATCGCTGATGAGCACGATCGAAACTGTACCGCTGGAAGATATGCTGGCCGCGAAACCGTCAGTGGTCAATGACTTCCAGATCATGATCGCTACCGTGAACGGCTCCGGCAGCCAGACGGCCAACACCGTCCTGCTGCGGGCGATGTTCCGCATGGGCATTCCGGTGAGCGGCAAAAACATCTTTCCGTCAAATATCCAGGGGCCTCCCCACCTGGTTCACCATCCGCTTGAGCAAAGAGGGTTACATCGCCCGGCGCGAGGATTATCACGTCCTGGTCGCCATGAACCAGCAGACGATTGCCGACGACATCGCCAACCTGGCGCCCGGCGGCGCGTGCTATTATCCCGAAGAATGGGCGATCAAGCAGGACCGCGAAGACATCGTCTACTACCCGATGCCAGTCAAGGCCCTAACCGACGCCGCCGAGGTGCCTGCCAACCTGACGTCGTACATTGCCAACATGGTCTATGTCGGCGTGCTGGCGTCGCTGCTGAACATCGACCTGGCGCTGATCGAGGGCGCGCTGAATTTCCACTTCAACAACAAGCCCAAGCCCGTCCAGATGAATATGAAGGTCGTCAACGCGGCCTTCGAGTGGGCGCAGGACAACCTCGCCAAGCGCGATCCGTACGCCGTCGAGCCGATGGACGGCACCGAGGGGCTGCTGCTGATGGATGGCAATTCTGCGGCGGCGCTCGGCGCGGTCTTCGGCGGCGTGACCTTCTCGGCGTGGTACCCGATCACGCCCTCGACCAGCCTGATCGACGCGCTGCGCGAGGACCTCGCCAAATATCGCACCGACCCGGAGACCGGGCAGGCGACCTACGCGGTGATCCAGGCCGAAGACGAGATCGGCGCGATCGGCATGGTGATCGGCGCGGGCTGGGCCGGGGCGCGGGCCATGACGGCCACCTCTGGCCCCGGCATCTCGCTGATGACCGAGTTCGCCGGTATGGCGTATTACGCCGAGGTGCCCGCCGTGATCTGGGATGTGCAGCGCATGGGGCCGAGCACCGGCCTGCCGACGCGCACGTCGCAGGGCGACCTGCTGACGACCTACCTGCTCGGTCACGGCGATACCCGCCATGTCGTGCTGCTGCCCGGCAACATGCCCGAGATCTTCGAGTTTGGCTGGCGCGCCTTTGACCTGGCCGAGCGCCTGCAAACGCTGATCTTCGTGTTGAGCGACCTCGACCTGGGGATGAACCTGTGGATGAGCGAGCCGTTTCAATATCCTGACGCGCCGATGGATCGCGGCAAGGTGCTGACCGCCGAGGACATCGAGCGCGCGGGGCGCTTCGCGCGGTATGAAGACGCGGACGGCGACGGGATCGGCTATCGCACGCTGCCGGGGATCGATCACCCGCTGGGCGCGTACTTCGCGCGCGGGACCGGCCACAACGCACGCGCCGTTTACAGCGAGCGCCCGGACGACTGGGTGAAAACATGGCGCGGCTGGGCCGCAAGTGGGACACGGCGCGCGGTCTGGTTCCGGCGCCGGTGGTGGACCGCGCCGGGGCGCGGCGGTCGGTCTGATCGGCTACGGCTCGACCGACGCCTGCGTGGTCGAGGCGCGCGACCTGGCTGCGCGCGCGCGGGATCGAAACCAGCTATCTGCGCCTGCGCGCGCTGCCGCTGAACGACACCACCCGCGAGTTCATTGCCCAACACGATCGCATTTACGTCGTCGAGAACAACACTGACGGCCAGATGGCGAGCATCCTGCACATGGAATATCCCGATCTGGCCCCGCGCATTCACTCGCTGGCATATTCCGACGGCTTGCCCCTGTCGCCGCGCTGGCTGACGGGCGCCGTTGCAGAACAGGAAGGTCGCTAATCATGGCGGTCAATGCACGCGTCAACGAAATCGGCCTCAGCCGCAACGATTACAAGGGCGGCGTCTCGACCCTGTGCCAGGGCTGCGGCCACAACTCGATCTCGAACCAGATCATCGCCGTCGCTTACGAGATGTCGATTGACCCGCACCAGGTGATCAAGCTGAGCGGGATCGGCTGCTCCAGCAAGTCACCGGCCTATTTCCTGAACCGCTCGCACGGCTTTAACTCGCTGCACGGGCGGATGCCCGCGATTGCTACCGGCGCGACGACCGTCAACCGCGAACTGATCGCGATCGGCGTCAGCGGCGACGGCGACACCGGCAGCATCGGCCTCGGCCAGTTCAAGCACATGGTGCGCCGCAACGTTCCGATTGTCTATATCGTCGAGAACAACGGCGTCTACGGGCTGACGAAGGGCCAGTTTTCCGCGACGGCGGACTACGGCCAGCAGCTCAAGTACGCCGGGGTCAACGAGCTGCCGCCGATCGACATCTGCCTTGAGGCGCTGGCGGCGGATGCCTCGTTCGTGGCGCGCTCGTTCGCGGGAGACTCCAAGCAAGTGCGCGAGCTGCTGAAGGCCGCGATTGTGCACCGGGGCACGGCCGTGCTGGATATCATCAGCCCCTGCGTGACGTTCAACAACCACGAGGACTCCACCAAGAGCTACGCTTACGGCAAGGCCAGGCAGGAGCCGCTGCATGACATCACGTTCATCCCGGAATACGAGGAGATCGTGATCGAGGACCAGGAGCCGGGCAGCACGCGCACGGTCGAGCTATACGACGGCTCGCACCTGATGCTCAAGGCGCTCGACCCGGCCCAGCACGACCCGACCGACAAGCTGGCGGCGCTCCGCCTGCTGGAAGAGGCGCGCGCGCAGCAGTTGTTCATCACCGGGCTGATCTACGTGGACGAGAACCGTCCGACGCTGCCGGAAGTCAGCCGGCTGGTCGAGACGCCGCTGGTGCATCTGCCCGAAGAGAAGCTGCGCCCGCCGCGCGACGTGCTGGACGAGATCGTCCGCCACCTGACCTGCTGCGATTAAACAGAACGCGGTAAAAGAGCAGCGAGAAGCAGCGGAGAGCAAAACTGCCCCGCTGCTTTTTGCTGTTTCTAAGCTGTTTTTCTCTACTTTGAGCTGTTCCTTGCTGCTCTCAGCTATCGTGAAGAATCGCGCAGGCGTTTTGTCCGGCCCTGGCGCGGTGCTATACTTCTGAATGGGCCGCGCGAGCGGCAGACTCCCCTGTATTAGACTTGTGGTCCGTTCTGGAGGCCGCCCAGTGAATCTGCACGAGTATCAATCGAAGTTACGCTTCGCCGAATTCGGCATCCCCATTCCCCGTGGCAAAGTCGCTCGTGATCCGCAACAGGTGTATGAGATCGCCAAAGAGCTGGGCGGGCCGGTGGTGATCAAGGCCCAGGTCCTGACCGGCGGGCGCGGCAAGGCGGGCGGCGTCAAGCTGGCGCAGACGCCGGAAGAAGCCCAGCAGCGCGCCGACGCGATCCTGGGGATGATGATCAAGGGGCACAAGGTGCTCAAAGTCCTGGTCGATCCCGCTTCCCAGATTAAGACGGAGATCTACCTGGGTGTGACCAACGACCGCGCCGCGCGCAAGCCGCTGATCATGGCGAGCGCCGAGGGCGGGATGGACATCGAGGAAGTCAACCGCGTCTCGCCGGAGAAGATCATCCGCGCGCATATCGACCCGTTCCTTGACCTGCGCGATTACCAGATTCGCAATCTGGCATATGGGATCGACCTGCCGCGTGACCTGTGGAAGCAGTTTATCAACATCGCCCGCGCGCTGTACCGCTGCTACGTCGAGAGCGACGCGACGCTGGCCGAGATCAACCCGCTGATCATCGACGGCGACGGCAACCTGCTGGCGGTCGATGGCAAGATGTCGATTGACGACAACGCGCTCTACCGTCACCCGGACCTGGCCGAGATGCGCGATACCAGCGCCGAGCCGCCCGCCGAGACCGAAGCCCGCGCCGCCGGCCTGAGCTACGTCAAGCTCGACGGCGAGATCGGCTGCATGGTCAACGGGGCAGGGCTGGCGATGGCGACGATGGATATGACGCAGCTATTCGGCGGCTCCCCGGCCAATTTCCTCGACATCGGCGGCGGCGCGCGGGCCGACAAGGTCGCCGCTGCGCTGCGCATCATCGCCAGCGACCCGAACGTCAAGGCGATCCTGGTCAACATTTTCGGCGGGATCACGCGCGCCGACGAGGTAGCGCGGGGCATTCTGGAGGCGCTGGACGAGGTGAAGATCGACCTGCCGCTGGTCGTGCGGCTGGTCGGCACCAACGAGGACGAGGCGCACGCGATCATGGCCGAGGCCGCGCTGCCGAACATGGTCAGCGCGACGAGCCTGGCGGACGCGGCGCGCAAAGCGGTTGCCGCCGCGCAGAGCGCAGGCGGATGAGAATGAGAGGGACGAGACGATGGCGATTCTAGTCGATCCCGAGACCAAGCTGCTGGTCCAGGGCATCACCGGACGTGAGGGGCTGTTCCACACCGAGCAGATGATCGAATACGGGACCAACGTCGTCGGCGGCGTGACGCCGGGCAAGGGCGGCGAGTGGGTGCTGGGGCAAGCCGGTGTTCGACACCGTCAAGGCTGCGCGCGACGCGACCGAGGCCAACGCCAGCATCATCTACGTCCCGGCGGCGTTCGCGGCGGACGCGATTTTCGAGGCGATCGACGCCGGTATCGAGTTGATCGTGTGTATCACCGAGGGCATCCCCGTGCTGGACATGATGAAGGTGCGCGCCCGGATCGATCAGAGCGAGAGCCGGCTGGTCGGGCCGAACTGCCCCGGCCTGCTGACGCCCGGCCAGGCGAAGGTCGGCATTATGCCCGGCCACATCGCCACGCCGGGCAATGTGGGCGTCGTCTCGCGCAGCGGCACGCTGACCTACGAAGTCGTCCACGCGCTGACGATGGCGGGTATCGGCCAGACGACGTGCGTCGGCATTGGCGGTGACCCGATCAACGGAACGAGCTTCATCGATGTGTTGCAACTGTTCGAGGACGATCCGGCGACCGAGAAAGTCGTCGTGATCGGCGAGATCGGCGGCACGGACGAGGAAAAGCGGCGGCCTTCATCGCGCAGTCGATGACCAAGCCGGTCGTCGCGTTCATCGCCGGGCGGACCGCGCCGCCTGGTAAGCGCATGGGCCACGCGGGGGCGATTGTCGAAGGCGGCAGCGGCACGGCGGAAGACAAGATCAAGGCGCTGACCGAGGCGGGCGTCAAGGTTGCCGAGCACCCGGAGCAGATTCCGGAGCTGCTGTAGGGACGCCAGTCTCCCGCCAGTTCAAGCACGGACTTGTAGGGGCGGAGCTTGCTCCGCCCCTGGGCACCTTTGGTTATTTTGGCAGCGGGCGATGCTTGCATCGCCCCTACGAGAGAACCCAAGCCCGGCGCTCCCCGTTAGCTTCCTGAAAGTACATAACATGCTCTGGAGGGGCGTCCCGGACCGTCCATCGTTTGCCGTCTCATTTTTCCGGCTGCCTGCCCGTTATCCCGCTTCAGCGCCCTTGATTCTGCTCCGGCGCTATGGTATGCTGTCGGCATAAAGGCGACGACGGAAACGAGTACGCTGGTTTATGCCGGTCAGCGAGCCTGGGAGTGGTGCGAGCCGGGCGTGGCAGGCGAGCGGAAAATCCTTCCTGAGCCGCAGGCTGAACGCGCGCCGCGCCAGTAAGCTGTGCCGGGCTGGTCTCCGTTAGCACGACCGGGCCATGTTGGTGGCCGCTGAGCGCCCCGCCTGCCTGGGTGGGGAATACGGGTGGTACCGCGAGAGCTTGCGCTCCCGTCCCTGTCTGGACGGGGAGCGTTTTTTGTGCGAGAATGGAGCGAGCTATGCCGGACCGCGAGCCGCGCACCGCGCTGATTCGCCCGGTGGAGCCGCGCGACGAGGCGGCGATCGCCCGGCTGTGGCAGATGCTGACCGAGCATCATGTCGCGCTGGACCCGCGCCTGCCCGGCGCGACCGGCGGCGCGGCGGCGCGCTACGCCGCGCGCCTGATCGAGCGCCGCCACGACCCGGCGACGATCGCGCTGGTTGCCGAAGTGGCGGGGCGAGGCCGCCGGCTACCTGCTCGGCGCGGTGATCGACCTGCATCCTGACCTGTTTGAGCCGGTGGACGCCGGGTTCATCGCCGATATTTTCGTCGATCCAGCCTTTCGGGGGCGCGGGCTGGCGCGCGAGCTGGTCACGACCGCCAACCAGTGGTTCCGCCAGCGCGGCGTGCAGCAGGTGGAGTTGCAGGTCGCGGCGCGCAACCCCGCCGGGATGCGGTTCTGGGAGTCGGTTGGCGGCGTGCCGGTCATGATCCGGATGCGGATTGACCTGGGCGCGGACGAGCGCCCCGGCGCACGCGGCGGATCATCGCCCGCCGCCAGGAGTAAAGGACGGATAACCATGCTGCGGGCTTTCGCGCAGTGGCTGGGGCCGCGCTGGACGGCGGCGCTGATCGGGCTGGCAGTGGTCGCGCTGGCAGGCGGAGTCGCGCTCCAGGCGGCGTATCCCCGCGCCGGATGGCGGCCTGCCGCGCAGGTCGCGCTGGTCTGGCTGGCGCTGGCGGGGCTGGGCGTCGCGCTGCTGATGCGCGTCTCTCCGGCGCGGCGGGGCGGGTGCTGCTCGCCTTCGCGCCGGGGCTGGCGCTGGTCGCCTGCGGGATCGTCGCGCCCGACCTGGCCGTGTTTTTCGCTGGCGCCGGGATCGGTTGGATGGCGGCGACGCAACTCGCGCTGCGCAGCCCGACGAACATGACCTACCAAACGGCGGTCCGGCACCTGCACCACGACGAGATCCCCGAAGCGATCGCCGTCATGGACCGGTTGATCGAGGGGCAGCCAGGCGACGCCGAGCATCACCGCTTCCGCGCCGAGCTGCACCGCCTGAACGGGGGCGCTCGACCGCGCGCGGCGCGATTACGAGCGCGCCGTCAAGCTGGCGCCCGACGCGCCCGCTGGCTATCTGGGGCTGGCGGAGCTGAGCGTGCAGCAGGGCAAGCTCGACCAGGCGCGCGATTACGCCGAGCAGGCGCTGGCGCGCGATCCGTCCGGCTGGGCGGCGGCCTATAACCTGGGGCTGATCGCGGACCGGCAGGGCGACGCCGCCGAGGCGATCCTATACCTGGAGCGGGCGCTGCGCGCGCGTATTCCCGATGCGCGTTACCGGCTGCTGTCCGATCTGTGGCTGGCGCGGGCGTACATGCGGCGCGGGCAGCTGGCGACCGCCCGCCAGCACATCGCCGCGCTGCGCAAACAGTCCGGCGCGCTCGACGCGTGGCGGATCGTGCTCGCCAGCGAGCAGGCCGCGCCGCTGCGCGATCTGCTGGCCGCCGACCTGGGCCTGGCGGCGCGCCTGATCGACGGCTCGGCTCCGGTTGAAGCGCTGGCCGCGCCGCCGGAAGCGGAGCCTTCCCGATGACGCGCGCGGCGCGGCGGCTGCCGCCGGTGCCGGTGTGGCTCGCGCTGCTGCTGATGATCGCGGCGGTGGTAGCGGCGGCGCTGATCCTGATGCGCGTGGCCGAGCCGCTCTACGGGCTGGTGTTCGGAAGCGGCGCGCCGCTCCCGGAAGGCGCGGTCGAGATCGAGCGCGTCACGCCGGAGCGCGGCGCGGCGTACCGGGTGTTTCGCACCGCGCAAACCGGGCGCGAGGTCGCCGCCTTCTACGAGGAGGCGGGCGGGGCGTGCGTCTACGCCGGAGCGGTGCCGGGCGAGGGGCGCGGCAAGCACGGGACGCGAGCGCAGCGTCGCACGGTGCAGCGGCAAACAGGACAGCGCCGCGCGCGGCAGCGGCTGGGAAGTCTATATCGCGGAGGGCTATTCCGCTCAGGAAGGCCCGACGATCTTCCGGTTGTACGAGTATTGAGAGAGCAGCAGTTAGCTAAGGGCTAATAGCTAAAAGCTAAGTGGTCTGTCAGAAATGATCTGGCGAATGCGGTGGTTGGCAAGGCTGACCTCACCCCCGGCCCCTCTCCAACATGGAGAGGGGAGAAAAGCAGCGGCGGAACGGGTTTGAAGTCCCCTCTCCGGCACGGAGAGGGGATGGAGGGGTGAGGTTTCCCACGCCGGGCTGATACGCCAATGACTTTCGATAGTTCACATAACCGCTGAATTTCATGGAGGGATGGATGTTCGAACCTGTCACACCACGGCTGGACATCACCGCGCTGGAGAAGCAGCAGCTTGACTTCTGGCGCGCGCGCGACATCTTCCGCCGCTCGATGGACGAGCGGAAGGACGCGCCACGCTGGGTGTTCTACGAGGGGCCGCCGACCGCCAACGGGCGCCCCGGCACGCATCACGTCCTGGCGCGCGCTTTCAAAGACATGTTCCCGCGCTATCACACCATGCGCGGCAAGTATGTTCTGCGCAAAGGCGGCTGGGACACGCACGGCCTGCCGGTCGAGATCGAGGTCGAGAAGGAGCTGGGCTTCACGACCAAGCGCGACATCGAGGAATACGGCATCGCGCGCTATAACGAAAAATGCCGCGAGAGCGTCTTCCGCTATATCCAGGAGTGGGAGCAGCTCACCGAGCGTATCGCATTCTGGGTGGACCTCGAAAACGCTTACGTCACCTACAAGAACGAGTATATCCAGAGCGTGTGGTGGATCCTGCGCCGGTTCTGGGACGACGATCTGCTCTACGAGGGGTTCAAGGTCGTGCCCTACTGCGCGCGCTGCGGCACCCCGCTGAGCAGCCATGAAGTCGCGCAGGGCTACGAGGAAGTGGCCGATCCGAGCGTCTTCGTGCGCTTCGCGGTGCGTGACCGGCCCGGCACCTTCTTCCTGGTGTGGACCACGACCCCCTGGACGCTGCCCGGCAACGTCGCGCTGGCCGTCAACCGCCGCGAAAGCTACGTCGTGGTCGAGGGTCCGGCGGCCAGCGGCGAAGGCGCCGAGCGCCTGATTCTGGCGCGCGCCCTGATGGACAAGGCGCTGATCGACCCGGCGCAGTACACCGTCGTCGAGACGCTGCGCGGCGAGGACCTGCTTGGCTGGCATTACGAGCCGCTGTACCGCTTCCTGCCGGTCGAGCAGGACTACGCCTACGTGGTGCATGGCGACTTCGTCAGCATGGAGGACGGCTCCGGCATCGTGCATATCGCGCCAGCCTTTGGCGCGGACGACATGGACGTGGGCCGCGAGCGCGGCTTGCCGCTGCTGCAAACGGTCGATCCGGCCGGCGCGTTCATCCCCGAAGTCACGCCCTGGGCGGGGATGTGGGTGAAAGACGCCGACCCGCTGATCACCAACGAGCTGAAGTCGCGCGGGCTGCTGTACAAGGTCGAGCGTTACGTCCACAATTATCCGTTCTGCTGGCGCTGCCACACGCCGCTGCTCTATTACGCGCGCTCGACGTGGTACCTGGCGACCACGCGCTATCGTGACGAGATGATCGCGCAGAACCAGACGATCAACTGGGTCCCGGCGCACATCAAGGACGGGCGCTTCGGCAACTGGCTCGAAGAGCTGCGCGACTGGGCGCTGGGCCGCGAGCGGTACTGGGGCACGCCTCTGCCGGTCTGGCGCTGCGACAACCCGGACTGCGGCCATATGCACTGCGTCGGCAGCGTGGCGGAGCTGAGCGAGCTGTCCGGCGCGGACCAGTCGAGCCTGGACCTGCACCGCCCGTATGTGGACGAAGTGACCTTCCCGTGCCCGGAGTGCGGCGGGACGATGCGCCGTGTGCCGGAGCTGATCGACGTGTGGTTCGACAGCGGCGCGATGCCGGTCGCCCAGTGGGGCTACCCGTTCCAGAACCAGGAGATGTTCAAAGACCAGTTCCCGGCGGATTACATCTGCGAGGCAGTTGACCAGACGCGCGGCTGGTTCTACAGCCAGCACGCGATCAGCACGATGCTGTTCGGCCAGACCGATTTCAAAAACGTGATCTGCCTGGGGCATATCCTCGACGACCAGGGGCGCAAGATGTCCAAGAGCCTGGGCAACATCGTCGAGCCGTGGAGCGTGCTGGACAAGTACGGGGCGGACGCCTTTCGCTGGTACATGTACACCGCCGGGCCGCCCGGCGAGCCGCGCCGCTTCTCGGTCGAGCTGGTGGGCGACGTGGTGCGCAGCTTCACCCTGACGCTGTGGAACGTTTACAGCTTCTTTGTGACCTACGCCAATCTGGACGGCTTCGACCCGGCGGCGCCGCGTGTCCCGGTCGCGCAGCGCGACCCGCTCGATCGCTGGATTCTGAGCGAGCTGCACAACCTCGTGCGCGAGGTGACGGACGCCTACGAGACCTACGACGTGCCCGGCGCGACGCGGCCCATCGAGCAGTTCGTAGACCGGCTGAGCAACTGGTACCTGCGCCGCTCGCGCCGTCGCTTCTGGAAAAGCGAGAGCGACGCCGACAAGCAGGCCGCCTATCAGACGCTGTATGAGTGTCTGGTGACGGTCGCCAAGCTGCTCGCGCCGACGATGCCGTTCCTGTCCGAGGCGATGTACCGCAACCTGGCGGCGGGCGCCGACGCCAGCGCGCCGGAGAGCGTGCATCTCGCCTTCTGGCCGGAATGGGACGCGGCGCTGATCGACGCCAAGCTGATGGACGACATGCGTCTGGCGCAGAAGCTGGTCAGCCTGGGGCACGCCGCGCGCAACAGCGCCAACCTGAAAGTGCGCCAGCCGCTCGCCGAAGCGGTCTTCGTCGTGCGCGCCGAGCCGGAGGGGCCGGTGGTCGAGGCGCTGGCGAGCACGATCGCGGAGGAGTTGAACGTCAAGCAGGTGCGGGTCGCGTCCTCGGCGGCGGACATGGTCAGCTACAGGCTCAACCCGCTGCCGCAGGCGCTCGGACGCGCGCTGAAGGGCGACTTTCCGAAGGTGCAGCGCGCCCTGCGCGAAGGCGCACCCGCCGATGTGGATCGCTGGGCCAAGACGCTGCTCGCCGGGGAGCCGATCACGGTCGAAGTGGACGGGCAGACGTACACCGTCACGCCCGATCAGGTCGAGGTGCAGCGGGAAGCCGCCGAGGGCTACGCCGTCGCCGAGGACTACGGCTACCTGGCCGCGCTGGCGACGACGCTGACCGACGATCTGATCCGCGAGGGGCTGGCGCGCGAGTTCGTGCGCCGCGTCCAGACCTTGCGCAAGGACGCCGGGTTCGAGATCAGCGACCGCATCACGATCCGCTATCAGGCCAGCGATCGACTGCGCGACGCGGTGCAGGCTCACGCCGGCGCGATCCGCGCCGAGACGCTGGCCGACGCCCTGCGCGAGGGCTTATCCGAGGACGGCGCATATAGCGACACCTTCGAGTTCGACGGCGAGCGCGTGACGATCGGCGTGCGCCGCGCCTGAGCGCGGTCCACCGATTCGACCCGCTCTCGCGAGTCGGCTACAATCGAAGCGGCGGATGCAGCGGGCACCGCGTCTAAACATTGGGCTGGACGAGGGAAGAAGTTGAGGGACGCATGGTAACGACTAAAGACGAGCTGTTCAGCGAGTTACTCGCGCTGCGGACGGAGATCAGCAGCCATCTGGCGGATATGGATGCTTCGGACGATCTGACCGAGGGGGACGGGGTACACCAACCACCCGGCAGATGATGGGCACCGCCGTCCACGACCAGCAGATCAATCACTCGACCTACCAGGCGGCGCAGGATCGCCTGCGCGAGGTCGAAGACGCGCTGGCGCGCTACGAGGCCGGGACATACGGCATCTGCGAGAACTGCGGGCAGGAGATCGATATCGCGCGCCTGGAAGCGATTCCGTATACGCGGGTCTGTCTGCGCTGCGCCGAACAGCGCGAGTATCACGCCGGGATGGCGCAGTGAGCGACGCGGCTCCCAGCGGGTCGCTGCCCGGCACGACGGCGGCGCACTGGCTGTTTCTGATCGCGGTCGCCGGGCTGGCGATCCTCGTCGATCAGG
Organism: Anaerolineae bacterium; assembly: GCA_027494015.1. The sequence continues at coordinate 19,507 of JAOSJP010000034.1, forward strand.
CCACCAAGGCGTATGTCGTCGCGCACCTGGCGCGGGGCGAGTCGTGGATGCCGGTGGACGCCATCGAGCCGTACTTTCGCATCACCCACGTGCGCAACAGCGGCGCGGCCTTCGGGATCTTCCTGGCGGCGGGCAGGTCTTCTTGATCATCGCCGCCGTGATCTCGCTGGCGATCCTGTACTTCTACCGGCAGCTTCCGAGCGGCGTGTGGCTGGTGCGGACCGCGCTCGGCCTGCAACTCGGCGGGGCGCTGGGCAACGTGATCGACCGCCTGCGGCTCGATTTCGCGGTGATCGACTTTTTCCACGTGCCGGGCTTTCCGGTGTTCAATGTGGCCGATAGCTGTATCTCGGTCGGGGTCGCGCTGCTGGCGTTCGCCATGTTGCGCGAGGAATGGCGCGGGCGCCGGGGCGCGTCTCGCACCGAGCAGGTTCGCCCCGGCTCCGAGGAGAACACGCCGGTCGCTGGAGCCAAGAGCAGCGAATAGCGGCTCTGGAGCGGCGAAAAAGCAGCCAAAAGCAGCTATAAAACAGCAAAAAGCAGCGGTGAGGAAAGTATCGCCTCGCCGCTGCTTTTGTTAGCTGCGCGTTGCTGTTCCTGGCTGGCTTTAGCTGCGTTTAGCTCGCGTCACCACGCGTAGGCTTCGGGCGCGGCGCCGCCGGGGCCGGGCCAGATCGCGTCGATCGCCTTCAGGTCGTCCTCGCTGAGCTTGATTTCCAGCGCGCGCAGGCTGCCGGTAAGCTGGTCCATCGTGCGCGGGCCGATGATCGGCGCGGTGACGACCGGCTGGCGCAGCAGCCAGGCCAGCGCCACGTCGGCGGGGTGCTCGCCGCGCTCGGCGCACCACGCTTCCCACTGCTCAAGCTGCGGGCGCAGCTTCTCGATCCGCTTCCGCGACCCAGCCTTCGGTGCGGCGGCCTTCCTCGGCCTTCTTCAGCGCCCCGGCGAGCACGCCGCCCGCCAGCGGACTCCAGGGGATCACGCCCAGCCCGTAGGCTTCACAGGCCGGAAGAACGTCCATTTCGACCGTGCGCGCGGCCAGGTTGTAGAGGCTCTGCTCCGACACCAGGCCCAGGAAGTGCCGGCGCTTGGCCGCTTCGTTGGCCTGGGCGATGTGCCACCCGGCGAAGTTGCTGCTGCCGACGTAGAGCACCTTGCCCTCGCGCACCAGCTGCTCCATCGCCTGCCAGATCTCTTCCCAGGGCGTGTCGCGGTCGATGTGGTGCATCTGGTAGAGGTCGATGTAGTCGGTTTGCAGGCGCTTGAGGCTGCCTTCGCAGGCGCGCTTGATGTTCAGCGCCGAAAGCCGCGACTCGTTCGGCCAGTCGCCCATCTTGCCGTAGACCTTCGTGGCGAGAACGACTTTCTCGCGGCGGCCGCCGCCCTGGGCGAACCAGCGCCCGATGATCTGCTCGGTGACGCCTTCGCCCTGCTTTCCGACCGTAGACGTTGGCCGTGTCGAAGAAGTTGATGCCCAGCTCCAGGGCCTTGTCCATGATGGCGTAGGAATCGGACTCGGTCGTGTAGGGGCCGAAGTTCATCGTCCCCAGGCACAGGCGGCTGACTTTCAGCCCGGTCCGCCCAAGATGCGTGTAGTCCATGCGTGTGCGCTCAACGTTACAAAACAGGGTTGCGCTTGAACCAAAGATCCGTTGCTGGTTTACCTCACTTCAAATTCCCTCTCCGCGCCGGGAGAGAGAACCTCAACCAGGGCTGCGTCTGTTCTTCCCCCTCCCCGTTGGAGCGGGGCGGGTAGAGCACGCGCTCATATTGCGGATCAGCGCCGTGGCGAAGGCGCTGGTGCCGACCTCGTTGGCGTTCGCCATCTGCCGCGCGAAATCGTAGGTGACGATCTTCTGGTCCAGCGTCTTCTCGTAGGCGCTGTTGATCAGCTCCGCCGCTTCCCACCAGCCGAGCCACTCCAGCATATTCACGCCGCTGAACATCAGCGAGCCGGGGTTGACCTTGTCCTGGTCGGTGTACTTCGGCGCGGTGCCGTGCGTCGCCTCGAACAGCGCCACTTTGTCGCCGATGTTGGCGCCGGGTGCGATGCCCACCCCGCCGACTTCCGCCGCGATCGCGTCGCTGAGATAGTCGCCGTTCAGGTTGGGCGCGACGACAATGTCGAACTCTTTGGGGCGCAGCAGCATATGCTGGAACATGATGTCCGCGATGCGGTCCTTGATCACGATCTTGCCGTCCGGCGCCTGGCCGTCGTATTTCTCCCACAGCTCGTCCTCGGTGATCGTCTGCTCCGCGAATTCCTCGCGCGCGACCTCGTAGCACCAGTTGCGGAAGGCGCCCTCGGTGAACTTCTGGATGTTGCCCTTGTGCACGATCGTGACGCTGCGCCGCCCGCGCTCCAGGGCGTAGCGCAGCGCGAAGCGCATCAGGCGCTTGGTCCCAAAGCGGCGCTGATCGGCTTGATGCCCAGCCCGCTGCCTTCGAAGAACTCCGCGCCCAGCTCCTCGCGCAAAAAACGCGCCAGCTTCTCATTCTCCGGCGTCCCGGCGGCGTACTCGATCCCGGCGTACACGTCCTCGGTGTTCTCGCGGAAGATCACGACATCGACTTCTTCGGGGTGGCGCAGCGGGCTGGGCACGCCCCGGTACCACTTCACCGGGCGGATACAGGCGTACAGGTCAAGCTCCTGGCGCAGCGTGACGTTCAGGCTGCGGAAGCCGCCGCCGATCGGGGTCGTCAGCGGGCCTTTGATTCCGACCACGAACTCGCGCAGCGCCTCGAACGTCTCGGCGGGCATATAGTCGCCCCCGTAAACCTCGGCGGCCTTTTTCGCCGGCGTAAATTTCCATCCAGGCGATCCGGCGCGCGCCGCCGTAGGCTTTCTCGACGGCAGCGTCCCAGATGCGGCTGGAGGCGGTCATGATGTCGCGCCCGATGCCGTCACCCTCGATGAAGGCGATGATCGGGTTGTCGGGCACGCACTGCGCGTCCCCCAGGCAGGTGATTTTCTGGCCGTCGGTCGGGACGACGATATGCTGGTAGCTCATGCTCGGCATGCTCCTTGTGGGTGTGACAGGCTGCTCAAATTCCATTTCATGACGGCCCCGGCGCGGGCCGCACGCCGGGCCGATCCGTGCGTCAGTTCCGCCATTTGATTGTACAGCCGACCGCCGGCGTTGTCTCGACCGGGGGCGTCACGCCGGCCAGCACGGCGTCGAGCGCGTCGCGCAGGTAGGCGCGCTGCACCGCATCCGGCTGCTCGTAGTTGTCGTCGATTGCGCCGCGAAAGCGCAGCACGCCATCGCCGTCGAGCAGGTAGACGTGCGGCGTGCGCTCCGCGCCATACGCGCGCGCGACTTCCTGGCTCTCGTCGTGCAGATAGCGGAAGTTGAAGCCCTCGTCCTGGGCGCGCTGTCGCATGGCGTCGAAGCTGTCGTCCGGGTAGCGCGTCGCGTCGTTGGGGTTGATCGCGACCAGCGCCACGCCGCGTGGCCCGTACTCACGCTGAAGCGCGATCATACGTCCTTCCCAGGCGCGGACGTAGGGGCAGTGGTTGCAGCTAAAGATCACGGCGACGGCGCGGTGCTCGCGCAGCAGGTCGCTCAGGCGGTGCGTCTCGCCGTCCACGCCGGGCAAAACGAAATCCGGCGCGATCTGTCCAATCTCAAGCATCTTCTGTTCCTTTCGCGGTGTTGGGCGCGGCGGTTCCGGTCTGAGGCCCCGGTTGCGCCGCGAGAATGGCGCGGGCGATCATCGCGTGCGAGGGCAGCGGCGACGGGCGCCCGTCTTCGTGGAAGTACAGCCGGCACGTCAGGCGAGAGGGCAGCTCGGGCTGCGGATCGATGTCCTGCCCGTCGATCAGGATTGTTGGCGATCCGGCGAAGCCCCAGCGCTGCGCCTCGGTCTCAGTTGTGATCTCGATGCGCTCTACCTCTGCCACGATGCCTAGCTCGTCCAACACTTCGTGCAGGCGCCGCCAGGCGTCAGGATGCGAGGGCAGTCTTCCCAAAAGAGAAATTGAATCTGCATACGCTCGTCCAATCGGGTGCAAACAGGCGGTGACAGCGGGCTGAATGCGGGGGCAAAGCGGCCACCTTGTACGAATATACCGGCTTTGCGCGCGGATTCCAACGCGGGCGAGGTGGTCGATGCGGGACGATTCGGGGCGATTGAGTCAAGAATCGACCGTGTTGCAGCCGGTTCCCCTCTCCTTGCCCGGCACGAACGCGCCTCACGGTTCCGTTTCTAAGTTGGAGAAGGGGAAAGGCCAAGCGCCGCGAGGCCAGGGACGAGGTAAAGCGGTGGGATGCATTTGATACGTTTTTCCAGCGGCGTCAGGCACGCCAAGTGGTAAGGCTTGGCGCGGGGTGTATACTTAAGGGGTAGGGAGCGGGACTCCTCAACTTTTTTCTCGTTCGAGTGCGACGAAAGCCGGTGCCATGCTGTGGCTGTGCGCCTATTATGGGCTGCTGCTCGGCGGCCTAGCGACAATGCTGGTGGATGGGTTGGGCCGGGCCGCGTTCCTCGCGTATTACGCCGGGATGCCGCTTGGCGCGCTGGCCGTTTGGGGGCTGAACCGGCGGCGGCTGACGGCGCTTGGCTGGTCGGCCTATCCCGGCGTGGCGCGCGATTTAGCGCTGGGCATTACTGGCGCGGCGGCGGCGGTGGGGCTGGTGGCGGCGCTGCTCGCGGCGGCGGGATGGGCCTCGCCGGGCGACCCGCGCGCGGGGGTGGCGCGGTTTCTGGCCGTGCTGGCGGCGCAGCAGGCGCTGGTCGCAGGGTTCGAGGAGCTGGCGTTTCGCGGGGTGATCCAGGCGCTGCTCGTCGACCGGCTGGGTGTGGCGCGCGGCGTGGCGATGGCGGCGGCCCTGTTCGGGCTGTTCCATCTGCCCAACCTGATTTACCAGGAGGTTCCCGCCAGGCTGATCCCGGTCGCGCTGTTGAATCTGACGGTGATGGGAATCGTCTTCGGGGCGGTGTTCGAGCGCGGCGGGCGGCGGCTCGCGCTGCCGTTCGCGCTGCACCTGGGCTGGAACCTGGCCGCGTACACGCTCGAAGATGGTTTCCGGCTGAGCCTGACCGGCCCTGAGGCGCTGGCGGGCCGTCCGGTGTGGTTCCCGGAGACGGGCTTGGCGAGCCTATTAGGGCTGGCGTTTGTGGGCTGGGTGGCGCGGGCGCTGGCCGCGTCGCAGCGACAGCGCCGGGGCTGGGCGCGGGACAGGCAGGGAGCGTAATGAGCGCATGGCGCTATCGTGACGACATCTTGCGCGCGCTTCCGAACGCGCTGATGGTGCTGGACGGGGCGACGCTGCGCGTCTGCTACGCAAACCCTGCCGCCGAGCGGCTCATTGGTTCATCGGGTGAGGCGCTGGCCGGGCGCGCGCTGGTCGATTTTTGCCTGCCATCCGAGCAGAAGCGGGTGGAGCAGGCGCTGCGCGATCTACGCACCGGCCAGTCCCTGCGGCTGCGGGAGACGCTTCGAGTGAGCGGCGACCGCGAGGTGGAAGCCGAGATCATCGTTCACGTGACGCTGCTGGAAGATGAGCCGAGCTTCCTGGTGGACCTGCGCTCGCTGGAAATCGAGCGCGAGGCCAAGAACCTGATCCAGCCAGCGGCCACGCGTCATGAGGCGCTGTTACAGGGCGTGGCGAATGCGACCAACCGCCTGATGCAGCCGGGAAGCTATGACCGGGTGGTGCGCGAGGCGCTCGCGATAGTCGGCGAGGCGTCCGGGACTGGCTCGATCGCGGTTTACCAGGCGATCACTGCCTCCGAAGCGCAAGATTTGAGCGAACGCGAGCCGGAGATTGTGTTCGTCCGACAGCAGCGCTGGGCGCGCGCCCCCGCCAACGCGCCTCACCCGGAGGTTTTCCCGGAAGACCTGGCGGTGCGTCGGGATGGGCTGGACGAGCTGTACGCGCGCCTGGCCCGCTACGAAGTGATCTACGGCACGGCGGAGACGCTGCCCAGCCTGCGCGCCAGCCTGTTCCGCCGGGTCGCGGCGCGCTCGCTGATGATCGCGCCGATCTTCATCGACGTCAGCCTGTGGGGCTTCATCGGGCTGGACGACGTGCGCGCCGCGCGCGCGTGGCTGCCTGAGGAAGCCAGCGCGCTGCAAACGCTGGCGGCGAGCATCGGCGCGGCCAAACAGCGCGAGCAGATCGAGCTAAAGCTACGCCACGAGCGCGAGGTGGCCGATACGCTGCGCGAAGTGGGCGCGGTGCTCACCTCGACGCTGGAGCTGGACGAGATGCTGGCGCGGCTGCTGGACCAGGCGCGGCGCATCGTGCCGTTTGACTCGGCCAACGTGATGCTGGTCCGCGATGGCGTGGCGCGGATCGTGCACTGCACCGGGCACGACACGTTTGGCGTCGCGCTGGACGAGGTGCGCAAGGTCTCATTTCCGCTGGACGATTCGGCCTATATTGGGCCTATCGTGGCGCAGGGCGCGCCGCTGATCCTGCCGGATGTGCGGGAATGCTCGCGCTGGCGGAACACGCCGGGCACAGCGCACATCCGCTGCTGGCTGGGGATGCCGTTCCTCGTGCGGGGCGAGGTGGTCGGCCTGTTCGCGCTGGACTCGACCACGCCGAACTTTTACACCGACGAGCATATTCGCATGTTAATGCCGTTCGCCCAGCAGGCCGGGATCGCCTATGAGAACGTCCGGCTGTACGAGCAGCAGCGCGCGCAGGCGGTCGAGCTGGCCGCGCGCCTGGAGCAGCTCGACGCGCTCTACGCGGCCAGCCAGTCGATCCTCTCGTCGCTGGACCTGGACGTGATCCTGCAACGCTGCGCCGAGCAGATGAACCGCCTGACGCGCTCGACCAGCACGTCCATTTGCAGCTTCGACCCCCATACCCGGTCGGGCGTGGTGCAGGCCATCTGGCCGGAGCCATCTGCGGGCGACGCGACGGTATCTTGCCGGCCCGGCGACCGCGTCGACTTCGGATCGCCGATGCTCGAAGCCGCCATCGACCGGCATAAGGTGATACGCCTTTCCGCCGCGCAAGCGCGTCGCGCGTTTCCCGACCGGCTGCCTCTCAGCGTAAAACACGAGCTGGTCGTCGTGCCGGTCTTCAGCCAGGCGCGCCCGCTCGGCGTGGCCGTGCTGCGCGACGATCCGGCGCACACCTTCACCTCGGACGACCTGCAAACCTGCCGCGTGCTGGCGAGCCAGGCGGCAATCGCCTTCGAGCAGGCCCTATTGTTCAGCGACATTCGCGAGCTGGAGCGGATCAAATCCGAAATGATCCGCCTCGCCTCGCACGACCTGCGCGGCCCGCTGACGCGGCTACAAGCCTACCACCAGCTCCTGACTTCGCAGTACGAGACGCTCTCACCCGAGGCCCGATTGAATTACTTGCGCCAGGGCGGCGAAACCGTCGCCGAGATGCAACAGATCGTGACCAACCTGCTCTCGCTGGAGCGAATCGAAGAACAGCACCGCCTGGCGCAGCCGGTCGTCTGGGCGGACGTGATCACGCGCGCGGTCGATTTAGTGCGGGCGGACCTGGCCGAGAGCCGCTGCACGCTGGAGGTTGACTGCTCCCAGCCGCTTCCGAACGGGCGCGGCGACCCGATCCGGCTGGAGCGCGCGCTCGCCAATCTGCTTTCGAACGCCATTAAATACACCCCTGCGGGCGGGCAGATTGTCGTGCGCGGAGTCTACAAGGACTATGGGGATCAACCGTGCGTGGCGGTTGAGGTCGAGGACACCGGGATAGGAATTCCGCTCGACCAGCAGGACCGTCTCTTCGAGCCGTTTTTCCGCGTCGAGGCCGATGCCGACATTCCAGGGTTGGGCCTGGGGCTGTCAGTCGTCAAAGCGGCGGTGGCCTACCACAATGGCAGCGTGTATGTGGACAGCGAGCCGGGCCAGGGCAGCCTGTTCGGCTTCCGCATCCCGGTTTAACCCCCGCGATATATGGAAAAATCGAAATCCGGTCGCCGGGCTGGAGCACGGCCTCGGCTTCGGCGTGCGCGCCGTTGACCGCCAGGTGCCACATCGGGGTATGCTCGCGCAGCGCCGGAAGCTCGGCCAGCAGGCCATCGACCGCCGCGCCGAGCGTCGCGCCGGGCGGTAGATCGAGCGTGACCACGTCGCGCCCGGCCGCCGCCCGCAGGCTCGCCAGCAGGCGGACCTCGATCCTCATACCTCGCCCTCGCCGTCGTCAATGTCTTCTGTCAGCGCGGCCCCGCGCTGCCGCTCGCGGCGCTGCACCTCGGCCTTAAGCTGCCCGCAACCCGCCTGGATGTCGATCCCGCGCCGCACGCGGACCGTGCTCGGCACGCGGTGGCGGGTCAGAATCTGCTGGAAGGCGGCGACGCGCGCCGGGTCAGAGGGGCGGCCCGCGTACTGCTGGGTCGGGTTGAGCGGGATCAGGTTCACGTGCGCCTTTACCCCTTCGAGCAGCTTGCCCAGCCGCTCGGCCTGCTCCGGCGTGTCGTTTTCGCCCGCGATCAGCGCCCACTCGAACGTGACGCGCCGCCCGGTCCGCGCGATGTAGTCGCGCACGGCGTCCATCAGCTCGGCCAGCGGCCAGCGCCGGTTGACCGGCAGCAGCTTGCCGCGCTCCTCATCGGTCGCGGCGTGCAGGCTGATCGCCAGCTTGACCTGCAAGCCTTCTTCGGCGAACTGGCGGATCGCCGGGACCAGGCCGACGGTGCTGACCGTGATATGCCGCTGGCCGATGTTCAGCCCGTGCGGGTCGTTGAGGCGCGCGATCGCTTCGAGCGTGGCGTCATAGTTGTGGAACGGCTCGCCCATGCCCATCAGCACGACGTTGCTCAGGCGCTCGCCCTCGGCCTCCAGCTGGCGCGCGAAGATCAGCGCCTGCTCAACGATCTCCCCGGCGGTCAGGTGCCGGGCGAAGCCCATCTGGCCGGTCGCGCAGAAGACGCAGCCCATCGCGCAGCCGGCCTGCGTGCTGATGCAGGCGGTGCGGCGCTGGTCGTCGTACTCCATCAGGACGCTCTCGATCACCTGGCCGTCCGGCAGGCGCAGCAGGCGCTTGACGGTCTGCCCGTCGCTTGACCGCATTTCTGTGACTGGCTCCAACCGCTGGAGAGCGAACTCCTCGTCCAGGCGGGCGCGCAGGTCGGCAGGCAGGCTGGTCATCGCCGCGAAGCCGGTCGCCTTGCGGACGTAGAGCCATTCCCAGAGCTGCCGCACGCGATAGCCCGGCAGCCCCCACACGCCGAGCAGCGCGCTCAGCTCGTCCAGCGAAAAATCGTAGATCGGTTTCTTCACGCGAGGTCCTCAGTCATCGGCTGACATTCTTATCCTCACCGGCGCAGCAACAGGCCGAGCGCGATCAGCAGCAGCGCGCCGCCCGAAACCAACAGGACGGCTCCCAGCGTCGCGGTGCGATCCAGCGGCGCCTCGGCGCTGGGGGGAACCGGCGCAGCGGCGGCCACACGCGGCGTGGCGCTCGGCAGGCTGCCCGGCGGCAGCGGCGTGTTCGTTGGCGCGAGACGCTGCGTTGGCGGCGCTTGCATCACGATCACCTGCGGCGCGACGTTGCCGAGCAGCGTCGGCGTGGGCGAGGGCGCGGGGATGGCGTGCGGCCTGGCGTAATACCCGGCGTGCGCGTCACGCCTGGCGTCGCGCGAGGCGCTGTCGTCGCAACTGCGGTCGGCGCCAGCGCCACTGGCTGGTAAAGTGTCCGCGCCACGGCGCGCCCGGCGTCGCCGGACACAGCCCACTGCGTCCATGCGCCCCATAGCCCCGCCGGGAGCGTCTCGTCCAGCGCGGCCAGCGCCTCGTCGAACGTCGCGCCACCGGCCAGCGCGCGGGCGATCTCAAACGGTGCGCCGCCCCCGTAACGGTCGGCCAGGTAGCGTACCAGCACGGCGCTCTGCGCCTGCCACAGAGCGCGCTCGGCGGGGGGCGTCCGGCGGAAGCTCGCGCGCCAGGGCTTCGTCGGGCAGCAGCACCTCATCGCGCAGGGCGGCGCGCACCTGTTCCAGCGCCGCCAGGTCGCCGCGCGGGCGATAGAGGCGCCGCCAGCCCCGCCGCGAACCACGCCGGGGCCGCCGCGTCCGCCTCGTCCCACCACGCGGCGTAGGTCTCCTGCGCCATGCGCGCCGCGAGTTGATCGCGCAGCTCGCTGGAAGCCGAGCGAGGGACGCTGCACGAACGTTATCCCCGCCGCGTCGTAGACCCGCCGGTACTGGTCCGGCCCGCAGCCGAAGACCTGCGCGTTTTCCGGCGAGCGGACGCCCGGCGCGCGCGCGCCGGTCTGCGGATCGTCCAGCGGCGGGCAAAGCGGCGCGGCGGGGTCGTAGATCGCGAACTCGAACGCTGGCTCTCGCCCGGTGCGCGCGCGCAGCGCATCCAGGACCGGCTCCAATTCGGCGCGAATGCCCGCGCCGTTCAGGCGATCGTTGTGCCAGTGCAGCGTCAGCGGCGGCTCGCCCGTGGCCTGCCAGGTGAAGCGCGGATCGACATAATCAATTGTGCCGCTGGCGGACGAGAGCGCGCCGCCGTCCGTCTCGACCGTCCAAACATAGTCAATGGGCGTGAACGGGCGCGGGTAGGGCGGATGATCCAGCGTCCAGGTGATGATCAGCTCGGCGAAGGCGTCTTCGCCGCGCAGCACGGCGGCGCGCGCGCCCTCGATCTCGAAGGCGCGCAGCGTCTCGCCCGCCTGCGAGACAATCAGCGCGGCGCGGTTGATCGTCTCCGGCGCGATCTCGACGCCTGCCACGAACTGGATCGCGGCCGGAAAGACCACCACCGCGCGCGTAGCGGCGATGCTGCCGCGCGCGGCCTCGCCCGGCGCGCCGTCCTGCGCTCCAGCGCGTAGCGGCGACGCGAGCAGCAGCGCGCTCGCGATCAACGCCATCGGAGCGCACCAGCCCGCCGCGCGTTTGATCTTCCGCATCAGCCTGTTCCTTTTCGTGCGTTCGCGCCCTGAATCCTAGCACCATCTCGGCGCGCTGTCACCCGCAGAGAAGCGCGCGCCCCGGTGACGCTGCGCCGGGGCGCGGGGAACAGCGCCGCAGACCGCGGGCAGGCTAGCGCCCGAACGGCGTGACGGTTGGGAAGGTGAACATCGTCGGCGTCGGGAAGAGCGTCGGCGCGGCTTCCGACGCGCCCAGCCAGACGCGCCAGCGCGCCTCGATGTCGCTCGCGCTGAGGCCGGTGACTTGTTCCAGCGCGACGTTGCGCGCCACTCCCCCGCGTATCAGCCGCATGACCTCGCGGTGCGCCTCGATGCCGTAGGTGTCCGTCAGCCACAGCCAGAAGCTATAGCCGATGTCGTAGCCGTCGCGGGCGTTAACGCCCCGGATCGAGGGGCCGGAGCCGTCGAGCAAGGCGGGCAGGCGTCCGCTGGCCGCGATAGCGCGCACATGGGCCAGATAGTCGTATTGCTGGTTGGCCTCGAAAAAGGTCGCGTTGCCCTCGTTGAACCAGCTCACCGGCAGGAAGCCGACGAATTCGTCCTGGTAGATGTGCGCGATCTCATGCGGGACGGTGCCGTATGCCAGGTCGCGGTAGTCGTTGCCGCTGACGCGCTGGACGGTCGCGCCCCAGTCGGAGACGGTCGTGCCGAGCACGCGCGGGTTGACCTCGCCGATCTGCCACTCGACCCAGGCGTCGTTGTCGCCAAAGAGGATGGCGCGCGGCTTGTAGGAGAGCAGATCGCCCCACGCCGCGCGGAACAGCTCGCGTTGCTGGGCCATCGCATCGACTACCATCGCGCCGACCTCTTCGGGCAGGCTCTCGGTGAAGACGATGATGTCGTCGCCCTCGGTGCGGGTCCACTCGCGGGTGTTATCGGCGTACTCCACGCTCACCGGCTCGGACTGAAAGCTGTTGCCCGCGGTGTCGGTCGCCTGCCAGGTGTACGTTACGCCCAGCCAGGGCGGCACCGCGTCCCCGCCGCTGGCTTCCCCAGGTCGCAACCCAGCGGCCGGCGGCGGCGTCGTAGCGGGCCGGGCGGCTGCGCTGCGTGCCCGGCGCGTGCGACCACACGACGCGGGCGCGCGCCACCTCGCCCGCGCTGCTGGCGATCTGCGCGCTGAAGCGGAAGCCAGCCGGGTAGAGGCTGGTAAATTCGTCGCTCGCAAACGTCCATTGCGCGCCGGTCTCTCCGGTTCCCTCGGTCTCATTCGCGGGCGTCGGATAGGGCGTGCCGGTCGGATACGGCGTCTGGGTCGGGTAGGGGGTCTGCGTGGGCGCTGGAGCCTGGGCGAGCGCCTGGAACGCCGCGCTGCCCAACAGCGCCGCGACGAGCGCGCCAGCCAGCAGGATCAGCGCAACACGGGCAGATAAACGGGTCTTTCGCATCATGGCTGCTCCAATCCTCAGGCAATCATGTTCAGCGTATTCGCTCCAAAAGCAGAAGCAGTCTGTACTTGGCGGCAACATCTCGCTGGCCGCCGGGCGCTGCTAGAGGCCGTTCCGTTCCCACGCCGCGCGCAGCGCGCGCAGGTCGTCGAACACCGCGTCGGCGCGGATGCTTTCCGCCTGCGCTTCTTCGGCGGTCGTGATCCCGGTCAGGACCAGCGCGGCGCGCAGCCCGGCGCGCTGCGCGCCCAGAATGTCCGTGTCGAGCCGGTCGCCGATCATCAGGGTCGTCTCCGGCGTCGTGCCGAGGCGCTCGACCGCCACCTCGAACATCCCCGGCTCCGGCTTGCCGATGACGACCGGCGGGACATCCGTCGCCGCCGTGATCGCGGCCAGAACGGTGCCCGCGCCGGGCACCAGACCTTCGGGCATCGGGAAGGTGCGGTCCGGGTTGGTGCCGACAAAATCCGCCCCCGCGCGGATGCGCTCCGCCGCAATCCGGATCTTGTCGTAGGTCAGTTGCCGGTCCAGCCCGGCGACGACGACGCGCGCCGTGTGCGGGTCGAAGGGAAATCCCTTTTCGGCCAGCGCCTGGTGCAAACCAGTCTCGCCCACCACGTAAAGCGGCGTCTCAGCGGGATAGCGGCGGCTGAGATATTCCGCCGTCGCGACCGCCGAGGTGATGATCTGCGCCGGACCAGCGGGTACTCCGGCCTGCGCCAGCCGGGACATGTACGCCTCGACCGTCGCGGTGCTGTTATTGGTCGCCAGCGCGTAGGGAATCGCACGCGCCTGCAAGAAGGCGAAGAACGCCTCGACCCCCGGCAGCGGCAGGCCGCCGCGCCACAGGACGCCGTCCATGTCCAGCACGACGGCACGGATAGAGCCAAAATCGAGCGTCATATGATCCTTATACGAGAGACAAGTCTCATTGGGTGAACCGTCTTGGGCGGCCCTGCGCGCCGCGATCGTGGCTCACGCGCGGGACAGGTGCGAGTTACGGGTGTGATTATAGCATTCTGTCCCCGGCGCGGCAGGCGCGCCCCGTTTCCGCGCGGCAGAGGTTCCAGATATAATGGAACCAGGCTGCCCGCGCCCGGCAGGTTGGCGCGACGGTGCGATGTACACTAAGATAGCCGGTATGCGCACACGCGCGACGAGACCAACCGGGATTCGGGTATCCGGCGGCACAGATGGATTTCGGAGCCGACAACGCGCCACCCGCAGCACGAGGGGTGTTGAATGCAAAAGTGTTCAAACTGCGGACAGCAGAACCGGCCGGGCGTCATCTTCTGCGAGAATTGCGGCGCCAGCCTGATCGGCAAGCTGCCGCTGAGCACGAAGGCGCTTGATTCGACTGACAGCGAGCAGGCCGAGCTGGGCATCGACGCCAGCATCCTGACAGATGTCACGATCCGGGATCGGCGACGTTCGAACAGGGGATGGGCTTGCGGCTGGAGGTCGAGGGCAGCCCGGACCCAATTCACTTCACCCCCAAGCCGGAGACGATCTTCCGGACGCCGTGACCCGGCGACGGGCGACAAACCGGACATTGACCTGACGCCATACGCCGGGTACCGGATGGGCGTCAGCCGCCGCCACGCCGCGATCCGCCCCGGCGACGAGAGCGGCCTGGACCTGTGGGACCTCGGCAGCAGCAACGGCACGTTTCTGAACGGGCAGCGCCTCAGCGCGCACCGGCCCTACCCGCCTGCGCGACGGCGACGAAATCCGCCTGGGCAGATGGTGATCCGGCTCCATTTCGAGCGCGAGTCGTCGCGCACGCCGGTTCCCGCGCCGGCCCTGGCCCAGCCAGAGACACCGCCCGCTCCCGTGCCGGGGGTTGAGCGCCCGACCAAGCCGGTCCCGCCGGAACCCGCTCTCGCCGGGGCGCCAGCCGCTTCACCCGCCGAACAACCGGCAGCGGAACCCGCCGCGCCGTCCGCCGAGAAACCGGCTGAGATCGCTGCCGCGCCGGAGCAGCCGCCCGCCGAGGCTGTGGCCCCGGCGGAACAGCCCGCGCCCGCAACCACGCCGCCTGCCGCGTCCGCCAGGCCGGAGAAACAGGCGGCTCCCGCGCCGGAAGCGCCCGCTGAAAGCGAGCCTGCCGCCGTGCCCGCGCCGCCGGACTCGCCACTCACCGAGCCGCCGGTCGCGACGACGCCCGAAGCGCCCGCGCCAGCCGAGCCATCGCTCCCGGCCGAGCCGCCTCAGCCGCCAGTCGAGCCGCCCAAACCCGGCGACGAAAAAGCGGCTGACCGGAGCCTGCCACTCTCTTTTGAGGGCGCCGGGCGCGACCGCCCGGCGCCGCCTATTCCTCCCTGCATCGGGATGCGGATACCGTGCCGCCGCGCCGCGTCGAGCGCCTCAGGATAGCCCGCGTCGGCATGGCGCAGAATGCCCATGCCCGGATCGGTCGTCAGCACGCGCTCCAGGCGACGCGCTGCTTCCGGTGTGCCGTCGGCGACGATCACCTGCCCGGCGTGCTGGCTGTAGCCGATCCCCACGCCGCCGCCGTGATGGAAGCTGACCCACGTCGCGCCGCCGACCGCGTTGATCAGCGCGTTGAGGATCGCCCAGTCGGAGACGGCGTCGGTGCCGTCGCGCATCCCTTCCGTCTCGCGGTTGGGCGAGGCGACCGACCCGGCGTCGAGGTGGTCGCGCCCGATCACGATCGGCGCTTTAACCTCGCCGGACGCGACCAGCGCGTTGAACGCCAGCCCGGCCCGCGCGCGCTCGCCATAGCCCAGCCAGCAGATGCGCGCCGGCAGCCCCTGAAATTCGACATCGCGCTGCGCCATGCGGATCCAGCGCGCCAGGTGCTCGTCTTCGGGAAACAGCTCCAGGATCGCCTCGTCGGTGCGGTAGATGTCCGCCGGGTCGCCGGAGAGCGCCACCCAGCGGAACGGGCCTTGCCCTCGCAGAACAGCGGGCGGATGTAGGCGGGCACGAAGCCGGGATAGTCGAAGGCATTGCTCACCCCCGGCGTCGAAGGCGCGCTGGCGCAGGTTGTTGCCGTAGTCGAAGACGACCGCGCCGCGCGCCTGGAAGTCGAGCATCGCCTGGCAGTGGACGGCCATCGAGCGGCAGGCGCGCTCGGCGTAGAGCGCCGGGTCTTGCTCGCGCAGGGCCAGCGCCTCGTCGAAGGTCAGGCCGTGCGGCAGATAAGAGAGCGGGTCGTGCGCCGAGGTCTGGTCGGTGACCACGTCCGGCGTGATCCCATCTTGACCAGGCGCGGGAAGATGTCCGCCGCGTTGCCGATCAGACCGACCGAGCGGGGCTGCTGGCGGTCCCTGGCGTCTAGCACGCGCTCCAGCGCGACTTCCAGATCGGTCACGACCTCGTCCACGTAGCGCATCCGCAGGCGGCGCTCGGCCATGCGCGGATCGATCTCGACGATCAGCGCGACGCCCTCGTTCATGGTGACGGCCAGCGGCTGCGCGCCGCCCATCTCGCCCAGCCCGGCGGTCAGCACGAACTTGCCCTTCAGGCTGCCCCAGCCCTCCTGGCGCGCCAGCGAGCCGAGCGTTTCGTAGGTGCCCTGCAGGATGCCCTGCGTGCCGATGTAGATCCACGAGCCGGCGGTCATCTGGCCGTACATGATCAGCCCCTGGCGCTCCAGCGCGTCGAAGTGCTCCTGCGTCGCCCAGTGCGGCACGAGGTTGGAGTTGGCGATCAGCACGCGCGGGGCGTCGGGGTGCGTTTTGAAGACGCCGACCGGCTTGCCGGACTGGACGAGCAGCGTCTCGTCATCTTCGAGCGCGCGCAGGCAGCGCACGATCGCGTCGAACGCCTCCCAGCTGCGCGCCGCCCGCCCGCGCCCGCCGTAGACAATCAGGTTGGCGGGGTCTTTGGCGACATCGGGATCGAGGTTGTTCATCAGCATGCGGAGCGCGGCTTCCTGCTGCCAGCCCTTGCAGGACAGCGCCGTGCCGCGCGGGGCGCGAATTTCGCGGGTCATAATCGTCTCCTAACACTTGACGGCAAAGATTCTTGGGCGGCTATTCTAGCACCGGCTCCGGCAAAACGGTACCGCAGCGGCGCAGCAGGCACGCTGGATCGATTGACAGCAATCGAACAAATGTGCTATTCTTATGATAAGAATCACTGATATAACCCATATGTCACGATCAGGCGCGAGAGAACGAGGAACCGTCTATGTGCCGCAACATCAAGCCGCTCTTCAATTTCGATCCGCCAGTGACCGAGGTCGAGATCCGCTCCGCGGCGTTGCAATACGTCCGCAAGGTGAGCGGCTTTCATAAGCCCTCGCGGGTCAACGAAGCGGCCTTCTACGCCGCCGTTGACGCCATCTGCGCCGCCTCCGCGCGCTGCTCGACGCGCTGGAGACGAGCGCGCCGCCGCGCAATCGCGAGGTCGAGGCCGCGCGGGCGCGGGCGCGCGCCGCGCAACGGTACGCCAGGGCGCAGGAGCCGCGCCTGGGGGTTAGCCGATGCCAAAAAGTGCCGGTGAAGAGGAGTGAGCCATGCGCCAGGTGATCTACTCGATGATGGTGACGCTCGACGGCTACATCGCGGCGCCGAACGAGGGGCTGGAATGGGGAAACGTCGACGAGGAGCTGCACCGCTTCGCCAACGACCAGGAACGGCAGATGGGCGGCCATCTGTACGGCCGGCGCATGTACGAAGTGATGACCTTCTGGTCCACTCCCGCGCCGGACAGCCCATCGGCGCTGGACTACATCCGCGAGTACGGCGCAGATCTGGCGCGCGATACCGAAGGTCGTCTTCTCGCGGACGCTGGACAAAGTCGAGGGAAACGCGCGGCTGGTCGGCGACGACGTCGCGGGGGAAGTCATGAAGCTCAAAGCGCAGCCGGGCGGCGATCTGGTTGTCGGCGGCGCGGGGCTGGCGGCGAGCTTCGCGCAGCTTGGCCTGATTGACGAGTATCAGTTGTTCATTCACCCCGTGATT
This sequence comes from Anaerolineae bacterium, assembly GCA_027494015.1. The sequence goes on from JAOSJP010000034.1 coordinate 36,703, forward strand.
CTGGGGCGTGGTAAGCGGATGTTCGCCGAAGTCGATCCGCGTAAGCAACCTGCGGCTGGTGGACACGCACCGGTTTAGCTCCGGCGTGATGTTTCTGCGCTACGCGCTCGCGCCCGACGGTTGAGTCCTCACCACGCGGGGCGGGGCGCCGGACAGCGAACGCCGAGACCGCCCTGTCTGCTCGACACGATTTCCAGCCTCGGACGGTTGATTGATTGCCCCAGGGGGGACCGGCGGACACATCTGACCTTCCGCATCAACGAGAAGAACACGGACCTGCCATCAACATCGGCGCAGGGGCTAGAGCCCTGTGATGCACTTTACCCGGGCCACCCGGGCACCCGGTCTGTTTTTTCTCGGAGGGGCGCAGCTTGCCGCGCCGCTGCCAGACCCACGGGGGGATGACGGGCGGCAGCTTCCGCCCCTCCCCCGGACGGTTGTTTCTCTCGTGGTCCAGTCTGGAAAGTTCATAACAGTTTCCAGCATCAGGCTCCTGAGCTTTTGTTGGCTGGCATGGTGAAGACTCGGCGATTGTGCGCTGTATCACAAAACCCCGAACACTCGTTTAAGAATGGACTTTCGTTTACTCTTGATTGCGCGTATAGTATCCGCGTATCGTTAACCGACTGAATCGACTGGTTCGCATGGGGCAAGGAGGCACTTATGAACCGCCGTTCTTTGGGGGCGCTGCTCTTTTGCTGGGCTTGGCGATCGTCGCGGCGGGCGTTGTCCTGATGACGATCATCGTGCCGGGGGATGAAACGCCTCCCCGACGACGTTGACACGACGCGCCAAGGGTATGACGGCACGCTGGCCGTGCTGCTCAACCCACAGGATTTTTCGTTTATGGGAGAACCTGCCAGTGACGATTGACCGTCACGTCACGGTTCAGGCCACGGATGGCGACCTGGCGCTCGTCCGCGAGGAGCAGGTGATGCGGACCGGCGATCAGCCGCTGCAAAGCCTGACCAGAGCTACGCCATCAACCGCGAGACGATGGAGTCCGTCACCTCCGGCTACCCTGAAGCCTGGGCCAGCGAGCCGGGCTTCTGGCCGCGCGAGGGCCTGGTGATTGGCTGGCCGATCGACAGCGAGCCGGAGAGCTACCGGGGCTGGAGCGATGACTATCGCCAGGTGGTGACGCTCGACTACGACAGCGAGGTCGTTCACGACCGCAGCGGCCTGACGACCTATCATTACGCTGGCAGCAGCGAGGCGCAGCCGATTGTGCCCGAAGCGGTCGAGGCCATGGGGCTGCCACTGGCGCTGCCGAAAGAGACGCTGGCCGCGCTGATCGAGCAGACCGATCTGTCGGCGATGGTCAAGGCGGCGCTGCCCGCGTTGCTGCAAAGCTGGGAGGGGATGTCCCGCTCGAATACTACTACGCGTATGACGCCGAATACTGGGTCGAGCCGGCGACCGGCGTGCTGATCGACACCCGCAAGCACGAGCTACGCTCGGTCGGGCTGGGCGCGGAGATGCTCGCCGGGTCGCCGCTGGCCGCTCTGCCGGAAGACCAGCGCGCCTCGCTGCGCGTCCCGGTCTTCGACCTGACTTACCAGGCGACTGACCAGTCGGTGCGGGACCGCGAAAGCGGACGCCGAGGAGAACATCGACAAGCTCGACCTGTTCGGCAGGTATATCCCGATCGGCCTGGAAGTGGTTGGCGCGCTGATCGCGCTGCTTGGCCTGTTCTGGGTGCTGCGGGGTAAAGCGCGCGACGCCAGGGACTGGCTGGTAGGTTCGTTTCTCCCGCCGGGGCTGCAGCACGTTGCGCCCGTGTGTCAGGCGGCGAGCATAACGGGCGGAGCGAGTTCCGCGCCGTACAAAACCTGCGCCCTTCTTGACCGCATCGCCGGCGAGAAGGGCATTTTCATTCCTGCACGGCCAGCGCGGCCAGCGTCACGCTGAACGGCTCGAACGCGCCGCCGATGTCGTAGATCATCAGCCGGATCTCGGCCGGGCCGGGCGGCATATCGGCAGGCACGGCGAGCTGGTCGAAGCGGCTGAGCACCGGCACGCCCGGCGGCCATAACTCCTGCCCGAAGGTGGGGCTGACCGGCGGCTGGTCCCACTGGGCGTAGAACTGGCCGTCCGCCCCGTAGAGCCGCACGCTGACGCGCAGCCCCGGCACGACCTGCGCGCCGCGCTCCCACCACGTATGGATCAGCAGCGGCGCGCCGCGCTGGATGGGGTCAGGGTTGAGCAGATAGCCGCCGAGCAAGGTCGGGCCGCCGCCGGGCGCCTCCGCCAGCGGCTCCAGCGCCTGCACACGCTCGCTGACGGCGTTCGGCGCGGCGTGCAGCGTGTAGAGCGCCAGCGACACGTCCCCGAAACCCCGCGCGACCGGCTGGCGCGCGCCGATCAGCTCCAGCAGCCCGGCGGTCAGGTTCTGCGGGTCCATGATATGTCCCTGCCACGACAGCATCCAGGCGCGGCGGGCGTTGTTTTCGCCCAAAAATGGCGCCAGCTCGTCGAGCGCCTCCGGCAGAAATAGGAAACGGTTGACATCGGTGATCGGCTCCGGCGGCAGGCCGAGCCAGGGAGCGTCGCGCGGTAGTACGAGGCGGCGGTGAACAACGTCCCGTCGCGCAAGATCAGCACGTCGCCCGGCGCGGCCTGCTGCTCAATCGTGGCGAACGCCTCGCGCAGGTAACTGTTGTACAGCGGGTGCAGGTTGGCGGTGGCGGGCAGGGCGATCACGCCCACGAACGCCGCGCGCGCCAGCCAGCTCAGCGGGCCGAGCCGCCGCAGCGCGTCCAGCCCCAGGCCGAGCAGCAGCGCCGCGCCGAGCCACGCGGGCCAGGCGTGCCGCCCGGAGAGCTTGCCCTGCACGCCGTAGACCATCACCAGCAGCGTCACCAGCGGAACCAGCAGCGCCAGCACCGCGAACAGCGCGCGTTTCCAGGCGCGCTCGCTGCGGGGGTAGCCCGCCCACCACAGCGGGATCGACGCGGCGACCAGCGCGGCGATAGCCCAGGCGTAGCGTGGCGGATCGGCCTCGGCCAGCGTGTTCTGACCGTAGGCGAAAAACTCGACGTAGGTGCGCAGCGCGTCCGCCGGGGGGATGTGCCCGGCGTAGGCCGTCCCGGCGCGAACATCGCGTCCGGCCAGCGCCGCGACCCACGGCAGGAATCCAATCGCCAGCCCGCCGCCCCACAGCGCCAGCAGCGCGATCCGGCGGCGTGACGGCGCCCGCAGCGCGCGCCAGCCGAAGTAGCTCGCCAGCGCGGCGAGGGCCAATGCCCCGGTGTAGTGCGTGTAAAGCAGCGCCAGCGCCGTCAGCAGCGCGGCGGCGAACAGCGCGCCGCACGATCGCTCCAGCGGCCCCGCGCGCGCCCCGCAGCGCGTCCATAGCCCCACAGCAGCGCGCTCGACCACGCGAACAGCGCCAGCGCCAGCGCGTAGGGGCGCACCTCGAAGGCGGCGTAGACGAAGCTCTGCGCTGGGATGAAGGCCAGCGCCGCCCACCAGCCCGCCGCGATCCGCCCCCCGGCGCGGTGGCCGAGCGCGATCAGCCCGGCCAGCAGCAGCAGCGCGCACAGCGCCGAAAACGCCCGCAGCGCGAACTCGCTCGTCCCGGCGGCGCTCGCCCACAGCTTGAGCAGCGCGAAATGGAGCGGCACCTGGTTGTCGATGCGCGCCGTCCATTTCCAGAGGTCCGACCAGCTTTGGCTGGCAAAATAGGCGTTGACCGTTTCGTCGTACCACAGCCCGCGCTCCGGCCAGCGCGCGACCAGGCTGGCGGCGCCGATCAGCAGCGCCAGCGCGGAAATCCAGATCGGGCGGGCGGCGCGGCGCGGCATATTACCCGGCTCCCGCTCCGTCTGGCTTGGGACGCCAGATCTCGTAAGCGAAGCCGTTCATCCAGATCGTTTCGTCGGGAGTTTGGGGGTGAAGGAGGGGGCCAGGGCAGGCGGCGGGGAAGAACTGGCGGGAGAAGAACAACCTTGAAGAGGGCGCCCCCCTAGCGGCGATCAAGCCCCCCAAGGGTCTAATACCGCTCTCTGAGAGTTTTGAGCTGCGTCGGGTTGGTGATCACGTCTTTGTCCGCGTGCAGGCTGAAGGCGGCTTCTTCGCTCATCACCGGGCCGTCCGCCGCGCGCACCAGGTCTACGATGCGCCAGCCGTTGTTCACGTCGGTCTGCGTCGGCACGTGACCGATGGTGGCGTAGCCCTGCGTCCAGCCCGCCGCGTCGTAGAAGGCGTAGCGGCTGCCGTGGGTAGACTCCAGGCCGAGCGCGTCGCTCAGCCAGCCGAAGAAGCGCCCCTCGGTGGGCATCTTGACCACGCTCAGCGCGTACACGACATAGACGAGCGGCACGGCACAACCACCCCCCCCCCGCCCCGCCGCCGCGCGCCCGCCGGGCCGCACCGCGCCGCCGACGCAGCGCCCGCGCCGCCGCCAGGCCGGACAGCACGCACGTCGCCGCAATCGCTGTGGCGAAATAGCTGTCGCCCGCGCCCCACTTGCCCGCCAGGACGGTGCTGACCACCGCCGCCCCCCACCAGATCGTATACAGCGACAGCCGCGCGGCATACAGCTCGTAGAGCGCGAACAGCGCGGCGACGACGATCAGCGCGCCGTGCAACCGCAGCCATTGGCGGAACAGCCCGGTGAACTGCGCCAGATAATACTCGTTGACGTTGGCGGCGATGATGTTCGTCCACCACGCGCCGCCCGTCGCCCAGTCAATCCACAGAAACAGCCCACCAGCCGCCAGCGCGAGTCCCGCGCCCCAGATCACGGCGCGGCGCGGATTGCGCAGAAGCAGAAAGGCGAAGACGGCGGCGCACGTCACCACGGCGTGCTGCTTGGTGTAGCCGGCGGCCAGCAGGAGGAGCATTCCCCCGGCCAGCGCCCAGCGCCGCCGCCCCGCCTCGCGGATGGAGGGGGCCTGCGCGAGCACGGCGACGGCCAGCGTCTCGAACATGACCATCGTCATGTGCTGGCGAAAGAGCGGACCGACGTGATAGACGTAGTTCGACGCCAGGAAGGCCAGCCCGGCCAGAGCCGCCACGCCCCGGTGACGCTCCTCGCGGTAGACGATCCCCCCGATGGCCACCGCCGTGATCAGCGTCCCCACAAAGCCGGCCAGCCGCCCGTACCAGTACGCCGGGCCGAAGACCCAGGCGAAGGGCACCAGGATCACGTGGAACAGCGGCGGGTAGTTGCTGGCGTAGAAGGGATAGGTTTCATTGTCGCGGTACGGCCATTCCCCCTGGCTGAACAGCATCGTGTCAACCAGCTCGAACCCCTCGCCCTGATCGTAGTCGAACGGGAAGCGCATCAGCCCGATCGCATAGTGCACGTAGACCAGCAAGTGCCCGATCAGCAGCGCAAAGGCCAGCCCGGTCAGCAGCCAGCCGGCGAAAACCCAGGGTGAACGACCCCGAAGGCTCAAGGCGCGCCTCATCGCCATGCCCGCCCCCCTACGCGGGCCTGTCGCCCAGCGGCAGCAGAGTCAGTCCTATCAGCAGCCCGGCTCCCCCTACCGCCGCGCTGAAGATTGCCGTCAGGCGCACTCCGTCCAGGGCGGTCAGCACCGCCGCCCCCAGCAGCAGCGCCGCGCCCAGGACGATCAGTGCCGCCCCCAACTGGCGCTTGCTGACCGTGAAATCCTCGCTGAAGACCTGTCGCATAATAACCTCCTTTCCTCGCAGCGCCCATCAGTATACCGCGTCTTGCCGCGTCCGCCGGGATTCCGTATGATCGGGCGCGCAACCATCTGCCGGAACCCTGCGTATAGTTGGATGAAAGCTGACCAATCGCCGCGTGGCTGGCGACGGCGGCAGGTACGATAGATTCCAGCCCAGGAGAAACATCATGGACGACGAGGAGCGCAACACTCACGAGGAGACACCCGATGCTCCGCCCTCCGATCGCGCCGTAGAGGGAGAAGGCGAGCCAATCCCGGCGCGGCTGCGCGCAGCGGTCGCGGACCTGGCCCAACGCGCCAGTGAGGGAGAGCGCGGAGGCGAGGAGATCGTCCGTGAGTATGAAGAGCGCTATCACGGCGGAGCGCGCAGCCGGCTGGCAACGCCGGACGCCCCGATCGAGGGCGTGCGCCCTCCGGTCAAAGTCAAGCGCGCGGGTGCTGCGGGCGCTGTCAGCGAGAACGAGCGCAAATGGGCGGCGCTGGCCCACGCCAGCACGCTGCTCACGGCGCTGGTCGCCCTGGCCAGCGGCGGCCTGGGCGTGCTGCTGACCATGTTCGTCCCCCTGACCATCTACTTCTCGTTCCGCAAGCGGTCGGAGTTCGTGGCCTTCCACGCGCTGCAGGCGTTCACCATCCAGCTCATCGGCACTGTCGGCTGGCTGCCGCTGATCGTGGTCGGCACGGTGGTGGGCGTGGCGCTGCTCTTCGTCTCGATCATTCTGATTATCGTCTTGGTCGGCATTGTCCTGGCCCCGCTCGTCATCCTGGCCTACATCCTGTTCGTGCTGGTGTCCTTCCTGCTGCCTATCGGCATGGTCATCTACGCCGTGATCGCCGCCGTAGAGACCTGGAACGGCCACAACTACCGCTACCCCTACATCGCCCGCTGGGTGGATAGCCAGATGCACGCCGAAAGCTGGGGCGGGTAGCGAGCGACAAGCCGCTCACCCCTTCCCTTAGCTTCGCTGGGGAAGGGGCCGGGGATGGGGGGGGCGTCCCGGCAATTCTGCGGGCCGGTGCGTGCAAAAACAGCTTGTTCGTTGACCCGCCTCCTCACGCCGTGTTGCCTCTTTGCGCGGCTCTGTGCTAATCTTTGGCCGCACTTTCCACTTCACTGACTCTTTCTCGATCACACTGAGGGCACAGGCGCGGCGCAGGCCGCCTGTTTGCTGTCCGAACGGGGGATGAGCGGTATGTTGAAAACGCACAACTGCGGCGAGCTGCGGGCCGAGCACGCGGGCCAACAGGTCACACTGGCGGGCTGGATTCACCGCTGGCGCGAGCACGGCGGGTTGATCTTCTGGGACCTGCGCGACCGCTGGGGCATCACCCAGGTGACGATCAACCAGGACACAGCGCCCAGCATCCACGCCCTGGCGCACGAAGTCCGCAGCGAATGGGTCGTGCAGGTGACGGGCACCGTCATCCAGCGGCCCCCCGGCATGGAGAACACCGACCTGGCAACCGGCGCCATCGAGCTGGAAGTCTCCGCGCTGCGCGTGCTCAACCGGGCCAAGACTCCTCCCTTCTATGTCAACAAGGACAATTCTGTGGATGAGGCGCTGCGGATGCGCTATCGCTACCTCGACCTGCGCCGCCCGGCCATGCAGCGCAACCTGGTGTTGCGTCACAACGCCATCCGCTTCATTCGCAATTATCTGTCGGATCGCGGCTTCATCGAGATCGAGACGCCGATCCTCTTCAAGACCACCCCCGAGGGCGCGCGCGACTACCTGGTGCCCAGCCGCCTGCATCCCGGCAAGTTCTACGCCCTGCCCCAAAGCCCGCAGCAGCTCAAGCAACTGCTCATGGTCGCCGGCTACGAGCGCTACTTCCAGATCGCGCGCTGCTTCCGCGACGAAGACCAGCGCGGCGACCGGCAGCCGGAGTTCACTCAGCTTGACCTGGAAATGAGCTTCGTCGAGCGCGAAGATGTGCTCGATCTGATCGAGGGTATGTTCACCCGCCTGGTTGAAGAAGTCTCCGACCGCACACTGGTAACGAAACCATTCCCCCGCCTCAGCTACGCCGAAGCCATGCGGCGCTACGGCACAGACAAACCCGATCTGCGCTACGGACTGGAGATCGCCGACCTGAGCGATCTCGTGGCCGGGGCCGGTTTCCGTGTCTTCTCCGAGGCTGTCGCTGCTGGAAACCCTGTGCGAGCTATCTGCGCGCCCGGCTGCGGCGCGTACAGCCGCAAGCAGCTTGACGAGCTGGAGAGCATCGCCAAGGAGGCGGGCGCGAAGGGCCTGGCCTGGATAGCCGTCGAGGAAGGTGAGGCCGGGCCGGTGCGCTCGCCCATCGCCAAGTTCTTCAGCCCGGAGCAACTCCAAGCGATCATCGCGCGGACAGGGGCCAGACCGGGTGATCTGCTGCTCTTTGCGGCGGACTGTGAGGCCATTGTCTGCGAAGTGCTCGACGCGCTGCGCCGCGAAATCGCCCACCGCCTGGGCCTGGACGACCCGCAAAAGGTGGCCTTCTGCTGGATCATTGACTTTCCGCTCTTCACCTGGAACGAGGACGAGCGCCGCTGGGACCCCAGCCATCACCTGTTCACCGCGCCGATGTGGGAGGATGTCGCCCTGCTGGATAGCGACCCCGGCCAGGCGCGCGGCCAGCAGTACGACCTGGCCTGCAACGGCTACGAGATCGCGGGCGGCAGCATCCGTATCCACGACCGGGCCATCCAGGAGAAGATTTTTGGGCTGATCGGGCTGGATGTGGAGGTGGCCAAAGAGCGCTTCGGCCACATGCTGGAGGCGTTCGAGTTCGGCACGCCGCCGCACGGTGGCATCGCTCCTGGCATTGACCGGCTGGTGATGCTGCTGGCCGGGCAGCCCAACATCCGCGAGGTGATCGCCTTCCCCAAGACGCAGCAGGCTGCCGACCTGATGGCCGGCGCGCCATCCGAGGCGGAGCCAGGCCAGCTTGCCGAGCTGCATATCCGCGTCGTGGAATCTGAAGGTTGACAAGCACAGGATACCTCTCCTCTCTGGGGCAGGAGAGCACTGCTGAGGCGCAGAGAGCGCAGAGAAAAGAGGGCGTTAGTTCTGCTCCGCGCCCTCCGCGTCTCTGTGGTTCAGGTGTTTCGCCCCCAGCGTGAGATGTCCCCCAGGCGCAGGGCCGATTTCGCGCCCACTCACCGTCAGGTATACTGAGCGGGAGGCTTCTGGCAAAGGAGAACAGGGCATGGCTGAGACATCCACGAGCATTCAGGCCACAGACAGCCTGTCGGCCAACGAATTTCGTGTCGAGATCAACGGGACGGTCGCCAGCGGCATTTTCGGCGTGAGCGGCTTGCACAGCCGCAAGGTTGATCTGGAGGGCGGGAAGCCAGTCAACCAGCCCGTGCTCATCACCAAGATGGTGCAGCGCGATCCAGACCTGCCCTTCAACGCCTGGATTCGCGAGACACTCGCCAACCCAGCGGCCAAGATTGCCCGCCAGATAGCTATTGTGGCGCTGGATGAGGGTGTCGAGACGCGCCGTTGGGTGCTCAAAGACGCCTGGATCAGCGCGGTCGGCTATTCGGACTTCGACTCCGGCAGCGACCAGTTGATCGAGGAGCGGGTCACCGTGCAGCACAGCGGCGTCGAGGAAGTCTGGTAGGCCGCGCCGCCTGGTGCCCTGGAACTGACCAGCGCCCGCCCGCCTCGTGGCTGGGTGGTGTGGTTTGTGCGCCTGGACACGGGGCGCGAGACCGCCGATTGGCGTTGCGGTTCAGAGAATCTCGCCCCCGCGCGGGATTTGTATGGTATCATACTGCCGGATCTCGTAGGCTGCAGGAGGCGAATACAGTTCATGGCGACCAACGCGAGCACCTGGTTCTACAGCGAGCCGGAGCACAAGCCGTATCTGATTGAGGAACGAGTCAACCACACCTTCTGGAGCAACCGCATCACGTCCCTTCACCTGGCGTGCACGCACAGCGAGCCGCCATTTGGCATGGCAGGTGAATGGCGCTCCACCCCGCTGGCCATCGAATGGGTGCCCGGCGACTACCTGACCCTCACCACACGCTCCGCCGAAGACATCACGCCGCTGCTGCTGGGCATCAAGGAGATTCTCGGCTTCGCGCCGACCATCTCTTATGTGGACCCGGAAGGCGACACGGTCACTCAGTGGTACGCCACCGATGTCGAGGGGCGCATCCAGAACATCCAGGGCAACCCGAACTTCCGCCAGATCAAGCGGTACAAGTGACCGTCCGGCAAAGGGAGTTGTGAGGCGCAATCACATGAGCACCCCCCCGCCTAAGCTCGCGTTCAACCTGGAGCGCGACGTGCGCGTTCTGGCGGCGATGGCCTCCAGCCTGACCCCCTATCTCTACGAAGACGAGCTATACGGGTATCTGGCTGGCGACCTGCCTAAACTGACTCTGGGCGGGCTGTTGCTGCGCCTGCACCGGCTGACCTGCCTGGAAGACTCGCTCAGCGCCGGGCAGCAGACGCTGCTCCACGATGCGCGCATCAACCTGGAGGCAGAACGCGCCAACTGGTCTGTTCACTTTGAGAACAAGGTCAGGCGCGAACTGCGAGCGCGACTGGAAGCGCTGGAGCTTTTCGTGCGCGAGTGCGACGAAGACGCGCAGCCTTGTGTGGCCTACTATCCGGCCCAGGCCGAAAAGCGCACCATCATCCACCACCTGGCCGAGGAAGCCAGCGAACTCGAAATCCTGGAAGATGATCTGCGCGCCCGCATCCGGCAGGTGGACCAGAAGCTGCACGCGCTGCTGCGCAAAGGCGAGTTCATCACCGACGAAGTGCTCAAACCCGCCTATCCCCCGGACGTGTTCTGGTGGCTGTACGCCTACGTCCCCGAACCCGGCACCTGAGCGCCCGCAGCCATTCCCCCAAATCAATGCAGCCGGACGATTGCTCCGGCTGCTGCGTTTCCTGGTGCCAGGCGCGCGACCCAAGCCTACCAGCCATGCTCCAGGCGCGCGATTAACCGCTCCGGCATGTCCAGGTGGCGCATCTTGTCCTGTGTGACGGTGATCGGGTACGGGACGCGCCGGTACTCAAAAATGGCGTCCTGGACGTGCAGAATGCCGTAGGAAGCATCCTTAATCGAGTCGCGCGGCTGGCCCACGCTGCCGGGGTTGATGATCAGGCGGTGCCCGTTCAGGTTCTTCGGCTGGCGATAGGTGGGCTGCAATGCTTCCGTGTCGCCCTGGTCGTCGGTCAGTTGGTAGATCACCGGCGTGTGCGTGTGCCCCACGAAGCAGTATGGCGTCTCAAAATGGGGGAAGTTCAGGGCGGCGATGAGGGGATCGAGGATGTACTCCCATACCGGCTCGCGCGGGCTGCCATGTGCCAGCGTGTACTCGCCGAGCACGAACGTAGTGGGCAGCGCCGCCAGATAGGCCAGGTTGTCGGGCGTGAGCGTGTCGCGCGTCCAGGTGACAGCGCGGCGCGCGTCCGCATTGAACGTGCGAATATCCAGGCGAGCCAGTGCCGCCCAGTCGTGGTTCCCGGCCAGGCACAGGTGCGGCATACCGCGCAACAGATCGCAGCACTCATTGGGATCGGGGCCGTACCCCACCACGTCGCCCAGGCACCAGACGAAATCCCAGTCTCCCTGGGCATCCTGCAGAACCGCCTCGAAGGCAGCGAGATTGGCGTGAATGTCGGAGATAATTAGAACGCGCATGAAAGTCCTCATCGGCTGGCGAAACACGCAGAGACTATAGCACGACTCCCTGGCGCTGGCGAATAGGCCCCGTGGCGCTGGCGAGGTGGGTTGTCGAAGGCCCCCCGACCCTTCCCCCAGCAAAGCCAGGGGGGGGGCGGCGCGATCGTCCCCCTCAGCTTCGCTGGAGGGGGATTGAGGGGGAGGCCTTCAGTCCCGGTTTTGCGCCCCGCAAGTGGGATGCGAGAAATTTCGCGTTCTCAGGGGCGCAACGCCCCTACGGGGGCGCCGCCGCCCTCGCACTTTGACAGGTCACGACCACGATGCTAGGATCATCACGGCGCGCGCAATGGGACGTCATGCTTGCTACCGGGGGGTACACGCACTCGCCGGTCTTTTTTTGCTGGCGGAGCAACCAGCGTGGAGGGAGCGCATGTGCTTCCACAGAGCGCCGCGCTGCGGAGCCATAAGTCATGTACATCCGTCGGGATCGGTCCAATCTCCACTTCGGTCGCCAGGCGCGGCGACGCGGCAGCCGGATGCTGCTGGTCTTCTGGGCAGTAGCGATGATGCTGGTGATCGGCGTCATCTGGCGCTTCGACAGCGTCCAGAAGTGGGTGCTGGCCGGCGTTGGGGCGCAGCCCACGCCGACGCTCGACGCCATCACCCAGGCGCAGTTGGGCGAGCGCGCCTACCTGGTCGGCGACATCGAGCGCGCCATCGTCCATTACGGCGAAGCGGTGCGCCTGATGCCGAACGATATGGACATCCTCTTTGAGTACGGTCGGATGCTGGTTTACCGCAGCTACGCAGGGCGCAGTTATCGCTTCCGCGCGGAACAGGCGTTGGAGGTGGCTGAGCAAGCGGTCGAGACAGACCCCAACAACGCGCGCGCCCAGGCGTTGCTCTGCCTGGCCCTGCTGGAAAACGGTCGCCCGGAAGAGGCCATCGCCGCCGGGTTGCGCGCAGAACAGCTCGCCCCGGACTACGCCGAGGCGCGCGCCTATTTGTCAATGGCCTATCGCGGCGCGGGACGCCCCAACCAGGCTTTCCAGAAAGCGGACGAAGCCGTTCAGTTGGACGGGAACAGCCTGGATGCCCGCCGCGCGCTGGCCCTGGGCCTGGCCTTCGTCGGCCAGTTCGACGCGGCCATCCAGCAGTACGAGCGCGCCATCCAGATTCACCCGCGCTTCGATGCGCTCTATTTCGAGCTGGCGGTGTACTACAAGGCCCAGGACAACTACGAGGCAGCCATCGCCGCCTACGACCAGGTGCTGGCGATGGAGCCAGATAATGTCAAGGCGTACACGCGCAAGTGCGAGACCTATTTCGGAATGCGCGAGGACGCGCTGGCCCAGGAAGCGTGCGAGCAGGCCATTCAGCTTGACCCGGCCTACCCCGAAGCGCACCGGCAGCTTGGCATGGTGCGCTACACAAGCCGCAACTACGAAGGGTCCATCGAGTCCTTCGAGACCTGCGCGCGGCTGCAGCAGGAGCAGGGCATCCCTCTGCCGGAGCGCGAGACGGCCTGCTACTACCTGCGCGGCCTGGCCTGGGCGCTGCTGGCGCGCTGCGATCAGGCGTGGCCGGTACTCCAGGACGCGCTGCAAATGAACCCCGCCGAGAACATCAAAGGGTTCATCAATGAGGGGCTGATGCTCTGCGTGAACTACGACGAGAACTACGACATCAGCGAGATTCCCACGCCCGTGCCAACGGCAGTCCCACCGCCAGAGCCAATCGGCGTGTTCTAGGGCAGCACCCATGTACTTACGCACCCCTAAACGGTACCGGCCAGGGCGCAAGCGCCAGCTACGCCTCTTCTCCGGGCGCGCCCTGGTGCGGTTGCTGCTCGTCGTCGTCTTGGCATGGATAGGCTGGCTGATCTGGGAGCAGCGCGAGCGCGTGCGCACCTCCGTGCTGCCGGAACTGGAGAGCCTGGCCGAGGCAGTGCAGACGCAGGTCGCACCCGCGCCCACCCCAACCGCCACGCCGGATATCGTGACGGCTGAGATCGAGTGCACCAACGCCTACCGACAGGGCGACCTGGAAATGGCCATCCGCCAGTGCACCGTGCTGGCCGAGGCCCATCCCAATGACGTGGCGCTGCACTACCAGGTCGCCCATACTCTGGTCATCACCTCGAATTTCGGGCGGAACGCCGACCGTCTGAGCCAGGCCCTCACCTACGCCGAAAAGACGATCAACGCCAATCCAGCGGCCCCTCACGGCTGGGCGATACGCGCCAGGGCGCTGGATTGGAAGGGCGCGTATGGCGAAGCGCTGGCCTCGGCGCTGCACGCGCGCGCGCTCGACGAAACCTACGCGCCCACCTACGCCTTCCTGGGCGAAATCTACATTGACATGGGTCAGTACGATACGGCCCGCAGCTACCTGGATCAGGCGCTCGAACTGGACACAGCCGGTGTCGCTGTCGCTGACACGTTCCGCAACCTGGGGCTGCTCTATTCGAACCAGGGGCGCTGGGAAGAGGCCGTCCAGCCCTATCAGGCGGCGCTGCGCAACGCGCCCAACCAGCCCTACATCGCCGTCGAGCTGGCGAATAACTACGTGGCGCTGGGCGAGCTTGAGCAGGCAATTCAGGTGCTGGTCGCCACGCTGGAGCGCAACCCGCGCGATACGTCTGTGCTGTTCTCGCTGGGCAGCGCGCACACGCGCAACGGCAACGTGGAGCGCGCCTACGAGTACTACCGGCGCTGCCTGGATGTAGACCCGGAGAATGTGCCCTGCCTGTCGTACCTGGGTGGGCTGCAATGGAGCGACGGCGATTTCGTCACCGCCGCCGTCAACCTGGAGCGAGCCATCTCCCTCGGCTCAACCGACCCGGACGATTACTACCAGCTTGGCCATTCGCACGCTTCGCTGGGGCGCTGCGACCTGGCCGTGCCCTTCCTTCAGCAGGGCTACCAGATTGTGCTGGAGCGCGACGATGCCCGGCGTCAGGCCGCTTTCGCCAACGCCCTGCAATCGTGCGGCGTGCGCACCACGCCACTCTCCACTACCGAGGCCAACCAGTAGCCTTCCCCGGCGGGCCAGACGCGAGAATTTTATACGCATTTCTAACGCCCATCGTTAGCACACAGCGGGCCGGAGTGCTAAATTGTGCTTGACAGTGCGATCTGCCGTTGGTAAGATCGCGCTCGATTTAGCACTCGCCTGTCGAGAGTGCTAAACGCTTTGCTGGCTCATCGCAGCAACAGTTTTTGCGGGCGCGTGTTGGGCTGCGCCAGCCACACGCATTGAACGGAATCACCCACGAGCGACTGAAACTAAGGAGAGCACAGAATGCCCAAGCAGTTAGTATTCGATCAAGAAGCGCGCAATGGGCTGCGCAACGGGATTGACATGCTGGCCAAGGCGGTCATGACCACGCTGGGGCCGAAGGGCCGCAACGTGGCCATTGACAAGAAGTGGGGCGCGCCAACCATCACCCACGATGGCGTATCGGTGGCCAAAGAGATCGAGCTGGAAGACCCGTTTGAGAACATGGGCGCCCAACTGTTGAAAGAAGCGGCGACCAAGACCAACGACATCGCCGGCGACGGCACGACGACGGCCACGGCCCTGGCTTACTACATGGTCACCGAGGGGCTGCGCAACCTGGCGGCGGGGGCCAACCCGATGCTGCTCAAGCGGGGCATCGAAGCGGCCACGCAGGCCGTCTCCAGGCGGCTGGGCGAGATGGCTATCGAGATCAACACCAAGGAAGAGATCGCTTCGGTGGCAGCCATCAGCGCCCAGGACCGCGAGATTGGCGAGCTGATTGCCGACGTGATGGACAAGGTGGGCAAGGACGGCGTCATCACGGTTGAGGAGAGCAAGGGGCTGGAGTTCGAGACGGAGTATGTGGAAGGGATGCAGTTCGACCGCGGCTTCATCTCGCCCTACTTCATGACCAACCCCGAGACGCAGGAAGCGATCATCCAGGACGCCTACATCCTCATCCACGACAAGAAGATCTCGGCGGCCAACGACCTGGTGCCCATTCTGGAGAAGCTGCTGCAGATCGGCAAGCGCGAGCTGGTGATCATCGCCGAGGACGTGGACGGCGAAGCGCTGGCCACGCTGGTGCTCAACAAGCTGCGCGGGATGCTGAACGTGGTGGCGGTCAAGGCTCCCGGCTTCGGCGACCGGCGCAAGGCCATGTTGCAGGACATCGCCGTCCTGACCGGCGGCACGGTCATCACCGAGGAATTGGGCCGTAAGCTGGAGTCGGTGACCATGGCCGATCTGGGCCGCGCCGGCAAAGTGGTGGTGGACAAGAACAACACGACGATTGTGGACGGCGCGGGCGACGAGAAGGCCATCAAGGGGCGCATCGAAGAAATCCGCGTTGAGACTGACAACTCCACCTCCGACTACGACCGCGAGAAGCTGCAGGAGCGGCTGGCCAAGCTGAGCGGCGGCGTGGCGGTCATCGGCGTGGGCGCGGCGACCGAGGTCGAGCTGAAAGAGAAGAAGCACCGCGTCGAGGACGCGCTGAGCGCCACCCGCGCGGCGGTCGAAGAAGGTATTGTGCCCGGCGGTGGCGTGGCCCTGATCAACGCCATGGCCGCGCTCGACGGGCTGACGCTGGAGTACGACGATGAGCACACGGGTGTGCACATCGTGCGCAAGGCGCTGCAGATGCCCCTACGCGGCATCGTGCAGAACGCCGGGCTGGATGGCGGGGTCATCCAGCAGCAGGTGCTGGCCGAGCAGAAGGCCAAGAACAACCCGAACATCGGCTACGACGTGATGCGCGGCGAGTTCGTGGACATGATCAAGGCCGGCATCATTGACCCGGCTAAGGTGACGAAGGGCGCGCTGGAGAACGCCGCCAGCATCGCCTCCATGATCCTCACCACCGAGGCCCTCATCACCGACATCCCGCAGGAGAAGCAGCCCGCTGCTCCTCCCATGCCGGAGTACTAAGCGGTCCGCCCGCTCATCACCTGGAAACAGACAGGCGGCCCCCGTGCCAGGGGAGCCGCCTGTTGTTTTCTAGCGATTTCAAGACCAGCCGTGTATAGTCCCTAATGGGATTTGCTATTCAACACGGGTAATGCACACCGGGCGTCTTGTAATGGAAGCATTCTCGGTCGGCGCCACAGTTGGCGGCTACGCGATCCTCGAAGAGGTCGGTCGGGGCGGTATGGCGACCGTTTACCGCGCCCACCAGCTCTCAATGAGCCGCGATGTTGCGCTCAAGGTGCTGCCCTCGCAGTACCTCAACCAGCCCACGTCCCTCGACCGCTTCAGACTGGAAGCCAGCATCGTCGCGCGCCTGGAGCACCGCGCCATCGTGCCCGTGCACGACTACGGCCAGTTTGAGGATATTCCGTACCTGGTGATGCGCTATATGGACGGCGGCTCAGTGGATGACCTGCTGGCTGCCGGGCCGATCGCGCCGGAGCGCACCCTGCAAATCGTGCTGCAAATCGCGCCGGCGCTCGACTATGCGCATCGCCAGGGCGTGCTGCACCGCGACCTCAAGCCGAGCAACATCCTGCTCGACGCCAACGGCGACGCCTACCTCACCGACTTCGGCATCGCGCGCATCCTGGGCCAGAACACCAGGCCATTGACGACCAGCGGCGTGGTTGGCACGCCATCCTACATGTCGCCGGAGCAGGCGCAAGGGCACGATCTCGACGGGCGCTCCGATGTCTACGCGATAGGCGTGGTGCTGTTCGAAATGCTCACCGGTACCAGGCCGTTCGAGGGCGACACGCCCTACACAGTGGCCGTCAAGCACGTGACGGAACGCCCGCCCTCCCCCTGCGCGATCAACCCTGCGCTGTCGCGCGCTGTGGAGAATGTGCTGCTGAAGGCGCTCGAAAAGAAGCGCGAGAATCGCTACGGAACGGCGGTCGCGCTGGCGGACGCTCTCAAGCACGCCGTCGAGGGAGCGCACGGGAGCGCCGCCGTGTCGCCCATGCTCACCGAGACCGAGCCTTCGCTCACCGAGCGGCTGAAAGCTGGCGCGTCGCGCCGCAGGCTGGATACCGGGCTGGTACTCCTGCGCCGCCCAGAAGCCGGCCAGCCCCTTCCCCAACCGCAGCCCTCGCCTTCCCCGCCAGCGATCTCCTACGCGGTGCCGCGCGTCATTGCGCGGCGACGGCGGCGCAAGTCCAGCGGCTGGACTACCTGGCTGGCCGCCGCTCTCCTGGCGGCGCTGGTCGTTCTCGCAGTAGCAGTGGGCGGCGTGTACTACCTGATCAACGACACGCCGCCGACCAGGAACACCGCGCCCGACTACGCCGCAACCGCCATCTTCAAGCTGACGGCGACCAAAGAGGCGATCATGCAGCCCACGCTTGGCGTCAGCGAACCCGGTGGCAGCGCCGGCGCCGCCGAAGTCGCGCCGTCTCCCTTGCCCACCAACACCCCGCGCCCGCCCATCGAAGGGGCGAACGAGGACGTTACTCACAACACCGGGGCGCTCCCTGAATGAGGCCCCGGTGTGTGTGCTGGCTGTCAACCGTCCAGCAACTACCAGCCGCGTTTTTTGGCGGCGGCGATCTTAATCGCTCCCAGGAAACGCTCCAGCCCCTGTGAGACGCTGCCTTCGGGCAGGTGGAAGCGCACCACGCGGCGGTGTTTGGCCTGCAGCGCTTCCAGATCGCCTTGCGCCTGCGCCCGCTTGAGCAGCATGAAGTCATACGGCTCGCCAGGGATGGGAATCTCCTCGAAGTTCTCGACCGTGATCTGGATGAACACCCCGTTATTGGGGCCGCCCTTGTGCAACTGGCCGGTCGAGTGGAGGAAGCGCGGCCCATAGCCCAGCGTCACGGCGCGCACGGTTGCGTGGCGTAGCTCCTGGCGAATCGCCTCCAGCAGTTGGTTGTGGCGCTGCGTCGGCGCAAGATAGGCCATCAGCGCGATGTAATCGCCGGAGCCTGCCAGGCTCATATGCGCCAGCAGCATATTGACCAGATCGCCATAATCAAAGCCGCGCTGCTTGACAATGCGGCGCAGCGTCTCGGCAGTCCGAGGATCGGCGTAGAGTTTCAGCCCGTTTTCCTCCAGCACCGGCGCTTCTTCGGGCAGACCGCCGTGCCCGGCGAGATGATCGAGCAGGCGGCTGGTGTTGGCCTTGCTCTCCTGGACGTTGGGCTGATCGAACGGGTTGATTTGCAGCAGGTGCCCGGCCACGGCAGTGGCAAACTCCCAGCGGAAGAACTCCCCGCCCAGGTCATAGGCATCGGCCAGATGCAGCGTCATCACCGGGTGACCGGCGCTGCACAGATCGCCCACCAGGCGATCCGAGTGACCACGTGCGTCGTCCAGGCGCAGGTAGACGAAGAAGCGGTCGTCATCGAAGTCGCGCGGATCGTCCGGCGTCACGTTGGCGATGGGCACGATGCCCTTGCCCTCTTTGCCAGTGCTCTCGGCAATGAGCTGCTCCGCCCACAGGCCAAAGCTGCTGATTGCGGACGAGGCGATCAGCGATACTTTGTCGCGTCCCTGCAAGGCCAGGTAGCCCAGCGCCGTGCCAAGCCATGCCCCGGGGTTGCTGACTGTGGGGACGTTCTTGGCGCAAGCCGAAGCCATCTTGCGCGCGCTGACGAGCAGCCGGTCGAGGTCGAGGCCCATGATCGCGGCGGGCACCAGCCCGAAGTAGCTCAGCACGCTGTAACGCCCGCCGATGTCCTCAGGATTCAGGAACAGGTATTTGAACCCCTTGTCGCGCGCCGTCTTTTCGAGCGACGATCCGGCGTCAGTGATGGCGCAGAACTGCTCGCCTGCGCTCGCACCGCGCCGGGCCTCCACCAGGCTGAAGAAGTGCTTATAGAGCGAGATCGTCTCGACCGTGCTGCCCGATTTGGTGGAGACGATGAACAACGTGTTGTCCAGGTCAAGGGTCCCCGCAGCCAGAGCAATGGCCTGCGGGTCAGTCGTGTCCAGAACAATCATGTCCGGGAAACCCAGCAGGACCCCGAACGTCTGGCGCATCACCTCGGCGGCCAGGCTGCTGCCGCCCATGCCCAGCAGCAGGGCATGGCTGTAGCCGCGCGCGCGCACGTCGTCGCGCAGCGCGTAGACCGGCGCGAGGAACGTCTCGTCGGCATCAGCAACGTCGAGCCAGCCGAGGCTGGTGCTGATCACCTGCTGGTGAACGGATTCCTCCTTCCACACCGACGGGTCTTTGTCCCAGATACGCCGCGTGATCTTCTGCTTGTCAAGCTGGGCGAGCGTATCGCGCAGATCAAGCTCGTAGGCGTCGCAGCACATGGACTGGCGCTTGATCACGCCGGTCAGCAGGACCTGGCGCTTGCCCTCAATCGCCTCCAGGAGCCGCCGGTAGTCGTTGGCGAACGCCTCAACGCCATCGCTCTGAAGCTGTTGCACCACCGTGTCCATGCGCACGCCGACTTCGGCAAGCCCGGCCATCACCTCGCGCGCCTCGTCCACACCCTGTTCCAGCGTGAGGGCAACCGTGCCGTGATCGCGAAAGGCGTCAATTGTCTGCAGCGGCAGGGTGTTGATCGTGTGCGGGCCGATCAGCGTATCCACGTAGTACGTATCCGGGTAGATCGGATTCTTGGTGCTCGTGCTGGCCCACAGCGGGCGTTGCACGCGCGCGCCGTGCTCGCGCAGCCGGGCGAACCGCTCGCTTTCGAAGATCTCCTTGAAGTGGTCGTAAGCCAGCTTGGCGCTGGCGATTGCCGCCTTGCCCAGCAGCCGGCGGTTGAGCTGCGCGGTGTCAAAGCCGCCGCGCAGCCTGCCCGCGCGGATGTTGCCCTCCAGGATGTTGTCCACCACGGTGTCAATGCGGCTGAGGAAGAAGCTGGCTACGGACGCCACACGAGAGATGTCCTGCCCGGCTTCCAGGCGGCGCTCCAACCCGCGCACGTAACGCTGCGCTATCTCAGAGTAATTGGACACAGAAAAGAGCAGCGTGACGTTGACGTTGATCCCGGCGGCGGTAGCCTCTTCAATGGCCAGCAAGCCCTGCGGCGTGCCGGGAATCTTGATCATGACGTTGGGCCGGTTGACCGCGCCGAAGAGCCGCTTGGCCTCGCTGATCGTCTGCCCAGTGTCGTAGGCCAGCAGCGGCGAAACCTCCAGGCTCACGTATCCGTCCACGCCGTCCGTGCGCTCATAGACCGGGCGCAGAACATCGGCGACGGCCTGAATGTCCGCAATGGCCAGCGCCTCGTAGATGCCGGTCACGTCCAGGTCAAGCAGCTCGGAGATCGCCGCGTCGTATTCCTCGCTGTCTGCGATGGCTTTGGCGAAGATGGTCGGGTTGGAGGTCATGCCCATGATGCCCCCTGCCACCAGCCTCTCAAGCTCGCCCGATGCGATCAGGCTGCGCTTGATGTAGTCCATCCAGATACTCTGTCCGCATTGCTGCACCGCGATCAGGGGGTTAGCAGACATATGAAAGTCTCCTCGTCAACAGGTCAGCAGGGATAGGCCCCCTGCTCGATTTCCAGAACAGCCTAGCTGCTGAGGGCATGCAGATCACGAGCGCGGCGGCGCACCTTCCAGGGTGCGCACCTTCCCATGGCGGCGCACGTAGCGCGCCACCTGTACCTGGAAACGCGCGCTCAGGAATGCCGCGACCAGCTCCTCGGCCAGCGCCGGGCCGATCACGCGGCTGCCCAGACACAGCACATTCATATTATCGTGCTCGACGCCCTGATGTGCCGAATAAGTATCGTGGCACAGACAGGCGTAGATGCCGGGAATCTTGTTGGCGGCGATGCACGCCCCCACTCCACTGCCGCACACGACGATGCCCCGTTCTGCCGAGCCATCCACCACCAGGCGGGCAACCGCCTCCGCGTAGTCGGAGTAGTCTTTCGGCTCGTCGGGATTGTCGGTGCCCACGTCCAGGATCGTGTGGCCCTGTTGCGTGAGAGACTGCACCAGGGCCGCTTTCAGCGAGAAGCCGGCGTGATCCGCTCCCAATGCTATCTTCATGGCTCGCCCTTCGTTGAATACGGTAACGGCTTGCAGCGGCCCGATTATAGCGCGCCCCCGTCCAAAGAAAAGACAGGCGGCCCGTATGGGCTGCGTGCAAAAGTTGTCAGCGACTTGCTTGACGCGGGGGCATTGACCTCACCCCCAGCCTCGCGGCGCTCGGCTTGCCCCCTCTCCGTGCATGGAGAGGGGGCGGCGAGGCCCGCGTCAGTGGGCCGAGCGGGGGTGAGGTAAAGGAGGGCGCAGCAGCGCCCCTACCTGACAGGTTTTCCACGCCCCCTTGGCGGCGGCTGCGTGCAAAAGTTGTCAGCGACTTGCTTGACGCGGGGGCATTGACCTCACCCCAGCCTCGCGGCGCTCGGCTTGCTCCCTCTCCATGCATGGAGAGGGGGCGGCGAGGCGCGTCAGCACCGAGCGGGGGTGAGGTAAAGGGGGGCGCAGCAGCGCCCCTACCTGACAGGTTTTCCACGCACCCGGCCCGTATATTCAGGGCCGCCGCAAGGGTCGCGTGATCGGTCGCCGTCTAGCCGGGCGCAAGTGTCGGAGTCGGGCCGCTAGGAGCGGGTGTGCTGGTGGGCAGCGGTGCCTGCGTAGGAGCCGGAGGCAGCGTGGGCGCGCCCCCGGTTGTGCCCGCGCCGCCAGAAGACGTAGGGGCCGAGGGGGCTATGGGCAGCGCCGGCCCACTATCGGCCACGCAGCGGAAGCCAATGGCCGCTGTGGGATTGCCGGGCGGCTGGCTCATGCGGTGCACCGAGCGCAGGAACAGCGGGATCGTGTCCCAGCTTCCGCCGCGATGCACCTTCTCCGTGCCGGCAATCGGGCCTTTGGGATTCGGGTCTGGCGCGTTGAGCTGCTGTGTGTAGTAATCCGGCTGGTACCAGTCATACACCCATTCGGACACGTTGCCAGCCATGTTGAACACCCCGTAGGGGCTTATACCGCTGGGGTAGGACGTGACGGGCACCGTGCCCGCCTGCTCCACAATGGAGGTCATCGCACGCTGCGTGTCGAACTCGAAGCCCCAGGGGTAGACGCGGTTCTGCGAGCCGCGCGCCGCGCGCTCCCACTCCGCTTCGGTCGGCAACCGCCGGTTGAGCGCCGTGCAGTACTCCGCCGCACCCCACCACGTCACGTAAGTGGCGGGATGCTGGCTGTAGAAGCCCGGATTGCGCACGGAATAAGTGGTTCCGTCAAACTGGATGAGACTGTTCTCCTGCTCTTCGGTAGTCTGGGCGCAGGGCTGGCCCTGGCACTGCGTCTTATGGCTGTTCGGCCCCATCCAGTTCAGGAAGGTGACGAACTGCGTCACAGTGACCTCGTACACCTCCATCGAAAAAGTGTCCACGGTGGTCTGGTGAGGGGGCGTGGAGTCTGACACCCAGCTCAAATCTTCGCAGGTCTTGCCGTAAAGCTGGCACTCGTCCATCGCCTGGGTCGCCTCTTCCAGCGTGGTGCCCATCATGAACGTGCCGCCGGTCACCTCGACCATCTCCGTCTTGATCGCGTCCAGCTCCGGGGGAACGGCGGGCGCTTGCGGCAGGCCCACAGCCGCCACCTCCGGCTCGTCCGGCGGCGACCCGACGGCGGGCGTATTCTCAGCCGCCGCCGCGACCTCAGCAGGGGTGGCCTCAGCGCCCCCCTCGCCAGCCGGGGGCATCGGCTCAGCGGCGCTCTCCGTCTCTGCCGCCGCAGGACTCTCCTGTCCCGCCGCCGCGCCTGTCGGAAGCAGCGACGGCACCGGCGCGAACGGCGCGAGAGTATCGGCGGGCGTCAGGTCAGCGTCAACAGCCGGCGTTTCACCGGCTTCCAGCGAGACGATCGGGGCCACCTCCGCCCCTCCCGGCACCTGGGCGACGCTCGTCTCGGTCTGTTGCGTGGTGGTCTGCTGAGCGACTTCCGTTTCGTTGGGGACGATGCGGACTGAGGGCGTGGCCGTGTCGCCTTCGAGCGGAGGGAAGGCAATCGCCCCCAGCGCGTACCCACCCACGCAGATCACCAGCGCAAACCCCAGCCCCAACATCAGTCCGATCATCAACCACTGCCAGCCAGCGTCGCGCGTGCGCCGGCGCAAACTGCCGTAGTCATCCTTCATCGCAACGGCTCCTCACTCATCACAGGCATGGCCGACGCACAGGGTCAGCCGCCGTTTTCTCTCAACACATCTCAACACATGAGGAGCGATCCGTCTCCTGGTCGAAATCAGCAGAGGGTTCAGGGGCCGGAGTCATCAGGTTGTCCCGATTCTTCAAGTCAGGACTCCAGACTCAACACTCCTGACTCAGCACGCAACGCCCGTGCGCGGCTGATTCGCTCGCTCCATTACTATACCGCTCTCACCAGAGCGCACCAAACGCCTGGCCTACGGTTCCTCGGCGTTTCTCATCGAACTTTCATCCTCGCCTGCCTCGCTTTCCAGCAGGCGGCGGTAGGTCGCCTGCAGCGTGAGCGCGTCCGCAACGTGGAACGGCTCCGGTGCCTCGACTCCCACGGTGCCCCGCGCGCCACGATCCACGAGCGCCTGCAGCAGCGCGCGGTATTGCAGGTCAGCTTCATTAAGCGGCAGGTGATGGCGCTCTCCGCGCGGCCCGTAGGCGATGCCCGACATGTGCGCGTGGAGGTTGTGCAGCCCGCGCTCGCCCAGGGCCGCGTCTACCGCGTCGAGAACGGCGGCGAACTCCTCATAACTGTTGATCTGACCCGCGCGCGCGTGCAGGTGCGCGAAGTCAATGCACGGCAGCACGCCGGGAATGTCGCGGCTGAGCTGCAGCGTCTCCTCCAGCGTGCCAAAGACGGCGGGCTTGCCCATCGTCTCCGGGCGCAGCGTGACCTCCACGCCCTCGCTGTCAAGGAGCGCGCGCAGCTCGCGCAACTTCTCGGCGACGCGCTCGTACACTTCTTCAGGCGGCTGATCGTGGTAGGAGCCGGGGTGAAACACGATGTCGCACGCGCCCGCCAGAAAGCCCTTGCGCGCGGCGGCGAGCAGGCGCTCGTCGCTCTTGCGCATCAGGTCGGCGCTCTGGCTGTTGAGATTAATATAATAGGGGGCGTGGATGCTCAGCGTGATCCCGTGCGCTTCGGCTGCGGCTTTGATCGTGGCGCACATCTCGTCGGACACGCGCACGCTCTGCACCCAGGCGATCTCCAGGTGATCCAGCCCCAGCAGGCGCGAGTACTCGATGGCAGCAGGCGTGCCAGGCCGGGGAGTGGTCGCCGGGCTGCCGACCGTGCCAAAACGCAGCAGCTCGGCGGGGCGGTCGTTCGTCGTCATGCGAAAACACCCATCCTTTCTTCGTTGGCACGCCGCCAACGGTCGTGCCAGGAGCCGGACCACTCATGAAACGCAGATCATCTCATTCACCTGACCAGCGGCGCGATCTGGCGCTGGCCGGGGCGGCGTTTGTCGTGGCCCTCGTGCTGTGGCAGGTGCAGGGCCTCTACCTGATCATGGTGCCCTTCCGTCTCTTCGTCACCATGATCCACGAGCTGGGTCACGGACTCGCCGCCGAGCTGACCGGCGGCGACTTCCTGCGCTTCGAAGTCACCAGTCGCGGCGCAGGGCTGGCCTACACGCGCGGCGGATCGCCCTTCGTGATCATCCAGGCCGGGTACCTGGGCACGGCTCTCTTCGGCGCGGGCTTGCTGCTCCTGACCTACCGGACGCAGAGACCCGGTCGCGTGGCCGTCGGCGTGGGCGCGTTCCTGGCGATTCTGACCGTTGCCTATGCCGGGCTGCGTCCGGCGCGGCTGTCGCCGCTGGAGATCGTCCTGCTGGCAATTGTGCTCGCCGCCGCCGCATTTCTGGTGCTCACCCGCGAGACTGACCGGGGCCGTTGGGCCGGCGCGGGCGTCGCTGCGGCGGGCGGCCTGCTCTTCGTCTGGCTCGCCAGCGAAGGGCGCGTGTTGGGCGTGCTCGTAGGCCTGGCCAGCGCCCTGCTGCTGATTGCGCTGGGTCTGCGCGCCCGGCGCGACGCCGTGCTGGTCGTGCTGACCTTTCTGGCCTTCCTGACCGGTCTGCAGGCCCTCAGCGATGTCTGGGTGCTGCTGCGGATCGTGACCATGCCCGGCTCGCTGCTGCCGCTCAACGACGCCAGCGCCATGTCCGACGAGTTCGGTGGCCCGGCGGCGGTCTGGGCCTTTCTGTGGATTGTGGGCGATGCGCTGCTCATGGGCGCGGCAGCCTATGTCACCTTCGTCCGTCCGCGCCACCAGCAGGCCGCAAGCGCGTGAGCTACCCATCCGCTGACGGCGCGTCGTCGCCACCGCTTCCGGCATCCACCTCATCGCCCTTCGGCTGCGGGCCAAACAGCGCGTAGATGACCACGCCGGACGAAGCGAGCAGAATCCCGCCAATGAACACGACCGCCTGCAAGCGCCCAATCATTGGACGGTTGCCGGGCGTAGAGGGATGACTGCCAAAGCCCAACACATCGGCCAGGCCCGCCGCGCCGGCAACGAGCAGTCCCGTCATGGTCAGGCGGATGCCGATGTCCTGGGCCAGGGATGCGGGCTGCCCGGAATAGAACGCTTTCTTGGCGAAGTAATAGGCGCTGATGTACAGAATGGTGAAGCCCAGCAGAATCACCAGCACCTGCAGCACACCAACGCCCTCGGCTGTCTCCAGCCCGATGATGCCGGGGAACAGGCCGATCAGCGTGATCACCGCGCCGAGAGCGCCGATACTGATGCTGATCTCGCTGGTGCGTTCCATAGGTCACCTGCCGCTACGCTGGCAGCCCGGCGCGCAGGATGCGCAAGAAATTGCCGCTCAGGATGGCCGACACGTCGGCAGGCGCATAACCGCGCGCGGCCAGCGCCGTGCCAATGGCCCACAGGTCCGCCGACGTTTCAAACTCTGCGGGCGCTGACGCCGCGCCGAACCCGCCATCGAAGTCGCTGCCAATTCCCACATGACGGGCGCTGCCGGTGAGCTGGCAGACATGGTCAATGGCGGCAATCACCGTAGCCATCGTCACGGCATCTTTGCGGTCGCCCGTCCGCCAGCCCGGCGCCAGGAACAGGTTATACGGCATGACGCCGATCGCGCCATCGCGCTCGGCGATGCGCTGGATGATCTCGTCGGAGATGTTGCGGTCGGGGCGGTCGGGACAGAAGCGCAGCGGGTTGGCGTGGCTGGCATAGAGCGGGCCGTCATAACGATCCAGCGCCTCAGCGCACGCTTGTGGAGCCATGTGCGCCAGGTCGAGCACCATGCCCAGCCCAGCCATCACCTCCAGCAAGGCCCGGCCCAGCTCTGTCAGCGGGCCGGGGGCCTTCGTGCCGCCGCTGTAGCGTGTCTGCGACCAGGCCGGCCCGACAGCGCGCAGACCGCGCGCGTACCACTCTTCAAGCTGCTCCGGCTCCAGGATAGGATCGGCCCCTTCCATCGAGAGGATCACGCCCAGGTGATGATCCCCTACCCCGCTGCCGTCGCGCCAGGTCGCCAGCACAGCGTCCAGATCAGTCTGCGAAGTGATCAGGCGGATGCGCGGGTCGCTGTCGGCCAGGCGATGGTAGTAGTCCATCTGGCGCACGCCCCACGCATACGCCTCGGCGGGCGTCTCGTAGAGCACCTGCTCGTCAGGATACGTCTTCGACCAGGCCGGGGCCACGAAAATGGAGGCGCAGGCAACCGCCACCCGGCCCAGCAGCAGCTCCGGCAGCCCAACCATGCTGCGCCCGTGACGCTGGACGAAGATGGGATCGGTCTCTTGGCGGCGGCGTGCCCAGGCGCTCTGCAGAAAGTCACGCCCGTGATTGAGATAATTCCAGGCGATGTCCAGGTGCCCGTCAACGAGGATGTCCTGCGCCAAAACGCTCATGAGAAAGGGGCCTCCGCGCTGCCACCCGCGATCACCAGCGCGTCAAACTCGCGGTAGTCCTGCACTTTCTGGCCGTTGATGAAGAAGCTCGGCGTGCCGGTCAGCCCGCGCCGCTCGAACTCCGCCCGCGCGCGGTCGAGCACGTCCTGCACGGCACTGCCGCGCATACAGGCGTCGAAGGCAGCCATGTCCAGACCCAGGGCTTGCGCGCCCTTGCGGACGCGCCGCGAGTCAAAGGTGGAAGTCACGAAGCGCCGCTGCCAGTCATACAGCACGTCCACCATGGTCCACACCTGGCCCTGCTCGCCCGCGCACAGCGCGGCTTTGCCCGCTTCTCTGGCACCCCAGCCAATATGCGGCACGGGGACAAACACGAACTGCACTTCCCCGGCAGCGATGGCGTCGAGCAGGGTGAGGAACTGCCCTTCGTGGAACTCGCGGCAGTGCGGACAGGCGAAGCTGGAGAAGTCCTCAACAAGAGTGGGCGCATCGGGGCTGCCCAGGCGGGGAAACCCTTGCGCCGTGACGCCCTGCTCCAACCCTGCGTACTGAGCGCCCGCGCCTTCTGGAATGGGCGCGTCCAGGGGTCGCAGCAGGTAATACGCGGCTGCGGCGGCCAGGATGATCCCCAGGATGCTGATGGCAATCAACCACCCGCGCAGGCGCGCTGGTCTGCCGTCACGCGCCAACGCGCCCGGTTTGGGAGAGGCTGACGTGGGAGAAGAATGCTGCGGCTGTGAAGTCATGCGTTGCTCATTTCAAGGCGGGGCGCGGTCAGCGCCACTGTTCCACGATGGCAGCCAACTGGGGGAGCGATTGGATGGTGGCATCGGGCGTCGCCTGCAACCCATCCGGCATCCAGCGGTGCCGCTGCTCGATCCAGACCGCGCGCAGGCCCGCCTGCTGCGCCCCCCACACGTCGAAATACAGGCTGTCGCCCACATAAACCGCTTCTTCAGGAGCCAGCCCCAGCGCCTGAAGGCTCAGGGTGAATATCTCGCTTCCCGGCTTCCACGCCTCGACATCCGCCGAGAAGATCAGATGCTCCAGATAAGGCAGCAGCCCGAATCGCTCCAGATCGTCCAGATGGTAGCGGCCCGGCCAGTGCGTGTTGGAGACCAGGCCAACGCGCAGCCCTTGCCGGCGCAGCGCGGCCAGCGTCTCCGCCGCGCCTTCGAGCGGGTATACGTGGGCCTGGATCGCCCCCGTGTAGGCGAGGCCCGCGCGCTCCACCAGATCGTCCGGCAGATCAGGAAGGTCCCACAGCGCGGCAACGAGCCTCATCTGGCGGTGCAGCTTCAGGTCTTTGACATCTGCGGTTGCGATGTTGCTCCACACGCTCAGCGCGTGCTGCCAGGCGCGCGCCAGGGCCTCGTCCTCCGGCGGCAGGGAGTAGCCCGCATCGCGCAGCACGGCATAGACCACGCGAGCGCCTGTCTTTTCGGTCTCTTCCCAGGTGGCGTCGGGGGCGTTGTAGTGCAGCAGAGTGCCCCCCATATCGAAGATCACGCCGCGAACCGTCATCGCGCCTTCCTCCAGGCAATCAGGCGAGCAGATAGCGGGCGATGAGATGGGCGCAGTGCAGGATGCTCTCCTGATGCGTGCGCTCGTAAGCGTGCGAAGCGTCCACGCCCGGCCCGATCAGCGCGACCTGAGCCGTGCCCCCACTGAACCAATACGCTTCTCCGTCCGAACTGTAATGTGGGTAGATGTCCAGCTTGTAGGGGATACGGGCCTCGCCAGCGAGCGCCCGCAGCTTCTGCGTCAGCGCCAGGTGGTAGGGGCCGCGCGCATCCTTGACGCAGATGCCCACGCTGAACTCGTCGGAGTTCTGCCCCTCCCCCACCGCGGCCATGTCCACCGCGACCAATTCGTGCAGGCCCGCCGGCAAACCCTCCGCGCCGCCATGCCCGACCTCTTCATACGTAGCGATCAGCGCAGTGGTCGTCTGGGCAGGGCGCAGCCCGGCCTCGTGCAGCGCGCAGAACGCGCCGTAAATGGCGGCGACTCCTGCCTTGTCGTCCAGGTGGCGCGAGCGGATGAAGCCCTCCGCGCCGATTTCGACGCGCGGATCGAGGAAGACAAAATCGCCAACCCCCACGCCAAGCGCGCGCGTGTCGTCCGCGCTGTGCGTGCGCGCATCCAGGCGCACCTCCATCGTCTCCCCGCTGCGCGGCTCGTCACCCGCTTCGCGGTGAATGTGGACACTGGCCTGAACGGGCAGCACCGTGCCTCGCAGCCGTCGGTCATCGGCGGTGCGGACGGTCACGCCCTCACCTTCAACCGCGTTCCACATGAAGTGACCCAGTTGGGTCAGCTTGAGCCGCCCATTGGGCTTGATCTCCTTGACCATCAGACCCAGCGTATCCACATGAGCAGTCAGGCCGCGCGGGGCGTCGCGGCGCTCGCCCGGCCAGCGCACCACGAGCGCGCCTTTGAGGGTGCGCTCCAGAGCCAGATCGCGAATCCCCAAACCGGCGAAGGCCTCCTCAATGTACGGAACGGCCTCGACCGAGTATCCGGTGGGGCTGGGCGTGTTGAGCAGGCCGACGAGAAACTCGATGGCGCGCCCAGCGTCGAGCCGGAGTTGTGACATGGGGTTTCTCCCGGATAGTGGCTGCACAAGGGACTGACGACGCCGAAGTATAACCCGGCACGCCGCGCTTGGCGAGAGCGTAACAGGGTGCGTGCAAAGATTGTCAGCGACTTGTTTGACGGGTATTGACCTCACCCCCAGCCTCGCTGCGCTCGGCTCTTCCCCCTCTCCGTCAACGGAGAGGGGGCGGCGAGGCGCGTCAGCGCCGAGCGGGGGTGAGGTCAACCAGGGCGCAGCAGAGCAGCGCCCCTACCTGACAGGCTTTGCACGTACCCCCTGTCAACCTTTGCACGCATCCACGTAACGCAGGCTCTGCGCCCCCGCATTGACGGCGCGGTCAGCCTGGGGCACAATCTGAGCAAGAGACGGTGAGGCTGGCGCGCTGCCTGGCGATTCCAGTCCGCCGGCAGGCACAAGGAGCGCAGTCATGAACCCTGACGGGCCGGTAGTGGTGATCGGGGCGGCTGGCATAGACGTTAAGGGACGCCCCGGCGAAGCCTTGCGAATGGGCATGTCGAACGCGGGCGTCGTGCGCAGCAGCGTCGGCGGGGTGGCGCGCAACATCGCCGAGAACCTGGCGCGGCTGGAAGTGCCCACGGTGCTCCTTTCGGCAGTGGGACAGGACCCACCCGGCGAGTTCCTGCTGGAATACACGCAGGCCGCCGGCGTGGACACGAGTCATGTCCTGCGCCTGGCACAAGAGAACACGGGCGGCTATGCGGCCATCTTCGATGAGGCAGGCCAGCTCGTCGTCGCCATCAGCGAATACGACATCGTCGGCCAGATCACGCCCGGCTATGTGCAGCGCTGCCGCCGCCTGTTCGCCGAAGCGTCGCTGATAGTGCTGGATGTCAATCTCAGCCCCCGGACGCTGGAATCGGTCTTCCGCTGGGCCAGGCGCTACGGGGTGCCGATCTGCGCCGACCCAACTTCGCCCGTCCTGGCGACCAGGCTCATCCCCTACCTGCCTGATCTGATGATGGTCGCCCCAGACGCCAGCGAAGCCGCGGTGCTGTGCGGCGCGCCAGAGCCGCCAGCGACCAGCGCCGCCGCGATTGAGACAGCCCAATGCCTGGTCAGCATGGGCGTAGACATTGCGGTAGTCACCATGGCCGAACAGGGACTCGCCTACGCCGATGGGAGCAGCGCCGGCCACGTCGCCGCGCTGCGCACGCAGGTCGTGGACACGACCGGCAGCGGTGATGCGGTCACAGCGGCGGTCATTTTCGGGCTGCTGCACGAGATGCCCATTGATGAGGCCGTTCGCCTGGGCGCGTCCGCAGCGGCACTGACGCTGCGCGCGCGCCACACCGTCGTCCCCGATCTCAGCCTGGATCGGCTGTACGACGAACTCATTATCTGACAGAAGATGCCTGTCAGTCGGAGTCCGGTGCCTTGACCCATAGCGCTCTTGCCACTCACGACTCATCGTTGATGACTCGCACTCACTCAAGGACGAAGCCATGCCGACGCCCGTTCAATCCGCCCCTCTTGATCCGCAGACGCTCGCTCTGCGCCGCAAGCAGTACGCCCAGATTGCCGAGCTGCTGGAGGACCTCTACGGCTACCCCACCTGGCGGCAGCATCTTTTGCCGGTTGATGAGCTGGTCAGCACGATCCTGAGTCAGAGCACCACCGACTCCAACCGGGACATGGCCTTCGCAGCGCTCCGGGCGCGCTTCCCGTCCTGGGAGGCGGTGCGCGACGCGCCCGTCGAGGACGTGATTGAGACGATCCGCCCGGCGGGCCTGGGCAATCAGAAGGGGCCGCGCATCCAGGAGGCGCTGCACACCATCACGCGCGAGCGCGGTGCGCTATCGCTCGACTTCCTGGCCGACCTGGATGTTGCGGCGGGCAAAGCCTGGCTGACCCGGCTCAACGGCATCGGGCCGAAGACGGCGGCGATCATCCTGCTGTTCGTCTTCAACAAGCCCGCCTTTCCGGTGGACACGCACATTCACCGCGTGACCGGGCGGCTGGGCCTGATCGGGCCGAAGACCAGCGCCGAGCGCGCGCACATCGAGCTAGAGGCGATCATCCCGCCGGAGGATTACTACGCTGGTCACCTGAACATCATCCGGCACGGGCGCGAAGATATGCCAGGCGCGGCGGCCCCGCTGTGAAGTGTGCCCCCTGACCGTGTACTGCGATTACTTCCAGCGCGTCCGTCCTGACAGAGGGTGAGGCTCAGCCGCGCGGGTGCGTGCAGAACCTATACAGGTAGGGGCGCTGCTCTGCTGCGCCCTGGTTGACCTCACCCCCGCGAGGCCCACTGACGCGGGCCTCGCCGCCCCCTCTCCGTCAACGGAGAGGGGGCAAGCCGAGCGCAGCGAGGCTGGGGGTGAGGTCAATATCCCCACGCCAAACAAGTCGCTGTCAACTTTTGTACGCACCCCCCTGTGCGAGGACTTTGACCGGGCGAATCGCTCGTGCTACACTTGACCGCAGCCTTTCGATGGGGCAGTGGCGGAACGGTAGACGCCGCGGACTTAAAATCCGCTGAGGGTGACCTCGTGTGAGTTCGAATCTCACCTGCCCTATCTGCGACAGCCTGAGTCCCCCTTCCTAATGGAGATACCAAAACGACATCACACAATCGCTGTGGGTGATGAGTCCTGAGTCAGGAGTCTTGAGCCTAGAGCACAGGACACTCTTTACGACTCACGACTCAGGACTGAAAACCCCTGATCATGCGGATTTGAATTGGTTCCTCCATAAGCGCCTCAGCGGGCGCTCTTTCGGTTAGCGCGCTGCCGCCAGTTGCCTGGGTGCGTGCAAAACCTGTCAGGTAGGGGCGCTGCTCTGCAGCGCCCTGGTTGACCTCACCCCCGCTCGGCGCTGAGGCGCTCAGACACCAGACTTCCGAAGTCTTCGAGATTTCGGAAGTCTATTCTGGGACCGAGCGGGGCGAGGCTGGGGGTGAGGTCAATATCCCCGCGTCCAGCGAGTCGCTGTCAACTTTTGCACGCACCAGTTGCCTTTTCCCTTTGACGCGCCGTCGCGTTCCATGTTACAGTGACAGTGACAGCAGTCTCCGGCCTGCGAACGCTCTGGCGAATACGCCGGACAGGTCGGGGTCTTATCTCGACGGGCATTATCACAACGGCGCGCACTCGCTCGCGCCAGCCAGAGGCCACTCCTGCACGACTGTGCGAAGAGAGGCGCGGCTGGACCGCCGTTCATCTTATCATCCGGGCGGGGGCGGGAACGCGGCCAGGGAGATATCTTCTCATGAGCCTGGACTTCTTCTTGCGCCTGGTGGGCATGATGGTGTTCACCCTGCTTGGCGCGCTCCTCGGTATTGATCTGTCTGACGCGCTGAATCTCCCCCCCGAAGCGAGCGGCCTGACCTTCTCGCTGATGGGCGCGCTGGCGGGCCTGATCATCACCCCCTGGATCACGACGTACCCGGCGCGTGCGGCTCGCCGTGCCATCCTCAAGATGCCGCCTGAGAAGCTGGTCAGCGCGCTGGTGGGTCTCGTTCTGGGCATGGCGGTGGCGGCGATGTTCGCCTGGCCGCTCTCGCTGCT
Organism: Anaerolineae bacterium; assembly: GCA_027494015.1. The sequence goes on from JAOSJP010000034.1 coordinate 69,878, forward strand.
GCCAGACCCGTTCGGGCAGCTCCTGCCAACCGTCATCGCCCTGATCACCGTATACGTCAGCATCGTGGTCTTTTCGCTGCGCGCCCAGGATGTATTCGCGCTGTTCGGCGGGCTGCTGCGCGCCAGCCCCGGCGCACTGCGGATGCTGCCCGGCGGAGCAACCGGCGAAGTTCTGCTCGATACAAGCGTGATCATTGACGGGCGCATCCTGGACATCAGCCAGACCGGGTTCATTCAGGGCGCGCTGCTGGTGCCGCGCTTTGTGCTCAACGAGCTGCAGCACGTGGCCGACTCACCGGAGTTGCTGCGCCGCAACCGGGGCAAGCGCGGCCTGGATGTGCTCAGCGAGCTTCAGCAGCGCAGCCGCACGCCCGTCCGCGTCATTGACGACGACATTTCGGGCGCGGACGAAGTAGACGAGAAGCTGGTGTTGCTGGCCAGGCAGCGCAACATTCCCGTGATGACCAACGACTTCAACCTGAACCGCGTGGCCGAGCTGCAGGGCGTCACCGTGCTGAACATCAACGAGCTGGCCAATGCGGTCAAAGCCATCTACCTGCCCGGCGAAGTCATTGACATCCACATCGTCTTGGAAGGGCGCGAGCTGGATCAGGGCGTCGGCTACCTCGAGGACGGCACGATGATCGTTATTGAGGACGGCAAGCGCTACATGGATCGAACCATCCCCGTGTTGATCACGCGCTATATCGTCACCAATGCCGGGCGTATGTATTTCGCCCAGCCCGAAGGCTCGCTGCGCCGCTAACACCCGCCCAAGACGTGCGATACCAGCCTTAACGGTCTGCCGCTCTTGCGCTACAATCTACGCGGCGACAGTGGTTTGTCTTGCCAGCACCCGTATGAGGACGACGCACTATGGCCCTGCACATCTACAACGTCCTGCACCGCGAGAAAATGCCGTTCGAGCCGCTGCACGAGGGCAAGGTGCACCTCTATGTCTGCGGCCCGACGGTGTACGATCACGCGCATGTGGGCCACGCCAAGACTTACATCGCCTTCGATGTCGTCGTGCGCTATCTGCGCTATCGCGGCTATGACGTGTTGTACGTGCAGAACCTGACCGATGTCGGGCACCTGCTGGACACCGGAGAGGATCGCATCCTGAAGAAGGCGAGCCAGTCGCAGGCGCTGCCCATGCAGATCGTCGAGACCTACGCGCGCAGCTACTTCGAGGATATGGACGCGCTGGGAGTCGTGCGGCCCGACATCAGCCCGCGCGCCAGCGGCCACATCCCCGAACAGATTGCCATGATCGAGACGCTCATCGCGGGCGACTACGCCTATGTCACCGAGCGCGGCAACGTCTACTTCGACGTGCACCGCTGGCCAGAATACGGCAAGCTGTCCAATCGCCGCCTGGACGAACAAGAGGCGGGCGCGCGCGTAGACCTGCGCGACGACAAGCGGCACGCTGAGGACTTCGCCCTGTGGAAAGCTGCCGAGCCGGAACACATCCTGCGCTGGGACAGCCCGTGGGGCGTCGGCTATCCCGGCTGGCACATCGAGTGCTCGGCGATGGCCAAGAAATATCTCGGCGCGACATTCGACATTCACGGCGGCGGCGTGGACAACATCTTCCCGCACAACGAGTGCGAGATCGCCCAGTCGGAGGCGGCCAACGACGCGCCTTTCGCCCGCTTCTGGATGCTTGTCGGCAGCCTGACCGTCCCGGACGAGTTCGGCATCCCGGTCAAGATGTCCAAGAGCCTGGGCAACTTCTACACGATCAAGGACGCGCTCAGGCTGCACCGGGCCGAGGTGCTGCGCACCTTCATCCTCACCAGCCACTACCGCAACCCGGTCGTCTTCAGCGAAGAGGCGCTGGACGGGGCGCGCAAGGGCTGGGAGCGCCTGTACGGCGCTGTGCGCCTCACCCGTGAGAAGCTGCGCGCCGCCGCGCCGGGCGATGAAGGTGCGGCCTTCCTCGACGTGCTGGCTGACACCCGCCAGAAGTTCATTGACGCGCTGGACGACGATTTCAACGCGCCGGGGGGCATCGCCGCGCTGCACGACCTGACGCGCGAGGTCAATACGCTGCTCAACAGCAGCCAACCCGTCGGGCGAGATGTGCTGGAAGCGATTGACATGGTTTATCGCGAGCTTGGTGGTGACGTGCTGGGTATCATCCCGGACGAGACAGCCGCCGGCAGCGCGGCGAGCGCCGAGCGCGAAACAGGACTGATCCGTCTGCTGATTGACATGCGCGCCGAAGCCCGCGCTGCCAGGGATTTCGCCACCGCCGACCGCATCCGCGATCAGCTTGCGGCGCTGGGCGTGGCGCTCGAAGATCGGCCCGACGGCACCGTCTGGCGCGTGAACTAGCCGAGGGCGAGCCGACGAGTCTGCACATCAAGCGAGCGGCAGGGCGTCATGATGCGCCCTGCCCTGTTCAGGGGGAAAGCCGGGGATGACTGAATACCTGTACGGGCGCTGGCCAGTGCTGGAGAGTCTGCGCGCGGGGCGGCGCACTTTCCAGCAATTGCTGGTAGCCGAAGGCGCAGACGAAAAAGGGGCGCTTGAAAGCGCGCTGGCCCTGGCGGGGGAGCGCGACATCAGCGTGCGTTACGTGCCGCGCCGTGTGGTGGACGACCTGGCCAAGAACGCCAACCATCAGGGCGTCGCCATGCGCGTGGGCGATTACCCCTACGTGGAATTGGACACCATGCTCCGCACATGCCAGGAGCGTGGCGAGCCGCCCTTCCTGCTGATGCTCGATCTGCTCAAAGACCCGCAGAACGTGGGCGCGCTGCTGCGCGTGGCGGACTCGGCGGGGGTGCACGGCGTGGTGCTGCAGGAGCGGCGCGGCGTCGGCGTGACGCCCGCCGTCGTCAGCGCGTCGTCGGGGGCGGTCGAGCATATGAGCGTGGCCGTTGTCACCAACCTGGTCACGGCCATGCGTCGCCTGAAGGAAGAAGGTGTCTGGCTGGTCGGTCTTGACATTGGGCCGGACGTCATGACGCCCGACCGGGTAGACCTCAACCGGCCCCTGGCCCTGGTGCTGGGCAGCGAGGGCGAAGGGCTGCGCCGCCTGGTACGCGAGACCTGCGACCTGCGCGTGACGCTGCCTATGCGCGGCCATGTGCAGAGCCTGAACGTGGCGACCGCCGGAGCCATCGCCCTGTACATCGCCTGGCAGGCGCGCGGCTGGCCCGGCTGGCGACCGCCAGAGGCGTAGCGAGAAGGGGCGCGGAACCGGGTGCGAGCAAAGGTTGTCAGCGACTTGCTTGACGTGGAGGTATTGACCTCACCCCCAGCCTCGCTGTGCTCGCCCCAAAATAGATTTCCGAAGTCTGGCAGACTTCGGAAGTCTGGTATCTGAGCGCGTCAGCGCCGCGCGGGGGTGAGGTAAAGCGGGGCGCAGCAGAGCAGCGCCCCTGCCTAACGCATTTTGTATGCGCCCAGGCTGAACCACTGCCCTTGCCCCATCGTGCGATTGGGTGTATGCTAAGAATAGAGAAGTCTGATCCCGATCGGTCTGGAACCAACACCCTGTGTAGAGGGCATACAAACCGTCTGCGACGGCCAGCCCACCTGACTTCTTAGGTTCAGCAATCCGACCGGGGCCGGGCTTCTTTGCGTCCCCCCACCGTCCGGCCTTCGGCAGCGGATTCCCAATTGTCACCCCTCCTGTGCGCTGTATAATCAGTGGGTCAGCCCGCAGGAGCGCAGACGTGCCAACAGCCAGCAGCGCACATCTCACATACACCAGCCACAACCTCGCGCAAACCCAGGCATTGGGACAGCTTCTGGGCGCGCTGCTGCGCCCCGGCGATGTGGTCTGTCTGTCCGGCGACCTGGGCGCGGGCAAGACGGCCTTGGCCCAGGGCATTGGGCGCGGCTGGGGCGCGCGCGAACGAGTCACCAGCCCGACCTTCACGCTCGTGCACGAACACCGCCGCGAGGCAGACGCCGCCGTGTTCTACCACGTGGACAGCTACCGGCTCGACGGCGCGGGCGACGCCTGGGGCATTGGCCTGGAAGACTTGTGGCACGATGACGGGTTCGTGGTGATCGAATGGCCAGAGCGCATTCAGGCAGCCCTGCCCGACGAGCGGTTGTGGATTGACTTCACCTTCCTGGGCGCGCAGCAACGCCATCTGGCCCTGCAGGCCAGCGGCGCGCGCTACGTGGGGCTGCTTGCCGCGCTGCGCGAGCGGCTGAGTGCGGCAGGCTGACGCGAGGAGACCGCGGTGATTCTGGCGATTGACACAGCGACTCGCTTCATCAGCCTCGCGCTACACGACGGTCAGCGCCTTCTCCTGGAGCACACCTGGCTGACGGCGAACAATCACACAGTGGAGCTTGCCCCGGCCATCCACGCTGCTTTCGCCCAGACGCGAATTGTTCCCTCCAGCCTGAGCGCGGTCGCCATCTCGCAGGGTCCTGGCTCGTTCACCGGCCTGCGCATCGGCATGGGCGTGGCCAAGGGGCTGGCCCTGGCGACCGGCTGCCCGCTCGTCGCCGTGCCCACGCTGGAGATCGTCGCGGCGGCGGTGCCCGCTGCGCCGGAGCCGCTCGTCGCCGTCCTGCAGGCCGGGCGCGGCAGAGTCTGCGCGCAGACATTTCGCGCCAGTGGCGGCCATTGGCAGCCAGCGGGACCGCCCGCCATCGTCACCTGGGAGGGACTCTTCGCCGCGCTCGACGGAGCGGCGCTCCTCGCCGGAGAGATTGACGACGGTGGGCGCGAAGTGCTGGACGCCAGCCGCCAGCCGGTGCGCGTCCTGCCAGCGGCAATCGCCCTGCGGAGGGCGGGGTTCCTGGCGGAGATGGCCCTGAGTCGCCTGGCCGCCGGACAGCGCGCTGACCCGCGCGCCGTGACGCCGATCTACCTGCACCAGCCGGGAGCCGCCCAGTCATGACCCCGCCCCTGATCGTGCGCCGGATGACCCTGGACGACATCAATCAGGTGGTGGCCATTGACCGCGAATCGTTCTCTACGCCCTGGTCGGCGAACGCCTACCGCTTCGAGGTCACCAACCGCGACTCTTCGCACCTGGTCGTGCTGGAGACGCTCAGCGACGCGGACGGAACGGGGCTGCGCCGGATGCTGTGGCCGTTTGCGCGGCGCGCGCAGCCGGGCGAGGTGATCGGCTATGGCGGTTGCTGGCTGATCGCCGGCGAAGCGCACATCAGCACCATTGCCGTGCACCCCGATCACCGCGGCCAGGGCCTGGGCGAGCTGCTGCTGGCGAGCATGTTAAAATACGCGATCCGGCTGGGCGGTGAATACTCCGTGCTGGAGGTGCGCGAGAGCAACCTGACCGCGCAGGCGCTCTACTGCAAATACGAGTATACGGTGATTGGCCGGCGCAGGCAGTATTACCGGGACAACGGCGAAGATGCCCTGCTGATGGAAGCGCGCCCGCTGGACGACGCCTACTACCGGCGCATCGAGGCGCGGCTGATCGCGCTGGCGGGCCGCGTTCAGTTTGACGACCGCTTCACCCGCTGACGGGGAGCCACAAGGAGATGAGCAGTGACTGACGGGAAAAGCGTGGAAGAGCGCCGCACCGCTCTGGAGCAGATCGCCGAGGAGATCAGAGCATGCCGGGCCTGTGCCCTGCACAGCGCGCGCACGCGGGCAGTGCCCGGAGCCGGTCGCCCGGATGCCGATATCATGTTCATCGGCGAGGCGCCGGGCTATCACGAAGACCAGCAGGGCCTGCCCTTTGTGGGCGCTTCGGGCAAGTACCTGGGCGAGCTGCTGGCCATGATCGGGCTGACGCGCAACGATGTCTTCATCACCAACGTGGTCAAGTGCCGCCCACCCGGCAACCGCGAGCCGCTGCCCGCCGAGATTGACACGTGCGTGGAGACTTACCTCAACCGGCAGATCGCCATCGTCCGCCCCAAGATCATCGCCACACTGGGGCGCTTCAGCATGGCGCTGTTCTTCCCGGCCAACGCGCGCATCTCCAAGATTCACGGCCAACCTCACCATGCTGATGGGCGCGTCTACTACCCGCTCTTTCACCCTGCCGCTGTGCTGCGCAACCCGAACCTGCGCCCGGCCATGGAGACCGACTTCCGCAAGATGCTCAGCCTGCTCGAACAGGTGGCAGACACGAGCGACCCAACCAGCGACGAGCCGCCGCCCCGCCAGCTCAGCCTGTTCTAGCGCGCCCAGGGCGAGTATAATCGGCCTTGACGCTTGAATTAGCGCCGGGACAACCTGGCGCTGCTTTGTGCCACACGATCCGCTAAGGTATACTCCCGCTCGGTTTCACCAGGGCTGTCTGGTCGCCCTGGGCAGCCGCGCCGAAGGACAGCGCCCGACTGGTCATGGACATGACGGAGTTCTTCCCGGTGATGGTGGCCGGCTTTGCGGCGGCGGTCGGGTTCACACCGATCACGCGGCGGCTGGCCTTTCATTTCGGCGTGCTGGATCAGCCCAGCGCCCGCAAAGTCCACCAGAGGCCCACGCCGCTGCTCGGAGGGCTGGCGATCTACGGAGCGCTGATGCTGGCGCTCGTCTTCTTCAGCCCGCCGTTCTACCTGGTCGAGTTCGGGGCAATTCTGGCGGGGACCACGTGGCTGGTGCTGGTCGGTTTCGTGGACGACCGCTATGGAATGAAGCCCTGGGTGAAAATGGCCGGGCAGGCGGCTGCGGGCGGGGTGCTGGTCGCCGCCGGAATCCACGTGCGCATCTTTGACAGCTACGCGCTCAACGTCGCGCTCACTCTGTTCTGGATCGTTGGCATCACCAATGCTATGAACTTCCAGGACAACATGGACGGCCTGGCGGCGGGGATCACGGCGGTGGCCGCGCTGTTCTTCTTCATCATGGCTGTGCGCGAAGAACTGAGCCTGGTCAGCAGCCTGGCCGCGGCCCTGGCCGGGGCCTCGATTGGCTTCCTGCTGTACAATTTCAACCCGGCTTCCACGTTCATGGGCGACATGGGCAGCATGGTGCTCGGCTTCCTGCTCTCGGTGCTGGCGATCAAGCTCGACTTTCGCGTGCCCGCCGAGCGCCAGGTGATCACCTGGATGGTGCCGGTCGTCGTGCTGGGCGTCCCCATTTTCGACACGACGCTGGTCGTCTTCACACGGCTGCGCGAAGGGCGCTCGCCCATGCAGGGCGGCAAAGACCACACCTCGCACCGGCTGGTGGGCCTGGGGCTGAGCCAGCGCGCAGCGGTGCTGGCGCTCTACGGCATCGGCGCGCTGCTGGGCCTGACGGGGATAGCCCTGTCCACCGCCACCATCGCTGAAGGCACGGGCATCGGCCTGGTGCTGGGCGCGGTCGCTCTGGCGGCCTTCATCATTCTGGAGATTACGTACATTCGCCGCAAACGCCGCCCGTAGCGTTTGCGCCTACCTCTCGGAGAGACTCATGCCGCAAGCGGACAAACCGACCTTTCTTGTCACTGGCGGAGCCGGGTTCATCGGCTCGCATCTCGTGGATGCCCTGGTCGGCGAAGGGCAGCGCGTGCGCGTGGTTGACAATTTCTCGACGGGCAAGCGCGAGAACCTGGCCCGGTCACGAGATGCCATTGACCTGTTCGAATGCAGCATCACCGACCTGCCAGCGCTGGCCGAGGCCATGCGCGGCGTGGGCTACGTCTTTCATCTGGCAGCACTGGCTTCCGTCCCGCGCTCGGTGGACGACCCGCTGGCCTGCCACGAGCACAACGTCACCGGCACGCTCAATGTGCTGCTGGCTGCGCGCGATGCGGGCGTCCGGCGCGTGGTCTACGCCGGGTCGTCGTCGGCTTATGGCGACGTGGAGAGCGAGTTCAAGGCCGAGGACATGCTGCCCAATCCGCTCTCGCCCTACGCCGCCGCCAAGCTGGCTGGTGAGCACTACTGCCAGGCCTTCACCACCGTCTTCGGCCTGGAGACGGTCACCGTGCGCTACTTCAACGTCTTCGGCCCGCGCCAGGACCCGCTCTCGACGTATGCCGCCGTCATCCCCAAGTTCGTCACGGCCATGCTGCACGGCGAGCCGCCGCGCGTGGAGGGCGACGGCCTGCAAACGCGCGACTTCACGTATATCGAGAACGTGGTGCACGGGACGCTGCTCGCCTGCCGGACGCCGGACGTGGCCGGTCAGGTGTTCAACATCGCCTGCGGCAGCCGGATCAGCCTGCTGGAGATGATTGACTTGCTCAACAGTCTGCTCGGTGACTCCATCGCGCCGGACTTCGTCGCGCCGCGCCCCGGTGATGTGCGCCATTCGCGGGCGGCGATTGACAAGGCGCAGCGCCTGCTCGCCTACGAGCCGGTTGTCTCCTTCGAGGAGGGTCTGGCCCGCACGCTGGCCTGGTACAGGGCGCAGATACCGGTCTAGCCCACCCCGTGAGGTTCCTCATGCGAGTCATTCACCTGTCCAAAATGATCGGGGTCGCTGGTTCCGAAGGGCACCTGCTGACCCTGCTCCCTGGTCTGCGCGCGCGCGGCGTGGACGTCCGCCTGTGGGTGCTGGTCGAGCCGGATACGCCGCTGGACGAGCTTGTGGCCCGCGTCAGGGCGCTCGGAGTGCCCGCCGAACGTCTGACCATTCGCCGCGACCTGGACCCTGCCCTGCTCTGGCGGCTGACGCGGCGTCTGCGCCGCGAGAGGCCGGACATCCTGCACACGCATCTCATTCATGCCGACCTGTACGGCGTCGTCGCCGCGCGACTGGCGCGAGTTCCCCATGTGGTCAGCTCGCGCCACAACGATGACCGCTTCCGCTACCGGCTGCCGGTGCGCCTGCTCAACCGGGCGCTGTGGCGCGGCATTGACGCCGGGATTGCCATCTCCGGCGCGATCCGGGACTTTTCGCTGCGCGTCGAGGGCGCGCCCGCCGACCGCGTGCATACTGTCCCCTATGGGCTGGACCCGGCGACCATCCCGGCGCAGCCCGAAGCACGCGCCGCGCTGCGCGCTGCGCTCGGCCTGCCCGCCGACGCGCTGCTGGTCGGCTCGGTCTGCCGGCTGGTCGAGCAGAAGGGCCTGATCTACGCTCTGCGCGGGTTCGCGGCAGTCGCCGGGAAGGTGCCGCAGGCCCACTATGTGATCGCCGGGGACGGGCCGCTGCGCTCCACCCTTGCAGCGGAGGCGCGCGCGCTGGGCGTGGGCGAGCGCGTGCACTTCCTCGGATGGCGCGACAACGCGCACGCCGTCTTCGCCGCGCTGGACGTGTTCCTGGCCCCGTCGCTATGGGAGGGATTCGGGCTGGTCTTCCTCGAAGCGATGACCCACCGCCTGCCGGTGATCAGCACGACGGTGAGCGCCATCCCGGAGATCGTCGTGGATGGCGAGACGGGCTGGCTGGTGCCCCCCCGTGATGCCGACGCCCTTGCGGGCGCGCTGCGCGCCGCGCTGATCGATCCCCAGGTGCGCCAGGCGCGCGGCGCGAACGGGCGCGCGCGCCTGGAAGCCGAGTTCACCGTCGAGGCGATGGTCGAGCGCACGCTGGCTGTCTATCGGGGCGTGGAGGCGCGGCGCTGATGAGCGATCTGGCCAAGCGGCGGCCCCGCCTGTTCATAAACCAACCGGAGCCGTGCGCCTCATGAATGCTCAGCGTCCCATCCACGTCATGCACATCATCGCCCGGCTGAATGTGGGCGGCCCAGCCGTTCTCGTCACGCTGCTAGCGGCCCATCTGCACCCGCCGGAGTTCGAGAGCACGCTCGTCTGCGGGCAAATCGGCCCGCACGAGGGCGACATGGCTTACGTGGCCGAAGCGTATGGCATCACGCCGCTGGTTGTGGCGGAGCTTGGCCGCGAGCTGTCGCCGCTGCGCGACATAGTGACGCTGCTCAAGCTGTGGCGACTGATGCGACGGCTGCGCCCGGACGTGGTACACACGCACACGGCCAAAGCCGGGTTCGTCGGGCGTTGGGCGGCGTGGCTGGCGCGCGTGCCGGTGCGCGTGCACACCTTTCACGGGCACATCCTGCACGGTTACTTCGGGCCGCGCAAGACGGCGTTCTTCCGCTGGCTGGAGTGGCTGACCGCCTGCCTGAGCAATTGCCTGATCGCGATCAGCCCCGCCCAGCGCGACGAATTGTCCCGGGACCTATCGCATCGCCCCCGCCGAGAAGTTCGTCGTTGTTCCGTATGGGCTGGACCTGGAGCCGTACAACAGCGCGCCGCGCCACGCAGGGGCCTTCCGCGCCGAGTGGAACATCCCGCCAGACGCGCCGCTGGTGGGCATTGTCGGGCGGCTGGTGCCGATCAAAAACCACGCCCTGTTCCTGGCAGCAGCCCGTCGGGTGCGCGAGCAAATGCCCGGCGCCCACTTCGCCATCATCGGCGATGGGGAGCTGCGCGCGGCGCTTGAAGCGCAGGCGAGCGCGCCCGGCCTGGCCGGCGCGGTCACGTTCACCGGGTTTCTGCGCGATCTGCTCCCCGTCTACAGCGACCTCGACCTGCTGGTGATCTCGTCGGACAACGAGGGTACGCCGGTCTCGATCATCGAGGCGCTGGCGGCGGGCGTGCCCGTCGTCTCGACGGCGGTCGGCGGCGTGTCCGACTTGCTGGAAGGCGGGCGCTATGGCGCGCTCGTCGCGCCCGGTGACGCGAACGCCCTGGCCGAGGCCATGGTCGCTGCCCTCCGCGCACCGCAGGCGGATCACCAAGACATCCGCCGTGCCATCACCGAGGCGTATGGCATCGAGCGGCTGGCCGTCGATCTGGGCGCGTTGTACCGGGCGCTGCTGGCAGAAAAGCGCGGGAGGCCAGCGCGGTGATGGCCGCTGGCAAGGGCGCACGGCGGCGCAACATCGCCCTGGGGGGCAGCCTGGTCGTCCTGCTGATCGCCGTGTATTTTGTCACCTACAGCGGGTATGCCATCAGCCGCGACGAGTGGTTTCTCTTCGACGCGACCGAAAGCCTGGCCCGGCGCGGCACCCTGGCTCAAAACCTCCAGTTCGACGCCTATCCGCCGCTGGCCCTGGCCGACGCACAGCCCCCGTCCGTGGACGCTGAGCCGCTGCAGCCGGCGCTGACCGCGCCGCTCTTCCTCATCGCCCAGGCGCTGCCCGGCATCGGCCTGGCGCACACGGTCTGGCTGTTCAACGTGCTGATTACGGCGCTGACGGCGGGCGTCCTGTACGCCTACGGCCTGGCTCTCGGCTACCGGGCGCGCGCGGCGGCGTTGACGGCGCTGGCCTTCGGGCTGGGGACTATCGCCTGGCCCTACAGCCGCACCTTCTTCCGCGAGCCGCTCTTCACGCTGCTCGGCCTGCTGAGCGCGTATCTGGTGCTGCGCATCCGCCAGCGGCTCACCGCCGGTCGCCCGGCGTTGGGCGTGGCCACGCTCAGCGCCCTGGTGATCGGAGCAACGCTGCTGGCTAAGGAGGCGGCGCTGCTATTCTTGCCAGCAGTCATCATCGAGGCGCTTCCCGCGCACCTGGGCCGGCTGAAGCCAACCTGGCGCTGGGCTGGCGCGCTGGCAACATTGGCGCTGATCACCGGACTGCTGGCACTGATAGCCCTCAACGCCGACACGCTGTTCGGTCTGCCCAACCGCTACGCCTTCGTAGCGCGGGCGCAGCAGGCGCGCGACAACCTGACGGAGATCACCGAGGGCGTGCGCGGCTACCTCTTCAGCCCGGCGCGCAGCCTGTGGCTCTTCTCCCCGGCGCTGATTCCCGGCCTGGCCGGGGCGGTAATGCTGATGCGCGCGCGGCGCTGGCGACAGGTTGCCGTGCCGTTGGTGGCGCTGGTCGCCTTCGTGGTGGGCTATTCGGCTGTGCGCGGGGCCGAGCAGTGGTACGGCGGGCGGGGCTGGGGGCCGCGCTACATGGTGCCGCTGACGCCGTTCCTGGCGCTGTGGCTGCTGCCGGTCTTCACCCGCGCGCTGACGCCGCGCGCGGCGCGCTGGGCGCGGCTGGGTATGGCGCTGTTCCTCCTGGCGGGAATCGGCGTGCAACTGCTCGGCAGCCTGGTGCCCATTGACGCCTATTACGAGTTACTCGCCGGGCAAAGCCCGCCGATCATCCCCTGGAACGAAGGGACGTGGTCGCTGCGCTGGTCGCCGGTCTACATCTCGGCGACGCTGCTCGGTGACGTGACGCTCGACGTGGCCTGGCAGCACGCCATCGGCGACGCCTGGCTGCTGCCCGTGCTCAGCGCGGCTCTGGCGGGCGCTGCGGCTGGCTGGGCGTGGCACTGGCTGCGCCGCCCCGCTGCGTCACGCCGCCGCCTGTGGCTGACTGCCGCGTCGCTCGGCCTGGGCACGGTCCTGGCGCTGGGCGGAGGGCTGGCGGCTGTACGCCTCGATCCGCGCTATTCCGGCGAATATCCCCCGGCGCGCGCGCTGCTGGCCGCGCTGGACGGTCAGCTTCGATCCGGCGATGTGATCGTCCTCGACAACAACCGCTACACGCCGTTTTTCATGAATTACTACAAGCGGGCGGCGCCCATTGTCTACACCCTGCCCCACGCGCCCGGCGAGCGCTCCAGCCCGGAGCAAGCGCCCGAAGTGGTCTCGGTCAATCCCGACGAGCTGATCCATCTGTCGTCGGCGCTGATCTTCGGCGACCTGGCGCGGCAGCACGAGCGCTTGTGGCTGGTGCTGGAAAGCAGCCGCTTCGTGCCCTGGTCGGTGCGCCCGTATGAGCAATACCTGGCGCGGCACTACTTCCCGATCCGCGAAGTCGCGCCGAGCGATCTGGCCCGCGCCGTGTTGTACGACCTGACCCCCGCCCCACCGCCCACCGCGCCCGCCTGGCCGGACACACCAGTCGGCGCAGTGTTCGGCGACGCGCTGCGACTCGTCGGCGCAGACCTGCCCGCAGGCGGGGAAGCGCTCGCCGGGGAGCCGCTGGCCGTGTCGCTGCTGTGGGAAGCCACTGGCCCCATCGAGCGCGACTACACGGTGGCGGTGCTCGTGATGTCCGCGCAGGGCAAGTTGATCGCCCAGCGCGATGCGCTGCCGGTTGGGGGGTTCGCGCCGATGTCCGGCTGGCCGCCGGGCGCGCTGATCCGCGACAATCACGGCCTGGAGCTTCCTGCTGGCCTGCCGCCCGGCGAATACGAGCTATGGGTCGTCGTATACTGGTGGCAGACCCCTGGCGAGCGCCTGCCTGTGACGAGCAGCGCCGCTCTTGCGCCAGGCGATCACGCGCTGGTTGCCACCCTCACCGTGCGTTGATCGGCCCCCAGACGCCAGCCGGCGATCACTTGCGAAGCGCAGGCGAAGCGACTATAAACATGTCAGGGAATTGTCAGGAACTGTGGGGGGTTCCTCGACATTTGAGGGGAGTGAACACGGATGAGCCTGGGCCTGGATAATCCACGCGGCACCGAGCCGACGCTCGAAGACCTGATGCAGATGGGCATGCAGGCGGCGCGTCAGGGCAACCGGCCCAACGCTCGCCTGTTCTTCCAGCAGGTGCTCGATGCTGATAAGCACAACGAACGCGCCTGGTTGTGGATGGCTTCCGTCGCGGAGACGCAGGAAGAGCGCATCCGCTTTCTCAAGACGGTGCTGCGCATCAACCCCAACAACAGCGTCGCCCGCGAGGAACTGGAGCGTATGCGCCGCCGCCGAGAGACCAGCAACACTCTGGTGCTACGGTATGGTCTCATCGGCCTGGCGCTGGCTGTGGTACTCTTCTTCATCGTCGTCCTGCTGCTCCTCGCTCTCTAGGCCGGGTGCCTCCTCCAACCTGGATTCTTCCAGGGCATCACCGCAGAGGCGCGGAAAGCGCAGAAAAAGACGAAGTCTCTTCATAGGTCTCCTCAGTATCCTCCTCTGCGTCCTCTGCGCCTCTGTGGTCCAATGAGGTCCCGCCCCCAGCCGGATGCCAGGCCCACGAACAACCTGTCGCCGTGGTGCGTGCAAAACCTGTCAGGTAGGGGTCTCCCTGGGTTCTGGCCCAGGGCATCAACCGCAGGAGGCGCGGAAAGCGCAGAGAAAGGCGAAGACCCCTCATAAGTCTCCTCAGCATCCTCCTCTGCGTCCTCTGCGTCCTCTGCGGTTCAATGAGTCCCGCCCCCAGCCGGATGCCAGGCCCACGAACAACCTGTCGCCGGGTGCGTGCAAAACCTGTCAGGTAGGGGCGCTGCTCTGCTGCGCTCTGGTTGACCTCACCCCCGCTCGGCGCTGGCGCGCCTCGCCGCCCCCTCTCCGTCACGGCTATACATTACCCACATCTTGAGCCGTGCCTGCTCCCCATCCTCGGCCCTTCCCCCACGAGGGATGCTGTTGGCGAGCCAGGCACGCGCCGGTTTCGTAGGGGCGGGTTTGCAAACCCGCCCCTACAAAAACGCTTTAATCGGCGGGGGTTCAAAGAAGTGCGCTGCACTACACCCAAGGGGGCCGTTCGCCCCCAGTATCACGAGGGAGAAAGGGAGAATGCTCGCGAAGACCTGCTCCTTCCATCCCCCCCTCCAGCTAGGGGAAGGGGCTGGGGAGGGGGCCTTCGGCAATCGCTGACAACTCGTTCGCGGACCCCCGGATGCTCTCTCTGGCCTTGCGCGCCAGACCAGGATAAGATTACCGGCAATGATGGGTTGCCGCCGCGCCCCACCCCGCCCCCATCCTGGACGGGCAAGCGGCAGAAGCGTGCACGCGCGGGACGCTCGAGCTGCCCGCCATTGCGCAGCGACCAGTTGCGCGAGGAAGAGGGATGTTGCTCAACGACGATATCTCAACCCTGCTGCGCACCGCCATCGAGGCCGCGCGCAGTGGCGACCAGGGTGCCGCGCGCGAGACCCTGCGCCAGGTCATCGCGCGGGACCCCGATAACGAGGCGGCCTGGCTCTGGCTGGTCACCGTCGCAGACTCCGATGAAGAGCGTCTGCGAAGTCTGCGCCGTGTGCTGGCCATCAACCCGCGCAATGAGCGCGCCCGCCAGGCGTTGCAGCGTCTGGAACAACAGTTGCGGGCCACCCCCTCCAGAACACAGACGCGCCGTTCCGCTCCGCCCCTGGACTCTGAACGGGCGGCATTGCTCAGCGCGCCCCGGCGAAGGCGCGGCCTTCCTCGCTGGGCATTCTGGACGCTCGCCCTGATCGCGGTAGGACTGCTGGCTGCTGGCCTGGCCCTGCTGTACTTCGACAGGCAGGGGGATGGCGACGCGCCGCCTCCCCCGCCGACGCAACAACGCCCCACCCAGTCCGCCGCCCAGGTGGGGAGCTACGTCTCGCCGACGCCCGTCGGTGGCGTCCTGCGCACGCTGCCCCCGCGCGAGACGCTCCCGCCCACCTGGACGCCAACCGCCACCTGGACACCCTCACCAACTCCTACGCCGTCGCCCACGCCGCCGCCGCTGTCTGACTATGAGATGCTGGTGTCGGCGCTGCGCGGCGGGCGCGGTTGGGCGCTCTATGCGCTGACTGCCGACGGCTCGGACGAAAGGGCGCTGACCTTCACGCTGCCACCCGACCCCGACGCCGCATTGAGCCTGGTGGAGGTCTACGACGCGGCCTACTCGCCGGATGGCCGGCAGATCGCGTTCACGGCCCGCCTGTCGCAGTCGCGGCTGGAAGGCGGGACAGCGATCAGCGAGGAGTTCGAGGAGCTGTTCGTCGCGCCGTCTGGCGGGGGCACCATGCGCCGCCTGACGACGTTCGCCGCACCCCGTGTGGCGGACGCCGCCTGGTCACCGGATGGGCAGACCATCGCCTGCGCGGCCAATCCAGACGGCGCTCTCACCCTCTTCCTCGTCTCCGTCGAGACGGGCAGTGTTGAGACGCTGACGCCCGGTCCGTCCGAAGACCGCGAACCGGCCTGGTCGCCTGATGGCCGGTGGATCGCCTTCACCTCCGACCGCAGCGGACCCGGCGCGACCGAGATCTGGCGCGTGGAGCTGGACAGTGGCGCGCTGAAGCAGCTTACGGACAACATCAACAGCAGCTTCTCAGCGGCCTGGTCGCCCGATGGGTCTGCGATTGTGTTTCTGTCCGACCGGCGTGGAGCCACCGATCTCTACCTCATGACGGCCAACGGCGACGGCGAGCGCGGCCTGCTGGTCGCTGACGTGCGCGCCGAGGAGCGCGATCCCGCGTGGTCGCCGGATGGCCGCTGGATTGCGTTCAGCTCCAACCGCGAGCGCTCGATCTTCGATCTGTACGTCGTCCGGCCAGACGGAAGCGAGCTTCAGCGCATCCTTTCCGGCGACAGCGACACACGCTATGTGGCGTGGCACCCAGGGGACTAGTAGAGGCGGCGGCACAGGGGGGTACTATGAGCGGGCAGGAACCCGATTCTCAGCTTGACGATCTGCTGCGGCAGGGCATTGACGCGGCGCGCGCGGGCAACAAGGCTGTCGCGCGGGCCTTGCTCGAACAGGTCGTTGCGCTTGACCCGCAGCACGAAAAGGGCTGGTTCTGGCTGGCCGCGGTCACCGACGATCTGCACGAAAAGCGCATCTGTCTCAGCAACGTCATTGTCATCAATCCCGACAATGCGCGCGCTCAGAACTTGCTGGCCCGCCTGGAAGGTGCACCACTCGAATCGGCAGCGCCCGCCGGGCAGCCCGGTTCCGTTGAAGGGCGCGGACGCCGCAATCTGGTGATCGGCGCGGGCGTGCTGGGCGCGCTGCTCCTGGTGATCCTGCTGGTGATCGCGCTGGGCGGCGATGGTGATAAGACTGGGCCACCGTCTGCGACGGGCAGCGGCGCGGTCGCCGGCCCGAAGCCGACAGAGAGCGGCGGCTCCCCCGCCCCTGGAACGATGCCGCTCTCCACCGCCGCGACTCAGCCGACTCGCACGGTCACGCCCCCGCCCGCCACCTGGACGCCGGTGCCCAGCAAGACCCCCATCCCGGAGATACCGCCGACGCTCTTCCCGCCGCCGCCCGCTGCCTTGACCGGTCATATCCTCATGCGCTCCGGGCAGACGCCCGGCGACCCCAACAACCAGCCGATTGTCCTGATCAGGCCGGACGGCAGCAGCCCGCGCACGCTCACGGCCCCGAATACGCGCGGGCACGCGCCCGCCCTGTCGCCCGACGGGAGTCAGTACGCCTACATTCGTTACGCGCCGGGCACGCGCGAGTTCCTCCTGCAGATTGACAACCTGCAAGGCACCGATCCCCGCCTGGCGAGCAGCTATTGGACGGGCAATCCTGCGCTCCAGAAGCAGGAGTCGCCCGCCTGGTCGCCCGATGGTCAGTGGATCGCCTTCACAGCGCAAGGGCTGGGCGCGGCAACCACGGACCTCTTCCGGGTGGCCATCGTAGACCGGCAAGGCGACCCGGCCCAATTGGAGCGCCTGACCAAAGACGATGCCAGCGAAAGCTGGCCGGTCTACTCGCCTGATGGGACGCGCATTGTCTACGCCGCCGACCTGAGCCTGACGACTCTGGGCGGGGCCACCGATCTGCGCATCCTCGACCTGACCACCCGGCAGATCGTTACCCTGACCACCAACGGCGCTTCTCTCACCGAGGCCGCCCCGGATTGGTCGCCCGATGGTGAGACCATCATCTTCCACGCCATCGCTGCCGGAAACACCGCCGCCGACATCTATCGCATTCCAGCGGCGGGGGGCGCGCCGGAGCCGCTCATCATCTCCGATGCCGATGACATCCAGCCGCGCTTTTCACCGGACGGGCGCTTCATCGTCTTCTCCTCCAACCGCACCGGCAACTGGGACGTGTTCGTCTACGAGGTGGAGACCGAGGCGCTCTACCAGGTCACCTACACGCCGCATACCGACGTGGCAAATGACTGGGGCCGTTAGGCGCGCGGACGTGATACAATGGGGGGAGCAGCATAGCAACGCAGCGCGCCATCACCAGGGGGGAACGCGATGGGCATTTCGTCAGATCTTCTGAATGCGCCCAGAGAATTCTTGCAGTTGTTCAAAGAGGGGAAAGAAGCAGCCAAGCGCGGCGACCGGGCCAGGGCGCATGAGCTTTTTCGCCGCGCCGTCGAGGTTGATCCCTATCACGAGCAAGTCTGGCTGTGGCTGGCGAGCGTTGTGGACGCTGACGATGACCGCCGCGTATGTTTCGAGAATGTGCTCGCGCTGAACCCGTCGCATCCCACAGCGCGGCAGCAGCTTGCCCTGCTCGCCGAGCAACAGCTTCAGCGAGCGCTGCCCACAGCAGCACAGCCTCGCAAGCGGCTGTCGCTCCGCCGCAGGCTGTTTCGCGCTGTGCTCATTCTGCTGGTCGCGGCAGCCGTTTCGCTGGCGATCATCGCCCTGCGCCTGTGAGCAAGCGGGTCAGACCTCACACGTCGTTGAAGCGGTATCCTACCCCGCGCGATGTCAGGATATAGGCGGGCTGCTGCGGGTCCTTCTCGATCTTCTGGCGCAGATAGTGAACATACAGCTTCAGGCTGTCAATCGCGTCACCGTACTCTGGCCCCCATGCCTCGCGCACTAGCTCCGTGCGATCCAGCACGCGCCCGGCGTTGCGCGCCAGGACGCCGAGCAGGTTGAATTCCTTCGGCGTCAGGTGCACGGGCCTGCCACGCACGCGCACTTCGCGGCTGATGAAGTTGATGCGCACGTTGCCGCCGTCGAAGACCAGCTCCTCAGACATAACAGGCTTGGGCACGCGCCGCAGGTGAGCCTTGATCCGGGCGACCAGAGCATCATTGTCGTAGGGCTTGGTGATGTAATCGTCCGCGCCCAGGTCCAGCCCGCGCACAAGATCGCGCGTGTCGTCTTTGGCCGTCAGGAACAGAATCGGCACGTCCGACAGCTCGCGCAGGCGGCGGCAGACTTCCCAGCCGTCCATATCCGGCATCATGATGTCCAGCAGGATGAGATCGGGATGGGTGCGATAGGCCGCGCGCAAGCCCTCCTCGGCGCTGCACGCCTTCACCACCTCGAAGCCGCGCCGCTCCAGCAGAATGCCGATGAGGTCAACGGTCATCTTCTCATCGTCAATCACGAGTATTTTCTCAGCCATGATGCGGGCACCCTCTGGCCAGATGCACAAGGCAAGATCAAGCACGCCGACCGGCATTGTTAGATTTTTCTAATGCACTCTACCACGCGCTGGATTCTGGCGCAAGTGAGGCTGAGGGGGCGCGCGCAAGACCCATGCGCATTAAGTTAAGGCATCTGGCGGGAGCGTTCAGGCGAAACGCCCCTCCCCCTGGCCCCCTTCCCGGCAAAGCCAGGGAGGGGGAAAGCGCCGCGCGCGGCGAGCCAGGTCCCCCTCTCTAGCTCGGCTGGAGAGGGGGAGGCAGGGGGAGAGGCAGCTTAGCTTAATGCCTATGCACGCAAAACCTGTCAGGCAGAAATGAACAGACTTCCGAAGTTTTGGAAACTTCGGAAGTCTCTCCTCTCCGCGCAGACGCCTGGCGTCCTGGACTCTATCCGAGCACCGCGCGCAGGCGCTGCTCCAGCTCGCTGAGGATAATCGCGGTGGCACCCCACACCTTGTGACCGCAGAGATCGTACCAGGGGACGAACATCGTGACGCCACGCACGTCCCACTCCTCACCCCGCTTGCGCGCGTCGTCGAGCAGCCAGGCCAGCGGGCAGTCAATCACCTGGACGACTTCGGAGGCGTCGGGCTGCCAGGCCGGTTGCGGGGCGATATAGCCCACGAACGGGTGCACATCGAAATCGCTTGGGGGAATGTAGAGCTTCTTCAGCCCGCCCAGGATTTCCACTGGCGCGCTGATGCCCATCTCCTCGCGAGCCTCGCGCAGCGCCGTGTCAAGCGGGGTCTCATCGCCTTCGCGCGCGCCGCCTGGCAGGCCAATCTGCCCGCTGTGCACGTCACGGAGGTTCGCCGCGCGAAGCTCCAGGGCAAACGCCAATTCCGCAGGAGAGGGGTACAGCAGCACGAGCACGCTGGCCTGGCGCGGCAGCCCCGTCCGTCCGTTGCTCCGCTGCATGATGCGAGGCCGGGGGGCCATCTGCCGCTGCGCGCCTTCGCTATCGAAATCAGCCAGGGCGAGCGCCGCGCGCACCTGCTCCAGAGTGAGCGAGGGGATCATACGCCATACCAGGCGCGGCGCTTGCGCAGCGAGATCCCCGCGTCCAGCTCGTCGCGCGCGGTCGTCCGCACCCGCCCGCGCGGGTCAATGTGAATCTGGCCGGCCTGCTGCAGCCGGGCAAACTCGTCCGGGGTGATGTCCGGCGCAGGCTCGCCGCCCAGCCGTTCCAGGCGCGGCCCCAGGTCTTCCGGCTGAGTTTTGTCTTGCGGCGGACGCCCGTCGTCGCCCGCGTCAGGCGGCGGGACAGCGGGCGGGGCATCGTCCGCCGGAGGAATCGTGTTCTCGTGATCGGACATTGTGCTTACCCTTCGTTTGCGCTCGTGCTGTCATCTGCTTCGAGCGAGACATTGCCCATGCTGATCAGGTCGTCGAGCGAGAGCGCCTCTCGCTCTGCGGTGCTGAGCCGCTGCTGGCTGCCGCAGACCAGACAGCGCGGGTTGCGCGGAACGCTCACCCACTCCGCCGTATGAGGCAGGGCCACTTTTCCCTCATAGATCTCCAGGTGCGCGTTCGCCTGAATGATCGTATTGGCCGGCAGCGCCCGGTGTGCCGGGGTATCTGCCAGCAGGTGATTGAGCGCCAGATCAGCCTGGATTGCCGCGACGCGCACCACGTGCAGCCACAACCCTGGCTCGGCGGCCAGCGTGCCGTCCGGCCCAATCATGCCGTAATCCAGCTCGATCTCCTCCGCGGGGTGCGACAGCCCTTCGCGCAGCCGCTCGGCCCAACAGGCATAGCACGGCCCCTTATCCGGGTAGATGATGCACACGTCGCCGCCTTCGCCGCGCTCGTAGACACCGGCGTAGACTGCCGTCCGCCCGTGCTCAAGGCACGCCTGATTGATGGCGAATTTGGGCTGCTCGCGGTCAACGCCGGCCACCACAATATCCATCTCGGCAAGCAGATCGAGGTGGTCTTCGATGCGTCCGATCACCGTGCGCACCTCAGCGGCGGGATTGCGCTGGCGAATCAGGTCTGCAACCACCTCCACTTTGGGTTGTCCTGTATAGCGCAGGTCGGCGGCATGGCGGACCACATTGGCTGGCTCCAGCACATCGTCATCCACCAGGATGAAGCGCCCGACGCCGCTCATAGCCAGGCTCACGGCGACGAAGCTGCCGCCCGACCCCAGCCCCACGATGCCCACCGTGCGCGTGCCCAGATAAGCCAGCACATCCGCGCCAAACAGCCGCGCCACCCGATCCCAGCCCGTCATCGCTCACCGCCCCATCTGCTGACGATCATGGCACCGTCTTCTCAATATGCCATACGAGTTCGACGAGCGTCCGTTTCGAATCCCATGCCCAGTCAGGCAGTTCGGTCAGCAGCAGCGGGCGCGACGCCGCATACAGCCGCTCGAAGACATCCTCACCCTCACCCACAGTGACCGGCGGCGCCACGCGCACAGCGGGCATCGCCGCCGGGTAGTCCGCGCCAGTGACCAGGATGATCACCTGGCCGGCCCCTGCGCGGTACACAGAGAAGCACACTTCGTAGGGCGGCTTGCCGTCGGCATCCCAGCGCACGACATCGGCCAGATAGCCGGCTTCGCGTAACAGGTCGAATTCCTGCTCGAAGCGACGCGGGTGGGCCAGGTGCCAGGCCAGCGGCGGCAGCCCTGGCAGCCGGTCGTCCGGCCACAGCGTCGGCGTCACGGCGACGAAGCGCGGAGCGCGCTTGCTCATGTACCAAAAATCAATGCGCACCAGCCACCCTTCGTCGGGGCAGACGCGGACGATGCTCTGCGCCGTCGCCGGAGGCGCTTCCTCAACCGCCGCCTGACCGTCCGCTCCGGCGCTCTCGTCGCTCGCCTTCGTTTCAGGCTGGAGCGGGTACAGGGTGACGATGGGCGCGACGATGTGCTCGACGTGCGTCTCGGAGTCGGCGATCATGCTGCGGGCGGTCTCGGCATCGCCGCCCGAAGGCGCGATCATGCTGCCCGGCTGCTTGTGCCAGTCACCCACGTGGCGCAGCGGCGTATCCCACTTGGCGGCCAGGGCGCTGCCATAGGACGTGCGGCGCATCTCGCGGAACGCCTCCCAGTTGACGTGCAGCCAGTGAAACACGTCGCCCTGCCAGTCGTCGCCCTGCTCGAACTTGCCCCACTCGCGCAAGGCCTGCTGGCCAGGGCTGATCGTGTCCAGCACGTAAATGTCCGGCTCCGCCCGTCCAGCCTGCGGGACGACCAGGCCCACCATCGCCTCGCCGGTCTCTGGCTCCGGGTAGAGCAAGGCACCGCGCACGATCTTCTCTATCACCCGCTCGGCGATGACCACGCGCGGCAGGTCGCGCGCCCCTTCGGGCAATGGTTCAGCCGTCATCGTCTTCTCCTCTGGTAGCCGGTGCCTTTCGTTGGGCGCAGCGCCTCTTCAACGCCCGGCCACGTCCCTGTCGCCCGCCAGGTGTAATAGGCGTAGAGCCACTGGATGGCCCAGCCCGCGACCGTCACCGCCGTCGAAGTGGAGGGGTTCCAGCCATAGGTGATGCCGTCTTTGGGGTTGAACAGGCAAAGCTGCCCGTCTTCGAACTGGTGCTTTTCGCTGTAGACGACCGGCTTGAGAACGTAGGCTTCGGCGGGGCGATTCGGATAGCCCTCGATGTAAATAATCTTGAGCGTGTGCAGCCGCTCCGGGATTCCTCGCAAATTGATCTCCACATCGCCGATCCAGTACAGGTCGCCGCGCTGCGGCACAACCAGCCGGAAGGTGTCGGCGAAGGTCGCGCGCATCATCTCAACTTCCAGCCGCAGCCGGGCGGAAACCTGTCTCGGCGTCCCCCACCAGGGCATGGTGTTCATCGCTCATCCATCCTCAAATCTCTTCCATGCACACAGCCAGCAAGCAGCGCCGCGCCTTGCGCTCGCTCTAATGCCCCTGCCCCAGCAGCTCCGACAAGCTGAGACCCTCCACCGGCTGCGCCTCCAGCGCCCGCTGCAACTCCGGCGAGATCTCGCCGTCGCTGGCCATGTAGCGCTTGATTTCACCGGTGCCCACCGCCTCCCAGCCGAACCTGTGCGCTGCCAGCAACAGGTCGCCGGCGGTCAGGCACAGCGTCCACTCCCCCGGCGCGCTGGATTTGCCGCGCAGCGGGAGCCAGGTGCTTGGCAGGAGAGTGTTGCGCCCCGCGCCCAGATCGTAACGCGCTTCATCGGCGTAGCGCAGGCGGCCCTCGGCGTCCACCAGCTCGAAGCGGATTTTGCCGCGCGCTTCGTGGGGCAGCCACAGCTCGGCGAAGGGCCGCAGGTAGTCGGTGTCCGTCAGCACCTTGCCGGTGCGCACCAGGCGCGGCTCGTCCAGGCCCCGGTAGGCCAGCAGCCCAATGTCCGTCACGTTCACGTAGTCCCGCCCGCCTTCGTAGCCGGCGCGCTGCGCTGCCTGCTGGGCTGCCTGCGAGCGCGGCCCGACTGCCGCCATCGGGCGTGGGACGCGCTTCGGCGTCGCGGCGCGGGCCTGCGCCCCCGCAGACGAGAAAGCCGTCAGCAGGAAGACGGCGAAGATCGCCAGAAAGACGATGAAAACGATTGGCTCCAGCATATGCATGGCCGGCGATGACCTTCTTCTGGCTTACTGCGCGCGCTGCTGGCGACTCTGGGCGCGCAGCAGTTCCTCCAGGCTGAGCGGCAGCGACTCGTCATCGTCATCGCTGCGCCAGACGCGGTCGCGCAGCAACTCGCCATCCGGCCCCATCTGCCGCCGCAGCTCCGCCAGCGACTCCGACAGGTTGAAGTGATAGATGCCCAGCGCGCCTCCGTCAATGCTCACCTGGGCCGTCCACCCCCCGGATTCCAGGTCTGTCGCACGCTTGCGCACCGGAAAGCGATAGTCCGGCACCAGGACGTTCTCGCCGGGTTGCAGCCAGCGCTCCGCCTCGTGGACGTAGTGCGCGCGGCCCGCGCTGTCGCGTAGCTCGAAACGCGCCAGAGCCAGCCCGCTGCCCAGCGCGTCGGGCACGTCAATGATGGCAAAGGGGCGCAGGCCGTCGTCGTCCAGCGAGACAAACCGCCCGCGCCGCAGAGCCATGCCGTCCGGGCGTTGCTCGTCTACAATCAGCCCAATGTCCAGCAAGCGATACAGCGTGTCGTAGTTGGGCAGGCTGCGCGCCCGCGCCGCCGCTTCGCGGGCCACCTCGCTGGGTTCCTGGCGCGCGCGCCCGCGCCGCAAGAGGTGGCTCCGCGCCCTGTTCAGGTCGGCGCTGCTCGTCACCGCGGCCAGCAGCCCCAGGTAGGCCAGCAGCAGCGCCGCCCCCACCCCGGTCGGGATGCCGCCAGCCAGCAGCACCAGCCCCAGGGCCGCGCCCACGATGACCAGCCAGACCAATGTCCCCCGGTTGCTCTGTCGAAACATCTGGCTCACTTTCGCTCAGCCTGATCGTACCACGTCACTGCTTCCGGGCAGCCCCACACTCTGGGGGGTCGCCGCCCTTATCTTAATCAACTACGCCGAAAATGACCAGGAAGTTGCGCCTATTGTTCCAGGAACAGCGCACCAGACTTCCGAAGTTTCCGAAAACTTCGGAAGTCTTGAGGCTCCCGCCCAGGGTGCGAGCAAAGGTTGTCAGCGACTTGCTTGACGTGGGGGTATTGCCTCACCCCCAGCCTCGCGGCGCTCGGCTTGCCCTCTCTCCATGCATGGAGAGGGGGCGGCGAGGCGCGTCAGCGCCGAGCGGGGGTGAGGTAAACCAGGGCGCAGCAGAGCAGCGCCCCTACCTGACATATTTTGCACGCGCCACCCCACCCCACCAACCTCCAAAACGGGCTGGACAAGAGACGGGTGCTCTGGTAGAATTCGCCCACTGACAAGACAAAAACCAGTAAAGACTGGAGATTTCACCGTTGGCTAATCACAAGTCCGCCCTCAAGCGCATTCGCAGTTCTGAGAAGAAGCGTCAGCGCAATCGTGTCTTCCGCTCCCGCGCGCGCACCGAGATCAAGAAAGCCCGCACCTTCATCGAAGGCGCGGACCTGGAGAATGCGCGCCAGGCGACGCTGGAAGCCATCCGCACGCTGGACAAGGCCGCCGTTAAGGGGATTCTGCACCCCAACAATGTGGCGCGTCGCAAGAGCCGGCTGATGAAGAAGCTGGCCCGTCTTGAGGCGGAGAAATCCTAGCCTGACGCTCGCTCATCAAGTGGATTTTGACTGGGGGGCATCCTGCACGCTGAGGATGCCTTTTTGTGTTGCGGCATTCCCTGTCCGAAAGCAGCAACGCTGCCGGGTCTGCGCTTGGGGCCAACCGTGCTCGCAGTTGGCAGGGGCTAGATCGCCTTCAGCGCCTCGTCATCGCCCCCCGGCACGACAAAACGGTAGCCAACGCCGCGCACGGTGGTGATGTACTGCGGCTTGCGTGGATTCGGCTCAACGGCCTTGCGCAGCCAGCGAATGTGCACGTCCAGCGTGCGCGTGTCGCCCATATAGTCCGTCTTCCACACCTGCTGCATGATGTATTTGCGCTCAAGCGTGTTGTTCAGGTTGCCCATGAACAACTCCATCAGCTCGACCAGCTTAGGAGTGAGCTTCTTCTCCGTCCAGGGCGTGGTCAACATCTGGCTTTGCGCGTTGAGGCTGAACGGCCCCACCAGCAGATGAGCGCCCTGCGCTGGCACAGTCAGGCGGTCTATGCGGTTGGTCAGCTTGCGCGCGGTGAAAGGAGGAGCCAGCAGCACGTCGGCGACGCTGTTGCCCGTCGCTTCGGCAGCGCGGATGTGGATGATCGGCGTCTGCTCGAGGGCGGCGCGCAGGCTGAAGCTGATGCGGTTGCCGGACGTGCGCAGCGACACCGCGTCCAGCACAATGACGGTTGGCATCTCCTTCTGCGCCATCTCCACTCCCTGCTTGCCGGAGTGGGCGATCTGCACCTGGTACCTCCGTCTGAGCGGCTCGGCGAACGACTCGCTGCTGTTGCGCGCACTCTCGATCAGCAAGACTCTTGTCGTCTTCATGCATCCCCCCAACAGCAGGCTCGTAGTATAAACGGGCACAGGCGCAACGGAGACGCCGAACCAGTCTTTAACATTCGCCTGTTGCCATTATAATGGTTGAACAGCAGATGACAACAACTGCTGGCACGGGATACCCGCTGTCTGCTGGCAGGGGGTGCCTGGCGACTCTCAGCGCGCAGTTGTCGGAGGAAGAGCGGTCACCAATGGGGGGCAGGACCTTCTCCAGCCGCCATATATAGCCGGGAATTGACCTGCCGCCCGTCGAACGCAAACAGACGATTTCTTAACACTCGGCAGATGAGATTCCTACTTTGGCCGATCTCGTCGGCACCTCGGCGCTTCCGCCGCGCTGCGCCCCGTTTGGCGCTGTCCGGGTTATGATAGTGGGCAAAGCAACCGGCGGCGCCGCCAGTGCGGTCTGTCGCCGGCGCTAGAGCCTGTTATGAACCTGGTACTCTCGACCAGGGAATGAGGCGTTTTGTTGACCTCACCCCCGTCTCGGCGTTAGTGCGCCTCGACCCCCTCTCCATGCATGGAGAGGGGGAAAGGCCGAGCGCAGCGAGGCCAGGGGTGAGGTAAGACCAACAGCCACTCCAGGCCGCTTGCGGGGAAAGGAGCCGGGGGATAGGGGTTGAAAAGTGCATTACACGCTCTAGACTCAGAACGGACAGCAGCATGGAAACGATAACCCGGCACGTGTCGTCCTGCGCGCAATCGGCGCGTTTTCACAGTCTGGCCCAGGCGATTGACGCGCAGCAGGTCCTCCAGACTGCGGTCGCCATTCAGCAGATTCCCGCCCCGACGTTCGACGAACAGCGCCGCGCCGAGTATGTCCGCGACCGCTTCGCTGCGGCAGGGCTGCGCGAGGTAAGCATTGACGCGCTGCACAACACGGTCGGGCGCTGGCCCGGCGCCGACCCCGCGCGCCCGGCGCTGCTGGTCTCGGCGCACACCGATACCGTATTCCCCGCCGACACTGACCTCACCGTTCGTGAAGAAAGCGGACGCCTGTGCGGGCCGGGCCTGGGCGACAACAGCCTGGGCGTTGCGGCGCTGATCACCCTGGCTGAGCAGTTCGTCGCGCACAACATCCACCCCCTGGCAGACATCTGGTTCGCGGCCAACAGCCGCGAAGAGGGGCTGGGCAACCTCGACGGCATCCGCGCCGTCTGGAATGCGCTGGGGGCGCGCCTCGGCGCGGCCATCGTCATCGAGGGCATGGCCCTGGGGCGCGTGTACCATGCCGGGATCGGCGTGCGCCGGCTGCACATTGTCTGCCATGCCCCAGGCGGGCATAGCTGGCTGCACTTCGGCCAGCCGAGCGCCGTGCACGGGCTGATTGACCTGGGCGCGCGGATTCTGGCGCTCACCCCGCCCCGCGAGCCGCGCACCACCTACAACATCGGCCTGATTCACGGCGGGCACTCCGTCAACAGCCTGGCCTGCGAGGCCGGGCTTTACCTCGATCTGCGCTCAGAAGACCCGGCGCACCTGGCGACTCTTGAGCGCGCCGTCCGCGAGTGCATTGACTCGGCAGGACAGGCCCCTCTGCTCACCTTCAGCACAACCGTCGTTGGCGACCGGCCCGCCGGTCAGGTAGACCCCGCGCATCCGCTGGTGCAGATGGCCGGCGCGGCTCTTGAACTGGCGGGCGTTTCGGCTCTCCTCGAGCGCGGCAGCACCGACGCCAACGCCTTGCTCGCCAACGGTCTGCCCACGATCACGGTCGGCGTTTCGCGCGGCGCGCACTCGCACCGCCAGGACGAGTACATCGAAACCGCCCCCGTAGCCACCGGTCTGTGGCAGCTTGCGCTGCTCGTGCTATCCGCCGCCGAATGGGAATTCCGGCGCGGAGCGGCGGGCGAGTGATCGGGCATTGGTGGGGGTATTGGCCCCCTCCCTGGTTGGTATTCCGGCCCGACGCTGCGTACAATAGGGGACGTTGCGCCTACACGATCCGTCTGCAAGCGCGGGGAGCCGTGCATGTCCAACCAACTCCCAGGGCGTCGCACCGAGAGCCTGTTTGACAATCGCTACCGCTACGACCACATCTACCCGCGTGGCCGTTCCGGTGAGACTCTGCGCGCCTACGACACGCACGACAACGACCGCCCGGTAGTCATCAAGCGCCCTGCCCCACAAGACGCGCCTCCCATGCGCGCCGGGCACGAGGTCAGCATCCGCACCGAGCGGCAGGCTTTGGAGCGACTGGCCGGGCATCCCGTGCTGACCGAGCTGCGCGGCTCCGGCACCTTCCGCGTTGGCGGGCACACGCACGAGTACATCGTCATGGACCTGGCCGGGGGCGAGATCGTCGAGAAGATGGTGCTCGATCTGGCCGCCAGGGGCGCAGCCCTGCCCGAACTGGAAATCCTGACCATTGTAGACAGCCTGCTCGACCTGCTGGTCCATGCCCACGACAGGCAGGTGGTCTACAACGATGTGGACGCCAAGCACCTGTTCTGGGATCGCGCCAGCTACCGGCTGAAGGTTATTGACTGGGGCAATGCGGTCTTCCTGGATGAGCCGGGCGCGCTGCCCACCGTCTCGCGCGCGACGGACATCTACCAGGTCGGGGAGCTTCTCACCTTCATCCTCACCGGCGGCAACCGCCTGGTCGTGGAGACCGGCGAAGACGGCGAGCATTTCTTCGTCAACTTCGGCGCAGACAGCGAGCGCATCTCCCCGCGCCTGCAGGCGATCATCACCCGCGCCGTGAACCCCGACCCGCGCCGTCGCTTCGGCACCATCCTGGAGCTGCGTCACGCGCTCAACGAATACCGCCAGCCGCTGCTCAAAGCGCGCGATGAGATCGTCTCGCGCGTGCGCAAGCGCGTGCGCGCCACCGCCAGCGTCGAGGAGCTGACCGCGCTTCGGGCGGAGCTGGACGCTGCCCTGGAGATGGACCCCGGCTTTCCCGAAGCGACGCGCCTGGCGAGCGAAATCCAGACCATCCTGCGCCAGATCAGCGTCCAGGCCGATCTGGATGCGATCCGCATCTACCTGGAGAGCGGCAACTGGCCGCGCGCCCTCTCGCTGCTCGATGACCTGCTGCCCAACGCCGACCCGACCCACGAGCCGCTCATCCGCTTCCTGATCGCGGCTTCGGCCACGCTGGACAACCAGGAGATCACTCCTCCGCCAACCGGCTTCCTGCAGGCGCTGGACCTGCTCTTTCGTGGCGAAGCGCAGCGCGCCGGCCAGACGCTGCTCACTGCGCCAGAAGTGCGCATCAACGCGCGCCAGGCGCAGTGGCTGCTGGCCGAACAGCTTGCCGCGCACGTGCCCGAAGTCACCCTGCTGCGCCCGCACCTGTTCAAGCTGCGCCGCGACCTGGAGGGCGTGCCAGCGGGAGCCAACGCCCTGGCGCTCATCGCCAACATCGAGGAGGCGCTCGCCCGCGCTCCCGTCCCCGGCCTGACCGGCCTGCACGTGCTGTATCGCCAGGTCGCCGCCGGGCTGGTTGACCTGGAGCACGCCCTGGCCCCGCTCGACGGCGCTGTGCCCGATCACGTCTATGAGGCGGCGCTCGCCTCAGCCCGGCGCGCCTGCGCCGCCGCCGACGCGATTGTGGCGCTGCTAGAGGACGTCGGCGGCAGCGTGTACGGCAATCCGGCCCAGGCCGGCGACGACCTCTACCGCGCCGCGTGCATAGACCCCACGTCGCCCCATTTCGGCACGCTGCATGACTATTTCGATGAGGTGCACCAGGCCATCAACGCGCTGCGCCAGTTCCGCCCCCGCCCGGACGGGGCGAACCTCGCGGCCTGGTTTGCCGATGTGGACGAGTTCCTGCAGTCCATACCTGGACGACCTGCCGGAACCCGCGCTGCACGACGCAGCGCGCTCCATCAGCGCTGCCGGCGAACGCTGGAGCACCGTCGCCAACTATCTGGCGTTGGGCCGCCGCCGCCCGTCCGTGCTCCTGCTGCGCGAGGCTGCGGACTACGCGCGCGCCATCAACGAGCACATCGCCGCCTGGTTCGGCGATCTGGCCAATCGCCTGCCCGATGCCCCCTTTGTGGAGAAGCTCAGCCCCAACCAGGCGCTCGCCGACGCGCTGATTGCCGGGTGGAGCGCCTGGGATCGCGGCGACGGCCTGACCGCCGCCGATTGCGGGCGCACAGCCTACGACCTCGCCCAGACAGATGGCGAGCGCCTGGCCGCCAACCGGCTGCGCCGCCTGGGCGAATTGCTTGACCGCTGGCTGCGCGAAGGCAGTCTGCAACAGGCCGAATCTACCGACGAAATCGAGAGCGAGACGCTGGCTGTGCTGCTGAGCGACGAGGAGCGCGAGCGTCAGGCTTTCGCCGAGCAGATGCCCAACACGACGCTGTACCTGCGGGCGATGGGGCGCGGCCTGATCGCTCAGTTCCAGCAGAGCAGCAGCGCTGGCTGGCGCGCGCTGTACCTGCATTACGTGCTGCGCGGCGCGCTCGCCTTGCAGGCCGACGAGCTGGACGAGGCGGAGTTCTGGCGCAACGCCGCGCAGACCTGTTACGAGGGCGCGCGCACGCATATTGCCTTCCAGGTGCTCGACCGCGCCCTGACCGGTCGCCGCCTGGTGCACACCGCTCAGCAAGCCATGAACGCCGTCGCCCGTCCCGCCGACCTGGGCGCAGTGCGCAGCGCGCTCAACGCGCCGCTGGCCGCCGACATGCTGGCCGGAGCCGGACGCGCCGTCGAGCTGATCGAAGAGGCCCTGCGCAGTTGGTCGGATGGTGACTTCTACGCCACGCGCGGGGCGCTGGACGGGGCGCTGGAGCGGCTTCAGAGCGCGGCGGGCGCGGCAGACCTGCACATTGATCCGTTCCTGACCTGGCTGAGCGGCCTGCGTGACGCAGCGGCAGAGCTGCAGCAGATGCGGCTGAGCGTCGAACAAAGCGCCGTCACTACCAGCGCAGAACCCGACCCGGCCCTGGCCGACGCGCTGACCACGATTGTCCGGGTGACGCGAGACAGGCTCGGCCCTGACCACGCGCACCAGGTGCGCCAGTGGGAAGAGATGTACCGGGCCGTGCTGGACACCTACACCAGCCAGCGCCCCACTCGCCGCGAGAAGCTGGCCGCTTTCGACCGCCACTTCGCCTCGCTGTTCATCACCCGCCACCCGGCCTACCCGCTCTTCCGGCACTGGAAGTCGCTGGTCGAGCAGCTTCCGCCGGACGAAGCGGAAGATGACATGATCCACCTCGATGATCTCGCGCGCGAGATCGCCGGGGCCGGCGCGCCCGCCTACGTGGACGACGAAAAAGCCCCCGCCGAGCCGCGCGCGCCAGCCGCCCCCAGGAAGAAGTCCGCCGCCAAAGAGAGCAAAACGGGCGACAACCGCGCCTGGAATCGCGTGATCATCGTCGCTGTCCTGCTGCTGGCCGCGGCCCTGGGCGTCGCCGTCGTGCGCAACCTGGGCGCGGAGGATCGCCCAGAGCCTACGTCTGCGCCAGCGCCGACTTCCGTCCTGGCGACGTTGCCCGCCATCGCGCCGCTCGACACGCCGCAGACCGCTGTCGCCGGGCAGGTCACCAGCGCCCCGCTGCCCACGTCCAGCCCTGTGCCGCCCTCGTCAACGCCGACCACGCCGCCGCCCACCGCGACACCCAGCGCCACCCCAACAACGGAAGTCACGGCCACCCCGACAGCGGAGCCGACCGAAGATGTCACGCCCTCGCTCACGCCGACGCTGTTCGTGACCAGCACGCTGATGCCCAGTCGGACGCCAGCACCGCCCAGCGAAGCTGCACCCGTGATCGCCGGCACGCGCGGTGATCTCCTGGCCAGGCTGGCGAGCCTGCCGGCGGAAAACCTGCCTGGGCCGCCTGGCGCACTGACGCCGAACGATGACGGCACGTGGACGCTCTCAGCGGCGGGCGACGCCGGGCAGACGCTCGTCGAGCTGTCGCCGGAGCTGCTCAGCGCCCTGTTTCAGCCGGGCGTCGCCAACACGCTGCGCCGGGCGGATGCCATTCTGGAGCTTGTCAGTTACAATCAGGCCGCGATCAGCGGTGGCGGCATTGCCTTCGGGCTGGGCGCGACCAATGGACTCGGCCAGCAGACCATTGGCCAGGTTCAGCTTGTGGACGCGGATTTCGTCAGCCTGGGGCTGAACCAGAACGGGCGGTTTCGCTCTTCGACCGAGTTCCCGCTGCAAGAGCCGCGCCTGACGCTCTCGGTGCGACGCACCGATACCACCACGCTCAGCTTCTATGTCAACGACCGCTGGCTGGGCGATTCGGTGTTCCTGTTCCCGCAGAGCGAGCCGGTGACGCTGCTGCTGTACGTTGCCGGGCGCGATGTGGTGGTGCGAGTCCAGTCGTTTGTGCTGGACTACAGCCCGCGCGATGAGATACCCTGACATCCAGGCACGTGTTGAATGAGCAATCCTGAGCAAAGCAGACGTATCATGACGCAATCGGCCCAGGCGCTCAGCGCCTGTTTCACGCTTGGCAATTACATAGACACCTACGCGCCCGGCCATTATGCCCGCGTCCTGGAAGGGGCGGACGAGCGCAGCGGCCAGCGCGTGGCCTTCAAGGTCATGCGCCCGGAGCACCTGTCCGACGACGGGACGCCGCGCTGGGAAGCCCGCGCCTTCGTCAGCGAGGCCGATCTGCTCGTCCGGCTGGAGGGCAGCGAGGCGGTCGTGCGCCTCTACGATTGCGGCTATGTTTCGGCGCAGCGCGAGCGACCCGACTCCGGCGAGATCCTCTCGCTGGGCACGGACGTGGCCGCTTTTCACGAGGCGCTCTACCCGGCGCTGGCCCAGCGCTGGCGACCTTACCTGAGCCTGGAATTGCTGCCGCGCCAGCACAATCTCTTCTACCTGATGAAACCCAGTTCGGGCAATGGGCGACGCCGCCTGCCCACCGAAGAGGGCATTGACCTGGCGTTGCAGTTCGCCGATTTCCTGCGCGCCGCGCACGATCAGCGCATCGTCTATCTGGATCACAAGCTGGAGCACGTCTACTGGGACGGGCAGATGCTGCGCGTCATTGACCTGAACAGCTCGCAGCTTGTCGAGACGGGCACGCACACGCTCGACCAGTACTTCGCCCAGGATGTGCACAACCTGTGCGTGGGCATCCTCTACCCCGTCTTCACCGGCCTGTCGCCCAAGAAGGGCGCGCTGCGGCCCCAGCCAGCGTCGCAGGCAGAGGTCGAGCAGCGCTATGCCGATGTGGATCACCTGGATTTTGGCGTCGAGCCAACGCTCAGCCCCGCCCTGCAGACCCTTCTGCAGCAGGGGGCGCGCCAGGAGTTGGCGAACGTGGCCGCGCTGCGCGCCGGGATGGAGCGAGTCGCCGGGCGGCACGGCTGGGAATTGCCGGGCACGCACACCATCCCCGCCCTGCGCGACGCCCGCGCGGGCGTCCGCGCGGGCCTGGCGGAGCTGCGCCAGGGCCAGGAGGCGCTGCGTCGCGCCCGCGAGCTGCTGCTAGAAGCCGTCATCCTCGACGACATCAACGAGGAAGTTGAGGCCGAATTGCGACGCCTGCTGGCGCAGATCAACGAGGCGCTCAACCACCGGGTGATCCCCTAGCGCCCCGGCGAAGGAGACGTGATGGCCGATTTACGGGAGCAACTCGAACACCTGCGCCGCTTGCTGGAAGCCCTGCCATCCAGCGCGACGGCCAGCGAGATCGCTCAGCTTGAGAGCGAAGCGCGCGCGCTGCTCGCCCAGAGCAAAAACACCCAGCACGAGGCCGAGGCACGCGAGCTTTTTACCCAGCTTGCCCGGCACAGCGCCCCGCCCACGCCCGAAGCGGCCACCATCCGCGGGCTGCTGCGCCGCGCCCGCATCCGCATTGAGATCGCTGGCAGCGAAGACGACATTGACGAGGCGATTGATCTCCTGGCCGAGGCGCTCGACTTCGATCCTAACAACTCGGAGATTCACGAGCTGCTCATGGAGGCCGCCGAGCGCAGCCCGCACCTGGAGATGAAGGTGCAGGGTCTCCTGGAGCGCTACGACATTGATCCGGGGGCTGTCGGCGCTCTTCCAACCGGCACACCCGCGCCGCCGCGCGCTGAGCGACCTGCGCCGCCTCCGGCGAATTTCGCCGCCGAGTCGGCGGGAGGCGAGGCTTTCTCGCTGTCCGAAGTCTCCGAGGCGTACTATGCCGGCGACTACCAGCGCGCCGTAGACCAGGCCAACCGCATCCTCGCCGCCGATCCGGGCAACGCCCAGGCGCGCGAGTATCGCCAGAAAGCGGAAGACAACCTGCTGCGCGGCGTGGTGCCCGACCATCGCATCCCCTTCGATGCGCGCATCGCCTACAACCGCGCCAACTCGCTGGTGCGCGCCGGCAACTACGACGAAGCTGAGCGTCTCTACCGCGAGGCGCGCGACCTGGCCGCGCGCGCCGGGATCAGCAGTTGGCAGGATGTGGAGCAGGCCCTGCTCGACATCCAGGACCTGGCCCTGGCCCGCGAGCTTCTGGCCGAGGGCGACCGTCTGCTGGCCGCCGACGATTGGGAGACGGCGCTGCAGAAGTACGAGGGGGCGACGCGCGTCGTGCCCAATGACCCGCTGGCCCAGGAGCGCATCGAGTTAGTGCGCCGCGTCCGCCAGCAGTTCGATCAGGCGACCGTGCAGCTTAACATGAGCAGCGGCCCGCTGAGCGAGCGCGCCCGCGAGTTGCAGCAGCTTCTCAACACCCTGGCCGGGCTGCGCCAATTGCTGCCCGGCAGCGAGCGCCTCAAGAGCCTGACGCGCGAAGTTGAGGAGCGCATCGAGAACATCATCGCCCAGCTTTTTACCCAGGCCCAGGGCGCGCTGACGCGCGTCGAAGCCGCGTCCGTCCTGGACGAGCGGCTGCGCCTGACGACGGAGGCCGTGCGCGCCCTGGAAGCGGCGGCAGACCTCGACCCGGCCAATGAGGACATCACCGGGCTGTTGCAGCGCGCACGTCAGCGCGAAGCGGACATGGCCGAAGCCCGCCACCTTATCGAGCGCGCGTCGGCCCTCGTCGCTCAGAATTACGAGAACGAACTCAGCCAGGCGCGCACCATGCTCGCCGGGCTGCGCGGCTACGCGCAGGACCCGCGCTACCGGATGGTCGTGGCCGATCTGCTCGCCCGTCACCTGGAGCGCGCCGAGGCCGCGCTCGACGAGCGCGACCCGGCGACCGCTCAGCGCTGGCTGGACACAGCCAAAGATGACCCCTTCCGCATCCTGGGCCGGCGCACCGACATCCTGCGCCTGGAGGCGGAGGTCCGCCAGATGCGGCGGCGGCAGTACGGCATCTACGCCGTCAGCGCGGTCATCATCCTGATCATTCTCGGCGCGGTGGCAGTGGCCACCGAACCCACCTGGCGGCCCATTCTCGACCCGCCGACGCCCACGCCCACCGCCACCGCGACGATTACGCCGACGCCCACCGATACGCCCACCGTCACGCCGACGCCTACCGCGACTGAGACGCCGAGCATCACGCCGACCCACACCTGGACGCCGACGCCGACCGACACGCCGACATATACCTGGACGCCCACGCCCAGCGATACGCCAACCCATACCTGGACGCCGAGCATCACGCCGTCGCCCACCGACACGCCCACGCCCACGGACACGCCGACCCAGACCTGGACGCCCAGCATCACCCCTACGCCGAGCATCCTCTGCCTGGTCTTCGCCAGCAGCCAGGCGGTCAACGTGCGCGCCGAGCCAAGCCCGGTCGCCACGCGCATTTTCACGGTGGACCTGGGGCAGGCGCTGGAGGTGCTGGATCAGCGGCTTGGCCGCGACAACCAGCGTTGGTTTGAGGTGCGTTTCAAGGTGGGCCAGTCCACCATCGTCGGCTGGGTGCGCGCCGACCTGGTTCAGGAGGTGCCCGACGCGCCCTGCCCGGCGTTTGGGCCGGCACCGCGTCAGTAGCGTTCGGCGGAGATGCAAAACGGCCACGCTCGCGTGAGCGTGGCCGTCTGGTGGGTCGTACAAGACTCGAACTTGTGACCTCGTCGATGTCAACGACGCGCTCTAGCCAACTGAGCTAACGACCCGAAGTGCTCTTAGTATAGCGAGGCCGCACAGTTTTGACAAGGGCTGGAAGCTGATGGGCGCGTGCAAAAGTTGGCAGCGACTCGCTGGACGTGGGGGTATTGACCGCACCCCCAGCCTCGCTACGCTCGACTTGCCCCTCTCCGTCAACGGAGAGGGGGCGGCAGGCGCGTCAGCGCCGAGCGGGGGTGGGTAAAGGGGCGCGTGCAAAGTTGCCAGCGACTCGCTGGACGTGGGGTATTGACCTCACCCCAGTCTCGCTGCGCTCGGCTTGCCCTCTCCGTCAACGGAGAGGGGGCGGCGAGGCGCGTCAGCGCCGAGCGGGGGTGAGGTAAAGGGGGGCGTGCAAAAGTTGGCAGCGACTCGCTGGACGTGGGGGTATTGACCTCACTCCCAGCCTCGCTACGCTCGGCTTGCCCCCTCTCCGTCAACGGAGAGGGGGCGGCGAGGCGCGTCAGCGCCGAGCGGGGGTGAGGTAAAGGGGCGCGTGCAAAAGTTGGCAGCGACTCGCTGGACGCAGGGCATTGACCTCACCCCCAGCCTCGCTACGCTCGGCTTGCCCCCTCTCCGTCAACGGAGAGGGGGCGGCGAGGCGCGTCAGCGCCGAGCGGGGGTGAGGTAAAGGGGCGCGTGCAAAAGTTGGCAGCGACTCGCTGGACGTGGGGTATTGACCTCACCCCCAGCCTCGCTACGCTCGGCTTGCCCCTCTCCGTCAACGGAGAGGGGGCGGCGAGGCGCGTCAGCGCCGAGCGGGGGTGAGGTAAAGGGGCGCGTGCAAAAGTTGGCAGCGACTCGCTGGACGTGGGAGTATTGACCTCACCCCCAGCCTCGCTACGCTCGGCTTGCCCCCTCTCCGTCAACGGAGAGGGGGCGGCGAGGCGCGTCAGCGCCGAGCGGGGGTGAGGTAAAGGGGCGCGTGCAAAGTTGCCAGCGACTCGCTGGACGTGGGAGTATTGACCTCACCCCAGCCTCGCTGCGCTCGGCTTGCCCTCTCCGCTGGGGAGAGGGGGGCAGCGCGTCAGCGCCGAGCGGGGGTGAGGTAAAGGGGGCGCGGCAGCGATTTGATGGACTGAGGCGGCAGCATGTTATAATTCGCCCATCGCCAGGGGGTATTGGGAGGGCGGGGCAGCGAGCGAGCGCCCCGGTGGGGAGGTTTCCTGACATCAGCAACCCGGAGCGGTGACGGCCGATGCGCGAGACGATTCAGAACGCCCTGCCTTTTCTCACCGGCAGCCTCTTTGGGCTGGCGCTGCTGCTGATTCTCGTCTCACTGCACTTGTTCCGCCGCAGCCGCAGGGACGTCTTCTGGCGGCGGCGACGCGAGGCCGGTCAGCGGGGCTGGAAGCTGTTTGTGCTCGCCTGCGGGCTGCTTGTCTTCGGCAGCGTATCGTGCGCGCTCACTCTGGTCTTTGGCGTGTTCGGCGAGGATGACTCCGTCACCGCCGGCACGCCGCCGGCGACTCAGGAAATCGCTCTCGGCGAGGATACGCCCAGAGCGCTTGACGCCACACCATCGCCCACCCAGGAACTTAACAACCCGGCGGAAAATACGCCCGACCCCTTCGCGCTCACGCCGCCGCCCGGCACGGTGATGATTGTCGTCATCACCGCCGCCCCTGTCTACACGCCGACGCCCACGCCCTTTCCCACCTTCACACCCCAGGCGACGCTTGCCCCGTCCAACGTCACGCCGCACCCCGACGCCGCGCTGCGCATTGCCGCGCTCAGCGACCAGATTGACGCCTCGCTGCGCCCGGTGAACCCGCGCACCACCTTCACCGCTGGCACCAAGCGCATCTTCTTCTTTGTCGAGTTCAGCGCCATGAGCGAAGGCGTCTTGTGGCGGCGCGCCATCTACAAAGACGGCGAGTTGTTCGACGACAGCGCATTTCTATGGGGCCTGGCCGCCAACGGCACGGGGCACTTCTTCTTCGGCCAGGATAGCGGCCTTGAGCCAGGCGAATACGAGATTCGCCTCTTCATCGGCGAGACCGACACCCCCGCCAGCGTGATGCCCTTCACCGTCGTCCCTGCGTCCTAGCGACTCCGGCGCGTCCATGTCCGTCCGCCTGCGCCCGCCTACCCCGCGCGCCCGCACCGTCGCGGCGCTGATCGTGCTGCTGGCGCTCGTCGGGCTGGCGCTGCGCCTGGGGCTGCTTGTCCGCGCGGGCTGGCGCTACGACTACGACGAGGGCATGGTCGGCTTGCAGGTGCTGCGCATCTTGCGCGGCGAGCGTCCGGTCTTTCATCCGGGGCAGCCCTATCTGGCCGCGCTGGAGTCCTACCTCATCGCTCCGTTCTTCGCTGTGTTCGGCGCGAGCGCCGTCACGCTCAAGCTGGTCCCCTGGCTGCTCGCGGGCCTCTACACAGCGGCGACGGGCTGGCTCGGCTGGCGCGCCTTCGACCGGCGGGTGGGCGCGCTGAGCGCGCTCCTGACCGCGTGCGCGCCCTCTTACCTGTTGATCACCGGCATGAAGGCATGGGGAGCCACAGCGGAGACGCTTGTGCTCGGCACGCTGAGCCTGGTCGCTGCATCCTACATCGTGGAGGAAGGACAGCCGCCAGCCGTCCGCGCGCGCGCCCTGCTTCTGCTGGGTTTCCTCAGCGGAGTCGGCTTCTGGGTTTCATGGCTGATGGTCTTCTACGCGCTGCCCATCGCGGCGGTGCTGGCCTGGCACGGGCGCGAAACGCCGTGCCGCGCGTGGTGCGCTGCCGGCCTGACCTTTGCCCTGGGCAGCGCCCCGCTGTGGTGGCACAACCTGGGCCACGACTGGGCCACCTTCCGTTACCTGCTGCGCTCGCAGGGCGACACGTGGGGCAATCTGCGCCCGGTGCTGGATCACCTGACCTACGATCTCGCCCCGCGCCTGGTCAGCGGCGACCCGCGCTGGCATGTCCTGAGCTGGGACGCCGTGTGGGGACTGCAAATCGTCTACGAGGGCGGCCTGATCGCGCTGGCGCTGTGGGCGTGGCGCGGACCCTGGCCGCGCGCGCGCCGCCCTGCCCGCGTGCTGCTGGCTTTGTTCGCGCTGATCCTCCCGCCGATCTACGTGCTCAGCGGCTATGGCAATCACGCCCTCAACGAGTTCGGCTTCGACGCAACGGGGCGCTACGTGCTGATGCTGCACAGCGTCTTGCCCATCGGCGCAGCGGCGCTGAGCGTCTGGCTGGCGCGGCGCGGCTCCCTCACCCGGTTTGCGGCGGCGGGCGCGCTGACACTCCGTGATCGGCCTGAACCTGCTCGGCGCGCTGCGCACCGACCCGCTGACCGGCTTCGCCTCGCCCTACTACACTCGCCAGCCGCAGACGCTCGATCCGCTGATCGCCCTGCTCGACGAGGAGGGCATCCGCCACGTGTGGACAGACGTGGGCATCGCCCACGTGCTCATGTTCGAGACAGGGGAGCGCATTCTGGCAGCGGACTGGTACGACATCTACGGGGCCAGGGGCCTGGTGCGTTTCCCGGAGGTGCCGCAGCGCATCTACGCAGCCGAGCGCGTCGCCTTTGTCGAAGTCGTGCTGCCGGACCAGGGCTGGACCCACTTCGAGCAAGCCTTCCGCGATGCGGGCGTGCTCTACCGCCGCGTCCGCGTCACACCCTACCTGCTGGTGATCATCCCGCACGAGCGCATTGATCCGGCGCTGGTCGGCGACGGGCTGGGGTATCAGTTTTAGGGAGGTGGTTGGTGGTTGGTTATTGGTAGCCGGGCGTGTCAGGGCGCGGCGATCACCGGCACGGCGGTCAGGTCGCCGCTCACCGTCACCAGCTCGGCGAAGACCCAGCCCGCCCCGCCGGGCAGAGAGACCGCCAGCCAGGTGCCGTCCGCGCTGAGGCCCGTCACTGGCACCTGCGCGCCCTGTGTCAGCACGCCGACCACTTCGTAGCCTGTCCCCGGCCCCGCCCGCACATTGAGTTCGGCCACCGCGATCTGCGCCAGCGGTCCCTGCGCCGCATCGAGCGTGGGCAGGTCGGTGGGAGCAAGGTCTGGTGTCGCCTCGACGCCGCTGCTGGGGGCGCTGCTCGCGGCTGCGCCCGGCGCGTCGGTGACCTGCAGAGAGACGTCCTGCACCCCAAGCAGCGATCCGTCCGCGCGGAAGGCCTCGACCGTCAGCAGGTGCCGCCGCTTGTGCACAGCCGTCCAGTCGGCGCGCGCGAAGAGCGAAGGTACGCCCGCCGGATCGTCCGCGATCACCTCGCCGACGACGATATCATCC
Organism: Anaerolineae bacterium; assembly: GCA_027494015.1. Next base: position 109,896 of record JAOSJP010000034.1, read on the forward strand.
ATGCGAAACGTGATCCGCGCGACGCCTGCGCCGGTGTCCTGGGCGATTGCGTAGAGGGCCACGCGCGTCCCCTCGGCGTAGACGCTGCCGTTCACCGGAGCCAGGGCGACGACCAGCGGCGCGCGCTCCAGGCGTTGCTGCTCCTCGTCCACCGGCGTCGTGCTCAGGCTGCACGCCAGAGCCGCCGCCATCAGCGCCAGCCAGACCACTCCCAGCGGCCATTGCCCTCGCCACAGGCTCATCGCTCGCTCCTCAAAGCTCACCGTTCAACTGCCTCGCCGCTGAACAGCCCGCGCACGGCGGGGTCTTCGGGATCGGGATAGCCGAACCGTTCGATCAGCGTGCCCAGCGAAAGCTCGCTGACGTAGCGCGTGCCCAGCAGCAGCTCTTGCAGCACGATGTCAACGACCATCAGCAGCCGCCCCAGGTACAGGTACTGACCGCGCAGCGCCGTGAACAGGGTGGCAAATACCCGCTCGCGCAACTCGTTATTGAGGATGCCGCTGCCCGGCCAGCCCACCTGCCACTCGTATTGGTAAGCGCCGATTGAAAGCACGTCCCCGCGCAGCCGCACAAGCTGGTCAATGGCCGCCTTGCGCGCCGAAGCGTCCACCAGCCGCCCCGTCTCGCGGAACGGGACGTTGCTCAGCGAGCGGCACAGGGTGCCTGGCTGAGCGGCGCTCACCAGCCGGCCCAGCCCCTTGTCGTGGAAGGCCAGCGCGCGGGCCAGGGCCTTGAGGCTCTGCCGGTAATAGGCCACCAGATTCGGCTGATCGGCGTGCCGGTCAATGCGCCATGCCAGCGACAGGAAGTCGCTGAAGTCCAGCGGAAGCTGCGGCGGACTCAGCGGGCTGTAGGGCGACGCAAGCTGGGCGATGCGCAGCAGATCGTCGTTAGGCTTCATACGCTCTGCCCCGTGCGATATCGCCCGCGCGCAATGTTGATCATATCCACCAGCATCCCATAGGCCGTCGTGGTCGGGTCCGTGTCACCTTCCACCAGGGTCAGCTCGTGCAGCGTGTCGGTCTCGAAGGTGACGGCGCTGCTCGTGCGGCTCACCTGGCTCAGCGGGTCGGAGAACGGCAGGGCAGTCGGGCGCACGCTGGCCCGCACGGTGTCGCCATCGCGCACGGCCTCGCACAGCAGCTTGATCCGCATACCCGCTTGCAGCGCGCTCTGCGTCTCGCTGATGGTGATGCCAGTGATGCCCGTCCGGTCTACGTCGGCGGGGCGCAGGTCGGCGCCCATCAGCACATTGGCCAGCACGACGATCTTGACCGTCGCGTCCCAGCCCTCCAGATCGGTGGACGGGTCGGCCTCAGCCACGCCGATGGCCTGCGCCTGGGCCACCGCCTCGTCAAACGGGACGCCCTCCTCCAGCCGCGTCAGAACGAAGTTGGTGGTGCTGTTGAGCACGCCGCGCACCCGCTGGACAGTCGTCGCCAGCAGCGCCTCGCGCCCAATGCCGTGCACCGGCGCGCCATCCATGACTGTGCTCTCGAAGAAGAACCCGACGCCGCGCGCATCCGCCAGCGCCTTCAGCTCGCGGTAGGCATAGGCGACCGGCCCCTTGTTGGCGGTGACCAGGTGACAGCCCCTGCCCAGCGCCGCGCGCGCGTAGTCCGTCGCTGGCTGGCCGGTGCGCGGGTTGAGCCAGGTCGCCTCCATGAACAGGTCGGCGGGGCAGGCGTCAATGAAGGCGAGCGTGCCAGCGACCGGCGGCCCGGCGTGCAGCGCATCCAGCGACTCGCCGCGCTCGACCAGCGCCAGCGCCGCCGTCAGGTCCAGGCCCACCGCGTTGATCGCCCGCCCGCGCGACTGCGTGGCGATGCCGGTAACCGTGAACGTCAGCCCGTATTCGTCGCGCAGGACGCCCGCTTTGCGCAGCAGCAACCGCGCCAGGGCGCGCCCCACGTTGCCAAAGCCCAGCATGACCAGCCGCATGTGCATCGCGCAACACTCCTTCAGGCGATCACTCATCCAGCGTGCAAACTGTCGGCTCTCTGCCGATCCCAGGGGCCATTATACTCGATTTGCGCCGTGCGTCACGCTGCCGGGCACATGGGTGCGAGCAGAGATTATCCGCGACTTGCTTGACGTGAGGTATTGACCTCACCCCCAGCCTCGCTGCGCTCGGCCTTTCCCCCTCTCCGTTGACGGAGAGGGGGAGGTGAGGCGCGTCAGCGCCGAGCGGGGGTGAGGTCAACCAGGGCGCAGCAGAGCAGCGCCCGCGCCCCTACCTGACACGTTTTGCACGCCCCCCTTTCTCAGGGGTCGTTGGCGGCGCGCCCCTGCCAGGGTAGAATTCCTGGGCAGGGAGTGGCCTATATCCCATGACTACGCGAATTTCTACGGCGCGCGCCCGATCCGGCGCGCTCGCCTTCTCGCTGGCGCTCATTCTGCTGCTGGGCTGGGCGCTGCGCACGCACAACCTGGATGGGCGCAGCCTGTGGGAAGACGAGGGCTGGACGATGCTGCTCAGCGCCGGGCCGAGCCTGGGCGATGTCGTCCGCACGATGGCCGCCGACCAGCATCCCCCGCTGTACTTCATGATCTTCCGCGTCTGGCGCACGCTGGCCGGCGAGTCCGAGTTCGCTGGGCGCTATCTCGGCGTGCTGATTGGCATGATCGCGGTCGCGGCGGCTTTTCCGCTGGGACGGGCGCTGTTCGGCGTGCGCACCGGCGTTCTGGCGGCCCTGCTGCTGGTGCTGGCCGATCTGCACATTGACCTGTCGCAGGAGGTGCGCCATTACAGCCTGCTGGCAACGGGCGTGGTGCTCTCCAGCCTGTTCTATGTGCGCTGGCGGCGCAGGCCGGGCCGCGCCAATCGCCTCGGCTATGTGCTGGCGACGCTGCTGCTGCTCTACACTCACTACCTGGGCGCGTACATCGTGCTCATCCAGGCGCTGCACCTGCTGCTGACGGTGCGCGGGCGGCGGCTGGCCGAGGGAGTCTTTCTGCTGGCTGCGGTCGGCCTGGGCTTTCTGCCCTGGCTGCCGGTGCTCATTGACCAGAACAGTGTCCGCTGGGACAACCCGCTCTATTACCAGAACGCGCTGCCCAACAGCGCCGCGACGTTCCGCCTGGTGCGCACGGCGCTGCTCGGTCACTGGTACGCGATCCTGGGCGGGCTGGCCCTGCTGGGGGCGGTCACACTGAGCTACCCGCGCGGAGAGTCCGCTTGGCCGCGCGTCCGGCTCCGCCCAGCCTGGCCCGCGCTGTACCTTGCTCTGACGGTTGTGCTGATCGCCAGCCTGATCGTCGCCATCAACGAGCGGCGGCAGTTCCTCACCGTGCGCAACTTCATCCTGCTGGTTCCGGCGCTGACCGTCCTGGCCGCGCACGGCCTGGCCAACCTGCCGCGCCTGGCGCGCGCCTTCCTGGTGACGCTGGTCGTCGTCATCGCCCTGACCACGGTGGATGCCCGCCGCCATTACCCGGACTGGCGGGCGGTCGTGGCCAACGTCAGCGCGCACCATCTGCCCGGCGAGCCGGTGCTGATGGACGTGTGGGTGGGCGACTTCCCGGCGCGCTACTATATAGACCGGCAGCTTGGCCCGCAGACGCCGCGCGTCTCGCTGCGCGAGTGGCGCGCCGAGTACCGCGAGCTTTTCCTGCCCCGCCTGCTGGACTTCCTGCAGACGCACGACGCCTTCTGGCTCATCTACTGGGGCGACGCGCCGCTGGACGAGTACGGCGGGCTGATTGACAGCGCGGGCTTCCAGCGCACAGCCACGCTGTGGGTCAATCACCTGGGCACGCCGCTCTACAGCCTGCGCTACGACAAGCTGCCGCCAACGAGCGCCGCGACCTTTGGCGATCTGTTCGCCCTGCGCCGTTTCGCTGCCCCGCAGACCGCCGCACCGGGCGCGGCGATCACCGTCGCCCTGTGGTGGACTGCCGAGCAGCCCCCGTCGCTCGATTACAGCGTGTCCGTCTTCCTGCTCGACACGGCGGGGGCGCTGGTCGCTCAGCACGACGGGCCGCCGCTGGACGGGCGCGCGCCGACTTCGACATGGCAGCCGGGCGCGCTGCAGTTCGACACGCACGTCGTTCACCTGCCGCGCGACCTGCCGCCCGGCGCCTACACGCTCGGCGTCAAGGTGTACTGGTACGGCGACGGGCAACCGCTGCCAGCAGTGGTTGGCGAGGGCGAGCCAGGCCCCTTCGCCGCCCTGGGAACGCTGGCTGTTGGGACGCCTTAGCGGGCAGCCGGCGGTGGCGCTCCGCTCCTTCAGGAGAGAGCGGGTTGCCACCAACAAGCCTGCGCCAGGCCCGTTCCCATAATTCTTGCCGCTATCGCTGCCGTTATGGTACGATCTCGCCGATAATACTCTCATCACGAGCGGCGGAGGGACCGGCCCAACGAAGCCGCGGCAACCACCGGGCCACACAGACCCGGCAGGTGCCAATTCCGCCAGGAGTCTTCTGGAAGATGGGGATATGAGCCAGCCACCGTTTGCCCCCTGTCCGCCAGGGGCGCTTTGTTGCGGTGGCAGGTGGCCTTCCCCGCACGACTAGACCACACCGCAAAGGGACATGCCAATGACGCGCCACTTGCCGCTATATACCAACCGCCGCTACCTCGACGCCCTCGCCGACCACGTGCTGATCTACGACGGCGCGATGGGCACCAGCATCCAGCGCTACAACCTGTCCGCTGCGGACTTCGGCGGCGAGCAGACCAACGGCTGCAACGATTATCTGGCCATCACCCGCCCAGACATCATCGAGGAGATTCACGCCTCTTTCCTGGCCGTCGGCTGCGAAGTCATCGAGACCAACACCTTCCGCGCCAACCGGCTCACCCTGGCCGACTACGGCCTGGCCGACCGCGTGCTGGAGATCAACCGCGCCGCTGCCGCCCTGGCCCGCCGCGTCGCCGACCGCTTCGCCGCCGAGACGGGCCTCCCGCGCTACGTCGCCGGCAGCATGGGGCCGTCCGGGATGCTGCCCAGTTCTGACGACCCCGATCTGAGCAGGATCGGCTTCGACGATCTGGCTGCTGTCTTCGCCGAACAGGCACGCGGCCTCGTCGAGGGCGGCGCGGACGTGCTGCTGCTGGAGACCAGCCAGGACATTCTGGAAGTGCGCGCCGCGGTGGTGGGCATCGGGCGCTACTTCGCCGAGGCGGGCGTGCGTCTCCCCGTGCAGGCCCAGGTGACGCTCGACACCAGCGGGCGGATGCTCTTCGGCACGGACATTGCCAGCGCCCTGACCACGCTCGAAGCGCTGCCCATTGATGTGCTCGGCCTCAACTGCTCCACCGGGCCGGAGCACATGGCCGGGCCGGTCAAATACCTGGCCGAGCACAGCACCCGCCCCATCAGCGTGCTGCCCAACGCCGGGCTGCCGATCAACGTGGACGGGCAGGCCGTCTACCCCATGCAGCCGGAGCCGTTCGCGGCCATGCTCGGCGAGTTTGTGGACTGGGGCGTCAGCGTCGTGGGCGGCTGTTGTGGCACCACGCCGGAGCACCTTGAGCAACTCATCCGGCGCGTGCAGGGCAGCCCCCACACGCCCCGCAAGCCTCTCGCCCGCCAGCCGGAGGCCGAACCCGCAGCGTCGAGCGGGATGCGCGCTGTCGCGCTGTGCCAGCAACCGCCCCCCACCCTGATCGGCGAGCGCGTCAACAGCCAGGGCAGCCGCAAGATCAAGCGCCTGCTGCTGGACGAAGACTACGACGGCATCGTGCAGATCGCGCGCCAGCAGGTCGAGTCCGGCGCGCACATCCTCGACGTGTGCGTGGCCCTCACCGAGCGCCCCGATGAAGCCGCGCAGATGGCCGAGGTCGTCAAGCGCCTGTCGCTGGCGGTGGACGCGCCGCTGATGATTGACAGCACCGAGCCAGACGTGATCGAGGCGGCGCTGCGCCTCTACCCTGGGCGCGGCCTGATCAACAGCATCAACCTGGAGAATGGCCGCGCGCGCGCCGATGCCGTGCTGCCCATTGCCGTCCGGCACGGCGCGGCGGTCGTCGCCCTGACCATTGACGAGGCGGGCATGGCCAAAACCGCCGCGCGCAAGGTCGAGATCGCCCGGCGGATCACCGAGATCGCCGTCAGCGAATACGGGCTGGCTGCGCATGACCTGATCTTCGACGCGCTGACCTTCACCCTGGCCACCGGCGACCCGGAGATGGCCGATAGCGCCGTTGAGACCATTGAGGGCATCCGCCGCATCAAGGCCGAGCTGCCCGGCGCGCTGACTTCGCTGGGCGTCAGCAACGTCTCCTTCGGGCTGAGCGCCGGCGCGCGCGCCGTGCTCAACAGCGTCTTCCTGTACCACTGCGTCGAGGCGGGCCTGGACATGGCTATCGTCAACCCGGCGCACATCACCCCCTACGCCGAGATTCCCCCCGAACAGCGCCGCCTGGCCGACGCGCTGATCTTCAACGAGCATCCCGACGCGCTGACCGACTTCATCCGCTATTTCGAGGAGCACGCGGTGACAGTGGGCGAGGAGGAGCAGGCCGACCCCACCGAGGGCATGGCCGCCGAGGAGGCGCTGCACTGGCAGATCGTCCACCGCAAGAAGGAAGGCGTCGAGGCGCTGATTGACGACTGCCTGACCCGCCAGGACGCGGTCGGCGCGCTCAACAACGTGCTGCTGCCCGCCATGAAGGAGGTCGGCGACCGTTTCGGCGCGGGCGAGCTGATCCTGCCCTTCGTCCTGCAGAGCGCCGAGGTGATGAAGAAGGCCGTCGCCTACCTGGAGAACTTCCTGGAGCGGGCTGAGGGGGCCAGCAAAGGCACCATCGTCGTGGCGACCGTCTACGGCGACGTGCACGACATCGGCAAGAACCTGGTGCGCACCATCCTCAGCAACAACGGCTTCACCGTGCACGACCTGGGCAAGCAGACCCCGGCCAGCGTGATCGTTGACGCGGCGGTGCAGCACAAAGCCGACGCCATCGGCCTCAGCGCGCTGCTGGTCAGCACGTCCAAGCAAATGCCGCTCATCGTCAACGAGCTGGCCCGGCGCGGCCTGTCCGTCCCCGTGCTGATCGGCGGGGCGGCCATCAACCGCGCTTTCGGGCGGCGCATCCTCTTCCTGGAAGACGGCGGCGAGCCGTATGCGCCGGGCGTCTTCTACTGCAAGGACGCCTTCGAGGGGCTGGAGGTCATGGAGCAGCTTGTCGCGCCCGCCAAACGCGAGGCGCTGCTGGAGCGCGCCCTCGCCGAAGCGTACCAGGAGGTCGGCAGGGAGCGCCCGCCCGTCCGCGACCGGCGCGCCCCCGACCGCCGCTCAGCGGTCGGCCCCGCCCCGGACATTCCCACGCCGCCCTTCTGGGGCGTGCGGACGGTGCGCGACATCCCGCTCGATGCGGTCTTCCCCTTCATTCACAAGCCGGAGTTGTTCCGGCTGAATTGGGGGGCGCGCAACGCGCGCGGCGACGAGTGGGCGCGCCTGGAGCGCGAGTTCGAAGCGCGACTGGCGCACATGAAACGCGCGGCGCTGGCCGGCGGCACGCTCCGCCCGCAGGCCGTCTATGGTTACTTCCCCGCGCAGGCCGACGGCGACGCCGTGATCCTCTACGACCCGGCCCTCTACGCTGAGTCGGGCGCGCTGCGCGAGATCGCCCGCTTCAGCTTCCCGCGCCAGCCATTCGGCGAATACCTGTGCCTGGCCGACTACTTCGCCCCTGCCGGCGGCGAGCGGGTGGATGTCTGCCCGCTGCAGGTCGTCACCGTCGGCGGGGGGGCGACCGCGCACTTCGACGCGCTGCAAGCCGCCCACGAATACACCGAAGCGTACTTCTTTCACGGGCTGGCTGTGCAGACCGCCGAGGCGACCGCCACCTACCTGAACCGCCACATCAACCGCGAGCTTGGCCTGCCGGTCGAGCGCGGCAAGCGTTATAGCTGGGGCTATCCCGCCTGCCCCGACCTGGAAGACCACACCACGCTGTTCCGGCTGCTGCCCGCCGAGGAGATGCTGGGCATGTCGCTGACGTCTGCCTACCAGCTTGTGCCGGAGCAGTCCACAGCGGCCATTGTCGTGCACCACCCCGACGCGAAGTATTACAGCGTGGGCGTGTCGCGCACGGAACAACTGACGGAGGCGTAAGTGTGGCGCGCAGCCCCTTCCGCGAACGCCTGGCCCAGGGCACCATCCTGCTCGACGGGGCGATGGGCACCATGCTCCACGCCCAGCACAACCTGCCCATGGACACCTGCTTCGACCTGCTCAACCTGACCGAGCCGGAGGCCGTGGCCGCCATTCACCGCCGCTACCTGGACGCCGGCGCGGAGATCATCGAGACCAACACCTTCAGCGCCAACGCCTACAAGCTCGCCGATTGCGCCCTGGAGCACGACTGCGCGGCCATCAACCGGGCGGGCGTGACCATCGCCCGGCAAGCCATCATCGAGAGCGGGCGCGACGATGCGTATGTCGCCGGGTCGGTCGGGCCGCTGGGCGTGCGCCTGGCTCCCTTCGGGCGCGTCACGGTGGAGGAAGCCAGCGCCGCCTTCAGCGAGCAGATCGGCGCGCTGTTAGAGGCGGGCACAGACCTGCTCATCTTCGAGACGTTCAGCGACGTGCACGAGATCGCCGCAGCCGTCGCCGCCGCCCGGCGCATAGACCCGGCGGTGCCGGTCATCGCTCAGATGACCTTCACCCGCGACAGCCGCACCCTGCTCGGCGATACGCCCGCCCAGGTCGCCCGCGCCCTGCACGAAACCGGCGCGGACGTGATCGGCGTCAACTGCTCCAGCGGACCGACACACCTGCTGCGCATCCTCCAGTTGATGCAGCGCGCTGTGCCGCAGGCGCGCTTCTCCGTCGCCCCCAACGCCGGCTGGCCGGAGATGGCCGGCGGGCGCGTCATGTACCCGGCCACGCCCGATTACTTCGGCGAGTACGCGCTGGCCTTCCGCGATGCGGGCGCGAGCATTGTGGGCGGCTGCTGCGGCACCACGCCCGATCACATCCGCGCGATGCGCGCCGCCCTGGATGCTTCCGCCTCCGCGCGTCCCACGCTGATCACGGTTGCCGAGCCTGCGGAAGTCGCCGCCAGCGAGGTGCCGGAGGAGCCAACCGAGCTGGCGCGCAAGCTGTCCGCCGGGCACTTCGTCGTCACGGTGGAGATGCCGCCGCCGCGCAGCTTCACCGCGCAGAAGGTCATCGCCTCCGCCGAGCTGCTGCGCGAGGCGGGCGCGGACTTCATCAACGTCTCCGACAGCCCGATGGCCCGCATGAGGATGAGTCCCTGGGCCGTCTGCCACCTGATCCAGCACCACGTCGGGCTGGAGACGGTGCTGCACTTCCCGACGCGCGGGCGCAACCTGCTGCGCATTCACGGCGATCTGCTGGCGGCGCACGCGCTGGACGTGCGCAACCTGTTCGTGGTGATGGGCGACCCGACGAAGATCGGCGACTATCCGGACTCCTTCGACGCGCACGACATCGTGCCCACCAGCCTGATCCACCTGGTCAAGCGCAGCCTCAACGCCGGGACTGATGGCGCGGGCAACTCCATCGGCCAGCCCACCTCCTTCCTGGTCGGCTGCGCGCTCAACGTCAACGCGAATGACCTGGCGCGCGAGGTCAGGTTGCTGCGCAAGAAGATTGACGCGGGGGCGGACTTCGCTCTCAGCCAGCCCGTCTTCGAGCCGGAGAGATTGGATCGCTTCCGCGCCGCCTACGCCGCTGAGTTCGGCCCGCTGACGCTGCCCATTCTGGCCGGGATTCTGCCCCTCTTCGGCGAGCGACACGCCGCCTTTTTGCACAACGAGGTGCCAGGCATCGAAATTCCAGAAACCATCCGCCGGCGCATCGCGAACGCGGGCGACGCTGCGCCCGCCGAAGGAGTGCGCGTCGCCCAGGAGCTGCTGCTCAGCGTCCGCCAGCGGGCGCAGGGCGTGTACCTCATGCCCGCCTTCGGGCGCTACGACCTGGTGGCCGCCGTGATTGACGCGCTGGGCCGGTCGCGCGCCGGGCAGCGCTGAGCGGGGGTGAGACACACCAGGGACCTAATGGCATTTGACGATCATGATCGGTAATCTGCCCGTAGGGGAGGGTTTGCAAACCCTCCCCTACAAGACGCCCAGTGTGCGCTACCTGTGTTGAATGTCAAATTCCATCAGAGCAGCGTCCCCATCCCCTGGCAACTCCTGCACGCACCCAAAGCGGCTCTGGCTCTTGGCAGAACGCCGGTTCGTGCTATCATGGCGATGGACGACGGGCTGCCGGCGCAACCTGGCCGCCGCTCTGCCCGTAGTACAGGGTAGGATTTCCGCTCGCTCGTGAACCGGAGAGACGATCCTCATGCGCGCACTCAAGCTGCTGCTGGTTGTGGCGCTGGCGATGTTGCTGGCCGCGTGCGGCGCCGATGACACCACACCGGAGCCTACGCCCGACCCACAGGCGCTGCTGGCCGAAGGCATCACCCAGCTTCAGGACGCCACGTCGTTCAAGTACGAGGTTGACGTGAGCGGCTACCGCGTCAACGTCCCCATCTCAGGACTCGACCTCCCCGAAGGCACGGGGGTTTCGTTCAAATATGCCAGCGGGACGTTCCAGGTTCCCGACCGGCTGAGCGCGCGCGTGCAGTTTCGGCTCGGCGTGCTGAGCACGACGGCGGAGCTGGTTGCTCTGGGCAGCACGCAGTACTTTCGGGGCGAGCTGATCACGGGCAACCGCTGGCTGCAAGGCGAGTTCCTGCCGGGCTTTCGAGCCGTCGTCCCTGGTCGCGCAGCCCGGCGGCGTCCCGCATACGCTTTCCACGATCCACGATCTGTCTTTGGTCGGGCGCAAAGACCTGGACGGCCTGAGCGCCTACCAGGTGCGCGGGCGCGTTGAGGCCGGGCGCGTCTTCTCGCTGACGCTGGGCCTCAGCCGGGCCACCGCCGGTCTGCTGGACATTGACGTGTTCATTGGCGCGCAGAACAGGCGCGTCTTGCGCATCTCGCTGGTCGAGCCGCCGCCGGACTGGGCAGCAGATAGCGAGCCGACCACCTGGCAGATCAACATCTCCGAGTACAACGCGCCGGTCGCCATCACCGCACCCAGCACGGACGGCGACCCTTCATGACCGCACGCCCCGCCGCGCAGCGAGCGCCCTGGCTGGTGCTGGCCATTGTCAGCCTGCCCGTCTTCATCGGCGCGCTCGACCTGACCATCATCTCCGCCGTGCTGCCCGAAGTGATCGTCAGCCTCGATCTGCCGGTCAAGGAGTATCTCGATCACGCCTCGTGGGCGGTCAGCGGCTACCTGCTCGCCTACGCGATCAGCATGACCTTCGCCGGGCGGCTGTCGGACTTGTTCGGGCGGCGGGCCGTTTACATCACCTGCCTGCTGATCTTCATGGCCGGGTCATACCTGGTCACCACCTACGACAGCCCGGCGCTCAACAGCGCGGTCGCCCGCTTCTACCGCCAGGTCTTGAACGAGCCGCCGCCGCGCCTGGAAGAGCGCTATCTCGACCTGGTCATCTTCGGGCGCGTGGTGCAGGCGTTTGGCGCGGGGGCCATGGTGCCGGTGACGATTGCCCTGGCGGGCGACCTGTTCCCGCCCGAACGCCGCGCCCGTCCGTTGGGCGTTGTGGGCGCGGTAGATACGCTCGGCTGGGTGCTTGGGCACCTCTACGGCGGCGTGATGGTGCGTCTGTTCGGGCAGCACGGCGACGCCGTTGTGGACGCCTTCGCCGGGCTGGGGGTCTCCGTCGCCAGGCCCTCGTGGGAGACGCTGTTCCTGCTCAACATCCCGGTCAGCGCCCTGGCCCTGGTCGGCGCGTGGTGGGCCTTGCGGGGCATTCACCGCCCGCGCCGGGTTGGGCGTTTCGACCTGCTCGGCACGCTGTTCCTCACCCTGGCGCTGATCGGGCTGAGCCTGGGCCTGGGTGCCAACCCCGAAGCCGCCGGCACCGCCGGGAGCTTCGAAGACCTGGAGCGCACCGCGTCGCACTACGGCCCCCCGCTGCTGATCGGCGCGGCGCTGGCCTTTCTGCTGTTCCTGCTCGTCGAGGCGCGCGTCTCGCACCCGCTGATCCGCCTGGGCATGTTCCGCAGCCGCAACGTCTCCGCCTCGTCGGTCGCCAACTTCCTGGTGGGCTTCTGCCTGGCGATTGGGCTGGTCAGCGCGCCGCTGCTGGTCAACTTCCGCATGGACAGCCCCACCAGCGAGGACGTGCAGCACGCCGCCTACACCGCCGGGCTGCTGCTGTCCGGGTTGACCGTGCCGATGGCGCTCGCGGCAGTCCCCGGCGGCTGGCTGAGCGAGCGCGCTGGCTACCGGCTGCCGACGATGCTGGGCCTGCTGATCGCGGGGATCGGGTTTGCCCTGACCGGCGCGACGTGGGAGAGCGACACGTCCTACTGGGTTGATGGGCGCGCAGATGGCCATCATCGGCGTTGGCCTGGGCCTGACGATTTCTCCGGTAGGCACCGCTGTGCTCAACGACGTGCAAGAGGGCGAGCGGGGAATCGCTGCCGCGATGATCCTGGTTCTGCGCCTGGTGGGCATGACTGTCTCCATCTCGTCGCTGACCACCTACGCGCTCGACCGCTTCGATGTGCTCGTCGCCGAGCGCATGGCGGGCGCTGCGGTCAGCCTGGAGGAGACAGTGCTCGCCTCGCAGACGGCCAGCCTCGAAGCGGCAGTGGATGCCATCTGCGAGCTTCAGTTCATCGGCGCTGCTGCCGCCCTGATCGCCCTCGCCGCCGCGCTGTGGATGCGCGGGGGCCGCGCCGCGCGCGAGCGCGTTCCGCTGGCCTGAGCGCCGTTGCCTGCTTCCACGCAGCGAGTGTCATCTTTGGTGTGGGCTGGCGATCTTGAGGGTTTCGCTGCGTGATTTGTAGGGGCGGGTTTGCAAACCCGCCCCTATACGAACCAATCTTGCTCCCCACGCGAGATGTACCCTTGCCCCTGCTTGTGACCGATTCGCAACGCTCCTATAATAGGCCCCATGGCGCGCGGACGACCGCGTGCTACGGGGACAATCGCCCATATGACCAATCCGCCACCCATCCACGTGCTCGCTACCGTCCCACGCGAGTCGCTGGCCCGCTTCCGCGACCTTTTTTCCCGCGAGGCGCAGATCGTCCCGACGCTCGTCACCCGCCATCAGGAGGCGATTGAGCACCTGGCCGATCCGCAGACGCGCACCGACGTGCTGGTGCTGGACGCGCGGTCGGGCGATACGTTCGATTTCGTCAGGCAGTTGCGCCATACCTATCCCCGCCTGCTGATCGTCCTCGTGGACGAGGAGGCGGATTTCGGCTTGCCGGGCCAGGCCGACGAGATTTCGGTGACGCCCTTCGTCGGAGACGACCTGCTGCGCAGGATCAAGCGGCTGGTTGAGGAGCGCCGGCTGGAGACGCTGCGCGCCGACACGCTGCCCCCTGTGCGCCAGCTCGCCAAGTCGCTGGTGCGGGCGCGCACGCCAGAGGCCATGATCCGCGCGGCGGTCGAGGCGATCCACGACCTGGACTACGATTATGTGGCCTTCTTCAGTCCAGACCCGGCAGCGCCCGGCCAGCTAACCCTGCGCGCGCAAATCGGCCCGCCCGACCTGACCGACAGCGCGCCGCACCAGCAGGCCCAGAGCAGCACGCTCGTCGGGTGGGTGGCGCAGACCGGCCAGAGCCGCACTATCGGCCCGGATGATCGCCCAAGCCATCCCTTCATCGAAGAGGCATCGCTGCAAACCGGGGTCTGCGTGCCTGTCGGGGCGGCGCTGCGCTTCGGGGCTTTGCTGGCCTGCCGCGCCCGGCCCAACAGCATCCCCCAGAAGCACGTCATGCTGCTGGAACTGGTCAGCGCGCAGCTTGCCACCGCGCTGGCCAAGCACGACCGGGCCTGAGGTGGCCCGCGCAACGATGAGGAGCATGTCAGCGCCAATGACAATACAGGTCGGCAATGCACGCGGCAAACCAGGGCAGATCGTCTATGGGACGTTCGAGGCGCTGCCGCTGCCCACCGGCGGGTCGGAGTTCTTTCCGGTCATCATCGCCCAGGGGCGCGAGGCGGCGGAGCCTGTCCTGTGGCTGACGGCCAACATTCACGGCGGCGAGTACGACGGCATCGCGGTCATCCACCACTTGATCACTCTGGAACTGCTGGCCCAACTGCGCGGCACGCTGATCGCCATTCCCACGCTCAGCCCGGCAGGGCTGCGCACGGGCGAGCGCAGCCCGTATTACCTGGGCGGCAAAGACCCCAATCGCCTGTTCCCCGGTCTTTCGACGCCCGATGCCGACTATCCCAACCATTTCGCCCCGGCCCTGGAGCAGGCTTACAGCCGCCTGTTCGAGCGCATCAGCGCCACAGCAAGCTACCTGATTGACCTGCACGATTTCGGCATTCGCTCGATCCCGTTCGCCTTCCGCGATCCTGTGTTCTATACCGGCGCGGCTGACAAGCCGGTGGCGGAGAGGCTCCAGCAGAAGGTGGGCGAGATGCTCGACGCGCTGGGCCTGACGGTGGTCAACGAGTTCGCGTCGGCGCGTTACATGGAGCTAGACCTGCATCGCTCGGTCAGCGGCGCGGCGCTCAACCGGGCGCGCATCCCGGCCATCACCATCGAGATCGGCGGACAGAAGGCGGTCAACACCCACCACGCACAGGCTGTGGTGACCGGCGTGCGCAACGTCATGCGCTGGGCGGGGATGCTGCCCGGCCCGCCGGAGCCGCTGCCCGACATCCCGATCATCAGGCCCGGCTACCCCGTCCGGCGCACGATCCACCCGCGCGTGCCGCAAGCCTGTATCGTCCATCACCTGGTTCAGCCCGGCGATCTGCTGACTCCTGGCGACCCGGTGGCGCGCATGGTGGACATTTACGGGCGGGCCATCGGCCCGGACGGCGGGCTGCTGCGCACCAAGTTCGAGGGATTCGTGCTCGGCCTGTTTCCCGGCATGGCCTTCTATCCCAACGACGCCATCCTCGGCCTGGCCATCCACGACCAGAACGAGCTGGTCGTGCAGGTTCCGCAGCTTTGACGGTCTCGGCCTCTGGACACAAGAAAGCCGCCGGGTCAGTGTCCCCGGCGGCTCGTATGCGCTTGCAGCCCAGTTGCTACTCCCCTGCCCCGGCGAGGCGCTCGGCATACTGGCGCTTGTAGTATTCCAGGTACTCGCCGGTCTTGATCTTGCGCCACCACCACTCGTTGGCCTGGTACCAGCGCACCGTTGCGGTCATCGCCTCCTCGAAGGAGTGCCGGGGCGTCCAGCCTAGCTCGGCGCGGATTTTGTCGTTGGTCAGGGCGTAGCGGCGGTCGTGGCCGGGCCGGTCGGTCACATGGCGGATCAGGCTCTCCGGCTTGCCGAGCGCCCCCAAAATGAAGCGGGTGACCTCGATGTTGTGCAGCTCGTGCTCCCCGCCGATGTTATAGATGGCGCCGGGCGCGCCCCGGTGCAGCACGGTGTCAATCGCGTCGCAGTGATCGTCCACGTACAGCCAGTCGCGCACCTGCATCCCGTCGCCATAGAGCGGCAGCGGGCGGTCGTCAATGGCCTCGGTGATAAAGAACGGGGCCAGCTTCTCCGGGTACTGGTACGGCCCGAAGGTGTTGCTGCCGCGCGTGACGGTCGTGTGCAGGCCATAGGTCACGTGGTAGGCGCGCAGCATCATCTCGCCGCCCGCCTTGCTCGCCGCGTAGGGGCTGTTCGGCTCCAACAGATCGCCTTCGCGGAAGAAGCCCTCGGCGATGGAGCCGTAGACCTCGTCTGTGCTCACATGGTGCACGCGCTGCACCCCCACCTGCCGCGCCACGTCGAGCAGCACGTACAGGCCAACGACATCGGTCTGGATGAAGGCATCCGGCTCCAGGATCGAGCGATCCACGTGCGTCTCGGCGGCGAAGTTCACGATGGCGTCTACGCCGTACTGCTCGATCACCCGCTGCACGGTCTGGCGATGGGCGATGTCGCCGCGCTCGAAGCGGTAGTTGGGCGCATCATGCACCGGCAGCAGGTTGTCCAGGTTGCCAGCATAGGTCAGCTTGTCGAGCACAACCACCGTGTAATCGGGATACGTCTCGACCATGCGCCGCACGAACGCGCTGCCGATGAAGCCCGCGCCGCCAGTGACCAGAATCGTCTTCATGAAGCAGTTCTCCTCTCAGAGGGATCGGGCGCAGTCTCCGTGCCTGGTGCCGCCAGGACGAAGCGGTGGATCGCGTGTCCAACTCCATCCTCGTCATTGCTGCCGGTGACGTAATCGGCTGCCGCCCGCACTTCCTGCGGCGCGTGGCGCATGGCCACGCCGATCCCGGCGCGACGGATCATGTCCAGGTCGTTGCAGTTGTCGCCCAGGCAGAGCGCGTCGCGGACATCCAGGCCGAGGTGCTCCACCAGGCGAGCCAGCGCCGTGCCCTTGGTCACCCCGGCGGGCATGACCTCTACCACCGAGGCCAGGCCGGAGCGCACGACCTGCGCCCGCCCGTCGAAAGCGCGCCACAGGTCGTCGAAAAAGCGGCTCGCCCGGTCGTGATCCTGGTGCATCAGCACCATCTTGAACGGGCGGTAGTGCCCGCGCAGCGCGGTCGCCCAGTCGTCCACCAGGTCGGGCAGCGGCTCGTGGTGCTCAAGCAGCTCCGCGACATTGGCATCGTGAACGGTCGAAAGCAGCCCCTTGGCCGTGTAGACCACCGGCGTGAAGCCGCGCGCCTCGGCCATGCCGATTGCCTCCAGCGCGCAGTCGAGCGGGATCGGGTTTTCGTAGACTAGCGTTCCGTCCGGGGCGAAAACCTGCGTGCCGTTGCCGCAGATGAGCGGGATGGTGATCCCGAACTGCTCGATCAGCGCCACCGTGGAGGGGAATGTTTTGCCGGTCGCCACCGTGAACAGCACGCCGCGCGCCTGGGCCGCGCGGACAGCCGCCTCGGTGAAGGGCGAGACGATGTGGTCGGAGGTGAGCAGCGTGCCGTCCAGGTCGGCGACGATGAGACGTACAGGAGACATCAGCACATAAGCCCGCTACAGCAGCCCCAGCCGGCTGTGATCGCCCAGGTGCATCTTGATCGCTTTGGGACGCAGCGCGTTGATGGTGACCTCGGCGTGACGCCCGATCAGGCTGTCCTGGATGCGCGTCGGAATGTCGCGGATGGTGCTGTGCTCCAGCACGATGCTGCGCTCGATCTCGCTGTTCTCGATCACCACGTCGTGATAAATGCTGGAGAACGGCCCCACGTAGCTGTTGACGATGCGCGTGTTGCGCCCGATGATCGCCGGCCCGCGCACCACGCTGTGGATGATCTCCGCTCCGTCTTCGACCGTCACGCGCGTATCCACCTCCGACGCCGCATCCACGCGCCCACGAATCTCCGGCGTCAATTCCTCCAGGACGAGGCTGTTGGCGGTGAGCATGTCGCCGGGCCGCCCCGTGTCAATCCACCAGCCGCGATGGATGTGCGGGTAGACGACGTAGCCGTGCTCGACCAGCCATTGGATGGCGTCGGTGATCTCAAGCTCGCCGCGAAACGACGGCCTGATGGCCTCTGTCGCTTCGAAGATGTGGTGGTCGAACATGTAGATGCCGACCAGGGCCAGGTTCGACGGCGGGTCCTTCGGCTTCTCGATCAGCTCGACGATGCGCCCTTCGCCGTTCAGCCGGGCGACGCCGTACTGCTCCGGCACCTCAACCTCGGTCAGCACGATCTGGCTGTTCCAGTCGTGATGATCGGCGAACTCAGCAATGAGCGGGCTGATGCCGCCCTGGATGACGTTGTCGCCCAGGAACATGACGAAGCGGTCGTCGCCCAGGAAATCGCGCGAGATCTTCACAGCGTGGGCCAGGCCCAGCGGCGCGTCCTGCGGGATATAGGTCACGCGCACGCCGAACTGCGCGCCATCCCGCACGGCCTCGCGAATCTCCGGCCCGGTGTCGCCGATGACGATGCCGATCTCCTCCACGCTGGCAGCGCGAATCGCCTCGATGACGCGGAAGAGCACCGGCTTGTTGGCCACCGGGATCAACTGCTTGGCTCGCGTATAGGTCAGCGGATACAGGCGCGTGCCCTTGCCGCCGCTCAGGATCAATCCCTTCACCGTCAGTTATCCCCTTTGTGTCTGGCCTTCTCAATATCGGGGCGCTGCTTGCCGCACCCCCGGTTTACCTCACCCCCAGTCTCGCTCCGCTCGGCTTGCCCCCTCTCCGTCAACGGAGAGGGGGCGGCGAGGCGCGCCAGCGCCGAGCGGGGGTGAGGTCCGTAGGGGCGCTGCTTGCCGCACCCCCAGCAGAATAGACTCCCGAAGTCTCAGAGACTTCGGAAGTCTTGTGCAGGCTCGCCCCTACTTTCGGGCGTAGTACCCGCTCACGGCACTGTCGCGCGGCGCGTTGATCAGCACCGCCCCCAGAATGTTCACGTTGACGCGCTGTAGCTCGTCCCTGGCGCGAGCGGCATGGTCGCGGCGCGACGCGCCCGCCCGCAGCACCAGCAGCAGCCCGTCGAGCTTGTGCCCCAGCACGGCAGCGTCACTGACGGCCAGCACCGGCGGCGCATCGAACAGCACGTAGTCGGCGCGCTCGCGCAGCGCAGCGATCACCTCGTCCATGCGCCGCGACCCCACCAGATCGGCGGGATTAGGCGGCAGCGGCCCGCTGGTGAGCACGTGGAGATTGTCCACGCCCGCCGCCTGCAGCGGGGGATCGGCCAGGGCCGCGTTGTCGAGCAGCATGGTCGTCAGGCCGCGCTCGTTGCCCAGCCCCCACAGCGCGTGCTGGGCGGGCTTGCGCAGGTCGCAATCCACCGCCACCGTGCGATGCCCCGCCTGGGCCAGGGTCACGGCCAGGTTGGCCAGCGCCGCGCTCGCCCCTTCACCGGGCACCGCCGAGGTGATCACCAGAGCGCTGGCCTGGCGATCCACGCCGTAGAACATCAGGTTCGTGCGCAGCGTCCGGTAGGCTTCGGCGGCGGGCGCGCGCGGATCAGTCAGCGTAATCAGGTTCGGAGCGGGCATCACCCCACCTCACATGTGGCTATCTTCAGGAGGAATCGCCGCCAGCAGGGGCAGCGCCAGGAAGTTCTGCACGTCGTCGCGGCTGCGCAGGATGTTGGACTCCAGGTATTCCAGCGCAAACACCACTACCCCGCCCAGCAGCAGGCCCAGCACCGCTCCGGCCAGCACATTGATCTTGGTCTTGGGCGAGTGCAGCCCGTAAGTGGCCGTGTCAATCAGCAGGGCGTCAATGCGGTCTTCGCGCTGCAAGTCGCGGTTGTCTTCGGTGCGGTAATCCACGAGCAGGCGGCCCAGCTCGGTGGCGATGCGCGCCGCCAGCGGCCCGTCCTGCATATCCACGTCAATCTGCACGACGAGCTGCGTCGGGTCCGAGCTGATCGTCGTGTAGCTGCGCAGGTCGCCCGGTGTCATATCAAGCTGCAGGCGAACAATAACGGCGGCGGCCTGCGTGTCCGTGTTGAGATAGACCACGTAGCTGCGCAGCAGAATGCGCAGCGTCTCCGTCAGGCCGTAGTCGTTGCGCGCCGGCTGGAGCAGGACTCGCTGCGTGGCGCGGTACACGGGCGTCTGCGCCTTGCTGAGAGCAAAAGCGGCCCCCGCCGTGATCGCCATCGCCAGGAGGAGAATCCACCCACGCCGGATCAGGATTCGGGCGTAATAAGCCAGGTTCATCTGCTGCACGTCCTCAATAAGCTAAGGCCGCCGCCTCGCGCCGGTATTATAGCAGGTGTCTCCGCGGGGGCGTATTAGTATACGCCCCCACATGACCTCACCCCCGCTCGGCGCTGGCGCGCCTCGCCTCCCCCTCTCCGTAAACGGAGAGGGGGAAGAGCCGAGCGTAGCGAGGTCAGGGGGTGAGGTTGATCGGTCGCCATCTCAATGCCTCTCACATCGCTGTCCGCCCCTGAACTCCGCAACGGAGAGGGGAGGCCGAGCGCAGCGAGACCAGAGGGGTGAGGTCAGGCAATGCCCACACGGCCCCGGCCTCATTCCCCCGGAATCTCGGCCAGCACTTCCAGCCCCAGCGATTCCACGTCCTGGCGCGTGCGCACGCTGCGATCCAGGTACTCCGCCAGCCCCGCCAGGCCCACCCCGGCGGCCAGCCCCAGCGCCAGCCGCAGCAGCGGCGCGACGCGCGAGGTCAGCGGCGCGGGCACCTGGGCCACTTCGAGCGAGTCCAGCGGCACGACGCGGGCCGGCGAGACCGCGAACTGCGGGAAGTATTCGGCGTTGCGCTCGCGCAGCGCCTGGATCGCCGCGTGGGCAATGGGGCTGATCTCCGAGGGATCCTTCCAGCGCACGTACAGCGTGACAATGCTGCGGTAGCTCTCGGCGGCGAAAGCCTCGAAGAGGTCAGGGGCCGGGATGTTCAGCCCGCCCTCGGCGGCAATCTGCGCGACTTCCTCGGCGAAGCTGTTGCTGGCAATCCAGTGGGGCAGATTGACCGCCACGTACTCCGAGGCCAGCCACACCACGTAACTGGTGTCCTCATAGGCGCTTTCGGGCGCGGCGCTCGCCGCGTCGGGCGGAGCCGCCGCCGTCAGCCGCACGCGCACTTCGTAGCTCGGCGGGGGATGCAGCGCATCGGCCAGCGCGGGCAGCGTCAGCACGAGCACGACAGCCGCCGGCAGGGCGATCAGCCACCAGCGCCGCCGGATCACGTTCCACAGTGCGATCAGTTCCATAGTCTGCGTCTCGCGCAGCGCCACCCGGCAGCCGCGCCCTGCCCTGCCAACCGCTCGATGCCGCGATTATACCCCGTTCGCGCCAATCGCGAGAGAGCGTGATCTGCGCGCCGGGCAATCGTAGGCGGTTCGCCGTTGTGTTGAGTTATACTCATGGAGATGCACGATCGGGCTGTTGCAGGATTCGGTTGTTGGTTGCTGGTTCTTGGTTGCTGATAGAGCGGACGCGCGCGGCAATTGCGTTGCCAGGAGCCACCCACCAATCACCAACAACCAGATCAGGAAGGAAGCCATGCCACGCAGGAACGTCAGCCAGGCGCGCGATCCCTATGGCGAGGACGAGAGCTACGACCGGTACGATGAGGAATACGCTGAGTACGACGAAGAGTACGAGGACGACCGCCCAGCTCGCCGCGCGCGCCAGAGCGAGCCGCTCGCCCGCCAGGCGCTCGACTGGGGAATCAGCGGCAGCATCCTGGCAATCCTCGTGCTGACGGCGATCTACGCCTTCTTTCCGATAGACGCCATTCCAGACTTCATTCCATTCGCCGGGCAGGCCGACGACATCGGTGCGATTCTGGCCGGGGGCGGCTCGGTGACCTTCCTCACCGTGCTGCGCTACGTCCTGCGCACGCGGATCGGGCGGTGGGGCTGCCTGATCACCATCGTGTTGGTGGCAGTCGGCGCGTTCACTGTCTTCTGGGCGTTGCTGCGCCTTTTCGACGCCGTGCTATAGCGCCGCTTACTGCGGGACTGGCTCCAGGCACGATGGCAGCGCAGCCACATCCTTCGGCCACACCTGCCCGTAGAACGACAGATACTCCGCCACGTGTGACGACCAGTATGCCATATCGTGGTCGCCCACGGGGTCCACGAAGTAGTCGTGGGCGATGCCATTCTGGCGCAGCAAATCGCTCATGCGCCGCGCGTTGGCGCTCACATAGTCGTCCGCCCCATGATCGAGATAGATACGCAGCGCAGCCTGGGCAGGGTTGGCGCGCGCGGCCAGTTCGAGGGGGTTGAACTCCGGCGCGACGTTGTCCGGATCGAAGTGCGGGCTGTGACCGCCGACCGCGCTGAAGGCGTCCGGGTGGCGCAGGGCGATGCTGAACGCCCAGAATCCGCCGCGCGAGATGCCGCCAATGGCTCGCCCGGCGCGCGCGCTCCACAGGCAGAAATCGCGCTCTATCGCCGGAACAAGCTCGTCCAGGATCACCGTCTCATAGGACGCGCCATCCGGCTGATCGTTAAGCTCGGCGATCAGCCCGCCATCGGGCATGAGCACGACCATCGGCGGCAGCGTTCCGCTGGCAATGCCCTGATCCATGACCGATGGCACGCCGAGGTCCACCCACATCCCGTCGTCGTACCCCGTGCCGTGCAGCAGCACCACATAGGGATAGCGTTGCAGGGACTCGTAGAAGCAGGGCGGCAGGTACATGTAGTAGGTGATCTCGTCGCCGGTCACGGCGCTGGGCACCGCCCCCTGAATGACGCGCCCGGTCGTCTCCGGGCAGGCGAAGGGGGTGGGCGAAGGCAGCGCGGTCGCCTCTGGCAAAGGAGTATCCGAGGGGATCGGCGTGTTGACGACACCCGCCGCCATCGGCCCGCCAGCCGGCGGCGTCGCGGCGCTGCCCAGCGGCGGGGTGGGCACCGGCTCCGTAAGAGTGTCCGGCGTCTCGCCGGTGACGACGATGTAGACAGGTGTCTGGTCAGGAGCCAGCGGCTCGCAAGCAGCCAGCACGATCAGCGTCAGGATGACGGCGGGCAACAGCAGGTGTTTTCTGGGTATCATGGCGGCGATTATATGCGCATGACAACGGTTGCACAAGCCTTGTGGTTGCGGGGGGCGTGCAAAGGTTGTCAGCGACTTGTTTGACGTGGGGGTATTGACCTCACCCCCAGCCTGGCTGCGCTCGGCTCTTCCCCCTCTCCGTCAACGGAGAGGGGGCGGCGAGGCGCGCCAGCGCCGAGCGGGGGTGAGGTAAAGGGGGCGCAGCAGATGTCCCGCGTGTAGGGTTATGCACGGAACCGGCTTAAGGTTTTTGGGCGCGCGACACGGGACGGAACGTCCGCGCCTCACCCAGTCGTCAGTCGTCCCTGTGGGCAAGCCAGGGAGGGGAAAACGCGAGCCTCTGGCGATCAAAGTCAGGGTCCGCTCTCGAGACTCGGCTGGAGGGGGGTTCGGCTGTCGTCGAGAGGGTGGTAAAACCCAGGCGGGAAGTTGGTAGCATAACCCTACAGCGGGTGACACAGAGCAGCGCCCCTACCTGACAGGTTTTGCCCGCACCCGCTGACACTTTGCCCCGAAACTAAAATGCTCGCGCAGCGCGCTTGGCGACCCGACCCGAAACGCTTACAATCGTCACGGTTTGGTGCGGGTCAGGTATTATGAGTCAGACGGAAAGCTGATGGCGACTACTCCCCACATGCGTCCAGCGCAGGCCGTGCCAGGCCACACGGCGCGCGCGGCGCGCGTGCCTGGGCGCTGGCGGCGCAGGCTGCGCAACCACTTGCGCACCGTCTTCGCGCGCGGTGACTTCACCAGCCTGCTGCTCGTCTGGGCGCTGATGATCCTCACGGCGCTGGCGCTGGACGCCGCCCACTGGACGGACGGGCTGCGCGCATTGGTGCCCGTCAGCGTGCTGGCGGTGGGCCTGGGATTTCTGCTCGCGCGCAGCCACTATTCCGAGCCGCTGGCCCTGCTGATGAGCAGCGTCTACAGCCTGGCCGGCGTGCTCCTCGCCTGCGCCTACACGCTCGTCGAAGAAGGCCCCTTGTGGGCGCGCACCGATACGCTGCTGCACGAGATCGCCGTCTGGATTGACCAGGCCATCGCCGGCGACCAGCCCGCCAACGATGACGTAACCTTCGTGGTGTTCATGGCCGTGCTGTTCTGGTTCCTCGGCCACAACGCGGCGTGGCATGTGTTTCGCGCGGATCGGGTGTGGCGCGTCATTGTGCCCACTGGCCTGGTGCTGATCACCAACCAGTTCTACTACCAGGGCGATGCGTCGCTCGACCTCTACCTGGGCGGCTTCGTCATCGTGTCGCTGCTGTTGCTCATCCGCTCGCACATTGATCTGCGCGAATACGATTGGTTCGTCCACCAGGTGAGCTTCTCCGGCACGGTGCGCCGCGCCTTCATGCGCACGGGTGCAGTTCTGGCCGTCGTCCTGGTTGCGCTGGCCTGGCGCGCGCCCGCCGGCTCGGACGACCGCGACCTCTCGCGCGTCCGCGAGCTGCTCTCCGGCGACGCCATCATGGAGCTGGCCGAGCTGTGGAACCGGCTGTTTTCCTCGCTGGAAAGCCAGGGCATCGCCACCGTGGATTATTACGGCGGGGCGGAGCTGCAACTGAGCGGGTGCGATCCAGCTTGGCGACCAGCCGGTGATGATGGTCGAGGTGGAGGGGCCGCCCGGCGCGCGCTACTACTGGCGCTCCACCGTCTACGACTCCTATGACCCCGTCTCCTGGCGCTGGCGGCACATCCGCACGGTGCGCGCCTTCACCGATCAGGCGGGGCTGCGCTTCAATATCGGCCCGATGGCGCCGGGTGCCCGCGCCGAGGCCCGCCAGCAGTTCACCATGCTCATCCGCGCCAGCAACCTCGTGCATACTGCGCCACAGCCGGCGGAGGTGGGCCTGCCCGTCGAAGCGGAGCTGGACTGCGTGGAGGACTTTGAGCGCACGTGTGTCAACGAAAACGGCCCGACCGACGTGGCGATTATCCGCGCGCGCAGCACCCTGCGCGCGGGCGACCAGTACGGCGTCACCTCGCTGGTCAGCATGGCACCGGCCTCTGCCCTGCGCAGCGCCGGGCAGACCTATCCCGACTGGGTGCTGCGCCTGTACCTGCAAGGGGCCGAGAACGTCGCGCCGAGCATCCGCGAGCTGGTCGCTCAGATCGTCAGCCAGGCAGGCGCAGGGACGCCTTACGACCGGGCCAGAGCGATTGAGTTCTGGCTGCGCACCAACATCCAGTACAGCGAGACGATCCCCGCCCCGCCGCGCGGCAGCGACCCGATCGAGTGGTTCCTCTTCGAGCAGCGCCAGGGGTACTGCAACTACTACGCGACGGCGATGGTGCTCATGCTGCGCTCGCAGGGCATCCCGGCGCGGCTTGCGGCCGGCTTCGCCCAGGGCACGTGGGATGCCGGGCGTGGGGCCTACCTGGTGCGCGAGCGCGACGCGCACACCTGGGTGGAGGTCTACTTCCCCGGTTATGGCTGGGTTGAGTTCGAGCCGACCGCCGACGAAGCGCCGATTAATCGCGAGGACGAAGCTACGCTGCTGGCGATCCTGCCGACGGTGACGCCCGTGCCGTCGCCCACCCCCCTGCCCACAGCAACCTTCACGCCGCTGCCTACCCCTGACGGAGGGGCCGCCACGCCGATTGGCGGTGCCGGAGGGTTAGCCCTGCCCTCCACGCCCACGCCGACACCCTCCCCCACGCCCGCGCCGAGCGCCACCGCGCCGCCTCCGCCCGATGCCACGCGCGTCGGCGACGGCGAAGACAACAGCGTGGTGCAGACCATTCTGCTGGCGCTGGGCATCTTCGCCCTGATCGTGTTGGGGCTGGTGCTGGGGGTGCTGTTCGCCATCTGGTACATCGAGTATCGCGGCCTGGGCGGGCTGTCGGTGGTGCAGCGCGCCTACGCCCGGCTGAGCATCTACGCGCGCTGGATCGGTCTGCGCTTCGCCGCATCGGCCACGCCCGACGAACGCCGCCACCACCTGGTCAGCCGCCTGCCGGAGATCGAGCAGCCGATCAACACCATCACCCACGCCTACATCGCCGACCGCTACGCCGCGCCGCCGGAGCCTGCCCAGCAGGAAGAGAGCCGCAGCCACGCCCACGAAGCGTGGAAGACAGCGCGCTGGGCTTTCGTCCGGCGCAAGGTCGCGCTGTGGCTGGGCGTGGGGCGCGAGGGCGAGTGAGCGGGGGTGAGGTCAACCAGGGCGCAGCAGAGCAGCGCCCCAATTTCGAGCCTTGACGACGACGCCGGGCGCTGGTATGATGACGCCCGGTAACCTACCACCCAGTTTAGGTTGGCTTCTTACCGCAGACAGCAGGGGCCTGGTCAGGCTTAATGGGACGCTCCCCCTGCCGAGGTGAAGACCCCGACCGGACCACCAACACGTGTTCTCACGGATTGGATCATGGCACGGTCTTCGCCCCTTGTGCGGAGGCCGTTTTTTTGTGGGTCTCCTCTGCGGAACTACCATTCCGAAGAAAGGAGGAATGCGCGCTTGGCTATCAGCAAAGAGCGTAAGCAAGAACTGGTTGCCCGGTACGTGGAGATGCTCCAGCAGGCGCACGGTGTCGTCATCGCCGAGTATCGCGGCATGAAGATGGGACAGCTCAACGATCTGCGTGCCCGGCTCCGCGAGATCGACTCGCAGTTCACGGTCACCAAGAACACGCTGCTCAAGATCGCGCTGGACGAGGTGGGCATGGGCGTGCCCGCCGACCTGCTCAAAGGCCCGGTGGCCCTGGCTATTGCGCACAGCGACCTGCCCAAGACCATCCAGACTGTGCTGGAATATGCCGGCGGCAACGAGGTCATGGTCGTCAAAGGCGGCATCATCGGCCAGAGCATCGTTCAGGCCCGCCAGCTTGACGCGATCTCCAGGCTGCCCACGCTGGACGAACTGCGCGGCCAGTTGGTCGGCATGATCACCATGCCCCTCACTCAGCTTGCCGGGCTGCTCACCGAGCCGGGTCGCCAGGTTGTGGCGGTCATCCAGGCAGCTACGGACGGCCTGGTCAACGTCCTGGCAGCCTACACCCAGAAGGAAGCGGCCTAGCCTGCGGGCGTGCCGCCTCAGGTTCACCTGATCACTTGTTTGAGAGTCGGAGAACGCGCGGGTTTCCCGCGTCAGCAGCGAAAGGAAGCTCTAGCAATGGCAGATCTACAGAAACTGGTCGAAGAACTCAGCAGCCTGACGGTCATGGAAGCTGCCGAGCTGAAGAAGATGCTCGAAGAGGCGTGGGGCGTCGAGGCCGTTGCGCCGATGGCCATGGGCGCCATGCCCATGATGGCGGCGGGCGCGGCTGCGCCGGCGGCTGTTGAGGAAGAAGAAGAGAAGACCGAGTTCACGGTTGTGCTCAAGGACGTTGGTCCCAAGAAGATCGAGGTCATCAAGGTCGTGCGCAGCCTGACCAACCTGGGCCTGAAGGAAGCCAAGGACCTCGTTGAGGGCGCTCCCAACACCGTGCTTGAGGATGTCAGCAAGGATGCCGCTGAGGACGCCAAGAAGAAGCTCGAGGAAGCCGGCGCGACCATCGAAGTCAAGTAGCACGCTTTCCGCCACCTAAACTGGTAGCTCCGGGCGGCGCGGTCGGCTGACTACGCCGCCTGTTCGTTTCCCTCGCCCGAATCCCCCGTCCAGGCCGCTGGACTCATCGCTCGAATTTTAATACACTGGAGGTATCCAGCAGGTGAGTCATGATGGGGAGATGATGACCACAATTATTCAGGCCGATCAGACAGAGATTGACATCCGCGATGGCAGTTGGAGGCTCTATCCCACCGGGCCAGACGTGCTGTCGCGCATCCCTGTGTTCAAAGCAACGCGTGGCAGCGGTGTGATCGAGTACGACCCGGAGTTCGGCGAAGCGCGCGGTCTGCCGGGCACAGTGCTCTCAATGGAGTTCGTGCAGGCTGTTGTACTCGGCTACGACGGCAAGACGCACCGCTGGCTGCTGGGCTTTCACCTGGCGCGCCACCCCGAAGACAAACCGCGCTGGCTGGAGCTGGTCAGTTGGCCGCCCGGCGCCAACACCGCCCACGCCGCTGAGGCGCAGGAAGCCGCACGAGAGCTGGCCGAATATGTCGGGTGCCCGCTGAAGATCTTCGGCGCAAAGAAGCTGCCCCAGACGCCCACCCCCAGCCCGGCGCGCAGCGGCGCAACTGGCCCCCTGGGGCCTCACACCCGTGAGGAGATCGACCCCCAGCGCGTCAAGCTCTTCGCCCAGTCGGTGACGCTGCCCCTCCAGTATCCCGGCATCTGGCTGGGCACTGGACGCAATGACATCACTCTGCGCGTGTCCAGGGAGCAGAAGAGCAGCAAACGGGGAGAGGA
Source organism: Anaerolineae bacterium (assembly GCA_027494015.1). The sequence continues at coordinate 137,575 of JAOSJP010000034.1, forward strand.
AGCGCCCGCCTTCGTGCAGTGCATCGTTGATCTGGAGCGTCACATGATCCGGCTCCAGCCCCCAACCGGCCTGCTCACCGGCTTCTTTGGCAGCCGGCGCGGGCGCGAGCTGCGCACCGATCAGGTGCGCAACGTGGAACTGCGCCACACCATCGCGCGCGACCATACGACCAGGTCGGAGGGCCGCAACCTGGCCACCGAGATCACGCATCTGCACTATACCTGGGGCGTCTATCTGACTCTCGCCGATGAGTCGCTGCTGCTGCTGGTGACAAGACACAACACCAGCAGCGACCTGCTGCGCAAGCGGGCTTCAGTGGGCGACAAGTTTGCCGTCGATTCGAAGGCGGGGATCGAGTATCTGCGCCAGCACCAGGCAGACCAGGCCGCCTATGAGCAAGCCGAGACAGTGGCCCGCGCAGTGGGCATCGTCATCGCCAACGCGCTGGGCCTGCATCTGGTCAAAACGCAGGTAGACGACGCGGCGCTCCCCTGACCGCACGGACCAGGAGTGCGCGTAGAGATTGTCTGTGCCAGGCGAAGGTGAGATCATGTAGGGGAGGGTATCGAAACCCTCCCCTACGCACGGGGCACAGCAGCGCAGTACCCCTGCCTGACAGGTATTCTTCGCTCAGAACTTCAGCCAGTGATAGGCATAGGGCGCTAGTTCGACCTCATAGGCAGAGCCGCCCACCGCCGGCCATGACTCCCCGCTGAGCACGTCGAGCGGCTGCGCGGCTGCCCACTCCGCCAGGTCAAGCGCGGCCTGTTGCGGCGCATCAGTCAGATTCACCAGAATCAGAAAGCGCTCATCGCCCTGCGCCGCGTCGGGTTCTGGTTCCAGAACGCGCCAGAAGCCGAGCACAGCCTCATTCTCCGGCAACACCAGGTCGAATGCCCCACGCCCGAACGCCCGGTACTGCTTGCGCACAGCCAGCATGTGCCGCGTGCTGTGCCACAGCGACACAGGCTCCGCGCGCTGCTGGGCGACGTTGCGCACCTGGTACCCGTATACATCATCGGCGATGACCGGCTCATACAGTCGCTCGGCGGGCGAAAATCCCGCATTCGGCGAGGCGTCCCACTGCATCGGCGTGCGCACTCCGTTGCGGTCGTGCAGCCAGATGTCGTCGCCCATGCCGATCTCGTCGCCATAATACAGGATGGGCGAGCCGGGCAGCGTGAAGAGCAGCGCATTGAGCAGACGAATGCGGCGCGGATCGCCACCGAGCAGCGGAGCCAGGCGGCGGCGTATGCCCAGGTTCAGCCTCATGCGCGGCACCGGCGCGTAGTGCTCCCACATGAACTGGCGCTCCTCTTCGGTGACCATCTCCAGCGTCAGTTCATCATGGTTGCGCAGGAAGATACACCACTGGGCGAGCGGAGGAATGCCCGGCGTGCGCTGGAGAATCTCAACGATGGAGCGCCGCGTGCCCTGCTGGAGCGCCATGTACAGCCGGGGCATGATCGGGAAGTGGAACGCCATGTGAAACTCATCATCGTCGCCGAAGTACTCGCGCACGTCCTCCGGCCACTGGTTGGCCTCGGCCAACATGATGCGCCCCGGCCAGTTCGCCTCCATGTGGGCGCGCATCCGCTTCACGTACTGGTGCGTTTCGGGCAGGTTTTCGCAGTTCGTCCCCTCGCGCTCGAACAGGTACGGCACGGCATCCACGCGGAAGCCATCCACGCCCAGCGCCATCCAGAAATCGAAGATGTCCAGCATTTCTTGCTGCACGGCGGGGTTGTCGTAGTTCAGGTCGGGCTGCTGGGAATAGAAGCGGTGCCAGTAATATTGCCCGGTGAGCGTGTCGAAGGCCCAGTTGGCGCTTTCGGTGTCTTTGAAGATGATGCGCGCCTCGCGGTATCTGTCTGGCGTGTCGCTCCAGACGTACCAGTTGCGGAAGGGCGAGTCCTTTGCAGCGCGGGCTTGCAGGAACCAGGGATGCTGATCCGAGGTGTGGTTGACCACAATATCAATGATCACGCGCATCCCGCGCGCGTGAATGCCCTCGACCAGCGCCTTGAAATCGTCCAGCGTGCCGTAGTCCTCGTGGATACCGCGATAGTCGGACACATCATACCCATCATCCACCAATGGTGACGGACAGATCGGCAGCAGCCAGACACAGTCAACCCCTAGCTCTTGCAAGTAGTCAAGCTGGCTGAGCAGGCCCGGCAGGTCGCCGTGCCCGTCCGCGTTGCCATCTTTGAAAGCGCGCACGTAGAGTTCATAGAACACAGCGTCTTTGTACCATGTCAGGTCGTGTTCGTTAAGCATCACTCGTTCTCATCAGGAGTATTGCGCCGTGCAGGATATGAGGAATTGCTCCAGCAACACACGGGCGGGCCAGCAAGCCGCCTGGAGCCTGTTATGCACTGACGGCCCTGTCTTTCCCCAGCGGTTTTGGGTAGCTCCTGGTTGACCTCACCCCCGTCTCGGCGCTGGCGCGCCTCGCCGCCCCCTCTCCATGCATGGAGAGGGGGAAAGGCCGAGCGCAGCGAGGCCAGGGGGTGAGGTAAACAGAGCGCCCCTCTCCCTTATCAAGGGCACCAAGTGCATAACACGCTCTAGGCGAACTCCACGCGGATGATCAGCTTGCCCAGCCGCAACTCGTCGCCGTCGCGCAGAATGCGCGATTGGTTCGGAATCAGCTTCTGTCCGTTGAGGAACGTCGCGTTGGAGCTGCCCAGGTCCACGACCTTCAGCGCGTCCTCCTCCGGCACCAGAGCGGCGTGGCGCCGTGAGACGCCCAGTTCTGCTGCCTGGAACTCGTCCAGGGCAATGGCCGGGGCCTGGCCGGTGACCGCATCCACGCGACCCAGCTCCAGGCGCTCGCCGACATCAATCACCAGGGGACTGTCATGCCCGCGCACGTGCAGCAGCACCTGCCGGCGCGCGCCCAGGCTGGCCGTGCCCCAGCGGACTACGGCGCTGGCAGCGGTCATGTCCACGCGGCGCGTCGTCGCCCCCTCTGGTCTTGGCTGGTCCGCGTCGGCAGCCGCTACGCCGAGCGGAGCGCCACACTGCGCGCAGACGGCACTGCCCGCGTCGTTCTCATGACCACACTGCGCGCACGTAGCCAACGGACACCTCGTGCTCCGAACCAGACCACTTCTGAGTATACCCGAAGGCGATGGCCTGACAAGCGGCGAGAGCGCGCGCAAAACCTGCCCGGTAGGGGCGCTGCTCCGCTGCGCCCTGGTTGACCTCACCCCCGCTCGGCGCTGACGCGCCTCGCCGCCCCCTCTCCGTCAACGGAGAGGGGGCAAGCCGAGCGCAGCGAGGCTGGGGGTGAGGTCAATATCCCCGCGCCCAGCGAGTCGCTGTCAACTTTTGCACGCACCCCCACGCGGCCCGCGTCTTTGCCTGGCGCACAGGTGGTGTATACTCTGCGCGAACGGCGATCCGCCGTCGCCAGAAGACGGCAGCATTTTGAGGCGTGCACACTCATGGCCGAGCGCCCACCCCACCCGCCCCGCAAGCAGGCACCCCGACGACTGACCATCGCCGAACGTCACTACGAGCGCGGTCTGGACGAGCTGTCGAAAGATCGGCTCAGCCAGGCGCTGGCCGATCTTGACCAGGCCATCGCCCAAAACCCGCGCAATGCCGAATACTACGCGGCGCGCGGACTGGCGCTGCTGCGCGATGAGTGGGAAGCCGACGCAGAGCAGGACTTCGCCCAGGCGCTCAGGCTGGACCCAACGCAGTGGCTCGCTCATTACGGGCGCGGGATGCTCGCTTTCAAGGAAGGCGACTTCACGGCTGCGCTCGACCACTTCTCGCGCGCCCAACGCCTGGCCCCGCAGCGCCCGGAAATCTATGTCTACCGCGCCGTGTCGTTCTTTCGCGCCGGGAATCCCCGCGAGGCGCTTGCAGACATCGAGTACGCGCTGACGCTGTTCGAGCCGCGCGACCGGCGCCGCGAACTGGCCGGGCAATGGCTGGAGCTCTTCCGTCGCGCGGCAGCCAAACAGCCGCCCCCCCGTGAATGACGTCAGTATCGCCATGCAGAAGCTCTACTGTTATGTTGACGAGACTGGCCAAGATACCAGGGGCCGGATGTTCATTGTGGCGATTGTGGTGTTCGGCGGTGATACAGGCACGCTGTCGAGCTACTGCGAACAGCTTGAGCAGGACTCTGGAAAGGGGAAATTTAAGTGGGGCAAAGCAGAACATCGCCGGCGGAGCGATTACTTGCGCCGAGTCCTCGCCGACAGCCGCTTTGAGAACAGCCTGCGATACGCCGTGTCCTACGGCACAACAGACTATGACGGGACTACTATCAGGGCAATTGCCGAGACCATTCAACAGTACAAGCGCAGCCAATCCTATACAGCGACTGTGTATGTTAATGGGTTAAGCAAGACCAAACAGCGCGAATATAGCCAGGGGCTCCGGAACCTGGGAATACGAGTTCGCAAAGTGAGGGGAGTCACCAAAGATGAGAATAACGCCCTTACGAGGCTGGCTGATACTGTCGCCGGATTTGTGCGCGACGCCCTGGAAAGCAGAAGCGACGAGCTGCAATCCCTCTATCGGGAAGCCATTCGCAAACAGGTTCTGATTGAGGTTACGCTGAAGGTTCCCCCAAAAACACCACCCCCTTAGGGGTGGCTCAGAGCCTACTTCCCGTGCAAACGGGACAGCTTACCGGTACGGCCAGTCTTCGGCTCTCTTGAAGATCAGTATAGCACAAGTGGGCAAAAATGGAACCCCCTTCGCCCGCCACTCCCAGGGCAAACGCATCAAACGTGCGCGTTGTTCTACCTCACCCCCAGCCTCGCGGCGCTCGGCTTGCCCCCTCTCCGTTGACGGAGAGGGGGCGGCGAGGCGCGCCAGCGCCGAGCGGGGGTGAGGTAAACCCAGGGCGCAGCAGAGCAGCGCCCCTACGAGTAGGCTGGCGCGCGGCGGACTTTGATGCGTTTGCCCTGCCGCCACTCCGCCCCGGCGCGCAGTCTATGTTATAATGCGCTGTGGTGATCGCGTGGTTGGTACGGTTGAGTAGGTAGGAGCGCCCTATGGACTTGCAGCAGGCCGCGCGCCTGATCGAGTGGCTGGATGAAGAACGTCGCCGCGACAAAGCGATGATTGCGCTGCTGGAGGAGCGTGCCGCACAGCAGGCCGACACCATGATCCAACTGGAGCGCCGGCTCAACGGTCTGGAGGGCGAGCAGGCGGTCATGCGCACCTCGTTCCTTCCGGCGGGGCGCGATAGCGAAGTGGCCGAGCAGCTTCGCGCGGAGTTCCAGCAGCTTGTCGAAGAGACCGAGAGCAAACGCCTGATGGCCGAGCGCGAAGGCGAGCGCCGCCAGGACATTGGCCGCGAGAGCCTGGCGCGCATGATCCGCGACCTGGGCGAGCGCGCCGATGCCCTCGAAAAAACGGTGGAGGAGCTGCCTGCCGCCCGCGTCGAGCGCGACCGCGTGGCCTCAGCATTGGCGGCTGTCCAGCAGCGTGTCGAAGACCTGGCCAAGAAGCTGGAAGAGCCGGAGCGCCGCATCACCTTCCTGGAGGAGCAGCGCCGCCAGGACGCCCGCCGCATTTCCGACGTGCAATCGGAAATGCCGGAGATTCAAAAGCAAGTTGACGCCGTGCGGCCCAAGCTGGAATCGCTGGAGATGATGGTGCTGCGCAACGAGAAGCGCATCCTCGACGCGCAGGCTGCCGAGCGCGACCGCCGCGAGGAGATGCAGCACTTCATTGACCAGCAGACCTTGCTGCTCCAGCAGCGCGACCAGCAGGTGGCCGAGCTAACCAAGAGCTTTGGCACATACGATGAGGATATGCGCCGCTATATCGAACGCTTCGAGTCGTGGGCGGAGACACATCGCCAGATGAAAAAGGTCATTGACGATTTCGAGCGCATTGCCGAGCGGCTGGGCCGGCGCATCAACGAAGTCGCGGAGATGCAGCGCCTGTCCGAAGGGCGCTTCCGCCAGGAGTGGAACGACTGGATCGCCGACGACCAGAAGCGCTGGAAGCAGTTCACGCTGACCAATGACGAAGCGTGGCGCAACCACGACAAGCAGCTCGAAGCCTTCCGCAAGTCAGTTGAAGCCGTGCAGGCAACGCTCGATCCCATCAAGAGCAGCATTGACCGCATGTGGCAGCTTGAGCGCGCGCGCGCCGAGCTATACCGCGAGCGCTACCAGGCCCTGCTGCTGCAATATGATCAGGTGGAACACGCCGCAGTGCCGGTTGCCAGCAGCAACGGCGGCGAATGACAGCAGGAGGCGTGCGCACGCGCCCCTTGTGCCAGCAGGGCCAGGGCTGATCTCGGTAGTGTATCGAATTCGGTTGAAATGGCATGGGTACTGGCTGCCGTGTGATCCCCATCCCCGGCCATTCCTGTGTGACGAGTTTCAACCGACAAGGATACACTGTCCTGATCTCCGGCGTGGGCGGTGGCAAGTGGGCTGGCCCGTTTTGTTCTATAATGGGGGTACGGACGCTGAGCAGCCTCCAGCGCCGGGTAAAACGCAGACCACAGGCATGAGGAAGACCTGTTGGTGGTACACATCGTCTAGATTGGCTTAGGTTTCTACGCGGAGCAAAATATGGTTCATGCACAAGTGACGAAAGAGGAACTCCTGGAGAAAGCCAAGAAACCCGCCGAGGACGCCATGCGTCTTCACGCGTTCTACCGCGGGAAGATGCAGACGGCGCTCCGCTGCCAGGTGCGCGACCTGCACGACTTCGCCATCTGGTACACTCCGGGCGTGGCCGCGCCCTGTCGGGCCATCGCCCAAGACCCGAACCTGGTCTACGAGCTGACCAGCAAGTGGAACACCGTCGCCGTCATCTCCGATGGCACCCGCGTGCTTGGCCTGGGGGACATCGGCCCCAAAGCCGGGCTTCCCGTGATGGAAGGCAAGGCGCTGCTCTATAAGTACCTGGGCGGCGTGGACGCCTACCCGATCATGCTGGACACCAAAGACCCCGACAAGATCATCGAGACGGTGCTCATGCTCCAGCCGGCGCTCGGCGGCGTCAACCTGGAAGACATCTCCCAGCCCAAGTGCTTCCGCATCCTCGACACGCTGCGCGAGCACGCCGAGATTCCAGTCTGGCATGATGACCAGCAGGGCACGGCCAGCGTGGTGCTGTCGGCGATGATCAACGCGTCCAAGATCGTCGGCAAGCGGCTGGAAGATATGCGCATCGCGTTCCTGGGGGCTGGAGCAGCCAATGTCGCCTGCTCGCGGCTGCTGTTCGCCTATGGGGTTGACCCGTCGAACTGCATCATGACGGACATCAACGGCATCCTCGGCAAACACCGCCGCGACTTCTACCTGCGCCGGGCTGAGTTCGTCCTGCAGTGGCACCTGTGCCAGATCACCAATCACGAGGAGCTGGAAGGCGACGCCGAAGCGGCCTTGCGCGGTGCCGATGCGATGATTGGCTTCTCCACACCGGGGCCAGGAATCGTCAAGCCGGAATGGATCAAGCAGATGGCCAAAGACGCCATCGTGTTGGCCGGCGCGAATCCCATCCCGGAAATCTGGCCGTGGGAGGCTGCTGAAGCGGGCGCAGCAGTGGTCGCCACCGGGCGTTCGGACTTCCCCAACCAGGTCAACAACTCGCTGGGCTTCCCTGGCATCTTCCGGGGAGCGCTGGATGTGCGCGCGCGCACCATCACCGACGAAATGGCCATTGCCGCGTCGGAGACGCTGGCGCACATGGCCGAGGAGAAAGGGCTGTCGCCCGATCACTTGCTGCCAACGATGGATGAGTGGGAGATCTTCCCGCGCGAGGCGGCAGCGGTGGCGGTCAAGGCGGTCGAGCAGGGCGTCGCCCGGCTCACGACTACCTATGACGAGGAGTACGAGCGCGCTTCGGAGATGATCCGCCAGGCGCGCGAGATGACGCACTTGCTGATGCGCGAAGGGTTCATCGTCGAAGGACCTGAAGACGGCGATGCGAGCAGATAGAGGTGAAGCAACCTATGCGTGAGCTTATTATTATCGGCGGGGGTCCGGCGGGTCTGGCGGCGGCAGCTTATGCTGTGCGCAAACGCATGGACGCGCTGTTCATCTCCAAGGGGTTGGGCGGGCGGACAAATCGCCGCCTGCTGCTGCCCTGGGTCGAGGACTACCAGGTCTCCATCGCAGAGGAAACCATCCAACGCTTTCGCTCTCAACTGGAATACCTGGACTTCATGCGCGTGCGCTCAACCGTGACCTCCATCGTGAAGATTGACGGTGGCTTCCGGGTGACGGTGGCCGATGGCAAGTCCTTCGACACCCAGACGATCATCATCGCCACTGGTACAGTGGGCGAGCTGCTCAACGTGCCCGGCGAGCGCGAGTTTGAGATGAAGGGACTGTGCTACAGTGCCATGACCTACGCCCCCATGATGGTGGACCGCAACACGGTTGTGGTCGGCGACGAGGCGTTGGCGCTGCGCGCGGTGGCTGAGCTGGCCCGCATCGCCACGCAGGTGACGCTCATCGCTGAGGCAGATAGCGATCTCAACACACCAGTCGGCGAGAGGGTGCTCTGCGCGGACAATGTGATCGTCAAGCGCCACGCCAAAGTGCTGGAGGTGAAAGGCGACGAATACGCCCGCAGTGTGGTGATCCGTCACGAGGGCCGTGTGGAAGAGCTGCCGACCGATGCCATTTTCGTCGAGAAGCAGCTCATCCCCAAGTCCGATCTTGTCGCCGACCTGGTGACGCTGGACGAGTGCGGCTTCATCATCGTGGATCATCGCAACCGGACGACAACGCCCGGCCTCTTCGCCGCCGGGGACGTGACCAACGCGATGGCCTTCCAGGTGTTGATGGGCCTCGGCGACGGCGAGAAGGCCGCGCTGAGCGCCTTCGACTACCTGGTGGGCATGGGCGGGGCCGACTTCGTCTGCAAAGCGCCAGGCGAGTGAGCCAGGAATGAATGGCGGGGGCCTTGTGCGGCCCCCGCTAATGCTCCTGCGAGTCAGCCAAGCGGCACCGGCTCGCGGCGGATGACCGCACCCAAACCGCGCAGCTTCTCCTCGACACGCTCGTAGCCCCGGTCAATCTGACCGATGTTGCGGATGGTGGTTGTGCCGCGCGCGCACAGCGCCGCCAGCAGCAGGGCCATGCCCGCCCGGATGTCCGGGCTGGTGATGTTCGGGGCGGCGCGCAGCACCGTGGGGCCGTGTACCACAGCCCGGTGTGGGTCGCACAGGAAGATGCGCGCGCCCATGCTGGTCAGCTTGTCGGTGAAAAAGAAGCGGCTGTTGTACATCCACTCATGGAACAACACCGTGCCCGCCGACTGCGTGGCGACGGTGACGGCGATGCTCATCAGATCGGACGGGAAGGCCGGCCAGGGCTGCGCCTTGATCTCTGGTATCTGGTTGCCGAGATCGCGCTGAATGACCAGCGGCTGGCCGCGCGGCACCACCAGGTCTTCTCCGTCCACTTCCCACACCACACCCAGCCTGCGAAAGACCAGGGCAGCCATGTGCAGGTATTGCGGGTCGGCCTGGCAGATGCGCACTTCCCCGCCGGTGACGACCGTCGCGCCCACATAGCTGATCACTTCCAGATAATCCGCCTCCACGCGGAACTCGCCGCCGCTCAGCCGCTCCACGCCCTGGATAGTCAGGCAGTTGGTGCCGATGCCGCTGATCTGCGCACCCATGCCGCTGAGCATGTGGCACAGGTTCTGGACGTGCGGCTCGGAGGCAGCATTGCGGATAATCGTCGTACCTTCGGCCAGCACAGCGGCCATGAGCGTGTTCTCGGTGGCCGTCACGCTGGCCTCGTCGAGCAGAATGTCGGCCCCGCGCAGGCCAGACGTGCGCATCTTGAACGCGCCGTCAAAGTCCATCTGCGCGCCGAGACTCTGCAAGGCCAGCACGTGCGTATCCAGCCGCCGCCGCCCGATCACATCACCGCCCGGCGGCGGCAGCTCCAACTGCCCGGCGCGGGCCAGCATCGGCCCGGCAAAGACGATGGAGGCGCGCGTGCGCTGGCTCAGCTCGCGGTCGAGCGCATGGCGGGTGATCTCTTTGGCGTGAACGCGCACCCGTTGGCCCTCAAGGACTTCAACCTCAGCGCCCAGACTGCGCAGCAGATCGAGCGTGACGCGCACATCGGCGATGTCTGGCACGTTGCTCAGCGTCACCGGCTCATCGGTGAGCAGGCAGGCGGGCAGCATCTTCAGCGCGGCGTTCTTGTTGCCGCTGACCGTGACCTCACCTTCCAGGTGATGATTGCCCTCGATGACGAACTGCTCCGGCATGGTGCCCTTCTCCGAAAGATATCGCTCAGGCCCAGACAAGCGCCACCGGATCGCCAATGGCCGCGCCCAACACAGACGCCGCATGACCCTGGTTGACCCCGATCTCAAGCTGCCCGGCGCTGCCGATCAGCGCGGTCAGCGCGCCGGGCGGCACCGCGCCATACGTCGGGCGAACCGGGCCGATGGCGCGCTCGCCGACCCACACCTGGCACGCCGCAGCGCGCAGCGCTTGCGGCGCGCCGCCCCGAACGCCGAAACGCGGAGCAAAGCGCAGCGTCTCCGGCCCGTCCCAGTCCAGCCGCCCGATGCTGGTGATCAGGTTGCCGAAACGGTCAATATGCAGCACTTCGCCCTCAATCTGCGCCTGGCGCGATCTTCAGGCGGGGCGCGGGCAGCGTCACCAGGGTTTCCAGCGCCGGGCCAAACGCGCCGATCGGCGCGCCGGCGGCCAGGTGCGCGGCAGCGGGAGCGAAAAGGTCGCGCCCGTGAAAGGTCTGGCTGGTCTCGGCCAGGCGATAGGCGGGATTCGCCAGCGCGCAGGCGCGTCCGCCGCCAGTCTCGGCCAGAATGTAGCTGAGCACACCGTTATCCGGCGCAACGTAGCGCCCGTGACTCGTCTCGACCACAACCGGTGCGCGCGCGGTGCCCACGCCGGGATCCACCACGACCAGGAAGACAGTGTCCGCCGGGAAGTAGGCATACGCAGTCGCCAGCAGATAGGCAGCCTGGCGCACGTTCTGCGGCTGCACGTCGTGCGTCAGGTCTACCAGGCGTGCCGCAGGGCAAAGCGCCAGCATGACGCCCTTCATCGTGCCAACATAGGCATCCGACAGGCCAAAATCGGTCAGCAGGGCGATGATCGGCGGCGTGGTCATGGCCCCGATTGTACCAGTGAATGGGGCGGCGGCAAGCGAGCGCGCATTGCCGGGGGCCTGGCGCTGAGGTATAATTCGCCGGAGATTGGCCAACTCGCTGTCATGCGTTATAATCTGCGCAAGGCGAACATTCGTTCTCATCCTGGGCATCATGATGGTGGCAGCTTCAGCCGCCCAATGGGCCGGTTGACCTCTGTGATTGTGCCTATCTGACCAGACCCCCTGCGAGCCGATCACGCTGTGATGGGAAGGGGGTGGTATGCGTATGGGGCTGGAATTGCGAACAACCTGGGGCGTGTGCGGTAGGAGGTTCCTGTGGCGGACCAGATAAGCCGGCAGACAGAAGACAACATTCGCGTTCTCGAAGGACTCGAAGCAGTGCGTCTGCGCCCCGGCATGTACGTCGGGGGAACGGACAGCCGGGCGCTGCATCACATGATCTATGAAGTGGTGGACAACGCCGTTGACGAGGCGTTGGCGGGCCGCTGCGACCGCATTGAGATCGTGCTCAACGCCGATGGGTCCGTCTCGGTGAACGACAACGGTGGCGGCATCCCGGTCGGCATCCACAAGCAGAACAACGTCTCGACGCTGCAACTGGTCATGACCACGCTACACGCCGGCGGCAAGTTCGATTCCTCGGCGTACAAAGTTTCTGGCGGCCTGCACGGCGTGGGTGTCTCAGCGGTCAATGCGCTGTCGGACTGGCTGATCTCCGAGGTACGGCGCGATGGAAAGGTCTACCGGCAGACATACCGGCGGGGCATCCCGCAGACGCCGGTGGAGACCCTGCGCGACATGGAGCCAGGCGAAGAGACAGGCACCAGGCACACCTTCCTGCCCGACTTCACGATCATGGATCATCTCGACTTCAGCTTCAGCACCCTGGCCCAGCGTCTGCGCGAGATGGCCTTCGTCACACGCGGCGTGACGATCACCCTGCGCGATGACCGCGCAGGGCCGATCCCGCACGAGATGACGTTCTACTTCGAGGGTGGTATTCGCTCGTTCGTGCGCTATCTGAACCGCAACCGCAAGGCGCTACACGAGCCGGTGTACATCGAGCGCGAGGTCGAAATCGAGGCGGTGGACAACGGGCGGGAGTCGTTCACGGTGGGTGTTGAAGTCTCCTTCCAGTACACCGACTCCTCGACGACGACCGAGCTATACTTCGCCAACACCATCCTGACGCCCGACGGCGGCAGTCACCAGGCAGGGCTGCGCGCGGCGATCACGCGCACGATCAACCTGTACGCGCGCAAAGCCGGGCTGCTCAAGGAGAAAGACCCCAACTTCTCCAGCAACGACACGCTGGAGGGGCTGACCTGCATCGTCAGCGTCAAACACCCGGACCCGCAGTTTGAGAGCCAGACCAAAGTCAAGCTGATGAACCCGGAGGTGCAGGGCGCTGTCTCGCAGGTGACTTCCGAGGCGTATATGGAGTTCCTCGAAGTCAACTCGCGCGATGCCCGGCGCATCGTCGAGCAGTGCATGACCTCCATGCGCGCGCGCGATGCCGCCAAGAAAGCGCGCGAACTGGTGCGTCGCGGGGCCAATCTGCTGGAGAACACCACGCTGCCCGGCAAGCTGGCTGACTGCTCCGAACAGGACCCCGCTCGCTCGGAGCTATACATCGTCGAGGGCGACAGCGCCGGCGGCTCGGCCAAGCAGGGCCGCGACCGGCACTTTCAGGCGATCCTCCCGCTGCGCGGTAAGATTCTCAACACCGAGCGCGCCCGGCTGAACAAGATTCTGGACAACAACGAAGTCAAGGCGCTGATCTCGGCGCTGGGCGTGGGCATCGGCGACGACTTCAACCTGGACGGCCTGCGCTACGGGCGGGTGATCATCATGACCGATGCCGACGTGGACGGCGCGCACATCCGCACCTTGCTGCTGACCTTCTTCTTCCGCTACATGACGCCGCTGATCACCAGCGGACACCTGTATATCGCCCAGCCGCCGCTCTACCTGATCGGCACGGGGCGCAACAAGCACTATGCCTACTCCGAAGACCAGCGCGAGGAGATCATCAAGGCGTTGAAGAACCCGGAGCGTGTGTCTATCCAGCGCTACAAGGGCCTGGGCGAGATGAACCCGGAGCAGCTTTGGGAAACGACCATGGACCCCGCCAACCGGACGCTGCTGCAAGTGACGATTGAGGACGCGGCTGAGGCCGATCGCGTCTTCGACATGCTGATGGGCAGCAGCGTGCCGCCACGCCGCCGTTTCATCACCACCCACGCCAAGCGCGCCACGCTCGACGTGTGAGCGCGCTCCCGGAGCAATGAGAACGGGCCTCCCTCAGCGGCAGGCCCGTTTCTTTTCTACGCAAGGGGCGCGAGGATTTTCAATCCGCAATTCGCAATCCGCAATCCAGACTCCTCCTAAAGCTGGACGACGCTGTTCTCGGCCAGGACGAAGCGGAAGGTCGCTGGCTTGGCTTTCGCCCGCGAAACGTGAGCATTCTCGGCAATCAGGCTGGCGTCAATGCGCCCTGGGATGTTGTGGAGGCTGCAGCAGCCCATGACGATGCTGTGCTCGATCTCGCTGCCCTCGATCACCACGTTGTTGCCAATAGAGGTATACGGCCCGATGTACGAGTCGCGGATGATCACATTGTCGCCAATGATTGCCGGGCCGCGAACCACGCTGTTGATGATCTGCGCGTTCTCGCCCAGGATCACCCGGTGCGAAACGGCTGAGTCGCCCTGAATACGGCTGTCGGTCTGCGAGGCTGGCGAATAGGGAAGCTGTTCCAGCACAAGCTGGTTGGCCAGGATGATCGAGTCGGCGTTGCCAGCGTCAATCCACCATCCCTCCACGATGTAGGGGATGATGGCGTGACCCTGATCGAGCAGGTACTGGATGGCGTCGGTGATCTCCAGCTCGTTGCGCCACGAGGGCTTGATGTGGTCAATGGCGTCGAAGATGGCCGGCTGGAAGACGTAAACTCCGGCAATCGCCAGGTTGGAAGGCGGGTCTTTGGGCTTCTCGACCAGCCGCTTGATGCGCTCGCCCTCAAGCTCCGCAATGCCAAAACGGGTCGGATCGGGGACTTCAGTCAGGGCGATGGCGGCCCCCGCCCCCGTCTCCTCGAAGCGCGCGGTGAGCGTCTTCATCGGGTCCTGGAAGATGTTGTCGCCCAGGTACATCAGGAATGGCTCGTCGCCCAGGAACGGCTGCGCGACCTTGACGGCGTGTGCCAGTCCGTGCGGGTTGGTTTGCTCGATATAAGGTGAGCGGGACGCCAACGGTGGCCAGACCGTCGCCGAGCACCTGGCGGATGGGCGACTCCAGGCTGTGCACGACCAGGCCAATCTCGGTGGCCCCCATGTTGGTCAGGGTCTCGATGGCATACCTGATCAGGGCCTTGTTCGCCACCGGCACCAGCGGCTTGGGCATGGTCAGCGTGACGGGATACAGGCGGGTGCCTTTTCCGGCGGCCAGAATGATCGCTTTCATGTCGTCCTATCCGTGTCTTATGGGCAATGGCTACAGTGACAATTGAAGCGCCTCGATGCTATCGCACGGGCAAGCGCCGCGCAACCATGCCAGCAGAAGGGAGGCAATCGACCAACGGCGGGCCCCCCCCAGCCATGCGCAGGCAGCCCCCCAAGAGAATGATGGAACATATTAGACAGTGTTATTTAGGTATCGACTGGCGATCACAATCAACGAAAGACATTGAAGCCTCACCCTGTAGGGGCGGGTTTGCCCTCGCCCCTACAAGCTCGAAGCCGCCTTCTTCGTTGTTCTCCCTGCATGTTTAACCAAATTAATAATGAATTTTGCCCTCCCTCCAACATGGAGAGGAGGCGGTGAGGCGCGTCAGCGCCACGCGGGGGTGAGGTCAACCAGGGCGCAGCAGAGCAGCGGCCCCGCCCGCTACGCGCCAGACGAGCGCCGCCGGGACTGCACCGCACCTCCCCGGTAATCGGGAGCCAGGATGGCAAAGACATGGCAGCGCCGGGCATCCATCAGCCGGCTGCGCAGCAGCGGGTCAAGCTCGTCGAGATTGCGCGTCGTCGTGAACACAGTGGGCAGCCGTGCCAGATAGCGATGATCAGCCACCTGGCGCATCTTCTCCAGCGCCCAGGGAGAAGCGTTAGTCAGATCGAGATCGTCAACGACCAGCAGCGATGTGGAACGAATCTCATAGAAGCGCCGGGCGAACGTGGTGCCCGCGCCAGGACCAAACGCCTCACGCAGATAATCGAGCAGGTCGGGCGCGGAGACAAACATCACCGCTTCGCCCAGCGCATGGCGCGCGTTGGCGATGGCGGCGGCCAGGTGCGTCTTGCCGCTGCCGTGCTCGCCCATGAACAGCAGCCAGCCCTGGGGGTTGCGGGTGTATTCGACGGCGACCTCAAACGCCTGGCGCAGATTGCGGCGCTCGTTCTCCGGCAGCGCGTTCTCGCGAAAGTCGAACGTCTCGAAGACCATCTCACCGTAGAGGCCCAGGTTGGACAGGGCGCTCTGCTCCAGGGCAGCATCAATGCGCCGATAGTCCGGCAGCGACATATTGATGCTCTGGGTGAGCTGGCGATCCACCAGGCGGCTGCGCACGCGCGGATCGAGCTTGCCCGGCTCGGCGTTGGTGGTGATCACCGTCGCCAGCCGGTGCTGATAGCGGTGATTGATCAACTGGAACAGTTTTTCCTGCGCCCAGGGCGTCGGGCTTTCCGCGCCCAGGTCGTCCAGCGCCAGCAAAGGCACGTTGCGCACGCGCTCGAACAGCTCGTCGTATCCAATCTCGGACGACGGGCCGAAGGTCGCGCGCAGGTGATCGAGCAGGTCGGGCACCGTCAGAAAGAGCACATCGTCGCCCTGCGCCAGCCGGTAATTGGCAATCGCCACCGCCAGATGCGTCTTGCCGCTGCCGAAGTTCCCCTGAAAGAGCAGCCAGCCCTGCGGGTTCTCGGCGTAACGCAGGGCGCGGTCATAGCTGATGCGCAGCGCCGCAAGCTGTTCTTCGCTCAGGTTGGGGAGATCGAGGCTGAACGTGGCGAAGGTCTTGTCCGCCACGACATCCAGGTTGCTCAGCGCGCGCATCTGGGCATTGCGCCGTTCAGCGAGGATGTCGCGCTGGCAGATGCACGGGAACGCTTTGCCGAAATCCGGGT
Organism: Anaerolineae bacterium; assembly: GCA_027494015.1. The sequence goes on from JAOSJP010000034.1 coordinate 153,813, forward strand.
GGCCCACCGGCACGCTCAGGGTCACGAAACCCATCCCCTGGCAGATCGGGCAGACCTCGGCGGGCGCTCCCGCCTCATCAACCGCGTCAGTAGTCAACGGTGTCCGAGAATTCTCCCTGGATATACCGGTAGCGATCCGCTTGAGTTGGTCGTTTAGTGAGTCCACGATCTTTCCCCTCAGCCTGCCACCGTTCGAGAACGCGGCGGATATAGCGCCAGTTGCGGGCGTTACGCTGCACAGCCAGGCGGATCGCCTCTTCGATCCAGCCTGGCGGGTAGTCTTGCTCAGCGGCGCGCAGTTCTTCGCTGATCAACGGGGTGAGCGCGCCGATGTTTTCTTCGTACAGCGCGTAGATGTTGGGGCGCTCGGCAATGAGCAACACAGGCGTTTCGCGGTCGCCCGGCTCAAACCGGCCCTCAGCAATAGCGCGCACGGCGTTGCGCCCGTGCGTCGTGTTCATGAAGTAGAGGTCTTCGGGGCCGCGCGCGCCCTCGACGCGGGTGTGGAGCAGCGTGCCACGCTGCACGGCCCGCTCCAGCGCCGCGCTGACGCGCTGCACCGCCCGCCCGGCGTCCGGGTCAATGCCGCTCAGCAGGGTCGTATCCTGCAATACTTCGCGCTTGAGCAGGTAGCGGATTTCGCCCTCCTGCTGTTGAAGCGCCCAGAAAGCGTACAGGGTGAGCTTCAGCTCGTCCAGATCGTCAATGGCGCTCAGCACCTCGGTGAAGAATTGGCTGGGCAGACGCACCATCGGCACCCTGCCGGGGGGAAACCCCTTGAACGTCTTCATGCGCGCCGATCCATCGCCTAGTAGCTCGTCAGGTCTACGCCGGTCTTGCTCAGGTTGGCGAACTGGGTTAGCTCCTTGTGGAAGAACAGCGTCACGCTGCCCGTCGGGCCGTTGCGGTGCTTGGCCACAATGATGTCGGCCTGGTTCTTGCGCTCGGTGTTCTCGTTGTAGACTTCGTCGCGGTAGATGAACATCACCACGTCGGCGTCCTGCTCGATGCTGTTGTGAACGACAATGTCGTTCGCCATGAAATTATGTAGACCTTCAACCGTCAGATCGAACACTTCCTCGACGCCATCTGGCTCGATGGAAACCACTGCGTCCCAATAGATGTCGCTTTCCGCCAGCAGTCCGACCCTGGCTGAACCGACGGCCTCGGCCAGTCGGGCAGCATGTTCAGCATGACTCATCGCAGCAGAAGACGCCGGGCTGGGAACAAATCGGGGCAAGGCGATGTGTTCGCCGCGCGCGATTGTGTCAAGCCGCTTCCACCCCTGGATAGTCAGGAACTTGTGATTCGCCGTCGCGCGGATGGTGCGCCCCAGCCGGGTCTTCAGCTTGTAGACCAGTTTCACGCCGGTCGAGAACGCACGAGTTACGGTGCCCGGTTCCGTCTTGAGGGTGTCTTCGTTCAACGCCCACACTACAAATCCGCTCTGCCCTACAAGCTCACGGATCGGCACGCGGCGGCCCGACTCGGCTAGCGTGACCAGACTATCCCCGGCCAGACATCCAGACTCGCGCAGGTCCGACAACTGCGGGCGCTTGTCCTGGCGCTGCTCAACCGCGCGCGAAAGCTGAGCGGCAGCGACTACCGGCACGTTCATCTCGCGGGCGATGTGCTTGAGGTTGCGCGAGATGAAGCTGATCTCCTGCACGCGGTTGTCGGAGAAGCCGACACCGGCATTCATAAGCTGCAAGTAGTCCACGAGGATCAGGTCGAGGCCTCGCTCGCTGTACAGCCGCCGGCACTTGGCGCGCATCTGGAGCGGTGTGAGCGCGGGGGTGTCGTCCAGAAACACGTTGAGCTTGCCCAACCGCCCCACTGCCTCGACAAACAGCGCCCACTCGCGGTCTTTGAGCTGGCCCAGACGCAGCTTGTGCGTGTTGATGCGCGTCTCCGAAGAGATCAGGCGTTGCACAATCTGCTCGTTGCTCATCTCCATGCTGAAGATCGCCACACGCGCGCCGGCCTGAGCAGCGTTGTGCGCCGCACTGAGCAGCCACGACGTTTTGCCCATGCCCGGACGCCCGGCCACGATAACCAGGTCGGACTTCTGCAGTCCGCCGAGCAGGTCGTCCAGGTCGGTGAAGCCCGTCGGCACGCCGATGGACTCCACCTGCTGGCTGTAAAGCTGCTCGATGCGGTCGTAGTACTCGGCGACGGCGGTGCGAATCGGGACCAGTTCCTGGCGCAGCCGCCGCTCGGTGACGGCGAACAGCGTCGCCTCCGACTGGTCAATGAGATCCGTGATGTCGGACTCTTCCTGCTGGGCCAGGCGCGCAATGGTGCCGGCAGCCGCGAGCATCCGCCGGCGCAGCGCGGCGCGCTCGACGATGCGCCCGTAAGTCTCGGCGTAGATGGACGAGGGCGTGTGGTTGATCAGATAGGTGATATAGGCCGCGCCGCCGATCTCTTCTAGCCGGTTCTGCTGGCGCAGTTCCTCAACGAGGGTCAGGTAGTCAATCTGCTCGCGGCGCTCGTGCAGCCGGGTGATGGCTTCCCACACCCACCCGTTGCGCACAATGAAGAAGTCCTCGCTCTGCAGGAACGGGGCGACATCGTACAGCGCATCGGGATTGATCAGAATCGAGCCAAGCACGGCCTCCTCGGCCTCGATGCTGTGGGGAGCCATCTGCTCAGGCTGGACAGACGCGGTTTCCTGACTCATCGCTCAGCCTCATCGGGTGCGTGATCCGGCTCTACAATAATGGGATTCGGGGTGTGTGTCAAAACGGGGCGGCTCGTGGGAGCCGCCCCGTAAGAGTTCAGGCTGCCGGGCGCGAGAGAGACTCAGAGGCTGTCCGCGCGTTCGCCCCCGCAGGAGCGTTGCTCCGCTGCGCCCCACACTCCAATGGGAGATGTCAGTCCTTATCCTCGTCGTCCTCGTCGCTCAGGTCGTCCAGATCGAGCGACTCCACGAAATCCTCGAAGAGGCTCAGGCGTTCACCAGGCGCCCCTTCGTCCGGGGGCTGAGCCGGCGGCGCAGCCTGCGCATCCTCTCCCTCGATCTCTTCGTCCGGCATGATCCCGGCACGATCCATCACCGATTCCTCGACGTAGATCGGCACGTCCAGGCGAACGGAAAGGGCAATCGCATCGCTGGGGCGCGAGTCGATGATGCGCTCCTCCCCGCTCAAGTCCACCACGATCTGAGCGTAGAACGTGTCCTGGCGCAGATCATTGACCACGATGTGCTGAACGCGCCCGCCAAGCTCCCCAATGACGGACTTGAGCAGATCGTGCGTCAGCGGACGCTCGACATTCATGCCTTGCAGCTTCACGGCGATGGCTTCTGCTTCGCATGGCCCAATGAATATCGGGAGAAAGCGCCCGCTCAGCGGGTCTTTGAGGACAACAACCCGAAGCTGTGACATCAAGCTCACACGAATACTGTCAATCAGCACTTTGATCATAAAACGTTCCTGGCTCTTGCGCGCGGTGCCGGATTCCACACTGCCTGTGACGATAAGGACGATTATATCATTGAGTTCGATGCCCAAGCAAAGCGCGGGCGCACCGGGGGTGCGTGCAAAACCTGTCAGGTAGGGGCGCTGCTCTGTGTTACCCGCTGTGGGTTACACCACCCCCCCCCGTCTGCGCGCCCCCCCGCTCCGTTGCGGACGGTGGATGAGCATAACCCTACAGGGGTGACACTCTGCTGCGCCCCCTTGACCTCACCCCGCTCGGCGCTGGCGAGCCGAGCGCAGCGAGGCTGGGGGTGAGGTCAATATCCCCGCGTCCAGCGAGTCGCTGTCAACTTTTGCACGCACCCGCGCACCGGTCAGGGCGCCGACGATGCGGGGCTGGTGCCGTCCGCTACGGTTGCCGCATCGCTGGCGGGCGCAGCCGCTGAGATCTCGTGAGCAGGGAGGGGTACGGCGGTCAGATCAAGTCCCTGGGCTGCTTCGTGTGTGACCATGGTGATCTTGCCGTCTATGAACGCGCCCTCTTCGGTGGAGATGGCCGACGCGGTGATGTCCCCCCAGACGCGCGCCGTGCGCAGAAGCTGCACCTTCTTGCCGCTCACATCGCCGCGCACCGCGCCAGCAATGGACACGTTCTTTGCGTTGATGTCTGCCGTGATCTTGGCCGTCTCACCGACGAGCACATTGCCGTCAATCTCCAGCGTGCCCTCGAATGTGCCATCGAGGCGCACATTGCCCTGGCTGCGCAGGTCCCCCTTCAGCGTGGCTCCGGCCCCCAGAATGGTCTCGAACCCGACGGGCTGGCGCGCGGTTTCCTGGGGAAGCGTGGGAGGAAAGCTGCTGCTGTCAGACGGAGGCTGCTTGCGTCCGCTGAAGAGTGATGACATGGCCAAACATTCCTTCTCGTGGCGCGGGTGATCTGCCAGGACTATAACGCGAGTGCCCGCCGCGAGTCAATTCGCGCGCGGCCCGACCCCGACCGCGCGCGAAGGATAGAATAGGTTCTGCTGTGCCTGTCGGCTCTGCGCCGGGCGCTATACCTCGACTTCGGACGCGGCAGCCTTGCGCGCGCGGCGCTGGGCCAGATAGTCCTTCAGCACATGCAGCACAGGCGGCGCCACTGAGACGAAGATGATCGCCAGCACAATCGGCAGCAGATACCCGTCGGCGGCCTCGCCCAGGTAGTAGCCCGCGCTGACTATGCCCACCGCCCAGAGCAAGCCACCGATCACGTTGAAGGAGAGAAATCGTGGGTAGTGCATCGTGCCAACACCAGCGACGATGGGCGCGAAGGTGCGCACAATGGGCATGAAGCGCGCCAGGACAATGATCTTGCCGCCGTGCTTGTGGTAAAGCCCCTCGGCCTGGTGCAGATATTTCTTCTTGAAGAACAGCGTATCCTGGCGTTCAAACAGACGCCGCCCCACCCGGTTGCCGAACCAATACCCGACGCTGTCGCCCGTCACCGCGGCGATGAAGCAACCAATGGCCAGCACCGGGTAGCTCAGCTCAACACCCAGCGTGCTTTGCAGGGTTTTGCTGCCAGCGATGACTCCGGCGGTGAACAGCAGGCTGTCGCCTGGCAGGAAGAACCCGATCAGCAGCCCGGATTCTGCGAAGATAATGGCGAAGACACCGATGTAGCCGATGGTGGCGATGAGTTCCTTGAGATCGAAGTGGAGGAGTTCTTCCATGCTCATTAGCGCCGGGCGGCTCCTGCGCGGGTAGCGTGTGGCGCTGTGCTCCTTTCGTCAGTCATGGCAGCGAACAGGTTGCAGCAAGCGCCGATACTCGCGCGCCCGCCCCCCCGTTGCGCGGGAGTGTACCACAAGTCCCACCATCCATCCAGGGTAAGTGGACACGCGGGCGCGTGCAAAGGTTGTCAGCGACTTGCCCGGCGCGGGGATTGACCTCACCCCCGCTCGGCGCTGACGCGCCTCGCCGCCCCCTCTCCGCCAACGGAGAGGGGGCAAGTCGAGCGCAGCGAGGCTGGGGGTGAGGTCAATATCCCCGCGTCCAACGAGTCGTTGTCAACTTTTGCACGCACCCCAGCCCGCCATTGGATACGTATCTCCCCTTAAGCTATACTACCATCATGCGCATCGCCATTGACGCCCGACTGAACTACTATCGCCCCGGCGGAATCGTCGAATACACCCGCCACGTTATGAGCGAACTGGCCGCACTGGACACAGCCAGCGATTATCGCCTCGTCCAACACATCCGCGACCGGGAGTCGCTGGTCGCCGCGCCGAACTTCAGGCGACTGAACACGCTCACGCCCAGCCATCATCGCCTGGAACGGTGGGCGCTCTCGGCGGAACTGCTCCCTCACCGCCTGGACATTTTTCATTCGCCAGATGCCATTCCTCCGGCGCGCGCAGCCCGCCGCCAGGTGATCACCATCCACGACCTGCACTACCTGCACTATCCCCAGTTCATGACAGCCGACAGCCGCCGTTACTACGCCGGGCAGATCGGTTGGGCGGTGGGCAGGGCGGACCATATTCTGGTCTCTTCGCAGGCAACGCGCGCCGATCTGGTGACGCTGCTCGACGCGCCCGAAGCCAGGATCACCGTGCACATGCTCGGCGTTGACGCTTGTTTCAGCCCGCGCCCCCTGAGGTGATCCAGGCGTGCCGGGCGCGCTGGGGCCTGCCCGCGCAATACCTGCTGTTTGTCGGCACGTTCGAGCCGCGCAAGAACATCCCAACCTTACTCCACGCCTACGACCGTCTGCGGCGCGATCTGCCGGGCGCACCGCCGCTGGTGTTGGCCGGGCGGCGCGGCTGGCTGTACGATGACATTCACCGGACGGCGGAAGCCCTGGCCCTGGGCGATCATCTGATCTGGGTTGAGAACCCGCCACGCGACGATCTGCCTGCGCTGTACAGCGGCGCGGCGGCCCTGGCCCTGCCCTCGCACTACGAGGGGTTCGGGCTGACCGCGCTGGAAGCGATGGCCTGCGGCACGCCGCCAGTCGTCTCGGATCGCAGCTCGCTGCCGGAAGTGGTCGGCGAGGCTGGGTTACGCGTGAATCCCGACGACGCCGACAGCATCGCCGACGCGCTGCGCCGCCTGCTGACAGATAGCGCCCTGCGCGACACACTGCGCGATGCTGGCCTGGCCCGCGCCGCCACCTTCACCTGGCGGCGCACGGCGGAGATCGTCCGCGAGGTCTACGCGCGGGTAATGACGGAGTGACCGGCATTGCACCCTTCTGAGGGATCATCTGAGCCATGCGACTGCTCTTCCTGACCGCTGAACTGCCTGAGCCGGCGCACGCGGGCGGCACACTGCGCACCAACGGCCTGCTGCGCGCGGCGCACGCGGCGGGGCACGAGGTACATCTGCTCTCCTTCGCCACGCGCGCGCAGCTCAACGCGCAGCGCGAGCGGCTCGCCGCCTACTGCGCGCGGGTCGAGACGGTCTCCCCACCGCAGCGCAGGCTCAGCGACCGGCTGCGCGACCTGCTGCTCACTGACAAGGCAGACATGCAGGGGCGTTACTGCTCGGCCCACTACCAGCACGCCCTGAGCAAGTTGCTGGAAGAGACGCCCTACGATCTGATCCAGATGGAGAGCCTGGAGATGACGATCTACGCGCCGACCGTGCGGCGCATCCAGCCGACGACTCCGCTCATCTACGACTCGTTCAACGCGGAGGCCGATTTGCAGCGCAGCATCTTCGAGGCCGAGCGCGGCAGCGTCCGCCGGCTGCCCGGCGCGCTGTACTCGTTCGTCCAGTGGCGCCGCCTGACGCGCTACGAGCGCCGTGTCGTGCGCGAGGCGACGCACACCATTGCCGTCTCCGACGCCGATGCCGAGGCGTTTCGCCGCCTGGCCCCGGACTGCCCGGTGAGCGTGGTGCCCAACGGGATTGACGTGGCCCGCTATGCTGTCGCGGACACGACGCTGGACCTCGGCCCGGCTTCGCTGGTCTTCACCGGCTCGATGGGCTATCGTCCCAATGTGGACGCGGCGCTGTGGTTCGCCAACCGCGTTCTGGATCGGGTGCAGGCGCACGTGCCCCAGGCGCGTTTCTTCATCGTGGGCAGCCAGCCTCATCGCCGTCTGGGCAGCCTGCGCGACCACGATGGCGTGCAGATCACCGGCTGGGTGCCAGATGTGCAGCCGTTCCTCTCGGCAGCAGCGGTCTATGTTGTCCCGTTGCGCATGGGCAGCGGCACGCGCCTGAAGCTGTTGCAGGCGATGGCCGCGCGGCTGGCAGTCGTCTCCACGCGAGTGGGCGCGCAGGGCCTCGACGTGCAGGACGGCGTGCAACTGCGCCTGGCCGATACGGAGGAGGATTTCGCCCGCGCGGTGATCGAGCTACTCAGCGACCCCGCTGAGCGAGCGGCATTGGGCGAGCGCGCAGCCAAGTACGTGGCGCACGGCTATGACTGGTCGGTGATCGCGCCGCGTCTGCTGGCCGTCTATGACGACGTGCTCGGCGCTGGCGGTGCCGGGCAGGGGTGAGCTAAATCCGCAGCGCAAGGCGGCTCAAATGGCTTATGGGCGCGGCTGCTACTCCGGGCGCGGCGTGACCTCAATGGGTGACTCGTTGCGGTAGGTGACCATGCCGGGCTTGCCGCCCTTGATCTTGCGCACGTACTTGCGCCGCGTCACGTCAACCAGGGCGCGCGCCTCTCCGCGCGCCGCGCTGTAGTACGCCGCAATCTCTGCCGCGCGCTGGATCACCGCATCCGGCACTTCGCCCGCGCCCGCCTTGATGATCACGTGCGCGCCGGGCACACCTCGCGCGTGCAGCCACAGATCGCCCGGCCCTCCCCGGTCGAAGGTCACCATATCGTTCTGGCGGGCGTTACGCCCCACCCAGATCACCGCGCCGGACTCGGTCGTCACCTTGAGCGGGGCCGAGGTCGCGCCGCGCGGCCCGGCGGTGCGCGGCCCGCGCCAGTAGCCGCTCCGCTGCAGCGCCTCCTGCACCTCGCCGATGTCCGGCCAGTTGCGGGCCATTTCCAGGTCCATCGCCAGTTGGCCCAGGTAGGCCAGCTCCTGCTCGGCGGCGGCGACCAGCTCTGGCACGCCGCTGCGGGCGCGCTTGGCCTTCTCGTACTTCTCGAAGTAGCGTTTGGCGTTCTCCAGCGGCGTCAGCGCCGGGTCGAGGGCGATGATCAATTCCGGGCCGTCCACCTCGTAGGCAGCGCGCAGCTCGCGCGCGCCCGGCGCCAGCGTGTACTGGTAGGCCAGCAGCAGCTCCCCGCTCTGGCGCAGGTGCTCGAAGGCGGCATCGTCCTGCAGGGAGCCGCGCAGGGATTCCAGCTTGCGGGCGACGCGCGAGCGCGCGTCGGCGATGGCCTCGGCGACCGGACGCCTGGCGGCGGCGTAGGCGTCCGCGCCGACCAGCGGTTCGTAGAAGCGGACGACGGCCTCGCTCATGCTGCCCGCCGGAGTCCAGCCCGGCAGATGGGTGATCGGGTAGGCGGCGTAGGCGGTCACGACTCCCTCTTCCTGGGCAGTGCCGGGCTGCCACGCCCCCTCGCGGAACGTGCCAAATAACTCGCCGATGGCCGCCAACAGCGCCCGCGCGCTGCTATCGGCGGCCTTCGTGTTGATCCCGCCCGTCGCCCTGAAGACAATCTCCTTGCCCAGCAGCGGGCTGATGCCCAGCACGCGCCGGGTGAGAATCTCGCGCGCCCGCTCGCCCGGCCCAGCGTCGAGCATATCGCCGAGCAGAGTCAGGGTGAGCGCCAGCGGATCGCGCTTGAGGCGCTGCGGGGGTGGCGGCTGGTAGGGCTTGCCCGGCAGGCTGACGCGCACCCGGTTGTCCTGCGGCCCCACGCGACGGATGCACTCGACGATGATGCCATCGTCGCGCACGAGGAGCACATTGGCGCGGCGCTCCATCGGCTCGGCGATGAGCGAGAACACGCCCTGTGGACTTTCCAGGTCGAAGAGGAGCACGCGATCCCAGGGCGGCTGGCGCACGGCGTTGATCCACGCGCCCTCCACATAGCGACGCAGCAGCAGCCCCAGCGGGGAGGGCGTCTCCACACCGCGCCGCAGCTTGTCGGGGCTGAGGCAGACGCGGGCGAACTGCTGGTGCGCGCTGAGCAGCAGGTAGTGCCGCTGATGATTGGCGTAGACTTCCAGGCCGACGCCCTCGTCATCCGGTTCGAGCGTGTCCTGCACGCGCCCGCCGACGAGGGCCGCGCGCAGCTCATCGGCCAGCGCCATGATCGTCACAGCGTCGAAATTCATCGTGTGCTATCCTTCTCTGCCAGGGGGTCCCATGTGCCGTCCCGTGCGCACGCGCCTTTGGCTCGCGGACTCGCCCGATTAGTCAATTTGTGGGGCCAATGCTACAATGCGGTCACGGTCTTGGGAAGGGCCAGCCCATGCGCGTCGCCATCGGTTCGACCAACCCGGTCAAGTGTAGCGCAGTGCGCGCGGTCTTGTCGCCGCTGTTCCCTGGCGCTTCGTTCGTCACGGTGGACGTGCCGTCCGGCGTGGCAGCCCAGCCCTGGGGCGATGTCGAGACGCGCGCCGGCGCGCACAACCGCGCTCGCGCGGCAAGGGAAGCGGCGGGCGCCGACCTGGGCGTTGGGCTGGAAGGCGGCGTGCAGGAGTCCGAGTTTGGCCTGCTGACCTCGGCCTGGTGCGTGGTGGTCGCTGGCGAAGGTCGGGTGGGTGTTGGCGGCAATTCGTGCGTGCTGCTGCCGCCGCCGGTCGCCAGCGCCGTGCGCGACGGGATGGAGCTTGGCGAGGCCATGGATCGCCTCGTCAACCGGGCCAACACCAAGCACCAGAATGGTGCCATCGGCATCCTGACCGACGACCTGGAGACGCGCCAGAGCGCCTACGAGACCATCATCCGGCTGGCGCTGGCTCCCTTGATCCATCCAGAATGGTACCCTGGCACTAAGCTGGCCGACACCTGAGTTTGCGCGTCGTTAGCAGTAGGGGATTGCCGATGAAGACACGAACCTTTCTCTTCCTGATTCTCTTGGGCGCGCTGATCCTGGCGCTGTCCGCGTGCGGCGACGAGGGATCGGAGGCTGCGGCACGCCCAGTCGTTCGCTTGCAGGTCAACAACCAGACCTACGAAGAGAACGTCTACAGCTACTGCTGGCCGGAGTCGGCGGACGATCTGGAGTGCGACATAGACGCCGTCGCGCTGGTGCAGCCGCTGCGCAACGTCCCGGTCAGCGCTGGCGATTCGGTCCAGTTCGTGCTGGACAGCGGCGCTGGCACGCCTGCCCGCTTCACGGCGACGCTGCTCGGCTTCGACGACGTGCGCGACCTGGGCACCGGCAGCGTGGCCGCATACCCGATCGAGTTGGAGGACGACCTGTATCGCGTGCGGGTAGACGCCGAATACGACGATGTGCAGGGTCAGCCAGCTTATGTCTCGTATGTCTTCGGGCTGGCCGTGGCCGGTGTGGTCGCGCCCACGCCGACGCCCACCCCGCCTCCCACCGAGACGCCGCTGCCCACACCGACGCCAGCCCCCACGCTCACGCCGGAGCCAACCGCCACATCCGCGCCACCGCCCACCGAGACGCCGCTCCCTGAGGCGACCGAGGTGGAGACGGCGCTTGAGGGGGCGCAGCCCGCCGAAGCAACGGCTGAAAGCGAAACCGCACCGACTGCCGAGACTGCCGCCGAAGGCGAAGCTGAGCAGCCGACTGAAGCAGCGCCCACCGAGACGGCTGAACCCGCCTTCACCGCGCCCGCAGCCACGCCGGAACCTGTCCCCACCGGCGACCTGGGCGAGCTGCTGCTGGTTGGCACGGTGCGCGTGACTGACACGGGCACCACGCTGCCGGTCGTCGGCGCGACGGTGCGTTACGAGCACAACTCGCTGGCTCTGCCAGAACGATCCAGCGATGGCTCCACGCTGACCGGTCTCCAGGGCCAGTTCAATATCGGGCCGCTGGTGCTGCACGACACAGACACGGTCACGGTCAGCGCCTTCGCGCCCGGCTATGAGATTCAGGCGCACGAGCTGACCGGGCTGGAGGTCTGGCAGGCGGGCGGGCTGATCGAGTTCGTGCTGGTGCCCGTCCCCTCGGCCCGCGAGGGAGGCAGCGCCGCGCGACCCGTCACGCCGTCCACGAGCGCCGTCCCGCCCCTGGCGCTGGTGGTGGCGGGGCGACTGCACGTCCCGGTTGGCTTGCAGTACTGCGAGCAGGCAGCGGGCGGCGAGCGGACGTGCACGGAGCTGCCTGCGCCAGAAGGCTCGACCGAGCGCCTGGGCCTGCTGCGCGGCTCCGCCGCCCAGTTGCGCATCGGCGGCGGGCGACCCACCTCGGTGCGCGTCGAGTATCTGACCGATACGGGCATCCCGACTGGCCAGCCGGAGAATCGCCCTGGCGATAACGTCGTGCTCTTCATCATCTCGCCGGAGCCTGGCTCGTACATCATGGCCGTCCGCGTGACGTGGACGGGCTACGAAGCGACGTACTTCTTCCGCGTGAGCATCAGCGACTGATCGCCGTCCCGCTGAACCTGACGGAACCGGCGTCTCCGCGTTGGTGGAACGCCGGTTCCGTGCTAGAATGAGGACGGGAGAGCATATGAGCCAGACCGCCAGGAAGACTGACCCTGTCGCCGGGCACAGGCGCGCCGTGCGCCTGAAGATCGTCGGCCCGGTCGTGCTGGCCGCGCTCGCCCTGGTGGGTGTGTGCGGCGCGCTGATCCTGGCGGTGATTGGCGGGGCGCTGGAGAGCAAGCAGATTACGGTCGTCATGGGCATCGTGGCGACGGCTTTCCTGGCGCTGCCGATGGCGATCCTGTGCCTGGTGCCCTATTTCGTGCTGGCGGCGCTGGCCGCGCTGAGCGGGCGCGGGCACGCGCGGGCGCGCGGCCCCCTGCGCTCAGCCCGCCGCACCACCGAGCGCCTGTCGCGGACAACCGCAGCGGTGGCACCCAGGCTTGCCCGCCCGCTGATTGCGGTGAACGTGCGCCTGACGCGCTGGGAGCGCACGCTGCGCGGCCCGTCGGGTCCGGCGCTGCCTGTCGAAAGGAAGACATCCCATGAGTGAGATGATCAAAACCCTGGAAGAGCAAGGTTCCAACGCGCTCAAGCAGGCGGAAGAGCAGATCAGCGACCTGATCAGAACGCTCGAAGAGCAGGACAGTCAGGTATGGGCGTACCTGGTCGGGGGTGTCATTGCGCTGATCGTCGGTCTCATCGCCGCCTACCTGGTCACCCAGACCGCGCGCGAGCGGCGCAAGAGCCGCCTGGAGCGCATCAAGGAGTCGCTGCGCGGAGGGATCGTGCGATGACCTCTGAGATGCACGCGGACCTCGCCGCCAGGAGTGACACTGCCTGGAAGCGGCGCGTCTACCTGTTCGGCGGACTGGTGGGGCTGGTCGTCGGCCTGCTCGCTGCCTATTTCTACGCGCGCGTCTCTGAGGAGAACGAGTCGGGGCAGCCCAACCGCATCAAGACGATGGACGCGATGAAGCTGGCTGTTGCGCTGCTGTCGGTCGTCCGCCAGATCACCGATCTGGGGGCCAGGCACGGTGACTGACGGTCATCGTTCACCTATCAGAGCCATGCGGGGGGCGCGCAATGCGCCCCCTGCGCCGTGACTGCCCCAGCCCGCCAGGCAACCTTCACCTCCACGCCATGATGCGCCGCACTCGCCCCATCCTGCGCAGAGCGCTCGCTCACCTGCTGCGGGCCAGCGGCGCGCTGCTCGTCGCGGGCGCGCTTGTGTCAGTGCGCCCTGCCCCGCCGCGCGTGGTGCTGGGGCCGCCGCACACCGTCCAGACGGTCAGCCCGACGGTGTGCGTCCACACCCGCCTGACCGACGAAGTGGACGAGTGGAAGATTCAGCGCACGCTGCAGATGGTGCGCGAGATGGGCGCGGCGACCATCGTCGAGTTTTTCCCCTGGCCCTATGCTGAGAGCGAGCGCGGCAGCTATGACTGGGCGCACGCCGACCGCATCATGCGCCATGCCGAAAACCAGGGCCTGATCGTCATCGCCCGGCTGGGGCTGGTGCCCGCCTGGGCGCGCCCGCCCGTGCGCGAGAAGGTGACCACGCTCACCTATCTACCCGACGACACCTTCGACGATTTCGCCCGCTACGTCGGCGCGTTTGTGGCCCGCTACGGCGACCGCATCGGCGGCGTGATCATCTGGAACGAGCCGAACCTGAGCCACGAATGGGGCGACCGCAGCCCTGACCCTGTCGCCTACACGGAGCTGCTGCGCCTGTCGTACCGGGCCGCGCACGCCGCCAAGCCCGACATCGTCGTCTTCGGCGGGGCGCTGGCCCCCACCAACGAGCCAGAGGGCAGCGGCAGCGGCATGAACGAAGTGCGCTTCCTGGAGCGCATGTACGAGGCGGGCGCCGCCCCCTACTTCGACGCGCTGGCCGCGCACACCTACGGCTTCACCGCTGCCCCGGCAGACCCGCCGGACCCGCAGACCATCAACTTCCGGCGCGTCGAGCTGCTGCGCGAGGTGATGGTGCGCTACGGTGACGGAGCCAAGCCGGTCACCATCACCGAGAGCGGCTGGAGCGACGATCCCCGTTGGACGCACGCTGTGCGTCCTGGTCAGCGCATTGCCTACACGCTGGCGGCGCTCGACCTGGTGACCGCCTGGCCCTGGGCCGATCACCTGTGCCTGTGGCAGTTCCGCCAGCCGTCGGACTTCCACAACCGCCGCGATGCCTACTACGCGCTGGTGTCGTCGGATTTCTTCGCCAGGCCGATCTACGAGGCAGTTCAGGCCTACGCGCGCGGCTGGGAGAATCCCTACGCCCCATGAGCCACTGGACAGCCCGCGCTCGCTCTCTGCTCGACGGCTGCCGCCGCCGGACGCGCCGGCATCCCTGGCTGGCGCTGGCGGTGCTGCTGGTGATCGCCGCCGGCCTTGTCGCCTGGCGGCTCACCCGGCCAGGCGCGCGTTTCGGCCCGCAGGACGGCACCTGGCGGCGCGTGCAGATCAACGGTGATCTCTACGTGGGCCTGGACCCCAGCTATCCCCCCTTCGCCGAGTGGACGCCGGAGCAGATCGTCGGCATCGAGGCCGACCTGGCGCGGGAGATCGGGCGGCGGCTGGGCGTCGAGACGCACATCCTGATCATGGGCTACGACAGCCTGTACGACGCGCTCTACACGGGCAATGTGGACATGCTGATCGCCGGGCTGCATCCCGATTCCACGCTCACTCATTGGGTGACCTACTCGCAGCCGTATTTCGACGCCGGGCAGGTGCTCGTCTCGCCGCGCGAGGCACCCATCAGCGACATGCGCGCGCTTGACAGCAAGACCGTCGCAGTGGAGATGGCTTCGTCCGGCGATGCAGCAGCTCACCGCTGGGCGCGCCGCCTGCGCGCGCTGATCGTCGAACGTCACCTGCTGCCGCAGGACGCCATGCGCGCCGTAGAGGAAGGGCGGGCCGCCGCCGCGCTGGTGGACACGGTCAGCGCGCGGCTGTACCTGCCCGCGCATCCCGATCTGATCATGGCCGCCAGGACAACCGTCGCCGAGCCGTATGTCATCGCCATGCGCCGGGGCGACTTCCGCCTGACCGCGCATGTGGAGCGGGCGTTGAAGGCGATCCAGGCCGACGGCACACTGGATGAGATTATCGCGCGCTGGCTATCCGGTTAGGAGGAATTCCATGCACATCCGCAACGCAGACAACGTCCCGGCGCTGGAGAGTCCGCACGGGGAGATCGTCTATGAGCTGGCGGGGGCAGCGGCGGGCGGGACGGGGGCGCACAGCGTCGCCCAGGTACGCATTCCGCCGGGCAAGGCGTCGCGCCTCCATTACCATCCGCTGGCCGAAGAGAGCTATGTCATCCTGGAGGGCAGCGCGAGCATCGAAGTTGACGGCGAGCGCGCGACCCTGCGCCCCGGCGATGCCGTCGCCATCCCGCCGACCGCCGTTCACCGCATTTGGAACGCGGGCGAGACGGATCTGCTGTTCGTGGCAGTGTGCGTCCCGGCCTGGACGCCGGATAACAGCGCCTACCTGGACTGAAGGCTAATTGCCGCGCCCCAAGCGCCGCAGCACATCGTGCACAGCGCGCAGGATCGGCGTCTGGTTCATGCCCGCCACAAAGCAGAGCAGGTAGGTCATCGCGTACTCGGCTTCGGTGGCGCTGTCGCGCAGCAAGTCCTCATTGGCGATGGAGACCACCAGGAAGGCCAGCAGCCCCATCACGCCGCCGAGCAGCGGGTTGAAGAGGTACCAACTGATGTGGATCGGGTCGAAGTCGCGCAGGCGCGTCGTGTGGCGTTCCAGCGTCATGTAGCCGGCCAGCAACGCCCCGGCGATGCCCAGCAGCAGTGGGTAGTACAGCGCGCCGACGATGGGCACGCCCACTGCTTCCCCCACCCCGACAAACAGCGCCTTGAGCAGGAACAGCACGCCCAGGGCCACCATCCATCCTACCATGTAGTTGAGCAGCAGCGGGCGATAGCGGGCAATGTCCGCGTCCGTCTTGCGCTGGCGGTTGATCTCCGTGCGGATGCGGTAGACTGTGGCGCGCACCGTCTCGAAGTTGCCGCGCGATTCGGCGAGCGCCCGGCTGGCGTCGGCGAGCGCCTGCTGATAGCCCAGCACCAGGTCCGCATCACCGCTGGGGCGGCGGGCCAGATCATCCTGCACGGCCTCAATCTGCGCCGCAAGCTTGCGCAGCCGCTCATCGTCCACCAGGGGCGGCGCAGCCGCTTCGCTCGCCGGGAACGGCGGCTCGACAACAGTTGTCTCTGGCGCGGCGGCGCGAGGCGGCACGGGTGCTTGCGCAGGCTCCGCCTCGGCGGGCGTCGCTGCCTTTGGCTCCGACGACCAGGCTTCTGGCGCGGCGGGCGTCAGGGACTCAACGTCTGGATGGGCCTCGTAGGATGCTGGCGCGGCCCTGGCTGGCGCAGAAGATTCGCGCTCGGCCAGGGGTTGCGCGTCATCGGGCGCAGCGGACGGCGCGCTGGCGTTGTCCCGCCCGGCGGTCACCGGCAAATCATCGGCCTGCCCGGAACCCGCCAGCCAGTCTGGCAGATCGGCCAGCGCCTCTTCCACCTCCGGCACGACTCGCGCGGCATGGGCCGGGCGCTGGGCCACCGGAGCAGGCTCCGGCCCGCGTGGGGGCGGCGCAGCGGGACGGGCCGGCATCAGCGGCAGCGTCTCGTCGAGGGCAGGCAGCGGCGCGCGCAGGTCGAACAGGGCGCGCGTTTCTTCGGCGCTCAGGCGCAGCGACGCCGGATCGAGGCTCAACGCCTCGCGCTCGACGGGCGGCGCTTGGTCGGGGGGCGCGATGTCCTCCGAGGGCAGCGGGCGCTGGCCGAGCAGGATGGCGCGCCCTTTGCCGCGCAGCGTCGCACGCGGGCGGCGTTCGTCATTCGGCGCGTCCACGCATGACCTCCTCTGCCAGCACCCGGTAGCTCTTGGCGATGGGGTGGCGGGGCATGTATTCCAGCACCGACAGGCCGACAATCGGCGCTTCGGCGACCACATCATCGAACTGGATCAGCGTGCGGAACATGCGCTCGCCGAACACGGAGCGCAGTTCGTCCACGACCTCCTGGGCGTGCACCGAGTCGGGGCGGTACATCGTCCCGAACAGCCCGGCCAGGCGCAGCGCAGGGTTCAGATTCTTCTTGATGCGGATGATCGTGTCCATCAGCGCGCGCACGCCACGCATGGCCAGATATTGGCACTGCACCGGGATCAGCACCTCGTCGGCGGCGACCAGGCCGTTGGCGGCCAGTATGCCCAGGCCCGGCGGCGTATCCATCAGCACGTAGTCGAAGGGAAGCTGGCTGCGGCGCAGCGAGGAGCGCAGCCGCTGCACGCGGTCGGCCATGCCCGCCAACTGCACCTCGGACGCGGCCAGGTCAATGCTGGCCGGGACGAGGGCGAGATTGGTGCGCACAGGCCGCATCACCCGCGAGAGCGAGACATGGCTGTACATGATGAGCGAGAAGGCGCTGCGCCGGATGTCGTAAGAGTCAATGCCGAAGGCCGCCGTCAGCCCGCCCTGGGGATCGAGATCAATGAGCAGCACCCGCTGGCCCTTCTCGGCAAGCGCCAACCCCAGGTTCATCGCCGACGTGGACTTGCCGACCCCACCCTTCTGGTTGGCGATCACGAGTGTTCGTGTCATGGCGCGCACACCCCGCTGTGTTCCGCACTGGCACAGCATTATAGCATAGCCACCCGCCCAGAGATAACCGGCGCTGACCACGCCCCACTCGCTCTGACCATGCCACCCGCGCACAAGAAACGCCCGGCCTGTCCAACACAAGCCGGGCGTCCTCACAATCGAAAACCGGGGTGGAGCCGAACTCAGGCGCGCTCGCCCAGACGCCGCTCGGTGCCAGCCAGCAGGCGCACAATATTGCCGCGGTGCCGGACGAAGACCATCCAGCCCGCCAGCAAGTACACGGTGTAGACGGGGTCCATCCAGCCCGCAATGACCAGCGCCAGGAAAGCGATGCCGGCAACCGCCACTGCCGTCAGCACGCCGAGCGAGACGTAGCGCGTCAGCAGCACGATGGCCATGGCGACCGCCAGCACCAGCGCCACCAGCAGCGTGGGAGCCAGCAGGACAAACGTGCCCATTGCCGTCGCCGCGCCCTTGCCGCCACGAATGCTGCCCGTCAGCAGCGTCGCCAGCAACGACCAGTTGTGCCCGGCCACGGCAGACACAGCCGCCAGCACGCTCGCTGTTGTCTGGTAATCGGGCACGATCAGGCGGGCCAGCAGAATAGCCAGAATGCCCTTCGCCCCATCAATCGCCCAGACCAGCAGGCCATAGCGCATCCCGATGGCGCGGCTGACATTGGTCGCCCCCATGTTGCCGCTGCCCACCGCGAAGATGTCAACCCCTCTCGTCCGCGCGACCAGGTACGCTGTCGGGAACGACCCAATCACATACCCGATGGCGATCACAAGCACAACCAGTCCTGGTTCCATCGCCCTGCCCTTCCTCGCCCGCCCTGCGCGAGCAGCCATCAGCCCATGCTACTATGAAAACACACCAGATGCCACAACGATACACTCCCCGCAAAACTTGCCCGGCAATTGGAGCCGGTGTAAAACATGCTCAGCCAGGCAGTCCCGCGCTCTTGCCAGCGAGCATCACTCGTGGACAAGCCGGCTCCAGCGGATCAGCAGATCAGCGAGGAAGTCTGTCGTGAGCGAAGCGCAGTTAAACGCCGCCCCGCACATTGTTGTCATTGACGACGACACGGAATTGCTCAAGCTGATGGTGCTGCTCTTGCGGCGGATCGGCGCGCGCAGCACCACCATTGCGGATGGGCAGGAAGCCCTCACCTACCTGGCAGGCAACACGCCCGACCTCATCATATTAGATTTGATGCTGCCACATGTCAATGGTTTCGATATCCTGCGCCGCGTCCGCAGCGATTCCCGCTTTGACCCGGTGCCGGTGCTGGTGCTGTCGGCCAAAGTCGAGCCAAAGACAATCCGTGATGTGCTGGAGGCGGGGGCCGATGGCTACGTGACCAAGCCGTATGTCGCCAACAGCCTCATTGATCGGGTCCGCCTGCTGCTCGCCTCCGGTCGCCAGAGCGCGCCGCCGGGCAACCCGCCCGCCAGTTCCGTCTGACTCTCGCTGAAGGTCCCTGCGTGAGATGGTGCTGCCCACCGGGAAGTGCGAGCAAGACCTATCAAGTAGGGGTGTTGCTCGGCTGCACCCTGGTTTACCTCACCCCCGCTCGGCGCTGACGCGCCTCGCCGCCCCCTCTCCATGCACGGAGAGGGGGCAAGCCGAGCGTAGCGAGGCTGGGGGTGAGGTAGAACAACGCACACGTTTGATGCGATTGCCCTACAGGGGTGCGTGCAAAACCTGTCAAGTAGGGGTGCTGCTCGGCTGCACCCTGGTTTACCTCACCCCGCTCGGCGCTGACGCGCCTCGCCGCCCCTCTCCTCATGGAGAGGGGGCAAGCCGAGCGTAGCGAGGCTGGGGGTGAGGTAAAGTGAGGGGCGCTCATAACGCCAGACTTCCGCGCCTGTCGCAGGGGGTGCGTGCAAAACCTGTCATGTAGGGGCGCTGCTCGGCTGCGCCCTGGTTTACCTCACCCCCGCTCGGCGCTGACGCGCCTCGCCGCCCCCTCTCCGTCAACGGAGAGGGGGCAAGCCGAGCGTAGCGAGGCTGGGGGTGAGGTAGAACAACGCGCACGTTTGATGCGATTGCCCTACAGGGGTGCGTGCAAAACCTGTCAAGTAGGGGAGCTGCTCGGCTGCACCCTGGTTTACCTCACCCCCGCTCGGCGCTGACGCGCTCGCCGCCCCCTCTCCGTTGACGGAGAGGGGGCAAGCCGAGCGTAGCGAGGCTGGGGGTGAGGTAAGAACAACGCTCAACGCTTGATCCGACGCCTGTCGCAGGGGTGCGGCAAAACCTGTCAAGTAGGGGCGCTGCTCGGCTGCGCCCTGGTTTACCTCACCCCCGCTCGGCGCTGACGCCCCCCCCCCCCCCCCCCCCGAAAAAGGGGGGGGGAAAAGAGGGAGCGAGGCTGGGGGTGAGGTAAACGCCCTGCGCCCAGCGAGTCGCCGTCAACCTTTTCGCGTGCCCCGTCCGGGACGCGGGTTGTGCGCAGGTTAGAATGCTGCTAAGCTGGACACCGTTGGCGGAGAACGGTATGCGGAGGAAAAGCAGATGCGCCCATACGCCCGTTGGATGATCTGGCTTCTGCTCGCATCTGTCCTGGTGCTGGCTGGCTGCCAGGAAGCCTCCCCCGCACAACCCACTCCCGCCAGCAGCAACGGTGCAGCCGCCTTGCAGGTGCCCACGCGCACGCTGGCGCCTATTGTGTCCTTCACGCCTCGCTTCACGGCGACACCGCTGCCCAGCGCCACGTTCACGCCGTCCACCACCCCTTCGGTGACAGCGACATCCGTCCCACCTACTCTTACACCCACCGTGACCCCGACCGTCACGCCCACCGCCGCCGGGGTCATCCGCTCGACAGAGAACGTCAACCTACGCACCGGGCCAGGCACCGACTACGACATCGTGCTCAGCGTGCGGCCCGGCACCGAGGTGGGCGTGCTGGGCGTGCAGACCGATGCCAACGGGCGCGAGTGGTACAAGGTCGCCCTCAGCGACGAGGACGGCGAGGTGCGCTATCTGTGGGCGCTGGGGGCGCTGGTCAACACTGACTTCACCGCGCTCCGCAGCCTGGCCGAGACTCCGCCGGCAACCAGCAGCGCCGCGCCCACGCCGGAGCCAAACCGCGTCGAGATTCTGGCCTACTGCCAGCTCAAGGGCGTCCGCCCGCCCCGCCCCAAGACGACTGACGATGTGTTCATCGAGTGGAGCTGGTTCGTGACCCGCCCGGAATACATGGACGAGCACCTGCTCAACGCCAGCTATGAAGTGCGCCTGGACGGCAAGCTGCTGGAGAACTGGGAGCGCTACGCGACCGAGATGATCCGCGAGGGGGGTCTCTGGTTTACGTACTGGTACTACCCTGTGGGCAAGCTCCAGCCGGGCGAGCATCGGGTGGACTACCGCCTGACATGGGATGAGGCCATCACCGACGGTTACGAACGGTTCGGCCCCGGAACGGCCAATGAAGCTGACCAGGGAAGCTGCTCGTTCACCGTTGTCGCGCCGTGATGCGTATCCCGGCCCTGCTGGATCACGTCTGTCTCCGTGAGGATGCCCGATGAGCAAGCCATCGTGGGACGATCTGACCGGGCAGCTTAGCGAAGCGAAGCGCCCCCGGCAGCGTCGCGCTGCCTGCCGCAAGCTCGCCAGGACCGGCGATCCGGCAGTGATTCCTTTCCTGCGCAACGCCTACCTTCAGGACGACGACGAGGGAGTGCGCGATGCTGCGCGCCTGGCCCTGGCCACCTTCAAGGCGCGGCAGGAAGGACGCAGCACGCGGCGCTTTCCGCCGGGCCGCCGCTTGCTGAGGCTGGTGACGGGGGCGCTGGCTGCGCTCCTGCTGGCATCCCTGGCGCTCAACGGCCTGGCGCTTCTGAGCGATGACGAGAGCGCCGATCAGCCGTCCGGCTCGATCTTCGACGAGCCGCCCTCCCCACGCCGGGAAGTGATCGCCCAGGTCGAGACGCGCCTGGGCGATGCCCGGCAACTGGCCGCCGACCTGCGCAACGAGATCGCCATCTCCGATGCGACGGGCGATCTGACGTGCGACTTCGCCTACAGCGTGCCGGAGCCGGTGAGCCTGGCGGCCATTGATCAGGTCACGTATCCCGATCTGCACATCGCCGCCATGAACGTAGATGCTGCGCTGCCCGCGCTGCAAAAGGCGCTGATGTTTCTCGACATCGCCTGCCAGAATCCAGCCATCAAGACAGAGCGCATTCTGGCGTCGGCGGTCGAGCTTGACAAGGTGGACAACCAGATTCAGGAGGCGAGCGAGCAGCTTCAGCGGGCCATTGTCAGCCCGGCTCCCACAGTTGGCCCAACGGTCACGCCGCTGCCGACAGCCACTGCCACCCCCTCGCTGACTCCCACGCCCACCACGCCCACCGCAACGGTGCCTCCTTCGGCGACCGTCCCGGCCAGCATCACGCCGACGCCGACCGTCTCACCCACGCCGACCATCTCACCCACGCCGACGCGCACGCCTACAACCACCCCGTCTCCGACGGCCACGCTCCCCTTCCCTGACCTCGACTACCGCGCCATTCTCGTGGCGCTGCGCGAGCGTTACGCAGTCATGGGCGATCTCAAGAGCAGTTATGGGATAGGCATGATTGACCAGTGGGAGCAGGCGCTCTCACCGCAAGGGCAGGCTTCGACCAGCTACTGCGCGTTGGAACGCTGGCCCACCGCCTTCGCCCTGAGGCCCGAAGAGCAGGCCCTTCTGGACTCGCCCACCGCCGCCGACCCCCAGCTTGCCGACGCCATCCGTCTCCAGCAGGAGGGGCTGGCGCTGGCATTGGAAGCGCGCGCGCTGTACGAAGCGACTTGCTGGGACCGCAATCTGGCAAGCTCAGCGGAGCAGGGGCAGGCGCTGGCGAACGACGCTCTGAACAGGCTCGCCCAGTCGCAGAACCTCTACGACCTCATACGCGCGAGGCCGCCAGGATGATCCGGCTGCTGCACCGATCCATACCTCTCATCGCCTTGCTCACCGTGCTGTGGGGCGTGGCTGGCCCGCGCCTGGCCTGGGCGCAGGATGGGGGCCAATCGCCATCAGTGGGCGGCGCGACCATCCACGTCGTGCAGCGCGGCGAGACGCTGTTCGGCATCGCCATGCAGTATGGGACGACCGTCGAGGCCATTGCCGCCGCCAACGGCATCAGCGATCCGCGCTACATCAGCGTCGGGCAGCGGCTGCTCATCCCCAACGCGCGCCTGGGCGTGCCCGGTGCGCCGATCACCCACAGCGTCGCCCCTGGCGACACCCTGCGCACGCTGGCCGCCACCTACCAGACGACCGCGGAGCGCATCGCCGCCGCTAACCGCATCACTAACCCGGCGCGCCTGTTCATCGGCCAGGAATTGACGATCAACCAGGGCGCAGCGGCTGAAGCCGGCGCCGCAGCCCAGCCGCGCAGCCTCTACCGCGTCCAGCCGGGGGACAATGTGCTGCGCATCGCGCTGCGGATGGGCATGCCCTGGCGTGCGCTCGCCGCAGCGAACGGGCTGACGAACTACGGTCCCGTCTTCGCCGGTCTGAGGATATGGGTGCCCGGCGACGATGGCAGCCCGCGCGAGTTGCCCGACCCCCTCGTCGCGTTCACCATTGCGCCCACGCCCGCCGTGCAGGGCCAGACCATCGCGCTGCACATCACGACCGAGGGGCCGGCGACGCTGGCCGGCACCTTCGTCGGCTACCCTGTCCAGTTCGTGACGCACGATGGCAACCAGCATGTGGCGCTGTTCGGCGTGCACGCCTTCACCGCAGACGGCGTTTACCCGCTGGCGCTCAGCGTGACCACGCCCGATGGCGCGCAGACGCGCCTGTCCTTCAGCGTGCGCGTGGACGACGGAGATTACGGCACGGAGACCATCTCGCTGGACACGCAGCAGCAAGACCTGCTCACCGGCCAGGTCACCGAGCCGGAATGGGACCTGGTCGCCCGCACCATGAGCGTCTTCACCGCGCAACGCTATTTCGACGGCCTGATGGGCCTGCCTTCGACCGGGGCCATCACCTCGCAGTTTGGCACGCGGCGGGCCTATAATGGCGGCGTGCTGAGCACGTTCCACAGCGGCACCGACTTCGGCGGTTATCCAGGCTCCCCGGTGCTGGCTCCGGCGGCGGGTGTGGTCGTGCTGGCCGAGTCCCTGCCTGTGCGCGGCAACGCCACCATCATTGATCACGGCTGGGGCGTCGTCACTGGCTACTGGCACCAGTCGGAGATCGGCGTGCGGGTGGGTGATGTGGTGAGCGCCGGGCAGGTCATCGGCGCGGTGGGATCAACTGGACGGTCAACCGGCCCGCATCTGCACTGGGAAATGTGGGTCGGCGGGGTGCAGGTAGACCCCATGCAGTGGGTGCAGCAAGCATTCCCGTAAGGCAGGCGCACGTCTGTTTGTGCTGCGCGCTGCGTCCAAGAAATGAAGCCCTGGCAGATGGGATCGCTCAATAGCCGAGGCTGGTGCGGATCAGCGAGGCGATGGCAACGACGATTGTCACAAAGACGATCACCACCGTGACCGCGCTTTCGCCCACGCTGATAAACCCGCCCAATACCAGCACGACTCCCAGCAGCACCAGGGCCGATAGCAGACAGCTACAGCTCACCAGCCAGCGCGACAGCCCGCCCAGCAAGCCAGGGACGCGCTGGTAACGGTCGCTGCGACCAAGCAGAAGATCAATCAGGTCCACAGGCTGCCCCTCTCAGTGCAAAATCCAGGCAGAGTCCCGACTTGCCGGCTAAGATTCGCCCGCGTCGGTCTCGCTCAAAAGCTCGTAATCGTGAGTCAGAGTGACCGACCGGCGAAGTGTTGCTGACACAGAGCAGTACTTGTCGTGCGACAGGTGAATAGCCTGGGCGACATCGCGCTCGGAGATGTCCTCTCCGGTGATGACGTAGTGCAGATGGATGCGCGTGAACGGCCAGGGTGCGGTGCTTTGCTGCTCGCCCTCAACTT
The DNA here is from genome assembly GCA_027494015.1 of Anaerolineae bacterium. Next base: position 178,284 of record JAOSJP010000034.1, read on the forward strand.
TCACGTGCAGTTGCCTGATCCTCTTGCGTTTCTTTTGAAGAATGTTGACGACATCATAGGCCGTGCACGCCGCCAGAGAGACCAGCAGCAGCTCACTCGGCTTCATGCCGATGCCGTTTGCCTCGTCCGGGGCAGACACGACGACCGAATGCTTGGTGCTGTCCGTCCCAACGAATTGCAGGTCCTGAACCCAGGTGACTGTCGCGCTGCCCATGATGCCCTTTCGTCTGTGGCGAGGGGTCGGCTGGCTGTGAGAGCGATTATACCGCCAAGCGCGCGCCCGGCGCACCTCTAACGAATTTCTGTTAGAAAGGCAGCCGGTTTTCCGGTATGATGAGCGCAGGCTGGCGCAACCGGCCAGGGGACGCCGCATCTAACTGGGTGAGCTGTACCGGTTGGCACACGAGGATTGGGCAATCATGCGCCTGATGGATCCAGAAACAGAGCAGCAGGTTCGCGAGGTGTTGGCGGCTGTGAAGTCGCCCGTGACACTGAAGATGTTCACCCAGGACTTCGACTGCGAGGCATGCAGTGGCACGCGCCAGATCATCGAAGAGGTGGCAGACCTCTCTGACCTGATCAGTGTGGAGGTTCATGACTTCGCAGCCGAGAGCGATCTCGCCAGGAGTCTGGGAGCCGACAAAGTCCCGGCGATTTTCGTCCTGGATGCGGACAGGCGCGACCGTGGCATCCGCTTCTTCGGCATTCCAGCAGGCTACGAGTTCACCTCGCTGATCGAGGCTATCGTGCTGGTTGGCACCGGGGACTCGGCGCTGGAGGACGACACGCGAAAATTCCTGGACGCGCTGCAAACGCCGCTGCATCTGCAAGTCTTCGTGACGCCCACCTGCCCCCACTGCCCGCGCGCGGTGATGCTGGCCCACCAGCTTGCTTACGCCTCGGACAAAGTGACGGCGGATATGGTGGAGGTCACGGAGTTCCCGCACCTCGGCCAGAAATACGACGTGATGGGCGTGCCGCGCACCGTGATCAACGAGCACGCGTACCTGGAAGGCGCAGCACCTGAGCAGGTGCTCCTGGAAAAGCTAAAGGCCGCCGTGCAGTGAGCCATCTCACCGCAGCGGCGGAACTTAGCCAACGACCGCGCTCAGCCGGTCTTGGACTGAATGGCTTATACAACTCGAGGCACTAAGGAGAGAAAGTCACATGGCCACAAAGATCAACATCGAACCCCTGGGCGCTCGTGTTCTCGTCCTGCCGCTTGAGGGTGAATCGCAGACGCCCGGTGGCGTGCTGCTGCCGGAGACGGCCAAGGAAAAGCCGCAGCAGGGCACCGTCGAGGCCATCGGCGATCCTGACGAGATGGAAACCGATCTGAAGGTCGGCGACCGCGTGCTGTTCCCCAAGTACACCGGCACCGAGATCAAGTTCGAAGGCAAGACCTACCTGCTGATGAACGAAGACGACGTGCTGGCGCGCATCAAGTAGAGCGTTCCCACCAGTCACATACTCACGTGCCAGGCCGGGTGATTGCTGACCGTCACCCGGCTTTGCGTTGGCGCGGAGCACTCAGGGTAATCGCATCAAAATCCGCCGCGCGCCAGCCTGCTCGTAGGCGCGCTGCTCTGCTGCGTCCTGGTCTACCTCACCCCCGCTCGGCGCTGACGCGCCTCGCCGCCCCCTCTCCGTCAACGGAGAGGGGGCAAGCCGAGCGCAGCGAGGCTGGGGGTGAGGTAAAGTGAGGGGCGCTCATAACGCCAGACTTCCGAAGTTTGCTGGGGGTGAGGTCGCGCTTATCGCCGCGACGGGTGCGCGCAAAACCTGTCAGGTAGGGGCGCTGCTCTGCTGCGCCCCGGTCTACCTCACCCCCGCTCGGCGCTGGCGCGCCTCGCCGCCCCCTCTCCGTTGACGGAGAGGGGGCAAGCCGAGCGGAGCGAGGCTGGGGTGAGGTAGAACAACACGCACGTTTGATGCGATTACCCTGGCGGAGCACTGGCCTACCAGGGCAGGCGATAGTAGAATGTAAATAAAAGGCCGTTCGCACCTGGTAGCGAAAGGGGCCAGCCATGAATGCGCCGCACCTTTATCAGGACGTGCGCCCATCCCCGATTGCCGGGCGCTGGTACTCCGCCGACCCGCTGCGCCTGGCGCGCTCGGTGGACGAGTATCTGGAACAGGCCGATGTGCCCGCCCTGAACGGTGACGTGATCGGCGTTCTGACGCCGCACGCCGGGCACCGCTACTCCGGCCCCGTCGCCGGGCACGCTTTTAAGCTGGTGCAGGGTCTCGCCACAGAGGTCGTCGCCCTGGTTGGCCCGTCGCATTACCCCTACGACGCCCCAATAGTCACCACCGCCCACGAAGCCTACGAGACCCCGCTCGGCCAGGTGCCAGTTGACCGGGCGGCGTTGGCGGTGCTGGGAGAGGTCATTCCGATCAAGGCAGTGCGCACCGACCCGGAGCATTCGCTGGAGATCGAGCTGCCATTCCTCCAGCGCGCGCTCGGCGAGTTTCGCATGATCCCGCTCGCTCTGGTGGAGCAATCCTACGAGATGGCCCAGGCGCTCGGCCAGGCGCTGGCCGACACGCTGGCTGGCACCCGCGCCCTGCTCGTCGCCAGCTCCGATCTGTCGCACTTCTACCCGCAGGACATCGCCCGCCGGCTCGACGGGACGGTGCTCGATGCCGTCGCCCGCTACGACCCGGCGGATGTGATTCAGGCGGAGGTGAGCGGCTCCGGCTTCGCCTGTGGGCGCGGAGCCATTGCGACGATCATGATCGCGGCGCGCGCCCTGGGGGCGGACACCGCTCAGATCGTCGGCTACGCGACCTCTGGCGACGTGACCCGCGATTACGCGCAGGTGGTCGGCTACGGCGCGGCTGTCTTCTACAGGCGGGCCGCCAGCCCCGGCGCTGAGCCACCCAGCAGATGATGTTCGCCGAAGTCGCCGTCAACCGCCGCGTCCAGGGCACGTTCCATTACCATATCCCGGATTCCCTGTCTGGCCTGATCGCGCCGGGGCACCTGGTCAAGGTCTCCTTCGGCACGGCGCACACAACCGGCATCGTCATCGCCCTGCACGAACACGCGCCGATCCCGCAGACCAAGCCGATCCTGGAGCGGCTGGATCCCGTGCCGGTGATCACGCCCGCCCAGCTTGAGCTGGCCCGCTGGCTGGCGCACGAGACGCTCACCCCGCTGGGGCTGTGCCTGTGGCTGATGCTGCCGCCGGGCATCGCCAAGCGCGGCGATCTGCTCTACACGCTGATCGAGGAAGACGCCGCAGACCTCTCCAAGACGCAGAAGCGCCTGGTCAGCCTGCTCCACCGGCGCGGGCCGCTGCGCGGGCGGCAGATCGCCCACGCGCTGCGCCTTGTCCGCTGGCAGGGGCCGCTGGCCGGGCTGGTCAAGCGGGGCATCGTCCGCCAGGACCCGATTCTGGAAAAGCCCGATGTGGGTCCCAAGACCGTGCGCACCGTCCAACTGAACATCGCTCCAGACCGGATCAAGGATATTGCCCCCCGGCTGGGCCGCGAATCGCGGCGGGCCAACGTGCTCGAAGTGCTGCTCACCGCGCGCCACCAACGCATGACCGTCAGCGCGGTGATGGCTGCGGTTGGCTGCACGGAAGCGCCAATCCGCACGCTGGCTGAGGCCGGCGACCTGCGCCAGACAGCCAGCCAGACGTGGGTCGAGCTAACCGTCGCCCCGGCGGAGATCGCCGCGCACCTGGAAGCCGGAGGTTATGCCCGCGCCCACGCGCAGCGCCAGGTCTTGCAGCAGCTTCTGGAGGCGAACAGCCCCCTTCCCCTGGGCGCGCTGAACGCCGGTGCGGTGGGTCGCCTCGAAAAGGCCGGGACGGTCCGCCGCTGGACAGACCCGGCGACGGTGGAGCTCGTCCACCCGCCCCAGGCAGTGATGGCGCGCATCATCGAGCTGCGCGGCGGCGCGCCGTACCTGGCCGTGCTCGAATACCTCGCCCAGGCCGGGGGCGCAGTCCCCCTGCGCGAAGTCACCCAGGCGACGGGCACCACGCTCGCGCACCTGCGCCGCCTGGCCGACGACGACCTGGTGGCGCTGGGCGAGGCGGAAACCTGGCGCGATCCGGTGGGCGAGCAGGAATTCCTGCCGACCGTCGCCCCGCCGCTCACCGCCGAGCAGCGCCGCGTCTGGGAGACCGTCCAGGGATACATGGACACGATTCACTGGGGCGCTGTCTCGCCCACGCCGGAGACCTCTGGCGTGTTCGTGCTGCACGGCGTGACCGGCTCCGGCAAGACAGAAATCTATCTGCGCGCAGTGGAGCGAGCGCTGGCCCAGGGCCGCCAGGCGATTGTGTTGGTGCCGGAGATCGCCCTGACGCCGCAGACGGTGCGCCGCTTCGCTTCGCGCTTTCCGGGCAGCGTGGCCGTGGTGCACAGCGGGCTTTCGGTTGGCGAGCGCTACGACACGTGGCGGCGCGCGCGGGCCGGCCAGGTGCACGTGGTGGTCGGCGCGCGCTCGGCTCTCTTCACGCCGCTGCCGAACGTGGGGCTGGTCATCCTCGACGAGGAGCACGACGACAGCTACAAGCAGTCGCCGCCGCCCATCGCCCCGCCCTACTACCACGCGCGCGAGGCGGCCATTGCCCTGATGCGCATCACGCGGGGCACGGTGCTGCTGGGCAGCGCCACGCCGGACGTGGGCACGTTCTTTCGCGCCGAGCGTGGGGACTATCAGCTTCTGTCGCTGCCCGACCGGGTGATCGCCCACCGCGAGCGCATCGCCGAGCTAACCCGCCGGCTGAACGCCCCACAGGCGCGCTACCACCCCACCGACGCCGCCGACGCCGTCTACGCCGACCTGCCAGCCGTGCACGTGGTGGACATGCGCCAGGAGCTGCGCGCCGGCAACCGCAGCATCTTCAGCCGGCTGCTGCACACGGCGCTCAGCGAGGTGCTGGAGCGGGCCGAACAGGCCATCCTCTTCCTCAACCGGCGCGGCACAGCCACCTTCATCATGTGCCGCGACTGCGGCTACATTGCCATGTGCCCGCGCTGTAGCACGCCGCTGACCTATCACGGCCCGCGCGAGGCCCTTATCTGTCACTACTGCGGCTACACCACCGGGCACATCACCGTCTGCCCGGCGTGCAACAGCAAGCGCATCCGGCACTTCGGCCAGGGCACGGAGCTAATCGAAGCGGCGGCGCGCGAAGAATTTCCCCAGGCGCGGGTCATCCGCTGGGACGCCGACACCGTGACCGCTGCCGACGGGCACGACAAGATTCTGCGCACCTTTGCCGCGCATCGCGCCGACATACTGATCGGCACGCAGATGGTCGCCAAGGGGCTGGACTTGCCACAGGTGACGCTGGTGGGCATCGTCTCCGCCGACACCGCGCTCGGCCTGCCCGACTACCGCTCCGGCGAGCGCACCTTCCAGCTTCTGACGCAGGTCGCCGGGCGAGCCGGGCGCGGCGCGCTGGGCGGGCGAGTCGTGCTGCAAAGCTACCTGCCGGAGCATTATGCCGTGCGCGCCGCCGCCCACCACGATTACCTGACCTTCTACCGGCAGGAGATCGCCCATCGCCGCGACCAGCGGTTCCCGCCATTCCGCCGGCTGGCGCGCCTCATCTTCCAGTACCCAGCCGCCGACCGCGCCGAAGCCGAGGCGCAGCGCGCCCGCCTGATCATCGAGCGGCGCATCGCCGCCGGACAATTCACGGCGACCGAGATCATCGGCCCCACGCCGTGCTTCTTCGCCCGGCGCAATAACCTCTACCGCTGGCACCTGGTAGTGCGCAGCGCAAACCCGGCGGGGGTGCTGGAAGGCATAGATATTCCCGAAGACTGGATCGTGGATATAGACCCGGTGGATATGCTGTAGAGTCATCCTAATTCAAGATGCCCGTACCGGCGGAGAAGAGCATGACACAGGCACGCGCAACCCCGGAACGAGACCAACCTTCAGAATGGGTCAGCCTGGGCGAGGCCGCACAGATCATCGGCGTCCACCCGGCGACCATCCGCAACTGGGCCGAACAGGGCGAGCTACCCTATCGGCGCACACCGGGCGGCCACCGCCGCTTTCGCCGGGCAGACCTGGAGCAGTGGCTGGCGTCGAACCGTATCACCCAGCCAGCGGAAGCACGGGTGCTCGTCCAGAGCGCCCTGGGCCGCGCGCGGCTGGAAATGGGCGACCGCGAAGCGCTCGCCCGCCTGGGATGGTACGGACGGCTGAGTCCCGACGCGCGCGAGGTCATGCGCCGCCAGGGCCTGCGCCTGATGGACGCCCTGATCGGCCACCTGGCAGACCCCGCCGCCAGCAACAGGCATGAGACCGCCCACGACATTGGCCTGACCTATGGGCGGCTGCTCAAGAGCCAGGGCCTGTCGCTCTCGCAGGCGCTGGAGGGCTATTTCTACTTCGTGGACTTCCTCGTGGACTCGGTGGTGCAGCTTGCCGAGACAGGCACCGCCCGGCCCCAGAGCACCTGGAGCGCGATGCTGCGCCAGATCACCCTGTTCACGCGCGCCGTTCTGGTGAGCATGGTCCTCGTCTACGAGCGCGAATGAACCCTGCCGCGCGCCCGGCGACGGCCTAACGCCCAGGGATAGCGTCGTGGCGGGGATAGGGCCGCGTGCCGACGCGCGTGAGCAGCACCGCGCCCAGCCCAACCGCCCCCAGAAGTGTCGTCGCCAGCAGCCCGATCCACGCCGTGAGCCAGAAGACGCTCCACACGCGCAGCAGCAACGACAGCGCTATGCCTCCCACCGCCGCCGCGACCATACGCGGCTGGCCCTCCAGCCCCACACGCCGCAGCAGAGCGACGCCGAACGGCCCCGCCAGCGCCACCCACCCCAGCACTGACAGCGCGCCAACTGCCAGCCAGGCGAGAATCACGACGGGCAGCAGCACCAGCGGCAGGATCAGCAGCAGCGACACGCCATAGACAACGGTCAGCCCAATCGCAGCGAGCATGGTCAGCATCCCCACCCCACCGGCGACGAGCGGCGCGCGGTAGATCGACTCAGACATGCGCACCAGCGAGCGCGGCAAGATAGCCGTCAGCAGCGCGGACAGCGCCCCAAAGAACAGCGAGCCAGTGATCACCGCGCCCGTGCGGAACAGGACGCTGCCTCGCCAGCTTTCCCAGCCGGAATTGATCGCGTTGCCGACGCTGGCGCGCCCGCCCTGGTTGCACTCCTCGCGCATCTGCCCGTCAATGCGGGCCGCATCGCTGCGTTCCAGGCTCTTGGCGCAGATCGTCAGGTCGCCGGCGATGTGCGCCCCTTCGCCGATGATCAGGCGGTCGGCGACAGTCACTGCTTCGCCGCGCACTTCCCCGTTGAGCGTGACCTTCTCGCCCAGCAGCGTGAGGTCGCCTTCCACGACGCTATCTGTCTCCAGGACAATCGTCCCCGCCAGGATCACCTGGTCGCCGGTGCGCTGCTCGCCCGCCCCCAGCGTGTACGACGAGGTGATCATGAAGCCGTCGAAGTCGTCTGAGCTGCTCTGGCATCCCGTCACCACGAGCGCCAGCACAACGAGCAGCGCCGGGAGCGCCAGCTTGCGAGTCGAGGGAAGTTCGGGGGACATCGGGTCCTCGCTTCTGCGCACAGGCCGTGCCACTACAGCTTGGAGCGACGGGGAAGCGCGCTTCTCCCGCCCATCAGCCGCCAGATCAGCCCCAGCCAGGCGATAGTCACAGCGGCCACGCCAGCGAACACCGCGCCGAGCAGCGCCGACTCGCCGGTGAATGCCTGGACTTGATCCACCAGGTCGGCCAGCAAGTCCGCCACCGCGCTCGCCGCCGCCAGGATCGTCTCCAACACCGCGCCGAGCGCGCCTGGGTCGGTCAGGGCGCTGACGATGACGAACAACATGGCCCACAGCACGGGCACGGTCAGCAGAGCCGCCGCGACCAGTCCCAGGGCCAGGCCCACGCTCGTATGGCGGCGGGCGAACTCCGGCACGCCCATGGCCATGATCGCCGCCATCACGCGGTCGGCGAACCCGCGCGCCGGCACGACGAGCGGCGTCTTGCGCAGCAGCTCATCGGTCTGGCGCAGCCGTTCCCAGCCCGCCGCGCGCTGGCCGCTCTCGTCGAGGCGTGACTGCAGCAGGGCCAGCTCTTCGCCGCTCAACTCGCCATCGAGCGCCCGCTGCATCTGCTGTTGGAGTGTCAGGTCATCGTGAGGCATCAGGAACCCTCCATCACGCGCTCGCGCGCGGAAGCTGGCTGCGCATCCAGATAGTCGGCCAATGCCTGCCGCGCGCGGAACAGGCGGCTCTTGATGGCGCTTTCGGTTGTGTCGAGCATCTCGGCAATCTCAGCGTAGGACATGTCATACCAGTAGCGCAGCACCACCGCCAGCCGGTAGTCCGGGCTGAGGTCGGCCAGCATCTCCTGCACCAGCACGTTGCGCTCATTGGTCAGCGCCTCTTCTTCCGGGCCGGGAATGCCGCTGGTCAGCGCCGGGTGCGGGGGCAGCGGCTCTTCCAAAGACAGCCAGACCAGGCGCCGCCGGCGCAGCCGGTCAATGCAATGGTTCGAGGTGATCGAGAGCAGCCAGGTCTTGAAGGGCCGCTCCATATCGTAGCGGTCGAGGTTGGAGTAGGCGCGCATGAAGGCCTCCTGCGCCGCATCCTCCGCTTCGCCTCGCTCGCTCAACATGCGATAAGCCAGGTTGAACACATCGCGCTCGTAACGCTGGACGAGTTCCCCAAAGGCTTGTGGATCGCCGGCAAGCGTTCGCTGCACCCATAGGGAATCGCTGTCTTGGCTCACAAGTTGTACCCTACCTGATCGAGCACCTGGCTCCCCTACTACCATGATATACGCAAACGGCGTCCGCGTGTTGCGTTTGGGGTGATTGGTTTTTGGTGGCTGGTTATTGGTGGTTGGTTGGTGGTGATTGGTGGCTGGAAGGCCGCTTGCAAAACGATGCCGCCCTCACCAACAACCAATAACCAATAACCACAAACCAATAACCAGACCACTCGACACGCGCCCGCCCTTCGCAGTAGAATGCTCGCTGCGCCGCCCTGCCGCGCGCTACCGGGGCAGGCACCACCCTGCGGAGGACTCTTCGATGACCATGATCTACCGCGAGCCAGACGCCGATCTCGCGCTGTTGATGCCGCGCACCCTCGCCGTGCTCGGCTACGGCCACATGGGCCGGGCGTTCGCGCTCAATCTGCGCGACAGCGCCTTCTCCGTGCTCATCGGCAATCGCGACGACGACTATGCCGCGCGCGCCTACCGTGAAGGCTTCGAGGTGACCTCCCTGGCCGATGCCGCCGCGCGCGCCGACCTGCTGCTCCTCACACTGCCCGACGAGATCGCATCCCAGGTTTATCTGCAGGACATCGCGCTCAACCTGCGCGTGGGCAGCACGCTGGCCTTCGCTTCCGGCTACAACATCGCCTTCGGCTTCATCGAGCCGCCCCCGTTCGTGGATGTGGTGCTCGTCGCTCCCCAGGCGCTGGGCAGCCGCGTGCGCGAAAGCTACGTGGATGGGCCGGGCTTTCCCAGCATCGTGGGCGTGGCGCAGGACGCTTCCGGCGAAGCCTGGCCGCGCGTCCTGGCCCTGGCCAAAGCGCTCGGCGCGCTGCGCCAGGGCGCGGTCGAGCTGACCTTTCAACAGGAGGCCGAGCTAGACCTGTTCACGCACCAGGCCATCCTGCCGGCGCTGTTCGCCATCCTGCAGACGGCGGTCGAAGTGCTCAACCGCGAGGGCTTTCCGCCCGAAGCGGTGAGCATGAGCCTGTACCTGTCCGGCGAGCTTGGCGATCTGCTCACCCGCTGGGGCGAGCAGGGCGTCCTGCCCACGCTCGCTCAACACTCGCGCACCGCCGAATACGGGATGCTCTCGCGCCTCGAACGCTTCCGCGAGGTCAAGCACCACCGCCAGATGGAGTCCGTGCTCGACGCCATCCGGCGCGGCGCTTTCGCCCAGGAATGGGCCGCTGAGTTCGCTGACGGCTACCCGCGCCTGGAGACGCTGCGCCGCCAGATCGCCGGATCGGTCATCGTGCGGCAGGAGGAGCGCGCCTTGCAGACGCTCAGGCCAGGCGTCGAAAGCGCCCCCGCCGAACCGGAATGAGCGCGCCCGCCGCGCTCTAGAGCGTGTTATGAACTTGGTACCGCCTTCCGCCAGGGAGAGGGGCGCTCTGTTGACCTCACCCCCTGGCCTCGCTGCGCTCGGCCTTTCCCCCTCTCCATGCATGGAGAGGGGGCGGCGAGGCGCGCCAGCGCCGAGGCGGGGGTGAGGTAAACCAGGAGCTACCCAAAACCGCTGGGGAAAGACAGGGCCGTCAGTGCATAACAGCCTCTAAATCGGCTCGAGGTGGGTCTCAGTCCACGCCTCGTAGCCGGCGCGCAGGGCGCTGACCACCGGCCCCACCTGCCCGTCGCCAACCGGCTGGCCGTCAATGCGCGTGATGGGTACCACGCCGCGCCCGCTGCTGGTCAGCATGGCTTCCGCCAGGCGCGGCACCTCCGCCAGATGCACGCCCACCGGCTCAACCGGCAGCACGTCCGGCGCGATGGTCAGGATCGCCCGGCGGGTGATGCCCGCCAGCACGCCATCGAGCGCCGTGCGCAGCTTCCCATCGAGCACGCCGTAGAAGTTGCTGGAGAACCCTTCCAGCAGCCGCCCGTCCTGCCCCACCAGAATCGCCTCGTATACGCCCGGCGGCAGGCTGTCCCAGGCTGGCTGGCGCACAATCATCCAGTCAGTCGTCTTGACGACCGGGTTCTCGCGCGCCAGCGGCGCGGTGACCACGTGCGCCCCCTGACGCATGATCTCCTCCGGCACGGGGCGAAACGGCTCCAGCGCGAAGTACAGCCAATCCGGGCGCTCGTAGGAGACCGTGATGCGGAACTTGGCGTCAGGGTAGCCCGCCTGGCGCAGCAACTCGCGCAGCGCCGCCCGCAGACGCCCGCGATCCAGCCGCAGCGGGATATGGACCAGATGCGCCGACTGCTCCAGCCGGTCGAGGTGCGCGTCAAACAGCAGGGCGTGGTCGCCGTGAAACGTTCGCGCGACCGTGTAGACGCCGCGCGGCTCGCACCCGACCGCCTCGGTCAGCGAGCGCACCTGGTAGGGCGTGGGCATCAGGCCGTCGGGTGTGAGGATACAGGTCGGGATCGTCTGGGTGGTTTCGGTCATCAAGGATGTCTGTCCGGTCTGTTGCGTGATGCGTTGCGTGGTCAACCCGCCTATCATACCGCAGAATTCACGGGGCATACACGACCACGACCGACGGCAGGCGGTCGAAGGCCGGGATGCTCTCCTGGTGAGACGGCGTCTGGAGGGCTATGCCGCTGGAGCGCCCCCCGTCCAGCGCAAAGGCCACGTCCAGGTCGAGATCGGACGCGAGCAGCCACGCCTGCAAGTCCGCCAGCGTGATCAGGTTGTGCGTCACGCCGAGGACGATGCGCCCCGCGCGATCCTGGCCGATCCACGTGCGCCGCGAGCGCTGGTCGAAGCCGTCGCCCTGCGGGGCGAGCACGCCGCCGTGCTCGATCAGCATGGGAAACGCCTGCACCGCCTGCCAAAGCGGTTCGCCCTGGTAAGGGCTGCTCACCAGCGAGCGCACGCGCGCGCCAGAAGCATCTACCTGCAACATCCCGCCGAAGCCAACGAACGATTGTCCGTAAGCCTGCCCGTCGCTGACGATCAGGCCCAGGGCGCGATCCGCCTCGTCGAAGAACGCACCATTGACGATGACCTGCGCATCCGGCAATGCCTGCTGCCACTCGCCGAGCGTGCGTGCCGCGCCGGGGCTGTACGCCACGCCAAGCCGCGCCACTGCCGGGTCTGCACGCACGAGCAGCGCCACCCCCTGTGCGGACGCCGAGGCGACCGGCAGGGCCATCGCGCGCCGCTCGACGCCCGGCGCGATGGTCGTCCAGCCGCTCGTTGGTATGCTGGACGCGGGCGGATCGCCCCCTGGCGGACTGTCCACGCGGGCGAGGCTGCAACCCAGCAGCAGCGCAGCCGTAAGCAGGCAAGCGCCAAGCCCCCTGACCACGCCTGGCCCTATGCCAAAGTGGTGTCTCATAGGCTACCTGTCGTCATCGTCGCGGCGAGTCCGCCGTCGTTCCAGCAGGCGCGAGGCAAGAGTCTCCTCCTGGCGGGCGCGCTCGGCGGGAGATTTGGGAATGGGACGGGGTCCGCGGTCAGGGCGCGACGCGGTGGGCGCTTCAGCGGACGGCGGGCGTGGTGGCGGTGATGGCGGTGCGATGGGTTCGGGAGGCGGCGCGGAGCCGGGCATCGCAGCCGATTCAGGGGGTGGCGACTCGGCGCGCGCTCCACTCGCGCGGCCCTTCGCGCCCAGCAAACGCTCGAAGCGCTCGCCCGCCGCGCCGAGATCGGGCTGAGCGCGTCGCAGGCGCAGCCACGCGCGCGCCCGCGCCACGTCCTCCCCCGTGATGACCAGCCGCCGGGCGGCCACGTCCAGCGGCAGCAGGAGCAGCGCCGCCAGCACCAAGTACGCCCAGACTGGCTGCGCGGCCCGCGCCTGATCCAGATTGTGAGCGAACGCGCCCGCCGGATTCTCCCGCAGCGATCCGCCGCCGGTGATCGCGGCCAGATCGCGCAGGTAGTCAGCGGGCGACTGATCCTGCGCCCCTGCGCCGTTGAGCGCGTACTCCGCCGAATAGCCGAGCACCCAGCCCGTCGTCTGCATGACCGATTGCGTAGTCACGGAATTGCTGCCGGGCGCGGTGCTGCCCGCCACCGTGATGAAGTAAGCGCCCTCGCGCGCCGGGCTGAGCGTGGTCTCGTAGCGGCCCGGCGCTGTCTGCTGGAGGGTGAGCGTGGTCGTCAGCAGGTCGCCCCCCACAACCGCCGCCTGCATCGCCAGGCCGTTGAGAAAACTGCCCCGGCTGTCGCGCGCGTTCACCGTCAGCACGGCCTCTTCGCCGCGCTCGACCACGCGCGCCTCCACAGTGCCCGTGCCGCCCTCGGTGATCGTCCAGCGCACGGCCCGGTTCCAGAAATCGGCGTAGCCATCCCAGGTCACCCAGTCCGCCGCCCAGCGCGAGCTGGCGTCGGACGTGAAAGCCGCCGCCCGCCCCAGGCCATACTGCCACGCGGCCAGGATCGGGTCGTCCTGCGGGCCGCGCAGGATGACCGTCGCCGTATCCTTCTCCGTCGTGGCCACATAGCCGCGCAGTTCGGGCGCGCCGGTCAGAGCGCCCACAATCGGGTGCCGCGCCGCGATCGCCGGGACGAACGGCTCTTCGGAGATGTAGGAGCGGGTGGCCAGCAGCGTCTCCGCCGTGAAGATGGCGGGAATGGTGGAGATGTCGTAGGCCAGGTGGAACAGGCCACCGCCAGCGGCGGCCACATCCACCAGCCAGGGAGCATAGTCCTGCCCTATCGCCACGACCGAGAGGGTGACGCCGTAGCTCTGGTTCATGTGCGCAACCGCATCCGCGATGCCGGTGGGGTCTGCGCCACCGTCGGTCAGCAGAATGATGTGCTTCAACTCGGACGGGTCGCCGCGCAACACCTGATCCGCCGCCAGCACACCCTGGTAGATGTTGGTGCCGCCGCCCGGTCGCAGCGAGCCGACCTGGTCGCGCATCCGCTGGCGGTTGGCGGAGTCGCCCGCATCCTGGACATCCAGCACGTAGTAGGCGCTGACATCGAAGGACAGCACGCCCGTCCGGTCGTTGTCGTTGAGCAGGTCGAACGAGCGCACGACCGCTTCCTTTGCCAGCTCCAGGTTCGAAACGCCGCCCGCGCTGGAAAGCTCCATGCTGCCCGACCGGTCAATGACGAACAGCAGCGTCAGTTGTGGCACGCGCTCCTGGTCGCGCAGGCGCATCTCAACCGGCAGCGTTTCCTCCAGCGGCGTCTCGAAGTAGCCGCCTACGCCGTAGCTGTTCGGCCCGCCGATCACCACCAGCCCGCCGCCCAGGTCGCGCACGTAGGTTTGCAGGGTCTCCATGCGCTCCAGCGATAGCTCGGTCGCCGAGACGTTCGCCAGCACCACACTGTCGTAGCTGCTCAGGGCAGCCAGGCCGATGGGCAGCTCGCGCGGGCCGCGCACGTCCACCTGCAGGCCGGATTCGGCCAGGACGGCCCGCAGCGCGGCGATCTCGCGCTCATCGGAGGTCACCAGCAGGGCGCGCGGCGGCCCGCTGACCTGGGTGAAGGCAGCCAGGCGATTGTTCTGGTAGAATGTGTCCGCGCCGCGCGGCTCGACCACGACCTCGAAGTCAATGAACCCGGCCTGTGGAGCCACCACGTCGAAGACCTCATGGGTGACGCCGGGCTGCAACAGCACGTCGCGCTGGTGCACGATCTGCCCGCGCGAGAGCACACGCACCTCCGCCGCCGTGTCCGGGCGGTTGGCCGCCAGCGAAGCCGTCAGGCTGAAGCGCTCGCCCTGGTTGACCGTCGCCGGCACGTCCACACCCGCCACCAGCACCTCCGGGCCAGCCGTCTGCTGCGCCGGGCCTTCGGGGGCCAGCAACACCGTGTCCACCTGGACGTTGGTCGCCGCCGCCAGCCGCGCCACTTCCTCGGCGTCGCCCACCGTCGGCTTGCCGTCGCTCAGAATCACCATGCGCTTGGCCGTGTCTGCGGGGAACAGGGCCAGCCCCAGGCGCATGGCCTCGGCCAGATCGGTGTTGAGGCGCACGGGGTCGGAGCCGATCTGCACCAGCTCCAGCCGCTCGGTGACTGGCACTTCCACCAGGGCATCCGCGCCGAAGACGATCACCGCCGCCTGGTCGTCCGCGCCCATCGCCGCGGCAGCCTGGCGCACGTATTCCACTGCCGCGCTCTGCTGGGCGGGCGATACGCTGTCTGACACGTCCAGGAGAAAGACGACCGCCAGCTTATCCGCCGCACGGTGCACCTGCGCGCCCGCCAATGCCAGCACCAGCAGCGCCGCGATGAGCAGGCGCAGCAGCAGGCTGGTCGCGTCGCGCCGCCGGCGGTAGGCCAGGCGCGGCCAGCCGATAACGGCCAGCGCGGGCAGCAAGAGCAACAACAGGAGGGCGAGGGGGTTCGTGAAGCTCATATAAAACCTGCCTCAGCCGTCACAGCCTGCGGCGCGCCGGCGCGCGCCTGACGCGGCCCGCCAGCGACCGCCAGCCGGAACCCCGCCCGGCCAGTGTCAGACGCGGGCTGCGGCGCAGCGCCCGGTGATAGGCCCACCATTCGACGGCCAGCAGCGCCAGCCCTCCGCCCACAACCCAGGGCCAGTACTCGCGGCGTCCAGTCTCCTGGCGAGCGTCGCGGCTGATCTCGACTGTGCCCACCCGGATGCTCTCGCGCGGCGCGATGGCGCTCTCCCCTGCGTCAAACAGGTTGACCGCAAAATACTCGCTCCGAATCGCCGCGCCTCCCTTGCGCAGCGTAACTTCGTACAATCCCGGCGCCAGCGTGTCGGCGAAGATGGCGGTGCTCGCCTCTGCCCGCAGCGCCACGCTGCTCCCATCCGGCAGGCGGACGGTCGCCGCGTCCGCGCCCTCGATGAAGCGCACCGTCACCGGCGCGCCCGGCGCAAGGCTGGCTGAAGCGTCAGTGACGCGCGGCGGCGAGAACCAGGCCGCCAGTTCCGCGATCAGAATTGGCCAGGCGGGTTGCAGCACCATGTCCGTGTTGGGATAGCGTGCGTCGAAGGGCAAGATGGCCACCTGGCGCGCGTCCACTTCGCCGGCGACAACCAGCGGGAAGCCGTCCACGCTGACCAGCGTCGTGGCCCAGGCCGCCCCGCCCAGCTCGCGGAACTCGGCCACATGCACCGTCTCCATGTAGACGCCCAGGTTGCGCGTGCGCGGGTCGGCGGGGTGCACGGCGACCGTCCCCACTTGCGCGCGCTCCGCCCCGATCTGGAAGAAGGCCGTCCCGGTCGGGGGATTGACCAGCAGCAGGTCGGCGTCGGGCAAATTGGCGGGCAGCACGCCATCGAGCACCACCAGATCGAACGACTCGGCGGGCAGCGCGTCCGCTGGAGCCATCTGGAATAGCTCGACCCCGCGCAGGCTGCGGAAGATCTGCTCCAGAAACAGATTCCCTTCGGTGACCAGCAGCACGCGCCCTGCCCCGGCGCGCTCGCGCACGGCATAGGCGCGGTTGTCGGCGGGCAGGTAGTCGCGCCCGGCGGCACGGGCGGGCATGGTCAGTTGGGCGGCCAGCGTCTCGAAGTCCGGCGGCAATTCGATGTCGAAGATGTTCACATTACCGCGCGCGGGCACGGCGTAGCGGCGCGCCGTGTAGAGCACGTCACTCCCGTCCAGGCGCACGTCGAGGATCACTTCCGTGTCCTGTTCGCCGTAGTTGCTGATTCGGGCGAAAAGCTGCGGCGAGCGGCCTGGCAGGGAGGCCGTCGCCAGGGCGGAGATCGCCAGATTGCCCGCTTCCACGCCGACGGGCACGTAGCGCACATCACCGGGGACGGGCGGCAGGCCGGCGGGCAGGCCGCCGTCGGAGACGATGACCACCTTCAGCTCGCTGACGCCCACCGCGCCAGCCGCCGCCAGGGTCAGCGCGGCCAGCCAGTCGGCGCTGGCGTCGCCCGGCTCAGCGTCTTCAAGGGCCTGGCGCAGCACCATCTTGTCGCGCGATGCCGCCGCCAGCACTTCCGGCACAGCGGCCACGCGGATGACGGTCATTGTGTCGTCCGCGCCAAGCGCGCCCACCATCTCCAGCGCCACCTGGCGGGCCTGGGCGAAGCGGCTCGGCGTCACGTCCGTCGCCCCCATGCTGGCCGAGGCGTCGAGCAGCAGGACGATGCGCCCGCCGGTGATGGTGCTGATCGCCTGGAAGGGGCGGGCCAGGGCCACTACCAGCGCGGCCAGCGCCAGCAGTTGCAGCAGCAGCAGCCAGTTGAAGCGCAGCCGCTGCCAGGGCGCGTTGGCCTCGTGGTCGCGCACAAGCTGCTGCCAGAGGAACGTGCTGGAGATCGGCTGCTCGACGCGACGCAGGCGCAGCATGTACAGCGCGATGATCGGCAGCGCCAGCGCGCCCAGCGCGAAAGCCAGCGGCGTGAGAAACGACATCGCCCTACCTGACCATTATCTCGACCGGCAGCAGCACATGATCGGCGCCGCCCGCCGTCAGGACGCGCGCCCCCGTCTGCGGATCGTAGAAGCCCACTTCCAGGCGCGCCGGCCCGCGATAGGCGCGCCCTTCGTCGTTGAAGACGAGCACATAGGGGTCAGCGAGATACTCGCCCGCCACCCAGCTTGTCGTGGGCCGCGCGCCCTGCCCCGGCACATCGTCGTGCTGGGCGATGACCCGCCCGGCGTCGTTGAGCAGGTGCGTGAACACGCGGTACGACACATTCGGCGTCTCCGTGACGCGCCAGACCAGCGTCAGGCCAAGCGTCTCATCCGGCGTAACCTCCGTCTGCGCGGCGCTGAACCCTTCCAGCACGGCCACACCCTGGAACTCGGTCAGCAGCGCCGTGTCGAACGGCGGCGGCGCGAACAGCCGCTCCGTCCGCTCGACGGTGTACTCGGCCAGCGTCACCGGCTGCTGGCCCGGCGCTTCCAGGACGAGCGTCGCCGCGCCCTCGGCCTCGGCGGGGACGAGGAGCGCGTGCCAGTCCAGGCTGTAACCCGGATAGACTCGCACCGGCCCGGCGACGCCCCACCCGTCGCCGCGCAGCGCCAGCGTCGCCCCCGTCCAGGAAGCCTCGGCGCAGCAGTCCGACATAGCCAGCCAGCGCAGGGTGATGCGTAGCTCCTGCCCGGCGGCGAGCGCGCCCCCGCGCGCATCGTGGCCCACGAGAGCCACGCCGACCGCAGGCACTGCCAGCGCTGCGGCATCGCCGGGCGGCAGGGCACGGGCGCTCTCCGGCGGCGCAACCGTCGCCAGGGCCAGCGCCTTGCCCGCCGGCACGCCGTTCACCAGCCGGTCCAGCCCATCTGGGTGATCCTCGCTGAAGAGGATCGTCTGAAGCGCGTAGTCGCCGGGCGGCGCGCCGGGCGGGAAGCGCAGCAGGCTGAACGCCTCGCCGCGCGCGCCCGTTTTCCAGAGCGATGTGGGAGCCTGCTCGTCGTCACGGATATCGCTGTCGCTGCGGGCCAGCACCCAGCCGGGCGGATCGCCCGTCAGCAGCCGCGCCGACACACGCCAATCTTCGCCCGTCCCGGCGGGCAGCGCCCACTCGGTGCGCAGGCAGACGGTCTGCCCGCCGCCGTGTGCAGCACTCAGCAGGTCGAGCGCGCCGAAGGAGTCCTCGCGCGGGGCGTTCTCGCCGAGCGCCAGCGGGCGCGCGACCAAGTAGGCCGTCGTGCTGATCCCCTGCACGGTGAATGTCTCGCCTCGCTCCCCGGCGGACTCCAGCAGGCAGGGGAACATGCCGCGCAGGTCGGCGGGAAGCTGGAACCACGTCAGCAGCTCGACATGCGCGGGGCCTTCGCGCGCGGCCAGCGCCTCGTTGATGGCGCGCATCGTCTCTTCGGCGCTGCTGTGCAGTTCCACGCCGACGAACCCGGCGGCAATCTCCAGCCGGTCGGCATAGTACACATCCAGCGCCGGCTCCCAGCCGTAGGGGATGACAATGAGCGCGTCGGCGGGCAGCGCGGCGTAGTGCTCAGCCACCGCGCGAAAATCGTCGTGCTGGTAGGCCGGTTTGTCAAAGAGCGCCACAAAACTCGCCGCGCCCGTCCCCGCGGCCAGCGCCAGCACGCCCACGCCCGCCAGCCGCCGCACTTCGGCGTGGACGGGCAGGCTGTGCGCGGCTGTCGCGATCAGCATCAGCGCCGCCGGGACGCCCGCCACATAATAGCGCGGGTGGAAGTCAATGCTCGCCGCGTGCAGCATGACCGTCGCCAGGGCGGGCAGCAGGATCGCCTGCGAGAGCAGCAGCAGCGCGTAGCGACGGCGATTCCAGAGCAGCGTGACCGTGACGGCCAGCAGCATCGTCACGCCGAGCGCGACGCTGCCGATCTCCACCGCCGTCTCCGCGCCGATCATCGTCGGCAGCGGGGCGAAGTAGCCGCGCCAGATGTCCCAGATCAGCCCCAGCGAGGGGCGCGGCGGCGCGTTGAGCGGCGTGCCGCTCGGTGCCTGGCCCAGCAGCCAGGGCAGGTAGGCCAGCAGCAGCGCGCCCTGCCCCGCCGCCCACAGCGCCAGCCGCCGCCATTGCCGCCCGGCCAGCCAGGCGCCGCCCACGACCAGGTTCAGCCAGGCCACCACGGTGACGCCGAGATTGTGCGTGTAGAGCAGCAGCAGCTCGGCGGCCAGCAGCGCGATCCACACGCGCCGGGCGCGCGGATCGCCCAACAGCCGCTCCGTCAGCGCCAGGATCAGCACGGCCAGCAGCGGCACGGCGACATACGCGCGAACCTCGCGGGCATAGGCCCACAGCAGCGGCGACAACGCCAGCAGCAGCGCGACCAGGGCACCGGCGTCCCGCCCGGCCCAGCGGTGCATCACCCGCGCCGCCAGCGCGACGGTGATCACGTCCAGCAGCACCGAGCCGTAGCGCAGCGCCAGCGGGGAGTCCCCGGCCCCGCGCCACAGCACGTGCACCAGCGCGTAGTAGGCGACCGGTGTCTTGTCGTCCGGCGTGTTAACCGGGTCGTGAATGGCGCGGATGGACCAGCCTTCGTCGTGCCAGATGCTCGGCTGGCTCACGTCCCGCAGGCGCAGGGCGAACGCGCCGAGCAGGATCGCCGCCAGCACCAGCAGTCGTGGATGCGCAGAGACCGTCCGCCCCATCACTGCACCACGCGCGCCTGGCGAAGCTGCATCAGGATGACCTTTTCCCAGGGAACATGGGTCACCAGCGGGACGAAGTGCACCCCGCGCCGCGTGCAGAGCGCGCCAATCTCCGCCTGCCACGCGGCCAGCCGCTGGGCGTAGAGTTCCTTCATCGCCGCGTCAATCGTCACCTCTTGCGGCGCGCCCGTCTCGATGTCAATCAGCTTCAGGTCGCCGCTGATCACCGGGTCAGCTTCGTCCGGCGAGAGCACCTGGATCACGGTGACTTCGTGCCCGCGCCTTTGCAGCGCGCGCAGGCCGTCGGCGAAGCCTTCGGGGGCCATCAGGTCCGACAGGACGATACACACCCCCGCACGGGTCGCGCGCCGCGCATAGGCCGTCAGCGCATCGTTGAGCCGGATCGCGCCCCCTGGCTGGCGATCCTCCAGCCAACTGAGCAGGTCCAGCGCCCGCCCGCGCCCGCGCAGCGGCCCCCACGTCTCCACACCGTCGCCGCGCAGCGCGGCGAGGGTCACCTGGTCGCCGCCGCTCAGGGCGATGGTCGCCAGGCCCGCCGCCAATCGCCGGGCGAACAGAGAACTTGTGCTGGTCGCGCTCGCCGCCGCGCGGCCAGTCCATGCTCGCCGACGAGTCCACAATCAGGTGCACGGCGAGGTCTTCCTCGTCCTCCACCAGCTTGACGAAGGCGCGCCCCAGGCGGGCGTAGATGTTCCAGTCCACGCGGCGCAGGTCGTCGCCGCGCGCATAGTTGCGGTAGTCGGCGAACTCAATGCTCGTGCCGCGCCTGGTCGAGCGGCGCTCACCTTTGATCGCGCCCGCGCGCACCTGGCTGGCGATGATCGTCAGCCGTTCCAGCTTACGCAGCGTTTTTTCGTCGAAGATGCGTTCGGTCATCCGGCGCTCGCTCCGCGCGTCTTGCCCCCGAATTCAAGCGGTGCGCTGTATAGGGACGCTGCTCTGCTGCGCCCTGGTTTACCTCACCCCCGCTCGGCGCTAACGCGCCTCGCCGCCCCCTCTCCATGCATGGAGAGGGGGCAAGCCGAGCGCAGCGAGGCTGGGGGTGAGGTCAACAAGACGCCATCTCCATCCTTCCTGCGCTGCTGTCCGCTCCCGAATTCAAACGGTGCGCTGTATTAGGGGCGCTGCTCTGCTGCGCCCTGGTTTACCTCACCCCCGCTCGGCGCTAACGCGCCTCGCCGCCCCCTCTCCATGCATGGAGAGGGGGCAAGCCGAGCGCAGCGAGGCTGGGGGTGAGGTCAACAAGACGCCATCGCCATCCTTCCTGCGCCGCTGTCCGCTCCCGAATTCAAGCGGTGCGCTGTATAGGGGCGCTGCTCTGCTGCGCCCTGGTTTACCTCACCCCCGCTCGGCGCTAACGCGCCTCGCCGCCCCCTCTCCATGCATGGAGAGGGGGCAAGCCGAGCGGGGCGAGGCTGGGGGTGAGGTCAACAAGACGCCATCTCCATCTTTCCTGCGCTGCTGTCCGCTCCCGAATTCAAGCGGTGCGCTGTATAGGGGCGCTGCTCTGCTGCGCCCTGGTTTACCTCACCCCCGCTCGGCGCTAACGCGCCTCGCCGCCCCCTCTCCATGCATGGAGAGGGGGCAAGCCGAGCGCGGCGAGGCTGGGGGTGAGGTCAACAAGACGCCATCGCCATCCTTCCTGCGCGCTGTCGCTCCCGAATTCAAGCGGTGCGCTGTAGGGGCGCTGCTCTGCTGCGCCCTGGGTTACCTCACCCCCGCTCGGCGCTCACGCGCCCCCTCCATGCAGGGGGGAAGCCGAGCGGGGCGAGGCTGGGGGTGAGGTCAACAAGACGCCATCTCCATCTTTCCTGCGCTGCTATCCGCCCCTGAAGCCGGTCCTACGACGTGATGTCCTGCCGCCGGAAGAGCAGCCCGGTCAGCAGAATCAGGCCGACCACCCAGGCCGCCAGCACCAGCACCGAGAACTCCAGGCTGTCGGACAGCACGATCTCGGCGTGCGTTCCGCTTTCGTAGGGGCGCACGACGCTGGGGGTTTTGTCGCTGATCCAGCTTGCCACGTTGAGCAGGTTGTAGCCCGGCGTGAAGCGGTAGGCGAGCACCGCTTTGGGGATGTCCAGCAGCCAACCGATCAGCAACAGCACAACAATGGACAGGTTCTCGGCAAACGTCACGGCGAAGCCGACGATCACGCCGCCCAGGATGGAGCGGGTGAGCATCCCCGCCAGCGCCGCGTAGCCCGCCGCGATGATCGTGGAGGTGAAAGCCAGCGACGCGGCCAGCGCGTAATCGCCGGCAAAATCGCGGATCACCTCTGCCGTGATGCGCGGCCCATAAGAAGCGCCGGCAATGCGCACCAGCACGCCCCGCCCTGCCGCCCACAGCACCGACATCAGCGCGAAGGCCAGCACGACAAACACGCCCAGCGCGACGAACTTGACCAGCACCAGTGAGAAGCGGCGATTGCGCGGCACGATGTTCTTCCAGGTGCCCCACTGGTACTCCCCGGCGAACACGACGGCGGTGAAGCCCAGCAGGATTAGCCGGCCAACCGGGTTGTTGGGGAAGCTCCACACGCCGATGGCCTGCTCTGTCCACAGCGCCGCCTCATCCTGGCGAAAGCCCTGACGCGCGGTTGACGACAGCAGCAGGATGACCCCGGCGACCAGGATGACGGCCAGCGCGCCAACCGGAAAAATCCACACCAGGCACCCGGCCACCCAGCGATTGCCCGCGATCTTGAGCCATTCGGCGCGGAACAGATCACGCATGGGCGAGACTCTCCTGCACCACCGCGAGAAAATACTCTTCGAGCGTCTGGCGCTGGCCGGTCACCTGGTACACGTCCACGCCCGCCGCCACAAGCTGGCGGATGACCAGCGGCGACTCGTCGCGGCGCGCGCTGACGGTCAGCCACGTCTCGTTGACCGTCACCGGCCAGTGAGCGCGCAGCGCTTCTGCCGCGCGCTGCAAAGGCTGGGCCTCGACGCGCAGGGTGCTCTTGCCGGCCAGCAGGTCTTCGACCGCGCCTTCGCGCACGATCTCGCCCAGGTTGATGATCGCCACCCGGTCGCAGACCTGCTCAACCTCGCCCAGCAGATGGCTGGACAGGAAGACCGTCTTGCCATGCTCGTCAGCCAGCTCGCGGATGAAGGTGCGTATTTCGTGCATCCCGCTGGGGTCGAGGCCGTTGGTCGGCTCGTCCAGAATCAGCAGATCGGGGTCGCCGAGCAATGCCGCCGCCAGCCCCAGCCGCTGCTTCATGCCGGTCGAGTACGCCTTGACGCGCTGCGTGGCCCGCTCCGCCAGCCCCACCTGGGCCAGCAGCATCTCGATGCGCGCCGGATCGTAGCAGTTGGCCGTGCGCGCCAGCACTTCCAGGTTCCTGCGCCCGCTCAAGAAGGGGTAGAAAGCGGCCCCCTCGACCAGCGCGCCCACGCGCCGCAGCACGCCGTGCTGCCGCCGGACGTGCTGTCCGTAGAGGTAGGCGTCGCCAGACGTGGGATGAATCAGGTCCAGCAGCATCCGGATCGTGGTGGACTTGCCCGCCCCGTTCGGCCCCAGGAAGCCGTAGACCTGGCCCGCCCCCACTTCCAGGTTCAGGTCCTTCACGGCCTGAATGCGCTTCCTGGCGCGACGCCCGAAGGTCTTGCCCAGGCCGCGCGTCTGGATGGCGACCGTCTGGCTCATGCGGAAAGCGCCTCTCGCTCGCGCAGTGTATCCAGCAAGGGTGCCACGCGAATCGCCAGCAGCACCTGGAAGAGGCGGATCACCACCGCCACGCGCGCGCCCGCCTCAAGCTGGTCGCTGCGAATCACCGCCAGCAGGCCGTCAATCAGCGCGCGCCGCCGGTCGAAAGGCAGGTCGGGCTGCGCCTCGCTCGAAAGCTCCCACAGCAGGCGGTAGAGGTGCCAGACGGCCTCCTCGTGCACCGAGGCGAACTCGCGCTCCCACGCCTTGACGTGCTGGAAGGTGGAGAGCGTCTCCAGCGTCGCCGCCAGCCCGCCAGAGAGCAGGTTGCTGATCGCGCGGGCGCGGTCGGCAGCCAGGGACTCCAGCACCTCGTGCAGGGCGATGACCCCCACCGACCCGGCGGCCAGGTGCGCCGCCGAGGAGCTGTGCTCCTTCGAGGTCAGCTTGCCAGTCACGCAGCTCATATAACAGTAGAACAGGCGCAACACGTCGCGGGCGCGCTCGGCCTCCGGCTCTTGCAGCGCCAGCAGGTGCGGGTGCAGCGCCCACAGGTCGTCCGCCGTCGGCGCGGCGAGAATACGCTCCAGAAATTGCACTGCGCTCATCGCTTCACGCTCCCACCGGCACGGGCACGCGGGCCAGCAAGTCGTCAATCACGTCGTCGGTGCGAATCCCTTCGGCCAGTCCCTCGAAGTTGAGCAACAGGCGGTGGCGCAGCGCCGCGTGAGCCACCGCCTGCACGTCCTCGAAGGCCACGTTGTAACGCCCGGCCAGCAGCGCGCCGACCTTCGCGCCGAGCACCAGCGCCTGCGCCCCGCGCGGGCTGGCCCCATAGCGCACGTACTGCCGCACCAGGCTGTCGGGCGGCCCGTCTTCCTCCGGGTGCGTGGCGACGACAAGCTGCGCGATGTACTGGCTGACGTGCGAGGCAACCGGCACCCCCCGCGCCAGATCGCCCAACGCCAGGATGCGCGCGCCATCGGCGACCTTCTCCGGGCGCGGCGCGAGCGCCCCGGTCGTCCGCCCCATGATCTCAACCAGGTCGCCGGCGGACGGGAAGAGCACATCCACCTTGAACAGGAAGCGGTCAAGCTGCGCTTCGGGCAGGGGGTAGGTGCCCTCCATCTCGATCGGGTTCTGCGTGGCCAGCACGAAGAAGGGAGGAGCCAGCGGGTAGCGGGCATTGGCGACCGTGACCGTCTTCTCCTGCATCGCTTCCAGCAGCGCCGACTGCGTCTTGGGCGTGGCCCGGTTGATCTCGTCGGCGAGCACCAGGTTGGCGAAAACCGGCCCGGCCTCGAAGCGGAAGGTGCGCCGCCCGTCCTCGCCTTCCTCCATGATGTTCGTGCCGATGATGTCGGCGGGCATCAGGTCGGGCGTGAACTGAATGCGCGAGAACCGCAGGTCCAGCACGTCGGCCAGCGTGCGGATGAGCATCGTCTTGCCCAGGCCGGGCACGCCCTCCAGCAAGGCGTGCCCGCCGCTGATGATGCACATCAGCACCTGCTGCACCACCGTCTGCTGGCCGACGATCACCTTGCCCACTTCGCGCAGGATCGCCTGAGCAGTCTGCTGGAACTCGTCCACGCTAACCTGTTCGGGAATGTTGGCGTCGGTCATCTGTTGTTGGCCCTTCTGTGCGGGCGGATGGTTGTTGGTTATTGGTTGTTGGTTGTTGGTTGTTGGTAAGAACGGTTGTTTGAGTAGTTCTGGCAGCAGGACGATTCTTCGCTCAGCGAAGAACAGCTGCCGTCAGAACTACGCGCTCAGACAACCAGTCTCACCAATAACCAAAAACCAACCACCAACCACCAATAACCCCCATCACACGGGAGACTGCGGGATGTTGGGGAACACGGTGTTGCCCTCAGCATTGATCGCGGTGATCACGTTGGCTCCGACCACGCCGGGTCGCACCAGCAGGAAGCCCCCCGCCAGGGGTGTCACCTGCTGGCTGCTGCCGTCGCTGAACTGGACAGCGATGGCCGTCACGGTCGGGTCGAGCGCGCGCCCGAAGACAATGGTATAGGGCTGCTGGTCCGATGTCAGGAAGAACGTAACGGCGGACAGCGCCCCGGCGGCGGGCGAGTCAGCGCAGGCCAGCGCGCCGTTGTTCGGCTGCCATAGCCCCCCAGCCTGAGCGAGCAACAAATACCCGGCACAGGGCACGCCGCCGGCGCCCGTGAACGAAAAGCCCAGCAGCCGGTCTGGTTGGTGTGGCTGGTCATACCACACCTGCAGGCTGGCGGGCGTCTGGCCCCGGCTGGCAATGAACTGCCCCACCAGCGCATCCGGTGCGGGCGTCCCCTCGACTCTGCTCCCATCTGGCAGCGCGCTGGTGGCTGTTGGGAACGCTGCATACGGGGCCAGCGCCGTCTGAGTCAGATCGGCGTTGCTCACCGGTTGGATACAACCCGCCAGCAAGCCAGCGCCCAGCAGCGCAACCGCCAGCCCTCCCCACAGCACTCGAAGCCTCTTCACCGCGATCCTTCCCTTTGTTGTGGCCCAGGCCCTCATCGCTGCAGCGACGAAAAGTAATCGTGGATCACGTCGCGCTGGTCGAGCGGGATGCGCCCGCTCTCCAGCGCATTGCTCACCACGTTGCGAAACGCGCCCAGCACGCCTGTATAGGTGAGCGCGGACTCCCCGGCGGGGTTCGGCCCGAACTCGCCGCCCTGGGCGAGCGGACTCTCACCGCTCTCTCCCTGGCCGCCCACATCGAGCATATCGCCCATTGGCCCGCCAATCGTGGAAGGCGCGTTCTCAGGAGTATACTCCTGAAGGCCGCCCCCTGGCACCTGCCCCGGCGTCTCTGCGCTGGGGCCTTCGCCGGCGATGCCCTCAGTGGACTCCGAGCCTGCCCCGCCCTGGCCAGCGCCCGCGCCCAGCGCACTCTCCCCTGCGGACTCGGCGCTGCCTGCCGCCGCGCTCTGCCCCTCTGGCTGCTGCTCGCCGCCCGCCCCTGGCTCTCCGCCCTGCCCCGAAGGTGCGGGCATCTGCTGGCCCTCCCCCGCCGGCATCGCCGACTCCCGCGCCCACCTGCTCACCAGGGGGCATTTCGCCGCTGGCCCCTGGCTGCGCCGCCTCTGCGCCGGGCGGCGACTGCTCCGAATCGGTGAGCGCACCAGCCCCCTGCTCGGACTCGATCTCGGCGGAGATGGTAGCGTCCTGATCGTGCCCGGCCTGGGCCATCTCGCGCTGGCTGGCATCCGCCTGCTGTTGGGCGACGCGCGCCGCCTCCGCCAGCGGCGACTGCTGGGACTGCTCCTGCTGCTCGCGCAGCAGGTCGCCCGCCTCGCGCAGCGACTCCTGCGCCCCTTCCAGATCGCCCTCGCGCAGCGCTGCGGCGGCTTCGCGCAGCTTGCCCGCCAGGGCGGGATTCTGCTCTTCCAGGGCGTCGGCGGCCTCATCCAGCCGCTCGGCCAGGTCTTGCTGCTCCTGCTCGTCAAGGTCGCCTGTGGCCAGGTCATCCGCCAGATTGTCGAGCGCTTCGGCGGTCTCGCCCAGGCCTGGCCTGGCCAGCGCCTCGGCCAGGTCCGCTGTCTGCTCAGAGCCACCCAGTGGGCGCGCGGCCTGCTGGTAGGCGGTCGCTTCCTGGGGCGGCACGCCGCTGGCCATCTCGCCGAGCGACTGTGACGCCTCGGCCAGCGCCGCCACCGCTTCTTCCTGCGAGACATCAGGCTCCCGCAGAATCTCGCGCGCTTCCTCCAGCGGGCGCGTCAGCGCCTCTCGTTCCGCCGGGGTGAGGGTCGGATCGCGCTCGATGGCCTCGATGACATCCTCCAGCGCGGCGACCTGCGTGGCGATGGCGCTTTCCAGCTCGCGCTCGGCGCGCAGCCTCCCGGCCTGGGGATTGTCGCGGAGCAGCAGCGCCAATAACACCGCCAGCGCCACCAGCGCTGCGATCTCACGCCCGCTGACGCGCAGCGGTAGCCGCGCCCTGGCCCGCACGCGCCCGGCGGTCGCCGTCGCGTCGGCCAGTTGCAGCTCGGCCAGCGGCTCCGGCGCGGCGATGCGGCCCGCCGCCAGCTCCAGCGCGGTGCTGACGCGCTCCTTCAGGTCGAAGCGGCGGTCGAAGTAGCGCGCGCTGTGGGCGACCGAGCGCGGCCAGGCCCACACGACAGCCAGCACTGCCAGCGCCAGCCCCACCGAGAGCGCCGCTGTGACGGTCAGCACCTCTTCGGGCAGCAGCCACGGCCTGCGCCGCGCCATCAGCGCCAGGATCACGCCAATCCCCAGGCCGAGCATCAGCCCGCGCGGCAGCCACACGACCAGCAGCGCCAGGCGGCGCCGGCGATCCCAGCGCCGGACGCTGCGCGTCAGGGTTGTCGCCGTCTGTTGAGCGAGCGCGCGGCTCATGGTTGCGAACCCTCTCCGGCTGTCCGCAGGCTGCGGGCAGCCGATCTACTCAATGTGCTGGCGCACGCGGCGGACAGCCAGAATGAAGAACACCAGCGTCAGCAGCGCGTACATCGCGGTGAACGGTATCCAGGGCGAGATCAGCGTCAGGTCGTCACCATTCATCAGTGTATACGAGAATAACCCGGTCGTGCGCTGGTTGACGAGCAAATACTGGGTGAGCACCGCCGTCGCCGCCGGATTGAGGCTCAGCGCGACCCCTGTCCCATAGAGCAGCCCGATCTCTGCGGACGTGCTCCCGACACTGTCCAGCGAGAAATCGGCCAGCACCATGACCACGCCCACCAGGATCGGGATGCCGAACAGGAAGAACATGGCCGTCGCATAGGTCAGCAGGCTGGCCGACAGGGTGCGCCGGGCGCGCGCCGAAAAATACACGCCGATGGCGCTGAACAGCAGCGCCGTCGCTGCCAGCACCACAAAAGCCAGGATCAGTTCTGTCTCCGTGACCCCGCCGAAAAAGAAGGCGATGCTCTGCAGCGGGATCGCCGCCAACAGGAGAAGCACCACGTACAGCATGGACGACAGCAGCTTGCCCAGGACGAGCGAATGCGCCGGCAGCAGGGTTGTGCGCAGCAGCTCGAAGGTCTGGTGCTCGCGCTCGCCGCTGATCGCGCCCGCCGTGAACGCGGGGGCGATGAAAGCCACCAGCAGCATTTCGATGGCGACCACCCCGCCGAACAGCGTGCGGCCAATCTCGCCCACCGCCGCCTGACCGCTGACACTCGTCGAGGACTCGGTGACCGTGACGTAGATCAGCACGGCGAACACGCCCAGCAGCACCAGATAGACGGTGAGCACGGTGAACGCGCGCGCGCCGCGCATCCGCCCGCGCAGTTCCTTGAAGACCACCGGGTTGCGGATGAGCAGGCGCACAAAGCCGCGCCACAGCCGGGAGATGACCTGCATCACGCTCGTTCCATCCCTTTTACCCCACACGATCCTGCCGCCCCCATAGGGACGCTGCTCCGCTGCGCGCTAGTCTACCTCACCCCGCTCGGTGCTGACGCGCCTCGCTTCCCCCTCTCCGCAGCGGAGAGGGGGGATGGCCGAGCGCAGCGAGACCAGGGGGTGAGGTAAAGCGGTGCGCACGCCAGATGCGTTTACCCCGCCCCTACGACACAACGCCCTTCGTGGCGCGCATGAAGACCGACTCCAGATCGCGCGTCTCCTCCGAGAAGCCCACCACCGGCACGCCGCGCGCGGCCAGCGCCGCCAGCAGTGCGCTGATCCCCGCATCGTCGCCGCCGTACTCGATGCGCAGCCGTTTGCGCCCGTGCTCGTCGGGCAGGTCGCGCAGGTTGCTGACATCGGCGAATTGGGCGAGCACATCCTTCGCCTCGTCCAGCCGGTCGAGCAACGCAATGGTGATCTCGCGGGTGGGCAGCAGCCGTCGCCGGATTTCGGCGACAGTGCCCTGGGCGACCATCGCCCCGCTCTCGATGATGCCCAGGTGCGTGCAGATCTCGGCCACGTCCGCCAGGATGTGCGACGAGAAGAAGATCGTCTTGCCCATGCGCGCCATCTCAACCAGCAGCTCGCGCACTTCGATGCGCGCGCGCGGATCGAGGCCCGACGCCGGCTCGTCGAGAATGAGCACTTCCGGGTCGTGGGCCAGCGTGCGGGCCAGGCTCAGCCGCTGCTTCATGCCACGACTCAGCTTCTCAACCATATCATCGCGGCGGTGAGTCAGGTCTACCAGCGCCAGCAGGTCGTTGATCAGGGCGGGCCGGTCGCGCTCCGGGATTTCGTAACAGGCGGCGAAGAAATCCAGGTACTCCCACACCTTCATGTCATCGTAGACGCCGAAGAAATCGGGCATGTAGCCAATCGCGCGGCGGACTTCGCGCGGGCGCTCCGTGACCGAATAGCCGGCGACATACGCATCGCCCGCCGTCGGCGTGATCAGCGTGGTCAGGATGCGCATCGTCGTCGTCTTGCCCGCACCGTTCGGCCCCACAAACCCATAGATGGCCCCGCGCGGCACTTGCAGCCAGAGGTCATCCACCGCGGTGAGCTTGCCGTAATGTTTGACCAGGCCGTGCGTCTCGATGATGTTCTCGTCCGCTGCCATGTCCTGCCCCTCGGTTGCCGCATCCGGCTAGCGGGCCAACTGCCCGCGATAGGCGACGCGCACGTACTCGACGTAATTGTATGCCAAACCGCCCGTCGGCGAGATGCGCACCTTGACCGCGTTCTCCGGCCCGGCGAAACGCGCCGCCGGAGCAATGGTCGTCGTGGGAGATTGCTCGTCCAGCGCCACCTCGACCCACTCCTGTGCGGCCCAGTTCCACAGCTCAACGCGCAGCTCACCCTGCCCCTTGAACAAGATATCCAGCGCGTCCACGCGGCTCAGCCGCGCCCCTGGCATCGGCATGAACTGGAAGACGGCGAAGATGTCGGGGTATACGTCAAAGGAATCTGGCGCGATGTCAATCTGCGTCCGGGGATCGTCCGTGTCCGCCACCGCCCACGTGGTCAGGCCGGGCGGCACCTCGCTGACCTCGCTCGCCGCCTCGATGGTGACGGGCAACTCGACGATCACCAGCGTGGTATCCTCGAACTTCGCCGAGACGCCCGGCATCTCCACGCCCACCAGCGGCATATCCGTCCAGGCGAACAGATAGGCGCCCATGCCGCGCCCGCCGCTCAGATCGTAATCCACCGCCAGCGATGCCAGCAGCCGGTAGCGCCGTCGAATCTCCTGCTGACGCTCCGAGACGCCAGTCGAGGCGCAGGCGAACGGCTCGCCGCGCATGACATCGGCCATCGTCAGCGGAATGCCGCGATAGTCGAAGCACCAGCCGGGCACGCTGCGCGCGAACTGCCAGGAAGGCCTGGTGTACAGAGCCTGCTGCGGCAGCGAGCTGCCCAGAACCAGCGGGCCGGGGTCCTGCGGGCCGATGGCAATGTCGAAGGGCGTCGTGCTGCCCGGTGCCAGATCGCCCAGGAAGCGCGACTCGCCTTTGATCAGGAGCACGGCGTCGCGCAACGTTGCGCCGCTCTGGTTGGTCACGGTGCCGGCAATGCGCGGAGCCGACCCGCTGGCCAGAGTCCAGACGGCCTCGCCGCCCACCTGGGGAGCAGTTGTGAAGCCGTCAACGGCGAAGCTGGCAATCGTCCCCGCGTCAATGAGCACAGAGCTGGCGCTGTAGCGCGTCTCCTGGTTGAGCGTGGCGGCGACATCCAGCCCCAGGCCCAGTTCGGGCAGGGTGCGCAGCGCGTAGCCGCGCTCCACCGCCAGATCGTAGGTGTCGCGCCGCGAAGACTGCACGCCGATCAGCCCCCTCACCTGCGCCTGTTCCTCGCCCGGCCAGACGCGCACCACAGCCAGCCGGTTGACGGTCGGCTCGCTGCCGCGCAGGTTGAAGCCCAGGTTGTAGGCCAGGGCGCTGAACAGCAGCACCAGCCCCGGAATCGTCACCCAGGCCCATTCGCGCCTGTTCAGTCGCCGCAGCAAGAAGTAGTTCGCCGGACCGATGAGCACCACATAGGCCAGCAGAAACAGGCTCATCTGCCCGAAGCCCGGCAGCACAGTACGGAACAGGGTCAGCGTGGCCTCGCGGGCCGTCGTCCAGTTGCGGAAGCCAGCCGACCAGCTTGGCTGCTGCCCCACAGAGGCGATCAGCGTATACCATAGCTCGCTCTTGCCAACCCACGAGCGCAGCGGCTCGGCGTTCGGCTCGACGGCTATGAAGTCCACCACGCCAGCGCCCACCTGGTGGCGGGCCAGCAGCGGCACGTCGCCCTGCATCACCAGCGCCCGCGCGCCCGGCTTGAGCGCGCCAGTGACGGCAGTGGCGCGCGCCGATAGCGAGTCGGCGGTCAGCCCCAGGTACCCGCCCAGCGCCTCAAGGGACTCCAGCACGACGGTGCCGCGCGGCTCGACCGGCAGCAGCGCGCCCAACCCCGCTGTGGTGCGCTGCCAGGCATCGCCTCCGGCCACGATCAGGTGCCCGCCCGCCAACACCCATCCCTCGATGGCCGCCGCCTGCTCGGCGCTCAGCGCCCCGGTGTCGGCGTCGTGCACCAGCAGCACATCCACGCCCAGAAGAGCCTCGGCCATCGCCGGCAGGTGCTCCACGCGCCAGGTTGCCTGGTAGACCGCGCCGGTGCCAGGCGTCCGGGCGGTCATGTCCGCCGCGCCCAGCGCGGACTCGGTCACGGCGACGTAGATCAGATCTTCGCGCCCGGCCATGCGCAGTGAGGTGCTGCGGCGGGCAGCGACCCGCCCGGCGCGATCCACCAGCTCCACGTTGAGCGCCCGCGAATACGTCTCCAGGGAGATGTAGATGAACACCTGCTTACGCGAGCCGCGCGGCAATTCCAGCGGGGTGCGGTATTCCGTCTCGGCGACGCCGCCCGCGCTGTCCGCGCGCACGCGGATCGCGCCGGAGAAGTCGTCGCCGGAGTTCGCCACGCTCACCCGCAGGGGCATCCATTGCTCACGTCGGTAGTACCCGCCATACCCGGCGCTGATCGCCAGATCGATCTCAGAGGCGGCCTGGCGCTCTGGGGAAAAAGCGGTCAGCAGCGGCGCGAGCAGCACCAGCAGCAGTGTCAGAAGGGTCAGACGGCGGCTCACGGCATTCCTCATGCGGCCTTCAGATCATCAGCGGCCCGCTGATAAGACGTTGGATCGGGCTGGGATGTTCCTCTCCCGCCCACAGGCATCAGCACACCGGTGCTGATCGCCTACTCCTATTGTACGCGATCAGGGGCCTGTTTTCGCAACGCGCGGCGCGCTCACCCAGGGCAATCGCTTCAAACGTGCGTGTTGTTCTACCTCACCCCCAGCCTCGCTGCGCTCGGCTTGGCGAGGCGCGCCAGCGCCGAGCGGGGGTGAGGTAAACCCAGGGCACAGCAGAGCAGCGCCCCTACCGCCTGAAGGGGGCACCCATTCCTCAGGGCTATCGCTTCAAACGTGCGCGGTGTTCTACCTCACCCCCAGCCTCGCTGCGCTCGGCTTGCCCCCTCTCCGTTGACGGAGAGGGGGCGGCGAGGCGCGCCAGCGCCGAGCGGGGGTGAGGTAAACCCAGGGCGCAGCAGAGCAGCGCCCCTACCGCCTGAAGGGGGCACCCATTCCTCAGGGCTATCGCTTCAAACGTGCGCGGTGTTCTACCTCACCCCCAGCCTCGCTGCGCTCGGCTTGCCCCCTCTCCGTTGACGGAGAGGGGGCGGCGAGGCGCGCCAGCGCCGAGCGGGGGTGAGGTAAACCCAGGGCGCAGCAGAGCGGCACCCCTACCGCCTGAAGGGAGCACCCATTCCTCAGGGCAATCGCTTCAAACGTGCGCGGTGTTCTACCTCACCCCCAGCCTCGCGGCGCTCGGCTTGGCGAGGCGCGCCAGCGCCGAGCGGGGGTGAGGTAAACCCAGGGCGCAGCAGAGCAGCGCCCCCGCCTGAAGGGGGCACCCATTCCTCAGGGCAATCGCTTCAAACGTGCGCGGTGTTCTACCTCACCCCCAGCCTCGCTGCGCTCGGCTTGGCGAGGCGCGCCAGCGCCGAGCGGGGGTGAGGTAAACCCAGGGCGCAGCAGAGCAGCGCCCCTACCGCCTGAAGGGGGCACCCATTCCTCAGGGCAATCGCTTCAAACGTGCGCGGTGTTCTACCTCACCCCCAGCCTCGCTGCGCTCGGCTTGGCGAGGCGCGCCAGCGCCGAGCGGGGGTGAGGTCCGTAGGGGCGTATTGCGATACGCCCCTACGAGTAGGCTGGCGCGCGGTGGACTTTGATGCAATTGCCCGGCGCGCTCATCCGCCGCGCACAGGACTCGCTGTTGCGCTGGGGGGCGCAGTCGGCAGAATCGCCCTGGTTGCTGTGGCAGTCGCAGGTCGCGCGGTCGGCGATGGCGTAGATGTGGACGTGGATGTGGGCATAGGCGTAGGCGTTGCGGTTGGCGTGGGCAGCAAGGGATAGTCCGTCGTCGTCACCAGGCGCTGCGGGTCGAAATTCATGCAGGCGAAGTCAGCCAGCGGCACCCATCCCAATCGCCCCTCGGCGTCCGCCTCCACTTGCAGCCAGGCTCCCGAAGGATCGCGCGCGACCGGTGAATAGGACAGCGCGCCCTGGGCCGAGCCGTCCGCTGGTTGAGGAGGCAGAATCGCCGGATAGTGCGCGCCGGGGCCGCTGCGCACCATGGTCTTCTCGGCGCTCAGCTCGCACACCGGCAAGCCGATGGACACCTTCTGGGTCACGCTGGTGCTGATCCCATCATAGCCCTGAGCGTGCAACGTCACCAGCCATTCCGCCTGATCGCCGTCAGGCGTCACGGGAATACGCTGTTGTCCGCTGAGAGGCATGGGAGCGGCCAACAGATTTCCCGCAATACCCGGGCTGGTCGCCCAGATCAGGTAGCCGCCCTCGTAAGGCTCGGCCCCGCTGACCGTCCAGGTGAGTTGTACCTCCTGCACGACATGGCGCACCAACTCCACGCCGCCCACCACTTCGACGGCGAGCGACACCGCAGGGCGCACATTAACCTCGCCGGCTGCGCTGACTGCGCTCTCCTCATCACGCCGGGCTTCCAGCGTCAGGGTATAGCGCCCGCTTGATCCCAGGGCCAGGTTGTAAGCAGACACGTCAACAGGCAGCGCAATCCGCTGTTCCCCTCCAGCGCCTGTTACGCGCAGCAGCAGCGACCGGGCGTCACTCACCGCCCAGGTCACCGTGACCGACTCGCCCAGCACAATGTCGCTCGCAGAGAGAGCGTAGGCGCTGATCACCGGCTGCACCGGCACGGGCGTCTCTTCGCCAGCGCGATCCAGCACAAACAGCGCCACCATCGCCACTGCCAGCGCGCCGATGATCAGCAGGGGCAGCAGCAGAACGGGCAGCCAGCCTGGCAGCATCCCGCGCTCCACGAAGCTGCCCGGCACCGACGCTGTGAAGCCCGATGGGTCGCGCGAGCGCGCGATCACGGCGAACTCGCGCACGGACGGTGCTCCCCACAACCTCCGCCACCGGCCATAGACCGCGCCGGTGACCGTCTGCCGCTCGCCGGGCATGAGCGCCACATGCGCCGCCGAGAGTTCGACAGTCAGCGCGTTGTTCCGGTCGGCCCCGCTGAGATCAACGGGCAGCGGGGCATTGCCCTGGTTGTGCAGAAAGACCTTGAGCTGCTCCCCGCTCAGCAATCGTTCGCTGCCCAGGGCCATGCCAAACCCGCTGAAGGGCAGCACGGTCAGCACTGCCGGCGCGTCCACTGTTTCGGCGGGAGTGGACTTGGCTCGCACGTGCACGACGAATGGATAGTCTCCGGGACGTGTCTCGCTGCGGCGCAGTGGCTTGAAGCTGACCACCGCCTGGCCCATCTCGCCCGCCGACAGCTCCACCTCAGCCCGATCCACGCGCACCCAGTCTTTGGGCAGGCCGTCTAGCTCGATGAAATAACGGTCGGTGTGCTCGCCGGTGTTCTCTACCTTGAGCACCGCCTGGACGTGCGCCCCCGGCGCAACAGCCATGTCCGGTCCTTCCAGGGCCACGCGATAGGTCGTGCGCGCCAGCACGACACGCTGCGTGATTTCCTCGGCCCCGCTGCTATCCAGAGCGGCAGGGGGATGGTAAATCAGCCGGATGTCGCCGATCTGAATTTCTTCGCCGCCGCGCAGCACGAAGGATTCGAGCGGGGCCAGTCGCGCGCCATCCACATAGGTGCCGTTCGCCGAGTCCAGGTCTTCGAGCCGCGCCTGGTATTCGTTGAAGGTGAGCTTGATGTGATAGCGCGAGATTCCGGTCGTATCGAGCACAATGTCGTTGCCCGACGAGCGCCCCACAGCCACCGCCGTCTTGTTGAGGCGGTAGCTTTCGATGGGGCCGCTGGGCCAGTAGACATCCACTCTGCCGTAGAACATGGATACTATCCTTCGTCACAACGCGGCACAGCGCGCTGATGAGGCACGCGCGCAGAAGTCGTCTCTCAATTGTAACGACCCGCCTTGAAACGACAACCTACGCCCGCTCTGCGCTCGTCCTGGCAAGGCAAAAGGACAGGGGTGTGACATCAGGGGCATCTGCGTGGGGGAAACAGCGGAAGACGGGAAGTTTAGCGGTCGAGCCGACAGAAAGGGGGGCGGATGTCGAAACCCGCCCCTGCGCTGAATTGTTGACACGCCGGAAATGCGATCTGCCGTGCCAGAAGAGCAGCCCCTAGAGCCTGTTATGCACTGACGGCCCTGTCTTTCCCCAGCGGTTTTGGGTAGCTCCTGGTTGACCTCACCCCCGTCTCGGCGCTGGCGCGCCTCGCCGCCCCCTCTCCATGCATGGAGAGGGGGAAAGGCCGAGCGCAGCGAGGCCAGGGGGTGAGGTAAACAGAGCGCCCCTCTCCCTTATCAAGGGTACCAGGTTCATAACACGCTCTAGTTCACGCGATGGCAGGCCACCCAGTGACCGGGCAGCGCCTCGACCAGCTCCGGGTCTTCTTCGTAACAGATATCCATCGAGACCGGGCAGCGCGTGTTGAAATGGCAGCCCTTCGGCGGGTTGACCGGGCTGGGCACATCGCCCTTCAGGATGATACGCTGGCGCTTCTCCTCAACCACCGGGTCCGGCACCGGCACCGCCGACAGCAGCGCCTGGGTGTAGGGGTGCAGCGGGTTGGTGTAAAGCTCCTCGCTCTCGGCGATCTCGACAATCTTGCCCAGGTACATGACCGCGACACGGTTGCACAGGTGGCGCACCATGCTCAGATCGTGGGCGATAAACAGGTAGGTCAGGCCAAGCTCCTCTTGCAGCTTTTGCAGCAGATTGACCACCTGCGCCTGAATGGACACGTCGAGCGCCGAGATCGGCTCGTCGGCGACGATGAAGCTGGGGTTGAGGGCGAGCGCGCGCGCCAGCCCGATGCGCTGGCGCTGCCCGCCGGAGAACTCGTGCGGATAGCGGCGCACAAAATACGGGTTCAGCCCCACCAGCTCTAGCAGCTCGGCGACTCGCTCTTCGCGTTCTTTCTTCGTGCCGATGTTGTGCACCACGAGCGGCTCGGCCACAATGCGCCCCACCGACATGCGCGGGTTCAGCGACGCATAAGGGTCCTGGAAGATCATCTGCATGCGGCGGCGCATTTTGCGCAGCGCCTCGCCCTTCAGCGTGGTCAGTTCTTCGCCCTCGAACTTCACGCTGCCTTCAGTGGCGCGGTAAAGCTGAAGGATCGTGCGTCCGGTGGTGGATTTGCCGCAGCCGCTCTCGCCAACGAGGCCCAACGTCTCGCCCTCATAGATCTCGAACGAGACGCCATCCACAGCCTTCACCGACGCGACTTCGCGCTGGATGACGATGCCCGACTTGATCGGGAAATACTTCTTCAGCCCCTGCACCCGAACCAGCACGCGCTTCCCGTCCCTGGAAGACGGGCTGGCAGCACGTTGGGTCAAGGTCTCAGCCGACCTTGCTTCGCTCATAACCGCGCTCCTTTTCCTTACGCACATCCACCCAGCACGCCATCACATGGTCAGCCCGGCCATCGGGGACGGGTTGCAGAGTCGGATTTTCCTCTTCGCACTTGGCAATCTTGAAGGGGCAGCGCACCGCGAATGGGCACCCCTTCGGCAGGAAACGCATATCGGGCGGCGATCCCTCAATGGAGAACAGACGCTCTCTCTTGCGGTCCAGGCGTGGCAGCGAGCCAAGCAGACCTATTGTGTAGGGGTGGCGGGGATCGCCGTACACATCCTTGGCAATTCCCCGCTCGACAATGTACCCCGCATACATCACCTGAACGTTATCGGCCAGGCCCGCCACAACCCCCAGGTCGTGCGAAATCCAGATCATGGCCATGCCGATCTTGTCGCGCAGACGGCGCACCAGGTCAAGAATCTGGGCCTGGATGGTCACATCCAGGGCGGTCGTTGGCTCGTCGGCGATGAGAAGCTGTGGGTTGCACGACAGACCCATGGCGATCATGGCGCGCTGGCGCATCCCGCCAGAGAACTGGTGCGGGTAGTCGTCGAGGCGGTCTTTGGCCGAGGGAATGCCCACCATCGTCAGAAGCTCCGCCGCGCGTGCCCGCGCCTGGTTGTTGTCCATGCCCAGGTGCAGCCGCAACGCCTCTGTGATCTGGCGACCAATGGTCAGCACCGGATTGAGCGAGGTCATGGGGTCCTGAAACACCATGGCGATCTCGGCCCCGCGCACCAACCGCTGCTTGCTCGGCGGCAGCTTGAGCAGGTCGCGCCCCCGGAAGATCACCTCGCCCTTCGGAATGTCACCGGGCGGCTTGGGGATCAAGCCCATAATCGAGAGCGCGTGCACGCTCTTGCCGCAGCCGCTTTCGCCCACCACTCCCAGAGTCTCCCCCTCATGGAGCGTGTACGAAACGCCGTTCACGGCGTAGACGGTCCCCTCGTCTGTGTGGAATCGCGTTGTGAGGTCTTTGACCTCCATCAGGACTGTCAAAAGTCACTCTCCTCTTCTACCGTCGGCTGCGGCCAAAGCATAGGCCCTGCCGAAGCTGGCTTGACGGGCAGCAGCACGCTTTTCGGCGAAACTTGCTCCAAGACTGCTAATGATAGCGGGAGACAAGATTCTGCACAATGATTTCGTGCATAATTCACCGGGGGGGGGGGGGGGGGGGGGGGGGGGGGGGGGGGGGGGGGGGGGGGGGGGAGGCTGGGGGAGGCGCGCCCGCGTGGGGGGCGGTCCCTCGCAGGGTGCAGGACAACTCAGATCGCGCGCCGGGCACTAGGTCGGGGCCGCCAGCGGCGAATCGCCCTGGCCGCGCCCCCCGATCCGACCTTGACAACCACCCGGCCCGCCGCTAGAATGTGGGCTGTTAACAAAGCCTATCGTGCCAACAGCGTTGAACGGAAGCAGTAGGCCATCGTCGCAGAGAGCCGGGGAAGGTGAGAACCCGGCGCGGCGCA
This sequence comes from Anaerolineae bacterium, assembly GCA_027494015.1. Next base: position 216,879 of record JAOSJP010000034.1, read on the forward strand.
GCGACGAGCGCCCAGGCCGAACTCGTCCGGGAGCTGCGCAGTCGAACGCCAGTAGGCTGCGCCGGGATGCCCGTTACGCATAATGAGTGGATGGCACACCACGCGATCAAGGGCCCATAGCTCAGCTTGGGAGAGCGCCACAATGGCATTGTGGAGGTCAAGGGTTCGAGCCCCTTTGGGTCCACTTTTTGTCTCCTAGTCCTGTCGTTCGAGTATATGCCATCAACCAGGGTGGTACCGCGGAGTCCTCTTCGTCCCTGAGCAGCGTTCAGGGGGGCGCAGAGGATTTCTTCGTTTCTGGCGATGGCTGCGAGCTTGTTGCTCGTTGTTCACAGCACGGATGCTGATTATCTCCGCACCATGTTCTGGAGTGAGAGTGTAAAACATGGCCGACAAGTATGTGCCTGGGGAAATCGAGGCGCGCTGGGCCGGGCGCTGGGAGCGCGACGGGCTGTACCGCTCGCGCATTGACCCCAGCCGCCCCAAGTTCTACGCGCTGACCATGCTGCCCTACCCCAGCGGCGACCTGCACATCGGGCACTGGTACGCCATGGCCCCATCCGACGCGCGCGCCCGCTGGCTGCGTATGCGCGGCTACAACGTGCTGTTCCCGATGGGCTTCGACGCCTTTGGCCTGAACGCCGAGAACGCCGCCATCAAGCGCAACATTCACCCCAAGACGTGGACCGAGCGCAACATGGCCAACATGCGCCGCCAACTGCGCACGATGGGCGCCATCTTCGACTGGGAGCGCGAAGCTGTCACCAGCCATCCGCGATACTACCGCTGGACGCAGTGGTTCTTCTTGCAGTTCTTCAAGGCCGGCCTGGCCTACCGCAAGAACGCGGCGGTGGACTTCTGTCCGCAATGCAACACGACCCTGGCCCGCGAGCAGGTCTGGGGCGAAGACCGTCACTGCGAGCGCTGCGGCACGCCCGTGATCAAGAAGGAACTGGAGCAGTGGTTCTTCCGCACGACTGACTACGCCGAAGAGCTGCTGGATCACAGCCTCATTGATTGGCCGGAGCGCGTCAAGACCATGCAGGCCAACTGGATCGGGCGCAGCGAAGGCGCGCACGTCACCTTCCGCACGGAAGGGGGCGATCCGATCGAGGTCTTCACCACACGGCCCGACACGCTGTGGGGCGCGACCTTCATGGTGCTGGCCCCAGAGCACCCCCTGGTGAATAGAGTGACCACACCACAGCAGCGCCCCGCTGTCGAGGCGTATGTGGCGGCGGCGGCGCGCAAGAGCGAGATTGATCGCACGGCGGAGGGCAAAGATAAAACCGGCGTCTTCACCGGCGGCTATGCCGTCAATCCGGTCAACAGCGAGCGCATCCCGATCTGGATCGCCGACTACGTGCTGATCAGCTACGGCAGCGGCGCGATCATGGCCGTGCCCGCCCACGACCAGCGCGACTTCGAGTTCGCCCGCAAGTTCAGCCTGCCCATCCGCATCGTTATCCAGCCAGAAGGCGCGTCCGACCTGGACCCGGACAAGATGACCGAAGCCTGGCCCGGCGAAGGCGTCATGGTCAACAGCGCCCAGTTCGACGGCACGCCGGCCACGGCCAGCCACGACGGAGCCAAGAACGAGGCCGTGCGCGTGGTGACACGCTGGCTGGAAGAGCAGGGCATCGGGCGCGCGGCGATCAACTACCGGCTGCGCGACTGGCTGATCAGCCGCCAGCGCTACTGGGGCGCGCCAATCCCCATCGTCTACTGCCCGGCGTGTGGCACTGTCCCCGTGCCGGAGAGCGAGCTGCCCATCCTGCTGCCCGATGACGTGGACTTCATGCCCACCGGCGAGAGTCCGCTGCGCTACCACGAGGGCTTTCTGCACACGACCTGCCCGCAGTGCGGCGGCCCGGCCACGCGCGAGACCGACACGATGGACACCTTCATGTGCTCGTCGTGGTACCAGTACCGCTACCTGAGTCCGCTCTACGACGGCGGCCCGTTCGACCCCGCCGAAGGCGCGTACTGGCTGCCGGTTGACCAGTACACGGGCGGCATCGAGCACGCGACGATGCACCTGATGTACACGCGCTTCTTCACCAAGGCCATGCGCGACTGTGGCATCTTCCAGCCCACCGCAGAAGCGGCCAAAGCCATCGGGCGCGACACAAGCGGCATGTTCGACGAGCCAATGCTGCGCCTGTTCAACCAGGGCATGATCCTGGGCGAGCCGCGCGAAGGCGACCTGGTCATCGCGCAGGGCGCGTTCGCCGGCGGCAAGTTCGACGCGACCAGCGTCCGTGTCGTCGAGTCGCTGGACGGCGTGCCGGTCACCGAGACGCAGGTCGCGGGCGAAGTGCTGAACCGCGTCGAGACCACGCTGCACGTGCGCACGCCCGATGGGCAGGATAGTCATTCTGGACACCGGCAAAGACACGACCTTCGACATCCCCGGCTTCGGCGCGGACGCGACGATCAACCAGATCAGGCACCACCTGGACGTGGAGAAGATGTCCAAGACGCAGGGCAACGTCATCGCGCCCGACGAGCTGGTCGCCGAGTTCGGCGCGGACACGGTGCGCGCCTACCTGATGTTCGCTTTCCGCTGGGATCAGGGCGGCCCCTGGGACAGCAAGGGCATCTACGGCGTGGTGCGCTGGCTGCACGACGTATGGACCGTGGTCAGCGAGGGTGCGTCGCCGGGCACGCCCGACCCCGCCGCCGAGCGCGATCTGCGCCGCAAAGTGCACCAGACGATCAGGAAAGTCTCCGACGGGCTGGAGGGCTTCAGCTTCAACACGGCCATGGCCGGGCTGATGGAGCTGAAGAACAGCCTGCAAAAGGCCGCCCGCGAAGGCAGGGTGAGCCGGGCGGTGTGGGACGAGGCCGTCGCGACCATGCTGCGGCTGATGGCCCCCTTCACACCGTTCGTCGCCGAAGAGCTGTGGGCGCGCGTCGGGGGGCCGTACAGCATCCACAACCAGGCGTGGCCCGCCTACGACGCGGCGCTGGCCGCCGAAGAGGAGATCACGCTGGTGGTGCAGGTCAACGGCAAGGTGCGCGACCGCATCCAGGTGCCCGCCGGCATCGCCGAGGAAGAGGCCAAGCGCCTGGCGCTGGAGTCCGACGGGGCGAAGCGGCACATGGACGGCAAGCCCGCGCGCAAAGTGATCTTCATCGCCGAGCGGGGCATGGTGAGCATCGTGGTGTAGTGGCCCTAGAACGTTTGTTGTGCTACCATGAGAGCGACCGGATACAGGGTCGCTCTTCTTATTTGCGGACAGCCAGCAACGAATTGCAGTGAGACGATGGGCGTCAAAGAGCAACTTGAGTCGTTCGTAGACTGGTGGCGGCAGTACTGCACCGGCGACGAAAAAGGCGAGGCGCAGATATTCCTCGACCGCCTGTTTCTAGCTTTTGGGTACAGGGGCGCGCTGGAGGCCGGGGGCCGCTACGAGGAGCGCATCCGCAGGCAGCGAAGCGGGCGGGCAGCGGTCGCCTTCGCGGATTATGTCTTGCCAGGGCGGGTGCTCATCGAAATGAAAAAGCGCGGTGAGCACCTGGGCAACCATTACGATCAGCTCGAAGAATACTGGAAAAGCCTGGAAACAAAGCCAAGATATTCGCTGCTGTGCAACTTCGATGAACTGTGGATTTACGAGTTTCCCACCCAATTCTACGATCCGGTAGATCGCGTTCGCCTTGAGGACCTACCCGAACGCCTCGCCGCCCTGGAATTCCTGGTTCCTGGCTCAACCAAGCCCCCTGTTTTCCAGAACAACCTGGTAGATGTCACCAAGAACGCCGCGCACAGCCTGTCTCAGGTGTTCAAATCCTTGCTCCGGCGCGGCGTCGAGCGGCATGTCGCGCAGCGTTTCATCCTCCAGTGTATGTTGGCCCTGTTCGCTGAGGATATTGGCCTGCTGCCGGATTCGACCTTCACCCGCATCATCGAGGAATCGCTGGAAGGGGACGAAAATACCTACGATCTGATCACGCTCCTGTTCTTCATGATGAACACGCCCGGCGTCAAGCCGGTCGGACGCTTCGCGGGCGTGGATTACTTCGATGGCGGCCTGTTCAGCAGAATTGAGCCGGTGCACCTGTGGCCGGAAGAACTGCGTCTCCTGCGCGAAGCGGCGCGCGAGAACTGGTCTGACATCCGCCCCGCGATCTTTGGGACGATCTTCGAAGACAGCATGGAGAAAGACGAGCGCCATCAAATCGGCGCGCACTTCACCAGCGAGCAGGACATCAAGCGCATCGTTGACCCGGTGATCGTCGAACCCTGGAACGCGCGCATCGAGGCCGCCGGCTCGGTCGAGGAGTTGCGCGCGCTTCATGCTGAGCTGTGCGCTTACCGGGTGCTCGACCCGGCCTGTGGCTCCGGCAACTTCCTGTATATCGCCTACCGCGAAATGAAGAAACTGGAGCGCCGCATTGTGGATCGCCTTGAGGAACTGGAGGGCGAGCCGCCCTCACCCACTCAATTCGTCTCCGCGCGGCAGTTCTGGGGGTTCGACATCAAGGATTTCGCCGTCGAGCTGGCGCGTGTGACCATGACCATCGCCAAGAAACTGGCAGTGGACGAGCTTCATCTGGCCGAGGCCCCGCTCCCGCTTGACAACCTGGACCGCAACATCCGCTGTGACGATGCGCTGTTCGCCGAATGGCCGCGCTTCGACGCCTGCATTGGCAACCCGCCCTACCTGGGGGCCAAAGTGCTCAAGCAAGAGCACAGCCCCGAATACATCAACCGGGTGCGCGCAGCCTTTCCCGGCGTGCCGGGCAACGCCGATTATTGCGTCTACTGGTTCCGCAAGGCGCACGAATTGATGGAGCCAGGCGCGCGGGCGGGGCTGGTCGGCACCAACACCATCCGCCAGAACTACGCGCGCATCGGCGGGCTGGATTACATTGTGGAGAACGACGGCCACATCTACGACGCCGTGTCGTCCATGCCCTGGTCGGGCGAAGCGGCGGTGCACGTCTCGATTGTGTGCTGGAGCAAAGGCCAGCCGCCCAGACTCCCCGCCCGGCTGCATTTCTACACCGGGCCGGAGAAACGCCAGAACGGTAATGGCCGCGAAGAGTGGCGCATCGTGGAGTTGCCGGAGATCAACAGCGCGCTGTCTGAGAAGACCGGCGTGAGCGATGCGCTGGTGCTAAGCGTCAACACCGACCCCAAACGCGCCTTCCAGGGACAGACGCCGGGACACAAGGGGTTCATCCTGAGCCTGGCCGAAGTGGAAGAGATCATGCGCAAAGACCCGGCCAGCGGGCAGGTGATCTTCCCCTACCTGATCGGCAACGATCTGGTGGGCAATCCGGGCGGAAAGCCCAGCCGGTTCATCATTGACTTTGAAGAGCGCGATCTGCTGGCCGCGCAGCGGTTCCGGGCGGCGTACCGGCGCATTGAAGAGAGAGTATTAGCCGACAAACAGGCCAAAGCTCAGCGGGAGATCGAGAAGAACAGGGCGCTGCTGGCGGAGAATCCTCGAGCGAACACCAACCATCATCACCAGAACGCGCTCAGCCAGTGGTGGCTTCACTTCTATGGTCGCTCGGATCGCAATGCGGCGATCCGGGGCCTGACGCGCTATGTGGCCTGCTCGCGGGTGAGCAAGCGCCCGATCTTCGATCTGGTCGCCATCGGGATCAAGCCGGGCGATAGCGTTCAGACGTTCGCCTTTGAGGACGACTACAGCTTCGGCATTTTGCAGTCAGATCTGCACTGGCAGTGGTGGCTTGCAAAAGGAGCTACCCTGACTGCCCGGCCAGCATATACACCGCACAGCATCTTCGACACCTTCCCCTGGCCGCAGCATCCCACGCCGCAGCAGGTCAGGGCCGTCGCCGAGGCCGCCCGCGCCCTGCACGAGTTCCGCCGCGCGCGCATGTCCAACAGCGTCCGCCTCACCTTGCGCGATCTGTATCGCTCGCTGGAGCTGCCAGGGAGGAATCCGCTCAAAGACCTGCACGCCGCGCTGGACGAGGCGGTGCTGCGCGCTTACGGGTTTGAGCCGGACGGAGACCTGCTGGCCCAGGTGCTCAAGCTCAATTACCTGGTGGCAGCGAGGGTTGAGGCGGGCGATCCCGTCACGCCGCCCGGCATCCCGCCGGATTACCCGCTGCCAGAGGGATTGGTGAGCGACGGGTGCATCCAGCCGCCGGAGATTCTCTAGGCTCACGCGGGCGCAAGGCTGAACGTGCTCCCCGCCGGGTAGTCGTCAAGCTGCGTCGCGCTGCGATAGACGCACGCGCCGCCCTGCCCCACCACCTGGAACGTGTCGTCGGGATGGGCGATCAGCGTCGCCGCCCCGTCCACGCCGAGCAGCGTCACGCCGTCCGGCAGGCCGTGCAGCAACCGGTCAGGAGGCAGGCGCATACGGAACAGGTCGTGGTGGGCCAGGATCGCCAGGTGCGGGGCAAGGCCCAGGCCGGGCAGCCATTCGTGGGCGAACCAGATCACGCCGCCGAGGGCCATGGCGCTGGCCCCCGTGCCCATGATGGCGGCCTTGCGCAGCAGGGCGCGGTGCAGCGCGGCTTCGGCGTGCGTGCCGCGCAGCCGCTCTACCATGTCGAGCGGGCTGCCATCGGGCAGCACAATCGCCTCCACCTTGTCCAGAATGGCATACTCGGTCGCGGTGTTGGCCGTGCGCTGGTCGGTGATCATCACGTGCTCGGCGAAGGCGTTCAGGCGGCTGAAGTAGCGCGCCGTCTGCTCGGCGACGCGCTTGTGCTTCTCCATCGCCGCCACCGGCACCACCACCAGGCGCGGGCTGTGCGTCCCGCGCAGCAGCTTCAGCCAGGCGCGGTCAGCTTCTTTGCTCTCCGGCACGAACGCCTGCCCGCCGTTGAAGACGAGATAGCCCTTCTGCATCGCCGCCGTTCTCCTGTGTGGGCGAGACCCAAGCCGGCCTGTAAGCCGCGTTCTGTGCCCGCCGGAGCGGGTGGTGATCATCTCTCTAGGACGCCAGTTGCCCGGCGCCTCCAGCAACCTACCCGGAACTGATCGCGGGACGGGCCGCCCCTCGTTCCTGCTTGGTCTTGCTCCCGGTGGGGTTTGCCTGGCCGCCTGTGTCGCCACAGACGCCGGTGCGCTCTTACCGCACCGTTTCACCCTCGCCCCTCGCGCGGAGGGGCACTCTGCCTCTCTGTTGCACTTTGCCGTCGGGTCACCCCGCCTGGCCGTTAGCCAGCACCGTGCCCTGTGGAGCGCGGACTTTCCTCATCCCGCCGCCCATGCGGGGGCGGGACGCGATCACCCGGCCTGCTTGGGTCTCGCCCCTATTATACCATCCCTGCTCGCGGTTCGAGGGTGGAGACGGGCGAACAGACAGGGCAATCGCTTCAAACGTGCGTGTTGTTCTACCTCACCCCCAGCCTCGCTGCGCTCGGCTTGCCCCCTCTCCGTTGACGGAGAGGGGGCGGCGAGGCGCGCCAGCGCCGAGCGGGGGTGAGGTCCGTAGGGGCGTATTGCGATACGCCCCTACGAGTAGGCTGGCGCGCGGCAGACTTTGATGCGTTTGCCCTGGGCGAACAGACAGGGCAATCGCTTCAAACGTGCGTGTTGTTCTACCTCACCCCCAGCCTCGCTGCGCTCGGCTTGCCCCCTCTCCGTTGACGGAGAGGGGGCGGCGAGGCGCGCCAGCGCCGAGCGGGGGTGAGGTCCGTAGGGGCGTATTGCGATACGCCCCTACGAGTAGGCTGGCGCGCGGTGGACTTTGATGCGATTGCCCTGGCTGAGTTGCCGGGCAATCGCTTCAAACGTGCGTGTTGTTCTACCTCACCCCCAGCCTCGCTGCGCTCGGCTTGCCCCCTCTCCGTTGACGGAGAGGGGGCGGCGAGGCGCGCCAGCGCCGAGCGGGGGTGAGGTCCGTAGGGGCGTATTGCGATACGCCCCTACGAGTAGGCTGGCGCGCGGCAGACTTTGATGCGTTTGCCCTGGGCGAACAGACAGGGCAATCGCTTCAAACGTGCGTGTTGTTCTACCTCACCCCCAGCCTCGCTGCGCTCGGCTTGCCCCCTCTCCGTTGACGGAGAGGGGGCGGCGAGGCGCGCCAGCGCCGAGCGGGGGTGAGGTCCGTAGGGGCGTATTGCGATACGCCCCTACGAGTAGGCTGGCGCGCGGCGGACTTTGATGCGTTTGCCCTGGGAGGTATGCAGGGCAATCGCTTCAAACGTGCGTGTTGTTCTACCTCACCCCCAGCCTCGCGGCGCTCGGCTTGCCCCCTCTCCGTTGACGGAGAGGGGGCGGCGAGGCGCGCCAGCGCCGAGCGGGGGTGAGGTCCGTAGGGGCGTATTGCGATACGCCCCTACGAGTAGGCTGGCGCGCGGCAGACTTTGATGCGTTTGCCCTGGGCGAACAGAAGACTTCGGAAGTCCACGTCCATGCCTGAATGCCTCCCCCCCTCAATCCCCTTCCAGCCGAGCTAGAGGGGGGACGATCTGCCAGGCGGCGCTCCCCTTCCCCTAGCTTTGCTGGGGAAAGGGGCTGGGGGATAGGGGCGTTCTCGCGCTTGCCCGACATTCCTTCCGCTCAGCGACGCGGCTCGATGGCTTCCAGCCCGCCCATGTACGGGCGCAGCACGTCCGGCACAAGCACGCTGCCATCCGCCTGCTGGTAATTCTCCAGCACGGCGATCAGCGTGCGCGTCATGCCCAGACCGGAGCCGTTGAGCGTATGCACAAAACGCGGGCGTCCCCCATCCGCCGGGCGGTAGCGCACGTTGGCGCGGCGGGCCTGGAAGGCCTCGGTGTTGCTGCACGAGCTGACTTCCAGCCACTCGCCGCAGCCGGGTGCCCACAGCTCCACGTCGTATTTCTTGGACGCGGCGAAGCCCAGGTCGCCGGTGACCATCTCCACGCGGCGGTAGGGGATTTCGAGCAGGCTGCACGCGCGCTCCGCCGCCTCAGTCAGCGACTCCAGCTCGGCGTAGCTCGTCTCCGGCGTGGTGAACTTGTACAGCTCGACCTTCTCGAACTGGTGGACGCGCTTGATGCCGCGCACATCGCGCCCGGCGCTCATCTTCTCGCGGCGGAAGCACGGCGTGTGCGCCACAAAGTAGAGCGGAAGCTGCGCCTCGTCCAGAATCTCGTCGCGGAGCATATTGGTCAGGGCCACTTCCGCCGTCGGCAGCATATATAGCTCCGATTCGGTGTCGAAGTAGACCACGTCGCGGAACTTGGGGAACTGCGCCGAGCCGAACATCGCTTCTTCGCGCACCAGGAACGGCGGGTAAATCTCGGTGTAGCCGTGCCCGGTCGTGTGCAGGTCGAGCAGCCAGTTGATCATCGCCCGGTAGAGGCGCGCGCCCGTCGCCTTGAGCAGGTAAAAGCGCGTGCCGGACAGCTTGACGCCGCGCTCAAAGTCAATGATGTCCAGCGCCGGGCCAAGCTCCCAGTGCGGCAGCGGGGTGAAGTCGAAGGTACGCAGAGTGCCCTGCGTCTCCCAGATGCGGTTGTCGGCGTCGCTCTGTCCGATGGGCACGCTCTCGTGCGGCATGTTGGGAATCCACAGCATGTGCTCGTCAAGCGCCGCCTCGACCTGGCGAATCTCCTCGTCGAGCGCAGTCACCCGCTCGCCGAGCGCCTTCAGCGCCCCGGCCAGCTCATCGAACGCCGCCGCGACAGCCTCGAGCGATGGCTCTCCGGCATCCGCAGGCGGCTGTGGGGCCTCCAGGGCAGCCAGGAAGCCGTCAATGTCCCCCCGGCTCAGCGCTGCCACCGCGCGCCGCGCCCCGCCGACGATCTGCGCGGGGCTGAGCTGCTTGTTGCCGCGGAAGTGGCCCATCTGCTTGTTGAGCTTGTTGCGACTGGCCTTGATCGCTTCGGCTTCGGTCAGCAGCGCGCGCCGCCGCCTGTCCAGCGCCAGGATCGCGTCAATGCGCGCGATGGCTGGCTCGTCGTTCAGGTGCCGAAGCTGCTGCTTCACCCAGTCGGGCTTTTCACGGATCAGGGCGATGTCGTGCATGAGATTCCTCCTGTAAACGTTGTAATGCTCATCTGCTCGCGGGACATTCAAGACTCATCGTCGTCACCAGGGCGGCGGTCTTGGTCGGGCGGGCGCGAGCGCCGGCGCGCGTCCTGGTATGCCGTCCAGTCGCGCAGCAGGCGCAGCGCCGCAAAAGCCAGCCCGATCAGGATGGTGCCGATCACCAGGCCGTTCCAGACGTCGGGCGTCAGAAAATCGAGATGCATCGCCGTCCCCTCCCCAAACAAAAAGCCCCCCGCCTGAATACGATCCAGGACGAGGGGACTCGTGGTGCCACCTGGGTTCGCCAGCGCCTTGCAACGCCAGCCTCAGCGAGTCAAGGACTCGCGCGCGTTAACGGGCGGACCCGGCCCCCCTTAGGACGCGGAGCGTCGTTCGGCGGGCGACGTGCTCAGGAGTGGATTTCCGCTGCTTGCGGGCCGCCTCGCACCATGCGGCGGCTCTCTGCGCGCGCAGTTCAGCGTACTTGGCTCCGTCAGAGTCGTTAGTGATGGGCAGTGTAGCAGGGGCGCTGCGGGCTGTCAAGGGGCGCGCGCGCCCGCATCAAGAGCCACCCGCTCACCGCTTCGCCTCAGGTCCTCGTGTTTTCAGCTTCCAGAGCAATCGCATCAAACGTGCGTGTTGTTCTACCTCACCCCCGCTTGGCGCTCACGCGCCTCGCCCCCTTTCCAATGTGGAGGGTCGGACATATTAGACAGTGTTGATTTAACGTAACGACGAGCGATCACAATCAACGGAAGAAACGGGCGGCTTGAGCGAGAAGCTCGGATGCCTGGTAGGGCCTGTAGGGGCGGGTTTGCAAACCCGCCCCTACAACCGGTTCCCCAAAGTCGCCTTCTTCGGTCATTTCTTCCCTTGAAGCGATCTTCCGCAACCTATCAGTAATCGTCAATGCAATCTTATTTGTCCGACCCTCCACATTGGGGAGGGGGCAGCAAGGCCCGCGTCAGTGGGCCGCGCGGGGGTGAGGTACATCAGGGCGCAGCAGAGCAACGCCCCTACGAGCAGGCTGGCGCGCGGCGGATTTTGATGCGACTGCCCTGCCTGTTTCAGCTTCTCGTTTGCCTTTACAATCACAGAGAATTATGATAAGATAAAGCACCTTGAGTTAAGCAACCCAGATCGCCCTGCGTGGCGGTCTCTTGTTTTTGTGCTTTGTCCAAAGAGTGTTTTAGGTTGGCCGAGCGAGAGACCCGACCAGGCACAGCGTAGGCTGTGTCTTTATGCGCTTGCTCTGCGCGGGCCGACCCGTGTCAACTGATTTTTGCCAACCTTAAGTGCTTAGGCACGACAACCGATCATACGTCAGGGCGCCCTCCTGTGAGGAGCCAGCGCACCTGCATTCCTGGCGGCTGCCGTTCCGGTCTTTGCCGGGCAGGCTGTCGGGGTTAATCTGCTTGCACAGATGGAGGACACGGATGGTAGATGACGTTCACTACCTGACGCCAGAAGGCTTGAAGGAATACGAGGAGCGGCTCAATTTTCTGCGCAATGTCCGCCGCCAGGAAGTGGCGGAGCGGCTGCGTCTGGCCCTGGAAGAGGGCGGCGAGCTGGTTGAGAACGCGGAATACGAAGACGCCAAGAACGAGCAGGCCTTCATCGAGGGCGAGATCATGCGCCTGGAGATGATCCTGAGCAACGCTCAGATCATCGAGGTCAGCCCGCTCAAGGACTTCGTGGGCCTGGGGGATACCGTTACCGTGCAAGAAATCGGCACCGACGCCACCGAAGTGTACGTTCTGGTGGGCGCCGCCGAAGCCAACCCGCGCGCGGGCAAGATCTCCTTCAAAAGCCCGCTGGGGCGTGCCTTGATGGACAAGCGCGTCGGCGACAAGGTGGTCGTCGAAGCGCCAGACGGCGACATCACGTTTGAAGTGAAAGCCATCGAATAGCCCCGGACAGCACCGGTGGTTGCTCCGCGCCCATGCCGGCTTCGCTCGCGTGGGCGTTGTGCTGACAGACAGGGCGCGCAGCGCCCGAACCCTCGTGCCGGGCTTCGTTCCTGCAAGTCGCAGATGAGGAAGCAAGCCATTCATGTGGCAGCCAGCCAACACCCCCGAGCAGGATCGCGCCCGCAAGCTCAGCGAGCTACAGGAGCGCGGCGCGCAGCCCTATCCCAATCGCGTCAGCCGCACACACACCGCGCGCGAGGCGATCAGCGCCTATGAGATGGCGGAAGCGGCCAATCCCGACGCTCCCTCGCCGCTGACGGTCACTGTCTGCGGGCGCATCGTCCGCCAGAACCTCAAAGGCAAGGTGTTCTTCGCCCACATTGAGGACGGCAGCGGGCGCGTGCAGTTGTTCGTCCGCATTGACAGCGTGGGCGAAGAGGCGTTTGAGATGATCCGGCGGCACCTGGACCTGGGGGACTTCGTGCAGGCGCATGGGACGATGATGCGCACGCGCGCTGGCGAGATCAGCGTGCTGGTGGATGAGCTGACCCTGCTGGCCAAGGCGCTCAGCCCCCTGCCCGTGATCAAGGAGCGCGTGGCCGAAGATGGCAGCGTCGAGCGCTACGGCGCGTTCAGCGATGTGGAGGAGCGCTACCGCCAGCGCTACGCTGACCTGGCGGTGAACCCTGGCTCGCGCGAGGTCTTCCGCAAGCGCGCCCAGACGGTCAGCGCCCTGCGCCGCTTCCTGGATGGCGAAGGTTTTCTGGAGGTTGAGACGCCTATCCTCCAGCCGGTCTATGGCGGGGCGGCAGCGCGACCCTTCACCACGCACCACAACCAGCTTCACCAGGACCTCTACCTGCGCATCAGCTTCGAGCTGTACCTCAAGCGCCTGCTGGTGGGCATGTACGATGCTGTGTACGAGATTGGCCGCGATTTCCGCAACGAGGGCGTCAGCTTCAAGCACAACCCGGAATTCACGCAACTGGAGTTCTACCAGGCGTACACGGACTATTACGGCATGATGGATCTCGCCGAGCGCATGATCGCTTACGTTGCCGAGCAGGTCACGGGGAGCACGACGATCACCTTCGAAGGCCAGACGATCAACCTGGCTCCGCCCTGGCAGCGGATCACGCTGCGCGAGGCGATTCGCCAGCATTCCGGCATTGACTACAGCGACTATCCCGACGCCAGATCGCTGTTCGCGGCCATGAAAACTGCCGGACTCGCAGCTTCTCCAACCGCAACCTGGGGCAAGCTGGTGGATACGCTGCTCGGCGACACGGTGGAGCCGTCGCTGATCCAGCCGACCTTCATCCTCGATTACCCGCGCGATATCTCGCCGCTGGCCAAGACAAAGCCCGGTGACCCGGCGCACGTCGAGCGCTTCGAGATCTTCGTCGGCGGCATGGAGATGGGCAACGCCTTCACCGAACTGAACGACCCGCTCGATCAGGAAGCGCGCTTCCTGGAGATGGGACGGCTCTACAGGGCCGAGGACGAAGAAGCCACGCCCCTGGACGAGGACTATCTGCGGGCCATGCGCTACGGGATGCCTCCCTGCGGCGGTTGCGGCGTGGGGGTGGATCGCCTGGTCATGCTGCTGACCGACCGCAGCACCATCCGCGAAGTGCTGCTCTTCCCGCACCTGCGCGAGCGCCAGGGGTAGAAGTGCCTGTTCGGGCGCGCGCAGCCAGCAAAAAGGAGAAGATAAGCGTTGTCCACACCTGAAACGCGCGCTCTACCTCTCCTGGAACGATTTCGGTGGCCTTTGCTGCTGGTCGTGGCTATGGCGACGCTGGCGGGCATCGCTGTGCTGCTGCAAAACCGCTCCAGGCCGGTGACGATCACCGTCCTGCCGCCCGAACCGACGCCCGTCCCCTCGGTCACGCCCATCCCGACGGCCACGCCCACGCCAGGGCCGTATATGGTCTACGTCACCGGCGCGGTCGCCAGCCCCGAAACGGTGATCACGCTGTCCTTCGGCAGCCGCGTGCTGCACGCCCTAGAAGCAGTCGGCGGCCCCTTGCCAGGCGCTGACCTGGAACGGATCAACCTGGCCGGGCGGCTCAACGATGGCGACCAGGTGCACGTGCCCACGCGCGAGGCCGGTTCCGCCCAAAGGCCCGCCGTAACCGTGATCGTCGCGACGCCCACGCCAGGGGCCTACACCGTCTACGTGGTCGGCGAGGTCGTGCGGCCACAGAGTATGGTGGCGCTGCCGGTGGGCAGCCGGGTCGAGGACGCCATTCACGCCGCCGGCGGAACGACAGACAAGGCCGATCTCAGCCGGGTCAACCTGAGCCAGGTGCTCAGCGACGGCGATTACGTGTACGTCCCGGCGCTGGGCGATGATGCGCTCATCACCCCGACGCCCAACCGTCCCCGGCTGGTGCACATCAATTACGCGACGTTGGAAGAGCTGGACGACCTGCCCGGCATCGGCCCGGCGCTGGCCCAGGCGATTCTCGATTACCGGACCGAGCACGGGCCATTCAGCAGCCTGGAAGACCTGGACAACGTGCCCGGTCTCGGCCCCAGCAAGCTGGACGCCCTGCGCGATCAACTCGTCTTCGACTGACGGAGGCTGATGGGATGCGAGCAAAGGTTGACAGCGACTCGCGGGACGCAGCTTATTGACCTCACCCCCTGGCCTCGCTACGCTCGGCTCTTCCCCCTCTCCGTCAACGGAGAGGGGGAGGCGAGGCACGTCAGTGCCGAGCGGGGGTGAGGTAAACTGCCTGACGCATTTCGCACGCACTCGAGGCTGGTGGGGCGGAATCCCGTGTCAGCCGATCAAAGTCCCCCTCTCTAGCTCGGCTGGAGAGGGGGATTTAGAGGGTGAGGCTGCGCAGGGGCGTATGGCCATACGCCCCTACGACGGGCGCAGCAGAGCAGCGCCCCTACCTGACAAGCCTTGCACGCACCCCCTGCGGCAGCTTCACGCCGTGAACACCACCCGCCCGCGCTTGACCACCGTCTGCGCCAGGTTGCTCCCAAAACGGTAGCTGAGATGCGGGTAGGCGGGCACCTTCCAGATGACCAGGTCGGCCTGCTTGCCCGGCTCCAGGCTGCCCACTCGGTCGCCCCGCCCGATGGCGTAGGCGGCGTTGATCGTGGCCGCGGCCAGCGCTTCGGCGGGCGTCAGGCGCAGGTAGCGCGTCGCCAGGGCCATGACAAAGGTCATGCTCTCGTTCCAGCCGGTGCCGGGGTTGCAGTCGGTGGCGATGGCCAGGGCCGCCCCCGCCGCCAGGAAGCGGCGCGCCGGCGTGTAGCGCGTGTGGGCCAGGCCAAAGGGGGTCGGCGGCAAAGACACGGCTACAGTCTCGGAGCGGCCCAGCGCCTCGATCTCATCCTCCGGCGTGACCACGACATGATCGGCGGAGACCGCGCCCAGCTCCGCTGCCAGCCGCGTCCCGCCCAACGGCTCGAACTCGTCCACGTGCACTTTCAGCGGCATTCCGTATTCGCGCGCCGCTTGCAGGATACGCCGCGTCTGGGCCAGGCTGAACGCGCCGACCTCGCAGAAGACATCGCAGAAGACGCCTTCCGGCCAGCGCGCCGTCGCCCACTCCGCGACAGCAGGCAGCATCTCGCCCACGAGAAGGTCCACGTAGCCATCGGAATCGTCGGCGTACTCCGGCGGAATGGCGTGCGCGCCGAGGAACGTCGGCACCAGATCGAGCGGCAGCTCGGCGTCGAGCGTGGCAATGGCATCCAGCATGGCGATCTCGGTCCGCGTCTCCAGGCCGTAGCCGCTCTTGCACTCGACGGTCGTCGTGCCATGCGCCAGCATAGTCAGCAGGCGCTCCCGCGACTGGGCGACCAGCGCTTGCGAGTCGGCGGCGCGGGTGGCGCGGACGGTGCGGTTGATCCCCCCGCCCTCAGCCATGATCTGCTGGTACGTCACCCCGGCGATGCGCCGCTCGAACTCATCCGCGCGATCCCCGGCCCAGATGACGTGCGTGTGCGGGTCCACCAGGCCGGGCGTGACGAGCCTCCCGCCGGCGTCCAGCGTCTGCTGCGGCGCGTACTGGCGGCGCAGCGCCGCCTCGTCGCCGGTCGCCACGACCAGGCCATCGCGGATGGCGACGGCGGCACCGGCCACCAGTCCCAAATCGCCCAACGCAGCCCCGCGCTGCGGCCCGCCCTTGTGAGCGGGGACGGTGCAAAGCTGCCCGATGTTGACTACCAGGAGGTCAATTCTCTCGCTCATGACGACCAGTCTAACATAGCCTGGCCTTCCGGCATAGGCGCACGCGCCCGCACATGGTACTATCCACCAAGTTCGTCGCCGAAAGGGAGCGCCCGCCATGATCATAGACATCCTGACCCTATTCCCGGCCATGTTCGACGGCCCGCTGACCGAGAGCATCCTCAAGCGCGCCCAGGAACGCGGGCTGCTCACCATCCGGCGGCACGACATCCGCGCCTACGCCCCGGACAAGCATCACACCACCGACGACACACCCTACGGCGGCGGCGGCGGCATGGTCATGCTGGTCGGCCCGCTGGTGGCCGCGGTCGAAGATGTGCGCGGCGCAGACGCGAGCGCGCCGGTGATCCTGCTCACGCCGCAGGGCCGCGTCTTCACGCAGCGCGTCGCCGCCGAGTTGGCTGCGCACGACCGTCTGATCCTGGTCTGCGGGCGCTATGAGGGCGTGGACGAGCGCGTGCGCCAGCTTGTCGTCACCGACGAGATCAGCATCGGCGACTACGTGCTCACCGGCGGCGAGCTGGCGGCGATGGTCATCGTGGACGCAGTCGCCCGGCTCATCCCCGGCGTGCTCGGCGCGCGCTGGGGCGCGGAGGAAGACTCGCACGCGATGGGTCTGCTCGAATACCCGCACTACACGCGCCCGCCCGTGTTTCGCGGCATGGCCGTGCCGGACGTGCTGCTCGGCGGCGATCACGGCGCAATCGCCCGCTGGCGGCGGCGCGAGGCGCTCCGCCGGACATGGCAGCGCCGCCCGGACATGCTGCTTGCGGCAGAGTTGAGCGAGGACGAGCGTTGGTTCCTGGCGGAGCTGGCCGAGGCCGACGCCCGCGCGCGGGAGTAAAGCATTCGTAGGGGCGTATCGCCATAGCCTACATGTCACCTCTCCGCTTTGTATAGTTGGAGAGGGGGAAGGAGGGGCAAGGCCTGGGGGTGAGGTCAGTGAGAAAGAAATGAGAGGGTGCACGAACAACCTGCCGCCTGGGAAGCCCTGAAGGCTTGACCTCATCCCCGCTCGGCGCTAGAGGGGGACGATCGGCAATCCCCCTCCGTCAACGGAGAGGGGGGCGACAGGGGAGGCATCTGAGCGAGGCTGGGGTGCGCCCATATCCCCGCGTAAACCAGCCGAGGAAGGGGTTGGGGATGGGGGCCTGCGACAATCGCTGACAACCTTTGCACGCACACCCTGACGCACGACTCGCGCTTGACGGGTGCCCGCCTTTCCTTTACAATTCCACCTCGGCATTCTGACGGAAGAGCGAAACAGCCAGCATGTTCGAAAGCCTCAGCGAACGCCTGCAAAACGTCTTTGATCAGCTTGGGCGCAAAGGCAAGCTGACCGAAGATGACGTCAACACCGCCATGCGCGAGGTGCGCATGGCCCTGCTCGAAGCCGACGTCAACCTGAAGGTCGCCAAGGACTTCATCAGCCGCGTCAAAGAGCGGGCCATCGGCGCTGAAGTCCAGAAGAGCCTCAAGCCGTCGCAGCAGGTGATCAAGATCGTCAACGAGGAGCTGATCGCCACGCTCGGCCAGCCAGGTCGCCTCAACCTGAGCGGCCCAACCCCGCGCGTGATTATGCTTGTCGGTCTGCAAGGCTCCGGCAAGACAACGACCGCCGCCAAGCTGGCGCTCATGCTGCGCCGCGACGGTCGCCGCCCGTTCATGGTGGCCGGTGACACGTACCGCCCCGCCGCCGTAGACCAGCTTGTGACGCTGGCCAGGCAGACGAACATCCCTTACTACGAGGAAGGGACGTCCGCCGCGCCGCCGGACATTTGCGCGCGCGGCCTGGAGGCGGCGCGCAAGGCCGATGCCACGGTCGTGCTGCTGGACACCGCCGGACGCTTGCAGATTGACGACGAGATGATGGACGAGCTGGTCGCCATCCGCGAGCGCACCCAGCCCGCCGAAATTCTGCTCGTCGCCGACGCGATGACCGGCCAGGAAGCGGTGCGCATCGCCGAGGGCTTCAACCAGCGCGTCGGGCTGACCGGGCTGATCCTGACCAAAGTGGACGGCGACGCGCGCGGCGGCGCGGCCATCTCCATGCGCGCGGTGACCGGCGTGCCGATCAAGTTCATGGGCACCGGCGAAAAGCTCGACGGCCTGGAACCGTTCCACCCGGATCGCCTGGCGTCGCGCATTCTGGGCATGGGCGACATGCTCACGCTCATCGAGCGCGCCGAAGAGATGTTCGACGAGCGCGAAGCCGAGCGCCTGCAGCGCAAGCTGCTGAAAAACCAGTTCACGCTGGAGGACTTTCTCAAGCAGCTTCAGCAGATCAAGCGCATGGGCAGCATCGGGCAGATTCTCGACATGCTGCCGGGCATGGGACGCTTGCGCCAGCAGGTCAACATTGACAACGAAGATGCGCAGAAGCAGCTTAAGAAGGTCGAGGCGATCATCTATTCGATGACGCCCGCCGAGCGCCGCAACCCGAAGCTGCTCAATGCCCGCCGCAAGCAGCGGGTCGCCGCTGGCAGCGGCACATCAGTTCAGGACATCAACGCGCTGCTCCGCCAGTTCCGCGAGATGCAGCGCATGATGCAGATGATCGGGCGCGGCAACATCCCGCGCATTCCCGGTCTGTTCAAGTGACGGGGCCTGGCCCCGTCGCCTGCTGCGGTTGTATCGGCAGCCCTTCCCTGCCAGCCCTCTCGCAGCACGCGGCAGAACCAGTCTACGCACGCTAACATTCGCCACCAGCGAGGGATAGGGATCAAGAATGGTTCGCATTCGTCTGCGCCGTGTGGGGCGCAAGAAACAACCAAGCTACCGCGTCGTGGTCACCGATTCGCGCAGCCCGCGCGACGGTCGCTATATCGAGATCATCGGCTTCTACAACCCGCGCACCGAGCCAGCGACGATGACGCTCAAAGAAGAGCGCGCCCTGCACTGGCTGAGCGTGGGCGCTCAGCCCAGCGACGCAGTGCGCCGTATCATGGAGAAGCTGGGCACGCTGGCCCGTCTTGAGCGGCTGAACAAGGGCGAGGCCCTTGAAGCGCTCATCGCCGAGGCCGAGGCAGCGACGGCTGCCCAGGAGCCGATCAGCCCCAAGACTCGCCGCCCGGCGCCGGTCAAGGCCGCCAGGCCAGCAGAGGAAGCCAGCGCCGACTAGGGCGCGTTGCCGCGCCCCCGGAGCCTGGCTACCACGGTCATGCCTGATGCGGACAGCGGGAGTCGTTTCTGGCTGTCCGCATCTGACCATTGGCACCGCATGGAGCCTTGCAGACCGCTCGTCGGCCTGCTGAACAAGGATACGCCGTCATGAAAGAACTGGTTGAGTACATCGCCAAGTCGCTGGTTGAGGACCCGTCCCAGGTGGAGGTCAGCGAGACCACCCAGGGCAGCACCACGATTCTGGAGCTGCAGGTCGCCCAGGACGATATGGGGCGCATCATCGGCAAGAACGGGCGCGTCGCCAATGCCATGCGCGTGCTCGTGCGCGTCCTGGCATCGCAGCGGGGCAAGCGAGTGACGCTCGACATCGTATGAGCGCCCCCCAGACTCCGCACCGCACCGCCTGATGACACCTCCAACCAGCGCCCCTCCCTTCCTGCTGCTGGGCCGGGTGCTCCGACCGCACGGCATACGCGGCGAGTTGCGCGTCGAAGTGCTGACGGCGTACCCTGAGCGCATCGAGCCAGAACAGCAGGTGTACCTCGGCCTCGATCCCGCTGACGTGAGCGCGGCGCGCCTGTACACGATTGTTCAGGCGCGCCAGCACCAGAAGTACCTCATCCTGCAGCTTGCCGGGATTGGCGACCGCAACGCCGCCGAGCTGCTGCGCGAGCAGTACGTGATGGTGGCCTTTGAGGACGCCATCCCCCTGGAGGACGACGAGTACTACCTGTTCCAGGTGATCGGGCTGGAGGTGATCACCACCGACGGCGAATCGCTGGGCAACGTCCAGGAAGTGCTCGAAACCGGCGCTAACGATGTGTTTATCGTGCGCGGCCCGCGCGGCGAAGTCCTGCTGCCGGTCATAGACGAGTGCGTGCAGCGCATTGACTTCGACGCCGGGACGATCACCGTCCGCCTGCTGGATGGCCTGCTGGGCGAGTGACGACCGATCCTCACATCCTCCCCTGCGACCACTTCAGGGCAATCGCCTCAAACATGCGTGTTGTTCTACCTCACCCCCAGCTTCGCTGCGCTCGGCTTGGCCCCTCTCCACGTTGGAGGGACGGAATATTAGACAGTGTTGATTTAGCATAACGGCGAGCGATCGCAATCACCGGAAGGAACGGACGGCTTGAAGTAGAAGCTCGGATGCCTGGTAGGGCCTGTAGGGGCGGGTTTGCAAACCCGCCCCTACAACCGGCTCCCCGAAGTCGCCTTCTTGGTTCGTTTCTCCCCTTGAATTGTTCTTTCGTAATCTATCGTTAACTGTCAATGCAATCTCATTTGTCCATCCCTCCAACGTGGAGAGGGGCAGCGCGGCCCGCGTCAGTAGGCCGCACGGGGGTGAGGTAAACCAGGGCGCAGCAGAGCGGCGCCCCTACGAGCAGGCTGGCGCGCGGCGGGCTTTGATGCAATCGCCCTGTCCGCCCCTTTCGCCCGCTTGACAGCGCCCAACGCCCCTGCTATGCTGAGACCTTCAACGGGAAGGGAGAGCGATGAGCGCGCGCAAATACTGGCTGGGCTTCAATGTCGTCAAGGGCGTCGGCCCGGTGCGCCTGCGCGCGCTGCGAGCCGCCTTCGGCGATCTTGGAGCGGCCTGGGATGCGCCCGAATCCGCACTGCTCGCTGCCGGGCTGGATCGGCGCACGGTAGAGAGTCTCGTCCAGGCGCGGCGCGAGCGCGACCTCGACCGCCTGCTCGACGAGGTGGACGCCGCCGGAGCTACAGTGCTCACCCTCGACGATCCCGACTACCCGGCCCTGCTGCGCGAGCTGCCCGACTCCCCGCCCGTGCTCTACGTCAAGGGCACGCTGCTCGACGAGGATCGCTGGGCGGTCGCCTTCGTGGGGACGCGCCGCGCCACCACCTACGGGCGCGACATGACGCACCACCTGGTCACGTCGCTGGTGGGCGCCGGCATCACCATCGTCAGCGGGCTGGCCCTGGGCATTGACGCAGCGGCGCACAAGGCCGCGCTGGATGCCGGAGGCCGCACCATTGCCGTGCTGGGCTGCGGCATTGACCAGGTGTACCCGCCCGAACACCGTCACCTGGCCGCCGCCATCGTCAATTCCGGCGCGCTGGTCACCGAGTTCCCGCTTGGCACGCAGCCTGAAGCGAAGAACTTCCCCGTGCGCAACCGCCTGATCAGCGGGCTGTCGCTGGGCGTGGTCGTGGTGGAGGCCCCGGCGGACAGCGGCGCGCTGATCACGGCGGACTGCGCCGCCGAGCAGGGGCGCGAGGTGTTCGCCGTGCCGGGCAACGTCACCGCGCGCACAACCGCGGGCACCAATCGCCTGATTCAGAGCGGGGCCAAGCTGGTCGTGAACGGCGATGACATTCTCGACGAGCTGAACCTGACGCGCACCACCGTCGAGACGCGCGCGCAGGTGCGGGCCGTCGCGCCGGACACCCCTCTTGAGGCGGCGCTGGCCGATCTGCTCGACGACGAGCCATTGCACATTGACGAATTGGTGAGGCGCTCCGGCCTGACGATCACGGAGGTCAGCAGCACGCTGGCCCTCATGGAACTGAAGGGCATCGCCCGCCGCCTGGAAGGGATGATGTACGCCCTGGCTCAGAGCGGTGGGGGACAGGTTCGCCTGGATTAACTGAGACTGCTGCGCCGCGCGTTGCGGCGCTTGAAGACGCTTGTCGTGGGATGAACATCATGGACTCTTTGCACGCCCTGATCATGGCGGGCGGCGGTGGGACGCGCCTGTGGCCGCTCAGCCGCCGCGACCGGCCCAAGCAGATGCTGGCCCTGGTCGAAGACCGCACCATGTTCCAGATCTCGGTTGAGCGCCTGGCCTCCCTGCTGCCGCCGGAGCGCATCTTCATCGTCACCGGCCAGGATCAGATCGCCGCGCTGCGCGCCGACGCACCGCACATCCCCCCGGAGAACTTCGTCGCCGAGCCATTCGGCATGAACACCGGCCCGGCGGTCGGCCTGGGCGTCATCCACATCCAGCAGCGCGCGCCGGAAGCGCTGGTCGCCGTGCTGACCGCCGACCAGCACATCGCCGACAAAGCGCGCCTGCGCCAGGTGCTCGCCGCCGCCGCCGAGCTGGCCGCGCGCGGGCAGATCGTCACCCTGGGCATCACGCCCCACTTCCCCTCCACCGGCTACGGCTACATTCGCCGGGGCGCGCCGCTGGCCCAGGTCGGCGGCTTCCAGGCGTACCATGCCGGCGGCTTCACCGAGAAACCCGACCTGCCAACGGCGCTCAGCTTCCTGGAAAGCGGGTTGTATAGCTGGAACAGCGGCATGTTCATCTTCCGCGCCGGGCACATCCTGGACGAGTACGCCCGCCAGCAGCCGGATATGCACGCGCTGTTACGGGCCATCCAGGGCGCTATTGGCCAGCGCAGACTACGAATCCGTGCTCGGCGAGAAATGGCCGCAGATGCCGCGCATCTCGATTGATTATGCAGTGATGGAAGGCGCGCAGAGCATGGCCGTCATCCTGGTGGACATGGGCTGGAGCGACATCGGAAGCTGGCAGACGCTCTACGAAGTGCTCGACCACGACGCCGACGGCAACGCCGCGCGCGGCCAGGGCCGCGATCACATCTACGTGGACACCAGTGGCACGCTGGTTTACAGCGACCAGCGCGTGGTGACCATCGGCGTGGAAGACCTGGTGATCGTCGAGACGGACGGGGTGCTGCTGGTCTGCCGCCGCGACCGCTCCGAAGAGGTGCGGGCGATTGTCGAGCGGCTCAAAGCAGCCGGGGAGACCGACCTGCTCTAGCGGGCGGGCGCGCCATGATCATCGTCGCCGCCACCATTGACCTGGATTTGCCGGGCGTGGCCTCGCTCAAAGAGAAGCGCGGCATCCTCAAGTCGCTGATCGCGCGCTTGCACAAGACGTTCGAGATCGCCGCCGCCGAGGTGGACTATCACGATGCGTGGGGGTCGGCGGCTCTGGGCATCGCCATCGTCAGCACCACCGCCGCGCACGGCGAAGCGAAGCTGGAGCAGGTGCTGCGCTGGATCGAGCGCAACCGCCCGGACGTGACCATCGTGGATCACACGCTGGAAGTCATTCACCTCGGCTGAGAAGCGCCTCCCTCGCCGAGCAGGGCCTCCCGGCGAGACCAGGCTCTTCAATCCGCAATCCGAATTTCGAATTTCGAATCCAGCCCCCTACTCCGAGGTGATGATCTCGATGGTGTCAATGCGCGCCCGCAGCGCCCTGGACTGCGCGCCTTTCTCCAGCAGGGCGCGCTTCTGCGCCTCGTAGCGCTCGCTCAGCACACCAAGCTGACTGAACACCGGCGCGAGAATCTGCTGGCCGTACTGCAACAGGCGGCTGCGCTCGCGGTTGGTCAGGTCTACCATCGCCTCGCGGTAGCTGGTTTGCAGCGCGTGCAGGCGCTTGTCTAGCTCTTCGTTGGCGTCGTGCTTGATCTTGCGCCAGTAGAGCACCGCCGCTGTCCCGCCGCCGACGAACAGCGCCGGCCCCACCACCAGCGCGGCCAGCGCGCTGCCCACCGCCGCCGTGACCGCGCCGTGCGCCGCCACGCCCAGCACGACCGCCACGATGCCGCCTAGCGCCGCCGTGAAGCCGGTGGTGAAGCCGAGCAGATTGCCCCGGAAGGTATTGCGCAGGTCTTCGGCCAGGCTGTTGTCGGTGTAGGATTTCAGCTCGGCGTCGGCGATGGCGATGGCCGCTTGCAGCGCGGCGCGCTGCCCGGCGTAACCGGTTGCGTCCACGCCGCCCACTTCCTGGCCGAGCTTGGTCTCCAGGGCCACCAGCCGGTCGAGCAGGCTGCGCCAGTAGCGGCGGCTGCTGTCCACCACTTCGCTGACATACTGCTCGGAGATGGCCGTGATCTGGTCGAGCGCGCTGCCCACGACTTCCTTCTCGAACTCGGCGCGCATCCGCTCGCGGTTGAGCGTCTGCGCCGCCCGCCCCAGCGTCAGGTTGCGCTGGATGAACTGGCGCCCGCGCCCGCGCAGCCCCTCGAAGACGCGATCCAGCTCGCGCTGCGCCGACTCAAGCTGCTCGTCCAGCGTGCCTGCCTGCCGGTTGAGCTCCTCGCGCAGGCTCTCGGCCAGGGCCGTGTCGCCGGAGATGAGCGCCATCTGCGCGTCGAGCGCCGCCACATACTTGTGCACGACGCTGTCTGCGAAGTCAAGCTGCGCGTAGAGCTTCTGCTTGGCCGGCGGCACGCGCTCGAAGATCGAGCGCAGGTGCTCGCGCACGGCGTTCATGCCGCCGAGATCGCTGGCGGCGGCGGCGAAGATTCCCCCGCCCTTCTCCTTAAGCGCCTGCCTGGCCGAGATGAGGAATATCTCCGGGCGCAGGTCGAGCAGCTCGTGAAGCTGCTGGCGGACGAAAGCCAGCACTTCCTTCTGTTCGCTGCGTTGCAACAGGTCGGACTGGTTGATGACGACGACGATCTTCTTGCCGTAATCTTTGGCCAGCTCCAGGTAGAGCCGCTCCGTCTCGGCCAGGGCGCGCTTGGCCGAGAGCAGGAAGATCACCAGGTCGCTGCGGCTGAGGAAGCCTTTGGCGATCTGCTCGTGCTTGCGGAAGACAGAGCCAGTGCCCGGCGTGTCCACGATGACCACGCCCGGCCCGCCGGTGTTGGGGTGCAGCCATTCGCGCACGACGCCCTGCTCGCGCCAGGCGGCGTCATTGCGCCGCACCCTCGACCAGCGGATCAGCTCGATGGCGTCGGTCGTGGGCGTGATACCCATCGGCAACAGGTCGTCGCCCAGCAGCGCATTGACGAACGTGGACTTGCCCGCGTTGAACTCGCCGACGACGACCACCAGAAAGAACATCTCCTGCAGGTCGGCGGCGTTCTGCTGCAGGCGCTTGCGGTCGTCGGCGCTGTCCTCGCCCATCTGCCCCAGGATGTCGGCCACCTCGTGCAACAGGCGCACTTCCTGCTCGCGCACGTCGGCGATGGGGCCTTCCAGCACAATGCTCGTCATACGTCCTGCACACTTTCTTCAAGGGGAGCGGCCCGGCGCTTGCCGGTGTCCATCTCGGCCAGGCCGCGCTGAAGTGCCACAAGGGACTGCTGGTGCCCGCTCAGGTCGCGGCGCAGCGCGTCGAGCGCCTCGGTCTGCGAGACGACCAGCCGGGTGAATGGCGCTGTCGCGTCGCGGCGAAGCTGCACGCCGTGCGCCACCAGGTCGTCGCAGACGCGGCGCAGCGCGCTGACGTATTCATCGCGGAAGCCGCGCACCCGCCGCTCGAAGTTGCGGCGCAGGAACCACCCGCGCAGCGGGATCAGCGCCAGGCCCAGCAACACCGCCGCCAGGCCAATCGCCAGGACGACCAGCACCCCCCCGGCGTCGGGCGCGGCGCTGCTGAAGCCGCCCGCTGCCGCCGCCAGCACCACGCACACCGTCAGCACTTCCCACAGCGCCAGGATGATCAGCGTGTTGCGCAGCGTGCGATCCAGGTGAGCGATCTCGAAGCGCTGCGCCTCGCGCAGCAGGTCGTCCAGGCGCGGGCGAACGCTGCGCAGGAAGCTGCGCTCGTAGCGCAGGGGCGTCTGCACCTTGCCGACGATCTTGGCGGACAGGTTCGGCGGCAGCTTCTGCACCGCGCCGCGCGTGTAGTCCACCAGGTCGTCAATGTCCTGCAGGTCGCGCCCTTCCAGGCGCGGGCCGAGCTTGTCGGCCAGTCCGGGCAGGCGCTGGAACGTGTCGCGCACCTTGTGCCGCTCGAACGCGGATTCGGCGCGAGTCCGCCCGCTGAAGCGGCGCGCCAGCCGCCCCAGCCCGACGATCTCGCCCAGCCCGCTGAAGAACAGCCCGATCCCGCGCGAGAACTGGAACATCTCGCCGATGGCCTCGCTGCCCCGCGCGGCGGCCTCGTCCCAGGTCTGGCCGATCTCGGCCAGGCCATCTTCTACTGTCTTCTGCTGCTCGCGGCGACCCTGCTCGATCTGCGCTTCGATGTTGTCCAGCGTCTTGCGGTGCGCGTCGAGCGCCGTCTGCTGCTCCTGCACCCTGCCGAGCGCGTCTTTGGTCACGTTCTGGCAAATCTGGACGGGAGTCTCCAGCTTCTGGCGCAGCCGCTCAACGTCGCCCAGCGTCTCGCTGATGTAGGCTTCGATCTCGGCGAAGCCGGACGCATCCCACAGAATCTCATCGCGCGGCTGCTCCTGCTGCGCGGCGAAGGCGTCGCGCGCTGAGACCAGCCAGACCAACGAGTCCATCCCCAGGTGCAGGCGGCACTGCTCCTGCACGAAGTCGCGCACCTGCTCGCGCTCCGCCTCGTCCAGCAAATCCACCTGGTTGACGACGACGATCACCCGCTTGCCATAGGTCTTGAGCGCCTGCAGGTATTCCAGATTGCTGGCCGAGAGCACCTGCGTGGCGATCATGACCAGCAGCACCACGTCGGCGCGGTGCAGGAAGCGGCGCGTCACCTCGTCGTGCGTGCGGAAGACCGACTCCAGCCCTGGCGTATCCACCAGGCTGAGATGCTCCAACAGCGGACTGGGGTGGAACACCGTCTCGACATCGCCGGCGCGCGTGCGCTGGAGGTCCGCGCCGCGCCGCAGGATGACAATGTGATCGGTGGTGGGGATCGGCCCCACGTCCAGAATCGCTTCGCCGAGCAGCGCGTTGATGATGCTCGACTTGCCGGAGCCGAACGGCCCCACCATGACCATCAGGAAGGGATGGTTGGCGTGGAACAGCGCGTCGCGCACCTGCTCCATCTGGCTGGCGGGCAGGTCATCCACGCGCGCCAGCGTGTCGAGCAGGGTCGTGATCTGCTCGTGCTCCTGGCGGCGCACCGCCTCATATTGGCTGAGCAATCTGCCCGGCAGAGAACTCTTCACTTCCACCCATCACCTGCCCTTCGCGGAGCGCAACGGCCCGCCCTACACCCGCGCAGCGGGCATCAGCGCGCCAGGGACATAATCACGCAGGATCGATCCCCCCGTGAACTCGCGCAGCAGTGAGTTGTCCGACACCAGGCTCGCCTCCATCGGGGTGAGCCAGGCCAGAATAGACAGCAGGCGGCGCGCCTCAATGTAGTGTGGCTGACGCGGCTCGAGCTGCAAAAGCAGCGGCTCGGCCAGCGGGCGCAGCACAGCCAGCTCGTACAGCAGCGCCGAGTTGAACATGACATCGGCGTTCTCTTGATAGGGAAAAATGTTGCGCTTCTCGCCGCGCCGCACGCTCTCCCAGCGCGAGAGCGTCTCCAGGGCCGAATAACCGCGCGTCCGCGCGTCGCGCACGATACGCCGGATCAATCGCACATCGGTCGTGGGGACGCGGTTGTGGCGGTCAATGTTCACCTGGGTCAGCGCCGACACGTAGACGCGATACAGCCGCTCGGTGGGCAGGGCCTGCACCAGGCGCGGGTTCAGCCCGTGAATGCCCTCGATGATCAGAATCTGGTCTTTGGAGAGCGTGACCGCCTCCTCCTCAAAGGAGCGCAGCCCGGTCTTGAAATTGTAGTGCGGGATGCGCACCGGCCCACCGGAGGTGAGGGCGAGAAGCTGCTCGTTGAAGAGCGCCAGGTCCACCGCCTCCAGCGCCTCGAAATCATACTCGCCCGTCTCGTCACGCGGCGTCAGGTGGCGCTCGACGAAATAGCGATCCATCTCCAGCGTGTAGGGGTGCAGCCCGTGCGCCATAAGCTGCACAGCCAGCCGTTTGGAGAACGTGGTCTTGCCGGATGACGACGGCCCGGCGATGAGCACAATGCGCAGCCCCTCGCGGTGGCGAGTCGTGATGCGCCCGGCAATGTCAGCGATGTGCTGCTCGTGCAGCGCCTCGTTGACCAGCACCAATTCACGGGCGCGCCCATCGCGGATCGCCTGGTTCAGGTGGCCGATGTCTTCCACGCCCAGCAGGGTCAGCCACTCCTCCGTCTGGCGAAAGACCTCGGTGAGCTGTGGCGATTGCGTGTGCGGGCGGATGATGTTCGGACTTTCGCGGCGCGGGTATTGCAGGATGAAGCCATCGTCCTGGGGCAGCACGTTGAACAGAGTCAGATAGCCCGTGTGCGGCACCATGTACCCATAGAAATAATCAGCTTCGCCGCGCAGCTTGTAGATGGTCAGGTAGTCCTTCTGGCGGAATTCGAGCAGCCGCACCTTTGTCATCGTCGCCGCATTCGTCGAACATCCGCCGCGCCTCGTCCAGCGGAATGCGGTGCCGGGTGATCGGATCGCAGGCGGCGACGATCTCGCGCATTCGCGCCTTGATCGCCTCTAACTCTTCGGATGTGAAGGGGGGCCGCGCGCGCACCTTGCAGAAGAACGCCCCGCTCGGCAGCGCGTAGTCCACGATCACCTGCGTGCCGGGGAATAACTCTGCCGCCGCGACGGTCAGCAGGAAAGCCAGGGAGCGCCGGTAGATGCGGCTGCCGTCTCCCGAATCGGTGCGCACAAGCTCCACGCAGACATCGCGCGTCACCGGCATGGTCAGCTCGCGCAGCGAGCCATCCACAATGGCCGCAACCGTCAGCGCGCCATCGGTCGTCCGTCGGCGCTCGTAGGCGTGGACATAAGCCTCCAGCGGAGTCCCAACAGGTGCCTCCAGAAGGGTCTCATCTGGAAACTTCACCTGCGCGTAGGTGCGCGGCGCAGCTTCGCGGATCATGGACAGGTCTTCGATCATCTGTGCTCACTCACAGTACGGTAGGGCCAGCCAACAGTTGCAGCGCTCATTCAGCCGGGATCATGGCAGGCGCAGGACAGCGCCGGTTCGCCCCGCCAGCGTGACGGCGACCGCGCCCCCTTCAAGCGTCGCGCGCCCTTCGCCGAACACAAGCTCGACCCGATCGGGCGCGGGATTCAGCGGCAGGCGCAGCGTGCTTTCGCCCTGCGCGGTGTTGAAGGCCACCGCCAGTCGCTCGCCCTGGTAGTTGCGCTCATAGGCGAAAAGCTCGCCTTCAGCCAGCAGCGTCCGGTACGAGCCGCGCCGCAGCGCCGGCTGCGCGTGGCGCAGGCGGATCGTGCCGCGCACATACTCGCGCAGCGCGCCGTCCCAGAGCGCCTCATCCCAGGGCATCGGCCCCCGGCACTCCGGATCATAGCCGCCGCTCAGCCCGATCTCGTCGCCATAGTATACCGTCGGCGCGCCGGGCATGGTCATCTGGAACAGCATAGCCAGGCGCAGTGCCGACTGATCGCCGCCGGCCAGCGTCACGAAGCGCGGCATATCGTGGCTGCTCAACAAGTTGAGCTGCGCGGTGGTGACAGACCAGTCGTAGAGCGCCAGCATGTCCTCCAGCGCGCGGGCAAAGCCGGGCGCATCGAGCGGCCTGGGCGGCGGGTAGGTTCCACCCATCCACATGGGCGCGAGAGTCCGCGCCGCGAAGAAGCGCAGCGCGGCGTGCGTCTGAATGTAGTTCATCACCGCGTCAAACTGATCGCCGCGCAGCCAGCGCTGCGCCTCGACCCAGATCTCGCCGACGATGTAGGCGTCGGGATTGACCCCCTTCACCCGCCGGCGGAACTCCTGCCAAAAGGCGTCGTCGTCAACCTCCGCCGGCACGTCGAGCCGCCAGCCGTCCGCGCCAACAGCGATCCAGTGCTCGGCCACGTCGAAGATGAAGGCGCGCACCTGCGGGTTGTTCGTGTTGAGCTTGGGCAGCGCGTGCAGCCCGATCCAGGCTTCGTAGTTGGGCGGCTGATCCTCGTCGTAGGCGTGCAGCGGGAAGCCCTTGACCGTGAACCAATCCAGGTATGGCGACCCCGCGCCGCATTCCAGAATATGATTGAACTGGAAGAAGCCGCGGCTGGCGTGGTTGAAGACGCCATCCAGCACGACGCGCATCCTGCGCGCGTGAGCCTCCTCGAGCAGAGAGCGCAGCGCCGCATTGCCGCCCAGCAGGGGGTCCACACGGTAGTAGTCGTGCGTGTGGTAGCGGTGGTTCGAGGCCGACTGGAAGATCGGGTTCAGGTAAAGCGCCGTGATGCCCAGGTCTTGCAGGTAGTCCAGGCGCTCGGCGATGCCAGACAGATCGCCCCCCTTGAAGCCGTGCGAAGTCGGCGGGCTGTCCCACGATTCGAGGTTCGTCGGCTTCTCGACCCTGGTGCTCCTGGCGAAACGATCGGGGAATATCTGGTAGAAGACGGCGTCTTTCACCCACTCTGGCGTCTGGACTGGCTGTGTCACCCCCACGCTCCTCGGCGATGCGCGGCCCGCACATCGGGCCAGGCACAATCCTGCCTGATCGTACCGTCTCTGCTCTGCGGGAGCAAAAGGTTTTCGCCAGCGCCGAGCGGGGGTGTGGTTTGCAGGGGAGGGTTTGAAACCCTCCCCTAATGAGATTTGACATTCAAGACGGGTAATACGCGCAAATGTTATGTAGGGGCGGGTTTGTAAACCCGCCCCTACAAGCGGCTGCCGATCATGATCGTCAAGGCGCACCAGGTAGGTTACCGATTATGATCGTCAAATCCCATCAGCGGACACAGCCGAGCGCACCTCCCGCTTATGGCTCGTCGCCTTCGTAGTATTCCGGGGGCGCACCACCATGCTCCGGGGCGATAGTCCACAGGTCGCGCTCGGTCACCACGCGATTGTTCAGGGCACCATAGGCAGCGGGGTTTTCCAGCTCATCAACGGCGTAGCGCCAACGACCGCGCCCCACCTGGCGCAGCACCGAGCGGCACTCGTCGCAGCGCACAACGCGGCGCACGCGCGGGATGCCCAACACCCGATAGCGACGATCCTCCAGGTAGAGCGTGCCGCGCGCGCAGATCGGGCACACCGTCAGCAGGAAGCCTTCCTGATAGCGGGCCAGGTTCGCCGCCTGAGCCACGTAAGCCCCGGCATAGCCCAGCACCAGCAAGGCGACGGCTCCGCCGAGCAGCAGATACGGCACCGGCAGCCCGGAGTCGCCATCGTCCGGCGTCGTCACCAGAGTCGGCGCGGCAGGAGCGCCGCCAGCTTCGCCCTCCGCCGCAGCGACCGCCAGCGCCGTTGGCGTCGCGCTCGGTGTGAGCGATGGCCCTTCTGTCACCGTGACCGTTGCGGAGGGCGCAGGCACGGTGTCAGGGGCCGTCGGCGCAGGTGTGAGCGTCTCGGTGAGCGTGGCTGTGGGCACATCGGTCGCTGTCTCTGTCAGCGTGGCGGTAGATGTCTCAGTCGGCGTCGCAGTCGGTATCTCGGTCGGCGTTCCAGTCGGCGTCTCAGTCGGCCTTTCTGTCGGCGGATCGGTGGGCGTCTCGGTCGGTATCCCGGTCGGCGCGACCAGGGCAACCGCTGCCGCTGTCTCAGTAGGCGGGGCGGTCGCTGGCGGCGGCTGCGCGCTGGTCGCCGTGAGACTCGCGGTGAGGGTCGGCGCGGGCGTGTCAGTTGGAGCCGTCGTGGGCGAAGCCGTCTCGGTCGCTGAAGGAGTCACCGAGGGGGTGTTTGAAGGCGTCGCCGTCGGCGCGGGCGTGTCCGACGGGACATCCGTAGGCGTAACTGTGAGCGACGGAGTAGCGGTAGGCAGCGGCGTGTCGGTCGGCGAAGGAGTTGCCGTGCGTGTGGCCGTCGCCGTCGGGCTGGCCGTGTCGGTCAGCGTAGCCGATGGCGCGGGCGTCGCTGAGGCGGTGAGCGTCGCCGTGAAAGTGGGGGTGACTGTTGGGGTGAGCGTGATCGTCGGGCGGGGCGTGCGCGTGGCCGTCGGCACAACCGGCACCGGCGTGAACGAGGGCGTCAACTGCGGCTCGTCCACCACCGGCAGGGACTCGATGGCCGTCACCCAGGCCACCAGATCGTAGCGAATCCAGCCATAGCCCTCGCCGAAACGGATCAGCACCCAGTCCTCATCGGCATCATGCGCCACCGGGTCCAGCACATCGCCGGTGAAGACCGTGCCGATCACCGAGTAGCCCTGTCCCGGCCCGGAGCGCACAAACGCCCCGTCCACGCCCACGTCTACCCAGTTGGCGTTCGGCGTATAGGTGGGGCCGCCCGGCGTGTTGTAGTAGAGGAGAGGCGGGATGGGCGTTGGCGACAGGACGGTGATCACCGGCAGCGCCGCCGTGTTCAAGCGCCAGCTCACCCCGTCAATCTGTACCCAGCCCTGGGTGGTCAGATAGGTGATCAGAATCCAGTCGCCATCGTAGTTGCGCGCCAGAGGCTGCACCCACGCGCCGATGGGCAGCGCCCCGACCGCGTTATAGCGCAGCCCCGGCCCGGCCCGCACATTGACGCCCAGCGGCACATGCACCCAGTTGACGTTGGGCGTCAGCGAAGGCTCGCCCTGCGCCCACAGAACGCCCGGCAGATCGCTCGCGGCCACCGTCAGCCCGATGACGACCGTCGCCAGCAGCGCAGCCCAACGGCAGCAGACAATGCGCCTCATCCAGCCCCTCTCAGCGTGCGCCTCACTGCGCTTATCCTACCACGAGGCCCGGCCCCGAACCAATAGGCCGCCAGAACCAGAAGCGCCGCGTGCCCGGTCGGGACGCGGCGCTATCTTGGCTGCGCGCTCTGCCGGGCCGCGCACAGCCCGGCGCGCTGATCACTGGGTCAGGATGTAGGCGATGATGTCGGCAAGCTGCGCCTCGTCGTACTGCTCGCCAAAGTTCTTGGGCATGATGTCGCCGAAGCCCGGAACCACATAGGCGCTCGGATCAACAATTGACTGGTGCAGATAGTCCTCCGCCGACAGGCCCGCCACGCGCGTCGCCGCCCGCTCGCCCATGCCGGTCAGGGCCGGGCCTGCGCCGTCCGCCGCGCCGTGGCAGCCGCTGCACGTCTGATCGAACAGCGTTTTGCCATTGGCCGGGTCGCCAGCGGCGGGCGCTGCGACCTCTGGCGTGGCTTCCTCAGTAGCCGGCGTACCAGTCTCCGGCGTAGCTCCCTCAGCAGGCGCAGCCCCGCCGCCGGACTCGGCCAGGATGTAGGCCACCAGCGCCTGCAGCTCGGTCTCGCTGAACTGCTCGCCGTAATTCTTGGGCATGATGTCGCCAAAGCCCGGAACCACATAGGCGCTCGGCTCCACAATCGCCTCGTGCAGGTAGTCCTCCGCTGACGTGCCCTCCACGCGCGTCGCCGCCCGCTCGCCCATGCCGGGGAAGGCCGGGCCTGCGCCGTCCGCCGCGCCATGGCAGGCTTCACACTGGACGAAAAGCTCCTTGCCCTGGGCCACAAGCTGCGCCGTGTCAGCTTCCTCTCCGCCTCCCTCTTCTGTGTTGGTCTCAGTTGCTGCAACTTCGCCCGCCGGAGCAGGCGTCGCCTGCAGCGCGTCAACGAGCGCCGGCTCTTCGCCTTTGGGCAGCGTGGGGATGGGCGTCAGGTCTTTCGCCAGATCGCCCCCGCCACAAGCCCCCAACACCATCGCCAGCGATAGAAGCGGCACCATCATCCAGGTTCGCTTGAACACAACTGACCTCCGTTTCATATGCCAGTCTCAGGCCCCCTCGCCCCTGTGCGCGCTCACTCGCCCAGGCTGCGCACGTAGTTCACGATGTCCCAGGTTTCGCCAGGACTCAGGTTCTCGGCCAGGCCGGGCATGCGGTTCCAGCCCAGCCGGATCACGCGGAACAGGTCCTGGTCAGAGAGAATTGCCGCGCGCGCGCCGAGCGACTGTGGAATCTCCGGGAAGTACTTGCCCACCTCGGCCCCTGCCCGGTCGCCCTGCATCCCGTGACACATGGCGCAGTTCGTGCCATAGAGCATCTGGCCGCGCTGGAGCGAGACATCGCTCGCGGGCAGCGGCGCGGTGGCCGGCTCGCCGGCGATGAACACCGGCCCCTGCACCGGCACGGCCTCTGCCGGAGCAGCCAGGCGCGGCCCCTCCTGCGCGCCGACAACCACTGTGTCGTCCATCTTGTTGATCCAGGGAATGCGCACGATGTCATAGCTGAGCAGCAGCGGGACGAGCAGAACCACCAGCCCGCCCGTGCCCACCGCGCCCCAGAACAACAAGTGACGGATGCCCTGCGGCCTGAAGGCCGCCGCGTCCTCGCGCTTGATCACGCGAGCATGATGCGCCTCGAAGACGGTCACCACCTGCTCGGCCACCGCCAGCGGCGCGCGCACTTCCAGGCCGATGTAGCCATCGGTGATGCGCTCGTCGTACATGCGCCGCGTCAGGATCGGGAAGCGGTTTTGCAGCAGAAAGCCGGTAAACGCCCCCAGCATCGAGAACAGCGAGATCATCTCGAAGTAGATGATCGCCGTTGGCGGGACAGGAACGAGTCCCTGCCCACCCACTTCGATAGGGTAGAGGTTGGCCGTGACATAGGTCAGGAAGAAGGCCACCAGCGCGCCCAGCGCCGCGCCGCCCAGCACAAACGGTAGAAACCACAGGCGGGCCGGCTTGCGCGCGAAGAACCTGGCCGGATAGGGCACGTTCGACATCATCGTCATCTGATCGTCCTGAACGCCGAGCGCGCGCACCTCGTCAATGACATCGGCGGTCGTCTCTACATTATCAAACAAGCCTAGCAGCAAGAAGTCGGCCATGCTCCCCTCCTAGTGGACTTCCGTCCGCGTGGACACCACGGCTCGGCCAACGCGGCGGGTTTCCTGCATCGCCTGGCCCTCGTAGACTTCCCACACCGGGATGATCGGCACGAAACGGGTGAAGACCATGTACAGCAGGCCCAGGAAGGCCAGCGTGCCCACCGTGACCGTCACTTCCGGCCAGTGCGGCGTGTAGTTGACCCAGTTGAAGGGCAGCTCGTTGCGCGACAGCGAGCCGGCCACGATCAGCGCGCGCTCGGTGTACATGCCAACCTGGATCAGGATGCCGATGACCAGCATCGCCGGCAGCGACGTGCGCACGCGGCGCGACCACAGCGTGCCCAGCGGCACCACGATGTTACAGAACAGCATCAGGTAGAACATCGGGGCCAGCGGGCCAGTGAGCATATCCTGGACCGCCTTTTCCAGCGGCAGGTTGCCGTACCAGTTGGTGATCCACTCGGCGAAGTAGAAGTAGATCCACGTCAGGGTGAGGATGAGCAGAAAGATGCCCATCGCGTTGAAGTGCTCTTCGCGCATGAAGTAGCCATAGCGCATCGTCTTGCGAATGACGATCATGACCAGGATCACCGCCGCCACGCCCGAATACAGCGCGCCCACCACAAAGAACGGGCCGAAGATGGCGCTGTGCCAGCCGGGCTGGATGGCCATCGAGAGATTCCAGGACACGCCCGTGTGCACCGAGAACATCACCGGGATGATCACGTAGCTGAGGAGGTTGCTGACCACCTCCAGCCGGTGCCATTCGCCCTCCGTCCCCCGCCAGCCCAATGACAGCGCGCCATACACCTTGCGCCGCCAGCCGGTCATGTGGTCGCGGGCCATCGCCAGGTCCGGGATGAGCGCCACGTACATGAACAGCGTGCTGCCGATCAGGTAGGTGGTGATGGCCATCATGTCCCAGAAGAGGGCCGAGCGGAAGTTGGGCCACAGCCCGCGCTGGTTGGGAATGGGCAGCATGTAGAACAGCTTCCAG
The DNA here is from genome assembly GCA_027494015.1 of Anaerolineae bacterium. The sequence goes on from JAOSJP010000034.1 coordinate 252,474, forward strand.
ATGCGCCCGACATGAATGATCGGGAACAGCGCCGCGCAGGCCAGGCCGAACAGCGTGACCGTCTCGGCGGCGCGGGCGATGGGCCGGCGGAAGTCCATGCGCATCAGGCGCAGCGCCGCCGAGATGAACGTGCCGGCGTGGCCGATGCCGATGAAGTAGATCAGGTTGGCGATGTACGGCCCCCACATCACCGAGCGGTTCAGGCCGGTGATGCCCAGGCCGCTGAAAATCTGGATAGTCCAGGCGGTGAAGAAGGCCAGCGTCAGCGCGCCCAGCCCGGCCAGCGCGATCCAGAAGCGCGGCCCGGTCTGGCGCATCCTGGCCAGCGTAAGCTGGTTCAGCTCGGCGGGCGGGCGCGCGTCGAGCATCAGGTGCTCCTCGCGCCCGTGCTCGACCTGCCGGGCCAGATGCTCGTCATCGGGCAGCGGCTTCTCCCAGTAGGGACCAACGGTGGCTCTACTCTCCAACATGCGTCTCACCGCCTTTCAGATAGTAGACCGCCGGCTCTGTGCCCAGGTTCTCCAGCAGCTTGAACTGGCGCTCGCTGGGGACCATCTGCGCGACACGGCTGTTCTCGTCCCACTTGTCGCCGAAGATCAGCGCGTCGGTCGGGCACGCCTGCGCGCACGCCGGGACGATCTCGCCATCTTCGAGCGGACGGCCCTCGATATTGGCCTGCTCGCGCCCCCGGCGGATGCGCTGGATGCAGAAAGTGCATTTTTCCATGACACCAGGACTGCGCACGGTCACATCGGGGTTGAGCTGCTGCTCCAGCGGCGCGTCGAAACGCGGCGCCCAGAAGTTGAAGAGGCGCGCCCGGTACGGACAGTTGTTGCCGCAGTAGCGCGTGCCGATGCAGCGGTTGTAGACCTGGATGTTGATGTTCTCTTCAGTGCTGTGGTACGAAGCGTAGACGGGGCAGACCGGCTCGCACGGGGCGTTGCCGCACTGCTGGCAGAACACCGGCAGGAAGCGCGCCTTCACATTCGGGTATTCGCCCTCCCAGTAGCGTTCGATGCGTATCCAGTGGTTGGCCCTGCCCCGGATCACTTCGTCCTCGCTCGACACGGGGACGTTGTTCTCCGCGTGGCAGGCGACCACACACGCCTGGCAGCCCGTACACTTGTCCACATCCACGATCATCGTCCATTTGTGTCCGTTGCTGTGTTCTTCGGCCATTCACACCACTCCTCTGACGCTCACAGAGTTCGCCCTCAGCACAGGTTGCATGTTAGAACGGAACATGGATGTCCTCGCCCGGATCAATGGTGCTCTCCAGCCTGGCGAGGGCCTGCTTCTTATCCAGCTTGGTGATGCGCACGCGGGCCGACGACCAGGCCAGGTTCGCGCCCGCGTCGTCCAGCGCCGCGCCCACCAGGTGCAGCGCATGGCTGCCGCGCTCGCGCGCATAGCGGCCCAGGTCGTTGTGCCCCTGCCCCAGCGGGATGGCGACTGTATCGGGACGGATGGCCGGGAAGACGTAGACCGGTACTTCCACCGCGCCATGCGGCGACTCGACGCGCACCACGTCTCCGTGATCCACGCCGAGCGCCTGGGCCGTCGCCGGATTAATCTCCACCCACGTCTGCCAGGCGACCGTCGTCAGCGGGTCGGGTGCGCCTTGCAGCCAGGGCAGGCTCGCCGTGCGCCCGTCGCCCAGCAGCACCGAGGGGAACAGGTGCAGGTAGTAAGGATACTGCGCTGCCTCCCCATCGAAGGCCGCCGCAGCCGCCTCAACAAGTCCCTGGGCGGCGAGTTCCGGCGCGGCGCTCTGTGACGCGGCCTCCGGCCACCAGCCGCCATGCTGCTGGAAGCGCGCCCAGCGCACCTCTTCTTCGTCGCCGCCATTCGCACCTTTGGGCAGCGCCGTGATCTGCTCCTTGATGAAGGCGACCTCATCGGTCCAGGGGAGCGCCGAAGCCGCCGCCGGGATGCCGCGCGCTGCCGTCAGCAGCACGTCACCGGTTGGGCGCACGTCGTGGAACGGACCGACCACCGGCTGCTGGCTGCTGACGACTGGCAGGCCCCTGAAGGCGGGCTGCACCACTTCATAGCCCCACCCTTCCAGGTACGTCCGGTCGGGCAGGATGTAATCGGCCAGCGCAGAGGTCTCGTCCACCAGCGGGTTGAACGAGATGATCGTCTCCACCTCCGCCAGCGCGTCAGCGATGCCGGAGCCGGGCGGCAGGTCGTAGACGGGATTGGCGCCGTGCACGAGCAGCAGCTTGACCCGGCCCGCGTTCATGCGCTCGACTAGCGCCTGCACCTCCGCGTAGGAAGACCAGGCAGGCGCAGCCAGGGCCGCCGGGATAGCGGGCGTGAAGCTCAGCCCGCTCGCTCCCGCAAGCGCGTTGAGCGCCTGCACCGCTGTCACCGCCGCCACGCCATTGCTGGCCCCGGCCAGCGCGCCGCCCGCAAGAGCGACCGGGCGCTCGGCCTCGGCGAAGGCGCGCGCCAGAGCGACCAGATCGGCCAGCGCCAGATCGCACGCCGCAGCCGCCGCGTCGAGGTCTGCCTCGCCGGCCAGCGTCGCCGCCAGTTCAGCCCGCGCCGCGCCGCCGAAGCCTTCATCGGCGATGATGCGCAGCAGCGCCCCGGCCACCAGCGCCTCCGCGCCCGGCTGGACGGGCACCCAGCGGTCGGCTTTGGCCCCGGTGATGGACATCTTCGGCTCGAACTGGACGAGCAGGCCGCGCTTGCCGAACTTCTGGTTGCGGAACTCGCCGAACTCGACGCCGAAGCCGGTCGCCGACAGCCAGGTTCCCACGAAGTCCGCGCCGAAGGAGAAGATGGCATCGGCCTGGGCCAGGGCATAGCCGGGCAGCGCCGCCTGGCCGAACAGCGCGTTGTTGGCTGCCGCCAGCGCGCCGACGCTGTTCAGGGCGCAGGTCAGGTCGTAGCGCAGGGGAGCCGGCGCGCCGACCGCCCCGGCGTAGCGGGCGAATAGATCGTAGAGGTGGCCGGAAGTCGTCGAGCCAGTCCAGATGGCGACAGCGCTGCCCGCCGCGTCCAGCTTCTCGTAGAGCGTATTGATCGCCTCGTTCCAGGCGATGGACTCGAACTTGCGGCTGCCCCGCTCCCCTTGACGGACAGCGCCGGTCACGCGGTCGGGGTTATACAGCAGTTGCAGGCCGGACTGCCCGCGCGCGCACAGCTTGCCCCGATTGACGGGGTGCTCCGGGTTGCCTTCGATCTTGACGGCCCGCCCGTTCATCACGCGCACGATGATGCCACAGCCCGCCGGGCACATGCGGCAGGTGGAGGCGTACCAGTTGGGAATGCCGGCAAGCTGTTCTTCGGGCGCGCGGACATACGGCTCCAGCGCCACCCAGCGCTCTGTCTCCTGAGCGCAGCCTGCCAGAATTGCCGTTGCGGTGCCTGCCGCGCTGACTCTCAAGAAGTCGCGACGTGTCAAATGGGTCATAAGTCTCTCCTAGCGGTGGCAGACCGCGCAGTCCCACAGCGCGTCTTTGTTCTCTTGTTGAGCGTGGCAGTCCAGGCAGAAGCCCATGTTCATGGTGACCACCGGCTCGGCGACCGTCATTTCTTCGACCGCGCCATGACACGCGCCGCAGCTCACTGCGGCGGCGATGTGTGAAGCGTGGTTGAAGTAGACGAAGCTCGGCTGCTCGTTGACGCGCTTCCAGGGGATAGGCTCCTGGCGCTCCCAGTAACCGTGCAGCTTTTGAATCTGGGGGCTGTCCGTAGCGATATACTCGTGGCAGCCCATGCACTTCTCGACACTGGGAATACTGGCGACCGGGCCTTTCGCCACGCCGGTGTGACAGAACTGGCACTGGATGCCGTTCACGGCGTGTATACTGTGATTGAAGGCTATCGGCTGCTCGTCGGCGGCGCTGGTCTGGGCAATGACGATGACCAGCAAGATGACGACAACCGCCGCCCCGCCCAGCGCCGCCCCGCCGAACAGCAAGCGCTGCCTTGACGACAAGCCAGCTAATCTACGCATGTGGCCTCCCTTCTGAGGTGCATAATCCCGCACACCACCGGATAGCTCCAACAGCAAGTGCATATGCCGCGCAGCGATGACGATGCGCCTTGATGTGAGTCCCCCCCCACGAGGATCGAGAGGAACAAGTACGGCCCCAGCCCCATGATGACCGTGTGCAGTCGCCTAACTATACAATGAATTCCCGCGCCATTCAAAACAATCGCCAGCAATGTCTCAAAATTGGTGGGAGTATCGTGGCGAGTAGAGGGGGCGGCGAGGCATGTTAGCGCCGGGCGGGGATGAGTCAAACCTAGCCTTGCGGCTTGGAGCATCCCGCCGACCTGGTATAATCTCGCAGCGGGCGCGCGTGCGGGCGCGCCAGGCTCGTGGGGTGCGTGCAAAGGTTGACAGCGACTCGCTGGACGCGAGGATATTGACCTCACCCCCCGCCTCGCTGCGCTCGGCTTGCCCCCTCTCCGTAGCGGAAAGGGGGCGGCGAGGCGCGTCAGCGCCGAGCGGGGGTGAGGTCAACCAGGGCGCAGCAGAGCAGCGCCCCTACCTGACAGGTTTTGCACGCGCCATGCTCGTGCAGGAGAACACAGTCCATGCGCATCGTTGTGCACGGCGGTCACCCTTTGCGAGGGACCACCCGTCCCTCCGGCAACAGCAACGCGGCGCTGGCGCTCATCGCGGCAGCCCTGCTTACTGATCAACCGGTGCGGCTCAGCAATATGCCGGATACGCTTAGCACGGCGTCCATGCTCGGCGCGGCGCGGGCGCTCGGCGCCAGCGTGACGCGGCAGGGCGGTGACGTGCTGCTGGAGACGCCCGCGCTGCTCACCCGCGCGCTGGAGCAGCAGTTGACGGAGAGCCAGGTGGGGGCAGTGCTCTTCCTCGCGCCGATCCTGGCCCGGCGGCGACATGCCCGGATGGAAGTCCCCTACCCGCTCAGCCGCTTGCACTCCCACCTGACCGCCCTGCGCGACCTGGGCGTGACCGTCCGCGCCACCAGCGGCGTGATCGAGTTCGAGGCCGCGCCCTGGGAACAGCGCGCCATCACCCTGGTGCAGCCCAGCGTGACGGCGACCGCGCTGGCGGCCATGCTGGCCGCCGCCCTCGGTCAGCGCACGACGATCAGCAACGCTGCGTCCGAGCCGCACGCACAAGACCTGCTGCACTTCCTGGTCGCGCAGGGCGCGCGCATCGAGGGCATCGGCTCGAACGTGCTGCACATTCAGGGCACTCCGACCCCTGGCGGAGGTGAGTACACCGTGTCGCCGGATCACATCGAAGTGGCCAGCCTGGCCGCGCTCGGCGCGATCACGCATGGCACGCTGACCATCGAGGGCATTGTCCCCTCCCATCTGGCCGTCATCGCGCGCGTCTACGCCCGGCTGGGCGTGCGCATGTTCATCAACGGCGACACGCTCATCCTGCCCGCCCACGACACACTGATCGCCTCTGAGAGCGAGGAAGAACTGGACGTGCCCATCGAGACAGCGCCCTGGCCTGGCTTCCCGTCCGACCTGATCGCCATGACTGCCGTCATCGCCACGCAGACGCGCGGCACCACGCTCCTTCACGAGAAGCTCTTCGACAACCGGCTGCTCTTCGTGGACAAGCTGACTTCAATGGGCGCGCAGATCGTGCTGTGCGACCCGCACCGCGCGCTCATCGTCGGGCCGTCCGAGCTGCGCGGCGAATACCTGGACACGCCCGACGTTCGCACGGGGCTGGCGCTGCTCGGCGCGGCGCTGGCTTCCTCGCGCAGCGTGACCATTGACAACGCCCAATTGATCGAGCGGACGTTCGAGAACGTGGTGAGCAAGCTCGTTGGACTCGGCGCGCAGATCGAGGTTGTACAGGCGTGAGCAGCGAACCACCCATCGTCCTGCGAACAGTGGCCGGGCTGCGCACAGGCACGTGCGTGGCCGGCAGCGGGATTCCGGTTGTGGCGCTGCATGGCTGGGGCGGCAGCGTGCACAGCTTCTGGCCGGTCGCCGAGCGGCTGGCCGCAGAGGGCTTCGCGGTGCACCTGCTCGATCTTCCTGGCTTCGGCCACAGCGATCCGCCTCCCATCCCCTGGGGCGTGGCCGACTACATGCACTTCGTCCTGGCCTACCTGGACGCCAGCGATCTGCCCCGCGTCGCCTTGCTCGGTCACTCGTTCGGAGGGCGCATCGGCCTGGTGCTGGCCGCCCAGCACCCGCAGCGCATCAGCAAGATGGTGCTGGCCAACAGCGCCGGGCTGCGCACCCCGCTCTCCCTGGCTCAGCGGACGCGCAGCGTTCTGGCGCGGGCCGCACGCGAGATGCTCGACCGGGCGCGCCTGACTTCGGCGCGCGAGCGCCTGCAAGCGTACTACAACCGCCGCTACGCCTCGGAGGACTATCTCAGCGCCGGGCCGCTGCGCGAGACTTTCCTGCGCGTCATCGCCGAGGACCTGACGCCCTATGCCAGCCAGGTACAGGCCCCCACAGTGCTGATCTGGGGCGACCGCGACGCAGATACCCCGCTGTGGCAGGGCCGCAAGCTGGAGCAACTGATCCCCGACGCCGGACTGATCGTCTTCCAGGGCGCAGGTCATTTCTCGTATCTGGAGCGGCTCAACGAGTATCTGCGCATCGTCACGCACTTTCTCGCCGACAGGAGCAGGTCAGCACATGGTTGAGCTGCTCATCTTCGTGTGGCTGGCCGGAATCCTGCTGCGCATCTGGCGGCTGGCCCGCCTCTTCCAGATTGAGAGCTACGACAGTCGCCGCTTCCTGCACTGGCTGCTGGGACGGCCCAGCCGCTACCTCATGTGGCGCGCGCTGGTCTTTGTCGGCGTGGCCGCGCTGACCTCGTTCGCGCTGAACTGGTTCGGCCAGGACACCGACTCGCTGTATCTGGCGATCTGGGGCGTGACCGCTGTCCTGGCCACGTGGCCAGAGCCGCCCAAAGAGGTCAAGCAGAAGTTCAGGCTGACGCAGCGCGCGGCGCGCCTGCTGATCACCGCCTTCACTCTGGCCGTCATCGTCGCCGTGGGCACCGCAGCCACGCTCAACACGGCGGTCTCAGCCAGCGAGCGCACGAAGTTTCTCGTCATCACGGGCGTGGGGCTGGTCGTCTATCACCTCAGCCCGCTGGCGCTGCCGCTCGCCAACCTGCTCATGCTCCCCGTCGAGGCGTGCTTCCGGCGCATGTTCGTCCACCGGGCGCGGCGAACGCTGCGCCGGGTCCATCCGGTGGTCATCGGCATCACCGGCAGCTATGGCAAGACGAGCACCAAAGAGTATCTGGCCCATCTTCTGCGCGGGCGCTATGAGGTGCTGGCCACGCCCCGGAGTTACAATACGCTGATGGGCGTCTGCCTGACCATCAACAACGATCTCAAGCGCAGCGGCCCGCTCGACTACTTCATTGTCGAGATGGGCGCTTACATCGAGGGGGAGATTCGCGCCATCTGCAAGCTGACCAGGCCGCAGATCGGCATCGTGACCGCCGTCGGGCCGCAGCACCTGGAACGGTTCGGCAGCATTGAAGCGACCGCCCGCGCCAAGTACGAGATCATTGAGGCGCTGCCGCGCGACGGCGTGGGCATCTTCAACTGGGACGACCACGAGGTGCGCACCATGTACGAGCACGGCTACCCGGACACGCGCATCGCCGTGACCTGGGAGAACGCCGAGCACGCCACGCAGCTTCGCTTTCTGGCACGCGGCGTCCGCCAGACGGTTGATGGCCTGACCTTCGAAGTCGTGGACACGCTGCAGCACGAGCGAGAGCAGTTCAGCGCGCCGCTGGTCGGCAAGCACAACGTGACCAACATCCTGCTGGCGACGGCGGTCGCGCGGCACCTGGGGATGCCCCTGCGCGAGATCGCCGTGCGCGCTGCCACGCTGCAATCGGCGGAGCATCGCTTGCAGCGCAAGACGCTGCCGGGCGGCATCACGGTCATTGACGACGCCTACAGCGCCAACCCCGTCGGCGCGCGCAACGCGCTTGACGTGCTGGCGCTCTACCGCGAGGGGCGGCGCGTGCTGATCACGCCCGGCATTGTCGAGCTTGGGCCGCTGCACGCCCAGGAGAACCAGACGCTGGGCCGGCTGGCCGCCAGAGTGTGCACCGACATTGTGCTGGTGGGAGCCGGGCAGACGCGCCCGATCCAGCAAGGCATCCGCGAGGCGAGCTTCGCGGAGGAGCATCTCTTCGTCTTCGACACGCGCGAAGAGGCCATCGCCTGGTTCCGACGTGAGCTGCGCGACGGCGATACAGTGTTGTTCTTGAACGATCTGCCGGACACGTACCTCTAGCAGCCGCCCGGCAGGTGGTCTCCGCGACAAAGGAATGCGTTCAGCATGGGCAACGAAACGACCAGGAAAACAGTGGGGGTCATTTTCGGCAGCCGCTCGGTTGAGCACGATGTCTCAATCGTCACGGCGCAGCAGGTGATACAGGCGCTCGACCCGCGCAAATATGAAGTCGTGCCGATCTACATCACCCGCGATGGCCGCTGGGTCTCCGGCCCCGGCCTGCGCGATCTCAACACCTTCCGCTCCGACGACATCTCCGAGAGAATGGGCATCAAGGAGATCGTCCTCTCGCCCAGCACCGCCCATCACGGGCTGATCGTCTCGCCGGTCAGCGGCCTGCTCGCGCGCAGCCAGGTCCGCGCGCTGGATGTCGCCTTCCCGGTCGTGCACGGCTCGCACGGCGAGGATGGGACGCTGCAGGGCCTCTTCGAGCTGGCGGACATCCCTTATGTGGGGGCGGGCGTGCTGGCCTCTGCCGTCACCCGCGACAAGATCATGCTCAAGACCGTGCTGAGCGGCCTGGGCATCCCGGTCGTCCGCTACGTGGCCTTCACCCGCCAGGAATGGGTCTCCGCAGCGGACGCGCTCCTCGCGCGCATCGAGTCTGAAGTTGGCTTCCCGGCGTTCGTCAAGCCGGCCTCGCTCGGTTCCAGCATTGGCGTGGCGCGGGCCAACGACGCCAGAGAGGCGCGCACCTATGTTAATGTGGCCGCCAACTTCGACCAGCGCATCCTGGTCGAGGCGGCGGTCGAGGGCGTGATGGAGATCAACTGCGCGGTGATGGGCAACGCCGACCCGCGCCCGTCGGTGCTTGAGCAGCCGATAAGCTGGCAGGAATTCCTGACCTACGAAGAAAAGTACATGCGCAGCGCGGGCGCCGCCGGCATGAAGGGCGCTGAGCGCCGCATCCCCGCCCCCATCAGCGACGACCTGACCGCGCGCATCCGCGAGATGGCCCTGCGCGCCTTCCGGGCGGTGGATGGGCGCGGCATTGCCCGCGTGGACTTCCTGGTGCGCGAAGAGACCGGCGAGGTCTACCTCAACGAGATCAACACCATGCCCGGCTCGCTCGCTTTCTACCTGTGGCTGGAAGAGGGCATGACTCCCGCGCAAGTCGTGGACGAGCTGATCCGGCTGGCGCTGGAAGCGCACGCCGAGAAGCGCAAGACCGTCTACAACTACAAGACCGGGTTGATCGCGCACGCAGCCGCGCGCGGGCTGAAGGGCATCAAGAAGTAGCCGTTCGCCGAAGACAAAACCAGGCTGCCTGCGGGCAGCCTGGGCGCTCATCTCCTGGCAGAGCCAGCGCGTTCACGGGCCGACGAAGCGGTAGCCCACCCCGTATTCATTCTGAATATACACAGGCGACTTGGGATCGCGCTCGATCTTGCGGCGCAGGTGCGACACGTAGATGCGCGGGTAGTGATGCTCGGTGCTGTACTCGTGTCCCCACACCTGCTCCAGAAGCTGCTGGAAGGTGAGCACCTGTCCCTGGTGGCGCACAAACGTGGACAGCAGGCGAAACTCGGTCGGCGTCAGGCGGATCTCCTGCCCGTCCACGCTGACGCGGCGCGCCTTGACATCCACCACGAGATAGTCGTCCGAATAGCCCACAGCGTCAACCGCCTGATCCTCGTTGAGGCGCGCCCGCCGCAACAGCGCGTTGATCCGCGCGTGGAATTCCAGGTTGCGCAGGGGTTTGATCAGGTACTCGTCCGCGCCCAGGTTGAGGCCCTCGGCCATCTCCTCTTCGGTCACTGCGTGCGCGGTGATGATCAGGATGGGCACATTGGACAGCTCGCGGATGCGCTGGCAAACGGTCATGCCGTCCATGCCCGGCAGCGCCACATCCAACACCACCAGGTGCGGGCGCACTTCGTGGAACTTGCGCAGCCCGTCCAGCCCATTCGTGCACGTGTGCACCTCGTACCCGTGCCGCTTGAGGTCAATTTCCAGCAGACGATTCATCTCCACATCGTCTTCTACGATCAGCACCTTAGTGGCCATGAGCGATCTACCTGTGTGGGTGTTTTCGAGTCGATACCTTCCCGCTCAACAATGCGCCGATACTGCTGATGAACTTCCAGGATCCAACCGATCCCAAGCCCGCCTATGACGAGAACGGCAACTTGAACGAGCTGGTCCCCAACAAGTTCTTTGCCGATACTCGCGTGCGGCAGGCTGTGGCGATGGGCTACGACAAGGCTGCCCTGGCGATTGTTGCCGGCGAGGGCAGCGAGCCGCTGACCGGCCCCATCACGCCGATGTTCTACGAAACCTTTGACTTGTCCGGGATCGAGCCGTGGCCGTATGACCCCGAGGGAGCCAAGCAGCTCCTGGAGGAGGCGGGCTGGGTGGATTCCGACGGCGATGGCGTGCGCGAGAAAGACGGCGTGAAGTTCGAGGTCGAGCTGACCTACAGCCCGCTGGTGGGCATCTGGGGCAACATCGCTGCTGTGGCCCAGGATCAGCTTGGGCAGATTGGCATCAAGGTCAACGTCACCTCGATGGAATGGAGCGCGTACCTGTCGGAAGTGCTGCTGCCTGAGAAATACGACATGACCGTGGTCGGTTTTGGCGGCGGCACCCAGGTTGACGGAATCGCTTACTCTCTGCTCCACAGCAAGAACGCGACCCCCAACGGCGGCTTCAACCTGGTCAGCTATGTGAACCCGGAGATCGATCGCCTGCTGGATGAGGCTCGCACGATGCCCGGCTGTGCGGTCGAGGACCTGGAGCCGCTGTATCAGCAGATTCAGCAGATCGCCCGCGACGATGTGCCCTACGACTGGACGGTGAGCAACACGCAGGTGAACCTGATCAACAAGCGCGTCATCGGCCAGACCTATGGCATGTTTGATGGCGGCGGCGTTCCCTTCAGCATCTACACCTGGGAACTGCCATAAGCGCGAGCCGCGCCAGCCAGCGATCTTGGGGCGTCCCGCGTGGACGCCCCATTCTTTTCCAGCCCCGCGCCTATTTGCGACCGCGCCCGCGCGCGCGCGGATCGAGCGCATCGCGCAGCCCATCCCCCGCGATGAAGAAGCACAGCACCGTCACTGCGATCAGGATGCCCGGCCAGAGCACCAGGTGCGGCCCCGTGTTGAAGTACATGCGCGCAGAAGTGAGCATGTTGCCCCACGAGGATTTGGGCGGGCGCACCCCCAGCCCCAGGTAGCTGAGTCCCGCTTCCACCAGGATCAGCGAGCCGGCATCAATGGTCAGCGAGACAATCATCAGCGAGACCAGATTCGGGAAGAGGTGGGCTGTCAGCACGCGCGGCGATGAAGCCCCGATGGCCTGTGCTGCGGTGATGAATTCCCGCTGCTTGAGCGCCAGCACCTCCCCGCGCACCAGGCGACACGTGCCGATCCAGCCGAGCAGCCCCAGCAGCACGATCAGCACCGTCGGGGACGGCGTGAACGCGACTGAGACCAGGATCAGCAGGAAGATGCTGGGGATTGACGAGATGGTGGTGATGAACCACGTTACCAGCGCGTCAATCATGCCGCCGAAATAGCCGGCCAGCATACCGATCACCAGCCCCAGACTGATTGACATCAGGCTCGCACCATAGGCGACGCCCAGCGAGACGCGCCCGCCATAGAGCAGCCGCACAAGCTGATCGCGGCCCAGGTGATCCGTGCCCAGCACGTTGTGCTCCCAGTCCGGCGGCTTGTAGCGGTTGATGATATCAGTGTGTTCCGCGCTGACGCCCAGCTCCCTCTCGACAATCGGGGGAGCGAAGATGCACGCCAGCGTCATCACCAGCAAAAGCAGCAGCGCCACCAGCGTCAGCCGGTCGCGCAGGATGCGCTGCAATGCTTCTGCCCACAGCGAGCGCGAGATGTATTTCTCCTCAGTGCGCGGTAATTGCAGCACGCCGTTCGCCCCGTAGGAACCGCCTGAACCTGCTGACGCATTCATGTGGGTCATCGTTGGTCACTCCAGGCGGATGCGCGGGTCTACAACCCCGTAGAGGATGTCCGAGAACAGCAGTCCGATGATATACATCACCCCGCTTATGATCACCGTGCCCATGATCACCGGGTAATCGCGCTGCGAGACCGCATCAATCGCTGTGCGCCCCAGGCCGGGCCAACTGAAGACCTGCTCGATGATCACCGCCCCGCTGAGCAGGAAGCCAATCGAGCCGCCCAGCAGTGTCACGATCGGGATCAGGGCGTTGCGCGCAATATGATGCAGATAGATGCCGCGCACCTTCAGCCCTTTCGCATACGCGGTGCGCACGTAGTCCTGCCCCATCACCTCCAGCGCCTGCGTGCGCGTGAAGCGCGAGATGGACGCGACAATGATCAGCGCAAATACCGAGACCGGCATCACCATGTAGGGGATCGAGTCCCATACCTGGTACTCGCTGGACGGCTTGGTGATGTCGCGCATCCCGCTCATCGGCAGCCAGTCGAGCCGGACGCTGAAGAAGATGATCATGATCAGTCCCAGCCAGAACGATGGGATGGCGTTGCCGATGACCGACAGCAACCGCGCCAACTGATCGAGCCAGCTACCGTGATAGATCGCCGCCAACAGGCCGATGATGATGCCCACGAGATACCCGATCAACAGCGAGGGGACGGTGAGCAGCAATGTCGCCGTGATGCGCTCGCCGATCACGTCAATCACCGGGCGCTTCTGTTGGATCGACTGGCCGAGATCGCCGCGCAGAATCCCTTTGCGCGTGCCGGGCGTGTCTCCTTCTCCGTCGCCATCCACATCAATGGTGACCCAGTCGTTGCCAACGAGCCAGTACAGGTACTGGATATGGGCGGGCTGGTCAAGCCCTAGCTGACGCTTCATGATCGCCGTTGTCTCTGGTGTATTGTTTGGCCGGAAGGTGATCAACGTCACTGGATCGCCCGGCGTCTTGAGCATCAGCAGAAACGAAATCATTGTGATGCCGAACATCGTGGGAATAGCTTGCAGGAGTCTGCGGAAAACGAAACGGTTCATAGCTCTTTGCGTGCCTCATAACCAGTGTTATTGGTAGCCCTTAACCAGACGATCTTGTACAGAGAACTGCGTCCTCATGGCCCCGGAATCCGGTGGGCCTTGAAGACCTGGCTCGGCTGCTTCAGGGTGGCCATCGGGTAGGTGCCTTCCTCATCCCGCACGAATTCCAGGCGGGCGTCCACAGCGCCCTTGACCTGGAACTCAACGCCAGCCTCCGCCACGCGGCGTGGCAGCAGCTCCTCTTCGGTCTGCCCGGTGATGACCATGAAGAGTCGGTCTCCTTTGAGGACTACCGCCAGCTCCATGCCCTCAATAGGCAGCGCGAAGCGGCCCACCAGGGCAGCCAGCGTGCTGGCGCCGACGGCCAGCGGCCTGCGCCTGAACACGACCGGCTCCACCTGCGACTCCAGCGCCACCGACAGCGTGTCAATCTCACCTTGGACGCTCATGAGGAAGCGCACCGGCACGCGCAGCTCGAAGCGCGCCAGGTCCAGGTTGAAGATGTCGTAGTGGTAGTGCTCCAGCGGGTACCAGGCCCCAGCGATCCAGGCTTGCAGCCCATCTTCTTCGAGCCGGACGATGAAGTCAGCGTAGCCGTCCGCGGCGTATTCGCCGGCATAATCCTGCAGGGAGTGCGTGGGCGGCGCGTCGCGCGCTTGCTCCTGCCCGGCAATCTCGCGATCCAGGTCGGTCGCGGCGAAGAACTCGTCATAGAGCGCGTGCCAGCGCGGATTCCAGTTGTTGTCGGACAGGCCCAGCAACCGGTCGCTCACTTCGTAGGTCAGCACGTCGCGCAGGGGCCTGCTGTCCAGATTGGTCAGCACGGCAATGCCGATCTTCTCCTGGGGGACAAAGGCCACCATTGTACTGAAGCCATCAATGTTCCCGCCGTGATGGATGAGGGTGTAGCCTCGATAGGGCTGGACGAACCACCCCAGGCCATAGGTCGCAATCGTGGTGTTGTGCAGCCGGGCGGTAAAGCCATCCACCGGCATCACCATCTGGGGTTGGTGCATTTGGGCGAGATTGCCCGGCGAGACGAACTGCTCCCCAGCGAAGCGCCCCTCATTCACATGGACTCTCAGCCAGTTGGCCAGGTCGGTCGCGCAGGCATGGATCGAGCCTGCTGGTCCCATGATCTGGTCGAGATAGAAGGGCACAGTCTCGAGCTGGTCTTCTTCGCCGGCGGCCCGGCCCCGCTTGATGCGATGGGGCGTGGCGAAATCCCCGCGCGTCTGCATGACCTCCGCCGAAAAACAACTGCGCCGCATGGCCAGCGGGTCGAAGAGGCGCTGCTGGGTGAAGTCTTCCCAGGTGGTGCCGGCCAGCCTACCCGCCAGATAGCCCGCTGTGACGTACATGAGATTCTGGTACTGCCACACCTCGCGGAAGCCGTGACTGAAAGATAGGTGGGCGAGATTCCTGATCACTTTCTCCCGGTCGTAAGACGTGCCGTACCACGCCAGATCGTGGCGAGGCAGGCCAGAACGGTGGCACAGCAGATCGCGCATTGTCATCTTGTCGGAGACATAGCTGTCGCTGAGCTTGAAGTCTGGCAGATAGTCGCGGACGGGCTTGTCCCATTCCAGCAGGCCGTCGTCCACCAACAGGGCAGCGCCCATGGCGGTGAACGCTTTGGACACAGAGGCGATGGCAAAGAGAGTCTGCGGAGTGATCGGTTCCTGGCTGGTCATGTCGCGCACGCCGTAGCCCTGCATGTGCAGGACTTCGTCGCCCTTGATGACGGCCAGCGCCAGACCGGGGACACGCCAGGACGCCATCGCTTCTTCGATATAGTCGCCGATTGTGCTGAGCGCGTTGGTCATCGTGTGCTCTCCAGAAGAGGGGCGGATAGGGGGCAGCGCCTCATGGTCTGCCCTGTGTTTCGGCCAGGTAGCGGGCCGTGGCCAGCCCGGCGCAGACTTGCACGCCTACAAGACTGCGGATGGGCAGCGCCCGGTAGTGAAGCTCGTGTTCCAGGGCGGCTCCGCGCTCGTCCAGACGGGCGCGGGCGGCGTCGCGCGCCGTGCGGATGGCTGGGCCGGGGTTGCCGCTCGCCAGCTCAGCGTCCATCATCCGCGCGAACATGCCCAGGACGAGCATCGAGTAGAAGCGCGATTCCAGCAGGTTGCTGAACACTTCAGCCTGGGTGGCGGGGCGAGCGGTCTCTTCGGCAGTCTGCGCCCACTGCCGGTCGGCCTCGCGCCACTGCTTGCCCATGCTCAGGAAGGCCTCTACCGCCCGGCGGATAGGCGTCTCCAGGCGGAGGTCTGCACGGACCGCTTCCAGGTGCGCGACGATCCAGGCGTCGAACTCGTCGGCAGCCTCCAGCTTTTGCAGGATGATCTCGCGGCGGATGGCGTCGGTGACTGTCAGATCGTTGACGCGCGGATCGTCGAAGTAGGGCATCTCCACCACCAGCGTGAACGCATTGTAGCGCCGGGCGTAGCCATCGCTTGATCCGCCGGACTGCATGACGGCTCCTGGATCGGCGACGCCGTTCTCCGCCAGATGATCGTAGCTCTCTTCGGCGCTCAACATGCGAAAGATGGCGGGGGCGAACACGGTCGCGCTGGTGGTCTCTGGCTCTCCCAGGTGCAGCGGCAGGCCATACCAGCCCGGAATCTCGTGGAAGAGATCGTAGAGCGGGGCGCATTCGCGCGAGACGTAGTAGTACACGCCGCCGAAACCGGCGTTGTGCAGCGAGAAGAGAAGCTGCGGCTGTACCTCGTCAATGACGCGCATCAGCGTCTCGGTCTCTGGCAGCGGGCTGTCAAAGTGGAGCGTCTTGTACTCGATGGGGAACGTCCATTCGACCTGATCAAAGGGCGCGGGGCGGAAGAAGTGACGGGCGTAGTTGGTCACTGTGAAGGGGCCTTTGAACCAACCTTCGTTGAGGCGCATGCCGTCAGCATCAATCGCCTTGATGAAATGCCAGGTATAGCCAAGCTCCTGGCGCAGCGCCTCGTCCTCGCACAGGCGGCGCGTCAGGTACTCAATGGTCATCGTGCCAATCGGCTCGTTGGGGTGGGGTGCGCCGAAGACGAATGCCTGCCGGGGGCCGCCGGCGATTGTCAGCAGCTCGAGGGGGTCGCCCCTGCGGGTCTGCCCAATGACCCGCAGGGTGGTCAGTTCAGGAAACTCTTGTACAAGTCGGTGCGTGGAAGCGCTAAGCTCATCAACGGTCAGAAAGGTTTCATAGTCTGGGATATCTGCGGCGATCTGTCGGAGATCCACGGTGGTGTCCTCCAGCGAGGAAGAGAGATAATGAGTTAATCATATCCAAAAGGGGGGCGCAATGCTCAAAGACCATGCCTACGGGTGCGCGCAAAGGTTGTCAGTGACTTGCTGGACGCAGGCCATTGACCCTCACCCCCCAGCCTCGCTGCGTTCGGCCCCGGAATAGACTTCGGAAGTCTGGTGTCTGAGCGCGTCAGCGCCGAGCAGGGGTGAGGTAAAGCAGGGCGCAGCAGAGCAGCGCCCCTACCTGACAAACTTTGCTCACACCCCTGAGGCGAGAGGCTCTTCGAACCTGGTTCCGGGTTGTTGGTTGTTGGTGATTAGCTTTGAGTCACTGACATGGGGGGCTGGCACCCTTGCTGCGGGCGCGCTCTATCAGGAACTAACAACCAACCACCAACAACCAGCAACCTTTTGCTGCGCGCGCTGCTGTTCGCTATGCTCCTCACCGCACCGCGACGCGCATCGCCACCGGCTGCCACACGACCATGCTGACCCAGCCCGACGCCCCCCAGAGACCGGCTACGCCTGCGCTGCAGAAGACGCGGTCGGCGCGCGCCCTGCAACGCGCAGGCGAGGCATTGCCGGGCGCGCTGGCCTGGCTGGTCGTGCCCGGCGCGCTGTTGGCCGCCTGGCGCGCGCGCGAGGCGCTGCTCTGGATCACCGCACTGCTGGCTGTCTACGTTGCCGCGCGTTTCGTGCTGGCGGTGCTGGCCCAGGCGCGCGGGCTGCGCCTCATCCATCAGTGGGAAGGCGCTGATTGGCGCGCAGAATACGTGCGGCGGGCCGGGTCGGGCAGCCTGCCGCGCGAAGAAGTGCATCACCTGGTGCTGCTGCCCAGCGTGAACG
Organism: Anaerolineae bacterium; assembly: GCA_027494015.1. The sequence goes on from JAOSJP010000034.1 coordinate 269,781, forward strand.
AGAGCGAGACCCTGCTGCGCCGCGCCCTCGACCGGTTGGCCGCCTGGAGCGACGCCCGGCAGTCCATGAGCGTGGTGCTGGCCGTCGAAGCGGCAGCGCCTGGCGCGCCGGCTCGTGCCTGCCGCCTGCGCAGCGCCTACGCTGATCGCTTCCGGCGCGTGCTGGTGGCGGTTCACCCCGCCGATCTCCCCGGCGAGATTGCGGGCAAATCGGCCAACCTCGCCTGGGCGCTGAGCCATGCCCGGCACGCTGTGTTGAGCGAGGCTGGGGGGGAAACCAAGCCAGGGCGCAACAAAACAGCGACCGGTTTCTCGCCCGACCGGACCATCGTCACCGTGATGGACGCCGACACGCTGTGGCATCCGGCGTACTTCGACTGCCTGACGACACTCTTCGCCACCGACCCGGCGCGCTACGAGACTTACTGGCAGGCGCCGATCCGCTATCACGGCAACGTCTGGGCGGCGCACCCGCTGATGCGCCCGCTGCACGCGCAGGCGTCCGCCTGGGAGTTGGCGTATCTGGCCGCGCCCTGGTGGATGGCCCTGCCCATGTCGTCGTATTCGCTCAGCCTGCGCTTGCTGGACGAAGCGGGCGGCTGGGACGCCGACGTGATCGCCGACGAGTGGCACATGGCCATCAAGTCTTTCTTCGCCCGGCGCGGGCAGCAGCGGCTCCAACCGGTCTTCCTGCCCTTCCTGGCCCACGCAACGACCGGGCGTACCGTCCGGGCGACACTGACCGCCCGTTACCGCCAGACACTACGCCATGCCTGGGGGGCCAAAGAGATCGGCTACGCCCTGACCTGCGCCCGGCAAAGCCCCGCGACGCCGCGCCGCGCCGCGCTGCGCCTGGCGGGGCGCGCCGCCCACGACAACTTGCTCGCCGGGGCGGGCGCACTGCTGCTGGTCGCCGGGACGCAGCTTCCGTTGCTGGTCGCGCCGGGCTGGACGCGGGCGCACCTGTTCAGCGCCCCGTTTGTGATCATCAACCTGGCGCTGCTGATCGCAGCAGGAGTATCGGTGCTGCTGTGGGCATGGGACGTGCGCCTGCGCCCGCCGCGTTCCACTCCCTGGACGGCGCGCGCGCGGCTGGCCGAAGGGATCGCCCTGCTCCTGCTGCCGACTCTGACCGCCCTGTGTGTGACGCTGCCCGTTCTGCACGCCCAGACGCGGCTGCTGCTGGGGCGCGCGCTGCGCTTCACCGTCACGGCGAAAGAATGATCTCCGCCGGGCCGCCCAGCGCCGCCCACGCCGCCGCCATCCCGCCGGCGGGCAGCGCCAGCAGGTGCGCGTCGCAGGAGCAGTCGGACGCGCCGAACCCGGCGCTGGGCACGGTCACGCCCGGCAGCGCGCGCAGCGCCCCCGCCCAAAGACATTCCCGCCGCTCAGCAGACTCGACATACCAGACTCGCACAATCGGCACCAGCGCCGCCAGCGCGTCAATGTGCCAGTGCAGCTTCTTGTCCGCGCGCAGGTGACGGCTCACCCGCCCGCGCAGCCCGCCGGGGCCGCGCGCGCTGCCTGCGTAGACGAACAGGCCAGGAGACAACGCTGCGGGGCCAGGCGTCCGGCGACCAGCACCAGCGGGCGGTCAAGGCGCAGGATGAGCGCGTAGGTGCCGGGCAGGGCGGGCAGCAGACGGCGGTCAAACTGGAATGGGTCGGGCACAGCCTCCTCCAAAAACATTACACTACCGTAACTCAGAAATGCCGCTTTGTCTCGTGGCGCTTGTGTGCCCTGCTTTATCTCACCCCTAGCCTCGCTGCGCCTCTACCCGGCAGGACCGCCCACACCCGCGTTTGGACGCTTCTCGCACGTGCTGCTAGAATACCGTGCGGGCGCAGCACCGTCTGTGGCATCGAGCCACTCAGAGCAGGTACCCGTTTTGTTGCCGAAATAGCGAAATAGTGTTCTGTTATCTCACGCATGAGGAGCAAGCCCGTCATGGAGTACCAGCATATTCTTGTCGAGCGGCCCGCCGACGGCGTTGGCCTCGTCCGGCTGAACGAGCCGCGCGCCTTCAACGTCCTGACCGGCCCGCTGATGGACGAGCTGATGAGCGCGCTCGCTGAACTCGACCGCGACGAGTCCGTGCGCTGCCTGGTGATCACCGGCACGGCGAAGGTCTTCGCCGCCGGCGCGGACATCCACGAGATGGCCCAGGCCACGCCCGTTGAGATGATGGAGAAGGCGTTCATTGCGCGCTGGGAGCGGCTGCGCGCGCTGCGCAAGCCGGTCATCGCTGCCGTGAGCGGTTATGCGCTCGGCGGGGGCTGCGAGCTGGCCCTGGCCTGCGACATGATTGTGGCGTCGGAGACAGCCGTCTTCGGCCAGCCGGAGATCAACCTGGGCGTGATGCCGGGCGCGGGCGGGACGCAACGCCTCACCCGCGCGGTTGGCAAGGCGCTGGCTATGGAAATGTGCCTCAACGATCGCCGCCTGACCGCTGCCGAAGCCGAGCGTTTCGGCCTGGTCAACCGCGTCGCGCCCGTCGAGACGTATCTGGAGGAGGCCATTGCTCTGGCCGCACAGATTGCCGCACGCGCGCCGGTGGCCATCCGCCTGGTCAAGGATGCCGTGAACATGGCCCTGGAGACGCCGCTCTCTGGCGGGCTGGCCTACGAGCGCAACCTGTTCTACGCGCTGTTCGCCACCCGCGACCAGAAGGAAGGCATGGCCGCTTTTCTGGAGAAGCGCGCGCCCACCTGGTCGGGCGAGTGAGCGCCCGGCGGCGCGAGACTTCGACCGATGGGCGCGCTTCCGCACGATGAAGGCGGCGGGCCGGGCGAGCCTGGGAGCGCCCCGGAGACGGTCACCTTCCTGGCGACGGCTCACCTGTCCGGGGAGTTGGGGCTGCTCCCCCGCCTGTTCACGCTCATTCACCGGGAGCGGCGCTCGGCTCAGGGGCCGGTCGTCCTGCTCGACCTGGGCGATACCTGCGCCGTGCAGTCCTGGGCTTGCCGGGCGACGCTGGGGCGCGCGCCCTTCCTGGTGCTGGACAGCATGGGCTACGATGGCGCAGTGATTGGCGGCCCGGAACAAGCGCCGATCCCGCCATCGTCGCTGCGCCTGCTGGCCGGGCAGATGATCATGCCGGTGATCATCTGGAACCGGCCCCGGACGCTGACCAGGCGCGGCGTGACCTTCACCGTCGCCCCTGGGGATGCGGTTGCCCCGCCAGTCCTGCCGGCGCTGCTGATTGACCGTTCGACTGCGGCGCTGCCGCTGCCGGGCAGCAGCCCGCCCATCCTGGGCGACGTGGCCCAGGGGTGCCTGCTGCGCGTGGACGTGGCCTGGCCCGCCTGGACGGTGCGCGAGACGCGGCTGCTCGCCCTGAGCGACGAGACGCCGCCTGATCCAACGATCGCTGCCATTGTGACCCTGGTCGAAGACGAAGCGCGGCAGTTGGCCCAGCCACAAGGGGGAAGTGATGATACAGAGTGAGCTAGTGCACAGGCTGGACGAGTTCTTCAGCGTCCGCGCCTACGACGAAAGCGCCCTCTGGTCGGAGATTCTCACACCGGGTGAGCGAGCCGTCTACCAGCGCGAAGCCCGGCCCGACTTTCTGGAGGGTGGCTGGAACGGCCTGCTGCTGGACTCAACGCCCGAAATTGACCGGGTGTACCTGATCGTCTTCCCAGACCAGGCCGTGCTCGACACAATCCTGGCCCTGGAAGTCGAGCGCGAAGCGCCGGGCGCGCTGATCTTCGCCCACCACCCGGCGGACTTCGAGGAGTGCGGGCGCGGCTTCATCGGCATCCGCGAGGGCCAGATCGAAGACCTGCGCGAGCACCACATCAGTTACTACTGCTGCCACGCCCCGCTCGACTGCCACCCAGAGATGAGCACGGTTGTCGCGCTGGCGAAGGCGCTCAAGCTGCGCGAGTGGGCGCCCTTTTCGCCGCACTTCACCGGCAGCGAGGGTGTGCACGGGCGCGTGCCGGACACCAGTTTCGGAGAATTCGCCGAGCGCCTGGCTGAAGTCACCGAGCTGCCCCACATCCGCTACAACCAGATTCGCTTCAACGGTCAGCCGGTCGAGCACATCGCCATCGTGCCCGGCGGCGGCGACAACCCGGCGCATCTGCAGGAAGCGCGCGACCTGGGCTGCGACACCTATGTGACCGGGCAGTGGTGGCTGCAAGGGGATTACGAGTATGCGGCGCGGCAGCGCGAGGCCATGCGCGCCCTGGTGCCCACGCTGCCCATGAACCTGATCGGCACCTCGCACTACGCCAGCGAGATGGTCGTCCTGCGCGATCAGATGCCCGCCTGGTTCCGCAACGCCGGCATCGAGGCGCGCTTCATCAAGCAGCCCGATCCCTGGCGCTGATGCGCATTACGGGGCAGGCGCGAAGGCAGACGCGAACAGCGCCGCCCCGTCCAGCCCGGCCACGGTCAGGAAGCCGCTGCCGAAGCCGACAGACTCGTCGGCCCCCACTGCCAGCCAGCGCGCCGCCGATGTCCCCTGGACTCCACCATCGTACAGGCTGAGTTGGGCGATCAGCCGCCCGTCCTCCGTGTCGAAGGCCAGAAGCTGCCCGTCGGTGCTCAGCGCGTAGAGCAGCGCCCCGCCCCCAATGCCCAACAGCGGCGGGCGGAGGTGGCTGCCCGGCATGAAGGCGATCCAGCGGGCGGTCCCGTCCGGCCCCCAGGCGTACAGGGCGCGACCTTCGCCATTGTAGGCGTAGAGCGTCCCGTCCGGGCCGGTCACCAGCTCCGCCCCGGCGCCGAAGACACGCTCCGTCTCAAGCGCCGTGCTCCAGGCCAGGGCTGCGTCGAGCCGCTCGACGGCTTTCCCTGCCAGCACCCAGAACGCGCCCCCCGCCGCCGCAATCGGCACGGGCAGCGCCTCGAACGCGCGCCGGACGAGCACCGCGCCCGCGCTGTTCACGACACTCAGCGCGTTGTCCGGCGTGGCGACTGCCAGCCGGTCGCCGCTGACCGCCCAGCGAACAGCCCGTTCGCCCAGCGGCCCGGTCTCCCAGAGGGGCGCGCCGTCCGGCGTGAAGGCGACCAGCCGCCCCGCATCCGTCATGAAGACAACCGCCCCACCCAACAGAACCGGCGGCGCCAGACTCTTGGGCGGCGCCCACAGCGCGCTCAGCCGCCCACCAGCCAGCACGATAGCCTGGTCGGCTGAGGTAGCCACCAGCACGCGACCGTCGGGCAAGGCCAGCAGGCCCGTCACGCTGCCCAACGTGTCAAACTGCCAGATCGCCGCCCCACTCGCCGTGACGGCCTGCACATGGGCGCTGCTGACTACCACATAGGTTCCGTCCTCCAGCGGCAGCGGGGGGAGCGTCATCCGGTCAGCCAACGTGAAATGCCAGCGATAGGCGGGGTGCACCCACAGGTTCGCCAGGAAGGTGAAGTCCAGCGGGTGCAGCCAGCCCAGTTCCAGCGGGTTCTGCGCCGTATAGCCCGGCCCGCCCTCATGACGGTAGCGCGTGCGCACCTCGTAATGCAGGTGAGGCCGCCCGCGCGACGGAAAGCCGATAGCCCCCACAACGTCGCCGCGCTCTACGCACTGGCCCATCTGCGGGAAGACATGCCCGTTCAGCTCCTCCATGTGCCCATAGAGCGTGTTGACCAGCGTGCCGTCCGGCAGCGTGTGCTGGACAACGACCACGCCCTTTTCGGTGTCCCAGCCCTCTGGGTCGCTGAAGGTCACCTGGCCGCGCGCCGCCGCGTGCACCGGCTCGCCAAGCTGCTCGAAGGCAATATCCATGCCGGTGTGCAGCCCGCCGAACCGCGCGCGGTAGATGGCGAAATCGGTGCGCTCACCGTCCACATCGGGCACCGGCAGGTCGAAGCCATCCACGTAGCCGCACGGAGCAACGTCCGGCTGGGCCAGCGCAGCGGATGGGGCAGCGCGATCAAGGGAGTTGGCGGGCCAGGCCAGCCCGGCGAGGAAGAGAAGGGTCGTTATGCTTCGCCAGATCATGTCACGAACGAAGGATCACACTCCTGACTGCGACGGATGGCACCCGACAGATTGTACTGACGGGCGGTGCATCTGGCGAAAAGCGAGGGTGCAAGCAAAGGTTGACAGTGACTTGCTGGGCGCAGAACATTTACCTCACCCCCAGCCTCGCTACGCTCGGCTTGCCCCCTCTCCATGCATGGAGAGGGGGTGGCGAGGCACGTTAGCGCCGAGTGGGGGTGAGGTAAACCAGGGCGCTGCTCTGCTAACCCTGGGCGCGCGAGAAGACTTCCGAAGTTTTGAAAACTTCGGAAGTCTATCGCGGCCCGTCAGCCCTTCAGCCCCGTCGTGGCGATGCCTTCGGTGAACTGGCGCTGGGCGATCAGGTAGATGATCAGCACCGGCACCAGCGTGATCACCGAGGCGGCCATCAGCAGGTTGATGTCCGAGCCAGCCTCAGTAGTGAAGGCGTACAGCCCATAGGAGATGGGCCGCCACTTGTCGCTGAACGTCACCAGCAGCGGCCATTCGAGGGCGTTCCACGTGCCGATGAAAGTGAAGATGATCGTGGTCACGATGGCCGCTTTGGAGATGGGCACCACCACCGTGAACAGATAGCGCAGATGCCCGGCCCCGTCAATGCGGGCGGCGTCCCACAGGTCTTCGGGAATCTGCCGGAAGAACTGGCGCAGCAGGAAGATGCTGAACGTGCTCGCCAGGAAGGGCACCACCAGCGCCGGCCAACTATCCATCCAGCGCCAGGTGATCGGCCCGTCCACCGTGAAAAAGCTCCCCAGGCCGAGGAAGTTCTCTAATCCCACTTTGTCGAGCACCTCGTAGATCGGCTCGGCAATCGCCTGGCGCGCCTCGGTGATGCCCCAGGCGTCCTGCTTGGCAGGGAAGTCCTTGCTGAAGAACACGTCAATGTTCTTCACCATGTTGCGGTTGGGGATGAGCACGACCATCGTGGGGATGAAGATCGTCGCCAGGAAGATGCTGAACAGCAGGTTGCTGCCCGGAAACTCGATGCGCGCGAAGGCGTAGGCGGCCAGAATGGAGGTCACCGTCTGGCCGACGATGGTCAGGATGGCCACTTTGATGCTGTTGAAGAAATAGCGCGAGAAATTGGACTCGTTCCACGCCTCAATGTAGTGCGCTGCGCCGCCCACCACCACGTAGTCCTGGTGCACCTCAAAGAGCTTGTTGAGCAGCGGCAGGTCAATGTCCAGGCGCAGCGACGCATAGCCGATGCGCTGCGTGCGCAGGTACCCGTCGAGCGTCAGATCGCGCTTGAGCTTGCTGTCCTCGATTTGCGTGCGCACATCGGCCAGGTAGGGCGGCACCTTGCCGGAGTCCAGCACATCCTGCATGGTGCGCCCCAGGTCCGCCTCTTCGATGGTCGTGACCGAGATGAACTGCTGCGAGGGAATCAGCTTCCCGCGCACGATGTCTCCCTGCTTCTGCAGCGACGTGCTGACCATCCACAGGAAGGGCATGACGAAGAGGATCGCGCCCAGCGTCAGCATGATATAGACGAAGAGGCGAAAGAAGTTGATGCGCAGCCCCAGCCGCCGCAGCGGAGCCATCGCCGCTGCCTCGACTGGCGGCGGAACCTTGAGTGATCGCGCGCCGGTTCTGGTGGTGCTAGCCATAGAATACCTGCTCCCTTGCCAGCCGGTTTTGCACCAGAGTGAGGATCAGAATCACGCCGAACAGGCTGAAAGCCAGCGCCGCCGCATAACCGGGATCGTTGGCGGCATAGAGCGCCTGAAAGATATGCACGCTCATCGTGTCAATCTCTTTGCCGGTCGCCTGTCCGCGCAGCACGTAGATGTGCGAGAAAGCCTTGAACGTGCCGATGATCGAGAGCATGGATAGGAAGAAGGTCGTCGGCGAGAGCAGCGGCAGGGTGATGTTGCGGAAGCGCGACCAGCGCCCGGCCCCATCCACTTCGGCGGCCTCGTAAAGCTCGCCGGGGATCGCCCCCAGCCCGGCCAGGAAGACGACCGAGTTGTAGCCGGCGAACACCCAGATGTTGTAGAGAATCACTGTCGTCAGGGCCAGGCTCGGCCCGGCCAGGCTCTCCGGGATGTGCAAGGGGTCGCCGCCCAACACCTGCTCGTAGAAGATGCGCACAATGCCCGCCGGCTCCTTGAGCCAGGTCAGCGGCCCCAGCCCAAAGATGCCGACCACGCGGTTGGCCAGGGCTGTGGCATCCAGGCGGAAAATGACCAGAAAGACCGTCGAAGTGGCGACGCTGGGCGCAATGTAGGGCATGAAGTAGATCACACGGTAGAGCGATTTGCCTATCGAAATCTCGGAGAACAGCAGATAGGCCAGGAACAGCCCCAGCCCCAACTGCACCGGCACCGTGCCAATGGCGTACATGGCCGTGCGGTTCAGCGCGTCCATCGCTTCTTGCACCTCGCGCCCGCCCAGCGAGAGCGTGCGCGGCAGCTCGCCGATCAGCAGCCATCCGCCGACCATCATCAGCACAGCCAGCAGGATGGTCAGGCCGAAACCGAGCGGCGTCTCGCGGCGCTGCGCGCTCTGCCAGACCAGGTACGCCGCCCCGATCAGCAGCGCCCCGATCGCGATGGAAAACACCTGGGGCCAGTACAGAAGCTGCGCTTTAATCACTTCGGGCCGGACTGTCGGGTGCGGCGTGCTGCCTGTGGCGAACTCATAGGCGCGCACGAACTGCTCTTGCGTCAGCGACCCCATACCCGCCGCCGTCTGCTGGCTCAGTTGCAGCGCGCTGACCAGGTAGAAGAACAGCGCGAAAATGGCCACGCCCAGGAGCACGCGGCCCACGTGCAGCCAGCGATACAGACGCGGCTGTTCCTCATCATCCACACGGCGGCGGGTGTAGGTCATGGTGAGTATGGCAGCCAGCCCCCCCAGAATACCCAGCGCCGCCGTCATCTGCCTGCTGAGTGACTCGGTATAGCCCTCGGTGCGCACGACGGCCTCGCCCACATCCAGCGCCGAGTAGATGCTCACCTGGCGCACGGCCCGCGCCCCCTCAGTGACGAAGGGCACGAACAGCTTCTCGCCCTGGGCAATGCCGGTGAGCTGCCCCTCACCCACCGTGCCATCCGGCAGAATGACGCGCACCTTCTGGTTGTTGATGAAGGCCGCCTCCAGACGGGCGATGCGGTCTACGGATAGCTCGCCATAGGCGTCCGGTGCGAGCGGTGCCTGAATGGTCTGCCCCTTCACCGTGACCTCGACCATCACCGCGCCGGACTCGAACTCCAGGCCGCTGATGGCTGTGCTATCATCGGGCACTGCCACCACGCCCTGCGACACGCGCTGGTTGAAGACAAGCGCAGCGATCCGTTGCGCCTCGGCCACGTTCCCCTGAAGCTGGTCGGTCGTGTAGAGCGCCAGCAGCAGCGCCAGCAGGATATACAGCCCCATCAGCAGCGAGACGGTGACATAGCGCGCCATGCGGATTCGTGCCAGCCGCGTCAGCAGGCGATAGAACAACGCGCCGAACGCCGCGACGAGCAGCAGCCAGCCCAGCGTGCCCAGCCCCAGTGCATCGTTCAGGCGCGGTCCGCCCACCCAGATCAGGCCCAGCCCCGCCAGGATCAGCCATAATACGGCTACCTGGCGTCCATCGCGGGCGGCGCGCCCTGGTTGGAAGGCGTCGGCGGTGTAGAAGCCTCCCACCGCGGTCAGCAGCAGCAGCGTGGGGAACCATCCATATCCGTCCAGGCCCGTCACCAGAATAAAAGCCAGCGCGATCAGCCCGGCCCCGGCCAGCAGGCCCGGCACCACAAAGGACACCAGGCGGCCCCCATGCTCCCGCTGATAGCGGCGACCGTCGCACCAGGCGCGGTAGCCCATCCACAGAAAGATCAGGCTGAGCGCGAACAGCAGCACGTAGGTCAGGCTGCCGAGCGAGCGCACGTAGTTGGCCAGACCAACGTACTTGTTGGTGATCGGCGAGCCGGACTTGATGCTTTCATAGAAACCGGCCACGACCGGCCACAGCCCAAACAGCACTGTGGCAAGCGTGGCTGGCAGGACAAAAAAATAGCCGGTCAGCGCCTCGCGGAATTTGCGACGGCGCTTCCCGGCAGCCAGTTCGTGCGTCACGGCGCTGGGTGACCTATCCTTGCTTCTCAACGACAGCGTGGTCATGGCTGCTCCCTTGCCAGGTCGCCCGACAACACCGACCGGCGCTCAGGCACAGACCAGCGTGTGCCCTGGTGCCTGGTGACCCGTCCCTTCAGCATTTTACAGGAAGTGAAGCCAGGTGCAAAATCGCCGCGCGAGATGGGTGCGTGCAATAGTTGACAGCGACTCGCTGGACGCGGGGATATGGACCTCACCCCCAGCCTCGCCGAGCGGGGGTGAGATCAACCAGGGCGCAGCAGAGCAGCGCCCCTACCTGACAGGATTTGCACGCACCCAATTGCCGGGCGAAATGAGCGCCCTGCACGTATCACGGGCCGCAGCAGGGCTTCGAGATCAGATCGCGCCGCTGGTACAGAATCATTCCCGTTCCGTAGTAGTCAGTGGGGAAGACGCGCGCCTGGGCATAGAGCCGCTTGAAGGCCGGGTCGCGGGCCAGACCGTTGCGCACAAAGCTCTCCATCAGCACGATGTAGTCCGGCTCGTAGTCCAGGATGATCGCCGGAGGCACGGCGTAGTTCGCTCCCTCGGCCAGCAGACTCGCGTCCAGCGGGTAATAGGCCGACATCTCCGGCGTGACCAGGCCAACTGTGTCGAGAATGTGCGCCCGGCTGTAGTAACCTACCGCGCCAATATCGCCCGCCGCGACAACCGTCGTCTCGCTGACACCATAGTCGCTGCGCAGGATGTCGCCCATGCGGCGGTAATTCAGCTCGATCTTGTGCCAGGCCATCTCTGGCGCGGGCCGGTCGGTGCCGTGATCGGGGTGCAGCACCCAGGCGTTGAGCGACAGCGCGACGAACAGCGCCCCCAGAGGCGCGGTCGCGGTCAGCGCCAGACGCGGGCGCCGCACTGCTTCGGCCAGCGCGCCAGCCAGCGCCCACACTCCCAGGACAATCGCCACAAAGTAGGGCGGCAGCAGGGGAGCCAGATACCAGCGGAAGATGAGCGGGTTCATGGCGCTGAAGACGGCGACGTACAGCCAGGGGTAGAGCAGGAAGGGCAGCGCGCGCGGCTGGCGCTTGACGACGTACAACGTCCCGACGGCAGCCAGCGCCGGATAGAGCACAATCCCAACGGCGATGCCCGGCACGCCGAACGCCTTGTTCTCGAAGAACGGCGTGGCCATCTGCTGGAAGAGACGCACAAGCGCCTGAAAGTCGTCCACGATGTAGGCGACGCGCTTGGCGCTCAGCGAGCGCGAGAGCAGCGTGCCGAAGTAGGCCGCGCTGAACAGGTACCAGGGAGCCAGCGTCGCCAGAAAAACCGACCCAACTCCGCCAGGGCACCCGCGCCCATCCGCGCCCCGCCCGCCACGCAACAAGCAGTTGGTGGGCAAGGAGCGGCCCGACCCATAGGAGCGTGTCCACGCGCGTCAGCACACCCAGCGCGGCCAGGAAGGCCATCCAGCGCTCGCGGCCCGCGACGTAGGCAAACGCCGCCGCCACCATCCACAGAATCGCCACGCTGGTCTCCATGCCCCCGACGGCGAACGTCACGCTGACCGGGTTGATCGCCCACAACGCGCCGACGATCACGCCCGGCACCGCATGGCCTGCCAGTCGCCGCACCAGCAGCGCCAGCAGCACGGCGCTCAGCGCGTCGGCGGCGGCGCTGGCGATCAGGGCGAACCAGGGGTAGTCGTCGCTGCCAGTGAGCCAGCCGGCGCCGGCCATCAGCAGCGTGAACAAGGGGGTTGTGGTGCCCAGCGTGCGCGTGCCAGGGTTATAGACAAAGCCGTGCCCTTCGACGATATTGCGGCTGTAGCGGAAGGTGATGAAGGCATCGTCCACTGTGCGCGGGCCGGGCAGCAGCCGTGCCCCGGCGGTCAGCAGGACGATCAGGATCAGCGCAGCGGAGAAAGCTCGTGCGGGCACAATCGAGCGCGAGGAGATCTGCCCGGCGGATGGAATGGACTGAGTGGTCACAGGCCGGCCTTCCTGGTGCAAGAATGGAACACGCCGCATGGGGCGCAGCGGAGCAGCGCCTCCGTAGGGGCGCATGGCAATACGCCCCTCCTTCCCCCTCACCAGATGCGTGGCTGATCGCCCCGGCGCGCATCCCTCGCGCCAGCGGCTCAGTAGCCCGCCGTGCCGCCCGGCTGCGCGGCGCTGCCCTGCGCCTCGGCGACGATGCGCGCGCCGCTGCTCGTCCCAATGCGCGTCGCGCCCGCCTGGACCAGCGCCAGAGCGTCGGCATAGGAGCGCACGCCGCCCGACGCCTTGACGCCCATCGCCGGCCCGACAGTGCGGCGCATCAGGGCGATGTCGTGCGCGGTCGCACCGCCCGGCCCGAACCCCGTCGAGGTCTTGACGAAGTCGGCCCCGGCCTCCTGCGCGATGCGGCAGGCGGCGATCTTCTCGTCGTCGGTGAGCAGCCCCGTCTCCAGGATCACTTTGCAGATGCCACCATGCGCGCGCACGGCGGCGACGACCGCCGCGATGTCGCGGTGCACCAGGTCGAAATCGCCGGATTTCAGCGCGCCGACATTCAGCACCATATCAATATCATGCGCACCGTTGATCAGCGCCCGCTCCGCCTCAAAAGCCTTGACTTCAGGCATTGTCGCGCCCAGCGGGAAGCCAGCCACCGTGCAGACCACCACGCCCTCGGCGTCGGCCAGCAGTTGCGCCGCCAGCGCCACCCAGGACGGGTTCACCGCTGCCGAGGCGAAGCGATGCGCCCGCGCTTCCTGGCACAGCGCGACAATCTGATCGTGCGTGACTTCCGGCTTGAGCAGCGTGGAATCGATCATGCGCGCAAGCTCGGCTGCGCTGAGTGAGTGAGACACCGGCAAGCTCCTTCTCGTGGCAGGCACCAATCGGGCACAGCGCGATTATACCACGCGGTTCCCCCGCAACGGGCGCGCGCAAAACCCGTCAGGTAGGGGCGCTGCTCTGCTGCGCCCATGTGCACCAACTTAAGCCTGGCTGCACACGCCTCTCCCCTCAATCCCCCTCTCCAGCCGAGCTAGAGAGGGGGACTTTGATCGCCAGAGGGGGGGTTTTCCCAATCCCCCTGACTTGGCCGGGGAGTGGGGCCAACCGTTGCGCGCACCCCGCCCCAAAGGGTGCGCCCAAAACCTGTCAGGTGACATGGGGCGCTGCTCTGCTGCGCCCCGCTTTACCTCACCCCCGCTCGGCGCTGACGCGCCTCGCCGCCCCCTCTCCGTCAACGGAGAGGGGGCAAGCCGAGCGTAGCGAGGCTGGGGGTGAGGTCAATCCCCCGCGTCAGGCAAGTCGCTGACAACCTTTGCACGCCCCCGCCCCCAACGGGCGCGCGCAAAACCCGTCAGGTAGGGGCGCTGCTCTGCTGCGCCCCGCTGTAGGGTTACACCACCAAGACACGTCGCAGGGTTATACCAACCCAACACGGGACAGCAACCGTCCAGCGTGCCCTGCGGGCACTCGCGAAGCCAGCGCCAGCGACTGACGCGGCGAGCACCCGCTGACGATTCCGTCCCGGTGGACGGTAGCCCTGCGGCGTCCGACCCTACAGCGGGTAACACTCTGCTGCGCCCCTTCTACCCTCGGCGCTGACGCGCCTCGCCGCCCCTCTCCGTCAACGGAGAGGGGGCAAGCCAGCGTAGCGAGGCTGGGGGTGAGGTCAATCCCCGCGTCAAGCAAGTCGCTGACAACCTTTGCGCGCAACCCGCCCCCAATGGGTGCATGCAAAACCCGTCAGGTAGGGGCGCTGCTCTGCTGCACCCCCTTTACCTCCCCCCGCTCGGCGCTGACGCGCCTCGCCGCCCTCTCCGTCAACGGAGAGGGGCAAGCCGAGCGTAGCGAGGCTGGGGGTGAGGTCAATCCCCCGCGTCAAGCAAGTCGCTGTCAACCTTTGCGCGCACTCCGCCCCCAATGGGTGTGCAAAACCTGTCAGGCAGAGGCGCTGCTCTGCTGCACCCCCCTTTACCTCACCCCCGCTCGGCGCTGACGCGCCTCGCCGCCCCCTCTCCGTCAACGGAGAGGGGGCAAGCCGAGCGTAGCGAGGCTGGGGGTGAGGTCAATCCCCCGCGTCCAGCAAGTCGCTGACAACCTTTGCACGCCCCCGCCCCCAATTCACCACTGGCGGGCAACGCCAATGTGCCTTAAGATTGTAGGCACTTCGTCGAACTGCACAAGGCTCAGGGGACAGCGGGAGTTCCCACGGGCCGGTTGCCGGGGTATTGTGGCGCGGCATGTGCGCTGGCTGGCATCCGCTGGCTTGCCGGCGACCTCTGTGCAGACCTGATTAGCTCGACGATAGTCGCGCAGAGCGTGGCGCGTCAGGGGGTCTTCATGCAACAATGTGGGAACTGCGGACATACGAATCGCTCCGGCGTCGTCTTCTGTGAGAACTGCGGTGCCAGCCTGATCGGCAAGATTCCGCTCAGCACCAAGGCGCTGGAATCCGCGTCGGGGGCCAAGCCGGGCGAGATCGAGGGCGATACGCTCTCCAGCCAGGACATCACCAAAGGCATGGCCACGTTCGTGCCGGGCGACAACCTCAAGCTGGACATCGAAGGGGCCGCCGAGCCACTGGTGCTGGAGCCAAAAGCCGAGACAATCCTGGGTCGCCGCGATCCGGCCACCGGCGCCACGCCGGACATTGACCTGACGCCCTTCGCGGGCTATCGCATGGGGGTCAGCCGTCGCCACGCCGCCATCCGGCACGGCGACGACAATACGCTCAATATCTGGGACCTGGGCAGCAGCAACGGCACCTTTCTCAACGGGCAGCGGCTGAACGCTCACCGCCCGTACCGTCTGCACGACGGTGACGAGTTGCGCCTGGGGCAGATGGTGATGCGCTTGTACTTCAAGCCCACGCCCGCGCCCGCCCAGACTAAAGCCGCCCCGCCTGCTCCGGCCCGCGAGATGACGCCGAAGCCGGCAGCCAGCGAGAAGCCCAAGCCGCAGCCCAGCCCGCCTCGGCCCGCGCTCACGCCGCCGCTCACGGTGACAGCACCCCAGATACTGTCGCAGAAGGCCGCGCAGAAACCGCCAGCGACCTCTGCGCCTCCTCAGCCGCCCAAACCCGCCGAGGAAGCACCCGCCGTCCCGGCCACTCCTGCCGCTTCACAGCCGTCCAAAGCCGCTGAAACGCTCCCCGTCCCTCCGGCTGCTCTACGGCCCGAAGCCGAAGCTGCGCCCGCCACGCCCGCCGCTCCCAAAGCCGAAACTGCTCCCGCCGCGTCCGAAGCCGGGGCGGTGTCGGAAGCCGAGACTGCACCCTCTCCGCCAGAGGAAACGCCCCCGGCGGAAGTCCCCCCGCCGCCGCCCGCGCCACAGCCGCCCGCAGCCGAAGCAGCCCCCGTTCCCTCTGCCGGGAAGGCCGCCGAGCCGCCGCCAGCGCCTAAGACGCCGCCGCCCGCAGCCGGGGCGACTGTGCCGACCGCGAAGAACGGGAAGCCTGTCGGCGACGTGCCCTCCCCTTCTGAACAGCAGGCGGACAGGTCCAAGCCGGGCGAGGATGACGCCTCTTCCTGACGCAAATGCGCCGGTCGTGCCCGTGACCGGCGCGGTGATTCCCTGAATAACCCCAGCTCGCTCTTTCTTGGCTGTCCTGTGCGCTCTCTGCGTCTCTGCGGCGACGTTTCTCAGGGCATTGTCAACATCGGCAGTTTGAGTCCGTGACGGCGCGCGGCGGCGAGGGCCTGCTCGTAGCCGGCGTCGGCATGGCGGGCGATGCCCATGCCGGGGTCGGTGGTCAGCACGCGCTCCAACCGCCGCGCCGCTTCGGGCGTGCCGTCGGCGACGATCACCTGCCCGGCGTGCTGGCTGTAGCCGATGCCCACGCCGCCGCCGTGATGGAAGCTGACCCACGTCGCCCCGCCGACCGCGTTGATTAGCGCGTTGAGGATCGCCCAGTCGGATATTGCGTCGGAGCCGTCGAGCATCCCCTCCGTCTCGCGGTTGGGCGAAGCGACCGATCCCGCGTCCAGGTGATCGCGCCCGATGACAATCGGCGCGCTGACTCGGCCAGAGGCCACCAGGTCGTTGAAGGCCAACCCTGCCCGCGCCCGCTCGCCGTAGCCCAGCCAGCAGATGCGCGCCGGCAGCCCCTGGAACTCGACTTCGCGCTGGGCCATCCTGATCCAGCGGGCCAGGTGCTCGTCCTCCGGGAACAGCTCGAGGATGGCCTCGTCCGTGCGGTAGATGTCCTGCGGGTCGCCGGAGAGCGCCACCCAGCGGAACGGCCCCTTGCCCTCGCAGAACAGCGGGCGAATGTAGGCGGGCACGAAGCCGGGATAGTCGAAGGCAGCGCCGACGCCCGCATCGAACGCCTGCTGGCGCAGGTTGTTGCCATAGTCGAAGACGACCGCGCCGCGCGCCTGGAAGTCCAGCATGGCCTGGCAATGGGCGGCCATCGTCTGGCGGGCCAGACGTTGGTACTCGGCGGGATCGCGCTCGCGCAATGCCGCCGCCTCGTCGGAGGAAACGCTGGCGGGGATGTACGACAGCGGGTCGTGCGCCGAAGTCTGGTCGGTGACCACATCCGGCACGATGTTCATGCGCACCAGGCGGGGAAAAAGTTCGCCCGCGTTGCCGATCACGCCAACCGAGAGCGGCTCCTGGCGTTCTTTGGCGGTCAGGGCCAGTTCCAGCGCCTCCTCCAGGTCGGTGACGACGCGGTTGACGTAGCGCATCCGCAGGCGGCGCTCGGCCATGCGCGGGTCTGCTTCCACAATGAGCGCGATGCCTCCGTTCATGGTGACGGCCAGCGGCTGCGCGCCGCCCATCTCGCCCAGTCCGGCGGTCAGCACGAGCTTGCCCTTCAGGCTGCCCCACCCTTGCTGGCGGGCCAACGAGCCGAGCGTCTCATACGTGCCCTGCAGGATGCCCTGCGTCCCGATGTATATCCACGAGCCGGCGGTCATCTGGCCGTACATGATCAGGCCCTGCCGTTCCAGCGCGTCGAAATGCTCCTGGGTGGCCCAGTGCGGCACCAGGTTGGAGTTGGCGATCAGCACGCGCGGCGCGTCGGGGTGCGTCTTGAACACAGCGACGGGCTTGCCGGACTGCACGAGCAGCGTCTCGTCGCTCTCCAGCTCGCGCAAGGTGGCGATGATGGCGTCGAACGCCGCCCAGTTGCGCGCCGCCCGCCCGCGCCCGCCGTAGACGATCAGGTTGTCGGGGTCTTTGGCGACATCGGGATCGAGGTTATTCATCAACATGCGCATGGCGGCTTCCTGTTGCCAGCCCTTGCAGGTGATAGTCGTGCCGCGCGGAGCGCGAATCTCGCGGGTCATGAGTCTAGTCTCCGGGAACATGCCAAGAACCAATCTTGGTGCGTATTCTAACACAAGTTCCCTGCGCGCAATGGTGGCCTCCCCTGCCGAACGATGCCATAATGGGGGCAGAAGCATGAGTGGCCAGGGCACTGAGAAGGAGCAGAGCCAGATGAACTACACAAGCCTGGGACGCACGGGTCTGCAGGTCAGTCGCCTGTGCCTGGGCACGATGAACTTCGGCCCGTACACCAGCGAGCCGGGCAGCTTCGCCATCATGGATAGGGCGCTGGAGCTGGGCATCAACTTCTTTGACACGGCCAATGTCTACGGGCGCAAACTGGGCGAGGGAATCACCGAGCACATCATCGGGCGCTGGTTCGCCCAGGGCGGCGGGCGGCGCGAGAAGGTCGTGCTGGCAACCAAAGTCTACGGCAAGGTGGGCGACTGGCCGAACGAATCCAGGCTGTCGGCCTACCACATCAGGCGCGCCTGCGAAGAGAGCCTGCGCCGCCTGCAAACCGATCACATTGACCTCTACCAGATGCACCACATTGACCGCAATACCCCCTGGGAGGAAGTCTGGCAGGCGATGGAGCAACTTGTCCGCGAGGGCAAGGTGATCTACGTCGGCAGCAGCAACTTCGCCGGCTGGCACATTGCCCAGGCGCAGGGTATCGCCGCCTCGCGGCACTTCATGGGTCTGGTTTCGGAGCAGAGTCTCTACAACCTGTCGGCGCGCATGATCGAGCTTGAGGTGATCCCCGCCTGCCAGGCGTTTGGCCTGGGGCTGATTCCCTGGAGTCCGCTGGGAGGGGGCTTACTGGCCGGGGCGTTGCAGGGGGAGGGCGAAGGCCGCCGCACCGAGGAACGAATTCATCAGCGCGCCGAGGACGCCCGCGCGCAGCTGGAGCAGTACGAGCAGTTCTGCGCCGGGCGCGGCGAGCATCCCGCCGATGTCGCCCTGGCCTGGCTGCTGCACCAGCCCGCCGTCACCGCGCCGATCATCGGCCCACGCACAATGGAGCAGCTCACCGGCAGCCTGCGCGCGCTGGAGATCGCGCTATCTGAGGACGATCTGAAGGCCCTCGACGCCATCTGGCCGGGGCCGGGCGGCCCCGCGCCCGAAGCCTACGCCTGGTAGGCCTGGGCGTTCGGGACAACAACGGGCAGGCGTCCGCACGCGGATGACCTGCCCGCTACCCTCACAACTCTGGCCCTGTTCAGCCGACGATCATTGACACGACACCTGCTCGCCCCGCTGATCGAGGGCGTTGTCCTCGCCGGTCTTGTCGCGGGCGGCGAGGCGCTGCCGCTCGCGGCGCTCCTCGCGCAGCATGAGCAGCATCAGCAGCCCCACACCGATCACGACGCAGCTATCGGCCACGTTGAAGACCGGCCAGCGCCATGCATCCACGAAGTCCACCACATAGCCGAGCCGCAGGCGGTCAATGACGTTGCCCAGCGCGCCGCCCAGTTGCAGGCCGAGCGCCAGGCGGATCAGCCAGCCATCTGACGAGACCTGCCGGTAGTAGTAAAGGATGACCGCCGACACAATCACGGCGATGATCAGGAACACCACGCCGCCCTGCGGGAACAGCCCGAAGGCCGCGCCCGTATTGTGCACATGCGTGAAGCGGAAGACCTGTTCCAGGGCGCTCAGCGGTGCCCAGGACTCATGCAGCCCCAGATGCCTCACGACATAGGCTTTGCTCGCCTGGTCGGCCAGGATAGCCAGCGCCGCCACGCAGAAAAGCAGCAGCCAGCGGCCCGCCGCCCGGCGCGGCGTCGCGGCTGTCGCAGAGCGAGTCTCGTGGGTCACGCTTGTCACACCCCGGCCTGAAAATCGCGCGTCTCTGCACAGCGCAGGCACAGCGTCGTGTACGGGATCGCTTCCAGGCGGGCGATGTCAATCTCCTGCCCGCAGTTCTCGCACACCCCGTAGGTGCCGTCTGCATACTTCGCCAGCGCCTCGTCAATCTGGCGCAGCCGTATTTGCGCGGCCCGCAGCGACGAAGCGCCGACCGTCTGCTCATACACGGCGGTCGCATCCTCGGCCTGGTGATTGGTGTAGCCCGTGCCGGTGATGTCGAGCACCTGCGCGCTCTCCATCTGCACCACTTTGTCCCGGTACGTCTCGCGCAGATCCAGCAGCACACCGTATAGCTCTTGCTTCGTCGTGGTCATTCTAATGATAGCCTCAACTGGGTGTCTATCCGTGAAGCAGCCCGCCTAGGGGCGCTGCTCTGCCGCGCCCGGCAGCTCACGGATAGGCTTCAAAGGCAATCCTCCGGCCTTCATTGTAGCCCCGCCCGCGCGGGCGGGCAAACTCATACCCACTACGCTCTGCGGCTGCGAGTAAAGGTCGTCAGCGACTCGCCGGACACGGGGCATTGACCTCACCCCCAGCCTCGCGGCGCGTCGGCCGCGTCAGCTGAGGGTTATGCCGGCAGGGAGGAAGTGGGGGGTAGTTGGGGGGAGGGAGGAGGGGGGGGGGGGGAGTGGTATAACCCTGGGCGCAGCGCGCAACACAGAGCAGCGCCCCCTGCCTGGCAAGTTTTGCTCACACCCCCCGCCGCACGCCGATGGTCACCGTCTCGTCGTCGAAGCTGAACGCGGCGCTGTGCGCGCCCGCCTCCGGCCCGGACTCGACCAGGGCATCGGCCAGCGTCTCGCGCTGAATGATCTCCGCGAAGACCCGCAGCGCGTCGCGCAGCCGGTTGCTGGCCTGGTAGGTGACGGTGATGCGGTCGTTGATGGCGAAATCGGCGTCCTTGCGCAAGGACTGCACGCGGCGCACGAACTCGCGGGCCAGCCCTTCCTGGATCAGGTCTTCGGTCAGCGTGGTCGCCAGCGCCGCCACATAGCCGTATTCCTCGGCCACGGCGTAACCCGCCGCCGCCGACTGCACCACCTCGCACTGCTCCGGCGTGATGGCGTAGGTCTGGCCGTCCACCTCCACCGAGATCGTCTCCCCGGCCAGCAGCGCCTTCGCCCAGCGCTGCACGTCGGCAGGCGCGCCTTCGCGCAGCGCGCGCTGCACCTTCGGGAAGTCGCCCCGCAGGGCGCGGGCCAGGACTTGCGGCAGTGGGTTCAGGCTGTAGGAGACCATCGCCTCCGCTGATTCAGCCACCTGCACCGCCTTGACGTTCAACTCCTCGGCGATGGTCGGCGCCAGGTCGCGCACCACCTCGCGCTCAGCGCTGTAGCGCACGACGAAGACCGCCTCGGCCAGCGGCTGGCGCACCTTGATTCCGGCGCTGTTGCGCGCCGCATGACCCAGGCTCACCAGCTTCTGCGCCAGGCGCATGTCGGCCATCAGCTTCTCGTCAATCAGCGCCTCATCAGTCGCCGGCCAGAAAGCCAGGTGTACGCTCTCTGGCGCGCCGGGGTCGGCGGTTGTCACCAGGTTGCGATACAGCGCTTCTGCAAGGAAGGGCATGGTCGGGGCGAGCAGCCTGGCCAGCGTCACCAGGCACTCGTACAGCGTCTGGTAGGCGGCCAGCTTGTCGGCGTCGCTCTCCGACTTCCAGAAGCGGCGGCGCGAGCGGCGCAGGTACCAGTTGCTCAGTCCGTCCACGAACGCCTCAATCGGGCGCGTCGTGCGTGGCACGTCATACGTCTCGTAGCCCTGCGTCACCTCGCGCACCAGCACGCGCAGCTCGCTCAGAATCCAGCGGTCGAGCGGGTCGCGCTCACTGACAGGCACCGGCGCGCTGCGCGGGTCGAAGCCGTCCAGGCTGGCGTAAGTGACGAAGAAGCTGTAGACGTTCCACAGCGTCAGGTAGAAAGTGCGCACCACTTCGCCGACCAGCTCCACCGAGAAGCGGCGCGGCTCGCCGGGCGGCCCGGCAGTGTACATATACCAGCGGAAGGCGTCCGCGCCGTACTTCTCCAGCACACTCCAGGGTTCGACGATGTTGCCCAGGCTCTTGGACATCTTGCGGCCCTGGTCGTCCAGGATGTGACCCAGGGAGATGCAGTTCTTGAAGTTGACGCTCTCGAAGGTCATGACGGCGATGGCGTGCTGGCTGAAGAACCAGCCGCGCGTCTGGTCTACGGCCTCGCAGATGTAGTCTGCCGGAAACTGCTGAGCGAACATCTCCTGATTCTTGTACGGGTAGCCCCACTGGGCGGCGGCCATCGCCCCGCTGTCGAACCACACGTCAATCAGCTCCGGCACGCGGCGCATCGTCCCGCCGCACTGCGCGCAAGGGAAGGTGACTTCGTCCACGTAGGGCCGGTGCAGATCAAGCTGAGACTGGTCTTGCCCGCTCAGTTCCTCCAGCTCGGCCACGCCGCCGACGCAGTGTTTATGGCCGCAGCCCGGATTCTCGCACACCCACACGGGCAGCGGCGTGCCCCAGTACCGCTCGCGGCCCAGCGCCCAGTCGCGCAGCTCCTCCAGCCAGTTGCCGAAGCGCCCGTCCTTGATGTGCGCCGGCACCCAGTTGATCGTCTGGTTGAGCGCGATCATTTTGTCGCGGTAGCGCGTGGACTCGATGTACCACGTCTCGCGGGCGTAATAGAGCAGCGGCGTGTGGCAGCGCCAGCAGAAGGGGTAGTTGTGCACGTAGCTCTCGGCCTTATAAAGCAGGCCGCGCGCCTTCAGGTCCTTCTTGATCAGCGGATCGGCATCCTTGACCCACATGCCCGCCCAGGGGGTCACGGCGTCAATGAACGCGCCGTCTGGCTTGACCGTCTGGATGACCGGCAGTCCGTGCTCACGGCCCACGTCCATGTCGTCCGCGCCGAAGGCGGGCGCGATGTGCACGATGCCGGAGCCGTCCTCCATGCTGACGAAATCGCCGTGCAGCACGTAGGCGTGATCTTCCTCCAGCGGCAGGAAGGCGTAGAGCGGCTCGTAGCGCATCCCCAGCAGGTCTTCGCCCTTCATCTCGCGCACGACCGTGTAGGCGTGCGGATCGTTGAGCGCCTTGTCCAGCAGGGCTTGCGCCAGGATTAACCGCTCCGTGCCCTGCCCGCCGGCGGCAGGCCCCTCGACCATGACATACGTCGCGCGGCGGTTGACGGCCAGCGCCGCGTTGCCGGGCAGCGTCCAGGGCGTGGTCGTCCAGACGAGGAAGTACGTGCCCGGCTCGCCCTTGACGGCGAAGCGCACGAAGACACTCGGATCGGCCACTTCCTCGTAGCCGAGCGAGACTTCATGGCTGCTCAGCGGCGTCCCGCAGCGGGCGCAGTAGGGCACAACCTTGTAGCCCTGGTAGAGCATCCCCTTGTCCCAAAGCTGGCGCAGAATCCACCACACGCTCTGGATGTAGTCGTTCTCGTAGGTGATGTAGGCGTTCTCCAGGTCTACCCAGAAGGCGATGCGCTCGGTGAGCCGCTCCCATTCCTTGATGTAGCGGAAGACGCTCTCGCGGCACTTGCGGTTGAACTCGGCGATGCCATAGGCTTCGATCTCGTGCTTGTGGGTCAGGCCCAGCTCTTTCTCGACCTCGATCTCAACCGGCAGGCCATGCGTGTCCCAGCCGCCTTTGCGCAGCACGTAAGCGCCGTTCATGGTGTGGTAGCGCGGGAACATATCTTTGAAGGCGCGCGCCAGCACGTGATGGGTGCCGGGCCGCCCGTTGGCGGTCGGCGGCCCTTCGTAGAACACGTAGACGCGGCCCCCCTCGCGTTCCTTCAT
Source organism: Anaerolineae bacterium (assembly GCA_027494015.1). The sequence continues at coordinate 292,715 of JAOSJP010000034.1, forward strand.
CGAGCGGCGGAAGATGTCGCGCTCGCGCCAGAAAGCGAGTTGTTCCTCTTCCAGGGCTTCGATGTCTACCTTCGGTGTGACTGGCTTGAACATGACTCCTCCTGAAAGCAGCCGGGTTGTTGGTTGTTGGTTATTGGTTGTTGGTAGCAGGACGCTCAACACCTGGCGGCGAATCGTCAGGGGACAGATGCCAATAACCCGGAACGACTCACCCTCTGGCAAGAGGGTGCGCGCGCAGGTTGTCAGCGACATGCTTGCTGTGGGTGAGGCACACCAGGGCGCAGCAGAACAGCGCCCGCACGCACCCCGGCAAGGAACCAATCACCAACAACCAACAACCAATTACCCCTTCTCACCGGTACACGTACAGCCGGAACATCGTCGGGCCAGCGTCGTCCGGGTAGCCCGTGTGGATATAGACCTGCCACGAGACGCCCAGCCCAGCCGCCTCCTCTTTCCCCGTACAGGTCGCCACTGCATAGGATCCGCCCCAGGGCAGCGACCGATCCACCACGTAGCCGGGCACCGGCGCGTACCGGCAGCTTCCCCCCTGGCGCTCGTAGAAGGCGGCGATCTCGTTTCCGGTCTGCGCCGTGCGATACAGCCAGGACTCCGCGCCGCGCTCCGGCTTCTCGTGGCGCTCCTCGCTCGCGCCCGGCGGGACGGGCGCTTCGAGCGGAAAGAGCAGCCCGTACAGCGGCCCGGCCACCCGCCAGAGGATCAGCCCGGCGGCCACCAGCGCCGCCGTCATCGCCAGCAGCGCCGCCCACAGCGGCACGCGCAAGCGCGGCTGGTGGTCGTCAGGGGCGCGCCGCCCCGCGTCCGCTCCAGGTTCCAGCGCGGACACAGGATCACTCCCCCCAGTAACGCTGAATGTCAATCACGACCTGGCCGGTCGGCTGCTCGGTCGCGTCATAGACCGGCTGGATCAATACGGTCGCCACCTGGGTGACGCCATAGCCGGAGCGATCCGCCTGGCAGCGTGTGGACAGGTGCCCCTCGCGCAGCGGTTCCTGGCCAGGGCGCTCCTCGACCGTGCGATACTGGCGCACGCAGTCCATATCGTCGCGCTCGAAGTAGAACGCCTCCACAGCGGCGAATGGGTCCTCGCTGTAGTATTGCAGGTGATCGAATCCGTCGTAGAGCGTCTCGTGATTCACCAGCCGCGCGCCGGGGTAAATGGCGACTTCGAGTGGCTTGTCGCGGCTGGCGCGCAGAGCCAGCACCACTGCGACGGCTATCGCCGCCAGCACCACCACGACCACAACTGCGACCAGCACGACGCGCACAAGTCGGCTGGACAGGCAGCCGCCCGGCGTTTCTACCTGCGCAGCCACGCGCTCTTCGGGTTGCCTTCCCTGTTCAGTCATTACCCCCTCCGCTCTTGCGACAACGCGCCCTCAGCGTCCGTCGCAACACTACTCAGCGAGCACTTCCTGCGGGGCCGCGCCCTCGCGCAGCGCCCGCGCAACCTGCACATCCGCTTCCAGCATCGCACGAATCTGCCCGGCCTGCTCGCTGGCCAGAATCGCGTCCCACTCGGCGAAGGCGCGCGCGTCCGCCCGCACCTGGCTCACGGCGGCGCGCGCCTCATCCCACTGGCCGAGCCGGGCATGGCCGCGCGCCAACCACAAATGCACCAGCAGCCGAAAGCGCCGGTCAGGGATGCCCGCGTCCAGGGCGGCCTGGGCGTGGACAATGGCCTCTCGCGCTTCGCCCAGGCGGTCCGCGATCAGCGCCAGCGTGTAGGCGGGCGTCCAGCCGCGCGGGTCGCGCGCCGCGCCCTGCTGCGCGCAGTCCCGCGCCCGCCTGTAGTCACCGCGCTGCACCCAGAGTTCGGCCAGCCCAATATACCCGTCGGCGGACTCCGGCAGCAGCGCAATCAGCCGCTGGTAATCGTGCGCGGCCTGTTCCAGGTGACCGGCCAGCCGGTACAGCTCCGCCCGAAAGCGCCGGTGCTCCGGGTCATCCGGCCCGGCGCGGATCAGGTCGTCCATCACGGCCAGCGCCTGGCCAAGCTCGCCCGCGCGCAGATGGCGGATCGCTGCCCGGTACTTTGGGCCTGTGCGCCCGCGCCGGATGAACTGCGCGGCGAGTAGCCAGCCGAGCGCCCCCCCGATGAAGAACTCCCGCCAGTCGGCGACCAGGACAGCCAACGCCAGCAGAATCAGGATCGGCCCGGCTACCAGCAGCCATCCTCTCAGGGCACGATCTCGGCGGAGGCTGCGCACAGCCGCTTCCCTCTACTCCGGGCGCGACAGGCGCATCCGCACAGTCAGCGCGCGCCCGCCGACCGCCTCCCAGAAGCGGCGCGCATCGCTGTTGGCGACGGCCACCTGCCACTCAATCTGGCGCACGTCCTGCGCGGCGAACCAGCCGCAGATTGCCTGGAACAACTGCCGGGCAATCCCCCGCCGCCGGTGCTCTGGCTCCACGTAGATGTCGGCGATGAAGCCCACATCTTCGTGCTCGAACAGGTCGGGCGTCAGATCAACAACCGCGCCCAGCACGTAGCCGACGACCGCGCCCTCAATCTCGGCGACGAAGGCGTGCGTCTGCACGTCGTCGCGCACTTCAACCAGGCGCGACGCGTAGGCGGCAGGCGCTCCCACCGCCATCTGCGGCATCCGCGAGTCCAACTGCGTGTGGTAGACGCTCAGCGCCTCCCACAGGCGCGCGATGATTTCCTGGTCGCGCGGCTCGACCATGCGAATCGTCACATCCTCCGGCCCCATCTCAATCACCCACTTCCCCGTAGGCTGCACAATCGCCCACAGAAAAAACACCCGTCCCTCAACCAAAGGGACGGGAGCCTGGCTCGCGCGGTACCACCCTTGTTCCCCCTCAGATGCCGGGGGCGCTCTGCTGCCACCATCATGGCATGGTCGTGATAACGGAGACCAGACCGGCCCGGCTTAGTAGCTCGCGCGTTCAGCCTGGCGCTCAGGAAGGATTTTCCGCCCCGCTCCCGCACCTGGCTCGCACCGTCCCAGGCTCGCTGACCGGCATGCAGGGGCGTACTCGTTTCCGTCAACGCTTTTCTGCTTGCCGAGAGCATACCATACAGCCGGGGGCCGGTCAAGGCTGCGCAACACGGAAAAAGGGCGAGGGCGCGGGATTGCGAATTGCGGATTGCGGATTGCGAATTGAAGAACCTTCTCTTTACACGCGATGCTGTTGGCGAACCAGGCACGCGCCGGCTTCGTAGGGCGCTGCTCTGCTGCGGCCCGGTTGACCTCACCCCTGCTCGGTGCTCACGCGCCTCGCCAAGCCGAGCGTAGCGAGGCTGGGGGTGAGGTCCATATCCCCGCGTCCAGCGAGTCGCTGTCAACTTTTGCACGCACCCCATTCGTGCACCCTGTGAACATGCCCTACAGCAAGTCCGCGATCTGCTCCGGGTGCTCCGCCACCTTGACCCCGACGGCGTGCAGCGCCGCGATCTTGTCGGCGGCGGTGCCGCTGCCCCCTTCGACAATGGCCCCCGCGTGTCCCATGCGCTTGCCGGGAGGGGCCGTCTGCCCGGCGATGAAAGCCACAACCGGCTTGGTCATGTGGGTGGCGATGAAGTGCGCCGCCTTCTCTTCATCGGTGCCGCCGATCTCGCCGATGAGCACCACTTTCTCGGTCTGAGGATCGTCTTCGAACATCTGCAACACATCAATGAAGCTCGTGCCGTTGATCGGATCGCCGCCGATGCCCACGCACGTGCTCTGCCCGATGCCGCGCTGCGTGAGCGCATAGACGACCTCGTAGGTCAGCGTGCCACTGCGCGACACCACGCCCACGTTGCCCGGCATGGCGATGTGGCCCGGCATGATGCCTATCTTCGCCTGGCCGGGCGTCAGCAGGCCGGGGCAGTTGGGGCCAACCAGCCGGCTGTCGCTCTGATCCAGCCGGGCGCGCACCTGCATCATGTCGCGCACGGGGATGCCCTCGGTGATGCAGACGATCAGCTTAATCTCGGCGTCAACCGCCTCGTAGATCGCGTCGGCAGAAAAGGCCGCCGGGACGTAGATCACAGTCGCATTCGCGCCGGTGGCCTCGCGCGCCGACTTCACCGTGTCGAACACAGGCTTGCCCAGCACCCACTCGCCGCCCTTGCCGGGCGTCACCCCGCCAACCACGCAGGTGCCGTACTCGATCATCTGCTCGGTGTGGAACAGCCCCTCGCGCCCGGTGATGCCCTGCACCAGCAATTTCGTGTTGCTGTCTGCCAGAATAGCCATGAGTCGTCCCTCTACGCTTTCTGCGCCGCTTCGACGGCTTTGCGCGCCGCCTCGGCCAGGGTGCGGGCGGTCTCCATGTGGGGAATCTTCGCCGCGTCCAGCAGGGCGCGCCCTTCCTCTTCGTTGGTGCCCACCAGGCGCACGACCAGCGGCAGGTCCACCTGTACTTCGCCAAGCGCAGCCAGGATGCCGCGCGCCACCTCGTCGCAGCGCGTGATGCCGCCGAAGATGTTGAACAGCACCGCCTTCACGTTGGGGTCGGAGAGGATGATGCGCAGCGCCACGGCCACCGTCTCGGCTTTGGCCCCGCCGCCGATGTCCAGGAAGTTGGCCGGCGCGCCGCCGAAGAGCTTGGTCATGTCCATCGTGGTCATGGCCAGTCCGGCCCCGTTGACCATGCAGCCTATCGTGCCGTCCAGCTTGATGTAGCTCAGGCCGGCGGCGCGGGCGTGCGTCTCGGCCTCCGGCTCGGCGCTGGTATCGCGCAGCTCGGCCAGGTCTGGGGTGGCGGAACAGGGCATTGTCATCTATGGACATCTTGCCGTCCACCGCCAGAAGCTGCCCCTCGCCGTCAATGATCAGCGGGTTGATCTCGGCCAGCGTCGCGTCGCTCTCGGCATAGCAGCGGTAGAGCGCCTGGGCGATCTTCATGAAGGGCCTCCACATCTCGCGCGGCAGCTCGATGCCATAGGCCAGGTTGCGAATCTGGTAGTCGCGCAGCCCCAGGAAGGGGTCAATGTGCTCGCGGATGATCTTCCCCGGCGACTCACGGTTGACCTCCTCGATGTCCATGCCGCCCTCGGCGCTGGCCATGATCAGCGGCCTGCGCGCGGCGCGGTCGTTGGTCACGCCGAGGTAAATCTCCTTCTGGATGGTGGACGCCGTGTCCACCAGCACCCGGAGCACCTTGTGATCGCGGATGTCCATGCCCAGGATCGCGTCGGCGTGGCGCTCGGCCTCTTCGGGCGTCGCGGCCAGCTTGACGCCGCCCGCCTTGCCGCGCCCGCCGGTGAGCACCTGCGCCTTGATGACGACCGGCGCGCCCAGTTCTTTGGCGATCTCGTAAGCCTGTTGGGGAGAATGGGCGACTTTGCCCCTGGGGGTGGGGATTCCGTACTCGGCAAATCGTGCTTTCGATTGGTATTCGTGCAGGTTCACTCGCACGCCTCCATGAAGTGTCTACCAACTCATGAACTGCTCGCGGACGGCTGAGCGCGCCGCCGCACATGCCCTGCGGTTGGATGCGCGCAGACGCAGCCTGGTGAGGCAGCACAGGCGATCAGGCCGCGCCCGGCACCACGAAGCCGAACGTGCTGCCCTGCCCTGCCGTGCTGCTGAAGAAGAACTCGCCGCCCATCAGCTCGATCAATCCCTTTGGCGATGGGCAGTCCCAGCCCGTGCCCCTTGAACGAGCGCACGTGCTCGCTCTCGCCGCGCCAGAAAAGCTCCCCGACGTGCCCTTGCTCCTCTTCGCTGAGGCCGATGCCTGTGTCAATCACGCTGACGCGCAGCCTGCCCTCCACGCCCTCCGCGCGCACGGTGATCGTGCCGCCCTCCGGCGTGTAGCGCAGCGCGTTGGCGACCAGCTTGCCCAACGCCTGGGCCAGGCGCTCGCCGTCCAGGTTGAGCAGCGGCAGGCTGGGCGGCGTCTCGAAGACGAGGGTGTGCCCGTGCTCGGCGGCCAGCGGCGCCGCGACTTTCTCTACCTGCGCGGCGATGTTCTTGTAGAGGTCCATCTTCGATTCCAGGCGCAGCCGGCCGGAACGCAGCTTGCTCATGTCGCTGATGTCGCTGACAAGCTGCTCCATGCGGCTGACGTTGGCGCGGACGGTCTCCACGAACTGGGTCTGCATCTCGTTCAGCTCGCCGGCGATGTGCTTGGCGAGCATGTCGGAGTAGCCCTTGACGCTGGTCATCGGGATGCGAATCTCGTGCACCATCAGCGAGGCGAAGCGGGCGTTCTCCTGGATCAGCGCGTCCATGCGCTGGCGCAGCGCCTCGGCCTCCTCGCCTGCGCCGCGCCGGGCCGCCGCGTCCAGCAGCCGGCCCAGGTCATCCAGCGCCGTCTGCTGCTCGACAGGCGCAGCCGCCCGCAGCGCCTTCACCGCCTCGCGCGCCTCTGCCAGCGGGTTCGGTTGCTCGTCGCTCATCGTCATCCCTCTCGTCAGCGGGACGGCAGGCCGACCCGTGCTCCATTGCAGCGTACCACTGCGGTAAGGATACTCACCGCCACGCAAAACCGCCAGCAGGGGCGCATTCCAACAGAGGGGCGAAATTCCCGAACCGCAGAGGTGCGAAGGGCGCAGAGAAGAGCAAGAGGAGTCTTCTCTTGTCTTTCCTTCGCGCTCTCTGCGCCTCTGCGGTGCTCTTTTGCCCCGGAATCTGGATACACATGGCATTGGCAATGCCAGGCAAGTAGCATATAATCGTGATCAGAGACACTGAATTGATCACATTAATCTGATTGATCGGATGAATAGTCGCAACAAGTGATGGCCATGCCCTACGCCAGTCTGAACTCCGCCATTCTGGATTACATTGTCCAGCACCAGCTTCAGCCGGGCGATTACCTGCCGACGATCCCCCAGTTGAGCCAGGAACTGGGCGTGAGCGTCAGCAAGATACGCGAGGAGCTGGCGACCGCGCGCGCGCTCGGTCTGGTGGACACCAGGCCGCACGCCGGGACGCAAGTTCAGCCGTTTTGTTTCGCGCCTGCGGCCAGCCTCAGCGCCCTCTATGCCCTGAGTCTCAACCGCCAGCACTTCTACGAGTTCTCGCAGTTGCGCGCCAGCCTCGAGCTGAGCTTCTGGCACGAGGCTGTCACCCAACTGACGGCGAGCGACATCCAGGCGCTGCGCGACATGCTCGCAGCGGCCCGCCTGAAGCTGACACACGTGCCGGTCGAGGTGCCTTTCGAGGAACACCGCAGCCTGCACCTGACCTTCTACAGGCATCTGGACAACCCGTTCGTTCAGGGCATTCTGGAGGCGTATTGGGAGGCGTACAAAGCCTTCGGCGTGGGGTTGTACGCCGAGCTTTCCTACCATCACGAGGTATGGGACTACCACGAGCGCATGGTCGAGTGCGTGGCGCGCGGCGACTTCGACGGCGGGCACCAGGCACTGCGCGACCACATGACGTTGCTGCGCCATCGGCCTGAAGAGCCGGAGGTCATCGGGCAGGCGGTCACAGAAAGGTATGGGGCATCGCATCATTTACCAGAGTAGAGTGCTTTTGTAGACAGGTTCTTTGACTTTCCGACATTGAGCAGGAGGCGCGCCAGCGCCGCAGACTACCGCATAGGGATAGGTGGCAGGAGCACAGGATACCATGAGTGACGTTGAAGCCTCAGCCCTGGAATCGCTGCTGGTCGAGCGCGAGCCGATCATCAACGACTTCCAGATCATGATCGCCACAGTGAACGGGTCGGGCAGCCAGACGGCCAACACCGCCCTGCTGCGCTCGATCTTTCGCATGGGCGTGCCGGTCAGCGGCAAGAACATCTTCCCATCCAACATCCAGGGGCTGCCCACCTGGTTCACGGTGCGCGTCAGCAAGGATGGCTACATCGCCCGCCGCGAGGACTATCACATCCTGGTGGCGATGAACCGGGACACAGCCCTCAGTGACATCAGCAAGCTGCCGCCCGGCGGAGTCTGCCTGTACCCGCAGGAATGGAAGGTCCGCGAAGAGCGCCCCGACATCACCTATTACCCGATGCCGGTTGAAGAGCTACTCGAAGCCTCCAACGTGCCGGCCAATCTCAAACCGTATGTCGCCAACATGATCTACCTGGGCGTGCTGGCCACGCTGCTGGAGATTGACCTGGACGAGATCGCCTTTTCGCTGGACTTTCACTTTGGCGGCAAGGCGAAGGCGATCAACATGAACATGGGGCTGGTCAAGGCCGCCGCTGAGTGGGCGCTGGACAACCTGGCCAAGCGCGACCCGTACAAAGTGGCGCACATGGACAAGACCCAGGGGATGCTGCTGCTCGATGGCAACTCTGCCGGGGCGCTCGGCGCGGTATTCGGCGGAGTCACCGTCGTCGCCTGGTACCCGATCACGCCTTCGACCAGCATGATTGACGCGCTGAACGAGTATCTGCGCGATCTGCGCACCGATCCCGTCACCGGCAAGGCGACCTATGCCGTGATCCAGATGGAGGACGAGATCGGGGCGATTGGCACGGTCATCGGGGCCGGGTGGGCCGGCGCGCGCGCCATGACCGCTACCTCCGGGCCGGGCATGTCGCTCATGTCCGAATTCGCGGGATTGTCCTATTTCACGGAAGTCCCGGCGGTCATCTGGAGCGTGCAGCGCGTGGGGCCGAGCACTGGCCTGCCGACGCGCACCTCGCAGGGGGACGTGCTCAAGGCGTACTTCCTGGGGCACGGCGATACCAAACACCCGGTGTTGCTGCCATCCAACATTGAGGAAGCGTTCGAGTTCGGCTGGCGCGCCCTTGACCTGGCTGAGCGCCTGCAGACGCTCATTTTCGTCCTCAGCGACCTCGACCTGGGCATGAACCTGTGGATGAGCAAGCCCTTCACCTACCCCGACCAGCCGATGGATCGCGGCAAGGTGCTCAGCGCCGAAGACCTGGAGCGACTGGGCGGCTTCGCCCGCTACCGTGACGTGGACGGCGACGGCATCACCTATCGCACGCTGCCGGGAACCGATCACCCGCGTGCCGCCTACTTCGCGCGCGGCACGGGGCACGACGAAAACGCCTACTACAGCGAGCGCCCCGAAGACTGGGAGGCCAACATGGCCCGCCTGACGCGCAAGTTCGACACGGCGCGCCAGTTGGTGCCAGGGCCGGTTGTGGATCAGGCCGACGGCACCCAGGTGGGCATCATCGCCTATGGCACAACCGACGCCTGCGTGGTGGAGAGCCGCGACCGCCTGCGTGCGCGCGGCCTGGAAACGAGCTACCTGCGGCTGCGCGCGCTGCCGCTCAATGAGACCGCGCGCGAATTTCTGGCGGCGCACGAGCGCGTCTATGTGGTGGAGAACAACACCGACGGGCAGATGGCCAATCTGCTGCGCATGGAGTTCCCTGAACTGGCAGACCGCCTGATCTCGCTGGCTCACGCTGACGGGCTGCCTCTCACGCCGCGCTGGTTGACCGCTGCTATCTCGGAACAGGAGCTGTAAACATGGGCAACCGTCTGAACCTCATCGGCCTCGACCGCAACGACTACAAGGGCCGCCCGTCTACCCTGTGCCTGGGCTGCGGTCACAACTCGATCTCGAACCAGATCGTCCAGGTCGCCTACGAGCTATCGCTCGACCCGCACCGCGTGATCAAGCTGAGCGGGATCGGCTGTTCGAGCAAGTCTCCGGCCTACTTCCTGAACCGCTCGCACGGCTTCAACGGGCTGCACGGGCGTATGCCCGCACTGGCGACCGGCGCGACAACGGCCAACCGCGACCTGATCGCCATCGGCGTCAGCGGCGACGGCGACACGGGCAGCATCGGCCTGGGCCAGTTCAGCCACATGATCCGGCGCAACGTGCCCATCGTCTACATCGTCGAGAACAACGGCGTCTACGGCCTGACCAAAGGCCAGTTCTCGGCGACCGCCGACCTGGGCCAGGAGCTCAAGTACGCCGGCGTCAACGAGCTGCCGCCGATTGACATCTGCATGGAGGCGCTCGTTGACAACGCCTCGTTCGTCGCGCGCTCGTTCGCCGGCGACGCCAAGCAGGTGCGCGAGCTGCTCAAGGCGGCGTTCAGCCACAAAGGGACGGCGGTGCTGGACATCATCAGCCCGTGCGTCACCTTCAACAACCATGAGTCGTCCACCAAGAGCTATCCCTATGGCAAGGCGCACGAGGAGCCGCTGCAGGATATCACCTATATCCCGGAATACGAAGAGATCAGCATCGAGGAGCACGAGCCGGGCGTGGTACAGGCGGTGGAAATGCACGATGGCTCGCGCGTCATGCTCAAGAAGCTCGACCCAACCAAGCACGATCCGACGAATCGGCTCGCTGCGATTACACTACTGGAAGAGGCGCGCCGCGATAATCTGTTCATCACGGGGCTGATCTACATTGAAGGCAACCGCCGCACACTGACCGAGATCAGCCGTGTGGTGGACGAGCCGCTGATGTCTTTGCCAGAGGAGCGCGTCCGGCCCCCGCGCGAGGCGCTTCAGGCTGTGATGAACAAGCTCATCTGCTGCGACTGAGGCTGTTCGCCGCACGCAAAAACAGGGCGTTTCTCGCCAGGCAGATCGAAACGGCGCACACCCTCCAGTGAGAGTGTGCGCCGCTTCCGTTCGCAGACAGCCGGGTCACTCTTCGCTCAGGAACAACCGCCGCCGGTGCGCATTGACCTGGTGCAGGGCCAGGCCGAGCGCGGCGATCAGCTCGTCGGCGCGGGCATTGGCGCGCTCTCCGGTGCTCAGGCGGGCGACGAGCACGCCATCGCCGTCCAGGCGCAGGTCTTGAACCAGCGGGCGCAGGTCGTAGACTTTGCCGCGCAGCACTCGTTCGACGTGCGTCTGGGCCAGCAGAGCCTGCGCGCGCGCCCCCAGGTCGTCCGCGCTGAGGTCGGGGTCGTTGGGGGTGATGGCGTATTCAGCGCTGATCACCTGCGGGGGCAATGCCGGCGCTTTGATCGGCACCTCCGCCGCTTGAAGCGCGCGCAGCCCGGCGGGGCTGGTGGTGTTCAGCCGCTCGATCAGCGCGTCGGCGAGTTCGAGGGGCACGCACTCGGTCAGCCACACGTCGAGCAGTTCCGCTTCGCTGGTCAGGCCGACGGGCAGCGCGGCGGCGAATTGCAGGCGCGGGCGCGGGTTGAAGCCGCGCGTATATTCCAGCGGCAGCGCAGCGCGCCGCAGCACGCGCTCCCACGTCGTCGCCAGGTCGAGATGGCCGACGTAGCGCAGCGCGCCCTGCTTGGCGAACCGGATGCGCAGCCGTTGTTGGGTGAGTGCCTGGCTCATGGCGGGCCATTATACCAAGTGGGCGGGGGTCGTTCTATACCCGACTCCGGGTGGCAGTGCGCCCTTGCCGGTTGAAACTCGTCACACAGGAATGGCCCCCCATCCCCGGCCCTTCTCCCACGAGGGGGGAAGGGAGAAAAGTGGCGGGCCTGCTCCCCTTCCCTCCGCGCAGCGTGGGGGAAGGGGCTGGGGGGATGGGGGCACACGGCAGCGAGGTGCCCGCTCCATTTCACCCGAATTCGATACACTACCCTCCGGGTCTAGTGAGCACGCCGGTTGCCTGGTATACTCCGCGCACCTTCGTTTGTTCCCTGCTGTCTCGGCTGAGACTCGTAACGCTTGCCAGCGCGAGGTGTTAGTACGCATGACTGAGCCGGATGGTCGTGACGGGCGCGACTACGCAGCCTCCGACGATCTGCAACTGGTGGCCTGGGCCAAAGACGACCGGGCGGCGTTCGGCGAGCTGTACTCGCGCTACGTCGCCAGGATTTACAACTACGTCTACTACCGCACAGGCAATCACCAGGACGCCGAAGACCTGACATCGCGGGTGTTCTTCAGGGCGCTGGCCCACATCGGCAACTACACTGATCGCGGCGTGCCCTTCTCGGCCTGGCTGTACCGCATCGCGCACAACCAGGTCGCCAACTGGCACCGCGACCGGGGGCGGCAGCGCGTCGTCCCGCTCGACGATTTCGCGGTCAACAGCGTCGCGGCAGACGCGCCCGAAGCCGCCGCCGAGTCCAGCGACGAAGAGGCGCGGCTGTTGCAGTCCGTCCGCGAGCTGCCGCCCGAACGGCAGCAGTTGCTCATTCTCAAGTTCGTCGAGCGCCTGTCGAACGCGGAGATCGGCGCGATCATGAATCGCACCGAAGGCGCGGTGAAGTCGCTCTATCACCGCACGCTGCTCGCGCTGCGCGGAAGCCTCGAAGAGCAAGAGGCGTCGGGGCGCAACGCACCAGGCGGGCGGCCCGGCTTTTGAGCAATGGCGGCGCATGGCGCCCTGCCGTGCGCCTTACAGGAGAGATGGGTATGCCGAGGCGGTCACTGTCATCAAGAGCCTGGTCGCAGAACAGACGCTGGCAAGAGGATGTGTTGCTGGCCCGCGCCGATACCGCTGAGGGCGACCTGGGGGCGCTGCTGCGGCTGGCCGAGCGCCTCGAGCGGGCGATGCCCGCCGTTACCCCTTCAGAGCAGTATGTCGCGCAGCTTCGCCAGCGCCTGCTGGCAAGCGATCCTCAGGAAATGCCGTCTCTGTGGAGGCGTATCCGCCAGCTTCCGCCGCGCACCCAGTTGGCCGCCGGCATCGGCGGCGCGACTCTGACCGCCGGTGTGGTCATCCTGGCCACGCGCTCGGTGTACGACGTGCTGGGCAGCCGGCGCAGTCGTCGGACGGTCACCGCTTAGTTCTGCGTGCAGGGGAAGGACGAACGGCTGATGAGCGAGCGTTACGCCAGGATCACCGGCTGGGGCAAGTACGTCCCGGCGCGCGTGCTGACCAATCACGATCTCGCGCAGATGGTGGACACCAGCGACGAGTGGATCACTCACCCGAACGGGCATCAAGGAACGGCGCATCCGCACCGAGAACGACACAACCTCCAGCATGGCCGTGGCCGCTGCGCACGAGGCGCTGAAGGTGGCCGGGCTGTCGCCCAAAGACCTCGACCTGATCATCGTGGCCACCTCGTCGCCCGACTATCTGCTGCCGTCCGTCGCCAGCCAGGTGCAGGACATGCTGGGCGCGGAGTGCGGCGCTTTCACTCTGGTCGCCGGCTGCTCCGGCTGGGTCTACGCGCTGACGACAGCCAGCCAGTTCATCACGGCTGGCGTGTACAGCCGCGTGCTGGTCATCGGCGTGGAGATCATCTCCTTTGCGATGGACTTCACCGACCGCACCACCTGCGTCCTGTTCGGCGACGCGGCAGCGGCGACCGTCGTCGAGGCGAGCGACGAGCCGGGCGGCCTGCTGGCCTTTGAGCTGGGGTCGGACGGCTCCGGGGCGCTGGCCCTGTACGTGCCCGACGGCGGCACAGTCTCGCCCATCACGCAGCGCACGATTGACGAGCGGCGGCAGTACATGCGCATGAACGGGCAGGAAGTCTTCAAGTTCGCCGTGCGGACGCTCGGCAGCTCGCTCAAGCGCACCATCTATCAGGCGGGCCTGACGCCGGATGATATTGACCTGTTCATCCCCCACCAGGCCAACGCGCGCATCATCGAGGCGGCAGCGCGGCAGATGCGCGTGCCGTTCGACAAGTTCTACCTCAACCTCGACCGCTACGGGAACACCTCGGCGGCGTCGGTGCCGCTGGCGCTGGTCGAGGCGATTGAGGAGGGACGCCTGAAAGATGGCGACCTGGTGGCCATGTGCGCGTTTGGCGCGGGACTCACCTGGGCGACAGCCGTCATGCAGATCGGCACAGGCGAGATCAGCCCGGCGCACAGCCTGTTCTCCGTCGGGCGGGCGCGCTACCTGGCCCGCCGCACCTCCGACGCCGTGCTGGACACAACGCAGTCGGCGCTGCTGCCGCTCTATTCGTTCCTCTACCAGCGCCGCAAGAAACGCTAGCAGCCCCCAGCCTCACCCCCTGGCCTCGCTGCGCTCGGTCCCAGAATAGACTTCCGAAGTCTTGGAGACTTCGGAAGTCTGGTGTCTGAGCGCCTCAGCGCCGAGCGGGGGTGAGGCCAACCAGGGCGCAGCAGAGCAGCGCCCCTACCTGGTAGGCTCTGCACACGCCCGTGCGCTCCCGCTGTTGGACAGTCTGCGGGCTGGGGCGTATACTGAAACACGGCGCGCGCGACCCGCGCGGCCCTGCAGCCAGCCGCCAGGTACCCTGGTGCCGGTTCCACGCACGGACAAGTGACCATGACCACTCCGCAAGCGTATGTTGCCATCGAGGGCGTCATCGGTGTCGGCAAGACGACGCTGGCGCGCATGTTCCACAAGGAAATGGGCGGCCAGCTTGTGCTGGAGGTCTTCGAGGAAAACCCCTTCCTGAGCGACTTCTACACCGACCGCGCGCGCTACGCCTTCCAGACGCAGATTTTCTTCCTGCTCAGCCGCTACCACCAGCAGCGCCAGCTTGCCCGCATGGCCCGCCCGCTGATCAGCGACTACATGTTCGACAAAGACCGGCTCTTCGCCCAGGCCAATCTGTCCGGTGACGAGCTGCAAACCTACTACAGCGTCCAGGAGGCGCTCGCCGAGAACATCCCCCTGCCCGACCTGGTGGTCTTCCTCAAGGCGGACACCGCGACGCTGATGAACCGCATCACGGCGCGCGACCGGCCCTACGAGCGCAATATGGAGGCGGCCTACATTGACAGCCTGCGCGCCGCCTACGAGCAGTTCTTCTCCGCTTACGAGTCCGCGCCGGTGCTCACCATAGACACCAACAGCCTGGACTTCGTGACGAACCCCGAAGACCGCGCCGCCGTCTTCGACCGCATTCGCGGGGCGCTGGGCGCTGGGCCGCGCCAGCCCGCCCTGCCGGGGTGGGAGGCGGGCGAGGCGGCGCTGCCAGCCCTGCCAGCAGCCGAAGCCGCCCCCCTGGAACAGACCACACTGCGCCTGGGCGACTTCCAGCAGTTCCACCGGCGGCTGGATCAGGACAAGCAGTTCCTCACCGATCCGTACCTGAACTTCATGCTGCTGCAGGAAGAAGTCGGCGAATTGGCGCGCGCCTTCGCCCGCCGCTGGATCGCCAAAGCGACGGGCGGCCCGGACGACGCACAGCCCGCCATCCGCGAGGAGATGGCCGACGTGCTGGCCTACCTGCTCAAGCTGGCGAACTACGCCGACGTAAACCTTGAAGCGGCCTACCTGGAGAAGATGCGCCGCAACCAGGGGCGCGAGTGGCCCAGGCCGCCCAAGACAGAAAGCGAGGAGGCATGATCCAGCCAGCGAACTCCGACAAGTATTTCGTGGCAATTGGCGGCAACATCGGCGTCGGCAAGTCCACCCTGACCGGCATCCTGGCTGAGGCGCTGGGCTGGAAGCCGTTCTACGAGGCGGTGGACGAGAACCCTTACCTGGCCGACTTCTACGCCGACATGCAGCGCTGGAGCTTTCATTCGCAGGTGTTCTTTCTATCGCGGCGGCTACAGCACCACCGTAAGCTTGTGGATCATCCTGGCTCGGTCGTGCAGGATCGCAGCGTCTATGAAGACGCCGAGATTTTCGCCCACAACCTGTACATGCGCGGCCAGATGTCCGAGCGCGATTACGGCGCGTATCATGATCTCTACGAGGGCATTCGCGCCTTCCTGCCGCCGCCCGACCTGCTGATCTACCTCAGGGCCAGCGTCGAGACGCTGCAAACGCGCATCCGCCAGCGCGGGCGCGACTTCGAGCGCGACATTTCCGCCGACTACCTGCACCAGCTCAACGTCCTCTACGACGAGTGGATCGCGCGGTGGGATAGCTGCGCCGTGCTGGTCGTGCCCGCCGACGATATGGATTTCCAGCACGACGATGCCGCGCGCCAGGCCATCACAGGTGCCGTCCGCGAGTCGCTCAAGCCCGCGCCGGTGCGCTACCTGCGCTATCCCGTGCGCACGCCCTGAGGGGGAGCAGATAGACCGCCAGACTTCCGAAGTTTTGGAAACTTCGGAAGTCTATTCCGGGGCTGGGCGCAGCAGAGTAGCACCTGGAGCGTGTTGCGAGCCTGACACCTTCGACCAGGGAATGAGGCGTTTTGTTTACCTCACCCCCTGGCCTCGCCACGCTCGGCCTTTCCCCCTCTCCATGCATGGAGAGGGGGAGTCGAGGTGCGCCAGCGCCGAGACGGGGGTGAGGTAAGGGGGGCGTATGGCAATACGCCCCTAATGAGATTTGACGGTCATGATCGGCAGCCGCTTGTAGGGGCGGGTTTGCAAACCCGCCCCTACATAACATTTGCGCGTATTACCCATCTTGAATGTCAAGTCTCATCAGGCAGGCTGACACGCGGCGGGTTTTGATGCGATTGCCCTGTATACCCACCCCAGCTCACTGCGCGACGCCCCCGGTCGTGTTAGAATAGGCATCAGGCGGCTTCTGCAAGAGGCGGGCAGCATTCAGAGTGAACAGGAGCACCATGCGCCAGCGAAGAGAGCGACAGGCATCGAGCGGGGCAGCGCGTCTGCGCTGTGGGCTGGTGCTCCTGGCGCTGGCGTTGCTGCTCGTCGCGTGTGGCGGCAACGCCCAGCCGGGCATTGTGACGATAGCCCCCAGCCCAACGCGCACGCCCTCCCCCAGCCCGACGGAGATGCCGGCTGGCGCCGTCCCCAGCCCGCCGCCGAGCGCCACGCCCACAGCGCAGACGCCGACCACGCCAACGCCCGGCCCTTCGCCGACCAACCCGCTCGCGCCGACCCTTTCTCCGGCTCCGGCCACGCTCACCGCGACCAGCGCCCCCACACGGGCCGGCCTGTCGGTCGAGTATTTCACGACGGACACAGCCTCTGTGCGGCCCGGCGACACGGTGACTCTCTTCTGGAGCACGCGCGGCGCGACGAGCGCGCGCATCTATCGTCTGGATGCCGAAGGTGAGCGAGTCTGGCGCTGGGATGTGAACGTGAGCGGCAAGCTGGTGGTGGCGACAGGGGGAGGTGACCGCGAGGTTGCCCGCTTCGCGCTCGAAGCGGCGAACGCGAGCACCTCCGTCGAGCAGCCGCTGCTGATCCCCCTGTCCTGCCCGGAGACGTGGTACTTCGATCCGCCGCCGGAGTCGTGTCCGGCAGCGCCCGCCCAACTGACGACGCAAGCAGAACAGACCTTCGAGCGCGGGCGCATGATCTGGGTGGACGTGCAGGATCGCATCTATGTGCTGTTTGAAGACGGCGGCTCGCCAGCCTGGGCGCAGTATCCTGATGACTTCCAGGAGGGTGCCCCTGACCGCGACGAGTCGCTCGTCGCGCCGCCCGGCTTGCAGCAGCCGATTCGAGGGTTCGGCCTGGTGTGGCGCAGCAACCCGCGCGTCCGCGACCGGCTTGGCTGGGCCACAACGCCGGAAGTCGCCTTCGAGGGCATGATCCAGGCCGATTCGCCGGAGCCGAGCGTGGCAACGACATATCTGCGCACCCGCGACGGGGCCATCCTGGCGCTGGCTGCGCTTGCCGGGGAGTGGGAGATGCTGCCTCCGGTTGTGGCTGGTGATGGTGAGCAGTAACTGGAAGGCAGCAAGCCGATGATTAACGAACCGTCCGCGTTCGATTCGAGCCGGGGGCCGGCTGGCCCCTTGCCCCCCAAAGAGACTCCTGCCCTCCTTGACCCGATTCGCGCCCAGATTCAAGAGGCCGTCTCCGCCGTGATGCAGATCAGCAGCGCCGACCTGCACACGCCGCCGCCGATGAGCGGGCGCTTCAGCGGGCGGCTGCGCGTGGGCAGCGAAATGGCCTACGCGCACCTGGACTCCATCTTCGCGCCACTGGATCATCACGTCGTGCTGACGACCGACGAGGCAGATGAGCACATCGTTCTGGCCATCAAGGGGCGCATCCGGCCTAAGCCGCGCCCGGTCTGGCCGAATATCGTCCTGCTGATCCTGACCGTGCTCAGCCTGCTTTTCGTGGGCGCCTCGCAGGATGCTATCCTGCAGGAGGGCGAGAGTCTGCCGCTCTCGTCCATCTGGCGCGGCTGGCCCTACGCGCTGAGCGTGCTGCTGATCCTGGGCGGGCACGAGCTGGGCCACTACTTCGCGGCGCGCTTTCACGGCGTGCGCGTCACCCTGCCCTATTTCATCCCGCTGCCCCTGGGATTCTTCGGGACGCTGGGCGCGTTCATCCAACTGCGCGAGCCGGTGCGCAATCGCAAGATTCTGTTCGATGTCGGCATCGCCGGGCCGCTGGCCGGGTTCGTGCTCGCCGTGCCGATTCTCTTCATCGGGCTGGCGACCTCGGACATCACGCCGCTGCCCGCCGACGGGTATCTCCTGGAGGGCGATTCGCTGCTCTATGGCCTGGCGAAATTCGTCGTCTTCGGCGAGCTGCTGCCCAATGGACACGAGGACGTGCTCATCAACCAGGTGGCCAAAGCGGGCTGGATGGGTCTGTTCATCACCGGCCTGAACCTCATCCCGGTCGGTCAGCTTGATGGCGGCCATGTGGTTTCCACGCTGCTGGGCCGTCGCGCGCAGCGTCTGTATCTGCCGGTGCTCGGCGTCTTCCTCATTCTCTCGCTGTTCAACTCGATGTGGCTGCTGTGGACGATGCTGCTGTTCCTTGTTGGGCCGGCTCTATGCCACGCCGCTCGACGCCATCACCCCGCTCGATGCGCGGCGACGGCGGCTGGGCTATGCGGCGCTGCTCATCTTCGTGCTGGTCTTCGTGCCCAATCCGCTGCAGATCGTCCGGCCCTGAGCGCGGCGCAGCGCCCGCCGAGCGCCCATGACCGCTAACGCCCCTCGCCCTCAGCCGCACCAGCGCCCGCCGCGCTGGCGGGAGCTTGCTCTGCGCGCGACCCTGGTTGCGTTGGCTGTGCTCGTGCTGCTGGAAGTGCTGGGGGCGGTTGCGTTGCAAGACTTGCTGCCGGGCGGAGACAGCGCGCGACGGTCGCACTTCATCACCGACGCCAGCGCGCCGCTCGCCGCCTTCTACACGCCGGAAGTCCTCCACTGGCGGGACGAAATCCGCGAGTGGGCCAGGGCATACCAGGTGAACCCGAACGTGCTGGCGATTGTCATCCAGATCGAGTCCTGTGGCGACGCGACCGCCATCTCGTCGGCGGGCGCGCTGGGCCTGATGCAGGTGATGCCCTTTCACTTCGAGTACGGCGAGAACATGATCAACCCGCAGACGAACGTGCAGCGCGGAATGGAAGTCTTCCAGGAGTGCCTGACCGTGTTCGCGGGGTACGATCTGGGGCTGGCCCTGGCCTGCTACAACGGCGGCCCCAGCGTGACGCAGCGCCGCTACCAGGACTGGTACCCGGAGACGCGCTACTACTACGACTGGGCGACCGGGCTATGGCAGGATGTGCAGGCGGGCGCGGCGAAGAGCGAGACGCTGGCGGACTGGCTGGCGGCGGGCGGTCAGCGGCTGTGCGACCAGGCGGCGCGCTCCCAATAGTGCAGCACGGCGGAAATGAGTGCGCGGTTTGGCCTGGTTTACCCCTATCCCCCGGCCCCCTTTCCCCGTAAACGGAGAAAGGGGGAGCAGACTCAAGTCCCTCCCTGCTGGCGGGGAGGGATTTAGGGTGGGGTAAACCAGCGAACAACCGATGATGGACTTCCGCCAACGCGCACTAGGCGAGAGCGGCCAAGCTGAACAACAAAACACGACCGGAGGCTGGTGCGCTCCGGTCGTGTCTTTATCGGCTGTCGGTGGGTGGTGATGTCAGGAACAGGTCAGGCGCTTGGTGTCATCGTCAGCGCAGCATTCGGCTCCACGCGGATGCCCGGCCCCATCGTTGTGCTGATGACCACGCGGCGGATAAACGTGCCTTTCGCCGCTGCCGGGCGGCTGCGGCGCACGGTATCCATCACAGCGGCCATATTGCCCAGCAGTTGCTCCTCGCCGAAGCTGATCTTGCCAATGGGGACGTGCACATTGGCCGTCTTGTCGTTGCGAAACTCGATACGGCCGGCGCGCGCTTCTTCGATGGCGCGCGCGATGTCTTCGGGCTGCACCAGAGTGCCCGCCTTCGGGTTCGGCATCAGGCCCTTGCGACCCAACACCTTGCCGAGGCGACCGATCTTGCGCATCATGTCCGGGACGGCCAGCGCCACATCGAAATCCGTCCACCCCTCATTGGCAATGCGGGCGATCATCTCGTCGTCGGCGACGTAATCGGCGCCGGCGTCCTGGGCGAGCCTGGCGGCCTCGCCTTCGGCGAAGACCAGCACGCGCACCGTTTTGCCCAGGCCGTGCGGCAGCAGCACGGTGGTGCGAATCTGCTGGTCGGAATGGCGCGGGTCAATGCCCAGGCGCAGGTGCAGCTCAACGGTTTCGTCGAACTTGGCGGGGGCAGTCTGCTTGGCGAGCTTGATCGCCTCTTCAGGGGTGTACAGCGTCTCGCGGTCCACCTTGGCGGCGGCTTCGAGATACTTCTTTCCGTGCTTAGGCATATCTGTCTCCTTAGTGGTCGTAGTGGGCAGCGCCCTCCCACAATCGGGGAACGGCGTGAAGCCGCTCGATCTTCATTCAGTCTTCGATAGTGACGCCCATGCTGCGGGCGGTGCCTTCGATCTGGAGCATCGCGCCTTCCAGGTCAACGGCATTGAGGTCCTTCATCTTGATCTCGGCGATCTCGCGGACCTGCTGGCGGGTCAGCGTGCCAACCTTGGTGCCCTTCGGCGAGGCGGAACCCTTGTCCAGGCCAGCAGCGCGACGAATGAGAAACGCGGTCGGCGGGCTTTTGAGAATGAACTTGAACGAGCTGTCGGAGAAGATGGTGATCTCCGCCGGGATGATCTCGCCGATGCGGTTGCTGGTCCTCGCGTTGTATTCCTTGCAGAAGCCCATCAGGTTAATGCCGTGCTGAGCGAGCGCGGGGCCGATGGGCGGTGCTGGATTCGCCTTGCCGGCGGCGATCTGAAGCGTGACAACAGCTTTGACTTTCTTGGCCATGTTCCTTCGATCCTCGTGTGTCGAACACAGAATGCCCCCCAGTACAGGGGGCCTCCCGTCGAGCGAAACGTACAGCGAAGCAGTTAAACAGCGTCAGGCTTTCTCGACCTGGAGGAAGTCCAGCTCAACGGGCACCTCGCGCCCAAAGAAGGACACGAGCACGCGCACTTTGGCTTTCTCCATGTCAATATCGCCCACCGTGCCGATAAACTCGTTGAACGGCCCGTCCACGATGCGCACTTTCTGGCCGGGCTTGAAGGTGACTTTCAGCTTGGGGGCCTCGGCTTCCATCCGGCGCATGATCTGCGAAACCTCTTCGGGGCGCAGCGGCGTCGGCTCGTTGCCCATCCCCACAAAACCGGTGACGCCTGGCGTGTTGCGCACCACGTACCAGGAGTCCTCGTCCATCTTCATCTGCACCAGGATGTAGCCGGGAAAGACGCGGCGCTCGATGGTGCGGCGCTTGCCCTCGCGGACCTCGATCTCTTCTTCCGTCGGCACCACCACGTCGAAGATCTTGTCCTGCATCCCCATCGTCTCGATGCGCTGCTCGATGGCGTGGCGAACCTTGTTCTCCTGGCCGGAATAGCAGTGCACGACGTACCACTTGCGATCATCATCCGGCTCTTCGCCGGAGATGGCCTGAATGCCAGCAGAGAGCACTGACGAGACATCCACCGACTCTTCGTCCTCAGGCGCGCTGGAAGCGGACTCATCAGCCTCTTCGTCCAGATAGAGTGGTTCCGGATCGAAGTCTACGTCCTCGTCGCGGAAATCGTCTTCATACATGCGTGCATCCTCGTCAATCTCTTGACCCTATGGACGTAGCGCGTGCTCCGTTGCCCGGACGCCCCGGCGCAGTTCGTGTGCGGCACAGCGCGCAGAGCGCGCAAACAGTCACCCCGCGCTAGATGCGGTGGCGAAAGGCGAGATACCCCCCGCTCACCAGCAGTGCGACCGCTGCGCCAACAGCCAGGAAGATCCATTCCGAGTCGGCATGGAACGCCTGGCGGAACCACCAGCTATAGAACGTGTCTGAGCAGGCCCAGGCCAATCGAAAAGGCGATGGTGACGGCCAGCACCACACCGGTCAGGCGCGAAGTCTCTTCGCGCGAAGGCCAGGTAACCTTCTGCATCTCGGAGATGACGCCGCGAAAGTAGCCAGCCACGTTTCGCACAACGGGGATGCGATCGATCAGCCCTCCGATATTGAGGCTCAGGCCGCGCCGGCCCTTGCGCGCAGCAGGCGTGCTGCGCTCCTTGCGCACAGCGGGCTGACCGTTGCTGGCAGCTTCGTCAGCCGCCAGCTGTGTCCGCGCGCGGCGTTCAGCGACGGCGGCGGCGTTCGGCTGCGGCTTGGGGTCTTCAATACGAGTACGTGTGCGTGCCACTGTCTGCTCCTCGGCGTGATCAACAGCCCATACCAAGACACCGTCGCAAGGACGGTGTCTTAACGTAGCGAGCGAGTTCTCAAGGCAGGGGTGGTAGGGTTCGAACCCACAACCTACGGTTTTGGAGACCGTTGCTCTGCCAATTGAGCTACACCCCTGAATGTTGGGGCAGAAACGCCCCAATCCTTGCACGCGCCGTCAGTTACTTCGTCTCACGGTGTAGCGTGTGCTTCCGGCAGCGCGAGCAGTATTTCTTGATCTCCATGCGCCCCGGATCATTACGCCGGTTCTTCATGCTGGTGTAGTTACGCTCTTTGCACTCCGTGCAGGCAAACGTAACCACCATGCGAATGTCTTTCTTCTTAGCCATGTTCTACCTGTCCCATCGTTCGGGAGTCAAGGGCCGGCCTCTGCTTCGCCGGCCCCCAGCAGTCTGAGTCGTCTAGTCGAGAATCTCGGTGATGACACCTGCGCCGACAGTCAGGCCCCCTTCGCGGATGGCAAAGTGCGAGCCGCGCTCCAGCGCCACCGGCGTGATCAACTCCACCATCAGGTTCACGCTGTCGCCCGGCATCACCATCTCCACCCCCTCCGGCAGCGTGATGTTCCCCGTCACGTCCATCGTCCGAACGTAGAACTGCGGACGATACCCCGTGAAAAACGCCTTGTGCCGCCCCCCCTCGTCCTTGCGCAGCACGTACACCTCGCTCATGAACCGCGTGTGCGGCGTGATGCTCCCCGGCTTGGCCAGCACCATCCCCCGCTCCACATCCTCCCGCGTGACCCCCCGCAGCAAGATGCCCGCGTTGTCCCCCGCCTGCGCCTGATCCAACTCCTGGTGGAACATCTCAATCCCCGTCACCACCGTCTTCATGCTCTCGTCGCGCAGACCGATGACCTCGACCTCTTCCCCCTTCTTCAGCACCCCGCGCTCCACCCGCCCCGTCACCACCGTCCCCCGCCCCTTGATGCTGAACACGTCCTCCACCGCCATCATGAACGGCTTGTCAAAGTCGCGCACCGGCGTCGGGATGTAGCTGTCCACCGTGTCCATCAGCTTCCAGATGCACTCGTACTCCGCCGCGCTCGGATCCGTGCTCGTGCACTCCAACGCCTTCAGCGCACTCCCCCGTATCATCGGCGTGTCCGCCGGAAATTCGTAGCTCTCCAATAGCTCGCTCAACTCCAACTCCACCAGCTCCAGCAGCTCCTCATCGTCCATCATGTCCACTTTGTTGAGGAATACCACCATCGCCGGCACTTCCACCTGCCGCGCCAACAACACGTGCTCCCGCGTCTGCGGCATCGGCCCGTCCGGCGCCGCCACCACCAGAATCGCCCCGTCCATCTGCGCCGCACCCGTGATCATGTTCTTGATGTAGTCCCGGTGCCCAGGGCAGTCCACATGCGCGTAATGCCGCTTCGCCGTCTGATACTCCACGTGCGAAATGGCTATCGTGATCCCGCGCGTCTTCTCCTCCGGCGCGTTGTCAATCGAATCGAACGCCCGAAAGTCCGCCCACCCCTTCAAGGCCAGCGTCTTGGTGATCGCCGCCGTCAGCGTCGTCTTCCCGTGATCAATGTGGCCGATCGTCCCCACGTTCACATGGGGCTTCGTCCGCTCAAATTTCCCCTTGCCCATCTTTGACTGCTTCCTCCAGATGATATCCCTGGCCGGGATATGGCCGCTGCCATTGCGGATCGGTCGGGAACAATACTGAGCCTACGATGGGATTTGAACCCATGACCTCGCCCTTACCAAGGGCGTGCTCTGCCAACTGAGCTACGTAGGCACACGGAGACAAGCTATAGGCTTGTCAGGTGGGCCGGGCAGGACTCGAACCTGCGAAGGCTTCTGCCAGCGGATTTACAGTCCGCCCCCTTTGCCGCTCGGGACACCGACCCAGTTCGTCTGTTAAGCCGGCGCACTGCCGGAGAGCCGACGATGGGACTTGAACCCATAACCTAGCGCTTACAAGGCGCTTGCTCTGCCGGTTGAGCTACGTCGGCATGGCACAGGTCATTTTACCATGACCCAAGCGCCGCCTCAAGGGTAAGTCCATACCGCTCGAAGTGGCCGGAATTGTAGCCGACGGCAGGGGGTTTGTCAATGGTGCGCGCGGGCGCGCGCCGCATGATTTGCCGGTACCGGTCCGGCGGCGGGCGGTGGTACAATCTGCCCAGACTGTCCTGGTGTGGCCGCGCCAAGCGGCCCTCTCCCTGCGGATGGATACCCACCATGCCTGATGATACCAGGGGCATCGCCGCCCCACTGCACGGCTTCACCCTGATCGCCGCGCGCGAGGTTCCCGAACTGAACACATCGGCGCGCCTGTGGCGGCACATCAAGACCGGCGCAGAGCTTCTCTCGCTGGAAAACGATGACGAGAACAAGGTTTTTGGCATCAGCTTCTTCACGCCCACGCCCGATTCGACGGGGCTGCCGCACATCATGGAGCACAGCGTGCTCTGCGGCTCGCGCAAGTATCCGGTCAAAGAGCCGTTCGTCGAGCTGCTCAAGGGGTCGCTGCAGACGTTCGTCAACGCGATGACTTTCCCCGACAAGACCATGTACCCGCTGGCCAGCCAGAACCTGCAGGACTTCTACAACCTGATTGATGTCTACCTGGATGCGGTGTTTTACCCGAACATCACGCCGCACATTCTCCAGCAGGAAGGCTGGCACTACGAGCTAGACGACCCCGCTGCACCGCTGACCTACAAGGGCGTTGTTTTCAACGAGATGAAGGGAGCCTATTCCGCCCCGGACGATCTGCTGGGCCAGCATATCCAGAAGTCGCTGTTTCCCGACACCATCTACCACGAGGACTCCGGCGGCGATCCGCAGGTCATCCCTCACCTCACCTACGAGCAGTTTCGGCGCTACCACGAGACCTACTATCATCCGTCCAACGCGCGCCTTTTCTTCTGCGGAGACGATCCGCCCGAAGAGCGCCTGCGCCTGGCGGACGCCTACCTCAAAGATTTCGAGCCGAGGGCGGCTGAGCAAGCCATCGCCCTCCAGCCGCGCTTCCCCGCGCCGCGCCGGGTGAGCGTCCCCTTCGCCGCCAGCGATAACGCCGAGGCCGCGGGCCGGCAGGCCCAGGTCACCGTCAACTGGGCGCTGACCGAGGACAAGTCGCCCGAAACGCTGCTGGCGCTGAGCATCCTCAGCCACATCTTGATCGGCACGCCCGCCTCGCCGCTGCGCAAAGCTCTGATCGACTCCGGCCTGGGCGAAGACCTGGCCGGTACGGGGCTGGACCTCGACCTGCGCCAGAGCACTTTCTCGACCGGGCTGCGCGGCACCGATGCGGCCCAGGCGGACGCCATCGAGTCGCTGGTGACCAGCACCCTGACCGGGCTGGCGGAGCGCGGCATTGAAACCGAGATGATCGAGGCGTCGCTCAACACGACGGAGTTCGCGCTGCGCGAGAACAACACCGGGCGGCTGCCGCGCGGCATCGTTCTCGGCTGGCGGGCGATGCAAAGCTGGCTGTATGGCGGCGATCCGCTGGCTGCCCTGGCCTTCGAAGCGCCCCTCCACGTCGTCAAGGAGCGGCTGGCGGGCGACCCGCGCCTGTTCGAGTCACTGATCCAGTCCTATCTGCTGGACAACCCGCACCGCACAACAGTCATCCTGACGCCCGATCCCGCGCTGGAACAGCGGCTTGAGGCAGAGGAGCTGGCACGCCTGGCGGAGATTCGCGCCGGGCTGAGCGACGGAGACCTGCGCCGCCTCGTGGACGAGACGCGGGCGCTCAAGCGCATCCAGGAAACGCCAGACTCGCCCGAAGCCCTGGCGACGATCCCCCGCCTGGCGCTGAGCGATCTCGACCGGCAGCAGCCGCGCCTCCCCAACGAAGTGCGCGCGTCTGCTCCTGCGCGCCTGCTGTACCACGATCTGTTCACCAACGGCATCCTCTACCTCGATCTCGGCTTCGATCTGCACGCGCTGCCCCAGGCGTTACTGCCCTACGCTCCCCTCTTTGGCCGGGCGCTGCTCGAAATGGGCACCGCCGCTGAAGATTATGTGAGCCTGGCCCGCCGCATCGGGCGCAAGACCGGCGGCATCGAGCCGGACAGCTTCGCGCATCAGGCGCGCGGGGGCGGCAGTGCGGTGGTCTGGCAGCTCCTGCGCGGCAAGGCAACCGTCGCCCAGACGCCGGAGCTGCTGGCGATCCTGCGCGATGTGCTGCTCACCGCTCGCCTGGACAACCGCGAGCGCTTCCGCCAGATTGTCCTGGAAGAGAAGGCGGCGCAGGAAGCCGGGCTGGTCCCGGCGGGGCACCGCGTGGTCAGGAGCCGGCTACAGGCCCACTTCAGCGAAGCGGACTGGGCCGCCGAGCAGATGGGCGGGGTGAGCTATTTGTTCTTCCTGCGCGACCTGGCGCGGCGCGTGGACTCGGACTGGTCTGCCGTGCACGACGCGCTGGAAACGCTGCGCCGCCTGCTGGTGACGCAGGGGGCGCTGCTGGCCAATGTCACCCTGGACGCGGCCAACTGGACGGGCGTCGAGCCGCAGCTTGCCGACTTCCTGGGCGCACTGCCCGCCGCACCGGTCGCGCCTCAGCCGTGGCAGCCTGACTTCCCCGTCGGACATGAAGGGTTGGTCATCCCCGCCCAGGTGAACTACGTCGGCAAGGGCGCGAATCTCTACGCGCTGGGCTACAAACTGCACGGCTCGATCATCCCGATCACCAACCTGCTGCAGACAGCGTGGCTGTGGGAGCGGGTGCGCGTGCACGGCGGCGCTTATGGCGGATTCTGCGCCTTCGACCGGCGCTCTGGCCTGTTCAGCTTCATGTCGTACCGCGACCCGAACCTGCGCCAGACGCTGGAGACCTACGACCGGGCGGCAGACTACCTGCGCGATCTCGCACTGTCTGACGACGAGCTGACCAAGACGATCATCGGCGCCATCGGCGCGCTGGACGCCTATCTGCTCCCTGATGCAAAAGGCTATCTGGCGCTGCAACGCCACCTGGCCGGTGATACCCACAACGACCTGCAGCAGTTGCGCGACGAGGTGCTGGCGACGACTCCCGCCGACTTCCGCCGCTTCGGGGAGGCGCTGGCCGCGCTCAGCGAGGCGGGCACCGTCGTCGTGCTGGGATCGGCGCGGGCCATCGCCGAAGAGAACGAGACCGGCGGCGGCTGGCTGCGCGTGACTCCGGTGCTGTGACGGCAGGCGCAAGCCGCGCGGTGTGTCTTAAGGGGTAGTCAGGGACGGCGCTCTGTTCGCCTCAGGGACGCGGCAGACCTTCAAGAAGACTTCGGAAGTTTTGAAAACTTCCGAAGTCTGGGGGGTCATTCTGCGGGCGCTGCTCCGCTTCGCCCCTACCAGACCGGCTCGACCCCTGGTCTGGTGTCTCGCCGGAATGGGCCGTATCTGGCATAATCGCGTGCCAGCAACGCGAGCAGGTGCGCCCGAATGCGTATGCCGCAAAGCAGCGACCATACCATGACCGAACACCCCGTTTCCGTGCGCGCGCCAGTCACCTGGCGGCCCTATGCCGCCATGCTCATCGGCGTGATCGCCGTCTCTTTTGCGGCCATCTTCATCCGGCTGGCGCAAGAAGAGTCAGCGCCGTCGCTGGTGCTGGCTGCGGCGCGGCTGAGCGTGGCCACGCTGGTGCTCACGCCGGTCGTGCTGCGCCGCCACCGGGCCGAGCTGCGCGCGGTGCGCCGGGGCGATTTGCTGTGGGCCATCGTCTCAGGGGCCGTGCTGGGGCTGCACTTCGCCACGTGGATCACTTCGCTGGAGTACACAGCGGTCGTCAACAGCGTCACGCTGGTGACGACGAGTCCGCTGTGGGTGGCGCTGCTGGCCCCCCTGTTACTCGGCGAGCGCCTGACCCGCGCCACGATCATCGGGCTGATGCTGGCCATTGGCGGGGGTGTGCTGGTGGGCGTCAGCGCCTCGGCGGGCGACCCGCCCACCCGCCACGATCCCTGGCTGGGCAACGGGCTGGCGCTGGTGGGGGCGGTCGCGGCGGCGATCTACCTGATCATCGGGCGGCGGCTGCGCGCGCGCTGGGGCCTGCTGGTCTATATCTGGCTGGTCTACGGGGTGGCCGCCCTGCTGCTGGTGGCTGTGGTGATTGTCTCTGGCGCGCAGGTGAGCGGGCTGCCCGGCACGGTCTACCTATGGATGATTCTGCTGGGCCTGGTGCCCCAACTGATCGGCCACTCGTCGTTCAATTATGCGCTGGGCTACCTGCCCGCCGCCTACGTGAGTCTGGTCATTCTGGGGGAGCCAATCGGCAGCGGCCTGTTGGCGATGGCCCTGCTGGAGGAGTGGCCGGTGCCGCTGCAGATCGCCGGATCAGCCTTGATTCTGGTGGGAATTGGCGTCGCCAGCCGCGAGCGACCGGCGGAACGGGCTGAGGTGCAGGACGCGCCCGCCCTGCTCGACGGCTGAGTCTGGCTGCGAGGAAACGCGATGGATGGAATCTTCGGCATTGGCCTGGCCGAGATGGTGATCATCGCTCTGGCGCTGTTCATCATCGGCGGGCCGACGAACACAGCGAAGTGGGCGCACGAGCTGGGTCGCTTTGTGCGCAAGGCCCGCCAGATGTGGGCCGAGGCGCTGACTCAGCTTGAGCAGGAAGTCGGGCCGGAGGGCAAGGAACTCATGGACGCGGCGCGCGAGCTGAGGCAGGGCGCGCGCGCCGCAGCACGCATGAATCCCACGCGCCAGTTGATGAGCGAGACCATGCGCATGGTCGAGGAGGCGACGGATGTCGGCGAGACGCGCAGCCCGGCAGCAGCCAGACCTCCCACCCCCTGGCGTCGTCTGCGCCGGTCGCCCGCGCCCGCCGATGACGCCCCCCGCTATCCTGCCTGGACGCCGCCCGGCAAGTGATCGCCCGGTGCTCTCCAACCCGTCTCGTATCAGGAGAACCCCATGAAATACACCGGCATCATCACACGGGTTCAGCAGGGCCGGGCGGACGTGATCGTGATCGTCCAGACGCCCATCGGCCTGCGCGGCGTCTCCCTGGGCCGGGCGCTGTGGGCGCAAATCCTCGCCGACTTCGGCCAGCCGCCGGACGCAGCGCTGATCGGCTGGACGGTCGAGTACGACCCGGAGCATGGCGACCTCGAGATTGTCGCGCCCCCCGAAACTTTCGCTGACGCGACGGACGACGCCGGCGACCCGGACGAAGCGGGTTCGCGCAGGGAAGGCGAACGCTAACCGTCAGCCCTTCACCCCACTGGCTGGAGTACAATGGTGGCCTAGGGCGTGTTATGAACTTGGTACCCTTGACAAGGGAGAGGGGCGCTCTGTTGACCTCACCCCCTGGCCTCGCTGCGCTCGGCCTTTCCCCCTCTCCATGCATGGAGAGGGGGCGGCGAGGCGCGCCAGCGCCGAGACGGGGGTGAGGTCAACCAGGAGCTACCCAAAACCGC
This sequence comes from Anaerolineae bacterium, assembly GCA_027494015.1. Next base: position 322,259 of record JAOSJP010000034.1, read on the forward strand.
TGGGGAAAGACAGGGCCGTCAGTGCATAACAGCCTCTAGTGATCAAGTGAGAGAGCCTTCGCCATGCGATTCCTTGCGCGTCTCTGGAAAACCTGGAAGAGCAGCCGTCGCCGGGCGAAGATCGCCGCCTTCCTGGGCGCGATCCTCGCCGGCGCGCTGGTCGCGGCCTATGCCTGGGTGTTCGCCGGGCTGCCGGACGTGGGGACCATCGAGGCGGGGATGGCCCTGCCCAGCACGCGCCTCTACGACCGGGCGGGGCGTCTGCTCTACCAGATCGCCGACCCGCAGACCGGCGTCAACCAGGTAGTCGCGCTCGCCGACCTGCCCGCGTGCATGATCCAGGCGACGCTGGCGACCGAAGATGCCAATTTCTACACGCATCCGGGCGTAGATGTCGAGGGCATCGCCCGCGCCCTGTGGATCAACGTGCGCGGCGGCGAGGTCGTCGCCGGGGGCAGCACGATCACCCAGCAGATCGCGCGCAACCTGCTGCTCGATCCACAGCAGCGCGCCGAGCGCACGCTGCGCCGCAAGCTGCGCGAGAGCGTGCTGGCGCTCGAACTGACGCAGCGCTACTCGCGCGACGAAATCCTGGCGCTCTACCTCAACCAGACCTACTACGGCAACCTGGCCTACGGCGTCGGCGCGGCGGCCCGCGCCTACTTCGGCAAGGGGGCCGAGGAGCTGACGCTGGCCGAATGCGCGATGCTGGCCGGGCTGCCGCAAGCGCCCGCTCAGTACGATCCGCTGAGCAACCCGGCGGGGGCGAAGGCTCGTCAGCGAATCGTGCTCGGCCTGATGGTGCGGCACGGCTATCTGGCGCAGGCCGAGGCAGATCAGGCATACGCCGAGGAGTTACAGTACGCCGCCTCCCCCTTCCCCATCGAAGCGCCGCATTTCGTCATGGCGGTGTGGACTCAGCTTCAGCGCGAGTTCCCTGACGAATTACTGGCGGGCGGGCTGGACGTGATCACCACGCTCGACCTGACCTGGCAACATGCCGCCGAAGATGCCGCGCAGCGTCACCTGGGCCGGCTCAACGACCCACCAGCCGGCGAGCCGCCGCACAACGCCCAGAATGCCGCGCTGGTCGCCCTCGATCCGCACACGGGCCAGGTGCTGGCCCTGCTCGGCAGCCCCGATTATTTCAACGAGCGCATTGATGGCGCGGTCAATGCGGCGCTGGCCCCACGCCAGCCGGGGTCGGCGCTCAAGCCGTTCACCTATGCGGCGACCTTCGATCCCCAACAAGCCGATCCCTGGACTCCGGCGACGATGATGCTGGACGTGAGCACGCCCTTCGTCACGCGCCGCCTGGAGAGCTATACCCCGGCCAACTTCGGGCTGGTGGAGCACGGGCCGGTGCTCGTCCGCGAAGCGCTGGCCTCTTCCTACAACATCCCCGCCGTCGTCGCCCTGGATCATAGTGGCGTGGATGCGCTGATTCACCTGCTGACTCGGCTGGGCATCTCCACGCTGGGCAACGCCAGCCGCTTCGACCTGTCGCTGACGCTGGGCGGCGGCGAGGTGCGCCTGCTCGATCTCACTGCCGCTTATGGCGCGCTGGCCAACGGCGGCTTCCGCGTGGAGCCGGCGCTGCTGCTGGAAGTGCGCGACCGCGCCGGTCATGTCCTGTACGAGTGGACGCCGCCCACCCAGCGTGACGCCGTGCTCGACCCGCGCGTGACCTACCTGATCACCGACATCCTCAGCGACAACCAGGCGCGCATCCCCTCTTTCGGCCCGGCCAGCCCGCTCAACATAGACCGGCCCGCCGCCGCCAAGACCGGCACCACGACCGACTTCCGCGACAACTGGACGGTCGGCTACACGCCCAACCTGGTTGTCGGCGTGTGGGTGGGCAACGCCGACAACACGCCGATGGTCGAAGTCAGCGGCATCAGCGGGGCCGGCCCGATCTGGCACGAGTTCATCCGCCGCGTGCTGCGCGGCCAGCCCAAACAGGAGTTCGCCGTGCCCGCCGGGCTGGTGCGCGCGGAGGTGTGCGCCACGTCCGGGCTGCTGCCCACCCCCTACTGCCCGCGCACGCGCTGGGAATGGTTCATCGAGGGCACCGTGCCCACCACCCACGACACACTGTACCAGCCCTTCGTGCTGGACCGGCGCACGGGCTTGCTGGCCGACGAGTCCACGCCGCCGGAGGAGCGGGAGGAGCGCGTGTACCTGGTGCTGCCGCCCGAAGCGCGCGAGTGGGCGCAGCGCCGGGGCATCCCGCAGCCGCCGGTGGGCGCGCAGCGCGTCGGCGAGCGCGATCGGCGCGTGCGACTGCTCTCGCCCGACCCGTACACCGTCTTCCGGCTCACGCCGCAGTTGCCCGCCGACCTGCAGCGCATCCGCCTGGCTGTCAGCGCGCCAGATGACACCGCCCAGGTGAGCTACTGGCTGGATGATGCGCTGCTCGGCACCGCCAGCGCAGCGCCCTACGATTATTGGTGGGCGCTGCAACCGGGCGAGCACACCGTGCAGGCCGTCGTCACGCTGGCCGACGGCACAGCGATCACCACCGACACTCAACCCTTCCGCGTCGCGGTATGGGTCCCGCCAGACGAGCGACCTGCCTCCGGCGTAGCCGACTGAGCGCAACGCAGCGAATCGTCTTTGGCCAGCGAGACGCAGGCAGGGGTCTGCGCACGATTGGGCAGCGGGCTTGTGGAGCGCGCAGGTTCAGCGCGGGCGCGACGGCGTCAGCAGGCGGGCGCGGGCAGCGCGCAGCGCGTCGCGCGTGCGCACCGTCTCGTTGCTGATGCTGATCGCCTGCATGTGGTGCCAGCCGAAGGTCGTCATGTATTCGACGGTCAGCGCGCCGCGATAGCCCGCGCTGTGCAGGTCTTGCAGAAGCTGCGGGATGTTCAGCGTGCCCTCGTTGTGAGCGGTTTGCAGCGCGCCGCGCCGCGCCTGCCGGACGTGGACATGCGCGACATGCTCCAGCAGCGGCGCGATCTCGCGGCTGACGATTCCCTGGTAGAGGAAATGCGCGTAATCCAGCGTCACGCTGAGGCCGGGCACCGCCTCCAGCAGCAGCAGCGCCTGCTCCGGTCGCTGGGCCACCGAGTCCATGTGCGGCTCGAACGAGACGCGCAGATCGGTGTCTTCTGCCGCCTGCAGCATCCTCAGCAGCGCCGGCACGGCGCGGGCCAGGCTGTGATCGGGGCCGTCGGCGTGCACAATCCCCGGCGAGACGGTGATGCCGGGCGTGCCCAGCGCGACCGCGAAGGGCATCAGCCGCTCGAATATGGCAAGCTGGGCCTCGCGTTGGGCAGGATCGGGCGCGTTGGCATGGGGGAGCATCAGGTACAGATCGGTGATCGCCAGATCGAAGCGGCGGAGCAGCGTCAGGATCGCCGCCGCCTCGCCCGCCGGATCCGCCGCCGCCCGGTTGAAGTCCAGGTGCGGGCCGGACCCCAGGTCTATCCAGCGAAATCCCAGCCGGGCAATCGTGCCAACGGCTTCGTCCAGCGGCAGGTTGTTATAGGCCCAGGCGTGACAGGCAATGGGCATGATCTGCATCCGGCACCCCCAGGTGTGCGCGTCGCGGTACCTGCCGCCCATTATATGCGCGACCGTGCCCGGCAACCAATCGCTCAGCGCCCGCTGACGACAACCTCGACCGTATACCCCGCCGGAGGGCGCGGCAGCGCCACCAGAAACGGCTCGACCAGCTCGTAGGGGCAGCCGGCGCGCGCTGCCAGCGCCAGGCGCAGCGTAACCCGGCGGGCGGCGTCGTCCTGCTCCAGCGCGACCAGGTGATGCGCCGTGTCGCAGCCGGTGAGGGCACTGACCGTCCCGACGACGATCTGCGCCGAGAAATCGAAGGCGGGGCGCGCCACCGGAGTCGCGCACACGCCCGCCGCATCCGCCGCATCATAGAAGGCACGCTGCTCGTCCGCCGTCCTCCAGACCAGCGTCGTCCCGCTCAGACCGGCCAGGTACTCGAAGCACACCCCGTCCAGCAGACTGACAGCATCGGGCAGCCCCCCGGTTGATGCTCCCAACGGGGCGAGCGTGCTGGTCGGCTGCGGCGTGAGAGTGGGCGGCGCGAGCGGCTCTCGCCCGGCGAGCACCGTGCAACCCGCCAGCGTGACCGTGATCAGACACAAGCTGAGCAGAACGCGCCGCCGCATAGGTTCCTCTGAAGTCTCGCAGGCAAGCTCGCGCCGGCGCTGTTTGCCGCCGTCCAATTCCTGCTATAATGGCGGAGACGTGCCTTGCGCCTCCACTCACAGCGACAGTCGTGAGCATCCTGCATCATAGCGGCAGCCGATGACCGCCGACCAATTGATACGCAGCAGCCGCGCGCTTCTTGATCTGGAGCTAAGCCGAGACGCACAGCGCGCCTTCAGCCTCTATGCCGAGCAGCTTCTCGCCTGGAACGAGCGCGCCAACCTCACCGCGATCACCGATCCGGAAGCCATCGTCACTCGCCACTTCCTCGATTCGCTGTCGGTCAAGATGGCCATCACCTTCACGGCGGGGATGCGCGTCGTTGACGTGGGCAGCGGGGCGGGCTTCCCCGGCCTGCCGTTGCGCCTGGTCTTTCCACAGATCGAGCTAACCCTGCTCGAAGCGACCGCCAAGAAGACCGCCTTCCTGCAACACATCACCCAATTGCTCGGCCTGGCCAATGTACGCATCCTCACGGCCCGCGCCGAAGACGCCGGTCAGGCCCCAGCCACGCGCGAGAAATTCGACCTGGCCCTGGCCCGCGCCGTCGCCCCGCTGCCCGTGCTGGCCGAGTACCTGCTGCCGCTGTGCCGTGTCGGTGGGCGCTGCGTGGCGCTCAAGGGCGAGCAGGCCGCCGCCGAAGCGCAGCGCGCCCAGCACGCGCTGCGCATCCTGGGGGGCCGCCTGGCCAGGATCATCTCCGTCGAGCTGCCCCAGGTCGTCGAGACGCATCACCTGGTCGTCATCGAGAAGATCGCCGCTACGCCGCCCCAGTATCCCCGGCGGCCTGGCATCCCCTCCAAGCGCCCGCTGTAGAGGCTGTTATGCACTTACGGCCCTGTCTTTCCCCAGCGGTTTTGGGTAGCTCCTGGTTGACCTCACCCCCGTCTCGGCGCTGGCGCGCCTCGACTCCCCCTCTCCATGCATGGAGAGGGGGAAAGGCCGAGCGCAGCGAGGCCAGGGGGTGAGGTAAACAGAGCGCCCCTCTCCCTTGTCAAGGATACCAAGTTCATAACACGCTCTAGTCAGCGCTCCGGGCCGGAGCTGGCGACGATCTGTCCCTGGTGAATCTGCCAGCGCGCCGCCTGGCGCAAGAAGTCTTCGGTGAAGATGTCCGGCTCGGTGGTTGTCAGCAGCGCCTGCGACACGCCGCTGATACGGCTGAGCAGATAAGCGCGCCGGTCGCTGTCCAGCTCGGCGACCACCTCATCCAGCAGCAGGATCGGCCACTCACCCAGGGTATCGCGCATCCAGTAGAGTTCGGCCAGCTTGAGAGCCATGACCGCCGTGCGCGCTTGCCCGCGCGAGCCGAACAGCCCCAGGTCGCGCCCGTTGACGAGCAGGCGTAGCTCGTCGCGCTGCGGGCCGCTCAGCGTCATCCCGCGCGCGATCTCCTCGCCGCGCGTCTGGGCCAGCCGCTGGCCGTACTGCCGGGCGATCTCGGCGGCGCTGGTCTGGCGGTTGAGGTCGAGGCCGGGCACGTCGAACGAAAGCTGGCCGGAGTTGTTCGGCGTGGCCAGAAACCCCGGCTGATAGCGCAGCTCCAGGTCTTCAGCGCCCCCGGACAGATCGGCGTGGACGCGCCGCGCCTTGATCTCCAGCTCGCGCAGCAGGCGCTGCCGTCCGGCGACGATCACCCCACCAGACGCTGTGATCTGCTCGTCCCAGAAGTCAAGCTCGTCCGGCCTGGACTCGCCGTCGGCGATGCGCTTGAGCAGGGCGTTGCGCTGCCCCAGCACTTTCTCGAACTGGGCGAGCGCCTGGCAGTAAATAGCGTCGGTCTGGCACAGTGTCACGTTGAGGTAGCGGCGGCGTTCGGGGGGTGGCCCTTCGATCAGCGCCAGGTCCTGCGGCAGGAACATGACCACGTTGACCTGCCCGATCAGGTCCATCACCCGTCGTGGCACGCCGTTGACTCGAATCTCTTTGTTCAGGCGCGCGCCGTTGGCGCTCTCCGGGGCGTAGGTGAGCGTGATCTCCACGCGATTGTACAGCCCGCTGGCCAGGGCGACCTGCGCGCTCACTTTGGCGAAAGGCAGCACATCCTGTTCTGCGCCCCAGTTGATCAACTGGCGGTCGGTCGCCGTGTAGGGCGAGCGCGCCGTCGCCAGGTAGTAGATCGCCTCCAGCAGGCTGGTCTTCCCCTGGGCGTTGGCCCCGTGCAGCAGAATCGGCCCGTCGGGCAGCGTGACTTCCAGGCGGGCGTAGTTGCGGAAGTTCTGAAGAGAGAGATGCTCAAGGCGCATGACGGGTGGCTGGCTCCCTGTGTGCGGATCACCGCCCCAAGTATACCGCCGCTGAAGGCTGCGTCCCAGGGGGACCTGTACAAGGGTGCAAGCAAAGGTTGTCAGCGACTTCGCTGGACGCAGAGCATTGACCTCACCCCCAGCTTCGCCCCGCTCGGCCCCGAAATAGACTTCCGAAGTCTCGCAGACTTCGGAAGTCTGGTGTCTGGGCGCGTCAGCGCCGAGCGGGGGTGAGGTCAATCAGGGCGCAGCAGAGCAGCACCCCTACCTGACAGGTTTTGCTCGCACCCTCACACATCCAGCAGCAGCGGGACGCCCAGGCAATACGCGGCGTACAGCGCGTGGAAGAACGCCTTGAGTGCGCCAACTGTCGCGTCGTCGCGCGGGGCAGGCGCGTGCAGAAAGGGGAAGTGCGCGTCAATCCACGCCTGCGACGGCGGATCGGCAAGCTGTACCATCACATCCGCTTCGAGATCAGGCGGCGCCGCGCCAAAGAATTGCAGCAGCAATGAACCATGCGCCGGGTAGATGGGGCCGGAGAGGAAGAGCATCTCGAAAACCTGGTCGCCGCTGACGGTCAGCGCGCCCAGGTCACGGGCGGGAGCCTGGGCGCTCGCCAGGAAGACGCCTGGCTCAGCGCGCAGCGCCGCCCCCCGCTCGCCGCTGTAGCCCATGTCGCGCAGCGCCCGCCCCAACAACATGAAGAGCAGTGGGTGCTCGTTGTCAGGAAGCTGTCCCAGCAGCCAGCGCTCGCCCGCCTCGGAGAGCGGATAGTTGATCGCGCCCGTGCAGCCGAACGCCCGCCGCCCCACGTTGGCCGGGCATGGGGCGCACTCCGGCTCCCAGGGGGTGAGTTCCTGCGCCGCGTCGAGCAGATCCTGCACGACGATCAGCTCCACATCCTCCGAGCCATCCGGCAGGCGGCGCACCATCTCGAAGGCCATCTGCTTCGGCGGGCGCATGTCGCCCTGGTCGCGGTAAAGCTGGATGATCCTCTCGGCCCGGTCGCGCCCCTTCAGGCGGCCCATCAGCCCCTCAACAGTCAGGGCGCGCTTGGGCGCGCAGTCCAGGTCTACAATATAGTCAATGCCCATCGCGCCGTCTCATCTCTCAAAAGAGCCGCCCCACATCCATGCCAGACGTGGGGCGGCAAGTATCAGCGTGCGTGCAGGAGCGAATCCCGTTAACGGATTGGCAGATCGGGCACGCGGCCCTCGATCAGCGTCACAAAGGGCGAATAGACCCAGCCCTGCCCGCCTTCGAACGGGATGAGGTACCACGCACCGGTTGTGTTGCGGCCCAGCACGACGAACTCGGTGCCCGGCTCGATCCGACCGATCTCAGCGCCCTGGGTGCTGGCCGCGTCGCGCACGATCAGGTTGGCCGTCGCCACGCCGCGCACCGTCACCGCCGCGCCAGCCTCCGCGCCGGGCACGAAGACCGCGCCCAGCGGCGGCACCGGCACGATCTCGGCGCTCACCACCAGCTCGCTCTCCGTCCCGTCCAGCAGCCGCACGTAGGGCGCAGACACCCAGCCACGAATGCCCTGGTAGTCCACCAGGTACCACGCGCCGTTGCGGTTGCGCGCTTCCACCTCAAAGGTCGCGCCGAGCGGCAGCGAGGCGATGATCTTCGAAGCATAGAGCGAAGCGCCGTCGCGCATCCGCACCGTATCCGTCGCCTGCCCCTGCAAGAAGCGGCGCGGCGGGCCATCGGGCGGCAACGCGGGCGGCGCCATCTCGACGGTGAGGCGCGGAATGTCGTCCACAAAGTCCGGCTGACCGCCGCCGGTCGTGTCCTTGTTCTTGGCGGCATCGGTCGAGAACAGGTAGACCCAGTCGTTGCTCACCCAGCCTTCACTGCCGTCGCCCAGGTCAATGAGCAGCCACGACAGGTCGGGCACGCCGCCGAGCACCAGATAATTATCGGGGTAGAAGACCTGAGCGATGGCCGGATAGCCCCGGCCAGGGCCGGTGCGCACGTTGACCCGGTAGCCGGTCACACCGGCCTTGACCACTGCCGGGGGCGGCGGTGGAGCAACAGGGGCAAGAGCACCGCCTCCGCCCGCGCCAGTCCCGCTCACCATGAACCAGCGCACCAGGATGCGCGCTTCGCCGGTCGCCTCGTAATACTCCACCTTGAGATCATGGTTGCCCGCCGTCAGCGCGTAGACATCGGCATCATAGGTGCGGTAGCCTTCGGGGTTGCCGTGCCACTCGTTGAGAATCTGCGTCACGTCAATCCACATGCGCACGCCATCATCCGCGCCCACCTGGAAGCGCCAATGCCCGGTCTCCGGGATGTTGACAGTCGTCGTCCAGCGCGCGCTGAAGTTGTCGGCGTTGACGCCGCCCCCTGGCGAGCCGGTGCCCCAGTTGAAGTTGACATCGCCATCCACGCGGGTCAGGGTTGGTGCGGCGGAGAGATCCAGGTTGTTGTAGTACGACGCATTCCACGTCGCCGGGCCGTAGACCGTCCCCGCGCCACCGCCAGGCGCGCCGCCGCTGCTGTACCACCACTCGACCTTGATCCCGGCGTTGCCCGAAGCCTCGTAATACTCGACCTTGAGATCGTGATTGCCCGCCGTAAGCTGGTCAATGCTGACTTCATAGGTGCGGTAGCCTTCGGGGTTGCCGTGCCACTCGTCAACGAGGGGCGTCACGTCAATCCACAGGCGCACGCCATCATCCGCGCCGACGCGGAACGTCCACTTGCCCGCCGTCGGGAAATTGACGGTCTTCGTCCAGCGCGCGCTGAAGTTGTCGGCAGGCACCGCCGGGTCGGGCGAGCCGCCCGCCCAGTTGAAGTCAATCCGGTCGTCAATGCGCGAGACCACCGGGCCGCCAGAGAGCGAATTGTTGTTGAAGTACTGGGCGTTCCACTGTGTGCCGGGGTTCGCCTCGGCCACCTGCACCGGACCCAGAGCAAGCGGCCCAGGCCCCAGAATTGCCGCAAGACTCATCGCGGCGATCACAATCCAGATCGTCAGGTTTCGCATGGCAATCTTCCTACCTACCACTCGCTTGGCCCAAAATCGTGCGTTCGGGATTATAGAGAAGGCCCCTGCTTCTGGCAAACTCTGTTCGCCTGACGGAATCATGACGCAGCGCCAGCCGCGCGCTCCAAAACATGCAGGGCTTTCTCGGCGGCGCGCTCCCAGGTGAACACCTCCACCTGACGGAACCCGCGCCGCAGCAGGTCAGCGCGGAGATGTTCGTCGTCCACCACGCGGCCCAGCGCCGCCGCGATGGCCGCCACGTCGCGCGGGTCCACCAGCAGCGCCGCGTCGCCGGCCACTTCTGGCAGAGACGATGTGTTGCTGGTGATGACCGGCGTGCCGCAGCGCATCGCCTCCAGCACAGGGAAGCCAAACCCTTCGTGCAGCGTGGGAAAGACCAGCGCCAGCGCCCCGCTGTAGAGAGCCGCCACGTCGGCGTCCTCCACATAGCCGGGCAGGATGACGCCTTCCACGCCCGCCGTCCAGGAAGGGTCGTAGAGCCAGCCCTGCTGCCCGGCCAGCACGAGCGCCACGTCAGTGCGCCCGCTTGTCTCGCGCCAGCGCGCATAGGCCCGCACGATGCGCGCGATGTTCTTGCGCGGTTGCAGCGTGCCGACAAAGAGCAGGTAGCGCGCCGGGAGTCCGTAACGCGCGCGCACCGCCGCCAGCCGCCCCGGATCGCTGACGGGCAAGAGCGTTGCGTCCACCCCCGGATAGACGAGGGCGATGCGATCTTCCGGCACGCGGTAATGGGCGGCGATGTCGCGGGCCGTTGCCAGCGAATCGGCGATGATGCGCGTCGCCCGGCGGACGCTGTGCTGCGTAGACCAGGCCAGATAGCGCCGGGCCAGCGCGCTGTGCGCTTCGGGGAAGTAGACATAGCCCAGGTCGTGCACGGTGACCACCGCCGGGCCGGGGAACCACAGCGGCAGCGTGTGCGCGGGCACGAAGGTCACGTCCGGGCGGGCGCGCACCAGGGCCAGCGCCAGACGGGTGTGCGTCCAGGCGCGCGGCCAGCGCAGCACCCGCTGCGTGACGCGCGGCCCTGCCTGGAAGAGATCGCGCGGGGGAGCATCGCGGAAGTAGAGCACGAATTGATGCGGCGACTCCAGCGCGATCAGCGCGCGGGTGAGCTGCAGGGCGTAGTTCTCGGTGCCCGTGCGCCGGGCGCGCGTGGTCTGGCTGGCGTCAATGGCGATGGTCAGCGCCCGCATCGCCGCTCACCTCGCGCCGCGCCGGAAGGCCGCCGGCAGCAGCCCTACCCCCAGCACAGCCAGCAGCAGCGGCCAGTAGTCGGCCACGTCGTCCAGCAATTCCGCGTCAGCTTCGCCGCTTGTCACCCAGTAGGCCACGCCGCCGGTGACGGTCACCAGCACCGCCAGCAGCACCAGCCGCGCGTCGTGAGCGCGCTCCAGCAGGAACGTGACCAGCAGCGTGAGGCCGAGCGACCACAGCAGCGCGGGCCACCATTCGCGTGCGTCGGGCTGCAGATCAATGCCGTAGGCGATCACGCCGATCACGCCGGCGGTGATCCAGATGTACAGCCCCAGAAACAGCAGGCCGCGCTCGCGCCGCCCGGACAGCAGCGCGTGGAAGATGAAGGTGAAGCCCACCCCCAGCGCAGTCAGCTCTGCCAGGGCCAGAGTCGAAAGATCGGGCACGTCGGCCAGGTCGTGCTCGCGGGCCAGCAGGTACGCGCCGAGCGCGATCAGCAGCAGGGCCAGCGGCAGCATCCCGATCTGGTGGCGCAGGCGGCGGCGGAACCCCTGCGCGCGCGGTGCGCGCAGCCGCTCCGCCTGGTCGAGCGCGCCGATGGCCGCTTCCGCGCGCTCCGACTGGGCGCGCTCCGCTTCAGCCTCCGCGTAGGGCTGGGCCATCAGCGCCTCGTCCGGCAGAACCGGCTCGTCGGGCAGCGCGCCCAACGCCTCATCGAGCGCCGCCCCGCCCTCGTCTTCGGGGGCATAGGCTTCCAGCGCCCTTAACTGCCGGTCGAAGTCCTCCACCGAGCGCAAGGGGAACCCGCCAGCAGCGAGCGCCTCATCGTCGGGCGTGTCCGCCTCGTGCGGGAAGTCCGGCGCGTCGCCTCCCCCCTCGCCGTAGTCATCGTAGAATTCGCGTTCGTCGGCCATGCTGCGCGTCCTCCTCAGGAGTCCTCAGACGTATTGTAGCCGAAAGCAGGTCCGCGCGCACGCTACGCAAAACGCGCCTGGCGGGGTAAAATACTCTTAGCGAAGCGGCCAACGATTGCCGCATAAGGGGCATTGACCACAGATTGACCACAGAGAGTTTGCGCGCGGAACGGCTGATCCTTGTCGGCGTGCCGGTGGACGCAGCCACGTTCGACAGCCTGCTGGCGCAGATCGCCGACTGGATCGCGCAGGGCGACCGCGCTCACCAGATATGCACGGTCAGCCCGGAGTTCGTCATGATCGCCCAGGACGATCCCGCTTTCATGCGCGCTTTGCGCGGGGCCGATCTGTGCGTGGCCGACGGCGTGGGGCTGCTGCTGGCCGCGCGACTGCTGGGCCGCCGCCTGCCGGAGCGTGTCACCGGCTCTGATGGCGTGCCGCTGATCGCCCGGCGGGCCGCCGAGCGCGGCTGGAAGCTCTTTCTGCTGGGGGCGGCTCCTGGCGTGGCCGAGCGCGCCGCCGCCCGGCTGGTGGCCGACAACCCCGGCCTGCGCATCGCCGGAACCTACGCGGGCAGCCCGTCCCCTGCCGAGGAAGCGGACATCCTCGCCCGTGTCAACGGCAGCGGCGCGGACATCCTGCTCGTCGCCTACGGCGCGCCGCGCCAGGACGTGTGGATCGCCCGCAACCGCGACCGGCTGTCCGTTTCGGTGGCGATGGGCGTCGGCGGCACGTTCGACTTCATCGCTGGGGTGGTGCCGCGCGCCCCGCGCTGGATGCGCCGTCTGGCGCTCGAATGGCTGTACCGGCTGGTGCGCCAGCCCTGGCGCTGGCGGCGGATGCTGCGGCTTCCCCGCTTCGTCTGGGCCGTGCTCACGCACCGCGAGCGCCCATTGCGCCGCGCACAAGGAGACGCTGACCGGTGACGATCACCCTGGACGTTTCGGCGGCAGTCAACAGCCGCGCCGGGCTGGGGCGCTACGCTCACTCGCTGGCCAACGCGCTCATCGCCGAGCTGGACACGCCGCCCACCCTGTTCTTCAACCGCACCGCCCAGGCGCGCGCCTTCCCCGAATGGGAGCATATCCCGCAGCGGTCAATCGGGCTGGGCTACAAGCCCTGGCGGATGATGGTCTGGCTGGGCCAGTTGGGGCGTCTGTCGTTTCAGCGCATGGTGCCGGACGCGACTCTGTTCCACGCCACCGAGCACCTGCTGCTGCCGCTGCGCGGCGTGCCCACCGTGCTGACCGTCCACGACCTGATCTACAAGCTGTTCCCGCAGCACCACAAGCGGCTGAACTACTGGTATCTCAACGCCGCCATGCCGCTCTTTGTCCGCCGGGCGGACGCGATCATCGTCATCTCGCAGGCGACCAAGAATGACCTGATCCGCCACTACCGCACGCCAGACCACAAGATCACCGTCGTTCACGAGGCCGCCGCCCCGCACTTCCGCGTGGTGCCAGACAGCGAAGTGGCCCGCGTGCGCGCCAGGTACGGGCTGCCGCAGCGCTTTCTGCTGGCGGTGGGCACCATCGAGCCGCGCAAGAACCTGGCGCGCCTGGCCGAAGCGCTGAGCCGCCTGCGCCGCGACGATCCGCACCTGGGGCTGGTCGTCGTCGGGGCGAAGGGCTGGCTGGTCGAGCAATTCTTCGCCCGCGTGGAGGAGCTTGGGCTGCAGGAAGCCGTGCTGCTGCCCGGCTACGTGCCCGACGAAGACCTGCCCGCCGTCTTCCGCGCGGCGACCGTCTACGTGATGGCCTCGCTCTACGAAGGGGCCGGGCTGCCCGTGCTGGAAGCGATGGCCTGCGGTGCGCCGGTCGTCAGCAGCCGCGAATCGAGTATGCCGGAGCTGGGCGCAGACGTGGCCCGCTACTTCAACCCGTATGATGTCCAGCAGATGACCGACGTGATCGGCCTGGTGCTGAACGATGACGGGCTGCGCGCGCAGATGGCCGCCGCCGGCCCGGAGCGGGCCGCCCGCTTCTCGTGGCAGCGCGCCGCCCGCGATACGCTGGCCGTCTACCGGCGCGTGATGCACTAGCTTGTTACCCCACCGCATCCAGGACAGGAGCACCCCATGAACGCCTATCCCTCCTTCTACAACCCCGACAGAGTGGGGGCGCTGGCCCCGCCGGACGCCGCTGCCGCCATCGCCGCCGGGCTGGCCGCCGGGCTGACCCCCGCCGCAAGCGACGCCCGCCGCCTGATCCTGCTGCTGGTGGACCCGCAGGTGGATTTCATCCACCCCGACGGCGCGCTGAGCGTGCCGGGCGCTGTGGACGACACGCGGCGCACGGTCGCCTGGATTTACCGCCACGCAGCAGAGATCACGGCGATCAGCGCGTCGCTGGACAGCCACCTGCCCACCCAAATCTTCTTCGCCACCTGGTGGCGCGACCCGTCGGGGCAGCACCCGGCCCCCTTCACCGCCATCAGCGCCGCCGACGTGGAAGCCGGGCGCTGGCAGCCCGTCTACGAGCCGGAATGGTCGCGCGAGTACGTGCGGGTATTGGAGATCAGCGCCAAAAAGCTGCTCATGATCTGGCCCTACCACACGCTGATCGGCACGCCCGGCCACGCCATCACTCCGGCGCTATACGAGGCCATCGCCTATCACAGCGCCGCACGGAGGGCGCAGCCGCGCTTCGTGCCCAAAGGGTCGCTGCCCAAGACGGAGCATTACTCGCTGCTGGAGCCGGAGGTCAAGCTGCCGGATCACCCGGAAGGCGGGCTGAATACGGCGTTCCTGGAGACGTTGGCCAGCTACGATCTGGTGTACGTGGCGGGGCAGGCCAAGAGCCATTGCGTGCTGGAGACGCTGGCCTCGGTTATGCGCGCCTACCAGGATCGCCCGGACGAGATCGCCAAATGGCGCGTGCTGACCGACTGTATGTCCTCAGTCGCCCACCCGGAGATTGACTTTGACGCGCTGGCCGAGGCCGCCCTGGCCGGGTACGCCGCGCGGGGGCTGCGCCTGGTAAAGTCCACCGATCCTATCGGCTGAGGCTACCTGCCCGCCCCTGCACCGCGCGCAGAGAGAAGGCTCTTTCAATTCGAATTTCGGATTGCGAAATTCGCAATCCGCAATCCCTCGATCCTATCGGCTGAGACTACCTGCCCGCCCCTGCACCGCGCGCCGAGAGAGGTTTTTTTCAATCCGCAATCCGCAATTCGCAATCCGCAATCCGCAATCCCTCGCTCCCACCGGCTGAGACTCCCTGCCCTCCCCTGCACCGCGCGCCGAGAGAAGGCTCTTTCAATCCGCAATCCGCAATTCGCAATCCAAAATCCCTCCCCCGGTTTTCTCGACGACCACCAGGTGTGACAGCGCCAGCACGCGCAGGGGAGTGCGTTCCAGCAGGTAGAGCGTGTCGCGCAGCCAGCGGCCCAGGCGCGGGTGGCGCTGGATGATGTTGTCGTAGCCGCCGAAGATGCGCCCGTGATGGACGATGCGCACCGGCAGCCCGTCGAACAGGCGGCGCACGCCGCGCGCCGTGTAGGTGCGCACGTGGGGAGCCAGCCGGTTGCGCCAGCGATTCGGCAGGTAGTTGATCAGCGGCGTGTTGCCGAAATGATACTCGCCGCGCCAGAAGTGCCCGTGCTGCTCGACCGGATACCAGCGGTTGGGGCAGAAGAGCACGATGCGCCCGCCCGGCTTGAGCACGCGCACCATCTCGGCGAAGGCCCGGCGGTCGTCGGATACGTGCTCGATCACCTCGTTGGAGAGCACGATGTCGAACAGACCGGCGCGGTAAGGCAAGCTCTCGGCAGCAGCGACGAGCGCATGGGGCGTATCGGCGCGCGCCTGGCGCACGCGCTCTAGCTCCAGGTCGAACGCCTCGACGAACAGCGAATAGCGGCGGCGAATCTGGCTGCTGTACGCGCCGACGCCACAGCCAGCCTCCAGCACCCACGCGCCGGGCAGCTTCGTCCAGTGCCCGATCATGCGCAGGCGGCGCTCCTGGCCATCGCGCCAGACGTAGCTCGGCTCGCCGCGTGCTGCGGCCAGGCTCGAGGGATGATGCGCGCTCATGCGCTGGGCCTGCTCTTTCGCGGGAGAAGTGTCATTCGCGCACGCGGGCCATCAGGTAGGAATCCACGTACTGCCCGTCGCGCAGGGCGTACTCGCGCAGCGTGCCCTCAACCTCAAACCCGAACTTCTTGTACAGGGCGATTCCGGCGGGGTTGTCGGTGTACACTTCCAGTTCCAGCCGGGTGATGCCCAGCCAACGCTCGGCCAGCTCTACCGCCGCCTCCACCAGCGCCGTGCCCACGCCGCGACGCTGGTAATCGCCGTGCACCATCATGCCCAGCCCGGCGGCGTGCGCGCGCCGGCCCGCATACAGGTGCAGCCCAAGCTGCCCGACCACAACCCCGCCGACCACCGCCACCAGCCCCACCAGATCGGGACGCGGATTCTCCAGCCAGTCGCGGACTTTGTCGCGCGAGCCGTAGGGAAGCTGAAGCGTGTGGAACACAACGTTGCCACTGTCGAGGATGGCGGCAACGTCCTCCCAGTCATCGGCCTCGACGCCGCGAATGAGGATGTCCAGCCGGGTGACTTTGCGCGTCATGCGCCCTCCTCCGCCGCCAGAGTCCCTTCACGACCGGGCCGCAGCCGGGCCAGCAGCAGACCATCCGCGCACTCTCCGCCGCGCACTGCGTAGCGACGCATCACCGCTTCCTGGGCGAAGCCGTGCCGGGCGAGCAGCTCTGCGCGGGCGTTGTCAGTGGCGAAGAGCCGCGCCTCAACGCGGCGCAGGGCCAGCCAGTTGTCGGCCAGGTCGAGCGCGGCGCGCAGAACCGCCTCCTCGATCTCGCCCGCGCGATAGTCCGCGTGGACGACGATCTGCAGGGTTGCCGTGTGCCGCCGCCGGGGAGCGACCATCACGCGCAGCCAGGCCAGCCCG
Source organism: Anaerolineae bacterium (assembly GCA_027494015.1). The sequence continues at coordinate 338,727 of JAOSJP010000034.1, forward strand.
ATCACCCGCTCGCGCCCGCTGGGGAGCGTCAGCTCGGCGACGAGCGTGTGCGTGCCAGCGGGCGGGCTGGTCAGGCGCTCGCGGAACGCTTCTTCGCTGGCGTAGGGCACGTCCAGCGCGTCATGCAGCCCGATCTCGTCCGCGAAGAGCGGCTGCAGGGCCATCCAGTCGTCGGCGCGCAGGCCGCGCAGAGTCAGAGCAGGGAAATCGGTCACCGGGCTGTCTCCGCAAACGGCGCAGTCTGCGCCAGCATCCCGGACGCTGCCAGGATGCCGCGCGCGCATAGCTTACCCCGCGCCCCGGCTTACGCCAAGTGGGGAGCGACCGTGCCCAGGGCAAACGCATCAAACGTGCGCGTTGTTCTACCTCACCCCCAGCCTCGCGGCGCTCGGCTTGCCCCCTCTCCGTTGACGGAGAGGGGGCGGCGAGGCGCGCCAGCGCCGAGCGGGGGTGAGGTAAACCCAGGGCGCAGCAGAGCAGCGCCCCTACGAGTAGGCTGGCGCGCGGCGGACTTTGATGCGTTTGCCCTGGACCGTGCCGAGAGGCTTCGGAAGTCTGAGCTATGGCCTCCACTCGCCGGAGAAATCACCGGGCCAACACACGGTTGATTCACGGTGCCACGCCAGCTATAATCCCGGCGCGCAGGGCGAGCCAACAAGGAGACCATCGTGAGCGTCAAGCTATCCGTCATCATCCCCTGCTACAACGAGGCGGGCACTGTCGCCGAGGTCGTGCGCCGCGTGCGCGCGGTTGAGCTTGCGCATGAGATCATCGTCGTGGACGACGGCTCGACCGACGGCACGCGCGACGCGCTCGACCGGATCGAGCCGGGCGACGATCTCAAGATCATTCACCACGCGCGCAACATGGGCAAAGGCGCTGCCGTGCGCACCGGCTTCAGGAACGCGACGGGCGAGGTTTTCCTGATTCAGGACGCCGACCTGGAATACGACCCGCGCGAGTACCCCGTGCTGCTGCGCCCCATCGAAGAGGGAATCGTCAAGGTCGTCTATGGCTCGCGCTTCCTGGGCGGCCCGCGCAAGGCCATGTTCTTCTGGAACATGGTCGCCAACCGCACGCTGACCTTCGTCACCAACCTGCTCTACAACGCCATCCTCAGCGACATGGAGACCTGCTACAAAGTCTTTCGCGCCGAGATCATCCGCGACATCCCGCTGCGCTCGCGCCGCTTCGACTTCGAGCCGGAAGTGACGGCCAAAGTGCTCAAGCGCGGCTACCGCATCTACGAGGTGCCCATCTCTTACAACGGGCGCGAGTGGGAAGAAGGCAAGAAGATCACCTGGAAGGACGGCGTCATCGCCCTGTGGACGCTGATCCTGTACCGCTTCACCGACTGACTCGCGCCCCGCGCGGACGGCGAGCGCCGCTCCATCTGCCGGCGCTCGTCGTGCTCCTGGGGCTGGCGCTGCGCATTCTGACCCTGGGGATTGGCGCCCGCTTCCACCCGGACGAAGCCCTGTTCGCGGCCCAGGCGCGGCTGATCAGCCACGACGGGGACTGGCTGCTGCGCACGACCGATCTGGACAAGCCCCCGCTCACCCTCTATGTCACGGCGCTGAGCTTCCGGCTGCTCGGCCCGACCGAGTTCGCCGCCCGCCTGCCCACTATCCTGTTCAGCGGGCTGAGCGTGGCCCTCGTCTACTGTCTGGCGCAGGCGCTCTACCGCGACCGGGCGGTGAGCGCGCTGGCCGCGCTGCTGTGCGCGCTCTCGCCGTACCTGCTGGCCTTCGCGCCAACCGCCTTCACCGACGGGCAGGCGACGTTCTGGGTGCTGCTCGCCGCGCTGCTGGCGGCGCGCGACCGCTGGGGCTGGGCCGGCAGCGCGACCGCCCTGGCCTTCGCCGCCAAGACGACCGCGCTGTGGGCGGTGCCGCTGATCGTCGCGCTCGGCCTGGCGCGCAGCGCTCGCCCGGCCTGGCGCGAGCGTGACGTGCTGGCGCGACTGGCGCGCTACGCGCTGCCGCTGCTGGCCGGAGCCGCCCTGCTCGCGCTGTGGGACCTGGGGCGCGCGCCGCGCAGCTTCTTCAGCCTGGGCTACGCGCGCAACAATCCGGGCCGCCTGATCCGCTCCGACGAGCTATGGCCGCGCCTGGAAGCATGGGCGCACTGGCTGAGCTTCGCCACCGGCTCGCCTGCGCTGAACGCGCTGTTGGCGGCGCTCGTCCCGGCGTGGTTGGTGGCACGCCTGGTCAAACCGCTTTCCACCTCTTCTTCCTCCGCGCTCTCTGTGTCTCTGCGGTTCAAGCGCACTCCCCCCACCCGCTTCATGAGCCGACAGGCATTAAGGCTGGCCTACAGCCTGGAGCGGCTCTTGTCTTTACCTCACCCCCGCTCGGCGCTAACGCGCCTCGCCGCCCCCTCTCCGTTGACGGAGAGGGGGCAAGCCGAGCGTAGCGAGGCTGGGGGTGAGGTAAACAGAGCGCTGGACTGGATCATCGTCGCCTATGGCATCGCATTGCTGGGCGGGCTGTGGCTGATCGCCTTCAACACCTACGACCGCTACCTGCACACCCTTGTGCCGTTCGCCCTGCTGCTCGCCGCGCGCGCCCTGATCGGTGCGATCCGCCGGATCAGTGCGCGCCCTGCCCTGCCCCTGGCACTAGGCGCGGCGCTCGTGGCCGCCATGCTGCCCGGCACGCTGGCCGCGTTGCGCGGGGACGCTCCCCTCGGTGGCGACCAGGGCGCACACAACGGCATTGACGCCCTGGCGGACTTCCTGAACGCTGAGCTTCCCGGCGAAATCGTGTACGATCACTGGCTGGGCTGGGAGCTGGCCTTCTACCTCGGCGCGACGCCGCGCGTCAGCGTCGTCTACCAGCCGCGGCCCGCTGCACTCGCCGAGGAGATGTCCGGCTGCGACTGCCGCCGCACCTTCGTTGCGCCACAGTCGCCGCAGGTCGCGCCCTGGCTGGCAGCGCTGGCCCGCGCGGGCGTGGCCGTGACGCCCATCTACGGCGATGCTGCGGGGTGTTTCGCCGTCTACCGGCTGGACGCGCCCGCTCAACATTAGGCAGCAGGGGACCAGGACAGCTATATTCAGAGCAGTGCCTCGCAGCGAGAGGAGCGCGCAACGATGGGCCAACCCGATTCCCTCCTGCCGACCACGCTGGTCATCTTCGGCGCGTCCGGCGACCTGACCGGGCGCAAGCTGATCCCCGCCCTGTTCAGTCTGCACCAGCGCGGGCGCCTGCCGGGGCGCTTGCAGATCGTCGGCTCGGCGCGTACCCCTTTCAGCGACGAAGAGCTACGCGCGCACCTGCGTGACGGCGCGCAGCGATACGCCACCGAAGGCTTTGACAGCGCCGCCTGGGACAGCTTCGCCGCGACGATCTCGTACCTGCATGGCGACTTCAGCATCGCCGACGACTATGCGAAGCTGGACGCATTGCTGCGCGAAAAAGAGGGCGGCCCCGCCAACCGACTCTACTATCTGGCGGTCGCCCCCTCGCTCTACGCGCCCATCGTCGAGCATCTCGGCGCGATGGGCATGGCCCACGAAACCGACGGCTGGCGGCGCATCATCGTCGAAAAACCGTTCGGGCGCGACCTGGACTCCGCCCGCGCCCTCAACAGCGTGCTACACCACGTGTTTGCCGAGCACCAGGTCTACCGCATTGATCATTACCTGGGCAAAGAGACCGCGCAGAACGTCCTGTTCTTCCGCTTCGCCAACACCATCTTCGAGCCGGTGTGGAACCGCAACTACGTGGATCACGTGCAGATCACCGTCGCCGAGCAGGTGGACGTGGGGCACCGCGCTCCCTATTACGACCAGGCCGGCGTGCTGCGCGACATGTTCCAGAACCACCTGCTGCAACTGCTGGCCCTGGTGGCCATGGAGCCGCCCGCCTCGTTCAACGCCGACGCCCTGCGCAACGAGAAAGTGAAGGTGCTCAGCGCCGTGCGCCCGATCGCACCAAGTGATATTGTCCTGGCCCAGTACGACGGCTACTGCGATCTGAAGGGCGTCGCGCCCGGCTCGCGCACGCCGACCTTCGCCGCGCTCAAGCTCTACGTGGACAATTGGCGCTGGCAGGGCGTGCCCTTCTATCTGCGCTCCGGCAAGGCCCTGGCCCGCAAAGCGAGCGAGATCGTGGTCGAGTTCAAGTGCCCGCCGCACGTCATGTTCGAGCGCGCCACTGACGAGTGTTTTCCGCCCAACGTGCTTTCGCTGTGCATCCAGCCGGACGAGGGCATCCACCTGCAATTTGAGGCGAAGGTGCCCGGCTCGCAGCAGGACACGCGCTCGGTGGATATGGAGTTTCATTACCGCTCGTCGTTCGGGGGTGGCAAGCTGCCCGGCGCCTACGAGCGCCTGCTGCTCGACGCGCTGCTCGGCGACGCTTCGCTGTTCACGCGCAGCGACGAGATCGAGGCCGCCTGGCGGCTGATTGACCCGCTTCTTGAGAAGCAGCAGGGCGAGGAGCCGTCCGCCGTGATCTGCTACGCGCCGGACAGCATGGGGCCGGTGGAGAGTGACGATTTCCTGACCCGCGACGGGCACCTGTGGCGGCAGGGCTGCGAGAGCTAGCGAAATGCGAGTGGTTCGGTAATCAGTCCTCGGTCCTCAGAAGCGCGGTTGTCGCGCCGCCCTTGCTGATAGCCGGTGGCTGATGGCTGGTCGCTGTTTTTACAGGAGAGACTGTGAGCGAACACGATCTCGAAGTCGTCGCCGACGGCGAGGCGCTGGCCCGCAAGGCTGTCGGCTACATCGTGCGCATCGCAGGGGAGGCCATCGCCACGCGCGGGCAGTTCAGCATCGGGCTGCCGGGAGGCTCCACCCCGCGTGCCCTGCTCAAGCGGCTGGCGAGTCCCGCCTGGGCGTCGCGCGTTGACTGGGCGCGCGTCCACGTCTTCTGGGGCGACGAGCGCTGCGTCCCGCCAGAGCACGCCGAGAGCAATTATCGCCTGGCGCGCGAAGCGCTGCTCGACCGCGTGCCGTTGCCGCCGGAGCACAGCCATCGCATCGCCGGCGAGCTAAATCCTGCCGAAGCCGCCCGCCGCTACGAGGCCGAGCTACGCGCCTTCTTCTCTGGCGACGAGCGAGAGATGCCCCAGCCGCGCTTCGACCTGCTGCTGCTGGGCATGGGCGAGGACGGGCACACCGCCTCGCTGTTCCCCGGCACGACAGCGCTGCGCGAGACGGAGCGCTGGGCAGTGGAGAACTACGTCCCCCGGCTGGACTCCTGGCGGGTCACGCTGACCGTCCCCGCCATCAACGCGGCGGCACACGTGCTGTTCCTGGTGAGCGGCGCGGCCAAAGCCGAGGCGTTGCGCGCGGTGCTGCATGGCCCGCGCCAGCCGGAAGTGTGCCCGGCTCAGCTTGTCCGGCCCCAGGCGGGCCGCCTGCTGTGGCTGGTAGACCGAGCTGCGGCCACACGCCTGTGAGCGGCGAGGGTTTTTGCGATTCATCCCGTCCGGCACTACACTTAAGGCACCGATAAATACACGCGTGCGCCAGGCATACCCGGTAGAGGAGAGAATGCAAATGCTTCGGAAAGCGACCTTCGCAGGGCTGATCCTGATCGCCATGCTCGCCGTCTCGTTTCTGCCGGCGGGGGCGGCGGGGCCGGTATACCCAGACCTGCCCGATCTGGGCGGTCAGGAGATCGTGATCGCCGTCGAGAACCTGTACACGCCGTTCCAGTTCGAGAATCCCCAGACGGGCGAGATCATGGGCTACGAGTACGACCTGGTCGAGGAAATCTGCCAGCGCATCCACTGCACGCCGGTCTATGAGTTCGTCTCCTGGGACGTGATGATCACCTCCGTCGGCGAAGACCAGTTCGACCTGGGCATGACCGGCATCAGCATCATCGAGGAGCGCAAAGAGGTCGTGGACTTCTCCGACCCCTACATCAACCTCCAGCAGTTCCTGCTCGTCCGCGCCGACGAAGACCGCTTCGCCAACATCGAGGAGTTCGCCGCCGATGACTCCCTGCTCCTCGGCGTCCAGGCGGGCACCGCTGGCTTCTTCGTCACCCTCGACGCCGTGCCCGACGAAGCCCGCCGCGTCGTCTACACCGAGTTCGGCGCGCTCGTCCAGGCGCTCCGCGTCGGTGACGTGGACGCTATCCCGGTAGACGCCGCCGCCGCGCGCGGCTTCATCAGCACCACCGGTGGCGCGGTCAAAACCGTCGGCGAGGCCATCTCCGACGACCAGATGGGCTTCATCTTCCCCAAGGGCAGCGACCTGGTTGAGCCGATGAATGCCGCCATCGCCAGCCTCAAGCAGGACGGCTTCCTCGACTTCCTGCTGAATAAGTGGTTCTTCGACTACAACCCGGAGACGGGCGACCTCTACGCCGACCTGCCCGATCTGGGCGGCCAGGAAATCGTGATCGCCGTCGAGAACCTGTACCTGCCCTTCCAGTTCGAAGAAGCCACGACGGGCGAGATCATGGGCTACGAGTATGATCTGGTCGAGGAAATCTGCCAGCGCATCAACTGCACGCCGGTCTATGAGTTCGTCTCCTGGGATGTGATGATCGCCTCCGTCAGCGAAGGTCAGTTCGACCTGGGCATGACCGGCATCAGCATCATCGAGGAACGCAAGGAGATCGTGGACTTCTCCGACCCCTACATCAACCTCCAGCAGTTCCTGCTCGTCCGCGCCGACGAAGACCGCTTCGCCGACATCGGGGAGTTCGCCGCCGATGACTCCCTGCTCCTCGGCGTCCAGGCGGGCACCGCTGGCTTCTTCGTCACCCTCGACGCCGTGCCCGACGAAGCCCGCCGCGTCGTCTACACCGAGTTCGGCGCGCTCGTCCAGGCACTCATCGTCGGTGATGTGGACGCCATCCCCGTAGACGCCGCCGCCGCGCGCGGCTTCATCTCCACCACCGGCGGCGCGGTCAAAACCGTCGGCGAGGCCATCTCCGACGACCAGATGGGCTTCATCTTCCCCAAGGGCAGCGATCTGGTTGAGCCGATGAATGCCGCCATCGCCAGCGTCAAGCAGGATGGCTTCCTCGACTTCCTGCTGAATAAGTGGTTCTTCGATTACCAGCCGCCCGCCTAGGGCCGGCGGCGCGCTAACCTTCGGGGCGGGCGAATTTCTGCGCGCCCGCCCCGACCGCTGCCAGAAACGATGCTTTGACCTCACCCCCAGCCTCGCCCCGCTCGGCTCGCCCCCTCTCCAGCGTGGAGGGTCGGACAAATAAGATTGCATTGATGGTTAATTTTCGGGGAACCGGTTGTAGGGGCGGGTTTGCAAACCCGCCCCTACAGGCCCTACCAGGCATCCGCGCTTCTCCTTCAAGCCGCCCGTTCCTTCCGTTGATTGCGATCGCTCGCCGTTACGCTAAATCAACCCCGTCTAATATGTCCGTCCCTCCATGTTGGGGAGGGGGCAGCGCGACCCGCGTTGGTGGGCCGCGCGGGGGTGAGGTAAACCCTGGGCGCAGCAGAGCAGCGCCCCTACGAGCAGGCTGGCGCGCGGCGGACTTTGATGCAATCGCCCTGACCTGAAGCAACCATCCTGTGCCCGCACCCGGCGAACCCTCTACCATAACGGGCAGAGATGTGTTATGCTGCGCAGCACATGCGGCGAGCCAACCGGGCGGGGGAGCGTGAGGGATGAACCTCAGCGAGCAGACTAGCAACGGCGTGGTCGTCATCGTCCTCGACGGGCGTATTGACACCGAGGGGGCGGTGGCGCTGGAGGAGGCATTGCGCGCCAGGCTGGAAGCGGATCAGTACCGCATCGTGCTCGACATGGGCGGGGTGCAATACGTCAACAGCGCCGCCTTGCGCAGCCTGGCCGAAGCGATCCTCACCTGCCGCGCGCAAGGCGGCGACCTGAAACTGGCCGCCCTGCAACCCAGGGTGCGGCGCGTGCTGCAAATCGTGGGCTTCGACCGCTATTCGGCGATCTACGAGACGCAGCAGGCAGCGCTGGCCGATTTCTGAGCCGTAGCACGACATCGCGGAAACGCAGGAATGCGGACACGCACAGATGAAGAAGATTCTGCTGGTCGAAGACGATGATACGCTGCGCAAGACATTGGCCTACAATCTCTCCCAGGAAGGGTATAAGGTCTTCCAAAGCGCTGACGGGGCCGAAGCCCTTGACCTGGCGCGCGACCATGTGCCCGACCTGATCGTGCTGGACGTGATGCTGCCCTCGCTCGACGGCCTGTCGGTCTGCCGCATTCTCCGCAACGAATCCGATGTCCCCATCGTCATGCTGACCGCTCGCGGCAGCGAAGTGGATCGCATCGTCGGCCTGGAGATTGGCGCCGACGATTACATCGTCAAGCCGTTCAGCCTGGGGGAGTTCCTAGCCCGCGTGCGCGCCATCCTGCGCCGCGCTCCCTCGGCGCGCGCTGTTGCCGACCGCCTGGAGAGCGGCGACCTGATGCTGGATCTGATCGCCCGCAAAGCCACGCGCGGCGGCAAAGAATTGCGCATGACGCACAAGGAATTCGACCTGCTGGCCACGCTGATGCGCAACACAGGGGCCGTGCTCTCGCGCGACCTGCTGCTGGACCGCGTGTGGGGCTACGACCACAGCGGGCAGACGAAGACAGTGGACGTGCACGTGCGCTGGCTGCGTGAGAAGATCGAAGACGAGCCATCGCACCCGCGCCGGATCGTCACTGTGCGCGGCGTTGGCTACCGCTTCGAAGGATAAGCTCCCTCTATGCTCCCCTGGATTATCGCCGCGCTGGCGCTGCTCAGCGCCCTCGTCCTGGCCGTTCTGGTGATACGTCTGCGTGCGGACGTTCGCGCGGCAGCGACCTATCGCGCCCACCAACAGCAGGCGCATGCCCAGGCTTCGGCGCAGGCCGAGCTGCTGAAGACCGCGATCATGAAAGGCATCGAGGACGCCCTGCTCATCCTCGACGCAGATCTGACTATCGTCGAGGCCAACGAATCCGCGCGGCGCTTGTTCGGCCAGGGGTTGGCCGGCAAGACGCTGATGAGCGCGCTGCGCCAGCCCGACCTGGAAGCCCTGATCCACGACGCGCGCCGCGTGCGCAGCGAGACGGTCGAGCGGCGCATCGAGCTGGATCACCGCATTTTTCACGCGCGCGCCCTGGCGCCGCCGACTTCTGACTCTGAGTTTGAAATCATGACTCTGCGCGACGTGACGCAGCTTCAGCGGTTGGAGCGCGCCCGCCGCGAGATGGTGTCGAACATCTCGCACGAGCTTAGCACGCCCATCACGTCCATCGGCCTGCTGGCAGATACCCTGCTCAACGTCGCCGAGCGCGAGAAGCCCAAGCGCCTGCGCAAAATGGCCAAGGACATCCGCCGCGAGACGGACACGCTGATGCACCTGGTTCAGGAGATGCGCGACCTGTCGCTGATCGAATCCGGCCAGATGCCCATCCGCCTGACGCCCACGCCCCTGCTGCCCATCGTCACCAACACCCTGCAACAGCTTGAGTCGCTGGCCGAGAACAAAGAACAGGTGGTCACCGTTGAAGTGCCCGCCGATATCGCTGTGCTGGCCGATGAAGTGCAGATTCAGCGCGCGCTGAAGAACATTGTCCACAACGCCATCAAGTTCACCCCCAGCGGCGGGCATATTCGCATCAGCGCCCGGCACGGCGACACCGAAGCTGTGCTCGCCGTGTCCGACGACGGTCCCGGCATCCCCGCCGAAGACCTGTCGCGGATTTTCGAGCGTTTCTTCCAGGTGGATCGGGCGCGGCGCCATGGCACCGGGCTGGGGCTGGCCATCGTGCGCCACATCGTGCGCGCGCACGGCGGGCGCACCTGGGCGGAGAGTGTGGAGGGAGAAGGGGCCACCTTCTACATCGCCCTCCCCCTGGCCGGCGCGGAGACCGAAGACGCCCCCGACACGCCAGACGCCTCCTGACCGTCTCACCGGGCTGGTTGTTGGTGGTTGGTGGTTGGTGGTTGGTAGAACGCCGCCGGCGCAGCTCGCTTTCACCAATCACCAAGAACCAATCACCAGAAACCGACCACCCATAACCCTCCCCGTCACAGCCAGGGCAACATTTCACGCCCCTGGCTGGGCAGACTGCCCGGTGCGAACTCATGCACCAGGACCGACCGCCCGATGGCCCCTTCCCAGGCCACGAGTCCGTAGCCGCGCGCGTAGTAGTAGCGCTCAAAGGGCGTTGGCTGGGGCCTGCCGCCCGCGTCCTCATAGGCGGCCAGCACCGCCACATCCTTCAGAGTGACGCCGCTGGACAGAGTGAATGTCTTGTGCACGGCCTCCAGCGCAACCCATGTGACGTGGACGAACGTCTTGCCCGGCACGGCAGTGCCGTCGCTCTTGCGACGGAACACGACCTGCGGCATCCGCTGGAACGGCACGCCAACTGTCATCTTGCGCGGAATCCAGGGGCTGCCGTACTGCCCGTTTTCAGTCAGCGTGTAGACCTCACCGCCGCCGGGCGACGTGTCAGTGCCCCGGTAGATGAAGTGCTCGTCCGCCCACAGTTCTTCCCACTCACTGTGCTTGACGTGATAGAACTTCGCGCCCTCGGTCTGCGTCTGCACGCGCTGGCGCGCGCCGCCGATCCAGTCGCAGGCCAGCTCGTACACGCGCCCGTCGCCGCGCAGGAACTCCAGCATATCATACGTCTGGCTGGGGTCCACCACGTCAATCAGCGCGAACAGGTCGCAGTCGAAGAAGCGGCCCTGCGGATCGCGGCCCCTCCACGTGCTTCTGTGCAGGCCAGGCTCCTGAGGAGCGGTCAGCATGAGCGATAGCTCGGCCACGTCGCCCGGCTTGATGGGCGGCAGTGGCACGCTGTCTGGCCCGTCCAGTTGGTCGTCGCTGAAGAAAGCCAGCGCGAACCCCGGCCCCCAGGTCGTCGTGCCGGTGTTGCGCACGCGCCACGTCTTGACGAAGGCTTCGCCGGGATGCAGCGCCGCTCCGTCGGGGATGGTCACATCGGCGACGTAGCTCAGCTCGCTCAGCTGCGGCGATGGCTGCGCCGGATCGCTGACCTGAATGAGCGCGTACAGATCGAACTCGAAGAAGTCGCCCTGCGGGTTGCGCGGCTTCCACGTGCTGCGCTGCAAACCGGGTGCGTCCGGCGCAACGAGCGGGACCGACACCTCCACCACATCGCCCGGCGCGGCGGGCGGCAGCGGCACGCTCTGAGGGCCGCCCATGCGCTCGTCGCCGAAGAAAGCCAGGGTGTAGCCCGGCTCCCAGGTCGTCTCGCCGGAGTTGCGCACGCGCCACGTCTTGACGAATGGCTCGCCCGCTTCCATCACCGTCTCATCGAAGACCGTGACATCGGCCAGCCAGCGAAGCTCATCCAGCTTCTGGGCGCGGGCGACCGCGCGCGGCACCTGAACCTCGACGTACTGCCCGTACTCGAAGGGCTTGCCGGCGGCATTCGCCAGCTTCCACGTGCTGCGGTGCCGCCCAGCCTCCTTTGGCGCGCGCAGCCGCACCGACAGTTCAACGATCTCGCCCGGCTTGACCGCGCGTGGCAGCGGGACGCTATCCGGGCCGCCCATCTGGTCGTCAGCGGCAAAACGCAGCGTGTAGTCGGGCGTCCAGGTCGTCGTGCCGGTATTGCGCACGCGCCACGTCTTGACGAACGCCGCGCCGGGCTTGATCACGGTGCCATCGGGCACGGTCACATCGGCCACGTAGGATGCCTCATCGAAGGCGGCGACAGCCTTGACCGCGATCTCGGCGTAGAATGTGTTGGGGAAAGGTTGGCCGCCCGGCCCGCAAAGCTGCCAGGTGCTGCGATGGCGGCCCGCCTCGGCGGGGGCAGTCAGCTTGACGCTGACGTTCACGGCCTGGCCGGGCAGGACGGGGACGGCGGCCAGCGTGACCTGATTCGGAGCGCCCATTTGCGCCCCGCCGGCGAAGACAAGCTCGGTGCCCGTGCCCCAGGTCGTGTTGCCCGTGTTGCGCAGACGCCAGGTCTTGAGAAATGTCTGCCCCGGCTGCATCTTTGTCCCATCGGGGATGGTCACGTCGGCCACGAAGGACGCTTCGCTGAACGAGGGAAATGCCTCAGGACGGAGAAACGGCTCCGGGTCCACTACGTCGTCCACCGTGTAATCGGCCAGCCCATGCCCGATGTGTTGCAGCGTGAGATGCAGGTGAACGCCGGTTGAGAAACCGGTCGTGCCGGCGACGCCGATCTTCTGCCCGGCCAGGACGAACTGCCCCTCGCGGGCGCTGGTCGCCGACAGATGGCCATACCATGTAACATAAATCTGGTCGCTCCAGGCGTGCACGATGCGCACATAGTGACCGTACCCGTGCGGGCTGAAGGCCACCCGATCCACAACCCCGCGCTGGGCAGCCAGCACGGCTACCGGGCTGCCCTGGGCGTCGAGGGCTATCAGGTCCAGCCCCTCGTGAAGCTGCTTTTTGGCTGGGGCGAAGGTGTATGCGCGCGGCGCGTTGAAGCGATCGGTGATGACCAGGCTGCGCGCGCAGGGGTTGATGAGGAAGAAGGCAGGTAAGCCGGACATGGCAGCAACTCCTTGCCCACACGGGCCTGGCCGCAAGACACGCAGAGACCGTCGTATGATCTGATACTAAGGGAAATCTTGTGGCCGCGCAATGGCTGCGCCCTGGTTGACCTCACCCCCGCTCGGCGCTGAGGCGCTCAGACACCAGACTTCCGAGGTCTTCGAAGACTTCGGAAGTCTATTCTGGGACCGAGCGGGGCGAGGCTGGGGGTGAGGTCAATGCCCTGTGCCCAGCGAGTCGCTGTCAACCTTTGCACGCGCCCGACCAATGTCTTTTCCCCGCCCGGCAGATGGTGTACAGTGAGAAGCAGATCGCCTGCCATGCTCACAAGGAGCGCTCCGACATGGCACGAAACACCCTGCTTGTGCTGACCGTCTGCCTGCTCGCGTGCGCCGGGATCAGCCCTGCGCGCGCCCAGGCCAACCCCGACGCCTGGACCGCCTACGACCTGAATCTGCGCGCCGGGCCGGGCGGCACCCAACCGGTGCTGGCTGTCCTGCCGCCGGGCACCGCCGTGCTGGTGGAGGCGCGCAGCGCGGACTCGGTCTGGTTGCTGGTGCGGACTGTGGATGGCGCTCGACGGGGCTGGGTCGCGGCGGCGTACCTGGAATACGCGCCCGGCGTAGTCGTGGCGCGCCTGCTGGAAAGCAGCGAGATCGTCGGGGACGCAGCGCCAGCCGGTGGCGACCCGGCCATCCCGCCCAGCAGCACGCTGGTCAGCCAGGAGCTGATCTACGACTCCGGTCACTCGCAGTACTACCGGATTGTCTACTGGAGCGACGGCCTGCGCGTTGCGGGCTTCCTGGGCCGCCCCTCTGGCGATGGCCCTTTTCCCGCCATCATCTACAATCGGGGCGGCGTCTGGGACCGGGGCGCGCTCAGCGGGCGCGAGCTGGTCCCGCTGGTGGAGGCGGGATACGTGGCGGTTGGCTCTCAGTATCGCGGCAACGCGGGGAGCGAAGGCGCTGAGACATTCGGCTCAGGCGACGTGAGCGATGTCCTCAACCTGATCGCCCTGGTGCAGCAGATGCCCATCGTTGATCCCGGTCGCATCGGCATGTTTGGCGCTTCGCGCGGCGGCATGGTGACCTACATGGTGCTCAAGGAAGAGACGCTGCGCGGGACGCACGCGATCAAGGCTGCGGCGACGGTCGGCGGGCTGGCCGATCTGTTCATGTGGCGCGACGACAACCCGGATGTCGCTTACGTAGCCTTCGCGCCCGTTGGCGCCTACCCGGAGACGGCCCCCGACCAGTTCATCGCGCGGTCGGCGGTGTTCTGGCCGGAGCTAATCAACTCACCGCTGCTGCTGTTGCATGGCGGAGCCGATGCGATCGTCTCGCCGCAACAGTCGCGCGCGCTGTCCGAGCGCCTGCAGCAGGCGGGCAAGCGTGTTCAGCTTGTGATCTTCGAGGGCGACAACCACGCACTGGAAGGCCAGCTAGGGGGATTGCCACCAGCGATGGGCTGGTTCCAGCAGTTCTTCGGCGGCGATGGCACCGACCGCACCTTCGACGCGCACTGGGACAACATCCTGGCAGTCAACCAGTGGTTCTGGGAGCACGGCTACCACTAGAGCGTGTTATGAACTTGGTACCCTTGATAAGGGAGAGGGGCGCTCTGTTGACCTCACCCCCTGGCCTCGCTGCGCTCGGCCTTTCCCCCTCTCCATGCATGGAGAGGGGGCGGCGAGGCGCGCCAGCGCCGAGACGGGGGTGAGGTAAACCAGGAGCTACCCAAAACCGCTGGGGAAAGACAGGGCCGTAAGTGCATAACAGCCTCTAGAGCGTGTTATGAACTTGGTACCCTTGATAGGGAGGGGGCGCTCTGTTGACCTCACCCCTGGCCTCGCTGCGCTCGGCCTTTCCCCCCTCCATGCATGGAGAGGGGGCGGCGAGGCGCGCCAGCGCCGAGACGGGGGTGAGGTAAACCAGGAGCTACCCAAAACCGCTGGGGAAAGACAGGGCCGTAAGTGCATAACAGCCTCTAGAGCGTGTTATGAACTTGGTACCCTTGATAAGGGAGAGGGGCGCTCTGTTGACCTCACCCCCTGGCCTCGCTGCGCTCGGCCTTTCCCCCTCTCCATGCATGGAGAGGGGGAGTCGAGGCGCGCCAGCGCCGAGACGGGGGTGAGGTAAACCAGGAGCTACCCAAAACCGCTGGGGAAAGACAGGGCCGTCAGTGCATAACAGCCTCTAGGCGCGGCCCACCTCTGCGCAAGGCACCGCAGAACGCCGCAAAAGACAACGGGAGGGGCTGGGCCTCTCCCGTTTTGCTGTAATGTGGTGCGCCTGCGGCGGTGTCTCGCCGTCAGGCGCTCATATTGTTGATCAGCGCGGTGGCGAACTCGCTCGTCCTGACCTCGGTCGCTCCGTCCATCTGGCGGGCGAAATCGTAGGTGACGATCTTCTGCTGGATCGTGCGCTCGTAGGCGCGCCTGATCAGGTCGGCGGCTTCCCACCACCCCAGAAACTCCAGCATCATCACGCCGCTGAGCAGCAGCGAGCCGGGGTTAACCCGATCCTGGTCGGCGTACTTGGGCGCGGTGCCGTGCGTCGCCTCGAAGAGCATCACCTGGTCGCCGATGTTGGCCCCCGGCGCGATGCCCACCCCGCCCACCTGCGCCGCCAGCGCATCCGACAGGTAGTCGCCGTTGAGGTTCGGCGCGACAATCACATCGAACTCCGCCGGGCGCAGCAGCACGTGCTGGAAGATGATGTCGGCGATGCGGTCTTTGACGACGATCTTACCTTCGGGCTGCGCGCCGCCGTGCTTCTCCCACAACTCATCCTCGGTGATCGTCTGCTCGCCGAACTCGTCGCGGGCCACCTCATAGCACCAGGTGCGGAACGCGCCCTCGGTGTACTTCATGATATTGCCCTTGTGCATGATGGTCACGCTTTTGCGCTGGCGCTCGATGGCGTAGCGCAGGGCGAAGCGCATCAGGCGCTTGGTGGCGAACGCACTGATCGGCTTGACGCCCAGACCGCTGCCCTCGAAGAACTCCACGCCCATCTCCTGGCGCAGGAAGCGGGCCAGCTTCTCGTTCTCCGGCGTCCCGGCCTGGTACTCGATCCCCGCGTAGACATCCTCCGTATTCTCGCGGAAGATGACCATGTCCACGTGCTGCGGCTCGCGCATCGGCCCCGGCACGCCCTGGTAATACCTGACCGGGCGCACGCAGGCGTACAGGTCGAGCACCTGGCGCAGCGTCACGTTGAGGCTGCGGAACCCCCCGCCAACCGGAGTCGTCAGCGGCCCCTTGATCCCGACCAGGAACTCGCGCAGCGCGTCGAAAGTTTCGCCGGGCAGGTAATCGCCCTCGTAGACCTGGGCGGCCTTCTCGCCGGCGTAAATCTCCATCCAGGCGATCTGCCGCTGGCCGCCATAAGCCTTCTCAACGGCGGCATCCCACACCCGCTGCGACGCCAACATGATGTCGCGGCCAATCCCGTCGCCCTCAATGAAGGCGAGGATCGGGCGGTCGGGAACGCAGCCCTGCCCGGTAAGGCACTTGATCTTCTCTCCCTGCGGGGGAACCACAATGTGCTGGTAGGCCATGCGCTCGGCACTCCTCGTGGGTGAATGTCTCTGTCTGCGGCGCAATCACTTACAGGCAACGTGGGCATAAACCTGGCGAAACCGGCGGGCCAGCACTCAGCCCGCCCGCTCCCACTTGATGGTACAACCGACAGCATCGCTGACCGCAATCCTGGGCGTCTGGCCGGCCAGCACCGCTTCCAGCGCGTCGCGCAGGTACGGGAACTCGACCGAGCCGGGGTCTTCGTAGCTGTCGTCAATTGCGCCCTGGTAGCGGAGCACGCCCCCGGCGTCGAGCAGGAAGACGTGCGGCGTGTGCGTCGCACCGTAGGCGCGGGCGACTTCCTGCGTTTCGTCGCGCAGGTAGGGGAAGTTGAAGCCCTGCTCTGCCGCGCGCGCTTTCATGGAGTCGAAATCATCGTCGGGATAGCGACTTGTGTCGTTGGGGTTGATGGCGACCAGGGCCGCGCCGCGCGCGGCGTAGTCGCGCTGGATGGCAACCATGCGCTCTTCCCAGGCGCGCACATACGGGCAATGGTTGCAGCTAAAGATGACGGCGACCACCTTGTGGTCGGCCAGCAGCGCCGCCAGCGAATGGTTGGCGTCGTCCACGCCGGGCAGTGCGAAGTCGGGAGCCTTCTGTCCAATCTCAAGCATCGTCAATTCCCTTTCTCCAGCAGGCGTTCTCGCGCCTGGGCAGCGATCAGAGCGCGGCGGATCATGCTTTCGGGCGGCAAAGGGGACGGGCGTCCATCGTCGCGGTAGTACAGCCGGCAGGTCAGGCGTGCGGGCAATCCCCGCGCCGCCGGGTCAATGTCCTGACCGTTGACCAGAATCGTCGGAGAGCCGGGAAAACCCCAGCGTTGCGCCTCCTCGTCCGTGGTGATCTCGACGCGCCGCACCTCGGCCTCTATGGCCAGCGCGCCCAGCGCGCCCAGCAGGCGCTGCCACGCCTGGGGGTGTGAAGGGCACTCGACCCAGTACAAGAAGTCTATCTGCATCGTGCTGCTCGCTACGGTTTTGATGCGCCCTTGACGCGCCAGGATGCATCGTCATCGCGCCGAATATACCGTGTTCTCCCCGCGCTCACCAGGCCCGGCGTGGAACTCCACCGCAGAACCGACTATACTTGGCCCCGTCTGAGACCGTTCGCCGGGCCGCACAGTCCGCTTGGGGGACAGTGCGGCAGAGTGAGTGCCTGGATCGCTGGATCGTTATATGATCGCGCTGACCGTCTACTATCTGGCGCTGGTCGGCGGCCTGGCCACCATGCTGGTCGGCGGCCTGGGCTGGATCGCCTGGGTCACTTACTTCGTCGGGATGCCGCTCGGCGCGGTCGCCCTGCGGGGGGCGCCCTGTGGGGGGGGGGCCACCCCCCCCCGCGGTTACAACGACCCCCCCCCCCCAGAAAGAAGAGATCACACACCCCCCCCAAAAAAAAAAAAAAACAAAAAAAAAAACCCCCCCCCCCACAAACCCACCCCCCCCCCCCCCAAAAAAAAAAAAGAAGACCGCCGAGAAAGTCCGGGCGATGTTCTGCAACCCACTCTATGCAGGGATCACAGCGAATTTTCCGAAGCTGGTTGACGACGAAACCTGGGTCAGGGCCGCCGCGCAGTCCATTCGTGAGCATGGCCCCGAACAATGGCTGGTCAATATGCTCTATGTCTTGCGCGAGTCGATGGGGTCAGAAACGCCGGAGTTAGGGGATGAGTGATCAACCCAGGTGCTTGGCTTGAGGAATGAGCTATGAAAACGAGTGTCTTGATCTTTTTGGCTCTCCTGGTATTCACCATCAGTACAGCGGCTGCGGATAGTGATCCACAAACTCCCTGGCACATCGAAGAACGCTGTATCTCGCACATAGCCCTCGCACCCAAAGCTTGGTCATACCCCGGAACGCTGCTCATGTCAGGGTATGCAGGCATCCACGCAATGCAAGCCGATTGGGAAACGCCGCATGTAGTGGCGTTTTTCCATGCCGATCACCTGGGTTATCCCATTGAGGGTGGACAACTTTCGCCGGATGCGATGTGGTATGCAGTGCCAGTCGGCGAAAGGTTCACTGAAGTGTCATTTAATGTCTACTGGTTCGCACGTGGACTGCGAATTTACAGCTCCATTGATGACACTGAGTTGAGCTTTAACCTATCTGACTACTATGAACTCCTCAACCGTGTACCAGGGATTCCTGAAACCGCATGGACCTATGAGGCAGTTGGCTGGATAGATAACGAGTCCCTAGTTATGGGACAGTTGCTATTCAGACCATTTGAAGACGAAGTAGAAGTAGCCGGGTTCTCAGTAGGCGAAAGCACGTTTACCGATTTGGCGATTGCTCCTGATTGGACACGCGCTTTTGGGTACATAAGATCGGGTGCTGGTTACGAGGGCATTTTCGATCCAGCAGCGGAAGATATAGTAATCGCACCTCTGCAAGCTGAAGCTGTCGCCTGGAGACCTGACTCATCGGGATTCATCGCGGAACAGGTCAGTGAAGCGGAAGACCAATTGTCGCTGTTCAGTCGAGATGGTGAATTCATCGAACGGCTCTATATTGCGGATAAGTGGTGTTTAGATATAAGTCGCCCCGTGGCAGGCCGAAATGAACTCGGCTGGTCACCGACCAATCGCTATTTCGCCTTCGTGCACGATCTCGCCTATCCGAAATCGACCGAATTGGTCTTACTCGATATGACCGATCGGATCGCGATCAATACGTGCCTGAATTCTGTTGCGCAACCGGTATGGTCTCCGGACGGCACTCAGGTCGCCCTCTTAGTACCCGCATCTGAAGATCTGCATGTAGTGATCCTCGATATGGAGTCGTGGACTGCCTATGTGGTGGCACGACAGAGTGGATTGAGCGGTGTGCTCAAACCTGATATGCTGGCTTGGCGACCGGCTGCCATCGAGGAGAAGATTCATCCTTTAGCAAGCTCGCATTCGAATGGCGATGAGTAGTCTCCCGCCACCTGTTCAAAAAAGAGGCGGGAGGCTTGCGCCCCCCAACCTCAAATCAGATGGAATGCACACGGTCCATACCGTTCCGCATAACGCACCGCCATTTGCTCGGCCCACTCCTCGCCCCAACCTTTGTCCAGGGGCCGTATCTTCCGCGCTAGCGGATTCCAGTTCTGCTTGCGTTTGAGCCATTCCATCGTTGCCACGGCCATTTGCTTGCAGATGATTGGCCCTGGCCGGAATGGTCGCAGTGGGGCATCGACCAGTTCACCTGAGGAGATGTGTCTCCACATCTGGCGGTGCGTAACGTGTGGTTCAAAGAGTGACATCTGGCCCACCGGCTGCAAGACGCGCTCGTAGTACGGTGTCGAGATCACCGTTAGTTTTCGGGAGTTTCGTGTCGCGTGCGGTTTGCGACATGGACAATCCGGGTAGTGCGGGCACTGCCATGGGAAGTCAAACCGACAGCGGCGGTACTGGTAGCGCTGGCTGGCGTTGTCTGGTGGCTGATCAGGCCGGCACGCCCGGCAGAAGTGGCGCGCTCGACTTCTGGGAAAGGACGCGCGGCACCCCGGTGAGCGTCAGCCAGCGCCCTTTGCGAGCAGCACGTCGAGCGTGTCGAAAGCGTGGCGCAGGTGGGGAATGACTATCGAGCCGCCGACGATCAGCCCCACGTTGAAGACCTCCACCAGCTCGGCCTCGGTCGCGCCGAGGTTGACACACTGGATCAGGTGGTAGTCCACACAGGCATCGCAGCGCAGCACCAGCGACGCCACCAGCCCCAGCATCTCTTTGGTCCTGGCATCCAGCGCCCCATCCCGGTACGCGGCTTCGTCCAGGTTGAAGAAACGCCGGATGCCCAGGTGATCGGATGCCAGAATGCGCGCGTTCTGGCGCTGGCGCTCAGCGGTGAAGCGTTCGAGGCGCTCGCGGATTTCCTCGCTCATGGCACTCCCCTTCTCATCCACCGGCGACATACGGGAAGATGGCGACCAGGTCACCGGAGCACAGCAACGCATCCGGCTCGGCATGAATCTGGTTGACGGCGAAATGCCACGACTCCTGATAGCCGTCCAGCGCAGGATAGCGCGCCACCAACTGCGCGATCAGGTCGCTGAGGCGCGCGCCGGGCGGCAGCGCCAGCTCGCACTGCGCGTCGCTCGTCACGTCGCGCAGGCTGGCGAAGAAGCGCACGGTCACGGTCATCATGAGTCTCCTCCTGGTCGCTTGGCGCGCGCCCGGCGCTGGCGGGCCGCAACCTCAGCCTTCAACTGGCCGCAGCCAGCCTGAATGTCAATCCCGCGCCGCACGCGCACCGTGCTGCCCACGCGATAGGCGTGCAGCACCGCCTGGAACGTCTCCACGCGCGCCGGGTCGGAGGGCTGTCCTGCGTATCCGCCGGTGGGGTTGAGCGGGATCAGGTTGACATGGCATTTGAGGCCGCTCAGCAACCTGCCCAGCGTCTCGGCCTGGGCCACTGTGTCGTTCTCGCCGGCGATCAGCGCCCACTCAAAGGTGATGCGGCGGCCCGTGCGCTCCACATAGTGGCGGGCGGCGTCCAGCAGCGCGGCCAGCGGCCAGCGGCGGTTGGCCGGCAGCAGCTTGCTGCGCTCCTCGTCCGTGGCCGCGTGCAGGCTGATCGCCAGCCCCACCTGCAAGCCCTCGTCAGCGAAGCGGCGAAGCTGAGGCACCAGGCCGACCGTGCTCAGGGTGATATGGCGCTGGCCGATGGCCAGCCCGCGCTCGTCGTTGAGGCGGCGAATGGCCGCGAGCGACGCCTCATAGTTGTGCAGCGGCTCGCCCATGCCCATCAGCACGACGTTGCTCAGCCGCTCGCCCTCTGCCTCCAGCAGGCGCGCGAACTGCACCGCCTGGGCGACGATCTCGCCAGCAGTCAGGTGCCGGGCGAAGCCCATCTGCCCAGTCGCGCAGAAGACGCAGCCCATCGCGCAGCCGGCCTGCGTGCTGATGCAGGCCGTGCGCCGCTCGTCGTCATAGGCCATCAGCACGCTCTCGATCATCTGCCCATCCGGCAGCCGCCACAGCCGCTTGACCGTCTGCCCGTCGCTGGAACGCTGCTCGGCTTCCAGCGCCAGACCGTGCAAGCGGAACTCGACGGCCAGCCGCTCGCGCAGCGCCTGGGGCAGGTTCAGCATGGCGGCGAAGTCGTCCACCTTGTGCTGGTACAGCCACTCCCAGACCTGGCGGGCGCGATAGGCCGGCTCGTCCCAGCCGCGCAGCGTCGCGGTCAGGTCGTCCAGGCTCAGATCGTAGATCAGGGGGTGGGTCACAGCGCCCTCAGTCCTCCCCGCTTCAGGTGCGCCGCCGCCCGGCGAAAATCGTCGCCATCAGCAGCAGGATCAGCGCGGCAATCCCGACGAGAATACCAACCACTACCGGGTCAATGGCCTCGCCATCCTCCTCGCCCTCTGGCTGGCGCGGCGTAGCCGGGGGCAGGCTGCCCGGCGGGAGGGGTGTATTGGTCGGCGCGAGGCGAGCCGTCGGCGAGATCGGCAGGACGACGACCGTCTGGGGCACCACGCCGGGCACGCGCTCGGTCGGCGTGAGCGTCGGCGTGCGCGTCACGGTCGGCGTGCGCGTCGGCGGAACAGGTGAGGCGGTCGGCGTCGCCGTGGGGACGGGCATCTCCGGCATATAAGGCGTCCACCCGGCGACGCGCAGCGCGTCCTCCGCGAACAGCCAGCCCTGCCAGCCATCCCACAACGCCCCCTGGTCGCCGCCCGTCAGCGAGCGAAGCGCGCCCGCGAACCCACCGGACTCCCGCCCGGCGGCGCGGGCCAGGTCGAGTGGCGCGTCCGCCCCATAGCGGTCGGCGAGCAGCAGCACCAGCGTGTATCCCTGGGCCGTCCACAGCGCGCGGCTGGCATAAGTCGCTGACTCCGGCAGCGGAGCCTGCAATGCATCGAGCGAGAAAAGCCCGCCGGTGCGGGCGGCGCTGCGCGCCAACTCAAGCGCGGCGGTGCCGGGGCGCAGCCGGTACAGCGCGGCCAGCCCGCTCTCGAACCAGGCTGGCACGCCCGCGCCGGCCCACAGATCGCCGTAGGTCTGACCGACCATCGCCGCGATCAACGCATCCTCAAGCTCGGACAGGCCGAAGGTAGACCGCTGCACGAAGGTGATGCCGGAGCGGGCGTACACCTGCGTATATAGTTCCGCCGAGCACGGATACTCAAGCGGATCGCCGCGCGCCTGCACCACCTCACGAACTTCGCCGGTCGCCTCGTCGCGGACGGACTCGCACAGACGCGCGTCCGGGTCGTAGATGGCGAATTCGAAGGTCGGAGGGCCGTCCGTCTGACGATCCAGCAGCCCATAGGCGGCCATGATCTCGTCCCACACGATCTGCCCGGCCAGGTTGGGGTTCAGCCAGCGCAGCACCACCGGCGGACGCCCCGCCACCCGCCAGGAGCCTGCTCGCAGGTCAGCAGCCATGAAGATGCCCTCGGCTTCCGCGAGCGGCTGGCCGCGCACCGCGACTTCCCAGCGATAATCCACCGCCTCAAACAGCGCGGGACTTGGCTCCCCGTTGAGATGCCACTCGAAGACGAACTGGTTGGCCACGCCGCCGCTGTGCTCCGGCACCAGGGCCGCCTGGGGGTCAATGGCGAAGGTGTGATCCAGGCCGCTTTCCTGGCTGACGACGAGGGAGATCGACTCAACGTCGTCCAACACGGAGTTCACGCCCACCCCAAAGCGAACGACCGCCGGGAAGACAACCTCGACCTGGTGCCCGAAGATGATCGGGTATTCTTCGTCCGCTTCGCCGTCGTCGTCCTGGGCGGATGCCGGGCCGCGCCCTCCCCACCCCGCCAGCAAGCCGAGCGCCAGCGCCGCGATCAGCGCCCAGCGCGCCCTGCGACTACCCCGCTGCCTGCTCATAGGCCCCCTCCCCTCACCGACCGCCGGGACACCTCAATCCTAGCATCAGTTGGCGCGCCTGTCACTTGCTGGCGAGCGACAGGGGTAATCGCCCACATCTTTGGCTGTGCCTGTCCCCCCATCCCCGGCCCTTCCCCCACGAGGGGGAAGGGAGAGAAAGCGGCGGGCCTGCTCCCCTACCCTCCGCGCAGCGCGGGAGAAGGGGCTGGGGGATGGGGGTATTTGTGGGTAACGCATAGCCGTTGCGGAGAGGGGGAGCGAGGTGCATCAGCACCGAGCGGGGGTGAGGCCAATGCCCCTGCGCCAACCGACTCGCTGACACCCCCTGCACGCACCCCAGACAACGCGGAAAAGGTGCGAATCCACTGCCCGCCACCTTCACCAACTACCAATGACCAACAACCATCAACCATCACCCCCAGCCGTCACTTCCCGACCACATAGGGCGTGGGCGACGGCAGGAAAAAGAAAGCGGGCGTTGGAACCAGCGTAGGGGCGGCGGGCGATGCGCCCAGCCAGACCCGCCAGCGGCTCTCAACCTCGGCGGCGGTCAGCCCGGTGACCTGCTCGATGGCCTCGTTGCGCCCGACGCCCCCCTTGATCAGTGTGATAAGCTGGCGATGCCCTTCCAGGCCGTAGTTGTCCGCCAGCCAGGCCCAGAACGTGTAGCCGATGTCGTAGCCCCGGCGCGCATCGCGCCCGCTCACGCCCGGCCCCGTGCCATCGAGCAGCGCGGGCAGTTGCCCTGCCGCCGCCAATGCCCGCACCGTCGCCTCGTAGTCGTAGTACTGCTGTAGCTCGAAGAACGTGGCGTTGCCCTCAGTGAACCAGTTTCCCGCCACCATAAAGGTGAAGGCGTCCTGGTACAGGTGGGCGATCTCGTGGAGGACCGTGCCATAGGCGATGTCGCGCACGCCCGCCCCGGTCACGCGCTGAACGGTGCCGCCCCACTCGCTGCGCGTCAGCCCGGCGATGCTGGCGCTCATCTGGCCGACCTGCCACTCCCGCCAGGCATCCAGGTCGCCGAAGAGGATGGCGCGCGGGCGGTAGGGGAGTAGATCGCCCCAGGCGGCGCGGTACGTCTCGCGCTGCTCAGCCATCGCCTTCAGCGTCAGATCGTTGACCTCCGCCGGAAGCCCCTGGCTGAACACGATGATGTCTTCGCTCTCGCTGCGCAGCCATTTGCGGCTGGTGTCGGCATACTCGGCATAGCGCGGCTCGGTCTCCAGCGAGTTGCCCGCCGCATCGCCCACCGCCCAGGTGTAGGTCAGCCCCAGCCAGGGCGGCGTTGAATCGCCGGGGCCGGGCTGCCATTCGGCCACCAGGTGGCCGGTGTCCGGGTCGATCTCGAAGGGCGCGCTGCGCTGCGTGCCCGGCGCGAGCGACCACGTGACGCGCCCGCGCACAATCGGCCCGGCGCTGCTGCTGATCTCCGCCGTGAACACAAATCCGTCCGGGTAGCGGCTCTCGAAAGCCAGCGCGCCGACCGTCCACTCGGCGGACGAGCCAGCCGAAGCCGGAGTCGCAGTCAGCAGGCCGGCTCCTGGCTCCGCTGCCCGCGCTGCGCCCCCTGAAAGAGCCAGGGCCGCCAGCGCAAGCGCGATCAACACACCCGCCACACCGCACACAGCCAGCGTTCGCCTGAACGTCCCGTATTCCATCCCACTACCTCCCTGCTCCATCATCACTCGCCCGCTCCAGCCCGGTTGCGTCGGCGGAGCGCCTCTTTCCACGCAGCGCCCAGCGCTACCAACGACTCGAAGACCGCATCAGCGCGACCATCAGCGGCGGCCTGCTCCGCTGTTGCGACGCCGGTCAGCACCAGGGCCGCCCGCCAGCCAGCGCGCTGCGCGCCCGCGATGTCCGTCTCGATGCGGTCGCCGACCATCAGCGTGCGCTCTGGCGCTGTCCCCAGGCGCTCCAATGCCACGTCGAACATGATGCGCTCCGGCTTGCCGATGACCACCGGCGCGACATCGGTCGCCGTCTCCAGGAGCGCCAGCAGCGCCCCGTTACCGGGTATCAGCCCCTCAGGTGTGGGGAACGTGCGGTCGCCATTGGTGCCGATGAAGTCCGCCCCGGCGCGGATGCGCAGCGTGGCCAGCCTGAATTTGCCGAACGTCGCCGCCACATCCAGCCCCACCACCACAACCTGCGCGTTGGGCGGGTCCTCGCGGAAGCCGCGCTCGGCCAGGGCGCTGCGAATGCCGTCGTCGCCGATGATGTAGAGCGGCGTGCTGGCGGGATAGCGGCGGCTCATGTAGTCCGCCGTCGCCACCGCCGAGCTTATGACGCCCTCAGGGCGGGCCGGGATGCCTATGGCGCGCAGGCGCTCCACGTAGGCCGCCACGCTGGTTGTGCTGTTGTTGGTGACGAAAGCGAACGCAATGCCGTGCTGCTGCAGAAAATCGAAGAGAGCCGGTATGCCCGGCAGGACCAGAGACGAGCGCCAGAGCACGCCGTCCATGTCCAGGGCTACCGCGTCAATAGACGACAGATCGAGAGCCATGCGACCATCATTTCCTGGTGCGCCATGCCAAGCCAACCGCGCATAGTATAGCAGCATCCGCGCTCCGCCCGCACCCGTCCAGGCAGCGGCGGTAGTGTATCCTTGTCGGTTGAAACTCGTCACACAGGAATGGCCCCCCATCTCCGCCCCCTCAGCCCACGAGGGGGGAAGGGAGAAAAGTGGCGGGCCTGCTCCCCTTCCCTCCGTGCAGCGTGAGGGAAGAGGCTGGGGGATGGGAGGTACACGGCAGCCAGTGCCCACTCCATTTCAACCGAATTCGATACACTACCCCTCTTGTTGCCACTGGCGCGGCGGCCTATCCAGTGCTATCATGGGGGCAAGATACCAATCGCATACCTGGAAACACTCTTATCCAGAGCGGCAGAGGGACCGGCCCCATGAAGCCGCGGCAACCTCTTCGGCTGGCTCAGGCAAGTAGCCCGCCGCAGAACGGTGCCAATTCCGTCAGGTTTTCTGGAAGATGAGAGCGTTATCTAGCGACCTCATGCGCCTGATCAATGAGGCCCAATGAGCATGATGACGCCCCCTGACAGAGTGTGACAGGGGGCGTCTTTCGTTCCTGCCGGGCCAGGTACTAGCCACAAAGGAGTCACCGTGAGCGGCACCAACAGCACCACCTTCATGTCATCTTCTCAGTTGTTCTACACGTCGGAATCGGTCACTGAGGGGCACCCGGACAAGATTTGTGACCAGGTTTCCGATGCCGTGCTCGACGCGATTCTGGCCGACGACCCGCAGGCGCGCGTGGCCTGCGAAACCGCCGTCACCACCGGGCTGGTCGTGGTGATGGGCGAGATCACCACGTCAACCTACGTGGACATCGGCTCCATCGCCCGCGATGTCGTGCGCGAGATTGGCTACACGCGCGGCAAGTTCGGCTTCGACGCGGACACGTGCGGGGTGATCGTGTCCATCAAAGAGCAGTCTGGCGACATCGCCCAGGGCGTTGACAGCGCGCTGGAGCGGCGGACAGGCGAACTCAACGAAGAGCAGCTTAACGCGCTGGGTGCGGGCGACCAGGGCATGATGATCGGCTTCGCCTGCGACGAGACGCCAGAGCTGATGCCGCTGCCCATCATACTCGCCCACAAGCTGACCAGGCGGCTGGCCGAAGTCCGGCGCAATGGTGTGATGTCCTACCTGCGCCCGGACGGCAAGAGCCAGGTCACAGTCGAGTACTCCTACGGCAAGCCCAAGCGCGTGGACACCGTGCTCGTCTCGGCGCAGCACGCGCCCGAAGCGACCAGCGAGCAAATCCGCGAGGATATGTTGCAGCACGTTGTCCGCGCAGTCATCCCGGCTCATCTGCTGGACGAAAAAACCAGATACTTCGTCAACCCCACCGGGCGCTTTGTCGTGGGCGGGCCGCTCGGCGACGCCGGCCTGACCGGGCGCAAGATCATCGTGGACACCTACGGCGGCATCGCCCGGCACGGCGGCGGGGCGTTCTCCGGCAAGGACGCCACCAAAGTAGATCGCTCCGGCGCATACATGGCCCGCTACATCGCCAAGAACATCGTCGCTGCGGGCCTGGCCTCGCGCTTCGAGCTACAAGTCTCCTATGCCATCGGCGTCGCGCGCCCGCTGTCCATCGCCATCGAGACGTTCGGCACAGGGGCCATTCCCGACGAGCAGATCATCGCGCTGATCAACAAGCACTTCGACATGCGCCCGGCGGCGATCATCCGTCACCTCGATCTGCGCAAGCCGCAGTATCGCCAGGTAGCCGCTTACGGACACTTTGGCCGGGACGATCTCGATGTCGCCTGGGAGCGAACGGACAAAGCGGCGTTGCTGCGCCAGGAGGTGGGCCTCTAGCTCGCCGCAGAAGACCCAACCGCCGATCAAGAGGGTGCGCCACGCGCCCTCTTGCTTTAGAAGCGCGCAAAACCTGTTATGATGGGCGCGTGATGGCCTGGCTGGCACACCAGTTCATAACCCCGCGCTCCCTGAAGGAAGGCATCTGTGAACGACACGCCCCCTGTCTGCGACTACGAAGGATCGGGCTATCGCACTGACTTCTGGGATGGTCGCGGGCGAGAATACGAAGACCTGACCGAGCGCGCGGCGCTGCGTCGGCTGCTGCCAGCGGGCGGGCGGCGCTGCGCCCACCTCGGCGCGGGGTTCGGACGCATGACCGGCGAATTGAGCGTGTTCGACCAGGTGATCGTGCTCGACTACTCGCGCACCATGCTGCGCGAGGCCCAGGCTCACCTGGGGCGCGGAGGGCGCTACGTGTACGTCGCCGCCGACATCTACCGCCTGCCGCTGGCCGAGGGAAGCTGCGACGCGGCGGTGATGGAGCGCGTCATCCACCACATGGCCGACGTGCCCGCCGCGCTGCGCCAGGTTCGGGCGATCCTGGCCCCCGGCGCGCCCTTCATCCTGGAATACGCCAACAAGCGCAATCTCAAGGCAATCCTGCGCTACGCGCTGCGCCGCCAGGCATGGAATCCGTTCGACGAAGCGCCGGTCGAGTTCGTCGCGCTCAACTTCGACTTCCACCCGGCAACCATGGCGCGCTGCCTGGCGGACGCGGGCTTCCGCACCGAGCGGCGGCTGGCGCTGTCCTACTTCCGACTGGGCCTGCTCAAAGAGCGCCTCCCGCTGCGGCTGCTGGTGATGCTCGACCGGCTGCTCCAACCCACCGGGCAGATCGCGCCGTTTTCGCCGAGCGTCTTCACGCGCAATGCGGCGGTGGGCGACCATCCCCCAGCGGCACTCGACGGCCCGCTGTTCAAGTGTATGCACTGCGGCGCGCCCTTACGCGACGAGGGGGAAGCGGTCGCCTGCCCGCACGGTCACGGGCGCTGGGCGCTGCGCGACGACATCTACGACTTCAAGGAGCCGCTGAGCGGGTGATGTGGGGTGCGTACAAAACCTGTCAGGTAGGGGCGTATTGCAATACGCCCTACGGGCCTCACCCTCGCCCGGCGCTAACGCGCCTCGCCGCCCCCTCTCCGTTGACGGAGAGGGGGCAAGCCGAGCGCAGCGAGGCTGGGGGTGAGGTAAACGGCAGAGTTTCGCCGCAGCGCCCCTTGCGCTACAATGGCCGCAGAGTCGTTCTCTCCACGATTGCGATCAGCCTGGCAACGACAGCCAGACGAGTTTAACAAGGCAGGGACACATGACAGAGCAGCTACGCGCACAGCGCGGCCTTTACTTCGAGGATTTCAGCGAGGGTATGGCGCTGGAGACGCATGGCCGGACGATTGCCGAGAGCGACATCCTCGGCTTCGCGGGCCTCTCCGGCGACTTCAACCCGATGCACACCGACGAGATGTACGCTCAGGGCACGCAGTTCGGCAAGCGCGTGGCGCACGGGCTGCTGGGGCTATCCATCGCCAGCGGCCTGGCCTACCAGATGGGCTTTCTGGACGGCACGGTGATCGCCTTCACCACCCTGGAATGGAAGTTCCGCGCGCCGGTCTTCATCGGCGACACGCTGCGCGTCCAGGTGAAGGTGACCAAGCTGCGCGAGATGCGGCAGGCCGGCGGCGGCTTCGTGACCTTCGACGTGAAGATCGTCAACCAGGACGGCACCGTCACCCAGAAAGGCGAGTGGACTGTCCTGGTTGCCAGCAGGCCGCAGACCGCCGCAAGCTGAGGCTGTTCGGGGTGCTTTTTGAACCGCAGAGAGGCAGAGAGCGCCGAGAAAAACAGAGGGTCTTATGGCTTCTCCTTGTGTTTTCTGCGCCTCAGCGGTGACCTGTTGCGGCTTTGCGGCAAGGCAATCGCATCAAAATCCGCCGCGTGGTAGGGGCGTATTGCAATACGCCCCTACGGGGGCGCTGCTCTGTCGCGCCCCTACCTGACAGGGTGTGCGCGCGCCCGATTTCATGGTTCTGCGCTGCGTCCTCTGCGCCTCGGCGGTGATCCTGTTGCGGCTCGTCGAATGTACATTGCCCGGCGATGGTGGTAAGATCGAGGTGGGGGACACTGGGACATCCGTCACCCCGATCTCAGCGCGTTTAGCACGGGAGGAGACTGCTCCTGCCCTGCTCCTGCTGATTGCTGATCGCTGATACCTGTTGGCTATTTTTCCGAGGAAGCGGGATCGTGGATCACCCTGAGGACAAGCCGGCAGTGCCGCCCGAAGACGCAACCAGGCCCGACCCGGCGTCGTCCGATACAGCACCTGCCCCTGGCACAACGGCGGGCGCATCGCCCGGCGATCTGTGGCACGAGCCGCCGGTCGAGGAGGGATCGTCGCGCCCGGTCGTCGTCGAGACCTGGTTCACACCGCAGCCCCCTCCCCAGCCCGAACCAGATCAGGCCTCGCCTCCGGCGACTGGTAGCGAGACACCCCCGCAGGGTGAAGTCTCGCCGCGCGAGCGCGGTGACTGGTTCACGCCGCTTGAGGCGAAAGTTGACGCTCTGCTGGACGGCGCCGACAAGACCATCGCCGAGATTCACGTCTCTGAGGAGGCTCCGCCGGAGGAGGCAGGCGCGGCGGGCAACGCGACGGCTGCCGCCGGCAGCACGCCGTTGCCCGAAGACACCCCGCTGCCCACTGACACTCCCAGCGAGTCGCCCGCCGAAGAGCAAAAAGCGCCCGCCCCAGACCCGTCGCGCTTCGAGCAGGTCGAGCAGCAGGTCAGGACGCTGCGCGAGCGTTACCAGGCCGGGGAAATCACCCGCGAGGAGTTGCAGGACGAGCTGCGCGGGCTGATGATCCTCGGCGAGGATGGGCATTGGTGGATGCTCGGCCTGGAAACCGACCGCTGGTACCACTACGACGGGCAGGCGTGGGTCCCGGCCAACCCGCCCGGCTACGAGGAGCGCGTGCGCGGCAGCGCCGTGCGCACGGAAACAGGCGTGCAACAAGTCGTCGTCGAGTCCGCCGCCGGGCTGACCGATGACCAGATCACGCTGGAGTCGCTGGAGAGCGAGGCGGGCGACGAGGGCGCCCCGCTGCCCTTGCGCGTCCCCCAGGACGATCCCGGCGCGACGCTCGTCTCGCCTCACACTCCGTTCCTGGAGCCGGTGCGCCGCTCCGACGCGCCCACTTTGCAGAAAGGGCAAGAGGTAGACGCGGCAGCAGCGAACCTGATCACCCTGCCGCACGGCCTCAGCGGGCCGGGCGCCGACCAACAGACGATCCGCTCGGCGGCGGTCGGGGCCGGGGTGACGATGGCGCGCGGTGAGCTGCACGCCGTGCCCGCCGAACCACCGCCCCCGCCCAAGCCGCCCATCGGCGCGTTCCCTCAGCCAGACTACAGCGCGGCGCTCGGCGCGGCACACAACCGCAACACCTACGTCAAGTGGGGCATCCGCTTCAGCATCTTCGGCATCATCGGCGGCATGGCGCTCACGCTGCTCGTGCTGGTGCTGATGATCGGCTATTACCTGTACAAGGTAGACCAGTACGCCGAGGCCGTCTCGTCGCTGCACGAGAGCGCATCAGACTTCGAGACGACGCTTATCCTCAACGCGCAAGGGGCGACGCTGGCTGAGTTCAATAACCCTGACACCGGCCAGCGCAGAGTGGTGCCGCTCAACCAGATTTCGCCCTGGCTGATTCACGCCACCGTGTCCACCGAAAATGAGACCTTCTACGATGACCCTGGCTTCAGCGTGCTCGCCATCGTGCGCGCGGCGTACAACAACCTGCGCGCCGGGGATGTGCTTTCCGGGCCAGGGGCCAGCACGATCACCCAGCAGCTTGCCCGCGCCCTGGTGCTGGAGACGGAGTTCGCCTCGCAGCGCACCGCCGAGCGCAAGATCGTCGAGATCATCGTCGCCTCAGAGATCAAGCGCAAATACACCAAAAACGAGATACTTGAAATCTACCTGAACGAGATTTTCTACGGCAACTTCGCCTACGGCATCGAGGCGGCAGCCCAGACCTACTTCGACAAGCCGGCCAGCGATCTCAACCCCATCGAAGCGGCGTTCCTGGCCGGGCTGCCTCAATCACCGGCCACCTACGACCCGGTGGTCAACCGCGAAGCGGCCATCCAGCGTATGCGCACCGTCCTGCGCCTGATGTCGGAGGCCAACGGGACCGGCTGCATCGCCATCCAGCACGACGACACCACTCAGTGGGGCGTGCCTAGCGCGGGGTCGCTGTGCATCATCGCCCGCCCGCAGCCCAACGGCACCACGCTCTACTACTACACCACGCCCGACACGCCCGAACCCCAGGAAATGTCCCTGGAACTCGCCCTGGTGGAGACCAGGACGTTCGCGCCGCCAGCCAACCAGTTCATTCACCCCCATTTCGTAAACTATGTCTGGCAGCAGCTTGAAGACACCTACGGCCCGCAGGCGATCTACAGCGCCGGCTACCGCGTCTACACCACCCTGGACGAGACCATTCAGACTGCGTCGGAACGCGCCATCGCCGACCAGCTGGGCACGCTTCAGGCGCGGGGCATCAACGCGCGCAATGCCTCGGCGGTGGTCATGAATCCTAGAAACGGGGCGGTGCTGGCCATGGTGGGCAGCGCCGACTACAACAACAAGGACATTGACGGGCAGGTCAACATCGCCTTCACCGCGCAACAGCCCGGCTCGGCGATCAAGCCTTTCGTCTACCTGACGGCCTTCATGCCCGACGAGCAAGGCCGCTACCTGACCCCGGCCAGCGTGCTGTGGGACGTGCGCACGGACTTCAACGGCTACGTCCCCACCAACTACGACAGCCAGTTTCACGGCCCAAAGACCGCCCGCGAAGCCCTGGGCAACTCGCTGAACGTGCCCGCCGTCAAGGTGCTGCAACAGGCCGGGCTGCTGCGCTTCACCGAGATGGCGACGCGCTTCGGCATCCGCTTTCCGCTCGGCAATCCGGTTGAGCGCAATGCCGGGCTGCCAACCGCGCTGGGCGCCGTCGAGGTGCGGTTGTTTGACATGGTGGCTGCCTTCGCCGCGCTGGGCAACAATGGCGTGCGCGTCGAGCCGTTCTCCATCGTCTACATCGAAGACAGCAAGGGCAACGAGATTTACCGCGCCGGCGGGCAGGCCGGCCAGCAGATCGTGCCGCCCGAATACGCCTACCTGATCACCAACATCCTCTCCGACGGGGCGGCGCGCGCCGAGGAATTCGGGCGCGGCTGGCCGTTGGAGCTGCTGGGGGGCCGCACGGTGGCGGTCAAGACCGGCACCAGCAACGACAGCCGCGACGTATGGACAATCGGCTACACGCCGCAGTACGCCATCGGCGTGTGGGTCGGCAACTCCGACAACAGCCCGATGATCGGCTTGACCGGCTACTATGGCGCGGCGCCGATCTGGAACGAGATCATGGAAGCGGCGCACGCCGGGCTGGCCTTTGAGTCCTTCCAGCCGCCGCCCGGCGTCGTCCAGGCGGAAGTCTGCCGCGATTCCGGCACGGTGGCTTCGCCGGGGTGCGCCGGGCGCACCTACGCGGAGATTTTCGCCAGCAGCGCGCCGCCGCCCGGCCCCGACCAGGATATCTACCGCTCGCTCTACGTGGACACCTTCACACAGAAGCTGGCCAACGATTCCTGCGCCAGCGAGGCAGAGTATCGCACCTTCCTGGCGATCAGCGATTCGTCAGCCTACAACTGGCTGAACAACGACCCGGCGGGCAATGCCTGGCTGGCGCAGCGCAGCCTGCAGGCGCCGATCATGCCGCCGCCGACTGAGTACTGCAATCCCGCAGAGCCGCGCCCCTACGTGGTGTTGTCCGCACCGGCCCAGGATGTCACTGTTGAGGGAGTGATGCAGGTGCTGGGCACCGTCACCATGCCCAACTTTAGCCGCTACGAAATCCGCTACGGCATCGGCCACAGCCCGACCGCCTTCAGCGAGCCGCTGATCGTAGACCCGCAGGAGCGCCGCGAGCCGAATGCTTTGCTGGGGCAGCTTGACACGCGCGTGCTGCAGAACGGTCCGTACACGCTGCGGCTGGTCGCCATTGACCAGTACGGGCGTTTCGTCAGGCGCGACGTGCGCATCAATGTCAACAACCAGGCCGCGCCGCCGCCCATGCCCACGCCCGCGCCCACGCTGACGCTACCCTTCGCCGAGGGCAGCTTCCCCGACGCGGCGCTGATTCCGACCCTGACGCCCACCTGGACTCTGACGCCGACGCCTGGGTAGACGAGTGTCGAGTCGTGAGTCCGGAGTTGTGAGTCCGGAGTCGTGAGTCTTGGGTCATGAGGATAGGACATGTTCCTGTCTCATGACTCACGACTCAGAACCCCCCTACCACCACGTGCAAGTGAGGAACCCATGAGCCTGACCTGGCAGGGACGCTACCAGCCCAGCCGCGAGCCAGACCGCGTGCTGCGCCGCATGACCCCAGACGACATCCCCGGCGCGCTCGCCCTCACCCAGCGCGTCGGCTGGCAGAAGGATGCCGCACACTGGGGGCGGCTGCTGTACTGGTCGCCGGACGGCTGCTTCGTGCTGGACGAGGAGGAGAGCGGCATCGTCGGCACAGTGAGCACCACCTCCTACGGCACCGCCCTGGCCTGGATCGGCATGGTTTTGGTCGCGCCAGAGCGCCAACGGCTGGGCCTGGGCAGGCAGTTGATGCGGGCCGCGCTCGATCACCTGATCGCCAGGGGCACCGAGCGGATTATGCTCGATTCGACCGACGCGGGCCGCCGGCTCTACCAGAGCATGGGCTTCCGCGCGGTGGGCAAGATCGAGCGGTGGGAGGGGCGGGCGAGCACTTACCTGGGGCCGCGCGCCCAGCGAATGGATCCGGTGGATCGCGAAGCCGTCTTCGCCTTCGACCGGACGGCGTTTGGGCTGGATCGCAGCCACATCCTGGGCCGCCTGATGGACGAGTCCCCCGACATGACCTGGGTGGACTATCAGGGCGGCGCGCTGGAAGGATACCTGCTCGCTCATCGGCATGGCAGCAGCGTCCTGGTCGGCCCCTGGATGAGCCGGACCATCGCCTCGGCGGAGCGGCTGCTGCTGCTGGCTCTGGAGCGGCTTCAGGGCCAGCCCATCGTCATTAATATTCCCGACAACAATGGGCGCAGCCTGATTCTGGCCAGCGACCACAACCTGAGCCGCATGCGGCAATGCACGCGCATGATCTACGGGGACGCCGTGCCGGTGCCGGGGGAGCCGCTCACCGAGCTGGCGGTCGGCATGTTGGCGACCGGCTGATCGGCCGGCGGCGGCTCAGCCGTGCTGCAAGTCCTGGAGCGAAACCAGCCCCCGCCGCAGCGCGATCAGCCCTGTCTCCACGCGCGAGCGCGCGCCAAGCTGGGCGATAAGCTGGGCAAGCTGCTGGTCTACGATCTGCGGGTCGAGGCCCAGCCGTTCGGCGATCTGGTCGTTGGTCTTGCCGGCAGCCACACCGGCCAGGATGGCGCGGTCTAGCTCATCCGGCTGATCGCCCTCAGCGCCAGGGCGCGAAGTGTAGCCTTCGACGACACGCTCGGCCACGCCCTGCCCCAGCACCAGCCGCCCCGCCGCGACATCGTGCACCGCGTGGATCAGTTCCTTCTCGGCAGTGGTCTTCAATACATAGCCGTGCGCCCCCGCGCGCAGCGCGTGCATGATGTACTGGTCTTCGGCGCGCCCGGTCAGCACCAACACCTTGATGCCCGGCCAGGTCTGGCGAATCTGGGGCAGGATGTCCAGGCCGCTGGCTTTGGGCATATTCAGGTCGAGCAGCAGCACGTCCGGCTGGGCGGTGCGCACCAGTTCGAGCGCCTGCTCGCCGTCGTCCGCCTCGCCCACGACTTCGAACTCATCGGTCGCCGAGAGCATCATCGCCAACCCCATGCGCAGCACGCGGTGATCGTCGGCCAGGGCCACGCGCACCTTGCCGCGCGCGCTGGGGACTGCGCTGGCAGGCGTATCTTCCTGCGACTCCAGTTCCTCAACCGTCACCGCCGCCGCGTTGAGCGTTCGATCCGCGCAGGACCCCGCCTCCGCCAGCGCGTCCGCCATCGCTCGCGCCGTCTCAAAGCGGTCTTCGGGCTGCTTGGCCAGTGCCCTGAGGATGGCACCTTCCAGGGCAGGACTGATCGCCGGGTTCAAGCTCGCGGGGCGGCCTGGGGGCTTTCTTGACCTGCTGGATCAGCAGCGCGCCGATGTCATCCGCGTCGAAGGGCAGCACCCCTGTCGCCAGCTCGTAGAGCACCACGCCGGTCGAGTAGATGTCGGTGTGGGAGGTCAGGGCGAAGCCCTGCGCCTGCTCTGGCGACAGGTAGGCGGGCGTGCCGATGATGCGCCCCAGCGCCGTCAGCCGCTTTGACTCGCCGGAGATCGCCAGCCCGAAGTCCATGATCTTCACCACATTGTCCGGCGTGATGTGAATATTAGCCGGCTTGATGTCGCGGTGAATCAGGCCGCGCCGGTGCGCGTAGTCCAGCGCCAGGCAGATCTGCCGGCCATACTCGGCCACCACATCCGGCAGCGAAGGGATGAAGTCGGACAGCGGGCGGCCCTCGACGTGCTCGACGACCAGGTAGGGCCGGTCGCCCTCCTGGCTCACGTCGTAGATGGCCATGATGCCAGGATGGTTGAGCCGGGCCGCAGCCAGGGCTTCGCGCTCGAAGCGCCTGCGCGTCGTGCTGTCCACGTGCGGCAGCAGCATCTTGATCGCCACCGTGCGCTGCAGGCGCGTGTCCAGCCCGCGGAAGACAACGGCGGTCGCGCCCTCGCCAATGCGCTCCTGAATTTCATAGCGGTTGCCCAGCGATTGCCCGATCATGTGCCGCTCGCTTCTACTCCTGACCAGTCGGGGACAGTGTACAAACCCGCGCGCATCTCCGCAACTTGATTCCAGGGGTGATCGTGTGCAAAGGTTGGCAGAGACGCGCCTGACACGGGGGCGTTGACCTCACCCCCAGCCTCGCTGCGCTCGGCTTGCCCCCTCTCCGTTGACGGAGAGGGGGCGGCGAGGCGCGTCAGCGCCGAGCGGGGGTGAGGTCAAGGGGGGCGCAGCAGCACAGCGCCCCCGTCTGGGTTTTGCACGTCTCCCGGAATTGGGTGCGTGCAAAAGTTGACAGCGACTCGCTGGACGCGGGGATATTGACCTCACCCCCAGCCTCGCTGCGCTCGGCTTGCCCCCTCTCCGTTGACGGAGAGGGGGCGGCGAGGCGCGCCAGCGCCGAGCGGGGGTGAGGTCAACCAGGGCGCAGCAGCACAGCGCCCCCGTCTGGGTTTTGCACGTCCCCCGGAATTGGGTGCGTGCAAAAGTTGACAGCGACTCGCTGGACGCGGGGATATTGACCTCACCCCCAGCCTCGCTGCGCTCGGCTTGCCCCCTCTCCGTCAACGGAGAGGGGGCGGCGAGGCGCGTCAGCGCCGAGCAGGGGTGAGGTAAGCTCAGGGCGCAGCAGCACAATGCCCCCGCCTGGGTTTTGCACGTCCCCGGAATTGGGTGCGTGCAAAAGTTGACAGCGACTCGCTGGACGCGGGGATATTGACCTCACCCCCAGCCTCGCTGCGCTCGGCTTGCCCCCTCTCCGTTGACGGAGAGGGGGCGGCGAGGCGCGTCAGCGCCGAGCGGGGGTGAGGTCAAGGGGGGCGCAGCAGCACAGCGCCCCCGTCTGGGTTTTGCACGTCCCCCGGAATTTGTCAAGCGGCGGCTGGGACTATACAGTTACACGGGCAACGCACTTGCAACGGAAAGGACGCTGCGGATGAGCTTCTCTGCGCGGATTGGGCTGGCGAGCATGTTGCTGGCGCTGCTCCTGTCCGCCTGCGCCACCTTTGACGAGACGCGCGAGACGGCGGACACAGTGGACGACGCGGTCGCGCTGATGCAGGCTGTGGACGAACGCGGAGTCGCCGGGCGCGTCGGCCAGGGCGTGAACGACCTCGGCGCGGCGGGCGTGGGCTATGAGGCTGCGGTCGTCGTGCGCCAGGGCCGCCTCAACGCGGACGGCGCGCTGGACTCAGCCGTCACAAGCGAGCAGCATTACACGCTGCGCGTTGATGCGGAGGGCGATCTACAGGCTGCGCTTAGCGGGGGGGAGGCGCCCGCCACGTATGTTGTGCCGGGCGACCAGCCGTCGCCCGCACCGGTCTACCGCGTCGCGGGGGACAGCTACGTCTGCGCCAGCGATGTTCCGGCTGCGACAGGGCTGGGCGACGGCCTCGCCGGGCTGATTGCTGCTCATGGCGCGCTCGCCGCTGCCCCGCAGACGTTGTCCGTCATCGCCGAGCCGGAGGAGACGACGGTTGCCGGGCGCGAGGCGACGCAGCACACCCTCGTCGCGCAGGTTGCGGACGCCCTGCGCATCCTGGACACCTACGGGGGCGACGCGGCACTGGAGCAGGCGGTCGCCGCAGCGGAGACGGTGACGTTGTCCGGCGAAGCGGTCTTCGACGACGGGACGGGCGCGCTGCTGCGCCTGCACACGACCACTACCAGGCGCGACCAGGATCGGTGGACGGAATTCCGCTTTGAGGTGACTCAATGGGACGGCGTGCCAGAAGTTGCGCGCCCGGACGCCGCCCAGATCGCGGTGCCCTGCGGCTAGCTCACGGCACGCCTGCGGTCAGCGCGTAGATTGGCCCGGTTTCGTCCAGCACGAAAATGGTGCGCCCATCGCCCGGCCAGATGATGTCGAAGAACGTCACACCGTCGGGCAGGCCCATCCCCCGGCGATCAGCGCGCTGAAGCACCGGCCTTTCTTCTGGCTGGCTCTCGCGCAGGCCGGCGAGATTCCACAGGAACAGGTCGCGCCCCGGCGAGGGCAGCGTCAGCAGCAGCGTGCTGTCGGGAGAGAAGATGGCATTGCGACAGCCCTGCCCAGGCAGCGGCAGCAGCGCGACCTGCTCCCTCGTCGCCACGCTCCACAGGCCGAGGGTCGGCTGCGCGCCGCAGCCCAGCAGCCAGCGCCCGTCGGGAGAAAACGCGATCTGGTGGGATGCCTGGTGTCGCGCGAGCGGGATGGACGCGAACGGCTCGCCCGCCGGCAGCGTCCACACCTGGAGGTCGCGGTCAGTGGCCACGGCCACCAGCCGGGAATCCGGCGAGAAAGCCGCCCGCGTTGCGACCGCCTCCACCTCGACACGATCCGCGTCAATCACGGCGCGCAGCAGTTCGCCCGACGGCACCAACCACACGCGCGCGCCGCGCTCAGCGCCGACAGTGACCAGATAGCGCCCGTCCGGGGAAAATGCCAGAAAGCCAACGGCCTCCCGGTGCGCCTGGAAATTGGCGACCATCTCTCCCTGCGGCACGCGCCACAGCGTGACGCCGCCGTTCTCCGACCCGAACGCCAGCAGCGTTCTGTCCGGCGACTGGGCGACAGGCCCCGCCGTCGCCGTCCGGTAGCCGCTGAACTCCGCCAGCGGCTCTGCATCAGCGGGTGGCGGAATGACCGCCAGCGACCACACCCGCGCCAGGCCGTCGCGGTCCACCGTGATCAGGGTGTCGTCGCCAGGGCCGAAGAACACATGGCGCGCGGGCAGGTTCTCGCGGAAGAACAGGTCTTCCCCGTCGGCGAGATTCCACACCCCGACCACATTGTCAGCGGC
The DNA here is from genome assembly GCA_027494015.1 of Anaerolineae bacterium. The sequence goes on from JAOSJP010000034.1 coordinate 377,546, forward strand.
AGCGGTTGCCAGGCGCGCGCCGCTGGCCGAGAGCGCCAGATCGTTGACGGTGCTCTGGTGCAGTCGCAAGACGCCGCTCACGGCAACGATGGGGTTGTCGGCGCCGATGACCGCCTGGGCCGGCTGCCAGGCCATGACCAGTGGCACAGGCGTGTTGGTCGGCTGGCTCGTGTCGCGCGGCGCATCGCCGCCGCAGGCGGACAGCGCCGCCCCCAGCACGAGCGCCAGCCCGCCCCAGGCCCCCGCGAGATTTATTCGTCGCATCCGCACAAGCCTTTCTCCGCGCCCGGCCTGACCCAGGGCAATCGCATCAAAGCCCGCCGCTCGTAGGGGCGCCGCTCTGCTGCGCCTTGCTTGACCTCACCCCCGCTCGGCGCTGACGCGCCTCGCCGCCCCCTCTCCGTCAACGGAGAGGGGGCAAGCCGAGCGCAGCGAGGCTGGGGGTGAGGTCAATATCCCCGCGTCCAGCAAGTCGCTGCCAACTTTTGCACGCACCCAATTCCGGGGGACGTGCAAAACCTATCAGGTAGGGGCGCTGTGCTGCTGCGCCCCCTTGACCTCACCCCCGCTCGGCGCTGACGCGCCTCGCCGCCCCCTCTCCGTCAGCGGAGAGGGGGCAAGCCAGCGCAGCGAGGCTGGGGGTGAGGTCAATATCCCCGCGTCCAGCAAGTCGCTGCCAACTTTTGCACGCACCCAATTCCGGGGGACGTGCAAAACCTGTCAGGTAGGGGCGCTGTGCTGTGTTACCCGCTGTAGGGTTACACCACCAAGAGACGCCGCAGGGTTATACCAACCCAACACGGGACAGGAACCGTCCAGCAGGTGCCTCACCAGCCAGCCTCAGTCGTCTGCGGCGCTGCCTACTGAGTCTGACGCGAGCATGAGCGCCCGCAGGGTCACGCTCCGAGACGGGTTGATGGGCAGTTCCGGCTGTCGTCGCCGGCAGGTGGTAAAACCTTATGGCCGGATTCCGTAGCATAACCCTACGTCGCGTGACATGCTGCTGCGCCCCCCTTGACCTCACCCCCGCTCGGCGCTGACGCGCCTCGCCGCCCCCTCTCCGTTGACGGAGAGGGGGCAAGCCGAGCGCAGCGAGGCTGGGGGTGAGGTCAATATCCCCGCGTCCAGCAAGTCGCTGTCAACTTTTGCGCGCACCCCTTACCCGCAGGGCAATCGCGTGCAAAACCTGCCTCAGGTAGGGGCGCTGCTCTGCTGCGCCCCCTTGACCTCACCCCCGCTCGGCGCTGACGCGCCTCGCCGCCCCCTCTCCGTCGACGGAGAGGGGGCAAGCCGAGCGCAGCGAGGCTGGGGGTGAGGTCAATATCCCCGCGTCCAGCAAGTCGCTGTCAACTTTTGCACGCACCCCTGACCCGCGCCCAATTGACTTCGGGGCCGCGCTTGTGTACGCTACACACGTGTATTGTATCCGACTTTGCGCGCGCCGGTCCCGGATGATCGTGAGCACCGGCCAGCCATCGCCGCCCACAGGTGACGCCGCCATGACTGACGCCGAACTCGCCGTCCTGAGCATCATCGCCGAAGGCCCGATCTACGGCTACGACCTGCAGACCGTCATCGCCCAGCGCGGTCTGCGCGCCTGGACGCAGATCGGTGTCTCGTCCATGTACTACGTGCTGGACAAGCTGGCGCGCCAGGGTCTGGTCGAGGCCAGCGGCACGCCGGGCGCTGACGAGACCGCGCGCCGCCAGTACCGCATCACCGCAGCGGGATTCGGCGTGCTGCAGACCGCCGTCGCCGACCTGATCAGCACGCCGCGCGAGCACGCCGACGAATTCGAGCTGGGGCTGGCCAACCTGCACGTCCTGCGCCCGGATCAGATTCGCGCCGCCTTCGCCGCCTACCGGCAGGAACTCGCCTCGCGGCTGGCGCAGGCCCGCGAGCGACAGGGCGCGCTGCAGAATGGCGGCGCGCCGTTTCACGTTGCGGCCATGCTCGGTCACCGCGCGGCCATGCTCGCCGCTGAGATAGCCTGGATGAGCGAGTTCGCGGACGCCTGGGAAGCGCAGGCCCCGCCGGACGAAGCCCCGCCTCCTCCACCTGAACCCGCCGACATCCCGCGCATGAAACAGGTTGTGCTGCCCCAAGACCCGGATTCGCCACACCGCCGCGCCACCCGTCGCGCGCGGGGCACACCGCCCTCTGCGCCGACGAAGATCAGCGCCGAGACGCCCACTGACCCGATGAGCACCCCGGCAGAAGACCAGGACTCCGCCGCGCCGTCAGCCGAGGCCGCCGAGACGCCCGCCCCGCCCGACGAAGCGCGTTGAGTCAGATTCCGCGAACAGCGCTAACGCTGTACAATAGACGGTGCGTGTTCCTCAAACACCCTGAGGCCGCCCATGACTCGACCGCCAGGCATCCTTTACATTGACCGCGACGACGCGCGCCGGGGGCGCATCTGGCACGCGCTGTCTCGCGCCGGCTATCAGATTGCGCTCGCCGTGACCGCGCTCGACGGGTTGGAGCAGGCCCAGCGCGCGCGCCCCGACCTGATCCTGGTCGAAGGCGATCTGCGCGATGCGCGCGCCCACCATCTCGCCGCGCGGCTGAGCACGGCCCCTGGCCTGGGCGGCGTGCCCATTGTCGCGCTGACCGCCCCCGGACGCACCCCTCCACGCCAGGCAGCTTCCGCCGCCGGACTGGACGGCTGGATCGCCGACTCGAACGACGACCGGGCGCTCGTACAGCGCGTCGAGGAATTCCTGGACGACTTCTACGGCAACGCAGTCGCCATCACCGCGCCGCACACGCCCCAGGACACGCTGACCCGCCTGGAAACCAGTCTGCGCGAGCTGGAGGCCAGCAATCGCGCGCTGCGCCGCCTGGATCGCATCAAAGAGGACTTCATCCAACTGACCGCCCACGAGCTGCGCACGCCGCTGACGACTGTTTATGGTTACAGCCGCCTAGTGCAAACTCTGCCCGCCGTCCAGGAACTCATGGTCCGCGATCCCGAAGTGCACGCCTGCCTGAGCGGGCTGATCGACTCCATTGAGCGTTTCCACCGCGCCATTGACGAGATCATCGTCGTCTCGCGCATCGCCTCCGATCATCTGGACCTCAAGCGCAGCCCGACCTCCCTGCCGGCGCTCGTGGAGCGCGTCCTGCAGGACTACGCCAGAGTCGCCGAGCAGCGGCAGCTCACGCTCCGCGCTCGCCTGGATCGCAGCGTCAGGCTCTTTTTCGCCGACACCGACCTGCTGGAGCTGGCTCTCGGCAACGTGCTGGGCAACGCCATCAAGTACACGCCGGATGGCGGGGCAATCACCATCTACGGCGACGCTCACGACGACACCGTGACCATCAGCGTGCAGGATACCGGTATCGGCATTGACCCGGACGAACAGGAGCAGATCTTCGACCGCTTCTACACCGCCGGCGACACGCAGCTTCACACGACCAGCAAGACGGCTTTTCGCGGCGGCGGGCTGGGGCTGGGGCTGGCCATCTGTCGCGGCATCGTCGAGGCGCACGGGGGGCGCATCTGGGTAGAGAGCGATGGCTGCGACCCGGATCGGCTGCCCGGCAGCACCTTCGTCATCCAGCTACCTTTGGAGCACGCCCCGCCCGACGCGCGTCGCTGAGCGGCGCAAGGTCCGCGAAAGAGTTGTCAGACAGTTGCCGAAGGCCCCCATCCCAAAACCTCTCCCCCTGGTAAAGCCAGGGGAAAGGGCGAGCGGCTTGCCAGGCCGCCCCCCTTTAGCTTTGCTGGAGGGGGTGATCTCTCAGGGGAAGGAGGGGGTGAGGCGTGCGTATCCAGACTCAAGTTGGCACATCGAGGCTACCGGGAACCGTCCCTCCACGCCGCACGCTTGTTGCACGCACACCGCAAAGCACTCCCGATCCAGGCCCGGCGACCTCCGGCATGAACGTACCTGAGGGGTAGGGACCGTCAGCCCCATCCAGGCATGGCAGAGGTCATAATTTAACCACTGTACCAGTCACAACGTTGACATTGCGAGCGCCATCTTTGGCGCTGTGGTAGCAAAGAATAAGATGCAACGGCAGGGCCAAACAAGCACCCACCACGGTAGAGGTGAGAGCGATAGCAATAGCATCCCAAACAAATCCTAACAATAAATAGACAATGCCAGTACCAACCCGGCCGCTGATCATGTGTGCGACCCCAAAGAAACCAAAGAACGCCGCAACTGCACCCAGCCAAAACGCCAATGCGTTGCTGTCTGCAACCAGAATATGGGTTGCGGGACGCGGGGTCATCAACTGCTGTTGAGCAAGTTGTTGTTGATTCAACATTTGCTGTTGGCTCAATTGTTGCTGACTCAACATCTGCTGCTCCATGAGCATGTGATGCTGTACGAGCATCTGTTGCAGCAAGTTATCGGATGAAGGCGAAGGCAAAGAGGTAGGCGGGAAAGGCAGTCCCGACGGCATCGCATGGGATGCTGGAGATGTTTCAGGGGACGATTCCAGGCGATCCAACAGAAGGCGCGCCTCAAAGTAATCGGGCTGGAGCTGCAAAGCATTCTTGAGAGCCTGAATCGCAGCGCCTCTATCAGTAGCCAGTTGCGCATAGACATACAGCCCTTTGGGGTCACTCGGATTACGCATCAGAATATCGGTAATCAGGCTGAAAGCCTCAGCGCGTTTTCCATCCTGTAGCAACTGCTGTACTCGCCCAATCGAGTCGCTCCCGACCCCGGCAGGAGATTCCGCGGCAGACTCCGCGCCTGCAAAGGTTCCCTCTGTATCTGCCGGCGAGGATCCAACACTGGACGAATCAGATGCCGTCTCCGACTCGGTGAAGGGAGCGGCGTCTGCAGGACCAGTAGGTGAGATCGGTGGATGTAAGTCAACACCCATCCCTGATGGCACAGGAATCGGCGATGCATCTTCAGCCTCATGGTCAATAGACGGAACTGGACGCCCCGAATCGGGTTGGACGACTGGCAACCTGGGGTCGGGTGGAGTATCTGAGAGAGAATCGTTGGACATAGTTGGTCTCCTATACTCATGGTTACTATAGAATTCAGTTATTTAACTGATGTTACGCACCTGAAGGAAAATCTTGCTTGGGCAGACGATCATTTTTCCCTCACAAGGATAAACTACTGCGTAACGTCAGTTATTTAACACATCATATAGTTTTTCAGCAACAAGATCAACATTCTATTCATTTGTGCACAAAGTAGGGTAATCGCACCAAAATCCACTACGCGTAAGCCTGCTCGCAGGGGCGGGGCGCCATTCGCTCATGGACCTCCCCCCCGCTCGGCGCTGACGCGCCTCGCCGCCCCCTCTCCGTCAACGGAGAGGGGGCAAGCCGAGCGCAGCGAGGCTGGGGGTGAGGTCAATACTTCCGCGTCAAGCAAGTCGCTGACAACCTTTGCATGCACCCAACGAAGCCACGGCGTGCGCGGCTGGCAGCACTGCGCTAAAATAGAGCACCCATCGCCCGGCAAGACGCAGCCCCAACGGTAGACATGCCATGAGTCGTTCTGCCATCCAGGTCCTCTTCATCGCCGGCTTCATCCTCTTTGGCAATGTGATCGCCGCCGTCGCTCAGTTCTTTGAGGAGCCGGTCAGCGACGGGCGCAGCCTGCGCTGGGACCGCTACGATGTCGCCATCGAGAACATAGATACGGCGGCCAACCGCTTCCAGGTCACCGAGTTCTACACGATCACCGTCGAAGTCGGCCCGTTTCGTTATGGCTTCGCCGAGATTCCCCAGGATCGCCTGGAGAGCATCTCTGATGCGCTTGTCTATGAGAACCGGTCGCTGCTCGCGTCCTCGTGCAGCGGTTCTGCGGGCACCTATTGCGCCCGCGACGAAGGGGACACCTACAGCATCGAGTACAACTTCACCCGCCCGATGCAGAGCGGGGAGAGCCGCGAAATCGCCATTCGCTACACCGTGCACGGGGCGCTGCGCTCCTACAGCGGCGGCGACCAGCTCTACTGGGTGGCTGTGCCCGGCGACCGCGCCTTTCCTGTACTATCTTCTAAGGTGACGGTGACCCTGCCCGAAGACCGCCCGCCCCAGGTGACGGCGAGCTACCCCGACACGTGGCGGGAGACCATCCAGGGCAGCGTCATCACCTGGCAGTCTCCCGGCAGGATGGGCAGCGGCGATGCGGTCGAGGTGCGCGTGCAATACCCGCACGACGCGCGCATGAAGAAACCAGCGTGGCAGGCCGCCTTTGACCGCGAGCGAGCGTACCTGGAGGACTGGCAGCCGATCGTGTCGCTCTTGTTGGTGGCGATCACGGTACTGCTCACGGTGAGCGGCGTGCTCTTCGTGCTCACGCGCTACCTAAAACACGGGCGCGATCCGCAGGCGCTGGTGGTGCCCGAATATCTCAGCGAGCCACCCTCGGACGAGCGACCCGGCGTGGTGGGCCTGTTGCTCGACGAGAAGGCGAACATGCAGGATGTCATGGCCACGCTGCTGGACCTGGCGCGTCGCGGTCTGCTGGTTATCGAGCAGGAGGAGAAGAGCGGCATCGCTGGCCTGTTCAGCAGCGCGGAGTTCACCTTCCACCGCACCGATGCCGCCGCCGATGATCTCCGCCCCTACGAGCACACGTTGCTCAAGGGCCTCTTCCCCAAGGGGCGCGACACAACGACGCTCTCCCAACTGCGCACCAAGTTCTACACGCACATTCCGGTCATCAAGCGCGAGCTTTACGATGATCTGGTCAAGCAGGGCTATTTCACACGGTCGCCGGAGACGACGCGCCAGTGGTGGACATGGGGCGGCGTGATCGTGATGTTGCTGGCATCGGGGGCGTTCTGGCTGCTGCGGCAGGCGACAGTGATCTCGCCGCTGATCATCGTCCCGCCGATTGGCCTGGGCATTGTCGGACTGGCCTCAGCCCTGGCCGGGGAGTTTATGCCGGCCAAGACCGCGAAGGGCGCGCAGGAAGCCGCCCGCTGGCGCGCCTTCAGGCGCTACCTGGCCAACATCGAGCACTACGGGGACGTTGCCGAAGCAGCGGCGAAGTTCGAGAAGGCCCTGCCCTTCGCCATCGCCTTCGGCCTGGAGAAAGACCTGGTGCGCCAGGTGACGCCCGCCATGACCGCTATGCCGGGCTGGTATTTCCCGACTTACCTGGGCGGCCCCTGGCACGGCGGCTACCGGCGCGGGCAACCGCTGCGGCCCGTGTCCATGAGCGGGCCAGGAGGGATGGGCGATTTCTCGCTCGGCGGGCCGGGCGGCCTCAATGACATGAGCCGCTCGCTGACCGAAGGGCTGAACGCCATGAACAGCGGCCTGACGCGGATGCTCAACGATGCGTCGAAAGCGATGACCAGCCGCCCGCAGAGTTCGGGTCGCGGCGGAGGGTTCAGCGGCGGCGGCGGCGGTGGGGGCGGAGGCTCTGGCGGCGGAAGTCGTGGGTTTGGCTAATCTCGACGGGCGAAAGGGCAGGCTATGAATCTCAACCGCTTGGCGGGTGCGATGTTGGTCGTGGTGGGGCTGGTCATTGGCGCGCTGGCTGCCGCCTGGCTGTTCAGCAACGAAGACCTGGAAGGGCCGGCGCGCATCCTGGGGCTGGCCATTGTCCTGCTGGTGCTGGTGGCCCCGCTGGTCGGCGGCGGCCTGTACCTGCTGGCTTTCGGCGGTCAGCAGGCGCGCCAGGAAGCTGAGGCGACGCGGCAGCGCAAGCTGTTGAACGTGGTGCAGACGCGCGGCCAGGTGCGGCTGGACGAGCTGGCCGTTGAGCTTCAGCTTCCGCGCGACCGCATCAAGGACATGGTACACGATCTGGTGGGGCTGGGCGTCTTCAGCGGCTATGTGAAATGGGACGAAGGGGTGCTCTACTCGAGCGACGCGCAGCAGCTTCGCAACCTGCAGCAGTGCCCCAACTGCGGCGGGGCGATCACGCTCAGCGGCAAGGGCATCGCCACCTGTAAGTTCTGCGGCACGGAGTTCTTCCTGTCGTGAGCGTGCCTCACGCGCCCGGCTCGATCTCGTCGGCGCGCTGCATGGCGACAGCCACCACGCTGATGTTGTCTTCGCCGCCGCGCTCGTTGGCCAGGGTCACCAGGCGGCGCGTCACCTCGTCGGGATCGGCGCTGGCCTGCACGGTGCCCACGATCTCCGCGCCCGTGACGTGACGAGTCAGGCCGTCGGAGCAGAGCATCAGCCAGTCACCCGCGCTGAGCGGGCGCACGTAGAGATCGGCCTCAGTGTCGTCCACCTGGCCGAGCGCGCGGTAGAGCACGTTGCGCATCGGGTGAACAGCGGCCTGCTCCGGCGTGATGTGCCCGGCGGCCATGAGCGCCTCAACGAAGCTGTGATCATCGGTGATCTGGTTGATCCACCCCCCGCTGCTGCTGATCACGTAGGCGCGGCTGTCGCCAATATGGGCGACGATCACCTGCGCGCCGCGCACGAAAGCCAGCGTCACCGTCGTGCCCATGCCCTGGAATTCCCGGTTTCCCGCCGCGCGGCGCATGACGGCGCGGTTAGCGCGGCGAATGGCCCGGCGCAGCTTGCCGGCCACTTCGGTGTCGGGCAGTGTATGCAAGCCCTCGCTGCCGTGCGCTTCCCCCACAAAGTCCGCCTGGATGGTTTCCAGCGTCAGGCGGCTGGCTTCTTCTCCGGCGAGCGCGCCGCCCATGCCGTCGGCGACGAGCGCCAGGACGACGCCCTGCCGCGCCCACAACCCGATGCGATCCTCGTTGTTGCTGCGCACCCTGCCAACGCTGCTCAGGGCCGCAGCGCGCGGGATCAGGTCGCTGGGGGCGGCGTCGTGCGGCATGGTGAGCGCCGCGCCGCAGCCCGCGCAAGTATCAGCCGGGGGCAAGTTGCGCGCCCCGCAGCGCAGACAGATGATCGGGACGCTCTCAAGAGTTGGGGCGGGACCAGATTGGGCATCGCGCAGGCGTTGACTCAGCGCTGAGTCCGGCGTGTCTTCGGGATGGTTCAGCGACTGCACGGCCTCTTCGACCGGGCGGTGACGGCGGTGAATGCCGCGCTGAGCCGGCGAGCTGTCCAGGCTGGCACCGCATTGGAAGCAGAACACAGCCCGCCTGACGTTCTCGTACCCGCAGTGCGGGCACGTGCGCTTGTTCATGATCTCGCCTCTTGTCGCTCACAAGTCTGTCCAGATTGTACTGCTCCGAGGCGGAGGCGCAAACTGGTGGGTGGGAGGGGGTCCACGAACAACCTGTCGCCAGGGGAAGTTCGGCAATGCTCGCTGAACGCCTCTCCCCCTCAATCCCCCTCTCCAGCCGAGCTAGAGCGGCTAGAAGGCCCTTGACAGGGAGAGGGCGTTGTTATGACCACCCCTGGCCTCTACCCCCTCTCGATGCATGGAGGGAGAGGGGCGCGCCAGCGGAGACGGGGTGAGGTCAACCAGGAGCTACAAAACCGCTGGGGAAAGACAGGGGTCAGTGCATAACAGCCTCTAGAGAGGGGGACAATCTGGCAAGCCGCTCGCTCCTTCCTCTAGCTTTGCTGGGGAAGGGGCCGGGGATGGGGGCCTTCGACAAGTGCCTGACAACTGTTCGTGGACCCGGTCGGAGGGCGGAGGTGCGTGCAAAATGTGTCAGGTAGGAGCGCTGCTCTCCATGCATGGAGAGGGGGAGGCGAGGCTGGAGGTGAGGTCAGACAGTCGCCGCCCGCTCACACCCGCGCGACGCCGCTGACGTGTGGCCGGACGATGGCCGGATATGGGGCGTCGAACTCGCGCAGCTCCACCAGCCGGAAGCCAGCAGCGCGGATGGCCGCGCCCGTCTGACGGGTAAGCTGGCAGCCATCGCCGACCACGCTCCACACGGGGTTGACCGCCTGTTGCGCGAGCAGCGTCGCCGAGCGCGGCGGCGCGGCCACGTGCTCCAGGAACAGGAACTGCCCGCCAGGGCGCAGCACGCGCCGAATCTCAGCCAGCACCGCCCCCTGGTCGTGCACCGAGCACAGCACGTGCGTGGACACTACCGTGTCGAAGCTGCCCGCCCCGAAAGGCAGGCGCTCACCCCGCCCGCGCACAGCCCCTATCACCGCGCAGCCGGCGCCCACCGCGTTGCCAGCCATATAGCCGAGCAGGTAGCGATTCGGCTCCAGCAGCGTCACGCGCACACCAGCCGGGTACAACGCCAGGTACACCCCATCGCCCGCCCCGATCTCCAGCACATCGCCCTGGGCGCGGCGGAACAGCGGCGCGCGCACATCGCGCGTGAGCGCGTCGGAGAAATCAGGCGTGCCCTGCTTGCTGATAAGCGTGTGGTAGGCCCAGGCAAAGAAGCGTTTGCGCAGAGTCATGGTTTTGTCCCGTTATGAGTTGCAGGTCATGAGCCGTGAGTCACGAGCACGCCTTCTGCGCGCCTCAGAGACGGGTGTCTGCGCCTCAACAATCTGGCGCAGCCACTAATTCACATAAGAACAGGCTTAGAAAACTTGACATGTCTGGACTAAACATCCTACAATGCCAGCGAATCAAGAACAGGGCACCGGGCGCGACTCAGGCCGGGTGTGAGCAAAACCTGTCAGGTAGGGGTGCTGCTCTGCTGCGCTCTGGTTGACCTCACCCCCGCTCGGCGCTCACGCGGGCCTCGCCGTCCCCTCTCCATGCATGGAGAGGGGGCAAGCCGAGCGCCGCGAGGCGGGGGGTGAGGCTCATGCCCTGCGTCCAGCGAGTCGCTGACAACCTTTGCGCGCACCCAACTCAGGCCGCGTCAATGGTGTTAACCGGGTCAGTAGTGTACATTCTACAGTAACGAGGCTCCTGATGGCACATGGATTATCCTGACTACTACCGTATTCTCGGTGTGGATCGCGACGCTTCGACGAAAGACATTCGCAAGGCGTATCGCCGCCTGGCCCGCCAGTACCACCCAGACGTGAATCCTGGCGACCAGCAGGCTGAGGCCAAGTTCAAGCAGATTAACGAAGCGCACGAAGTGCTGTCCGACGAAGAGAAACGGCGCAAATACGACGAGCTAAGCCAGAGCTATCGCCAGTGGCAGCATATGGGCGGGCAGTCCGGCGGCTTCGATTGGGGAAGCTGGACAAGCGGGCGGCCCGGCGGCTTTCGCGTCGAGTTCACCGACACCGACGCCGGGGCGGGCGATCCGTTCTCGGACTTCTTCCGCAGCATATTCGGCAGCATGGGCCAGCCGCAGACCGGGCAGGGCCGCGCTTCGCGCGCTGCCTCGCGTGGCCAGGACCTGGAAGTGGTGGCTCATGTCTCCCTGGAAGACGCTTATCGCGGCACCGAGCGCCTGGTGCAGATGGGCCGCCGCCAGCTTAATGTGAAGATTCCGCGCGGCGCGGGCGACGGGGCGCGCGTCCGCTTGCGTGGGCAGGGCGAGCGCGGTTATGCTGGCGGGCAGGCGGGCGACCTGGACGTAATCGTGCGGGTGAGCGATCACCCGGTCTTCAAGCGCGACGGCGACGACCTGTTCGTGGATCTCAAGGTGCCGCTGCTGACGGCGGTGCTCGGCGGGACGGTTCGCGCCCCGACGCTGGATGGCGGCGTCACGCTGACCATCAAGCCAGGCACGCAGTCCGGCCAGACGATCCGGCTGCGCGGCAAAGGGATGCCGCGCCTGCGCCAGAGCGGCGAGGTTGGCGACCTGTTCGCCCGCGTGCTGGTGCAGGTGCCCACGCACCTGACCGACGAGGAGCGCGCGCTGTTCGAGCGGCTGCGCGCCCTGCAGCCGCGCTGACGCGACGCACCAATCACCTTATCACGCCCGGTCATGGCAGCGGGCGGGGGCAAGCCTGTGAGAAGGATGGGGAACAATGGCCTGGTTTCACAATGATTCCGACTTTGATCCAAGCGGCGAGCATGACGCACCGGGCAGCGCGCGCGAACGCCTGACGGGCTTCTTCATAGGGCTGGCGGTGGGCGCGCTGACGCTGGTGCTCATCGCCGCGCTGATCGTGACGACGATTGGCACCTACTTCCTGGGCGACAGAACTGAGACGGCGCGCCCCGCCCTGCGCAGCGCAGCGCCCCCGTCGCAGGCCGACCTGCGCGCAGCGAACTACCGGCCCAGTGATTGGGTCGAAGCAGACACGCGCCAGGTGATCACCCCTACTCCCCTTCCCCCGGAAATCATCAGCCAGGCCGACGCCGAGCAGGCCCTGCTGATCAACATCTATCTGCGGGTCAATCCTTCAGTCGTCAATATCGAAATTGTCTCCAGCGTTCACAGCACAGTGGATGTCGTTGACAGCAGCGGCTCCGGCTTTGTCTACGACGCCGACGGCCATATCGTGACCAACGCCCACGTCGTGCGCGACGCCAGGGAGATTCTGGTCACCTTCTCCGATGGGCAGGTGCTCAGCGCCGAACTGGTCGCCGTTGACGACTACAGCGACCTGGCCGTGGTCCGCGTGGACCCGGCGCGCGCTCCGCTGGTGCCCGTGCTGCTGGGCGACAGCAACCAGTTGCAGGTGGGCCAGCGCGTCATCGCCATCGGCAACCCCTTCGGGCTGGATGGCAGCATGACGGTGGGCATTGTCAGCGCCCTGGGCCGCTCGCTGCCCTCGGCGCGGCTGCTCGATCCGGTATATGACCAGTACTCCAACCCCTCGATCATCCAGGTGGATGCGGCGGTCAACCCCGGCAACTCCGGCGGCCCGCTGCTGGACTCCTATGGGCAGGTGATCGGCATCAACACGGCCATCCGCACCGAGAACGGCGGCTTCCAGGGCATCGCTTTCGCCGTGCCGGTCAACACCATGAAGCGCATCGTGCCCCAGTTGATCGAGCAGGGCAGCGTCCAGTATTCGTGGCTGGGCATCACCAGCCCGGCAGCCGAAGGCGGCTACAGCGTGGCGGCGCTGGCCGACGAGTTGAATCTCCCTGTGCGCAACGGCATCCTGGTCAGCGACGTGACACCCGGCTCGCCTGCCGCCCGCGCGGGGCTGCGCGCCGGCACGCGCACAACGACCATACGCGGCGTGCCCATCCCGGTCGATTCCGACATCATCGTGGCCGTCAACGGGCAGATGATCCGTGACATTGACAGCCTGGTGGCCTACCTGGTGGAGAACACCTCACCGGACGACACCATCACCCTGACTATCGTGCGCGGCGGCCAGACGCTCGACCTGGATGTGACACTGGGAGCCCGGCCCTGAGGGGAAGAGGTGCTGCATGACCATCCCGCCTGACGAACCGTGCTACCCGATCGGCGTGGCCGCCCAGATGGTGGACCTGCACCCGCAGACGCTGCGCAACTACGAGCAGCTTGGCCTGGTGGTTCCCCAGCGCAGCGAGGGCAACCGCCGCCTGTACTCCGCCGCCGAGGTCGAGCGTCTGCGCAAGATCAGCCGCCTGACCCAAGAACTGGGCGTCAACCTGGCCGGAGTGGAGGTCATCCTGCACATGGCCGATCAGATCGAGAGCTTGCAGATGCAGATCGTCACCCTGGAAGCGCGGCTCTCGACGACGGACGAGAAACCCGCCCAGGTAACGACGGACTGCTGACTCCTCGCCGCCCGCGAAAGGACGGCCCATGCCTCCCACGCACATCCTGCCCCGCCTGGCGATCAACACTGACCTGGCGCGCACCATCCTGGTCAGGTTCCTGCGCGACGCCGTGCACAAGGTCGGCTTCGAGCGCGCGATCATCGCCCTCAGCGGCGGTCTCGACTCGGCGCTGGTAACTTACCTGATCGCCGAAGCGATTGGGGCGCAGAATGTCCTGGCGCTGCGGATGCCTTACAAGAACTCCTCCCCGGACAGCCTGACCGATGCCCAGGCCGTGGTAGATGCGCTGGGCGTGCGCTGCGACACGGTGGACATCACGCCGATGGTAGACCCGCTGCTGGCCCGCTTCCCGCAGGCGAGCGCGCTGCGCCGGGGCAACATCATGGCGCGGCTGCGCATGGTCGTGCTCTACGACCAGTCGGCGGCGTTCGGCGGGCTGGTGATCGGCACGAGCAACAAGACCGAGACGCTGCTTGGCTATTCGACAGTCTATGGAGACAACGCCGCCGGCGTGCAGCCCATCGCCGACCTGTACAAAGCACAGGTGCGCCAGCTTGCGGCGGCGCTCGATCTGCCGCCCTCGATCCTGGCCAAACCCCCTTCGGCGGACCTGTGGGCAGGCCAGACCGACGAAGGCGAGCTAGGCTTCACCTACGATCTGGCCGACCAGGTGCTCTACCTGCTGGTGGACGAACGCTACACGGTGGACGAGGTAGCTGCCGAGGGGTTCGAACATGACTTCGTGGCGCGCATCTGGCGGCAGGTGCGCCTCAACCACTACAAACGCACTATGCCCAATGTGGCCAAGCTGAGCACGCGCAGCGTCGGCCACGACTTTCTTTACCTGCGCGACTGGAGCGGCTGAGCGCCGGCTACCTGGTGCGCGTCGCGGGTGCGAGCAAAACCTGTCAGGCAGGGGCGCAGCAAAGTAGCGCCCTGATTTACCTCACCCCCGCTCGGCGCTGACGCGCCTCGCCGCCCCCTCTCCATGTATGGAGAGGGAGCAAGCCGAGCGTAGCGAGGCTGGGGGTGAGGTCAATGCCCTGCGCCTAGCAAGTCACTGTCAACCTTTGCTCGCACCCCGCGCCGCCTGCTGGTGTATTTCGTCGGCGATAGTCCACACCGCGTCGGGCAGCCCAAACTGGCGCACGGCGGCTGCCCGGCGCGCCAGCCCCGCCGCGCCCTCGGCCAGCCACGCCGCAACTGTGTCCGCCACCGCGCCGGGGCCGGGCGCATACGCGCCAAGCTCGTGGCGCAGCACGAAGGCCACGTTTCCCTCTTCCTGGCCGGGCACCGCCCCGCTGAGCACGACCGGCAGCCCTGCCGCGCACGCCTCGCCGATGGTCGCCGGCCCGGCCTTCGTCACCAGGATGTCGGCGGCGGCCATCAACTCCGGCATGGTATGCACAAATGACATGATCAGCGTTGGCTGGCGCCAGGGCACTTCCTCCAGCCGACGCTGCAGCGCGTGGTTGCGCCCGGCGATGACGACAAGCTGCATGTCCAGGCCGCGCTCGTTGAGCGCCCTGGCGATGCGGTAGACCGGCCCCATGCCATCGCCTCCGCCCACCAACACAACCGCCGGCAGCCTGGGGTGCAGGCCCAGCATCCGTCGCGCCTCGCCCTTGCCCGGCAGCCCGTTGAGGAAGCGCGGGTGCACGGGCAGGCCGGTCATGCGCAACTGCGCGGGCGAAAGGCCACAGGCCAGCCCGCGCGCATAGGCGTCCGGCGTGGGCACCAGGCAGCGGTCTACTTCTGGCTCGTACCAGAAGGCGTGTGCCGACACCAGATCGGTGATCACCGTCACAAGGGGCGGGCGCGGGCCGGGCTGCGCGCGCAGCGCGCGCAGGGCCGGGCGCGAGAACAGCGCGTGCACGCAGACAAAGACATCCCCAGGATGCTCGGCCAGCATCCGCCGCAGCCCCCGGCCCCACAGGTGGCCCAGGACGGCCATCACCAGCCGCGAGCGATCCGGCGTGTCGGCCAGCCGATAGCCCAACTGCCAGCTTCGCGGCGCCCAGTTGACCCAGCGCGGGTATAGCTCTGGCATAAACCGGAAGGGGAACGGCGCGTAGCGCCGGGAAACATCTACCAGCTCGCAGAGGTACTCGCCAGGATAGCGCTGTTGCAGCCCGGCGCGGATGGCGTTCGCCGCCGAGCGATGACCCGCGCCGGTGTCGGACATGAGGAAGACGATGCGCTTAGGGCGCATGGCTCGCCTTCCTCTCCGCACATCCCGCCAGCGGGTTGCCGCCAGCAGCATCTCGCCGCGCTGACCTCACCCCCGCTCGGCGCTGGGCGCGCGCCCCCTCTCCATATATGGAGAGGGGGAAAGGCCGAGCGCAGCGAGGCCAGGGGGTGAGGTAAAGCCTGCCGCTTACAAGCCCGCGCCATGTCCGCCCCCCGCCTGATCGCCGCGCAGGATGGCCTTCACCGCGCGCTCGAACTTGCGCCGGGGGAGCATGATCCGCCGGTCGCAGTTCAGACAGCGCAGCCCAATATCAGCGCCCACACGGTAGATGCGCCAGCGGTCGCCGCCGCAGGCGTGCGGCTTGCGCGTGCGCACGATGTCCCCGATCTGAACGTCCAGCGGCATGAGTCTTCCCCAGCACCCGTCCACAGCCCTCGGCACTGCGGGGCGAAGTGCGTGCGCTCCATTATACCCGCTGGAAGGAGCAAACTTGAAGAGGGTGCGAGCAGAACTGGTCAGGTAGGGGCGCTGCTCTGCTGCGTCCTGGTTGACCTCACCCCCGCTCGGCGCTGGCGCGCCTCGCCGCCCCCTCTCCGTTGACGGAGAGGGGGCAAGCCGAGCGCCGCGAGGCTGGGGGTGAGGCCAATACTCTCGCGCCAGACAAGTCGCTGACAACCTTTGCTCGTACCGCTGGAAGGGGCAAACTTGAAGAGGGTGAGTGTCAGCGCTTATAATCCATCTGCCAGAGGCAGAACCGGGCGCGGCGTCGCTGTGGGAGAAAAGGCGGATGAGCGGGTATCAGTTCGGGATAGTGGGGCTGGGCGTGATGGGCGCGAACCTGGCGCGCAACCTGGCTGCGCACGGCTACCGCGTGGCCGGCTACGATCTGGACGCCGGGCAGCGCGCCGCCTTCGACAGCCAAGCATCAGATGGCACGCTCAAGAGCTTCGCCGGGGTCGCCGACTTCCTCGCCGCGCTGGAAGCGCCGCGCCGCGTCATCCTGCTCGTGCCGTCGGGCGCGGTGGAGGGCGCCATCGCCGCGCTGACCCCCCACCTGGCACGCGGCGACCTGCTGAGCGACCTGGGCAACAGCTTTTTCCTGGACACGGAGCGCCGCTCGGCGGAGCTGGAGCGGGCGGGGTTTCTGTTCCTGGGCAGCGGCGTCTCCGGCGGGGCGCAGGGCGCGCTGCACGGCCCGTCGCTGATGCCCGGCGGCCAGCCCGAAGCCTACGCGCTGGTGCGCGAGGCGTTCGAATCCATCGCCGCGCAGGTGAACGGCGAGCCGTGCGCGGCGTACATCGGGCCGCGCGGGGCCGGGCACTACGTCAAGATGGTGCACAACGGCATCGAGTACGGGGTGATGCAGGTCATCGCCGAAGCCTACGACCTGCTGCGACGAGGCGCGGGCGCTGCGGCGGACGAACTGCACAATCTGTTCGCAGCGTGGAATCGCGCCGAGCTAAACGCCTACCTGATCGAGATCACGGCGGCCATCTTCGCCCGGCGTGACGCCGAGACCGGGACGCCGCTCGTCGAGCTGATCCTGGACGAAGCGCAGCAGAAGGGCACCGGCAAATGGACGAGCCAGAACGCGCTCGACCTGGGCGTGCCGACGCCCACGATCAACGCCGCCGTCGAAGCGCGCATCATCTCCGCCCTGAAAGCGGAGCGCACCGCCGCCGAGCGCGCGTTCCCCGGCCCCGATCCCGCCTACCAGGGCGACCGGGCGGCGCTGATCGAGGGCGTGCGCGCCGCGCTCTACGCCGCCATTCTGACCGCCTACGCCCAGGGTCTGGCGCTGATGCAGGAAGCGAGCCGCGAGTACGGCTACGGCCTGAACCTGGAAACCATCGCCCGCATCTGGCGTGGCGGCTGCATCATCCGCGCCGCCCTGCTGGAGGACATCCGCCGGGTATATACGGCGCAGCCAAGCCTGCCCAATATGCTGCTGGCCGAGCCGTTCCGGGCGCAGATCGTCGAGCGAGGGGCAGCCTGGCGGCAGGTCGTGGCGACGGCGGTCGGGCTGGGCATCCCCGTGCCGGGCATGGCGGCGGCGCTGGCCTACTTCGACGCCTACCGCAGCGGGCGGCTGCCCGCCAACCTGACCCAGGCGCAGCGCGACTTCTTCGGCGCGCACACCTACCGCCGCGTAGACCGGGCGGGCGCATTTCATATGGAGTGGGAAGAGTGAGCCGGGTGACTCGCTTGCGTAACTCACCGCACCTTTGAGGAGGCACCAGAACTGATGGCACGTGTCGGATTTATCGGCCTGGGCTTGATGGGATCGGGCATGGCCCGCAACCTGCTCAAAGCAGGGCACACGCTCGTCGTCCACAACCGCAGCCGGGCTATCGTCGAGCAGCTTGCCAGCGAGGGCGCGCTCGCCGCTGCCTCGCCGCGCGAAGTGGCCGAGCAGAGCGATTTCGTCTGTACCAACCTGCCCGATTCGCCCGATGTCGAACAGGTCGCCCTGGGGCCGTGCGGCATCATCGAGGGGGCGCACCCCGGCCTGATCTTCATGGATCACAGCACGATCAAGCCGGAGACGGCGCGGCACATCGCCGCCGAGTTCGCCAAAGCGGGCGTGCTGGCGCTGGATGCGCCGGTCAGCGGCGGCGACATCGGCGCGCGCGCCGGCACGCTGAGCATCATGGTCGGCGGCCCGCAGGAAGCGTTCGAGCGCGCCCTGCCTCTCTTCGAGGCGATGGGCAAGACGATCATCTGGGTCGGCGAGAGCGGCGCGGGCCAGATCGCCAAGGCCGCCAACCAGACCGTCGTCGCCGGGACGATGGTGGCCATGGCCGAGGCGCTGGTGCTCGCCCAGAAAGCCGGAGTCGATCCGGCGCGCGTCGTCCAGGCGATCAGTCGCGGCGCGGCGCAGTGCTGGGCGCTGGATACCAAGCCGCCCAAGCTGCTCAAGCGCGATCTGTCGCCCGGCTTCAAAGCGTACATGCAGGCCAAAGACCTCAAGATCGTCATAGACACGGGCCGCGCCTATCACGTCGCCATGCCGCTGACCGCCGTCGCCCACCAGCTCTACGAGGCGATGGTCGGCATGGGCAACGGCGACCTGGACAACAGCGCCGTGATCACCGTGCTGGAGGCGCTGGCCGGTGTGATCGTCGGCGCAGCGCCGGACGACGCGGGTTCCCCATAACCGCGCGCGGCGCGGGACCAGGCCCCAAGACAGGAGAGCGACCTTGAGCATCTTTTCGCCTGAAGTGCTGATCGGGCGCGTGATCGGCCTGGTGATCGGCTTCACGCTGCACGAGTGGGCGCACGCCTGGACGGCCTATCGCCTGGGCGACAACACGGCCTATTACCAGGGCCGGCTGACGCTCAGCCCGCGCGCGCACATCGAGCCGATCGGCATCATCCTGGCGCTGATCGCAGGCTTCGGCTGGGCCAGGCCGGTGCCGGTCAACCCAAGCGCCTTCTATCCCCACGAGAAGCGCGGCCTGGTGATCGTCTCGCTGGCCGGGCCGCTGATGAACCTGCTGGTGGCGCTGGCCGCCGGCGTGCTGATCCGGCTGCTGGCGGCTGGCGGGCTGTTCGAAGGAGAGGCGCGCATTCTGGTCGGCAGCGGGGAGATCATTCAGAGGGGTGTGGGGGCGGCAGGCGCGCTCACCTTCGTCTACAACGTGCTCGGCACCGTGGTGCTGTTCAACCTGGTGCTGTGCCTGTTCAACCTGATCCCGCTGGCCCCGCTGGACGGCTACAAGATCGCGGTGGGCACGCTGCCGCGGCAGCAGGCGAGCGCGCTGATCCGCTACGAGCGCGAGACGACGCTGGCCCTGATGCTGCTCATCCTGCTGGGGGCAATGTCCAGCGGGGGGTTCAGCCCGCTGTGGGCCATTCTCGGCCCACCGCTGCGCTTTCTGTACGAGCTGTTCGCCGGGTTCTATCCCGTGTTCTAGCCGGATGAGCGCCGCGTACCGCTTCCGGCAGGGCGTGCGGGCGCTGGTCGCCTGGGCGCGCCCCGCAGACGATGCGCTGGCCGGCGCGCACCTGGCCCCGCCGCTCTACGCGCTCTACCGGCGGATGCGCCGGTCGGAGCGGCAGCACAGCCTGCGCGTGCTGCGCGATCTGCTGGCCGCCGGGCACACGCACCCCGACCTGCTGGCGGCGGCGCTGCTGCACGACGTGGGCAAGAGCGGCGTGCGCTTCTCGCTGCCAGAGAAAGTGCTGGTCGTGCTGGTCAAGGCGTTCGCGCCGGGGCGCTACCGGGCCTGGAGCAGCGGCCCGGCGAACGGCTGGCGGCTGCCCTTCGCCGTCAGCGGGCAACACCCGGCCTGGGGCGCGGACATGGCCGAGCGAGCGGGGGCGTCGCCGCTGACCGTCGCGCTGATTCGCCGCCACGCCGATCCGCCGCCCGACCCGCCGCGCGACGAGACGGAGCGGCTGCTGCTGGCGTTGCAAGCGGTTGACGATAGGAATTGACCGAGTCGTGAGTTATGAGTCATGAGTCAAGAACGGCGGGATGCCCTCACGAGTGCGGTCTTGCACGCCAGACTCATAACTCCTGACTCACCACTCAGCACACTGCCCACCCTCAAGCGAAACGAGGAGATCGCCATGCACGTCACCCTGAGCATCATCGGACTCGACCGCATCAGCACATCGTTCGCGCTGGCGCTCAAGCGCTATCAGAGCCAGCCGAAAGCCCAGCACACGTTCACTATCACTGGCAGCGACTCCAGCCCCCAGGCGATGAAAGCTGCCGAGAAAATGAGCGCCATTGACAAATCCGACCGCAAGCCGTCCAAAGCCGTAGCCAACGCCGAACTGGTCATCGTCCGGTGTCCGCCCGGCAGCCTGGCGGAGATTTACGGGCAGTTCGGCCCGGCGCTGAAGCCGGGCGCAGTGGTGCTCGACCTGAGCGACCTCAAGGAGCCGTCCATCGCCCTCGCCCGGCAGCACTTCCCCGCCAACGAGCGCGGGGCGAGCCTGGCCTTCATCGTCGGCGTGACGCCTATCGTCAATGTGAGCGGGCTATATACGGGCGGGACCGGGCCGGAAGCGGCGAGCGCCGATCTGCTGGACGAGGCGGAGTGCCTGGTTCTGCCCGACACGCAGTGCCCCAGCGAGGCGATCCGGCTGGCCGAAGACATGATCCGGCTGGCGGGGGGCGTGCCGCGCTTCATGGACCCCGCCGAGCACGACGCGCTGACCGCCGCCACCGAGCAGCTCCCCGCGCTGCTGGGCGCGGCGCTGTTCTACGCGCTCCAGCAGTCCGAAGGCTGGCCCGACCTGCGGCGCATGGTCAACCCGACGCTCGCCCTGGCCTTCCAGTCGCTGCGCACCCAAACACCCAACGACCTGCACGCGACCTTCACCCACAACCGCGCCAACCTGGCCCGTCACCTGGACGGCGTGCCCGGCGTGCTGAGCGAGCTGCGGGCTGCGCTCGCCTCCGATGATAGCGACAAGCTGGCCGCCTTCCTGGCGCTGGTCGGCCAGGAGTGGGAGAAGTGGGACGGCAAGCGCTACAGCGGCAAGTGGGACGAAGGCCCCCAGATTGAGAAGCTGCCCGGCGCGTTGGCGGCCATGGGCGGCTTCCTGACCATGCCGCGCAAGAGGAAGGAAGAAGACGACGACTGATCGCGGACGGTGATCATATGTAGGGGTGGGTTTGGAAACCCGCCCCTACGAAACACCATGCGCGCTCGTCAGGGGAGAGAGGCGGGAGTGTATGGGAGTCGAACCCACCGCGGCCCGCGCTGAGCGGCCCGCCGCCGATTTTGAAGACCGGGAAGCCCACCGGGACTCATACACCCCCGCCATGACTATAGCGCAGGGGCAGGCCATTGACCAAAGTGAATCACCCCGCTACAACAGCCGCTCCCACTGGCCCGACCCCAGCACGCGCTCGTCGCCCGCGCGCCGGGTGATGCCCAGCGCGTCCAGCCGCTCCAGGAAGTCGAGCGCGTAGCGGCGCGTCGTCTGGAAGCGGTCGCGCAGCACGGCCACGGTCAGCGTCTCGCCGCGCCCCAGCGTGTCGCGGGCGAAGGCAATCCACTCGCGCAGCACGTCCGGGGCCAGCAGCACGTCGTCGCTGATGCGCACCAGGTCACCGCGCTCGATCAGGCTGTTGAGCACGTCGCCGGTCACCCACTCAAGCGCCTGGCCCGTCGTCGGCGGCAGGTAGGGCGCGCGGGCGAACTCGCGCAGCAGCCGGGCGATCCCCTCTTGCTGCGCCGCCGTATAGCGCACTTCGTGGTCGGGCAGGCAGACCGCCCCGTTCGCCGCCAGCCTCACCACGCCCTCGGCGACCATCTCCGTCAGCGCGCTCTCAAACACGTCCAGGCCCAGGCGCATCTGGCCGCGCAGGGCGTCGCGGGGCAGCCCGGCGCGCAGCGGCTCGGCGCTGTGCAGACGCGCCAGCGCGCGCCGCGCCCGCTCGACGAGGCGCTCCCAGCCCGCCGCGTGAATCACCCACCGTCCGCCCAGCACGCGGACTGAGCCTGCCGCCCGCGCGGTTTCTAGTTGGGCAGGGGTGAGCGCCGCCTCGCTCAGCGACACAGGCCCCGGCTGCCTGGCGAGGGCCACCAGCGCAATCTGCAGCGGATCGCCGCCGCGCAGCGCCTCCAGCCGGGCGATCACCTCCGGGCGGAAGCGCTTCCAGCGGCGACCGGGCGCGGCGTCGAGCACCACCCCGCCGCCGACCGTCTCGGCAGGCGGGGGGGGGGGGGGGGGGGGGGGGGGGGGGGCGCGGGCGGGCGCCCCCGGGGGCCCCGGGGCGGGCGCGCCCCCCGCCCCGGGGGGGGGCGGGGCCCCCCCCCCCCGCCGGCGCGGCACCCCCCCCCCCGCCGGCGGCGCCCCCCCGCCCCCGGGCGGCCGGGGGGGGGGGGGGGGGGGGGGGGGGGGGGGGGGGGGGGGGGGGGGGGGCGGGGCCCCCCACCCCCCCCCGCGGGGGGGGGCCCCCCCCCCCCCCCCGCGCAAACCCCCCGCCCGGCGGCGGCCCGGCGCCGCCCGCTCGACGCTCTCCTCGTGCGACTGCATCCCGCGCACGCGCGCCCGCACATTTGCCGGCTGAATCTCGACCTCCTGCCCGACGATCAGCGTCCCGTCGAGCAGCGTGCCGGTCACCACGACGCCGAACCCGCTGATGGTGAAGACGCGGTCAATGGGCAGGCGTGGGTTGCCCAGATCGGCGCGCGGGGGTTGGTGAGCCAGCAGGTCGGTCAGGGCGGCAACCAAATCGCCCAGCCCTTCGCCCGTGCGCGCGGACACGGGGACAATCGGCTGGTCGTCGAGCACGGTGCCGTGCACCAGCTCCATGATGTCAAGCTGCACCAGCTCCAGCCAGTCCAGGTCGCTGATCAGGTCCATCTTGGTCAGGGCGATCAGTCCAGTGGGGACGGCCAGCAGGTCGAGGATAGCCAGGTGCTCGCGCGTCTGCGGCATCACACCTTCGTCGGCGGCGATGACCAGCAGCGCCGCGTCAATCCCCCCCACCCCGGCCAGCATGTTCTCGATGAAGTCGCGGTGCCCTGGCACGTCCACAATGCCCACGCGCTCGCCGGTCGGCAGGTCGAGCCAGGCGAAGCCGATGTCAATGGTCATCTCGCGGCGCTGTTCCTCGGCCAGGCGGTCAGGATTGATGCCGGTCAGGGCCTGGGTGAGCGTGGACTTGCCGTGATCCACGTGTCCGGCGGTGCCGATGACATGCATGGGCTAGTGCTCTTTCAGGGCGGCAATAACCAGGGCATCCTGTTCTGGCAGGACGGTGCGCGGGTCGAGCAGCAGGCGATCTTCGCTCACCCGCGCGATGATCGGCGGATCGCCAGCGCGCAGCCGCGCCGCCGCTGCGTTGGGCTGAGCCACACGGGGCGCAAACGCCCAGGTGGGCAGCGTGTCGCCCGGCAGACTTCCCCCGCCGACGGTTGACGCGGCGAGCACGACCTCGCCGGGCACGGCAGCGGCCCACGCTTCGGCGCGCGCGCGGATGGCGTCCGGCGTCATGCTGATCATGCGCCAGATGGGGATCTTCTGCAGGGCCTCGCCGCGCCGGTAATGCTCCAGCGTCGCCGCCAGCGCCGCCAGGGCCAGCTTGTCGGCGCGGATGGCGCGGGCCAGCGGATGGCATTTGAGCGTCTCGATCAGATCGGCGCGACCAATGATGATCCCCGCCTGCGGCCCGCCGAGCAGCTTGTCGCCGCTGAACATCACCAGGTCGGCGCCGGCGGCCAGGCTCTCCTGGGCGGTCGGCTCGTGCGAGAGGCCGAACGCCGCTGTGTCGAGCAGCGCCCCGCTGCCGATGTCGTCCAGCAGCAGCAGCCCGTGTTGGTGGGCGAGCGCGGCGAGATCGGCCAGCGGCACGGATTCGGTGAAGCCCACGACCCTGAAGTTGGAGGCGTGGGCGCGCACGATACAGGCCGCCCGCCCGTCAATGGCGGCGGCGTAGTCGCGCAGGTGCGTGCGGTTGGTCGTGCCCACCTCGACCATGATCGCCCCGCTCTGGGCCATCACGTCGGGCACGCGGAACGACCCGCCAATCTCGACAAGCTGCCCCCGGCTGATGATCGCCGCGCGGCCCCCGGCCAACGCCGTCAGCGCGAGCAGCACGCTCGCCGCATTGTTGTTGACGACCATCCCGGCCTCGGCACCGGTGACCGCCATGAGGAGGCGCTCGATGTGCCGGTCGCGTCTGCCGCGCATCCCCTCTTCAAGCTCGTATTCGAGCGTGCTGTAGCCGCCGCCCACCCCCACCAGCGCCGCCAGCGCCTCGTCCGAGAGCGGGGCGCGCCCCAGGTTGGTGTGCAGAATCACACCCGTCGCGTTGATCACCGGGCGCAGCGTGGGCTGCGCCGCCCGTGCCAGCGCGTCTGCCGCACGCGCCACCAGCTCAGCGCCGAGCGGCACAGGCGCGCCGTCTAACGCGCCCCTGCGCACCTCCTCTACCGCGCAGCGCAGCGCCTCAGTCACCTGGGCGCGACCGTAGCGGCCCACCAGGGCGGTGCTGGCGCGCAGCAGTGCGTCAATGCTGGGCAGATCGCGCAGTGAGGTCATGGGCCGTCCTGTGCGGGAGAGTTCCGGCTGCCTGTCGCTCCGATTATAGAGCGCGCGGGCGCAAAAAGCACAGCGGGAAGCGGGCGGGGTCAGGGCAATCGCTTCAAACGTGCGTGTTGTTCTACCTCACCCCCAGCCTCGCTGCGCTCGGCTTGCCCCCTCTCCGCAGCGGAGAGGGGGGGCGAGGCGCGTGAGCGCCGAGCGGGGGTGAGGTCAGCCAGGGCGCAGCAGAGCAACGCCCCTACCTGACAGGTTTTGCACGCACCCAGCGGGCGGCAGCCGCCCAAAACGAGACTTCCGAAGTTTTCGAAACCTTCGGAAGTCTGTAGCCGGGCAGCCCCTCAGTCGGAGAGCATTCGCGCGTTTAGCGCCCCTGAACCAGTCGGGGCACGCGCTCTTCCAGCGGCCTGTCTACCTGGATGCCCTTGAACGCCGGCAAGTAGCGCATCCCCAGGCTGAAGAGCATCATCAGAAGAGCCACAACCATGAACGCCGATGCCCACTCAGTCCAGGCCGGCGTGTAGTCGGTGATCAGCGGATCAGTGACCGGCGGATTCACCGACAATGGCTCGGTGAAAGCCAGCAGCGTCGTGTGGTAGCGGTTGAACACCATGCCAGCCACGGTCAGGCCGCTGCCGGTCAGCAGCATGGCAATGCTGCCGGTGAACCGGGCGCGAATGAGCAGGATCGCCGCCAGCAAGCCTCCCAGGAAGATTTCCCAGGTCCAGAATGTGAGAGCGAACGGCCCCGCCGAAAGCGTGGTGAACGCCTCGGTGCGCCCCGGCACGTAGCCGTAGTTGCCGGCGGTCGTGTCCCAGAAGCGCATGTACAGGTACACGAGCAGCACCGCGCCAGACATCTGCCCAGCCTGTAGCAGCACCCGCGCGGGCACCAGCAGCCGCCCGGTGATCCACTGCACAATCAGCGTGACGTGCACGCTGAAGGCGATGCCGCCCGCCACCGCCGAGACGATGAACAGCAGCGGCATGGTGGGGCGGAACAGCGCGGCGCGCCCGACGACGACGCCATACGTCCCGCCCAGGCTGGACTGATGCAGCAGCGACAGGCCCATCCCCACTATAGCCAGCGTCGGCGCGAAGCTGTGCACGCGGTGCCCCAGGTTCTGCAGCCAGCGGAAGCGGTCGAAGATCGGCATCTCGACGACCATCGGGAACACTTCCAGCGTCAGCACCAGGAAATAGAGCGTGATGCACAGCGTCACTTCCCAGAGCATCGAGTGGATATTCCAGTGCACCCAACCGTGCCAGAAGCGATCGGGCCGCCCGATGTCCAGCACCAGGGCCATCAGCGCGCCGCTGTAGCCGAGGATGCCCACGAACACCGCCACCCGCGCCAGGGGTTTATACTGCTCCTGTCCCATCAGATAGGTCAGCGCGGAGAGCGAGAACGCGCCGGCAGCCACCCCAATGCACGACAGGTCCAGGATGATCCACAGGCCCCAGGGCGCGCCATCGGTCAGGTTGGTGACAACCAGCCCCTTATACATGATCAGAAACACGGCATAGGCCCCGACGACGATCACAACCAACAGGGCGGCGATCCACGCCCAGAACAGGTTAACTCGCTGTCTAATCTGGCTCAGCATGGCACCCTCCCCCTTACGTTGGCAGCAAGTAGTAGACGCGAGGCTTGGTGCCCAGCTCCGGGCGGAGCACCACCGCCTGCCGCCCTGCCATCTTGCGCGAAGCGGGGCTGTCAGGATCGCGCAGATCGCCAAAGACGCGCGCCTCCGTCGGGCAGATCACACAGCACGCCGGAGTCGCCGCCCGGTCATAGCCGGGACGGATGCCGCGCTCCAGGCCCGCATCAATGCGGTGCGAGCAGAAGGTGCACTTCTCGGCCACGCCGCGCGGACGGCGAGGATTTTCCACCGTCCCCCAGGTGGGCACCATGGGGTTCTCGTCGGTGCGCTCTTCCCAGTTGAAGACGCGCGCGCCGTAGGGGCAGGCCACCATGCAGTAACGGCAGCCGATGCAGCGTTGGTAGTCCATGACCACGATCCCATCTTCGCGATGGTAGGTCGCGTTCACCGGACACACTTCCACGCACGGCGCGTGCTCGCAGTGCATGCACGGACGGGGCAGAAACACGGGCTTGCCGAAGGTCGCCTCGTCGCGCAGCACGATATTCCACAGGTGCCCTGTCGTCGTGTCGTTGGTCGCCTGGCAGGCGAACGCGCAGCGCTCGCAGCCGATGCAGGTTCCCAGGTCAATCACCATGGCCCAGTAAGGCCCGCTGCCACCGTGCGCGTTGGCTTCACCGATGGGGTCGTCGTGCGCCCAGAACTCGTTCCACACCCAGGCCCCCGCCGCCACGCCGATGCCCAGCGCGCCCGCCAGCTTGATGAACTCGCGCCGGTCTAGCTTGCGGGTATGCTCGCTCATAACGCTTCCTCCTGCCGTCAATTCAACAGTGACTTCAGCCGCACTAGCAGGAACAGGATGAAGACGACCACCAGCGCACCCAGCGCGCCGCCCACCAGATCGGCGGTGCGTTTGTCATCCACCTTGCTCTGGAGCCGCACAACTTCTGCCTCTAGCTCGTGAACCCGATTGAACTCTTCCTCGGTCATGCCACTGGCTTCGCGCACGCTGAGCATGTGCGTGTTCCCGTGACACTCCGCGCACACGCCCGGATCAATGGCCATCGTGTGCCCGGTGACGCGCACCATGCCGCCATCTGAAGAGACCTTGCGCTGCATGTGGCAATCCACACAGGTCATGTCGTCGCTCATGTGAATCTCGTCCACCAGAGCTTCCTGATGGCACGCCCCACACGTCGTATTGACATCGCCCAGGATCAGGCCGTTCTCGTGCGGGGTGTGGCAGTCCACACAGCCAATGCCCCACGTCTTGTGCGCGCTCACCAGCCATTCGTCATAGGTCGGCGCGTGCGCACCGCTGTGGCAGCGCGCGCAGTCCGTCGGCTCGTTGGCGATGTCCACCGCCGCCGGCGGATGCTGAACGTCGTTGGGCACCGAGTGGCAGTTGCTGCACACCACGCCCTCGTACTGATAAGCGCCGGTTGCCGGATCGAAGCCAGACGCATGACAACTCATACACTGTGTCGGGCGGCCCTGGCTTGCATGAGTCTCCAGGAAGTTGTTGGATTGCGAAGCGAGGGCATGGGGCGAATCCTGCCAGCGGCGGTACTCATCGCGATGGCATTGGGCGCACTGCTCCGGGTCGGTCGTCTGGAGCACAGTCGCCGCCGTCACCGGCGTGATCACTTTGAGCAGGCCCAGCTCAACCTCGACCGCGTGGAGCAGCGCATCGGCGTAGGCATAGTTGTGGACGCCCAGGCTGCCATCGTTGGTCACGAAGGTGAGCACCGTGTCCACCCAGGCGGGAGCATCGGATCGCTCAGCCAGCCTCTGGCGCGCCAGGGTCAGGCGGTCGGCGACACCGCTCTGCGTCTTCTCGACGAAAGTCGCCAGATAGTCGCGGCTCGTATCCGTGTGGCAGTCAGTGCACGAATCCGGGAAGCACTCGGTCACTTCAGTGCACAGCGCCGTAGCCATGGTGTGGCTGCCCGCGCGCCCAAACTGACCGATGTAGGTGGTCTTGGGCATGTGGCAGGTCTCGCAGTTCGGGCCGCCCTCGGTGGTGAAGTGGCCCGACGGGATGCCGTTCACGATCGGGACGATCTGCGACCCCTCGTACATCTCCTGCGAAGGGTGGTGCAGCTTGCCGGCGACCAGCATCAGCTCGCCGTCGGGGCTTGTGCTGTTGTGACACGACACGCATAACTCGTATTCATCGGCGACCAACTGGTACGGGCGCTCGCTTTCGCCGTGCGGCTCGTGGCAGGCGACACAGGTCACCCCGCCCGTGGCGATCTCGCCGTCCGCGCTCGCCGTGACATGGCAGCGCGCGCACTCGCCGGGCAGCACGCCCTTGCTGGTGGCGTGGCCGCTCACCAGCCATTCCGCGTATTGGTTGTAGACCTTAGCATGGCCACCCGTCCACCACACATCAGGGTCTTCCTGAGCGGCCAGCATGAAGACATTCTCATCGAGCGGCAGCCCTGGCTGGTAGCCAACCGGATAGCCATGCGCACCGTCGGGGCTGGTCCCCTGAACGTGACACTGGCCGCACACCTCGGCATCCACGCCCCGGTAAATGGTGCCCGCCGTGCCCATGTGCGCGCCGCCAGGCCCGTGACAGGACTCGCAGCCAACGTTGAACTCAACGTCCCCGGCAGCCCAATCTTCGGCGAAGGCAAACTGCGTCTGTTCGGCAGCCTGGGCGCCATCCAGCCCGGTGGTGTGGCAGCCCGCGCAGGTCACGCGCCAGTCTTGCTCAGGCGCTTGCCAGGCATCGCCCTCTTCCACCGACCACGTGCCGACCTGCTCCTCGTTCTGCGGCACATGCCAGGTCACCGGCAGCACATAGAAGCCTTCGCTGCCATCGTCGCGCGGCATCACGCTGATATAGCGCTCGATGTAGCGCCCGCCGAGCACATAGGTGATGTCTTCAGCGGCGAGCGGACGCGCGGAGCCATCCGGCCACTGAATGGCCGGGCTGGCCCCTGCGGACAGGTCGCCGGCGATATTCTCCGGCGTGCCAGGGCGCACCATCTGCGCGTGCCGGGTCGTGTGCCACGCTTCATCCTGCGTGTGGCACATCGCGCAGAACTGACTCCCCTTGTAGTCCGCGTCGAGATTGGGGGGAGTCCCCTGCTCGCCCGGCATGGCGTGGACGACATCCGCCTGGCCCGAAGACCAGAAGACCACGCCGAGTGCCAACAGCGTGATCCCCACAGCCAACAGACCCAGGAGACGCAACCAACTGTGTATTCTGCGCAACATAGAACTTCTCCTCGTGTGGTTCGCAGCCCCACGCGCTTCGCGCGATAGATGACCTGGGGTCAGGATGATTGCCCCAACAACGACCTGACAAAACTCCCTATACGCAGGACCGTTCCTTCTGGTATGCTTAGTGCTGTTCGCTCTAAGGAGAGTGCGCTCATGGACTTCAACGCTATTCTGAACGAACTGGGTTTCTTTCTGCTGCGTGTTGGCTTGCCCGTCATCCTGCTCGTCACGCTGGGCGTTCTCATTGACCGCTGGGAAAGATCGCGCCGCGAGCGTGGCGAGTCATCCTTCGATCTCACGTCCAACAATCATCACTAGAGGTGTTATGATGAGGCTGTCTTTCCAGGGTTTGGTAGCTCTGGTTACCTCACCCCGTTCGGTGGGCTGCCTCTCCATGCATGGAGAGGGGGAAAGGAGGAGGAGGCAGGGGTGAGGTAAACAACCTTATAAGGGTAAAGTTATAAACGCTCTAGGCCGTGCGCCCTGCGTTCTGGCGAGAACGAGGATAAACACGGCTTTGCTCGTACTTAACTGAACCATAATTCTACATTATGAGCAAAATCCCGCTCAGTGCCGGACTCAATACGCAGCCGTGACATTTGTCATGTTTTGCCCGGCCCGCTGGGACACTGTTCTGCTGCACCCTGGTTTACCCCACCCCCGCTCGGCGCTGACGCGCCTCGTCCACTCCGAAGGGAGCACCCATGACCCAGATCGCGCGCTTCTCCACAGCCGAAGGCCCGCGCTACGGGCTGATCGCAGACGGCATCCTCTACGCCCTGGCCGGGCCAGCCGATGCACCCCCGTTCGGCAGGCGCGATCTCGCGCCGGGCGAGCGCATGGGGCCGGTCGAGCAGATCACTCTGCTGCCGCCGGTCGTGCCGGGCAAGATCATGTGCATCGGGCGCAACTACGCGGCGCACGCTGCCGAGCATGGCGTATCCGTCCCCGACGAGCCGGTGCTGTTCCTCAAGCCGCCCAGCGCGCTGATCGCGCACGGCGGGCAGATCGTCCTGCCTCCCGGTGCTGGACGGGTGGATCACGAGGCGGAGCTGGCGGTGATCATCGGGCAGCGCGCATCTCACGTCCGCCGGGAAGAAGCGCTCGACTACGTGTTCGGCTACACCAGTGCCAACGACGTGAGCGCGCGCGATTACCAGAAGAAGGACGGGCAGTGGGGCCGCGCCAAAGGCTTCGACACCTTCTGCCCACTCGGCCCCTGGATCGTCACCGGCCTCGATGTTGCCGACCTGGCGATTGCCTGCCACGTCAACGGCGAGCAGCGTCAGAGCGCGCGCACGTCCGACATGATCTTCGACGTGGCAACGCTGGTTTCTTTCGTCAGCGGAGTGATGACCCTGCTCCCTGGGGACGTGCTGCTGACCGGCACGCCGTCCGGCGTCAGCCCGTTGCTGGCTGGCGACACAGTTGAGGTGATGATCGAGGGAATCGGCACGCTGCGCAACACAGTGCGCAACGCCCGCTAGCGCAGCGAAAAAGCCCCTGGCAGTCCTGGACTGGGGGGCTTCTGCTCGCTTACAGGGGAGCGCTTACCCGCCCGCGGCCGGCTCGAAGCGCAGCACCGCCCCGCCGTAGTCCACCAGGTACAGCTCGCCCGCCTCGTCTTCGCCGAACGAGCTGATGTTGCGCCCGGACTCCAGCGACACGACCGCCTGCCAGAGACCCCTTGCACCCCGCTGGGCGGACCAGATCGTGCCGGAGCACCAGTCGCCGTACAGGTAGACGCCCTGCAACGCGGGGATGCGCTCGCCGCGATAGACATAGCCGCCCGTCACCGAGCAACGGCCCACACTGTGATCGTATTCCAGCACGGGCGGGACGACGTCAGACGCTGCCCGCTGCCCGGAATAAACATGCGTCCCTTCGAAGGCGTTCCAGCCATAGTTCTCGCCGCCCGCGCTGCCTGCTGGCTGGAAGTTGATCTCCTCCCACTGGTTCTGCCCCACGTCCGCCAGGTAGAGGTCACCGGTCGCGCGGTCGAAGCTGAAGCGCCAGACGTTGCGCAGCCCCCACGCCCAGATTTCCGGACGCGCGCCTTCGCGCTCAACGAAGGGGTTGTCCGCCGGGATCGCGTAGCCGTCAGGAACATCCACATCAATGCGCAGAATCTTGCCCAGCAGCGTGCTCAGGTTCTGGCCGCTGCCCAGCGGGTCGCCGCCCGACCCGCCATCGCCGAGCGAAATGTACAGATACCCGTCCGGGCCGAAGGCCATGTGCCCGCCGTTATGATTGGCATAGGGCTGCTCCACGTACAGCAGCGGCGCGGCGCTGGTCGCGTCCGCGCGGTCGGGGTCGTCGGCTGAGATGGTGTAGCGCGAAATGACCGAGTGGCCATTGAGGTCGGTGTAATTGATGTAGAACAGCCCGTTCTCAGCGTAGTTGGGATGGAACGCCAGCCCCAGCAGGCCGCGCTCGGTGTAGTTGTCTTCCAGGGCCTGGCGGCTGATCAGCCCGGACACGTCCAGGAAGGGCTGGCGAAGGGCCGCGCCGTCTTTGATCACGCGAATCGCGCCGCTCTGCTCGACCACGAACAGGCGGCCCGACCCGTCGCCGGCGTGCGTGACATACAGCGGGCGCGAGAAGCCGCTGGCTACTGGCACCAACTGGTAAGGCGTCTGCTGAGACTCAGCAGCGCCTTGCGCGCGCCCCGCATCCGGCTGCCAGACGATCAGCGCCGCAACTGCCGTCACCGTCAGCGCCATCACAAGCGCGGCCATCGCCGCTCGTTTCACCGAGGACTCACCCATCATCCATCTCTCCACATGCTCTGACCGATACAGCCGATCTTAGCGGCGCGCCGCCCGCACTGACAACTCCAGCGGCGACTTCGCGGAACCGGTTGTAGGGGCGGGTTTGCAAACCCGCCCCTACAGGCCCTACCAGGCATCCGCGCTTCTCCTTCAAGCCGCCTGTTTCTTCTGTTGATTGTGATCGCTCGTCGTTATGCTAAATCAAC
This sequence comes from Anaerolineae bacterium, assembly GCA_027494015.1. Next base: position 409,993 of record JAOSJP010000034.1, read on the forward strand.
ACTGCCTAATTATGTCCGTCCCTCCACGTTGGAGAGGGGGAAGCAAGGCGCGTCAGCGCCGAGCGGAGGTGAGGTAAAGGGGGGCGCAGCAGAGCCGCGCCCGCGAGATTTCCCCAGCCACTCCGCGCCCGGCTGGGACGCGGACAACGCCCCGGCTTGTGTCGGCTTTCACAGAAGTGATTTACGTCACACCAAACATGGTCAAGCGCCACTGTGGGGCAGGCGCGCAGCTTGCTACCCTAATGTTCAAGAAGCGGATAGAAGCAGCCGATGCGCGCGATCGGTGCGAAGGTGACGCGCAGCGGCATTTTGATCGTTTACCCGCATCAGAGCCTTGGCGGAGTCACACATGAGCCTTTACATCTTGTCAAAGGAACGGCTGCCGCAGTTCGTCAAGGCGCTGCAAGGGAAATTCCGCGTCGTCGGGCCGGTGGTGACAGAGACCGGCTTTGCTTTCGATGACATCACCGATCCCGCGCAGCTCCAGATGGACTACACGACAACCATTCTGCCCCCCAAGAAGTACTTCCTTCCTCAACGCGAAGTGCTGCTCTCCTACCGTAATGAGAAGGAGAACGGCGGTCCTCAGCGCCTTGAGCTGCGCCCCGTGTATCAGGATGTTCAGCCGACGGTGATCTTCGGCGTGCATACCTGTGACATGAACGGCATCATGCTCTACGACAAGGTCTTCTCCGAGGGCTTTCGCGATGAGCACTATATGGAGCGGCGCGAGCAGATTTACATCATCGGCATCGAATGCCTGCATCCGTGCGACGAAGCCTCATTCTGCAAAGACATGGGCACCCTCACCGCCCCGCCGATCTACGACCTGCACATGACCGACGCCGGCGACCACTACTTCGTGGATACAGGGACCGAGAAGGGCGAGCGCCTGCTGCTCGACAATGCCTATGTCAAGATGGCCGAGAAGGAAGACATCCAGCGGCTTGGCCAGGTGCTTTCTGCCAAGTGGCCGCGCTTCCGCATGCGCCTGAAGATGAGCCGCGACCAGACCCCGTCGCTGCTGACGCTGGGCTACCAGGCCCGCCTGTGGCAGGAACTCGGCGACCGCTGCCTGGCTTGCGGATCGTGCACGAACGTCTGCCCCACCTGCTTCTGCTTCGATGTGCGCGACGAGAACGACATCACCATGCAGGGCGGCGAGCGCGTGCGTGTGTGGGACTCGTGCCAGCTTCGCGAGTTCGCACTGGTGGCCGGCGGGCACAACTTCCGCGAGAGCAAGGCGTCGCGCGTCCGGCATCGCCTGATGCGCAAGGGCAAGTACATCAAGCAGGTGCACGGCTTGCTTGGCTGCACCGGCTGCGGGCGCTGCGAGCGGGCCTGCCTGGTGAACATCACCATCCCCGGCACGCTGAACGCGCTGCACGAAGAGATGCAGCTCGAACCGGGCCTATAGGAGAAGCGCGCGATGCTGCACACCACCCAGAACCTGACAACCACGACCACCCCCCTGCGCTACAACGGGCATACGTCGGTCTTCCTGCCCACCGTCGCCACCGTCGAGGCTGTGACGACGGAGACGGCGCTGGAGAAAATCTTCACCGTGCGCCTGCCGGGCGGCCAGAACCTCGGCAACGTGCCCGGCCAGTTCGTGATGGTGTCCATCCCCGGCGTGGGCGAAGCGCCGATCAGCGTGATGTCGTCGCCCAGCCGCACCGGGGAGACGTTCAAGCTGTGCATCCGCAACGCCGGCGACCTGACCAGCCTCATCCACCACCTCCAGCCGGGCGACGAGATCGGCATTCGCGGGCCGTTCGGGCGCGGCTTCCCCGTCGCCCAGTTTCGCGGCAAGGACATCCTGATCGCGGCGGGGGGCCTGGGGCTGGCCCCGGCGCGCTCGCTGATTGACGAAGTGCTCGACAACCGCACCAGTTTTGGCCGACTGCTCATCCTCTATGGGGCGAAGAATCCGGGCGAAATCCTGTTCCGCGACGTGCTGGCCGAGTGGGAGAAGCGCGACGACGTTGAGTTCATGGTCACAGTGGACCGGCCTGACGACACATGGCTTGGCCATGTCGGGGTGATCACGACCCTGTTCGAGCACGTTGACATCAACCCCTATAAGACGATTGCCGTCACAGTGGGGCCGCCCGTCATGTACCGTTTCGTGACGATGGAGCTGCTGGGCAAGGGTCTCACGCCCGAACAAATCTGGATGAGCTTCGAGCGCCGCATGAAGTGCGGCATCGGCAAATGCGGTCACTGCCAGGTCAACCATCGTTATAGCTGCCAGGAAGGGCCGTCGTGGACTTACGCGGAAGCTCTGGCTTTTGAGGAGGCGCTCTAATGGCGACGAAACCGAAAATCGCCTTCTTTGACTTCACAAGCTGCGAGGGCTGCCAGCTTACGGTGGTAGACCTGCTGCAAACGCATCTCGGCCTGCTCGACCTGGTGGAGATCGTTCAGTTCCGCGAAGCTATGTCGGAGAAAGGTGAAGACTACCAGATCGCCTTCGTCGAAGGCTCGTGCACGCGCCAGAGCGACGAGGCTCGCCTGCAGAAGATCCGCGAGCAGGCGGCGGTCGTCGTGGCGCTGGGCGCCTGCGCGCACCTGGGCGGCGTCAACGCCCTGAAGAACTACTGGCCCATCGAGAATGCCCAGGCATATGTCTATGGCAAGGGTGGCAGGAATGCCTACGAGAGCTACCCGGCCCGGCCCATCTCGGCGGTGATCGCGGTGGACGCCGTGGTCCCCGGCTGCCCGATTGATCGCCACGAGTTTCTGCGCATCGTCCAGCTTCTGCTGCAAGGCCGCCAGCCGCACCTGCCCGACTACCCGCTGTGCGTCGAGTGCAAGCTTCAAGAGAACGCCTGCCTGAACAAGCACGGCATCCCCTGCCTGGGGCCGATCACCCGCGCCGGCTGCGAGGCCATTTGCCCCAGCTATGGCGACGGGTGCGAAGGCTGCCGGGGCTGGGCGCCGGAGGCAAACTTCGCCTACATGCGCGAAATCCTGCGCGGGCACGGCCTGTCTGACGCCGACATTGACGCCCGTTTCACCCTGTTCAACCACTACCAGTTGCAGCAGATGGGTGAGCCAGCGCCGGTCACGACCCCTCTCGGTCCCGACAGAACCGCCCCCCTCCCTATGTCAACATTCGCCGCGCCGAAGGAGGACTGACGGCCATGACCGAGAATATCCGAGTCAACGTGCACCATGTGACCCGCGTGGAGGGTCACGGCAACATTGTTGTGGACGTGCGCGACGGCACCATCGAGAAGTGCGAGCTGCAGATCGTCGAGACGCCGCGCTTCTTCGAGGCCATGCTGTGCGGGCGGCCCTACTACCAGGCATCGCACATCACCAGCCGCATCTGCGGCATCTGCGCCTGCGGGCACGCCACCGCCAGCCTGCGCGCCACCGAGCGCGCCTTGCAGGTGAAGCTGAGCGAGCAGACGGTTCGCCTGCGCAGGCTTGTCTTTCACGGCGAGCTGCTGGACAGCCACATCCTGCACGTCTACATGCTGGTCGCCCCGGATTTCCTGGGCGTGGGCAGCGTCATCCCGCTGGCGGCGACCCATCCTGAGGTCGTCAAGCGCGCGCTGCGCATGAAGCAGTTTTCGGGCGACCTGTGCGCGGCCTTCGCCGGGCGGCACACCCACCCCATCGCCATGACCGTCGGCGGCTTCACCCAGTTTCCGGCGCTGAGCAAGGTGGAGGAACTGCGCGAGCGGGCCGAGGCGCTGCTGGCCGACGTGGACGCGACGGTGGAATTGTTCGGCTCGCTGCCCTGGCCGTCCTTCGAGCGCGAGACAGAATACGTGGCGCTCGTCCACCCTGACTACTACGGCTTCGTTGACGGCGAGATCGGCAGCACGGACGGCTACACACTGCCCATTGACCAGTACCGCCAGGTCACCAACGAGCGCCTGGCTCCGCACTCTACGGCCAAGCACACCGCCTTCAACCGCGACAGCTACATGGTCGGGGCGCTGGCCCGTTACAACCTGAAGCAGCAGCACCTGCACCCGCGCGCCAAAGCCGCCGCCGAGCACCTGGGGCTGAGCGCGCCGTGCTACAACCCGTTCCTCAACAGCGCCGCGCAGGTCGTCGAGATCGCGCACTGCGTGGACGACGTAATCCTGCTGCTGGACGAGGTGCTCAGGCGCGGCATCGAGTGGGAGAAGCCCGCGCCGGTGACGCTGTCGCCGGGCGCGCGCGGCGTTGGCGCGTGCGACGTGCCGCGTGGTATTCTGTTCCACGAGTATCAGATCGGCGAGGACGGGCTGATCGAAGAGGCGAACTGCATCATCCCTACCGGCCAGAACCTGGGCAACGTGGATCGCGACATGCGCGCGCTGGTGCCCACGCTGCTGACCGAGCCGGAAGACAGCATCCGGCTGAAGATGGAGATGCTGGTGCGCGCCTACGATCCGTGCATTTCGTGCTCGACGCATTTCCTGAACGTCGAGTTCGTCGGCAAGTGACGCGGTCTTGCGCGGGAGCAAGGGAGACGCGCCTGGCAGGGCGTCTCCCGGCGCTGCGCAATGCCCGGCACGGGGACAGGTGCGGGCGATGGCCGCAGGCACGCAGGGCGACACGCTGATCCTGGGCGTTGGCAACCCCTTGATGGGCGATGATGGCGCAGGCGTGCTGGCCGTCCAGCGCCTGCTGGCGCGGCCCGATCTGCCGCCAGACGTGACTGTGATAGACGGCGGCACTGCCGGGCTGGGACTGATTCCGCTCATTGAGAGCTACCGCCGCGTCGTGCTGGTGGACGCCGTGCTGATGGGCGAGCCGCCGGGCACCGTGCGCCGTTTCGCGTGGCGCGAGGCGCGCGTCGCCGGGCGCGCACAGCCCCTGTCGCTGCACCAGAGCGACCTGGCGGATGCGTTGGCGCTGGCCGAGGCGCTCGGCAGCCTGCCGCCGGAGGTGGTGATCTATGGCGTGCAGCCCCAGCACACGGACTGGGAGCAACCGCTCAGCGAAGCCGTCGCGCGCGCCTTACCGGGTTTGGTAGATGCCCTCTTAACCGAGGTCAGGAGCTAGGACGACTATGGCCCACAAGATTCTGATCATTGACGACGATCCTGATGTAGTGCTGGCGCTGCGTATGCCGTTGGAGAGCGCGGGATACGCCGTTTCGGACGCGCACTCGCAGGAGAGCGGCCTGAAGGCCGTTGATCAGATCAAGCCCGATCTGATCATTCTCGACGTGATGATGGATACGCACACGGCGGGCTTTCAACTGGCGCAAAAGCTGCACGGCCCTGGCGCCACAGAGGCGCACAAGGCGATCCCCATCCTCATGCTGACCGCCGTGCACCAGACCACGCCGCTGCGCTTCTCACCCGACGAAGACTACCTGCCGGTAGATGGCTTCATCGAGAAGCCCGTTGATCCGAAGCGGCTGATCAGCGAGATCAAGAAGCTGCTCCAGAAGTAGACGCGGCGTACTCTGGCACGAGCAGCGCGCCGCCCTGCCTGGTGACCCGATCCGTGCCTTGTTGGGGGCGGAGTCAGTGGGCACTGAGCGCGCCGGCCCTTTCACCTGCTGCTGGGGGAAGGCCACGCGAGGCGTCTGATGAAGATCACCACAGAACCCCAACCAGAGAGTCAGGAGCCGCGCCGGGCTTTGCAGCCCACTCTGGAAGAGCTCAGCCAGAACGCCCGGCTGCTCATCCGCCTGCGATGGGTGGCCGGGTTTGGCATTCTGATCGGGACGATCTTCGTCAGCGCCGCCCTGGGCCTCAGCGTGCGGGTCGCGCCCCTGCTGCTCATCGGCCTGGGAGTGCTGGCCTACAACACGGCGCTTTTCTTCCTGAGCCACAACGACATCCCCCGCGAAGGGTTCGAGCGCATCGCCTGGGGCCAGATTCTGCTCGACTGGCTGGCGATGATCGCCCTGGTGCACTTCACCGGCGGCATTACCAGCCCGGCCCTGATCTATTTTGTGCTGCACGCCGCCCTGTCCGGCATGATCCTGCTGCCCTGGCAGGTGCGCAGCCTGACTGTCCTGGCAGTGCTCATCGTTGGCGGGCTGGCCTGGCTGGAACGCGCCGGCTGGCTGCCGCACGTGACGATTGACGAGCTGGACCTGCACAGCACCCTGCACGAGAACACGACCTACATCGCCGCCGTCATGTTCTTTTTCGGCTCGACGGTCTTCGTGCTCTCCGAGCTGGTCACGCGTATCGTCCAGCGGCTGCGCCAGCGCGAAGAGCATATCCACCAACTGCTGGAGGCGCGCTCGACGTTCGTGCGCGTCGCCACTCACGAGCTGCGCGCGCCCCTGGCCGCCGGGCTGTCGCTGATGAAGAACATCGAGCAGGGCTACGCCGGCGAGCTAACCGAGCAGCAGTTGGCGCTCATCATGCGCGTCATCCACCGGCTAGAGGGGCTGCGCACGCTCATTGACGATCTGCTCACGCTGGCGCGCAGCCGTGAAGCGACCGCCGCCCACGCTCCCCTGGAGCCGGATAGCGTGCGGGCCATGCTTGTTAAGATCATCGAGCGCGAGACGCCCAACGCCGAACACAAGCGGATCGCGCTGCACAGCGACCTGAGCGACGATCCGGGCGTGATCATGGCTGGACCCATCGGGTTGCAGATTATTCTGGGCAACCTGCTCAACAATGCCATCAAGTACACGCCCGAAGGCGGCGACGTGTGGATCACCTACAAGGTCAGCCGCCCGGCGCACACCGTCGAAGTCACCATCGCCGACAGCGGCATTGGCATCCCCGCCGCCGACATGCCCAGCATCTTCAACGAATTCTTCCGCGCGCGCAACGCCAAAGAAACCCAGGTCGCCGGCACAGGCATTGGCCTCTCCACGGTCAAGACGCTGGTGGATCGCTATCGCGGCGTGCTGACGCTGGAAAGCGAAGAGGACAAGGGCACCGCCGTCACCGTGACGCTGCCCTTGGCGTCGAAGCAGGCTCCCCGCGAGCCGCTGTGATCGCCTGCGCGCGGCCCCGCTCCGCTACGCCTGTTCGCTGAAGATTAACTGATCGCCGACCGCCACCCGGTCGAGCAGCGCGGGGCGCGCCTCGATCAGGTAGCGCGCGGGCTGGTCCGGCGCGTAATAGGGCCGCCAGGGGCGCGCCAGGGTCGTGCTGACCACGCGCCCTTCGTCGTCCAGCCAGACCGCCGCAATGGGGAAGAAGACGAAAAACATGTGTATCGCCGCGCTGCCGACAGAAGCGCGGCGATACACGAAGAGCAGTCCCTCATCGTCCGGCAGTGACCGCCGGAACATCAGGCCGCGAAAATGGCACCAGAAGCTCTGGCACCAGCGGGCGCGGGCCAGCACCACTTCGCCCGTGCTGGCCCGCCGGATGATGCGCACCTGGCTCATCTCACTGCGGCAGGCGCAGCACCTGCCCCGCGAAGATCAGGTTTGTGTTGTAGATGCCGTTGTAGCGCGCCAACTGGTCTACCGTCAGGCCGTAGCGCAGCGCGATGCGATACAGGTTCTCGCCCGGCTGCACGACGTGCGTGGCGGGGCGAGTGGGTTGGGGGAGCGTCGGCGGCTGGGTGGGGGCCGGCGCTGGCTGGGTGGGAACGGGCACCGGCGCGCCGGGCACGCGCAGCACCTGCCCTGCGTAGATCAGGTTCGGGTTCAGGATGCTGTTCAACTGGGCGAGCGCAGCTACCGTCGTGTTGAAGCGAGCCGCAATGGTCGAGAGCGTGTCCCCGCGCACAACTGTATACGTCCCATAGGTGGGCACGCCGCCCGTCCCACCGGAACCGTCCGGAACCTGCGTGGGCGCTGCCGTTGGAAGCTGCGACACGGGCGTGAACGTGGGCGGCGCGGGGAACTGGTCGCGCACGGGCACGACGAGCACCTGGCCGATGTTGATCAGCCCGCTGGCGGGCAGGTTGTTCACCTGGATAATCGCCGCGACCGTGCTGTTGAACTGGCGGGCGATGCCCCACACCGTATCTCCAGCCTTGACCGTATAGAGGATCGTGCTGGTGAATTCGGGCGGGATGACCGGCGTAGCCGTCGCGGGACGGGCTGTCGGCACATTCGGCGTGAAGGTGGGCGGCGCAACCGGCGTGATGGGCACCGGCGTGATCGTCCCTTCCTGCGTGGGCACAATGACCACCTGGCTCGGCGTGGCCGAGGGCACCTCCACCGTGCCGGTTTGCGGCGGGACTTCGCTCAGCGGCACCAGGGCCGCGTCATCCAGATAGATGTTATTGACTCCCACGAAGCCCCGCGGCGCGGTGCGCACGAAGACGGTGACCGCCGTCCCGCTGGATCGGGTCGTCACTGACAACTCGCGGTACTGGTCGTAGTACTCAGCGTCCGCCGACCAGATGATGTTCTCGCTGGCGGGGTCTGTGCCGCCGGTGGGATCGAGGCCGACATTGATGGCGACCGAGTTGGGCTGCTCGCTGACATCAGGGTTGGCGAAGGTGGCCGACGACCAGACGTAGACGTAGACGCTGAAGCGCAGGTCGGTGTTGGGCGTCACCGGCACGCGCTGGTAGACCCCCGCCGTGTGCGTGGCGAAGAAGGTGTTGTACTCCTGGGCCGCGTTGCCCGACCGGACGCGCGTGGGCGGCGCGGGCTTGTATTCGGGGCGGGCGTTGATCGCGCTGGATTGCCCCGCTGAGGTGGGCACGTGCCAGGGCTGCCATTTCGAGGCCACGCGCAGCGCCGGGTTCGCATCAATGGCGATGTAAGGCTCCTCAAAGCCGGGATTCTGCAGCAGGTTCTGGCCCTGGTAGGCCAGCGCAGGATCGCGCCCCAGCCCGGCCCAGCCCACAAGGGCCAACACACCAGCCAGGAGCACACCAAGCACACGATAAGGTCGAACTCCGCTGACTCGTCGCATCAAAAGCCCCCTTGCATCAGCATCTGCCGCAGGCCGCGAGCACAACGCCGTTTAGTGTAGCATGATTCGCCAAACCGGACAGTCGGCGGCGCAATACGCCACCATTACGACGTTGCCCGTCTCCAGCGCCCTGGCGATGGCGCGGATGTGATCCGGCGTGCTGCCGCAGCAAGCCCCGATGACGCTCGCGCCGAGCGCGCGCACGCGCAGCGCATAGGCAGCCATCACGTCGGGCGTGGCGTCGTAGACGGCAACACCCCCTTCCAGGCGCGGCGCCCCGGCATTGGCCTTTGCCACCAGGGGCACGCCTGGCCCGGCATTCTGCATCCGGCCAATCGCGGCCTCAAGCTCATCCGGCCCCTTGCCGCAGTTGGCCCCCAGCGCCACAACGCCAAGCTCGCTCAGCGCGGCGGCGGCCTGTTCGGGTGTGGTGCCCATCATCGTGCGCCCGCGCGTGTCGAAAGTCATCGTGGCGACGACCGGCGCTTCCGGCGCGGCCTGGCGGCAGCCAGCGACCGCCGCGCGCACCTCTTCCAGGTCGGACATGGTTTCGATCCACAGCACGTCCGCGCCGCCCGCGACCAGCGCCTCGGCCTGCTCAGCGAACGCGGCAGCGGCCTCTTCGGGCGCGAGCGTGCCCATCGGAGCGATCATCTGCCCGGTTGGGCCGAGCGAGCCGGCGACGATGACCGGCTGCGAGGCAGCGTCGGCCTCGGCACGCGCCAGGCGAGCGGCGGCGCGATTAAGCTCAGCCGCGCGCTCCGCCAGGCCGTGCATCCCCAGACGCAGCCGGTTGCCCCCGAGGCTGTTGGTGAGGATGATCTGCGCGCCCGCCTGGATATAAGCGTGGTGAATGGCGCGCACGGCGTCCGGGCGCTCGACATTCCACAGCTCTGGCGCGGTGCCGCGCTCCAGCCCGCGCGCGATCAGCATGGTGCCCATGCCGCCGTCAGCGATGATCGGTTGCCCTGCTGCCAGCAGGGCCTGCCAGGTTGTCTGCATGGTCGTCTTCCCCTCACCATCACGGTGCAACTGGCCCGTATTCTACTGGAAGTTGCCGCCGTGTGCGAACCAGGCGAGTCGCGGGAGACTTCCGAAGTTTTGGAAACTTCGGAAGTCCGATTTCGGGCGGGCCGCAGCAGAGGGCTTCACCCGCCGCGCCACAGAAAAAAAAGAGGCGCGCGCCCCGGCAGGCGACACCTCTGACAGGGAGACACTACAAGCAGAAGGGGGTTAGCTGGCCTCTTCGACCTCGATGCCGGCTTCCTGAAGCACACGGATGACGCTGGACAGCAGCTCGGAGGGGCCGAACGGCTTGGTGATGTAGTCGTTCACTTTGGCGATGTGCAGCCCCAGCACCTTGTCAATGCTCTGCGCTTTGGCCGTCACGACGATGACCGGAATATCCCGCATTCGCTCGTCGGCGCGCATCCGTTGGAAGACTTCCCACCCATCCATCTCCGGCATCATCAGGTCGAGCAGCACCAGGGCGGGCTTTTCGCGCTCGATGGCCTGCAGACCCGCTTCTCCTCCCGCCGCGCCGATGACCTCATAGCCATGCCGGGCGAGAATGAGCCGGACCAACTCGATCATCTCCGGGTCATCTTCAATGCACAGGATGTGGATCGGCTTGGATTCGTCTGCCATCGTGCCCACTCCAGAGGAAATTGGCGCTCTGCCCTTAACAATGACCGCCGAGGTAATGTCCCCACTGCGGAAGAATCTGTCTGTAGCCGCCTATTACGGGTAGTGTACCATAGGCGCTGTTCGCCTGTCCATACGCACGCGCCGACGGGTGCGTGCAAAAGTTGACAGCAACTCGCTGGACGCGGGGATATTGACCTCACCCCCAGCCGCGCCCCGCTCGGCCCCGGAATAGACTCCCGAAGTCTCCGCAGACTTCGGAAGTCTGGTGTCTGAGCGCCTCAGCGCCGAGCGGGGGTGAGGTCAACCAGGGCGCAGCAAGCAGCGCCCCTACCTGACAGATTTTGCACGCACCCGCGCCGACCGCGCCCGTCGCGCCTGATAATCGTTGCAGGGCTATAAAATCGTGCAGAGAATCTGCAAAAAATCCGGATTAGCGCTATCCTGGCTGCCAGTTTCGGGGATAATATAATCAGGCTAAGATCGGCGCACAGTCACAGAACTTCATCACCGCCGTCGTGCCCGGTGCCCGCACCGCGCCGTAGACTTAGGAGAAACCGCATGGCCAAGCAAGATCTCACCACCATCATCAGCCGCGCCCTGACTGATCAGGAATTCCGCGCTTTGCTGCTGTCGGACCCAGACGCGGCGCTGGCCGGGTACGAGCTGGAAGAGGACGAAGAAAAGGCGCTGCGCAATCTGCCTGCCGATGCCTTCGACAAGCTGACGATGGACCTGGAGAGTCGCCAGTCCAAGAGCGGCTTCATGGGCGCTTTCTCGCTCATGAGCGGCAAAGACGCGGCCCTGGACGCCAGCACCCTGCTCAACCTGCTGGGCAACAAGTACGGCGGCAAGTAGCCTCTGCCCGACAGACAACACCCGGCACGCCCACTGCGGCGTGCCGGGGTGTTTTGCTGCCTGCTGACCGGCCTGCTCACTGCCCCAGGGGGATGATCAACTCCTGGCCGGGGTAGATCAGGTTCGGATTGGCCAGATTGTTGGCGGCGACAATCGCCTCATACGTCACGCCGTACTTGCGCGCGATGCTGTAGATGCCTTCGCCCGCCTGCACAACGTGCACCACCGGCCCGGACGGCGTGCCGCCGGGCGTGGCAGCAGGAGCCGTCCCCTCGGCTACGGGCGCTTCCTCCCCTTCCACCTCACAGTCGGGCAGCTTGAGCTGCCAGCCCACCTGCAGGATGGCGTTCGGATTGCCGCCCAACAGCGTGGGGTTGGCCGCGACCAGCGCGCCCAGCGTCACCTCGTTGTCCCTGGCAATCGAGTAGAGCGTGTCCCCGAAGGTGACGACGTGAATGCACGGGTTCAGCTCGATGGGGATGTCCGTCGGCGTCGGCATCTTGGATGGATCAATCGTGGGCGAGGGAGTGGGCGAAGGCCGGATGTCGCTCATGAAGGGTGTGGTGATCGTTGTGCGCGTGGCCGCCTCAGTGGGCGTGCCTGCCGCGCCCATCGCCCCCAGCGGCGTGAAGCTGGGTTGGAACATCGGGAGATCGGTCGGCGTCGCTGGCATCTCCGCCAGATCGCCCTCGCGTGGCGTGACTGTGGCCGGCAATTCGCTCTGCACGGCATCGGACGGCGTGGTCGTGGGCACCAGGCCGCGCGTGGGCGTCGCCAACAGGGCGTCGCTGGGCGTGGCCGTGGACGCCTGGGTGGGCGGGGCGGGCGTGGTCGGAGTGATGTCACCAATGGTGACCTGCCGCGAAGTAGGCGCGACGTTCTCGCCCGCATCCTTGTAGCAGGCCGTGAAGATCAGCGCCACCAGCAGCAACATGCCTGCCAGCAGCACGCGAGACATCCTGAACTTTCCGCTCATCACGCCACCTCTCCCTGACACAACCGGAGGTACCACGCGCGTCCGGCTCTTCCCTGGCCGAGTCCCCATCCAGCATACACCGAACGGTCTGTTTCCACAACGCGGCATGATTTACCGCGTCCACGAGCGAGCTGTCAAGGACAATTGTCGCAAGGGTCCCCATCCCCGGCCCCTTCCCCCGCGCTGCGCGGAGGGAAGGGGAGCAGGCCCGCTGTTTTTCTCCCTTCCCCCTCGTGGGGGAAGGGCCGGGGATGGGGGACAGGCACAGCCAAAGATGGAGAAGGGGGGGTATGTAGGGGCCGGTTTGGAAACCGGCCCCTACAACACATTCGCGCGGATCGCCCGTCTTGGAGGACGAAGCCCATCGGGCAACCGAAAAGCCAGGCAGCCGGACGCGCCGGAGCCTGGCTTCAGAAGTGTCGAGGGCGACTGAGCTGCGCCGCTTATGGGCGCTCGGCCAGCGGCACCCACCGGAGGTCTTGCGGACCAACGTAGTTGCCGCGCGGGCGGATCAGGCGGTTATCGGCCCACTGCTCGATGATGTGCGCCGACCAGCCCGCGATGCGCGACATGGCGAACATGGGCGTCATCATGTCGGTGGGGATGCCCACCGCGTCCAGGACGATGGCGCTGTAGTAGTCCACGTTCGGGTAGAGCTTGCGCTCGATGAAGTACTCATCAGCGGCGGCGAGATCGGCCAGCCGCTTGGCGACGTTGTACAGGTCGCAGCGGTTGTTGCGCTGGCACAGGGCGGCGGCGTGTTTGGACAGGACAACGGCGCGCGGGTCGAGCGCCTTGTAGACGCGGTGACCGATGCCCATGATGCGCCGGCCCTTGCCCTTGACCTCGTCCTGGAACCACTTGTCCACGCTCTCCGCCTGGCTGACTTCGGCGAACATGCGCATGGCCGCTTCGTTGGCCCCGCCGTGCTTCGGCCCCTTCAGCGAGCCGATGGCGGCGGTGACGGCGCTGTACATATCGCCATCGGTGCTGGTCACCACGCGGCTGGTGAAGGTGCTGGCGTTCATGCCGTGATCGGCGTGCAGCACCAGGTACACGTCAATGGCCGAGACTGCGGTGGGGTTCGGCTCGGCGTTGTGCAGCATATAGACGAAGTTGGCGGCGATGCCCAGGTCGGCGCGCGGGGCGACCGGCTCCTGGCCGGCGCGGATGCGCGCCCAGGCCGCGATGATCGTCGGAATCCTGGCGGTGAGCTTGATCGCCTTGCGCTGGTTGGCTTCCGGGCTGCCGTCTTCAGCTTCCGGGTCGTACATGCCCAGGGTCGAGACGGCGGTGCGCAGCACGGCCATCGGGTGCGCCGTCTTGGGGAACGCCTTCATCATGGCGATGAGCGCGTCCGGGATGGCCATCTCCGCCGCGATGGTCCGGTGCAGCCCCTCCAGTTCGGCGGCGTTGGGGAGCTTGCCGTACCAGAGCAGATGGATCACTTCTTCAAACGAGGTTCTATCGGCCAGGTCGAGGATGTCGTAGCCGCCGTAGATGAGCTTGCCGATGTCGCCCTGCACGCGGCTCAAGCGCGTGTCGGCGACGACGACGCCTTCCAGGCCCTTCTTCTGTTCTTCTGCCATAGATCAGTGTCTCCTCAAGCGTGATGAATTGCAGTGCCGGTGCAGAATGCCAGCAGCAAGCGGTGTGACGCATGGGCTGGTGGAAGCTGCCATGCCAGACGGGGAAGGCGGCGCGTAGGCGGGCAGAATGCAGGGGAGGAAAGCGCGCGGCCATGTTGCTCACGGCAACTTCTGATGGTAGAGTATATCATCGCGTTATTTTGGTAACAAACGAATTTGTGCGAATCTAACGATTGGGCGCGCCGCACGGCAGGACACAGCAGGACGCGGGCGCTCCGCGCGCGGCATTTTTCCGTGCAAGCGGGAGGCAAAGCAGCATGACATCGTTGGTGACAACCGTTACCGAGACTCTGCGCTACCGGGGGCAGCTCGGCCAATGGAGCTGGATGCTGCACCGTGCAGCGGGGTTGGGCACGGTGCTGTTTCTGATTCTGCACGTCATTGACACGTCCTGGGCGGCGTTCTACCCGCAGGACTACGAGCAGGCCATCCGCGAATATCAAAGCCCCCTCTTCACCATCGGCGAGTTCCTGCTGGTGGCCTGCGTGGTCTACCACGCCTTCAACGGGCTGCGCATCATCCTGCTGGACTACAAGCCCGCCTGGTGGGCCTTTCAGCGCCGCGCGGCTACCCTGGTCTTCATCGCCACACTGATCGTGCTGGCGCCCACCTTCGCCCTGATGGTCGGCCACGTGCTGGACTTCTACGGCGAAGACGGGCGCGATATTGCCGGGCTGGACGAGATCATCGAGACACAGGCCCAGTTCGCCGTCGGCTTCGTCGCCATCCTGGTGGCGGCGCTCGTCCTGTCGGCGCTGTTCGGGCTGATCGCCCGCAGCCGGGCCACCTTCGACCTGCCGGGTCGTCTGGAGACGACGCTGTGGTCGTTCATGCGCCTGTCGGGGCTGCTCATCTTCCCGTTGATCTTCGGGCATCTGGCTATGATGCACGTGCTCCAGGGCGTGTTCGACATCACCGGGGGCGGGGTCAGCATCATCGGCACGGACGCGATCAACGAGAGCGGCAAGGCGGTTGAGTTCGTCGGCCAGCGCTGGGATATGCTGGTCGCTGGAGTCGCCCTCTGGCGCGTGTACGACGGGCTGCTGCTGGCGCTGGTGGTGCTGCACGGCTTCAACGGGCTGCGCACCGTGGTCAACGACTACACCCTCTCGCCGCTGGTCAACCGCGCGCTGAACTACGCGCTGGTGTTTGGGGCGGTGGCCCTCATCGTCGTGGGCATGGCCGCGCTGCTGGCCGGCGTGGACGAGACGGCCTATCGCATCGCCAAAGACCTGACATCCCCGGCATCGTAGAGGAGCCTTCGCCCTGCGTGGTGGGTAACACGGAAGCTGAGGACGACTATGCAGACACACCAATACGAGGCGGTGATCGTGGGCGCGGGCGGCGCGGGGCTGATGGCCGCGCTGTATGCCTCGCGCGGGGCCAAGACCGCCGTGATCAGCAAGCTCTACCCGACGCGCTCCCACACCGGCACAGCCCAGGGCGGGATCGGCGCGGCCCTGGGCAACCTGGACGAGGATCGCCCCGAATGGCACGCCTTCGACACTGTCAAGGGCGGCGATTACCTGACCGACCAGAACGCCGCGCTGGTGCTGGCCCAGGAAGCGGTCAGCGCCGTGATCGAGCTGGAGCACCTGGGCCTGCCCTTCGACCGCACGCCGGACGGGCGCATCGCGCAGCGGCGCTTCGGCGGGCACACCAGCGGCTTCGGCGGGCAGCCGGTGCGCCGCGCCTGCCACGCCGCCGACCGTACCGGCCACATGATCCTGCAAACGCTGTACCAGCAGTGCATCAAGAACAACGTCACCTTTCACGACGAGTTCTACGTCGTTGACCTGATCCGCAACGGCGACGCCGTGATGGGCGTGGTCGCCGCCAGCCTGGACGACGGCGAGCTACACGTCTTCCACAGCAAAGCTGTGCTCTTCGCCACCGGCGGCTGGGGGCGCGTGTGGGAGATCAGCAGCAACGCCCACTCGCTGACTGGCGATGGCACCGCCGTCACCTTCCGGCGCGGCGTGCCCATGCAGGATATGGAGTTCTTCCAGTTCCACCCCACCGGCATCTACAAGATGGGCATCCTGATCACCGAGGGCGTGCGCGGTGAGGGCGGCGTGCTGCTCAACGACCGGGGCGAGCGTTTCATGGAACGCTACGCGCCGCACATCAAAGACCTGGCCAGCCGCGACGTGGTCTCGCGCGCCATCTACCTGGAGATTGAGGCACGGCGCGGAATCAAGGGCAGGAACTACGTCCACCTGGACGTGACGCCGGAGACGGTCAACCGCTACCTGGCCGAAGCGGGCGACGCCCGGCGCATTGACCGCGAGTACATCGAGTCCAGGCTGCCGGACATCCTCGACTTCTGCCGGACGTATCTGGGCATAGACCCGGTTGAGGAGCCGATCCCCGTCCAGCCGACCGCGCATTACGCTATGGGCGGCATCCCTACCGATCTCGACGGGCGCGCGGTAATTGACGCGGCGGGCACGCCCCTGGCCGGGCTGTACGCGGCGGGCGAAGCGGCTTGCGTCAGCGTGCACGGTGCCAATCGCCTGGGCACCAACAGCCTGACCGATCTGATCGTCTTCGGGCGGCGCGCCGGCAAGCACATGGCCGCCTACTGCCAGGGGGCGGACTTCGCGCCACTGCCCGCCAACCCAACTGGTGGGGTGGAAGTCGAGCTTGAGCGCATCCGCCAGGCCGGTGGCCCGCGCAAGCCGTATCAGCTTCGCGCCGAGATGCAGCAGATCATGATGAAGCATGTCGGCGTCTTCCGCACGGCGGCAGGCATTCAGCAGGCGATTGACACGGTGCGCCGCCTCAAGGACGAATACCGGAACAACCTGGGCATTGACGACCGGGGCCGGCGCTTCAACACCGACCTGTTCGAGGCGTGGGAGCTGGGCTGCCTGCTGGACATCGCCGAAGTGACGGCGCTCAGTGCCCTGGCCCGCCAGGAGAGTCGCGGCGCGCACTCGCGCGAAGACTTCCCCCAGCGTGACGACGAGCGCTGGCTGGTGCACACGCTGGCCTTCCGCGCGGACGATGGCTCGGTGACGCTGACTCACGACAAGCCGGTTGACCTGTCGCTGGCCGAGGCGGATCCCCGTTTCAAGCCCAAAGAGCGCGTTTACTAGTGCAGGCTTACGGAAGAGGGTTGCGATGCAGGTAACATTGCGAATCCGGCGTTTTAACCCGGAAAAGGACCCCAAACCCTACTGGGCGGAATACACGCTCAAAGACGTGGAGCCAAGCGACCGCGTGCTGGAGCTGCTGCACCGCGTCAAGTGGGAGCAGGACGGCACGCTTGCCTTTCGTCGCTCGTGCGCGCACGGCGTGTGCGGCTCGGACGGGATGCGGCTCAACGGCGTCAACCGGCTGGCGTGCAAGGTGCTGGTGGGCACGCTGGGCACGGGCGATCAGGTGAAAGTTCAGGTGGAGCCGATGCTCGGCCTGCCGGTGATCAAAGACCTGATCGTGGACATGGAGCCGTTCTTCGCGCACTACCGCGCGGTGATGCCCTACTTCGTCAACGACTCGCCGCCGCCCGCTGATGGCCGCGAGCGCTTGCAGAGCGAGGAAGACCGCGCGCGTTTCGACGACACGACCAAGTGCATCCTCTGCGCGTGCTGCACCGCCGCGTGCCCCAGCTTTTGGGCGAACGGCAGGTACGTCGGCCCGGCGGCGATTGTCCAGGCGCACCGCTTCATCTTCGACAGCCGCGACCAGGCGGCGGGCGAGCGCCTCAAGATTCTGGCCGAGCCGGACGGCGTGTGGCGCTGCCGGACGATCTTCAACTGCACGACCGCCTGCCCGCGCGACATCGAGGTGACGCGGGCCATCGGCGAGGTCAAGCTGGCCATCGCGCGCGGGGCGCGGTGAGGCGCTGGCCGAGCAGCCGGCAGGGGTGCGTGCAAAGGTTGTCAGCGACTTGTTTGACGTGGGGATATTGACCTCACCCCCAGCCTCGCTGCGCTCGGCTCTTCCCCCTCTCCGTCGACGGAGAGGGGGCGGCGAGGCGCGTGAGCGCCGAGCGGGGGTGAGGTCAACCAGGGCGCAGCAGAGCAGCGCCCCTACCTGACAGGTTTTGCGCGCACCCGACTCACCAGCGAGGCTCGTCTGGCTCGCCGGTGCTGCCATTGCGCAACGAGGAACAGGCTATGCTCGTCCTGCTGGAAGGGAACATCGCGGCGGGCAAGACCACGCTGGGCAAGGCGCTGGCCTGCGGCGACCGCTTCGTGTTCGTGCCAGAGCCAGTCGAGCGCTGGCAGGGGGGCTTCGCCGCCAACCTGCTGGAGCGCTTCTACGCCGACACGCCGCGCTGGGCGTTCACGCTGCAAATCTGCGCCTATGTGACGCGGACGCAGGCGGCGCAGGCGGCGCTTGTGCCAGGGCAGGATGTCGTCTGCGAGCGATCCATCTACTGCGACCGCCACGTCTTCGCCAAGAGCCTGCACCAACAGGGGCTGCTGGATGACATGGAGTGGGCGCTCTACTGCCATTTCTGGGATCATTTCAAGGAGTCCGCGCCCCGGCCCGACGCGATCATCTACCTGCGCACGCCCGCCGAGGAATGCCACCGCCGCCTGCTGGCGCGCGGTCGCCGCGAGGAGAAGAGCGTCTCGCTGGACTACCTGCGCCAGCTTGAGGCGTGCCACGATGAATGGCTGCTCGACCGCGCCGTTGCCGAGTGCGCGGTGCTGGTGCTGGACGGCACGCACACCTGGACGGCGGAGGACGTGCGGCGCGAGCTGGTGGCGCTGAAATGAGAAAAGGTCATTGGTTTTTGGTGATTGGTTCTTGGTGATTGGTTCTTGGTAAAGGCAGCCTTGTGCCGGGCGCGTGCTCCCAACAACCAGCAACCAATAACCAACAACCAGAAACCAACCACCCTGCATGGCAGGCCGTTGGGGGCGGCCCCTGCCGGACACGCACCTGACACGACGCGCGCAACGGAGTGGTGACGGAGCAGAGCACAATGACGTACCGCTCGTCCGGGCCTTCGCCGCTGCTGATCGTCCTGGTTGGGGCGCTGGTGGTGTTCGGCGGCTACTACGTGTGGACAGGTGTCCTCTCCTTTCTTGAGGATCGGGGCAACATCACGGCAGAGGTGACCCGCCAGGCATTCTCCACCGCGACCGCCGGCGCGGCTCCCCTGCTCAGCCTGCCGACGCTCTACGTCCCCGCCACCTTCACGCCGCTGCCCCCCTGCCAAATGTTCCGCGTCAGCGTCGAGCGAGCAGTGTACCGCGACTGCCCCAGCACGGACAGATTGCAGTGCCCGGTGCGCGATGTCGTCACCTATGGCACCGAGCTGTGCGTCTATGGTCGCTCGCCCGGCAACCCGGAATGGTACGTGGTCGAGCTGAATCCCAGCGGCGCTTACCGCGACACGGTGTTCATGCACGAGAGCGTCATTGAGCCAGTGAATCCGACGCCGACGCCGACCGTCACCTACACGCCGCTGCCGACCGTCAGTCCGACTCCCTCCTTCACGCCGCCGCCGGTGGTCACGTCCACGCCGACCCCCACGCCGAATCCGGCCACTCCCCCAACCCCGACCCCCACACCCACCTTCACGCCCACCACGCGCCAGGTGTCCATTTGATCGAAGATTCCTGGCGCAGAGCAGTTGCGGGTATACTGTAGATGGAGGGACACGCAGCAAAAGTGACTATGACCGAGATGCAGTGGGCTGGCGTGGACGCGCCCCAACACGTTCTGGCGATGGTTAACCCCGCGTCGGGATCGAAGCGGGGGCAGATTGTTTTGGAGCGGCTGCGCGCCATTCGCCACCCACGCATCACCCTGCACGCCACCACGCCGGACTTCGACTTCGCGCGGGCCATCGAGCAGGGCGTTGCGGCGGGCGCAGATCGCCTCCTCATCGCAGGCGGTGACGGCACGCTGATGGAGGGGGTCTCCGGCGCATTCCGCGCGTTGGGCGAGGCGACACTGCCCTTCTCGTGGGTGCCGGTCGGCACGGGCAACGTGGTGTCTGGCTTTCTGGGGCTGCCGCACCGCCTGGAGCCGGCCCTGAAGGTCGCGCTCGGCCCTGGGTTGATCCGGCGCGTTGATCTGGCCCGCGTGGGGGATCGCTGCTCGGTGCTGCGCGTCTCGACCGGCTTTGAGGCAGAGGTCGCTTTCGATGTCACGCGCGAGGATAAAGATCGGCTGGGCTTGCTCGCCTATGGCCTCTCCGGGATTAAGTCGCTGCGCCAGACCAGGCCAGTGGAGTACCTGATCTCGCTGGACGGGCAGTCGCCCATCCGCGTGGAGGGTATTCTGGCTTTTGTCACGGCGACCGGCGCGCTGACCTGGATCAACGGCATCTCCGTGATCAACGACGCGATCCAGCCGGACGATGGGCTGCTCTATGCCGGGGTGCTGCGCCCGCTCAACCCGGCGCGCGTGCTCACCGGCGTGGCCAATCTGGTGGTGGGCAGCGGCCTGCCGCCGGAGTCGATCATTTACTTCTCAGCGCGCAAGCGCATCGTCGTGGACGCCAGGACGCCGCAGCCCACGCAGATTGACGGCGACCCCCTGGGCACGACGCCGATCATCGCCGACCTCATGCCGCGCGCCTTGCCTATCGTCGTCCCGCGCGAGCGACCGCGCCCCTGGTCGTACTTCGAGTGGCTGTCCACCGACTGGCTGCAACACCACGCCGACGACGAATAGCGGCGCGCAGCGTGCCCGCGCGCGATCTACGCGGCGGGCAGGGCGAAGCCGAAGACGCTGCCCTCGCCGGGCGTGCTGCTGACGAAGACCTTTCCGCCGTGCTTCTCGACGATGGTCTTGACGATGGCCAGCCCGGCGCCGGTGCCTTCAATGCGCTCTGTCGCCTTGCTGCGCACGCGGTAGCCCCGCTCGAAGATGCGCTCCAGTTCCTCGGCGGCAATGCCGATCCCCTGATCGGTCACCCGGCAGGTGACTGAGCCTGGCTCCTGGGTCAGCGCGATGCGCACGGTGCCCCCGTCGAGCGAATACTTGATGGCATTGTTGACCAGGTTGCTGATGGCGTTCCTGACGCGAGTGGAGTCTACCAGGACAGTACAGCCCTCTGCCGGCAGGTCCGATTCGATTGTGACGCCGCGCAGCCGGGCCAGGTCGCTCACCTCGCGCTCGATCTTGCGAATGATGGGCACCAGATCGGTCTGCCGCAGGTGCAGCCGCCCGCTGGCATTCATCCAGAACGTGTCAATGACCTCGTTGATGGCATCCACCATGGTCAGCATCTTCAGCCGGGCGCGGTTGGCAAAATCCAACTGCTGCGCGTTCAGCGCACCCGCTTCCTGGAGCACATCAATGAAGTTCTTCGCCGTCGCTGCGGGCACCTTCAGATCGTGCACCAGGTTCTCCACCAGGTCTTCGCCCGCCACTGGCATCCCGTCGAGCAAGGCGATCACCTGCACGGGCACCTGCTCGCCAGGCGCGCGCGGCAGCAGGGCGCGGATCGCCCCCTGGTTGTTGTCCGCCTCGCTCAGGCAGTCCACCAGCGGCTGCAGCACCGCGTGGTCGCTCAACAGACGCCCCACAACCTCCGCCGCGCGCAAGCCCAGAGCGGCCTCCGCCGCCGGATTGAACAGAGCGACGCATCCCTGCGCATCAACGGCGATAATCGCCTCAGAGGCCTGAGCGCAAAGCGCCTCCAGCGCGTGGTGGGTGATTGATCGGATCATCATGGATTCACTCCCCCATCAGCAGCAACGGCAGGTCACGCAGCCCATAGGCCGCGCGGGTGCCGTGCCACATGAGCAGACTTCCATCAATCGAATAGATACGCCCGAATCGCGTTGCTGGCAAGTCGAGCCTGGCCAGCTCGGCGGCGTCGTCCTGGCTGAAGGGGTACGGCTCGTCCGGCAGCAGAATGACCTCCGGCTGGGCGGCCAGCACATCGTCCAGCGCGATCTGCGGGTAGCGCGCGGCGCTGCCCTCTGCCCCCCGCGCAAAGACGTTCTCCCCGCCACAGATGCGCAGCATGTCGCCGGCGTAGGTTTCCGCGCTGAAGGTCATCCAGGGATCGCGCCAGATGGGGATGAAAACCCGTACCGGCGCAGACGCCCGCGCCGCAGCCAGCGTGTAGTCGTAGGCGCGCTCGATCTCGCGCACGCGAGGGACCATCAGCGGATGATCGAACACATCCATGATCTGCCACAGCAGCCTGATCGCGTCCAGCACCGTGCGCGGGCCGGTCACCCACAGCGGAATGCCGGCCCCGGCCAGGGCCTCGGCATCCTCGCGGCGATTCTCCTCGTCGTTGAGCAGCACCAGGTCGGGCTGCAAGGCGACGATGCGCGCCACGTCGGGGGTCTTCGGGCCGCCGACGCGGGGCAGCCCACCCAGGCGCTCGGCGGGCCGCGTGCAATAGTCGCTGGCTGCGACCAGCCGGTCGCCCAGGTCGAGATCGAACAGGGATTCGGTGAGGCTCGGCACCAGCGACACCACGCGGCGCGGCGGCTGGATCGCCGGCGGCTCGCTCATCGCCCTACTCCACCAGCCGGACGGCTTGCTCGCGCTCCGGCCCCACGCTGACCAGCGAGACGGGCACGCCGCCCAGCTCTTCGATGCGCCGGATGTAACGGCGGGCGTTTGGCGGCAGGTCATCGAGGCGGCGCGCGGTGGAGATGTCCTCGGCCCAGCCGGGCAGCGCCTCGTAGACGGGGCAGACGCGCTCGAAGTCCGGTGTGAAGACGGGCAGCGCCGTCGTGCGCTCGCCGTCGCGCTCGTAGGCGACGGCAATCTGCACCGCAGCGAGGCCGCTGAGCACGTCGAGCTTGGTGACGACCAGCTCGGTGAAGCCGTTGATGCGCGCCGCGTAGCGCAGGGCTACGGCGTCCAGCCAGCCGCAGCGACGCGGACGCCCGGTCGTCGTGCCGAACTCGTGCCCGGCAGCGCGCAGGTGCTCGCCCGTCGCATCGAATAGCTCGGTCGGGAAGGGGCCGTTGCCGACGCGCGTGCAGTAGGCTTTAGCGACGCCCACCACCCGTGTGACGTGCTGTGGCGCGAGGCCCAGCCCGGTCAGCGCCCCGCCCACAGTGGCCGAGGAGCTGGTCACATAGGGATAATGGCCGTGATCCAGGTCGAGCAGCGTGCCCTGCGCGCCCTCGCACAGCAGCCGCTGGCCCGCGTCCAGCAGGTCGTGCAGCAGCGTCGTGGTGTCGGTCACGTAGGGAGCCAGGCGCGCCGCCGCGCCACCGCACACCTGGGTCAGTCCCTCAACGTCAACCGGCTCCAGGCCGTACTGTCCGCTGAGGGTGGCGTTGGCCCGCTCCAGCGCGGCCTTCACCTTCGCCGCGAACGCGCCAGGATCGCGCATCTCCCCGGCCAGCAGGCCGGTGCGAGCCGCCTTGTCCATGTACGCCGGGCCGATGCCGCGCCGCGTCGTGCCGATGGATGCCTCCCCGCGCGCCCGCTCAGCCGCGCCATCCAGCGCCAGGTGAGCGGGTGTGATCAGGTGGGCGCGCGCGCTCAGGTGTATGCGCTGCGGGGAGATGTCCACGCCCTGCCCGGCGAGCATGTCCAGTTCCTCGACCAGGCGCAGCGGATTGACGACCATGCCGCTGCCCAGGATGCAGCGCAGGCCGGGGTGTACCACGCCCGAAGGCACCAGATGCAGCTTGAATTCGCGCTCGCCGATGATCACCGTGTGCCCGGCGTTGTCCCCGCCAGCGTAGCGCGCCATCACGTCCGACTGGCGGGCCAGCCAGTCGGCAATACGGCCCTTCCCTTCGTCGCCCCATTGCGCGCCGACCAAGACCGTCGCGGGCATGACTATCCCTCCCAAAACCGGGGATGCGCTTCGTACAGTGGTTGTGAGTCTGGAGTCAGGAGTCGTGAGTCTTGAGAACGGGCAACTCTTCACTCACGACACACAACTCAAGACTCCTGACTCACTCCCAACTCCCCACTCGCCCCTGCCGTGTATTCCTGCCCCAGCGCCACGGTGACCGCCGCGCTGCCCCATACTTCGACCTCACCGAGCGGGCCGAGCGCCACCGCCGCCCCCTGGCCAATGCCCAGACCGAAGCTGTGCGGCGTCTGGCGGACGACCTGGCGCAGCCCCTCGGCCATGTCGGGCGTGTAGCCAGAGACGATAATCGCCCGCTCCAGCCACTGAATGCCCGGCACGAGATCGCGTTCGCCGATGCGATGCGCGCCGAACTGCTCTGCGCTCAGCCCAACAGCGTAGACCGTCGCCCCCCGGCTGAAGGCCGAGTGTATGGCTTCGAGCACGACGCCGCTCAAAGCGTCGTGGAGCGCATCCTGCTGCGGGCCGTCGCCGAGGATGATCACGCCGGCCTCGCTAAGCCGGGCGTAGACTTCCTCGTCCGGCTCGCTCAGGATGTCCACCAGGTAGCCCGTGCGCGCGCCCAGCTCGCGCAGCGAGTCCATGTGGCGGTCGGCGCTGTCCAGGTCGCCCGCCGCCCACACATACACCAGCGGCCCCTGCGAGACGGTGCGGGCCAGCAGGTGCGCTTCCACGCTCTGCACGTCGTCGGACTCTGGTGGTCCGCCGCCCGAAAGGACGATCCACCCACGCCCTGGCAGCCAGCGAAAGACATTAAGCTGCGGCACGCCTCGCCCCTCACTTTGCGTGCTCCGGCTGCGCGCCGGGCAGAACATACGAGGCGACCGCCGCCGCCATCAATTCGACGGCCAGCGGAATGGCCGCTTCGTCGAAGTCGAAGCGCGGGTGATGGTGCGCGTAATTCAGGCCGCGCTCCGGGTTGGCCGAGCCGACGAAGAAAAATGACCCCGGCACCGCTTCCAGGAAATAGGACATATCCTCGGCGGCCATCGTCTGGAAGTCCCGTATGAGTCGCACGCCCGGCGCGACCGCCTGGAAGACCGCCGCCAGCCGCTCGTTGACCCCGGCATCGTTGACCACCGGCAGAGTCACCTGCTCGACCGTGACCTCCGCCCGGCAGCCCAGCGCGGCGGCGATGTCCTCGCTGATGGCCCGCACGCGCTCCTCCAGCAAGGCGATCACCTCGCCGCGAAAGGCGCGGATCGTCCCGCGCAGCCGCGCCGAGGCAGGGATGACGTTGAACGAGTCGCCTGCTCTGAACTCGGTCACGGAGACAACGGCGACCTCAGAGGGGTGCACGTTGCGGCTGACGACGGTTTGCAGCGCGCTGACGATCTGGCTCCCGGCCACAATCGGGTCGCGCGTCTCGTGCGGCAGCGCGCCGTGCCCGCCGCGCCCCTGAATGGCGATGGTCATGTCGCACGCCGCGGCCATCATCGGGCCATCCACCAGCGCCACCGCCCCGACCGGCATATCGTTCCACAGGTGCAGCCCCAGGCTGACCTGCGGGGCGGGCGCTTGCAGCGCGCCGGCGGCAATCATCGCCTGAGCGCCGCGCCCGATCTCCTCGGCGGGCTGGAAGACGAACTTGACCCGCCCGGCCAGGTCCGCGCGGTGCGCGCTGAGCAGCTCCGCGACGGCCAGAGCGATGGCCGTGTGCCCGTCGTGCCCGCAGGCGTGCATGACCCCCGCCGTCTGCGAGGCGTAGGGCACCTCGTTCTCTTCCTGAATGGGCAGAGCGTCCATATCCGCGCGCACCAGCACAGTCGGCCCGTCCGCCGCCCCCTCCAGCAGGGCGACGACGCCCGACTCGCCAACGCCAGTCCGCACCTCAAGACCGAGTTCGCGCAGACGCCCGGCAACGATGCCCGCCGTGCGCGGCAGCGCGAAGCCCAGCTCGGGGTGGCGGTGCAGGTCGCGGCGCAGGGCGATCCAGGCGTCCTGGCGGGCGGCAATGCGCGGCTTGAAGTCAATCACCAGGGATACCTCCCCCACAGTGGCGGTAATGGGTACGGCAGGGCCGCCGTCACGCAAGTCTCTCAGCAAGTCACCGGGCAGCGCCGGTGATCTCAGTCTCAGTGCAGGGTGAACACGCGAAACGCTTCGGTGTAGCGCGGCCCGTCGCCAACAAACTCAGCGTCCACGTTGGCGCGCTGGCGGCGCTCCATCTCCTCCATGTCAGCGATCTGGCTCCGGTGCTCGCGCAGTGCGGCGATCTTGGCTCCAAGGTAGGCGGTCACGTCAATGCGGGCGTTCGGCTCGTGCGTGCCGCACAGATAGACCGTCATCACCTTGTGCGGGGCCAGACCCTCCACATGGAGCAGTTCCGGGAAAGTCAGGTGATCGCGCGCCGCCGGGAAAACCGCGTCGAGCGCCGCGTCGCCGATGGCGCGGTGATCGGGATGGTTGATGTACTGCGTGCCATACCAGCGCGCGGTCGGGTCGTTGGTGACGACGGCATCCGGCTTCTTCAGGCGGATCAGGCGGGTGATCTCGCGGCGCAGATCGAGTGTGGGCTGCAACTCGCCGTCCGGGTAGCGCAGGAAGATCACTTCCTCCACGCCCAGCCGGGCGGCGGCGGCGCGCTCTTCGTCCTCGCGGATCGCTGCCAATTGCTCTGAGGTTATGGTCAGGTCCCCGGAGCCTTTGTCGCCGCTGGTGGCCAGCACGAAGATCACGCGCTTGCCCTCAGCGGCCCAGCGCGCGAAGGTGCCACCGCAGAAGAATTCGGGGTCGTCGGGATGAGCGAAAATGCCCATGACTGTTGCGATGCCGTTGGGCGAAGTACTCTCACTCATTCTGGTCTGGCTTCTCCTGTCTGGTACGGTTAGGTGTCGGCCCGCTGCCCGGACGATGGCGCCGGCCCCGGCGCGAGCGCCCGCGTCGCCCTTCGCGCGGCGCGTCATCGGCTGGGGCGTCAGGTCTGGCAGCGAGATAGCTCGCCGGCGAGATCGGCTCGCCGGGCAGGGCTTCGTCGTCGTAATCTGCTCCGCCCTCGTCCTCTTCTTCGGCGGCGGGCTGGCGCGCGCCGCAGTCGCAGCCGCCATTCTCCGCCTTGGCGCAGCCGGCGTCGGCCTTCGCCTGCAAGGCTGCCAGCTCGTCCAGGGGAACAATGTCTTCGCGGTTCACGATATGCTGTGCATCCTCGACCAGCACGGTGACCGCATCGCGCAGCGGGTGCACGTCAATGACCTTGCCCTCGCCGAACGGTGTGCCGACCCGCTTGTTGCGCTTGGGAAGCTGCTTGCGCGCCTCGACGTACTGCTCGTACTCGTAGATCAGGCAGCAGCGCAGTCGCCCGCACATCCCGGTGATCTCCGTCGGGTTGAGCGAGATGCCCTGCGCTTTGGCCATCTTGATCGAGATCGGGCTGAAGTCGGTCAGGAACGTGCTGCAGCAGCGGGGGATGCCGCACGCGCCCATGCCGCCGATCAGCTTGGCCACGTCGCGCGGGCCAATCTGGCGCAGCTCGACTTTGGCGCGGAAGCCGCGCTGCAACACGGCGCGCAGCTTGTTGGTGTTGAGCTTGTCCTCGGCGCTGTAGAGAAATGTGAGCAACGAGCCGTCGAAGTTGTACTGAGCGGCGACGAACTTGGCGTCCTGCAGGCCGCCCACCTCAGCAGCCTTCTCGCGGCAGGTGATCAGCGCCTCAACCTCGCGGGATTTCCACAGGCGCTGACTCATCAGGTCGGTGGGCGTGGCCCGGCGCAGCACGGGCTTGTAGTCGCGCAGGTCGGTGCCCGGCTCCAGCGTGACAAGATTCATGACCTGCCCCAGTTGAACGCCGCGCGCAGTTTCTACAACCACATGATCGCCCACCACCAGGTCGGGGATGTGAGCGTAGTTGAAATGGTAGACCTTGCCAACTTCGAAAAAGCGTACACCGGCGACGTGAGCGGTGGCAGTCTGTGGTGGGTGTTCGCTGTGAACTGTCATGCAGTAAAGACCTTCGTTCGCTATCTGGCACATGCAAGGGATCGTCCGGCGAATGCCCGGACATGTCAACTATAGCCATTGACCACCGCCTCTGCAACAGCGGAACAGCGGAGTGTGGCAGGGGGCAGGGCTGTCGCATCAAAATCCGCCGCGCGCCAGCCCGCCCGTAGGGGCGTATGGCAATACGCCCCTACGAACCTCACCTTCGCTCGGCGCTGGCGCGCCTCACCCCCCCGTCGCCGGGTTTGTGCAGCGCCGGACAATGTGTTACCGTGATCGCGCCGCACCCTCATGCGGAAAAGGAGCGCGCCCCGCCATGTCTGCCCTGTCCCGTCTCTCGCCCGCCGACAAGCGCCTCAGCCTGGCCGAGAGCGCCGCGCTCGTGGGGCCGGGCCAGACGCTGGCCCTGGGCGGCAACATGCTCTACCGCCGCCCGGCTGCCTTCGTCCGCGAGCTGCTGCGCCGCCCCCAGCCGCCTGCTGACCTGACGCTGCTGTGCTTCACCGCGGGCTACGAGTCCGATCTGCTGGTCGGGGCGGGTTGCGTCAGCCAGACGCGCACCTGTTACTTCGGGCTGGAAGCGTTCGGGCTGGCTCCCATGTTCACCGCCGCCGCCAGCGCGGGGCAACTCCGCGTGATCGAGGAGACGGAGGCGAGCCTGGCCTTCGGGATTCGGGCAAAACTCGCTGGCGTGGGCTTCATGCCCTCGACGGCCTGGCTGGGCACCGACCTGCTGGCGCTGCGCCCGGACGTGCAGACCCTCCGCGACCCCTACAGCGGCGCGACGCTGGTCGCCTTCCCCGCCGTGTCGTGCGACGTGGCCGTGATCCACGCCCTGGTCGCCGACCGACGCGGCAACGCCCGCCTGAACAGGAACCTGGGCATTGACCCTGAACTGGCCGGCGTCGCGGCGACGGTGATCGTCACGGCGGAAGAGATCGTCGAGCGGCTGGACAGCGACGTAGACCTGCCCGGCCCGCTGGTCACGGCGGTGGCACCCGCTCCGCGCGGCGCGTGGCCCACCTCCGCCTACCCGCTCTATCCGGTCGGCGGCGGCGAGATACTGCGTTACGTGGAGGCCTGCGCCAACGGCGACTTCGCCGGCTACCTGGCGGGAATCCTGGCCGAGAGCGCGGGATCGGCGTGAGGATCGATCCCTCATGAGATTTGGCCTTCAAGACGGGTAATACGCGCAAATGTCATGTAGGGGCGGGTTTGCAAACCCGCCCCTACAAGCGGCTACCGATCATGATCGTCAAGGCGCATTAAGCAGCCTCTCATGCGGTTTGCCGGACAACATGCATATAATCTAGACTGAAGATCGTGATCTTGTGGAGATTATCCGATGCGTCGCTCCAGGCCATTCCGCGCCTTTTTCCTCCCCGCCCTGCTGATCGCACTGCTGACCGCTGCGCTGCTCGCCTGGTGCGCACCGACGCTGGCGTTCACCTCTGCCCAAAGCGGGCCGCCAGCGGGCACGGAGACGCTCTTCACAGCGCTGCGCGAAGCGTGGAAGCTGCTGCACGATAATTACGTGGACCCGCTCGATGACAGCGCCCTGCTGAGCGGGGCTATTGACTCGATGACTCGCTTCGCCGAGACAGCGGACATTGCCGTCAGCCCCACCCTGCCCCCCGGCGGGAGCGCCGATGCGGACGCTGACCTCGCGCCGCTGTGGGACGCCTGGGCGGCCATTCACAGCGCTAACCCGTTGGTGGACGATGAGAAGCTGCTCGACGCGGCGCTGTACGGCCTGATGGCCGCCGCCGGAGACGAACACACCGACTACATGGACCCGGAGACATACGCCCGCGTCTCGGAAGGCATGAGCGGCGAGTATGAAGGGATCGGCGCCACCGTCCGCACCAGCGAGGAGTACGGCGGGCTGGAGCTGGTCACGATCATCGCCGGGTCGCCCGCCGAAGCTGCCGGCCTGCGCGGGGGGGATGTAATCGTCGAGGTCGAGGGGGAAGATGTCACCGGGCTGTCCCAGAACGAGATCATCAGCCTGGTGCGCGGCCCGGCCCACACCCAGGTGCTGCTAGGCATCCGCCGCCCCAACGTGGCCGAGATCCTGACCTTTGAGGTCATGCGCCAGCGAATCAGCGTGCCGAGCGTGACCAGCCGCGTGCTGGAGGGGGGGATTGGCTACATCCAGCTTTACGGCTTCGAGAACGACACCGCGCCCGAAATGATCGAAGCGCTGCAGGCTATGAACGCCGACGCGCTGCGCGGGCTGATCCTGGACTTGCGCGGCAACCCCGGCGGCTATCTGACGACCTCCATCCAGGTTGCCAGCGCGTATCTTGAGGACGGCAACATCCTCGTGGAGCGCACCCCCGATCGCACCACCGAGTACCCGCGCATGGGCGAAGTCATCGCCTCCCACGTGCCGATGGTCGTCCTGGTGGATCAAGGCAGCGCCAGCGCGTCGGAACTGGTCGCGGGGGCCTTGCAGGATCATCACCGCGCGATCGTAGTGGGAATGCCCACCTTCGGCAAGGGATCGGTGCAGCGCTGGTACGGCCTGTCTAACGGCGGCGGCATCCGCGTCACCGTGTCGCGCTGGTACACGCCCGATGGGCGCTCGGTGAGCGAGCACGGCATTCAGCCGGACGTGGTTATTGCCTATGAGCCGGATGCCAGCGGTGCAGGCGAGGACAACCAGCTTGCGGCGGCAATGGCTGTGCTTGAGGGGACATATGCCACTGCCGAGAAGACGCTCACCCGCAAGCAAACAGGGACTGGCACATTAGGCCCCTGATCTTGCGCGTTTCATAGCCGGCTCTAATGTCACTCTTATCGTGTCTGGGTATACTGCACCTTCGACCTTGCATTGGGCGGCAGACCTGCCCGCCTGAGGGACCTCACGGAGCGCAGCCGCTCCGAAGGAGTGAGGGATGTTCTTCGACCCGAACTACATCATTTTTGTCCTGCTGCCGACGCTGGTTATCAGCGGGCTGGCCCAGGCGTGGGTGCGCGGCGCGTACCAGAAATGGAGCAACGTGCCCAATAGCCGGGGTGTCACCGGGCAGCAAACCGCCCAGATTCTGATGCGTGACGGGGGTATCCAGCGCGTGGGGCTGGAAATGGGCAAGGGCGAGCTATCCGACCACTACGATCCGCGCGCGGGCGTGGTGCGCCTGTCGCCGGGCGTGGCCTCGCAGCCGTCGGTCGCCTCGATGGCCATCGCCGCGCACGAGTTCGGCCATGTCCAGCAAGATCAGCAGAAAAGCCCGCTGATGGCGCTGCGCGCCATGCTCATCCCCAGCGCGACGCTCGGCCCGCAACTGGGCATCGGCCTGATCATCGCCGGCCTGATCCTGAACGTCACCGGGCTGGCCGCGGTAGGGCTGATCCTGTTTGCCGGGGCGACGGTGTTCACGGTCGTCACGCTGCCCGTTGAGCTGGATGCCAGCCGCAGGGCCATGAACCTGCTGCGCGAGACCGGCCTGCTCGCCGACGAGCAGGACGCGGCGGGCGCGAAGGCTGTGCTGCGGGCGGCGGCCTTCACCTACGTGGCCGCCGTCGCCACCTCGCTGCTCACCTTGCTCTACTACGCGATGCTCGTCTTCGGTCGCAACCGCGACTGACGGGCGTAGCTTGCCATGAGCGCGCTTCTGTGACGCCCCAGCCCCAGCCCCGGCCTGCCGCCGACTACACGCTGGACGAGCTGCTCGCCGTGTGCATCGCGCGGCAGGTGGAGGACGGCGATCTCTTGGCGCAGGGCCTGGCCACGCCGCTGGTCGCTGCCGGGTACATCCTGGCCCAGCGCACGCACGCCCCCAACGCCTTCTTCGCCTCGGCCATCGGCCAGGGCATGGTGCAGGACTGGGCGCCGCTCGGCGTGGCCCGCGCCGAGGAGTTGTGGTCGGGCAAGGCGCTGACCCACGCCAGCTTCGTCACGCTGGCCTGCGACGCGCTGCACACGCTCACCCCCAAGGAGTTCTTCCGCCCTGGGCAGGTTGATCCCAGTGGCAACTTCAACAACATCGCCATCGGCGAGGACTACGCGCGCCCTCGCCTGCGCCTGCCCGGCAGCGGCGGCATCCCCGATGTGACGGTCTATTCCCTGGGGGTGTACCTCTACGTGCCGCGCCACTCGCGGGCGATCTTCGTGCCCCGGCTGGATTGGCGCAGCGGCCTGGGGCATAGCAGCGAGCGCCGCGCCGGGACGGGGCCGCGCGTCCTGGTCAGCGACCTGGGCGTGTTCGACTGGGCACAGGGGACGATGCGCCTGGTGACCGTCCACCCTGGCGTGACCGTCGAGCGCGTCCAGGCCCGGACGGGCTTCCTGCTGGCAGTCGCGCCCGACCTGCGCGAGACGCCCCCGCCGTCCGCCGAGGAAGTGCGCCTGCTGCGCGAGGAGATCGATCCGCTGGGCGTGCGCCGCCTGGAGACGCTGGCTGGGACGGCGCGGCGCGATCACCTGCGCGACATCCTGCGCCGCGAGGGGGTGCTGGACTGAAGACAGGGTGCCCCTCCCTGCAGGGCAATCGCATCAAACGTGCGTGATGTTCCACCTCACCCCCAACCTCGCTGCACTCGGCTCGCCCCCTCTCCAACGTGGAGAGGGGGCAGCGAAGCCCGCGTCAGAGGTCATTTGAGAAGGTCTTCCCCCACCCCAAACCCCTCCCCCACAAGGAGGGAGGAGCTTAGTGGGTGCGCTTTTCTCCCTTCCCCCCTCGTGGGGGAAGGGCCGGGGATGGGGAGCAAAGTCAGGCGCACGACTCCTCAAACGGCCTCTCAGTGGGCCGTGTGGGGGGAGTGAGGCGCGTAGGGGCGTATTGCAATACGCCCCTAATGTGCCTTGACGATCATGATCGGTAGCCGCTTGTAGGGGCGGGTTTGCAAACCCGCCCTACATAACATTTGCGCGTATTACCCGTCTTGAATGTCAAATCTTATCAGAACAGCGCCCCTACGGGCAGGCGCTCGAACGGCAGACTCATGGCCGCTTCACGCTACCCTGCTCCGCTTTGTCACTCCCGCTCAACCAACGCTTTCGCGCGCTCGGCAATGTGCGCCGCCGTCAGGCCGAACTGCTCGTAGATGACCTGGTACGGGGCCGATGCGCCGAAGCGATCCACGCCGATGGCCGCTCCCTCTGCGCCCACCCATTTCTGCCAGCCAGTGGTCACCCCGGCCTCGACCGACACGCGATCGGTCACGGCGGGCGGCAGCACGCTGTCGCGGTAGGCCCGCGGCTGGCGCTCGAAGCGCTCCCAACTGGGCATACTCACCACGCGCGCGCCAATGCCCTCCGCTGTCAGCAGTTTCTGCGCGGCCAGGGCCAGGTGCACCTCCGACCCGGTGGCGATCAGCAGCACGTCCACCGCGCCGCCGGGCGCGTCAGAGAGCACATACGCGCCGCGCGCCACCCCCTCGGCAATGCCCAACATCGGATCGAGCACGGGCACGTTCTGGCGTGTCAGCGCGAGAACAGTCGGGTGATCGCGGTTTTCGATGGCGCAGCGCCAGGCCGCCGCCGTCTCATTGGCGTCCGCCGGGCGAAAGACCTCCACATGCGGGATGAGGCGCAGCGACATGACCTGCTCGATGGGCTGGTGCGTCGGGCCGTCCTCGCCCAGGCCGATGCTGTCGTGCGTGAAGACGTACACCGGCGCGAAATGGCTGAGCGCGGCCACGCGCATTGCCGGGCGCATGTAGTCGGAGAAGACGAGGAAGGTGGCGCTGTAGGGGATCAGGCCGCCGTGCGCGGCAATGCCGCTGACGATGGCTCCCATGGCGTGCTCGCGCACGCCGAAGCGCAGGTTGCGGCCCTGGTAGTGCCCCGCTTTGAAGTCCTCGCTCAGGTTCAGATAGGTGCGCGTGGAGGAGTCCAGGTCCGCCGCGCCGCCAATCAGCCCCGGCAGGTGCGGGGCCAGGGCATTGAGCACCTTGCCCGACGCGACGCGCGTGGCGACGGACGTGCCCGCCGCGAAGACCGGCAGATCGGCGTCCCAGCCTGTTGGCAGTGTGCTGACGAACATGATCGCCCACTCCGCCGCCTTGCCCGGCTGCGCCTTTTGCCACGCGGCGAACGTCTGCTGCCAGGCCGTCTGCGCCACCGCGCCGCGCCCGACCGCCTGGCGGAAGTGGGCCAGCGCGTCATCGGGGACGAGGAAAGGCGGCTCCACCGGCCAGCCGAGATTCTGCTTGGTCAGGGCCACTTCTTCCGCGCCCAGCGGCGAGCCGTGCACCTCGGCAGTGCCGGCCTTGTTGGGACTGCCGCAGCCGATCACCGTGCGCACCATGATCAGCGAGGGGCGCTCGGTCTCGGCGCGGGCGGCGTGAATGGCCGCCTCAATCGCGATCAGGTCGTTGCCATCGTCAACGCGCAGCACCTGCCAGCCATAAGCCTCAAAACGTTTGCCCACATCCTCGCTGAAAGAGAGCGCGGTGGGGCCGTCGAGCGAGATGGAATTGTCGTCGTAGAGATAGATCAGCCGGCCCAGCTTGAGGTGCCCGGCCAGCGATGCCGCCTCTGCCGCCACGCCTTCCATCAGGTCGCCGTCGCTGACGATGGCGTAGGTGTAGTGATCCACGACGGGGTGATCGGGCGTGTTGAAGCGCGCCGCCAGGTGCCGCTCGGCGATGGCCATCCCCACGCCGGTGGCGAAGCCCTGCCCCAGCGGGCCGGTCGTCGTCTCGACGCCCGGCGTCGTGCCCGCTTCCGGGTGGCCGGGAGTGATGCTCCCCCACTGGCGGAAGTCCTTGAGATCGTCCAGGCTCACATCGTAGCCGGTCAGGTAGAGCAGCGCGTAGAGCAGCATCGAGCCGTGCCCGGCGGAGAGCACGAACCGGTCGCGGTCGGCCCACTTCGGGTCGTGCGGGTTGTGCTTGAGGAAGCGCGTCCACAGCACGTAGGCCATCGGCGCCGCGCCCAGCGGCAGGCCCGGATGCCCGGAGTTGGCCTTCTGGATGGCGTCAACCGCCAGCATACGAATGGTGTTGATGGCTTTCTGGTCGAAGTCGGTCATGGAGTCCTTCCCATGTGAGTTGATTCAGGGCGCAGCAGAGACATTTGCCTGGGAACGTGTGGCCCTGGCCCCCAACGGTCAAACGGCCCCCATTGTACCCTCCGCGCGCGACTACGCATATACTGCGCCGTGTGGTATGCTATCTCCGCGCGGCAGCGGGCAGCCTGCACTGCCAGCCCAGGGAATTGAGCAAGCCCCATGACCGACCACTTTGATCCCTTCGACGACCACGCCGAGGAGGGCGACCTGCTCGAAGCGTACTGCGTGAGCTGCAGACAGAAGACGCCCATCGAGAACCCGCAGGCCATCTGGACGCGGCGCGGCGCACCCGGCACGCGCGGCACCTGCGCCGACTGCGGCACGACGGTGATCCGCATGGGCCGCACCCCCGCCCATGCCCGGCTCAAACGACCGGAAGCAGCGCAGTTGGCGGACCTGCTGCCTGGCAAGGCGGGTCGCAAGGCATTTCCAGTTGTCTATGTGAACTACAGCGTGGCCGATGCAGAGTTCGCCGAGGTTTTGGCGGAGGATCTCAAGCGCGCCGGCGTGCATACGTGGCTGCCCGGCCCGGAGGACGAGGGCGTGCAGTGGGCCACCGGCGTGCATCCCGCCCTGGTGGAATGCGCGGCGATGCTGGTCATCGTCACGCCGCTGGCCCTCAGAGCGACGACCGTGCGCGACGCGCTGGAATACTTCGTCAAGACGCGCAAGCCGGTCGTCGTGGCCATGCTCGAACCCGCCGACCTGCCAGACTCGCTGCGGCGCAAGCCGCGCTTTGACTTCTCCGGCGACGACTACAAGCGCCAACTGCGCGCGCTGATCGCCGCGTTGGGCGCATGAGGGGAGCGAGGGGGGATTTGAGATTTGAGTCTTGAGTCATGAGTCTTGAGTTTTGAGTTTTGAGCCGGAACGCTTGCGGACAAGGCGAGTTCTCGACTCACAGCTCAAGACTCACGACTCACCGCTCAGTACGCGCGGCGGATGAGAAACGCGGCAAGCTGGCGCAGCTTGTCCTGCGTCGGGTCGGCGACGCCGGTGGCGTCGAGGTGCGCCCGCGCCCTCTCGAAATACTCGCTGGCCGTGCGATCGGTCTCGGCGATGGCCCCGCTGCGCTCCAGAATGCCCAGCACGTCGGCCACATCCCCATCGGAGAGCGCTTCCTGCGCGTAAATGCGCCGCAGCGCCGCCTGGTCGGCTGCGTCGGCGCGCTCGAAGGCGACGAGCACCGGATACGACTTCTTCTTCTCGCGGATGTCGCCCGTCGCCGGTTTGCCGGTCGCCGCCTCGTCGCCCCACACGCCCAGGTAATCGTCGCGCACCTGGAAGGCCAGGCCCAGGTCGCGCCCGAACTGGGCGTAGGCGCGGATGACCGGCTCGTCGTCGCTGCTGAGCAGCGCGCCGATCTTCGTCGCCGCCTCGAGCAGCGCGCCCGTCTTGTGGGCGATCATGGTCAGGTATTCGGCGGTCGTCACCTGCTCCCGCCCGGCGAAGCTCATGTCGAGCACCTGCCCTTCGGCAGTCCACAGGCACGCCTGCGAAAGCACCTGCGCAGCGCGAACCGCCTTGCTGCCGGGCACCTCGGCGCGCAGCAGGCTGGTCACGGCCAGGTTCGCCAGCGCGTACAGCCCGTCCCCGGCGTTGATCGCCTGGTCGCCGCCCCACAGCGCCCACACCGTCGGGCGGTGACGGCGCTCGGCGGAACGATCCATCACATCGTCGTGAATCAGCGTGAAGTTGTGCAGGAATTCGAGCGCCGCCGCTGCGGGCAGCACGTGGCGGTACTCGCCCGCTGAGCGCCTGAGCGACCAGCGCCATCAGCAGGGGACGGACTCGCTTGCCGGACGCGCCGGAGCGCGGGCCGGTCGCCCCTGCACCCCAGCCAAAATGGTGATCGAGCATCTCCCACAGCAGAGGCGCGACCTCAGCCTGCTGCTGGCGCACGGCCCGCATCTCGGCGTCAACGTCGGCCAGGATGCCGCCAAACATGGACTCATATGACGCGGCCATCGCCAGCTCCTTCCCGACGCGCACCCGTCCGCTTCGCCGCTCATTCTACCACGTTTGGCATTGCCGGTCGCCCGCAAACGATCTACACTACGCGGGCGAAGAAGGCACCGCTGGCGAGAAGCACGCCTATGCCCTCCACGATTCACGTCTCCGCGCCGGGCAAGCTCATGCTGCTGGGCGAGCACGCCGTCGTTCACGGGCGTCCCTGCCTGGTGACGGCCATGGACTCCCGCCTGCACATGACGCTGATCCGCAGCCACGACGACCGCTTCACCCTGGACGCGCCGGACGTGGGCGCGCACGGCGTGACGGGCCGCCTGGCCGACGCCTTCCACGACGGGCGCGCCCTGGCGCAGGGCACGCGCTTCATCGAGAGCGCGTTGCGCGTCTTCGCCGAGCAGATTGGGCTGGAGGGCGGCGTCGCCATCACCACGCGCAGCGACTTCTCCAGCCAGCTTGGGCTGGGCAGCTCGTCGGCCACCGTCGCCTGCGCGCTGTTCGGGCTGGCCCGGCTGCAAGACATAG
This sequence comes from Anaerolineae bacterium, assembly GCA_027494015.1. Next base: position 447,156 of record JAOSJP010000034.1, read on the forward strand.
ACCTTGCCCCGCAGCGCCTGTTCGACCTGGGCCTGGAAACGATCCACCGCGTGCAGGGCACCGGATCGGGTTTCGACCTGGCGGCAGCCATCTTCGGCGGGACGCTGGCCTATGAGAACGCTGCGCCGCGCCGCATCGAGCCGCTGGACGCGCCTGGCCTGCCGTTGGTCGTCGCCTATTCGGGGATCAAGGCGGACACAGCCACCTATGTTCAGCGGGTGAATGCGCGCCTGGCCGCGCACCCGGCAGCGGTGGAACACGTCTTCGAGGCGATGCGCGCGCTGGTGATCGCCGGGCGGGAGACACTGACTCAGGGCAATTGGGCGCGGCTGGGCGAATTGCTGGACCTGGGGCACGGCCTGGCCCATGCCCTCGGCGTGGACATCCTCCAGACGGCGGCGCTGGTCTTCGCCGCGCGCGCGGCGGGCGCGCATGGGGCGAAGCTGAGCGGCGCGGGCGGCGGCGATTGCGTGATTGCCCTGGCGACGGACGACCGCCGCGCGGACGTGGAGCGGGCGCTCGAAGCCGCCGGGGGCACCCTGCTGCGCGTGGCGCCGAACGCGCCCGGCGTCCGCGTGGAAGCGGAGAGCAGCCCATGAACCCAGCCAAAGCGACGGCCCTAAGCTGCGCCAACATCGCCTTCATCAAGTACTGGGGGCGGCGCGATCACGCCCTGCGCCTGCCGCTCAACGGCTCCATTTCGATGAACCTGGACGGCGCGACGACGATCACCACGGTGACCTTCGACCTGTCGCTGCCCGGCGACGAGGTGAGCATCGCCGGCGCGCCCGCGCCGGTGCGGGCCGCCCGCCGCGTGAGCGAACACCTCGACCGCGTGCGGGCGCTGGCGGGCATCGCCGAGCGAGCGCGCGTCGCCTCGCTCAACTCGTTTCCGATGGGCGCGGGCATCGCCTCGTCGGCGTCGGCCTTCGCCGCGCTGAGCGCGGCGGCGTGCGCGGCGGCAGGGCTGGCCCTCGACGAGCGCGAGCTGACCATCCTGGCCCGCCTCGGATCGGGGTCGGCCTGCCGCTCGATCCCGGCGGGGTTTGTGGAGTGGCACGCAGCAAACACCAGCGAGGAGTCCTACGCGGAGAGCATCGCCCCGCCCGAACACTGGGACCTGCGCGACCTGATCGCCGTCGTGCAGACGGAGCACAAGGAAGTCGGCTCGACCAGGGGGCAGGAGTTGGTGGACGCCAGCCCCTTCGCCGGGGCGCGGCTGGCCGCCGCCGAGCGCGCCCTGCCGCTCATCCGCGCGGCGATCCTGGCCCGCGACTTCACAACCTTCGGCCAGGAAACGGAGCAGGAAGCGATCCGTATGCACGCGGTGGCCATGACCTCGCAGCCCAGCCTGCTCTACTGGTCGCCGGAGACAGTGCGCGTGCTGCACGCCGTGCGCGCCTGGCGCGCGGAGGGCCTGGAAGCGTACTGCACCATTGACGCGGGGGCGAACGTGCACGTGCTGTGCCTGGGGGCGGACGCAGCGCGCGTCGCGGCGGCGCTGAGCACCCTGCCCGGCGTGCGCAAGGTCATCGCCAACCGGCCAGGGCCGGGCACGCGCCTGGTGATGGAGCACCTGTTCTAGCGCGTGTTATGAACTTTCAATCCCGATTCTCTGGTCTCTTTCTCCCCCAGCGCTTTGGGGCATTTCTTAGTTTTACCTCACCCCCGTCTCGGCGCTGGCGCACCTCGACTCCCCCTCTCCATGCATGGAGAGGGGGAAAGGCCGAGCGCAGCGAGGCCAGGGGGTGAGGTCAACAGAGCGCCCCTTCCCCTTGTCGAGAATACCAAGTTCATAACACGCTCCAGCGTCGCCGAAGCAAACGACCGGCAGCCAATCAGCGCCGGTCGTCGGGTGTACCCCCACCAGGACTCGAACCTGGGCCTCTGCCTCCGGAGGGCAACGCTCTATCCTCTGAGCTATGGGGGCGGGACTGCTCCCAATTGTACCAACATCACCTTCAGCGTCAAGCCTCGGTCTCGCCCGCGTTGCCCGCCTCATCGTCGCGCAGCATCGGCGCGATCTCGGCGCGGCTGGCGCGGATCAGCTCCGCGCTGCGGATGCGCAGCAGGGCGTCAATCCCCCCGCCGCCCGCGTAGACGATTTCGTGGGCCTGGATGGCCGGGTCCATGAAGGCGGGCATGGGCGTCTTCAGGCCGACAGGCGGCACCGTGCCCACCGGGTAGCCGGTCAGATCGAGCACCTGGTCAGCGTCGGCCAGGCGCACCTTCTTGCGGCTGACGTTCAGCCGCTCGGCCAGCTTGCGCGAGTCCACGCGGCGCGTGCCGCAGCCATAGACCAGAAAGGGTTGGTTTTCGACCAGGAACACAACCGACTTGACGATCTGATCCGCCTCGACGCCCAACGCCCGCGCCGCAGCGGGCACGGTCGGCGTTGGCGCGCCGGGATAGACGATCTGCGCGTCAATGTGGTGGTTGTCGAGGAAGGCTTGCAGGTTGGCGGGGGTGAGCACAACCGGCGACGGCCCCTCGGCGACTTCGACGAAGAGCAGCTCGACATCCTGCCCGGCGAAGTCCATCAGGTCTTTGCCAGCGGCCACACCTTCTGGCGAGCGCAGCGCCGCGTCCAGCGCCTCGAACGAGGCAAAGCCCAGCTCCAGCACGCGACGATAGGTCGCCGGGCCGCCGGGGCTGCCGATCACCTGCCCCTCAGTCACGCCCTCGAGGCCGGGCATCTTGCGCAGCAGGGCCAGGTTGCGGGCGTAGCGCAGGTCGAAGGTGCCGTCGAAGGCTGCCTGCTTGAACAGAATCATCAGCTTGATCATGGGCCGGTCGCTTTCTTGTCGGGGCATAGAGCAGCGGCGCGTCCCAATGATAGCGTATCGCCTGTGCCGCTCAAAAGCGGTCGCGGCGCAGGCCCCGCCCAAAGATGGCCCCCAGCAGGAAGGCGATCAGCACCGCTTGCCAGGGCTTCGAGCGCACCATGAGTGTGGCATCGCCGCTCATCTGATCGAAGGTGTGCCCGTGCAGGTAGACCGCCGCCCGCTCCAGGCTGCGGGCAAGCTGCCCCGCCTGGCGGACGGCCACTTCGTCATCGCTGCGCAGGGCTTCGCTGCGGATACGCTCGGCGGCGATGATGAGCTGATCCGCCGCCGACTCCTTGGTGGCGTAGGCGCGCTGCAGGACGGAGCGTCGCGCCTCGCGCAGCGACGGCCAGGGCCGCCCCGCTTCGTGACCCTCAGCGGTGAATGGAATATCCCGTTCGTCCATATCGCCCTCCCCTGGCACTTGCGCGCAGGCTGCGGTTCACCTTTGGGGTTGATCGGTACCGATAATGTGGTTTATGGTGCCGTCTGTAGGGGCAGGTTTCGAAACCCGCCCCTACAAAACCGATTCCTATCCCCATGTTGAGAGGCACCCCCGGCGCGCCTTGAAATTGTCGCCCTTGCCCAAAGATGCTACCATACAAACATCGGCAGGGGTATCCCTGCTGCCCGCAAAACAGTGTCTTACGGGTGGTGATCATGAGCGCTCCCAACCTTCCCTACTCTCACCCGCGTCCCTACGCCCGGCCCGTCCGCCCGCCGCTGAACCCCTGGGTGCCGCGCCTGTTTATGCTGACCCTGACCGGCGCTATCCTGCTGCTCTGCGTGCTGGCGATCCTGGTGTCCGGCTATCAGTTCCTGCACCGCGACCAGATTCACCCCGGCGTCTCGACCGTGATGGGCGTGGACCTGGCCGGGATGACGCGCCAGCAGGCGATTCAGGCCCTGGCGGGCCGCTTCGCCTACGCCGACAGCGCCAGCTTCATCTTCCGCTACGGCGGCCAGTCGTGGCAGCACAGCGCCGCACAGTTGGGCGTGTCGCTCGATATCGAGGCGACGGTGGACGCCGCTTATCGCGTCGGACGGGAGGGCAGCGCGTTCGAGAACCTGTTCACTCAGCTTGAGACGCGCCTGTACGGGCATCCCATCGTGCCGGTCGTCACCTTCGACCAGTCGGTGGCCGAGCGCGCTCTGAGCGAGATCGCCGGAGCCTACGTCAACCGCCCGGTGGTGAACGCCACGCTGACTATCCGTGACGGGCGGGCTGTTGCCGCGCCGGCGCAGGCCGGGCGCACCGTGGACGTGGCCGCGACGCTCTCTGCGCTGCGCCAGGAGATCGTGCGGCTGGCGACGCGCAGCGAGATCACCCTGGTCGTCACGGAGACGGAGCCGACCATCTGGGATGCCAGCGCCGCCGCCGAGCGGGTCAACCTGGCGCTTTCAACCCCCGTCGAGTTCTACGTGGCCCCCGAGGACGGCCTGGACAAAGGCCCCTGGGTGGCCCAGGTGAACTCGCTGGAACAGATGCTGGACGTGACCCTGGAGCAGAACCCGGATGGCACAGAGACCTACGCGGTGGGCGTGAGCCTGGACGAGCCGCGCGCCTTTCTCAACGAGCTGGCTCCGTCGCTGGCCGTCCGGCCGGCCAATGCCCGCTTCATCTTCAACGATGAGACCAAGCGGCTTGAGGTCATCCAGAACAGCGTCACCGGGCGCGCGCTGGATGTGGAGCAGACCATCGCCCAGTTCGAGCGGGCCGTCTTCGCCAGCGACCCCGCCGAGCGGCGCGTCCGTCTTGTCTTCACCCAGACATCGCCGGCCATCCCCGACACAGCGACCGCCGCCGAGCTGGGCATCACTGGGCGAGTCGTGCAGAAGACCACTTACTACTACGGCTCCACTGCGGCGCGCCGCCACAATATCGAGGTGGCGTCGGCGAACTTTCACGGGCTGGTCATCCCGCCGGGCGGGGTCTTCTCCTTCAACGAATGGCTGGGCGATGTCAGCGCCGAGAGCGGCTACGAGCAGGGGCTGATCATCGTCGGCAGCCAGACGATCACCGGCGTGGGTGGGGGCGTGTGCCAGGTGGCGACGACCGCCTTCCAGACGGCTTTCTACGGCGGGTATCCCATCCTGGAGCGCATTGAGCACGCCTATCGCGTTGGCTATTATGAAGAGGGCGAAGGCCCCGGCATGGACGCGACCGTGTACTCGCCCATCGTGGACTTCCGCTTCCGCAACGATACACCCTATCACCTGCTGATCGAGACCTACGTCAACCCTGGGGCGAGCACCATCACCTGGAAGTTCTACAGCACCAGCATGAACCGGCGTGTTGAGAAAGAAGGGCCGGTTGTCCGCAAGCAGACCTCGCCGCCGCCGCCCATCTACCGGGCCAGCAGCGCGCTTTCCCCTGGGCAGATTCGGCAGGTGGACTACGCCGTGAGCGGCGCGGACGTGTACGTGTGGCGCACTGTGTACGAGGGCGACCGCGTGATCATTGACCGCGAGGAGTTCCACAGCCACTACGTCCCCTGGGCCAGCCAGTTCGAGGTCGCGCCGGGCGACCCGCGCATCAACGGGTGATGGTCGCGGCGCAGTCTGAGCGAGCCGGCGGGAGAGAAGACTTCCGAAGTCCCTGAAGACTTCGGAAGTCTGTGCTTGTGCGCGCGTGCAGAACCCGCCGGGTAGCAGGAGCGCCGCTCGGCTGTGCCCCCGTAGGGGCGTATTGCAATACGCCCCTACGGGACCTCACTCCGCTCGGAGTCGAGCAGGTCACTGACGCCCCTTGCCTCTCCCCGATTCCTATACGCCCATTGCACCGAACACCTGTTCGCGCTAGACTAGGGGCGTCACTGTCAGCAATGGAGAGCGATAGCCGATGGCGAAATCGCGCGTCTACTACGAATGCCAGACCTGCGGGCGGCGCTCGCCGCGCTACATGGGCAAGTGCCCCGGCTGCGGCGAGTTCAACACCATGATCGAGCTGGTCGAGGAGCCGGAGACGCCCATCGCCGCCGCGCGCAAAGGCGGCGTCCCGCGCTCGCAGCCGCAGCGCCTGGGCGACATCACCGCCGACACTGAGGAACGCTACCCGGTGCCCGTCGAGGAACTGTCGCGCGTGCTGGGCGGCGGGTTGGTGCCGGGCAGCGTGGTGCTCGTCGGCGGCGACCCTGGCATCGGCAAGAGCACCCTGCTGCTGCAGGTCGCCGCGCTGATGGACCGCGCCGCCGGGCCGGTGCTCTACGTCAGCGGCGAGGAGAGCGAGCGCCAGATCAAGATGCGCGCCGAACGGCTGGGCATCTCCACACAACAGGTCTTCCTGGTCACCGAGACGGAGATGGGGGCCATTCTCGCCCATGTCGAGCAGGTCAAGCCGCGCCTGCTGATTGTGGACTCGATCCAGACGACCTACTTCGAGGGCAAAGCGGCGGCGGCGGGCAGCGTCAGCCAGGTGCGCGACTGTGCCGCCCAACTGCGCGAGCTGGCCAAGAGCAGCGGGATCGCCGTCTTCCTGGTCGGTCACGTGACCAAAGAGGGCATCATCGCCGGGCCGCGCGTGCTGGAGCACATCGTGGACACGGTGCTCTACCTGGAAGGTGACCGCTTTCAGGCGTACCGGCTGCTGCGCAGCGTCAAAAACCGCTTCGGCCCGACGAACGAGGTCGGCGTCTTCGAGATGCGCGACCGCGGCCTGATCGAGGTCGCCAACCCGTCGGAGGTGTTCATCGCTGAGCGCGTGGTCAGCGCGCCGGGCAGCGCCATCGCCGTGACGCTGGAGGGCACGCGCCCGCTGCTGGTCGAAGTGCAGGCGCTGGCCAGCCAGACCGTCTACCCCAACCCGCGCCGCACGGCCAACGGCATTGACTTCAACCGCATGTTGCTGATCACCGCCGTGCTGACGCAGCGTGTAGGCATCCGCCTCTTCGAGAAGGATGTCTTCATCAATGTGATCAGCGGCCTGAAGATTGACGAGCCGGCGGCAGACCTGGCCATCGCCATTGCCGTCGCCTCCAGCGTGCGCGACAGGCCGGTCTACGCGGACATGGCCTTCGTCGGCGAGCTTGGCCTCAGCGGGGAGTTGCGCGCCGTCAGCCAGACTTCGATGCGCGTGCGCGAGGCGGCCAAGCTCGGCTTCAAGCAGGTGATGGTGCCGCGCACGCATCGCCGCGACGAGGCTCCGCCCGATGGCGTCAAGCTGCTGCGCGTGCGCACCATCGGCGAGGCGCTCGACCTGGCGCTGCTGGCCGACGAGCGCGGCGGCCATTAGGAAGAGCGGACGGCAGACCGTGACCTCACCCTACGTGATGGGCATTGACGGCGGCGGCAGCCGCCTGCGCGTCGCCGTGCTGGCCCGCGACCTGACGATTCTCGGCGAGAGCCAGGGGCCGACGGCCAGCCCGGTCGTCGCCGGGCCGGACGCCGCCGCTGAGACCATTCGCGCCGGGATGCGCGCCGCGCTCGCCGCCGCCGGTCTGCGCCCGGAGCAGATCGCCGCTGTGGGCATCGGCATCGCCGGGGCGCTGCCGCGCTACTCCGAAGGCTGGCTGCGCGGAGGTGGTGGCCGCTGTGCTGCCCGGCGCGCTCGTCGTGCCCAGCATAGACTTCGAGATCGCGCTGGTCGGCGCGCTTGGCGAGCGGCGCGGCGTCCTGGTGCTGTCCGGCACCGGCTCGCTGGCCTACGGGGTCAACGCGGCGGGCGAGTCGGCGCTGGTCGGCGCGTGGGGCTACCTCATTGACGACGGCGGCAGCGGTTACTGGCTCGGCCAGCAGGCATTGCAGGCGGTGGCCCGCGCCGCCGACGGGCGCGCCCCCGCCACCGCCCTGACTCGCGCTGTGCTGGACGCTCTGGGGTTGAGCGAGCCGCTTGACCTGGTGCCCTGGCTGTACCAGCCCGGCGCGCCGCACGCCCGCGACGTGGCCGCGCTGGCCCCGCTGGTGCTCGCTCACGCCGAAGCGGGCGACACCGTCGCTCAGCGCATCGTCGCCGACGCCTGCGGCGAGCTGGCGCTGGCCGCGCGCACGGTGATGCAGCGGCTCGACCTGGTCGCCCCGCGCATCGCTTTTGCCGGGGGACTGCTCAGCGCGCCGAACCCGCTGAGCACCGCCCTGTGCGCCGCGCTCGGCCTCAGCGCCCTGCCCCAGCCGCGCCATACGCCGGTGGTGGGCGCGGGACTGCTGGCTTTGGCCGCCTGCGCGCGGTGATCTTGGTTGTTGGTGATTGGTGATTGGTTCTTGGTAAGGGCAGTACCACCACATCTCGTGCGCGCAGCTAATGGAGATACCAAAACGACATCGCACAATCGCTATGGGTGATGAGTCCTGCGTCAGGAGTCCTGAGCCTAGAGCGTGTTATGAACTTGGTACCCTTGACAAGGGAGAGGGGCGCTCTGTTTACCTCACCCTCTGGCCTCGCTGTGCTCGGCCTTTCCCCCTCTCCATGCATGGAGAGGGGGAGTCGAGGCGCGCCAGCGCCGAGACGGGGGTGAGGTAAATCAGGAGCTACCCAAAACCGCTGGGGAAAGACAGGGCTGTAAGTGCATAACAGGCTCTAGCGCACAGGACAATCTTTACGACTCACGACTCAGGACTGAAAACCCCTGATCATGCGGATTTGAATTGGTTCCTCCAGAAGTATCAAGAACCAATAACCAACAACTAAGAACTTTCTACCCGTTCCAGGCGCAGCAGGTCGTCCCACGTCTCGCGGCGGCGAATCACCCGCCAGGAGTCACCCTCGACCAGCACCTCCGCCGGACGGGTGCGCAGGTTGTAGTTGGAGGCCATGGCCATGCCATAGGCCCCCGCCGTGAGCACGGCCAGCCGGTCGCCCGCGCCCAGCGGCGGGAGGAGCGCCGCCCGGTTCAGCACGTCAGCCGATTCGCAGACCGGCCCGGTGACGACCGCTGGCGTCGGCTCCCCTGCTGGCTCGTCCAGCAGCACGACGTCGTGCACAGCCCCATACAGCGCTGGACGCAGCAAGTCGGTCATGCTGCCGTCGGTGATGATGAAGCGCCGCCCGCCCTGCTCCTTGACGTACAGCACCGTCACCAGCAGAACGCCCGCGTCCGCGACCAGGGCGCGCCCTGGCTCAATCAGCACGCGCCAGCCCGCCAGCAGAGGGGCCAGCGCCCGCGCGAAATCCTCCGGCGTGGGAACCTGCTCGTCTTCGGTGTAGCGCACCGGGAACCCACCGCCGATGTTGAGCGTGCGCACGTCCGCATGGGGTGCGGCGACGGCCTGGGCCGCGCGCACCGCTTCCACGGTCTCGGCCACGTCGCCAAGCTGACTGCCGATATGTACGTGAATCCCCGCCAGGCGCAGGTGCGGGTATGCGCCGCGCTCGTCGAGCAGCGCGCTCGCGTCGGCGACGGGCAGGCCGAACTTGGCCCCCAGGTGCCCGGTGGCGATGTGCTCGTGCGTCTGGGCGCGGATGCCGGGGTTGAGGCGCAGCGCCACCTGGGGGCGCAACCCGCGCTCACCCGCCAGCCTGTCCAGCAGGCGCAGCTCGTCGCGGCTCTCCACGTTGAACCAGCCGATGCCGGCGTCCAGCGCGTAGGCGATCTCAGCGGCGGTCTTGCCCACGCCGGCGAAGACGATCCGCGCCGGATCAACGCCCGCCGCCAGCGCCCGCGCGATCTCACCCGCGCTCACCGCGTCCATGCCCAGGCCCGCCTCGCGCAGCAGGCGAACAAGGGCCAGGCTGGGGTTCGCCTTCAGGCTGTAGTGGATGGACGCGCCGAGCGGGGCAAAGGCGCGCCGCAGCCGCTCGATGTTGTGGGCGATGCGCGCCGCGCTGTAGACATAGACCGGTGTGCCGGCCTCCTCCGCGATGGCGCTCAGCGAAACACCGTCGCAGCAGAGAGCGCCGCCGCCGTAGTGAAACGAGTCGTTGAGCACGTGTTCCTCCTCAGGTGAGCCTGATCGGTCTGGGCACCCGCACTGGCGCAGGGTGCGTGCAAAACCTGTCAGGTAGGGGCGCTGCTCTGCTGCGCCCTGGTTGACCTCACCCCCGCTCGGCGCTGACGCGCCTCGCCGCCCCCTCTCCGTCAACGGAGAGGGGGCAAGCCGAGCGCAGCGAGGCTGGGGGTGAGGTCAATATCCCCGCGTCCAGCGAGTCGCTGTCAACTTTTGCACGCACCCCTGGCGCAATGTCGGCTTGTCATTCCACTTCAGATGTGGATAATATAAATGCAATGTGGCAAAAGTTTCGAATCACGGTTGCAGCAAGGAACTCGAACGCACGACAGTGAGTCCATCCTCGAATGGATGTTGACGGCAGGCAATCATTGCGCGGGGGCACCCGCGACTAGATCAGCCGACCCGAACGCCCGGATGTGCCCGCGCAGGTGCGCACGGCAAGAACCACAGGGCATCAGCACGGGCGCTCACCGATGGAACACAGTCCTCAGGAGATTCGCCGGTGAGGATTCCTGTCCATCGGGTAGGAGAGCCGGGCGGGAACACAGCGACAGCGTGTGCTGAATGATGATGCGTTTGTCTGACCTCCTGGCGAGGACGACAACCGATCGCTCTCGGCGAGCAGCCGCTCCATAGCGGCCTGACCGCCTGTAAGAACGATCGCCCATTCGAGATGGCCGCGACTCCGGGCGGGCGCACCCCGCAGGACCGCCGCGCGAGTTCCGCGATCAACGCGACTGGCAGCCGTGGTGATTGTGCTACGGCTGTTTTTTGTTGTGGGGATGCCGGCGATGGAGCGCACGATCACCGATCTGGAAGTCCAGAAACGCGACCAGGAGCGCGTCAGCGTCTACCTGGATGGCGAGTTCGCTTTTGGGCTGCCGGCCATCGAAGCGGCGCACCTCCGCCAGGGCCAGGTGCTTTCGGAGGCTGAGATCGCGGCGCTGCGCACGCTAGACGACGTCACGCGCGCGGTAGATCACGCCGCCCGCCTGCTGGCCCGCCGCCCCTACAGCAGCGCCGAGATCCGTCGCAACCTGGCTGCCAGGGGAATTGCGCCCGCCACGATTGAGGAGGCGCTGGCCCGGCTGGAGAGTCTGGGCTACGTGGACGACCGCGCCTTCGCCCAGTTTTGGGTCGAGAACCGCGAGCGCTTCCGCCCGCGCAGCCCGCAGGCGCTGCGCTACGAGCTGCGCCAGAAGGGGCTGGCTGCGGACATCATCGAGGCCGCGCTGAGCGCGCTGGACGCGCGCGAGTCGGCAGTGCGCGCGGCTCAGGAACCGCTGCGCCGGCTGCGCGGCCAGACACGGACTGAAGCGAAGAACAGGCTGAGCGCATTCCTGGCCCGGCGCGGCTTCAGCTACGACATCGCCCGCGAGGCCGTTGAAGCGATTCTGGCCCAACTGGACGAGGAACAACCAGAGTTTTTTGCACCTGACGAGCCAATGAACGACTACGACAACTACGAGGAGTAAGCCCCATGGAAATCGTGTTGGCCCTGCTTGGGCTGGCGATTGGGGTTGGGCTAGGCATCGGCGCACTGCTCATCTACCAGCGTTCGCAGGGGACGAGCAAGAAGCGCCAGGCAGAGGACGAGGCAAATCGCATCCTCAGCGACGCGCAGGATCAGGCGAAACAGATCGTCATCAACGCCAGAGACGAAGCGCTGCACATCCAGCGAGAAGCCGAAGACAATGCCAAGAGACGCCGTGCCGAGCTTGACCGCGAGAGCGACCGCCTCCAGAAGCGCCGCGAAGACCTTGACGAGCGCTACGAACGGATGGAGCAGCGCGAGCAAACGCTCAACAAACGCCAGAGCAAACTCGACAAACAACAGAATGAAATCACGCAAATGCTGGAGGAGCAGAAAGCGGAGCTGGAGCGCGTCGCCCAGATGACGCGCGACGAGGCCCGCCAGGAGTTGCTGCGCCTCGTCGAAGAAGATGCCCGCCAGGACATGGCCCGCCGCATCCGCGAAGTAGAGGCCGAGACCAGGCTCGAAGCCGACACCCGCGCGCGCGACATCATCGCCCTGGCCATCCAGCGCATCGCCTCCGAGCACGTCAACGAGATCTCCGTGAGCGTGGTCCCCCTCCCCTCCGACGAGATGAAGGGGCGCATCATCGGGCGCAACGGGCGCAATATTCGCTCGTTCGAGCAGGCGACCGGCGTGGATGTGGTGGTGGACGACACACCCGAAGCTGTCACCATCTCCAGCTTCGACCCGATCCGCCGCGAAGTGGCCCGCCGCTCGATGGAAAAGCTCGTGCTGGACGGGCGCATTCACCCGGCGCGCATCGAGAAGCTGGTCTCCGACGCGCGCAAGGAAGTGGACCGCATCGTGCGCGAAGAAGGCGAGCGCGCGGCCTACGAAGCGGGCGTGCCCGGCCTGCACAACGAGATCATCAAGCTGCTGGGCCGTCTCAAGTTCCGCACCAGCTACGGCCAGAACCAGCACGCGCACTCGATTGAGACGGCGCACATCGCCGGCATGATCGCCGCCGAGCTGGGTGCAGACGTAGCCATCGCCAAAGCGGGCGGGCTGCTGCACGACATCGGCAAGGCCGTGGATCACGAAATCGAAGGCACGCACGCTCAGATCGGCGCGGACTTCGCCAAGCGCTTCGGGCTGCCGCCGAAGGTCGTCAACTGTATCGCCGCGCACCATCACGAGGTTGAGCAAGAGTGCATCGAGGCGATGATCGTCGAGGCTGCCGACGCCATCTCTGGCGCGCGCCCCGGCGCGCGCCGCGAAAGCCTGGACACGTACATCCGCCGCGTGAAAGCGCTCGAAGACATCGCCCGCGAGTTTTCCGGCGTGGAGCAAAGCTACGCGCTGCAGGCCGGGCGCGAAGTGCGCATCATGGTCAAGCCGGAGGAGATTGACGACCTGGCCGCTACCCGCCTGGCGCGCGACATCTCCAAACGCATCGAAGAGACGATGCAGTACCCTGGCCAGATCAAGGTGACTATCATCCGCGAGACACGTGCTGTTGACTACGCGAAATAATCTCCGGCGGGCAACCGCTTGAGATCACGAACGGCGGGCGAGGTACGTCCGCCGTTCGCGTTGGTGAGGGGTACGCTGGCCGGTGTCAGACAGCCGCGTCCAGCGATGCGCCCAGATCGCGCGAGCTGCGCACGAGGCGCGGCGGCTCCGGCAGCCAGGGAAAGTACGTCACCTGCCGTGGCTGCGTGACCAGGAACTGCGGCGCGTCCAGGTCGCACACCAACCCGAATCCACCGGCGCGCATGAGCGAATAAACCAGGCGCAGCATGGCCGCCGTCCAGGTCTCTGTCTCCAGGAACAAATACATCCGGTGAAACGCGCAGCATCCATTCAACCCCGGCGCGCGCAGCGTCAGCCGCCCGCCGTCCACGCAGACAACCTCGATCCACCCTGCTCCCACATCCGTCACGCGGGAAATGCATTTCGAGTTGGCTAATGCGGCGCGGATCGCCGCGCGATCTCCGTCGGCGAAACGCCCGTCTTCGCTATGACACACCAGGAGCAACATCATCCGGGCCATCACGCTCCGTCCCTCCGCCTTGTGCGGCATTGATAGGCATCGAGCCGGTCAATGGTGTAATGATAGCACGGGCGTTCTGGCCAGTCCAAACGCTGTCAAATAGATTTCGGCGCTGAGTTCCAGCGGCTTGAGGCCCCATATGCAGGGTGCCTGATCCTGCGCTCTCCGCCACATATAGTGTTTCTGTCCCTCGAACAGAATCGCAGACAGACGGACTCGGCACGGGAAGACTGGCCCGCACAGTGTGCCCGGCCTGGCCGCGCATAGACTGGTTCGCAACACGTCTCCGGCGCTATACTAGGGCAGCAGACCGCAACAGATAGAAGGAACGGCGCAAGCGGCAGCTCGCCCGGTCATGAGACAAGGAGAATACCATGCGCGCCGAAATCCTGTACCGCCCCTCGTACTCCATGGCTATTGTAGACCTGGCCCCCCACGAAGAGATTCGCGTCGAATCTGGCTCGATGGTGAGCATGACCGAGGGCATGAAGCTCAAGACGCAGATGGAGGGGGGCATCCTGCGCAGCCTGACGCGCTCTGTCCTCGGCGGCGAGAGCTTCTTCCTCAATGTCTTCCAGGCTCCGGCGGCAGGTGGGCAGATCAACCTGGCCCCGACGATGCCGGGCGACATGATGATCCTGGAGATGCATGGCGAAGCGCTGCTGGTGCAGAGCGGCTCATACGTCGCCTCATCACTCGGCATCATCGTGGATGCCAAATGGGGCGGCGCGCAGACGTTCTTCGCCTCAGAAGGGTTGATCATGCTGCGCGCGCGCGGCGAAGGGCTGCTCATCCTGTCCAGCTACGGGGCCATTCACCCTATTGATCTGGCTCCCGGTCAGCGTTACACGATAGATACCGGGCACCTGGTCTCGTTCAGCGAGGGGATGGGCTTCCGGGTGCGCACCGCCGGCGGCGTCCGCTCGACTCTGCTCAGCGGCGAGGGCCTGGTGGTGGACCTCACCGGGCCGGGGCGCGTCTATATGCAGACGCGCTCCGAAGACGCTTTCCTGGCCTGGCTGACTCCCAACCTGCCCCAGCAAGGGCCGCCGGGGTAGCGCTGCGCGGCGGGCGAGCGGACAGGCTTCGCATAATTGCCAGGGCATGCGGATGCACAAACGACCTGTCGCCAGGGAAGTTGGGGATGCTCGCTGAACGCCTCCCCTCAATCCCCTCCAGCAAAGCCCCCGTTCTGGAAGACCTCACCCCTTCGCTCGGCTTTGCTGGGGGAAGGGAGAGGCGCTCGCCGCCCCCCCTCCTGTCAACGGAGAGGGGGGTTTGGGGTGCGGGGAGAAGGCTGGGAGTGGTCTCTCAAGAATGAATAACCTCCCCTGAGCGTCCAGGGGAGGGGGTCTTCGACAACTGTCTGACAACTCGTTCGTGGACCCCCGCGGCGCTGGCAGCTGGAGCGGGCACATGCTGCCTGGTATAATCGCGCCCGTTTGCCGGTGCAGTGCCTCCTTTCCATAAACGAGAAGGAATGCGCGCATGACTCACGCTCTGATTACGGGTGGTGCCGGGTTCATCGGCAGCCATCTGGCCGAATACCTGCTGGCACGCGGCGAGCAGGTGACGGTCATTGACAATCTCTCCACCGGGCGCTTCGAGAACATCGCCCCCTGGAAAAGACGCCAGGCTTCCGCTACGCCATCGAGGACATCCGGCACGCCGCCGTGATGGATCGCCTGGTCAGCGAATGCGACGTGATCTACCACCTGGCGGCGGCGGTCGGCGTGTTCTCGATTGTGCACAGCCCGATTGACACGCTGGAGATCAACGTCGGCGGCACGGAGATCGTGCTCCAGACAGCGCGCCGCTACCGCCGGCCCGTGCTGATCGCCTCGACTTCGGAGGTCTACGGCAAGGGCATCAAGGTGCCCTTCAGCGAGGACGACGACCGCATCCTCGGCCCGACGACCAAGAGCCGCTGGAGCTACGCCGCGTCCAAGGCGCTTGACGAATTCCTGGGGCTGGCCTACCAGAAAGCGACCGGGCTGCCGGTGATCATCGTCCGCCTGTTCAACACCGTCGGCCCGCGCCAGGTGGGGAACTACGGCATGGTCGTGCCGCGCTTCGTGCAGTGGGCGCTGGCCGGCGAGCCGATCCAGGTTTACGGCGACGGCACCCAATCGCGCTGCTTCGCCAATGTGCACGATGTGGTGGACGCGATTTCCCGCCTGGCGCACGCCGACAGCACTTCCGGCGAAGTGTTCAACATCGGCAGCAACGAAGAAGTGACCATCGGCGCGCTGGCCGAGCGCGTCAAGGCGCGCACCGGCAGCGCGGCGGAGATCGTGCGCGTGCCTTACGACCAGGCGTATGAGGTCGGCTTTGAAGATATGCACCGCCGCGTGCCGGACATCAGCAAGATCAACCGTGCCATCGGCTGGGCACCGTCCACGCCGCTCGACACGACCATTGACCAGATCATCGCTTACTTCCGGGCGCAGCAAGGCTAAAAGACCGAAGAGACGCTTTTCATTTCGAAATTCGAATTTCGAAATTCGAAATCCTTAAATAGACGCGCATCCCGTCCGCTTCGTCGCGGATGAGCGCCGCCGCATCGTAGCGGCGGGCGATGATCGCCATCCACAGGTCGCCGCCCGCGCCAGACGCATTGACGACGACCGCCAGCGCGATCCACGAGGCCAGCTCCCACGGCACGAATGGCAGGACGATCACACCCCCCAGCGTGATGATCACCAGAGGGGCCAGCAGCACGCGCAGATATTCGTCGCGGCGGAAATAGGCGCTGTCCGCGGTCGTGTACAGCGCGTACCACTTCAGGCCATAACGCGGCGAATGACCGTAGTGCCCGATCATTCGCCCGTGCACCCATTCGTGCAGCGGCAGCACGCCCAGCACCAGCGCGTAACCGAGGAGACGCGGCACACTATCCGGCAGCGCGCCGATCACCAGGGGAGCGCCGACAGCATGGTAGGCAGCCAGCGCGCCGAACAGCACCCCTCCGCTGATGAGCAGCGCCGCCAGCGTCAGGGCCAGCAGCGGGGGCCAGGCTCGCCGCTGGCTGACGCGCGCCGCGTATGCCTCCCGGTAGCCGGGCGGCAGCGCGGTGATCGGGCCAGTGGGCAGCGGCATGACGATCAGCTTTCAGCCTTCAGCAATCAGCTTGCAGCATTCAGCGGTCAGCCTTCAGCGATCCGGCAGCGCGGGCGCTCTGACGCCAGACTTCCGAAGTTTTGGAAACTTCGGAAGTCTGTTGTGGGGCCGAGCGACGCCCCTTCGCTGCCTGGCAGGTCTTGCGCGTACCTTAGGACAGCTTCATCTTGCGCAGGCGCAGGCTGTTGCCGATGACGAACACGTCGCTGAGGGCCATCGCCAGCGCCGCCAGAATCGGGTGCAGGTGGCGCAGAGTTTCTGGTGCCCAGGCGAACGGAGCCAGCACGCCCGCCGCGACGGGGATGAGCGTCACGTTGTAGGCGAACGCCCAGAACAGGTTCTGCTTGATGGCGCGCACCGTCTTCTTGCTGAGGGCGATGGCGCGCGGCACGCCGCGCAGGTCGCCGCTCATCAGCGTGACATCAGCGGTCTCCATCGCCACATCCGTGCCCGTGCCGATGGCGAGGCCCACGTCCGCCTGGGCCAGCGCCGGCGCGTCGTTGATGCCGTCGCCGACCATACCCACCAGGTAACCCTCATCCTGCAGGCGCTTGACGTAGGCGGCCTTGTCGC
Organism: Anaerolineae bacterium; assembly: GCA_027494015.1. Next base: position 464,086 of record JAOSJP010000034.1, read on the forward strand.
CGGGCTTGACCTCGGCGAAGACGCGCTCGATGCCGACTTCGCGGGCAATGGCTTCGGCGGTGGCCTGGTTGTCGCCAGTCATCATGACCACGGTCAGCCCCAGATCATGCATCTGGCGCACCGCCTCTACCGCTCCATCCTTGAGTGTGTCAGCGACGGCGATCACGGCGCTGGCCACGCCGTCAACCGCGACCCACATGGCCGTCTTGGCCTCGTCCTGCAGGCGGAGCGCCTCTGCCTCCAGCCCATTGAGATGCACGTCGTGGGCGCGCATGAGGGCCAGGTTGCCGAGCAGCACCGTGCGACCGTCAACGTCCGCGCGCACCCCCTGCCCCGCCACCGCTTCAAAGCGCTGCGGCGTGGTCAGAGCCAGGCCGCGCACCTCCGCCGCGCGGACGATGGCCGCGCCTAGCGGATGCTCGCTGCCGCGCTCGGCGCTCGCCGCCAGGTTGAGCAGCGTGTCATCGTCAAAGTCGGCGTTCTCGCTGACCACGTAATCGGTGACGCTCGGCTCGCCGCGCGTCAGCGTGCCCGTCTTGTCCAGCACAATGGCCGTGAGCTTATGCGCCCTCTCCAGGGCCTCGCTGCTCTTGAAGAGGATGCCCGTCTCGGCCCCCTTGCCCATGCCGACCATGATCGCGGTCGGCGTGGCCAGGCCCATCGCGCACGGGCAGGCGATGATCAGCACGGCGATCATGCGCACCAGCGACGGAGCCAGCTCGCCAGTGCCGATCATCCAGATGGCGAAGGTGATCAGGGCAATGGTGACCACCGCCGGGACGAAGATGGCCGACACCTGGTCGGCCAGGCGCTGAATGGGCGCTTTGCTGCCCTGCGCCTGCTCGACCAGCCGGATGATCTGGGCCAGGGCCGTCTCGCGTCCGACGCGCGTTGCCTCGAAGGTGAGCAAGCCCTGGCGGTTGATTGTCGCGCCGATCACGGCGTCGCCGGGCGCTTTCTCCACCGGCAGGCTCTCGCCGGTGATCATGCTCTCATCCACGGCGCTGAACCCGTCGCGCACGACTCCATCCACCGGAATCTTCTCGCCGGGCCGCACCCGCACCAGGTCGCCGACGCGCACGGCTTCTACGGGGATGTCCTGCTCCACCCCGTCGCGCACCACGCGGGCGGTCTTGGCCCGCAGGCCCATCAACGCCTTGATCGCGGCGCTGGTGCGTCCTTTGGCGATGGTCTCCAGCAGCCCGCCGGTAGCGATCAGGGTGATGATCGCCGCTGATGTCTCGAAATAGACATGGCCACCCATGAGACCCAGCGTGATCACGGCGCTGTAGAAGTAGGCCACGCTCGACCCCAGCGCGACCAGCACATCCATGTTGGCGGAGCCGCCACGCAGCGACTTGACCGCGCTGACGTAAAAATCGCGCCCAACCCAGAACTGGACGGGCGTAGCCAGCGCCCAGAACAGCCAGTTGACCCATCCCTCGTGCGCCCAGTGACCGAACAGGCCGACATCGCGGCCCATGCTCAGCACGAACAGCGGCAGGGCGAACAGCGCCCCGACGATGACGCGGCGCAGGTTGTGCTGAATCTCGGCCTGGCGCGCCGCAGCTTCGGCGTCCTCCAGGGCGTCTTCGCCCTCCGCCTGCACCACGCCGTAGCCCGCCTTCTCGACGGCGCCGACGAGCGCCTGGCGGGTGACGCCCGGTGCAAGCGTGACCAGAGCGTGCTCGCTGGCGAAGTTGACCTGCACATCGAGCACGCCGTCCACTTTCTTCAGCGCCCGCTCGACATTGGCCGCGCAGTTCACGCAGTCCATGCCGGTCACGGCCAGGTCTACCGTCTGCTGCGGCACGTCGTAGCCGGCTTTGCGGATGCGGCTGACAATATCGCCCGCCCCCAGCAGGGAGTCATCGTAGACAAGGCTGATCTTCTCGCTGGCGAAGTTGACGTTGGCCTCGTGCACGCCGTCCAGCTTGCGCACGTTGCGCTCGACGGTGGCGACGCAGTTGGCGCAAGTCATGCCGGTGACTGGCAGCGTCAGTGTCTTCTCAGACATAGGTTCCTCGGCTCAACACCCAGACACGCTGAGCGTGCTGGCGAAATGTCTCTCTCCGCAGGGGCGTATCGCGCTATGCCCCTACCAACACCATCGCGCGCCTGGATGACTCTCAGTTCTGTTCGGCGGGCGGATAGTTGATCTCGACGAGCAGGGCCTTGATCTGCTCCCAGGTGGCCGGCTCGGCCCATTCGACGGTGACCATGCGCGTGGTCTTTGTCGGCGTCCACCCGGCTGACGCCGGTCAGCTCGCTGACCTCGTTCCTGATGGTCATCACGCAGTGGCCGCAGGAAATATTGGGCACTTCGAACGTCTTGACAGGCATGACGGACTCTCCTTGGTGGGTATGGTGAGGGTGCGCTATCAGGGTTTGTTGGCGTGACGATAGACTTCGACGACTTCGGAGAGCAGGCGCTCGCGCTCGGCCACGTCGTCGCCCTGGATGGCGGTGGTGACGCAGGTGCGCAGATGCGACTCCAGAATGCTTTCGCTGACGCGAGCCAGGGCCGTCTGCGAGGCCTGAATCTGCTTGATCACGTCAATGCAGTAGCGGTCTTCTTCGAGCATCCGAATGATGCCGTTGACGTGCCCGGCGACGCTTTTCAGGCGATGGATCGTCTCGGATCGTGTCTTGTCGTCCATCAGTCACTCCGTTACCCCCCGCCCCCTGGGGGTGGGGTATATGATGAGGAGTTTAGCAGACTGTCCGGGCGGTGTCAAGTGCTGGATGCCGCAATCTTGACCTCACCCCCTAGCCTCGCGGCGCTCGGCTTTTCCCCCTCTCCGCTGCGGCTATACATTACTCACACCTTTGGCTGTGACTGTCCCCCCGAAGATCCCGGCCCTTCCCCACAAGGGGGAAGGGAGAAAAGCCTGGCGGTACCTGCTCCCTTCCCTTCCGCGCAGCGCGGGGGAAGGGGCTGGGGGATGGGGGGCATTTGTGGGTAATGCAATCTTATTTGTCTAATCTTCCACATTGGAGAGGGGGCGACGAGGCGCGCCAGCGCCGAGCGGGGATGAGGTAAACCGGGGCGCAGCAGAGCAGCACCCCTACGAGACCGGCGTGCAGACCAAGAGGGGACTCCAATGGGACAATCGCGGGACAAACCTCGTTCACAACTGCGCCAGATAGTGATATGGTGTGAGCAGCCTCGAAGGCATCTTAGTCCGCGCCCGCCACACGCCATCCGGCTGTCAAAAGTATTGAAGAGCGAGTCCGATGATTTTCTCCAAAGACCGCGTCAGACCGCCCTCCCCGGCGCTTGACCCCCAGCCGGGCCTGCCGTGGCTGCGACGCCTGGGCTTCAGCCACATGCTGCTCCAGGTCCGCAGACGCGGGCAGCTTTACCTGCTGCTGGCGCTGCCCACCGCCTATATCCTCGTCTTCCACTATATCCCGATGCTCGGCGCGCAGATCGCCTTCCGCGACTATTCGCCGGTGGATGGGTTGTGGGGCAGCGAGTGGGTGGGGCTGGAGAACTTCGAGCGGTTCTTCAACTCGTATATGTTCGAGCGCCTGATCTGGAACACGGTCACGCTCGGTTTCTACACGCTGGTCGCGGGTTTTCCGATCCCGATCATCCTGGCGCTGAGCCTGAACCAGGTGCGCTCGCGCTGGTTCAAGAGCACCGTGCAGATGGTGACGTACGCGCCGCACTTCATCTCTACCGTGGTCATGGTTGGGCTGCTGCTCCAGTTTCTCAACCCGCGCTTCGGGGTTGCCGGCCTGGTGACCGAAGCGATCTTCGGCCAGCCGGTCAACCTGCTCTCCAAGCCGAGCTGGTACCAGCATCTCTACGTCTGGTCGGATGTCTGGCAGCACACCGGCTTCGCGACGATCATCTACCTGGCCGCACTGACGACGATTGACCCCAACCTGCACGAAGCGGCCCTGGTAGACGGCGCGTCCAAGCTCCAGCGCATCCGCCACATTGACATTCCGGGCATTCTGCCGGTCACGACCATGATCCTGATCCTGAACATCGGCAGCTTCATCAACATCGGCTTCGAGAAAGCACTGCTGATGCAGAACCCGCTCAATACCAGCGTGTCGGAGATCATTGACACCTACGTGTACAAGGTGGGGCTGACCTCGGCGGCGCTGGACTTCTCCTACGCGACGGCGATTGGTCTGTTCAAAGGAGTGATAGCCCTGGCGCTGGTCGTCCTGGCGAACTGGCTGGTCAAGAAGCTGGGACAAGAGGGCCTGTGGTAGCTGACCCAGCGCGCCTTGCGTTGAGGAAAGAGACACGGTAGACATGGCAAATCTGACGACCATCACGCGGCGCTGGCGCCCCGGCAACACCAGGACCATTCACGATTCGGCGGGCGACCGTGTCTTCACGGTGTTCAACACCCTGTTTCTGCTCGCCGTGCTGCTGGCTGTGCTCTACCCACTGGTCTACGTGGTCAGCGCCTCTTTCAGCGATCCGCACGCCGTGACCTCCGGGCGGGTGAAGCTGCTACCGGTTGACTTCTCGACCGTCGGCTACGAGAAAATCTTCGAGCACCCCACCATCATGCGCGGGTTCTCCAACTCGCTCTTTTACATGATCGTAGGCTCGTCCGTCAACGTCGCCATGACGCTGCTGGCGGCTTATCCGCTCTCGCGGCGCGACCTGCCGGGGCGCAAGTTCCTGATCGTTTTCTTCTTCTTCCCGATGCTGTTCAGCGGCGGGCTGATCCCTTTTTTCCTGGTGGTGCGCGACATCGGCCTGCTGAACACGCGCTGGGCGCTGATCATCCCGACCGCCATGAGCGTCTGGAATCTGATGATCGCCATCTCGTTTTTCCGCACGTCAATCCCCGCCGAACTGCTCGAAGCCGCCCAGCTCGACGGCTGCAACGACATTCAGTACTTTGTGCGGATTCTGCTGCCGCTTTCCGGCCCGATTATCGCGGTGCTGTTCCTGTTTTACGCCGTCTGGCACTGGAACCAGTACTTCAACGCGCTGATCTTCCTCGACGATCAGTCGCTCTATCCGCTGCAACTGGTCATGCGTGACATCCTGATTCTCAACGACCTGGACCTGGCGATGCTGGCCGATGTGCGCACGATGGCCCAGCAGCAGAGCCTGAAAGAACAACTGAAGTTCACGATGATCGTCGTCTCGTCGCTGCCGGTGATGATGCTCTATCCTTTCGTGCAGCGACATTTCGTCAAGGGCATCACGCTCGGCGCGGTGAAGGGTTGAGAGGATTGGCGATTGGCCGAAGGCCAGATGCTAAGAACCTCACCCCTGGCCCTCTCCGCCAACGGAAAGGGAGAAAGAGGCAGGGAGTTGAGGGACGAGATGAGCAACGCTTGTCCGAAGCTGTCGTTTCGTTTCCACGGTGTCACCTTCGTTTCGCAAGCATGGGCAAGAGTACTATTGAGGAGAAAACCATGAAGAAGATCACGAGTTCGACCCTGCTTTTGCTCGTCCTGGCGCTGTCGCTGGCGCTGCCAGCCCAGGCGCAGGGACCGGTCAGCGGGCCTGGGGAGCTGCCGATTGTCTCCCAGCCGACCAAGCTCACGATCATGATCGTCCCGGCCAGCAACATCGAGAATTTTGAGACCAACGCCTTCACGCTGTGGCTGGAAGAGCAGACCGGCCTCGACCTGCAGTTCCAGGTCGTGCCCAGCTCCGACGCCCAGGCCAAGCTGAACGTCACACTGGCGAGCGGGCAGCTTCCCGACGTGTTCGCCGGGTTCAGCATTTCCGAGGCGATGCTGGCGCAGATGGGCGCCGACGGCCTGTTCGTGCCGCTCAACGACATGATCGAGCAGTACGGCTACGAGTCGAAGCGCATCTTCACCGAAGAGCGCCCGCACCTGCTGCCCCTGATCACCTCGCCCGATGGTAACATCTACGGCTTGCCGGACATCAACGAGTGCTTCCACTGCTTCACCGCGCAGAAGATGTGGATCTATAAGCCCTGGCTGGACACGCTCGGCCTGGCTGTTCCGACCACCACCGAAGAGTTCTACCAGGTGCTGAAAGCCTTTAAGGAGCAGGACCCGAACGGCAACGGCAAGGCGGACGAAATCCCGCTGTCGGGCGCGATTGACGGCTGGCACACGGCCATAGACGAATTCCTGATGAACTCGTTTGTGTTCTGGGACCGCCTGCAACACCATCGCCTTCTGCTCCAGGACGGGGCCATCGCTGCCGCCTACGCACAGCCGGGCTACAAAGAGGGCCTGGAGTACATGAATCGGCTGTACGCCGACGGCCTGCTCGACTCCAACGCGCTGATCCAGGACCGCGACCAGCTTTACCTGATCGGCAACAACCCGGAGATCAACATTCTGGGCGCGACGACCGGCGGCTGGCAGGGTCAGTTCGTCCAGGCCGCGACCGTGGCCGAGGGCGGGCGCATGGACGAGTGGGTGACGGTTCCGGCGCTGGCGAACCCGGAGGGCTTCCACACGGCGGGGTACGCGCCGTGGGGCTTTGACAACGGCGACTGGGTGGTGACCTCGGCTGCCAAGAACCCCGAGGCGGCCTTCCGCCTGGGTGATTTCCTCTACAACCAGGAAGCGACGCTTCGCAACGTCTTTGGCGTCAAGGACGTGAACTGGGTTTACTCTGAAGAAGGCGAAGTCGGGATCAACGGCGGGCCGGCTCTCTACCGCAGCCTGACCGAGTGGACCGAGAGCATCCAGAACTTCGCCTGGATGCAGTCCGGCATCACCTACCGTCCGTCCGATTTCCGCCTGGCGCAGTCGAACGAGGGTCAGTACGTCGAAGTCAGCCTGTTCGAAGCGTCCAACGCCAACTACATGCCCTACGTCCCGCCGATCGATAGTCTGATCCCGCCGCTGGTTTTCACCGAGGACCAGGCTCGCGAGCTGGCCGACCTCGACCTGGGCCTGAAGACCTACATTGACGAGATGTTCGTGCGCTTCGTGTCGGGCGATGTTGATGTAGACGCCGAGTGGAACACCTACCTGGCGACGCTGGATTCGCTGGGCCTGCCGCGCCTGCTGGAAATCTACCAGGAAGCCTACGACGCGCAGCAGAGCCTGTCGTAGTAATCTCGCCTCACCCCGGCCCCCTCTCCGCAACGGCGGAGAGGGGGCGCAATTCGGGGCCAATCAGCTTCCCCTTCCCCGCTTCCTTCGCGGAACGAGGAAGGGGAGCCACCGCGCCGAACCTAAGTGCCAACACTTTCCGATAGGTCACTTCGCTGTTGCTGCTGTTCTTCGTCCGAAGGGAACGTTCCGTCTCATGCGTATAGCTATCGGAGGATTTCACACCGAGTGCTGCACGTTCTCGCCGCTGGTTGCCACGCGCGATGACTTTTTGATTCTCCGCGGCGACGAGCTGCGCGCCGCCTACCCGTTTTTTGACGCCGTGAAGGGGTTGGAAGCCGTCCCGCTGGTGCGCGCGCGCGCGCTGCCCGGCGGCCAGGTCGAGCGCGCCTTCTATGAGGAGATCAAGACCGAGTTCCTGGCGAAGCTGCGCGCGCTCGGCCCCTGGGACGGTGTGTTCCTGCATATGCACGGCGCGGTCAACGTGGTCGGGATGGACGACGCCGAGGGCGACTGGATCGCCGCCACGCGCGCGGTGGTCGGGCCAGACTGCCTGATCGCCGCCAGCTACGACTTGCATGGCAACATCTCACCGCGCGTGGTGGACGGCCTCGACCTGCTGTCCGCCTACCGCACCGCGCCGCACATTGACTGGTACGAGACGCTGGAGCGCGCCGGGTCGCTGCTGGTCCGCTGCCTGCGCGAGCGGCTCCGCCCACACAAGGCGTTCTGCCCCGTTCCGGTCCTGCTGCCCGGCGAGCGCACCGGGACGGAGTGGGATCCCGGCCAGCGCGTTTACGCGGCAATTCCGGGCGTGATCGAGCGCGAGGGGCTGCTCGACGCCTCGGTTCTGGTCGGCTACGTCTGGGCCGACGAGCCACGCGCCACTGCCTCGACAGTCGCCTACGCCGCCGATCCCGCCGCCGCTGAGCGCGGCGCGCGCGCGCTGGCGCAGACCTATTGGGACGCGCGTCACGGCTTCACTTTCGGCGTGCCGACCGCGCCGGTGGACGAGACGATCCGCACCGCGCTGGCCGCCGCCGAGCGTCCCGTCGTGATCAGCGACTCCGGCGACAACCCGACCGCCGGGGGCGTGGGAGATGTGCCCTACACACTGGGCCGCCTGATCGCGCTCGGCGCGCCGGACGCGATCTACGCCAGCCTCGCAGACCCTGCCGCCGTCGCGGTGTGTCACGCCGCCGGGGTCGGAGCGACCGTTCGCCTGTCGCTGGGGGGCAAGCTGGACCCGGTGCACGGCCAGCCATTGGACGTCAGCGGCGTGGTCAAGGCCGCCGTGACCGTGCCCTGGCCGCTCTACGGGCCAGAAGCAGGCCGCGCACAGAACCGGCAGGCGGTCGTGCAGATCGGCGGCGTGCAAGCCATCGTCACTGAGCAGCGCACGCCCTTTCACCGCCTGGACGACTTCCGCCAGTTGGGCATCGAGCCGGCGCAGCACGCGATCATCGTGGTCAAGGTCGGCTACCTGGTTCCCGAACTCAAGGCGCTGGCCGCGACCGCTCTGCTCGCGCTCAGCCCCGGCGCGGTGGATCAGGACATCACGCGCCTGCCGTACCGGCGTATCCGCCGGCCCATGTATCCCTTCGACCCGGACATGACGTGGAGAGTGGGGGAGCAATTAGATCATCTATCGCAAGTAACTGGCGCATGCGATTCGCGTGTTTAACCTCACCCCTGGCCCCTCTCCATTCTGGAGAGGGGAAAAGGGGCCGGGGGTTAAGGGGTGAGGTTTCCCCGGTGAGCGCCGCGTATGCCAGCTTATTTCGATAGATTGCTTGAAATTCTTCGTTGCTTTCTCAAAAGGATAGTTGCCTTGTGAACACTCGACCCTATCGCCAGGTTCATCTCGATTTCCACACCGCGCCGGAATGCGTGGTGGGCGACCGTTTCGACCCGGACGCCTTCGCGCAGACGGTGAAAGATGCGCGGATCGAGTCGCTGACCGTGTTCAGCAAGTGCCATCACGGCTACTCGTACTACCCAACCGCGCTCGGCACGCAGCACCCCGGCCTGAAGTTCGACCTGCTCGGCCAGCAGATCGAGGCGCTGCACGCCATCGGGATTCAGTGCCCGATCTACTACTCGATCCGCTGGGACGAGCTGGCCGGGCAACAGCACCCTGAATGGCTGGTCGTTGACAAAGAGGGCCGGCTGGCCGCGCGCCCGCCGCTATCTAACCGCTGGGGTTGGCGCACGCTCGACCCGGCTACCGGCTACGGCGACGCGATTCTGGCCCAGGTCGAGGAGCTGTGCCAGCTCTACCCGGTGGACGGCTTCTTCTTCGACATCTGCTTCCCGCTGCCCAATTACTCGCCCTGGGCGCTGGAGCAGATGCGGCGGGCGGGCGTGCGTCGCGACAACGATCAGGCCGTGTGGGAATTCGCCCGCCGCCAGCAGGAAGCGTTCTTCGAGCGGCTGTCGGGTGCCATTCACCGCCAGGTTCCTGGCGCGACGATCTTCTACAACGGCACGATCAGCCGCGACATGGGGCGCGTGGTGCCCTACCTGACGCATTTCGAGGTCGAGAGCCTGCCGACGGCTTCGCACTGGGGCTATCTGCACTTCCCGATGGCGGCCCGCCAGGCGCGCACCTATGGCCGCGAGATCGTCGGGATGACTGGCCGCTTTCACGGCGGCTGGGGCGACTTCGGCGGCCTGAAGACGCAGGCCCAGCTTGAATACGAGGTCGGCACGATCCTGGCCGCCGGGGGCAAAATCTCCATCGGTGACCAGCTTCATCCCAGCGGCGCGCTCGACCCGGCGGTCTACCGTCTGATCGGGCAAGCGTATCGCCGCGTTGAGGCGCTGGAACCCTGGCTGAGCGACGCCGCGCCGCGCCGCGAGGCCGCGATCCTGGCGCTGGGGCCGATTGACAACCTGCTGGATGGCATCGGCACGCACAGCCGCGATGTGGAAGGCGCGGCCCAGGTCTTCCTGGAGCTTGGCGTGCAGTTCGACATCATCGAGCCGCAGGTGGACTTCGCGCCGTACCAGACGCTGGTGCTGCCTGACCAGGCGCGGTGCGACGACCGGCTGCGCGCGCGTCTTGACGCTTTCCTGGCGAGCGGCGGGCGACTGATCCTCAGCGGGACCGCCGCGCTGGACGCCGCGACCGGCGCCTTCGCGCTGAGCCAGGTCCCGGTGCGCTACGAGCAGCCCGCGCCGACCATCCCCGCCTATCTGCGCCTCGACACCTTCCTGGCGGCGGAGAGCGAGCTGGCGAGCGATTACGACTACGCGTTCTACGAGCAGGCCCACCGGGTGACGCCGGTCGAGGGCGCGACCGTCTACGGCGAGCTGCGGAGCGCGCTGTTCAACCGCACCTGGGAGCATTTCATGGGCCACCTGCACGCCCCGGTCGCCGCGCCGCTGAACGCGCCAATCGCGGCTCGCCAGGGCAGCGTGCTGTATCTCGCCGCGCCGCTGTTCAGCGCCTACCGCCTGCACGACTACTGGGCCTACCGCGCCATCCTTCGCCGCTTGCTGGCGGACTTCCTCCCGCCGCGCCTGCTGGAGCCGGACGCGCCCGGCTGGGTCGAGTGCTCGCTGCACGGCCAGCCCGCCGCTGCCGACCGCCCGGCCCGCCAGGTTGTCCACCTGGTCGCCTATCACCCGCGCCGCACCTTGCAACCGATCCAGCACGTGGACAGTGGCGGCCTGACGGCGGGCATCGCGCTCCGCGTGCGGGCGGACGATCCGCCTCGGCGCGTGTATCTCGCCCCGGACGGGCAGACCGTCCCGTTCACCGTCGAGGAAGGCGCTGTCCGGGTGGATCTGCCGCCTCTCGGCGCGCACACTGTTTTGGTCATTGAGTGAGTGGAGCACCTGCCATGAACAACGACAAGCATCCCGTTTCTCATCCGCTAACCGTCGAGGTCTGCGTGGACAGCGCGCAGTCAGCCCTGGCCGCGCAGCAGGGCGGCGCGCACCGCGTCGAGCTGTGCGATAACCTGGTCGAGGGCGGCACCACGCCCAGCGCCGGGGCCATCGAGCTGATCTGCGCGCGGCTGGCGATCCCGGTCTGCGTCATGATCCGCCCGCGCGGCGGCGACTTTCTCTATTCCGACCTGGAGTTCGCCATCATGCGACGCGATGTCGAGGTGGCCCAGCGCCTGGGAGCCGCCGGGGTCGTCTTCGGCCTGCTGAACCCGGATGGGACGGTGGACGAGGCGCGCGTCGCGGAGCTGGTGGCGCTGGCCCGCCCGCTGAGCGTCACCTTTCACCGCGCCTTCGACATGACGCGCGAGCCGTTCGCGGCGCTGGACCGGCTGATCGCGCTGGGCGTGGATCGCGTGCTGACCTCCGGTCAGGAACGCTCGGCGGTCGAAGGGCTGGACCTGCTGACCGCGCTGGTCGAGCGCGCCGGGGACCGCATCGTCATCATGGCGGGCGGCGGCGTCAACGCGCGCAACCTGGAGCGGGTCGTGGCGCGCAGCGGCGTGCGCGAAGTCCACATCGCGCCGAGGGTGGACGTGGAGAGCGGGATGGAGTTCCGCAACCCCAACACCTTCATGGGCGCGGCCTTCCGCCCGCCGGAGTATGCGATCCGGGTGATTGACGCGGACGCGGTCCGGGCGTGCGTGGGCCTGGCGCAGAGGTAAGCCCCGCCCGGCAAAAGCGGTACCGAGAAGCCTCGATACCGTTTTTTTTTTGCTGCGCGCCGCGTGGTTGGACGGACAGGCTCTTGGGGCTGGCGATCCTTAGGCGGTGTCAAGTGTTTATCCATTGAAACCAGGGCAATCGCATCAAACGTGCGTGATGTTCTACCTCACCCCCAGCCTCGCTGCACTCGGCTCGCCCCCTCTCCAACGTGGAGAGGGGGCAGCGCAGCCCGCGTCAGTGGGCCGCGCGGGGGTGAGGTCCGTAGGAGCGTATGGTCATACGCCCCTGCGGGCAGGCTGACACGCGGCGGATTTTGATGCGATTGTCCTGATTACCTTATTGCAAGTGCATTTGAAAGACACTAGAATATGGATGCTTGGGGCGATTTACCGCTCAGAGCGCCTCGTTGTCTACTCTTATGTAACCATTGGTGCTAGATCACAGAGAATACTGGGCGATATGAAGCAGGCGGTCATCGAGTGACGCCTCCGGTTCCAGCAGGCGATTGAGTGCCAGCAGCAGGTTGAAGAGCGCGGCGACAAAGGACAGATGCGTTTCCAGGTAAACGGCCCGCCGATGCAACACGTGCTTGAGTTGGCAGACCCGTGTGACCAGCGAGAAGATAGTTTCGACCAGCATGCGCTCACCCCAGGTTTTGTGCGCACAGAACTTAAGGTTGCGCGCTGGCTCCCCGGCTTTCTTGAAGCCAAAGTCGCTCAGCACAATCGTCTCCTCATCAAACTGATGGGCGACAGGACGAAAGGTTTGGTCATGGACATTGGCGGTGTTCCAGTCCCAGGCGACCACCTGGCCTCGGTCGTTGACCAACCAGCACAGCTTCAGCCCGACGATCCAACGACGATTGCTCTTGCCTTTCTTGCCCACTTGCTGCGGGCTTCGCCCTTCACGGATCGGATGAATGAGCTCAATCCCAAGGTGTCGATCACACTGAAAAAAGTCGGCTCGGCCAGCAGCACGCACACCACGCCCGGTGGGACGCAGGCACGTGAATGCGCGTGCGGTCCGGCAAGGCGACAAACAACCCCTCAAAGTCGCGTTTCAGCCAGCGATAGAAGGCTCAAAGGGGTTTCAGCGGTAGAGCAGCCAATGTCACAACTCACTCGGATACAGCAAGGATCGACGTTTGGCACAGGCCATCGGTCATCTACCAAACAGAACAGATGGATGATAAAGTCTTCAGTGGTCACGGTGTTCCTGTGGTGGTGTGGTAGCTGCCAGGAGTATGGCGCCTGTGACCTTTTTCAACTAGCACCAATGGTTATGTAAAGGAGTTGCGTTATGAAGAAGGTATCTGCTGTCGTGATGTGGGCGCTGATCGCGGTCCTGGCTTTCCCGTTGATCTCGGCTGGCCCCACCACCCGCGCCCTGGCCCAGGATGACACACTGACCGTGCTGTGCACCCCACAGGAAGACTGGTGTGTCGCGGTGACGCAGGCGTTCGAGGAAGAAACCGGTATCGAGACCAACTACGTCCGCATGTCGTCGGGCGAGGCTCTGGCCCGGATCCGCGCCACCCAGGATGATCCGGAGTTCTCCGTGTGGTGGGGTGGCCCGGCGGACGCGTTCATCGCTGCCTACGAAGAAGGGCTGCTCGAGCCGTACGAGCCAGAGTTGGCCTCGGTGCTGCCGGAGAAGGCGGTCGGTGAGGATCACGCCTGGCACGGCATCTACATGGGCGCGATTGGCTTCTGCTCGAACGTCAACTATCTCGAGGAGCTGGGTGTCGAGCCGCCCACCTCATGGGAAGACCTGCTCAACCCCGCGCTGAAGAGCAACATCGCGATGGCGCATCCCGCGACTTCCGGCACGGCGTTCACCTCGTTCTGGACGATTGTGACACTGCGGGCCGACGAGATGGAAGCTGCTGAAGAAGGCACTGGCTACGACGAAGAAGGCAACCCGACCGAGGCCGCGATCGACGCCGCGTTCGAGTACTTCGCCGAGCTTCACCAGAATATTCTCCAGTACACGCGCTCCGGCTCGGCCCCCGGCCAGATGGCTGCGACCGGCCAGATCGCCGTTGCGATCATCTTCGCGCATGACTGTGTGAAGCTTCAGGTCGAAGGCTTCGAGGGTGTGGTGGTCAACACCTTCCCCGAAGAAGGCACTGGCTATGAAATCGGCGGCATGGCCCTGATCAAGGGCGGCCCAGAGCCGGAGACCGCCAAGCAGTGGATCGAGTGGGCACTGACGCCTGAGGTGCAGGCCATTGGCGCGACGGTGAACTCGCTGCAACTGCCGACCAACCCGAACACGCCGGTGTCCGAACTGTCGCCCAAGTTCGAAGACATTAACCTGGTAGACTACAACTTCGTTGCGGCGGGGACGCACCGCACCGAGATCGTCGAGCGCTTCGACGCCGAGATCGCCCCGCAGCCGACCCAGTAAGGGGCGCTTCGCTCGTTCCCTGATCGTCTGCCTTTCGGCGGTGGGGCCGTCGCACACCGGACGCTCCACCGCCGGATTATCTGACTACAGCATACGGAGACAGACGCCGTGGAAGCTGCCCGCCGCAAGCGCCGGATCGTGCTCGTTCAGGCCCTCACCCACAACCGCCGGATTGCAGAATTCTGGCGCATCTTTCAGGACCCGGTCCTCTTCGTCGGACTCGTGCTGGTCGTGCTGTTCGTCGCCATCACGATCATTGACCCGATTTACGCGATGGTCAAGGAGAGCCTGACCGGGAAGGGGCAGGAGCTGTTCAAGCACTACCTCAGCTCGCCGGTCTACCAGCACATTATCCGCAACACGATGGAGATGGGGTTGTTGGTCGCCGCCGCTGGGACCTTCGTCGGCTTCATCATTGCCTATGTCCAGGTCAAAGTCGCTGTCCCGCTCAAGCGCCTGATTCACATCCTGGCGATGGTACCGATCATCTCGCCCCCGTTCGCCGTCGCGACGGCAGCGCTGCTGCTCTTTGGGCGCAATGGCATTATCTCGTATGGTGTTTTGGGCACGCGCTACGATATTTACGGACTGGATGGCCTGACGCTGGTGCTGACGCTGTCCTATTTCCCGGTCGCTTATCTGAATCTGCGCGGAATGATGCAGGCTCTCGACCCGGCGCTCGACGAGGCGGCAACCAACCTCGGTGCGAGTAAATGGCGCATCTTCCGCACCGTCACCGTGCCGATGCTGATCCCCGGTATCGCCGGGTCGTTCCTGCTGCTGTTCGTCGAAGCCATTGCGGACCTGGGCAACCCCCTGGTGCTAGGCGGCAACTACGAGGTGCTTGCCACGCGCATCTACGTCTCAATTGTCGGACTGTATGATACGACCGCCGCCGCTGTGCTGTCGGTGATTCTGCTGGTGCCGTCGCTGTTGGTGTTCGTCGTCCAGCGGTACTGGATCAGCCGCACCTCGGTTGTCTCGATCACCGGCAAGCCGAGCGGCACCCCGCAGATGATCCGGCACCCGCTGGTGACCTGGCCGCTGTTCGTGGCGGTGATGATCGTGCTGCTGCTCATTGTGCTGGTGTACGGCGTGATCTTCGCCGGGGCCTTCACCAAGATTCTGAACGTCAACAACACGCTGACGCTCGACCACTTCGACTTCGTGATCAACGGCTACGGCTCCAAAGCGATGAAGGATACGACGCAGCTCTCGGCCATCGCCACGCCAATTGCTGGCGTGCTCGGCATGCTGATCGCGTTCCTGGTCGCGCGTAAGAAGTTCACCGGGCGCCACGCGCTAGACTTCGCGACGATGCTCGGTATTGCCGTGCCCGGCACCATTCTGGGCATCGGCTATCTGCTGGTCTTCAACGGACCGCACGAGATCAGCCTGCCGGTTGTCGGGACCTTCACGCTCATCCCCAAACTAGCCGGCGGGCGCGCAGTTTTTAGCGGCGCGGTCGCGATTGTGCTGGTGTACATCGTGCGCAGCGTGCCGGCAGCCCTGCGCGCAGGCGTCGCGGCGCTGTCGCAGATTGACCCGGCCATCGAGGAAGCGTCAATCAGCCTCGGCGCGGACAACTTCGGCACTTTCCGCCGCATCACCCTGCCGCTGATCCGGCCCGCGTTCTTCTCCGGCCTGATCTACGCCTTTGCGCGCTCGATGACGACCATCTCGGCGATCATCTTCCTGACGACGCCTGGCACAAAGATCATGACGCACCAGATTCTGAACGAGGTCGAAAACGGGCGCTACGGCAACGCTTTCGCCTACTGCGTGATTTTGATCGCGATCGTGCTGGTGGCCATTGGTATTCTGACGGTGGCGGTGGGTACGACCACCGGCGCTGAGAAAACGACGATAGAAGGAGCCGCGTAAATGGCTGCAACTCAGGCGGGGACGCTGGTCCTCGAAGAGGTCTCGAAGCTTTTTCCCCAGCGTAGTGGCCAGGGAGACGTGCGGGCCGTCGATCGCGTCTCGCTGACCATCGAGCCGGGCGAGTTTGTCACGCTGCTCGGCCCGTCGGGCTGCGGCAAAACCACGACACTGCGGCTGATCTCCGGCTTCGAACTGCCCACTTCCGGGCGGATTCTGCTTGACGGAAAGGACGTCTCGCACCGGCCCCCGAACAAGCGCGATATGGCGATGGTCTTCCAGAGCTACGCGCTGTTTCCGCATATGACGGTCTTCAACAACGTCGCCTATGGGCTGCGCGTGCGGCACACAGCACGGGGGGATGTTCGCAAGCGGGTGCAGCGCGTACTGGAGCTGATGAGTCTAGGTGGCCTGGGCGAGCGCCGCCCGCACGAGCTGTCCGGCGGTCAGCAGCAGCGCGTCGCGCTGGCGCGTTCGCTGGTCGTCGAGCCGCGCGTGCTGCTATTTGACGAGCCGCTGAGCAACCTCGACGCCAAGCTGCGCGTCCAAATGCGCAGCGAAATCCGCAATCTCCAGCGCCGCCTGAACATCACCAGCGTCTACGTGACGCACGATCAGGTCGAGGCGATGGCGATGTCCGACCGGATCGTGGTCATGAACAACGGACAGATCGAGCAGATGGGTCCGCCCGAAGAAATCTACCGGCACCCTGTGTCGCGCTTCGTGGCGGACTTCATCGGGCGGGCGAACTTCCTTGACACGACCGTTCAGGCTGTCGGCGACAACCGGGCGACCGTCACCCTGCTGGGGCAGACTGCAACGCTGTCCACCAACGTGCCGCTGCGGGCCGGGGAACGCGCTGTCGCGGTGCTGCGCCCGGAAGTGCTTAAGCTTGTAGCGAATCCCGCGCTGGAACAGGTCGTCGTCGAGCAGGTGGTCTATCTCGGCTCGACGGTCGAGTACATCGTCCGCCTGGGCGAGCAGCGCCTGATCGTGGTGGACGCCGATCCGCACCTCGGCCAGGTGTTTAGCGAAGGCGCAACCGCCGGGCTGGCGTTCAAGCCCGAAACGGTCCACCTGCTGAGTGAATCTGCCGCCTGACCCGCGCTGCCCTCGTTTCGCGTGCGGCAGTCCTACACCATGCGCATGGCCATCTGCGGGCTGAGCAAGTACGGCGGCAGGTAGGCCGGGATGTTGCTGAAGGGCAGCACTTCTGGCTTCAGGTGGATGCCCAGGGCGCTGCTCATGAACGCGCGCCGCCGCTGAATGCGTCCCCACGCCTCCGGGTACTTCTGCGCGAACTCCGCGCGCAGGGCTTCGTCGGCCAGCGCGATGCCATCCTCGATATTCGTGGTGAAGTAGGGCGTGCCCGTCGCCGGAATCACGTCCACCTGGATAGCCATGCCAGAGCGCAGCGCAATGTCGGAACCGGCGTCAACGGGCGAATGCACCCATTCGTCCAGGTGGATGAGGTGGCCGGGGTTGAGTCCGATGCCGAAGAAGGGGTCGCCCACCCGCTGGTGGATGAGGTCATATAGCTCGCCGCCCTTCACCCCGATCCCCACGCGCTCGTACCAGGCCGCTATAGCCCCAAAGTAGGGGGCGACCAGTTTCTCCACATAGTCCTGGATGCCGACGGGCAGATCACTCGCCCCGCGCACCACGAACCCGGCGCGGCTGCTCAGCGCGCCCCACAACCCCAGCGCCATCGTGAACGGCTCGCCATGCCCGATGACGCGCATGGAAGGGCTGGGCAGGCCGTATTTGGCGCGCGGGCCGCTGGACAGCATGAGGTGCGCCGACCAGGGAATCCCGTTCAGGTTCATCAACTGCACCGCTTCAAACTCGGTCATGCCCGGCTTGAGGCCGAAGATGACATTGCGCAGCGCCTGCGAGGCAAACGTGGCGCGGAACTCGAAGACCGCAAGCTGATCCACGTCGTTGATCGCGCGCAGCCCGTCCGCCGGGTTCATGAACAGGGGCGTAGCGTTGATGACCAGCGCTGGATCGCCCGTCACGTCGCGCAGGATGTCGGCGATGTAGGACGGAATCTCCAGGCATGTCTGGGGCGAGTCCGACTCGCGCCCGTCGAAGTACTTCCACCCCACGACCCCCACGCGGCTGCCGCGCTGGAGGCCTTCGTCGCGCAGAACCTGCTCCAGACGGGGGTTGCGGTCGCGCGGCTGAGCCAGCAGGCTGAAGCTCTGGTACAGCACGCGCCTGACCGGCAGCGGGCACAATTCGGCATAGCCCCAACCTTCGTTGCCAATCAGCAGCGCGGGCTGCCGTGCGCCAGTGACGATCAGCAGGGCCTCCTCGAAGCGGGGGTCATAGCCGGTGAGATAGGCGATATTGGCGAAGTGCTCGCGGTCGCCATAGACGACCAGGGCATCCAGACCGGCGGCCTGGGCGCGGTGCCAGGCTGCTTTGAGGCGCGCCTGGTAGGTGGAGGCGGGGACGGACGGCTCAACAGTGGGCAGACCAAAATCCGGCAACACAAGGGGAACGAGTTCAATGGTGCTCATCATGCAATCCTTTACCGTGTATCGTGAAGCCAGCCAGGGCAGGAACCCCGTAACCGGCGAGCGCGCTCATTCAGGACAGCGGAAGACTCAGAGGTGGCGCGGCAGCTCGGCATCGCGCACCAGCGCGCACACCAGCATGTGCATGGGCGGCGGAGGTGATGAGGCTGCTCTGTCCCCCTGGCCGTGAGGCATGTGCTCCTGGCAGGCTGACCAGAACTCTATCGTCTACGCCTCCAGGGCTAGGGACGCTGTGCGACGAATTCCGCCCACTCTCGGTGACGCTTGAACATTGCCGCGTAGCGCTCAGCCAGCGCCGGGTCTGGCGCTACTTCGTGGGAATTGAAGGACAGGCGGCGTAAGAAACCCGCGACCGAGTCGACCTCACCCGCCGCGGCGGCCCCCAATGCCACTGCGCCAATCGCCGACACGTCGGAGAAGTCGCGGAAGGAGGCCGTCACCCCGAAGGCGCTGGCGAAGATGCGCCGCATGACCCGGCTCTTGGACACGCCCCCCGTGATGAGCACCTGGCGCTGCGGGGCTGCGTCACCGCCCAGGAGGGCGTCCGCACACCGCTTCACGCCAAAGACAACGCCCTCCATGACCGCAGCGGTTAGCAAGGCCCGGTCCGTTGAGCTTGACATAAACAGAAACGTGCCGAGTGAATCGTCACGGATGTCGGGCGTGCCAGTGCCCTGAAGATACGGGATGAACAGCGGGCCGTCTGCTGTGCCCAGACGGTCGCTGGCCAGCTCGTCCAGATCGCCATAGGTTAGCTGTCCGCCGAGCAGAGAGCGCCACCACTCCAGCGACAGCCCGGCGCTCGGCAGCGCGCCCATCGCAAACGTCTTCCCGTCAATGCCCAGCTCGAACAGATAGCGAACGCCGCGCTCAGGGACATAGGGGGCCGGCTGCTCCTGGATCAGGATGACCTGCGCTGCCGTGCCCGCATTGATCAGCAGCGTGTCGGAAGACTCAAGCCCACTGCCAATCACGGCACAGGCCACATCGCCCGCTCCCATCGCTACTGGCGTGCCCGCCGGCAGCCCCAGGTCCGCAGCGGCCTGCTCGGTGAGGGAACCGGCGACAGTTGTGGACTCCTGAGGCTGAGGCAGCAGGCTCGCTGCTATGCCCAATCGCGCCAGCAGATCGGCATCCCACTCTCTGGCTCCGAAATCCCAGACCAGACTGCCAGACACGTCTGAGAAATCGGTGGACATCTCACCGGTCATTCTCAGACGCAGATAGTCTTTGGAGAACAGCACATGGCGCGTGGCGGCATAGGCCTCAGGGTGGTTGTCCCTCAGCCACAGCAGCTTGGGCGCGCTGCAGGCGGCAATCGGGGGGTTCCACAGGGTAACGCCTTCCAGAGAGCCGATTGCTTTCGCCTGCGACAGCGCGCGCGTGTCCGCCCACACAATGCAGTTGAACGCCGGGGAGCCATCGGCTTTGAGCGGCACAATGGAATGCATGTGCCCAGAAAGGCCGATGCTGCGGATGGCCGAGGGTGAAAGCTGAAGGTGTTCGCTGAGCTGGCGGGTGAGCCTGCACAGGAGCGGCCACCACTGGAGCGGGTCTTGTTCAAGAGCGCCCGGCCCGCTCTTGATATTGTGGATGGGGGCCTGGACAGACCCCAGCACCGACGCCCGCTCAAGGTCTACCGCCAGGACTTTTAGCTGCTGGGTTCCCAGATCAACACCGATTGCCAGGGGAGTCGCCATGCCCATGTCTCCTTCTATGCGCGCTGCCATGCCGGGACACCGGCCAGACATGGCCGCCTCTCAGGGCGCTGTTGGCTACGTCTGATCGGGATGAGCGCTCGCTGGAGCCAGGCTCCGCACTACTGGATGGCACCCGCTGTCAATCCTTCGACGAAATTGCGGCCAACCAGACCGAACAGCACAAGGACAGGCAGGGCGGTAATGGTTGCGCCCGCGAGCAGCAACCCCCAATCCACCTGGTATTGGCCGATGATGCCTGCCAGGCCTACTGGCACAGTCCGGTTGGCGTCACTGATGATGAGGATGGATGCAAAGATGTACTCAGTCCAGGAGGTGATGAAGGCGAAGATGGCGATGCTTGCCACACCCGGCGCAGCGAGCGGCAGCATGATGCGGACGATAATGCCCAGCCGGCTTGCTCCATCCAGCGCAGCGGCCTCCTCAAGTTCCTGGGGGATGGTTCGGAAGAACGCCTGAAGCATCCACACGGCAAAGGGAGCAGCTAAGGTGACATCTACGATAATCAGCGCAACGAGCCTGTCCACCAGGCCCAGCGTGCTCATCATGTCGTAGAGCGGGACGAGCAGCAGGACGCCAGGAAAGGCATAAGTGATGAGAATGACCCGAAAGAGCAGGTTGCGGCCCGGAAAGCGCAACCGGTACAACCCATAGGCGGCCAGCGTGGACAGGAAAACCGTGATCAGCATAGTGCCGAAGGCCACCGCCAGACTGTTTTGCAGATAGGTCGGGAAGTTCGAGTGCCCAAGCAGCTTGTCGTAGTGCTCAAGGGTGAACGACTGGGGGAGCAGCGTGGGTTTTCGAGCGATGATCTCCTGGGGCGCTTTGATGGACGAAGAGAAGATCCAATAGAACGGCGCGATGACCACGGTCATCAGGATGAGGACAGCCACCCCCAGGAGCACGGCACGGCGAAGCCGGTGAGCCATCTCTTACTCCTCATCCGTGTCAGAGGGCGGGGACAAAAAGCGAATGAACAGCGCCGCGAATGCCAGCAGGATCGCTCCTGTGGCGACTGACATGGCGGCGGCCTGACTGAGACGGTAGCGCTTGAACGCTGTCTCATAGATCAGGACAGGCAAGGTGGTGGTGGCCCCGGACGGGCCTCCGCCGGTAAGCAGCCAGATCACATCGAAGACGTTGAAAGACATCAAGGTGCCGATCAGCCCCATGACGAACAGAACGGGGCGCAGGCTGGGCAGCGTGATATGAAAGAACTTGCGCACAGTGGTTGCCCCATCCACCGAGGCCGCTTCGTAAAGCTCCTGTGGGATGCGCTGCAGCGCGGCCAGGAAGATCACAGCGTTAAACGGGAACCAACGCCACGAGTTGATCAAGATGACTGAGGCAAAGGCTGTGTCGCCCGTCGCGAAAAAGCCGAGGGGCTTGCTGCTTATTCCCAGGTTCACCAGCGCATAATTGACGATGCCCGATGCGCTCAACAACCAGCGCCAGATGATGACCACGACCACAGTGGGCACGATCCAGGAGAGGATGATCCAGATGCGGGCGACACGATTGCCGACAAAGCGTTGTTTGAGGGTAAGCGCTGCCGCAAAGGCCAGGATAGTCTGCACGACGGCATTGCCGGCCACCCAGACAGCACTGCGCTGGAGAGCCTCCACGAAGCGCGGCGATTCCAGGATGCGGCTGTAGTTCTCAAGCCCCACATACTCCCCGGTTGTGCCGATGATCTTGACGTTCTGAACGCTGAGGGCTATTGACGCAATCAGGGGGTATAGAATGGTTGCTGCCAGCCACAGCATGAGCGGCATGACGAAAGCATAGCCGACGAGTGTGGCGCTTGACACTCTGGGCAAGCGAGCCACCTGTCTCCTCAGGTTTGCCAGGGTCGGCAGGTGCATGACACACATCCCAAGAGGCGTCATGGGGGAGCGGACGCGCTCCCCCATGTCAGCAGCGAAAGACTAGCTTACTCCTCGATGGCCTCTTCCATCAGCATCTGGCCCTCTTCCACAGCGTCCGCAGGCGACATGCCATCAATGACCACCATTTGCAGGGTCTGGGCGAGCAGATTCTGAGCAGAGATGGTGGCGATGCTGGGGAAGGTGTTGCCGCCGGTGAAGCCAAACAGACGGCCACTGGTCGAGTTCTGGAGCATGACCTCGACCTGGCTCTTGTACTTGACGACCAGCGGATCGTTCCAGTAGCTCTCTGCCATGCTGCCGTCCTCAGTCACCGGCAGATACAGGCCCGGCTCCGCATTCAGGAAGCGGCCATAGTTCTCCGGTTCCAGCAGGAAGCCAATGAACTTCTTGGCCGCTTCTTGCTTGGCGGGATCGTCGGTGAGGATCATCACCGCGTTCACATAGGAGATCGTGCCAGGGTTCTCGACACCTTCTTTGTAGGGGATGGGCGCAACGCCCAGGTCTTCGGCATCGCCCTCGGCCTGCGTGTCATAGGTGGTGATGACCGTGAACTGCATGATCATCGCGCAGGTGCGGTTGGCAAAGCAGGCTTCGGCTTCGCCCCAGGTCCAGCCAGGGCTATCTGGTGGCGAGAAGCGATAGAGCTTGCTGTACATGTCGAAAGCCTCGACGGTTTGCGGGTTGTCGAAGCGCAGCGTGCCGTCGGGGTTATAGATTTCGTCCGCGCCCGCGTTGATCATCAGATCGTACATGGTCTGATCGGTGTAAAGCTGCTTGTTCGCGGGGACGCCGATGCCATACTGGCCCTCTTTGGTGAGTGTTTCGACTGCGGCCAGCCACTCATCCCAGGTAGCAGGAACTTCGACGCCGGCTTCTTCGAATACACCCTTGCGATACCAGAGCGAGTGGGCCATGTTCCACATGGGCACGGCCCAGGTGTGGCCATCGTAGGTATACTGGGCGACAGCCGCCGGATAGAACTTGTGCTGCGCGTCCAGCTCGGCCACGAAGTCTTCAACGGGCTGCACCGCGCCCAGATCGCGCAGAATCGGCGTGAAGTCCGGGATGGCAAACAGCAGTTCCGGGGCGTTGCCAGCAGCGACCGCTGCGGGTGCTTTGGTATAGACCTCGCCCCAGTTCTGCGCTTCCTGCTTCACCTCGATATCAGGGTTGGCAGCGTTGAATTCGTCAATGAGGGTCTGGAAGCGTTCAACACGGTAGGGGGGTTGCTCCATATGCCAGAATGTGATCGTGACTTTCTCTTGCGCTGTTGCCGGCGCATGGGGCAGGATCAGAAGGGCAATGACGAGCAAAACGATGCTTTTTACGAGGTTGTTTCTCATGACCTGTCTCCTTCACTGAACTCCTCAGAACGGAATAGAATGTACGCTGGACGGTATGTCCAGCCGATCCCACAGAGCTACAGGTGCGGGTTGCGGGTTCGGTACCGGGCGATCAAGGCTGCGTTATGGGCGCCAGCCCCCGGCATATTCGCGCTGACATACACTGGCGGCTTCGCGTCGCTGGACGCCACCATGCGGCATACTGCTTCGGTCAGGATGGCGTTCAGGATGAACGCTCCGGCAATTGTGGATAACGGCCCCACGCGCAGACCGCCGCCGTCAACCTCAATCAGCGCATCACCGGGCGGCCCCTGGTTGTCCAGCACGATGTCGGCGATGTCCGCCAGCCTCTTGCCTGTCGAACCCAGGGGGGCCTGCGCCGCATAGTCTGCGGCGATCACCGCGATGACCGTCATGCCCATCTCTTTGGCGGCGATGGCCGTCTCGACGGGCACATTATTCACCCCGCTGTTCGAAAAGATGATCAGCAGATCCCGTTCAGTGGGACTGTA
The DNA here is from genome assembly GCA_027494015.1 of Anaerolineae bacterium. Next base: position 488,036 of record JAOSJP010000034.1, read on the forward strand.
GCGAGCCAGCACTGCCGGCCCAAGCCCGCTCGTGCGTTCAAGCCGCGTGCTCAGGACGGCCCCCTCGTGGAGCATGAGGCTGGAGTTGAGCACCGGACAGACCGCAGCGAGGCCCCCAGCCCGGTAGTGGCCCTCTTCGCATAGCATGTGAGAGTGCCCTGTGCCAAAGAGGTACACGATCCCATCGGACTCAACGGTGCGCACCACAGCCTGCGCCGCCCGGTCAATGACTTCGACCTGGCTCTCGGCAATTGCATCAAGGCTCCGGCGCACCGCGTCCATGTACGACTGCGCACCTGAGATTAAGGACATCGGCTATTCTCCCGCGGTGACGATAGGCTTCACAAATTCGACCCTCGCAGCGTTGCCTTGAACTGGTATCGAGACCCACAGTATGCCGAGCGCACATATTCAATCGGGCGGTCAGCATCGTCAAATGTGACGCGCGTCAAGCTGAGCACGGGGGCACTGCGCCTGATCGCCAGGGCCTGGCATTCTCTCCTGGCGGGCAGGCGTGCCTCGATAGACTGGCTGGCCCAGGCCAGGCGCAGACCGTAATCGGCCCGCAGGACTTGATAGAGCGATTCGCGATTAAAATCGTGATGTATCAGGATACCGGGGCACAACTGATGGCTGAGACACGACTCTTCGAGCGCTACAGGCGTCTCATCGGCGTGGCGGGTGCGGACAAGCACCACGATCTCAGAGCCGGGGCGAAGCTGTAGGCGTTCGGCGATTTCTCCGCTGGCCTGCCGAATCTCCGCCAGGAGAACCCGACTGCTGGGGCGCATCCCTCGGCGGCGCATCTCCTCACTGAAACCGGTCAGTTCGGCAAGCTCCTGCCTGATCATGGGCGCGGCGGCAAACGTACCCTTGCCCACACGCGAGTCGGCGTAGCCCTGCCGAATCAGCAGTTGCAACGCCTGGCGCGCGGTCATCCGGCTCACAGAATTGGTCTCCGCCAGTTCCCGCTCAGAGGGCAGGCGCGTGCCGGTCGGGTATGCGCCGGTGTCAATCTGCTTGCGCAGGTATTCGTTCAGTTGGATATAGAGGGGGACTTTGGAGTCAGGGTTCAGCATATCAGCCATAATCTAAGGTTCAATTCGGTATATACCACTATTTACCATACTACACCATTCTTCAGAGCAATGCAAGTGGGTTGAGAGTATAGCCAGGGCAATCGCATCAAACGTGCGTGATGTTCCACCTCACCCCCAACCTCGCTGCACTCGGCTCGCCCCCTCGCCAACGTGGAGAGGGGGCAGCGCGGCCCGCGTCAGTGGGCCGCGCGGGGGTGAGGTCCGTAGGGGCGTATGGCCATACGCCCCTACGGACACGCGGCGGATTTTGCTGCGATTGCCCTGGAGTGCAGCTCCTCGCTCTGCGCGCTGCATAGCCACCCCGCGCCAGAACATGCAGGGTAGCAACCTGTCGGGGGTGGGGCTGAAGGGCGTCGGCTGGCACGAGGGGCGCGGCAAATACTACGCTCGCATCCAGATGCAGGGCCTGCACTGCCATCTGGCCTACAACGAGGCCGCCAGAGCGCTGTTCGGGGCGTTTGCGGTGCTCAACTACCCCGACCAGGCGACTCCACCACCCGTCGCCAGTCTGGTGCGCGCGGCTGCGGCGGCGGGGATTGAAGCTGGCGTAGTGTTGCTGCCCGGAGCGGTTCCGAGCTAGCTGCCCGACGCTGCCTGCGTTACCAGGCGGACATGATGCGTGCGGTCCGTCGGAAAAACCTGGCCCTCCCTGAGTTCGAAGGTCAGATGCAGGGCGAACAGCCCGTCCGCTTCATCGTGGCGGAGCATCACATCCCCGATGATGGGATTGTCCGCTGGCCCGGTCTGCGCTGAGGAATCGAACAGCCGGGCGTAGCGCCTCTGAGCCCGAGGCAGGTCGCGCGCGGCAATCTCGACCCGGAGCAGCCCTGTCGCGGTGTTGGCGTGGGTTGTGACGGCGGGATCAGCAGGGATGCGCCGGTCCTGCGGCGTGACATCCTGGATGAGGAAGGGCGCGAAGCCGTCGTCCACCAGCGCCAGCTTCCACTGCGCGAGCGTGCCATCCTGACGGCGACGCTCGCCGGGGACGATCTCCCCAACCGCAAAGCCCTCTGCCCGCAGCCGGGCGGTTTCAGTTTCCAGGTCACCGGCACGCAGCGCGAACCCCACCAGCCCCTCACCATTTCGCAGCAGGGCGCTGAAGTCGAACAGCCCCGGCACAGGCAGCGCTCCTGTGGCGGACAGCAATTCGAGATACGTCCCGTTGGCGAAGGGGATCAGGGCGTTGTGCGTGGCGCGGTTGGCGTGCGTGCCGCCGGGCATCACTGTGAACCCCAGGCGGCGGTAGTCGTGGATTGCCGCATCCAGGTCAGTGACGGCAATGACGGCATGATCGAGTTCCAGGGACATCACATGGCTCCGCTTGTACGATCGGTGTGCTTCCTGGCCTGAATTGTAGCAGATAGCGCGAACTACCCAGGACGGAAAGCTCCACGAATGCGGGGCCTTCTGGTGGGTCAGCGCGGTGCAGCAGCGCCGAGTCTGAAGCGATGGGCGAGTGTTTGTTCACAACGGGAACGTGCTAGCGGCTGCGCTGTATGGCGACTTCGGCATAGTGTTAGGGGAAAACGAAACGGCGTCAGTCGAAATCGCTGACGCCATAGAAAAAGAGATGGCTACGAATGGTGTTTCAATCACTCGTAGCCAGAGCGGGAGCGACGGGATTCGAACCCGCGATCTCCGGCTTGACAGGCCGGCATGTTAACCGCTACACTACGCCCCCAATGCCGAACGTGCGCAGATGATAGCATAGCCCATTCCCCCCGTCAAGACTGAGTCGCGCGCGCAGCAAAAGAGAGCGGTTCTCCCGTAGTGTGGCGCTGGAATCGGGAGGCGACAGCCCCCACCACACTCTGCCCATGGGCGCTCTTTTCCCACCATCCGCGTCCCACCGTATCGGCTGGGGCAGCCCCTGGCTCTGATGAGCGGGCGGGTTCACCTCACGTTCCCAAATCACAGCGGCGTTGTCGTTCGCCAAGAGACTCAGCGGTACCGCCCATCTTCTTCTGCGATGTCAGCCAGCAATTCCAGTTTCCACGGCTCCACACGCGGGGCTACCGAACAGGCCGTACTCAGGATGTAGCCCCCTCCCGGCTTGCCCGCCAGCAGTGTGTCAGTTGCGCGCTGGACGAACTGCCCCTTAGAGTCGGTCAGTATCGCCACCGAGTTCATGTTGCCTTTGATGAACAGCCGGTGCCCGATCCGCCTCTTGGCGTCAGCCAAATCAGTGTTCCCCAGCGGCGGCGGATCGAGGGTGTCCACCCCATCAACGCGCGTCTCGGCGAGCAGTTCAAGCCGATCATACAGCAGGCCACACGTGTGTGTGTAGACCGGGAGGCCGGGGACCGCCGCGTGCAGAGCGTCAGCCACCTTACGCTCGCAGGGGACAACAAATCGCTCATACATGTGCGGTGAGATGAATCCCCCGCCGGCAAACGCCGAGGAGATCAATACTGCGTCCACACCACGCCGTGCCTGTGCCCGCCCCCAAGCAATGGTGGTTTCAGCGAAACGCGCCAGGATCGCTTCTGCCTTTCCGGGATCGGTCATCAGTCCAAGCAGCGCTTCCTGGTAGCCGAACAGCTCCATGAAGTGCGTGAAAGGCGAGAACACCTCACCGTGAACCGAAAGCGAATCCCCCACAGCAGCCCGGACGAGATCGATCGTGCGGAAAAACGTATCCGGCGGTTCCAGCAGCAGCCCCGGCGCTTTGCCAGTCACGCGCGGTATGTGGTAAACGCCCCAGGTATAACGGGGCCACTCATCCAGCCGATCCATGTCACGGTCCGGGTCAAAGGCTTCGTAGTCTGGGCGAGGAGCCGCAGAGGAATCATCCAGCTCGAACAGCGGGCTATCATCCCAGGGAACCAGCGTATGGGTGCCATCTTGCCAGGTGAGCAGCTCGCCATCCTGGTGCTCCTCAACGGTCTGGATCGCATCTCGCCAGGCCGGATCGCGGCCAGGAATGTTGATCAGGATGCCGTCGAAGCGGTAGCGTCGGCACATCGCCACCAGCGCGTCGGCGAAGGCTTCGCTGCTGAAGAAGATCTCATAGGGCTTCCACCTGCTCCGCATAGTGAGGAAGTAGTGCCCCAGCGACAACTGGCACATCACCGGCACGCGGTCAGGTATGCCGTGCTGCATCGCCAAGGCCATGCGCTGCTTGCTGTTCATAGGAGTATCTCTCCGGCCCGGTCTTCCGGCTCGTCCTATGGGGTTCGATTCCTGTTCCGGTGGGCGTTTCCAGTGCCACCACAGGATGCGGCCATCGTCGGGTGTGGGCATCAAAGGCCATATGGAAAGACCTGCGCTACGATTTACCTCACCCCAAAATTCCCTCTCCACACGCGATACTATTGGCGAGATGCCTCCGTAGGGGCGTATTGCAATACGCCCCTACGGGAGCGCCAGAGCAGCGCCCCTACGAAGCCAGCGCGTGCTTAGTTCGCCGACAATACCACACGCGGGGAGGGGGTCGGGGGGTGAGGTTTCCGCATGGTCTCTCAGCATCCCTCTCCACACAGACTCAGCCGTCAGCCAGACGCTTGGACGAGCTGCAACGCCAGCAGCGCCGCGCCGATGACTGGCGGATAGCGCGCAACAGGCACAGCCGGCAGCCGAAGCGCGCGGCACAGGGCCTCGGTCAGCGGATTAGGCTCAGAAAGCAACCCTCCGGCAAAGGCAAACTCCGGCGACTCCATGTTCAGGCGGCGGATCACGGTCCCGGCGACCTGAGCCAGCTCATCCGCTGCCCTCTGGACGATTGCCGCCGCCTCAGGATCGCTGGCAGCTTGCTCCAGCATCAAGCGAGCCAGCTCCGCAAGCTCCCGCGTGTGACCGCCTGGGTCGTCGTAAAGCCAGCGAATGAGATCACTCCTGTTGCTCAGCCCCAGGGCGGAGAGCACAGCGGTCGTCAGGGGAGTTATCGGCCCGCGACCGTCGAGCGCGCGCGCCACAGCGCGAAGCCCCTCCATGCCAATCCAGTAGCCGCCTCCTTCGTCACCGAGCAGGTATCCCCAGCCGCCCCCCAGCGCCGCCTCGCCGCGAGCATTTACCCCGTAGGCAAGGCTCCCCGTCCCGGCCAGGACCAGCACGCCACAGCGTTTGCCGAGCGCGCCCGCCAGGGCTATCTCGTAGTCCGCGCTGAGCGCCAGGCGAGCGTGCGGTGTCACGGCGGTCACGACCTGGCGCAGCCACGCCTCAGAATGGCTGGCGGCGGCACCTGCTACGCCGATACCCACCGCACCGATCTGCTCAGGCGACAAACCGGCATCCTCCAGCGCGCCCTGCATGGCCGCACGGATCGTTTCAGCGGCAGTGTCGCGCCCAACCACACTTGGGTTGGCGGTCGGGCCGCAGGCCTGCCCGCAGATGGTGAGGGCGGAGGTTGTGATTGCGACGCGCACCGTGCTGCCCCCGCCGTCAATGCCCATCACATAGGAACAAGGCATCACCGCGCTCACCCTACATACTCCACCGCTTCCACGACCACCCCCTGAAGCGCACGCCCCCGCGCCAGAATGGCGGTCTGCGCGCCGAAACGCGCACAGGCCAGGCACGTCGCGACCCTCGCCAGCACATTATGAAGCGAAACACTACCGCCTGTCAAAGGAAAGGGAACGCGGGGGTGCGAGCAAAGGTTGACAGCGACTCGCTTGCTGGGGGTGTATTGACCTCCCCCCAGCCTCGCTGCGCTCGGCCCCGAAATAGACTTCCGAAGTCTTCGAGACTTCGGAAGTCTGGTGCCTGAGCGCGTCAGCGCCGAGCAGGGGTGAGGTAAAGGGGGCGCAGCAGAGCAGCGCCCTTCCCTGACAGGGTTTGCTCACACTGGCTCAGCCGGTCTCTTGACCCGCATCACGGACTCTCTGTAGTATTGAGTTGGAGGATCGTCCGGGTGGTGTAACCAGTGAGCAGCCGGCGGTTGAGCGGCACGTCTTGGCTCGCCAACGGGTCATCTGCCAATTGGAGGCCAGAGAGCTATGCGCGTCAGACTGGGGCTTGAGAGTCTCCTCGCCGAACGGCTTGATCTGATCGCCGGGCGGCGCGTGGGTCTTGTGGCCAGTCCCAGCAGCGTAGACCAGGCCCTGACCAGCACGGTCACCGGACTGCACCAGCACCCCAGGGTCAACCTGGTCGCCTTGTTCGGCCCGGAGCATGGCCTGCGAGGGGAAGCGCAAGCCGGAGAGCCGGTCAGCACCTACTCCGACCCCGTTACGGGCCTGCCTGTTTACAGTCTATACGGCGACACTCAAAAGCCCACCCCGGAAATGCTGCGAGACGTGGACGTTCTGATTTTCGACCTCCAGGACGCTGGCGTGCGCTTTTACACCTACCTGGCCACATTGGCCTATGTCATGCAAGCGGCTGCTGAGCAGCGCCTGCCGCTGATCGTCCTGGATCGCCCGGCCCCCATCGGCGGTCACAAGGTTGAGGGGCCGCTGCTTGATCCGGCCTATCGTTCCTTTGTTGGCCCCTACCCCATCCCCATTCGCTATGGGATGACCATCGGCGAAATCGCCCGTCTGCTCAATGAAACATTCGGCATCGGCTGTCCGCTGGAGGTTGTCCCAATGTCCGGCTGGGAGCGGGGCATGTGGTTCGACCAGACGGGCCTTCCGTTCGTGCCCCCTTCGCCGAATTTGCCCACACTCCAATCCCTGACACTCTATCCCGGCACCTGCCTGGTTGAGGGGACCAATCTGTCTGAAGGGCGGGGGACCACCAGGCCCTTTGAGTATATCGGCGCCCCCTGGATTGACGCTGAAGACCTGGCCCAGCGCCTGAATGATCTGGCCTTGCCAGGGGTGCGCTTCAGGCCAGTCTATTTCGTGCCGGCTTTCAGCAAGCACCGGGATCAGCCGTGCCAGGGAGTCCATCTTTACGTGCAGGATCGGGAACAGTTCCAGCCGATCACGGTGACGTTGCACCTGCTGGCCTGTATCCGCTCGGCTTACCCTGATCATTTTGCCTGGCACGAACCCTGGACTTGCGGTGGGCACTATCCGATTGACCTGCTGAGCGGGGGCAGCGCGGTGCGCGAGCATCTGGACAGCGGACGGCCCGTAGCCGAGCTGGTTGATGGATGGGCCGGGGCACTGCGGGCTTTCTGCGACTGCCGCGCCCGTGTTCTGCTGTACGCCGATTGACCGATCAGATTCATCGTGCCAACGCATAAGCACCCGTTCAATTGCCGGTGATTGACTCTCACCAGAACTCGTGTTATGAATGAAGATGCACAGGATGATGCTACTCTATGTGCTACTTGCCGCGCCTCAGAATAAGATTCTGTGTGGCCTGAAAAGTACTAATGCTGTTGAAAGGCTTTTAGATGGCGGTTGCCAGATGGCTGGTTCGCCAGCCCCACGCGCCTCACCCCCCGGTCGAATGCTCGCGAGATGCCGTTAGCGCCTTTCCCTTGCCCGCTGCCCGCTCCCCTGTGGCCTTGCGAGAAGCCGCCAGCGACCCTGGGTCGCGCCGTGTTGATCTGAGTTTGGTGCCATCTACAGGGCTGCCACGCACAAGAAAAGGTGATGCCTGATGTCTTCACTGCGCGAAAAAGTGGGGCGAATGCTGCTGGTTGGCTTTGAGGGCCTGCATCCGCCCGACTATATCCTCGAGTGGCTGGCCGAAGGGCGCATCGGCGGCGTGATCTTCTTCGCGCGCAACGTCGAGTCCCCCGCACAGGTAACCGAATTGGTTCGCTCCGTGCAAGCGGCGGCCAGGCACCCGCCGCTGATCGCCATTGACCAGGAGGGCGGGATTGTCGCCCGGCTGCGGGAAGGCTTCAGCGAAAGCCCTGGCGCGATGGCTTTGGGCGCGGCGGGTTCCGAGACGCTGGCCGAGCAAGTGGCGGCGGCCCTGGGGGCCGAGCTGCACGCCCTGGGCATCAACTTCAACCTGGCTCCGGTCGTGGACATCGGCCACGACAGCAGCAACCCGGTCATCAGCACGCGCACCCTGGGCGCGGACGCCGCCCGCGTCAGCCGGCTGGCCGTCGCCCAGGTGCGCGGCTTCCAGTCGGCAGGGGTAGCCGCCTGTGCCAAGCACTTCCCTGGACATGGGAACACACCGACCGACTCACACGTCAGCCTGCCGGTGGTCAGGGGCGCGCTTGATTTTCTGTGGGAACACGATCTGGTCCCCTTCCGGGCGACCGTAGACGCCGGTATTGCCAGCGTCATGATCAGCCACGTCAAGTTCGAGGCGCTCGATCCCGTCTATCCTTCCACCCTGTCACCGGCGATCATCACCGGCCTGCTGCGCCAGGAGATCGGGTTCAAGGGCCTGATCGTCACCGACTGCATGGAGATGCAGGCCATCACTCAGAACTACGGGGCGGGCGAGTCCGCAGTGCTGGCGGCGCTGGCTGGTGTTGACGCGATGTTCTTTTCACACACGCGCCAGAACCAGGAGGCGGCCTATGACGCCCTGCTACGCGCGGCAGAAAGCGGACGGCTGCCGTTGGCGCAGATTGACGCCGCGAATGCGCGCCTGGACGCCTTCACCCGCCGCTTTCCAGCCAGCGAACCGGGCGACTTGAGCGCCATCCGCCGCGCGGATCATCTGCGCGTTTGCCAGGCGGCAGCCGAGGCCGGCACGGTGCTGCTCACCGCCAACCCGGATGCGTTTCCGCTTCGCCCGCAAAGCCAGCGTATCGCCGTGATCGAGTTCGCGTCGCACCTGGAAACGGGAGCGCTGGATCGGAGCGGCCTGACCGGGCTGGGTGCGTTGCTCCATGCGCAGGTGCCGGGCATCGCGCACATCGCCCTGAACCCGACCGATCCCCGGCCTGACGCGCTTGAAGAAGCCCGCCAGATGGCCCGCGCCGCCGACGTAACGATTGTGGCGACACGCAGCGCGCACTTGCTCCCCCGGCAGCGCGAGATCGCGCAGGAGATGCTGAGCATCGCCTCCAAAGGCGTTCTGCTCTGCCTGCGCAACCCCTATGATGTCGAGGTGCTGGACGGCGCGGACGCGATCCTGTGCACCTGTGGCGATGGCACGTCTTCTCTGCAAGCCGGGGTGGACGCGCTGTTGGGCCGCTTCACACCAGCGGGCCGGCTGCCCGTGCCGATCCGGCGCGCAGTATGACAGGATGGCTGCACCAGTTGACACGGCGGGCCTAATGAAGCATAGTGTGAAGAGGGCGCAGTGGCACCGCGCCTGAATCTAAAGTTCAGTATATAGCTCAATGGAGGAAGAAAATGCGACGTGTTACTGTTGTTCTGATCGTGTTGGCGCTGGTGCTCACCGGCGTCGCGCCAGTGCTGGGGCAAGGGGCCCCGGTAGGGACCTTCTATGCCGCCTGGCCGTATCCGATTCCGCCGGACGGGCACCTCAACAGCTTTGCCGCCGGCGGGCCAGCCGTCGGTGCCGGTCTCGGCCTGTACTACCGCTGGGTCGAGCTGCCGATGGCCTACTATCTGGCCTCTGAAGCCGACTATGAACCCTGGCTGGCCGAGAGCTGGGAGTTCGAAGGCGACCAGGCGTTCGTGGTGCACCTGCGCCAGGACGCCCTGTGGAGCAACGGCAGCCCCATCACCGCCGACGATGTGGTGGGCACCTTTGCGATTGGGCGCATCATGAAGTGGACCGACTTCAACTACATCGGCGAGGTTGAGAAGGTTGACGACTACACCATCCGCTTCACGCTGTCCAATCCTTCGCTGTATGCCCGGCACCTCATCCTGCGGGATTGCGTCCGCAGCATGGAGACCTATGGCGATCTCGCTCAGAAGGCCGTGGACCTGTATGAGAGTGGCGAGGCCATAGACAGCGAGGCGTGGAAGGCTCTTCAGACCGAAATCGGCGAGTTCCGTCCTGAGGAGATCATCGCCAGCGGCCCGTTCATCTATTCTCTGAGCGACGTGGGCGACAGCTTCATGACGCTGCACTGGCAGCCGAACAGCATCTTCTCGGAGACGGTCAAGTTCGGGGAGGTCAAGATCTGGTACGGCGAGACTGAAGCCGTCACCCCGCTCGTGCTGGACGGCCAGGTGAGCTACGCGACGCACGGCTTCCCGCCCGCGACTGACCAGGCCATGCAGGACGCCGGGCTGCGCGTCCTGCGCGCGCCCTACCTCTATGGTGCGTCCGTGTATATCAACCACACCAAGTATCCCTTCAGCCGGCCAGAGGTGCGCCAGGCGATGGCCATGGTCATTGACCGCGAAGAGAGCGCCTTCCTCACCAAGGGCCTGAGCGCCCAGCCCGTGCATTACATGGCTGGGATAGCCGATAGCCTGGTTGATCTGTGGCTGTCCGACGAGGACAAGGCCGAGCTTAATACCTATGATCTCAACCGCGAGGCCGCCGAAGAGCTGCTGCTGAGCATCGGCTTCACGCGCGACAGCAACGGCAAGTGGATTGACGACCAGGGCAACCCGGTGGCCGCTGAGTACATCTTCCAGGCGGAGTGGGCTGACTATGGCGCTGCCGCGCAGCACGCCGTCGCGCAGTTGAATGACTTTGGCTTCGACATCACGGGCCGCGCAATGCAGTGGCAGCAGGTTGACCAGGACATCAAGGACGGCAACTTCACCCTGGCGGTTCGTAGTTGGGGCACGTCTTCGCCGTTCCCCAGCGCCCAGTTGTACGGCACCGTGCGCGACTGGAACTACACCGGACTGCCGGAAGGCCAGACTGGCCTGAACTTCCCGATGGAGTTCGAGTGGAACGGTGAGCAGATTGACTTCACCGCGTTGATCGCCGAAGCCGGCGCTGGCCTCGATCCGCAAGCGCAGCGGCCTGCCATCGCCAAGGCGGTCAAGATCTGGAATGACCTCCTGCCGGTGATCCCGCTGAGCATGGCGCTGACCAACAATCCGCTCAACGAGGGCCTGGTGTCCGGTGCGCCGCCCGACAGCGATCCCATCTGGCTCAACGGCGGTGGCGCGGCTGACAACTACATCACGTACCTGGCCATGAAGGGCGTTCTCAGCCCAGGCCCGGAAGCATAACCGGGACAGACTTCACAGAGACGTTGACCGGGTGGGGGCCACCCCCACCCGGTTCCCGCTGCGCGGGTTCTGCGCGCGCCGTGCCAGCCGCAAGAGGTCGTTTGCAAGGCCCGCAATCCCACCCCAAATCCCTCCCCGCCTGCGGGGGGGGACTCAAGCAGTCCTTCCTCCTTTCTCCGCTTGCGGGGAAGGGGGGGATGGGGGTAAAGATACCTCTCAAACGGTCTCCAGGATCGGCTAACCGGCGCGCGGATTACCTTTCATTCGGCGCGCTGTCCTGTCTCAACGTCTCGTTGTTTTGCGGCGGCACGCCCGTTCCCACCGGAATATGATCTTATGGAAGCTACGACAGCATCTCCAGTCGCCCAGGCTGCCCCATCACGGCTTGTCGCCTGGCGGCGCGCCGCAGCCCGCCTGCTCACCGGTTATACTGTCCAGACGGTCTTCCAGGGAATCGTCACCGTCTGGGCAGTGATGACGTTCACCTTCATCCTGATCCGCCAGATGCCCTCCAACCCGGTCGAGATTGAGACGGAGCGGCTCATCCGTGAGCAGCAATTGTCGTACGACGAGGCGCGCAGCAGGGCCGCGGCGCTGTTCGCGTTTGACCCCGATCAGCCGATCCTCGAGCAGTACGTCGAATACCTCGGCAAGCTGATCCGGCTGGACCTCGGCACATCCATTACGTCAACGGGCACCCAGGTTCTCGACCAGATTCTGCAATACCTTCCCTGGACGCTCTTCAGCGTGGGCCTGGGTCTGCTGATCAGCTTCACCATCGGCATCTTTGTGGGCATGGCGATGGCCTACTGGCGCGGCGGCCTGTTCGATAACCTGGTCACTGCGTTCGCCTCGATTCTGTTTGGCATCCCCAATTACATCATTGCCCTGTTGATCATCCTGATCCTGGGCGTGCAGCTCCACGTGTTCAGCGTCGCCAACGCTCTTGGCCGGGTTGACCCGACGATCGAGCCTGGTTTCACGATGGAGTACATCGGAAGCGTGCTCAGCCACGCGCTGCTGCCCGTCGTCACCTACGTTTCGGCCACGGTGGGCGGCTGGATTCTGACCATGAAGAGCAGCACAATCTCCACGCTGGGCGAGGAGTATGTCACCGTCGCCCATGCGCGCGGCCTGCCTCAGCGGCGCGTCCTGACGGCCTATGTCGGTCGCAACGCCATGCTGCCGCTGGTGACCCGGCTGGCGATCAGCATCGGCTTTGTCGTCGGCGGCAGCGTGATCATCGAGGATATCTACCGCTACCGGGGCCTGGGCAAGTTCCTGACTACGGCCATTGTCGCCCGCGATTACACGTCAATGCAGGGTGTTTTTCTGGTAATTGCGATCTCGGTGGTGGTGGCGAATACGCTGGCCGATGTTCTGTATGGCGTGCTGGATCCGCGCGTGCGCATGGGAAAGGAACGCTGACGTTGGACCTGCAAAGCGTCGCCAGCCCCACCGGCCTGATCATCGGCGCTCTGTGTGGCCTCGTGCCGCTGGCCGTCGCCATCCGCCAGCGGACGCTGCGGCCCGGCATCCTCGGCTTTGTGGCGTGTCTGTTCAGCGGGTTTGCGTGTAACGTGCTGGGCGGCCTGCCGATGATCGTCCTGACTGTGGCGGTGGTCGTTTCCTACACCTACACGGACAAGGACGACCCGTTCCTGTCGCGCGCGCGCCTCGAAGACGTGGACTTTGAAGAGACCTTCGGCGCGATGGTGACGCGCCGCCTGGCCAGCCTGGGGCGCACCGTCCGAGGAGGGTCTCGTGCGCTGGTCCGCAACAAGGCCGGGTTCCTGGGTTTCCTGGGGCTGGTCTTTTTCTTCGTGCTCACCATTTTCGGCCCCATGCTGATTCCCTACGACGGCAAGTCACACTACTACGACCGCCGCCGCGAGGGCGCGATAAGCCTGTTTCAGGGACCCTCGGCGGAGTTTCCGCTGGGCCTGGACTGGCAAGGGCGCGATATCCTCTCGCACATTGTGCACGGCGGGCGGTCGCTGATCCTCACCGCCGTTCAGGCGGGCGTCCTCACGACAATCATCGCCGTCACCCTGGGCGCGCTGTCGGCTCTGTTGGGCGGTTTCCTTGATCGGGCGCTCACCATGATAGCCAATTTCATCCTGACCATTCCACAGTTCCCTCTGCTGGTGGTGCTGGCCGGGTTGATCAGCTTTCAGGATCGATTCTATCTGGCGCTGTTGCTGGCCGTCCTGGACTGGCCGAGCCTGATGCGAGCGGTGCGCGCTCAGGTGCTCAGCCTGCGGGAGCGCGATTATGTCGAGGCCGCCGTCGTCCTGGATCTGGGGCTGCCGCACATCATGCTGCGCGAAGTCTTGCCGCAGATGATCAGCTATGTCTCCATCAACATGATCTTTTCGATCCAGGGGGCGATGTACGCCATCGTTGGCCTGGTCTTCCTCGGCATGGTGCCGTTCACAGAGCCGGACTGGGGCGTGATGATCTTCATGGGCCGTTCTCAGGGCGCTCTGTTTTCTACGGAGGCAGCCAGTATGTTGCTCTCACCGGTGATCGCGGTGGCGCTGTTCCAACTGTCCCTGGTGCTCTTCACGCGCTCGCTGGAAGAAGTCTTCAACCCCCGGCTGCGGGCCGGCCTGTAGGGGACATGCTGATGTCCGTCCCAGAGCAACCTGTCGTTCTCAGCCTACAGGATGTCTCGATCAGCTACCTGGCGCACCGGGGCAGGGTTCAGGCTGTCAGCCAGGTCTCATTTGATCTGCATCGAGGAGAGTCGCTGGCGCTGATCGGCGAGAGCGGCTGCGGCAAGTCCACGCTCAACCTGGGGATCATCCGTCTGCTGCCCCAAACAGGCCGGGTGGACAGGGGCAAAATACTGTACACAACGCGCGAAGGCCAGGTGGTGGATGTCCTGACCCTCGGCGAGCGGGAAATGCGCCAGTTTCGCTGGGCGGAATGCGCCATGATCTTCCAGGCCGCCCTGAACTCGCTGAATCCCGTCATCCGCGTGCGCGAGATGGTGTACGACACCGCGTCTGCTCATGGCCGCCGTAATCGCGCCGGGATTCGCAGCCGGATGCTCGATCTGTTCCGCAAAGTACGGCTGGACCCGGAGCGCGTCTTCAATGCCTATCCGCACGAACTGAGCGGCGGGATGCGCCAGCGCGTCCTGCTGGCGCTGGGCGTTTTGCTGAATCCGCAGGTCGTCATCCTGGACGAGCCGACGACCGCCGTTGATATTCTGACCCAGCGCACGATCCTGGAAGTGCTGAAAGACCTGCGCGAGGCGATGGGCTTCAGCAGCATCTTTATCAGCCACGATCTCTCGATTGCTGCTGAGATGGCGGACACCGTCGCCACTATGTACGCCGGCGAGATCGTCGAGATTGGCCCGGTGAACGAACTATTCTATCGCCCTCGCCACGCTTATACGCTCGGTCTGCTGCAGGCCGTTCCAAAGCTGAGCGCGGGCGCACAGGAGTTGAGCAGTATCCCTGGCAGCCCGCCCGACCTGATCGAGCCGCCGCCCGGCTGCAAATTTCACCCGCGCTGCCCTTTTGCCACAGAGCGATGTCGGCGCGAGCCGCCGCCTCTGGTCGAAGAAGTGCCAGGGCATCGCGTGGCCTGTTTCGAGTCTGCACAGGTGCTGGCCCACAGCGGAGAACCCGCTGAGGAGCCGGGCCTCTAGCTCGCGGGAACTGTGATTGTCAGGACTGAGACTCATGCCAGAAAACCCGTCCGGCCAACCCCTCATCGAGCTGCAGGGGGTGTGCCGCAGCTTCTACCAGGGGCGAATTCGCATCCCGGTCTTACAGGACATCAATCTGGCCATCGGCGAGAACGAAATCGTCTGTCTGGTGGGCGAGAGCGGCTGCGGCAAGACGACCACTGGCCGGATCATGGTCAATCTGTTGGAGCCAACCGCCGGCGAAGTGCTCTTCCGGGGCCGCCCGAACGGCGCGCTACGCGGCAAAGAGCAGGCCGAGCACCGCCGCGCCCTGCAGATCATCCATCAGGACCCTTTTGCCTCGCTCAATCCGGCGCACACCGTCGGCCAGATTCTGTCGTATCCACTAAAGCGCCACCGGATGACATCAGGACGTGGCGGCCTGCGGCGACGCATCTGGGAGCTTCTGACGCTGGTGGACCTCACGCCGCCCGGCGATATTGTCAACAAGTATCCGCACCAACTCAGCGGTGGGCAGCGCCAGCGCGTGAGCATCGCGCGCGCGCTGACGGTCGAGCCAAAGCTGATTGTCGCTGACGAGGCGGTCAGCATGGTGGATGTCAGCATCCGCGTCAGCCTGCTGAAGATGCTCCACAGCCTGCGCGACCGGTTGGGCGTGGCGATTGTGTTCATCACTCACGACCTGGCGCTCGCCAAGTACTTCGCCTGGGAAGGGCGCATCGCGGTCATGTACCTGGGGCGGCTTGTCGAGGTTGGCCCCACGCCAGAAGTGATCGCGAACCCGGCGCATCCCTATACACGCGCGCTGATCTCGGCTATCCCTGAGGCGGACCCGGAGGTGACGCGCAACAAGAAGCGCATGATCCTGCGCAGCGAAGACATCCCCAGCCTGACTCAGATTCCGCCCGGTTGTGCGTTTCATCCCCGCTGCCCGTTCTTCGTGCCGGGGCTGTGCGATGCCAGAGTCCCGCCGCTGGACCATGCTGAGGGGTTCGCGCAGGATGTCGCGTGCCTTCCGCTGACGCAAGGGCTGGGCCTGCGCGAGTATGTCGCGGTCGAGGAGCCGGCGCTTGGACCCTGAGGTGTTGCGCGGCTTCCTGCGCATCGGCATGTTCGTCGGCGTCTGCGGGCTGGTGATGGCGTTGGTGCAGCCGCGCGACAGCGCCGAGTTCGTGCTGAGCGTCTGCAGCGCCCTGATGGGGGGTGCCCTGATCGTGGGAGTCGTGATTCTGACGCGCTGGTTCGTTCGCCGCGAGCGCGTGCAGGGGGTTGAAGAGGATCACGGGCCGGATCGGGTCTGATTGGCCGCCGCACCTCGACAGCACGATAGTGGATGCGCTGGATGGCGCGCTGGTACACCAGGCGCGGGAACAACCTACGGACACCCGGCCAGTGCGGCCAGCATGAGTCTGAGGCATAAGGCGGCCCCACCAGGAAGTACGACGCAAGTGACGAAGCTCACCTTCCGCCCCATGCAACGTTCCGACATCCTGCCACTGAGTGACTGGCTGGCCGCGCTGCCCCTGTTGCAGCGTTACGAGTTCACCGCCGACAAGGCGCGGGCTGCTCTGGAGGGGGCGCTCCGGCAGGCGGATATGCTGCTGGTATGCGACGCAGAAGATGCGCCTGACCTGGCCTGTGGATTGGCCTGGGTGATGCCCAGAGGGGGGTTGGGGCGCAGCGCCTATCTTCGCCTGCTGGCCGTCAACCAGGCGTATGCGGGGCTGGGAATTGGGGCGGGGTTGCTGGCCCAGGCCGAGCAGCTTGCGGCCCGTTCAACCCAGGATATGCTGTTGCTTGTATCCGACTTCAATGTAGACGCCCAGCAATTCTATCGCCGTCTGGGGTATACTCAGATTGGCGCCATCCCAGACTATGTATTGCCCGGCGTGACCGAGCTGCTGTTTCGAAAGCGGCTCGCCGGACTGTAACAGAGCGCGGTGCCGAGGAGGTGCACCCCCGATCTGTCAGCTGCCTGAATCACCTGATGGTCTTGACTCTGTCGGTTTCGAAAGGTGGAACGCAAATGAACCTACCCCGCATTGCCCGCATTGTGCTCGTCTTAGCCGTTATGGTTATGAGTCTTGGCGTCGTGGCACCTGGTGCTGCGCAGAGCGACAACACCTTGATCATGGCCCGCGCCGTGGATGCCACCGGTCTGGACCCCCACACGCAAACGGCGTTCGCGTCGCTGCGCCTGCTCGAGCTTGTTTACGAGCCGCTCATCCAGGCCGACGAGAATCTTAACCTTGTCCCGGCGCTGGCTGAAAGCTGGGCGTTCTCCGAAGATGGGCTGCAACTCACGCTCAATCTGCGCCAGGGCGTGACCTTCCACGATGGATCAGCCTTCACCGCGCAAGACGTGATCGCCTCTCTTGAGCGCATTCTCGATGAGGAGACCGCCTCCGCCACGCGGACCAACCTGCTGTCCATCGAGTCAATGGAAGCGCCGGATGACTATACGGTGGTGCTCAACCTGACGCTGCCCGATGTGCCGCTGGTGGCCGCGCTGAGCAGTATTAACACGGCGATCCTGTCATCGGAAGTCATCGCCAGCGGCGATCCCACCGCTGATGTAGTCGGCACCGGCCCGTTCATGCTCGAAAGCTGGCAGCCCGAAGAGAAGACGGTTCTGAAGGCCAACCCGAACTACTGGGGTGACGGCCCCTTTGTGGACGGCATTGAAATCCGGATCATTCCCGACGAAGCGACGATCATGGCGGCCTTGCGCGCCGGTGAAGTAGACTTTGTCATGTTCAACGACCCGCTGATCGCCACCCTGCCGGTCGGCGACGCGACAATCACCATCAACCGCGCGCCGGAGATCTCCTACCACGCGCTGCAACTCCGCGCTTCGGTCGAGCCTTTGGATAAGCTCGAGGTGCGCCAGGCCATTTCCTGCGCCATTGATCGTCAGGAAGTGGTTGATGTGGCGGCACTGGGCGAGGGTCAGGTCACCGGCCCGCTGACCATGCCGTCCTGGACCGTTCCGCTGGACGAGCTGTTCTGCTATGAACAGGATGTTGAACGGGCGCGCGAGCTGATGAAGCAGGCCGGCATGGAAGAGGGCTTCACCCTGCCGGTGATCGCCTCAGCGTCGGAGCCGCCCACCGCGCTGCCAGAAGCGCAGGTCATCCAGGAACAGCTCAAAGCGATCAACATCACTGTGGAGATCGAATCGCTGGAGTTTGCCACCTACGTGGATCGCTGGCTGGCCGCGGACTTTGTGGCTGCCATTGCCCTGAACGGCGGGCGGCCCGATCCGTACCCGATGTACTCGCGCTACTGGCAATACGATGCGCGCTTCAGCGAAGTGGCGGGCTACGTTGACGACACGCTCGACAGGCTGATGAAGGAAGGACAGGTCGAGACGGATCCGGAAGCGCGCTACGCGATCTTCGCCGAGTTCCAGAAGCATCTGGCCGAGATGTCGCCCTGGATTTGGCTGTATGCCGGCTACACCTACACCGGACAACAGGCCTACGTCACGGACTTCATACCCACCCCTACTGGCTCGCTCTACTACTTGAGCCAGGTTAAGCTCAACCGCTAGGGCCGGATAGATGATCGCCTGATCAGCGCGGGGCATACGTTGTACTCGCGTATGCCCCGCCGCACCTATAAGGGGAGAGGATGTCCCGCTATCTGGCGCAGCGTCTTGTCGTGGTGATCCCCACCCTGATAGGAATCTCACTGCTGGTCTTCATCGCCATCAGGCTTGTGCCCGGCGACGCAATCACGACGATGCTCGGCACCGAAGCCGGGATGCTGACCGCCAAGCAACGAGCCTCGCTCGAGGCCTATTTCGGCCTGGACAAGCCCGTTGTCGAGCAGTATTTCTCGTGGATGACCCGCGTGTTGCAGGGCGATCTGGGCTACTCGGTCCGTCATGGCAAGCCCGTCCTGACACTGATTCTGGAGCGATTTCCTGTCACGCTCGAACTGGCCCTGTTGTCCCTCCTCATCGCCCTGACCATCGGCATCTCCATTGGGACGCTGTCGGCAGTGCGGCACAACTCGATGATTGACCTGTTCGGGCGGCTGTTCGCGCTGACAGGTCTGGCCGCACCCAACTTTCTGATCGGCACGCTGCTGATCTATGTGCTCTCTGTATACTTTGGCATCCTGCCCAATTCTGGCAACTACACGGAATTCACCGAAGACCCGCTGAAGAACCTGGGACAGATTATCTTCCCGGCGCTCACCCTGGGCTTCTCGTTCTCGGCATCGGTCATGCGCACCACGCGCTCGGCCATGCTCGAAGTGTTAGGGCAGGATTACATCCGCACTGCACGCGGCAAAGGGCTACGTCCGCGCGCGGTCATCTTCGGCCATGCGGTGCGCAATGCGCTGATCCCTATCGTCACGCTGGCCGGTGTGGAGCTGGGCTATCTGCTGGGCGGCGCAGTGATTGTAGAGAAGGTCTTTGCCCTGCCGGGCATCGGGCGGCTGACGCTCAACGCCATCTCCCAGCGCGATTATGCGCTCATTCAGGGGGCAACTCTGTTCATCGCCTTCAATTTCGTTGTGATCAACATGCTGGTTGATCTGCTCTATGCCGCCATTGACCCACGGATTTCGTATGCCAGCAAGAAGTGATACGCTGGGCGAGTTCGCCAAAGAGCCATCCGTGCTGCGGCGGCTGCTGCACAGTCGCAGCGGGGCGCTCGGCCTGCTCATTGTCGTGTTCTACATCATCGTGGCTGTCTTGGGCTTGCTGCAGATCACGCCCTATCCGCCCACCGAACAGCATCGCGTAGATCGGCTGCAAGGCCCCAGCGCGCAGTACCTCCTGGGAACCGACATGTTCGGGCGCGATTTGCTCAGCCGCGTCATCAAAGGCTCCACCAACTCGCTCTACGTGGCCCTGTTCTCGGTGGCCATCTCCGGTACGGTGGGAACCCTGATCGGCACCTCGTCAGCCTACATCGGCGGCATGTTCGATAATGTCATGATGCGCATCATGGATGTGTTCTTCGCCTTCCCGGCCATCCTGCTGGCGCTGCTGGTCGTGGTCATCCTGGGCCGGGGACTGGATAAGACAATCATCGCCATCGCCGTCGTCTACACGCCCATCTTCGCGCGCGTGGCGCGCGGCCCGGTGCTATCGGTCAAGGAGATGGAGTACATCACGGCAGCACGCTGCATCGGGATGCACCACAAACGCATCGTGTTCTTTCACGTGCTGCCCAACACCCTCGCCCCGCTGATCGTTCAGGTCAGCCTGGCCCTGTCGTGGTCGCTGCTGACCGAGGCGGGCCTCAGCTTCCTGGGGCTGGGCATCCAGCCGCCGGAGCCGTCGTGGGGAGTGATGCTGAGCGAGAGCCAGGGAATCTCCGAGATCGCCCCCTGGCTGATGATCTATCCCGGCCTGGCCATCATGCTGGGCGTGCTCGGCTTCAATCTGCTGGGCGACGGCCTGCGCGACGTGCTCGATCCGCGCATGAAGCGCCTGCGCTGATCGCACTGGATTGTCGCGTGCAGCAAGGGCGGTGCGAGGAGCCGCCGCCCAATCTCTGACATCATCGAGGAGCAAGCTCGTGCCCGCGCTCGACTCTCTGGCACCCGGCCAGACCATCAACACTTTTTCTCCCCGCGCCCAAGCCAGCCTGTCACGGATCGTGGAGGCGCACCTGGGAGAAACGTTCCCGGCCATCGCGCTGACGGTCGTCCAGAACGGAACGGCGCGCTTCAACGGCGCGTGGGGCTGGGTTGATCCGGAAACGGCCTCCTACCCCGCTCAGCCGGACACGTTGTTCGACCTGGCGTCGGTCAGCAAGCTGTTCACGACGACCGCCTTTCTAGCGCTGGCCAGCGAAGGGCGGGTGCGGCTGGACGATCCGCTGGTGAGCGTGGTCCCTGAATTTGGCGCATCGGGCCAGCGCCCCCTGGACGGCGGGCAGGACCCGCACAGCAAGGCGATGCTCCCCGTGCCGGAGGAGGCGCGCGACCAGCTCGCTGATCCAGCGCAGGTCACCTTCTTCCAACTGCTCACCCACACATCGGGGCTGGCCCCCTGGCGCGCTCTGTACGAGGCCGCCGGGCCGCCACCGCCTCCGCCGGACGAACCCGACCCGCTTGGGCGGAAGGTGCGCTGGGGGCGCGCGCTGCACGCTCTGTGCCGTTCCCCCTTCGTCGGCCAGCCAGGTGACGGCGTCGTGCGCTACAGCGACCTGGGCCTGATGCTGCTGGGCGAGGCAACCAGCCGCCTGCACGGAACGCCGAACGCGCTGGACGCAGCGATCGCGGCGCGCGCCCTCGAACCGCTGGCCCTGCGCTCGGTGACCTTCAACCCGCTCCAGCACGGGCGCAGCCGGACGACCATTGCGCCCACCGAGGACGATCCCGGCTGGCGCGGGCGGCGCTGCTGGGGCGAAGTTCACGACGAGAACGCCTGTGGCGCGGGGGGCGTGGCCGGGCACGCCGGGCTGTTTGGGGCCGCGCGCGATGTCGCGGCGCTGGGGCAGGCGTGGCTGGAGGGCGATGTGCGCCTGGGCATCGCGCCCGCGCTGTGGCGCGCTGCCACCAGCGAGCAGGCGCGCACCGGCGAGATACGGCGCGGCCTGGGCTGGCTGCTCAAAGCGCCCCTGGACTCCTCCGCCGGCGATCTGTTCAGCCCCGATTCCTACGGTCATACGGGGTTCACCGGCACCTCGCTCTGGATCGATCCGGAGCGGGCGCTGGTCGTCGCCTGCCTGACCAATCGTGTCTATCCGGGGCGCGCCAGGCCGGGCATTGAAGCGTTCCGGCGCGCCGTGCATGATGTCCTAGTGAAGGCGGTGGGAGACCTATGATCATCGTTGGCCTGATGTCTGGCACCTCGGCGGACGGCATTGACGCGGCATTGTGCGAGATTGCGGGCGCGCCGCCCCACATCCAGGCGCGCATCCGCCACGCGATCACCTACCCGTACCCGCAGGGCTTCCAGGAGCGCATTCTGAGCGCCTGCCTGCCGGAGCACAGCGCTGTGGATGTGCTGTGCCAGCTCAATTTCGACCTGGGGGAGCTGTTCGCCCGCGCCGCGCAGCGCGTCATCGAAGAGGCGGGCCTGGCCAGCAGCGAGGTTGACCTGATCGCCTCGCACGGCCAGAACGTCTGGCATATGGTTCAGCCAGACGGACAGGTGAGCGCCACCCTGCAAATCACCGAGGCGACCGTGATCGCCGAGCGCACCGGCATCACCACCGTGAGCAACTTCCGCACGCGCGATGTCGCCGCGGGGGGACAGGGCGCGCCGCTGGCCAGCTACTTCGACTGGCTGCTGCTGCGTCACCCGGCTCACTGGCGTGCCGCGCAGAATCTCGGCGGGATCGGCAACGTGACTTTTCTGCCCCCGCTCTCCGATTCTGACTCTGCGCCGCTGGCCTTCGACACCGGCCCCAGCAACGCCCTGATTGACGTGGCCGTGACGCTGCTCAGCGGCGGGGCGCAGCTTTACGACCGGGATGGGGCGTTGGCCGCGCGCGGCCAGGTGGATGACGAATGGCTGACCGCGCTGCTGGCCCACCCCTATTTCGAGCGGCGACCGCCCAAGACCACAGGGCGCGAGGTCTTCGGCGCGGTCATGGGCGAGGAACTGGTGCGCGAAGGGCGTGCGCGCGGCCTGGACGACGCATCTATCGTGGCGACGCTCACCGCCCTGACCGCCGCCAGCGTCGCCGCTGCCTATCGCCGCTTCGCCCCCGCGCCGATTGGTGAAGCGATCCTGGCGGGAGGCGGCGCGCGCAATCCCACGCTGGTGCGGATGCTGCACGAGCGCCTGCACCCGACCCCGGTCTTGCTCAGCGAAGACATCGGCCTGGACAGCGACAACAAAGAGGCGCTTCTCTTCGCGCTGCTGGCCCACGAGACCTGGCACGCCCGTCCGGGCACCCATCCGGCGCTGACTGGCGCGCGGCACGGCTCGGTTCTGGGGCAAATCACGCCGGGGCGCAATTACGCCGATCTCATCCGCCGCACGTGGTGCCCGGACTAGCTCAGGGAATGTCACCTGGAATGGAGCACGCCGTATGCTGACCGAAGAGCGCAGCCCGCGAACGGCCACTATTGACCGCCTGAGCACGCTGGCCCTGCTGGAGGTGATGAACGACGAGGATGCGTCCGTCCCTGGCGCGGTGCGGCGCGCCCTGCCGGCCATTGCCCAGGCAGTAGACGCCATCGTGGAGCATCTGCGGCAGGGCGGACGCCTGCTCTATGTTGGGGCGGGCACCAGCGGGCGACTGGGCGTGCTTGACGCCGTCGAATGCGTGCCCACTTTCAACACCGATCCCGAGACGGTGCAGGGCATCATCGCAGGCGGCCCGCTTGCACTGACCCACGCCGCCGAGGGTGCTGAGGATGATCGCGCAGCGGGGTACGCGGAAATGGTGGCCCGCAACGTGAGCGGGCGAGATGTGGTGGTCGGCATCGCCGCCAGCGGACGAACCCCCTACGTCATCGGCGCGCTGGAGGCCGCCAACGCTGCCGGAGCCGCGACGGTGGCGATCTCCTGCAACGAGCCAGCGCCCATGCTGGACATGGCTGGCATCCCCATCGCTGTCCTGGTCGGCCCGGAGATCCTCAGCGGCTCCACCCGCCTCAAAGCGGGCACGGCGCAGAAGCTCATTCTGAACATGCTCAGCACCGCCACCATGATCCGGCTGGGCAAGGTTTACCAGAACCTGATGGTTGACATGCGCGCCACTAACCAGAAGCTGATGCAGCGCGCCCGGCGCATTGTGGCCGAGATCGCCGGGGTGAGCGGCGAGGAAGCCGGCGAACTATTGACCCACGCGGGGGGCGAGATCAAGACGGCCATTGTCATGGCGCTGCTCGGCGTCAGCCCGGACGACGCCCGCGCGCAGATTGACGCGGCGGGTGGTGTGCTGCGCACTGTCATCGGAGATCGCGACCCGCCGCGCGGCTGACCGCCCGCCCGCTCACGCGGGCGCAGGCGCGATCCCCAGCCCTGGGCGCTCGGTCAGGATGATCTGTCCCTGGCGCATCTCAAGACCGCAATAGGGATCGTTGGTCACCAGCAGGTTGCCGTCCAGGTCGGCGTAGTCGGCCAGCGGGGCCAGGTGGGCCGCCGCCGCGACAGCTACCGTGCTCTCGATCATGCACCCGATCAGCACCTTTATGCCGCAGGCCCGCGCCAGGTGAATCATCTGCATCGCCGGGCGCAGACCGCCACACTTGGCCAGCTTGACATTGATGCCGTCCACCAGGCCAGCCAGCGGCAGAACGCTCTCTGCCCCCTGAACAGACTCATCGGCGATCAGCGGTGGACGAACGGCGGGCAGAGAGTCGTGCAAGGTGCGCCATCCGTCCAGGTCATCGCGCGCCACAGGCTGCTCGATGAAGACAATCTCGTGCTCGATCAGGGCGGGAATGATGGCCGCAGCCTCGTCCGCAGACCAGCCCCCATTGGCGTCCACGCACAATCGCGCGCTGGTTTCCTGGCGGGCCATCTGCACATAGCGCAGGTCGGCCCGCCAGTCGCCGCTGCCCAGCTTGAGCTTGATCAGGCCGTACTCGCGCGCCTCGCGCACCCGCTGGCGGTATTCGTCCTCATCGTCGGCCATAGCCACGGTGAACGAGCTGACCGGTATGCGCGCCGGGTTGAGGCCCCACAGGCGGTACAGCGGGTGGCCCAGATGCTTGCCCCACAGATCGTGCAGCGCAATATCCACCGCCGCTCGTGCTGCCGGAGGCATGTCGGCTGGCAGACGGTCGAGAGCATCGCTCAGCAGCAGAGGATCGCCGCCCAGAGCATCTCGCAGCGCCGGAGCGCGGAGGTATTGCAGGACCCGCTCCGCAGTCTCTCCGTAGTAAGGGACTACCGCCGCTTCGCCTACGCCGCTGGTGAGGCCATCGCTCACCTGGAGCAGGACATTCTCGCGCACTGTGGTCGCGCCATAGGAGAGCTTGAAAGGGCTGCGAAGTTGCAGAGCCAATCGGTGCGTTTGTATGTGCATGGCATGTTCTCTATAAAAGTGATTGGGGCAGCGCCAAAATTCATTATACGTTAGCCGCCCAGGGGTGCCAGGGCCTGGTGGTCGGGTCAGTGCGGAGTTAAGGGCCAGAGGGGTTATGCCTGGAGAAAAAGGAGCATTCTCCCATGATCGGGCTGAGCGATGAAAAGCGCGTTGAAGTGGATGGGTTTGTCCGGCGAAGGAAGGCGAATGCCCGGAACGTGATCCGTGCCCATATTCTGCTGAAAAGCGCGGAAGGCCGGATCCGTGAGCGGTTGGTGACCTTCTCGGCTGCGCTGCACTATGAGCCAGGTTTCTCCAAAACCGATCACGTCACAGCAACCCAGCCGCTCTCTTGCCCGGTCGCGGATTGGCTGCAACACTTCAAAAACGGCGATGTGCGCCAGACCAGCCGGATAGCTCCGTCAAGCGCTATGCTATCCCCTCGTTGGCGATCTCGCTGCCTGTCACATGGCAACACGGCATGGCCAGGCTCGACCAGCCGCCTGTGTGTGACAAGGCAGCCTGGAGTTTCTCACCCTATACAAGCGACTGCGAGTTCCTGTACCATAAGATCAAGCGCTCAACGGAACAATCAGGAGGTATAAGTCATGAAACACACGCTCACCTGGTTCGCTTGTGCTGTTCTCGCCCTGCTGGCCGCGGCTGTAATACTCCCAAATGTGATCAATCCAACAGCCCAGGCTCGCTCGACCGTACCCACCTTGACCGATTGGCAAGTCTTCGATCTGACGCAGCCGCTCACGCCGGACATTCCCATCTGGCCCGGCGATCCTGCGTTCGAGATTGAGCCCTGGGCCACCTATGAGGTTGACTACTACTTCATCAACCGTATTTCGATTGGAGAGCACAGTGGCACGCATTGGGGCACGCCTAACACCTTCATCGAAGGGGCGCGCAGCGCTGAGATGATTCCTGCTGAAGAACTGGTCGTGCCAGCCGTGGTCATTGACATTCGGCAAATCGCAGCTCAAGACGTTGACTATCGTCTCACCGCGGAAGACATCACGGCCTGGGAAGCGGATAACGGCGAAATCCCCCGGGGTAGCGTTGTGCTCCTGCTGACTGGCTGGCAGGATAAATGGGCCGATCCTGCGGCTTTTATCGGCGAAGATGCCGAGGGCACGCTGCACTGGCCCGGTTTCGGCGCGGATGCTGCCGAGTTCCTCATCGCAGAACGCGGCGTCATCGGCTTGGGCACGGATACGCATGGCGTCGATCCTGGCAACGACGCGGAGTTTGGGGCCAGTTTCGCCATGTATGACGCAGACGGCATGATTCTGGAATGCCTGGCAGGGCTGGACAAGCTGCCCCCTGCGGGTGCGACGTTGGTTGTCGGCGGCTGGCCGATTGAGGGCGGTTCTGGCAGTCCGGCGCGCGTATTCGCCTTTCTACCACCGACTGAGAAGTAGTGGCAGCAGTCACCTGAACAAGACAGAACCAGCATGTGGTCGAAACAACCCGCGTGCTGGTTCTGCTCGCGCAACGATCTCTTGTGGCTGCTGACCAGAGTCGCGCCATCCCCTCGTTGGCGATCGCGCTATCCTCCCACATAGCGGCGCGACATGGCCAGGCTGCTCCAGCCGTCCGCCTCTTGCAGGCGCAGGCCTTCCGCCCTCTGCGCCCAGTACGACGCCCAGTAGTGGCCCACAGGCTGCTCTGCTGCGCCCTGAGTGGACCTCAGACCTACCCCTACAAAACCGGTGGCGAACTTCTGCCAACGTGTACTCGTATAGTCTAGCGGAGGTAGCCAGTCTGCGCGTCCGGCGCATCCGGGGGAAGCGCCGCGCTCAGAACAGACTCCACGACGCGGACAATTGCGCCCAGTTGAAGCGGGTCAGGGGGCGAGATGACGACATCGCCCTGCAAGGCTGTGTCTTCCAGGCCGTGCTCGTAGCCCGACACGATGATCACCGGGATATCGGCCAGCGCCGGGTCCTGCGCCATGTGATCCAGCACCTCGAACCCGTTGAGGTCCGGCAGCGACAGATCGAGCAGGACCAGGTCGGGTTTTTCCGAGCGCATCAGCGCCAGCCCCTCGCCGCCGGTGAACGCGTCGATGAAGCCGCCCGCCGGGACGCGCATCCGCAGAATCCGCCGGAGAAGCTGACCTACCGCCGGGTCGTCGTCCAACACCAGCACGCGTTCCGGCACGCACGCCAGGCGATCAAGGATGGCCAGCAGGTCGTGACGCGAGATCGGCTTGGTAAGGATATCCTCGACATCGAGCGTGAGCGTCGGGCGGTGGCGGGCCGGCAGCGGGCAGCGAATCGTCAGCCGGGGCGTCGCCGAGGGCGGCAGCGGTGCGGGGCTGCCCGTGATGATCACATCCGCATGCAGCCGCTCGGCCAGCGCAACCCCTTCCTCAGGGCTGGTGGCGGCCACGACCTCGAAATCGGGCAGGTAGCGCTTCATGACCTGCACGACTCGCTCGTTTTCATGGATCACGACCACCAGACCGCGCGCCTCGGCAGCCGGCGCGGTCCACCGGCCCTGTCTGGAATCGCCCAGGTCGCCGGCGGGGCGAGCCGCGCCTGGCAGCGGTAGCGTGAACCAGACGCAGGCCCCGCCCGTGTAGCTCTGGTCAATGCCCATCCGCCCACCGTGCAACTCGACAAACTTCTTGCTGATCGCCAGCCCCAGGCCGGACCCGCTGTGCCAGCGGTCGGTGAGCGTGGCGGACGTGCGGAATTCCTTGAACAGCTTGTCGATCTCGTCCGGCGCGATGCCCCGCCCGGTATCCTGCACACGGACCAGCATCTCGTCGGGCTGCTGCGTGACAGTGATGCGAATCCAGCCCTGCTCCGTGAAGCGGATCGAGTTGCTGATCAGATTCAGGAGCACCTGTCGGATGCGCAGCCGGTCGATCCACAGGTCCGGCAGGGCGGGATCAACTTCGGCCTGCAGGGTGATTCCTTTGGCGGCGACGTAGCGGGCGGTCATGTTCAGCACTTCCTGGACCAGCGCGCTGATCGTGACCTTTTGGCGGCTAAGGGCGAACTTCTGCGCGTCAATGCGCGCCAGGTCAAGCACGTCGTCAATCAGGTCGCGCAGGTGTTGGGCGCTGTTGTAGACGGCGGTCAGGTCGCGGCGATAGGCTCCCGGCAGCTCGCCACCGTAGTTCTCGGGGGCGGTGATCATCACGTCCAGAAAGCCGATGATCAGGCTGAGCGGCGTGCGCAGCTCGTGGCTGACGTTGTTCACAAACTCGGTCTTGAAGCGCCGGGCTTCTTCTGCTGCTTGCAGTGCGCTCAGCCGGGCGCTATGCGCCCGCTGGGTGGCAGCGTATGCCTGATCCAGGTCCTTGACGAGCTGCCTGAGCCGGGCGCGACCGGCGCGCACCTCGCCGACAATCGCCTGGGTCTGCGCGACGTAGACCGTGCTCCAATAGACCGACGCGTGATAGTGCGCCACGAACGCCCGCCCCCACAGCGCCATCATCGCGCCGAGCAGTGGGACCAGCAGCGCGTACTGGCCCGGCAGCCAGCCAGCCCGCACCTGGATCAGCGCCAGCGCCGCCACCCCCGCTGCGACAATCAGCTCCGCGCCGCGCCGCAGGCAGCACGAAGCAAAAAACGGCAGCAGGACGAAAGCGAAAGCGGTCTCCGGGACGCGCGCCCGTTCCACCGCGACCGTAATGCTTGCCGCCAGCCCGGCCAGCCACACCCCGGCGGCCCACTGTAGGCTGCGGCGCATCAGGGCGAAGGCCGCGCCCGCGCTCAGGCCGAGCCACAGCGCCACACTCCAGGCGGAGGCGGCGTAGCGGGCCGCCCAGGTGGACGAGACGAAGATATGGAGGGGCACATAAGCCACCACTACCCCGGCAATCGCGCGCCGCAGCGCCGTGCGCTGAAGCTCGCCCAGTTCGTCGGACAGGCGCGCTTTAGCCTGGGGAGTCAACCGCTCGGAGTGTTGTGTCTGCATGAGAACCTCGTTACGCTGGGCTGGCATTGGGCGATCAAATCAATCAGCGGTTAGCAGACAGCGTTCAGCCAAGAGCTAATCGGGTACGAGCGGGCGCTGCCCTGCTGCGCCCTGGCTGACCTCACCCCCGCGCGGCCCACTGACGCGGGCCTCGCCGCCCCCTCTCCGTCAACGGAGAGGGGGCAAGGCCGAGCGTAAGCGAGGCTGGGGGTGAGGTCAGTGTCCCAGCGTGTTAAGCAAGTCGCTGACAACCTTTGCTCGCACCCCGGCTAATCGCTGACCGCTGCCCCGGCCCGCCGTTCGCGGTATGATTGACGCGGCAAAAACGAACGCGGGGCGGCGCGCCGCCCAATAACCGGACGATATGAATCATGCCACTCTTTGCCGATATTCCCCACGCTGAGTTTGCCGGGTGGGTCGAAGATGCGCTGCTGCACCTCTACGACTCCGCTCACCTGCAAAAACACCCGCTGCTGGCCCTGGTCATGCGCGAGAACCAGCATGCCTCGCGCGGCAGCCAGCGCCTGCGCCGCTACCTGCTCGAAGCGCTCGAACGGCTGCGCCCAGAGCCGGGCACGCCCGCGCAGTCGCCCGACTGGCGCCGCTTCCGCATCCTCGAAGCGCGCTATATCGAGGGACTGTCGGTCGCCGAGTGTCTGGATGAGCTGGCGCTGGGCCGCAGTCAATTCTACCGTGACCACGCCAGCGCCCTGGAGCGCATCGTCGAGACGCTGTGGCAGGATGTCCAGGAGCAGCGCGCGCAGGAGGACGCGCACGCTGCCGCGTCGCACCCGCACAACGGCGAGATCTCCCGCTTCGCCGCGACCGCCGCCTGGCAGACCGTCCCTCTGGCCGCGCTGGTCGAGGAGCTGGCTCCGGCGATTGGCTCGCTGGCCGCGCTGCGCGAGCGGGAAATCGCGATCGATCTCGCCCCGGACCTCGCCATCCAGGGCGATCCCGTGCTGGTCCGCCAGACCCTGCTCAATCTGACCAGCCTGGCGCTCGAAATCGCGCACGGCCCGCGAGTCCTCCTGAGCGGGATCAGCGCCGGGGCGCAGGCCGGCGTAACGTACCGGTGCGCGGTGGGGCGCGGCGCGCCCGCCCTGGACGAGCACCCGCATTTCGACACCTGCCGGCGCCTGATCCAGCACATGCGGGGCGCCATTTCGTGCTCGCAGCAGGGAGACGTCTTCGAGATCAGGCTGCTGTGGCCCGCCTCGCGCCCCTCGACTCTGCTGATCGTTGATGACAACATCGAGTACGTGAACCTGCTGCGCCGCCATCTGGTCAACAGCCCCTGCCGTGTGCTGACCGCGCAGAATGGCGTCCAGGCGCGCGAGGTGGTTGAGAACGCCGCGCCAGATGCGATCATTCTGGATATTATGCTGCCCGCCGAAGATGGCTGGAGCCTGCTGGCCTGGTTCCGCGCCCACCCGGCCACGGCCCGCACGCCGATCTTCATCAGCTCGGTGATCGCGGATCAGGAGATGGCTCTCGCGCTCGGCGCCGATGGCTTTCTGCCCAAGCAGATGGACGCGGAATACCTGCTCGAAACTCTGGCGAAGTGGCAGATCGACGTCTGAGCGGCTGGCGCGGCGCGCCGACACCGGGCGGGAGTGAGATCTGATGTGAATTGACGATCATGATCGGCAGCCGCTTGTAGGGGCGGGTTTGTAAACCCGCCCTACATAACATTTGCGCGTATTACCCGTCTTGAATGTCAAATCTCATTAGGGGGGGTGCTACCCCCCCTACAACGGACGCAGCGGAGCAGCGCCCCTGCCAAACCGGCGCGCGGAGGACTCGTCAACAGCACTCCCACGAGAAGCGCCCTTCTGAAAGGATGCAAGGCCGGCGTGAATGGGGGATAATGGAGACAGAGAACAGCCGGAGGCGCTCAAGGAGTCACTGTGAAAGAGGCACAGCGTCGCGTGGCGGAGAGCATCCTCTTCACCGACTTCTATCAACTGACGATGGCCCAGCTTTACTACCGCACGGGCCTGCACGAGAAGACGGTGCAGTTCGATCACTTCTTCCGCGACTATCCCGATTACGGCGCGCACAAAGCCGGCTACTGCGTCAGCGCCGGGCTGGAATGGCTGCTCGACTGGATGGGCGAGGCGCATCTGACCGCCGACGATATCGAATACCTGCGCGGGCAGCGCGGGCGTACCGGCGAGCGCCTCTTCGCCGACGACTTCCTGCGCTGGCTGGCAGCCAACGGCACCTTTGAGGGCTTGACGCTGCACGCCATCCCGGAAGGGCGCGTCGTGCACCCCAACGTCCCGCTGACCGTCGTGCAGGGGCCGATGGTGCCCGCCCAACTGCTCGAAACCTCGCTGCTCAACCACCTCAACTACCAGACGCTGGTCGCCACCAAAGCTGCGCGGATGCATTTCAGCGGGCGCGGGCGGCTGCTGCTGGAGTTCGGCGTGCGGCGCGGCCACGACCGGGGCGCGAACGCCGGGACGCGCGCGTCGCTCATCGGCGGGGCGGATTTCTCATCCAGCGTGGGCATCTCGCGCGTGCTGGGCTATCCGCCCAAAGGCACGCACGCCCACAGCATGGTCCAGGTCTTCATGGCCCTGGGCATGGGCGAGCTGGGAGCGTTCCGCGCCTACGCGGAGAGCTACCCCGACGACTGCCTGCTGCTGGTGGACACCATTGACACGCTCGGCAGCGGCATCCCCAACGCGATCACCGTCTTTGAGGAACTGCGCCGCAAGGGGCATGAGCCAGTCGGTATCCGCCTGGATTCCGGCGACCTGGCCTATCTGAGCATCCAGGCGGTCAGGATGCTCAACGACGCTGGCTTCCCGGACACGACCATTGTGCTCTCTAACAACCTCGACGAGCTGGTCATCTGGCAGATCATCACCCAGATTCGGGACGAAGCGCCGCGCTGGGACCTCGATGCCGATCACCTGATCAAGCGGCTGGCCTTCGGCGCGGGGACGCGGCTGATCACCTCATGGGGCGAACCTGCTCTGGGCGGCGTGTACAAGCTGGTGGCCGTGTGCGACAATGGCCACTGGGTGCCAGCGATCAAGCTGTCGGAGTCGCCGGACAAGACACCCAACCCCGGTCACAAGCGCGTGTGGCGCGTCTATGACGAGCGCGGCAAGGCAACCGCTGATCTGCTGAGCCTGGAAGACGAAGACCCGCACACAGGCGACAAGCTGATGTTGCGCCACCCGGCGGATCGCACCAAGTGCCGGGGGCTGGCGCGCGGGGAGATCTCCGAGATCGAGCCGCTGCTGGTCGAAGTGCTGCGCGAGGGGCGGCTGGTTTACGACCAGCCCACCATCGAGGACATGCGCGCCCTGCGCCGCGCCGACACCGAGCGGCTCGACCCCGGCGTGCTGCGGCTGGTCAACCCGCACATCTATCACGTATCGCTCACTCAGGCGCTGTGGGACCTCAAGCAGTCGCTGATAGACGCGGCGGCTGGCCAGAGCCAGTGAGCTTTCGGGAGCAGACAATGACCGACACCTTTCCAATTCTCATCCTCAATGGCCGTCCGGCGGCTGGCAAGAGCGAGCTAATCCACTTCCTGCAAGGTCTACCAGCCGATGAGCGGCTCGCCCGCTTCCACATCGGGGCGCTGCACGAGCTAGATGATTTCCCCATGCTCTGGACGTGGTTCGAGGAGGATCACATCCTGGAGCACACGCTGGACCGCCCGCGCCTGCACACTGATCGCGACGGCTATTTCGTCCACAACGACTTGTGGCACCTACTCATCGAGCGGCTGAGCCTGGAATACGACAAGCTCCTGCGCGACGCGCCTGACCTGCACGCAACGCACACCGTGCTCATCGAGTTCTCGCGCGGCAGCGAGCACGGCGGCTATCGCGCCGCGTACCCGCACCTGAGCGACGCCGTGCTGAAGCAGGCGGCCATCTTCTTCATTGACGTGCCCTTCGAGGAGTCGCTGCGCAAGAACCGCCGCCGCTTCAATCCGGACAAGCCAGACAGCATCCTGGAGCACGGGCTGCCGGACGCCAAGCTGGAGCGCCTGTACAGAGAAGTGGACTGGCAGGAGCTAGCCGCCGACGACTCGGAGACGATTGACGTGCGCGGCACGGCGATCCCCTACGCCGTGTTCCCCAATCACGACGACGTGACCACCTCGCTGGGGACAGTCTTCGAGGCGCGGCTGGAAGCGACGCTCGGCGCGCTATGGGCGCGCTGGCAGCAACGTGGCAGAGTGTGAGGACAGGCTTCCGGGGTTTTGAGAACTTCGGAAGTCTCTTTCTCCGCATTTCTGTGGTTCAGAACTCCGCACATAGACCGATTGCGCGCAGACTCACTTCTCGAACGGCCAGGTGTCGCTCTCGTCCATGGCGCGAGCGGTCGTCCAGCAGGCATTGGCGGCGCGCTCCAGGGCCTCCGGCGCAATGGCATGGATCGTGTCGCTGCTTTGCCGCCAGTGCGGGATCAGACCGGACGCGCGGTCGTAGCCCATCAGGGCGACGGCGCGCAGATCGCGGTCGCGCAGAATGGCCAGCTCATCTACCGTCAGCACAGTCTTGCCCATCAGCCCCAGGTCGGGGCGCGCGTCGGCGACGCGCTCCATGACGCGCACGGCCTCGGGGTGCGGGTAGTAATAGGCGTAGGGGCTGATGCCATGCCGCGTCACCCAGCTCAGTTCGCCCGCGCCCACGTGATCCACCACCACCCACAGCGCCTCTTTCCACGCCTCACCATAGGCTGTCGCCAGCGCATCAGCGCCGGTGCAGGTTGCTGTGCCAGTGCCGGTGAAGGCCAGCACGACTTCAGTGGACTCCAGCGGATGGCGGGCCAGCGCGTGGGCAAGGCCCAGCAGCACGGCCACGCCCGACGCATTGCCGACCGCCCCATCGGTGTTCGGCCCGGTTTCGTCGGCCATCGCCAGCCCCGCCGCGCCAAACGCAGAGAGTCCCACGAGCGCGCGCAGCCAGCGCCAGCGCGCCTGGCGGCCCGCCAGCACAGAGAGCACGCCGCCCGTGAGCGCCATCAGCGTGACGCCGCCCAGCGTATAGGGCAGGTAGCGGGCGATGCGACTGTTCGTCGTCAGGCGGTGAACGCCCGAATCGAGGTGAGCCACGAAGACAACGCGCCGCTCGATCTTGCGGCGGGGCGGGATACGCACGATCACGTTGCCAGACTCGCCGCGCGGCAGCCACGTCTCCCAGATGGAGGGGCGGGCCAGAAATGCGTCGCGGCTCATGATGCTCAGCGCAATGGACAACAGCCCGCCGCTGATCTGGGCCTGGCGGCTCCGTCGCAGCCCAAAGAGCAGACTCAGCCCGGTCAGGACCGCCAGCGGCGCGATACGCACGCGGAATCCGGTCACGCTGCGGAAGGGCTGGTTGGTCAATTCCCAATGGCGGTTCAGGCGGCGAATCGTCTCGTGAACATACGCCGCCGCTTCGCGTTCGCCCTGGCTGGCCGGGCGGCGCGGCCCG
The DNA here is from genome assembly GCA_027494015.1 of Anaerolineae bacterium. The sequence continues at coordinate 522,065 of JAOSJP010000034.1, forward strand.
ATGGTCACGCTCAGGTGGCGAACGGCCTCCAGCAGGCGCGCGGCCTCTAGCTCGTGGGGCAGATTCGGGTCAGGCATGGTCTGCTTCCCTGTGACTGTGCGCGGTCAGGCACGTCCCAAGTATGCCCCAAGTGGCCGGAAATGGCACATCGCCGCCCTGCACAGGGTGCATTCGGATTTGGGGGCGAAATACTTGAACCGCAGAAGTAAGCTCAGGTAAGGAATTGAAGAGGCGAGTTGCCATGCCCCGGTTTACCTCACCCCCGCTCGGCGCTGACGCGCCTCGCCGCCCCCTCTCCATGCATGGAGAGGGGGCACGCCGAGCGAAGCGAGGCTGGGGGTGAGGTAAACCGCCGGATTACGAAAGACTTTCCTGAGCTTGCTGAGACACAGGGGACGCGGAGAAGAACTAACACCATCTTTCCTCTGCGTCCTCTGCGCCTCTGCGGTGACGCCTGGCCCCAGAAGCCGACATGCGCCCTCCACGCGATCATGGGAACCATTCCGCGCCCGCCAGCGTCTATGGCATAGCACGGAAGAGAGTCCGCGCCACCCGGCGCTGAAGAGTATCGTGGAGAGAACACCATGAGACGCACCATGACATGCTTACTGCTGTTCGCATTGCTGACGGTCGGCATCGGTCCGGCGCTGGCCGCTTTCGATGTCCCTGCTCAGGCGCGCCTGCCGTTCCTGCTCGACGAGGGTGTGATCATCGAATCGCACCGCGTCAGCGTGGAGATTGATAACCAGGTCGCCACGACGCGCATTGAGCAGGTCTTCTACAACGACAGCGCGCGTATCGCCGAGGGGACGTATGTCTTCCCGCTGCCCGCCGGCGCCGCCGTATCGGACCTGGTCATGTGGGTGGACGGCAAGCCGATTGAGGCGCGGATTCTCGACGCCGATGAAGCGCGCGCCATCTACGACGAGATCGTGCGCCGGATGCGCGACCCCGCTCTGCTCGAATACATCGGCGCGGGAGCCATCCAGGCCAGCGTGTTCCCCATCCAGCCCTTCTCTGAGGTCAAGATCGAGATCGAGTACGGTCAGCTTCTGCCGGTCGAAGATGGGCTGGTGCGCTACGTGTACCCGCTGCGCACCGATCACCTGTCTCGCCGCCCTGTCGAGCGACTCAGCATCAGCGTCAGCGTGCGCTCGAACGACCCGGTCAGCACCATCTACTCGCCCACCCACCCGGTCGCCATCTCGCGCGACGGGGAGTACCGCTTCCGCGCCGGCTACGAAGACAGCTACGTGCGTCCCGACGGTGATTTCAGCCTGTACTACGGGCTGGCCCGCGAGGAGATCAGCGCCAACCTGCTGAGCTATCGCGAGAGCGCCTACGAGGATGGCTTCTTCACCCTGCTGATCACGCCGCCGGTGAGCGCCGCAGCCGAGCGCATCGTCGCCAAGGATGTCATCATCGTGCTCGATCAGTCTGGCTCGATGCACGGCGAGAAGTGGGACCAGGCCCGCGAAGCCGTCAAGTTCGTGCTGAGCAACCTCAACCGCCGCGACCGCTTCAACCTGGTCGTGTTCAGCACCGGCTATCGCGTCTTCGCCGAGGACATGCAGCCGGTCAGCGTGGCGGCGGAGGCGAAGGAGTGGATCGCCGGGCTGGAGGCGCTGGGCGGCACGGACATTGACGGCGCGCTGCGCGAAGCGATGCGCCTGGCCGACCGCGAGCGCCCCACGGTCGTGCTCTTCCTGACCGATGGCCTGGCGACCGAGGGCGAGACCGACACGGCCCGGATTCTCGACAACGTAGAGAGGGCCGCCCCGCCCAACGTGCGCATCTTCACTTTCGGCGTGGGCGACGACGTGGACACCTTCCTGCTCGATCAGCTTTACCAGGCGTTTCGCGGCGCGGGCACCTATGTGCGCCCCGATCAGCGCATTGACGAGGAGGTGAGCAGCCTCTACAACAAGATCAGCGCGCCGGTGCTGGCCAACGTCACGCTCGAAGTGGATGGCGTGCGCGTCGAGGAGATGTTCCCCGCCGCGCCGCTGCCGGATCTGTTCGCCGGAACGCAGCTCATCATCACCGGGCGCTATCGCGACGGCGGCCCGGCGACTGTGCGCCTGGCCGGAGAATTGGACGGCGAGCGCAGGGTCTACACCTACGAGGTCAGCTTCCGCGAGCGGGCCGGTGGCGAGGTGTTCATCCCTCGCCTGTGGGCGACGCGCAAGATCGGCGCGCTGCTCAACGCCATCCGTCTGCACGGCGAAGACCCCGAGCTGGTGGACAGCATCATCCGCCTGAGCATCCGCTACGGGATCATCACGCCGTACACGTCCTTCCTGATCACCGAAGACGACATCTTCACCCAGCAAGGGCGCGAGGAAGCGCAGATGCTCTTCGAGGCCGAGGCGGACGCGTCGTTCGCCGCGCCGTCGGGCGGGATGGCGGTAGACGCTGCAGAAGCCGCCGCGAACCTGGCCGGGGCCGAAGCCCCGGTCGCGGCCCCGACGATGACTTTCCGCGAAGGGGCAGACGCCCCCGGTGAAGCCGAGAAGTACGCCGCAGCCGGCGGCCAGCCCCTGCGCTACGTGGGCGACCGGACGTTCGTCTGGCGGGACGGCGTATGGGTGGACACGCTCTACGACGCCGACACGATGACCCCCCGTCAGGTCGCGTTCCTCAGCGATGCCTACTTCGCCCTGCTCGATCTCGACCCGCAGATCGGCGAGTTCCTGGCGCTGGGCGAGCGGGTGCTCTTCGTCTGGGAAGGGCAGGCTTACGAGATCGTGCCGGAGTAAGCGGCCAGCATTCCCATATCACCGTCTCGACTTTCCCGGCTGCCTCACCGCTCAGGCAGCCGGGTTTGTTGGGTGTATACGAGATCTGCCGGTAGGGGCGCTGCTCTGTGTTACCCGCTGCTCTGCTGCGCCGCCCTTTACCTCACCCCCGCGCGGCCCACTAACGCGGGCCTCGCCGCCCCCTCTCCAACGTGGAGGGACGGGCCTATTAGACAGTGTTGATTTAGCGTAACGACGAGCGATCACAATCACCGGAAGAAACGGGCGGCTTGAAGAAGAAGCCCGGATGCCTGGCAGGGCCTGTAGGGGCGGGTTTACAAACCCGCCCCTACAACCGGTTCCCCGAAGTCGGCTTCTTGGTTCGTTTCTTCCCTTGCATTGTTCTTCCGTAACCTGTAATTAATCGTCAATGCAACCTTATTTGCCCGTCCCTCCAACGTGGAGAGGGGCGAGCCGGGCGCAGCGAGGCCAGGGGGTGAGGTCAATGCTGCCGCGCTTGTGGTGTGAAAGAAGCGGGGCTACAATGCGCGCAGGTGTATTGGGGGCTGCGAGGAGCGGACGATGCGACGAGGATGGCTGCTGCTGGCGCTGGTGGTGCTGCTGTTGGCGGCGTGCGGCGACAATGACAAGGACGGCGATGGCTCCCAGCTTGGCCTGTTCGACTGGAGTCGCGATCCAGAGTCCATCGTCGTCCGCCTGGACAACCGCCCCACTGAAGAGAGTCCGGCCTCCCTGCTCAACAGCATTCCACCGTGCACGCTGTGGGGCGATGGCCGCGTCGTGTGGAGCACAGTGGGCGAGTACGGCGCAGAAGATATTCTGGAAGCGCGCGTGACCGATGATGCGGTCATTCGCGCCTTTCTGGAAGACATCATCGGGCGCGGCTTCTACGAATGGGAGGACGAGCTGATCCCGTCCAGCGAAGGCAGCCCGGTGATCGAGAGCATCACCGTGTCGCTCTACGACGAGACGCGCACCGTCCGCCGCTATAGTTCCTGGCCGCAGAACAGCTACAACCAGATTCTGGAACGCTGCGGGCAGTTGAGCAACACGCCGGTGCGCGCGCTGCCGGCGGCGGGCTGGGTGAGCGCCTACGAAATCCCGCGCGACCCATCCGCTCCGTCCTGGTTGTGGCCGCCCGACGCCCCTTTCACGCTGCGCGAGCTGGCAGCGAGCCAGGAAGAGCGCTGGCTGGAGCACCAGTTGGCCAGCGAAATCTGGCTGAGCGCGCGCGAGCGCCAGGGCAATATCCAGGTCGTGGAGCGCACCGGAGCCGCGTACCAGGTGGCGATTGTTGTCCCCGGCTACTCGCGTGACGCAGTGGCCGCTCCTGTCGAAGCAGCCAGTTCCAGCCCGTGACTTCGCGCAGCAGGGTCGTGTGCGTGCGCGGAGCCAGAGCGCCATTGCGGCGCTCTGTTGTTGCTTTCTGTCAGGGAATCGGCTGCCAGCCGCCATTTGTGAGCGCCTGCGACGGTGGCGTACAATAAGGGACAGTGACGGGTAAATACTTGAGCAAAGGACTTTGACAATGCTTCGCTCTGCTCTCCTCTACCTCTCTCGGGCTAACTGGGCCAAATCCCTCATCACCCACTTCGGCCCGGCGCGCCGCACCGCCGAGCGTTTTGTCGCCGGGGAAACACTGCCCGAAGCCATCCAGGCCGCCCGCCGCCTGAACGACGACGGGCTGGAAGTCGCGCTCGATCATCTCGGCGAGAGCGTGACCGACGAACAGGGTGCTGCCCAGGCAGCGCAAGCCTATCTCGACTTGCTGGACGCCGTCGCCAACAGCGGCGTGCGCGCGACCGCGTCGCTCAAGCTGACACAGCTTGGTCTCGACGTCAGCGAGCAGTTGTGCCTGGACAACATGCGCCGCATCCTGGAGCGCGCCAAAGCAGCCAACAACCACATCACCATTGACATGGAAAGCTCCGACTATACAGACAGCACGCTGCGCGTCTTCCGGGCGCTGCGCCAGGACTTCGACAACGTGGGCACGGTTATCCAGGCGTACCTGTTCCGCAGCGAGGATGACATGCGCGCCCTTGCGGCGGAAGGGGCGTTCGTCCGGCTGTGCAAGGGCGCGTACAAAGAGCCGCCCGACCGCGCCTTCCCCAAGAAAGCCGCAGCAGACGCGAGCTTCGTGCGCCTGACCGAGTTATTCCTGAGCGAGGAGGCGCGCGCTGCGGGCGCTTTCCTGGCGATTGCCACCCACGACGAAAAGATGATCGCCGCCGCCAAAGCGTACATCCGCGCCCACGACGTGCCCTATAACAGCTTCGAGTTCCAGATGCTCTACGGCATCCGGCCCAGCCTGCAGACCCAGCTTCGCGATGACGGCTTCACGGTGCGCGTGTATTCAGGCTACGGGACGGAGTGGTATCCTTATTTCATGCGCCGCCTGGCCGAGCGCCCGGCCAACGTGTGGTTCATCGCCAGCAACTTCTTCCGCCGCTGACCCCGGCCCAGCCTTCACAGGGAGTCGCACGTGCCGTTTGAGATCGAGAGCGAGCACTTTGCTGCTGTGAAAGTCATTGTCCCCGGTGTGTTCAGAGACCACCGGGGCTATTTCATGGAAGCCTATCGTCGGGATGCCTTCGCCGCGCTGGGCATCCCCGACGAGTTCGTGCAGGACAACCAGTCGTATTCCGTGAGAGGCGTCGTGCGCGGCTTGCACTTTCAGTGGGCCGCGCCGATGGCCAAGCTGATGCGCGTGACGCTGGGCCGCGCTTTTCTGGTGGCGGTGGATATTCGCCAGGGATCGCCGACGCTCGGCCAGTGGTTTGGCGTCGAGGCGTCGGCGGACGATCAGCGCCAGGTGTGGGCACCGGCGGGCTTCGCGCGCGGGTTCTGCGCGCTGTCCGACGTGGCCGTCGTCTACTACAAGTGCACGGCGCTCTACAACCCGGCGGCGGAGAGCGGCATTCGCTGGAACGACCCCGCCATCGGCATCACCTGGCCGGTGAGTGATCCCATCCTGTCGGAGAAGGACGCCCACGCGCAGCTTCTGGCCGAGTGGCTGGCCCGGCCAGAGGCAGCCAGCTTCGTCTACCCATAGCGGGGCGGCGAGTGGAGAGCGCAGAGATGCTCAAAGGGCGCGAGGCCCGCGCCAGCGGGCCGAGCGGGGATGAGGCTCGCAGGGACGTATGGCGATATGCCCCTGCGAGCGAGTACCCCCCTGCCCTATACTGATAACCCCTACTGAAGACTGACTACTGACAATTGATCGCTGGCTACTGCTGCGCCATCAGCAGCTTCATATACTGGGCGCGCTCAAAGCCGAACGGGTCGGGGATGTTCTGCTGGCTCAGCTTGCCCCGGAACTCGTCCAGTGACCGGTAGTCCTTCGCCTCCATCCAGCTTTGGATCGCCAGCAGCATGGTTGAGAGGTACGGCAGGCCATTTTCCAGCAGGCAGGAAGCCATCTGCACCGCCGAAGCACCCGCCAGGATGGCCTTGACGACATCGCGCCCGCTGTGCACGCCCGTGTTCAGCGCCAGGTCCATCCGCGTGCGCCCGTAGAGCAAAGCCACCCAGCGCAGCGGGACTATCATCTCGCGCGGCGCGCTGAGCACCATGTCATTGACGAGCGCTTCGCCGTCCACGTCAATGTCCGGCTGGAGGAAACGGTTGAACAGCACGACCGCTTTCGCGCCGCGCTTTTCCAGCTCGCGCACGACATTGGGCGTCGAGGTGTAGTAGGGGCTGAGCTTGACAGCAATCGGGATCGAGACGGTCTGGACGACACTCTCCACAATGTCGAAGAGCTTCTGCTCAAGCGCGCTGCCGGGCACATCAGGGTCGGTCGCCACAACGTAGTAGTTGATCTCCAGGCCGGCCACGCCGGTTTCCTCAAGCTGCCTGGCGTAGCTGGTCCACGAGCCGGGAGAAACGGCGTTCAGGCTGGCGAAGATCGGCATCGAGACCGCCCGGCGCGTCTTTTCCACCCACATCAGATGCTCGCGCGGGCCGCCCGACTCGATAGGCGGGTAGAACGCCGACTGAATCTCCGGCGAGATGTAGGCAGCGCGCTCCATGAAGTCGGCCATGGTCATCTCGTCGTGCTGGATTTGCTCTTCAAACAGCGAGCGAATGATCAGGGCACCGGCCCCGACTTCCTCCACTCTCTTCACCTTGTCCACATAATTCGAGATCGAGCTGGCAGCCACAATAAGGGGATTTTTCAGGGTCACGCCCATGTAGGTAGTCGTCAGGTCGGCCATCTTTGCTCCTTCGGCACTCTCCATACCGCTTATGCAGTAACTATACCCGGTTCGTAGGGTGCTCAGCAGTGACAAATACTAGAGCCTGCGAGTGACGATAGGCACCACTTGGGCGACGACCGCCCCACGCAGCCGGGCGCAGCGGGCCAGCGCCTCGGCAACACCAGCCCTCTATCTTCTGTGGCGAATCCCCCTATAATGGCAGGTGTTGGGCAGCGCGCTTCGCCCGCTGGAACTCCGCGCGACTGTTGAGCGTCCTAAGAGTGTATGGACTTGAGCGAAGGAGTGTGACCGTGAACGAGATTCTTGCGTGGGGAACGCGAATCGGCGTTGCGGCCCTGGCTGCAATGCTGCTCGCCGCGACGACACAGTCGCTGGCCCAGGAGGGCGCGGAGCCGCTGCCGCCGCAGGTGATCGCGGTGCAGCCCTATCCGGGCGAAGAAGTGCTGGCCGACCAGCCGGTGACGCTGGTCTTTGACCAGGCGATGGACGCGGCCAGCGTTGAGGCGGCCTGGCAGATACAGCCTGCCGCATCGCTGGAGTTCACGTGGGCGGACGCGCGCACCTTGCGCGCCATCCCCGCTGGCGGCTGGCAGCGCGCCACGCGCTACGCCGTCACTCTGGGGGCGAGCGCGCAGTCGGCGGGCGGGGTGGCGCTCGCCGAGCCGCACGAGTTCTTCGTGCAGACCATCGGGCGGCTGGAAGTGGCTGCGGTGATCCCGGCGGACGGCGCAGAAGGCGTGGCCGCCGACGCGACGATCACCGTCTCCTTCAACCGTCCGGTCGTGCCGCTGGTCTCCACCGGCGAGCTGGAGGGGCTGCCCGATCCGCTGCAATTCGCGCCAGCGGTTGAAGGGCGAGGCGAATGGATCAACACGTCCATCTACCAGTTCACCCCGGCCAAGCCGCTGACCGGCGGCACGACCTACACTGCCCGCGTCGCGGCGGGGCTGGCTGACGTGCTCGGCGCGACGCTCGACCAGACCTATGCCTGGCAGTTCAGGACGCTGGCCCCCGAAGTCCTCAACGTCTCGCCCTACTCCAACCAGAGCAACGTGCGGCTGGAAACGCCGGTGAGCATCGAGTTCAGCCAGCCGATGGATCGCGCCAGCACAGAAGCGGCATTCGCCCTGCTCTTCAGCGGCGAGCGCGTGGCGGGCAAATTCACCTGGTCGGACGACAGCCGCCGCCTGACCTTCCAGCCGGACGCGCTGCTGCGCCTGGAAGCCAGCTACCTGATCACCCTCGCGCCCACCGCGCGGGGCATCAGTGGCGAGGCCACGCTCAGGGAAGGGTTGTCCTACGCTTTCAGCACCGTGCCCGCGCCGGGCATCGCCTACACTGACCCGTCCAACGGCGAGCGCGCTGTCTACCCCGGCGGCGGGGTGAGCATCGTCTTCAAATCGCCGATGAACACCGAGACCTTCGCCGACAAGGTGGAGATCGTCAGCCCGGAGGGTGTGATCTGGAAGCCTGTAGTCGGCGGCGACCAGTCGCTCTACCTGGACTTCGCCACACAGCAGGAGACGACCTACACCATCCGCTTCAAGCGCGGCGCGCAGGACGTGTACGGCAACACCATCGAGACGGATTACACGTTCAGCTTCGTCACCGGCGTCATTGACCCCTGGGCCGCGCTGCCCACCTACGAGCGCTTCATGCTCACCAGCGCCTACCGCGACGACACGCGCATCGCCATGCGCGTCGCCGCCAAGCCGGCCGTGCGCTTCTGGCTGCACACCCTTGACACGGCACAGATCGGCACGGCCATGCGCGCCTACTACGAGGACATTGACCGTCTGGCCCGCCGCAGTCCCCTATTGCGTGAGTGGACGCAGACGCTCGACGCCGGCCCGGCGCTCTACGGCGTGGATGAGGTGCTGCTTGCCTCCGAGCAAGGCGGCAAGCTGGCCCCTGGTGTCTACCTGCTGCGCGCGCAAGGCCCGCGCGTCCGCGAGCCAGAGACGATGGCGCTGGGCGTAGTCACGGCCAGCCTGACCGTCAAGCGCAGCCCGGACGAGATGCTGATCTGGGTGACCGACATCCAGAGCGCCGAGCCGGTCGCCGGCGTCGCCGTGCGCCTCTATGACGGGGACGGCAGGCAGATCGTCGGCGGCGAGACCGGGGCCGATGGCGTCGTGCGCCTGCCGGTAGACCTGTACCCCAGCCGCGATACGTTCGTCTACGCGGTGGCTGAGGGCGCGGACACTTACGGCGTGTGGATGTCGTGGAACGAGAACGAGCTGCCCGAAACCGCCGGGTACCTCTACACGGACCGCCCGATCTATCGTCCCGGCGAGACGGTGTATTTCCGGGGTGCGGTGCGCGACCGCCAGGATATGACCTACAGCGTGCCCTCTGCCAGGAGCGTGCATGTCTCCATTGACGTGAACTGGGGCGGGCAGATGCTCTTCGAGGGCGAGCTGCCGCTGACGGAGTTCGGCACCTTCAACGGCGAGATCGCCCTGCCCGATGACGTGCAGCTTGGTCAGGCGAACATCAACGTCCAGATGAGCGGTCGCTACGCCGCCCAGGTGTCGTTCAGCATCGCCGAGTTCCGCGTGCCAGAGTACAAAGTCGAGGTGACGCCGGACTACGACCAGATCGCCCAGGGCGATCCGCTCAAGGCAGCGGTCGCCGCCTCGTACTACTTCGGCGGGGCGGTGAGCGGCGCGCCCATGTCGTGGAACGCGGTCGGCGACGCGGCATGGTTCAGCTACGCCGGGCCGGGCCGCTACTCGTTCAGCGACGAGACGCAGGACACCTTCAGTTGGGTGACGCTGGGGAGCGGCGAAGCGACCACTGACGCCAACGGCCAGGTGATCGTCTCCCTGCCGGACACGCGCGCCCCCTCGCGCCGCCCCATGACGATCAGCATCGAGGGCCAGGTGTGGGACGAGAGCGGGCAGGTGATCAGCGGGCGGACGTCCGTGCTGGCCCACCCCGCCAACGTCTATGTGGGGCTGCGCACCGACCGCTACTTCGGGCGCGAGGGCCAGCCGCTGAACATTGACCTGATCGCCGTCACGCCAGAGAGCCGGCCCATCCCCGGCCAGAAGATAGACGTGAAGGTCGTGGAGATTCGCTGGGAGCGCGTGCCGGTTGAGGGCCAGTTCGGGCAATACAACTGGCAGCGCCAGGAGATCGAGGTCGAGAGCGGACAGGTGATCGCAGCGGATGACGGCACGGCGCGCTACACGTTCACGCCGTCGGGGGCCGGCATCTTCCGCGTGCAGGCGCTTGCCCGCGACGCTTACGAGCGCCTCAACAGCGCTACGCTGCAAGTCTGGGTGACGGGCACCCGGCCCGTGTGGTGGGGCCGCCCCAGCAACTCGGTTGACCTGATCGCTGACAAAGAGAGCTACCAGCCCGGCGACACTGCCGAAATCCTGATCCCGACGCCGTTCACCGGCACATCTTACGCGTTGATCGCTGTTGAGCGGGCGGGCATCCAGGCCTACGAGGTGGTGAAGATCGAGGGGTCTACCTTCGTCTACACCCTGCCGATCACTGAGGATCATCTGCCGACGATCCACGTCTCAGTGGCGCTGATGAAGGGCACCGACGCCGAAACGCCCAACCCATCGTACCGCACGGGCAGCATCGCCCTCAGCGTTGAGCCGGTCAGCCGCCGCCTGGAGGTCACCATCACGCCATCGGCGACGCGGGCGCAGCCGGGCGACACCGTGACGCTGGACATCAAAGCGGTGGATGCGCGCGGCGAGCCGGTCAGCGCCGAGGTGGGCGTGACCGTCACCGACCTGGCCATTCTCTCGCTGATGCCGCCCAACAGCCCCACGCTGGAAGAGCAGTTCTACGGCTACCAGGGCAACTATGTAGATACGCAGGTTGCGCTGCGCGCCCTGCTCGACGTGCTGACCGACGAGATGATGGAAGACCAGGCCCGGCGCGAGGCGGTCATGGCCCCGATGGCGGCCATGCCGACTGCCACCGCAGAGATGGCAGATGGCGCGGCGCTCGAAGCCACAAGCGCCCTGGGCGGCGCGCCAGAACCGGTGACCGTCCGCCAGGACTTCCAGCAGACGCCGCTGTGGGCGCCGCGCGTCGTCACCGATGCGACGGGCCGGGCGAGCCTGACGCTCACCCTGCCGGACAACCTGACCACCTGGCACGTGGACGCGCGCGGCCTGACGGTTGACACGCGGGTGGGCGAAGCGATCTCCGACGTGATGAGCACGCTGCCGCTGCTGGTGCGCCCGGTGACGCCGCGCTTCTTCGTCGTCGGCGACCGCGTGGCCCTGGCCGCGGTGATCAACAACAACACCGACGCCGCCCAGACCGTCCAGGCGACGCTGCAGGCGAGCGGCGTGAGCTTCGAGAGCGACGCGACCCAGGCGGTTAGCATCGAGGCCGGGGCGCGGGCGCGCGTCGAATGGTGGGTGACGGTCGAGGACGTGAAGTACGTAGACCTGACCTTCATCGCCATCGGCGAGCGCGGCTACCAGGACGCGGCCAAGCCCATGCTGGCCACCGGGCCGGACGGCACCATCCCCGTCTATCGCTACACCGCGCCGGACACAGTGGGCACGGGCGGGATGCTGCGCGCCGAGGGCGCGCGCACCGAGGCGATCAGCCTGCCGCCCAGCCTGGACACCGACCAGGGCGAGCTGACGCTTCACCTCGACCCGTCGCTGGCGGTGACGACGGTGGACGCCCTGGACTACCTGAAGAACTTCCCTCACCAGTGCATCGAGCAGACGATCAGCCGCTTCCTGCCCAATGTGATGACCTACCGTGCGCTGAAGGACCTCGGCCTGGACGATCCAGAACTGGCCGCCAACCTGCGCGCCGTGCTGGACGAGGCGCTGGCCCGCCTGGCCCGCGAGCAGAATCCTGACGGCGGCTGGGGCTGGTTCGCCCAGATGGAGAGCAACCCCTACATCACCGCCTACGCGGCGCTGGGGCTGGCCGAGGCGCGCGACGCCGGCTTCGACGTGGACGCGCAGATGCTCGACCGGGCGCTCAACTTCGTCCGCCTCGACCTGATCCGGCCCACGATAGACACCCCCGTATGGCGGCTGAACCGCCAGGCGTTCTACGCCTACGTCTTCGCGCGGGCCGGGCAGGCACAAGCCGCCGACCTGGACATGCTGCGCGAGCACCGGCTGGAGATGGACACCTGGGCGCTGGCGTTCCTGCTGATGGCCTACGAGCAGCACGACCCCGCCGCTGACGCCATCCCCGCGCTGGTCAGCGACCTGCAGAGCGCGGCCATCCTCTCGGCGACCGGCGCGCACTGGGAAGAGGCCGAGCGCGACTGGTGGAACTGGAGCAGCGACACGCGCACGACGGCCATCGCGCTGGCGGCGCTGACGCGCGTCCAGCCCGATCACGACCTGCTGCCCAATGTGGTGCGCTGGCTGATGGTCGCCCGCCAGGGCGATCACTGGACGACGACGCAGGAGACAGCCTGGGCGGTGATGGCTCTCACCGACTGGATGGCTGCCAGCGGCGAGCTGCGCGGCGACTACACCTACAGCCTGGCCATCAACGGCGCGGGCCTGGGCGCGGGCACAGTGACGCCGGAGACGGTGCGCGAAGGCCAGGTGTTGCAGGTGGCGGTGAAAGACCTGCTGCGCGACGAGATCAACCGCGTGACGGTCTCTCGCTCGGCGGGCGAGGGCGTGCTGTACTACACGGCGCACCTCAAGACCCGGCTGTGGGCGGCGGAGGCCAAGCCGATCAGCCGGGGGGTCACCGTCTCGCGCGAGTACTTCCGCGCTGCCGACCCCAACACACCGGTCACGTCCGCCCAGGTGGGCGATGTGATCACCGTGCGTGTGACGATCACCCTGCCCCAGGAGATCTACTACTTCGTGCTGGAAGACCCTATCCCGGCGGGCACCGAGCCGGTGGATACGTCACTGCTGACGACCAGCCAACTTGACCAGCCGCCCACCATCCAGCCGCTGTACGAGCCGCGCTGGTACTGGGGCTGGTGGCTGTTCGACCGCTCCGAGCTGCGCGACGAACAGCTTAACCTGTACGCGGACTTCCTGCCGAGCGGCACCTTCGTCTACACCTACCAGGTGCGGGCCAGCGTGCCCGGCGAGTTCCAGACGATGCCCAGCCACGCCTACGCCTTCTACTTCCCGGAGGTCTTCGGGCGCGGCGCGGGGACGCTCTTCACGGTGACGGCGGCGGCTGAGTAAGCCTCCCCGCCCAGCGACACAAAACGCCCCAGGGTTGTGGCCCTGGGGCGTTTCTGCTTGGCGGTACGGTCAGACTTCCGAAGTCTTCTCTGCGACTAGATGTCGAACTGCGCCCACTGCTCGTACATCTTCCAGCGCGTAGCCACGTCCTGGCGCATCATCTCCAGCAGTGCGGTGGCGCGCTCCGGGTCCGAATTGCGCAGGATGCGGAAGCGGTTCTCCTTGTACATCCACTCCCCAATGTCCATCGTCGGAGCCTTGGAGTCCAGCATGAGCGGCTGCTTGCCGGCGCGCGTATTGTCCGGGTTGAAGCGGTAGAGCGGCCAGAAGCCGGACTCCACAGCATCCTTCTGGTTCTGGTAGCCATAGCGCAGGTCGTAGCCGTGCGCGATGCACTGGCTGTAGGCGACGATGAGCGACGGGCCGTCGTAGGCTTCCGCCTCGGCAAACGCCTTGATCGCCTGGGTCATGTTGGCGCCGAGCGCCACCTGAGCGACGTAGATGTTGCCGTAAGTCATGGCGATCATGCCCAGGTCTTTCTTGGGCATCCCTTTGCCGGCGGCGGCAAACTTGGCCACCGCGCCGCGCGGCGTCGCCTTGGACATCTGGCCGCCGGTGTTGGAGTACACGCCGGTGTCGAGCACGAGCACGTTCACGTCGCGCCCCGACGCCAGGACGTGATCCAGGCCGCCGTAGCCGATGTCGTAGGCCCAGCCGTCGCCGCCGAAGACCCACACGGACTTTCTCACCAGGTAGTCGGCCACGCCCAGGAACTGCCGGGCAAACGGGCTGTCGTCCTGCGCCAGCAGGGCCTTGAGCTGGTCCACGCGCCCGCGCTGCTGCTCGATCCCTTCCTGCGTGCTCTGATCGGCGTCGCGGATGGCTTCGAGCAATTCGTGGTGATTCTGCGCCTGGGCGATGAGCTGATCGAGCAGCTCGTAGGCGTACTGGGTCAGCTTGTCGGCGGTCAGGCGCATGCCCATGCCGAACTCCGCCGCATCTTCAAACAGCGAGTTCGACCAGGCCGGGCCGCGCCCGTCGGCGCGCACCGCGTAGGGTGTGGTGGGCAGGTTGCCGCCGTAGATGGACGAGCAGCCGGTGGCATTGGCGATGATGGCCCGGTCGCCGAAAAGCTGCGACATCAGCTTGATGTAGGGCGTCTCGCCGCAGCCGGCGCACGCGCCGGAGAACTCGAACAGCGGGCGGATGAACTGCGACCCCTTGACCGTGAAGCGGCTGAAGGTGGCCGGATCGGTTTCGGGCAGGGCCAGGAAGTAATCCCAGTTTTCGGCTTCGTTGCGGCGCAGTTCTTCAGCGAGCGGGGCCATGTTGATCGCCTTGCGGTCGGTCTTCTGGCCGCTGGCGTCTTTGGCGTAGGCCGGGCAGATCTCGACGCACACGCCGCAGCCGGTGCAGTCTTCGGGCGCCACCTGGAGGGTGTACTTCATGCCCTTCCACTCGCGGCCCTTCGCCTCGAAGGACTTGAAGGTCTTGGGCGACGCGCCGTTGGCATACTCGGCGTCGTAGACCTTCATGCGGATCGTGGCGTGCGGGCAGACGTAGGCGCACTGGTTGCACTGGATGCAGACTTCGGGTTCCCAGACGGGAATCTCGGTCGCCACCGTGCGCTTCTCGTACTGTGTGGTGGCCGTCGGATACGTGCCGTCAAGAGGCATGGCCGACACGGGCAGCAGGTCGCCGCGCCCGGCGATGATCTCAGCGGTCACGTACTGCACGAAGTCCGGCGCGTAGGCCGGGACGGGCGGGCGCATGGAGAACGTGCTGGTCACCTCGTCGGGATAGCTGACGCGCTCAATGCGCTCCACCGCTACCTCAGCGCCGCGAATGTTCATATCCACGATCTTGCCACCCTTGCGCCCGTAGGTGTCCTCGACCGCCGCGCCGATCATCTCCATCGCCTTCTCTTCTGGCAGCACGCCGGAAATCTTGAAGAAGGCCGCCTGCATGATGATGTTGATGCGACCGCCCAGCCCGACCGACCTGGCGATGGCGTCGGCGTCAATGACGTAGAACCTGGGCTGCCTGTCAATGATCTGCTGCTGCACCTCGCGCGGGAGATGGTCCCACACTTCGGCGGCGCTGTAGGAGCTGTTGAGCAGGAAGGTGCCGCCCTTCTCAAGCTGGCCGAGCATGTCGAATTGCTCAAGGAAGGTGAACTTGTGGCAGGCCAGGAAGCCCGCCTTCTTGATCAGGTAGCTGCTGCGGATGGGCTTGTGCGAGAAACGCAGGTGCGAGACCGTGCGCGCGCCGGACTTCTTGGAGTCGTAGACGAAGTAGCCCTGGGCGTAGTTGTCGGTCCCCCCGCCGATGATCTTAATCGAGTTCTTGTTGGCCCCCACCGTGCCGTCCGCGCCCAGGCCGAAGAACAGCGCGCGGTGCACGTCGCCGCCCTCGGTGGAGAAGTCGTCGTCCCAGTCCAGGCTGGTGTGCGATACATCGTCCACAATGCCGATGGTGAAGTGATTCTTCGGCTGGGCGGCGGCCAGGTTGTCGAACACGCCCTTGACCATCGCCGGGGTGAATTCTTTGGAGCCGAGGCCGTAGCGCCCGCCAACGATCAGCGGCATCTCGCCCCAGGAACCGTTGGCAATCCCCTCCGCAAAGGCCGTGATCACGTCCTGGTAGAGTGGCTCGCCCACCGCGCCCGGCTCTTTTGTCCGGTCGAGCACGGCGATAGACTTAACCGTCCTGGGAATGGCGGCCAGAAGCGCCTCGCCGACGAACGGGCGGTACAGGCGGACCTTGAGCACGCCGATCTTCTCGCCGCGCACCAGCATATAGTCCACCAGCTCGTGTGCCACTTCCGCGCCGGAACCCATCAGGATGACGATGCGCTCGGCGTCGGGCGCGCCCACGTAATCGAACAGGTGATACTGGCGGCCCACAACCTCGGCGAAACGATCCATGACCTTCTGGACGATGCCCGGCGTGACGGCGTAGAACGGGTTGACCGTCTCGCGGCCCTGGAAGTAGACATCCGGGTTCTGCGCCGTGCCGCGCAGCACCGGGCGGTCCGGCGACATGCCGCGCATCCGGTGCGCGATCACGAACTGATCGTCAATGAGCGCGCGCATGTCATCGTGCGTAAGCTGCTCGATCTTCTGGATTTCGTGCGATGAGCGGAAGCCATCGAAGAAATGGACGAACGGCACGCGCGCTTCCAGCGTCACGGCCTGGGCGATCAGGGCGAAGTCGTGCACTTCCTGAATGCTGCCCGACGCCAACAGCCCCCAGCCCGTCTGGCGCACGGCCATCACGTCCGAGTGATCCCCGAAAATGGACAGGGCGTGCACGGCCAGCGAGCGCGCCGAGACATGGAAGACGGTCGGGAGCAGCTCACCGGCGATCTTGTACATGTTGGGGATCATCAGCAGCAGGCCCTGCGATGCGGTGAAGGTCGTCGCCAGCGCGCCCGTGGTCAGCGCGCCATGAATGGCGCCCGCCGCGCCGCTCTCGGCCTGCATTTCGGTGACATCCGGCACCGTGCCCCAGATGTTCTGCACGCCCGCAGCCGAAAGCTCGTCGGCCTCCTCGCCCATTGGCGAAGACGGCGTGATGGGATAGATCGCGATGACCTCATTGAGGGCATGGGCCACCTGGGCAGCAGCGCTGTTGCCGTCAATCGTCACCATGTTGCGGGACGATTTATCACTAGCCATCAATTTCCTCCTGTGTTCTCTCGCCAGATGACCGCGCGCCAGACGAAAAGCCTGGCAGGCAGTGGCCGGCGGACGAGCCATGCAATGTAAACGTTGGAAGCACGTTGAGAGACAATTGGCAGATCACGGGCGCAGCTTCGCCCGATTTCTGACATTTTCCCGGTCGTTTCGCCAAGAGTCTAGACCCTTTGCCGGGGCCTCAGTAGTGTGGAATGTCAGGATATGGATGATGAGTGTCACTTTTACCCAGGTCCGCCGCCGCAGGGCCGCCTGAGGCGATATAATCTGCACAGACCTGTGCACCTTGCACCCGCGACCTGTGACCATGCCCAAGACATCGCTCGTTCTGTTCGACATTGACGGCACGCTGCTCCACTCCGGCGGCTGCGGGCGCGCGGCGACGCGCCTGGCGGTGCAGGACGTATTTGGCACCGCCGGCACCCTCGACGACGTGGGCTTCGCCGGCAAGACCGACTGGCAGATTCTGCTGGAGGCACTGACTCCGGCAGGCATCACTGCCGGGGAGATAGCGCAGCATCTCGCCGAGTACAACCAGGTCGTCGCCCAGCGACTGTCCGAGATCATCGGCGGATGCCCGGTCAGGCCGTGCGCAGGCGCGCCGGAACTGGTCGCCGCGCTGCGCGCCGACCCCGCCGTGTTGCTGGGCCTGGTCACGGGCAACATGGCCGGGCTGGTGCCGATCAAGCTGCGCGCGGCGGGCTTCGACCCCGCCGATTTCCCGGTCGGCGCGTTCGGCTCGGAGGGCTGGGAACGGGCCATGCTGCCGCCGCTGGCTCTGGCGCGCGCCAACGCTTTCAACGGAGTGGATTTCGCGCCCGACCGCGTGGTGATCATCGGCGACACGCCCGGCGACATCACCTGCGCGCACAGCATCGGCGCGCGCACCATCGCCGTCGCCACCGGGCCGTTCAGCGCCGACGAGCTGGCTGTCCACCAGCCGGACGGCCTTTTCCCCACGCTCGAAGACACGAGCGCCGTGCTGCGCGCCATTCTCAACGGCCAGCGCGCCACCTGAGCGCGCGCCCGCCATGTCCCGCCGCTCACCGTCCAGGGGAACGCTCGCGCTCGGCATCGTTCTCGGCGCAATCGGCGTCGTGTGCGTGGCGGGCGGACTCGCGCTGCTCGGCTGGCGGATGCTGGCCCCCGATGATGCGGTGATCGTGCCACCCCACCTGTTCGGCACGCCCGAACCCACGCCGACACCGGGGCTGCTCGGCACGGCCCTGCCCGCGCCGCCATTGCCCGACGCGCTCACCCAGGTGGTGATCCTGCCGGTCAGCGATCCGCCCACGCCAACGGCAATCGCCTTCCTTACCGATACCGCTACCCCCGACGACACCCCCACCGACACGCTCACGCCGTCGCCGGCTGAGCTATCGCCAACCGCCACGCCCACAGAGACACAGGCTCCGGCCCCCTCAGCAACGCCGATGCTCGCACCGTCGGCCACACCCGCCGTCACGGAGACCGCGCTGCCCCTCACGGCGACGCCGATCCCGACGCTCCTGCCGACTGCATCGCCGGTTCCCGCCCCCGGCGAGCTACCCACGCGCATCCGTATTCCCGCCCTGGGTCTGGACGCGCCGGTGTTGCCAGTCGGTCAGCACGCAGTGACGCTGGACGGCGAGCTGTTCAGCCAGTGGGACGTGCCCCCCACGCGCGCCGCCGGCTGGCACCAGACCTCCGCGCCGCTGGGCACGCCCGGCAATACCGTCCTCAACGGGCACCACAACGTCAATGGCGAGGTCTTCCGCCACCTTTCGACCCTGAAGCCGGGCGACTGGATCGCACTCGACTCCGCTGACCGGCGCTACCATTACGTGGTCGTGCAGACCATGACTCTGGCCGAAGAAGGGCAGCCGCTCGATGTGCGCGCCGAGAACGCGCGGTGGATATTGCCGACGGCGGACGAACGTGTTACGCTGGTGACGTGCTGGCCGTCCTACGCCAACACGCACCGGCTGGTGGTCATCGCCCTGCCCGTGTGGGACGTGATCCCGCCCGCCGACATCCCGTAACAGCGCCGCTGGCCGCCCGGCCAGGGCCGTGCCGTGTAGAGGGTGCGTGAAGAGGTTGTCGTAGGGGCGTATTGCAATACGCCCCTACGGGGGCGCACAGAGCAGCGCCCCTACCTGACAGGTTTTGCACGCATCCTGCGTAGCAATGGGGAACGCCTATGATCCAGTTTCTGGCAATTGTGCTGGCACCGATCCTGAATATGCCCGTGATCCGCCGCGTGCGGCGCAATCATGGCCTGGAGCACGCCACGATCCACGTCCTCAGCCGCAAGGTCAAGAACCTGAGCATGGCCGGGCGCTCCACGTCCAGCGGCTTCTATCTTTACGGCAACGTGCCCACGCCCGAAATTGAGGCCGCCGTCGGCGAGGCGCTGGGCCGCATGAAGCACGGCGAGCACGGCCTGGCCATTCACCCCAACTGCGGGACGGGGCTGGTGACCGCCGGCGTGTTGACCAGCCTGGCGACGCTGGTCGGCACGAGCGGGATGCGCAGCGGCATTCTGGAGCGCATCTCGCGCCTGCCCACGATCATCCTGCTCTCCACGCTGTCGCTCATCCTCGCCCAACCGCTGGGGCTGGCCCTCCAGCAGCACGTGACCACGCTGGGCGAACTGGGCGACCTGGAAGTGGTCACCATCAACCGCTACGAGCTCCCCATCCCCCTGGCCGGGCAGCGGCTGACCGTGCACTACGTGCGCACGCAGTCGGGCTGACCCCCGGCACGAGTTCGCGCCATGAGCCGCAGCGCGCCCACCTTCTACGTCCTGCACGGCCCGGACGAGTTCACCTGCCGCGCCCAGGTACAGGCCATGCGCGGGCAGATGGGCGATCCCGGCACCGCCGACCTGAACATCAGCGTCTTCGACGGCAAGAACGCGACGGCGGCGGATGTGCTGTCGGCGGCACGAGCCATCCCCTTCCTGGGCGACAAGCGGCTGATCATCGTCGAGGGGATGCTCTCCTGGCTGACGCGGCGCGGCGCGGGCAAAGCCGCCAAAGACGAGCTGGCAGCCCTGGCTGAGGACCTGGCCGACCTGCCGCCCTGGGCGCGCGTCGTCTTCGTCGAGAGCGTCACCCTGCCCGACAGCCACCCCATCCTCAAGCTGGCCAGGACAGTGCCGGGCGGATTCCACAAAACGTTCGACGCCCCGCGCAACCCGGCGCGCTGGATCGTCGAGCACGCCCGCAGCGCCTACGGCGCAGAGATAGAGACGGCGGCGGCAACAGCCCTGGCCGCTGTCACAGGGGACGACCTGCACGCGGCGGACAGCGAATTGAGCAAGCTGGCCGCCTACACGGGCGGCGAGCGTCCCATCAGCGAGGCGGACGTGGCCCTGCTGACGCCTTACGTAGCCGAAGCCAACATCTTCGAAATGGTGGACGCGCTGGGCCGGCGCGACGGGGCGACCGCCGTCCGCCTGCTGCGCGGCCTGCTCGCAGACGGCGAGCCGCTGCCCATCTTCGGCATGATCATCCGCCAGTTTCGCCTGCTGATCATGGCCCGCGAGTTTCTCAACGAGGGCGGCTCACCGCGCCAGGCCGGGGGCGCGCTGGGCGTCCACCCCTTCGTGGGCGAGAAGGTCGCCGCGCAGGCCAAAGCCTTCACCCAGGAACAGCTTGAAGCGATCTACCGCCACCTGCTCGACACCGACCTGGCCATCAAGACGGGCAAGGTGGATGCCGCGCTCGCCCTCGACCTGCTCATCGCGGGCATCGCCTCCTGATTCTTCTCAGGATCTTCTCGTCTTCCTCTCCCCCCAATCTTTGGGAGTCTGCGCTAAAGTGGCGCCGGATGGGTGTAACCTTTGCAGCGCCCGGCGCGTACAGATCAGTGAGAACGCACACTGCTGCACCACCTGAGGACATAGCGCGTTTTCCCACAAGACGAGTTCCACGAGTTGGGATGGGAACGACCATGCGACCAAGACTATTTCAGGCAGACCCCAACCGGACACAGATCGTTGAGATCGTCGGGCGACTTGACAACGCGCACGCTGCGAGCCTGACCGAACACGCCGAGAACGCGCTGGCGCATGGCCGCCCGCACCTGATCCTCGACATGAGCGCCGTCACCTTCATCAGCAGCGCCGGGCTGCGCGCCCTGGTGCAGATCGTCAAGCGGACGGCGGCGGCGGGCGGCTCGCTGACCATCGTGAACCCGTCTGAGCCGGTCGAGAGGGTGCTCGAGCTGGTGGGGTTGGATACCGTCTTCCGCATCACCTTTGATCCGCAGTGGAATCCCCTGCAGCCGGGCGCGCCAGGCATCACCCGGCAGATGTGCGTGCTCCCCTGATCGCTCGCACCGGTACGTGCAAAACTGTCAGGTAGGGGCGTTGCTTTGCTGCGCCCCGCTTGACCTCACCCCCGCTCGGCGCTGACGCGCCTCGCCGCCCCCTCTCCGTTGACGGAGAGGGGGCAAGCCGAGCGTAGCGAGGCTGGGGGTGAGGTCAATATCCCCGCGCCAGGCAAGTCGCTGACAACCTTTGCTCGCATCCGCCCGCACCGGTACGTGCAAAACCTGTCAGGTAGGGGCGCTGCTCTGCTGCGCCCTGCTTTACCTCACCCCCGCTCGGCGCTGACGCGCCTCGCCGCCCCCTCTCCGTTGACGGAGAGGGGGCAAGCCGAGCGCAGCGAGGCTGGGGGTGAGGTCAATACCCCCGCACTCAGCCCACCCCCCACACCTTTCACTGTGCTACAATAGCGGGTGGGCTGCGTCCCACGAGAGACTTGACCTGGAATGAGCCGCGCTGCGCAAGCCGCCACCAGGCAGTGGTGACGATCCGGCTGGCGGCTGACAGCGCTTCCTCAAGGAGACCCACTCATGAGCAAGACGAAGACGGCCTGGATCAGCGAAGAGATCGCGCAGCTTAAGGCCCAGGGACTATTCACCCACATCCGCACGCTGGACAGCCCGCAGGGCGCGTGGCTGGTGGTGGATGGCCGGCGCGTGCTCAACTTCTCGTCCAACAACTACCTCGGCCTGGCCAATCACCCCCAGGTGGTGGCGGCGGCCAGGCAAGCGATGGACCGCTACGGCGTCGGGCCGGCGGCGGTACGCACCATCGCCGGGACGATGACTCTGCATGTGGAGCTAGAGCAACGGCTGGCGACGTTCAAGGGCGTCGAGGCGGCGATCACCTTCCAGAGCGGCTTCAACGCCAACCTGGCGACCATCCCGGCGCTGGTCGGGCGCGGCGACGTGATCTTCTCCGACCGGCTCAACCACGCCAGCATCATTGACGGCTGCCGCCTGTCGCGGGCGCAGATCGTCGCCTATGAGCACTGCGACCCTGATGATCTGCGCCGCCAGATCGCGGCGACGACTGAGTACGGGCGGCGGCTGATCATCAGCGATGGCGTGTTCAGCATGGATGGCGACATCGCCCCGCTGCCCGCGCTCTACGAGATCGCCGCCGAGCACGACATCCTGCTGATGGTGGACGACGCGCATGGCGAGGGCGTGCTGGGCCGGGGCGGGCGCGGCATCGTGGATCACTTCGGGCTGCACGGCAAGGTGGATGTGGAGATCGGCACGCTGAGCAAGGCGTTCGGCGTGGTCGGCGGCGTGGTCGCCGGCAGCCAGGTGATCGTGGACTGGCTGCGCCAGCGCGGGCGACCGTTCCTGTTCAGCAGCGCCATGACCGTGCCGGACGTAGCCGCGTGTCTGGCCGCCGTAGACCTGCTGGAGGCGAGCACCGAGCTGGTGGATCGGCTGTGGCAGAACGCGGAGTACTTCAAGAGCGGCATGAGCGCGCTCGGCTTCGACACCGGCCTGAGCACCACGCCCATCGTGCCGGTCATGCTGGGCGAAGCGCCGCTGGCGCAGCAGTTCAGCCGCCGCCTGTTTGAGGAGGGGCTGTTCGCCATGGCCATCGGCTTCCCGACGGTGCCGCAGGGCAAGGCGCGCATCCGCGTGATGAACAGCGCCACCCATTCGCGGGACGATCTCGACCTGGCGCTCGACATCTTCGCCAGAGTGGGGCGCGAGCTGGGCGTCATCGCCTAGCGGCGCGCCAACAGAGAGTCCTGATGTGAATTAACGATCATGATCGGTAACCCGCTTGTAGGGGAGGGTTTGGAAACCCTCCCCTACAAGACGCCCGGTGTGCGTTACCCGTGTTGAATGTCAAATCCCATTAGGGCATATGGCCATGCGCCCCTACATCTCCCCAATAAACAATTACGCCCGGCGAGAGACACTGGCCGGGCGTTGGATTCTCGTCGCGGGGACATGAAGTCGCCTAAAGCTGGAACCCCTGGCGGAAGCGCACGATCTTGCGGCTGTAGCCGCTCACATGCTGGCGCAGCCGGGTTTCCAGGTCACACCATTTCTCGCTGCGCAGCACGCCCTGGATGGTCTCCAATTCCTCGGCCACATACTCCACCTGGCGATGCCGGTGATCGTCGTCAGCCTGCGCCGGGATAGTTTGGAAGGCGCGGAACAGGTAGAGTCCCATCTCGTGCAAGGCGGGCACCATCTCCGACATCAGGAACTGGAAGTACGCCTCGGCGTCATCCGTCGCGACATCGTAGAACAGCATCAGTTTGAAGCGCGGCACAATGTGCTTGGTAGGTTTGGTCATGATGCGCGTCGTTCCCCGCTCGAACCCCGGCCCCAGTTGCCGCCCATAGGCCCCTCAGCGCCAGATGCCGGGGATCGCCGTGCCACAGCCGGAACAGACCCCGCCCGTAGCCGACAGGCGATTCTCCGTCACCAGGAAACCGTGCCGGCGGATGAGCGTCTTGCCACAGCCAGGGCAGCGCGTATCCTCCCATTCTCCGGTGCGCCCCGGCAGGTTGCCCGAATACACGTAGTGCAGCCCGGCCTCGCAGCCGATCTCAGCGGCGCGCGCCAGAGTCTCGGCGGGCGTGCGGTCGCGGTCGGTCATCTTGTAGTCGGGATGGAAAGCGGTGACATGCCAGGGGATGTCCGGCGACACCTCGCGGATGAAGCGGGCCGCGTCCCATAGCTCGTCGCTGCTGTCGTTGAAGCCGGGCACGACCAGGGTCAGCACTTCCAGCCAGATGCCCGCCTCGTGCACCCGCCTGATCGTGTCCAGGACGTGCTGGAGCACGCCGCCTAGCTCGCGGCGGTAGTGCGCATCCTGCATCGTCTTGAGGTCAATCTTGTAACCATCCAGCCAGGGCTTGAGGTACTCGATCACTTCGGGCGTGCCGTTGCCGTTGGAGACATACAGAGTCAGCATCCCCGCCGCTTTCGCCCGCCTGAAGATCTCGACCGCCCACTCGGTGGTGATCAGCGGCTCGTTGTACGTGCTGGCCACGGCGCGCGAGCGGCGCGCCATGCCCAGCGCGACCAGTTCTTCGGCGGTGATCGGGATGAAGTCGCGCCCGGCGGCTTCGTCGCGCAGCGTCTGCGAAATCTCCCAGTTCTGGCAGTAGCTGCAACGGAAGTCGCAGCCGAGCATCCCAAAGCTGAGGACGGATTGTCCCGGCGTCACATGAAAGAACGGTTTCTTCTCGACCGGGTCAATTTGCAGCGCGCCCACGTAATTGTGCGGCACGCGCAACACGCCCCCGTCGTTGTAGCGCACCTGGCAGATGCCGCGCCGCCCGTCCTTGAGCAGGCAGCGATGCCCGCAGGCCAGGCAGCGGATCTTCTTCTGCTCGGCATCCACCACCTCGACCAGCGCGCCGGGCATGGTCATGCGGTCGAGCTGTGCTTGCAGGCTCAGGGCCGGAGTCATGCGCTGTGTTTCCCCTTCATGCGTGTCCGATCAGACTTTAGCATAAACGCGGGGCGACTGGTTAGTGCTGGGGTGGGCCGTGCGCGTGCAAAAGTTGACAGCGACTCGCTGGACGTGGGGGCATTGACCTCACCCCCAGCCTCGCTGCGCTCGGCTTGCCCCTTCTCCGTCAACGGAGAGGAGGCAGCGAGGCGCGTCAGCGCCGAGCGGGGGTGAGGTCAACCAGGGCGCAGCAGAGCAGCGTCCCTACCTGACAGGTTTTGCACGCACCCGGCGAGCCATGATCAAACCGTTTCCAGGCGGCGGCCCTCTTTGGCGCGGCGGGCCAGCATGAGGATGTCGTAAGCGCTCTGGCGGGCGCTGGTCGTCTCCGCGCCGAGCATCTCGGCCAGCTCGTCCACCCGGCCCTGGTCATCCAGGCGCTGCACGCGCGTCACGGTGCGGCTGCCCTGCACATGCTTGCTCACCCGGTAATGGGCGTCGCCGAAGCCGGCAAGCTGGGCCAGATGGGTGACGACGAGCACCTGGTGCGTGTCGGAGAGACCCCACAGCTTGTGCCCGACGACCGCGCCCAGCCGCCCGCCGATGCCCTGATCGATCTCGTCGAAGATCAGCGTGGGCACCTGGTCGGCGCGCGAGAGCACGCTCTTCAGCGCCAGCATGATGCGCGCCGTCTCGCCGCCAGAAGCGACCTTCGCCAGCGGGCGCGGCGGCTCGCCCACGTTGGCCGCCAGGTAGAACTCCAGCCGGTCAACGCCGGTCGCGTCGAAGGCCAGGCGGCGCTCGCCCACGTAACAGCCGCCGGCGTCATCGCCGTGCTCGAAGACGACCTCGAAGCGGGCGCGCTCCATGCGCAGATCGCCCAGTTCGGCGACGATGCGCTCGGTGAGGTGGGCGGCGGCCTCCTGGCGGCTCTGGCTCAGCCGGGCCGCCCCGCCCCCGATCTGGCGCAGCAAGCGGTCTTCCTCGGCGCGCAACTCGGCCAGCCGTTCCTCGCTGTGGGTGATCGAGTCCATCTCCGCCTGAGCGCGCGCAGCGTAGTCCAGCACAGCATCCAGCGAGCCGCCATATTTGCGCTTGAGGCGGACCAGCACCTCCAGACGCTCTTCGATCTCATTGAGGCGGCGCGAATCGAACTCCAGGCCATCGCGGTAGGCGCGGATTGAGCGGGAAAGCTCCGCGCTCTGCACGCTCAGCGTCTCGGCGAGGTCGGCATATTCCTGCGTCGTCGCATCCAGCCGGGCCAGCTTCGCCAGCACAAGGGCCACCTGGCCCAGCAGGTCTTCCGCGCCGGAGAGGTCGGCCAGGTCGCCATTGAGGGCAAGCTGCGCTTCGGCGGTCAGCTCGGCGATCTTCTCGACGTTGACCAGGCGGTTGCGCTCCTGGCGAAGCTCCTCTTCCTCTTCGGGGCGAGGATCGGCGGCGCGAATCTCGCTCACCTGGTATTGGAGCATGTCCACCCGCCGGGCGAGCGCCGCCTCGTCAGTGAGCAGCCCCTTGATCTCGCCGCGCACGCCCGCCAGTTGGCGGACCAGCGCGCCCACCGCCGCCCGCGCTTCGTCCAGCCCGGCGTAACGATCCAGCAGATAGAGGTGCTCGGCGGGGCGCAACAGCGACAGGTGCTCGCTCTGCCCGTGAATGTCCACCAGCAACGCCCCCACCTCGCGGTACACGGCCAGGTTGCACAGGCTGCCGTTGATGCGGGCCTGGCTGCGCCCGTTGGCACGCACCTCGCGCGATAGCAGCACTTCCTCCCCGGACTCGCCGTCCAGCCCTTCGCGGGCCAGGATGGCGCTGAGCGCCGGGCGGATGGGCTTGGGCACAACGAACGTCCCCTCGACGGCAGCGCGATCCGTGCCGGCGCGCACCAGCGTCGCATCCGAGCGCTCGCCCAGCAGCAAACTCACCGCGTCTACGATGATGGACTTGCCCGCGCCCGTCTCGCCGGTGATCACCAGAAAGCCGGGTTCCAGGCGCAGCGCCAGCTCGTCAATGATGGCGAAGTCCTTGATCCGCAGTTCTAGGAGCATAGGTGTGTCACGCTGCCTTGTCATCTGCGCGGCGAGCAGAGCGCCGCAATCACAGAAACAGCCGGAACTGCGCGACTGCCGCGCCGGTTGCCATGAACAGGTAGATGCCAATCGCCAGGGGGTTGCCCGGCAGAAAGAGCAGCGCTCCCACTACCACATTCGCGCCCACAACGATGGCCGTATAGCGCCCCCGCCGCTTGCCGGTGAGCCGCCACACAACACGACCGATCAGCCCGCCCGCCGCCGGAGCGAGGAAGAATGCGAACAGGAACCACCCCAGGCGGGCTACCACCAGGGCGGCGAAGAAGCTGATCGTCAGGCTGACCGCGCCGGCGATCAGGTAGTCGAGCATCTGCGCGTCGAAGAACTTATCCTGCTGGGCGCGCACGCACTCGCGGCAGCGGTAGCCTACCGGCGTCTTGACCGCGCAGCGCGTGCACATCGGGCGACCGCAGCGGTTGCAGCGCAGGTGAGTGGCCACGGTGGGGTGCACCGTGCAGTACAGCGTCACCTCGGCGTCGCCGGTGTCGTTCTCAGTCACTTCAACGTGGTCTGATGCTGTCATATGGTTGGTCGCTTCGGGCGTGTGTCCTCGCTGAGCCGCTTCAGGGCAGATTCTTGCCATTTTCCGGCTTGCTGCCCACCTGATTTCTGCCAGGGCGCGGCGGCACGCGCGGCTCCAGACGATCCAGCAGCGAGCGGAAGAAGTAGTTGCGCTCGCGCAGGCGCACGAACCGACTGGTGCTGTCGTTGGCCGCAATCGCCACCAGATCGCCTGCTTCCATGCTCGCCAGCAGCTCGCCGTCTACAGTCAGCACGACTTCGGCGGCGGCGTGCGGCGCGACGACGACTTCCACCGCCGCCCCCTGCGAGAGCACCATCGGGCGATCCATGCTCAGGTGCGGCGCAACCGGCACGACCAGGATGTTCTTCAGGTCCGGCGGCAGGATTGGCCCGCCGACGGCCAGCGCATAGGCTGTCGAGCCGGTGGGCGTGGCGATGATCAGGCCATCGCAGTAGTAAGTGGTCGCCCACCCACCGTCAATATACGTCTCCAACTGCACCAGCTTGGCGATGGTGCCACGACTGATGACCACATCGTTGAGCGCCTCGCTCTCGACAACGGTCTCCCCGTCACGGCGCACCGTGCAGCGGATCATCATCCGCTCCTCAATCCAGAAGCGCCCGTCGAGCAGGGCCTGCAAGCCCTGCGGCCATTCCTCCGGGCTGATCTCCGTCAGGAAGCCGAGATGACCCGTGTTGATGCCCAGCACCGGCACGTTGTGCGGCGCGCAGACGCGGGCCGCGCGCAGCATCGCGCCGTCGCCGCCGATGGCGATCACCAGGTCGGAGCCGGGCACCAGCGCGCGCGCATCGGGGGCCTCCCACGAGGCGCGCATCCACGCAACGACTCCGCGCGCCTCCAGGAAACGGGTCACTTCCTGCGCCAGGGGGGTGGTGACCGGTCGCAGGGGATGAGCCAGGATGCCGATACGCTGGAAATGCTGCACGAATGATCGCTGCCTTTCGCGTGGGCGGACACAGGGGATTGTAATGCCGGATCAGGGTGCCCGTCAAACGCACGGGAGAGAGTATACGAACGCGCGTTCTAGCGCGCAAATCGCAAGGAGACAGAGACGATGATGATCGTGCCGCGAAACCCGTGCGCACGCCGCCTGGGAAGGAAGTGCGCCGGACGATACAATCATCCCCACTTAGCCTGCCAGATGTTGAGAGAGGATCGCGTCCGCTATGACCGGTACCTGGGATCAGTTCGGCGAAGAGGGCTGGAAGAAGCGGCGGGAGCGCTTCAGCGCCTGGTGGCGACACGAAGGGCTGGTGCTGGACGTGCTGGCCCCGCGCAGCAACACGCCCGGCAGCATCGAGCACGAACAAGCCCCCTTCTTCTACTTGCTTTCAGGGCTGGACACGCTGGCGGACTACCCCGATCAGGCGGCGCTGCAACAGGCCTGGCTCGACCCCGTCCCACGCGCCCGCCGCGCCGAGCGACACCTGGACAGCATCTGCTTCGCCGGTGAGGCATTCCCCCACTACGATACCCATCTGGGGCCGGGTAACCTGGCGACCTTCCTGGGTGCCGAGCCGGAGTTCGCGCTCGACACGGTCTGGTACCACCCGTGCATCAGCGATCCAGACACGCACCCTCCCCTGCGCTTCGATCCTGACAACCCCTGGTTTCTGCGCCAGAAAGCGATCCTCGAAGAGGGCGTGCGCGTCAGCCAGGGGCGCTATCCGGTGACCATCCCCGATCTGGTCGAGGGCCTGGACATCCTCTCCGCCCTGCGCGCCCCGCAGAGTCTCCTCCTCGATCTGATCGAGCGGCCCGGTTATGTCCAGGAACGGCTCGCCGAGATCAACCAGGTCTACTTCCAGGTCTTCGAGCAGCTCTACGAGATCGTGCGCGGGGCGTGGGGCGGCAACGTCTTCTCGGCTTTCCACATCTGGGGACCGGGCAAGACGGCCAAAGTGCAGTGCGACGTCGCCGCCATGATCTCGCCGCGCATGTTCCGGGAATTCGCCGTCCCCGCGCTGACCGAGCAGTGCGCCTGGCTCGACTACTCCATGTATCATCTGGACGGCACGCAGGCCATCCCTCACCTGGATGCTTTGCTGGAGATCAAGGAACTGGACGCCATTGAATGGACGCCCCAGGTGAGCCTGCCCCAGGGGGGCGATCCCTTGTGGTACGAGCTGTACCGGCGCATCCTCGCAGCGGGCAAGAGCGTGCAGGCCATCAGCGTCCGGCCCCAGGAGGTGATCCCCCTGCTGGAAGCAGTTGGGCCGCAGGGCATGTTTGTGTGCGTCAGCGCCAGCAGCGAGGCCGAAGCCGAGGCGCTGGTCAGCGCAGTGGACGCCTATCGCTGACTGGAGAAGTTTCCACGCAAAGGAAAAGACCAAACACTCGGTTCGCGAAGCGTTTGGTCTTGGGGGAGCAACCGGATGGCTGTGGGGGGGCAGCAGCCATCGCAGTTTGTCTCATCATAGGCGCGGGCTGCCCCGCCTGCCTGACGAACAACCGCCGGGAACCCACCGCCCACCTGACGCGCCGTGCCTGGAGCGTGTTGTGACCCTGGCATCCTCAACGAGGGAGAGGGGGTCGAGGCGCGGCAGCGCCGAGCGGAGGTGAGACAGAGCCAGGAACTACCCCAAACCGCAGAGGGAGAAAGGGCCGGAAAAGCGGGATTGAATGTGCAGAGCAGGCTCTAAAAAGGCCACAGGAGCGGAATCCCCAGCATTGTCACCACCAGCATGATCAGCACCATCGGCACGCCGGCGCGAATATAGTCGGCGAAGCGGTAGCCGCCCGCACCCATCACCAGCGTGTTGACCGGCGAGCCAACAGGCGAAGCGAAGGCCATGGACGCAGCGATGCACGTCGCCATCATGAACGCCTGGGGGTGAACCCCCAGCTCGCGTGCGGTGGCGAATGCTATCGGCGCGACAACGACTGCCGTCGCCGTGTTGGAGAGCACCTGGGTGATGATCGCCGTGAGCAGAAACAGCCCGGCCATGACCACCAGCGGCCCGAAGCTGCCCAGCCCTTCGGTCAAGCTCTGGGCGAAGCGCGCCACCAGGCCAACCTGTTGCAGGGCTGTGCTCATCGGCAGCATCCCGGCGATGAGCACGATGCTCTTCCAGTCAATCGCCTCGTAGGCGTCGTCCATGCTCAGGCAGCCGCCCAGCACCATCAGCAGCCCGGCGGCCATACTGATCATCGCCATCTCGCCGGGTGCGACGACGAGCGCAACCAGCATCGCCGCCAGGATCAGCAGCGCGACCGGCGCACGATGGCGGTTGGGCGCGCCGAGCATCGCCTCCGGTCGGCCCATCACCAGGAAGTCATGCGACTTGCGGCGCAGCGCCAGGATGTCGTGCCAGTACCCCTGCACCAACAGAATGTCGCCGAACTGGAGCGGCGTCGTCTTGAGGTCGAGCCGCCCGGACGCGCCGGGCCGCATGAGGTTGAGCACTGTCAGCTTATAAGTCGAACCGAAGCGGACATTCACCAGCGTCTTGCCGATCAGCGACGAGCGCGGCGGCAGCAGCACCTCGGCAATGCCCGCTTCCTGGCTGATCAACGCCTGCTCGTCGGCGGGCAACACCGGCTGCATCGCCAGATTCCAGTAGGCGACCGCCTTGTGCACAGCCATTTCCTCGCCCTGCACAATGAGCACATCGTTGGCTTCCAGCATCGTGTCGGGCGTAGGGTGCACGGTGGCAATCGCGGGTTGCAGGATGAGCTGCTGCTCGCCGAAGCGGACGACTGCCTGGGGCGGCGGCTGGCGCTGAATGTCCAGCACCATCAGCCCGAAGCTCTCGCCCAGACGCGCCCCAGCTAGAGTCTGGTTCGCCAGGTTAGACTCCGGGGGAACGCGCAAGCGAAACAGGTTGTCGGGCAAGCGGTAGACATCGAGCAGCTCGCGCAGGCTATGTTCCTGCTCCTCGTAGGCTCCCACCGGCTTGTGGCCGGGCAGGATGCGGCGACCCACCATGACCATGAAGAAGATGCCCGCCACCATCATCAGCAGGCCGATGGGCGTGAAGCTGAAAAAATGGAATGTTTCCTCGCCCTGCTCGCGCAGCATATCGGCGACGATGATGTTGGGCGTGGTGCCGATGAGCGTGGCCGTGCCGCCCAGCAGCGCCGCATACGACAGGGGAATGAGCAGCTTGGAGGGACTGACGTTGGCCGTGCGCGCCAGACCGACAATCGCCGGCAGGAGGACGGCGACCGCCCCCGTATTGCTCATGAAGGCGGAGAGGACGCCCCCTGCCAGCATGACCACGATGGTCAGCCGGATCTCGCTTCTTCCGGCAATGATGAGGATGCGCTCGCTGACCCTCGTCACCAGGCCGGTCTGCTGCAGAGCACCTCCCACAATAAACAGCGAGGCGACGATCAGCACGACCGAGTTGGAGAAGCCCGCGAGGGCCTGCGACGTGGTGAGAATGCCAGTGACCATCAGGAGCACGACTACGCCCAGCGCCACGACATCCACGCGCAGCCACTCGGTGACGAACAGAACGATCGCCCCAATCAGAATAGCCAGCGTCACCCACATCTCAAGGGTCATCAGCTACCGGACTCTTCCTTTGGTAGCAGCGGGTTCGCCGGGCGCGCTCAGCCCTCAGCTTACCGCCCAGGCGCACGATCATGGCATATGCGCCCAGGCCTGTCGAGGGCGCATCTGGCTCAATTGGCAGTGCAGTCTGTCACGAATTGCGCAGCAGAACCGGACGGCGCGGAGCTGGAAAAACACGAGCGCGGAGTCGTCCCACCGAACGGCCCCGCGCCCGGCGTGTGTCACAGCCCGTTCAGGCGCGCGCCCGCAACACCGCGTCGTGCGGGCCGCCCCACAGGGCGTGCCCGGCGTCCCACGACCACCCCGGCGCGCCGACCGTCACCGCCTGGCGCGCCCAGCCCGCGACAACGCGCGCCTGCGTCGCATCCCACGAGCGCACCCCGCTCAGCGCGTCGGCGGCCTCAACGTTGCACGCGCCAACAGCTACGGCGCTGGTCAGCGCCGCCTCGACGGGCTGCCCGCGCAGCACGCCCGCCAGAAAACCGGCAATCGTCGCGTCGCCCGCACCAGTAGTGCCGACCAGCGGCTCCGGCACAAAGCACGGTACCCATAGCTCGCGCTCGCGCCAGCCCGCGCCCGCCAGGGCCGCGATGCCCCGCGCGCCGATGCGCAGATACAGGCCGCGCGCGCCCAGCTTGAGCACGACAATGCCCGCGCCCCAATCCAGCATTTGCGCGGCCACCTCCGCAAGCAGCGCATCGGCGGCCTGCGGAGACGCGGGCAGCTCGCGGCGCAGCATGACCAGCAGCTCGTCCAGGCTGGGCAGGAAGATGTCCACGTGGGGCAGCGTGCGCTTCAGAATTGTCCGCCAGTCCACGCGCCCGCTGGGGCCTTGCGGATCGGGCATGGCCATGTCCAGCGAGGTAATGACGCCGGTTTCTCTGGCGCAGCGGAACATCGTCTCCAGTTCCGCGCCATCGTCCAGATACATGCGCTCCATGACGGGCGGATAGCCGAAATGAAACAGCCTCGCGTCGCGCAGCGCGTCGCAGTCCAGGTCATCCGCGCCGAAGGTATGGTTGGCGCCTGGGCAGTGCAGGAACGAGCGATCCGCGTCCGGCAGGCTGAGCACGATGCTGTACGAGCTGACTTCACCGGGGACAACGATCATATTCTGCACCAGGGCCGCATCCTGAGCGCGGATCAGGTCGAGGATGATGCGCCCGAAGGGATCATCGCCCACCTTGCCCATCAGGCGTGTGTCTATCCCCAGCGTGTGCAGGGAGCGGCCCGTGTTGGATACAGGGCCGCCTGTTGAGAGCAGCGCCGCGCCAATTTCGATCAGCGCTCCCGGCGTCAGGCGCGCCTGCACGTTCCCGCCCGGTATGCGCGGGATGATGTCCAGGCAGATGTGCCCGGCAACGACTGCCCCTTTGCGACTCATGCGTCCCCTCTTCCGAATCGAACCAGACCTGTGCCCCCGCGCCGTCCAGAGCAGCGCCAGGCTCGCCCTCCCCCGATGATACTGCCGAAGGCACTGCCTTCACAAACGGAACAGGGGAGGCGAGCAAAGGTTGTCAGCGACTCGCTGGACGCGGGGGTATTGACCTCACCCCAGCCTCGCTACGCTCGGCTTGCCCCCTCTCCGTCAACGGAGAGGGGGCGGCGAGGCGCGTCAGCGCCGAGCGGGGGTGAGGTAAACCGGGGAACAGCAAACTGCCTGACGCATTTGGCGCGCACCCAATGAATGTGCATTCCAGCACAATCGGCCCAACCCGCCTATAATACAGGCTGGTTCAGCGCCGCCGGGTGGCGGCAGCACGTGCCTGATTGCACGATGTGGGAGAGAGACATGCACAGAAACGGACGAGGAATTTCACTGCGGGCTGCTGGGCTGGCGTTCGCCGGCCTGGCGCTGCTGGCGATCAGCGCTCTGCTGCCGGGCGCGCTGACGCTGGCTCAGGGAGACGATGCCGCTGCTCCCGCCCCCTTTCCCGGCAGCCCACTGCCCAACGACCGTGACGACTTCTTCGCCGGATCGGGAGTCTGCGCGATCTGTCATGGTCGTCTCACCGATGCAGCAGGGAACGATGTCTCGATAGACAGGTACTGGCGTGCGACGATGATGGCCAACGCCGCCCACGACCCGTACTGGCAGGCATCGGTCAGCATCGAAACGGCCAATTTACCGCAGTACGCCGAGATAATCGAGGACAAGTGCGCCCTGTGCCACACGCCGATGGCCCACTTCAGCGCTGTCCAGGCGGGGGCCAGCACGCGCCTGTTTGAGGGCGGCTTCCTCAGCGCAGAGCACGCGGCGCACGCCCTGGCCATGGACGGCAACTCGTGCACGCTCTGCCACCAGATCGAGGATGTCGCGCTCGGCGAGCCAGAGAGCTTCAGCGGGCGCTACACGATTGACGCCGAACTGCCAGCGGGCGAGCGCCTGAACTACAGCCGCTTCGCCGTCAGCGAGCAAGGGACGGCCATCATGCAGGGCGCGTCCGGCTTCATCCCCACCCAGTCCACGCACACTGGCCAGGCGGAGATGTGCGCAACCTGCCACACGCTCTACACGCCTTACGTGGACGACACGGCCACCATCGTCGGCGAGTTCCCAGAGCAGACACCCTACCTGGAATGGCTGGGCAGCGCCTACGCTGACAACACCCCATGCCAGGGCTGCCACATGCCCCAGGCCGAGGGCGCTGTCGTGACCAGCGTCACCGGCGGCGACGCACGTGAGCCGTTCTTCAAGCACACCTTCGTCGGCGGCAACGCCTACCTGATGGACATCTTCCTGGCGCACGGCGCGGAGATGGGCGCAACCGCCAGCAGCGAGCACTTCACTTTCACCCGCGAGCAGACGCTCGCCCAGCTTCAGCAGCGCGCCGCCGCCGTCAGCCTGGAAAATGCAGGATTTGCGAACGCCACGCTGGCCTTCAACGTCGTGGTGGAGAACCGCGCCGGGCATAAGCTGCCGACCGGCTTCCCATCGCGGCGGGCCTGGCTGCACATCACTGTGCGCGACGCCGCTGGCAACGCGGTCTTTGAGTCCGGCGGGTACACGGCAGACGGGCGGATCGTCGGCGACGATCACGATGCCGACCCGGCGCGCTACGAGCCGCACCACACCGTGATCCTCTCGCCAGATGACGTGCAGATTTACCAGCCCATCATGGGCGACGTGAACGGCGAGATCACCGGCATTCTGCTGCGCGGGGCGGGCTACCTGAAGGACAACCGGCTGCTGCCAGCGGGCTTCGACAAGAACGCCGCCCACCCAGACGTGCGCCCCTGCGACGCGGCCCTGGCCGACGCCAACTTCACTGGCGGGAGCGACCGGCTGATGGTCTCGGTCAACACGGGGGCTGCCGAAGGGCCGTTCGAGGTGAGCGTTGAGCTGCTCTATCAGGCGCTCAGCTATCGCTGGATCGAGAAGCTGCGCGGCTTCGACACGGCGGAGAGCGCCCGCTTCCTCGGCTACCATGAGACAGTGCCCAACACGCCCGTCGTCATGGCCAGTGTGACCCAGAGCGTCTCCCCATAGCGGCTCTGTCTGCGTGAAACGCAAGCGGCTGTCCGGTGCGCGATACAGGACAGCCGCTTTTTGCGCCCTCTATCTTGTTTTGTCGGGTGCGAGCAAAAGGCGTCAGGCAGACGGCTTTGCTCTGAGTTGCCTCACCCACACCCGGCGCTGACGCGCCTCTCCGCCCCCTCTCCATCATGGAGGAACGGACAAATAAGATTGCATTGACGGTTGATTATAGGTTACAGCAGAACAATGCAAGGGAAGAAACGAACGAAGAAGACGACTTCGGGGAACCGGTTGTAGGGGCGGGTTTGCAAACCCGCCCCTACAGGCCGGTATCCGGGCTTCTCCTTCAAGCCGCCCGTTTCTTCCGTTGATTGTGATCGCTCGTCGTTACGCTAAATCAACACTGTCTAATATGTCCGTCCCTCCGCAGCGGAGAGGGGGCAAGCCGGGCGCGGCGAGGCCAGGGGGTGAGGTAGAACAACACGCACGTTTGATGCGATTGCCCTGCTCGCAGAAGCCCTCCCGCGCCCGGCAGTGCTATACTGGAGCCAACCGCACATCAGAAGGTGCAGACCATGCGGCGCATCTACAGCGGGGTTGGGCTGTTCTCGGCGACCACCCTGCTCTTTCAGATCACGCTGACGCGGCTCTTCTCCATCGCCCAGTTCTACCACTTCGCTTTTCTGGTGGTCAGCCTGGCGCTGTTGGGCTTCGGGGCCAGCGGATCGCTGCTGGCTATCTGGCCGCGCCTGCGCGGGCCGGGCTGGCGGCCCGTCTGGGCGCTGGCCTTCGGCCCGGCGCTGATCGGCGCCTACCTGGTGCTCAACCGGTGGGCGTTCGACTCTTACGCCATCGCCTGGGATCGGGCGCAGGTCTGGCGGCTGGCGGCCAATCTGCTGGGCCTGGCCGTGCCCTTCACGCTGGCCGGGGCGCTCGTCGGCGCGCTGCTAGCCGATCCTGCACTGGCTGCCGGGCGAGTCTACGGCGCGAACATGATCGGGTCGGCGGCAGGCGCGGCGCTGGCCCCCCTGCTGCTGGCCTGTCTCGGCGGCGAGCGCATCCTGCTGCTGACCAGTGCCCTGGCCGCCGTCGCCGGGATGATCCTGGCTCCCGCTGGCGCGCGCCGCTCCCGCGCGGCCCAGGCGCTTGGCCTGCTGATCGCCGGAGCGAGCCTGGCCCTGCTCGTCGCCCCACCCGCAGCCCTGGCTATCGCGCCGTCGCCCTACAAGGCGCTGAGCCACTTCCGCCGCAACCCTGACGCAACCCTGGCCGTGCCGCACCACAACGCCTACTCGCGGCTGGACATCGTGCGCAGCCCGACCATCCACTCCGCGCCCGGCCTGAGCATGACCTACCTCAGCGCCCCGCCGCCGCAGGTCGGCCTGCTGCTCGACGGCGATAACCTGCTGCCGGTTGTGCAGGCGGAGGCGACGCCGGTCGCCTTCGCCCAGGCGATGCCCGCCTCGGTCGCGTTGCGCCTGCGCGCTGAGCCGGATGTGCTCGTGCTGGGCGCGGGCGGCGGCATGGACGCCTGGATCGCCCTGCGCAACGGGGCGCGCTCGGTCGTCGCCGTCGAGGCGAGCGGACTGGTGGTGGAGGCGCTGCGCGGCGAGCTGCGCGCCTGGGCGGGGCTGGCCGATGACCCGCGCCTGACGCTGGTGCACCAGGAGCCGCGCGCCTTCGCCCGGCAGAGCAGCGACCGCTTCGGCGTGGTACAGATCGCGCTGACCGACGCCTACCGGCCCGTCACGTCGGGCGCGTTCACCCTCACCGAGAACTACGCGCTCACCGCCGAGGCGTTCTCCGCCTATCTGGACCTGCTGGAGCAGGACGGGCTGCTGCTGCTGACGCGCTGGCTGCAAAACCCGCCCAGCGAAGAAGTGCGGGCGCTGGGCCTGATCCTGGCCGCGCTCGACCCGCTGACGGACGATCCCGCGCAGCACATCGTCGCCTTTCGCTCGTTCCAGACGATGACCTTCATCGTCAAGCGGACGCCGTTCGCGGCGGAGGAGATCGCGCAGGTGCTGGCCGAGGCTGAGCGGCTGAAGTACGACATGGTGCTCGCGCCGGGCCTGCCGCCGGAGACGGTCAACCGCTACGCGCGGCTGCCGGAGCCGGTCTATCACACCACGCTCACCCGCCTGCTGGAAGCCGACGACCGCGCGGCCTTCTACGCGGCTTACGAGTTCGATGTGCGCCCGCCCACCGACGACCGCCCTTTCTTCTTCCACTTCTTCAAGTGGCGGCAGACGCCGGAGATTCTGGACAACCTGGGGCGCACCTGGCAGCCCTTCGGCGGCAGCGGGTATTTCGTGCTGGTGGCGCTGCTGGGCTTCGCGGCGCTGGCGGCGGGGCTGTTCGTCGTGCTGCCGGTGGCGCTGGCCAGGCGCTTCCGCCGGGCGCTGCGCGCCGTGCCCAGACAAACGCGCGCCCGCACCCTGGTCTACTTCGCCAGCCTGGGGCTGGCCTTCCTGCTCATTGAGGTGGCGACCATTCAGCAGTTCGTGCTCATCCTCGGCCAGCCGACGCTGGCCATCGCCACTGTGCTGGCGACGCTGCTGCTGGCGTCAGGAGTGGGCAGCGCTCTATCTGACCGGCTGCCCTGGGGCCGGGCGCTGGCGGCGCTGGTGATGGTTGCGGCGCTGTGGCCCTGGCTGGTGCAGGGCGTCTTCGGGGGCGTGCTGGGGCTGCCGCTGGGCGCGCGCTGGGCGCTGAGCGTGCTGGCCCTGGCTCCGCTCGGCTTTCTGATGGGCATCCCCTTCGCGCGCGGCCTGGAGGCGATCCGGCCCGCGCCCGACCTGGCCCCCTGGGCCTGGG
Source organism: Anaerolineae bacterium (assembly GCA_027494015.1). Next base: position 560,074 of record JAOSJP010000034.1, read on the forward strand.
CGATCAACGGCGGCGCGTCGGTGGTCAGCGCGGTGCTCGCCGCGCTGCTGGCCCTGTCGCTGGGCTTCACGTCGGTGCTGTGGGCAGGCGCGGCACTCTACGGCGCAGCGTGGCTGGCCCGCCCTACTCTGTCTCGCGGGTGAAGGGCACAAAGGCCACGTCCAGCACGCGCTCCATCGAGACATCTTCCCCGTGCCGCTGCACCAGCCACAGGCTCTGGTAGCCGCCCGGCGGCCCGATGGGGATGACCATGCGCCCCCCGTCTGGGCTGAGCTGGGCGCTCAGCGGCGCGGGCAGATGATCCGGCGCGGCGGTGACGATGATCGCGTCGAAGGGGGCGAACTCCCACCAGCCGTAGTAGCCGTCGGCGCGCGTGACATGAATATCGCTGTAGCCCAGCTCGTCAAAGATGCGCCGGGCCGTCCCGGCCAGCTCCGGGATGATCTCGATGGTGTAAACCTGGTCGGTCAGCTCGCGCAGGATCGCCGCCTGGTAGCCCGACCCGGTGCCGATCTCCAGCACGCGGTCTCCCTGCTCCAGATCGAGCATGGCCGTCATCATCGCGACGAGCGACGGCTGCGAGATCGTCTGCCCGTAGCCGATGGGCAGCGGGTGATCGTTGTAGGCCATGTCCAGGTGCTGCGTGGGCACGAAGGCATGGCGCGGCACGGCCAGCATCGCCGCGATCACCGCCTCGTCGGAGACCATCGGCACGACGCGCGTCTGCACCAGCCGCCGCCGGGCCGTGCGCATCTCTTCGGTATCGGCAAGCTGACGATCCAGGTCAGCGGGCGCGGGGGCCACTTCCAGCGGGCGGAAGGTTGGCGTGGGCGTGCCAGCCAGGGGAATCTCCTCGCTCGGCGATGGCGTGAGAAACGTCTCAACGGGCGTCTCGGCGGCTTCGCGCACCCGGCCCTCATCTCTGCCACACGCCGGCAGGCCCAGCGCCCCAATTCCCAGGACGGCCAGCGCCGCCAGCCTGCCCATCCACCGTGAGAATCGGCGCTCGCTCACGACCCTGCCTCCTCACTGCGCGCCCGGCCACCCAGCTCAGGCGCGGCGGTCGAGAAACCCTTCGGCGAAGCGCAGCAGGCGGTACACGTCAGCGAAATTGGTCGCCACGCCCACCGAGATGCGCACCGCGCCGACCGCGTCCTTGACCTTGCCGCTCATCGCCGTGATGAACGACTCGAAGGTCATGCGCTCTTCTTTGTGGAAGCACTCCGCCAGGTCTGCTTCAGTCAGACCATGCGCCTTCTCGCCCGCGCCGGGGTTGCAGAAACAGCCCGTGCGCAGCGAAATGTTGACGCGGTTGGCCTGCGCCTCCACCTCGCGGTAATCGAACAGCCTGCCGTCCAGGTCGTAGAAGTTGACAGTCACCGTCCCGCCGCGTTGGACGGTGTCGGCGGGGCCGTAGAGATGGATGAGCGGCATCCCGTTGGCGTGGCGCAGGGCGAGCAGATGGCGCAGCAGCCAGCCCGTCAGGCAGACCACGCGCGTGTGGATAGCGCCCAGGTCCAGGCTAGCGATGTAGCGCAGGCCGATCTCGACGGCGGGCAGGTTGAGGTAATCCACCGTGCCATCCTCGAAACCAGCCTCGCCTTCCTGCAGGTAGTAGCCGTCGCCCTGCACCGAGGCGATAGTGATCGTGCCTCCGGCGAACCAGGGCCGCCGCAGCTTGTCCAACGCCTCGCGCCGGGCGATCAGCGCGCCCACGCCGGTGGGGTAGCCGAAGACCTTATAGAATGACAGCACGATGAAATCAGGGTGGGCCTGGCGCAGATCGAGGCGGTTGGTGGGCGCGAACGCCGCCGCGTCGAGCAGCACGTCCCAGCCGAGCGCCTGCGCCCGCGCGATCCAGGCCAGGTCGTGCTGAACGCCAGAGAAATTTGACTGGGCCGGGTAAGCGAAGAGGTGGGGCGCGCCGGGGCGTGCCTGGCTCAGCAGATCGGCCAGCCGCCCCTCGTCAAGGCGTAGCTCCGGCGGCAGCACCGGCGCGTAGGTCACCGCCGCGCCTTTGGCCCGCGCAAACTCGCGGATGCCGTTGACCGAGTTGTGATTGTCGAAGGTCAGCAGATAGTGGCCGCCCGGCCCGAACGGGTAGGACTCGCCGACCAGCTTGAGCGCGCCGCTGGCGTTCTGGGTGAAGATCACGGCATATTCAGCAGGGTCCGCGTTGAAAAAGGCCAGCACGCCAGCGCGCGCCCCCTCCACCAGGCGAGTCATGGCCAGCGAAGGTCGGGTTGCTGGAGTGCGGGTTGCCGAAGACGTTTTCGCGCAGCAACGCCTGGTGCTGGGCAAGCTGGCTCTCGGCATAGAGGCCGCCGCCAGTATAATCGAGATAGACATGACCCTGGGCGTCGAGGCGGGCGTATTCGACGGCGCGCAGCCGCTCCAGCGCAATAAGGTCGAACTGCGGGTATTCGCGCTGGAACGCGGCCAGGGCGATCTCGTAACGGGCATCGCGGACGAAAGCGGAGGCGGGCCTGGATGGGGAATGCGGGCTGCTCATGGGGCTGGCACCTCTGACCTGGAACGGAACTCAGGCGACCATAGCTCAAGTATACCAGCCCTGGCCGCTGCGGGCAGGCAGGCGCGGGCAAAACCTGTCAGGTAGGGGCGCTGCTCTGCTACACCCCCCTTTGCCTCACCCCCGCTCGGCGCTGAGGTGCCCAGACACCAGACTTCCGAAGTCTTCGGCAGACTTCGGAAGTCTATTCCGGGGCCGAGCGCAGCGAGGCTGGGGGTGAGGTCAACACTCCCGCGCCCAGCGAGTCGCTGACAACCTTTGCACGCACCCTCCGAAAAGGTCTGGTGCTCAGATAGCGCGGATGTGATACAATGGTGGCAACATTCAGATAAGGAGGTGTCAGACCGCACAGAAACTCGCCCACTGCTCACGTTACCCTGCTGTAACCTACAGAGTTAAGCACCTACGAAGGAGAGAAATAGATGAAGAAGTTCGCTGCTTTGCTGCTGGTTCTGGCGCTCGTGGTTGCCTTTGCGCCCACCGCCTCGCGCATCCAGGCGCAGGAGAAGGTGCAGCTGGTCATCGAAAGCTGGCGCAACGACGACACAGTGCTGTGGGAAGATGTGATCATCCCCGCCTTCAACGCCCACTACCCGAATATCGAGGTCACGTTCGTCGCGCCGCCCCCCGCCGAGTACAACGCGGCGCTCAATGCCAAGCTGGAAGGCGGCACAGCGGGCGACCTGATCACCTGCCGGCCATTCGACCAGTCGCTCAACCTGTTCAACAAGGGCTACCTGCTCTCGCTGAACGACCTGCCCGGCCTGGAGCACTTCGGCTCCGTGGCTCGCAGCGCGTGGATCACCGATGACGGCTCGGACGTGTTCTGCGTCCCCATGGCCTCGGTCATTCACGGCTTCATGTACAACGTGGACATTTTTGAAGAACTGGGCGTGGAAGTGCCGGAGACGGAAGCCGAGTTCTTCGATCTGCTGCAGACGATCAAGGACGCTGGCTATACCCCGCTGGCCATGGGCACCCACGACCTGTGGGAAGCGGCCACGATGGGCTACCAGAACATCGGCCCGACCTACTGGAAGGGCGAGGAAGGTCGTCTGGGCCTGATCAACGGCACCATCGGCTACAACGAAGATGGCTTCCTGGAGGCTTTCAAGGTCCTGGCCCGCTGGGCACCCTATCTGCCCGATGGCTACCAGGCGACGACCTATTCTGACTCGCAGAACCTGTTCACGGTGCTGGAAGAGGCCGCCATTTATCCCACTGGCTCGTGGGAAATCGGCGTCTTCGGGCTGATGAACCCCGACCTGAATATGTCGGCCTTCAAGCCGCCCGTGGTCAACGAAGGGGACACCTGCTACATCAGCGACCATGTGGACATCGCCATGGGCGCGAACGCCGCCAGCCCGCACAAGGAAGAGGCGCTCAAATTCCTGGAGTGGATGACCACCCAGGAGTTCGCCCAGATCTACTCGGACGCCCTGCCTGGCTTCTTCTCGCTGTCGGACCACGAGCTGTCGCTTGAGAATCCGGTCGCCCAGGAGTTCATCAACTGGCGCGGTCAGTGCGAGACGACGATCCGTTCCTCGTACCAGATTCTCTCGCGCGGCGAGCCGAACAATGAGAATGACCTCTGGCTGTATAGCGCCGAGATGCTCAACGGCACGCTCTCCCCTGAGGAGGCTGCCAACAAGGTGCAGGAAGGGTTGGCAAGCTGGTACGAGCCGCAGATGAACAGGTAAGGCCAAGCGTCTGCCTGGAGGTGCCGATGCACGGTATCGGCACCTCTCTTTTCGTATATTGGCCTGGCCCAGCGTCCTGTGACGATTTGTCGTGAGAGAGAGTCCCGATGAATCCAGCCCCGCAATTACGCGACAAACGACGATTCCCCCTCCACATCGTGGTCTTTCTGGCACCGGCTGTCATCATCTACACTATGTTCATGACTTACCCCCTGGTGGATTCGCTGCGGCTGAGCCTGTACACCAGCGACCAGTATGGGCACGAAACCTTCGTCGGCCTGGACAACTACCACAAGCTGATGACCGACTCGCTGTGGGAGCCGCGACTTAAGGGGGCCATCCTCAACAACATCGAGTTCTTCGCCATCCACATGTTCGTCCAGAACCCGATCGGCTTGCTGCTGGCCGCCCTGTTGAGCTCGCCTTTCATACGCGGCAGGGCGATTTACCGCACGCTCATCTTTACGCCTACCGTCCTGTCTGTCGTGCTGATCGGGTTCATCTGGAGCATCATCCTCAGCCCGCTGTGGGGCATTTCCGGGGACTTCCTCACCTCCATTGGCCTGGAGCAATACGCCAAAAAACCCTGGCTGGGCCTGGAATCTACCGCGCTGCCCACCCTGTCGCTGATCTCGGTGTGGCAGTGGGTCGGCATCCCGATGATGCTCTTCCTGGCCGCGCTGATCGCCATCCCCGACGAGCTGGTTGAGGCCGCGCGCGTGGACGGCGCGACCGCCTGGGGCGTCTTCTGGCGGATCAAGTTCCCGCTCATTCTGCCGACAGTGGGCATCGTCGGCGTGCTGACCTTCGTGGGCAACTTCAACGCTTTCGACCTCATCTACACCACGCAAAAGGTCAACGCCGGCCCCAACTTCTCGACTGACATCCTGGGCACCTTCTTCTACCGCACGTACTTCGGGCAGCAGCTTCAACCGGCCAACCACCCCATGGGGGCGACCATCGCCGGCGTCATGTTCCTGATCATCCTGGCCGGCGTGCTGCTCTATATGTTCGGCTGGCAGCGCCGCGTGGCCCAGGTGGAGCTTTAGGAGCGGATCACCATGTCGTCTCTGTCATCTCTCAGTCACCGTCCGCGATCCGCTCACTTGCTCCAACTCCTGGGAGCACACGCCATCCTGCTCGCCTATACCGCGCTGGCGCTGTTCCCCATCGTGCTCGTCCTGATGAATTCCTTCAAGACGCGCCGGGCCATCTTCAAGACGCCCTATGCCCTGCCCAACTCGGAGACCTGGAGCACCATCGGCTACGAGACCGTCTTCAAGCGGGCCAACTTCCCCGACTACTTCCTCAACAGCCTGATCGTCACGGTGAGCGCGCTGATCCTGATCCTGATCGCCGGGACAATGGCCGCCTGGGCGCTGGCCGAATACCGCTTCCCCGGCAACAACATCATGGGCCTCTATCTGGCGATGGGCATTATGATCCCCATCCGCCTGGGCACGGCGGGCATCCTGAGCCTGGTGGTGGACATCGGCCTGAACGACACCCTGTGGGCGCTGATCCTGGTGTATACGGCGTCCGGGCTGCCGCTGGCCATTTTTGTGCTGACGAACTTCATGAAACAGGTGCCCCGCGACCTGAAAGACGCGGCGCGGGTGGACGGGGCCAGCGAATACCGCATCTACACGATGATCCTGCCGTTGGTGCGCCCGGCCATCGGCACGGTGATGGTCTTCAACATGATCCCGATCTGGAATGATCTCTGGTTTCCGCTCATCCTGGCCCCGTCCGAGCGCGTCAAGACAGTCACGCTGGGCGCGCAGACCTTCCTGGGCCAGTACGTCAGCGACTGGAACGCGGTGCTATCGTCGCTGACGCTCTCGGCGATACCGGTGGTGATTCTGTACATCATCTTCTCGCGCCAGCTCATTCGCGGCCTGACGGCAGGGGCCGTCAAGTGACGCGACTCTGAAGATGGGCGTTGTCTGAATTCTTGATCGCCTGACCTGCTACCAGGAGAGGGTTCGTGATGTTACGAGTCGGAATCGTCGGGGCCGGCTTCATGGGCGCGTACCATGCGGCTGGCTGGGCCAGGACGCCGGCGGAGCTGGCCGGGTTCCATTCGCTGGACCAGGGCCAGATTGACCGGCTGACCGCCCAGTACGGCGGGCGGACGTTCGCCACGCTGGACGCGCTGCTCGACGCGGTGGATGTGGTGGACATCTGCACGCCCACCCATCTGCACCACGACATGGTGCTGCGGGCCGCCGCCAAAGGCAAGCACATTGTCTGCGAGAAGCCGCTGGCGCGCACTGCCGAGCAAGGCGAGGCGCTGGTCGCGGCGTGCCGCCAGGCGGGGGTCACGCTGCTGGTGGCCCATGTGGTGCGCTTCTTCCCGGAATACGCGCAGGCGAAGGCCATCGTCGAGCGCGGCGAGATTGGCCGCGTCGGTGCCGTGCGCCTCAAGCGCGTCAGCTTCCAGCCCAGCCGACCCGAAGACAACTGGTTTCTGGATGTCGCCAAGTCCGGCGGGATGATGCTCGACCTGATGATCCACGATCTGGACTACGCGCGCTGGGTCGCGGGGGAAGTCGAGAGCGTCTTCGCCAAGAGCGTGCGCAGCGCCCGCCCCGGCGCGCCCGGCGACTACGCGCTGGCCATCCTGCGCCACACCAACGGCGCGCTGTCCAACGTCGAGGGCGGCTGGGCCTATCCGCCGCCCATGTTCCGCACCAGCCTGGAGATCGCCGGGGATGGCGGCCTGATCGAGCACCCGGCGGGCAGCTCAACCGCGCTCAGCGTCCACCTGATGGCGCGCGAGGAGGGGGGCGCGCCGGAGATCGCCGTGCCGCGCAGCCCCTTGCTGGAAGACCCCTACGTGGTCGAGATCAAGCACTTCTACGACGTGCTGGCGCACGGGACGACGCCGCGCGTCACCGCCGAAGACGGACTCGCCGCGCTCAAGCTCGCCCTGGCCGCCATCGAGTCCGCCCAAACCGGCCAGCCGGTCACCCTGTAGGAGGTATCCCGATGCGCTGCGCCATCATGAGTTTCGCCCATGTTCATGCCGAGGGATACCTTCACAACCTGCAGGCCAACCCCGCCGTTGAGTTCATCGGCTTCGCCGACGAGGACGCCGACCGGGGCAGGCACTTCGCCAAGCAGACCGGCGCGCGCTGGTTCCCGACTTACGAAGCGCTGCTCGCCGAGAAGCCGGACGGCGTGATCATCTGCTCGGAGAACGCCCATCACCGCGCGCTGGCCGAGATGGCTGCGACGGCGGGCGTGCACATCCTGTCTGAGAAGCCGCTGGCCACCACCCCTGAAGACGCACGGGCGATGGTGGCAGTGTGCGAGCGGGCGGGCGTCACGCTGATGACCGCCTTCCCCATGCGCTTCAGCGCGCCAACCATCGAGGCCAGGAAAGTGCTGGACAGCGGGGCGCTGGGCACCGTGTACGGCTGCAACACAACCAACCAGGGCCAGCTTCCCCGCCTGCATTCCGCCTACCCGCGCGGCTGGTTCACCGACCCCGCGCTGGCGGGCGGCGGCGCGGCGACCGATCATGTCGTGCACGTGGCCGACCTGCTGCGCTGGTATTTCCAGAGCGAAGTGACCGAGGTCTACGCCGAGCTAAACCATATCTTCTATCAGGAGCCGGGCGTCAACGTCGAGACGGGCGGCCTGGTGCTGCTGACCTTCGCCAATGGCGCGTTCGCCAGCATTGACTGTAGCTGGAGCAAGCCGCCCCACTATCCCACCTGGGGCGGCCTGACGATGGAACTGGTCGGTGAGGGCGGTCTGGTCATCGTGGACCCCTTCCGCCAGGTGATGTCAGTCTACGCGCAGGGGGCTTCGCGCCCGGCCTGGACGTACTGGGGATCGAATGCCAACCAGGCGATGGTGGACGAATTTGTCGCTGCCGTGCAGGAACGGCGCGCGCCCGCCGTCACCGGACACGACGGGCTGAAGGCCGCCGAGATCGTCGCGGCGGTCTATCGCTCGGCGGCGGCCCACCAGCCGGTGACGCTGCCGCTTTCTTGAGCGCGAGCAATAGGAGTGAAAGGCCCCTCCCCGGCAAAGCCAGGGAGGGGGAATACACAGCGCCCGGCGATCAAAGTCCCCCTCTCTAGAGCGTGTTATGAACTTGGTACCTTCAACAAGGGAGAGGGGCGCTCTGTTTACCTCACCCCCTGGCCTCGCTGCGCTCGGCCTTTCCCCCTCTCCATGCATGGAGAGGAGGAGTCGAGGCGCGCCAGCGTCGAGACAGGGGTGAGGTAAACCAGGAGCTACCCAAAACCGCTGGGGAAAGACAGGGCCGTCAGTGCATAACAGCCTCTAGCTCGGCTGGAGAGGGGGATTAGGGGGTGAGGCAGCTACGCAAACCTGGCGCAATGCCCCCGCCAGACTTCCGAAGTTTCCGAAACTTCGGAAGTCTTCACGACTCTTGACTCACAGCTCACCCCGTCTCACTGGTCAGGATAAACCAGCGTCACCGGGCAGCGGGCGTGCTTGATCACCTGCTGGGCCACGCTGCCCACCAGCCAGCGCGCCAGCCCGGTGCGCCCGTGCGTGGACATGACGACCATGCTGATCCCGTCCTCCGTCTCGACGAAGTCGCAGATGGCCTGAGCGGGGTTGCTGCCGCGAATGATCACCTCGCGGGCGCGCAGCCCCTCGGCGCGCAGCCGGTTGCGCATGGCAATAAGCTGCTCCTGCATCTGCCCCAGACTTTGCTCGGCGATCTGCTGGTGCCCGGCCAGCGCCCACTGGTCGGCGTAGTCGCTGCCTTTGGGCTGGTAGATGTGCAGCAGCACCAGTTCCGCGTCGTGAACGCGAGCCAATTCGCTCGCGCGCGGGATGGCGCTCTCCGACCAGCGCGAGCCGTCCAGCGGCACGACGATACGCTGGTACATGGGGCGCACCAGCAGCAGCGGCACGGGGAACTCGTTGAGCGCCCGCTCGACGCCCGTGCCGAACAGCCAGCGCATCATGGCCGCGCGGCCCTGCGTGGATATGACAACGGCGCTCACCCGCTCCGCCTCGATCATCTTGTAGAGCGTCCCCGCCAGATCGCGCGTGGAGGTATGCTCGACGTGCGTGCGGATGCCCGCCGCGCGCAGGCCCTTGCGCAGCCCGTCCAGGTAGGCTTCGATCTGCTCGCGGCTGCGCCCGCCGTCCTCGACGTGCTCGGCTTCTCCGACCGGCACGGGCAGGTAGTCCAGGTAGAGCAGGATCAGCTCAGCATCGTGCTTGCTAGCCAGGTCCGACGCGAAGCGGATGGCGAACTCAGCCGCCGAAGAGCCATCCAGCGGAACGAGCACCCGGTTGTAGATGCGAGCGGGGACGATCATCTCTGCCCTCCGGGGCCTCACAGAATTTGCGACAGAAACAGCTTCGTTCGCTCGTGCTGCGGGTTGGTGAAGAAGTGTTCCGGCGTGCCCATCTCAATAATCCGCCCCTCATCGAAGAGCACGATGCGGTCGGCCACCTCGCGGGCGAAGCCCATCTCGTGCGTGACGACGAGCATGGTCATGCCGCTCTGAGCCAACTGCTTCATCACGTCCAGCACTTCCTTGATCATCTCCGGGTCCAGGGCCGAGGTCGGCTCGTCGAAGAGCATGATCTTGGGCTGCATGGCCAACGCCCGCGCAATGGCCACGCGCTGCTGCTGCCCGCCAGAGAGCTGACCGGGGTACTTGCGCGCCTGCTCCGGAATGCCCACCCGCTCCAGAAGCTGGAGCGCTATCTCCTCGGCCACACGCCGGGGCTGGCGGCGCACGTAGCGCGGCGCCAGGGCGACGTTGTCCAGCACAGTGAGGTGCGGAAACAGGTTGAACTGCTGGAACACCATGCCAATTTCGCTGCGAATGGCGGCGATGTTGCGCACGTCGTGGCTCAGCTCGATCCCGTCCACGATGATCTGGCCTTCCTGGTGCTCCTCCAGCCGGTTGATGCAGCGGATGAATGTGGACTTGCCCGAACCAGACGGGCCGATGATCACGACCACTTCCTGGGGCAGCACGTCCAGGTCCACATCCTTGAGCACGTGGAAGTTGCCGAACCACTTGTTGACACCGTGGCAGCTAATGATCGGTTCTGAGGATTTCGTTTCGGCCATGAGACTTCCTCAAGTCATGCGGGCGAACAGGCTGGCCCGCCCCTGGCAAGCGGCACAGACACGCCTTGAGACATTCCCTGAACTATACCCTACAACCGGCGGATGCTGCCCGCCCCCGATTGCTCGAGGCGGCGACTGACATCGGACATGGCATAGCTGATCACAAAGTAGATGATGGCGATGACGATGTAGGCTTCGCGCTGGTACGGGCGATAGATGGCCTGCCCGCTGACGATGCGATCCACGATGCCAACCAGCTCGAACAGCCCGACGACAGCCACCAGCGACGTGTCTTTGAACAGGCTGATGAACTGCCCAACGATGGCCGGGATCACCGCGCGCAGCGCTTGCGGCAGGACGATGAGCGTCGTCGTCAGGGCCGGGTTGAGGCCCAGGGCGCGCGCCGCCTCGATCTGTCCGTGCGGGATAATCTGCAGGCCGCCGCGCACGTTCTCGGCCAGGTAGGCGGCGCTGAACAGCGTCACGCCGATCATCATGCGAATCGCCAGGTCCAGCCCAGACAGCGCCGACCAGAAGAAGGGCACGATCTGCTTGGCCATGAACAGGATCGTGATCAGCGGCACGCCGCGCACCGTCTCGATGATCAGCGTGCACGTCCATCTGATGGCCGGCAGTTCGCTGCGCCGGCCAAGCGCCAGCGCCACCCCCAGCGGGAACGAGGCAACAATGCCGACCACCGTCAGCAGGATCGTCAGCAACAAACCGCCCCACACCGAGGTCGGGACGAGCGGCAGCGCCCGCGAGCCTTCAAAGCCGCGCAGGATGATCAGAATGATCGGCGCGGACAGAATCCAGCCGCCCAGCACGGCGCGGCGCACGGCTTTTTCGCGTCTGCCGAGCGCGCCGATGACCCAGCCGTTGAAAAAGAGCAGCGCCCCGACGAAACACGGCATGACAATGCGCTTGAACAGCGGCGTCACCTGGAGGCTGAAGAATTCCGCCACCGAGCGAGCGCCCTCAAAGCGGTAGGAGTTTTCGTCGGCGAAGAGCGCCCTTTCGACCGCCGGCGGCTCGCCGAACTGCTCGGCGCGCGCCTGGGCAGCGGCCTCCTGGCTGGCGAAGGTCTCCACGCCCTGCGCGCGAATCCAGGCGTAACCGGCGTTGTCACCTGCTGCGCCGTTGGCGCTGTCGTCGCGCCGCACTTCGAGCACATACCAGCCATCGGCGGGCAGCGTGTAGCTGAGCGTTCCGCCGGCTGGGTCGGCGGCGAAATCGCCCGTCACCGATCCCGCCTGAGATGTGAGGGGCCTACCCTGGCGGTCGAGCAGGCGCAGGGTCACGGCCAGGTTGTACCGCCCCAGGTCGAGATCGCCCGCGCGCACCTCGGCAGCGCGGAGTGACCACTCAGTGCGCGCCTGGTTCTCCACAAAGCCCAGCAGCCGCTCGTCAATATCCTGGGCATCAGTCAGCGGGTCGAAGGTGAAGGACACTTCCTGGCCTTTGAGACCCACGAACACGAGATCGGACGGCGCGCGCTGCGGCTCGACCAGCAGGTAGAGCGTCGGCTCCGGGACGCGCGCAGCGAGAACTGGGACGACCACCAGGATCAGCAGGATGACCAGCACGGCGAAGAACACCCCGCGCGAGACCCGCCCCCACACGCCCAGGCCCAGCCCGCTGAGCAGGACGAGGATGCCAGCGACCAGCTCCATGCGCCAGATCTCCTGGCGGTCGTATAGGCCGCTGGTGACCAGGCGCAGGTTGTGGTAAATGACCCCCCACTGCGCGCTGCGCACCGACCAGGACAGAAAGCTCCAGAGGAACCACACGACCAGCGCGCCCATGAGGACGGTTGCCGCAGAGTTGATCCTGCTGCTGAACAGGTTGGCGCGCAGCCAGCCCAGCGGCCCCACCGAAGTGATCGGCGGGCGGCGGCTGGGCGGCGCTTCTGACGGCGCTACATAGACACTGGAGTCGGTGTACGGCCCGCGCATCCTAACGACTCCTCAGGCGCATACTGTAATTGACCGCGTTCATCACCACCGAGATGATCAGGCTCATGCCCAGGTAAATGGCCATCATGACGGCAAAGACGGCGACCGATTGGCCCGTCTGGTTGGAGATGATGCTGGCGATGTTATAGACATCGAAGAACCCAATGGCAACGCCCAGGCTGGAATTCTTGGCCAGGTTCAGGTACTGGTTGCCCAGCGGCGGGATGATCAGGCGCAGCGCCTGGGGCAGCACGATCAGGCGCAACGTCTGCCCGCCGCTGAAACCCTGGGCGCGCGCGGCCTCGATCTGGCCGTAGGGCACCGCCTGGATGCCAGCGCGCACGATGTCGGCGACGAAGGCCGCTGTGTACAGGATCAGGCCAAGCGTCAGGGTGATATATTCCATCGAGAGCTTGTCGCCACCCTCGAAGTTGAAGCGCATCAGCGCCGGGTTCTCGACGCTGAACGGCCCCCCGGCCGCCAGCCAGCCCACCGCGCTGAAGAGGAGCACCGCCGGCACAAACCAGCGCAGCACATAGGCTGGCTGACCGGTGCGGTCCTGAACGCGCAACCGCCACACCCACAGCCCGATCCCCACCGCCAGCCCGATCCCCGCCAGCAAATAGAACAGCCAGGCGGCGTCGGTGCCTTCGATCAGCGGAAAATTGACCGCGCGCCGGTTGACGAACACCGGGCCGGGCAGCTTGAGCGAGTCCTGTACGCGCTCCGGCATGGTGACGCGCAGGCCGCGATAAATGAAATAGAGCTGAACCAGCAAGGGCGTGTTGCGGAAGATCTCAATATAAGTGTTGGCGACCGAGCGCACCAGGAAATTGGACGACAGCCGCCCGATGCCGATCAGAACCCCCAGGATAGTCGTGCCGATCAGCCCCACAGCCACCACGCGCAGCGTGTTGCGAAAGCCGATCCACAGCGCCTCCCAGTTGGAAGTATTCGCGGGGTCGAAGTTGCTGGTTCCCTCAGAGATGCTCGTGCCGAAGGGACGGTCGAAAGCGCCGAAACTGATCGCCATGCGGTTGTCGGCCAGGTTGCTGACCAGGTTGTGGATCAGCATGTAGCCAAAAGCGACGACCACGATCAGGAAGACGATCTGCAGAGAATGCCTGAATATAGCGAATATCGCGCCAGGGAGGGACAGGAGCGTGCCTGGAGGCTACAAACGTCGAAGAGGGCAGATCGGGCATGGCCTGATCCTGTGCTTAGTACACGCCGGACACGAGCGCCATGAGTGACATAGAATAGTAACGAATCTCCCCGGAGACGCAAGATGAAGCGCGCCCCCGGGGAGCACTATCACAGACGATAGATCACCAACCTGCTAACGCCAGGGCGGAGGATAGTGCAAGCCGCCGTCCGTCCAGAGGGCGTTCAAGCCACGCTCAAGCGCCAGGCCTGTGTTGACGCCGACATTGCGCTCGAAGATGTCGCCGTAGTTGCCCACAGCGCGGATCACGTTCACAACGAAGTCGTTGTCCAGGCCGAGCAGCGAGCCACTGACCTGATCACCCTGCCCCAAGAAGCGCTGAATAGAAGCATCGGCGCTGGTCAGATACTCGTCAATATTGGCCTGGGAGATGCCATACTCTTCCGCCTGGATGGTCGCATAGACCGTCCAGTTGACCACATCCGCCCAAACCGGATCGCCCTCGATATAAGCCGGGCCTAGCGGCTCCTTGGAGATGACATCCGGCAGGATGACGTACCTGCCCGGATCAGCGGTGCCGCTGCGCAGGCCGGCAAGCTGGCTGATGTCCGAGGTGAGGCCATCGCAGCGTCCCTCTTCCAGGCCGCCAATCGTCTCGGCGGGCCGCTCAAACTTGACCAGCTCGTAGGTGAAGCCGCGCTTCTCCATCGCTTCGGTGATGTTAAGCTCGGTGGTTGTGCCAGTCAGCACGCAGATAGACGCGCCGTCCATCTCATCGAGCGAAGCGACGCCAAGATCCGCCGGCACCATCACCCCCTGACCGTCATAGAACGTGGTCGGGCCGAAGTCAAGACCCAGCTCACCGTCGCGCTGCACCGTCCAGGTCGCGTTGCGGAACAGCACATCAATCTGGCGGTTCTGGATGGCGGTGAAACGCTCCTGAGCGGTCGTCTGGACAAAAACGAGGTTGTCAGAAGTCACCTCACCGAAGATGGCCGCGGTCAGGGCGCGGCAGAAATCGGCATCGAAGCCGAGCATCTCGCCCGAATCCGGGTCGAGAAAACCGAAGCCGGGCAGCCCACCGTTCACCCCGCAGATCAGCGAGCCACGAGCGCGCACCTGATCCAGAATGCTGCCCTCTTGCGCAGAAGCAGTGGGCACCGCCAGCGCGGTCAGCATGACCAACGCCAGCAGCAGACCAATCCAGCGAGTGTTCCTCTTCATCATAGCCTCCTTGTGTGCCGCGCTGCGGCAAAACGAGCGTTAACAGAATGGGAGTATGTGGTGACAGTCTTGCGTACAGGGAGTCCGGTGATCATCAACGGGGCAGTGGATCGCGGCAGCCTCCTCTCTCGCTGATCTCAGTTGGCTGATCTCAGCTCAATTGTGTGTTTTGCATAAAGATTAAGTGGTTTATCTACTTATTTATCAGCTTTTGCCAGGGCTGTCAACTGGCTGGCGAACACGACACTGCCTGTCGAGCGTCGCGCGCTCAGGGTGAATCATGACGCAGGGCTTAGTATAGTCGCTGATAGCACCGGCGTGTTGTGCACTTCATACAAGAATGAATCCACACTTCTCGCACAATCCGCCCCAAAGCGCTCACGTCCGGTAGTGACCGTTGATCGTCACGTAGTCGTGGCTCAGGTCGCACGTCCAGACGTGCGCGCGAGCAGCGCCCTGCCCCAGGTCGAGGCGCACACCCCACTCCGCCATCTGCATCAGGGCGATGGCGGCGCGCTCATCGTAGGCGGTGGGCTGCCCGCCCTCGACAAGCTGTAAGAGCGGCCCCCCGCGCGCGTCGAGCAGCCACAGGCTCAGCCGCGCCGGGTCGAGCGCGACTCCCGCGTAGCCCGCCGCCGCCAGGATGCGCCCCCAGTTGGCGTCCGCGCCGTAGAAAGCCGTCTTGACCAGCGGCGAGACGGCGATCTGATGGGCAACCTGGCGGGCGCTGACCTCGTCCGCCGCCCCGCTGACCTCGACGGTGACGAACTTCGTCGCGCCCTCGCCGTCGCGGACGATGGCCTGGGCCAGCGCGACACACACGCCGTTCAGCGCCGCCTGGAACTCAGCCGGATCGTCTACCACCACGCCCGCCGCGCCGTTGGCCAGCAGCAGGGCTGTGTCGTTGGTGCTCATATCGCCGTCCACCACAATGCGGTTGAAGCTCTCCTCCACCGCAGCGCGCAGGTAGCGGTCCAGCTCGGTGGCGAGGATGCTGGCGTCGGTGGCGAGCAGGGCGAGCATGGTCGCCATGTGCGGGGCGATCATGCCCGCGCCTTTGGCGATGCCGGCGATCACCGCGCCGGACGAGAGGCGCGCCGAGGCCAGCTTGGGCCGCGTGTCGGTGGTCATGATCGCGGCGGCGGCGTCCGCCCACCCGTCCGGGCGCAGCGCCGGGACCAACGCGGCGATTCCCCGCGCCATCGCCGTCATGTCCAGTGGCAGGCCGATCACGCCGGTCGAGAGGGTGAGCACCTCCTCTGGCGCGCAGCCCAAGCTGGCCGCCGCGCGCTCCGCCGATGCGTGCGCGTCGCGCAGGCCCGGCTCGCCGGTGCAGGCGTTGGCGCTGCCGGTATTGGTCAGCACAGCGCGCACGCGCGCGCCCCCCCCTGCCAGGATCGCCTGGTCGCGCAGCACCGGCGCGGCCTTGACCTGGTTCGTGGTGAAGACGCCGGCGACGGTGCACGGCGCATCGCTGACCAGCAGGGCGATATCTTTGCGTGAGTTGCGCTTCAGGCCGCAGTGCAGCCCGGCCAGGCGAAAACCGCGCGGCGCGTATTCAGTCATGTGTTCCCCCTCACTCCTCATAGACCAGCGCGACCTCGTCGCAGCGATCTTTGAACGGGCACGGCGCGCAATCCTGCCAGACCTTGATCGGGAAGTTGGTCACGGCATCGCGCTCGAAGCCCAACTGCTCGAACAGGCGGGCGGCGCGGGTCAGCGTCAGCACGCGCTTCAGCCCGCGCCCCCGCGCCATCACCACCGCTTCTGCGACCAACTGACTGGCGATCCCGTTGCCGCGCCAGTCGGGGTGCACGGCCAGCGAGCGCACCTCGGCCAGCGAGCCGTTGTAGTAGACCAGCGACGCGCAGCCGATCACCTGTCCCCCCTGCTCGGCGACCAGCCAGCGGTCAAGCTGCTGGCGCACCTCATCGGCGGGGCGCGGCAGCATCAGCCCGGCGGCGACATCGCGCGCGAACAGGGCCAGCATTGCCTCAACCTCGTCAGCGTGGGGCTGGCGGATGATCATCAGCGCGCGACCTCGTGCAGAATGGTGCCGAGCACCTCGGCGAACTGGTCAATGTGCGCTTCTTCGACGATGAGCGGCGGCAGCAGGCGCAGCACCTTTGTCCCGGCGTTGATCATAATCACGCCGTGCGCATAGCCCGCCTGGATCAGCGGCGCAACCTCGATATCCAGCTCCACGCCGATCATCAGGCCCAGGCCGCGCACCTCGCGGACATGCGGCGAGCGCAGATCGCGCAGCCGCCCCATCAGCCGCGCGCCGAGCGCCGTCACGCGGGCCAGGAACGCCGGGTCGCCCACGCGACGCAGCACCACCTGCGCCGCCCGGCAGACGACCGGCCCGCCGGCGAACGTGCTGCCGTGATCGCCAGGGGCCAGTGCCCCGGCCACGCGGTCGGTGAGCAGCGTCGCGCCGATGGGCAGCCCGCCGCCCAGGGCTTTCGCCAGGGTCATCATGTCCGGCTGCACCCCGCAGTGCTCATAGGCCCACAACCTGCCCGTGCGCCCCACCCCGGACTGAATCTCGTCGAAGACCAGCAGCGCGCCGTGCCGGTCGCACAGCGCGCGCAGCGTTACCAGGAACTCCGGCGTGGCGGCGTGAATGCCCCCCTCGCCCTGCACCGGCTCGACGAAGACAGCGCACGTCCCAGGGCCGATCAGCTTCTCGGCGGCGGCGCTGTCGTTGAAGGGGGCGAAGGCTACGCCGGGCAGCAGCGGGCGGAAGGGAGCCTGGTACTTCTCGCGCGCGGTGAGGGCCAGCGCGCCCGCCGTCCGCCCGTGAAAGCTGCCGCTGAAGGCCACCAGATCGGTCTTGCCGGGGCCGAACGTCTCGCGGGCGTGCTTGCGCGCGAATTTGATCGCCGCCTCGACCGCCTCTGTCCCCGAATTGCAGAAGTACACCTTGTCGGCGAAGGAGCTCTCGCAGAGCATCTCGGCCAGGTCTGCGTGGGGGGCGGAGTGGTAGAGGTTGCAGACGTGGCCCAACTGGGCCATCTGCTCGCTGACGGCGGCGACCAGCTCCGCGTCCGCATGGCCGAGCGCGTTGACGCTGATGCCCGCTGCGAAGTCGAGATAGGTCTTGCCGTCCGTGTCAGTCAGCGTCGCGCCCTGCCCGCGCTCCAGCACGAACGGCGCGCGCGCATAGGTGTTGAGCACGTACTGTGCGGTCTTGTCCACAGTGGAGCCAGCCATAGGTCCTCGCCTTCTTTGCGCTGCCGCTCAAGTCACGAATACGGTGCCCGTGCCCGCCGCCAGCCCCGCCAGATCGGTGATCACGGCCTGGCGCACGCCCGCCCCCACCGCCGCCAGCGCCGCCTGCACCTTGGGGATCATCCCGCCGTTGATCACACCGCGCGCGATCAGGTCGCGCGTCTCGGCGACGGACAGGCGCGGCAGCACGCCGTTCTCAGCGCGCACGCCGGGCACGTTGGTGACGAAAACGGCCCGCACCGCGCCCAGCGCCGCCGCAATCGCCCCCGCCGCATGGTCGGCGTTGACATTGTACGCCCCGTCCGCGCCGAGAGAGATCGGCGAGACAACCGGCACCACGCCCGCCGCGCCCAGGCCGCGCAGCACGTCGGCGCGCACGGCGACGACGCGACCCACCCGCCCTAAACCTGCCGCCCACGGTTCGACGCGCAGCAGGCCGCGATCCACGCCACTGAGGCCCAGCGCGTCCACGCCGGCGGCCAGCAGCGCGCGCACGATCTGCTTGTTGACCTGCCCCGAAAGCACCATCTCGGCCACGTCGAGCGCGGCCTGGTCGGTCACGCGCTGCCCGTCCACGTAGGCGGGTTGCAGGCCGAACGCCCGCCCCACTTCGTTGATGGCCCGCCCGCCGCCATGCACCAGGATGCACGGCTGCGTCGCTGCCAGCCGCGCGACCGCTGCCGCCAGCGCGCCCACGAAGCCGGGCTGATCGAGGTCGTTGCCGCCCACTTTGATGACCAGCGGCGCGAGTGCATCAGTACCAGAAGCATCAGCGTCCATGCGCGGCGCTCCTTTAATCACCCACCGGCAGCAATCCGGCGGTTTCGGGCAGATCGAACATCAGGTTGAGGTTCTGCACGGCCTGCGATGCCGCCCCTTTGAGCAGGTTGTCAATCACCGAGACGATGATCAGCAGGCCCTCGCCCACCGGGGTCAGGGAGAGCGCGGCGCGCGGCGTGCGCACGGCGTGCGCCAGCGTCGCCAGCTCGCCCGGCGGCAGCAGATCGATCAGCGGCTCCCCGGCGTAACAGGCGGCGAAGGATTCCTGCGCGGCGGCCATGTCCGTCACCGGCGCGTAGATGGTGGACAGGATGCCCCGGTCGGTGGGCAGCAGGTGCGGCGAGAAGATCACCGGCCCCAGCGCCGCGTCCTCGCCCGCCAGCACCTGCTCGATTTCGGCCAGGTGACGATGCGCCCGCCCGATGCTGTAGGGCGAGAAGTTGCCGTGCACTTCGGCGAAGAGGATGTGCTGCCTGGGCGTGCGCCCCGCCCCGGACGTGCCGGACTTGGCGTCCACGATCAGCGGCGCGCCGGGCACGAGGGCATGAGCGCGGGCCAGCGGTGCCAGGGCCAGCAGCACCGACGTGGCGTAACAGCCGGGGTTGGCGATGCATCGCGCGCCGCGCAACCGCTCGCGCCCCAGCTCCGGCAGGCCATAGGGCACGGGCAGCAACTCCGGCGCGGGATGGGCCACCCCGTACCACTGCGCGTAGACCGCCGGATCGTCCAGGCGCAGGTCAGCGGAGAGGTCTACGACGCGCACGCCGCGCGCCAAAGCCTGCGCTGCGATGGGTGCGGAGCGCGTGTGCGGCAGGCACAGCAGCACGGCGTCCACCTCCTCAAGCGGCGCGACGGTGGCGGAGACGAGCGGCAAGTCGGGCGCTTGCGGCCAGCTTTGGCGCAGGCTTTGCCCGGCGGAGGTCTCCGAGGTGGCGAAGGCCACCGTCACCGCCGGGTGACCGGCCAGCAGCCGCGCCAGTTCCAGGCCGGTGTAGCCGGTCGCCCCGTACACTCCCACACGAAGTGTCATCGTCCCCTCGCAGACTGCGCCCAGCAAACAAAAAACCGCTCTCGGGTCCGAGAGCGGTTGGCTTCTGGTGGGCGCTACGCGCTGACGCTGCCCCAAACCCCGCTAAGCCGGACCCGAAGTGACGGGAGCCGGACGGCGACGAGGACGGCGGGGCGCGAGGCTGAGCAGCATGGTGCGATCACTCACTGAGAAACATGCCGATACGAGCGCGCAGACGATAACACAGGCGAGACGTTCACACAAGGCGAGCGATTTGGTCGAAACGTACAAATGGCCGGCGGCTCGCAGGAATCAGGTACACGAGCGCGCCAGTTGCATGCAGTCCTGCAAGACGGCGGCGGCGGTGATCTCCATGCCGGCGCCCGGCCCCATCAGCGTCAGGGGATGCTCATCGTAACGGCGCGTCGAGAACGATACCTGGTTCTGCGTGCCGCGCAGTTGGGCGGCCAGCCGCTCGCCGACCATGCGCAGCGCCACCACGCCCCCCTGCGGGCCGATCTCGGCCAGATAGCGCGGCACCCCGGCCAGCGCCCCCATGTACGCGGCGAAGTCAGAGTCCAGGCGCGGAAGCTGAACCATGAACTCATCCACGCTCAGCGAGGCCATCTCGCCGGGATAGAGCGGCTCGACGCGAATCTGCTGGGCTTCCATCGGCCAGCCAGCCAGCCGACTGAGGATGAGCGCCTTGCGGGCCACGTCCATTCCGCTCAGGTCGTCGCGGGGGTCTGGCTCGGTATAGCCTCTCGATCGGGCCATGCCCACCGCCAATGAAAACGGCTCGCCGTCTTCCAGGCGACTGCACAGGTAGCCGAGAGTGCCGCTCAGCGCGCCCTCAATGCGCACGATCTCGTCACCGGTGTCTACCAGGTAGCGCAGCGTATTGATGACGGGCAGCCCCGCGCCGACAGTCGCCTCGAAGCGAACCTGCGACGACTCGAAGAAGCCTTGCGCGCCCTCCCAGGGACCGGCCAGCGGACGCTTGTTGGCCAGCACCACGCTATAGCCGAGCGCCAGCGCCCGGTGCAGCGTCGGCTCCATCCCGTCCGCTGCCGTCGTATCTACGACAATGGCCCGCTCCAGCCCGGCGCGCGCCGCCCATTCGATCAGGTCGCGCGCCGTCAGCCCAGGCTGCGCGCCCGGCGCTTCGGCCAACGAGCGTCCAGCGGTCTTGAGGTCGGCGGCAACGCGCACCGCCTCCGAAGGCAGCCCGTCCGTGTCGCAGAGGGCCGCACGACTGTCGGCCAGAGCAACCGGGTACAGCGCCACGCTGTAGCGACGAGCCAGCGCGTCATGAGTCTGGGTGAGCTGCGCCAGAAAAGCGCGCCCTACGTTGCCCACGCCCACGATGATCAAGGGAATTCGCCGGGGTTCTGCCACGTCTTTCTCTCCTGGGCTGCGCACCGCACTGCTCATCTTCAATGGCGAAAAAGCCTAGCATGGCCCCCTCGTTTCGTCAATGGAGAGCGTGGGGGGTCCACGAACGAGTTGTAGTGGACCCGTCTGCCAGGGCTGCTTTGCGCACCCCCTGATTCGCACTATACTCTGCTCGGATTGGCTCCACCCAGGAGAAAAAACACTCCCGATGACTCGTGAGGAAATCATCCGCCTGACGGCGCTCTCTTCGTGCGCTGGCTGAGCGTCCAAGCTGGCCCCGGAGGCCCTGGCGCACGTGCTGCGCCCCATGCAAGACCTCTTCCGCCCGGCGGACCATCCTGACCTGCTGGTAGGCCTGGGCGCGCCGGATGATGCCGCCGTCTACCGGCTGGACGAGGCGCGCGCGCTGATCGTCACGACTGACTTCTTCACACCGATTGTGGATGATCCCTACCAGTACGGCGCGATTGCCGCCGCCAACGCCCTCAGCGATGTCTATGCGATGGGCGGGCGCCCGCTGCTGGCGCTGAACATCGCCGCGCTGCCGCCCGACCTGCCCCCGGAGATGATCACGCAGATCATGATCGGCATGGCCGAGAAGGTGCGCGAAGCGGGCGCGGTCATCGCCGGCGGGCACACCATCCAGGACAAGGAGCCGAAGGTTGGCCTGGCCGTGATCGGGCTGGCTTCCCCCGACCGGCTGCTGACTAAGGGCGGCGCGCGCCCCGGCGACCGGCTGATCCTGACCAAGCCGCTGGGCACCGGCTGCATCACCACCGCCGCCAGGTCCGACCGGGCCAGGCCGGACGACCTCGTGGAAGCGGCGGCGTGGATGATGCGCCTGAACCGCGACGCAGCAGAGGTCGCCGGGGAGGTCGGCGCGCGCGCGGCGACCGACATCACCGGCTTCGGGCTGCTGGGCCATGCCACCGAGCTGGCCGGGGCGAGCGGCGTCACCCTGCACCTGGATATGGCGCAGATACCGCTGCTGCCCGGCGCGGAGCAGTACGCGACCGCGTGGGTTTTTCCCGGCGGCTCGGCAGCCAACCGGGAGGCATATCAGCGCGGCGTGCGCACCGAGGGCGATCTGCCGGAGCACCTGCTGATGCTGCTCTTCGACGCGCAGACCAGCGGCGGCCTGCTGATCGCTCTGCCGCCCGATCAGCGCGAGGCGTTTGCCGCGCAGATGACCGCCCGGCAAACGCCCTGGTGGGATGTGGGACAGGCCGGGCCGCGAGCCGACGTGCCGCTCGTCGTCCATGCGTGAGGTGGCTTGAGGCTGGACGTTTCCGGTAACCGGTTTTGGGTGATTGGTGAAACGGCTGTGGCCCGCGCGTGTTAAACCAATAACCAGCAACCCACCACGTCGAGAACGGTGACGCGGCGCCTGCGTTTGTCTTTGGCCAATAACCAGCAACCAACAACTGAATCCTTAAGGAGAAACGGCATGAAGAAGCTCGTGTGGCTCGCCCTGATCCTGGCCCTGGTGATCGGGCTGCTGCCCGGCACCGCACAGCGCGCTGCCCGTGCCCAGGACCCCATTGAGATCACGTTCGTGCACATCTTCCCCGACGAGCGCGACATCCGCCGGACGACGATTGAGGAGATCGCCGCCGCGTTCATGGCGCAGAATCCGGGCGTGGTGGTGACCATCCAGGCAACGACCGATGGCTACAGCGAGGTGTTCGAAGGAGCCTTGCTTGCTGCCAGCCAGGGCAACGCGCCACACATCATCCAGGTAGAAGACTCCCTGACGCAGATCGCCATCGACTCGCAGGCATTTGTGAAGATCGGCGACTATGCCAGCGCCGAACAGCTTGCCACCATCGCCGACATCATCCCGGCCATGCGCAGCTTCTACAACCTCGATGAGACGATCTGGGGCCTGCCCTGGAACGCCTCCAACCCGGTGATGTACTACAACCCGGACCTGTTCGCTGCCGCCGGGTTGGACCCTGAGACGCCGCCACACACCTTCGAGGAGATCACCGCCGCCTGCGACGCGCTGATGAGCGCGCAGATCGAAGGGCTGAGCGCGTGCATCAACTGGCCGGTCAATAGCTGGCTGGTGGAGCAGTGGGTCTCGATGCAGAACGCGCTGTTCGTGGACAATGACAACGGGCGGACGGGCCGCGCGACCGAAGCGTACCTGGACAGCCCGGCCATGCTCAGGGTCTTCACCTGGTGGAAAGACCTGGTGGACAAGGGCTACTTCATGTACAGCGGCGTGCCCAACGCCTACACGCCCGAAGGACTGACTTTCATCACCAGGAAGACGGCCATTCACCTGAGCACGAGCGCCGGCCTGAGCAATATTCTGGCGTTCGGCCAGAGCATGGGGCGCTTCTCGCCGCGCGTCGCCCGCTTCCCTCTGCCCGACGCCGAGGCGACCAACGGCATCACGGCAGGCGGCGCGGCGGTCTGGGTGATGGGCGGGCATTCGGAGGAAGAGACGCGCGCGGCAGTGGATTTCGCCTTCTTCCTGACCAACACCGACAACATGAGCGCCTGGCACAAGGCCAGCGGGTACTTCCCGATCCGCCAGAGTTCGATTGACCAGCTCACCGCCGAAGGGTGGTTTGAGACCAATCCGTTCTTCCGCATCGCGCTCGACCAGATGCTGGACTCGACGCCCAACGCAGCCAACGCAGGGGCGACCATCGGCGCGGCCAGCCAGGTGCGCGAAGCGGTCATCCAGGCGGCGCTTTCGATGATTGACAGCGGCGAGGACCCCGCCGCGGCTCTGGCTGCGGCCAAAGCGCGCGCTGACAAAGCGATCCAGGACTACAACGCGGTGATCGGCGGCTGACGCGCCGCTCGCCGGGCGACCGGTACCCTGGCCCATTGGTCTCGTAGGGGCGCAGCAAGACGCCCCCGCCAGACTTCCGGGTTTCCTAGACTTCGGAAGTCTATAGCGGTGCCGGACACCTGTTATCATGTCGCCCTTCGCGCGGCGCGGGGCATTCGACGGGGCTTCTGGTTTCTGTGGACAGCCAGACAGGATCGTACAGGTCGCGCAAGCTGCTGGAACGGCTGCTGCTCGTGGGGGCAGCGGCCTTCGCCGCGAGCTTTATTGCGGTGCAGCGTGGCGGCTTCAGGTCGCTGTGGGCGCTGCTGCGCGACGCCGCGCTGTCGCTTCCGGCCTTCGTCCAGGACACCGCTGCCTACTTCGCGGAAGCGCCCGCAGAGCAGATCGCCCTGTCGCTGGCAATCGGCGCGGCGTTCGGGCTGCTGGCAACGCTGCTCTATATGCGCCGCCTGAGCGCCCCGTCAGGACCGCGCCCGGCACACTGGATGTGGATCGCGGCGGGGACGGGTGCGCTGGCGGGGGGCCTGGGCGGGCAGATTCTGATGGTGCCCACGCGCCACTGCACGTATGCTCCCGCCGCCAGCGGCGCAGAGTTCCGGCTGGGCCTCTTCGTGACGGCGCTGAGCGCCCTGCTGCTGCTTGTCCCGCTGTGGACTCTGCTGCGCCAGACCGCACAGCGGGCACGTGAACGCCCAACGGGGATGTTCAGAGGGCGAGCGCTGCCGTATCTGCTGCTCTCACCGACGGTGCTGTTTCTGGCGCTGTTTCTCTACTACCCCACTGTGCAGGTGATGCTTGTCTCGCTCAAGCAGCGCATCTTCCCGCTGCCGCAGGAGCGCTTCACGTGCATGCAGAACTACCTCAGCCTGGCCGGGGATACCGTCTATCGGAACAGCTTCAGCGCCACCCTCTACATCACCATCTTCGTGGTGCTGATCAGCCTGTCCGTCGCTCTGGGCATGGCCGTGCTGGCTGCGCAGAAGGTGCGGGGTGCGGCGGTGTACCGCGCGCTGCTGGTGTGGCCCTACGCCATCTCTCCGGTGGTGACGGGCGTGATCTTCCTGTCCATCTTCCGCGAAGGCGGCACTGGGATTCTCAACTGGGCGCTGGACGGGCTGTTCGGCCTGGAAATGCGCTGGCTCACCGACCGGCAGCTTGCCCCCTGGGTGATCATCGCCTCGGCGGTGTGGAACCTGCTCGGCTTCAACATCCTGTTCTACATCGCCGGCCTGCAGAACATCCCCACTGACCTGCTCGAAGCGGCTTCGCTGGACGGCGCGGGGCGTTTTCGGCGCTTCTGGCGCATCACGTTTCCGCTACTGGCCCCCTATACCCTGTTCCTGCTGATCACCAATGTCACCTACTCCTTCTACGGCATCTACGGCGTGGTGGACACGCTGACCCCAGAGGGAGGGCCACGCTTTGGGCCGGGCGGCGAGAGCGGCGCGACCAACGTGCTGATCTTCAAGCTGTACCGCGACGCCTTCAACACAGGCGCGCCTGCCGGGCTGGGCGCAGCCCAGGCAGTGATGCTGTTTCTGATGGTGGCGGGGCTGGTTGTGGTGCAGTTCGGCTACCTTGACCGCCGGGTCACTTACGAGGGATGACGATGGCCCGCCGACGACCGCGTTATGGCGTTCACCTGGGGCTGATTCTGGCCTGCCTTGTCCTGGCCGCGCCAGCGTTGTACGCGCTGCAAGTGGCGACGCTGACGCTCGAAGAGGCTTTCGCCGTGCCGCCAAAGCTGTTCCCGCCCAGCACCGATCTGGGGAGCAATGTGCGCAGCCTGTTTGAGGGGCAGCAGTTTGGCCGGCTGATGGGCAACACGTTCACGGCGGCACTGGCTGTGGTTATCGGCAAGACGCTGTTCTCGATGCTGGCCGGGCTGGCCTTCGTCTATTTCTCGTTCCCCGGCAAGTGGGCGCTCTTCTTCTTCGTGCTGCTGACGCTGCTGATGCCGACCGAGCTGATCCTCGTGCCGCTATCTGACCTGATCGCCGAATTGCAGTGGGTGAAGGAGTATCCGCAGCTTGCGCTGACGATGCCCTTCATGGCGAGCGCGGTAGGGGTGTTTCTCTTCCGGCAGCATTTCAGCAACATCCCGCGCGAGATGGTCGAGGCAGCGCAGCTTGACGGGGCCAACCCGCTGATCTTTCTGTTCGCGGTGCTGCTGCCCATGTCGTGGAACGTCATCGGCGCGCACGCGGTGATCCAGTTCATCAGCATGTGGCACCAATACGCCTGGCCGATCTTCCTGCACCTCTCGCCGCGCGATCAGCTCATTCAGGTGGGCGTGCGCAACTCGGTGATCAGCGGGACGCAGACCGACTTCGGGCTGTTGATGGCGGCGGGCGTGGTGGCATCCATCCCGCCGCTGGTGTTCTTCCTGCTGCTGCAACGCCAGTTTGTGAGCGGGTTCGCGCTGACGCGGGACAAGTGAGGCCCTGAGCGGTTGGGAGATCGCCGGAGCAGATAGGGAGAAACGCGCGCGAGTGCATTGTCACGAAAGTTCTACAGTCGGTTCATAACGCAACGGCCTCGTTTCGGTCTATCGCGCATCGTGAACTAAGCTGAAATACACCTGGGGCGTGTTATGAACTTGGGTGTATCCCATTACTGGGGCAAAAGGTCACCACTGAGACGCAGAGAGCGTAGAGACAAGATGGTGCTCGCTCTTCTCCACGTCCTCTGTGTCTCAGTAAGCTCAGGAAGGTTGTTCGTAACCCGGTGGTTGACCTCACCCCCTGGCCTCGTTCGCGCTCGACCTTTCCCCCCCCCCCTAAATGCTCGAATGCATCGTCATGATCCCGTAAAAAAAAGTGGGAGGGTTAGCAAACCATCCCCTACAAGACGCCCAGTGTGCGTTACCCTTGTTGAATGTCAAATCTCATCCCGGAGAGGGAGAGGCGAGGCGAGCCAGCGCCGGGCGGGGGTGAGGTAAAGCCAGGAGCCACCCCAGACCGCTGGCGGGGAAAGGGGCCAGAAGATAGGGGCTGAAAGCGCATAACACGCTCTGGCCCGTGCAGTGGTGCATCACTCTGCACCTGCGCCTTGATGCAGCGATCCGGACCCTGCGTCGAACCCAACGATCTTCGGATAGCACGACCGCGGCCTGGCCTGTCTGCAACATAATGTGCGCAATCTTCGCGCTGTGCACAGATTGTTGCTATTATTGAAGGCAGTATCACAGCCAGGGACATCTCATAGCGTGCAGACCGCCATGAACCCGCCAGTCGTCTACCGGCATCTTCACCGCATTGATGAGCTTCAGGCCGTCACGACCTTGCAGGCGAAGATCTGGGCATTTCAGCCAGAAATGATCGTGCCCACGCATATGCTGCACTCGCTGGTTTACGGCGGCGGGTGTCTGATCGGGGCGGACATCGGCGGCGCGATCGTCGGCTTCGCCCTGGGCTTCCCCGCCAGGCGCGGCGATACGTGGCTTTTATGGTCCCACATGGCGGGGGTGCTGCCGGAGTATCAAAGGCGCACGATCGGCCTCTCGCTGAAGATGGCGCAACGCGCCTGGGCGCTGCGTTCAGGCTTCGACACGATTGCGTGGACGTTCGATCCGATGCAGGCTCGCAACGCTCAGTTCAACCTGCACCGCCTGCGCGCAACCGCGAACCTGTATCACGCCGATTTCTACGGCGAAATGCCCGACATGCTCAACGCCGGGCTGCCTACGGATCGCCTGGAAGTCACGTGGGCGCTGAACGCGCCGCGTGTGCAGGCGCTGGACCGCGCGTCAGAGACGCCTGCCATGACGCGAGTTGCGCTCGACCGCTGCGCGCTCCGCCAGATGGAGGATGGTGCGCTGCTGGCGCACCCGGTTGAGCCGGAAAGCGCGACATGCTTCGTCGAGGTTCCGGAGGATGTCGCGCTCCTGAAGCAGCACAACTTCGCCCATGCGCAGCAGTGGCAGCTTGCGCTCCGCCGCACTCTGTCGCACCTGTTTGAAACTGGCTACGTGGCGAGCGATTTCACGGTCGAGGATGACCATCACTACTTTGTGCTGACCAACGATTCTTCAGTCTGACAAACGCCAACAACCTGAGAGCGGCATACACCCATGACATCTCCAATTGCGCGAATCCTTGAAGGGCTGGATGACTACATTGACGGGCAGATGCGCGCCTGGCCCGGCCCTGGCCTGGCCGTCGGCATTCTCTACCAGGGCGAGGTTTTCCACAAAGGCTACGGCATCCGGGATGTGGGCACTGGCGAACCGGTCGATTCGGAGACGCTGTTCTCGATCGGCTCGTGCACCAAAGGCTTCACCACGATGGCGCTCGGCCTGCTGATCGGCCAGGGCGCGCTCAGTTGGGACACGCCGATCCGGCGGTACCTGCCCGACTTCGAGCTGTGGGACAGGACCGCAACCGAGCAGTTGACGCTGCGCGATCTCGCCTCGCATCGCTCTGGCCTGCCGCGCCACGATCTGATGTGGTACGGCTCGGCGGCTACGCGCGAGGAGTTGTATCACCGGCTGTGCCACCTGCAACCGAGCAAACCCTTCCGCTACGTCTTCCAGTATCAGAATATGATGTACATGACCGCTGGAGTTCTCATCGAGCGTGTCACCGGCATGACGTGGGAAGACTACATTGCAGAGCATATCTTCCGCCCGCTCAACATGACCCGAACGACGACCGACATGGCGCGCGTCCAGGCCGAGCCAAACAGCGCCCGGCCGCACAGCGCAGGCGGCGATGGCATCCAGCAAATCCCGTACTATCTGCTCGGCGCGGCAGGCCCAGCGGGGGCGATCCACTCCACCCTGAATGACATGACCACGTGGCTGCGGCTGCAACTCGGCACGGGGCAGCACAACGACCAGCCGTTCATCAACGCCGCGATTCTGAAGGAGATGCACAGCCCGCAGGTTATTATGCCGCCCGTGCCGGAAATGGTCTGGCGCGATTATCCGGAAATTCCGGTCAATGCGGCGGGGCTTGGCTGGGGCAGCATGATCTATCGCGGCCATTTTGTTGCCCGGCACATGGGCAGCATCAACGGTTTCGTGGCGCAGATCGCCTTCCTGCCCGAACACGACGCCGGGGTGATGGTTTTCAGCAACATGGACGGGAATCTGCTGCCGGTCGTGGTCGCATTTAACCTGCTGGACCGGCTGCTCGGACTGGAGCCGCTTCCCTGGAGCGAACGCTTTCGTGACTACAAAGCGAAAGCCGAGCACCAGCTTGCCGCAGCCCGTCAGGACCTTGTGGCCAGACGCCAGGCGGGCCATCCTCCCTCTCATCCGCTCGCTGATTACGCCGGCATGTATGTGCACCCTGCGTATGGCTCGCTGCAGATCGCGCACGCGGAAAACCTGCTCACCGCGACGCGCGATGCGCTGGAATTTACACTGACGCCCTATCATTACGACACGTTTGAGCTGCTTCAGAAGGGCGCAGAGTTGCCACTGCTGGCAAGCTTCAGCCTGAATGAGCAGGGGGAAGTTGGCGCAATCCGAGTGCCGTTTGAGCCATCGGTTGATCCCATCGTCTTCACGCGCTCGACGCAGACCCCTGCGCAAGGCTGAGACCGCCATGCCAACCCACACGATCACTCATATCATGCTCCATACCGTCGCGCTCCCCTACGTGGAACCACTGAAGACCAGCTTCGGCGTCGAGGCGGACAAAGCGGCTGTATTGGTCGAGCTAACGCTTGAAAACGGCGTCACCGGCTGGGGAGAAAGCGCGGTCGAGATTCGCCCAGGGTATGGAGCGGAAACGGTCTTCACGGCGCTGCACGTGCTCAACAATTTTCTCATTCCGAAGCTGGTGGGGCGGCCTCTCACCTCGCCGCTGGACGCGGCGGCGCTGCTGCGCAGCGTGCGCGAGCACCATCACACGAAGTCGGGCCTGGAGGCGGCGGTGTGGGATGCGTGGGCGAAGACTGAGGGCAAGCGCCTGACCGATCTGTTCGCCGAGCACGCGACGCCACCAACCGAATCACGCGGCTGTGCGCACGTTGGCGTCAGCATCGGGATTCAGCCGACCATCGAAGCGACGCTGGCGATCATCCGCAAGCGGCTTGAACAGGGCTACAATCGCATCAAGCTCAAGATCACGCCGGGCTGGGATGTCGAGCTGGCGCGCGCAGTCCGCGCCGAATACCCGGACATCAACCTGATGCTGGACGCCAACAGCGCCTACACGCTGGCCGACGCCGCGCACCTCAAACAGCTCGATGAATTCCGCCTGATGATGATTGAGCAGCCGCTCGGCTACGACGACATTTACGAGCACGCGGCGCTGCAAGCCCAACTGCGAACGCCGATTTGCCTGGACGAGAGCGTCAAGTCGGTCTCCGACCTGCACCTGGCGCTGCAACTTGACGCCTGTCGCATCCTCAACCTCAAGCCACCGCGCGTCGGTGGCTTTACTGCGAGCCTGGCGATTTACGAGGTGTGCGTGCGAAAAGGCGTTCCGCTGTGGATCGGTGGCCTGCTGGAAACCGGCGTTGGCCGCGCGGCGAACCTGGCGCTTGCGGCGCTGTCGGGCGTGACGCTGCCGTGCGACATCTCCGCCACCGACCGCTACTTTGCGCCGGATATTGTCGAGCCACCGTTCACTATCAGCGCGAACAGCACCATCACCGTGCCGGGTGGAAGCGGGATCGGTGTTGAGGTGCAGCCGGACCGTCTGGAAGCAGCCGAGGCGCATTGGAGTCGTATTGTGCCCTACGTCGAGGCGTGATCGGCCCTTTCGCTGGCCTCGCGCATGAGGATCGGTCATCATGTTTCACTACATCAGCCGCCGGCTTCTGCAAGCGATCCCGACTGTCTTCGGCATCACGCTCATTACCTATCTGGTTATGCTCGCCGCTCCCGGCGATCCGATCACGCTGCTGACGTTTGATCCGTCCACTACCGCCGAAGACGCGCAGATCCTGCGCCGCCAGCTTGGGCTGGACAAGCCCCCCCTGACACAGTACGTCTACTGGCTGATTGGCAACGACTGGACCGAGATTGACGTGGATGGCGATGGCGTCGGAGACATCCAGGGCACGCGGCGCGGCTTGCTGCGCGGTGACCTGGGCCAATCAATCCAACAGCGGCGCCCCGTCATGGACCTGCTCATCGAACGGCTGCCCGTGACGCTGCAACTGACCGGCTCGGCGCTGGTGGTCGGCTATGCGATCGGGCTGCTGTTCGGCGTGGCGGGCGCGATATTCCACGGCTCGCTGATTGATCAGCTCATCCGCGTGTTGAGTGTGATCGGAATCGCGATTCCCAGCTTCTGGCTTGGCTTGCTCCTGCTCCTGGTGTTCAGCGTGGAGCTGCGCTGGCTGCCGTTGGGCGGCTCGCGCTCGATCAGCGGTGGCGGTTTTGTGGACACGCTCCGACACATGATCCTGCCGGTGTCGGTGTTGTCCTTCGGAACCATCTCAACGGTGTCGCGCTTCATCCGCGCCGAGATCCTTGAGGTCAAAGAGCAGGACTATATCCGCACCGCCTACGGGAAGGGGTTGCCCACGCGTCTGGTCATCGTGCGGCATGTGCTGCGCAACGCGCTGATTCCGGTGGCGACGCTGCTGGGGGCTGCGCTTGGCAGCCTGCTCGGGGGCGCGGTGGTGATCGAGCAGGTTTTTAGCTGGCCGGGCATGGGGCGGCTGCTGGTGAACGCGGTCCTCCAGCGCGACTTCCCCCTGGTGATGGGTTCGGTGGTGTTCAATTCGATCCTCTACATCGTCGGGGTGCTTTTCTCCGACATTTTGTACGGTGTCCTTGATCCACGCGTCCGCTACAGCGATTGAGGCCTGCCGATGTCAGCGACCACTCCGATCGATCTGAGCGAAAGCCCGGCGATGCAAGAGGCGCGCGACGCAGCGCGCTCGCTCTGGCGAGACGCCCTGCAGCGCTTTGCGCATGACCGGGTAAGCATGCTCGCGCTCCTGGTGCTGCTCATCATCACACTGGCCAGCTTTCTTGGGCCGCCCATTGTCGAGTCCGTCCTTCACGTCGACGTCAACCGTACCAGCGTCCCCAACCGGTACATCCCGCCGAACCGCACGCACCTGCTGGGCACGGATCAGTTGGGCCGCGACCAGTTGATCCGTCTGCTGTATGGCGGGCGCATCTCGCTGGGGATCGCGTATCTCGCGAGTGTGTTCTCGATCACGATCGGCGTGGTGACTGGCATTGTCGCAGGGTACATGGGCGGCGCGGTTGATGACCTGATGGTGTGGTTCATCAACACGCTGCGCTCTATTCCGGCCATATTCCTGCTGCTCATCGCGACAACGATCTGGTCGCCTTCTCCGCAGGTGCTGATCGCGCTGCTGGGCTTTCTCGGCTGGTTTGAGACGAGCCGCCTGATTCGCGGCCAGGTGATCGTGCAGAAGCGGCGAGATTATGTGCTCGCCGCGCAGGCGGTGGGCGCCAGCCAGCGCTATGTGATGTTTTACCACATCTTTCCGAATGTCGTTCCCATCGCGATCATCTCGCTGACGATCAGCGCGGGCGCGCTGATCCTGGCGGAATCCGGCTTGAGCTTTCTGGGGCTGGGCGTTCACCCGCCGACGCCCACCTGGGGCAATATGCTGTCGGCTGCGCGCGATTACTTCTTCCGGGGTGCGTATCTGGTGGTGTCGCCGGGGGTGCTCATCACCGCGACAGTGTTGTGCTTTTATCTGATTGGCGACGGTCTGCGCGATGCGCTCGATCCGCGCTCGCGCGGTCAGTCAAAACCTGCCTTAAAGAACCCGAAATCACGGTAGATCATGTCCACGCGCTCAAGGCGCGATTGCGCTGCTTTCGCGTGACGCAAGAACAGCGCCCCGGTGAGCGCATTCAAGAAGGTATAGACCGCTGCCGAGTTGCCGTACAGCCACAGGCGGACCGGCAGGCTGAATACGAGATCGGCGTTGCGGGCAGCCGGCGAGACGTGGCTATCGGTCAGGACGATGATCTGCGCGCCCTGCTCGCGGGCATACTGTATGCAACTGAGCGTCGGGCGCGCGTAGCGGCTGTAAGAGATTGCAAACAGCACATCGCCCCGCCCGATGTGCGCGATCTGGCTGGCCATTTCGTCCACTTCCTGGCGCAGCACAACACAGTCCAGGATGTGGCGCAGGACGATGTTGATATTAAGCACCAGCGGGTACGAGCTTCCCAGGCCGATCAGGTAGAGCCGCCGCGCCGAGTTCATCAGATCGACCGCGGCGCCGAATTCCTCAGGCCGGATGTTGACCAGGATTTGCTCAAGATTGCGCATCTCGCTGTGCACAATGCTGAACAGCACCGACTGCTTGTCCTGCTCGGCGCGCGACACCTCGTCAATCAACTGCTGCGAGCCAAGCTGAAAGCGGTCCACGCTGTTCACCGCGCGCAGGAAGTGATCCTGCAACGCCGTTTTCAGCTCGGCGAACCCTTCATAACCCAGCGCCTGCGCCGTCCGTACCACCGTCGAGCGATTCACCCCCACCTGTTCGGCGATCTGTGAGGTCGTCATGGAGATGACGTCGAGGCCATGCGCCAGTAAGAATTCAGCCGTTCGCCGCTGGCTCGGAGAAAGTGACTCGTAGGCCTCTCGAATCAGCGCTAGAACTTCTTGGTTGGACGAACTCTCCTTGACCACAGGGCGCTCCTTAGCTCTCTCGACGTGCTGCAATCATAGCATATGTCGCCACTTTAGCTTACCACCAACAACCCGCTCTGCAACAAATCGTGCAAGTGACTTGCTTTCTGCATAGGTTGTTGCTAAAATGAGGACATGTAATGCCGTTCTCTCTTGCCCGGCACTGTATTTCAAGGAGGTCTATGCGCCGAAGGCAAGGCTTCACCCACCACGAAAAGCGGGCTAATCCAAACAAAGAGGAACCACACAATGCGCGCAAGACGACTCGTGCCACTTCTTTTGGTCTTTTCGCTCGTGGTCTTGGGAAACGTGCAAGCGCAAGATAACTCGGTGTTCGTGCGCGGTGTCACCAGCGACATGGACAACTTCAACACCGTGACACAGACGATCGCCACGTCTGCCTATGCCCAGGGCCTGATCTTCCCCCCGTTGATGTTCACAAACCCCGAGACTGGCTTGCCCGAATCTGGAGAAGGGCTGACCTCGTGGGAACTCTCTGACGATGGGCTGACCTACACGTTCACTGTGCGTGAGGACGCCACGTGGACCGACGGCACGCCCATCACAGCCGCGGACATTGACTTCACGTTCAAGGCGATCCTCGCCGAGAACGTCGAAACGCATCGTAAGAGCAATCTCGCGCAGGTCGCCGATATTCGCGTACTTGACGATCGCACGATCGAGGTGGAGTTTGCCGGGGCAGACTGTAACGCGCTGGAGAATATCAACATCTGGATCATGCCCGCGCACAAGTTCGCCGCCGACTACAGCGATTTCACGACCAACCCCTTCAATGACTCGCCGGATATCAGCGGCGGCCCGTACATCTTCGCCAAGCGCGTCGCGGATGAGTACATCCGCTTCACTGCCAATCCCGATTACTGGGCTGGAGCGTCCCACATCGCCGAGTACGTGTTCCGCATCATCCCGGACCCGGTCATCATGACTCAGGCGCTGAGCATTGGCGAGGTGCATTACGCGGAACTCTCCAGCGCGGATGCTGAGGTGCTTGAAGGCAACGAGAACGTTGTCATTCACCGGCTGCCGAGCAATTCCTTCCTGATGATGGGCCTCAACCTCGCCGATCCCGCCCATCCGCAGCCAGCCTATG
Source organism: Anaerolineae bacterium (assembly GCA_027494015.1). The sequence goes on from JAOSJP010000034.1 coordinate 594,658, forward strand.
ACGAGAGCGGTAATGCGCTTGAGCAGGGTGCGCACCCCATCTTCGGCGATGTGCGCGTCCGCCGGGCGATCATTATGGGCTGGAACCACGACGACGCGATCACCCTGAGCGGCGGCACAGCCAAGCGGCTCGCCACGACGATCCCCTCGGCAGTGTCGTGGGCTTACAACCCGGATCTTGAGCCTTATCCGTATGATCCGGAAGCAGCAGCGGGCTTGCTGGACGAAGCGGGCTGGGTGATGAACGAGTCCAGCGGCGTGCGCGAAAAAGACGGCAGACCGCTGGAATTCCAGCTTGACTATCAGGCCGGGCGCTTTGACGACATCGCGGCGCTGATTGCGGACCAACTGGGGCAGATCGGTGTGCGTGTGAACCTCAACGGCAGCGAGCTGGGCGCCATCGTCAGCGAGCGCGTCTTTCCGCAGGTGCATGACGCATGGCTGATCGCGCCCGCGTGGAGCACGCCAAATCCGCAGGTGCTCACGCAGGCGCTGCTGCATAGCTCGCAGGATACGTTGCTCGGGACGCTGAACACCTCGTCGTACAACAACCCGGAGCTGGATGCCCTGCTCGCGCAGGCGGTGACGGTTCCGGGCTGCGACGTGGGTGAGCGCGCCGCGATCTACTACAAGATCCAGGACATCATCCACCAGGACGCCGTCACCGACTTCATCTACGAAGACGCCCGGACGGTCGTGACCTCGGCCAAGCTGCAGAATTTCATCCCCTACACCTGGGGCGAGAACTCGATCCTTGAGTGGTCGCTCGCCGACTAAGTAGCTGATGGCTCAAGTTGCGCGCCCTTCCCACCGCCTTAGCGCGGATTGGGAAGGGCTTTTTTGAAGCGGGGATTACCATCCAAGCAAGATCGCGTCTCGACTGGAGAACAAATCGTGACGACTCTCTTTAACGGACTCGACCTGAGTCTCGGCACCCTGGCGCGCCTCTCCGACGCGCAGACCTTTTCAATCAGCCCGGAGAACTTCACGGGTGAAAAAGGCAAAGCGGGTATGGCGACCGACGGCACCGGCGCGCTACCTGCGCGCGACCTCGGCGTTGGCTGGAAGGTCTCGCCCTCGATCCACATCCAGGCGGGTGAAACCGCTACCCTGGCAGAGATCGAAGGGCCTGGTGCCATCCAGCACTTCTGGCTGACGTGTTTCCCAGCCCACTGGCGGCGGCTCGTTCTGCGCTTCTATTGGGATCATGAGGAGACGCCGTCCGTCGAAGTCCCGCTCGGCGACTTCTTCTGCAACGGCTGGTGCGAGCGCTCCAGCGTAAGCTCGCTGCCCATCGCGGTCAACAGCGCGGGCGGCTTCAACAGCTATTGGCAGATGCCGTTTCGCAAGCATGCGCGCGTCACGCTAGAGAACATCACCAACGAGGAAATCAAGCACGTATATTATCAACTGACGTACACGCTTACGCCCGTCCCGCAAGACGCAGCCTACTTTCACGCCCAGTGGCGGCGCAGCAATCCGCTGCCGTACAAGACTATGCACACGGTGCTCGATGGCGTGCAGGGCCAGGGGCACTATGTCGGCGTGTATATGGCCTACGGCACCAACAATAATGGCTGGTGGGGCGAGGGTGAGTTCAAGTTCTTCCTGGATGGCGATCAGGAATTCCCGACCATCTGCGGGACGGGCACGGAAGATTACTTCGGCGGCGCATGGTGCTTCACCGAAGACAACACCTACCGCGAGTATTCCACGCCGTATCTCGGCTTTCACCAGGTGATCCGCCCGGACGGGCACGAGCGCAGCCAGTTGCGCTTCGGCATGTATCGCTGGCACGTCCTGGACCCGATCCGCTTCCAGAAGGACCTGCGCATTGCTGTTCAGGCGCTCGGCTGGCGCAAAGACAGGCGCTACCTGCCCCTGCAAGATGATATCGCGACGACGGCGTTCTGGTACCAGACCGAGCCGCACGCGCCGTTCCCAGAGTTGCCAGACCGCGACTTTCTGGAAGTCATCTAGGACTGGCAGGGGATAATCTATGCTGTTTTACCCGCAATTGCAGGAAGATGCTCCCTGGAAACGCCGTTTTCGGGCGGACAGCCTGCTATGGGCTGCCATCGCACAGGACCATGCAGAGCACGGTCTGGTCTGCACCAACAAAGACGGGGCGTACCAGCTTTATGGCTGGCATGTGCCCAGCGGCCAGCTCCATCGCCTGACGGGCAGTGCCACCGGCGTCGTGCAGGGGATGCTGTCCGCAGATGGGCGGTCAGTCTATTATCACCAGGATCTGTACGGGAATGAGATTGGGCACTACGTGAGAGTGGATTTTGCAGGCGGCGAAGCAGCCAGCATCACGCCCGATCTGCCCCCATACGCCTCGTTCCATATCGCGCAGAGCCGAAACGGCTCTGTGACCGGCTTCATGGCGGCGGGTCAGGATGGCTTCAAAATCTATACACTGGCCGCCGGCGAGCCACTCCAGACGCTGCTTCACAGCAGCCAGTTAGCCCTGGGGCCGTACCTTTCCGCAGACGGCGAAATCGCGGTCGTGCGCGTGCTTCAAGCCAGCGGCTCGCTCGATACCCGCCTGGTCGCCTATGCCCGCGCGTCCCAGCAGGTGATGGCGGAGTTCGGCGGCGGCACTGGCGCGAGCATCAGCCCCGGCCCGTTCTCGCCGCTCGAGGGCGATCCGCGCATGGCCGTCGCCAACAGTGAGACGGGCTTTGACCGTCCCGCGATCTGGAATGTAGTCACGTCAGAATGTCGAAAGCTGGCCGTCGAGGCGATCGCGGGCAATATCACAGTGGTGGACTGGTCGCCAGACGCTTCTCGGCTTCTGCTGAGCCAGTTGTATCAGGCACGCTACCGGCTGTATGTCTACAACCTGGAAGAAGATACGGTCGCGCCGCTGATGCACCCGGAGGGCGTCATCAGCCAATCGTTTTTCGCACCATCCGGCGAAATCTACGCGGTCTGGCAGGATTCGACGCTGCCTTCGCGGCTGATCGCGCTGGATCAGCGGACCGGCGGGCGCACGCGCACAGGGCTGGGCGGCAGCGAGGTCCCGGCTGGGCACAAGTTCTGGCCGGCCACGTTTGAATCGAGCGAGGGTGGCGTCATCCAGGCATGGCTGGCAACCCCGGACAGCGATGGCCCCTATCCCACCATCGTGCACGCACACGGCGGCCCGGTGGATGTCATGACAGAGCTTTTTTCGCCGGTCGCGCAGGGCTGGGTTGATCACGGCTTCGCGTACTGCTCAGTGAACTACCGAGGCTCAACCACCTTTGGCAAAGCGTTCGAAAAGGCGATCTGGGGACGGCTGGGAACGTGTGAGGTCAACGACATCGCGGATGCATGCGCCTGGCTGGTCGCCGAAGGAATCGCCGATTCCCAGCGCCTCTTCATGGTTGGCGGGTCGTATGGCGGCTACCTGACGCTCCTCACTGCCGGGAAACGCCCCGATCTGCTTGCGGGCGGCGTCGCCGTCGCTGCGATCGCAGACTGGACAATGATGGTCGAAGATGCAGCAGAGACGCTTCACAGCTACTTCCAGGCGCTACTTGGCGGCCCGCCTGCAGAACGCCACGAGGCCTACCGCGACGGCTCTCCGCTGACCTACGTGGAGGACGTGCAGTGCCCGCTGCTGATCATCCAGGGGCGGAACGACACCCGCTGCCCGCCACGTCAGATGGAAGTGTACTTCGAGCGCCTGCAAGCGCTCGGCAAAGACGCTGAGATTGAGTGGTTTGACGCGGGGCACGGTCTGTTCGTCCGGGAACAGCAGATCGATCACTTCGCGCGGATGCTTCAGTTCGTGCATCGTGTGCTGGCGCGCGCCAGCAACTGATGCGGCAGACGCCACTGCCGCGCTCGCACCGGATGCGGTGAGCTTCCCCGGCATCACCTACGAGGCGACCGGCTTCTGGTCCGCGCACGCGGGGCCAGCGCCCGCTGCATAGGGATCGCCCGCCCCAAGAGTCTGTCCGCCCAGCCACGCGGCGATGACCGCGCCGGCGTCCAGGTTGTGCCGCCGTCGCGCGTCGGCCATGCTCCGCCCCGATCGCCGGGGTGCCGCCGATACGCGACGTATCCTCAACGCTGCTGAGACACCATGCGGAAAGCTCATCTCTCCGGCCCCTTCTCGATAAATGGAGGGTTGAGCATATTAGACAGTGTTGATTTCGCGTAACGACGAGCGATCACAATCACCGGCAGAAACGGGCGGCTTGAAGGAGAAGCTCGGATGCCTGGCAGGGCCTGTAGGGGCGGGTTTGCCAACCCGCCTCTCCCCCTACCTCCCTCAGCCGAGCTAGAGAGGGGGCCCCCCCCCCCCCCCCCCCCCCCCCCCCCCCCCCCCCCCCCCCCCCCCCCCCCCCCCCCCCCCCCCCCCCCCCCCCCCCCCCCCCCCCCCCCCCACCCCCGCCCCCCCCCCCCCCCCCCCCCCCCCCCCCCCCCCCCCCCCCCCCCCCCCCCCCCGCCCCCCCCCCCCCCCCCCCCCCCCCCCCCCCCCCCCCCCCCCCCCCCCCCCCCCCCCCCCCCCCCCCCCCCCGGGGGGGGGGGCCCCCCCCCCCCGCGGGGGGGGGGGGGGGCCGGCCCGCGGCGGGGAAAGGGCCGGGGGGGCCTGGCCCGAACCAGTGCACCTCGATCTCTTTGCCGAGCGCTTTCATCCGCTCCTCGTACACCTGGACTGGCGCGCGGGCGTGCGCGTGTCGCTGCGGCCCTGGATAATCAGGATGGGCGCGCGCACGTTCTCCGCGTAGGTGATCGGCGAGCTGATAGCGTGTTGTTCGGGCTGTTCCTGCGGTGTACCGCCGAAAAGGGAGACCTGGTAGGCGCGCAGGGTTTCCGCCTGGTCTTCGTACATCAGGTTCCAGTCGGCGATGGCGATGCCCGCCAGACCGCCCGCCCACAGATCGGGGCGCTTGCCCAGCGCCAGCAGTGTGAGGTAGCCGCCATACGACCAGCCGGTGAGCAGAATCTGGTCGGGACGGGCAATGCCTTGCTCGACCAACCAGGGCGCGCGGCGACCATGTCCTCCACTTCCCAATAGCCGAGATCGCGCAGAATCTTGTCCTGGAACTGCTTGCCAAAGGTGGTCGAGCCGCGGTAGTTGAGCGAGCAGAAGGCGAAGCCGTGATCCACCCAGGTCATCGCTGAAGGCGAATAGACGTCGGTTTCGACGGCGGTAGGTCCCCCATGCGTCTCCAGGATCGTCGGGAAAGGCCCCTGATCTTCGGGCAGAATCAGCCAGCCCTGAACGACCTGCCCGTCGGACGACGAAACGGTGAACGACTGGCGGGGCCGCGCGGCTGGAGGATTGCCGGCAGACAAGACGGTGCGGACTAGGCGGCCCGTCCGGCTGTCGAGCGCGATCAGCCGCGACGGGTTCTCCGAGTTCTGCCACTGAGCGAAGATCTCGTCTTCCGAAGCGAAGTAGGTGCCCGCGCCATCGTGCATCATGAACGTACCGCGCGGGTGATCCAGGCGAGTGAGTGTGTCGCTGTCCAGGTCGAACGTGTATAGCTGAGGCACAGCCTGGGTGATGTTCGCCAGCAGAATGCGGTGCCCATCCGGCGACCAGTCGAGCGCCATCACCTCCCCTTCAAGCTCCTCCAGGGTCATATCCCGGCGCTCGCCCGAAATCGGATCCCAGATCAGGGGGCGCCGGTCGCCAGAGCGGTCGCTGGTGGCCAACAGGCGAGTGGTGCCAGCCACCGGCGCAAACGAAACCGCCTCAACACTGGCCCCTTCATCCCACAGCTCGGCGATCTGGTCGCCGCGGGCGCTGTCGAACGCCAGCAGATTGGTGTCCGTCGTGCCGGATCGCTCAGTCGTCGCGACAACACCGATCCCCCCGTCGCAGGACAGGATGGGGCCACGCGTCAGCCTCTGGCTCCAAAAGAGCAGTTGAGGCGCGCTCAGCTCTCCCTGAGAATCCAGGGGCATGGCATAGACCTTGAACCCGTCGCGCGTAGCCGCGGTGAAGCCCAGAGCGCGGCTGTCGGGGCTGAAACTCAGGAAGGTTGTCGAATAGGGGGCCAGGTCAGGCGCGACTGTCTGCACGGCCCCGCCCGCAAACGGGATGCGCACCCAGTGCCCGATCTCGCTGCCAGCGTCATCATCGAAATAGTACACATAACGACCATCCGGTGAGATGCCCCCGAAGACAACGCCCTGCGGCTTGTGCGTGAGCTGGCGCAAATCCCCGCTGGGAACATCCCAGGCACACAACTGATAGGTACCCGACTGGTTGCTGGCCGCCACCCCGCGCTCTGGCCGGGTCTTGGCGAGCATGGTCCAGAGCACAGTCGGCACTCGGAAGCGCTGAACCCAGGGCGCGCCGTCGTCGGTGCAGAATGCCCGAAGAGAGGTCATCAACATACTCCTTTGCGGTGTCGCAGTGAACAGCAAGCAGCGGAATACATGCCGACATTATACACCCCCGCCGCAGACCATCTGGCATGGCTGAGCGCATTCGCGCAAGCGCTCCGGTGCGAGCAAAACCTGTCAGGTAGGGGCGCTGCTCTGCAGCGCCCTGGTTGACCTCACCCCCGCTCGGCGCTGAGGTGCCCAGACACCAGACTTCCAAAGTCCTGTAGACTTCGGAAGTCTATTCCGGGGCCGAGCGCCGCGAGGCTGGGGGTGAGGTCAGTGTCCCCGCGTCCAGCGAGTCGCTGACAACCTTTGCCCGCACCTCACAGATCAACCTGCTTGACTCGTAAATCAGAAGCGTGATAGACTATTCGAAATGGGGTTTCGAAATGATATTTCGATTTGCCACTATCTACTATCCTGAGGTGGGCAATCATGAGTGAGGTCTCCTATTCTGTACGTGCCGTCGAGCGCACACTAGCCATCCTCAACTGCTTTAACCTCACCCGCACCGAGCGTTCTTATCAGGACATCGCCCAAGAGACCGGAATCCCTGAGAGCACAGCGTTCAAGCTGATGAAGCTGCTGGCCCAGGAGGGATTCCTCTCGGAGGTGGACAAGGGCGTGTTTCGTATCGGCCTTCAGATGTACCGGTTGGGCAGTCTCTACATTACCGACAAACCGCTTGTCCAGACAGCCCGGCCCTGGTTGCGCAAGCTGGCGGATCAGACCGGCATGACGGCGAACCTGGGCGTTCGCAACCATGCAGACAACTCTCGCATCCTGATCGAGCAAGGCACCAGTCCTCTCAGCCTGAGCACGCGCCTGGGGGAGAGTATGCCGTACACAAGCTCCGCTCTCGCCAAAGCTCTCGTGCTCGACCTGCCTCCAGAGGAGCTTGAACGGATTCTGCCCCCTCCCCCCTGGCCTTCCTTGACCAGGACTTCGATCACCAGCCCACCGCAGTGGATTGAGGAATTGTCCTTTTCTCGCGAGCGCGGCTATACGGTTGACAACGAAGAGGCCGTCCCTGGCAACAAGTGTTTTGGCGCGCCAGTGCGCGACGCCAGCGGAGAGATTGTCGCGGCCATCAGTGTGACAGGCACGACCCTGGAAGTGACTTCAGAGGCCGAACCCTGGATCGTCCAGCAGGTTATTGAGGTGGCGCGCTGCATCTCCGAAGAGTTGGGGTATCAGTGCGTGGAACCGCGCCACCAGGTCAAAGCCACCCAGTCATAAGAGCACGTTGATAGGCGGTCTGGATGGGGCAGCCATCTTCCTTGCCCAGGTGATACTCCGGCCCGCTGACCGGCCCGGCAGTAGGTTCTGTCTTTTGCTGTGTGCTCACAGGAGGTGCATATCGCATAACCTATCTCCTCCCCTTCAGCGACAGTCAGAGGATCTTCTAGGAGAAAAGGCTACCAGACAATGCTTCGAAGAAAACGCACACTGCTGATCGTGCTGCTTGTCGTCCTGATGATGCTCCCCATGGGCGGCATGGCAGTGCACGGTCAAGATGCTGAGACCAAGGACCTGGTGATCGGCGACGTGTTCATTGTTGCCACCGGGCTTGGTCCGCCAGGTATCGGCACGTTCTTCAGTTTCCGCGTCACTCACGCGGCCTATGACAGCCTGACCGGCTGGGATGCTGCGGCTATTGCGGCTGGCGAGCAGCCGGAGCCTATGCCCGATGTGGCTGAGTCGTGGGAAGTCTCGGATGACGGGCTGGTCTACACCTTCAAGCTGCGGCCCGGCATCCTCTTCAGCACAGGCCGTCCGCTCACGGCTGAGTCGGTCAAGGGTTCCTTCGAGCGCGCTATTGCCGTAATTGAGAACATTGGTCTTGCCTCGCAGTTTCCCTGGACTGACCAGATTGCTTCTATCGAAGTGCTGGATGAGCAGACCGTCCGTTTCACCTTCAGCAAGCCCTATGCTCCCTTCCTGACCTCGATTTCGAATGGCTTCTTCGCGATCGTTGACCTGGAAGAAGTGTTCGCCCACGAGGTTGACGGGGACCTGGGCGCTGGCTGGCTCTCGTACAACTCAGCGGGCAGTGGCCCGTACACCTTCACCGAGGCGGACTATCAGGTTGACCAGCGACTGGTCATGCATCGCAACCCCCATTACTGGGGCGGCGCGGATGGTGTCCAGCCCTGGGCAGATCGTCTCATCTTCCTCCATGTGCCAGAGAACGCCACCCGCGAGCTGATGCTGGCTGGCGGTGAGTTGGATGTCGCGCTCTATCTGGACCCGATTAACCTGCGCACGCTTGAAGCGACCAGCCCGGATGTGGCAATCCACACCTTCCCCTCGGCCATGACCTGCAACCTGATAGTTGACCTGCGCATCGAGCCGCTGCAGGCCGGCTATCCGAAAGTGCTGCAGGCTATCCGCTACGGGATTGACTACGAAGGCTTCCTCAACGTCTTGGGCGGTGGTTACGGCACCGTGCAGCAGAGTCTGATCCTACCGGGGATGCTCGGCTATGAAGAAGAAACAGCCCACTACTACACCTACGATCCTGACAAGGCCAAGCAGTTGCTGGCCGAAGCCGGCTATCCCGATGGCTTCAAAGTCACTCTGCTGAGCCGTCCGGGTGCTTGCGGCGCTATCAGCTATCCGGCGACGATGGAATGGTGGCAGCAGAACCTGGCCAAGATCGGCATCCAGGCGGAGATCGTCGAGACCACCGGCGCCAACTTCTGGGGTATGGTGCACGACAGCGAGGGCAAGCTGCGCGACTTTGGAACTTCGGGCCTGGGTGCGACGTACTTCGACGCAGACCAGCCGGCCACCATGCGCGCAACCTACGAGCTGAACCAGCTTGGCTGGATGGCTGTTGACCCAGAAGCCGCGACCCGTGCGGCGGAGCTGACCGCCCTGGGCCAGCAGACGATGGACCCGGCAGAGCGGCACAAGATCTACGCCGAACTGTCGCGGCTGATGGTGGAAACCGGCCCGTATCTGACGGTAGTCCAGGTTGATGATGTCGTTGCCACGGCACCTGGTGTGACCGGGATTTACGCCGTGCCGGGCCATTTCCCCATTGACTTCAAGTATATCGCTAAATAGTAATCCTGCCAGGTAAGACCGGGGGCCGGCCGCTCGCCGGCCCCCAGGCTGTTGGCTCGAGTTTGTTCGGTTCCTTACAACGAGTCGTTTTCTGAGAAACGGTCAGGTATTGGGGCTATGGCACGGTTCGTCGCTAGGCGGTTGTTCCTCCAGACTTTCGTCCTGCTAGGACTATCTGTGCTGACCTTCGTCCTGATGTTCCTCGTTCCCGGCGATCCGGCGGCGTCTGTGGTCGTCTGGTCGGCAGGCGGAGTCAGCCAGGAGGCTTACCAGGCGTTCCGCGAGATGTGGGGGCTGGACAAGCCGCTGCACGAGCAGTACCTCCACTATATGGGCAACCTGCTTCGGGGTGATCTCGGTAAGTCTATGGTCTCCAATGGCCTTATTGCCAAAGACCTCTCCGTCTTCTTCCCGGCCACCGTAGAGCTGGCAGTAGTCTCCACATTCTTCGCCCTGCTGGTGGGTATCCCTGCCGGAATCGCTGCTGCCCTCCGCCGGAACTCGCTGGTAGATCACGTGACGCGCGTCATATCACTCGTGGGCGTCTCGATGCCGATCTTCTGGCTGGCCGTCATGGGTATCTATTTCTTTTTCTTCAAATGGGGACTTTTGCCCTCTTCGCAGCGTATCGCCATCAGCCTGACGCCGCCGCCCACTGTCACCGGGCTGTACACGGTAGACGCCCTGCTGGACGGAGACCTGGTCGCCTTCAAGTCCGCCCTGAACCATCTGATCATGCCAAGCGCCGTGCTGGCGCTTTCGGCGGTGGCTCTCATCGCCCGTGTCACCCGGTCCAGCATGTTGGAGGTGCTGCGCCAGGACTATATTCGCACCGCCCATGCGAAGGGCCTGCGACCCCGTGCTGTGGTGCTACGCCATGCTCTGCGCAACGCGCTGATCCCGACGACCACCGCGACCGGGCTGATGATTGGCGGGCTGCTGTCGGGCGCTGTCCTGACGGAGACGATCTTCGCCTGGCCGGGCATCGGACGTTATGCGGTGAATGCCATCTTCTACATGGATCGACCGGCAGTGATGGGCGTGACTCTGCTGATCGGAGTCGTTTATTCCCTGGTCAATCTGACGGTGGACATCCTCGTTGCCTCCCTGGATCCAAGAATTGAATACTGACCCTTTGTTGGAGTGCAAACCTTGACCGCTGAAGCTGAGATCCGCCCACTCGCAGAGTTGTCGAAACCTCCTGGGATGAATCGATCCTTGCCTGCGCGGATCGCGCGCGGCCTGCGCGCCCAGCCCACCGGCCTGGTGGGGCTGGTGCTGATCCTCATTTACGTTGGCGTGGCCCTGTTTGGCAAGCATATTGCGCCCTATCCCTACGACGCGATGGGAGTGGGACCTCTGCTGGAAGGGCCGAGCAGCGCTCACCTTTTCGGCACCGACGAGTTTGGCCGCGACGTGTTCAGCCGGGTGTTTCTCGGCGCGCCGATCAGCCTGCGGATTGGGTTGTTCGTGGTCGTCCTGGCGACACTGCTGGGTTCGCTGGTGGGTCTCATCAGCGGGTTTGCCGGCGGCTGGTTGGACGAGATCCTCATGCGCATCACGGACATTTTTCTGTCGGTCCCGGCGATGATTCTGGCCATCACGGTCTCCATCGCGCTTGGGCCGAGCATCACCAACCTGACCATTGGTATTGCCCTCGCCCGCTGGACGATCTATGCCCGGCTGATGCGCAGCGAAGTGCTGACCAGAAAGACCGAGGATTATGTGCTGGCAGCCCGATCACTTGGCGCTTCGCCCGCGCGCGTGCTGCTGGTTCACATTCTGCCCAACAGCTACACCAGCGTTTTGGTGCAGGCGACCCTGGATTTTGGCATGGCCATTCTATTCGCGGCTGGCCTGAGCTTCATCGGAGCAGGGGCGCAACCGCCGTCACCGGAATGGGGTGCGATGGTGGCCAAAGGGCGCGATTTCATTCGGGTGGGCTGGTGGATCACTGCGTTCCCTGGTCTGGCGATCTTCGGCCTGGTCCTGGGCTTCAACCTGCTGGGCGACGCTGTACGTGATGCGCTTGACCCGCGCCTGGTCGAATGATGGGCCTGTCCGGTACTCGCGTCTGGTGAGGCGAGCGGTGAGCAGGTCAGACGGCACTGTGGAGGGGAGCATGGCATAGACCCAAAGGAAACAATCGTGCGTGGCCAGGCCACTGCGAGGCATCACTGACTATCGGCAACACCCGCCATACCCTGTATATCACAACAACTTCCTGGAGGATATCATGGACTGGGATGCAGTAAAGGACGTCATTCGCGGGCCAGCGGCGCTGCAAATGCCGCCCTTCAACGACGACCTGAGCCTGAATGTTGCAGAGCTGAAGAAAATCATCCGGCGGCTGTATGATGCCGGTTTCCGTCGGAGACGGGGATTTCTCATCTGCCCCAGCGGCACCGGTGAGTTCATGAGCCTGACTCTGGACGAGCACGTGCAGATGGTGAAAGCCGCCGTTGAAGCGACGGATGGGGAGCTGCCAGTTGTGGCTGGCATGGCCACTGCCAGGCCGCACGAAGCGATTGAGATGGCTCAGGCGCTGAAGAACGCTGGCGCAACGGCTGTCATGGTCCCGCCGCCCTTTTACTACATGCTGGACGAAGACTCATTCTTCACCTGGTATCAGCGGCTAACCTCAGCCGTTGAGATCGGCGTGATGATCTACGATCAGACCTGGCGCAAGCTGGGCACCGGCGTCTCTCTGCACATGATGGAACGTCTGGCAACGTTGCCCAACCTGATCAGCCTGAAGTATGGCAACTGGGTCACGTACACGAATCTGCTGCTCGCGTTGCAGCGCTTCTCGAAGCGTTTCGCCTTCATTGACGTTTCGCTCGCGATGACCTCCACCATCAGCCATATTCACGGGGCACAGGGCTACATCGCCGGGCCGGGCACCGTCTGGCCTGAGTTCGAGCTGCATCGCTGGGATTTGATGGAAGCGGGCCAATATGCTGAGGCCGAGCGGTTCGGCGCGCGCATGATACCGTTCCTGCACCGCTACCTGACCGGCGATGAGTTCGGGGGCGATTTCGTCTTCCACGATGGCGCAACTTTCAAGGCTATGCTGGAGTACGTCGGGCTGTACGGCGGCCCGGTGCGGCCCCCGTTCCGCGCGCTGAGCCAGAAGGAGAAAGACGACCTGTTCGCCATGCTGGATACAATTGATTTCACTGTCCCCAGCTAAAGCGCAGTCGTGACGTAGCCTCTTGAAACTGGAGCGATTGCTGCCCTGGAGCGCAATCGCTCCAGAGCTGTCCGGCATTGAAGAGCTTCGGGCTTCGTGGAAACGCCGCCACTCATGAGAGGCGGCCAGGCCAGACCTGCAAGCTGTCTCAGACGAAGCCCCAGGGCTTGCCATGCCTGACTCACAGAACCTTTCAACGCTATCGAGTCTCTGCAAGATGACGCTGACGCTTTGAATCGTACTGGAGAGAATCTCGTGGACTGGATCGAGACCAAAGAGCTGCTTCGTGGGCCAGCGGCGCTCGTCATGACCCCCTTTCACCAGGACCTGAGCCTGAATCTCGAAGCGCTCACTCAGAACATACGCTACATGACTGACGCCGGACTGCGGCGGGGTCGGGGCTTTCTGGTGGTCCCCTGTGGCACCGGTGAGTATGTCAGCCTGACCAGAGACGAGCACCGGCAAATGGTGGAGACCGCCGTCCGCGCAACCGACGGGACCGTCCCTGTTGTAGCCGGAGTCGGCACATGCAGTTGTCTGGACGCTGCCGAGATGGCGCGCATCGCCCAGCGGGCCGGCGCATGTTGTGTCATGGTTCCCGCGCCGTTCTACTATGAGCTGGACGAAGAAGTCTTCTTCAACTGGTATGCGACGCTCGCCCAGGCGGTGACCATCCCGATCATGGTCTACGATCAGGTCTTCCGCCGCGCGAGCCTGGGGGCCGGGCTGCGGCTGCAAGGCATTGCCCGCCTCGCTGAGATCCCCAGCCTCATTGCGTTCAAGTATGGGGGCCCTGCTCAGCATCTCGACATGGTCCCGGCGCTGGAACAGTTTTCGGGGCGCTTTGCCTTCATTCATGGCTCGCCGGACTTCACGTCGGTCATTTCTCACATGCACGGCGCTTACGGTTTTGTCTCAGCGCCGGTCACGTGCTGGCCCGCGTTCGAGCTACACTACTGGGATCTGCTTGAAGCGCGACAATACCACGAAGCTGCAAAGTGGCAGGCACGCCTGGCCCCGTATACGCGCCTGTTCTCCCGCGAAGGGGGGTGGGGGCAGTATCTGTTTGCGGCAGCAGTTATCAAGGCAACCCTGGAGTACGTTGGCTTGTACGGCGGCCCGGTGCGGCCACCATTCTATGATTTGGCGGCAGACCAGAAAGAGAAGCTGTTCGCTCTGCTTGACAGCCTCGCTCTGTGAGCAGGCTCAGCCGGGCATAGTCCGCCTGACGGTTCGATCAGCATCGCCAGAACAGCGCTCGCGCCACACAAGAGGCTGTACAAGCTCAGCACCGATCAAAGTGCGACGTGATCTGTATACAGGTGAGAGGAAACCATGAAAGCAGTCCAATATGTTTCGCCAGGCCATGTGGCCGTGGTAGACGTGCCGGTTCCTGAACGGCTTGCTGGCGAAGTGTTGCTGCGTCTGGACAAGGTTGCTATCTGCGGCAGCGACTTGCACATGCTCTACGACAGCGCGCCGGCCTCTTTTCCCTTTGACCCAGGGAAGTCAGGCCACGAGTGCATTGGCGTAATCGAGGAGACGGACTCCACCGAGGTTCGACGTGGTGAGCGTATGTTGATCATTCCCCCTAAGATGAACGCCATGGCTGAATACGTCACCGTTGAGCCGAAGTGGCTGATTCCCATCCCCGACGGCCTGGATTCGCAGCGCGGCGTGCTGGCGCAGTTGTTGGGCACTGTGCTCTACGCCTGCAAGCGGTTGCCGAGCGTGGTAGACAAGACGGTGGCTGTGGTTGGCCAGGGGCCGGTAGGGTTGTTCTTCACCATGCTCATGGCGCACTATGGAGCCAAGAAGATCATCGGTCTGGATGTGGTGGACCATCGTCTGTCCATCTCCCGCGCTGTTGGAGCGGCCCACACCATCAATGCTGAGCGCGAAAATCCGGCTGAGGCTGTGCGCGAGCTGACCGACGGTGTGCTGGTTGATCTGGTGATCGAAGCAGTGGGCAAAGAGGAGACGATCAATTACAGCCTTGATCTTGTCCGGCAGAACGGTGATATGCTGCTGTTTGGTATTCCCAAGCGCAGCGCGTTCGTCTTTGAGTACGAGAAGTTCCTGCGCAAGCTGCTGCGCACCACATCGTGCGCCTTCACGCAGCAGGAGCCGGGACTGAGGAGTTTCCGGCTGGCTGTGGATCTCATCGCCCAGGGACGGCTGGACGTATCGCCCCTGGTCAGCCATTGCCTGCCTCTGACGGACGCGCCAGGCGCGTTTCATCTTGCCCAGACCAAGCAGGATGGTGCCGTGAAAGTGTTGTTGGATTGCTGGCTAGACGCTTAGGGGCCGTTCGAGAAGTCGTGCGCCTGGCTTTGCCCCCCATCCCCGGCCCTTCCCCCGCGAGGGGGGAAGGGAGAAGATCGCGGGCCCTAAGCCCCTCCCTCCTTGTGGGGGAGGGGTTTGGGGTGGGGGGAAGACCTTCTCAGGTGGCCTCTTAGGGGCACAGCACCCCGGCTGGCAGCCCTTATCCTGAAGTCCTGTGCGGGCGGCGGCGCTGCACCGCGCCCGCCGCCTTGTGTTGCAGCGAGGATACTCATGCTCACTTCAGAACGAGCCTCCAGGGCCAGCGAGACCGCGCCACTGGTTGACGATCTGGCCCAGCAGCTTGACGGCGAGGTGCGCTTCGACGAGGTTTCGCGCCTGCTGTACAGCACCGACGCCAGCAACTACCAGATCGAGCCGGTCGGCGTCGTCTTCCCCAAACACGCCGACGATGTGATAGCCGCGCACAGCGTCGCCGCCCGGCACGGCGTCCCGCTGCTGCCGCGCGGAGCGGGCACCAGCCTGGCCGGGCAGACCGTCGGCCACGCGCTGGTGATGGACCTGTCGCGCCACCTCAACCAGGTGATGCGCGTGGATGTGGCGGCGCGCACGGTGACGGTGCAGCCCGGCGTGGTCATGGCCCACCTCAACGCCCAGCTTGCGCCGCTGGGGCTGATGTTCGGCCCCGTCCCGGCCAGCGGCGACCGGGCGACGGTCGGCGGCAGCCTGGGCAACAATGCGACGGGGATGCACAGCATCCTCTACGGGATGTTCGGCGACCATGTGCGCGCGGTGGACGTGGTGCTGGCCGATGGCACGCGCCTGACATTGGGCGAGGGCGCTCCGGCGCACCCCATCCGGGCGCGGCTGGAAGAGCGGATCGGGGAGATTCTGCGCGAGAATGCAGGGGAGATCGCCGCGCGCTTTCCCAAGACGTGGCGCAATGCGGCGGGCTACGCGCTCAACACGCTCGACCCAGACCATCTCAGCCTGGCGCGGCTGTTCGCCGGGGCGGAGGGCACACTGGGCACCGTCGTCGCCGTCGAGCTGAGCCTGGTTCCCCGGCCGGCCATGACACGGATGGCCCTGCTGCATTTCGACGACCTGCGCGCGGCGCTGGAGTCCGTGCCAGCCATCCTGGAGACGGGGCCATCCGCCGTCGAGCTGCTCGACCGGATGCTGCTCGACATGACGCGCACCCACCCCGAATACGCCAAGCTGCTGACCTTCGTGGACGGGAATCCGGCGGCCATCCTGATGGTGGAGTTCTATGGCGACACAGAGACAGAGCTGACAGCCAAAGTAGAACGGCTGGGCGAGCGGCTGGCGCGCGCCGGGTATCGGGGGAACACGACGCTGGCGGTCACGGCGCAGCAGATGGGCAACGTGACCAAAGTGCGCAAGGCCGGACTGGGCTTGTTGATGAGCATGCGCGGTGAGTTGAAGCCGGTGCCGTTCATTGAAGACGCGGCGGTGCCGGTCGAGCGTCTGCCGGACTATGTGGCCGGGGTGCAGGAAATCGTCGCCGCTCACGGGACGAAGGCGGCGATCTACGCGCACGCCAGCGCCGGCTGCCTGCATATCCGGCCCCTGCTCAACCTGAAGACGGTGGCGGGGCTGCGCCAGTACCGGGCCATCGCCGAGGCCGCCACCGACCTGGTGATCAGCTTCGAGGGCACGACCAGCGGGGAGCATGGAGAGGGGCTTTCGCGCGGGGAATTCAGCCGGCGGCTGTTCGGCCCGCAGCTCACTGAGGCGTTCCGCCAGGTCAAGCGGGCCTTCGATCCCGCCGGGCTGATGAACCCCGGCAAGGTGGTGGATGTTGGCCCGCTGGACGACCCACGCACGCTGCGCTACGGCCCGGACTACGCCGTGCCCCAGGCTCCCGCGCGGTTGCGCCTGGACTGGTCGGCGGACGGCGGGTACCCCGGCGCGGTTGAGATGTGCAACGGGGCGGGCGTCTGCCGCAAGGAAGGGGCCGGCGTGATGTGCCCCAGCTACATGGCCACGCGGGACGAAGCCGCTTCCACGCGGGGGCGGGCCAACGCGCTGCGCCTGGCGATGATGGGCGCGCTGGGATCGCCGCAGATCGCCAGCGAGCGCGCCCGCGAGGTGCTCGACCTGTGCTTGTCGTGCAAGGCGTGCAAGTCCGAATGCCCGTCGCGGGTGGACATGGCGCGGCTCAAGGCCGAGTTCACCGCCGCGTACTACGACGCGCACCGCGTTCCGCTGCGCGCGTGGATATTCGGGCACATTCACCGGCTCAACCAGCTTGGCAGCCTGCTGCCCTGGGCGTCCAACCTGGCGCTGCGGTCGCCGGTGGCGCGCTGGCTGTTCGGGCGCATTGGCGTGGCCCCGCAACGCCAGATGCCCCTCTTCGCCCGCGAGCGTTTCAGCGTGTGGTATCGCAAGCACTACGCGCGCCCGGCGCACGAGCGCGGCATGGCCCAGGCCCCGATTCTGATCTCCGACACCTACACCGAGTACAACTACCCGCACCTGGGGCGCGCCGCGCTGAAGGTGGCGGGCGCGGCGGGCTTCGCCGTCGAGGTGTGGGGGCCGCGCGAGCTGGACTGCTGCGGTCGCCCGCTGATCTCCAAGGGGCTGCTGGACGACGCGCGCACGCTGGCCATGCGCAACGTGCGGCGCATGGCCCCCCTCGCCAGGGACGGGGGGCGCTTCATGCTCATCGAGCCAAGCTGCGCCGCCGCCTTCCGCGACGAATACTGCGACCTGGTGCCGGCGGAG
The DNA here is from genome assembly GCA_027494015.1 of Anaerolineae bacterium. The sequence goes on from JAOSJP010000034.1 coordinate 612,292, forward strand.
ATGCGCGCCGACGCTCAGTGCGTGGCCGAGGCCGTGATCACCGTCGAGGAGTGGCTGGCTGAGATTGTCGGCTCGGAGGCGGCGCAGCAGATGGCTTTCGACGCCACGCCGAGCGAGGTGCTGCTGCACGGGCACTGCTACCAGCGCGCGCTGTGGGGCACCGGCGCGGCGCACCGTCTGTTGCAGAAGATCCCCAACTGCACCGTCACTGAGCCGGATGATGGCTGTTGCGGGCTGGCGGGCAGCTTCGGCTACGAAGCCGAGCACTATGAGCTTTCGATGAAGATCGGCGAGCAGCGCCTGTTCCCGGCGGTGCGCGCCGCGCAGGAGGCGGTGATACTGGCCAGCGGTGTGTCGTGCCGCGAGCAGATCGCACAGGGCACAGGGCGGCACGCGCTGCATCCCATCGAGTTCGTCGCTGAGCGTGTCAGAGAAAGAGAGGAGCCATGAATCAGGCGCGCCGCGCGCAACTGCGCGAATTCTACCGGAAGACTCTGCTGGAGGATGTCATCCCCTTCTGGCTGGCCCATTCGCTGGACGAGCAGTATGGCGGCTATTTCAATATGCTCGACCGCGACGGATCGGTCTACGACACCGACAAGGCGATCTGGCTGCAAGGGCGCGGTGTGTGGATGTATGCCACGCTGTACAACACAGTCGAGCAACGGGCAGAATGGCTCGACGCGGCGCGGCTGGGCTATCGCTTCCTGATGGCGCACGGCTTCGACAGCGATGGGCGCATGTTCTTCCAGGTGACGCGCGACGGACGCCCGCTCATCAAGCGCCGCTATTTCTTCAGCGAGGTCTTCGCCGCGCTCGCCTGCGCGGGGTACGCCCAGGCGGCAGACGACGACGAGGCCCTGCAGCGCGCCCGCGATCTCTTCCGCCGGATCGTGGGCCTGGCGACGACTCCGGGCCGGGTGACGCCCAAAGTCAACCCGGCCACGCGACGCACGCTTTCTCATGCGGTGCCGATGGTGCTGCTGGTCACGGCGCAGGAGCTGCGCCGCGTAGACCCCGATCCGTTCTACGATCAGGTGGCCGGGCAAGCCGCCGACCAGATTCTGACCCTGTTCGCCAGGCCGGACAAGCGCGCGCTGTTCGAGACGCTGAGCGCAGACGGCACGCTGATGCTCGAAACGGTGGCGGGCCGCACGATCAACCCCGGCCACGCCATCGAGTCGGCCTGGTTCCTCATGCACGAAGCCCGTTATCGGGGCGACCAGACGATCATCCGGCGCGCGCTGGACATCATCCGCTGGTCGCTGGAGATCGGCTGGGACAAAGAATACGGCGGGCTGCTCTATTTCGTGGACTACGAGGGCAAGCCGCCGACGCAGCTTGAATGGGACCAGAAGCTGTGGTGGCCGCACACAGAGGCCCTCTACGCGCTGTTGCTGGCCGAGCATCTCAGCGGGGAAGCCTGGTGCGGGGAATGGCACGAGCGGGTGCACGACTGGGCGTTCGGCCACTTCGCCGACCCGCAGTACGGCGAGTGGTATGGGTATCTGCGCCGCGACGGCACAGTGCTCACGCCGTTGAAGGGCGGCGTGTGGAAGGGGCCATTTCACCTGCCGCGCGCCCTGCTGCTGAGCTATCACCTGCTGGGCGAGTCGCCACTGGCCTAGAGCTTGTTATGGACTGCGCACGCTACGTCCGGCGTGTAGTGTGCAGCGCGCGTGTGGCACCCTGACCCCACCCTGTGGTCCCTCCCCGCTGGCAGGGAGGGACAGGTTGCTCCCCATCTCCCCGGTCTATACAGAGGGAAAAGGGGAGCAAAGCGCGGGGTTTCCCCTCGTCCCGCTGAGGGAGCAGGGTGCAGGGGCGAAAGGTTTCCGTACACGCTCTCAGGCTCTCCTGTGGCCAACCGCTAAGCCTTCGCGCCAGTGATGTAGCGCTCCAGCGTGCGCGCTTCATCCTCAAAGAAATCGCGCTGTGCCTTGACCACATCGCCAATTGAAACCATGCCGGCCAGTCTCTGGTCATGCATGATCGGCAGGTGGCGAATACGCCGGTCCGTCATCGTGCGGATCAGGTAAGCAGCATCATCTTCGGGCACGGCAATGATCAGGTCTTTGGTCATCACTGCGCTGACGGAGAGTCTCAGCGCGGTTTCGCCCCCTGTGGCGACAGCGCGCACGATATCACGCTCGGAGAGAATGCCGACCGGCAGTCCGGCAGCATCAACGACGACCAATGCGCCAATGTTGTGTTCCGCAAGGACTTCGCTGGCAGCACGGAGCGTCTCGTCTGGTGAAATGGTAATCACGCCGGACGGTTTTTTGGCCAACAGATCGCGCACTTTCATGGCAGTCTCCAATGCTCTCTAAAATGGGTTAGCGAGGAAGGCAATGGCCGTTTACCGATATTAGATTGATTTCCGTTGATGCAATCTACTGTAAACCACAATGGGCTTGCGACACAAGCGCTTTGAGCGAAATGCATATCACGGAAGTTCAGGGGCGGCCCATAGCCCACCAGGGTGTGGGCAAAACCTGTCCGGGAGAGGTGCGGCTCTGCTGCGCCCCCCTTTACCTCACCTCCTGTCCTCGCTACGCTCGGTCTTTCCCCCTCTCCGTCAACGGAGAGGGGGAGGTGAGGCGCGCCAGCGCCGAGCGGGGGTGAGGTCAATGCCCTGCGCCCGGCGAGTCGCTGCCAGCCTTTGCACACATCCCCAGAGAACGCGCAAGTGGCCAAA
>JAOSJP010000035.1 GCA_027494015.1 Anaerolineae bacterium
GCAGGGTGACGTCCCCTTCAACCGATCGTTTCCTCTGCGCTCTCTGCACCGCAGCGGGTGATGATCTTCAGGGTGGTAGGCAGGCGCAGCGGGCGACTATGTCCACGATGATTTGCGGGCCCCTTCGATGCCGACCTTGCCGGTGTTGATCACCAGGTGGTAGAGGGCAGGATCGTCCCAGCGAATGCCGAAGAAGCGGCCCAGATACTCGGCAGTGGCCCGATCCTGGCGGGCGATCTTCTGCTGCGCCGCTTCGACGCCGAGGCCCTCGATCTTTTGCAGGCGGGCAATGCGCGCGCCCTCCGGCGCGGTGACGCGCACGTGCAGCACGTTGGGTATGTCCTGAAGGATGGCCTGGCCGCCGCGTCCAACGATCACGATGTCGTCTTGCCCGGCGGCGGCGCGAATGGCCGACCTGACCGCCTGACGTATTGCGCCCCGTCCACCGTCTCCGCCGTCAGACCGACGCGCCCGGCAGCGTCCTGCTGGCGCACCTCGACGCGCTGCAGCTGGCGCGGCCCTGAGCGCACCAACCGCGCCAGGAGGTTCTGCACCTCGAGCGGTCTTCGGAATAATCCACCACTTGCTCGTGCGACAGGCCCGCCGCCGCCGCCGCTTCGATCAGAAGCTGTTTGTCAAAGTAGCGGTAGCGGAGCACTTCACAGACATGGCGCGCAATCTGCTCGCCGCCGCTGCCGAGCTGCCGCGAAATAGGGTGATGACGGCCATCCGACCTCTCCTCGCATCATGGCGCGCGCGGGACGGAATTCCGCGCACGCCGCCAGCGCGCCGCGCTGCCCGTTGGAGCGCTCGCCGGCGCTCCGAGCTTGCCTGAATTCTACCCCATTCTGGCGCGCGCCCGCACTGGCCAGGATGCGCGCAAAGGTTGTCAGCGACTCGCCGGTCACAGGGTATTGATCTCACCCCCAGCCTCGCTGCGCTCGGCTCGCCCCCCTCTCCACGTTAGAGATACTGTTGGCGAAATGTCCGTGTAGGGGCGGGTGACGCAGAGCAGCACCCCTGCCCTCCGCACACGTCCGAACGCAGAGGCCCTCAGGCGGCGGCTGCCGGAGCCAGGTGCCTGACAGCATCGGCGATGATGCCCGCTGCGGCATCAAGATCGAGCAGGCCGGTGTTCAGGATCATGTGGTACAGGTCCGGGTCGTCCCAGGAAATGTTGAAGTACCGCTTGAGGTACTCGGCGCTGGCCCGGTCACGGTCGGCAATAGTCAGCTTCAGCTCGCTCACGCCGCTGACGCCCTGCTCGCGCAGCCGTTGGATGCGCTGTTCCAGCGGGGCGATGATGCGCACATGCAGCACACCCGGCTTGTTGCGCAGCACAGCCTGGCCGCCGCGCCCAACGATGACCATCTCGCCCTGCTGATAGGCGCTGCTCATGGCGTAGCGGATCAGGGCCACACAGCGCGCCTCGTCCATCTCGCGGGCGGTCAGCGTATCAATCGGCTTGTGCGCGTCCTCGCGGACCAGAACCTGGCGCACAGTGCGCGGGCGGCTGCGCAGCAAGCGCGAAAGGAAGTCCTGCACTTTGTAGTGCTCTTCAGAGAAGTCCACGACCTCCGCCTCGCACAGACCGGCAGCGGAAGCGGCTTCGATCATCATCTGCTTGTCGAAGTAGCGATAGCTCAGCAGGGTCGCAGACGCGCTCGGCGATTTCGTCGCCGCCGCTCCCTGCCTGACGGGAAACGGTGATCACGGCTATCTCGCACCTCCTGCACCTCTGGCACGGAACGCTCGCCCAAAAACTCCACGTTAGAGATACTGTTGGCGAAATGTCCGCGTAGGGGCG
>JAOSJP010000036.1 GCA_027494015.1 Anaerolineae bacterium
ACTTCTTTGGCTCAGCCATTGGGAATATCCTCGAAGCTAATGAAGTATTATGGACTTGGTACCCTTGATAAGGGAGAGAGGAACTCTATTACCTCACCCCTGGCCTCTAGCTGCGCTCGGCCTTTCCCCCTCTCCATGCATGGAGAGAGAGGGTCAGGCGCGCCCAGCCTGAGACAGGGGGTGAGGTAAATCAGGAGCTACCCAAAACCGCTGGGGAAAGACAGGGAGTGTAGGTGCATAACAGGCTCTGGCACCACTACCATTGACTTGTCTCGATTAGCGGGTGAGTCGCGTGCCGATTGTCACCGTCCGCCGCCCTTGAGCGGCACTAGCCGTCCACCCGCCAGACGTGCGCGTAATCCCTGCGCGAACTGCTTGAAGGGGATCGAGGGGCGGCCCAGCACGCGCGACACGTCGGGGGCGGTCGAGGAATACGCCCCCTGGCGCATAAGCTGGTAGACGATGCGCCACCACTTGGCCACCTGGCGATCCACGCCGGCGGCGCGCAATGCCTGCGCCGCCTCATGCTCGCTGATCGGCTCGTAGACGATCGGGCGGCCCAGCACTTTGCTCAGCAGCGCCGCCTGCTCGCGCGCGCTGAGCAGGTGCTCGCCTAGCGAATAGACCCGGTTGCGGTGCCCCTTCTCGGTCAGCGCGACGACGGCGACCTCGGCCACGTCGCGCAAGTCCACGCCGCTGACCTTCGCCTCGCCGAGCGGCAGGCGCAGCACGCCCCGGCGGATGCCCTCGCGCAGCGCATCATCGGTGACAAAGTTCTGGAAAAACCAGCCGGAGCGCAGGACAGTGCAGTCCACGCCAGACTGCATGAGATACTGCTCGACCATCCACTGCGACGAGAGGTATATCTTGTCCGTGCCCATCGCCGAGATGAAGACGATGTGCTCCACCCCGACCTGGCGCGCGTAGGCGATCAGGCGGGCAATCTGCCCCTCCTGCGACTCGAAGTCGCCGGGCGGCATGACCAGCAGCAGCCGGTCCGCCCCGGCGAAGACCGCCGGGTACGTCGCCGGATCGCCATAGTCGAAGGCGGCGACCTCCACCCCCGCCCAGTCCTGGTCGCGCGCCGTGTCCACGCCCTCCACCGCCGCCCGGACGCGCGCCCCACGCGCAGCCAGCCGCCGCACGACCTCGCCGCCCACGCGCCGCGAAGCTCCGGTGACCAGGATAATGCCGCTCACCCGATCCTGTCTCCCCTGCCAGCCCTGCCCTTGACTCTCCGTCCCCATTCTACCGCACGCCCAACGAAAAGGGCGACGGGTGCGTGCAAAGGGACAGTGTATCCTTGTCGGCTGAAACTCATCACACAGGAATGGCCCCCATCCCCGGGCCCTTCCCCACGAGGGGGAAGGGAGAAAAGCAGCAGGCTTGCTCCCCTTCCTCCGCGCAGCGTGGGGGAAGGGGCTGGGGGATGGGGGCACACGGCAGCCAGTCCCCACGCCATTTCAACCCCGGGAAGGGTTCTCACACGAGGACATTGATCTTACCCCCCTGCCTCGCCGAGCGGGAGCGAATAGGTAGGGGCGGGTTTCGGAAACCCGCCCCTACACCTACCCCGTCGTCGTAACCACAAAGCTGCACCGGCGAAAAGGCCGCGCTACAGCAGCACATACAGCGCGTGCGCCGCGTCGGTCGCCCAGTTGAAGCAGTGGCGTGAC
>JAOSJP010000037.1 GCA_027494015.1 Anaerolineae bacterium
ATCTCCGCTTTGTGCTCGTAATAGTACGCCAGGGCAGCGTGTACCTGAGCCAGCGAGAGCGCATAGGCTTCAGCAATTTCAGCGGGTGTTTGATCGTGGAACAGCATCACCGCGACGACATCCAATACCCGGATGCCCGTCCCGGCAATGCAGGGCCGCCCGCCGCGCACGTCTGGGTCGGACGAGATGAGGTTGATGCTGTGGATGGTTGCCATGAAGATCACTCCCGTTCACTGTGTGCTCATAGTATACCGCACATGCGCCGCCCCAAACGCGCGGGGCAGCCCGCGGGGGTCCGCGAACACGTTGTTGAGCAATGGCCAGAACACTCCTATCGCCCGGCCTCGGAACAGGCTTCCGCAGTTTCCGGAAACTTCGGAAGTCTGGCGGGAGAGTATCTGCCCCGGACGGGCAAGGCCCTTGCTCTGGCTAGCGCTCTTCCGTATACTCTGCCCATATCGCAGCATACCGACCTCTGGAAAACCATACCTGCAAGGGGAAGCCATGAAACGCCAAGAAGTCCTCAAATGGCAGCGCGTCGCCCAGGAGTATCTGGGTCCGGGCGGGCATCGTCCTCACGCCCGAAGAAACGGCCAACATCGAGATCGCCGACCTGGGGCTGGACGAATACGAGCAGACCGGCCTGGCGCTGGTCGTCTATGTCAACACGGAGCGTGTGTGCGCTAAAGAACTCATCCTGATGCCCGGCCAGACCTGCCCGCAGCATTTCCATCCGCCCGTGAACGGCGAGCCGGGCAAGGAAGAGACCTTCCGCTGTCGCTGGGGTGAAGTGTACCTGTACGTGCCCGGCGACCCGACGCCCAATCCCAAGGCCAGGCCGCCCGCGCATCGCGCCGACACCTATACCATCTGGCACGAGATCGTGTTGAAGCCCGGCGATCAGTACACGCTCAAGCCGGAAACCTGGCACTGGTTCCAGGGCGGGCCGCAGGGAGCCGTCGTGTCCGAGTTCAGCACGCGCAGCCGCGACGAATACGATCTGTTCACCGACCCGGACATCAGCCGCCTGCCCGTGATCGAGGACTGACCGGCCTGTCCGCATTAACCTCACCCCCGCTCGGCCCACTGACGCGGGCCTCGCTGCCCCCTCTCCACGTTGGAGAGGGGGCGAGCCGGGCGTAGCGAGGCTGGGGGTGAGGTAGAACAACGCGCACGTTTGATGCAATCGCCCTGGCCCCGAGGCTGGGGGTGAGGTAGAACAACGCGCACGTTTGATGCAATCGCCCTGGCCCCCCCCGCACGGCTGGCACAAAGGCCCGTTCGCCCGTACAATTGCCCGTCAGAACAGCCCGCACGCAGAATGCAGGATCGCCCGGTGAGCACGCACAAGCAGCCCTACGACATCCTCGCTCGTCGCTACCTGTGGCAGAGCCGCTGGTACCACGTGCGCCAGGACACGCTGGGCGATGCGACCGGCGGCCAGTTCACCTACACGGTCATCGAGAAGCCCGCCGCCGTGTGGGTGGTGCCCGTCACCGCCGGGGGCGACCTGGTGCTGATCCACCAGTACCGTTACGCGGTGGATGACTGGTGCCTGGAAGTGCCAGCGGGCAACGTCGAGCCGGGTGTTGACCCGGCGGTGATGGCTGCTCGCGAGCTGCACGAGGAGATTGGCGGGACGGCAGAGCGGCTGATCCCGGTTGCGGACTTCTACACGATGAACGGCATCGGTGATGAGATCGCCTGGGTGTACCTGGCGCTGAGCGTGACGCTCGGCCAGCCCCACCGCGAGCCGACCGAGTTGATCGAGCTGCGCGCCATGCCGCTTGCCGAGGGGCTGCGCCTGGCCCGCGCCGGCCAGATCAAGGACGGGCCGAGCGCGCTGGCCCTGCTGCTGTGCGAGCCGGCGCTGCGGCTGCATTGCCCGGAGTGGCTGTTATGATGCGGCGTGCGCCCCTGTTCGTGGTGATCCTGCTGGCGCTGATACTGGCGGCGTGCAGCGACGAGACGCCCGCCCCGTCTGGCGATCCGCCGATCCTGACCGGCTTCGACGCGCTGCCCAAGCAGCTTGCCACCGTCGTGCTGACGGCCACGCCGACGCCGGTGTTGGTGGGCGGCGAGACGGTGGCGATCACCGTCCCTTCGCCCACCCCTGGCCCGCCGCAGCCCACCGCCACGCTGACGCCTTACGTGGGCGTGTTCCTGGGCGAGCCAACCTCGGAGAGCGGCGAGCCAGCGCCCACCCTGGCCCCTTATGTCTTCGGCGGCGTGCCCGGCGGCAGCGCGGTCATCGCCAGCGGCGTGGTCGGCGCGGGGGGCGAAGGCGGCGCGTGCGGTTTTGCGGTGAGCGCGGTCGTCGCCAACGCCTACAACCGCGACGCTTCCCTGCGCGAGCGGCTCGGCTGCCCGGTGAGCGGCGGCGCGTCCATCGCGGCGATGGTGATGCAGCCGTTCGAGCGCGGGATCATGGTCTGGCGCGGAGATGTGCGCCAGATTTACGCGCTGGCGACCAGCGGGCAGTTCTGGCAGGTGGCCGATAGCTGGAGCGAAGGGATGCCCGCCGATGACCCGGCGTTCAGCGCACCGCCCGGCGTGCTCCAGCCGGTGCGCGGCTTTGGGCTGGTCTGGCGGGGCAATGCGGCCCTCCGCGACGCACTGGGCTGGGGCACGCAGTCCGAAGCGCCAGCATCGGGCTTCTGGCAGGATTTCGAGCGCGGGGCGCTGTTCTCGGTTGACGGGACGGTCTACGCCCTGTTCAGCGCCGAAGGGCGGCATTCTGGCCCGCTCGCCCCTTGAGCGCACCCTACCGACATTCAAGTCAGGTGATAGGCGCAAAGGTCACGTAGGGGCGGGTTTGTAAACCCGCCCCTACAAGCGGCAGCCGAACATAATCGTCAAGGCGCATCAGGAAACGGCGGGCTTGGCCCTGCTACAGGCGCATTCCATCGAGCGCGGGCAGTTCGCGACGCACGCGCGCGGCCTGGCCGATGTCCACCGTGACGGTGAAGAGGCCCTCCACCTCGCCCGCTTCCAGCACCGTCTCGCCCCAGGGATCGATCACCGACGAGTGCCCGAAGAACTGCGGGCCGCCGTCTTCTTCCGGCCCCACGCGGTTGACCGCGACCATGAAGCACTGGTTCTCGATGGCCCGCGCGCGCAGCAGCGTGCGGTAATGGGCCAGGCGCGGGTGCGGCCAGGCCATCGGCATGACCACGATCTCGGCACGCTCCGCCGCGTACCGGCGGAATAGCTCCGGGAAGCGCAGGTCGTAGCAGATGGCGAACCCCGTCCGGCCCCAGGGCAAGTCAATGGTCAGCGGGGCCTCGCCGGGCAGCAGCCAGCGGTCTTCCTGCATGAGCGGGAACAGGTGAATCTTGCGGTAAGCGCCCATCACGCCGTTGCGCGGCGAGATGACGGCCATCGTATTGCAGACGCCGGTGCCGCGCTTCTCGTAGAGCGAGCCGAGGATGTGAATGTTGTGCTGGCGGGCCAGGGCGACCACCTGGGCGAATAGCCCGCCGCTGAGCGAGCTGGCCATCTCGCGCCCCTTGTCGAACGCACCGCCGGCATCCCACAACTCCGGGAAGACGACAAGCTGCGCGCCCTGCTGCGCGGCCTGGACAGCGTACTGCTGCATGGTCGTCCAGTTGGTGCGTGGCACGCCCTTGCGCACGTTCATCTGAACCAGTGACACGGTTAAGGTAGCCATAGCGATCCTTTCCGTAACTCTGTTGTCAGTGATCAGTTGTCAGTCTTCAGTGATCAGTCTTCAGTGATCGGTTATCAGTCGCCCGTGTGAGTCTGGCATCCGGCGCAGGCGACGAGCTTCAGAGACCACGTCTCTTTGCTGACGATCGCTGTCCACTGCCAACTGATCACTGACAACTGATCACTATTCTACAACCGGGCGTGCTCCAGCCAATAGGCCGCGACTGCCGCCATCGTCTCCTCGATGGACAGCCGCGACGTGTCCAGCCTGGACAGGTCGAGCGCCATCACGCGCATCTCGCGCTTCAGGCGGCTGAGCAGCACCCCACGATTGGCCGGGTTGTGAAACCACGCCCCGCGCGCGGCGTGCATTCGCCGCAGAATCTCGTCCAGGCGGCACGTCAGGCACAGGATCGGCCCGGCTTCGGCCAGGCGCGCGCGGTTCGCTTCGTCGAGCACCGCCGGCCCGCCGACGACGATCACCGCGTGGCGACGCAGCGTCAGGTCGCGGATGGCCGTCATCTCCAGCGCCTTCAGACGCGCCTCGCCAAATAACTCGCGGATCGCGTCGGCGGACTGGCCCTCGCGCGCCAGAATCTCGTTCTCCAGGTCGAAGAACTCCGCGCCCAGGCGCTGGGCCACCGCCCGGCCCACCGTCGTCTTGCCCACGCCCATCGGCCCGGTGAGGGTCAGGTTTTGGTAGGGCGCTGTCTCAAAGACCGCGCTCATTGCTCGTGCCCGTTGCGCCATCCCGGAAACCAGCGATCCAGCACTGGCAGCAATTCGTGCAGCGTGGTGATAGCGGCGTCCGGCACAATCTCGTCGCAGGCCTCAACCGCCTCCCCCTCGCGGGCGATCCACACGCTGTAAATGCCCGCTCCCTGCGCTCCGGCGACATCTGCTTCCAGGCTGTCGCCGACGAAGACCGCTTCGTGTGGCTCGATGCCCAGCAAATCCAGCCCATACTTGAAGATATCCGGGTGCGGCTTGATCACGCCCACATCCACCGCCGACAAGCGGCATGTCGGAAAGAGGTCGAGCATCCCCGTCGCGCGCAGCTCGTGGTCGCGCAGGTACATGGGGTGCGCGGAGTTGGTGATCAGGCCCAGCGCCACGCCGCGCGCCTGAATCTGCGGCAGCACGTCGAGCACGTCGGGATAGGCGCGCTCGCCCTCCGGAGGCTGTCCGCTATAGGCGCGCAGCACCGCGGTCGAGTCGGCCTCGTGCACAGACACGCCCACCGCCGCCAGTGCCTCCACGAGCACTGCGCTGATGCTGGGCGCTTGCAGGGTGAGGCGCGCGCGCTGCCAGGCCACGCTGCTCACCTGGTGAAAGGCCGCGAGCAGCGCCTCTGGCGTCAGCTCCGGCGGAGCATCGAGCGCCTGGCGCACGTAGTCGAGCAGCGCCGTAATACGCTGCCACTGGTAGTCTTCCCACGACACGACCTGGCTCCAGTCCATAAGGGTCTGGTCCAGGTCGAAGAGCACCGGGGGGGGGGGGGGGCCCCCCCCGGGGGGGGGGGCCCCCGCGGCGCCCCCCCCGGGGGGGGGTGCGCCGGCGCCGCGCCCCCCCGCCCTTCCCCCCCCGCGGGGGGGCGGAAAGGGTAAGGGGGGGGGGGGGGGGGGGGGCCCCCGGGCCCCAAGCGCCGGATTTCACGATCGTCCTCCTCATAAACTACCCAGTGGTGGGTCGTGGCGTCAAGTTGGATGGTCAAGGTACGCCGCTTGTAGTCACGGCCCACGGAGTACTCACGGTTCAAGAGGGTGAGCCGTCCATTGAGTTCGACTTTACGCCTGAAGCGCCAGGTGGCCAGATGGTCGAACATGGCCTGCTCCGACCAGAGCAGCTCGTCTTGAACAGGGTCATAGGGATGCTGCACCGTCGTCAACGCCGGGTAACATTGCAGACGGGAGCGGCCTTCTGTGACGGGATACTGCTCCCGTTGCAGGGTGACAAAACGCGCCAGTTGGGTACAAAGCTGCTCAAAGGTAGCGCACTGGGCTGGCTGAACCCAGCCATTCAACACGCCGTGCGCGCGCTCGACCACCGCATTATCGGTGCTACACCCGGGACGGCCCAATAGCGGCTGAATGCCCAGACCAGCCAACCACAGCGCCAGGGCGGAGGGGACTGGGGAAGCAGTGCCCCAGGGTAAGCCATTATCGAAGCGCATCGCCTGCGGTCTCCCCCAGCGGGCCATCGCCGCTTGCAGACACCTGCGTACCTGGCAGGGGTCTACCTTCCCCCAATGCCGTAGGGGGAAAAGCTTCTGCCAACAGAATAGCGCCACTCGCCTCATCGCTGATGGTCAACCAGCTTGCCCCGCTTCCGTCGCCCAGGGTCATCTTCTCCTTGGCATCAATCGCCCAGACCTCATGCACCTCCGTTCCCCGTCTCACCTTGGAAGCGCTCTGCACTGCCGCTGGCGTGCGTCCCAGCCCTGCCTGTCGCCACCAGCGTTGCAGCGTCCGCTCACTCGGTAGCATCTGCGGGTCGAATTCCTCGCTTAACAGCACCCGGATCAGCCCCGCCCCCCAGCGCGGGTGGTCCCTCTTGAGACCCAGCGCGGCCTCCACCACCGCTGGCGCTTTGCGTGGCCCCTTATGCCGGCACGCTTCATAATGCGGAGCTAGCGTGCCGCCCCGCTCCCAGTGCCGCCAGATCGCCCGCACGGTGTCGTAGCTCAGCACCATCGCTTGAGCAATGTGGCGAAAACTTTCCCCTCGGTTCCGTCGTTCTACGATCTCTTTGCGCGTGGCTATGGAATGTGCTGCTGGCATGGCCTTGTCCTCGACACTCCGTATAACTATTTGTCGCTCTTGAGGGCCGGGGCCAGAACTACGACCTGGCGCTGGTTTCGCCGGAGGCGCTGGAGTCCGGAGAGGGCGCGTTCATCATGCTCCAGGTGTACCCCAGCCTGGGGCCGGACACGACGATGGACAGCGCGCTCGGCCCGGTAGCTCAGCAGGTTGGCGGCGAAGTGGCGCCCTTCAGCGTCGCCGGGCTGGATGGGTTTGGGGTGCGCTTCAACGATGAAGCCAGCAGCACCACCAGCCAGCTTGCCCTGCTGCCCTATGGCGAGAAGGGGGCCGCACTTTTCCTCCAGGCGTCGTTCAAAATCGAAGAGGACGCCGTCGTGCAGGAGATCCTCGGCTCGATGCAGATAGACCCGCCCGCGCTCGATTACGCGGCGGTTGATACCGCCTGGCAGACCAGCCTGGCCGAAGAAGGCCGCCTGATCTACGGGGACAGCGATGCGCCGGTGAGCGCCATCGAGTTCTTCAGCTTCACCTGCGGGCACTGCGCCAACTACAGCCTGCCCCTCGAGCACCTGATCGCGCTCGAAGCGGACACGGGGCGGATGCGCATCGAAGTCGCGCCGATTGCCGGCGACGAAATGGCCATGCGAGCGACCGAAGCGACGTTCTGCGCCACCGAGCAGGGCAAAGGCTACAGCGCCTACAAGGCCCTGTGGGACGGCTACCTGACGGTCGGCTACGAGGAAGCGTACAGCGAGGAAGGTGTGCGCGCCCGGTTGGAGCCACTGGGCGTTGATCTGACCGCGCTCGCCGCCTGCATGGACGCGGACACGTATAGCGAGGCGCTCGACGCCATCCGCACCGACTTCCTGGACTACGGGCTGAGCGGCACGCCAACTGTGCTCCTCGGCGCGGGCGGTGGCGCGCCGGAGACGCTCAAGTTCCCCGACGGGCGGATATGGAGCGGCATTGTGCCCATTGATGTCCTGCGCGCAGTGATCGCTCTGGTCATTGACGATGGGCTGTCGGTCAGCGAGGCAGTGAGCACCTTCCTGGGCGGCTAGGTCGGAAGCGTCACCTGCGGACCGGGGGCCAGAGAACGCGGCCCCCGGTTTTCTAATCGGCTAAGGTGCGGGGGAGCGCGGCCCCTCATCCGGCGCGCGCTCCCCCGGCGATTCGGGCGGCTGCGCGCCGTCTCCCTCTTCGCCGGGAGGCAGCGGAAGATTGTCTTCGTAGATGCCCGCCGGCAGCGCCGAGCGCGGTATGGAAACGTCGTCCTGCGCCCCACCAGGATACGGGGGCTGCGCGCGCGCGGGGCTGATCTGCCCGGCAGACGCGGCAACCTGCGGCCAGATCACGCTGACGGCTTGCCGCACGGCAGGATCGTCCGGGCTGATGGCGCGCGCCTGCTGGACGTAGTTCCAGGCTTGCTCCGGCGTATCGGCCAGGTTCGCCAGTTGCAGCCACGCTTCGACATAGCGCGGGTTGCCCTGCACGGCGCGGGTGAAGTGCTGGCGCGCTTCGTCGCGCCGCCCGCCGAGCGCCGCCTGCACGCCCATGTTGTAGTAAACCTCCGGCCTCACCCCTGGCTGGCTGGGAGCAAAGAACGGTCGCTTAGGTTTGGATTGGTCGGGGACAGCGGCGTCGGCGGGCAGGAGCCGTCCCCCCGCGCTGCGCCCGCCGAAGTAGCCCGCCATCACCAACAGCATCAGGTAGAGCAGCTTGATCCCCCCAGGAGCAATAGTCATCGCCACGCAGAACGCGCCGTAGCTCACCAGCACACCGACGCCGATCAGCAGGCCGTAGCCGGCGGCCTGAGCGGGCGCAGCCGCGCGGCGGGCCATCCGCCCTGCGACGACATAGGTCACTGCCGCGACCAGCGTCCACTGGACGGCGTAATAGATAGTCAGCTCGCCCTCGAAGTCCTGGGCGAAGGTGCTCACGTCGTTCTGGAACTGCTCGAGCTGCTGTTCCTGGTCGGGGCCGCTGGTGTTGAACGCCGCGAGCAGATCGGAGAGGCGATCCATCATCTCGGCGGACACGAAAGGCATGATCAGGCAGGAAGTGAGCAAGGACAGCCCCAGCGACACCAGGAACACCATGAATACCGCCTGAACGACCCGGCCAACCTGAATCCCTTGAAACGTCATAGAGCGCTCCCGCGTGCGAGGCCTGCCAATCCACCCTTCAGTATAACACGTCGCGCCGCTCTGAGGATGGTTCGTCGGGGGCGCGAACGAGCAGACCGGTTGCCAGCGACCGCGCAGCCCGCTAGACTCTGCGCGTCGGGCGCTTGAAGCCCCTGGGGTTGTGGGTGAGGAGGAGAAGAATGGATGGACGGAGTCGGAAGTGGCTGTGGACGCTGCTGCTGATCGTGATGCTGAGCGCGGCAGCCTGTGGGAATGACGGCGACAAGCCGGCCAACACACCGGAGCCGACCGCCGAAACCGGCACCCCCTCCGGCGGCCTGAGCCTGGAAGGCGGGGTGGGGCTGAACGTGGGCGCGGGCGGCGGGATCGCCAGCGGGCTGCCCGGCTGTGCTGATCCCAGTGATGAGGAATGCCCGATACCGCTGGTCATGGACCTGGATGGCGAGATTGCGGCGGGCGGCGTCAGCGTGCGCTACCCCGATCGCTATTTTGACGCGGCCCCCGGCGAAGGGGCTGTCCTGTTCACCATTACCCCGTCAGAGAACAACAGGTTCGCCGAGCGCGCCGTCTTCGAGGCGCGCTTCGCCGGGTCGGTTGAAGCGGCGCTGGCCGCGCTGACGGAGCCAGAGACCGCCGAATGGGCGGCGGGCGCGCTGGCGGGGACAATCAGCGTCGTGCGCGACGAGGCGCAAGACCCGCCGGTGAGCACGACCGTTGGCGCATTCGCCCTGGACGATGGCCGCGCGGTTGTGCTCACCCTGACGACGACTGGCAAATACGGCTGGGACCTGTGGTCGCAGGTCTACGTGGCCATGCTCGATACGCTGGCGGTCAGCGCGCCGTGACACGCGCCGTCCGTCCATCATGCAGCGAGGGAAGCCCATGCTCAGGCTGTATTCGTGGAATGTGAACGGGATTCGCGCCGCGCAGGGCAAGGGATTGCTGGAATGGATGCACACCGTCCAGCCGGATGTGCTCTGCCTGCAAGAGACGAAAGCGCATCCCGACCAGATTGACGAGGCGCTGCGCGACCCGGACGGCTACCACAGTTATTGGGCGTGGTCGTCGGTCAAGAAGGGCTACAGCGGCGTAGCGCTCTACAGCAAGATCGCGCCGCGCGACGTGCAGATCGGGCTGGGCATCCCTGAGTACGACCAGGAGGGGCGCACCATCGTCGCCGACTACGGCGACTTCGTGCTGATCGGCGCCTACTTCCCCAACGGCGCGCGCGATCACAGCCGCGTCCCCTTCAAGATGGCCTACAAGGCCGCCTTTCTGGACTACACCGAGCGGCTGCGCGCCGAAGGGCGCCCGGTCATCTTCTGCGGCGATGTGAACACCGCGCACTGCCCCATTGACCTGGCGCGCCCCGACGAAAACCAGAACACGACTGGCTTTCTGCCGGAAGAGCGCGCCTGGCTTGACGAAGTGGTCGCGCGCGGCTACGTGGACATCTTCCGCGATCTGCACCCCGACGAGCCGGGCCACTACACCTACTGGAATTACTGGGGCAACGCCCGCCCGCGCAACATCGGCTGGCGCATTGATTACTTCTTCATCACGCCGGAGCTACGCCCGCGCGTCGCCGCCGCCGAGATTTGCGCGGAGGTGCCAGGGTCCGATCACTGCCCGATCAGCCTGGCGCTGCATTTGTAGCGCGAACGACTGCCATGCCAGCAAAAGAAAGGGGCGTCCGTGCGAATCGCCCCCTTTTTGCGTTCAGGTTTCCAACAGATTGCCAGGCTCAGTGATATAGAGGGTGAGCGCTCGCACTGAAACGCCCCCCGGAGGCATATGCTTGGATGAACAGAGAGCTATCGAACGGCTGAAGCGCGGCGAGATAGACGGGCTGGCAGTGCTGGTCAGGCTCTATGAGGTGCAGGCTGTCCGCGCCGCCTATCTCATCACGCGCGACCTTGCGCTGGCGGAGGATGTTGTGCAAAACGCTTTCTTGCGCGCCTACCAACGGATTGATCAGTTCGATCCGGCGCGGCCCTTCGGCCCCTGGTTCATGCGCAGCGTGGTCAACGCGGCGATCCAGGCTGCCCGCCGCCAGGAACGCGAGCTATCGCTGGACGCAGCAATGATCGGCGGGCTGGGCGATCTCACGTTCGCCGACTTGCTGCCCGACACAGCCCCCAACCCTGACGACCAGGTTGAGCGGGCCGAGCTGCGTCAGGCTGTGTGGGACGCGCTGGGGAAGCTGACGCCCGACCAACGGGCCGCCGTGATCCAGCGTTACTATCTCGGCCTGAGCGACGAGGAGATAGCCGAGCGGCTGGCGATCAGGCCGGGCACGGTGCGCTGGCGGCTACACGTGGCGCGCCAGCGCCTGCGCGCGCTGTTGGCCCGTCACCTGCGTGAGTACCACACATCGCACGGGCAGGAGGCAGAGTGATGAACGAACGACACATCCGCCAGGCTCTGGTGGACATCGCAGAACAGGAGATTCCAGACACTATGGCGAGCTTGTGGCCTGCTGTGCAGGAGCAGTTGCAGATGAAGAAGCCCCGCCGGGTGCTGCGTGCGACGCGGCTGGGCTGGGTGGCCCTCATAGTGGCGCTGTCGCTCACGATCAGCGCGGCGACCTACGCCTTCTACCAGCTTCGACAGGATGGTGACCCAGGCCTGACGGAGATTCAGGACAAGAATCTGGTCACTGAGATCGGGCAGAGCGTCACCCTTGACGGCGTGACGGTCACGCTCGACTGGGCCTACGCCGACGCGCACCGCATCGCCCTGGCCTATCGCCTTGAGCACGCGGTCAGCGCGGGCGAGACGGCCCAGCGGAACGTGCAGCCGATAGACGAGTTTCCACTAGGGCAACTCACGGATGACCAGGGCGTTGAGTTCCCGCCGATGTTCGGCGGCGGCGGCGGCAGCAGCAGCCCGGCGGATTCCGAAGGCACGATGATCAACGTGCTGTACGACGCCAACGCCAATTTCGACGCGCGCGCCGTCAGCGGCACGCCGGACTCGCTGCATCTGCGCTTCGAGTTGTGGCTTGGCTCGCCGGAGCATGTGCCGCCCATGCCCTCCGATCCTGCGGATGGCAGTGGCAGTGGCAGCAGTGCCGCCGGTGGAGGCGGTGGCGGCGGCGGTGGTGACGAAGCCTCGCCTGCGGCCCCCGTCCTGCCGCCCGACGCAATCGGCCCCTTCGCGTTTGAGTTCAGCGTGCCGTTCATCCCGGCGGTGATCGTCGAGAGCGAGCAGACGGTCACGGCAGGTGGCGTAGCGGTGACGCTGGAACGCGCCGCTGTCGCACCCTCGCTGACCAGGGTGTGGGGCTGCTTCGATCTGCCCTTCGATGAAAAGTCCTGGTCGCCCGTTGCCACGCTCAACGCCGGCGCAACCACCGTAGAGCACCAGAGCGTAACTGTGCAGCCCGGTGATGCCGGTCAATCCTGCTTTGAGTTGGGCTTCCTGGCCCCCTACGACCGCCAGGCGGCGACCTGGACGCTGCTCATCGAGCGTTTCGAGGAGAGGAGGCCGCTTGATATGGCCGCGTTGGAGGCAGCGCTGGCCAAATACGGCATCGAAATCGCCGTGTACCCGGAGGAGAATGGCCGCTGGGAGACGACCTACGTGCCGCCCGATGTCAATCTCCAGGCCGTGCTGGACGAGGTTTTCACCAGCCTGGCGATTGCCGGCCCCTGGAGCTTCACGCTGGAAGTGCCGGGCAGTTAGGGTACTGCCCAGTCTGGACAACAGGGGGCGCAGGGAAGAAGCAGACTCCTCTTGGCATTCTCTCTTCCCCGCGCCCTCTGCGCTGCTGTTGACGGGCGAAGAATAGCCGGTTCTGATGAGATTTGACATTCAAGACGGGTAATGCGCGAAATGTTATGTAGGGGCGGGTTTACAAACCCGCCCCTACAAGCGGCCGCCGATCATGATCGTCAAGGCGCATCAGGTAGGTTGCCGATCATGATCGTCAAATCCCATTAGGGGCGCTGCTCTGCTGCGCCCCCGTAGGAGCATTCCGCCGGCAGCATCTCTCGGCGGCGACCTTCTTTGCCTCTTACCTGAGGGTTACTTCTGCCGCCCCTGCCCGTAGCGCGTGCGCCCGTGACGCACGACCTTCGAGTCCAGCTTCTCCGAATGGGCGACTTCCTGGGCGTGGCTGCGCAGCTCGATCTCGATCAGCTCGTTGAGCTGCGCCCGCTCCTGGTTGCGCACGACAGCCAGCTCGTCGGCGCGGGTCAGCGCGTAGGGGTAGCGCCACATCAACTGGCACTGGTCATAGACCAGGGCGTGCGCCGCGTCCACCAACGCCGGATCGCCCGCCACCCACATCGGCAGCTCGACGCGCGCCAGGTGGTATGGCGGGCCGCTGCTGACGTTGAGGTAGAAGCAGGCGATCTCGTACCGTTCGCCCTTGTCGTGATAGTCCTTGTTGCGCGGCGACTGCTGCACCAGCAGCGCCGAGCGCTCGCCCGGCTTCAGCAGCCGCAAGAGCAGCGACTGGTCGGCCAGCCCTTCCAGGTCGCCGTTGGACTTCAACGCTGGCTCGTGTACCTCGGCCTCGTCCAGGCTCATCAGGTGCAGCAGGCTGATCAGGAAGGCGCTCGCCGGGCGGTCTACGTAACCAAGCAGGCTGGCGGACTCACCATGTGCGGAGCGGTTGGCGTGCAGATCGTGCAGGTTGACCTGCCAGCCCAGGTGCTCGGCCTCAAGCTGCTTGCGGTCGGGCACGTCCTTGTCCGTCCAGAAGAGCAGCGGCCCGTCGGTGATGGTCAGCAGCGGCCCCGCGCCCTCCGCCCGCGCCCATGCTTCGCGGGCTAGCACGGCCAATTCCTGCACGCTGCGCCGCGCGTTGACCGCCGCGTTGGTGATAAGCTGACCATGCTCGTTGTGCAGATCGGCGTCGCTGTAGTGAAGCTGCGGCTCGGTGATCTGCTCTGGCAGGGCGTCCGCCCCGTGATGGTAGACGAACACGCCCACATTGATCAGATAATAGAGCGCCGCCGCGTGGGGATTGGGGTAGACCTGCGAGCCGTCGGCGGCCAGGATGGTGGCGCGCGGCGGGAGGGATGGCAGCGGGTAGGAACGGTTGCCCGGCTCGTCGAGCAGCGCCGCCCCGCGAAAACCCGCGTCGCGGGCGCGGGCCAGGGCCACGCGCTCGCGCACGGCGTCCACGTCGCCGAGCAGCGCCAGCCGTTCCCAGGCGAGCGCGCTCCGCTCGCTCAGCGAGTCGCTGCGCGCGGCCAGGGCGCGGCCCATGCGCGCCACCTGCTCCACGACCTTCTCGAATTCGAGCGTCACTGTCCCGCCTCCTGACACGCTGAAGGGCGCATGCTGATGGCGAGCAGTGTAGCACTGATGTTCTGGGGCGTCAAGCGCGGCACACCCTGCATCTTGCGATAGGGATCGTCACACGCCGAATCCGGGCCGTAGTCCGTCGTGCCCTGCGGTATAATGGCCCTCGCCCGCAGACCGTGATCTGCGCTCACTCAAGGATGAGACCGCGCCATGACCAACACGTTGGACACCGCGGCGGCGCTCGACACCGCCGAAGCCATCGCCCGCCACGCCGGGGCCGTCCTGGCCGAGCACTACCAGCGCCCGCGCGCTGCGCACAGCAAGAGCGCGCTCATTGACCTGGTGACCGAGGCGGATGGCGCTTCAGAGACGCTGATCGTCGCCGCGCTGCGCGCCGCCTTCCCCGATCACCACATTCACGGCGAAGAGGGCGGCGGCTACGGTCCCGCGCCAGACGAAACGCCCTATCACTGGTACGTAGACCCGCTCGACGGCACGACCAACTTCGCCCACCGCTTCCCCATTTTTTCGGTGAGCCTGTCGCTCTCCGGGCCAGACCTCCAGCCGATCCTGGGCGTGGTGCACGCCCCGCTGCTCGGCGAGACGTACAGGGGCGTGCGCGGCGGCGGCGCGACGCTCAACGGGCAGCGCCTGCGCGTGAGCAGCGTGCCCGACCTGGCCCAGGCCCTGGTCATCACCGGCTTCCCCTATACATCGTGGACGGCGGAGGACAACAACAGCGCGCGCTTCGGCCACTTCCTGCGGCGGGTGCAGTCGGCGCGCTGCGGCGGATCGGCGGCGCTCGACCTGTGCTGGGTGGCCGCCGGGCGTTTCGATGTCTACTGGGAAGAGGGGCCGCACCCCTGGGACGTGCAGGCGGGAATCTTGTTTGTGCACGAGGCCGGGGGTACAGTTAGCGACTACGCCGGCCAGTTGAGCCGGGAAGCGCTGTCCGGCCAGCGCATCCTGGCGACAAACGGCCTGGTGCACGCGCAGGCGCTGGCCGTCATCCAGCATGGCGATGGCGCGCCGCGTCCTGTCCCGTCCGCATGAGCTGCCCAGGGCTTCTCCAACGAAAGCGAAGGATCTCATGACACGAGTTGCGCGGTTACTCTCCGCCCCGATCCTGCTGGCGCTCATCGCCGCGAGCGGAGTCGCCCCGACGCTGGCCCAGAGCGAGAATCCGCTCTACGCCCCGGTGACGCTGCTCGTGCCGGAAGTGCTGTCCATTCGCCCGCACGACCCGACGGCCTATACGCAGGGCCTGCTGCTGTACGACGGCTATCTCTACGAGAGCACCGGGCGCAGTGGCTTCTCCACGCTGCGCAAGGTGGATCCGCTGAGCGGCGAGGTGTTGCAGCAGATCAGCATCCCAGAGCAATACTTCGCCGAAGGGCTGGCCCTGGTTGGCGAGCAGTTGATCCAGCTTACCTGGCAGTCGGAAGTGGCCTTCGTCTACGACCGGGAGACGTTCGAGCAGGTGAGGACGATTGCCTACGAGGGCGAGGGCTGGGGCCTGTGCACGGACGGGGAATACCTCTACATGAGCGACGGCACGCCCTTCCTCGACGTGCGCGACCCGGCGACGTTCGAGCTAATCTTCAGCGGGCTGGTCACGCTGCAGGGGTCTATCGTCGAGCGCATCAACGAGCTGGAGTGCGTCGGCGATTACGTCTACGCCAACATCTGGCAGACCGACTACATCGTGCGGATTGACAAGCGCAACGGCGTGGTGACGGCAGTTATTGATGCGTCTGGCCTGATCACCGCGGACGAGCGCGCCGGGCTGGACGACCAGGAAGTGCTCAACGGCATCGCCTACCTGCCGGAGACGGACACCTTCCTGCTCACCGGCAAGCACTGGCCCTGGATGTTCGAGGTGCGCTTCGTGGAGCCGGAGGCTGAGCCGGAGTCGTAGCCCGCCTGCGGCCCGTTACGAGATCGCCCGCCGGACGCGCGCGATACGTGCCAGGCGCAGCCAGCGCCTGGCGATCCACGCGGCGGCGAGCAGCGCCGCCACCCCTGCGACGATCAGGCCCGGCGTCGTCTGCAGGAAGCCGAGCGCGTAGCTGCCCAGCGTGATCGTCAGCGTCACAGCGGCGATCAGCGTCCACAGGCCGGAGAGCGCGCCGAACACGGTGAAGATACGCTCTTCGCGGACAAACGGCTCGCGTCCCCTCAGCTTGTCGCGCAGGGGCTTGCCGATGAAGGCCAGGCTGCGCTCGCGCAGGCGCGGAATCTCCAGCCAGTCCATGAGAATGTAGTAGCCGTCCAGCTTGAGCAGCGGGTTCATGTTCATGAAGCTGGTCAGGTAGGTGAGCAGCGCGGACTGGAAGAGCAGCCCGCCGATGACCGGCCCCGGCCCGGCCAGCACCAGCAGGCTGGCCAGCCCGCCGACGAACAGCCCGGAATGCGGCCCCGCCCAACTGACCACCAGACGGGGACGGCGCGGCTCCATCCAGATGTCCGTCGTATCCACGAAAGCGGCGGGCATCCCCATGTAGATCATGACGCCGCCCCGCCGCACCTCGCGCCCGTAGTGCTTGGTGGCGATGGCGTGCGCCCACTCGTGCACGAGCAGTGTCAGCACCTGCAGCACGTACAGCGTCACCAGGCCGACCACTGCCCCTGCCCCACCCAGCACGGCCACCTTGCGATCCACGATGCCGAACAGCAGGCTGATAAAGGCGATGGCCCCGGCGGCGATCACCGCCAGGATGATCCCCTGGCCGAGCGGGGTGAAGAGCCAGCGCCCAACCATCTGGTAGGAGCGCGTGATCAGCCCGTCAATGCCGCCGATGGACAGCTCTGTGCTGGCGAAGGCGCGGACCAGCCGCCGCCATAGCGCCTGACCGCGCCGCTGGGCCACGCTGCGATCCACCGCGCCGTACACGTCCACCAGCGGGGCGATGAAGCCCTTCTGCTGAAGCTGGTCGAGCAGGGCCAGCAGACTGCCGATGGCCAGCTTGCCGTGCGCCAGCATATGCGCGACGGCAATGTCCTGCACGCTGGCCTGGCCGTCCATCTGTTCCCACAGGAAGACCTGCTCAGCGGTCAGGCGCAGGTAAGCGTCCGTGCGCAGGTTCTTGAGAATCCAGTAGGTTTCGCCGCGCGCATCAGTCAGTCTCTTGAGCGCGTAGCCCTGGATGCGGCGCGGGCGAAACGAGGACAGGTCGCGGGGGCGCACCTGCTGGGCGAAGATGCTCTCGGTGGGCCGGGCCATGACCAGCGTCTCCTCGGCAGACTTGTGCCAGATGTCCGCCGCGTCCGGGCGCATGAGCATCAGCGTGCCGTCGTGGTCGGCGCCGGCGGCGGCGTTGGTGCGCACCAGAGCCGCCTCCCACAGCGGCAGCAGCCCCTCGCGGGACAGGATCAGCGTCTCGTCGGCGGCGGCGCTCCACAGGTCGCGGCGCGGCGTCTTGAGCTGGTCCGCGCGCAGCAGGACAGTCTCATTGTCGAGCTGATCCCACACGCCGCCGACGCTGCCCGCGACGATCATGCCCCACAGCCCCATGCCTTCTGGCAGCGGTGCGTCGGCGCGCTCGGCCATCTGGCCGTCGAGTTGTTCCCACAAGCCGCCCGTATCTTTGATGACTGCGCCCAGGTTGCGGTAGATGTTGGCCATGGTTGTTGGTTATTGGTGGTTGGTTATTGGTTGTCAGTGATCAGTTATCAGTGATCGGTTGGGGCGATGAGCGCGGCGGGTTATGCGCCCAGGCGGAAGAGCATGGTCGTCTCGCCGATGGTGATCACCGCGCCGTCGTGCAAGGGATGCGGCTCCTCCCCGCCGATCGGAATGCCGTTGACGATGGTGCCGTTGGCGCTGCCCAGGTCGCGTACAGCCCAGGTGCCGTCTTCGCCCAGGGCGATCTCGCAGTGCGGGCGCGAGACGGCACGATCCTGCAGGGCGATGTCCCAGGTGGCGTCGCGCGTGGCCCGGCCGACCCTCACGAGAGGGGTGAGCAGGGCGATGGTCGCCCCTTCCTGCGGCCCGGACGTGACGTGCAGCGCGGGCATTCCGCCGCCGCCCGCCGGCACGATCAGCGTGCCGGTCAGCTTGGCCTGTTCCTTCTCTTTCTCAGTGACCAGCGCCGAAAAATGCAGGATGGGCACGTAGAGGCGGATCACGTCGCCATGCGCCAGCGGGAAGGGATCTGTCAGCCGCTTGTCGTTGACAAAGGTGCCGTTGGCGCTGCCCAGATCGGTGATCATGAAAATGCCGTCGCGGAAGCTGATCACGGCGTGCTCGCGCGAGACGTGCCGCTCCGGGATGTGGATCGGGGTGTCGGCGCTGCGCCCGATGGTAGCCGTCGCTCCGGCGGCCAGCACATACTCGCGGCGCTCGCCGCTGTCCGGGTCATCCCAGGTAATCTTGGCCAGACCTGCTGCCTGCTCGCTCATGCGCTCGTCGTCCCTGTAGGGTGATTGGTTGTTGGTGATTGGTTGTTGGTAAAACTACCAGCTACCCGCAGCCAATAACCAACAACCAGAAACCAACAACCAACAACTTCAGTCCAGATAGGGCATTTCAATCGGCTCTGGCTGCGGCTTGCAGACGCCGCACCACACGGCGTCGGCGACAACCAGCGACTTGGGCACTTTCTTGCCGCCGACGTAGACCGAGATGATGTAAGTCATCGGCTTGATGTGCTGGCTGCACACCGCGCGCCCGCACCAGCGACAGATCGCTTGCGCTTGCTCATTGTCGTAGGCGACGGCCAGGTGCTCGGCATCGAGCGGGTACACGCCGTCGAGCATGGCTTCCAGGTGCCCGCGCAGCACGCTGACCGGCGTGCGCAGTTCGTGGGCGATGTCGGCGGCCATGCGCCGGCGCAGCCGCTCGCCTTCGGCCAGGTCGCGCGACATGCGGTTAAAGGCTCCGGCCAGCGCGGCCGGCTCGCTCGCGCCCTGCACCGGCACCTGCTGCCCCAGATGTCCCCGGCCAGGTCGTGTGCCGCGTGCGTCAGGGCGCGCATGGGCCGCGTGATCTGCCAGGAAAGCGCGCCGCCGGCGATCACCGCCAGCAGCGCCGCGCCCACTGCCGCCAGGATCAGCGCGCGCGTCGTCTCGTCCAGGAAGCGTTGCTCGGTTTCGCCCAATGCCTGCGCACCGGGGGTCACCTGCACCAGCCAGCCGACCTGTTCGCCGTCAACGTGCAGGGCTGTCGCGCTGTCGAGCGTGGCCGCGTCCGGCTGCGCCCCGACCTGGGCCGGATCGGTGGCCGCCACCACCACTCCCCGCGTCCACCAGCAGGGCCTGCGCGCCGCCCAGCCGTCCACGCCCCTGGCCAGCGCCCCCGCTGCCGCTCCCTGTGCCACTCCCACCGCCCACTTTTGGCCCTGGCAGCAATTCCTCGGCCCCCGCCCAGGTGCCGTTCTGGGCGTAGTAGGCTTCCAGGCGGGCGATGGATTCGGCGTCAAAGAAGGACGAGTCGCGTTGGTTGAGGTACTGGCGGAAGCTGTGCTCGGTCGTCGCGTTGACGATGACGGCAATGGCCGCGATGCCCAGCCAGGCCACGATCAGGAAGGCGGCAGAGAGCCGCACCCACAGCTTATTCATGATCGGGCCTCATGCGGTAGCCCACGCCATAGACCGTCTCGATGTAGCGCGGCTGGCGCGGGTCGGCCTCGATCTTGGCCCGCAGATTCTTGATATGCACGTCAATAGTGCGCTCGTAGGCAGCGAAGGCCTCGCCTTGCACGCGCTCCAGTAGCTCCATGCGCGTGAAGACGCGGCCCGGACGCTGGATGAGCACGGCCAGCAGGTCAAACTCGCTGGGTGTCGAGCTCGACGCGCTCCCCGCGCAGCATCACCAGGCGTGTCTCGGCGTTCAACTCCAGTTCGCCGACTCGCCAGACAGTGGGTTCGGCGGCCAGGTCGCCATAGGCGCGGCGGTAGCACGGCGCGCACTCGTGCCACCAGTACGCGCGGGCTGAACGGCTTGGTGATGTACTCGTCCGCGCCCAGTTCCAGCCCGGTGATCTGATCCACTTCGTCCACGCGCGCGGTCAGGAAGATGATCGGCACGGCGCTCTCGCGGCGGATCAGGCGGGCGGCTTCCCAGCCGTCCATCTCCGGCATCATCACGTCGAGGATGATCAGGTCGGGCGTTTCGTGGCGGGCGGTGAAGACGGCCTCGCGCCCATTCTGTGCCGTCAGCACGCGGAAACCGGCGTCTTCGAGATAGGCGCGCACGGTGTGGCGGAGGTGACTTTCGTCGTCGGCGATCAGGATCGTGCGGCTCATGGGTGCTCCCAACGGGTGCGTGCAAAACCTGTCAGGTAGGGGCCCTGCTCTGCTGCGCCCCGTAGGGGCGTATTGCCATACGCCCCTACGCCGGTTCAGGGGCGGCCAGCAACGTGAGAAGCATTCAGATGGCGACCGATTGACCTCACCCCCTGGCCCCGCTACGCTCGGCTCTTCCCCCTCTCCGTTAACGGAGAGGGGGAGGCGAGGCGCGCCAGCGCCGAGTGGGGGTGAGGTAAAGTAAAAGAGCCGCCCCAGACTATAGACCAATCTCAACACCTATCCGCCCCTACGGAACGCCGGAGAGCAGCGATCCTGCAAAATCGGCGAGTGAGGAGATTCGCCAACAGCACCAACTATAGCGCGGGGCGGAGGATTGTGCTGTTGAGGTTTGTCCCCAACAGAGAGACTTCCGAAGCCTCCAAAGGACTTCGGAAGTCTGTAGGTTGCCCCTCACGCCTCCGGGCAGGCGTCGCGCGGCGCTCGCGCGGGGCGCGGGCTGCTCCATAACCGCCCCACCTGGCAGACGATCCACTTCCAGTGGAAGACCACATGGACGAGCACCAGCGCGCCCATGATCACGCCCGCCCAGGCGTGCACATCGTTCATGCTGTGCCGATCCAGGCCCAGCAGCGCGAAGTCGTCGGCGCTGGCAGCGACGGCCCCGCGCCCGTTGCCGACGCGCCCCCGCCGCCCGGCGGGTAGACGACCCACAACAGCACCCCGGAAATGAAGATCACGAGAAACAGCGCCAGGATCACGGCGTCCAGGGTCAGGTTGGTGCGTGGTTTGACTGCCATATCGTTCGCTCCTTTTGGTGGCGAGTTATGAGTTGGGCGTCCTGAGTCGGGAAGTCTGGCGTCCTGGATGGTGCGCACTGTCCAGATAGCGTCTCTCAACTCATGACTCACGGCTCAGGACTCCCGACTCCTCGCTATTTCCCCTGCCAGGGCGGGCCGCCCGCCGCAGCCGTACCCGTGCCCGTCGCCGGGCTGGCGATGGCCGGGGCGGTCGGCTCCAGGCTGCGCAGGTAGGCGGTCAGCGCGGCGATGTCGTACTCCGTCAGGCGACCTCCCCAGGCGGGCATGGCCGTGCCGGTGACGCCCCCGGCGATGATCTGCTGGATGGCGGCATCGGGCGTCTGGCTGAGGAACGTCTGGTTGTTCAGGGCCGGGGCCAGCGCCGTGCCGTAGCCGTCTGCGCCGTGACACTGGGCGCAGGTCAGGCTGAACAGCCACTGCCCATGCGCAATCGCTTCGGGACTCATGTCCACTGGCTGCGCTTCTACCACAGGCATGATCACGCCCGCTGCGTCCAGTTCCGGCCAGCGCTCGATGAGCATGACCACACCGGCGATCTCTTCGGCGGTCAGAGCGCGATTCCAGGCGGCCATCAGCGTGCCCGGCACGCCCTGCTCGATGATGCGCGTCAGGTCGCTGGCCGCCTTCTGCGCGCGCAGGTCGGCGGAGTTGAGCGCGGGAGCGAGCGTCGTGCCTTCGCCGTTCGCGCCGTGACAGGCCGCGCACTCGGTCGCGTAGACTTGCAGCCCGGCGGAGAGCGCCTCGCCGTCCGGCAGCGCGGCGACCAGGGCCAATGTCTCGTCAGATAGCTCGACCACGATGGGGTCGGGCGGAGTCAGGCCCAGTTCGGCCACGCGCGCGCCGACAGTATTCCAGTCCGCGTACTGGATCACCGCAGCCAGGCTGTCAATCTGGGCGCGGGTGAAGATGCCGCCCTCGTCCACGCCGTAGGCGGCCATCGTCGTGCCATAGCGCCCGCGCTCGATGGTGCGCACCAGGTCGAGGTAGTCCATCTGGCGCACGGCCTCGCTGTTCAGGGCCGGCGTCGCGCCCAGGCCCTCGCCCGCTGCACCGTGACAGATCGCGCAGTTCTCGGCGAAAAGGTCTGTACCGGCGCGCACCGCCTCGATGCGCAGATCGATCAGTGCCGCTTGCTGGCGGGACGGCTCGCGCAGCACGGCAATGCCCATCGCCGCCGCGATCAGCAGAGTGCCCAGCAGTCCCATGAGGGTCAATTCACGCGTCATCGTCATCGCTCCTCGGCGTACACGGCGTCGTTGGGGCCGGTGTGGTCGCGCTGAATGGCCTGGCCGGTGTCTACCTTGATCTCGCCGTTCTCGATGGTCACCGGAAAGCGATCCAGGGGCGCGGGGCGGGCGGATTGAGCAGATCACCGTCCATCTCAAAGGCGGAGGCGTGGCACGGGCAGACGAATTTGCCCTGCGCCGGGGTCCCAGGGCACGGCGCAGCCCAGGTGCGTGCATTTGCGGTAGAGCGCCAGGAAGCCGCCGTCGGCCAGGCGCACCAGGTAGAAGCGCCCCTCGTTGAACGGCGTCACGCTGCCCGGCGGAAAGTCCTCGACGCGGCCCACGCTGAACACGCCGCCGAACTGCCCCGCGACCGCTTTGGGGGCCAGGAAGCGATAGGTTACCAGCCCTGCTTCGGCCAGGGCGACCGCGCCCGCCGCGCCCCAGGCCAGCTTGAGGAAGCTGCGCCGGCTCATGGCGTCGGGTTCCGGCGCGGAGGATTGCTGCACTGCTTCGGCCATGACTACAGAACCTCCCAGGGCCACATCAGGGCCATGCCTTCGCCGCGAAAGGCGACGCCTATCACCGTGAGCACCACGAACGAGACGACCAGCAAGGTGAAGACGCTCTGCCGCGCTTCGCAGGCGGACGCGCGGAACAGCCGCCGCACGCCCGCGTAATAGGCGAGCAGCATCAGCAGCAGGGCGGCCAGCGGCACCCAGCCGTTGCTGATGATCGTCGGCAGGCTGGGCAGCAACGCGGGCAGGTCGAGCGCGTACTCGTCGAACAGGACGAGCAGCGGTGTGACGATCAACCCGGTCAGCGCGCCGACGACCGCCGTGCGCCGCCCGGTGTGCGAGCGGAACCACACGCCCTCGGCGTCCGTGTCGAAGCGCAGGTAGGGCAGCACGGCCAGCGCAGCCAGGGCCAGCCCCGGCACGACAATCGCGCCGAACACGGGATGGAAATGCAGCAGCAGCTCCTGCAGGCCCATGAAGTACCAGGCGGCTTTGGCCGGGTTGGGGCTGTGATCGGGGTTGGCCGCCTCTTCCAGCGGCGCGTTGACCCACGACGCCCACAGCAGGATCAGCGCGACCATGACGATGGCGAAGACGAACTCGATGGCCACCAGGTGCGGCAGGGTGGTCACCTTCTCGATGCGCGCGGGCGGCGGCTCGTCCAGGCGGCGCGGGATCGAGAGCGTGTCCTTGCGCACGCGCCAGATGTGGAACGAGATCAGCCCGCCCATCATCAGGGGGATGATCGCCACGTGCAGCCCGTAGAAGTTGGTCAGCGTGGCCCCGCTCACCTCTGGCCCGCCCAGGATCAGGCGGCTGATCGCCGGGCCGATGACCGGCACGTAGTCGAGCAGGCTGGTGCCGACCGTCACCGCCCAGTACGCAAGCTGATCCCAGGGCAGGAGGTAGCCGGTGAAGTTGGCCGCCACGACCAGCAGCAGGAGCATGATGCCCAGCACCCAGTTGAACTCGCGCGGGGGTGGAAGCCCGCTGTATAGAACACGCGCAGCAGGTGCAGGAAGGCGACGACGATCAGCAGGTTGCCGCTCCAGTGGTGCAGGTTGCGCACAAGCTGCCCGAACATGACCTCCGTCTGCAGGCGCAGCATGTCGTTGTAGGCGCTCTGGGGCGTGGGCGTGTAAGCGAACATGAGCATGATGCCGGTGACGGCCAGGATGGTCATGAGCAGGATAGCCAGCCCGCCCAGCCCCCAGGTATAAGTGAACTTGAGCGTGGGCGCAGCGACTTTGGCCGGGTGAATGTGCAGCACCAGGTTGTTCATCACATACTTCATGCGGCTGCGGTCGTCCACCAGCGGCAGGTCGTCGCGCTGGATGGACTCGATCACGCGGTGCGGCAGGCTGTCGGGGCGCGGGTCAGGGAGGGTCATGGCGTCTGGCTCCTGGCGCTCAGGATTCAGGACAAGGTTGGGGGCGGGCTACTGCCGCCCGCCCCGGTATCCCCTGCCGCCCTGAGTGCTCTGCGCGGCCTGGCCCTGAGTCTGATCCTGGGCCTGACCCTGCGCCGCCTGACTCTGGCCCTGGGCGCTGTTGGCGTTGCCCTGCCCGTTGCGGCCAGGGCCGCCCCACAGCGGACGCCCGTTCGGGTCGAGCAGCATCAGGCGCTCGCCGGTTGCCAGCTTGGTGATTTCACCGGCGCGGAAGGTCGTGCCCTGCCAGAAGCCCAGCACGCGCACCGCCTCGCCCGGCGCGAAGGTGATGCCCTGCTGCTGCATGAACGCCTGCTGGCCCAGTTGCAGCGCCAGTTGCTCGCCGCTGGCCATCTCGAAGAGGAGCGTGGAGAGGTCAACGCTGACGACGGTGCCTTCCAGCGTCACCCAGGCGTCGGGGGCCACCTGCGGCTCGGCCTGGCCGTTGCGATTGGTTGCGCCGGTCTGCGTCTGCCCGGCAACGCCGCTGGCTGCGCCGCCCGACCACAGCGGCGTGCCTGTCTCGGAGCGCAGTGCCAGCGTCGAGCCATCAGCCAGGATGACCGTGCCCGCGTGGTACTGCTCGCCGTTGTAGAAGCCGTAGACGGTGATCGTATCGCCGACAGCCAGCGCTGCGTCCGCCCAGAAGTTCGACGGGCCAAGCTCGACGAAGATTTCTACGCCATCCTTGAGGACGAGCGTCACGCCGTTGATCTCGATGGCCGTGATGGTGCCGACGGCAGACCAGGGGTCGCCCACCATGTCGAGCGCCTGCTGCTGGAGGACGGGGCCGGTGCCCGTGCCCGGCTGCGGCGCGACGGGCGCGAACGGCGTGGCCGTCGGGACGATCTGCGCCGCCGGAGCGGGTGCAGCCGGTTGTTCAACGGAAACGTTGGCCGGCGCGTCAGCCAGGACGCCGGCGGTACCAGCGGCAGCGGGCGCTTGCGTCGCATCGTAGACGCCCACGCCCACCGCGCCGATGAGGGTAGTGCTCAGCAAGCCGATGACGAGTTTCTGCATCATGTTACACTCTCCGTTTCGGTGTCTAGCCTGTCTCGGTCAAGCGCCCCCATCTTCCGCCAGGAGTGTGTAGAACTAATGAAGGCAGTGTGTGGGGATTGTGTGGGTTGGAGAGGCAGACCGGTCCACAGCAGAGCAGTGCACCCCGCCCCGCACCGGGTGCGTGCAAAACCTATCAGGTAGGGCGCTGCTTTGCTGTGCCCCCGTAGGGGCGTATTGCAATACGCCCCCTACGGGACCCTCACCCCGTTGGGTGTCAAGCGAGTCACTGACAACCTTTGCATACACCCCCCGCCCCGCCGCTACTGCCGCGCCACCAAACGGTCTATAATCCGCGTAAGGTGAATCATCGCGGGCCAACGGAAAGGAGCGGATATGCCTGCCAATTACCAGGCCGAGCTGGTGGGCGTGCTGGGGCGTCCGGTTGCCGAGAACCCCACCGGCGTCATGCAGGAGGCGGCCTTCGCCGCCGCCGGGCTGAACTGGCGCTACCTGAACATCGAGGTGCCCCCGAACGACTGGCGGAGGCCCTGATCGGCGTGCGCGCCTTCGGGATGCGCGGCATCAACCTGACCATTCCCCACAAGGTGGCGGTGATGCAGTATCTGGACGCCATCGCGCCGGATGCGCCGGTCATCGGCGCGGTGAACACCGTCCGCCGCGAAGGAGAGCGGCTGATCGGCGAGAATACCGACGGCAAGGGCTTCCTGCGCGGCGTGCGCCAGGATGCGGGCGTTGACCCGGCGGGGAAGCGCGTGGTCATCCTGGGCGCGGGCGGGGCGGCGCGCGCCGTCGCCACGGAACTGGCCCTGGCGGGCGCGGCGCAGATCACCGTGGTCAACCGCACGCCCGCACGCGGCGAGGGCATGGTCGCCGACCTGCGCGCCAACACGCCCGCCGTTGTCCGCTTCGAGGTGTGGCGCGGCGTCTACCGCGTCCCCGCCGACACCGACATCCTGGTGCAGGCGACATCCATCGGCCTTTACCCGGACGTGGAGGGGACGCCCGCCGTCGCCCTGGACGATGCGCCCGCCCACATGCTGGTCAGCGACGTGGTCTTCAACCCGCCGCAGACGCGCCTGCTGGCGGCGGCCAGGGCGCGCGGCCTGCCGACGCTCGACGGGCTTTCGATGCTGGTCTACCAGGGCGCGATTGGCTTTGAGATGTGGACGGGCGAGAAAGCGCCCGAAGCGGTGATGAAAAAGGCGCTGGCCGAGGCGTTGGGGGTGTGAGGGAAAGACGGGTTTTGGTGATTGGTTGTTGGTTCTTGGTTGAGCGTGCAGACTGAGGTCACCTTTTCCCCAGCCGCTCACCGAGAGCTTCGCACGGCAAAGAGAGGTTCCTGGCTGCTGGTTTCTGGTTCAGATGACCGTGTAGCGTGACCCTCTCTATCAACCAACAACCAATAACCTCTCTTCCCCATCGTCAGTGCGGCGCGGGAGCGGCCCGCAGTCCCCGCGCTTCCTGGCGGGCGACCCACAGCGCGCCGGGCAGCGCCGCCAGCAGGATGCCCGTCGCCAGCCAGAACAAACCGCCAATCGCTACCAGCGGCAGCAATGCGTAGGCGATCAGCGGCCCGGCGGCGCTGCCGCCATCGCCGATGGTGTTGATGATCCCCAGGATGCGCCCCCGGTTGTTCTCCCCGGCGTAATCGCCGACGAGGGTCATCACCTGCGTCTGCAGGACGCTGGTGGCGATGGAGCTGAGCATGATCGCCGTCACCACGACGATCCCCCTGCCCCCCGCCGTCAGCGCCATCGAAGCCACGCCCAGCGCCAGCGCGAAGATGACCAGCCGCCAGCGGTTGCCGGTCAGGTCGCTCAGCCAGCCGGAAAGCGGCGACGCCAGCAGGCCAAGCGCCTGGCTGCCGGCGGCCATCGCCCCGGTGAACGTGGACAGGTAGATGATCGTCCCGGCCACGCGCACCGTCTCGCCGACGCGCTCCTCCAGCAGCAGCGGCAGCACCGCGCCCAGGATACCGATGAAGATGAGCCAGTTGACGCCCAGCAACGCGATGGCGACCGTCAGCGGCAGGCGTTTGCTCGGCGGCGGGACGGGCGTCCCCGGCTGCGTGTGCACAGCGACAGGCGAGCGCGACGGGTGCGCGGGCTGCGTCTCCGGCAGCAGCAGCAGCCACAGCAGCGCCGCGACGAAGGTGATGCCGGAGCAGACGCGCAGCGCCGTGCTGTAGCCCAGCCAGTCGGTCAGCGCGCCGCCAGCCAGCGCCGCCCCGCCCGACCCCAGGAAGAACCACATTTGCAGGCGGCCCACGAAGCGCCCCCGGTTGGCGAAGGTGGACAGGTCGAGGGCCATTGTGCTGGCGCTCAGCCAGATGCCCGCCCAGGCCGTGCCCCACAGCAAGCGCCCGATCAACAGCGGCCAGAAGCCGGGGACGGTGTAGAGCAGCGACGAGATCGCCCCGAAGAACAGCGCCGGCACGGCGATCCGGCGGCGTGGGATGCGCTCGATGAGCACGCCCAGCGGCCCGTTGATGAGGATGCGGATCAGGCGGTTGGCCGAGAGCATCAGCCCCACATTGGCCAGGACGATCCCAGCTTCTTTCGTGTGCGTGGGCAGCACGACGTAGAGCGTCAGGTCGCCGAGCAGCGAGATAGCCACGCCCAGCCCGACGATGTGCAGCGCCCACTCCGGCGCAAGCCGCTGCCGCCAGGCAGTCAGGGCCGGGCTATTCATCGCGCAGGGCTTCCCGGATGGGTTGGCCCTCCCACACCTGGGGACAGGGAATCCTCAACAGATGGGCGATGGTCGCCGCCGTGTCAAAGATGCGCACCGGCCCGCCGATGGCGTGCCCCGCTTTGACCGGCGGGCCGTTGAGAATCCAGGGGATGGTCAGGTCTTCCGGGGAATCGGTGCCGTGCGTGAAGTCGTGCCCGCCGTGATCGGCCAGCAGCAGCACGGTGTACTCGTCGCGCAGCCCGGCGCGCTCCAGCGCGCCCAGCACGCCGCCCAACGCGCTGTCCATGCGCTCAATCGCCGCGATATACGGCGCGGACATCCAGCCGGCGGCGTGCCCCACCAGGTCGGATTCGGCCAGGTAGATCACGACCAGATCGGGCTGCTCGGCCACGAGCAGGGCGGCAGCCTGCGCGGCTACGATCTGGTCGGCCTCGGCGGTGACGGCCCCATCGCGGCAATAGCTGACGGTCAGGCTGCCGTGCGCCGAGAGATCGCGAAGCTGCTCCCAACTGTAAAACATGGCCGTCTGCCGCCCGTTCTGGTGGGCCACATCTACGATGCTAGGGAAGGCGACGGCGGACGGCTGAAAGCTGTTGTCGGTCACGCCGTGCCTGGCGGGCGAGACGCCGCGAAACATGGACATATGCGCCGGCAGCGTGTAGCTGGGCGTGATGGACTGGGCGCGCCAGGTGTAGGCCCCACCCTGCCACAGGCGGTCGGCGTTCGGGGTGTGGGCCTGGGCCAGGGCGTCGGGACGGCAGCCGTCGAAGATGGTGAGGATCGTCTTGTGGATCATGGATGCAGTTGGGCCTCGTCGGTGAGTGGTGGCACAGGAAAGAGTCGGTCAGGGATTGTCCTCGCCCGTCAGGACGACGATATGGACGGCGATGCCCTCGCGCTCCAGGGCCTCGCGGTATTCCGCGCTGAGACCGTCGTCGGTCACGATGTCGGTCACGACGGACAGCGGCGCGACGCTGGAGAACGTCTTCAGCCCAAACTTGCGGCTGTCCGAGAGCAGAATCCGGCGCTGGGCGTTGCGGATCATGGTGCGTTTGATCTGGGCGTCGTCGGTGTTATATTCGGTCAGCCCGGCTTCCAGGTCCACGCCGCCGATGCCGAGGAACGTCTTGTCCACATAGAACTGGCTGATCGTGTACTCGGCGACGGGGCCGATCAGCGAGCGCTCGCCAGGGCGCACCACGCCGCCGCACAGCATCAGGTGGATGCCGGGCTGGTCAATGAGCAGGTTGGCGATGGGCAGGGCGTTGGTCAGCACGGTGATGTCCTGCAGGCCGATCAGGTGGCGGGCCAGCTCCAGCGTGGTCGTGCCGATGTCCAGGGTGATGCTGTCGCCCTCGTGGACCAGCGAAGCAGCCAGCCTGCCAATGGCCCGCTTGGCTTCGGGCATCTCGTGGACGCGCGTCAGCACGGGCGGCTCGTAGCTGCGCCCGCGCGCGCTGACCGCCCCGCCGTGAATCCGCCGCAACAGGCTTGCCCTCTCCAGGATGGTGAAGTCGCGGCGAATGGTCATGTCCGACACGCCGAAGCGCTGGCACAGCTCGGCGACGGTGACGACGCCCTGCTCGGCAATGATCTGCAGGATGACCTTCTGCCGCTCTTGCGCGATCACGACACCTGCCTCTTTTCTCCGGGTTCGTGTCAAAATGCCAACACGAATCACTTGCGCTTTATGTTGAATTATGTTGAAATAGGCACAAAGCGCAACAACCGGCCTGTCCCGGCTACCAGGCGCGCGGGACTTCCAGGCGCGCTCTAACGCCGGCGCGACGGGATGACCAGCGCGTCAATCCAGTTGCGCAGCTCGGCTTCGCGGTAGAGCGGGTCAATGATGTCCGGGCCGACGGCGAAGCGCTCGCGCAGCGCCGGGTCGTCCGGGTTGGCGTGCAGGGCGAACATGGCTTCGGCATAAGCCTGCACGTCGTCGCCATTGGCGAAGAAGCCTTCTTTAACAAGTGGTTCGGCGCGGGCGCTGATCAGGCGGGCCATCTCGTAGAAGTTGTACTCCGGGTGGTACTGCGTGGCCCAGAAGGTGCCGCTCTTGTGCTTGACTTCGAGCGCCTGCACGTGGGTGTGCTCGTTGACGGCCAGCAGCGTAGCGCCGCGCGGCAGCGTGACGACCTCATCCAGGTGCATGATGAAGCCGTCGTACACGTCGGGCTTGCCCGCCAGCAGCGGGTGCGTCTTGCCGGCGTCGGTGCGCGTGATGCGGCGGGCGATGCTCCACTCGCGGCCCTTGGGGTTCTTGCGCACTTCGCCACCGGCGGCATAGGCGGCCATCTGCACGCCCCAGCAGCTTCCGTAGCAGGGCACGCCCGCCTCGAAGATGGCCCGCGAAAGCTCGACCTGGCGCGTCACGCGCGGGTCGTCGGTGTGGTAGATGGTCAGGTCAGAACCGGTGAAGATGTAGGCGTCGTAGGAGCGCAGGTTGGCCCCGGACGGCAGGGCGCTGTCCAGGTCGGCGATGAAGAGCACGTCAAGCGTCGCCTGGGGCACGTAGGAGCGCAGGAAGCGGGCGTACATGTCGTGGGGGTGCCCCACGCTGGCGGCGTCGAAGCGCTCGCGGCTGGTCTTGGGATAGCCGTTGAGGATGGCGATGGCGAGCTTCAGGTCTTTGTGCATTGTGTATTGTTCCTTTTCAAACAGAGTCTGTGCACTTCCGAAAATACATCATGTGGGCGAAAAATACTACCCCCTGCTCTTGCCGCCGGTCAGACTTCCGCAGTCTGCGAGACTTCGGAAGTCGGGTGCGCGCGGCTGGCACGACGCGCCCATCCGCCCGGCCTTCCGTCCCGCTGTCTCTGTTTCACTTCGTCGCCTGTATTGTCATTGAGGAAGGGTCACCATGCCTTACGGGTATCACGGCAAAATCCTGCACGTCAATCTGACCACCGGCGTCCTGACCGTCGAGGAGCCGGACGAGATCTTCTACCGCACCTACATGGGCGGCAGTGCCATGGGGCTGTACTACCTGCTCAAGAACACGCCCCCCGGCACCGATCCGCTGGCTCCTGAGAACACGCTGACCCTGATGGACAGCGTGCTGACCGGCCTGCCAATTGCCGGGCAGAGCCGCATGACCGCCACCGCCCGCTCGCCGCTGACCGGCATGGTCGGCGACTCGCAGTGCGGCGGCTTCTGGCCGGCGGAACTGAAGTTCGCCGGGTTCGATGGCATCGTCATCCGGGGCCGCGCCGAGCAGCCCGTCTACCTGTGGGTGCACGACGGCCAGGCCGAGCTGCGCGACGCGGCGCACCTGTGGGGCCGCGTGACCCATGACGTGCAGCGCGCGCTGGAGGACGAGCTGGGCGACAGGCGCATCCAGGTGTTGGGCATCGGTCCGGCGGGCGAGAACCTTGTTCGCTTCGCGGCGATAATGAATATGTCCAACCGGGCCAACGGGCGCACTGGCATGGGCGCGGTGATGGGCAGTAAGAATCTGAAAGCCATCGCCGTGCGCGGCAAGCGGCGCCCGGAGATTCGCGACCGCGAGGCGTTCAAAGCCATTGCCCGCTGGGGCGCGGACAACACCGAAGACGTGATGGGCGGCATGACCCTGCTGGGCACCACCGCCCTCATCCGCAAGCAGCAGGAGCGCGGCGGGCTGCCCGGCCACAACTACGACAGCGGCGTGTTTGACGGCTTTGAGGGCCTCAGCGGTCAGACCATGCGCGACACGATCCTCAAAGGCAACGACACCTGCTACGCCTGCACGGTGCGCTGCAAGCGCGTGGTGGAGAACGAGGAAGGCCCCTACGTGCTCGACCCGGCTTATGGCGGGCCGGAGTACGAGACGCTGAGCATGTTAGGCTCGTACTGCGGCGTCTCCGACCTCAAGGCGGTCGCCTACGCCAACCAGCTTTGCAATATGTACGGCATGGACACGATGTCCTGCGGCGGGACCATCGCCTGGGCGATGGACTGCTACGCGCACGGCATCATCACCGAGGCAGACACCGGCGGCCTGGCCCTCAAGTATGGCGACAGGGAGATGCTGGTCGGCCTGGTGGAGATGATCGCCCGGCGCGAGGGCTTCGGCGATGTGCTGGCCGACGGATCAGCCCAGGCCGCGCGGCGCTTCGGCCCCGCTGCCGAAGACCTGCTGATCACCGTCAAGGGGTCAGAGATGCCCGCGCACATGCCGCAGGTCAAGCGCAGCCTGGCCCTGATGTACGCCGTCAACCCGTTCGGCGCCGATCACCAGTCCAGCGAGCACGACGGCAGCTACACCGAGTACAATCCGCGCATCGCCGAGATCGGGCTGTTCACCCCGCAGCCGCCGCGCGTGCTCAACACGGAGAAAGTGCGCTACGCTTTCTACACGCAGTGCACCTACAGTATGCTCGACACGCTCGATCTGTGTCAGTTCGTCTGGGGGCCGGACTGGCAGCTTTTCAGCCTGCGCCAACTGGCCGATACCATGCGCGCGGTGACCGGCTGGCCGGTGACCGTCTTCGAGCTGCAGAAGCTCGGCGAGCGCCGCCTGAATATGCTGCGCGCCTTCAACGCGCGCGAGGGCTTCGGGCGCGACCA
Organism: Anaerolineae bacterium; assembly: GCA_027494015.1. The sequence continues at coordinate 32,346 of JAOSJP010000037.1, forward strand.
GGACACCATCCCCAAGAAGCTGACCAAACCGCTCAAGGGCGGGGCCAGCGACGGGCTGTTCGTGACCGTCGAAGAGGTCGAGCGGGCCAAGGACATCTACTACGGCATGGCCGGCTGGGACGTGGCGACGGGGATGCCCGTGCGCGCCAAGCTGGAGGAGCTGGGTATTAGCTGGGTGGCCGACGAGCTGGAAGCCGCCCGCGCCGTGCCAGAGGGGGATGAGCGGTGATTGAATCCAGTGCAGGCCTGTTGAGTCGCGAGGCGCTGGCGACCGCTGTGGATCGCGGCGAGATCGCCACCGTCCTGGTCGGCTTCCCCGACATGGTTGGACGGCTGCTGGGCAAGCGCTACGACGCGCGCCACTTCCTGGCGGCGGCGGAACACGGTCTGCACTTCTGTGACTACCTGCTCGCCTGCGACCTGGCTATGGACCCCGTGCCCGGCTATCGCTACACCGGCTGGGAAGCGGGCTACCACGACGCCTGGGGTGTGGTGGACTGGACGACGCTGCGCCGCGCGTCCTGGCTGGACCGCTCGGCGCTGGTCCTGTGCGACGTGCGCGACGAGACGACGGGCGCGCTGGTGCCCATCGCCCCGCGCTCGGTGCTGCGCCGCCAGATCGAGCGGGCGGCGGCGGCGGGCCTCCGCGCGATGGGCGCGACCGAGCTGGAGTTCTTCGTCTTTCAGGAGACCTACGACTCCGCCCGCGAAAAGCACTATCACGACCTGCGCACCTTCGGCGCGTACATCGAGGACTATCACTTGCTGGCCGGGGGCAAGGTCGAGCGGCTGCTCGGCCCCATCCGCGCCCACCTGCACGACTCTGGCATCCCGGTCGAGTTCAGCAAGGGCGAGTGGGGTGCGGGCCAGGAGGAGATCAACATCCGTTACAGCGACCTGCTGACCATGAGCGACCGCACGGTCATTTTCAAGCAGATGGCCAAAGAGATCGCCATGCAGCAGGGGCTGGCCCTGACCTTCATGGCCAAGTGGGACGAGCGCCACGCGGGGAGCAGTATGCACCTGCACATGAGCCTGTGGGACGCAAACGGCGGGCATAATGCGTTCGCCGCCGAAGGTGCGCCGACCAACGGGCTGCCCGTCGCCGCCAACGACACCTTCCGCTGGGCCGCCGGGGGCATGATGGCCCACGCCCGCGCGCTGACTCTGTTCTTCGCGCCGACGATCAACTCGTACAAGCGCTTCCAGGCGGAATCCTTCGCCCCGACGGCCATCACCTGGGGCTACGACAACCGCACGACCGGCTTCCGCATCGTTGGGCACGGGGACGGGCTGCGCCTCGAGTGCCGCATCCCCGGCGCGGACGCCAACCCATACCTGGCCCAGGCCGCGCTGCTGGCGGCGGCGCTGGACGGTATCGAGCGGCAGATCGAGCCGCCGCCGCTCTTCCCCGGCAATGCCTATGTTGCCAGCGACCTGCCGCGCGTGCCCCATTCACTGCCGGAAGCTATCGCTGCCTTCGAGGGCAGCGACCTGGCGCGGACGGCGTTCGGCGAGGACGTGGTGGAGCATTACCTGCACTTCGCGCGCACCGAGCAGCGCAAGGCCGACGAAGTGGTCACCTGCTGGGAGCGCGCGCGCTACTTCGAGCAGATTTGAGCGGTTGACCCCACCCCCGCCTGGCGCGGTCAGGGGGGGAGGTCAACCGCGGGGGCGCTGCTCTGCCGCGCCCTGGGGTGTATGGATGCACTTTAAGAAATAACCCAGGATACTTTGCGGCTCGATGGCGTGGGCGGCTGGTGACGTGCTCGTAGGGGCGGGTTTAGAAACCCGCCCCTACAAGGGCGCAGCCGAGCAGCGCCCCTACGCGCCCGGCATGGTTCTGTGTTATTTCGTCAATCTGCATGAATACGCCCCACCCAGGGTACGAACCGGTGCTTGTTTTTGCATGTGCGTATTCACACAGAAGGAGCTTAGCAAACCCATGCGACTCGAAAATAAAGTGGCCTTGATCACCGGCGCGGGCAGCGGCCTGGGCCGCGAGACGGCGCTGCTCTTCGCCAAAGAGGGCGCGCGCCTGGTGCTCAACGACGTGGTGGCCGAGACCGTCGAGGAGACCGCGCAGAGGATCGTCAGCGCGGGCGGCCAGGCGATTGCCGTGGCGGGCAGCGTGGCCGTTGATGCTGATGTTGAGAAGACGATCAAGGCGGGCGTGGCCAAGTTCGGCAAGGTGGACACGCTGTTCAACAACGCGGGGATCATGCCCAACGAAGATGTCTCCGTGCTGACGATGGAGCAGGACGTGTGGCGGCGCATCCTGGACGTGAACGTGCAGGGCGTGGCGCTGTGCTGCAAGCATGGCATCCCGGAGATCATCAAGGCGGGCGGCGGCGCGGTGGTCAACGTGGCCTCGTTCGTGGCCCTGGTCGGCTGCTCCGTCCCGCAGGACGCCTACACGGCCAGCAAGGGCGCGGTCATCGCCCTCACGCACTCGCTGGCGGTGCAGTTCGGCCCCAAGAAGGTGCGCACCAATGCCATCTGCCCCGGCCCGATCATCACGCCGCTGATGGAGACGCTCTTCGCCACCGAAGCGGCCAAGATGCTGCGCCTCAACCGCATCCCGATGGGGCGCTTCGGCCAGCCGCCGGATGTGGCCTACGCCGCGCTGTACCTGGCCTCGGACGAGGCGTCGTGGGTGAATGGGGCAAGCCTGGTAGTGGATGGCGGGATCACGCACAACTATTTCTAGAACCTGGCCCGATGTTCGTTTCCGCTGTTCGTTCGATGTGCGCGAATCAACAAACGCATGTTGGTTCTTGGTGGCATAACGGCGCATTTTGTCTTACAATGGCGGTATAGGCGGGAGTGCAGGGCAATCGCATCAAACGTGTGTGGTGTTCTACCTCACCCCCAGCCTCGCTGCGCTCGGCTTGCCCCCTCTCCGCCGGCGGAGAGGGGCGGCGAGGCCCGCGTCAGTGGGCCGCGCGGGGGTGAGGTCAACCAGGGCGCAGCAGAGCAGCGCCCCTACGAGCAGGCTGGCGCGCGGTGGACTTTGATGCAATCGCCCTGGGCGAGAGTGGACAGGAGAGGTAAGCAGCCATCTCTGTGATGCACGGAATTGAATGGGAAAGGAGGCCGCCATCGGCTAAGATAGGGGACAAGGCTAAGCGGATTTCACGTGCATAAGCTCAGCTTCATGGTGTGTCAGGGCGGGTTTAGCGCGCGCGGTGTATTCTGACAGGAGTGTGCCGCAGGAGCGCAATTCGTCCGCAGATTATCAGACTTTAAGGAGAAGATCGATGAAAAAGCTCGTGTTCCTGTCTATCGCATTGGTCATGGTGATCGCCCTGGCCCTGCCAGCATCGCCGATCAGCGCGCAGGAAAAGACCAAGATCGACGTGTGGATCGCCTTCCAGGACTATCGCTGGGACTGGGCCAAGGAAGTGGCCGCCGAGTTCAACGCGCTGTTCCCGCAGTATGAAGTCGTCGTCACCGGCGGCTACAGCTACGAGACCATGTTCGCCCAGGTCGCCGTCGCTGCCGAGCAGGGTCAGCTTCCCGCGGTCGTGCAGTACTTCGAGGCAGCCACGCAAGACGCGCGCGATAGCGGGCTGTTCAAGCCGATAGCCGATGCCTTGGGCGACCGCACCGAGATCAACGGGCTGGAAGTGGACATGGAAGACTATGTGGCCCCGGTGATCGCCTACTACACCCTCGATGGCAAGTTCACCTCCATGCCCTGGAACACCTCCTCGGCGATCATGTTCACGAACATGAACTACCTGCGGGCCGCGGGCTGGGACAAGCCGCCGGCGACCTGGCAGGAAATTGACGCGGCCTGCGAAGCCGTCATGGCCCTGGACAACGCGCCTGAGTACTGCTGGACCTTCCCCAACCACGGCTGGTTCTTCGAGCAGTGGCTGGCCGTTCAGGACGCGCTGTATGTCAACAACGGCAATGGCCGCGAGGAGCGCGCGACCGAGGTGGCCTTCAACAGTGACGCCGGCGTGGCCGTCCTGGAATGGCTGGATGACCAGTTCAACAAGGGCTACCTGTACTACAGTGGCGCGCAGGGTGGTGACTCCTGGTCCACTGTGGACCAGGCCTACTCGACGCAGCAGGTCGCTATCGCTGTCTACAGCAGCTCGGACACCACCCTCTACACCGAAATGGGTGAGGAAGGCGGCTTCGAGAGCCTGGCCTCGTTCTACCCCTACAACGGTGAGGTCGGCTGGACGGGCAACCTGATCGGTGGCGCGACGCTGTGGCTGGTGGAGGGTCTCGACCCGGCGGTTGAAGAAGGTGCGCTGACCTTCCTGGTGTACTTCACCAACACCGAGAACGCCGCGGACTGGCACCAGGTCACCGGCTACATCCCGATCCGGATGAGCGCCTACCAGATGCTGACTGACGAAGGCTACTACGAGGCCAATCCGAACCAGACGGTGGCGCTGGAGCAGCTTGCCCAGAGCACGATCACCCCGGCGACCAGCGGCGCGCTGGTGGGCGGCTTCCCGGCCATCCGCAATGTGGTCACCGCCGCGATTGACCGCGTGCTGCTGACCGACGAGGACCCGGCGGCAGTTCTCGCGCAGGCGGCTGCTGAGTCCAACGTGATCATCGAAGAGTACAACCTGCTGAACGCGCCGTAAGGAGGCACGCCTCAGCACCAGTCATGGAGGGGCGGCGTGCTGCCGCCCCTCCGCGATCGGGTTTCTTTCTTGTAGCAGAAAGAATAGACGTCATCATGGTCGTCTCTCCAGTAGTTCTTATGATCATGGGTGCGGTAGTGGGCGCCGCTGCGCTGGCCTTTGTCTTCCAGCGCGCCGGTGGCCGCCTGACGCTGGGGCTGGGAATCGGCGCCATCGCCGGGGCGTTTGGCTCGGCGCTGTTCATGGTGCCGCTGGACTACTGCACCTTCGAGGCCGAGCGCGAATCCCTGGATCGTGTGTTCGGGGCGATCTTCGTGCTGGCAGGCATTGCCCTCGTCGTGGCCCCTATCGGCTGGCTGAGCGGCAAGCTGCTGCGCCGCGAGAGCCTGATGTCTGGCGAACAGACGCAGGGGACGTTCAGGCACTGGTGGATGGCTCTGCCCCTGCTGGCGCCGACTCTGACCATCCTTGTCCTGTTCCTGTACTACCCCTCGCTGGAGACGCTGCGCCTTTCCACCATGCTGTCGCGGCTGGGCGCACGGCGCGAGGTCTTCGTGTGCGTGGACAATTTCACCCGGCTGGTGGACGACCCCGCCTACGCCGATACGTTCATCCGCACGATGTTCATCTCCTTCTTCATCGTCGTGCTGAGCATGAGTCTGTCGCTGCTGATTGCCACGATGGCCTACTTGCCGCTGCGCGGCGCGTCCATTTACCGGATTCTGCTCGTCTGGCCCTACGCCATGTCTCCGGCAGTGGCGGGCATCATCTTCCTGCTGATGTTCAACCCATCGGGGGGGCTGGTCAACTATCTCTTCGGCAAGTGGTTCGGAATCAAGCTGGGCTGGCTCAACGACCCGGCGGTCGCCCCCTGGACGATCATTCTGGCCAGCGTGTGGAAGTCCATGGGCTTCAACATCCTGTTCTACATTGCCGGGTTGCAGAACGTGCCCAAAGACCTGATCGAAGCGGGCGCGATTGACGGCGCGGGCTTGCTGCGCCGGTTCTGGCACATCGTCTGGCCCATGCTCTCGCCGATCACCTTCTTCCTGATCGTCACCAATCTGACGTATGCCTTCTTCGAGACCTACGCCACCATTGACTACCTGACACCCGGCGGCGGGCCTCTGCAATCCACGACGACGATGATGTACCGCGTCATCCAACTGGGCGTGCAGAACAACGACATGGGCAAGGCCGCCGCGCAGTCCATCGTCCTCTTCCTGACGGTTATCGGCATGACGATTGTGCTGTTCCGCACTGGCGGGCGGCAGGTCAATTACGGAGTGTGAGGCCATGACTGCTGCTTCACGAGAGACTATCCGCGTGCCGCAGGCTCAATCCTGGAAGAAGACGGCGCGCTCGTGGGTGCCCAAGCGCTGGTACGCGCACCTCATTCTGGTGCTCGCCTGCTTCATGTCCGGCATTCCGCTGTTCTACGCGCTGCTGGTCAGCACGCAGACCAACGCCGAAGTCTTCCGCTACCAGTTCTCGCTGGGCAGCGGCCTGGAGTCTAACTGGAATGTGGTCTTCTACGAGCGCCACCTGCACACGTACATGATCAACAGCGTGATCATGACAGCGGGCATCACTGTCTTCAAGACGATCTTCTCGCTGCTGTCCGGTCTGGCGTTTGTTTACTTTCGCTTTCCGGGCAAGTGGCTCGTCTTTGGCTTTGTGCTGATCACGCTGATGATGCCCACCGAGGTGCTGATCATCGCTCTGTTCCGCTTCATCAACGATCTGGAGTGGCAAAACACCTTCTATGCGCTGATCGTGCCCTTCACGGCCAGCGCGACAGGCACCTTCCTGTTTCGCCAACATTTCGCCAGTATCCCGGCGGAGCTATCGGAAGCGGCCCAGCTTGACGGGGCCAATCCGCTGCAGTTCCTGTACCGGGTGCTGGTGCCGATGAGCTGGAACACGATCGGGGCGCTGGCAGTGGTCCAGACAATCTACGCCTGGAACATGTACCTGTGGCCCAACATGATCATCTCCGACCCGAACATGCAGACCATCCAGACGGGCATCGGCACGCTGCGCCTCGGTGGCGGGGCGCTGCGCTTCGGCCCGCTGATGCTGGGCACGGTGATCGTCAGCCTGCCGCCGGTGATCGTGTTCATTCTGCTGCAAAAGCAGTTCATGAGCGGCTTCACCCTCACGCGGGACAAGTGAACGCTTCTGTCGCTTCCCGACGCCGCCGGTTGCCCCCCGGCGGTGTTTTTTTTGCCTCAGTCCCTCTGCGACTCTGTGACTTGCCTGGGTGCGTGCAAAACCTGCCAGGTAGGGACGCTGCTCTGCTGCGCCCCCCTTTACCTCACCCCCGCTCCGCCTAAGAGAGGGCGCAAGCCCAACGCAGCAAGGCGGAGAGGGGGCAAGCCGAGCGCAGCGAGGCCGGGGGTGAGGTCAATATCCCCGCGTCCAGCGAGTCGCTGTCAACCTTTGCACGCACCCCCCACCTCCGCGACCTCCGCGCACTTCTTGACACCTGTTGTAGAATGCTATACTCTTGGGGAAACGTTTACATACGCTCTGCGCGGCGACGCTGCTGCGCCAGCCGCAGTGCCCCGGCGCAACCGGGCACGCTGTAACGCACGAGCGCAGTAAACCCTGCCCCACACCGGCCTGGCACCTGGGCGCGCGGCACCGCTCCCAGGGCTACCTGCCAGCCGCCGGGAAAGGCGGGTGCGCCGTCCGAAGAGGCGACACGACCCTCTGACGCAAGCAGGCTGGCACACATGCTGCGTTACTTTCGGACGGCGCACGTTTTTTGTGGCGGGCGCGTCTCGCGCGGAGCCTGCTGATGCGTACCTCATAGTGTTGCAGGATCGCTGCCGTGCAGAAGAACTACGACCTCCTGAGCATCGGGCGCAGCTCGATTGACCTCTACTCCAACGACGTTGGCACCCCCTTTGTGAACATCACCAGTTTCGCCGCCTATGTGGGCGGGTCGCCGACCAACATCAGCGTGGGCGCGCGATGGCTGGGGCCGCGCTCCGCCCTGCTGACCGGCCTGGGCCAGGACCCGGCCGGCGACTTCATTCTGCACTTTCTGGAGCAGGAGGGCGTCGAAACGCGCTTCATCGCGCGCAAGCCGGGCCGTCGCAGCAGCGCCGTGGTGCTCGGCATCGAGCCGCCGGGCAAATTCTCGCTGGTCTTCCACTGCGATAACTGCGCCGACATCGCCCTGACCATTGACGATGTGCTCGCCGCGCGGCTGGGCAACGCCTGCGGCGCAATCGTCGTCACCAAGCACGGCTGCGCCAACTTCATGCCGACGATGGACGAAGTGCTGGCCTTCGCCGAAGGCTACGGCGGGCTGGAGTGAGGAGATAGCTGATCATGCGCTATACCGCAGAGACCATGCGCGTCAGGTCACGCGACACGGGGGGAACGGGCGTTTTCGCTGAGGTGCTGGCTGCGCAGGCGGGCTGGGAGCTGCTCAACATGCAGGCGCGGCGCATGAATCGCGGCGAAACCTGGGCGGGCGCGACCGGCGAACACGAGTATGTGCACGTCATCCTGGGCGGAGTCTGCCACGTGCACAGCAGCAGCGGCGGCTTCCCCGATGTGGGCCGTCGCCCGAATGTGTTCAGCGGGATGCCTTACGCCGTCTACCTGTCGCGGCGCACCGAGTTCGTGATTGAAGCGCTGACCGACGGCTTCGAAGTGGCGACGTGCTGGGTGCCCACCGAGGAGGATCACCCGGCGCGGCTGATCACGCCCGCCGACTGCGCCATCGAGCTGCGCGGCGGGGGCAACGCCTCGCGCCAGATCGTCAGCCTCATCCCGCCCGGCTTCGACTGTCAGCGCCTGGTCTGTGTGGAGGTCTACACGCCCGGCGGCAACTGGTCGAGCTACCCGCCGCACAAGCACGACGTGCACCGCACAGCGCCCGACGGGACGCTCCTCGAAGCCGACCTGGAAGAGATTTACTTCTACAAGAGTGACCGGCCCGGCGGCTACGCCTATCAGCGCGTCTACAACGACGACCGTAGCATTGACGGGCTGATGCTGGCCGAGCAGCACGACGCCGTGCTCGTGCCGGAGGGCTACCATCCGGTCGTCAGTGCGCACGGCTACACCACCTATTACCTGAACTTCCTGGCTGGCTCGGCCCAATCGCTGGCCAACAGCGACGATCCGGCCTACGCCTGGGTCAAGGGGACGTGGACGTACCTCGATCCGCGCCTGCCCATCGTGGACCTGGGCATGGAGCCGCCGCGACGCTAGAGAGACGGACGGTTCGTCATTCGACCTCACCCCTGTCTCGGCGGCGAACCGCCTCAACTCCCCTGCTCCATGCATGGAGAGGGGGAAAGCCGGGCGAAGCGAGGCGGGGGTGAGGTCAAACGATTAACGTTAGAGACCATTCGAAAAGTCCCCCACCCCAAACCCCTCCCCGCGAGCGGGCAAGGGGACGGGTTGTGCCCGTAGGGGCGGGTTTGCAAACCCGCCCCTACAACCCGCAGCGCGGAAGAAGAGACCGAGGGTTGAGGGGGAGCAGGCGCATAACACGCTTTGGAGAATAAGGAGAGAGTTATGGCAACCAGACGGCTGACGATGGCCCAGGCGCTTATTGCTTTCTTGCAGAGCCAATATGTCGAGCGCGACGGGGCCGAGAACCCGTTCTTCGCCGGGTGCTGGGGCATCTTCGGCCACGGCAACGTCGCGGGGATCGGGCAGGCGTTGCAGCAGGCGGCAGACACCTTCCGCTACTACCAGACGCGCAACGAGCAGGCCATGGTCCACGCGGCCATCGCCTACGCCAAAGTGAAGAACCGCCTGCAAACCTTCGCCTGCACGTCGTCCATCGGCCCCGGCGCGACCAACATGATCACCGGCGCGGCCACAGCGACGATCAACCGCCTCCCCGTGCTGCTGCTGCCCGGCGACATCTTCGCCGAGCGCACCCCAGCCCCCGTGCTCCAGCAGCTTGAGTGGGAGCACTCGCAGGATGCCTCGGTCAACGACTGCTTCAAGCCGGTCTCGCGCTACTGGGATCGCATCACCCGCCCGGAGCAACTGCTGACCGCCCTGCCGGAGGCGATGCGCGTGCTGACCTCCCCCGCCGACACCGGCGCGGTGACGCTGGCCCTGCCCCAGGACGTGCAGACGATGGCCTTCGACTATCCGGGGGCGTTCTTCCGCAAGCGCGTCTGGCACATCCCGCGCAACCGGCCCGACGCCGCCGCGCTGCGCCAGGCCGCGGCCTGGATCGTCCAGAGCCAGCGCCCGCTGCTCGTCGCCGGGGGTGGCGTGCACTACAGCGACGCGACAGAGGCGCTGCGCCAGTTCGTGGAGCGGACGGGCATCCCGGTCGGCGAGACGCAGGCGGGCAAAGGCGCGCTGCCCTACGATCATCCCCTCAACCTGGGCGCGATCGGCGTCACCGGCACGCCGGGCGCCAACCTGGTCGCCCGCGACGCCGACCTGGTGATCGGCATCGGCACGCGCTATAGCGACTTCACCACCGCCTCCAAGACGCAGTTCCAGCACCCCGGCGTGCGCTTCGTCAACATCAACGTGGCCGAGTTCGACGCCGCCAAGCACAGCGCCCTCCCCCTGGTGGGCGACGCCCGCGCCACGCTCGAAGAATTGCTGCCGCTGCTGGAAGGGTGGCAGGTGACGGCGGAGTATCGCGCCCTGGCCGCGCAATACAACCGCGAGTGGGACGCTGAGGTCGAGCGCATCTACACCCTGGAGCACGGCCCGCTGATCAGCCAGGGCGAGGTGATCGGCGTGGTGAATGCGCTCTCGCGCCCGCAGGATGTGGTGCTCTGCGCGGCGGGCAGCCTGCCCGGCGACCTGCACAAGCTGTGGCGCACCCGCGACCCGAAGGGCTATCACCTGGAATACGGCTACTCGTGCATGGGCTACGAGATCGCCGGGGGCATGGGGGCCAGGCTCGCCGCGCCGGAGCGCGACATCTACGTCATGGTCGGCGACGGCTCGTACCTGATGATGAACAGCGAGATCACCACTATGGTCCAGGAAGGGATCAAGGTGATCATCGTCCTGCTGGACAATCACGGCTTCGCCAGCATCGGCGGGCTGTCCAAGAGCGTGGGGTCGGACGGCTTCGGCACCAAGTACCGCCGCCGCACCGAGTCCGGCCACCTGGACGGCGAGGTGCTGCCCATTGACTACGCCGCTAATGCGGCCAGTCTGGGCGCGCACGTCATCCGCGCGCACACCCGCGACGACCTGGCCGACGCGATCCAGCAGGCGGGGGCGTACCAGGGCGGGCCGGTGTGCATCGTCATCGAGGTAGACCGGCGGCAGCGCGTCGGCGGCTACGAAAGCTGGTGGGACGTGGCTGTTGCCGAGGTGTCGGAGAATCCCGATGTGCAGCGGGCGCGCGCCGAGTATGTGGAGCAGAAGAAACACGAGCGGCATTTTCTATAGGCGACGACAGGACGTAGGGCCATACGCCCCTACGCCACCCAATGACAATCCGGACCGCTTGACGCTTGAGGAGCGCGATGAAGCAGATGCAACGAATCGGCCTGATCATCGCCCTGATCGTTCTCAGCGCATTGTTGGGCGGGCGGCCAGCGGCGGCCCGCCAGGATTCCCCTTCACGTCTGCTGCCAGCGGACTTCGAATACCTGGGCGCGTTTCGTCTGCCCACCGGAGAGATGAGGCCGCGCACCTTCGAATATGGCGGCGGGGCCATGACCTTCCGTCCAGATGGCGATCCCGGCGGCGCGGCGGATGGCTTCAGCGGGTCGCTGTTCGTCATGGGACACAACCGCATGCCCTACGGCGAGCTGCCCGACGGTAATCAGGTGGCCGAAATCACCATCCCCCGTCCTTTGATCGCCGACGCGGTGGATGCCCTCCCCCAGGCAGCGTTCGTGCAGGGCTTCCACGACGTGGCGGCGGGCCTCTTCGGCGGCCTGGACGAGATTCCCCGCGTCGCCCTGCAGTACCTCGACACCCCGGCTACGGGACCGCTGCTGCATCTGGCCTGGGGCCAGCATCTGCAGGATGATCCCTCGCTGCAAATGGCCAGCCATGCCTGGTTCTCGCCCGATCTGGCCGCGCCCGCCGTACAGGGGACGTGGTTCATCGGCGAGCAGTCGCCCTACAGCGTCAATGGCTATCTGCTGAGCATTCCCCAGCCGTGGGCCGACCGATATGCCGAGGGCCGTCCGCTGGCGACGGGCCGCTTCCGCGACGGCGGCTGGTCTGGCATGGGGCCGGCGCTGTTCGCCTACCGGCCCTGGGTGGACGAGCACGGCACGCCCGCGCCCGCTGGGACGCGCCTGCCGGAGACGACCCTGCTGCACTACGCGACCTCGACCGAGACCGATGCCATTGAGCGCGCCCTGGACGGCTACCAGCACCCCGACGAGTGGGAGGGCGCAGCCTGGATCGTCACCAGCACGGGCAAGACGGCGATGCTCTTTGCCGGCACCAAGGGCACCGGCACCAGGTACTGGTACGGCTTCGTCAACCCGGCGGGGCCAGACACCCCGTGCGTGGAGGGAGAGCTTGTCGGGCAGTACACGCTGTGCCGCCTGGCCGATGGATCGCCCTGCCCGGCGGACGACCTGGTGGAGTGCGCCGATCACACGTCGGAGCGCGGCTGGTGGAGCGCCAGCTTCGAGGCGCGCTTCATCCTCTACGACCCCGGCGACCTGGCCCAGGTAGCGCTCGGCCAGCAGCAGCCCTGGGAGCCGCAGCCCTACGCCACCCTGACCGTTGACCCGCACCTGTTCCTGAACCCGGCGGGCGTCGAGTTGGATGGACTGGGCACGGGGGTGCAACGCCGCTTCCGCCTGGGCGAAGTGGCCTACGACCAGGCCCACGACTTGCTGTACGTGCTGGAGCTGTACGCCGATGGCGCAAGCCCGGTGGTGCACGTCTGGCGCGTGGGCTGAAAGGGTTCCTGGTGATTGGTTGTTGGTGATTGGTTATCCGGTGTTGAACGCACTACACGGAAGATCGCCTTTGCCAACAACCAGCCACCAATAACCATCAACTATCATCTGCATTTGTGAACGGAGCGGATAAAACCATGACCAAGCCATTTCGCATTGCCAATGCGCCCTGTTCGTGGGGCGTGCTGGAGTTCGACCTGGAAGGCGAGGCCGCCGGCTATGCCCAGGTTCTCGACGAGATCGCCGCGACCGGCTACAGCGGCACCGAGCTAGGCGACTGGGGCTTCATGCCCACCGACCCGCCCGCCCTGCGCGCCGAGCTAGACCGGCGCGGGCTGGCGCTGCTGGCGGCCTTCGTGCCGGTGGCCCTGGCCGACCGCGCCGCGCACGCCGCTGGCGAAGCGGTCGCCCTGCGCACGGCCCGCCTGCTGCGCGACACCGCCGGGCAGGGCTGCTTCATCGTCCTGGCGGACAACAACGGCTCGGTGCCACAGCGCACGCAGAACGCCGGGCGCGTCACGGCGGAGATGGGGCTGAGCGACGCGGGGTGGGAGGTCTTCGCCGAGGGCGCCAACCGCATCGCCCGCGCCGTGCGCGCGCAGACCGGCCTGCGCACCGTCTTCCACCACCACTGCGCCGGTTACGTCGAGACGCCCGCCGAGGTCGCCCGGCTGATGGCCCTCACCGATCCCGAAGTGCTCGGCCTGGTGCTGGACACGGGACACATCATGTTTGGCGGCGGCGATCCGCTGGCGCTGCTGCGCGCTCACCAGGAGCGCATCTGGCACGTGCACTTCAAGGACTTCGACCCGGCGGTAGCGGCGCAGGCCCGCGCCGAGAGCTGGGACTACTTCGGCGCGATCCGGCACGGCATCTTCTGCGAGCTGGGGCGCGGCGCGGTGGACTTCCCGGCGGTGCGCGACGCGCTGACCGGCATGGGCTACGACGGCTGGATTGTCGTCGAGCAGGATGTGCTGCCGTCGTTGGGCGCGCCCAAAGAGAGCGCGCAGCGCAACCGCGACTACCTGCGCGGCATCGGGCTATAGGGGTGCGTTTGTAGGACGGGAAGAGACCACCGCAGAGACGCAGAGGGCGCAGAGGATGCAGAAGTGATCTCAGGGGACTTTGCGATAGCCGCCGGGGTTCACCTCACCCCTGGCTTCGCTATGCTCAGCCTTTCCCCTCTCCATGCATGGAGAGGGGGAAACGAGGCGCGCCAGTGCCGAGTGGGGGTGAGGTAAACCAGGACAGAGCAACCCGTTTCTTCAATTCTTAGCCAGAGATCGCTGAGAGGACACAGGACATTAGCTTTCTCTCTGCGTTCTCTGCGCCTCTGCGGTAAACACGACATGCACAGTTTGACATGGAGCGAGGAGCCAGAAAAACCATGACCATCAAAGTGGGCGTCATCGGCGCCGGACGCATTGGCAAAGTACACGCTGAGACCGTGATCTACCGCATCCCCGAAGCGGAGGTCGTGGCCATCGCCGACGTGATCGAGGACGCGGCCCAGCACGTCGCCGCGACGCTGCGCATCCCCCACGTGACGCGCGACTACCGCGAGATTATGGCCGATCCTGCTGTGGACGCGGTGCTGGTCTGCTCGTCTACGGACACGCACACGCCGGTCTGCATCGAAGCGGCCAGGGCGGGCAAGCACATCTTCACCGAGAAGCCGATTGACCACGATCTGAAGCGCATTGACAGCGTGTTGGCGGCGGTGAAGGCGGCGGGCGTCAAGTTCCAGGTGGGCTTCAACCGCCGCTTCGACCCGACCTTCGCCCGCGTGCACCAGGCCATCCAGAGCGGCGAAGTGGGCGATCTGCACCTGCTGCACATCATCAGCCGCGACCCGGCCCCGCCGCCCGTCGAGTACGTCAAAGTGTCCGGCGGGCTGTTCCTGGACATGATGATCCACGACTTCGACATGGCCCGCTTCCTGGTGGGCGCGGAGGTCGAGGAAGTGTACACGCGGGCGGCGGTGCGCGTGGACCCGGCCATCGGCGCGGCGGGGGATGTGGACACCGCCGTCGTGGTGCTCACCTTCGCCAACGGCGTGATCGCCACCATTGACAACAGTCGCCGCGCTGTCTACGGCTACGACCAGCGCGTCGAGGCGCTGGGCAGCGGCGGCGGCATCTCGACGGCCAATGTCTACCCGAACGAGGTGACGGTCAGCACCAGCGAGCACGTGCAGCGCGATCTGCCGCTCAACTTTTTCATGGATCGCTACACGGCCAGCTACGAGCGCGAGGTGCGCGCCTTCTTCGACGCCATCGTGCACGACACGCCAGTGCCGGTGAGCGGCCTGGACGGGCGCGTGCCAGTGGTGATGGGCCTGGCCGCGCGCAAGTCGCTGGCGGAACATCGCCCGGTGCGGCTGAGCGAGGTGGGGTGAGGTAGCTGTCAGCTATCAGTTATCAGTTGTCAGTTGTCAGCATTCAGCATTCAGCATTCAGCAGAGGCCAATCCCTGTGGCTGATTGCTGATTGCTGACTGCTGATGCTGACCGCCTCAGTACACGAACTCCCCCGACAGGAAGGCCGCCGTGCGCGGGTCGCGGGGCGAATCGAAGAACTCCTCCGCCTGCCCTTCCTCGATCAGCGCGCCTTCCAGCAGCAGGACGACGCGCGTCGCCAGCCGCCGCGCCTGGAAGATGTTGTGCGTCACCAGGATGATCGTCGTTTCATGCGTGGCGTGCTGCTCGCGGATCAGGCCCTCGATCAGGCGCACGTTGTACGGATCGAGGTTGGCCGTCGGCTCGTCGAGCAGCAGGACGCGCGGCTCCAGCACCAGGGCGCGGGCCACCGCGACGCGCTGCATCTCCCCGCCGGAGAGCGTGCGCGGGTGGGCGTTCGCCAGGTGCGTCAGCGAGACGCGCTCCAGGGCAGTGTCTACACGCTTCTGGCCGTTCCGCTCGCCGCGCAGGCGCAGCCCATAGGCGACATTGGCCCGCACGCTGCGGCTGAGCAGCGCCGGTCGCTGAAAGACCATCGCCAGGCGGCGGCGCTGGGCGATGGAAGCCCTCGCCGCGGTGACGCGCTCACCGTCCAGGTGGAGCAGCATTTCCCCCTGCGCGGGCGTTTCCAGCAGGGCCATCAGGCGCAGCAGCGTGCTCTTGCCCGCCCCGCTCGGCCCCACCACGGCCAGCACCTCGCCCCGCTGCACCGCCAGCGCGGGGATGTCCAGCACGGTGCGCGTCCCATAGACCTGGCGCACATCGCGCAGCGTGTACAGAGGTGCGCTCGTCATGACTCGGCCAGCTTTCCCTGCCCTATAACCATGATCAGGTTGGCGGCAAACGACAGCGTCAGCAGGATGATGCCCAGGGCCAGCGCCACGTCGAAGTTGCCGCGCCGCGTTTCCAGCACGACGGCGGTGGTCAGCACGCGGGTGCGCCCGTCAATGTTGCCGCCGACCAGCATCACCGCGCCGACCTCGGAGATGATCGAGCCAAAGCCGGCCACCAGCCCGACGATCACGCCGAAGCGCGCTTCGACCAATGCCGCCACCGTCGCCTGCCAGCGTGTGGCACCCAGCGCGCGAAGCTGCACGCGCAGCGCCGGGTCCACCGCCCGCACGCTGCTCATGGTCACGCCGACGACCAGCGGCGTGGCGATGATCACCTGGGCGACGACCATCGCCTTGATCGAGAACAGCCAGGCCAGGTTGCCGAACGGCCCGCTGTTCGACAGGAACAGGTAAACGACCAGCCCGACGACGACCGGCGGCAGGCCCATGCCGGTGTAGATCAGCGCGTTGAGCACCCGTTGGCCGCGAAAGCGGGTCAGCGCCAGCCACGTCCCCGCCGGGACGCCGATGGCGGCGCTGATGACCAGGGCGCTGGCCGTCACCTGCAGCGAGCGCCACATCACCTCGAAGACCGCCGGGTCGAGCGCGAAAATCAGGCGTATTGCCTCGCGCAGCGCGTCGAGTATCGTTTGAATGGTCCGGCTCCTTCAGCGATCAGGTGTCAGCCGTCAGCGAAAACTCGTAGGGGCGCTGCTCTGCTGCGCCTTGTGGGGGCGGGTTTCGAAACCCATGCGCATTAAGTTAAGGCATCTGGCGGGAGCGGGTGCCTAGGCAGAACGCCCCTCGTCCTGGCCCCCTCCCCGGCAAAGCCAGGGGGAGGGGGAAAGTGTCACGCCAACCGGTCTAAGTCCCCCTCTCTAGCTCGGCTGGAGAGGGGGATTGAGGGGGAGAGGCGGCTTAGCTTAATGCCTAGTGTGCGGCGCGCCACGCCTCAGAGTCCGGCGTGAACAGCGACTGGTCGTTGAGCTTGAAGCTCAGAATCAGCTCCTGCGTCTCCAGCGAGGTGATCCAGTCGGCGAACGCCTGGCCCAGCTCGGCGTTGATGTTCGGGTGCTTCTCCGGGTTGACCGGGATGACGCCGTAGGGGTTGAAGAGGATCGGGTCGCCCTCGACGAGAATTTCCAGAGTCAGGCCGGTCGCCTGGCGCGCGACGTAAGTGGCGCGGTCGCTAAGCGTGTAGGCGCCCATCTCGTCGCTCATGGTCAGCACTTCGCCCATGCCCTGCCCGGCGGAGATGTACCAGTCGCCTTCGGGCGTGACCTCGGCAGCCGTCCAGATCGCCTTTTCCTTGCTGTGCGTGCCGCTGTCATCCCCACGCGAGACGAAGGAGCTGCCACTCTCGGCGAGCTTGGCAAAGGCGGCGGTAGCGTCGGTCATGCCCTTGATCCCGGCGGGATCGGCGGCGGGGCCAACCAGGATGAAGTCGTTGTACATCACGTCGTAGCGGGCCGTGCCGTAGCCATCGGCGACGAACGCATCTTCGCGGGCGCGGGAGTGCACGAGCACCACGTCCGCGTCACCGTTCTGGCCCAGTTCCAGCGCCTGGCCGGTGCCCACCGCGATCACGTCCACCTCGGCGTTGTATTTCGCCTCGAAGTCCGGCAGGATATACTCCAGCAAGCCGGAGTCCTCGGTGCTGGTCGTCGTCGCCAGGATCAGGCGAGCGGGCGGGGCGGGTTCAGGGGTAGGCTCGGCGGTAGGCTCGGCGGTGGGCGTTGGCGCGGGTTTCTTTCTTTGTCATCGTCGCCGCAGGCGGCCAGCAGCGCAGTCAGGCCCACCAGGGTGAAGATCAGGAAAAGAATAAGGATTCGACGTTTTGCCATGATCCGGCTCCTGCTCCAGGTCTGCACTACCGTGCAGAGAAATCAACCGGCGCGGAGTATACGCGCTCCAGGCCAGCGTGTCAATTGATGTATTACAAATGACACAGAAACCAGGACCCATCGGCCCACCAGGGGGAGGCACAGCATGACCACCACCCCGCTTTTCCAGGAGATCGCCGAATCCATCCGCGAGGCGATCCTCAGCGGAGCGCTGCGGCCCGGCGACGAATTGCCCCCCGTGCGCGAGATGTCCGCCCAGTGGCGCTGCGCGCCAGGCACCGTCCAGCGCGCCTACCAGGAACTGGCGGCGGCGGGCCTGGTCGTCAGCCGGCCCGGCCAGGGCACGCGCGTGGCCGCGCCCGCGCCGCCCGCCCCTTCGTCGCCGCTGCGCCAGGCCGCGCTGGTGCACCGGGCGGAGTCC
This sequence comes from Anaerolineae bacterium, assembly GCA_027494015.1. The sequence continues at coordinate 50,404 of JAOSJP010000037.1, forward strand.
TTCCTGCTGGGCGCGCTGGCCGAAGGGTACGCACCCGGCGAGATCGAGGGGGCCGTCCGCCAGGCGCTCGACCGCTGGCGGGGCGTGGCGGATGTCCTTCCAGCGCCGCCGCAGACCGTCTTGCGCTTCGCCGGAAGCCACGACCCGGCGGTGTCGGCCCTCGCCGCCCGCTTTGACACGCTGGCCCCTGGCTGCGCGCTGGAGATCGCCTTCACGGGCAGTCTGGGCGGGCTGATCGCGCTGGCCGAGGGCAAGGCCGACCTGGCGGGCTGCCACCTGTGGGACGCCGAGACGGACACCTACAACCGCCCCTTCGTGCGCCGGCTGCTGCCGGGCCGCCGCGTCGCCCTGCTGACGCTGGCTCACCGCCGCCTGGGGCTGATCGTGCCGCCCGGCAATCCGCTGGGGCTGGTCGCCCTGCCCGACCTGGCCCGGCCCGGCCTGCGCTTCCTCAATCGCCAGGCGGGGGCGGGCACGCGCGTCTGGCTGGACGCGCAGTTGGGGCGGCTTGGCCTGGCCCCGTCACACATTCAGGGCTACGCCGATCGCGTCGCCACGCACGAGGAGATCGCCCGCGCGGTGGCCGAAGGGCGCGCGGACGCCGGGCTGGGCGTCGAGACGGCGGCGTTGAGCTATGGGCTGGGCTTCGTCGGCCTGACCACTGAACGCTACGATCTGGCCATCCCCGGCGAGGTGTGGGAGTCTGCACCTGTCCAGCAGTTGGCGGCGTGGCTGGCGACGGACGAGGCGCGCGCAGACATCGCCGCGCTGGGCGGCTACGAGACCGGCGCGACGGGCCGCGTCGAGTGGGGGAGTGAGTACCTCACCCCCAGCCTCGCTACGCTCGTCTTGCCCCCTCTCCGTTGCGGAGAGGGGGCGGCGAGGCCCGCGTAAGTGGGCCGAGCGGGGGTGAGGTAAATCTTGCGTCAGTAGGGTGCGGGCTGAGCGCGGGCGATCAGGGGCCGCTCACGATCAGCGTCGTCAAGTAGACCAGCGGTGAGGGGAGCGGCACGCCGTCCGGCGCGAAGGCGGGCAGCGGCTCAGCCGTGATCAGGTCGTGCAGCCCGATCAGCAGCGGGTAGTCGCCCGGCGGCAGGTCGCAGGGGATGCGCAGCGTCCGCCCATCCAGGTGGTACGAGTCTGCACGCCAGTCAACCGTCAGATACCCGCTCGGCTCGGCGTCGGCGCGGGCGACGCCTTGTCCGTTGGCATCGGCCAGGGCCAGGCCGATGCCCAGGTCAGCGCCCGGCGCGTCAGCCGCATACCACCAGCTTTCAAACGGCACATCCTGGCAGGCGCGGACGCTCACCCCGCCCGGCAGGCTCCACCCCTGCAGATGGATCGCCTGGCCGAAGCGGGCCACGTCGCCCAGGTCGGCGGGGAGGCGGCGGTATTCCACGATTTCGTACACGTTCGTGTCGTCGCGCAGCACGGCTCTGCGCGCGTCGCCAAAGGTACGGCCCAGCGCGTCCAGGAACGGATCGAGCAGGTCTGTGCGGTTGTACGTGATCAGCCAGGCGCGCTCCGCCCCGTCGAGAAACTGCGCGAAGCGGGTCAGGGTCGCGGGGTCGCTGTCCTGCACCTGGTTGGCGATGGGGTCATAGGGGAAGCGGTGACTGCTGCCGCCAACGTGAAACATGCGGGTCTTGTCGAAGCCGCCGGGCAGCCGGTCTTGCAGGTAATAGGCGAGCACCTGCGTGCTGGCGGCGTAGTCGTTGACGTGAGCGATCACCCGGTCGCCGGGCTGGTAGGCGGGCGTCATGAAAGCGATCAGCTCGCGGTAGGGCGCATTCGCGCGGTAGGTGCGGAATTCGGTCAGGGCGGGATAGGTCAGCAGCAGAATCGCCGCCAGCCGCGCCTGCCAGGGCAGCCGCCGCAGTCCCAGCGCGGCGACCAGCGCCATGAACGGCACCAGAATGATCAGGTTCTTGGGCGTGGCGTTGCCCGTGCCGAAGCGATTGGTGAGAAAGGCCAGCGCCAGCGCCGCGCCGGGAGCGATCAGCATCATCAGCGCCGGCCCCGCCGCCCCCAGGCGGTATCTGGCCTCATCCTCCCGTGAGAAGGGAAAGAGTGAGACCGGTCTTTGGTTTATCTCACCCCCAGCCTCGCTGCGCTCGGCTTGCCCCCTCTCCATGCATGGAGAGGGGGCGGCGAGGCGCGCCAGCGCTGAGCGGGGGTGAGGTAAAACGAGGACGCGCCGCAATCCGGCCAGCGCCGCGCCCAGGATGACCAGCGCGCCGACGGCCAGCAGCAATCGCCCAATCGCCACCGGCTCCAGCATCATCTGGTCGTGAAGCTGGCGGAAAAAAGTCCGGTCGGACGGCATGGCGTAGGTCACGCCGCCCGCGCCCACCACAAAGCGATGCGCCAGCGGCAGCAGCCACGCGCCGAACGACAGCCCGATGGCGGCGAAAAGGCCAAATGCGCGCAGATAAAGCCCGCGCTCCCAGCGCACCAGCAGCGGGAAGGCCACGGCCAGCCCGGCCAGGGCGTAACCGGCATAATAGTGCGTTTGCAGCGCGGCCACGCCGAACGCCACGAACAGCAGCGCGCGGGCAAAGGTAGGTCGTCGCGTCCAGCGCAGCAGGGCCAGCGTCAGGCCCGCTGTGACGAGCACCAGCGCGCCGTAGGGCCGGAACTCGCCCATGTAGAACTGGGCGAAGGGCAGCGTCCCCAGCACGAAAGCAGCGTACCCGCCCACCGTCCAGCCGCCGAGATCCGCGCCCAGCCGCCAGACCAGCGCCAGCGCCAGCAACGTGACCAGCGTAGAGAAGTGGCGCACGACCGACTCGGTCTTGCCCGCCTCGCCGAGCAACTGAACCCACCAAACAGCGATGACGCGCCAGCCCGCCGGGTGCACGCCCCCTGTGCCGATCCACTGCACCACTTCGGACGTGTCCATGATCTGCGCGGCGTGAACCGTGTAGATTTCGTCCTCGCGGAAGTTGCGCCCGTGAAAGTGGTAGGTGTGCAGCGCGGTCAGCGCCAGCAGCAAGCCAGCGGCGAGCAGGAGGGTGGCGGGGCGTTCCAGGCGGGTCATGGCGTCACCGTCAGCGTGGTCAGATAGATCAGGCTCGCGCCGGTTGGCGCGCCGTCCGGCGTGAAGGCGGGCAGCGCCTCCGCCGTCACCAGGTCGTGCAGCCCGATCAGCAGCGGGTAGTCGCCCGGCGGCAGGTCGCAGGGGACGGTCAGTGTCCGCCCGTCCAGGTGGTAGGTGCCCGCCTCCCAGTCAATGGTGCGCGCGCCGCTCGGCCCGGCGTCCACTCTGGCCACGCCCTGCCCGCTCGCGTCGGCCAGCACCAGCCCGATGCCCAGGTCCGCGCCCGGCGCGTCGAGGGCGCGCCACCAGCTTTCGAAGGGCACATCCTGGCAGGCACGGACGGCCACGCCGTCCGGCAGATTCCATCCTTGCAGGCTGATCGCCTCCCCGAAATGCACTTGCTCGCGCAGGTCGTCGGGGATGCGGCGGTATTCGCGCAGATAGTAGGTGCGCCGGTCGCCGAGCGCCGTCCCCGCGCGGTGCAGGGCGAAATTCTCGTGTAGCACGTCGAGGAACGGCCCAACGTTGCGCAGGATCAACTGCTCGTCGCCGTAGATGTACCAGACGCGCCCGGCGTCGGCCAGGAAGTCGGCGAACTCAGCCAGGTATTCCGGCTCCGGCGTGAGGACGCGGTGCTGTAGGTGCTCCGCCTGCGGCAGCTCTTTCGTCAGGTAGCCGACAAAGTACATGTTGCCGTTCTGCGGGCGCGGCTCCAGCCGGTCGAAGAAGTAGTAGGCCAGCTCGCGCGGCTCCTTGATGCCGCTCACCAGGAAGTGATCGCCCGGCTGGTAGTTGGGCGCGACGAAGGCGACCGTCGCCTTGTAGGGCACGCTCTCGCGGTAGGCGCGGAAGTCCTTCAGCGCGGGCAGGGCGACCAGCGCCACCACGGCCACCTGCGCCTGCCAGGGCATCCGCCGCAGGGCGAAGGCCAGCAACACGGCCAGCGGCGGCAGCAGGATGATCAGGTTGCGCGTGGTGATGCTGCTCATCCAGGCGTTGGCGACGAAGGCGGCGGTCAGGGCGATCAGCGGGACGAGCAGCACGTACCGCTTGCGCCATGCCTCCCCGCCGCGAAAAAGCGTAGCCTCCCCGCGCGACCGCCCCCACAGTCCGACCGGCAGCAGCAGCGCGGCGATCAGCAACAACTCGCCCAGGGCCAGCGGGGCGATCTGCAGCTCGTCGTGAATGAGAGCCAGCGTGTCCCAGTTGGAAGGGGCGGCGTAGGTCTTGCCGCCGCGAAACATGAAGCGGTGCAGAACCGGCAGCAGCCAGGCCGCGAACGACAGCGCGATGGCCGCGAACAGCCCGAACGCGCGCAGATAGCGGCCCCGATCCCAGCGCACCAGCAGCGGGAAGGCAATGACCTGCCCGGCCAGGATGTACGCGGCGAAGTAGTGCGTTTGCAGGGCGATCACGCCGAAGGCCACGAACAGCAGCGCGCGGGCAAACGTGGGACGGCGCACCCAGCGCAGGAACGACAGCAGCAGCCCGGCAGAGGTCAGCGCCAGCAGCGCGTAGGGCCGGAATTCGCGCATGTAGAAGATGAAGAAGGGAGCGGTGCCCAGCAGGAACAACGCAGTCAGCCCAGTCCGCCGGTCGAACAGGTCTGCGCCCAGGCGGTAGACCAGGGCCAGGGTGAGCATGGCGCACAGCGCCGAGAGCCAGCGCGTCGCGCCCTCGGTCACGCCGGCCAGCTTGACCCAGTACACGGCCAGGATGCGCCAGCCGGCGGGGTGCGACGCCTGCTGCGCGATCCACTGAGCGGTCTCGGCGGCGTTGAGCACGACGCCAGCGTGAACCGTGTTCACCTCGTCGGCGCGGTAATCCCGCCCGTGATAGCGGGCTGTCGAGAGAGCCACCCCGCCCAGAATCAGGAGGGCGGAGAGGAGCGTGGCGAGGGCGGCTGCCAGCCCAGCAGAGCGGCGGGGTGCGGTCAGCAATGGTGTGTCGGTCACGCGCTCACTCCCCAGGTTGCCCGCCAGTGCCAGTGTCCAGCCGGTACGCGCCCCCGTCGCTGGCGATGATGACGGGCGTCGGCTTCCCAGCGCCCGGCCAGCGTTTCTACCGTATAGTCCGTCGCGATGCAATGCCTGCGCCCCCAGTCGCAGCGCGCAATCGGCTCGAACCAGACGAGCGTCACCTCCTCGCCCGCCGTCTCCTCCAGCAGCGCGGGCCAGCCGTCGAGCGCCGCCGGCACCGGCTCGTTAGCCAGGCCGCTCTGTACCAGCAGGTGCAGCGGCGCGTTGGTCAGGATGCGCCCGCCCGGAGGATCGGCTCGCACCGCGCGCAGCAGCGGCGACTCGCGCCACGTCTCGTAGGTGATCTGCGATGCTTCGGAGATGTCGCGCAGCATGGGAATGTTGTCGCGCAGCCGGTCCGCCGGGTAGAGCAGCCACAGCGCGGCCAGGGCGACGAGGGCGTAGGCAGGCAGACGCCCGCCGCGCGCCCGCAGCCAGCCCGCCGCCCGGTCGAGGGCGATGAAGGCCAGCCCGATCACCGGGACATACAGCGGCGCGAGCAGTCGCTCGTCAAGCGGGTCGTACTGCACGCGCGCCGCGCTGACGATCACAAAAGCCGCGTAGAGCGCCGCGAACAGCAGCAGCGGCAGCGCGCGCAGCCCGGCCAGCCAGCGCCACGCCCCGCGCCGCTCGCGCGCGACCAGCAGGGCGAGTCCCAGCGCCAGCGCCCCGCCCACGATCAGCCCGGCGGCCTGGTAGCCGATTCCGAAGCGCTCCGGCGTCAGCCAGGTGACGGTGAGATCGTAGACGGCGCGGATGTTGGCGGGCAGGGCGCGCGCGGAGGGGGCGCGCTCGCCGGTCAGCGTGCCGGCGCGGGCCTGGTTGTGGGCCAGCCACAGCGCCAGCGGCAGCGCGGCGACCGCGGCGAAGATCACAGCATCGCGCAGGCGGCGGCGTGCGGGTACCCGCAGCGCCAGGGCGACGAGCGCCAGCGCGCCAGTGATGATTAGCATGGCACCCGTGTAGCGTTGGAGAGCAGCCAGTCCAGCCAGAATCGCAGCGGCGAGCAGCGTCCGGTCGCGCGGCGCGGCCAGGTGACGATCCAGCGCGATCAGGGCCAGCAAAACCCAGCAGGATAAACAGCGGCTCCGACCAGGCGAACGCGGCCACATAGACCAGCGGGTAGCCCAGAGCGACGGCCAGCGTTGCCAGCGCCGCCACCCACACCGCGCGCAGGAAGCGGCGCATGAGCAACCCGGCGGCGATCACGGTCGCGGCTACGGTCAGCGCGTTGGCGATGCGCAGCGCGTCGAGCAGGTGCAGGTTGTACCCGGCCAGGTCCGCCAGACCGATGAGCGCGGCGATCAGCGCGGGGAAGAGCGGCGGCCAGAGCACAAACGGAGCGCCCGTGTGGCGGGTGAAGCCCTCGCCGGCCAGCAGGTTGCGCGCTGCCGCAATGTAGTTCCACGAGTCCGGCGACGTGGCGACCCCGCCCGGCGTGCTGACCCAGACCAGCGCCGCGCCCAGGATGGCCGCGCCAGCCAGCAGTGCCAGCCACAGCGCGCGCCCCCGGCGCGCGTCTGGGCGGGGAATGGGCGGATCTGCTCGCCGGTCTGCGCTCATGCGCTGCCGCCTCCCGTGAGCGCCCGTCAGCGCAGCAGGCGTTGCAGCGCGGCCAGCAGCAGCACAACGTTCTCGCGGCGGCTGGAGTAGCCCATCAGCCCGACGCGCCAGACCCTGCCCTTCAGCGACCCCAGCCCGCCGCTGATCTCAATGTTGTACTCGTCCAGCAGACGGCGGCGGATGGCCGCCTCGTCCACGCCGTCTGGCACGCAGACGGTCGTCAGGGGCGGCAGGCGGTGCGCCGCCGCGACGTGCAGCGCCAGCCCCAATTCGGCCAGCCCCTCCCAAAGCAGCTCGGCGTGGCGGCGGTGACGGGCCGCGCGCGCCTCCAGCCCCTCTTCGGCCACCAGGCGCAGCGCCTCGTACAGCGCGTAGATGGACGAGATCGGCGCGGTGTGGTGGTAAACGCGCGGCGCGCCCCAGTACTGGCGCAGCAGCGTCAGGTCGAGATACCAGTTAGCGACAGGGGCTGGGCGGCGTTCCAGCCGCGCGACAGCGCGCAGGCTCAGCGTGATCGGCGAAACGCCGGGCGGGCAGCTCAGACACTTCTGCGCGCCGCTGTAGCACACGTCAATGCCCAGCGCGTCTACCGCCAGGGGGACGCCCGCCAGCGAGGCCACCGTATCCACGATCAACACGCCGCCATGCGCGTGCACCGCGTCCGCGATCCCGTCCAGCGGCTGCAGCGCCCCGGTCGAGGTCTCGCCGTGCACCAAGACCACCACCTGCGCCGGACGCCGCGCCAGCGCCGCGTTGATCTCCTCGACGGTGAAGACCTCGCCCCAGGGCCGCTCCAGCACGCTCACCTCGCCCCCGTAACGGCGGGCCATCTCCGCGATGCGCAGCCCGAAGTAGCCATTGGCGCAGACGAGCACCGCGTCGCCCGGCGCGACCATGTTGGCGACCGCCGCTTCCATCGCCGCCGTGCCCGTGCCAGAAATGGGCAGTGTGAGCGCGTTTTCGGTCTGGAAGACGTAACGCAGCAAGTCCTGCACGCGATCCATCAGCGCGACGAAGTGTGGGTCCAGGTGGCCGACGACCGGCGCGGCCATCACCCGCAGCACGCGCGGGTCTACCATGCTGGGGCCGGGGCCGAGCAGCACGCGCTCCGGCACGGTCAGATCAGGATAGAGAGGGGGCAGATGGGCAGTGGTCATGCGGTCTCACTCCAGCGCAGCGCAAGCCAGGCTTTGGGACGCAGCCGCGATTGTAACACGAACTGCGCAGCTCCTGGCAGCGAAAACGGGGGAGATCTTCTGCGGTGAAATTTGCAGGGGAGGGTTTCGAAACCCTCCCCTACAAATAGCGGGCGCTTCCTGAGACTTGAAACCTGCGTTGTCACACGGGCGCGTGCACAACCCGTCCGGTAGGGACGCTGCTCTGCTGCGCCCCGGTTGGCCTCACCCCCGCCCGGCGCTGATGTGCTCACACGCCAGACTTCCGAAGTTTCGGGAACTTCGGAAGTCTATTCCGGGGCCGAGCGGGGCGAGGTTGGGGGTGAGGTCAATGCCCTCGCGTCAGGCAAGTCGCTGACAACCTTTGCGCGCCCCTGTCACGTCAGCAAGTCGCAGAAAACGCAAAAGTGATTCATAATCAACCGCCAGCCGTGCCAGCACGAGCCTTCGACCGTCAGCGAGCGGTGCTCCGGCACCAGGCTCGCCCAGTGAAGCGGAACAGCGTGCCATGCAGACTTGCCCCCACTGCGGGTGGGAAAACTTCGAAGGGATCATCTATTGCGACCGGTGTGGGGTGGCGCTCGTCCGGCTGCCGCTGTCCACGCGCATGCTGGTCAGCTCGCCGGATACGCAGGTGCGCACCGACACATTGGGGCCGGATGGCGTTGTCGTCTTGCAGGTGGGCGAGTCCGATCCTCCATTCATGATCCAGATTCGGGGCGAGATCGTCCTGGGCCGCGTCAGCCAGGCGTCGGACGAAGCCACCTATCTCAACCTGACGCCCTTCGGCGCAGACGAGGCCGGGGTATCGCGCCGTCACGCGCGGCTGCTGCGCGACGGGCGCGCAGTTTATCTGATGGACCTCGACAGCACCAACGGCACGCGCGTCAATGGGGAGTCGCTGGCGGCGGGCGTGGAGAAGCGTCTGCGCGACGGTGACGAACTCCTGCTGGGACGCCTGAAGGTCTTCGTCTATTTCAAGCAGTAGGGGCGCATGAACCCGGTTCGACTGGCGAGGATGGGGCTGGCGGCGCTGCTGGCGCTGACCTTCGCTGCGTGTGGGGGCAGCGTGCGCAGCAATGACCCGGTCTTCGTGGTCGCTTCGCCCGTGCCGCCGGACGCCGGCTTCGTCACCTACCAGCACGCTTCCGGCGCGTTCTCGCTGCGCATCCCGCCGGGCTGGATCGCCGGGGAACTGCCCGACCCGCAGGGCGTGCGCGTGCAGTTCACCACCCTGGAGGGTGCGGCGGCAGTCACGCGGCTGAGTGTGTACGTGGTCAACACCGGCGCGCCGATGACTCCCGAAGCCTTCGCCCAGGCCGCCAACGCCTACCAGCCCCCCCGCCGACCTGGTCGCTTATGGCTGGCAGGAGCTTGAGCGCAGCGATCAGCGCGACGGCAGCCGCCGCCTGGTCGGAGTGCGCACCTACCCGACGCTTGGCCCGCGCGCGCTCAATATCTTCTTGCAGGGCACCGGCTCGTTCTTCTCCGCGCTCGAAGTGGATGTGACAGAGACCGATCCGGCGGCGCTTGACACGCTGGCAGCGATCGTTAACACCTTCCATGTAAACCCCGATGTCGAACTTCTGGTCGGGGCGGTGCAGCAGGCGGCAGCCGGCGTGACTTCGTTCACCGGTGTGATCGGCTTCAACGGCTACCTGGCCTGGACGGACGCCGACGGCGTCTTCCATCTGACGGGCGAAGCCGTCAACACGACGCCGGACGCTCTGGAAGCGGTGCGGCTGTCCGGCGTGCTCTATGATGCGCAGGACCGTCGCCTGGCCGAGCAGTCGGACATTCTGGCTCTGGACGTGCTGGGGCCGGGCCAGGGCGCGCCCTTCGACCTGCGCTTCGAGGGCGGACACCCGCCCAGCGCCGTGCGCTACGAGCTGAATGTCGCCGGGCGCGCGGCGGAATACGCGCTGAGCACTTTCTACGGGCCGGAGAACTTCGCCATCGCCAACGACCGCGCCGACTATAACGCCCAGGGCCGCCTGGTGGTGCGCGGCGAGCTGGCCAACATCGGGCCGCACGGCGCCGAAGGGGTCAAGGTGATCGTCGCCATCTGGGACGACCAGGGGCACGTCGTCGCCGCCGAGACCATCTTCATCGCCAGGCCGCAGCTTGTCCCGCAGGAAGCGGTGGCCTTCGAGGTGCCGTTCTACGCGCTGGGCGGGCCGGCGGTCACCTATACGCTGACGGTGGTGGGCACTGTGGCGGCGGGCGCAGTGCCATGAGGACGCGGCTGGCGTCCGACTCCCCCCACCCTGGACAGACTGATGGCTGAGCACAAACCCTCGTGGAAGACCATTGGCCCGCTGGAGGCCGCCGGGCTGATCGCGCTCGGAATCGCGCTGGCGCTGATCGTGGCCGGCGGGCTGGACCCCGTCGCGCTGATCATCCTGCTGGTGCTGGCCTATTTCGCCTACATGGCGCGCGGGGTGCTGCGCCAGGCGCGGCGCTTCCGCCCGGTCGAGCCGCCGCGCACCTGGGCGATCACCGCCCTCGCCAACCTGGGGCTGATGGCGCTGGGCATCGGCGCGTTCGGCTGGTACCTGGCCGGGGGCGGGATGCTGGCCTGGGTGCCGTTCCTGCTGTTCATGGCCGGGATGATCGCCCTGCGCTGGTGGCGGCGCGGCGTTGTCAAGCAGTTGTACGCCTGGCGCGGGCCGGCGCTGGCCCTGCTGCAGCGCGGCGAGTACCGCCAGGTGGTGCGCAACCTGGAAGACGAGGCGACCGCCGGGCGCGGCCATCCCGACAAGCTGGCGGTTGTCGCCCTGGCCCTGATCGAGCTGAACAAGTGGGAGCGCGCCGATCGGTTGCTGGCCCAGGCGCAGCAGCTTGCGCCGGAGTACGCCTCAGTCAACGGGGCGCTTGGCTCGCTGCGCCGCCATCAGGCGCGCTACGCCGGTGCGGTGACCGCGCTACAGGCGGCGCTCGCCTTCGAGGAAGACCCCAACTCGCGCTACTATCTGGGGCTGTGCCAGTTCCTGGGCGGCGACATTAAAGGGGCGCGAGAGACATTGAAGGGCGTGATAGACGATCCGCTGCTCTTCCGCCAGGGGCAGACCGTCGGCGCGTACATCCTGGGGCAGGCCGCAGAGGGAGAGGGCGACGCGCAGGCCGCGCGAGCATGGTACGCGCGCATGGCCGAGGCCGCCCCGAAAGTCATCCCGGCGCTGGAAGAAGAAGCGCGCCGCCACAAACAGACGCCCTATGGTGAGGCGCTCAAAGAACATGTGCGGGCTATGCAGCGCATCATCGCCCGCCGCCCACTCGAAGAACGCCCATAACGGCAGCGCCCTCGCTCAGATTGTTGTGAAATCGTTGAGATCGGTAACAATCTCCCCGTCACTTGTTCATACTACGTGAATATTTTATGAAAATGGCGTAAAACCGCCTCAGGGGGGATTGTAACGCCAGGGGATGCATGATACTATCAGGGCACTATCGGGTAGATCAAGCCCATCTCATCCTTCTAAGGGAGGTCTCATATGTTGTACCAGCCGCGTGAAGAGGGTCAAGGTCTCGTAGAGTACGCGCTCATCCTGGTCCTCGTGGCCGTCGTCGTGATTATCATTCTGGCCCTGCTTGGCCCGGTGATCGGCAACGTCTTCTCGAACATCGTCTCGGCTCTGTAATCGTCCGCTCTCCATGACCCGCGAAGCCCCGCACCCTGCGGGGCTTCGCCGTTTCTGGGGGCCTGACGCACCGTCCGGCAACCGTAGGAGACGGGCGCGGCATTTTGCGCTAGACTCTGCCCCGCGACGCGCTGGTTAAGGAGAAACACTATGCGTTTTGTGGCGAAGCTTGCGCCCTTGGTCTTGCTGCTGGCGCTGACCGCGTGCAGCACGCTCACCGGCAGCGCCGAGATAGAGCAGTTGGAGACGCGCAACGCCCAGCTTCAGAGCACGATTGAGGTGCTGGGCACGCCGCTGGCGACCATCACCTCCCTGCAAAATGCGGCGACACAGGCTGTGCTGCTTGAGGCGCAGCTTGCCGCCGCCCAAAACGAGGCGCTTGCGGCCAGGGCAACGCTCACCGTGCTGGAGCTGACCGGCGGAGGTGGTGCCATTGCGCCCACGCAACAGGCCCTGGCCGCGCCGCCCGGCGACCAGCCGCCTATGATGGTGACCAACGCCCCCACGCCCATCGGGACAGGCACGCGCTTCATGGAGACGGTGACTGCCACCGGGCGCGACGCGCAGGACTGTCCGACAGGGGCGACTTCTGTCTTCGCCCCTGATACGCGCACGATCTATGTGATCACGCGGGTTAATGTCCTGCCCGCCGGCTCGACGCTCAGCGCGCGCTGGACGGCCAACGGCCAGTTGTTCTACGACGACACGCAATGCTGGGTCACCGACAAAGAATGGGCAGACATCTGCGCCTACTGCTCCATCGTCCCCGAAGGCGCGACATTCGAGAGCGGCGAGTGGACGGTGGAATTGCTGCTCGACGGGCAGTTGATGTCACAGGCGCAGTTCCGCGTCGGGGAGGCCGCCGCCGTCATGCCGGAAGGCGGCAGCGCCGTGACTCCCAGCACCACCACGCAGTAAGTCTCCGCCACCCCTTCATCTGACAGCATCGAGCGCGCCTGCAAAGCGCGCTCGTTGTTGGCGGGGAGAATGCGCCGAATAAGAGAGACGAATCAGGAAGGGCGCGCGCTCAGCCTGCTCAACCGGCGGCGGATGCGCTGCTGCAGGCGAAGCGTTAGCGGCGGCAGCACGATCGGCCCCTCGCCGTCGCCCAGCCAGTCGGTGACGCGCCCCCCCAGGAAAAGCCCGCTGTAGTAGCCGCCGACCGCGAACAGGTAGCCGCTGATCAGGTCGGGCGAGTTGTGGCGCATGGTCAGCAGCGTGGACGCCGAGACGAGCGCGCCCAGCGTCACCCAGGTGAGGAAAACGCGCCGCGTGGGGCGAAAGCGAATCACAAAACACATGTTGATCAGCGCGTAGAAGACATGCTGGCTGGGCGCGGCGTTATGCGTGCTGGCCGCTGCATCTGCCTCGTAGCTATCGCGCAGAAGCTCGGCCAGCGCGTGCGAGCCAGGCACCTGCTCTGGCGTGGGCTTGGTGACATAGGAGGGAAACAGAATGTACACCAGGTAACCGGCCAGGGCAGCCGTGGCCATCGCCAGAATGAACTGGCGATAGAGGCGGTTGGGCATGGTGAACATGGCCCACAGCGGCACCAGCGCTGCCAGGGCGAAGCCAACCGCATACGGGATCAGCCACAGGCCGTTGGGAGTCAGGTTGTTGTCTATGGCCGCGATCTTCAGCTCCCAACCGTCGGTTGGCTCGCGGAGCTGTGCGTTGAGCAGGTTGATCGTGAAAAACTGGAGCTGGATCAGCAGCAGCGCCAGAAACAGCGCCAGGCGGTTTTGGAACAGCCGTCGCAGCAGCGACGTAGCACCAAAAGCGTGCATCGTCCCCTCTCCCACAGCCATTGGAGTGGTAGGCCGACGACTCGCGAGTGGCGAACTGCGCCGGAGGGCAGGCACTTGTCTGGGCGTATTATACGGTCTTGATCGGTCATTGGCGAAAAAGGAGAAGGCAAGCGCAGAAGGGGATTTCGGATTTCGAATTTCGAATTTCGAATTTCGAAATGAAAGAACTTCGTATGGGGAGGTGGCAGGGGGAGAGGTTTTCAAACAGTTTCCGGGTGAGGGCGCGGCTGCTCCTGCCCGCCGCCAGGCGGCAGTGTGAAATAGAACAGGCTGCCCTGCCCCGGGGTGCTCTCAACGCCAGCCTCGCCGGAGAGCCGCTCGACAATGCGCCGCACGATGGACAGACCCAGCCCATACCCCTCTACGTGGACTGTGCGAAGCTGCGTGAACGGGGTGAACAACTGCGCCTGCTGCTCCGGCGACAGCCCCTCGCCGTTGTCGCGCACCCAGAAGCGCGGCGTCCCGCTGGGCAGCACGTCCGCGCCCAGCTCGACGCGCGGCGGACGCCCGCCATACTTCAGCGCGTTGCTGATATAGTTGACCCATACCTCAGAGACCCACGCGCCATAGCCAAGCGCCGGGGGCCAGGCATCGGTGACGAGAACCTCCCCATCATATTCCTTGACCATGTAGGCCAGCCGGCTCAGCGCATCATCCACAATGCTGGCCATGTTCAGGGGGCGAGCCTGCACCTGACCCTGGCGCATACGAGCCAGCAGCAGCAATTCGTCAATGATATTGCCCATGCGTTTGGCGCTGTCGGCGATGATCTGCACGAAGGAGCGCCGCGACTCCTCATTCATGGAGTCGCCATCGCTCAGCAGCAAGTCGGCATAGCCGAGAATGGGACTCAGCGGACTCTTGAGATCATGGGCAACGGTGCGCGCAAACGCATCCAGCTCCTGGATGAGCAGTTCGCGCTCCTGGGCCGCCTGGATGCGCTCGGTGATGTCCTTGGCGATAGCCAGCAGACAGCGCTCGCCATCCAGCTCGACGACTTCGGCAGAAAGAAGCGCGACCCCGATCTCGCCTGACCTGTAACGGAAGGGGACTTCCAGGTTGTGCGCCGCGCCCTCTGTCGCCACCAGGCGCAGAAAGGCGTCGCGCTTGTCCGGGTCTGGCCAGATGTCCACCTCGCTGATCGCGCGGCCTATGACCTCGTGACGCTCGTGCCCGACGATTTCCAGGAAGCTCTTGTTGACATCAATAAAGCGCCCGTCGTCCAGCGCGTTGATCATCATCGCATCCGGGCTGGCGCGAAAGGCGTGCGAGAACTTCTCCTCAGACTGGCGCAGCGAGTCCACCAGGCGCGCATTGTCTATGGCGATGATGGACTGGTTGGCCAGGGCCATCATCAGTTCCAGGTCCTGGTGCGTGAAACTGCGCCCACTGGGCAGGTTGGTCGCCGTCAGGGTGCCCACGTTGCCATCATGAAAGCGCATGGGCACCACGATGATGTCGCCGCAGCCAGATTCCACCCGCTGCTGCTGGGCTGCCGGCGATTCGCGGGAATCCGGCTCGTCTCTGGGAGAGAGAGCCGGGCGGCCCTCGCGCAGCACCCAACCGCTCAGCCCGTCCCATAGCTCGTCGAGCGTCGGCGGTTCGGCGTCGTTAGCCGCGCCCGGCCCTCCCCGAACGCAGTGCAGGATCGTCCGGGCGTCGCGGTCGAGCATGACCAGCATCACGCTGTCGGCGTACAGCGCGGCGGCCACGCTGTCCGCCACCGCCTGGAGCAGTTCCGGCACGCTGGGGGCGGTGGCGAGCAGAGAATGGCTGGCGTTGTAGAGAATCTGCATGCGGAACAGGCTCTCCTGAAGGGCCTGCTCGGCGTGCTTGCGCGCGGTGATGTCTTCCTTGATGTTGAGGAAGTGAGTGATGCGCCCGCCAGCATCCCGGATCGGCAGAATGGTCGCCAGCTCCCAGTACAGCTCGCCCGTTTTCTTCTTGTTCAGGAACTCGCCGCGCCACTCGCCGCCGTTGATGACCGTCTCCCACAGCTCTTCGTATTCGGCATCAGTGGTATGACCGGACCTGAGCAGGCTGGACTGCTGCCCAATCGCCTCGCTGGCCGTATAGCCGGTCAACGCCGTGAAGCGCGGGTTCACGTACTCAATCGTGCCCTCCACGTCTGTGATCATGACCACGCTGGGGCTTTGCTCGACCGCGCTGGAGAGCTTGCGCAGCTCGTGCTCGATGCGCCTGTGCTCGGTGACATCCACAAACGCCTCGATGCCGCCAATGATCTGCCCGGTGGAATCGGTGAGCATCTCGATGTTCTTGACCACCGTATGGATCGTGCCATCCTTCGCGCGCAGCGTGCACTCGACATTGCTCACCGCCTGCAGCGGGCCATCGGCACACAGGCCGCACTGGATGGGGCACGGCTGGCTCAGCAGCATCGTGCAGGGCTGGCCGACGATCTCATCCGTGCTGTAGCCCAGAATCTCGATGGCTGTGTCATTGAGACTGGTGATCCTGCCGCTGCGATCCACCGTGAAAACGGCGGCTGGCATGGCGCGATAGAGCAGCTCAGCGTATTCACGCGCCCGGCGCAGCCCGCGCTCGGATTCTTTGCGCACGCTGATATCGCGCACAGCCATCAGGCGGACTGCGCGCCCCCGATACGTCCAGTCCTGGCAGTATATGTCCGCCGCAAAGCGCGTCCCGTCCCGGCGCACCAGGGGGAGTTCAGCCACCATCTCGCCAGACCCCACCAGCCGCTCGCGGGCCTGGGCGCGAGCGTCCGGCGCGATGAGATCGAGCACGGGCTTGCCAGCCAGATCGCCCGGCGTATACCCCAACTGCCGGATCAGCGCGCGGTTGACTTCGAGGATAGTGCCCCGCTCGTGGACGAGCAGCCCTTCGCTGGCAACTTCGGCAAGCTGGCGCACGCTTCCTTCGGTCACCTGGGCGGCTCGTTGCGCGCGTTCCAGCGCCGCTGCCAGCCGCCGATCGCGGATGCGCAGCCGTTCCAACTGGCGCAGCGTGCGCAGGCGCACGACGTGAATAACCGCCGCCAGCGCCGTCGCCGCCAGCAGTCCCAACGCCCAGCGATCGACGTGCCCGCCCAGGTCGGCGCTCCACACGACCGCCACCCAGGCTCCCCAGCTCAGCACGGCGATCAGCCCCAGCCAGAGCGGCGACAGCAGGAAGACTGCCGCGCCGATGAGCAGCAGAATGACGCCTGTGGTCTGTTCCAGTTGCTCGGTGAGATAAAGATGCAGCAGGCTGTTGGCCAGCACCAACCCGGCCACTCCCGCCGCGAGCGGGTAGACCCAGCCCGCCGGGAGTCTTCGCCGTCGCAGGGCCAGGCGCACACCAAGCAGCACGCCGGCTGTCAGCAGCGCGAACAATGCCAGCACCAGCGCCGTATCGCGGTCGAGCAGCAGAAAATGACTCGCTGCCAGCACGACGTACAACGCGCCCAGGCCCGCTGTCAGCGGGCGCAGGCTGGCGCGCATTATCCCCACCAGCGCCGCGCGCAATTCCGCGTCGCTGACCTCTCCCGCAGCCTGGCGATCCGCCAGAGCCAGGTCTTCCTCTGCCGTCCCACCCCTGAGCGGCTCACTGCCCATACGGTCCTACCTTGCTCCGTGCACCGTCATTTACAGCGGTACATCCGCCCCGCATGTATTATTATATCTCCGCTGTCTCAAATATGCCGGTATGTTGCGTAATGCAGCAGAGCAATCGCATCAAACGTGCGTGTTGTTCTACCTCACCCCCAGCCTCGCCCCGCTCGGCGCGCATCAGTGGGCCGCGCGGGGGTGAGGTCCGTAGGGGCGGGTTTGCAAACCTGCCCCTACAAGACGCCCAGTGTGCGTTACCCGTGTTGAGTGTCAAATCCCATCAGGGAGGGGTTTAGGGTGGGGGTCTCAGAAGTCAGCCCGTTGCCCCCGCTTTCACGCCGGGCGGCGCATCGCCAGCAGCGCCAGCGCACCCCCACCGCCGATCAGCACGGCCACCGCCAGCACCAGCAACCCGCTGTACTCGTAGAGCTGGTCGAGCAGCGCGCGATCGTCGTCGGCGGGGTCTTCCGCCGCGTCAAGCGATGGCGCGCTGAGTCCCGGATCAGGCGCGCCGGGTTCGGCAGTTGGCGCACCGCTGGTCGGAACGCGAGTCGCCGCATAACCCGGCGCCGCGCCAAAGGCTACGGCCACTTCTCGCCCGGCAATCACCTGGATCAGCGCCGCGCCCGGCCCCGTCAGGCCGAATCCCTCCGGGGGCAAGGCGGTGATCTCGTACCGGCCAGGCGCGAATTCGGCGCACAGCGGGTCGGAGTCTTCGGCGCTGGTCAGCGTGACGACGCGATCCGTGCCCGTCACCAGCAGACGCAGGCCAGGCAGCGCCGCCTCGCCGGGATCGCGGGCGGCGTTGAGGTTCTCATCGTAGAAAGCAGCGACGCACAACGTGCCCGTCTCAGCAGCCAGCGCGGCGGGCAGCGGCGCGAGCGGTGTGGGCATGAGCGTGGGCGTGGATGTGGCGGTCGGCGGCGGAGTGGGGCTGAGCGGGGTGGCAGGCGCAGGAGTTGCTCCGTTGGTGGGTTCCTCGCCGGGCGCTTCGCTCAACGAGACGGCGTCCCAATAGATGCCATTGAGCGCCAGGGGGGTCTGCTGCGTCATGAACAGGTAGACGGTCACCGTCTCCGCCTGGGCGGTGGCCGACACGCGCAACGCCGCCCACTGATCATAGGGGGCCGCATCCGCCGACCATTGCACGGTAGAAGACAGTGGGTCGAGGCCGCCGGCCGGGTCAATGCCCACGCGCAGAGTGATGCCCGCCGTCTCGTCGGACTGAGCGTAGGGAGATGTGGGGATAGCGCAGCGGGTAGCCGCGTCCGCACAGGCGAAGGCCCAGCCATGCGCCACCAGCTCCAGCACCGTGCCAGGTGCGATCTCGCTCACCTGCTGATAGCCCGCCGCCGTGAACACCGCCTCGTTCTGGCGCAGGTGCCACGCCACCGCGCCGCTGCGCACCTGCGGACTGTCTTTGTGCGGCAGGGCATCGGGCGCGCCCGCGCCGATCCACAGCCCCCACCCCTGCGGCACCGTGCGCGTGGGCGCGCCCTGGGCGTAATAGGGCGTTTCGAGGTCGCCGTTGGTCAGCAGATTGGCGGCGGGCTGCCGGGCGCGCGCGCCGGGCACAGCGCCCAGGCTCGCCGCCAGAAACAGGGCGAGCGCCAGCACGCCCCAGCGTTGCTTTCGGATCATGACCGGCCTTCTCAGGAATGGCATGGTTGTTGGTTGATGGTTGATGGTTGTTGGTTGTTGGTGGGCGGTTGTCAGCGATCAGTCTTCAGTCATCGGTAAACAGCATTCGGCAGCCAGCCGTCATCCGTCGCGGGCAAGCGGATGCGCACTCGCTGATCACTGACGACTGATCACTGATCTCTGTCCCTCGCGCCAGGGCCTTCGCCCTCTCAGTGTAACACGTCCCTGGCAGCCCTCAAAGCGGGTCGGCAAGCGTCTCCGCCAGGAAAGCATCCAGGAGCAGCGTCAGCCCGTCGGGATCGTCCTCAGAGAGGAAATGGCGCGCGCCGGCGATGAAATGCGGCCCCCTGGCGCGCGGCAGCGCCTTCTTCCAGTGACGGGCCAGCTCTGGCGGGAAAATGGGGTCTTCCTGCCCCCAGACGATCAGCGCTGGCGTCTTGTGCAGAGCCACCAGCCCGCTTTCGATCTCGCGCATCATCTCAGCCGAAGGATGGTGCGGCGTCAGGCTGATCATGCGCGGGAACTGCACCAGAGCCGTCCGCTGGCGCGCTTCGCGGAAGGGCGTGCGGTAGGCCATCATCACCCCTGCCGAAAGCTGGCGCGCTGTCCAGCGCTGTAACCCCAGGGGAAAAGCCAGGTTCAGCACGCCGAGCGCCAGCTCGCCGACGATCGGCCAGGTTAGCAGGCGCACCAACAGCGGCACGCGGTAATCGAACGTATCCTGAAATACCCACGAGTTCATGATCACCAGCCGCCGCATGTTCTCCGGGCGGCGGACGGCGTAGCCCAGCCCGAAGGCAGTGCCCCAGTCTTCCATGATCAGCGTCACCTGGCGCAAGTCCAGGGCTGTCATGAATTCCAGCACGTTGTGAATGTGGCGGCGCAGCGTATGGTAGCTGCGGCTGGTCGGCTTGTCGCTGAGACCATACCCGATGTGATCCATCGCCACGCAGCGATAGCCCAGCGCCGCGTAATAGATGATCAGCGCGCGATAGGCGAAGCTCCACATCGGGTAACCGTGCAAGAAAACGAGCGGCTCGCCATCCTGCGGCCCCTCGTCCACATAGTGCATCCGCCGACCATCGCTGAGCGTGAGGAAATGCGAGGTGAACGGGTACAGCGCGCGCGTTGTGTCGGGCAGCACCGCCGTTGCCATGAGTGTCCTTTCCTGCGCTGCTGGCGATCCCGCCGCTCGTGCACATCCTCGATCCTGACTTGCCTCGTCAATTATACAGTGGGGCGCGTTTTTTCGCGGACGGGGTATACTTGTACGGGCAGCCAGATCACAGACCCGACAATGAGCAAGCCCTGTTGCTGGCTCTCTTTCATCCCAGGCGAGGAGCACGACGCGACCATGGATGTCTTATGCATCGGCGAAGCGTTAATTGACTTTGTCTCGCGCGAGCACGGCGAGGCGCTGGAAACAGCCACCCACTACACGGCGGCAACCGGCGGCGCGCCGGCCAATGTCGCCGCCGGGCTGGCCAAGCTGGGCCGGGAGGCGCAGCTCATCGCCACCGTCGGCGATGACGCATTCGGACGCAAGATTCTGCACGATCTGGAGGCATTGGGCGTCATCTGCACCCTGCGCACTGACCCCGATCACTTCACAACGCTGGCCTTCGTCCGCCAGGGCAAGGCCGGTCAGCGCGACTTCGAGTTCTGCGCCGGCGCGCACGATTACCTGCTGCCCGGCCAGGTGACCGAAGAAGCTGTGCGCGGCGCGCGCGTGCTGCACTACGGCTCGATCAGCCTGCGCGCGCCCCAGTCACGCGAGGCGACGCTCAAGGCGATCCGCATCGCCAAAGATGCGGGCGTGCTCACCTCGTGCGATCCCAACTGGCGACCTGACTTGTGGCCGGATCACGACGCGGGCCGGACGGCCATGCGCGAGGCCATCGCCCACGCCGACGTGCTCAAGATCAGCCGCGGCGACCTGGCTTTTCTGGCCCCCGAACACGGGGACGACTACGCGGCAGCGCTGGTCAGCCTGGGATTTGCTGGGCGACTGGCGACCGTGACCCTGGGGCGCGCTGGCTCGTGGTACCAGGCGGGGACGCGCGCGGGCGTGGTGCCCTCGCCGCACGTGCAGGTCATCGAGACGACGGGCGCGGGCGATGGCTTCATCGCCGCGCTGCTGGACTGCCTGCTCAAGCGCGACCTGGCTATCGAAATGCTCGACGACGAGGCGCTGCGCGGCATCGTGCAGCGGGCGTGCGCCGCCGGCGCCCTGACAGCGACCGGCTATGGGGCCATCCCCTCGCTGCCCGACGCGGCCAGCCTGGAGGCACTGCTGCGCATGGTTAGCGCGTTCGGGGATCGCATCGAGGCTTAGCGCCCCGCACTGAGCGTAAAAAAGCCGCCCCGCTCCGGCGCGAGCAAAACCTGTCCGGTAGGGGGCGCTGCTCTGCCGCGCCCTGGTTGACCTCCCCCCGCTCGGCGCTGAGGCGCCTCACCGCCCCCTCTCCATACATGGAGAGGGGGCAAGCCGGACGCAGCAAGGCTGGGGGTGAGGTCAATGTCCCCGCGTCACGCAAGTCGCTGACAATCTGTGCTCGCACCCAGGGCCGGGCGCTACTTGACGACGGCGGTCGGCAATGGCGCGCCGTTCCACACGGCGTCGTAGTTGGGACCGAGCGTGCCCACCGGCACCCACACGAAATCGCACACCCAGATGATCTTGTAGTACTGCCCGGACTCATCCAGGCCGATGACCCGCGCCGAGTTGCCCGCCTTGATGGTGACCTGCGGGCTGGTCAACTGGCCTGGTCTCCAATAGACCGGGGCGTCCGCGACAAAGGTGCCGCCCACTGCCGTCGCCGGGATAGGCAGCAGGGCGTCGCAGCCAGGCACGGCTGGCTCTTCGTACCAGGGCAGGCCCGCACACTCGCCCACCGCAGTGAAGAGGATTTGCTCCGGCAGCCCCCCATACGCCGGGCTAATCAAGCTCACTGTCAAAGGATTGTAAGCGGGTATGGCGTGCCAGAGATAGACCGGCGAAAAGCCCGCATTGTCACCGACCGGGCGTGTGTCCGGCAAAAAAAGAAGCCCTCTGCCAGCCCCATCGTGCGCAATCAAATAGACATACTCGTTCCCAGTGCCTGTATTGTCACGGGTAGCCGTATAGAGGGAATCTGGCGAGAAATGGACTCCGTCGCACTCCGGCGAGGGAGTCCCGGTGAAGAGGCCGGCCTGCGCGCCCGGCACCACCAGAACGAACGCGGCGGCCAACACCAGGACAGCCGCCATCCTCCTGCGCAACCTTCTCATAATTTCGCCCCTTTCTGAAAGCCGATCCCTGGGCGTATCTTATCATGGTGTCAGCGTTCCTGCTTGAGGGGAAAAGGCAGCGGTGCGTGCAAAGGTCGTCCGTGACACGCTTGACGCCGAGCGGGATGAAGTCCTGTTGGGATTTGACTTCAACACGGGTAACGCACACCGGACATCTTGTAGGGGAGGGTTAGCAAACCCTCCCCTACAGGTAGGTTACCGATCATGATCGTCAAATCACATTAGGGGCGTATTGCGATACGCCCCTGCGGAGGCGCACCCAAACAAAGCAGGAGTTAAGGAGGAGATCAGTCGCTTGCCACATCGGGCACATGAGCGGCGTCCAGCGCGGCGACCCTGCGCCGCCGGTCGAGGCGGAAGGCGAGCGCAGCCAGCACCACACCAATCATCACCAGGGCGGCCCCGGCCAGGAAGGCCGCCTGCACCCCTTCGACGATGGCCCAGGCGGGCGCGTCGCTGGCATCCACCCCATGATCGAGACTGGTCACGGCGTAGACGCGGCTGGCGAAGACCGCGCCGATCAGCGGCAGGCCGGTCACCTGGCCGAAAGCGCGCGAGAGCGACAGCAGCCCAGAGGCCACGCCCAGCCGCTCGCGCGGGGCGGCCCCCATGATCGCGCTGTTGTTGGGCGATTGGAATATCCCCACACCCAACCCCAGCGGCAGCAGGCGCAGGATGTAGCCCATCGCAGAAGTATTCTCTTGCAGCGTGGCGATGCCCAGGCACGCGCCCACGACGATCACCAGCCCCACCAGCGAGATGCCGCGCGAGCCGTAGCGGTCGGAGAGCGACCCCGCGATGGGCGCGGACAGGCCGAGCGCCACCGGCATCACCGTCAGGAACAACCCGACCCGGCCCGGATCGTAGCCCTTGACCCATTCCAGGTAGAAGGGCAGCACGAACATCCCGGCGATGACCATGAAAACCAGGAAACCGGTCAGCAGACTGATGCTGAACAGCGGATCGCGGAACAGGCGCAGGTCTACCATCGGCTGGGCCAGGTGCTTCTCGACGGCCAGGAACACGGCGAATCCCAGCGCCGCGCTGATCAACAGAGCCAGAATCGGCGCGCTGCCCCAGCCCTGCTCCGGGCCGAAGGTCAGGCCGAGCGCCAGCGCCAGCAGCGCGATCAGCAGCAGGGCCGCGCCCAGCGCGTCGAAGCGCTGGCCGCCGGGCGGTCGCCAGTCGGGGACGTGGCGCTGCACCAGGGCAAACCCGACGATGCCCACCGGCAGATTGACCAGGAAGATGGCCCGCCAGCCGACCGTGCCGATCAGCAGCCCGCCGACCGTCGGCCCGATGCTGATGCCCAGCGAGACGACCGTGCCCATGATGCCCAGGGCGCGCCCGCGCTCCGTGCGCGGGAATGCCTCGGTGACGATGGCCATGCCCAGCGCCTGCATCATCACCGCGCCGAGGCCCTGCACGACGCGGAAAGCGATCAGGAAGCCGACCGATGGAGCCAGCCCGCACAGCAGGGATGCAACGGTGAAGACGGCCATGCCCGTCAAATAAATGCGCTTCTTGCCGATCATGTCGCCCAGGCGGGCCACGCCCAGGATCAGCGAGGTGACGACCAGCAAGTAGGCGACGACCACCCACTGCACGGTGGCGAAACGGGTGTTCAGCTTGTCTTCGAGCGTGGGCAGGGCCACGTTGACGATGCTGCTGTCAATGGTCGAGAGGAAGGTGCCCATTGCCACGCTGAGCAGCACCCACCATTTGCGCGAATAGTCGGCCTGGGGGACGGATGGGGCGTGCGGCGCGGACAAGACGGATGACCTCCACGAGGCAGCGAATGCGACGAGTCCCTGAAGTGGGGCTGGTCAAGTATACCGTGACTCTATACAATCGTGTCCTGCACCAGCCAGCCTGGGCAGGACAATCGCATCAAACGTGCGTGTTGTTCTACCTCACCCCCAGCCTCGCTGCGCTCGGTTTGCCCCCTCTCCGTCAACGGAGAGGGGGCGGCGAGGCGCGCGAGCGCCGAGCGGGGGTGAGGTCAGCCAGGGCGCAGAGAGCAGCGCCCCTACCTGACAGGTTTTGCACGCACCTACCCTGTCGGCCAGCGGGGCGCTGTGCCGCTGTGGTGACAGGTCGGCCCACCCACAAGGATCGGACGCTCGATGAACATTCATTACACGTTGGACGACAGCGCCGCCCGCCTGCCGCTCTCCATTCGCAGCAGCGAAGCCGTCTGGGATCGCGCCGCCGACCTGCGCTCGTCGCCGGGCGTGCAGCTTGTCGAGCTGACGACGCAACACTTGCTGCCAACCGGACTGGCACTGGTTGACGAGCTAGCGGACTATTTCGAGGCGGGCGCGCCCAGCGACAGTGACCCCTACGGGCTGGGACCGTGCTTCGAGCAGCGCGCCATGCTCGAAGACCTGCTGCGCGATGTGCGCGAGACGCAGCCCGACCTGGTGGCGCTGCACGAGGTCGCCGAGCTTTTCCCGCTCGACTTCACCCACGACCTGCAATTCATGCTGGCCCTCACCGTCATCGGCTACCCCGCTTTCGGCTACGTGCGCACCTACAAGGACTCCGAGGGCGAGGAATATCACGGGCTGGTCGTCAACCTGGCCCAGGCCCGCCCGCACGTCGAGGGGCTGCTGGGGCATTTCTCGCTGGAGCGGCTGGTCAATCTCATCCGGCACGGCTTCTTCAACCATGAAGGCTTTCTGCTGGCCTACAGCGCCTACTGCGACGCTATTGGGCGCACGCCAGAGCGCCCCGCCGAGCGCGCCAAAGACCGGCTGATGCGGCGGGGCATCGCCTGGTACCTGAGCTACCGGCACGACTTAGCCTTCTACGATCAGGCGCTGGGGCTGGAGTCCGCCGAACTGCCCGGCTATGTGACTCGCTACAACGCGCACCTTGCCAGCGTGGAGAAGAAACGCGGCGACGACGCCCTGGCCCAGACTCTGGACGTGCCGGAGCCGGATCAGCCCTGGGGCGACATCGTGGGCTACTTTGCGGCGCGGGCCATCGCCGGGGCGCATGGCGACGAGGGATTGCGCGAGTCAGTGGCGCAGGGAGCAGCGCACTTCCTGCGGCTGTACCACGCGCTGAGCCTGCCAGCGCTGACCTTCGGCGGCTGAGCGGACGGTTGCGAATTGCGACAAAACAGGGCGCAGGGTCGGGTGACCGCTGCGCCCTATGTTTTGCAGAAATGAAACGTCAGCGCGCCCTGATGGTCACATCGCCAATGTTGGAGCGCACGCTGAGCGTCGCCCCACCATCCCCGGCGATGCCGTTCACCGACGCACTGGTTAGCCCGTCTGTGCTGGTCGCGTCGCGCAGGGAAATGCCCTCGATCTTCACGACGCCGACGCTGGTCTCCGCGTCCACGCGCGCCGACAGCGCGCCGCCCACGCGCACGGTCACAGCCCCGACGTTCGTCGTCACTTCATAGCTGCCCTGCGCGCCGAGCGTCCCCTCAAATTCGACATCGCCCACGTCGCCGGACACCTTCAGCCCGGAGAGCGTCTCCACGTCCAGCAGCCGGGCGCGGCCCAACCCCACCATGACGGTGCTGCCCTCGCCAAGCTGCACGCCGCGCACCTGCACATCGCCGACGTTGTTGGCCAGGCGCAGCCCGACTTCCCTCGGGACAGTGATCGCCAGGTCTACCGTGTTGGCGCGCGTCTGGTTCTCGCGCGCTGGCTGGACGCTGTTGATGGTGACGGCTTCCGCTTCCTGCCCGATGACCAGGGTCATCGCCGCCAGCTCTGTCTGCGCCTCATCCTTCGTCTGGCCATAGGCCGTCTTGACATATTCGACGACGACCTGGTCCGGGTCGTCCCCCGCCCGGACGGTGATCTCGCCCACGCCGCCGGTGAGGTCGAGCGTCACCGGGCCACCGCTGAGCGCTATAACTTCCCTGCCGGACTCGGACGCGCTTTCCTTCTCGCTGATCACAATGTCCTCTCCACAGGCTGCCAGCAGAGCCATCCCTAATGCGAGCGCGCTCAGCACAATCACGCGCGGGTGCAGTGTCATAGTGTTTGCTCCTGTCCTGCTTCAGGTTCGTTGTTGCGCTACACTACTGCTTTAATACGCAGCGCGCGCCGCCGGGTTGCGCGCCGGGCTGCCGCTCAGGCATCCTCAGCGGCGAGGGCGGCGGTGCACTCGGCGCAGTAGCCGATGAAGCACGAATGCGCGGTGGCGACGGTCACGCCCAGCCGGGCGGTGACCTCTTCGCGGAAAGCATCCACGATATCCGGCTCGACGGGCACGATGGCCCCGCAGCGTTTGCAGGTCAGCGTGTAGCTTTCGCGCTGGGCGCGGAAGCGGTATTCTTCGCGCGCCTGGTCGGTGTCCACCAGCCGCCCCTCGACCAGCCCCATCTCCTTGAACAGGGCCAGCGTGCGGTAGACGGTCGCCAGGCTGAGGTCAGCGGCGCGCAGCCCGGCCAGCCGGTGCCAGGTCTCGGCGTCCAGAAAACCGCCCTGGTCGCGCATGACGCGCAGCAGCGCCAGGCGCTGCGAGGTGATGCGCAGCCCGGCGGCGCGAAAGGCGCTGCGCAGCGCCTCGTCGTCGGCGCTGTCGTGCATGGGCAGGGGCAGGTGAGTCATGGCAACCTCGGCGGCTCGCATATACGCAAGGATGGGCGGTGAGGTGCGCTCCGCCCAGTCTGATTATGGCATAACATGGTGTCAGGCCAAAACGTGATATGAAAACTATCTGAATCTACGAAAATGACTGAGAATTGTTGAGATTTTCACATTGTCACGCGCGCCATGTCTGGCTACAATTCAGCGCGTCGGCCACAATTGGCCGGAATCGTCTTCACTGTATAGGATTTAGGCAAAAGGAGAACCGTAGAAGATGCTACCTGTAACCGCTGTGCGCCGTATTGTTGCCGCGCTGCTGGCGCTGACGCTGATTGTTGCGGTGGGAGTCCCCCTCGCCGCCGCCCAAGAAGCGAGCGAGCCGCGCACGATCGTAGACTTTGCGCGCCGTCAGGTCACGCTCGAAGCGCCGCCGCAGCGCGTCGTAGGCATGAGCGCCTCGATCAGCGAGATGCTCTTCGCCATCGGCGTGAAGCCGGTGGGCGTCACATCGGGCATGGACTACCCGCCCGAAGCTGCCAGCCTGCCCGACGTCGGCACCGGCTACCAGCCCAACCTGGAGGCGCTGGCTGCCCTGGAGCCAGACCTGATCATCGGCAACGCCCAGCTCAATATGAGTATTCTGGACAAACTGGAAGCCATCGCCCCGACGATCATGGTCATGACCATGACGGCGAGCGACGTGCCGCAGAACGTGCGCCTGCTCGGTCAGGCGACCTGGCATGATACCGAAGCCGAGTACCTGGCCCGCGCCTATGATGGCTACCTGGCCCTGGCCGACAAGATCGGCGCGTCGCACGAAGGGCCGAGCATCGTCTTCATCGTCGGCACCCTCGACGTGCCCAACTATGGCAAGTCCGCCACCTATTTCGGCGACATGGCCAAGCGCCTGGGCGCGACCAACATCGCCGACAGCGAAGCCGACGCCGGGCCATTCCCCGGCTACGCTCAGCTCAGCTTCGAGGCGGTTGTGGACGCCGACCCGGACTTCGTGTTCACCGTGACGCGCGGCTCGCCGACGCCCATGCCAGAGACGATGGCCGGCGACCCGATCTGGTCGTCGCTGTCGGCCTTCCAGAATGCGCACGTGATCGAGCTGGACAACCGCCTGTTCGTCGAATCGCCCGGCCCGCGCTTCATCGAGGCGATGGCCCAGTTGTTCGATATTTTCTACGGCGAAGGGATGGAATAAGTGCGCGCGGAGGCTGTGACTGCGGCCTCACCTTCTCACGCGCTCGGCCTCGCGCGCCGGCGCCTGATCACCCGTCTGACAGTCATCGCCCTGAGCAGCCTGTTGCTGCTTGGGGCGTTGATCCTGGCGCTGGGCAGCGGCGCGCAGTCCATCGCCCCACATGAGGTCATTCAGGCGCTGCAAGACCGCGAGAGCGTCAAGAAGTCCGTCGCCCTGATCATCCACGAAGTGCGCCTGCCGCGCGCGCTGGCCGGGGCGCTGGTGGGTCTGAACCTGTCTGTGGCGGGCGCGCTGCTGCAGGGCGTGGTGCGCTCGCCGCTCGGCGATCCCTACATCCTGGGCGTGTCTGCCGGAGGGGGGTTCGCAGCGGCGGCCACTTCACTGCGCGTCGAGGGCTTCCCGCCGGATGCCGTGCCGGTCATGGCCTTCATCGGCGCGCTGATCGGCGCGTTGATCGTCTACGCCATCGCCTGGGACGGCTCCGGCGTCACCACCACGCGCCTGGCCCTGGCCGGCGTGGCGCTGACGGCGATGATGGGCGCGCTGACGACGACGGTCGTCGTCATGTCCGTGCAGGGCGGCGGGCAGATCATCTTCCAATGGCTGGTCGGCGGGCTGTACACGGCGGGCTGGCGCGAGTACCATCTGATCGTCCCGTACAGCATCGCCGGGTTCATCCTGGCGATGCTTCTGGCCAGGCGCGCCAACATCCTGGCCCTGGGCGACGAAATGGCCCAGGGGTTGGGGCTGCGCGTGGAGTGGACGCGCTTCCTGATGAGCGCCGTCGCCGCTGTGCTGGCGGGCAGCGCGGTCGCCGTGGCCGGGCTGATCGCCTTTGTCGGGCTGCTGGTGCCCTTCGTGGCGCGACGGCTGATCGGGTCGGACTTCCGTTTTCTGTTGCCGGCGAGCGCGCTGCTGGGTGCGGCGCTGTTGGTGAGCGCAGATACGGCGGCGCGGGTGACTTTCCCGGCGCTGTTCGGCCTGAAGAACGTCGAGTTTCCGGTCGGAATCATCACCGCGCTGATCGGCGGGCCGCTCTTTCTGTGGTTGGTGCGCGCTCGCCGGGCGCAGTGGTGAGAGGGTTGTTGGTGGTTGGTTATTGGTGATTGGTTATCTGGTAGCTGGCGGCTGGTAGTCAGGGATGATCGTGACAGGCAGCCAGAAGCCAACAACCAACAACCAACAACCAATCACCAATAACCGTATTCACAGCAAGAGAACCGCCCATGCCCACACTCACCGCTGATCATCTGACGCTCGCCTACCGGCGCGGCGTCACTGTCGTGCGCGACCTGATGCTGACCGTCGCCCAGGGCGAGATCGTCACCCTGGTCGGCCCCAACGGGTCCGGCAAGAGCACGGTGCTGCGCACGCTGGCCCGGCTGATGCGCCCGCAAGGCGGCGCAGTGTACCTGGACGGCAAGGCGATTCACCGCATGCCCACGCGCAAGGTTGCCCAGACGCTGGCCATCCTGCCGCAGAACCCCACCGCGCCCGAAGACCTCACCGTGCACGATCTCATCGCGCGCGGACGCTTCGCCCGCCAGGCATGGTGGCGCGCCTCCAGCCGCCACGACCGCGAAGTGGTCCACTGGGCGCTGTCCGTCACTGGCATGAGCGATCTGGGCGAGCGCCGGCTGACCACCCTGAGCGGCGGGGAGCGCCAGCGGGCGTGGATCGCCCTGGCGCTGGCTCAGGAGCCGCGCATTCTGCTGCTCGACGAGCCGACGACCTTCCTCGACATCAGCCACCAGCTAGACGTGATGGTGCTGCTGCAAGCGCTCAACGCCGAGACCGGACTGAGCATCGTCATGGTGCTGCACGACCTCAACCAGGCCGCGCGCTTCAGCCACCGCCTGGTAGCCCTGCGCGATGGCGTCGTTTGCGCGGCAGGGACGCCCGCCGAGGTGATGACCGACGCCGTGCTGCGCGAGGTCTTCCAGGTGGAGGGCGTCGTCGCTCACGATCCGCACACAGACACGCCCGTCTTCACGCCGCTGCAATCGGTGCGCAGCACCAACGGGCGCGGCGGCTCCAATGGGACGGGCGGCTGAGCGGGCAGACATTCAGCGGGCAACCAGACGGGCCGCTCACGAGTATCTGTGGGCGGCCCGTTTCATGGCGGGCAGCGGCATCGGCGCGCGAAGGTCAGTCGCGCAGATGGTCAAAGAGCCACAGCAGCCCCAGGATGACCAGCGCCGTGAAGGCCAGCGGAACCAGCGCCTTGACAATCCCAACCACGATCTGCAGGAGGATCGAGACGGCCAGCAGCGCCACGACGATGGTGATAAGCTGGCCCAGCAGCGACATGGCGCGAAATCGCTTGTACATGGTGGTGTCTCTCCCAGAGGCTGCGCGGCTGCGCGTGTCACTCGCCTACGACGCTGAGCCTGGCGCCTGAAGTCGCCGGAACAGGTAGATGCCGCCAGCGACCAGCACGACCACGATCAGCAGCGGGATCAGCGCCTTGACGATGGCCAGCAGCAGGCCGATCACGATCAGGGCGAGGATCAGGAAGAAGATCAGCTTGAACATCTGGCCGACCGAAGGCAGGTCCTTGAGCATGTCGTTCATCGTCGTTTCTCCTTGCCGGACGACCCTCCGCAATGGCGGTCGCGCGGATATCAGCGTGCGTTGTCACAGATCATTACGCGATAGCGCGGCCAGGGTTGCGCGGCAGGCGCACCTTTATGGGCTTTTTACAGGTTGGTGCCGCGCAGGATCGCGGGGGCACTGCTCTGCTGTGCTCTGATGAGATTTGACATTCAGGGCGGGTAATTCGTGCAAATGTTATGTAGGGGCGGGTTTGCAAACCCTCCCCTACAGGCAGGTTACCGATCATGATCGTCAATTCACATCAGGGCATGCGCATTAAGTTAAGGCATCTCACGGGAGCACTCAGGCGCAAGGCCCCCCCCCCCCCCCCCCCCCGGGGGGGGGGGGGGGGGGGGGGGTGGGGGGGGGGGGCTCGCCCTTTTTCTCTCAAAGAACCCCCCCTTTTTTTTTTTTTTCTCCCCCCGGGGGGGGGGGGGGGGGAACGCGCCATGTGCGGCGAGCCAAGTCCCCCTCTCTAGCTCGGCTGGAGAGCGCAAGGCCCCTCCCCCTTTCCCCCTCCCCGGCAGAGCCAGGGAGGGGAACGCGCCATGTGCGGCGAGCCAAGTCCCCCTCTCTAGCTCGGCTGGAGAGCGCAAGGCCCCTCCCCCTGGCCCCCTCCCCGGCAGAGCCAGGGAGGGGAACGCGCCATGTGCGGCGAGCCAAGTCCCCCCCTCTCTAGCTCGGCTGGAGAGCGCAAGCCCCCTCCCCTTTCCCCCTCCCCGGCAGAGCCAGGGAGGGGGAACGCGCCATGTGCGACGAGCCAAGTCCCCCTCTCTAGCTCGGCTGGAGAGCGCAAGGCCCCTCCCCCTGGCCCCCTCCCCGGCAGAGCCAGGGAGGGGGAACGCGCCATGTGCGGCGAGCCAAGTCCCCCTCTCTAGCTCGGCTGGAGAGGGGGATTTAGGGGGTGAGGCGGCTCAGCTTAATGCGTATGCACATCAGAGGGCAAAGCGCGAAGCCAGGCTTCGGAAGTCTCTTTGTGCGCTCAGCGATACCGGCCCGTGCTGTAGACGTAGACGTAGGGCTTCTCGTAACCCCCGTCGAGGCTCCAGGCGTACACCCAGTTCGCGTCGGTGATCGTCATGTTGACGCAGCCGTGACTGTGCCGGTAGCCAAACCCATCGTGCCAGTACGTGCCGTGCAGCGAGATGGCCTGGTCGTAGTACATCACCCAGGGCACGTTCTCCAGCGAATAGAAGTCTGGCTGGCCCTCGGCCCCGCTCATGTGTCCGTTGACCTGGCGCGCCCAGACGGTGAAGACGCCTTCGTTGGTCGGCCACTCCTCCAGGCCGGACGAGATCAGCGTGGCGAAGACGGGCGTCTGTTCCTCGTAGGCGATGAGCACCTGCTCGTACAGGTCAACGGCGAACCAGCGCCCCTTGACCTGCGCCGGCGGCTCGACAAAGACAATGCGCGCCACGCTCGTCTGCGGAATCCACGCTTCCGGGCCGATCAGGTACCACTCCCAGCCATTCGCCTCGGCGGTGGCGAAGATGTTCACCCGCGTGTACCGCTCGATCTTCGGGCGTGCCTGGTCGCCCGCCGCACCGGGCGACCGGCTGGGATACGACGGGACCAGCACCCAGGCCATCGGATAGGCCAGCTCATCGTCCAGATACACACCGGTGAACTCACTGGGGCGGGTGATGGCAAGCTGGCTGGCAGACATCCACTGCCCAGCGTTGACCTGCACCCAATCGCCCTGCGTGCCGGTCACCGTGACGTAGTTGAAGCCTTCGGCAATCTCGCCGATGGGATTGCCGCCCGGCGAGTCGTAGAGCGGCGCAGCGCCGCCGACAATGCGCCGGAAGGCGAAGCGGGCGATCTCCGCCATATTCGGGGCCAGCGGGCGCACATCGGGCTGGGGGTGCAGCAGCATTTCGTCGAGCAGCATCTGGTATTCGACGGTGGGCAGCCCGGCAGCGCAGCCCGGCTCGAAGGGGGTGCTCAGGCAGGCCGCACGATCCGGGTTGGCGGCGCGCGCTGCGCCGTTGGGCAGCGCGGCGCTGAGGGCTACCAGGCCCGCAACGACGACGATCAGCAGGCGACGATGAAGCACGATGTACCCTCCGCAAGCGTCTATGCTAACGTTGTTCCCTGCTATTCTAGCAAATTGGCGGCGCGCATGGCATACGCTCAGGGCGCGCGCGACCTACGCTTCGGGGGCTTCCTCGGCTGCGAAACGGCGCACCAGGCAGGTCAGCCGCAGCCGCAGATCGGCCAGCAGCTCGCGCGCCAGCCGGTCCTGTTCGGCGGGGATCGTGGCTTCCAGGGGATCGCTCAACGACCAGTGCACCTGCCGCACACCATGCAGCAGCGGCGCAGCAGCGCCCTCGCCCTCGTGCACGATGTCGCAGACGGTGATCACCTGGTCGAAGGGCTGCCCGGCAAGCTCGCCCAGCGTCTTGCCGACCAGTCCGGCGGTTGAGATGCCGTGCTCGGCCAGCACGCGCCCCACGACTTCAGGGAGCGCTTCCTCCGGCTCCTCGACGCCGGCGCTGAAGGGAACCACTGCGTCGGAGGCGAGATGGCGGGCCAGCGCCTCGGCCATCAATGAGCGGGCGCTGTTGTGCCGGCATAGGAACAGCACGCGCCGATGATGGCCCAGGGCGGGCAGCGTCTGGTCGCGGTGGGGCGCGCACGAGCCGAGTCGCTCCCACCACGCCGCAAACTGCCCCGCCCGCGCCAGGTCCACGCTGAAATAATGCCGCCGCGCGTCGCCAATGCTGCGCTGCACCCGCACCAACCCGCTCTCCACCAGGATGTTGAGATGGTGCGAGAGCAGATTCTGGCGCAGGCCGGTCTTCTCCATCAGCTCCGAATTGGTGAGGTCGCTGGCCAGCAGCAGCCGGAACAGGGCCAGACGGTTGGGGTCTGCCAGCGCCTTGAAGATGTCAATCACCTGTGTTTCGCTCAACATGGCCGTATTCTCTCGCGATCGGTGTGTGTCGTGCCGGCTTCGCGCCGGGCAAGCGCCTGGCTTTACCTCACCCCCGACTCGGCGCTGGCACGCCTCGACCCCCCCTCCGGAGGAGAGGGGGAAAGGCCGAGCGAGGAGGCCAGGGGGTGAGGTCAACGGAGCGCTGCCCCCGGGGCGAGCAAGCACGCCAGAGGCTGTAGAACCCCACGTCGGGGGGCAACCACGATGCCGGATAAGAGCCTAGGAGTCAGGTGGCTCCTCCAATGACTGGGCGACCTGCTCGATGACCCAGCGCAGATTGCGATTGCGCACCGCTTCCAGCGCCGAGCCGCAGGCGAACTGCGCCGTCGAGGGATCGTCGGCGCGCGTGGCGGCCAGCAGCCAGGCCAGCGCCCGCGCGTCGTCGTCGGCATCGTCAGTGCTGAGTTCCGCCTCGCGGCGCTCTAATTCCTCGAACAGAGTCTGGATGGTCGCCTCGCTGTCCTGGGGCTGGTTGAGCTGGTCGTGGGCATAGGCGATCAGCGCGTAGATGAAGGCCAGGTCTTTGAGGGGCGGGTTCTCGCGGCGCTTGAGCAGGGCCAGCGACTGCTGCGCCGCTTGCAGCGTCCCGCGCCGCCGCTCCAGTTCGTCGAGCGTCTCGCGCAGGTCGTCGGAGGCGCGCCGGGCCATGTTCGAGATCATGGTCACCTTCTGGTAGAACTCGGCGGCCTTCTCCAGGTCTCCGGCGGCGCGGTACGCATCGGCAATGGCCCCCAGCGTGTCGCTGATGCGCTTGTCGCTGCGCGGCACGTAGCTGCCCTCGATGTCCAGCGCCTCGCTGTACGCTTTGATCGCCTCGGAAGTCTCGCCCTGCGCGCCATACAGCGCGCCGAGAATGCGCAGCGCGTCGGCGTAGGCCACCGGCTGCAAGTCGCGATCCATGTAGACCAACGCCTCGTGGTAGCGGGCGATGGCCCCGCGCAGGTCGTCGGAATGCTCGTGCGCGTCGGCGAGCAGTTGCAGCGTCTGGACGATGCGCGCGTTGGCCTGCTGCGGCTGCGCCCGCTCCACTTCCAGCGCCTCGCGCAGCGGCTCGAGGGCGTTGGCGGGGCGCTCGGCGGTCAGCAAGGTCTGCCCCAGGGCGCGCAGCGCGGCGGCGGCATGCACCGAGCGCGGCGGCAGGTGATGCAGCGCCTCGCGGAAGCCTTCCACCGCCTCCGCGTACTGGTGCTGGCTGCGATGCGCCTCGGCGATGGCGTGATGCGTCAGCCCGATCTCGACCGGCGACTGGTCGGGCAGCGAAGCCGTCAGTTCCAGCGCCTCCGTCCAGGCGATGCGGGCCTCGTCATAGCGCCCCATCATCGCCAGGGCGCGGCCCAGGTTGCGCAGCGAATTGATGCGATCCTGGGCGAAGGGCGGGACCGGCTGCTGGGCGAGCGCCGCCTGGTAATACTGGATCGCCAGCGGGAAGCGCCGCGCGTCGCGGTGCACGCCGGCCAGCTCGCACAACACCTGGCCCAATTCCTGGCCGGTGCCCATCTCGCGCGTGGCGTCGCGCACCTGCTCGTACAGCGTCACCGCGCTCTGATCGCCCAGCGCCGCCGTGACGCGGGCCAGCAGGTGCAGAATATCGCGCGACTGGCGGGGAGCGTCGGCTCGCTCCAGCACGTTGAGCGCGCGGCGGTACGCCTGGGCTGCTTTGGGTAGCTGGCCCTGCGCCTCGTGCGTCTGGCCGAGCGAGCGCAGCACGTCGGAGGTGTGCGCAGGGCTGGCGTCTGGCACCGCGCGCAGGGCGTTGAGCGCGTCCTCGTAGACAGTGATCGCTTCGGCGTAGCGGTTCAGCCCGCCGAGCGTGTGGGCCAGCGTCGTCAGCAGGCGAGCGGAGTCGGCAGCCCGCTCCTCGCGGTCCAGCAGAGGCAGAGCGGCGCGCAGACTCTCGACCGCGTCGCCCGGCCTGCCCAGGTCAAGCTGGATGGCGGCGATGGTTTCGCACAGCAGCGCCCGCTCGTGGTCGTTTGGCTCGTACTCTAGCGCCGCCCGCAGATGCTCCAGGGCGCTGTCCGCCTCGCCGATCTGCCAGTAGGCGCGCCCGCTGAGGGCGTGGGCGCAGGCATAGGTTGCCGCCCCGCCGGGCGCGTCGCGCACCGTTTCGCTCAGCAGCGGTTCCAGGACGAGAATCGCTTCCTCAGGGCGGTCAAGCGCCCTATACGCTTCGCCCAGGTCGCGCGTGGCCGCCCAGGCAGCAGGCGTCCCCGGCAAGTGGGCAGCGGTGTCGGCCTGCGCCCGCTCGGCGAGTTCGAGCGCCAGCGCCGGACGCCCCTCGGCCAGCAGCGAGCGCACCGCCAGCCCCAGCGCCAGCGTGCGCAGCGCCGGACGTTCGTCGGCGAACACTTCGGCGGCGCGCGAAGCCAGGGCGCGCGCCCATTCGCTGAGCGACTGCCGGGCGCGGATCGGGCGCTCCATCATCTGCTGGGTGCGGGCGCGCAGGGCCTGTACATAGCCAAGCTGACCCAGGTCCGGGCGCTGCTGGCGCGTCAGGTGGTCGAGCATCTCCTGCGACACTTCGAGCGCGGCGGGCAGCCGCTCCGTCTCGACCAGGACACAGTGCAGGGCAAGCTGGCTGATCAGCGTGTCGTCCGGCTGCTCGGAAGGGCGCTTGTGGGTCAGCGCCAGGCGGTAATTGGCGATGGCGCGCTCGGCCTGGCCGACGGCGCGGCAGGTGTCGGCCAGCCGGTGCAGCGCCCGCCCGATGCGTCGCTCGTCGCGCTCCGGAGCGCCCTGCGCGTTCTCGACCTCGCCCTGAAAGGCGGCCAGCGCCGCCGCGTAGTCGCTCTCGCGCCACAGGGCGCGGCCCAGTGTGCGATAGGCATCGGCGCTGTCGGCGGGCGCCTCCGTCCGCTGAAGCTGGATCAGCGCCTCGCGGGCGGTGGCAATGGCCGCGTCTGTGTCGCCCGCCGCCAGGTGCACGGCGGCCAGCAGGCGCAGCGTCCGCCCGATCTGCAGCGCGTCCGGCTCCATCTCGGCACGGTAAAGAGCCAGCGCGTCGCCCAGGGCGTCGCGCGCCGCGTCGTACTCCCCGGCGCTGGCCAGCGCCGCGCCCAGCCCGCGCAGCGTCTTGGCGCGGGCGCGCGGCGCAATCTCGCCGGACTCTTCCAGCGCCGCGCGATAGCCGGCGATGGCCGCGGCGACATCGCCGCGCAGATGATGAATCTGGGCGCGCAGGTGCGCCGAGTCGTGGTCTTCCTGCCCGGCCAGGGCGTCCATCGCCTGGTCGTACTGCCCGGCCAGCAGGTAAATCTCGGCGCGGTCGTAGGGCACGCTCTCGGCGGCCTGGGCGATCTCGGCGACGGCGGCGGCGTACTCACCGCGCGCGCGCAGGATCGCCGCGCGCTCGGCGTGCGCTTGCGGCGCTTCGTCGAGCACTTCCAGCGCGTCGCTCAGTCGCCCCAGGTGACGGTAGACGCGGGCCAGCCCGCGCCGGATGACGCTCAGCGACTCCTCCGCGCCAAGCTGAAAGACCATCTCGGCGGCTTCGAGCAGCTTCTCGGCGGCGTCCTCGGCGCGCCCGGCCATGTCCAGCAGCCGCGCCTGGGCGACCAGCGTCTCGGCGACGGCGTGCGCGCTGTCGTGCTCCAGCCGCAGGGCCAGCGCCCGGTTGAGCGCCTCCTCTGCCGCGTAATACGCGCCCTGGTCGGTCAGCTCGATCCCATAGCGCAGCAGGTTGGCGGCCTCGGCCCGCGCGCCGCTCAGCTCCGGCGCTTCTTCGTCGCCGGGCGGCAGGCCGGGCACGTATTCGCGCAGGTAGGGGCGCAGCGTCTCGGCCAGCGGCTCGCTGATGTAAACCGGCCCGTGCGCGCTGGCCATGTGATAGGCGTGGAGCAGACCCCCCTGCGCCCGGTAGAGCGCGAGCGGGTTGTCGCTGTGCGCGCGAGCGTAGCGCAAGGCCCAGGCGCGCATCTTCTTGCCGACCTTGCTTTGAGCGGGGTGTTCGTCGTCAGCGGCGGCAGCGCGCGCATAGGCGACAGGATGCATCACGTACAGGTCAGGGTCGCGGTGATCGCGCGCGATGAAGCCGTACTCGGCCAGCATGGTCATGCCGCGCCGCGCGCTCAGCGCGCTGCCAATGCCCGCAACCGCGCGCAGCCCGTCCAACGGCGCGCCGGCGGGCGGGAAGGCGGCGAACGCCTCGAACAGCCGCCGGTAGTCGCGCGGCAGGGCAGCGACCGAGACATCCAGCGCGCGGTTGAGGCTGACGGTGGGCGCGTCTTCGTCCTCGTCTTCAGCGGTTGCGGCGGCGACAGGCTCAGGCGCATCCGGCGCTGCTCCCTCGTCCCCGCCGGACGCCTGATCGTCCGG
The DNA here is from genome assembly GCA_027494015.1 of Anaerolineae bacterium. The sequence goes on from JAOSJP010000037.1 coordinate 87,763, forward strand.
CTCGACCATCTCCGTGTCAGCGGCCAGTCCGTCGCCATGCACCGACAGCAGGCGCTCCAACTCATCCAGGCTCAGCCCGTCGCGGTGAAGCAGCGTCCCGGCCAGCATCAGCGCATAGGGATGGTTGCCCAGCGCGCGCGTCAGACGCAGCAGTTGGGGACGCAGCCGTCGCGCATCTTCAAGGCCCGCGTGACGGGCCAGCGCGTCAATGGCAGCCAGGTCGTCCAGGGCGTGCAGCGTGATCACGCCCTCCGGGTCGGCGGGCGGCTCGGCGGGCGCTGGCGCGTCCGGGTCGGGCACCTGCGGCACGATCTCGACGGCGGCCAGCACGTGCTCGGTGAGGGCCAGCAGCGCCTCCAGGCGGGGATCACCGTCGGCCAGGTTGTCCACGACGAGCAGGGTGTGCTCGTCCAGATGGGAGGCCAGCAACCCCCAGCGACGGGTAGGGTCCGGCTCGGTGAGCACGTGCGGCAGGTTGAGGGCCAGGGCGAGCGTCTGGTCGAGGCGATCCGGGTCGTCGAACCACCAGATGCGGCGGAAACGCTGGCGGGTGCGCTCGTGAACGGCGATGGTCGCCAGCAGCGCCGTCTTGCCGGCGCCCGCCTCGCCGCGCACCTGCACCGGGCTGCCAGAGAGCAGCGGGCGCAGCACGCGGGCGATCTCGTTGGCGCGCCCCTCGAAGATGCGCGGACGCGGTGGCGGCCTGAGCCGGGCGCGCGCCGCCTCGCTCACTGCCGGGACAGGGCGCGGGTACCAATGCGGCGGCAGCGGCGACAGCGGCGCTTCGGGGCGTGGCTCCGGCCTGTCCAGGCGGAAGGGGGCCGTATCGAGTCGTTCCTGGCCCTGCTCGATGGGAATACCAAGCAGCGTCTCGGTGAGGGCGAGGAACTCGTCGGCGCGAAAACCAGGCAGCGCCGGCGTGAACTCAGGCACGACAAGCGGAGGGCGCGCGTTTGCGGTCATGCCCTGGAATTGTAATTGTGCGGTAAGGGTTATGCAAACGGGAGAGGACAGAATCGGAGGAGGGGGCACACCACTACCGCGCGAGTGCCAGCGGCTTCAACCGGATGGAGCCAGGTATGATCGTGAGGGCGAGAACGAAACGCGCGAAAAGCGGAATATATGCTCGATGTATTGCCTGGTAGTACGGCAAGCGTAGCTTCTCGTTGAAAGACAGGTGTTTGCTTCCATTGCCATTCGTTTTCGATTGGTCATTCGGCTGAGATATCGGACACCTTCGTTGACAATGAAGTAGCTAGAGGCTGTTATGAACTTTGACAGGCGGGCAGTCCTCGTGCTTGCCCCCCGTCCCCGCCCTGCCCCCCTGTACAGACCGGAGACATGGTTGACAGGTGTTCGGGGAAGGGGTTGGAGGATGGGGGGCGTATACCCCGAAGAAGTGCATAACACGCTCTAATGGGATTTGACATACAACACGGGTAACGCCCACCGGGCGTCTTGTAGGGGAGAGTTTGCAAACTCTCCCCTACAGGCGGGTTACCGATCATGATCGTCAATTCTCATCAGGTTGCCGCTTGCATACGCAATGAGATCGAATGATGGGTCTTGCATCTGGTCGAGCGACAGCGGCAACTGATCGCGCAAGATGAGATCAATTGCGCCCAGTTCGGCATCGTAGCCACAGCCTGCGGCGGCCTGCAGCTCGCCTTTACTGATATAAAAGGCGATGAATTTCCCTTGTTCGGGCGTGCCGCCCCAATAAATGATCTCATCCCACCTTGAGGCATGGCCCACGTAATTCAGCGTCAGTTTCCACTGTGTAGTCCAGAAAAATGGCACCCGGCGGTCAATGATCTGGCTTTCGCCGAGCATGTTGCGCGCTGCGACCATGCCTTGCTGTTGAGCAACCCGCCAGTGCTCGATGCGCACCCCGTCGTCGCTACCATCGCCCCACCTGGCAATATCACCCGCCGCATACACATCGGCAGAATTCGTCTGCAGGCGGTGATTTACTCGCACAGAATGGTCTTGCTCATTCAGCAACAGGCCAGAGTCGAGAAGAAAGTTCGTGGCAGGCACAACGCCAACACCAGCAACCACGAAATCGGCATCCAGTCTCTCACCGCTCTTAAGCTCAACCTGCCTGACCTGCCCATCCTGGCCCGTGAAGCCGGCAACGCCATCACCCAGGCAGAAGCGCACACCGTTTTGTTCGTGTTCCCGTTGGAACATGCGGCCAATATCATCGCCAAGAACGTGGCTGAAGGGCACCTCTTCGGGGGCAACCACAGTTATCGCCACCCCGCGCCCCCCCGCCAGCGAAGCCGCCACTTCCAGCCCGATAAAACTTGCGCCAATGACGACGGCCCGTTTGCCGTCAGTTGCCGCTTGAATGATCCGGTCGGCATCTTCCAGTGTTCGCAGGGAGTAGATTCCGTTCAACTCCGCGCCAGGAACACCTTTGAGCTGTCGTGGCATTCCGCCCGTTGCCAGCAGCAGCTTGTCGTAATGGATAGGCGCTCCCTGGCCAGTATAGACGGTGTGTGCTTCCAGATCGATTCTGGTTACGGGAGTATCGAGGAGAAGTGCGATGTCCCGCTCGGCATACCAATTGTGATTCCGAAGCGGAATCCACTCCGGTTTCGCGTGCCCAGCAAGATAGTCTTTCGATAAATTGGGCCTGTCAACCGGAACGTCCGGTGCAGCGCTGACAATAGTGATCCGGCCCGCAAAGCCAGCCCGGCGTAGTTCCTCGGCGGCAGCGTTCCCCGCCGCCCCACCTCCCACGATGACGAAATGGCGCGCTTCGGCTGGGGAAGCCTTTCCCTGCGGCTCTGTCTTGTTATCGTGAGGGATGGTGATGGTCACAAGACCGTCTTCAATATGGACAGGATAGTGGGGCAGATCGTTGAGGGCCGGAGGCTCCAGCCTCAGGCCGCTGCGAATATCAAAATAGGAATGATGCCAGGGGCAGACGATGGAGTGCTCTTTGAGCACACCTTCGTTGAGAGGGGCACCATAGTGTGTGCACCTGGCACCAAAGGCGTAATATTCGTCTTGTACGCGGGCCAGGATAACTGGCTTACCATCCAACTCAATCCGCCGCATTTCGCCGTTCTGCAGAAAGCTATCCGCAGGACCAACTCGATACGCAGGCATCACGTTACCCCTTCTTGAAGTAGTTGTCATAACTGTTAACACGGAGTATCGGATAAGTCCTGGGGATTGCCAAACAGGAGCGGTAACTCTGGATGAGACGGAGCATGTAGCCTGACCTGCACAGGGTCTGCCGGGCATGTGGCCCCGCCGCTCCATGAGCCCATGTGCCCACCCCCCACCTTGCGCCCGGCGCGGTATAATCCACTCCAGCACCGCCGGGACTGCCTCGCGCTCCCGGCGCAGAGGATGCCGCTCATGCTCAAGATCGCCGTGTTCGGTTTCTACAGCCCGGACCAGTCGCGCCCTGCCGCGACCGACGGCTCGCCCTACCTCTCGCCAATCACGACGGAGGAGTTCATGCGCACCGTCTGGGCGATGGAGCCGGAGGAGCGGCGTGTGGGCGGCGCGCCGGACACGCTGGGCTTCGCCAAGCTGACGACGCTGACGGCGCAGCCGGTGTACGTGCAGCGGCTCAGCGACGAGATGGCGCACAGCGCGGGCCTGCTGGCCTGCGACGGCTACATCGCCATCATTGACGCGGTGAAGATTCTGGCGCCGCGCACCATTCAAAGCGCGCTGCGCCGCCTGCACGCACAGCACCCCACCGCCGATGTGATCATCGCCGCCGGGCGGCAGAACGAGCCAGACGCCTTCTCGTCCGACGAGATTCGCCAGATGCTCGGCCTCAGCCCGTCGCTGCTGATCATGCCCTACGTGCCCGGCGAGCCGAAGACGGTGCACCGCCTGATCCGGCGCATGGTGCGCTACATAGACAACCCGGACCGCGTCCCGCCGCCCATTTTCGCTGGCGAGCTGTCTCTCGCCCCGCCAGCCCTCGCCCGCGACGGACAGCGGCCCCGCCCCTGCGCCCCAGGCGACGACGCGCGTCCGCGCCGCGCATCGAGCGCCTGGATCACGTGGCCATTGCCGTGAGCGACCTGGCGCGCGCGCTGGCCTTTACCAGGGCTTGCTCGGCTTCCGGCCCCTGGGCCAGATTGACCTGCCCGGTGAAGACCCGCCGCGCGCCATCGCGCACCTGGCTACCGGGCGCGGCGTGCTGGCGCTGGTCAGCGGCGCGACAGGCGTTGACAAGGCGGCGGCGAGGGCAGAGAATCGCCCTGGCCCGCTCTACGTCGCACTGCGCGTGGTGGGACTGGACGCCATCGTCGCGCGGCTGGCGCAGGCAGGAGTCGCCGTGCGCAGCGCGCCGGTGAGCACGAGTTATGGCGTGCGCGTCGCTGTGATCGCCGACCCGGACGGCACGCCGATCCAGCTTGTCGAGGGCGACTTTGTCTATGCGCGGCGCTAACGAGACTCACAACTGGCTGCCGACTACTGCCGACTCACGACTGACAACTGACGACCAACGACACCCCACAAGGACACGCACAGAGTATGACTCACGACCCCACTCCCAATGGGTACCTGCCGCAGGATTATCACGTGCACACCGAGGCAAGCTGCGACTGCCGGGCGACAATGGCCGAGATGTGCCGCAGCGCCGTGCAGCAGGGCATCGCCGAGATCGCCTTCACCGACCACTTCGATCCCAAGCCCGAAGACCTGTGCTCTGGCTACTACCGCCCGGAACGCTACTTCGCCGCGCTGGAAGCGGCCCGCCGCGAGTTTGGGCCGCAGGGCCTGACCATCCGCGCCGGAGTCGAGCTGGGCGAGTATCACCTGTTCCACACGGACATGGCACCGGTGCTGGCCGCCTGGCCCTACGATTTCGTGCTGGGCAGCCTGCACTGGGTTGGCGACCAGATTGTGTTCGACGAGAGCTACTTCCGCGCGAATGGCCCGCACGATTCCTACGCCCGCTATTTCACCGAGCTTGAGCGGCTGGCCCGCTTCGGCGGCTTCGACGTGCTCGCGCACCCGGATGTGGTCAAGCGCGTCGGCTACGGTGCGGTGGGCGGCTTCGACATCCGCCAGTGGGAAGACCTGGTGCGCCCGGTCTGGCGCGCCTGCATCGAGAACGGCATCGGCATCGAGATCAACACGTCGTCGCTGCGGGGCAGCGTCGGCGAAGTGCACCCCGGCCCGGACTCGCTGCGCTGGTACCGCGAGCTGGGCGGAGAAATCCTGACCATCGGCAGCGACAGTCACCGGCCCGGTCATGTGGGCGCGGGGCTGGGCGAGGCCCTGGAAGTGGCGCGGGCGGCGGGCTTCACCCGGCTGGCCAGCTTTGAGGGACGGCGCATCACGCGCTGGATCCCGATCTAGGGAGAGTGGTCAGGCTGAGGCGTTGCAGCCTGCAGTGTCCTGGGAGGGAGAAGGCCACTCAAGACCATTCCCGATTCTGCCGCTTTAGTGTATACTATTCAGTAATCCGTGTTAACGGAGTTGGATCGCCCGCAGGGGCGAGCGTAAGAGAGCCTGGAAACAGGTTCTCTTATTTATGCGGCTTTAGGAAGAGCAGCAGGCCATACTGCTCCAGTCGTTCCAGCAACCGTCCCAGTTACACGTCTTCCCGCCTGAGCACAACCATCCCCAGCGGCGGAATGGTCAGGCGGACGCTCTGCGACCAGCGGTGCCAGGGGGATCGGGTCGCTGTGCTTGCCGCCGAGGTTGCCCACGTTCCCCCCGCCGTACACGCTCGCGTCGCTGTTGAGCAGCTCGCGGTAATAGCCCGGCTGCGGCACGCCGATGCGGTAGTCGTGGCGCGGCACCGGCGTGAAGTTGAGCGCCACCACCAGGAAGTCGGAGCGGTCTTCGGCGTAGCGCACGTAAGTGTAAACGCTCTGCTCGGCGTCGTTGGCCTCGATCCAGTCGAAGCCCGCCGCGTCGAAGTCGCGCTGCCACAGCGCCGGCTGCTCCCGATAGAAGCGATTCAATTCGCGCGCCCAGCGCTGCACCCCCTGGTGCATCGGGAAGTTCTCGACCAGGTGCCAGTCCAGGCTGCGCGCCTCGCTCCACTCGCGCCACTGCCCGAACTCCTGCCCCATGAAGAGCAGCTTCTTGCCGGGGTGCGTCATCTGGTAGCCGAGCAGCAGGCGCAGCGTGGCGAACTGCTGCCACCAGTCGCCGGGAATCTTGCTGATCAGCGCGCCCTTCATGTGCACGACCTCGTCGTGCGACAGCGAGAGCACGAAGTTCTCGCTGAAGGCGTACATCAGCGAGAAGGTGAGCTGGTGATGGTGCCAGCGCCGGTAAATCGGCTCGCGGCTGATGTAGTCCAGCGTGTCGTGCATCCAGCCCATGTTCCACTTGAGGGTGAAGCCCAGCCCGCCCAGGTAGGTCGGGCGCGAGACCATCGGCCAGGCTGTCGACTCCTCGGCGATGGTCAGGCAGCCGGGGCACTGGCTGTGAATCTCGGCGTTGGCCTCCTGCAAGAAGCGGATGGCCGCCAGGTTCTCGTTGCCGCCGTGCTCGTTGGGCACCCACTCGCCCGCTTCGCGCCCGAAGTCGAGGTAGATCATCGAAGAGACGGCGTCCACGCGCAGCGCGTCCACGTGATATTTCTTCAGCCAGAACAGGGCGTTGCTGATCAGGAAGTTGCGCACCTCGTTGCGGGCGTAGTTGAAGATGTACGTGCCCCAGTGGGGGTGCTCGCCCTGGCGCGGGTCGGCGTGCTCGTAGAGGTGCGTGCCGTCGAAGTAGCTGAGAGCGTGCCCGTCTTTGGGAAAGTGCGCCGGCACCCAGTCGAGGATGACGCCGATGCCGTGCTGGTGGCACTGGTCAATCAGGTGCATCAGGTCGTGCGGGGTCCCGAAGCGACTGGTCGCGGCGAAGTAGCCGGTCACCTGGTAGCCCCACGACAGATCGAGCGCGTGCTCGGCGACGGGCATCAGCTCGATGTGCGTATAGCCCATCTCCTGGACGTAGGGCACCAGCGTCTCGGCCAGCTCGCGGTAGGTCAGCCATTCCAGCCCGTCGGTCTTGCGCCGCCACGAGCCGAGATGCACCTCGTAGATGCTCAGCGGCGCGCGCAGCGGGTCGCGGGCGGGGCGGGCCTCCATCCAGGCCGCGTCGCCCCATTCGTAACGGTCGAGATCCACGACCAGCGAGGCTGTGCGCGGGCGCATCTCCTGGGCGAAGCCGTAGGGGTCGGTCTTCTGCGTCTGGTAGCCGGCGGTGCGCGTGCGCAGGTCGAACTTGTAGGCAGTCCACTCGTCCAGGCCGGGGATGAACAGCTCCCAGATGCCGGCGTCGGGATGCAGGCGCATGGGATGAACGCGCACATCCCAGCCGTTGAAGTCGCCGATGACGCTGACGCGATAGGCATTGGGCGCCCACACGGCGAAATGCACGCCGCGCACGCCGTCCACTTCGCGCAGGTGCGCGCCCAGCCGCTCGAAGCTGGTGAAGTGCCGCCCCTCGCTGAGCAGGTACAGGTCATACTCGGTCAGCAGCGGGCCGAAGCGGTAGGGATCGCGCAGCGTCTCTTCGCGCCCATCGTGCGTCCGGGCGACGAAGTGATAGGGCGGCGGAGGCCACGCCGCTTCCAGCGTGACGGCGAAGAGGCCGCCCTCGTCCAGGCGGGTCATGGGCAGGCGCGCGCCATCCCGCTCGACAACCAGGGTCATGGCAGCGGCGTCCGGGCGGAAGGCGCGCACGGCGATCTTTCCCTCTTCTACCGGGTGCGGGCCGAGCAAGGCGAACGGATCGCCGTGATCGCCGCTGAGCAGGTTGCGAAGGGCGTCCGGGTGCAGATCAGGTGTCATGGCGCACTCCTGGATTGCGGATTTGGGATTGCGGATTTCGAATTGCGAATTTCGAATTGAAAGGCAAAAGCTGACTTCACACTTCACAATCCGCACTGCGTCACAATTGGATTTCGGATTGCGAATTGCGGATTGCGAATTGAAAGGCAAAAGCTGACTTCACACTTCGCAACTTCACAATCCGCAAAATTGGGCAAAGTCACAATTGATTTGGATTTCGGATTGCGAATTGCGAATTGAAAATCGCACTTCACATTTCGCACTTCACAATCCGCAATCCACAATTCGCAATCCGCACTTCGCAATCCGCAATCCGCAATCCGCAATCCGCAATTCCTTCGCGCTACTGCACGAAGAGCGTCACCCGCGCTGGCTCGCTGGCCTGCGTCCCGCTGTAGGCGGTCACCGTCAGTTCGTGCGTGCCGGTGCTGTTGACCGAATAGGTGAACCAGCCCTGGAACGTCTTCTCCCCGCTGCCCTCGATGGTGTTGAGCACCTGCCCGAAGCGGCGCAGCTCGATGCGCGTGATGCCGCCCTGGGCGCTGGCGGTGAACTGCACGGCGACCAGGCTCCCCAGTTGGAGCATCGCCCCGTCCGCCGGAGCCGTGATCGTCAGCAGGGGACGGGCCACAGGCGCAGCGGTCGTGGCGGTGGCGGCGGGCGCGCCAGGGCCGGAATCCAGCAGCAGCGCGCTGATCAGCACGATGCCCGCCATCACGATCAGAGCGGCGATCAGGACGACCGCGATGGTCAGCAGACGCCCGAACCCGCCGCCCGGCGGCTCAACAGCTACCGGCTCCGGCGCGCGATAGGGCGGCGCGTAGCCGGTTATCGAGGGCGTCGAGGGGCGGGCCTGGTACGGCGGCGCGGCGTAGGCGGGCGGCGGATTGGCCGCCGGAGATCGGTGCCCGAACGGAGCCGCGCGCCGCGCCGGGGGCATGGTCTCGGCAGGGGGCAGCGGCGGGCGCACGGCGCGGTTGGTCAGAGCCATATCGGGCTGATCCGCGTCGTCCGCATGGGCCAGCAGGTCTTCTTCGGCCAGCGCGTCGGCCAGGTCTGCGTCGAGGGGCGCGTCGAGCAATTCAGGCGGCGCGTCGAAAACGGTCTGCTCTGGCAGGCGGGCCGGAAAACTGAGCGCCCGGTCGAGGTCGCGCGCCAGCGCGCCCGCCGAGGCATAGCGTGCGCGGCGGTCTTTGGCCAGCGCCCGCCGGAGCACCAGCTCGACGTCGGGCGGCAGCGCAGGGTTGAACTGGCGGACGGGCGTCGGCTGCTGGTCGAGATGCTGGTACATCAGCCCATGCGGAGTCTCGGCGGCGAAGGGCACCTTCCCGGCGAGCATCTGGTAGACCATCACGCCCAGCGCATAGACATCGGTGCGCGCGTCCACCGGCTCCGAGCGCCACTGCTCCGGGGCCATGTAGGTTGGCGTGCCCATCACGGCGTTCGGCGCAGTCAGGCCGGTGAAGACTCCGCCGACGATCAGCTTGGCGATGCCGAAGTCGGTCAGGAAGACGCGGTCGCGCCCCTCCAGCAGGACGTTGGTCGGCTTGAGGTCGCGGTGCACGATGCCATGCCGGTGCGCGTAGTCCAGCGCGTCGGCGATCTGCCCGGTGAGCAGGGAGACACGCGCGAGGGGCAGCGGCCTGCCGTGCAGCTCGTCGCCCAGCGTGCCGCCCTCGATCAGGCGCATGACCAGAAAGGTGTACGGCCCGGCGCGCCCGAAGTCGAAAACCGGCAGGATGTGCGGGTGCTGAAGCTGAGCGATGATGCGCGCCTCGCGCTCGAAGCGGGCGATGAACTCGGCGTCGCTGGCCAGGCCTGGCGACAGCACCTTAATCGCTACGGGACGCTCCATGCTCGGCTGGTAGGCGCGGTAAACCATCGCCATGCCGCCCTTACCCAGCAGGCTGTGCAATTCGTACTGCCCGATGGTCGTCCCAGAGAGGTCCTGCATGAGTGCCCACCCCGATCGGTGCCCACAGGTCGCCTGTCCGCTATTGTACCCGATCTTCGGCGGCTCTCACGCCCCAAGGAGTGGGGGAGGGTGTGTGCAAAACCTGTCAGGTAGGGGCGCTGCTCTGCTGCGCCCTGGTTGACCTCACCCCCGGCCTCGCTGCGCTCGACAGCCGGAACTTGGCATCAACCCCTCTCCAATGAGCGAGAAGGGGCGGCGATGCCCGCGCCGTCAGTGGGCCGAGCGGGGGTGAGGTCAACGTGGGAGATCGGACCTCTGGAGCAGACTCTCCGAAGTTTCCAAAACTTCGGAAGTCTCTGCCCAGTCCAGGGCGCAGCAACACAGCGTCCGCTGGTTGACCTCACCCCCAGCCTCGCTGCGCTCGGCTTGCCCCCTCTCCAATGTGGAGAGGGGGCGGCGAGGCCCGCGCCAGTGGGCCGAGCGGGGGTGAGGTCAACGTGGGGGATCGGACTCAAGCAGGCTTCCGAAGTTTCCAAAACTTCGGAAGTCTTGCCCCGCCAGGGCGCAGCAACACAGCGTCGCCCTGGTTGCCCTCCCCTGGAATTGACCTCACCCCAGCCTCGCTGCGCTCGGCTTGCCCCCTCTCCAATGTGGAGAGGGGGCGGCGAGGCGCGTCAGGCGCCGAGCGGGGGTGAGGTCAACGTGGGGGATCGGACTCAAGCAGACTTCCGAAGTTTCCAAAACTTCGGAAGTCTCGCCCAGTCCAGGGCGCAGCAACACAGCGCCCTGGTTGACCTCACCCCCAGCCTCGCTGCGCTCGGCTTGCCCCCTCTCCAATGTGGAGAGGGGGCGGCGAGGCCCGCGCCAGTGGGCCGAGCGGGGGGTGAGGTCAACGTGGGGGATCGGACTCAAGCAGACTTCCGAAGTTTCCAAAACTTCGGAAGTCTTGCCCCGCCAGGGCGCAGCAACACAGCGCCCTGCTGCCCCCGCTGTCCGCTGACTGCTGAACGCTCTACTGCGTCCCCCGCTCCAGCGTCAGCAGGTAGTCGCCGCGCCCGCCGAAGCGACCCGCCTCGATGGTGAAGGTGCCCGTCGCCGGCAGGAAGAAGTCAAGCAGCGCGTCACGCTCGGCCAGGCCCTCCGGGCGCAGCGCCCCCACGTCGTCGTTGGCGGCGATCTCGCGCCCTTCGGCGCTGCGCAGTGCCAGCCGGGGATCGAGCAGACCGGCAGCGCTGGCATCGCGCATGGTGATGATCACATGGTCGCCCGCGCCCCCGCTGAAAGTCCACTTATGCGACGGGTAGCGGTTGTTCAGCGCGCCGTGCACCGTCTGCCCATAGGCGATCTCGCCGCCGCCCTGCGCCGGGTCTGCGCCCAGCCCCGCCCCGGCATCGTCGCCAGTCCCGGCGGCCATCTCCACGCCCAGCGGCAGCAGCCCATCGCCGCTGAAGGTGAAGTGCTGCACCTGGCTGGTGCCCGTCTGCGGGTGAGTCTCCGTCCAGAAACCGGTGCCGTCCGGCCCCATCACCAGCCCGCCAGGGCGCAGGTATTCGCCGGGCAGGTACGGCCCGCCGCGCGCCTCATCGTAGGGCAGGCCGAACATGTCCAGCAGCTTGCCGCCGACGCTCAGCTCCAGCAGGCCGAAGCCATCCAGCCCCGGCGCGGCCACGGCCAGCACCAGGTTGCCGTCGGGCGCGATGGCGATGTCCAGCACGGTCAGGTCGTGCACAATCTCCTGGGCCAGGTTGACGACCAGCGGAGCGCCCTGCGAATCCACGACGGTCAGCGCGCCGCTCGCGCCGACGGCGTAGAGCGCGTCAGCCTCGTCGTTCATGGCCAGGTGCACGCCGCGCAGGTCGGGGTTGATGGCGGCCAGGTCAGCCGTCAGCAGCAGGTTCCCAACGGCGTCGAACTTGTACAGCCGGTCGCGGATGCCGCTCCCGTGCCCCTCGGAGGCCGTCCACACGTCGCCCGCGCGGGTGACGGCGATGGTCTGCGGCATCCCCGGCGCGAACTCGCCGTCGCCGTCGCCGCGCGCGCCCCAGGCGCGCCCCCAGTTCCCGGCGCGATCCACCACCGTCACCGCGCCGAGCGTATCAGGAGCGGTGTTCGCCAGGTAGAGCCTCATGTCCGGCCCGATGGCGACATCGGCGAAGTCCGCGCCATGCCAGGGGCCTAGATAGCTGATCTGCCGCCCGCTGTTCATCTCCAGGGTGAGCACGCCGCCCGGTCCGGCAGCGATGTACATCACATTGAACATGTCGTAGACGAGGCCGCCCAGCCGCACCGCGCGCCCGTCCTCCGGCTGCGGTGCGGCGAACTGCCACAGCACGCCGCCATCGTGAGCAGTGATCGTCTCGACCAGGCCGGCGTCGCGCTCTGGCAGCGAGAAAACCAGCGACGCGGCCAGCGCGTCGAACGCCGCGCCGCCGCCGCCCTCCCAGACGGGCGTAGGCGCGAGGCCGCGCACGACGGCGACGCGCCCCCCGGCAATCGCCAGCAGCGCCACGCGCGCGGTCAGCCCTTCGGCGGGCTGTGCGACCGTCTCTTCGTAGCCGCTGGCGTTGCCCCAGGTGATGCGCTGCGGCTGCGTCGCCAGCGCCCCGCCGGTGATCAGGCGGTTGAGCAAGCCGGGCAATTCGCTCGCATCGGTGATTCCCAGCTCGCTGAACGTGCCAAAGACCATGCGCACGACCAGGCCCTGCGGCGGGTTGCCCGCCTGCACCAGGGCCACATCGCCCGGCGCGCCGGCGATCAGGGCACGCTCCTGCGCGTTCACCGACCAGCCGGCGGGCAGGTCGAAGGCGACGCCCAGCGCGGAGTTCTGGTAGCGCTCGCCGGTCTGCGCCAGCGCCGGGGCGGGCAGTGCGGTCAGCATCAGCGCCAAGAGGGTGATCAGCAGGGTCAGAGAGCGGGGCAGGCGCGCGGGCATGGCATATCGTCCTCCACAGAGCGGGTTGGCGTCGCCTCTCATCTTAACACGGCGCGGCGATTCTACCCGGTCTCTTGCCATGCGCCCTCCCTGCGGATGCCGGTTGGAATGGGGCGCATTTGTGGGTAACACATAGTCGTTGACGGAGAGGGGGAAGAGCCGAGCACAGCGGGGATGGCGGGGCGGTCTTGCCGTAGCCTTCCAGGAAGCTCACCTGGGCGGCGTTACGTTTTTGCGCGGCAGGGGCTACCCTTCTTATGCTGGGAGTTCTAGGGGCCTTCCAGTACGTCCTCCAGCGTCAGGACAGTGATCAGGGACGAAAACCGGGTGAAGCCCACAACGTTGAGCGTCAGCAAGTGGCCGATGCCATACGCCTGCATCGTGGCGACGATGTTGGCGTCGTGCACCTGCTGCCCCCCACAGGGATGATCTGCACCAGGCTGAGCAGCCTCTCGGTAACCACCGACGTATCATCGGCGACCAGAAGTGCGCCTGGAGATAGCGCACGCGCTCAACGATGGTGGCCGCTGAGCGCGGCGCGGCGAAGGTCTGCGGGCGGGAAAGAACGGCCATGAACTCGCGCAGCACCTGGCGGCTGATCCACAGCACGTCTCCTCTGGCGCGCAGCGCCCTGATCGCGGTGAGCGCCTCGGTGTGCAGCGGGGCCTCGGCGACGTTGGCCCGCAGCAGAATGTTGGTATCCAGGAAGACCGTCCTAACGCTCGTCGTCGCCATACAAATCCTCGCGTCTCAGCGACAAGTCTTTCGGCCAGGAGCCGTAGCTGTCTACCGGGAAGTCGGACAGGTCGCTCTGCCGCAAGTCCGTCCCTTCCGGGGCGTGCCCCAACTGCTCGCGGATGAGCGCCTCGGCCTTCTCGCGCAGCAGCTCCCACAGCTCGTCCAGGGTCAAGTCCGATAAGTCTGACAGTCGCGGTGCCTTCATCTGCTATTCTCTCCTAGACCCTCAAGTCATTTGCAGACTTGCCAGTCAACAGCCCGCAACAGCATCTCGAGGACTTTGAAATCTTCAGGGGCAGGCACATGGCACAGCTACGCGCCCGGCGGGGCACTGGGCCAGGCGCGAGGGCGGCGAGCGATCCTGCCGCGCGGGGAATGCTCGCCGGACGCTCTAGCGCGCGGCGATGCTTTCGCTTTGCGCTGCCGGCTGCATCAGCAGCAGATGGCGGCGCATATCGCGCCGCGCCTCCTCATACAGACGCAGCAGCGCTTCGTCCGGCTCCTTGAAACGGCGCAGCGTTTGCAGCGTGCACATCACGCAGCCGCGCATGGCCCGGTAGCTGTCGGTCTCGCACGGCAGGCAGCCGTTCAGCCGGATCATCATGAGCATGAAGGAGAGCACATCTTCGTGCGTTTCCGGCAATGTCGAGAGCCGCTCTATGAGCGCGTCCCATTGCTCGCTGCGCGCGCCGCGCAGCTTGGGGATCGCATGGCTAGGGAACATCAGTTCATTCTGTGTATACATCCCACCCATCCTAACCATTTTGCACCACTATACCAACCACTTTATCACTTTTTTTCGCGGCGCTCAATCCCCCTGATGTGAAAAATGTATGAACATGGGCCAATTCACCCAGAGCTGCCCCACACAGCGCCAACTGAGTTCCAGGCTACACCGCCGCGCTGACCGTTCCGATTACCAGGGGAACGTCCGGGGTGCAGCAGCGCAGCGCCCGGCCCTGGCATGGGTTTCCGCAGTTCCCGAAAACTTCGGAAGTCTATTCCGGGGCAGAGCGCAGCGAGGCTGAGGATGAGGTCAATGCTCTGCGTCCAGCGAAATCGCTGACAACCTTTGCTTGCACTCTTCAAGTCTCATTTCTGGTTAGAAAACAGTTTGTATCACGTAAGAAAAAACATATCGGCGTGCGCCCAGGTTATACTAGGGAACATAGAAGCGCGAGGATTTCGCCAGCCAGGAAGAGACCCCATGCGTTTTCCCCCCATCAAGCCCGGTCGCTGCCTGCTGTGGATCGCCCTGGCACCCGACCCCGACGCCGCGGCGCGCTATGTGGCGCTGCGTGCAGTGCTCAAGACCTGCCGCCTGCACCCGCTCGACGCGACGGCCTGGGCAGAAGTGGTCATCGTCGAGGAGGAGGCGCTGCGCACCCGCCTGGACGAAGTGCGGGGGCTGCTGGGCGCAGGCGACTCCCTGCACCTGGTGACGGCGAGCGGCGACCGCCTGTCCGTCGAGTCGCTGCGCGGCGGCGGAGACGGCGGACCGCCGGCCCGCCCGCCCTGGGCGGCACAGTAGCCGGCGGTGAAGGGAAAACGCGGCTCTTGCGGGCGGAATCGGCGCGTTTGCGCTAAGCTCTGGCAGAATAGAGGCATGAGGGCAGCGCGCACCGGCGCGCGCCCGGCCCTCACCGCGAACGGAACAATAAGGAGCGCACTGCAATATGGCCAATGAATACGATGTCCTGGTGCTTGGGGCGGGTCCTGGCGGCTACGTCGCCGCGATTCGCAGCGCCCAGTTGGGTCTGAAGACCGCCATCGTCGAGAAGGAATGGTGGGGTGGCGTGTGCCTCAACGTGGGCTGCATCCCGTCCAAAGCGCTGCTGCGTAACGCCGAGCTGGCCCATATCGTCCAGCACCGCATGAAGGAATTCGGCTTCAACGGTGGCAAGGGCGTGACGGTGGACTACAGCGTCGCCTTCAAGCGCAGCCGCCAGGCATCGAACCGGCTGGTCAAAGGCGTTGGCTTCCTGCTGAAGAAATACAAGGTTGATACCTACGAGGGCTGGGGCACCATCCAGGACAAGTCCACCGTCAGCGTGGAGCTCAGCAAGGGCGGGACTGAAACGCTCAAGACGAAGAACCTGATCCTCGCTGCCGGCGCGGTCGTCAACCTGCTGCCCGGCGTGAAGCTGTCCGAGCACGTGATCACCTACCTGGAAGCGATCCTCTCCGAGAAGCTGCCCGCCAGCGCTGTGATCGTCGGCGCGGGGCCGATTGGCGTCGAATTCGCCTACATCATGCACAATTACGGCGTGGACGTGACCCTGGTCGAGTATCTGCCGCACCTGCTGCCCAACGAAGACGAGGAAGTCTCTGCCGAGCTGGAGAAGCAGTACAAACGCCTGGGCGTCACCTTCATGACCGGCACGGCCATGAAGTCGGTTGAGGACACGGGGTCTGGCGTGCGCGTCACTGTCGAGAAGGACGGACAGAGCCAGGTCATCGAGGCCGAGTGGGCGATCATGGCCACCGGCTTCAAGCCGCGCCTGGAAGGATATGGCCTGGAGACTCTCAAAGACCTGGCTATCTCCAGGCGCGGTGCCATCGAGATTGACGAGCGCATGGCGACCAACATCTCCGGCGTGTGGGCCGTTGGTGACGTGACCGGCAAGCTGATGCTGGCTCACGTCGGCAGCGCGATGGGCGTCATCGCCGCCGAGAACATCGCCGGTGTGGAGACGACGACCCTCGACTATCGCATGATGCCGCGCTGCACGTACTGCCAGCCGCAGGTCGCCAGCTTCGGCTACACCGAGGCCCAGGCGCGCGAGGCCGGGCACGACATTGAGATCGCCCGCTTCCCTCTCCAGGCCAATGGCAAGGCCCAGGGATTGGCCGAGGGTCATGGTTTCGTCAAGCTGATTCACGACAAGCAGTACGGCGAGCTTCTCGGCGGCCACCTGATCGGCCCCGAAGTGACCGAGCTGCTGCCAGAGCTGACCCTGGCCCAGAAGTGGGAGCTGACCGCCCACGAGATCGCCCGCAACGTTCACGCGCACCCCACGCTGTCGGAGGCGCTGATGGAAGTGGCGCACGGCCTGGAAGGACACTACATCCACCTGTAGGCGTCAGGTGGTGGTAAGCCGGGAGGCGTATGTCTCACCCGCCACACGAGTCTGATCGCGACACGCCCGCCCCCAGCGTGCAGATAGCGCCTGTGGACGCCGAGATGCCCGCCGGGGCGCTGCGCGAGGCGCTCAACCGTATTGCCCAGGACAGCCTGCGCCCGGTCGCGCTGACGCTCGGCGTGCTCTATCTGCTGGAAGCGGGCGTGCTGTTGACCGGGCACGGCGGCGGGGCACCGCCAGGCTTGATTGCGCTGGCCTTTGCCCTGGCCCTGGCGTCCCTGGTGCTCTTTGTGGCGCTGGGGCGCGCTGCGCTGCCGGCGGGCTGGGCGCACGCGGCAGGTTCAGCGCTGGCTTTGCTGGCGATCACCGTGATGACCGCCCGCCACCTCACTACTTCCCCCAGCTTTACGCTCAGCTACGCCCTGCTGCTGATCACCGCCGGATACCTCTACCTGGATACGCGCTGGCTGATGCTGACCATTGGGGCGACAGTTGGCGCATGGGTGGGAGTCACCCTGCACCTGTATCCCGGCATCCCTGCTGATGAACTGGTGTCCACTGTGGTCACCAGCGTGGCGATTGCCCTGGTCGTGCACTTCATTCGTCTGCGGACGCTGCGTCGGCTGGAGCGAGTGCATTTCCGCGAAGCGCGCTATCGCGCCGCCTGGCAGCAAGCCGCGGGGCAGGCGCGTCTGAGCGAAGAGCGCTTCCGCCGGCTGGCCGACGCCTCGTTGGAAGGGGTGGTGCTGCACGACAACCGTGTAATCCATGATGTCAACCAGGCGGCCCTCGACATGCTGGGCGTGACCCTGGACGAATTGCTGGGGCGCAACCCTCTCGACTTCATCGCCCCGCATGTGCGTGACTCCGTCCGCCAGCGGCTGGCCGAGGGTGATGAGCGCGTCTACGAGGCGCTGGGCCTGCGCCGCGACGGAAGCGAGTTTCCCATCGAGATCAACGCCAGAGAGATTCGCTTCGGCGACCAGCGGATGCGCGTGGCAGTTGTGCGCGACATCACTGAGCGCAAGCGAAATGAAGCCGAGCGCGAACAGCTCATCGCCGAGTTGAATGCCTTCGCTCACACGGTCGCCCACGATCTGAAGAACCCGCTGAGTTTGATCGTCGCCTACGCTGACCTGCTGCACGATGACCTGGAACGGCAGCCGCTTGAACGCCTGCACGAGTATATCGGCGGCCTGCTGGAAGGTGCGCAGAAGATGGAGCGCATCATTGACGAGCTGCTGCTGCTGGCCCAGACGCACCAGGGC
The DNA here is from genome assembly GCA_027494015.1 of Anaerolineae bacterium. Next base: position 105,486 of record JAOSJP010000037.1, read on the forward strand.
GCTGTCGCCGCGATGCCAGTGCAGATGGGCGACATCGTGGCCGAAGCCTGCCGCGTGCTCCATCCCGCTATCGAGCGGGTGGGCGCGCGGATCACTGTCCAGGCCGAGTGGCCGCCGGCGCTGGGCTACGGGCCGTGGCTGGAGCATGTGTGGACGAACTACCTGGGCAACGCGCTGAAGTACGGCGGCGACCCGCCCCGCATCGAGCTAGGGGCCGACGAGCAGCCCGAAGGCATGGTGCGCTTCTGGGTGCGCGATTACGGGCACGGGATCAGCGCTGAGCAGCGAGAAGAGATTTTCGAGCCGTTCAAACGCGGGCAGCGCGTCCGGCGCGACGGATATGGCATCGGGCTGTCCATCGTCCAGCGCATTGTGACGCGCCTGGATGGTCGGGTCGGGGTGGAGAGCACCGAAGGCGGCGGCAGCACGTTCTACTTCACCCTGCCGCGCGCACCTGTGCCGCAGCAGAGTCTGCCGTCGCCGCGCTGAGCGGCGGGGGCGGTAACCGGGGGCCGCGATGGCCCCCAGAGGGGACGGGGAACCAGGAGGCGAGACTCACCAGACAACCTCTACCAGCCCCGCCGCGATAATCAGTGGATCAGTGGTGAGGAGAGGCGCACCTATCCTCCGGGCCAGACCAGCGATGATGCGATCGTGCATCTCTGGTACATTGCTATCCTGGTCGAAATGGAGTACATCGTCCGGGACAAACGGGACAATTCGGAAGTAAGGCTTGGCTTTGAGCGCCAGATAAGTCTGCCGAAAGTCCTGAAAAAGGCGGTGCTTCTTGTCCGCATAAAACAACTCAGCGACGACAATGGCTGAGACGATGAGCCAGGTCTCTCCTCGCTCCGCTGCTTCAAAGGCTGCTGCTGCTTGAGCACCTAGCTTTCTATCTTCTTTGAGATACCAGATCAGAGCACTGGTATCCACCACATAGAGCGGTCTAGTCGTCGAAGAGATCGTCAAGGTCTTGCTCCCACTCTGTCGAGAACTCTCGGATGCTGGCGCGCAGATCATCGTCGCTCACGTCTAGCGGCGGCTCGGCGTACTTGTTACGCAGGCTCTCGACCCTCTCGAAAGCCCCTGCTGTGCGCAGGTGCTGGTGCTCCGCAAGCAGCATGTCGCGCGTCACGCCGCTGCCGCCCTCCGGCAGAAGAGTCGCCTGCAAGCGTCGAACCAGCACGGCGCGGTCGTGTGCGTCCAACTGCTCTGCCAGTCGGACAACTTGCTCAAGCGTCACAGTACCCATCTCGTTGCCTCAGATGCCTTGCTCCAACGTTAATCGCTCTTCTCTATTATACCGGCTCTTATCACAGACAAGCCCCCAAGAATCGTAGCGTCACTGACTCGGTTGTCTGGCACCGCTGAGAGCAAGCGTCAGACTGGCAGGCCCCTCACCCCCAGTCGGGACGAATAGCCCCCCTATTCGGTGAGAAGGCACACTGACCGCCCGGCCCACCTGCGTTATACTGGCAGACAGGGGTGGCATCATCGCTCCACAGCACCCCCCACCCACACCAGGCCCGCCGGAGCCGCATCCGGCACGGACGGTCAGCACTGGAAGGAGCACCGTATGGCCGACCAACCCGTTTCGTGCACGCAGTCCGCGCGCGGCCCGCTGGCCGCCCAGGCTGCGCCACAGGCAGCAGGTTTCGCAGAGCTATTGAAGGAGGTACCGCAGATGTTCGCACGAGTTGGCAAGCCCGCCCCGGATTTCGAGGCGATGGCCTACCATCAGGGCAGCTTCAAGCTGGTCACGCTGTCCGAGCTTAGAGGGCACTGGGCACTGCTGTGCTTCTACCCCGGCGACTTCACCTTTGTCTGACCGACCGAATTGGCGGCAGTTGCCGTCCACTATGATCAGCTTCAGGCGCTGGACGTGCACATCTACTCGGTGAGCACGGACAGCCATTTCACCCACAAGATTTGGCAAGAGCAGGAACTCTCCAGGATGGTCGAGGGCGGCGTCCCCTGGCCGATGCTGGCCGATTCCGGCGGACGGATCGGGCAGCTTTACGGCGTGTACGATGAAGACGCCGGCGTAGACATCCGGGGCCGCTTCTTGATTGACCCGGACGGCGTGATCCAGGCGATGGAAGTGATGACGCCGCCGGTTGGCCGCAACATCAAGGAGTTGATCCGCCAGGTGCAGGCGTACCAGCACGTGCGCGCAACGGGCGAAGTCACTCCGGCAGGTTGGGTGCCGGGCAAGGCGACGCTCAAGCCCCACCCCAGTCTCGTCGGCAAGGTGTGGGAAGTCTGGCAGCCGGGCAAGGAAGTCTAGCACAGACGCTATCGAGCAGCGTGGGAGAGGGTGGCGGGGTGCTCCAGGCGAGCGCCCCGCCATCTTGTGTCGCCCGCGCCAGGCGGGTCTCTTTGCTCTATAATCTGCGCAGACACCCGCCCGTTGCCGCGAGGAGAGGCCCTTGCCCGCGCCGCCGCCTGTACCGCTCACCCGCCGCTGGTGGACGCGCACGCTGGTCATCAACGCCGCGCTGCTGCTCATCTTCGCCGCAGCGATCCAGGCGATCCCCGTCCCGCGCGAGAATCCCCCCGTCCTGCGCGAGCCGCAGTGGAACTCCCCGCAGACGCGCGCGCTGGCTGCGGCGGCGTGCTTTGACTGTCACAGCAACGAGACCGCGTGGCCCTGGTACGCGCGGCTCGCGCCGTCCGCGTGGGTGGTCTGGTACGACGTGACCGAGGGGCGCGAAGCGCTCAACTTCTCCGCATGGGATCGTCACGCCGACGACGAGTTCGTGGACCCCGACGATCCCTTCGCGCCCAAGCCGCTCTCCGAGCGCATCACGGAAGCCATTCGCGGCGGCTCGATGCCGCCGGGCACCTACCGGCTGGCGCACGCTGCTGCTCGCCTGTCGGACGCGGAGAAAGAGGCGCTGATCGAGGGGCTGGTGCGCACCGTGCAGGCCAGCCAGGACGGATGAGGCGCGCCTAGTCCAGCAAAGTAGCTATCTTGGCGAGCACCTCTTCAACGGTGTGAGCAGGCAGACTGATGATCCACTCCGCCTGGCGCGCCCGCCAGTCCAGGCTCTTGACCTGGTCGGCCAGGATCACGCCGGAGACTGGCTCATTGTCCGGGATAGCGACCTCAAACGGGTAGCCTTTTACCTGGCTGGTCACCGGGCAGAACAAGGCCAATCCCGTTCTGGCATTATAGGCTTCGGGGGAAAGCGCCACCGCCGGACGACGACCGGCCTGTGGGCTGAACGAAAGCCATACCATATCGCCGCGCCTGGGTGTGTACACTCACCACACCCCGTTCTCCACTGCCGGGCCTGTGTCAATCTCACCGTGCTGGTTGTCCGGCGTGACGGCGGCGAGCAGCTCGTCGAGATCAAAGCGCGGCACAGGCTCAATCACCAGCCGCCCCGCTTCCAGGTGGATACTGACAGCGCTGTTGTGGCGCAGCCCCATCTGCCGCGCATAGGGCCGGGGGATGCGCAGCGCCAGGCTGTTGCCCCATTGCTGAACTCGTGCGTTCGCGTCACGCATGGCCCATCTCCATTTCTACATTATAGAGACATTCTACAGCAAAGGGCCTTTCGAAGCAAGACCCCGGCTGTATGCTGTATGCAAGACAGGTCAGGCAGAGGGGCTGCTCGCTGCGCCCCCCTTGGCCTCACCCCCGCGCGGCGCTGACGCGCTCAGACACCAGACTTCCGAAGTCTTGGAGACTTCGGAAGTCTATTCCGGAGCCGAGTGCAGCGAGGCCGGGGGTGAGGTCAATGCCCTCGCGTCGCGCAAGTCGCTGCCAGCCTTTGCGCGCACCCAGGCGGCCTGCCTTGCGCGCGCTGCGCCGCATCTGTTAGACTCCCGGCACCTGCTCCAGAGCAAAGGAGTCGTTGATGGACTACTACGAGTTGCTGGCCGCGGCTCAGGCCAACCCGGCAGGGGCCGACTTTCACACGCTGCGCATGGCTTACGCGCGCTCCGACGCCTACGCGCCCTACGCCTTCAACTTTGCCGGCGTCCAGGCGCTGAGCCAGGCCCTTGCTGCGGGCGACTTCGACGCCGCCCTGAGAGCGGCTCATGACTTGCTCACCGCGAATTACCTGGACATCGAGGCGCACATGGTCGCCGATTACGTGCACACGCTGCGCGACAGCGCCGGGCAGGCGGCCTATCACCGCGCCTTTGCCCAGGGGTTGATCGGCGCCATCCTGGCTACGGGCGATGGGCGCAGCCAGAACACGGCGTTCATCGTGCTCAGCACAGCCGAGGAGTACACAGTGCTGCGCCTGCTGGGGTACAAGAGCACCATGCAGCGGCTCGTGCTGGAGGACAATCACGCCTACGACGTGCTGCACGGACGCCACACCCGCACCGGCCAGGAAGCGGAGTTCTACTTCAACATTGACCTGCCGTTTGGCCGGCTCCAGCCCCAGGAACCCGCCCCTGGCGCGCACGAACACGATGAGCAAGATGAACACGAAGAGGAATGATAATTTATTGGTGGGACGAGGCGGGTTGGTGGCACCTCCCGCCTTTCCCTGATTATAACACGGGGCGGGCCTGGCAGGGTCCGCCCCGTGTGAGTCGGATTGTTCGTGGGCCGCGCCCCAACTCACCACTCAACCGGCACAGGATAGCGCGCGATGTGGGGATCATGGCTGAGCACGACGAGGTTCTCCGCCATTGCCTGGGCGACGAGCAGGCGGTCGAAGGGGTCTTTGTGGTGATGGGGCAGATCAGAGAGACCCAGGACGTGGGATAGATCAATTGGCAACAGATGAATGCCGTTTTCTCGCTGCTGAACTCGAATGATCTCCGCCAACGGCGCGGATAGTTCCAGCCGGGCAAGTTGGTGCTTAATCTGTATCTCCCATACGCTCGCCATACTCAACCACACCACATTCGACCTGTCGCTGATCAGGTCGAACACACGGCGGGATAGCCTGCTGGATCGCGTATCCCACCACAGGAATGTGTGCGTATCCAGCAGGTATCTCATTCTTCTTCGCCCAGCCAGAACTCATCTGGCAATGGCTCGTCGAAGTCATCACTCATCCAGGCCCCGGGATGCAAATCGGGAATACGCTTGCCCGGCTCGACAGGCGACACGCGCGCCAACGGCTTGCTGCCGTCCATGATGATGACCTCGCTGCCCTCGCGCACCAGCGCGAACAGCGCATCCAGGCTGGCCTGCACGTCTTCGAGCATGATGGTCTTGGTGGTCATGGTGGCACCTCCCGCCTTTTCCCGATTATAACACGGGGCGAACCCCGCCGGGCCCGCCCCGTGTGAGTCGTGCGGTCACCCCGCCAGCAGCCGGCGGGCTGCCGCCGCCGCTTCAGCGCGCGGCACTGTCACTTCCTGGCCGTCGCTGAGCCGCTTGAGCTTGACCTGCCCGGCCTTGATCTCGTCCTCGCCCAGGAAAGCGACCAGCCGCGCGCCCTTGCGGTCGGCATACTGCACCTGCCTGCCGATGGCCCGCCTGGGGGTCATGATCGCCTCAGTGCGGATGCCCGCCGCGCGCAATTCATGAGCCAGGGCCAGCGATGCCCCTTGCGTGCGCTCGTCGAAGACCGTGACCAGCGCCTGCACCACCGTGCCGGTCAGCTCTGGCGGGTAGAGGTTGAGCAGGTCGAGCAGGTCAATGATGCGCTCGATGCCCAGGCTGGCCCCGGTCATCGGCAGGCTCTGGCCGCGAAACATGCCTATCAGCTCGTCGTAGCGCCCGCCGCCGGTCACGCTGCCCAGGTTGTCCGGCCTGGTGATGTACGTCTCGTAGACGGGGCCGGTGTAGTAGCCCAGGCCGCGCACCATCGCCAGGTCTACCGTGAAGCGCGACTCCGGCACCCCCAGCGCATCCAGGTACTCGACCATCTGCTCAAGCTCGCCGATGCCCTCCAGCGCGACCGGCACACCGGCCAACTGCGCGCGCACCTGGCGCAGCGCGTCCAACCCGCCTGCGCGGTGTTGCAGCAGGGCCATCAGCCGCCCGATGGCATCATCGGCAATGCCGCTGGCAGCCAGTTCCCGCTTCACGCCGTCCAGCCCCATCTTGTCCAGCTTGTCCACGCTGCGATAGAGGTCGCCAAGCTGCGCCCCCGGCACGCCCGCGTAGATGCCAATGCCGGTCAGGAGCTTGCGGTTGTTGATGTGCACGGTGAAATCGGCGAAGCCCAGCCGCCCCAGCGCCGTCGTCAGCAGGCTGACGATCTCGGCATCGGCGGCCATGCTCGCCACGCCAACGATGTCCACGTCGCACTGGAAGAACTCGCGGTAACGGCCCTTCTGCGGGCGGTCGCCGCGCCACACCGGGGCGATGTGATAGCGGCGGAAGGGCATGGTCAGGTCGTTTTCGTGCATGGCCACATAGCGGGCCAGCGGCACGGTGAGGTCGTAGCGCAGGCCAAGCTGTTCCTTGCCGCCGGGGTGCTGCGCGTGGAAAAGCAGCTTGTCGGCTTCTTCACCGCCCTTGCCGAGCAATGTCTCCAGCATTTCCAGGGTGGGTGTATAGATCGGCTCGAAGCCGAACGTCTGGAACACATCGGTGATCACGCCGATCACGTATTCGCGCTTGAGCACCTCCCCCGGCAGGAAATCGCGCATCCCTTTGGGCAGGCGGGCGTCTATCTTGGGCATGGGTCATCACTCCACTTCTGCTGGTCGAAGTTCGTCTGGCGCTGGCAACCGGTCCGCGAATTGCCGGGCGCGGCAGAGCAGCGCCCCTTACGCAGACGGATTATCCTGAGCGTCCAGGGCGAACAACTCAGTCAGCCAGGCGGCGATTTCGTCGCGCACGCGGCGGAACACGGCGACCTGCTCCTCCCCCACATATCTGGCCGGATCGGTGAAGTTGCGGTGATGGCGCTTGCCCGGCCCAGGGAACACGGGGCAGTTCTCGGCGGCGTTGTCGCAGACGGTGATCACATGGTCGAACGGCTGGCCGAGGAACTCCCGCATACTCTTGGAGCGGGCGTCGCTGATGTCAATGCCGATCTCGGCCAGCGCCTGAACTGCGCCGGGCAGCACGTGCCCGGACGGATGGCTGCCCGCGCTGAAGACCTCGAAGCGGTCGCCAGCCCTGGCGCGCAGCCAGCCTTCAGCCATCTGCGAGCGCGCCGAATTGCCCGTACACAGCATCAGGACTCGTTCCTTCTGGGCCACAACTCTTTCTCTCTCACGCGCAACCGCCGATGCGCCTCACCCACCGTCAGCGGGCGGGCACAAGCGGACGCCGGCAGGCACAAAAAGAGCGTGGCGTCCACCGTCCACGCTCGACACGCGCCGGGCAGGGCCGCTCACTCAACCGTTCGCGTTACCGTGGAAATGGTGGTGGCGCTGTCGCTGGCGCATGGGGACTTTCTCCTCTGTGCTGCCCCAGTATAAACAGGTTCGGCCCGCTTGTAAAGCGCCCGCCGGAAACGAAAATCGTGTGAAAATCCGCCCAAGCCTGTTGTTTCGCAGCGACAGTGCCGTTAGAATGACCATGATAGTACCAGGGGACTAGCAAAGAGGAGGCCAGCGTGCCCATCCACATCGAAGCCAGCCCCGCTTCGGACGCCCTGTATTACCGCTTCTCAGGGCAGATCACACACGATGATCTGGACAGCGCCCAAGATGCCGAAGCGTCCTGTTTCGCGCGGCTCGACGACGACCAGCGCATCACAGTGATCGCCGAAATGTCCGGCCTGCACACGATCAGCGCAGACTTGTTCCCGCGTCTGCAAAACCTGCGCATGGTGCGCGACCACCGCGTATGCCGCGTGATCGTGGTCGGCGCCAACCCCTATCTGCGCGCACTGGCGCTCAGCCTGGGCAGCTTCGACAGCCCCCACCACTTCATCTTCCGCCCGACCCTGGCCGACGCCCTGCAAAGCATCGAGCAGAACGCCAGCGTTTAGCCCCCGGCCTGCTCCTGCGGGAACCGGACAAAGACCAGCATATCGCGCAGCGCCCCATCTACGCCGCGCGCACTGTTGCGACGGCGCGCTTCCAGCGCATACCCCGCGCGCCTGGCGACCGCGGCGCTGCGCGTATTGTCCACGTCGCAGCGAATCTCCAGGCGCTGCGCGCCCATCTGCTCGAAGGCGAAGCGCGTGATGGCGCGCACGGCCTCGGTGATGTAGCCCTGCCCGCTCAGGCTGCTGCGGCACCAGTAGCCGATCTCCATGCGCGGCACTGACCAATCAACGCGGTGCAGCCCGCTGGCCCCCACGAACAGCCCATCGGACCGCCGCCAGAGCGTGAGCATGAAATCCTCGCGCCGCAGCCAGTCGGCGGCTTTGCGGCGGCACAGCGTCTCGGTGTCGGCGACCGAAGGCGGCGGCTGCGCCCAGAGCATCCAGGGGCGCAGCTCCGCCAGCGACTCCACAATAGCCGCGTTGATCGCCGGGCCGTCGCCGGGGCGCGGCGGGCGGATCAGCAGCCGCTCCGTCGTCAACTGGTCGGGGAAGTCGCGCAGGATAGGGTCTGGTAACGCCGGTGAAGTCATGCCCCTGGCCTTTCACGTTTCACAGCGCGCGGTGGATCGCCTCCACCAGCGCGCCGGAGCGCACGACCTCGATCAGCGCCTCCAGGTAGGGGTGCATGGCCACGTCGCGGCGCAGCGGGCGCAATGGCTGGCCGGGCGCGATCTCGACTGTCCGCAGGAAGTCCAGCGCCGCCGCCGTGCCCCGCCCCAGGCGAGCGTCCGGCTGCTGCTCCAACCGCAGCTCCAGCCCCTGGAACGCGCACAGCAGCTCGATAGCGATCACCGCCTGGGCGTTGCGCGCGATCTCCGCCGCGCCACGCGCCGCGATGGTGCTCATCGAGACGTGATCCTCGCGGTTGGCGCTGCTGGGAATGCTGTCCACGCTGGCCGGGTGCGCCAGCACCTTGCTCTCGCTGACCAGCGCCGCCGCCGTGTACTGGGCCATCATCAGGCCGTTGTTCAGCCCTTCTTCGCCCGGCGGATCGGTGACCAGGAACGGCGGCAGGTCGCGGTTGAGCCGCCCGTCGAGCAGCATAAACGTTCGCCGCTCGGAGATGCTCGCCAGGTCGGTCAGGACGATCTTCAGGAAGTCCAGCGCGTAGCCGACCGGTGCGCCGTGAAAGTTGCCGCCGGAGACCGCTTTGCTGGCGCGCGGCAGGTGCAGCGGCCCCTCCTCGTCGAGGAAGATGAGCGGGTTATCGGTCACGGCGTTGATCTCGCGCGTCAGCACGCTCTCGACATAGCGCAGCGTGTCGAGGGCCGCGCCGAGCACCGTCGGGGCGGCGCGCAGGCAGTAGGGGTCTTGCGGCGGGCCTTCGGCGGGGTCGAGGTCCACGTCCGTGTCGCCGCGCGCCAGCGTGCTGCCCTCCAGCAACCGGTAGACGAAGCGGGCGACCTGGACCTGCCCTTCGTGGCCGCGCACGGCGTGCAGGTGCGGCAGAAAGGCGTCGCGGAAGCCGCGCAGCGCCTCGACCGACAGCGCCAGCGCGATCTCGGCGGCGGCCAGCGTGTGGTAGGCATCGTGCCAGGCCAGCGCGCCGATCCCGGCGCTGACCGCCGTGCCGTTGATCAGGGCCACGCCCTCCTTCGCGCCAAGCTCCACACGGGGAATGCCCGCCGCCGCCATTGCCTGCGCCCCGTCCAGCAGCGCGCCCCCCCAGAACGCCTGGCTGTTCGCGCCAGGGTGCGGCTCTTCGCCGGGCAGGGGCGCGCTGAGCACCAGCGCCAGGTGCGCCAGCGGCGCGAGATCGCCGGACGCGCCGAGCGATCCCTGGGCGGGCATGGCCGCCACCACGCCCTGGTTGAGCATGGCGACCAGCGTGTTGATCACCGCCCGGCGCACGCCGCTATAGCCCTGGGCGAGCGTGTTGGCGCGGATGAGCATGGCCGCGCGCGCAGCGTCCGGCGGCAGGTACGGCCCGACCCCGACGGTGTGGCTGAGCAGCAGATTGCGGCTGAGCTGCGCCGCTTCCTGCGGGTGGCGGAAGATAGCTCGTCCAGCGTTGTCGCCGAAGCCGGTGTTCACACCGTAGATGGCGCGCGGAGGGCGGCCTTTGGCGTCGGCCTGCTCGATCTCCTGCATCGTCTGGCAGACCCAGGCGGCGCTGCGCTCGATGCGCTCCAGGCGGGCGGCCAGGTCGCCCCCCGGCGGAGCCGACTCCGGCAGTGGCTGGACAGGCGTACCCTGGCGGGCGACGCGCACCACATCGCCGATGGTCAGCGCGCGTTCGCCCAGGGTCAGCGCCCCCGTAGGGTGATCCTCTGAATACATGAGTGCCTCTTTCTAAAAGGGAAACTCAAAGCATTGTCGGCAATGTTGAAGATGGCGTCTTGTTGACCTCACCCCCTGGCCTTGCTACGCCCGGCCCCGGAATAGACTTCCGAAGTCTCCAAGACTTCGGAAGTCTGGTGCCTGAGCGCGCCAGCGCCGAGCGGGGGTGAGGTAAAGCGCAGAGTCGCTCCCGATTTGCTCACCCCAGCGAGCTATCGTCCGGGACGCCCTCCTCCCAAAAGGTGAACAAAGCCCCGACCGAGCGCCCTTCGTGGTTGCACAGGATGGCATCGCCCAGCACCGACGCCACCGAGAGATTGGTCAGCCGGGCCAATCCTTCCTCGGCGTGCGGCGCGTAGACGGTGTCTGTACAGACGATCTGGCCGATGTCTTCCTGCGCGTTCAGGTGCTCGATGGCGTTGCCGGTGAACAGGCCATGCGTGCAGGCCAGGCAAAACTCCGTTGTGCCATTGCGGCGCAGCACGCTCATCATCTCGATCATCGTCGCGCCCGTGGCGATCTCGTCGTCCACGATGATCGCGCGGCGTGACGATGCCCCCGTGCCCAGCACCGAGCTAATTTCAACCTCCGTGTCCGTCAGGCGAATCTTGGTGCCAATCGCCAGCGGCAACCCCAGGGCTGCGGCCAGCTTGGACGCTGGCTTGGCGTAGCCCACGTCGGGCGAGACAATGGCCGTATCGGTCAGGTCTTCTTTCTTGAAATGATCCACCAGCACGCGCAGGCTGGTCAGGTGATCGAGCGGGACATCAAAGAAGCCATGCACCTGGGGCGAGTGCAGCGTCATGGCGATCACGCGGTCGGCGCCCGCCGCTTCGATGAGCTGCGCCACCAGCTTGGCCGCAATGCTGATGCGCGGCGCGTCCTTCTTGTCCGACCGCCCATAGGCGAAGTAGGGGATCACCGCCGTGACCCGCCGGGCATCGCCGTGCCGGGCGATGTCAATCATCATCAGCATCTGCATGAGATGCCGGTGCACAGGCCGGGTGAGCGACTGGACAATGTAGACATCCTTGCTGCGCACGCTCTCGCCAAGCTGGATGCGCAGCGTGCCGTGGCTGAAGCGGCGAATGCTGGTCGGGCGCAGAGGAACGCCAAGATAGTCGCAGATACGCCGCGCCAGCGGCTCATTCGACGTTCCTGAGAAGATGAACAGGTCAGCGGCGGTCAAGCTCGTCCTCCTTCGATGCTGAGCGGCATTCCTGCCTGCCCCTACTTTACCGCCTGGCGACAAATGCGCAAGAGACCGGGAGGCCGGGGTGCAGTGAGACCGCAGAGGCGCAGAGGAAGGGCAGGATTGCGGATTGCGGATTGCGGATTGCGAATTGCGGATTGCGAATTGGAAAAACCTCTTTCCACGCGCGGTCGGGGCGTTGGAGCACGATTTCCTTGCGGCGGTGGTGGGCAACCTCTTTCCACGCGCGATAGGGGCGCTGCTCTGCTGCGCCCTTGGTTGACCTCACCCCCGTCTCGGCGCTGGCGAGCCGAGTGTAGCGAGGCTGGGGGCGAGGTAGAACAACACGCACGTTTGATGCGATTGCCCTGCGTATCCGCCCGCCCCGGTAGCGCCCTGCCATCGGTGGAGTATAATCGCTGATCAGGCGAAGTCGTTTGGAGGGGACTACCGGGGGACATCATGACTGTTCGCACGATCCGCTGGCCCGAAGAGCGCGACGCGATCCTGGACCACGTTCGCCTGGCCTACGGGCCGGACGAATACGAGCAGGTTGCGGCCTGGTATGGCACTCTGCCCAGCTTTGATCCGGCGGACTGCTTCGTCATTGATGGCGACCACCCCAACGAGATCGCCGCGCACGCGAGCCTCGTCCCGCGCCTGCTTCAGATCGGAGAAAGCCCGCTGCCCACCGCTGAGATCAGTCTGCTGAGCGTCCTGGAACCGTACCAGGGGCGCGGCTACGAGGAGATGCTGCTGGAGGCGCTGCACCGGCGCATGTCCGAGCGCGAGTTTGCGCTGGGCATGAGTTTCGGCGACCCGCTGCTCTTCGAAGCCTCGCTGTACGAGTACGCGGTGGGCCTTTACCTGACCAACTTCGAGTCAGAAATCAGCCTGGAGCAGGCGCTGAGAGCAGGCTCCTGGAGCGCTGGGCACAGCTACGAGCGGCGCATGGGCGACCGGCTGGGCGCGCGCAGCAGCGAAGTGACCGCGCGACGCTACTACAGCGGCGATCTGCCCGCCGTCCAGGCGCTCTACAGCGAGGCGTGCGCGCGCGGGCACTACTGCCTGGCCCGCGATGAGGGGCTGTGGGCCTGGCAGATCGAGCACCTGATGCGCACGGGCCGCAACGACCCGGATGATTTCCTGGTCGCCGAGGTTGAAGGGCGGCTGGTGGCCTATGCCCGCCTGATCAGCCAGGGGCCGGTGAACGTCTTCCGCGACACCAACGCCACGCGCTTCAACGTCATCGAGGCGGCGGGCGATCACCCGGACGCGGTGGAGGCGCTGCTGGCGCAGATCGCGCACACAGCCCAGACGCTCAATATCGAGCGCATCGGCCTGTTCGTCCACCCGCAGAGCGCCTTCATGCAGCACGCCCTGGTACGCGGCGCTCACCTGCGCCACTTCACCGGGGCGGCGCTGTTGCGCCTGCACAACCTGGCGCTGGCGCTCTATTTGCTGGAGCCAACGCTCGAATCGCGCCGTCTCAACAGCCGCTTTGCCCCGCGCCCCTATCGTCTGGTGGTCATCACCGAGCACGACCAGGCGGAGGTCTTCCTGGGCATGGGCGAGCCGGAAGTCGTCGAGCTGGAGGTGCCGTCCACGTCGCTCGTTCGGCTGTTCACCGGCTGGTACGGCATTGACAACCTGGCGATGGGTTACAACGAGCGGCACGCCGACCTGCTGCGCGTGCTTTTTCCCCGGCGTGATCCCAAGATCGGGCTGGCTGATCTGTTGTAGAGGTTGTTGGTTGTTGGTTGTTGGTTGTTGGTTGTTGGTTGTTGGTGATCAGTTTTCGGTGATCAGTGATCAGTATTCAGTTGTCGGTGATCAGTTTTCAGTAAGCGCTTCAGATCGCTGATCGGCGATGACTGGCAACTGAATACCGACAACTGAATACCGACAACCAAATACCAACAACCAAATACTGACAACTGAACACTGATCACTGATCACTGAGTGTGGCACACAGAGGAACGAGCGCATGTCTCAAATCACCGTGCGACAGGCCACGCTGGCCGACGCAGCCAGCATCACCGCCCTGCACAACGCGACCATCTCCACCTGGACGCGCCGCCTGCCCTCCGGCGAAACGGCGCCAGCGGAATATGGCGATCTGACGCTCTTCGAGCGATGGCTGGTCGGCGGCCCCTGGGCCAGCATTGAAATGTGCGCCGTCCACCTGGCCAACCTGCTGCGCGGCAGCGACGGCATCCCGCTCGTCGCCGAAGTGGACGGGCGAGTCGGCGCAGAAGCCGAGATCTTCATTGGGCGCGAGCCAGAGCCGTTCGGTTATCACATCAACATCCCCAAGCTGACCATCCACCCCGACTACGCCGACTCCGGCGTGAGCAGCGCCCTGCTGACCTACATCCAGCAGATCGGCGAAGCGATCCACTGCAAGCGGCTGACGGTTGCCGACGGCGAAGCGCAGGCTCCCCTTCTCGAACATCATCGCTTCAGCCGCACTCACAGCGGGCAGCCGATCGTCCTGCCCGTGCGCGAGGGGCGCGTTTTCTACCAGGCGAGCGATCTCAAGTCCTTCGATCCGGCGCAGATCGAGGGCTGGCACATGCCGCTGGGCCGCTACCAGAACGCCCGCCAGGAATGGGATCGCCTGCCCCCCGGCTTCTGGAACAGCGTGCCGGAGATCGTCGAGACGGAGAGCGACCGGCTGCATCTTGTGGTCACCGGGCACGAGGCTTACGCGCTGATGCAGCAGGACCGCAACCTCCCCACGCGCGTGCACGCCTTTGTGTGGAGCAAGCGCCCGGTCAAGGGTCTGCTGATCATGACGCTGTGCGACTGGGCGCAGCGCCACGACTACAGCGAGATCGTCTCCTTCGCCTGGGACTTCACCCTCCCCCTGCTGGAAATGGACTTCAAGCGCGAGGGGGCGGTGCAGTACCTCTACAGCCGGATGCTGTGAGCTTAGCCGTTTTGGGGCAGCGGGCACAAGACTCAAATCATCAATCGTCGCGCAATCATGGGCAGCATCTGGCCTATAATCAAGGATAGCTGGGGTGTGATGGAGGCGAGCAAGAGATGACTTTCGAGGATTTGGCGCGTGAAGCGCGTACTCTCCCTGTCGAGCAGCGCAAGCAACTCATTGCCCTGATCGTGGATTCGCTGATCGAGCGCGAAGGCGAAGAACAACGGCCCAGCATCCTGGATTTTGAGGGCATTGGCGAACGGCTGCGTGACGACACCGATCCCCAGGAATTGATCAGCCGGCTGCGCACTGAGTGGGATCACCGGCCATGAGGCTGGCAGACGCTCTGACCAACGTCGAGGCGATTGTGCATTGACACAGCACCGTTTATCTACTACGCTGAGCGATCCCCGATACGTGTTGACAAGATGCGGGCAATCTTTCTGCCTGTGCATGGGGGACAAATCACAGTTTATACATCGGCTCTCACGCTGACTGAAGCGCTCACTAAGCCGATCCAGACGCGTGATGCTGAGTTGATCCGCCTGTACCGAGAGATGCTTCAACAGAGTCGTCATATCACCCTGGTGCCAATTGACGCCGGGTTAGCCGAGCGAGCCGCTGAGCTACGGGCGCGTTACAGCCTCAGGACACCCGATGCTCTCCAAGTGGCGACGGCACTGTGGGCAGGATGTGATGCGTTTCTCACCAACGACCTGAGTATCAGGCGCGTGGAGGATGTGCGAGTACTGGTTCTGGATGAGCTTGAGCTGACCTCTCCGTAACCTGCCACGAGTCACGAACAGGCCCCTGCTGGAAATGGACTTCAAGCGCGAGGGGGCGGTGCAATACCTCTACAGCCGGATGTTGTGAGCGAGGAAGACTCCGTCCCTCTCCCCAATACTTCAGCGGACATTGACATAACAAGGCGAATTGCCTACAATTTGCGCAGATGGGATCGCGAATCATTCGCAATAACAGGTGCCCCATGCCGACTATCCGACCCTGTATCTGTCTGAGGCGGGGGCGCTAGCGCGCGCAGCTTCAGACCGTCCATACGCCGCTCCATCCCAGGCCAACGGCTGAACCGCGCGGCAGCGTCCCCAGCACGGCGACTACGTTCGCTGTGCGCCTCTGTTTGGGAGCTGCCGCGTTTTGATGTCCGTTGGCCTTGTCGTATCACTGAACGTGCCGCATCAAGGAGAACTTCATGACTGCCGAGCGCCGCGTTGACCACAACCAGATACGCACCAACCAGGCGTTCACCATCGCTCTGCTGGCGCTGGCTTTCGTGCTGGACGCCCCCGCGCTGGCCGCCTTCACCGCCGCTGTGCTGCTGCTGTCGGCAGCAGTGCCGTCGCTGGGCCTGTTCTCGCGCCTCTACCGCCACCTGCTGCTGCCCGCCGGACTGGTTCGCCCCCAGGTGATCGCCGACAACCCGGAGCCGCACCGCTTCGCTCAACTGGTGGGTGGCATGGTTGTGACCGCCGGATCGCTGGCGCTGGCCGCCGGGCTGACCGTGCCCGGCTGGGGGCTGGTCGGGCTGGTGATTGCCCTGGCGAGCCTGAACCTGTTCGCTGGCTGGTGCGCCGGCTGCACCATGTACTACTGGCTGCACCGGCTGGGCGTGCCCGGCTTTGGCCATGCGCCGGTTGAGGCGAGGCGATGACCGAGCGTCTGCTGATCTTCCTGGCCTTCGCCGCATTGCTGGCGCTAGGCTGCCGGCTGCTGCGACGCTGGCAGCTTGCCCGCGCCGCGCGTATCGCCCCGGCGGATCCGCTGCTGGCCGCGCTGCGCCCTGGCATCCCGGCCATTCTCTACTTCACCACGCCTACCTGCGCGCCCTGCCGCGCCCGCCAGCGCCCGGCTATCCAGCGCCTGCTGGCCGAACTGGATGACCGGGTGCAGGTCATCGAGGTCAACGCGGCAGAGCAGCTTGACGCCGCACGGCGCTGGGGCGTGCTCAGTATCCCGACGACCTTCGTGCTGGACGGGGAGGGCCGCCCGCGCGCCATGAACACGGGCGTCGCCGGGCTGGAAACGCTGCGCAGTCAGTTGCAGCACTTGTAGCGCGCAGCTTCAGCAGACCGGGGGGGAGACGGGTGCGCCTGCGCCCGTTTTCCGCTACGGCGCGGGCAGCGCCAGCAGCCGGAGCGCCAGCGCGCGGAACGCCAGGGGCGTGCGGATGTCGGTCACGTACAGGCGGGCACCCGGCGGCAGCGCCCCCCGCTCGACGCTGGTCGAGTCGGCCAGGCGGTCGGCGACGCGCCCCGACCCGCGCACGATGACGATCGGGTTGCGCTGCTCGGCCTGCGCGCGAGCTTCCGCCAGGACGATCTTCCCGCCATTGACAATCAACGCCAGCCCCGGCACGCCCGCCCCGCGCAGCAGCCCAACCAGAAACTCCGACTCCACGCCAAACTTGCCGCCTTCTACCAGGACGAAATGCGAGTGATCGGGGTTGAGGGCGAAGCGCTCTCTGCCGGGAGGCGGCCCGCCGGGATAGGTGGCATGGCGGTGCGGGGCCACGCCCACCAGCGGAAAGGTCGCCCCGGCAGCGGCGCGCGCCTCACCCGCCAGGCGCGCCACGCCCGTCTGAGTCGCGCCATCGGCCACCAGCAGACGGTGCTCCTCGGCCAGCGGCACCACCCCCTCGGCGAAGAACGCGCGCACAGGGGCCATCGCCGGCGTTTCCAGGGCGCTCGCGCCGCCGTGCACGACGATTGTGCCGCGATAGAGCGGGAGCGCCAGCGCCGCCAGGACGCGCTCCGGCGACTCGTGCGGCTCCACGCAGATGGCCACCGCCTGGCGCTCGTCAAAAGAGATGGTGAACGGTTGGTTTGCCGCCATGTCCTCGCGCATCCTCTCCGCCCCCATGACGCGCCACTCTGCCCGGATTATACCCGACGGCGGATGCGCGCGCACGGTGCCGACCGCGACCTCACCCCCAGCCTCGCCCCGCTCGGCTGCGCCCCTATCGGGCAGATGCTGCATCCATTCCTCTCCCTGGCCGGCGCCGTTCTAACACGGAACATACATCTGCCGCCTGTGATCTGAGCTACAATGTACGTGGAGTCAACCAGCGTGTCTGGCTGCACAACGCGCCAGATAATCGGTCGGCGCCAACGATGTCTTATGGATACGCAAACCGATCTGAAGCGAGAGCTTGAGTTCCTGCGCGAGCAAATGCACACCTCGGACCAGAAGAGCGCGCGGCTGCAAAACGCACTGGACGCCTGCGAAGATTGCCTGGAATCCAGCGGACTGACCGCCATGCTGCACGCCGCCCGCCTGGAGCGCGACCAACTGAACGCTGTGATCATGCGCCAGGTGGACAGCCACGTGCTGTCGCTGCAAGCGGTGATCCTGGATCAACAAGACGCTATCCGCCAGGCAGCCGGTCCGCAGGCGGTACGCTGGCAGCGGGGTCATGCCACGCCCGCCACCTACTGGGACGCCGAGATCAGGCAGGCGTATCTCGACACCCTGCTGCGCTGCTTCCATGCCTGGCAGCATGGCCACTCATACTATCCGCCAGCCGCGAGCGCCCGCGACACGCATCCCGCTGCCCCGGAGTACGCCTATCCCTGGTACCCAGCCCCGCTGGACGGGGGCGATCAGACCCAGGCCAGCATGGAACCGCCCGTCACCATCTCCGACGACGCGATAGCCAGCGCGCTCAAGCACGCCGATTGTCCCGCCGATCACCTGACCATCATCGCGGAGCCGGACGGCCTGGTGCTGGCCACCGGCTATGCGCACAGTGAGGCCGGGCGCGAGCAGTGCCTCGAAGCCTTGATGGGCATAGCCGGCGTGCGCGAAGTGGTGATTGGCGTGGTCATCGCCGACCCGGCGCGCTGCCCGGCGTGCCAGGCTGCGCAGGCCAATGGGCGGGCGCGCCACTGACCTCCCTCCCGCACCTAGAGCGTGGTATGCACTTACGGCCCTGTCTTTCCCCAGCGGCTTTGGGTAGCTCCTGATTGACCTCACCCCCGTCTCGGCGCTGATGCGCCTCGACTCCCCCTCTCCATGCATGGAGAGGGGGAAAGGCCGAGCGCAGCGAGGCCAGGGGGTGAGGTCAACAGAGCGCCCTTCCCCCTTGTCGAGAGTACCAGGTTCATCACACACTCTAGGGGTTCCCCGGCGTGAAGCGGATCGACTCGATCATGAGGTCTACAATGTCCTGCGGGGTGGATGATTTGCGCGGCGCGACATACTCCACGCGCAACCACAAGACGACGCCGCCGTGCTCAACGTAAACATCCCACGCAGCCTCATACACAGGACCGTCGCTGGTGAAGATGTAGTAGTATGCTGCGCTCCCGTCCACCTCAATGCTGCGCCGCTCGTAGGTCACTTCGGCGCCAGCACTGGCGCTGAAGCCCCGCTGGTGCCACTCATATTTGGTCTTGGCCCAGCTTCCGTTGTCATAGGCCGGCGAGGTGCGCGGCACGTCCATGATGATGACCGACATCCGCTCGTCGGGCAGACCTGAGCCGGTCAGCGACTGGCGCATCCCTTCGGCGATGAGTTTGCCCAGGTCAATCTCCCTCCCGGCGAAGAAGTCCACCTCGTTGTAAAACTCGTGGTTGGCCACGCCGCAGACGGGATAACCGAGCGCTTCGCGCTCGCAGCGCGCGTTCCAGCCTGTTGGATAGTCCACTGTGAATAGCTCGCCGTCCAGCGTTGAGGTGGCGATCCCCGACTCGCCAGACAGGTTCAGCCAGCCCTGATCATCGGCCACCATCAGCAGCACCATCGCCAGCAGGAATACCAGGAACCCACCCAGGCCAAAGATCATGATCCGTGTGACCGCGCTCTTTTCCGCCGCGCTCACGACAGGCGCTGCGGGGGCCGGTTGCCCCTCCACCACAAACGCCAGGCCCGGCCCCCACTCTGGCTGATGGCCTGTGCCGGGCGGCTGGGCGTCGCCGGGGCCGTGCTCGCCAAGCCGGGCATGAGCCGCCGGGTCGAAGGCGCGCCCACCTCCAGCGCCAGCGGCGGGCTGCTCGGCGGGCACCAGGGCGCGCGTGCCCCTCTCCTCAAGGTCCGCGAAGGGGCTGTCTACCGGCTGGCCGGTGAACGGGTCAATGCCGGGCGAGGTCTGCGCCGCGAATTCCTCGAACGAGGGCACGGCGCTCTCGTCCGCTGGCGGAGAGGGCGCATCCAGCCGGCGTGAGGGCGTCGCGGGCGGTTTCTGGCGCGCCGAGTCGGGCGGAATGCCCGCAACGGGGATGACAAAGAAGGAATCGTCCGGCTCGTCGTCTGGCACCTCGGCGGGCCTGGCAGCGGGCGCAAGCCCCGCGAGACGGGCGCGCGCCCGCTCGTGGGTGGGGTCAATCTTGAGCACCTGTTCCAGGCATTGCCGCGCCACATCCCGGTTGCTGACGGCGTGCGCCATCAGCCACCATGCGCGAGCATCGTCCTGGTGTGCGGCCAGGTACGGCTTGAGAACCGCCCCCGCCTGCTGGCGCTGACCGGCCTTGAGCAGCCGGTAGGCTTCAACAAGCTCCTCTGGAGTGGATGCGCTGGTCATGAGTCCCCCTGTGACGGCTGAGCGCGCGTTTGTCCCTAAGTATACAAGAGTCTGTAGACGGTGCACGCGCCAGGGCCTACGAATCAGGGCAATCGCATCAAAATCCGTCGCGTGTTAGCCTGCCCGTAGGGGCGTATTGCAATACGCCCTACGGACCCCGCGCCGATCAAGGCGTTCCCGTAGGGGCGGGTTTGCAAACCTATGCGCACCAAGTTAAGGCTTCTGGGTGCGCGGCACGGGCGAAACGCCCCTCCCCCTGGCCCCCTCCCCGGCCCAAGCCAGGGAGGGGGAAAGCGCCGCGCGCGGCGAGCCAAGTCCCCCTCTCTAGCTCGGCTGGAGAGGGGGAGGCAGGGGAGAGGCCTGTAGGGGCGGGTTTAGAAACCCGCCCCTACAAGGGCGCAGCAGAGCAGCGCTCCTACGAAAGAACCATGCGTTTATTTCCGGCGCGTTGGCAGCGACCTAGCTCGCCGCCCGCCGCTGGCGCCCGGCCTCGAAGAGCAGCACGCTGGCGGCGACCGCGGCGTTGAGTGACTCTGCGCCGCGTGCCATCGGGATGGAGACGGAAAGATGAGGCAGGTCGCGGGCGAGATCGCGCGGGCCGTGCGCCTCGCCGCCCACGACGATCAGCGAGGGCCGCGTCCAGTCCACCTGGTCGTAGCACGCCTCGCCCGCCGCGTCGGCAACGACGATGCGCAGACCGGGGAACGCCTCCGGCAGCGCGTGGGACGCGCTGCCAGACCAGCGGCACGCGAAAATGTCCGCCCATGCCCGCGCGCAGGGCTTTGGCGTTGAAGGGGTCCACCGTGCCGGGCGTCAGGGCGACGGCGTCCGCGCCGGCAGCCGCCGCCGCGCGGATGGCCGTGCCCAGGTTGCCGGGATCGCGCCAGCCATCGGCAACAAGCACCAGAGTGGGCGCAGCGGGCATCGGCAGCGCTGGCCAGGGGAAGACACCCAGCACGCCTTGCGGCGTCTCGGTCTCGGCCAGGTCGCGCAGCAGCGGCTCGATCACCGCCAGGCAGGGGACGCCCCCTTCGCGCAGCCTCGCCACCAGTTCCTGCGCGGGCGCGTCGAGTTCGGGCGCGTGCAGCACGTACTCTGGCAGCACGCCCGCCTGCACTGCGTCATGGAGCAGACGCACGCCTTCCAGCACGAGCCGGCGCTCCTTGCGGCGGGTGCGCGCCTGGCGCTGGAGCAGACGCGCTCGTTTGACGCGCTCATTGCTGGGACTGCTGATCAGTGACATAGCCTGGCTCCGGCGGGCGGCGTGCATCCTGCCCGGAAGCACCCCGGCCCTATAACGCAAAAAACCGGCGTCTCGGCTCGGTGGAGCCGCCGGTTTTGCTCAAGACAGACACCGCAGGGCGAGCTAGGCCTGCCTGGCCAGCTCGACCAGAGAGGCGAACGTATTGCCGTCGCGCACAGCGAGGTCAGCCAGAATCTTGCGATCCAGCTCGACATTGGCCTGCTTGAGACCATGCATCAGGCGGCTGTAAGTCAGCCCGTTGAGGCGGGCAGCCGCGTTGATACGCGCAATCCACAGGCGGCGCAGGTCGCGGCGACGGTTGCGGCGGTCGCGGTAGGCGTACCACTCGCTCTTCATCATCGCTTCGTTGGCGCGGCGGAAGAGGCGGTGCTTGGTGCCCCACTGCCCCTTGGTCATCTTCAGGATTTTCTTATGGCGGCGGCGCGTGACAAAACCGCCCTTCACACGAGTCATGATAAATGCTCCTTGCTGTCAGGTTCCGGCCCGGCCCGTCCTGGAAAGGCGGGCGCTAGGCCGGCGGATTCTGCTTGTACTTGCTCAGGTAGGGGGCCAGCCGCTTGACGCGCTTGGCGTCGGCACCGGCGACCACTTCGTGCATGCGGGCCAGGGCGCGCTTGGTGCGCGCGGATTTGCGGCGACGCAGGTGGCTCTTGCCACCCTTCGTGCGCATGACCTTGCCCGTCGCGGTGACCTTGAAACGCTTGGCAGCGGCCTTGTAGGTCTTGATCTTGTACTTCTTCTGCTTCGTCTTTGCCACGACCGGAACTCCCCATAAACATGCCCGCACCGCACCGAAGTGCGGCGCGCAGCCAGCAGCGTGATAACAGCGCGATCAAGCCACAGTCACACGCAGGCGATCCTCATCACTTCTTCTTGTCAGTCGCCGGAGCGAGCACCATCAGCATCGTGCGCCCTTCCATATTCGGCTCTTGCTCGACAACGGCGATGTCCTTCAGGTCTTGGGCCACCTCGTCCAGCATCTCGCGCGCAATCTCCGGGTAGGTGATCTCGCGCCCCCGAAAGCGAATCCGCACCTTGACCTTCATGCCCTCAGCCAGCCAGCGACGTGCGTCACGTACCTTGAACTGGCGATGATGGTCGTCCGTCTTGGGGCGCAGCCGGATCTCCTTGACTTCGATCTGTTTCTGCTGTTTGCGCGCCTCGCGCTCTTTCTTGGCGCGCTCATACTGAAACTTGCCGAAATCCATGATCTTGCAGACGGGCGGATCGGCGGTGGGCGCCACTTCCACAAGGTCCAGCCCGCGCTCCGCCGCCAATTCCAGCGCTCGCTGCACAGACACCACGCCGAGATTCTCGTTGCCGTCCGTGATCAGACGGATTTCTCGCGCGCGAATACGCTCGTTTATCCGATAGTCTCCTGCGCTGATGGCCATATCCTTTCGAGTTTCCACCTGTGGATGAGGGCGGCGAACTGTGGCAGAGCAGTGTAGCATAGGGGAGAGAATTCGTCAACCGTCACGGGCGAGAGATGGGGAAGGGCGGGATTGCGGATTGCGGATTGGAAAAACCTCTTCCCACGCGCGGTAGGGGCGCTGCTCTGCTGCGCCCTGGTTTACCGCACCGGCGCGCGGGGATGCGGCTCGTAGGGGCGGGTTTCTAAACCCGCCCCTACACACGCGGCGGAGCAGCGCGAAGAGCAGACTTCCGAAGTCTCCAAGACTTCGGAAGTCTATTCCGGGGCCGCGCGGGGCGAGGCTGGGGGTGAGGTAGAACAACACGCACGTTTGATGCGATTGCCCTGGGGCGAGAAGCAGGGCGAAAAGAAGTGGGCGAGACTCTCAGGAAACAGCGCGCCGCCTGGTCGCATCGCGCAGCGTGGCACAGAACGCCCCTACATTCCCCCTTCACCCTCCGGCGGGCCAGGCGACTCCGGCAGCCAGAGCGTGAACGTGCTGCCCTGGCCGGGCGCGCTGCGCAGGTCAATGTGCCCGCCGTGCAAGTCTACAATCTCTTTGGTGATGGACAGGCCCAGCCCCGTCCCCGCCGCCATTTCCATCGCCTGGTCAGTGCGATAGAAGCGGTCGAAAATATGCTTCTGTGCTTCGGGCGCAATGCCGATGCCGGTATCGCTCACCGCGAGACGGACGCCTCCCTCGGCGTGCTCCAGGCGCAGCGTCACACGCCCACCAGAAGGCGTGTATTTCACCGCGTTGGTCGCCAGGTTGCGGATGGCGCGCGAAAGCTGGCCGACATCGCCCTGGATGTAGCACGGGCTGTCGCATCCCTCCACCTGCACGGTGATGTCCCGCTCGCGAATGATCAGCGCCAGCGACTCGAGCACGCTGCGGCACTGCACAGACAGGTCAAACCACTGGCGTTGCAGAGTGGCGCGCCTGGCGTCGAACCGCGATAGCTCCAGGATGTCTTCCACCAGCTCGCGCAGCACATTGGCTTGCTGCTGCACGCCCGCCACCATGTTGCGCCGCTCCTCTTCTGACAGGCGGTCGTAGTATTTGAGCAGCGTGCTGACCTGCAGCAGCACGGTGGACAGCGGCGTGCGCAGCTCGTGCGATACGGTCGAGACGAAGCGCCCTTTCAGCTCGTCCAGCTCGCGGAAATAGGTCACATCGTGCAGCACGATCACGGTGCCCTGCACCTGCCCCTCCGTATCGCGCACTTCGGCGCTCTGCGCCTGAATGGCGCGGCGCCGCGTATGATCATCCAGTGGGCAGCCGCGCAGCCGTCCTTCGTCGCCGCTCACCCACAGCCAGCATGGTTTGAGCAGGGGATCGCCCGCCTTCGCGGGACAGCTCTCGACCGCGCACTCATCGTCAACCAGCCGCTTCAGCGCCTCACCAGCCAGCCCAACCGGGAGTTCGAACTCCACAGTGCCAGGCGCTGCCTGGCGCGCGCGCAGCCAATCCCACAAGCGCGTGGCCGCCTGGGTCGGCCCGCCCCACTCCTGCGGGTAGAAAGCGAACAGCGCCGCCGCCGCCGGGTTCATCAACGTCAAATGATCGTCAGGGTCAAAGACGAGCAGGCCGTCGGCGATGCTCTGCAGAATGGTGCGCACGCGCGCCTCGTCGCGCACGGCCTCGGCATACAGCCGCGCGTTCGCCAGGGTCATCCCGATCTGCCGCCCAATCGCGTCGAGCATCCGCACTTCTTCGTTCGTCCAGGGGCGCGGCTCGTTGTTGACCAGCGCGATCACGCCCTGCATCTGCTCCTGCCGCCAGATGGGGATATTGAGCACCGACGAGATGCCCGACCGGTCGGTGAGTTCGGCCAGCTCAGAGGCGGGCAGCGCATCCGCCGGCAGCGCGTCGCCGCCGTCCTGTGGGATGCCGGTGACCAGGTTGAGCGTCTCCACCGGCACGCCATAGTGAGCAGCCAGGACCAGCGAGGATTGATCATCCGCCAGCAGGTAGATGCCGCCCCCCAGCACGCCCAGGCGCTGCACGGTGGTGCGCAGGACGCCATCGAGCATTTCCGCAACATCCAGCGAGCGGCTCAGCGTTTCGGCCACCGCATTGCGCACGCTCAAGTCCGCCGTGCGTTCGCTGACGCGCTGCTCCAGTTCCTCGGTGTAGCGGCGCACTTCGGCGTACAGCCGCGCGTTGCGAATCGCCAGCGCCGCCTGGTCAGCGAACGCCGTCAGCGTCTGAAGCTGCTCGCTGCTGAAGGCCGCGGGGTGCGCGCTGTCCAGGTTCAGCGCGCCGATGGTCTCGCCCTCGATGCGGATCGGGGCGCCTATGTGCGAGCGAATCCATGCCGTCTCAGGAATAGGGAACCAGCGCTCATCGGTCGTCGTGTCCTCCACCAGATACGCCTGCCCCACCCGCAGCAGCTCATAGGTCAGCACCCGTTGATCGAGCACGAACTTGTAGGCGTGCGTCCATGCCTCAGAGCCATAGGTGGCGTAGCCTCGCGCATCGGCAATATGAACGGCATTGCCCTCAGCCAGCATGATATTGGCCGCATTGTAGGGGATGATCTCAGCAATAGCCGTCAGGATATGATCGAGCACGCCGCCCAGATCGAGCGTGCTGTTGATGGCCTCCGCCGTGTTGCGCAGCGCGTCCGACAGCGTGCGCTGCTCGCGCTCGGCAGCGAACAACTGGGCGTTCTTGACGGCGATGGCCGCCTGGCTGGCGAAGCGGTCGAGAAGCTGGGCGTCGTGCTGAGTGAAAACCTGTCTGCGCGAGTCGCCAACGGCGTTGAACACGCCGAGCAACTGGCCCTGCCAGCTTATCGGCACGCCGATGACGCATTGCCACTCAAAGTTGCGGTAGGCGCTGGCACGCCCCTCCCAATGAGAGTAATCGTTGTGGATCATCGTCGTGCCGCTCTCCATCACCCTGCCGGCCAGGCCTTCGCCCCGCTTGAGCCGCGTTCCCATAGGGGCCACGTTTGGCCCCACCGCCACGACCCACTCCAGGTCATCGTGCTCAGGCCGGTACAGATGGATGCCGCCCGATTCCACTCCCAGAATCTGCAGCGCATTGACCACCAACGACTCCAGCAGCCGGGTGAGGTCAAGCTGCGCAGTGATGTCCAGGCTGACGCGGTGCAACGCCTCTAGCTCGGCAATGTGGCGCTGCACCGTCTCGTAGAGCCGCGCATTGTGGATGGCGATGGCCGCCTGGCTGGCCAGGAGCGTAGCCAACTGCACATCGCGGTCGGAGAATTCGCGGTCGGGCTGGTCGGCGCGCGCGTTGAGCACGCCCAGGAACTGGTCGCCCCAGCAAATGGGCACGCCGAGCACGCTGATCGAGCCGCTGATGTGAGGCTCCAGAGTGCCCGCGCGGCCTGGCCATTCCCGGTAATCGGCGACGACCACCGGCGCGTTCTGCGCCCACACCCGCCCGGACAGCCCTTTTCCATGCTCCAGCGTCGAGCCGACCGGGACCTGGGCCGAGCCGACGTTGACCACGCGCTCGATTACGTCGCGGTCGGGCCGGTACAAATACAGGCCGCCCCCATCCACATTCAGCAGGCGCATCACACTGCGCACCAGCTCCAACAGCACCACGTCGAGATCGAGCTGTGCGGTCAGCTCCAGCGTCGCCTGGCGCAGCGTCTCCAGCTCGGTCACCTGGCGCTGGATCGTGTCGTAGACCTGGGCGTTGTGCAGAGCAAAGGCCACCTGCCCGGCAAACGTCTGCAGGCGTTCTGCGTGGGTGGGCGTGAAGAAATCCGGCGTGGCGCTCTGCAGATGAATGAAGCCGAGGGTTTCCTCTTCCCACAGAATTGGCACGCCCAGGTACGAGCGCATCACGTGCACGTCAACCGGGTTCACCCAGTCGGGCGACTGGCGGATGTCGCCGATGAGCACCGGCTGGCCTGTTTCGCGCATCCGGCGCAGGTTGGGGACGTCACCCACCCGCACGCGCATCACGTCCAGCACGTGCTGCAGCCCATGCTCAGCGTAGCCCTGGCTGCGCGTCACCGAAGCGATCTCGCCCTGCAACAGCATGATGCTCGATATGTCGTGCGGCACCACGCGCGCGATGTTGGCCAGGGTGCGGTCGAGCACTTCGTTGAGATCGAGCGTAGAGCTGATCGCCGCCGCCGTATCGCGCAGGGCATCCACCAGGGCGGCTTGCTCGCGCTCGATCTCCTGAGCATGTCTACGCTCGGTGATGTCACGGTGCATGCCGATGACGCGCAGCGCCTGGCCGGCGCTGTCCCGCTCGGTCGCCACGCCGTAATCGTAGACCCACAGGTAACCGCCCGACGCGGCGCGCAGGCGGTATTCGTGCTCCACATAGGAGGCCTGCCCGCTCACCAGGGCGTTGAATGCAGCGATGGCGCCCTGCGCGTCCTCGGGGTGCAGCAGCGCCTCCCAGGCGCTGGCATGTGGCGCAACATCCCCTGGCTTGTAGCCCAGCATCTGCGCCCACAGCGGATCGCGGAAAGTGTCGCCGCTCGGCACGTGCCACTCCCAAAAGGCGTAGCCGCCCACGTGCAGCGCCATCTCCAGGCGACGCTGGCTCTCGCTCAAGGCGCGCTGAGCCTGCAACAGATCGGTCATATCGCGCACGATGACGACGACTGTATCCTGCCCCTCAGGGCACAGCCGCGCCTCATAATCGTGCAGATCGTCGCCGATGGGCAACTGGTAGTGTAGGGTCTGCACGCTGTTGGTGGCGAGCGCCCGCTCGATGTGCGCGAGCACCTGCTGCCCGACCTGCGGAATAACCTCGGTGATGGGGCGGCCCAGGAATTGCTCCGGCGGAGCGTAGAGACCTCCCGCGCCCGCTTTATAATCGAGGAACACGCCCGCACGGTCCAGCCGGAACACCAGATCGGGGATGGCAGCCAGGAGGGCGCGACCGGCCTGCTCCGGGCGTGGCGGGGCGGTGAGGTGCGGCCCCCTGGCTGGCGGCGGTGAAGGGGCCAGGTCGCGGGCGGAGGGCACCCGGTCGGCGCGCTTGTGCTGGCTCCGCTTCATACGGCCCGCCACCCCTCCGATCAACCGTCGGAACACGCTTCCCCCCGAAACCGGTCGCTCACGCCAGCCGGTCATTGCGCGCTGGTGCCGACCCGCCCAGCACAGCAGCCGCTCACAACCTGTCACGAACTGTAGCGGTTGCCTCTAAACGCGATGCATACCAGACTCGACTACCAGGGCTACACCCCCCGCCGCCTGGGGCGTGTGATGCCCTTTCAACCCCTATCCCCGGCCCTTTCCCCGCAAGCAGGGAAAGGGGAGCAAAGCACAGGGTCTCCCTCCGCCTCGTTGAGGAAAAGAGGTGCAGGGGTGAGGAGACTTCTGCTCGCGTTCTACAGCGCCACCTGCTGATGAAGCTCCGGCACCTCGACCTGCTCGAAGCCCACATCCGCGCGCAGCCCCTCGGACAGGGCCAGCGCCGCCGGCTCCTCCCCATGCACCAGGAACGTCCGGCGCGGGCGCTTGGTGAAGGCGCGCGCCCAGTCCAGCAATTCGTCGTGGTCGGCGTGGCCAGAGAAGCCGTTGATCACTTCCACGCGCGCCCGCACCTCGTGCTCCTCGCCGAAGATGCGCACCACCGGCTCGCCATCCACCAGCCGGCGTCCCAGCGTATCCGGCGCCTGCCAGCCGACGATCAGGATGGTGTTGGCCGGGTCGCCGATGCGGTTGCGCAGGTGATGGAGAATGCGCCCCGTCTCGGCCATGCCGCTGGCGCTGATGACGATGAACGGCTCGCGCAGGAAGTTAAGCTCTTTGCTCTGCTCAACCGAGCGCGTGTAGTGGAGCGAGTCGAAGCCGAACGGATCGCCCTCCTCCAGCATGAACCGGCGAATCTCAGCGTCGTAGGCTTCCGGGTGCAGGCGGAAAACCGCCGTTGCGTTGATCGCCAGCGGGCTGTCCACAAAGACGGGCAGCGTCGGAATATCGCGGGCAACCATCATCTTGTGCAGGCTGTAGACAAGCTGCTGCGTGCGCCCTACGGCGAAGGCGGGGATGATCAGCGCGCCGCCGCGCCGGTAGGTCTCCCGGACGATCTGCTCCAGCGTCTTTTCGGAGTCCACATACGACTCGTGCTGGCGGCCCCCATAGGTGCTCTCCATGATCAGCACGTCGGCGTGTTCCACCGTCTCCGGGTCGCGGATGATCGGGATGTCCTTGCGGCCCAGGTCGCCGCTGAAGACCAGGCGCACGTCGCGCCCGGCATCGCGGTCTTCGATGTCCAGCACAACGATGGCGCTGCCGAGCATGTGCCCCGCATCCTGCAGCGTCACCGTGACGCCGGGCAGAATCTGGCGCGGGCGGTGATAGCCGATGGCGTTGAAGTATTCGAGCGAGGTCACTGCGTCGTCCGCAGTATATAACGGCTGGATGGGCGGCTCGTTGCGGCGGGCGCGCTTCTTGTTGACGAACTCGGCGTCGCGCTCGTGAATGTAGGCGCTGTCGAGCAGCATGGTCGAGCACAGGTCGCGCGTGGCGAACGTGCAGATGATGTCGCCGCGAAAGCCCGCCTTCACCAGGTTGGGGATGTTGCCGCTGTGGTCAATGTGGGCGTGGCTGAGCACCATCACATCCACAGAGGAGGCGTCGAAGGGCAGGTTGCGGTTGCGCTCGAACGACTCGCGGCGCGGCCCCTGGTACAGCCCGCAATCGAGCAAGAGCCGCTGCCCGTTGACCTCGACCAGGTGCTGCGACCCGGTCACCGTCCGCGCTGCGCCGTGAAATGTGATGTTCATCGCGCACCCTCCCTGTCAGGTGTGGTCGGCCACAAGAAAGGAACACCGTCGGTCAGGACGTCCCGTTCAACCGCCCCAGCATGGCGAGCAGCTCCGCGCCATATTCAGCGCGCCGCCAGGGGCCCAGGCCGGGAATAGCGTCCAGCTCTGCGAGGCTGGCCGGCATCTGGCGAGCCAGCGCCCACAGCGTCTCGCGCGGCACGATCACGTCGGACTCCACGCCGCGCTCCGCCGCGCGCTGCTTGCGCCACTCGTGCAGCGCCTCATAACGCTCCTGGATGGCGGGATCGAGCGGCTTGCGGCGCTGCGGCGGGCGTGGCGGCTCGGCCTGCCGGCCACGCGCCACTGCCTCCACAATGGCCGCGCCATCGCGCTGAACCAGGTGCACGCTCAGCCCGGCCACGCTGCGCAGGTCCTCCAACGAGCGGGGAGCCAGTTCTGCCAGGGCCACCAGCGCCCGATCGGTGAAGACTTTGAAGGGGGGCCGGTTGAGGCGGCGGGCGATGGAGTCGCGCAGCAGGTACAGCTCGCGGGCAATAGCCACCTGGCGCAGCCCCATATCGCGCACCGCCTGGATGCGCCAGTACCCTTCCGCGTCGAAGTGGTATTCGGCGGCGGGCAGCGCGCACAGCGCCGCGAACATCTCGCGCGCTTCGGTCAGGCGGTTCTGAGCGGCCAGCTCCGCGCGCAGCCGGTCGCGCAGCATGGGCAGAAAGTGCGTGTCCATCTGGGCGTAGCGCAGTTGGTCGGGCGGCAGCGGGCGGCGCGACCAGTCGGCGCGCTGGTGCTTCTTGTCCACCGTCACGCCGAACTGCTCTTCCAGGATGTTGCCCAGCCCTGACTTGTCCCAGCCGCAGACGCGCGCCGCCATCATCGTGTCGAACAGGTTGGCGAAGCCGAAGCCGAAATCGCGCTTGAGCGAGATGATGTCGTATTCCGCCGCGTGGAAGACTACTTCGATGGCCGGGTCCGCGAGCAGATCGCCCAGCGAACTCATGTCGTCCACAGTCAGCGGGTCTACGATCAGATCGCGCTCGCGCGTCGAAAGCTGCACCAGGCACACGCGCTCCGTGTAAGCGAACAGGCTGTTGGACTCGGTGTCTACCGCCAGCAGAGAGCAGCCGCGCAGCCGGTCAACGGCGCGGCGCAGGTCGGGGGTGCGCCGGATGATCTGGGCGGGGGGCAGGGCCGGGGAAGCGTGCATCACAGCCACCTGCGGTGCCGGAAGTAGACCAGCATCCCTGTCGCAATAGACGCCATGAGCACGAGGATCAGCACAAAGGTGACCGGGTGCTCCATCAGTGGCAGATCAACATTCATGCCATAGATGCCGCTGATCAGCGTCAGCGGCAGCATGATCACCGAGATCACGGTGAGAATCTGGATCACTTCATTCAGCCGGTAGCTGACCAGCGTGCTGGCCGTGTCGGACAGGCCCTTGATCACTTCCAGGTGGTCTTCGATGATCTCGTAGGCCTTCATCATGTGGTCCACGATGTCGCCGAAGTACACTTCCAGGTCTTCGCGGATGAAGGGGCGATCCACTTTTTCCAGGTTCTCGACGATGGCGATCTGCGGGCGGATGATGCGGCGCAGGGCGATGATGTCGCGGCGGATGAAGGACAGGTCTTGCATCACCTGGCGCGAGTCTTCGATGAAGATTTCTTCTTCCAGGTGACGGATGTTGGCATCCACTTTGTAGAGGATGGGGAAGATGTAGTCCACCAGCTTGTCAACGACCGTGTAAAGAATCTTGCTCGCCCCGCGCCCCATCACCGCCTCGCGCGTGGCGGGGTTGGACTGGCACTGCTCGAAAAGCTGGCGCAGCGGCTTGAGCGACCCGTCGTGCACCGTGACGAAATAACCGCTGCCGACGAACATATCCACTTCGGCGGCGCGGCTGACGCGCTGCACCGGGTCCCACAGCGGCAACTGCATGACGACGAAGAGGTAGTCGTCGTACTCGTCAATCTTGGGGCGCTCGATGCGGCTTTGCAGGTCTTCCAGGTCCAGCGGGTGGAAGTACGGGTAGGCCTCGCGCAACGCCTCGACATCCGGCGGCGTGACGCGCTCGATGTTGATCCAGGTGACGCGACCATGTTGAATCGTCTGTGTGGCCATGCGGTCAATTATGGCGCGTCAGCGACCCCTGAGCAACCCCGCCGGGCATTAAGCCTCAGTTGCCCCCTGGCCGGGGATCGTGCACCCGGGCATTACCTCCCCTCTCCATGCGTTGGAAGAGCCAAGACTGTCGAGGCGCGCCAGCACCGAGGCGGGGGTGAGGTACACCAGGGCGCAGCAAAGCAGCGCCCCTACGAGCAGGCTGGCGCGCGGCGGATCTTGATGCAATCGCCCTGCACATCCGCTATTCCCCCCTAGACAGTTCGTGAAACGCGGTATAATAGGCGCATCTACTCAGTCACGCGGGCGCTCGCCCGGAACAGGGCGGGTGAACGGCTATGATCGAAGGGCGAGTTCTGCTCCTCAATGGAGGCACCTGGGAGCCGCTGACCGTCGTCAGCATCCCACGTGCCATCAACCTGCTGCTGTCTGGCAAAGCGATCGTCGTCGAAGAGTCGGGGCGTTTCCTGCGCACAGTGCGCTCGCGTTTCCCGGTGCCCTCGGTGATCGCGCTGCGGCACTATATCAACGTGCCGCGCCGTCATGCCCACTGGAGCCGCCAGGCCGTGCTGGCGCGCGATCTCTTCACCTGCATCTACTGTGGAGCAACGGTCGGCAACCTGGTGCGCGGGCGCACGTTGACCCGCCACGACCTGACGGTGGACCACATCGTGCCCGTCTCGCGCGGGGGCAAGAATACATGGGCCAACACAGCCTGCGCCTGTTTCGTCTGCAACCATCGCAAGGGCAACCGGCTGCCCGGCGAAGCGGGCATGAAGCTGCTGTGGGAGCCGAAGACGCCGCGCACCAGCTACCTGGTGCTCGAAGTGGGCAACGGCCCCGAAGCGTGGAAGCGCTACATCGAGGTTGGCACCGATCGCTGAGGCCAGGCACGCCGGCGCCGGTCTCGTCGCGCCCCCCTCACAAAAAACGAACAGCGCCGGAGTTAGCTCCGGCGCTGTGCCAATCACCTTTTGCGCGAGCGCGCGCCCAAGACCGTTATGACTCGACCTGATTGGGCACCTCTTCCTCGTATTTGGTCGGGCACTTCAGCGTGATCTCTTCCGCGTAGAAGATATACTCACCGTCCACAAGCTGCAGCTTGCCCGACATAATCGCCTGCGCCTCATGTTGGAGCAGGTCAGGGATGTCGGTGTCGTAGGCAATGACCTGCAGGCGCGTGGCGTTGGGGTCATTCACCGCCGTATAGAGCACCTTCGCCAGCCCGCCCTGCTTGCGGATCGCGTCGTTGTCGTTGGGGATATTGGCCACGACGAAGCGCAGCTCGTGCGTTTGCTGGTTGAAGAGGGGGTCGCCGTCCACCGCCCCCGACACGCGCACGGTCTTGCCCACCATACTGGAGTCGCTGAGCAGATCATCCACCGTGACGTAGTAGCGCGCGCCGATCAAAGTGCTGGAGAACAGCAGATAGGCGATTGCGCCCAGAAGAACCACGCCGATGATCAGGAATTTCCAGCGCCCCCCGCGTTTCGCCGCCTTGCGCTCCTGGGGCAGCAGAACGTCCTTTTCCCATTGAATTTCTGCCATGTGCAAATCCTTCTCTACGCACCACGTTGTTGACGACAGACGACAAGAGCAATCTCAGGTGTCTCAGCATCACGGCCCATCAAGTGGTATTGTAGCACCATCGCGCGCGCAGACCAAAGAAATGCGGCAAGGGACGGGCGTGAACCCTGCCAGACAGGGGCGCTGTTCTGCTGCGCCCTGGCTGGCCGCGCCCCCGCTCGGCGCTAGCGCGCCTCGCCTAGGGCCAAGCGTAGCGAGGCCAGGGGGCGAGGCCAACGCTGCTCATGGCAGCGCCAGATACGTCGTATATCTGTCCCCTTCGCGCACCAACAGCCCGTCCATCACGTCCACGATGGCCCCGCCGGCGGCCACCCCCAGCACAAAACGCACCGGCTCGCCGCTGCCCGCACAGTCCAGGCGGTGCTGGACGGCAATCGTGTAGAGGCCGGGCGCAGCCGTCCCCGCCGCCCATGTGACGCGCTCCTCCGGGGCGTCGCCCAGGTCGGCGCAGAAGTCGTGCGCACGCGCCTCGCGCGTCCCTTCGGCCTCTGCCGGACCGACCACGCTGAGGTCGAGGTCGGCGGCGGAAGTCCAAAGCAGCACCACCTCCAGGTCTGTCCCCTCAGCGGGGACGAAAGCGGGCGTGGGAGCTGGGGCCGGGGGCGCGATGATGACGACGAGCCGATAAGCGCCTGCCGCGCTCAGATCGTCGAGCGCCACTTCGAGCGTATAGAGACCATCGGCGGGCAGCTCCAGCCGGCTGATGCGCGCCTCGCCGGAGGCGACCCAGGCGCGACTGGTGGCGATCAGCGTGCCGTCGGGGGCGCGCAGAGCCAGCGCCGGGTCGAGCGCCCCAGTCATGCGCTCTGCGACCGCCGTCGCCCGCGCGCCCGCACGCCCGTCGAAAGTGTAGCGCCGGGCGACCGTCTCCAGGTCGAGCGTCCCGTTCACGGCCACGCCGGGGGTCAGCGGCTCCGGCGCCGCCGCGCTCACCTCGACCGGCTCTGCGTCTGTTTCAATGCTCAGCGTGTAACTTCCCGCCGAAGGCCCGTGCGCGAAGCCGTAGCGCGTCGCGCGCACCAGGTAGGACCCGTCGGCGGGCAGCGCGACCCCGGCGATCACCGCGTCGAGCACGCCATCGGGCGCATCATCGGCCCGCGCCAGCTCGTACCCGACGCTGTCGGTCAGGATCAGGAAGGGGTCGAGCGCGCTCGCGCCGGCGGCCATGCGCAGCGTGATCTCGTCGCCGGCGCGCCCCTGGAAGATGAACCAGTCTTCGCTGTCGTCGTCGCTCAGCGCCCCGCTGACGGTTTCGTTGTAGGCCAGCCAGCGCAGGCGCGGCGGCAGCGTTCCCGGAGCCAGCCAGCGCACACCGCCGCCTGTGACGGCCCCGGCGGGCGGCGAAACCCCGACCTGCGCCAGCGTCAGCGAGTATTCCCCGACGGAATAGCCGTTGGCGAAGCCGAAGCGCGTAGCGACCAGCGTGTACGCGCCATCGGCGGGCAGCTCGTATTCCTCGATGGACGGCATGACCGAGTCGCCGCTGTCGTCCACTTCCAGCAGCGCCTCGCCGCCCGGCCCCAACAGCAGCAGGTACCCGTCCAGGCCGCCCGGCGCATCTATGGCGCGCTCCATCACGACGCGGATCAGCTCACCACGCCGCCCCTCGAACATCCACCGTTCCTCGTATCGCTCGTCATCCAGCGTGCCGGTCGCCGTCTCGCCGTAGCGGATGGGGCGGGCATCCGGCCCCTGGGCGGCGGCGGGCGCGCGGAAAGGGGTCAGCCTGGCCAGCAGCGTCAGCGCCAGCAGCACACCCGCGCCCCGCCGTCTCCACCCTGATCGCTTCATAGCCGTCTCTCTCCCGCTCCGTCTGCCGCTGCCGCCCAGTGTAGCACGAG
Organism: Anaerolineae bacterium; assembly: GCA_027494015.1. The sequence continues at coordinate 140,321 of JAOSJP010000037.1, forward strand.
TTGAGCGAAGCGGAGAAGAGCAGCGATCAGCCGTCAGCACGGCGCCCCTGCTGGCCAGGCTTTACACGCACCCCTGTGACCGAACACTGACCACCGAAAACTGATCACCGTCCCTCCCCGGATGCGGGCAAAGGTTGTCAGCGACTTGCTTGGCGTGGGGATATTGACCTCACCCCCAGCCTCGCTGTGCTCGGCTTGCCCCCTCTCCATGCATGGAGAGGGGGCGGCGAGGCCCGCGTCAGTGGGCCGAGCGGGGGTGAGGTAAACCAGGGCGCAGCAGAGCAGCACCCCTACCTGACACATTGGCACGCCCGCCCCCGCCTTGCACAGCCCGATCGCGCATGTTACACTCCCGCCATCTTCAAAACAGGCTGCCCGCGCGTTCACCAGCATTCACGCCCGGTTCCAATCACGCGGAGAGACACCATGCCATCTCGTTCCCTGGCGCTCATTTTGCTGTCGGCGCTGGTCGCGCTCGCCCTGCTCACCGGCACAGCCGGCCCCAGCCCGGCGCGCGCGCAGGCTGGCCCAGACGCAACAGTCTTCCCCGATCAGCTCTACATGCGCTCTGGCCCCGGCACCGAGCACGCGATCGTCGCCACATTGCTGCGCGGGACGGCGCTGACGCTGCTGGCCCGCGACGAGGTGCCCGCCAACGGTCTGTGGCTCTACAGCCGCACCGCAGAGGGCGCCGAGGGCTGGCTGCTGTCGGACTACCTGGAGATTCGCCTGGGCCTGAATCTGGACGCTCTGCCGGTTCGGCCCGCCGAGGGTGAGCCTGCCGCGCCGGACGCGCCCGCGCCGGAGGCTCCGCCCGCCGGCGAAGGCTTCCCGGAGGGAACAGGCATCCCCGCGCAGACAGCCGCCGAGGTAAACCTGCGCGTTGGCCCCGGCACAGGCTACCGCGTGATCACCATGCTGGCGGCGGGTGCGGCGGCGCTGGCCAAAGGCCGCGACGGGTCGCTGGAATGGGTCTTTCTGAACGCGAGCGGGCAGGACGGCTGGGTGTATGTCGGCTACCTGCGCCTGCTGTCCAGCGACGTGACCGCGCTGCCGCTGGTGACGACCATCGTCAGCGAGATCGCCGCGCCAGCCCCCGGGGAAGCGGCAATTGTCCCTGGCGCGGTGCCTGCCCCGGTCGCCAGGGGCGCAGGACTGACCAGCTTCGGCTTTGGGGGTCATGTGGACAGCTTCGCCCGCCCCGATCTGATGCACAGCGCGGGCATGACCTGGGTCAAGCGGCAGATTCGCTTCACGCGCGGGACGCCGGGCAGCGTGGCCGCGGGCGCGATTGACCAGGCGCACGCCAACGGTTTCAAGGTGCTGCTGGGCATCGTCGGCAGCGCCGGTGACGTGATCCAGCCGGGCTACTTCGAGGAGTACGCGCGCTTCGTCGGCGAGGTGGCCGCGCTCGGCCCGGACGCCATCGAAGTGTGGAACGAGCAGAACATTGACCGCGAGTGGGCCAACGGCCACCTTGACCCGGCCAGCTACACGCAGCTTCTCGCCCTGGCCTACAACGCGATCAAGAGCGCCAACCCTAATGTCGCCGTGATCAGCGGCGCGCCCGCGCCCACCGGCGCAGAAGGCTACTACGGCACAGCAGCGGTGTGGAACGACGACCGCTACGTGCGCGGCATGGCCGCGGCTGGGGCCGCCAGCTACATGGACTGCATCGGCGCGCACTACAACGAGGGCATCGTCGGCCCCGGCCAGAACTCCGGCGACCCGCGCGGTGACTACTACACGCGCTTCTTCTGGGGCATGGTCAACACGTACTCCAACGCCTTCGGCGGGGCGCGCCCGGTGTGCTTCACTGAGCTGGGCTACCTGTCGCCGGAGGGCTACGGGCCGCTGCCCGGTCACTACGCCTGGGGCGCGGACACCACCGTCGCCGAGCAGGCGCGCTGGCTGGCCGACGCCGTGCACCTGGCCCGCAGCAGCGGGCGCGTCCGGCTGGTGATCATCTGGAACGTGGACTTCACCAACTACGGCGGCGACCCGATGGCCGGCTACGCCATGATCCGGCCCGGCGGCGGCTGCCCGGCCTGCGACGCCCTGGCTGGGCGCTGAGCGGAGGGCGCGACGGAGTGCAGCGCCCGGCCCTGACGCGCACCTGATTTGATTTGACGATCGCCAGCGGCAGTCGCTTGTAGGGGCGGGTTTCGAAACCCGCCTCTACAAAACACCTGGGGCGCGTCACCCGTAATTAGATGTCAACTCTCGCCAGGGAGACTGCGCGCATGAGCGGCAACCCACCCGAAGATCGCCCCGCACCGGCTGAGCCATCGCGCCTCCCGCCACCGCAGCGCCGCAGGCGGCCCACGCCCCCGCCCTCGGCGCGCCATCTGCCGACCACGACAGTGATGCCGCAGTTCGCCGGCGAGCAGGAAGCTCCGCCGTCCGCGCCGCCTCGCCCGCAGCGTCCCTCCCGCCGCCGCAGGCAGCGCCAGGGCTACGCGCGCGCCGCGCTGATCGGCATGGCGCTGGCGCTGCCGCTGTTCCTGGTGGCGCTGCTGCTACCGCCCTTCTCGCTGCTCGATGCGGCGGAGATTGCGGACAGCGTGCTGGGAAGCGAGAGCGACGCTCCCTCTGGCGCGCCGCCCGCCTCCGACCAGCTCACACTGGCGGCAGAGTCGCCGCGCATCGAGCGCGAAGGGCTGGCCGTCGCCGCCGCGCCGGACGCGCTGAGCGCACCGCTCGACGTGCAGATCAGCGCCCTGACGCCCACCGATTACCTGGCCGGGCGCTTCCCGGCGCGCGGCTGGCATTGCCCCGCCGATCTGCCGCCCCAACGCGCGCTCGCCAGCCCGATTTACAGCCTGAGCCAGGGGGGAACGCCGCCCGCCAGCCTGACCGTCAGCGTGACGGCGCTGCCGGGAGTCGCTTCCCCAGACCGGCTGGCGCTCTACGCCTGGAACGCGACCGCCGGCGCGTGGGAATACCTGGCGGGCGGGGCGGACGAGGCCGGCACGGTGAGCGTAGAGCTGTCCTATCTGCCGCGCTGCGTGGCGCTGCTGCGCGAGATGGGCGACGAGCGGCGCGTCGGGCTGGTGCTGGGCTTGCAGGATGCGCTGGACGCGGACGTGCTGGCGGCCAACCCGGCGATTCTGCCGGGGCGACTGCGCCCCACGCTCTCTGGCGCGCTCGATGTCGTGCTGGCCCCCGGTTACGCGACCGGGCAGGGATACGCGGTGGTGCCCTACGTGCAGAACTACGTGGACCCTGCCGCCATTGACACGGCCACCGTGCGCGCCATCCTGGAAAATCCCGCGCTGCGCGCCGAGCACGTCCGGCAGATCGCCGCCTTTGTGCTGGCCGACGCCGGGCACGCCGGCGCTGCGGTGGATTACCGCGCCATCACGCCCGACCTGCGCGACGCCTACACCGCCTTCGCCCGCGAGCTGGCCACGACGCTGCACAGCGCGGGCCGGACGCTGACGCTCATTGTGCCTGTGCCGATCCCGCTGGGCGTGGACACCTGGGACAGCGCGGGCTACGACCTGGCCGCGCTGGGGAGCACCGCCGATACGCTGGCTGTGCTGGGGCCGCTCGACCCCACTGCCTACGCGCCCGGCGCGGACGTGGATCGGGCGCTGGATTGGGCGACGACCCAGGTCAGCCGAAGCCGACTGCTGCTCAGCCTGAGCGCGCTCAGCGTCGAGCAGACGGCGGATGGGGCGCTAGCCCCGCTGGACTTCGACGCGGCGCTGGACTACCTGGGCGACGTGGCTCTGGAGCCATTCGGCGAGGCCGCGCCCGGCCAGACCGTCACCGCGCGCCTGGCCCACCCCGCCGGGATCGCGGCGGGGTGGCGCTTCGACGAGGCGGCGCAGACCCCGGCCATCGTCTACCGCAACGCCCAGGGCGCTCTGCTGCGCACGATGTGGATCACCGACGCCGGGGCGCTGGCCGCGCGCCTGGCCCGCGCTGCCGAGCACGACCTCGGCGGGGTGATCGTCGGCGATCTGCTGGCCGATGGCGCTGCGCGCGGCCTGGACGCTGTGGTGCTCGCCTACCGACTGGGCCGTCCGCTGGAGGCGGAGTCGCTGGCGCTCGAATGGCGCGTCCTCTCCGGCGAGACAATCGTCGCGCGCGGCGCAGGGCAGCCCGGTCAGCCGTTCACCTTCACCGCCTGGGAGCAGCCCGGCCCGCTGACTGTCGAGGCGTGGTTCGGCCAGACTCTGATCGGCGCGGAAACGATCACCATCACGCTCCCGGAGCCGACGCCGACCGCGACGGCGACGGAAACTCCCACGCCTGCGCTCACCGCCGTCTCCACCGATACGCCGCCCCCTGCGACGCCCACATCTCCAGCGACCGCGACCGAGATAGCTGCCGAGGCCGCGCTCCTGCCGCCCGCCATGCCCTCGTCCACGCCCCGGCCCACCGCCGCGCTGCCTGACCTGGCCGCGCTGCCCACCGTAGACCCGGCGATCCTGGCGGCCGCCGACCTGGGCACGGACTTCGCCGTCGGGGTGCACACCGGCGCGCTCAGCCGCACGCTGCTGCAGGCGGGGCGGATGCACATGAAGTGGCTCGCGCTGGATGTGCGCTTCCGCGTGGGGGCGATGCCCGGCGCGCAGGGCGACATTATCTCCCAGGCGCAGGGCAACGGCTTTAAGGTGCTGCTGAGCGTCAGCGGAGATTCGGACGAATTCGCCGCCCTCGACCGCGCCGAATACCTGGCCCTGTTCACGGCGTACCTGGGTGGGCTGGCCGCCTACGGCCCGGACGCGATTGAGGTCTGGCGCGAGCCGAACGCGCTGATGACCCCGGAAGACTACCTGCGCGTGCTGGCGCTGTCGTACAACGCGATCAAGACGGCCAACCCGAACACGCTGGTGATCAGCGGGGCGCTGCGCCCCCTCGACGGCGATCCCGCCGACTCCGGCGAGAGTGACGCGGCCTACGCGGGACAGTTGGCTGCGCTCGGCGCGGTGGGCTGGGCCGATTGCATCGGGGTGCAGTACACGTTGGGGGCCGTGTCGCCGGTGAGCACGGCGGGCGATCCGCGCGGCGACAACCCGATCTACTACCTGCCGGGCGTCACTGAGCGCGCCTTCGCCCCCTTCGACGGAGCCAGGCCGCTGTGCTTCACGCGCTTCGGCTATCTGTCTGCGGAGGGGCTTTCGCCGTTCCCGCCCGACTACGCCTGGGCGCAGAACACCACGCTCGCCCAGCAGGCGCGCTGGCTGATGGATGCCGCAGGATGGGCGATGGCCGATGGGCGAGTGCGCCTGCTCATCCTGTACAGCCTGGACGCCAGCGCCTTCGCCGAGGGCAGCCCCGCAGCAGGCTACGCGCTCGTCCGGCCCGACGAGTCCTGCCCGGCCTGCGAGACGCTGGCCCCGCTGCTGGAGGAGAAGTGAAGCTCCGTAGGGGCGTATCGCCTGTCACCCGCTGTAGGGTTATGCTACGGAATCCGGCCATAGGGTTTTACCACCTGTCGGCGACGACAGCCGGAACTGCCCCTCAACCCCGTCTCGGAGCGTGACCCTGGAGAGCTCGGGGACTTAGGCAGCGCCACAGACGACTGACGCTGGCTTGTGAGGCACCCGCTGGACGGTTCCTGTCCCGTGTTGGGTTGGTATAACCCTGCGGCGTCTCTTGGTGGTGTAACCCTACAGCGGGTAACACGCCATACGCCCCTACACGCCTCTCCCCCAAGTCCCCCTCTCCAGCCGAGCTAGAGAGGGGGACTTGGCTCGCTCGGCGCGGCACTTTCCCCCTCCCTGGCTTCGTGTACAGAGCCGGGGAGGAGGCCGGGGGGAGGGGCGTCGCTCAGCGCTCGCGCCAGCCGATCAGGGTGCGCAGCAGGGCCAGCCCCGTCAGCCCGAATCCGGCCACGCCGAGTGTCTGCTCGCCTCCCACATAGAGAATCGTGCTGCTGACGGCAATCCCGGCGAAGACCACCGCCGCAGCCAGGCGCGCCAGCCCCCGCTCCAGCCGCGCGACCTGGCGCTCGGCGTCCGGGGTGAGCGCGGCGCGCACGGTCAGCTCGCCCCGCTCGGCGCGGCGCAGCACGTCCTCGGCCAGCGCGGGAAGCTGTACGGCGCGGCGCAGCGTCTCGACGCTGCTATCCAGCAAGGGGGCAACCCGCTCGCCGCTGAGCAGCGCGCGCACGGTACCAGGGTCAAGCAGGTCGCGCAGGGTCAGCTTGAGCGGCAGAGGGGCGGGCGGCAGGTCTTCGCGCTCGGCCAGCAGGTCGCGGGCAAACGGCGCGATCTCCCGCCAGGGATCGAACGACGGGTCCAGCCCCGTCGCCAGCCCGCTGAGGATGCCCACGCAGCGCGTCAGGTAGAGGAAGTCCTGCGGCACCTGGAAAGGCAGCGTGAAGATCAGGTCGCGGAATTCGCGGCCCAGCGCGGCCATCTCCTGGAACTGCATGGCGCTGATCTCGGACATGCTCATGCCCCACACGCGGTCGAACACCGCCCGCGACGCCTGCTCGATGCGCTCCAGATCCGCGCCGGGCAGCAGAATGCCCAGCCGCTGGTAGGACTGCACCAGCCGGTGCGCGTCGCGCGCGGTGAGGGCGTAGAGCGTCTCGCGCAGCCCGGCCTCGATCTCCGGCGTCAGCCGCCCGGCCATGCCGAAGTCCACGAAGATCAGATAGAAGGGCCGCCCGCGCAGCGGCGATCCGTCGGCGTGCGCCCCGCTGCCCGACGGCGAGTCTGGGTCGAGCGGGTAGACGAACAGGTTGCCGGGGTGCGGGTCGGCGTGGTAGAAGCGCTGGGTGAAGACCATCCACAGGTAGGTGTTGATCAGCCGGCGGGCCACGTCGCGCCGGTCAATGCCCGCCGCCTCGAGGCGCTCGTAATCGGTGATCTTGATCGCCGTCACATCTTCCAGGGTTAGCACGCGGTGCGTGGAGTGCTCGCGGTAGACGCGGGGGATGTAGATGCCTTTGTCGGCGGCAAACATGCGCGCGAAGGCTTCGGCGTTGTCCGCCTCGTGGGAGTAGTCCAGCTCTTCGACCAGCACGGCGCTGAACTCGTCGAGCAGGGCGGGGACGTCGGCGCGGCGGGCGATGAAGGGCAGGCGCATGGCCCAGCGCGCCACCATACCCAACGCCTTGAGATCGGTCGCCACCAGCCGCCCGATGGCGGGCCGCTGCACCTTGACCACCACGCGGGTGCCGTCCGGCAGGCGGGCGCGGTGCGCCTGGCCCAGCGAGGCAGCGGCGACGGGCGCAGCGTCGAACGCGGCGAAGCGATCTTCGGGCGGGCCAAGCTCCTCGACCAGCACGCGACGAATCTGGGCGAAGGGCACGCTGGGCACCTCGTCCTGCAGCGTGGCCAGCTCGGCGATCACTTCGGGGGGCAGCACGTCCAGGCGGCTGGAGATGAACTGGCCGAGCTTGATCATCACCCCGCCCATGTCGGCGGCCAGGACGCGGAACTCGCCCGCCCAGCGCGTCAGGCGCGCAGAGCGCCCGCGTGCCACGCGCTCGCGCCCGATGACCCGGCGCAGCAGCAGTTCCCAGCACAGGATGCGGGCGAACAGCCACGCAGCAAAGCGCAGCGTGCGCCGGTAGCGCCGCCATTCGATGCCATACCCGGCAAGCTCCTCTGGCAGGCTACCAGCGGAAGCGCGCGCGTTGCTCAGCGGGCGCTCGTCAGGCGGGCGGCGTTCGGACATAGGGCGCTCGCAATCTCCATTCGTTCGCTGCCCGGCAGTATACCCCCTGATCCCCCTGAGATGGCAAAGAGAGGCCCTCCGCCTCGCCCCCGCGCTGAGCGGCGTTTGCCTATCTGGTGATGTGTAATACCATGAAGGAAGCTGGCAAAAACAGATCGCACGCCTCTGTAGTGCAGGTTCATCACCTGCTGGACAGGTCATAGGCCTGCCCCTACCCGGAAGGAGGGGGAAATGAAACACTTGCGGTGCAGTCTCTCGCTGTTGGTCGTGGTCGCAACGCTGGCCCTGGCCTGGCCCGCCGCCGCCCAGTCCGATCAGGTAGTCTACTCGACAGGCCAATACTTCCAGAATGGCGTCATGCTCTGGCGCTCCGATACCGGCCACATCTGGGTCATTGCTCACAACGGCCAGGTGCTCAACTTCCCGGCGTCATCATACAGCGGCCTGCCGGACAACCCGCCTCTGAGCGGCGTCATCGGCAATCGCCCGATCCTGGGCTTCGGCAAGGTGTGGAGCAACTTCTCGCAGGTGCGCGACCTGATCGGCCCGGCGATCTATCAGGAAGTGGGCTTCTTCATGCGCATCCGCACCGTCGGCGACACGCTGTACCTCACTCAGTCCAACGGCGTTGTCTACCAGATCAACCCCAACAACACCTGGGTCTACGCGGAGCAGCCAACAGAGCCTGGCCCGCACATCATCTCGTTTACGTCGGACAGCCAACAGGTCAACACAGGCGGCACGATCACCCTGAGTTGGGCGGCGCACGGCGTGGACGCCGTACAGATTGAGGTGATCGATCCGACGACGACCAGCCTGATCGCAAAGCTGCCCTTCCTGCCGCTGACCGGCAGCCAGGCCATCACCGTGCCGGTGGGCATGACTCCCCGGACTCTCCAGATCACGCTGTCAGCGGTGAAGATCACGTTCACCAGCGCCGGCGATCTCTACGACACCGTTGAGGAGAAGACCATCGCGGTGGAGATCGTCGAGCCAGCGATCGTCGAGAACTCGCCCGGCGCAACGTTCCAGAGCTTCGAGCGCGGTTTCATGATCTGGCGGGCCGACACGCTCGACATCTACGTGTTCCTGGACTTCGGCAGGCTGGGAGCGGGCGGCGGGCGGGTCAGCGTGTTCCCGCACAGCGCCTACAGCGCCCTGCCGCCCAACCCCTATCAGGCGGTGCCGCTGGGGCGCGTCCGCCCAGAGTCCGGGTTCGGCCAGGTGTGGGGCAACACGCCCGCTGTGCGCGAGGCCCTCGGCTGGGCAACCCGCTCCGAACAGGGATACCTGGCCACTGCTCGCCTGGAGAACAACATCCCGGCATCTATCACCGCCCCCGATGGGTCTACCGTCGGCCTTGACCTGGCCGCTGGCCGCTGGAGCTGGCTCAACATGCAGCCGTGATAGCGCAGCGGTGACGTGGTGAGGATGTGGTAAGGGCTGCACACAGGAATGGCCCCCCATCCCCGGCCCTTCCCCCACAAGGGGGGAAGGGAGAAAAGCAGCGGGCTTGCTCCCCTTCCCTCCGCGCAGCGTGGGGGAAGGGGCTGGGGATGGGGGTCACACGGCAGCCAGTCCCCACGCCATTTCAACCGAATTCGATACACTACCCGTCCCATGTGCATCAGGCTGTGGCCTTGCCCCGCCAGACTTCCGAAGTTCTGGAAACTTCGGAAGTCTATTCCGGGGCGGGGCGCAGCACGCAGCACCCTGCCCTGAGCGCCCGGACTTTCATCAGGCGGGGCTGCGCTGCTCCTCCGGCGACTCCGCTTTGACGAAGTGAATGCGCAGGCGCGATTGCTCGAAGCGCGCGCCCGCCGTCTTCAGATTCCACAGCGCGTAGGGCAGCACGATGTTGCGCCGGTACGGGCCGACGCGCAGCGTTAGCTCGTCGGCAGCGCGATAAAGATCGAGATCGCGCTTTTCGGCGAAGGGCAGCGGCACAATCAGATAATAGCCGCCATTCCCGTCCGGCTCGATGCGGTGCGTCTGCTCGCGGGCCAACACCTGGGCCGGGTTGCGCTCGCCGTAAAGAGCGGTGGCCAGGCGACGCAGCGCGTCCAGGCCGCTCACCTCGTCATCGAACATGGGCGCTTGCAGCAGGGGCAGCTCGCCGAACGCCTCACCAATGTAGGCGATGTTCTCGGCCTGGTGCTCTTTCCACAGATTGAAGTAGGGGTCAGTCACCGCGTCGGGGAAGACTCGGTTGCAGAGCACGGCATCCACTGCGTAGCCGTACAGATTAAGGTAAGTATAGGTGCGCTGCGTCTCCTTGATGACCATGCGCTCCGGGTTGACGACCAGGCGCAGGCTGCTGCGCTGCGGATCGGTCAGAATCTCGCGCACGCTGTCCAGCGTGTCGAAGAGGCCGTTGATGCTGTCCAGCGTCTCGGCGTCGGGCAGCTCGGCGCCGATGAGCGGCCTGGCGACCGGGCGCAGCAAGCGCCCGCTGGCCCCGCGCAGCAGCGAGGTGATGCGCTGGAACCACCAGCGCGTCGTGTCGGGCAGGCTGAGCAGGCGCAGCGTCTCGGCGGTGGGCGCGGCGTCCACGATCAGCACGTCGAAGTCGCCGTCTTCGAGATACTTGTTGATCCACAGCAGGTGCGCGCCCTCTTCCAGGCCGGGCAGGATGGTCACTTCCTCGGCGACAATATCGTTAATATGGCGCTCGCTGAGGATGCTGAGCATCCAGCGCTGGATGCGCCCCCAGTACTTGTCCATCGAGTAGCGGGCGTCTACTTCCTGCGCCCACAGGTTGTCGGGGATGCGCACCGGCTCCGGCCCGATGCTCACTTCCAGCGAGTCGGCCAGCGAGTGGGCGGTGTCCGTCGAGATGACGATGGTGCGCAGGCCCAGTTCGGCGCAGCGCAGCGCGGTAGCGGCGGAGATGCTCGTCTTGCCGACGCCGCCCTTGCCGGTGTGAACGATGATGCGCATCGAGTGTGTCCCTTCCGGTGATCGTCTCTGGTGATCGCTTGGTCGTTGGGCGCAGCGAAGATAGCGCTCTACCGATCAATACGCCCGGCCCGCGCAAACGGTGCGCTGACGGGGCGCATTCTTACCCAGATTTTACACCGACGGCGCGGGGATGGCGTGTGGGCGGCGCTCGGGGGGCAGGGCAATCGCTTCAAACGTGCGTGTTGTTCTACCTCACCCCCAGCCTCGCTGCGCCCGGCCCCGGAATAGACTTCCGAAGTCTTGAAGACTTCGGAAGTCTGCTCTTCGCGCTGCTCCGCCGCCTGTGTAGGGGCGGGTTTCTAAACCCGCCCCTACGAGCCGCATCCCCGCGCGCCGGTGAGGTAAATCCAGGGTGCAGCAGAGCAGCGCCCCTCCCTGACAGGTTTTGCCCGCACTCCAGGCGGGTTTTCGTCTTGACAGTCCCCGGCGACTCTGGTAATCTTGCAGGCGCATTCCTCAGTAGCTCAACGGCAGAGCATCCGGCTGTTAACCGGAGGGTTGTAGGTTCAAATCCTACCTGAGGAGCACGCAAAACCCCGGCGGACTGCCGGGGTTTTTGTGTGCATTGCCAGGAAGGACGGCGCTCAGCCGACCATGAACTGCCCGTCCTTGTAGAACAGCATCCCGTCAATGACGATCTCGCCGCCCTGGCGCATGTCACAGATCATGTCCCAGTGCACGTCCGAGTTGTTGACGCTGCCCGTCTCGCCGTAACCCTGGCCAACGGCCATGTGCACCGTCCCGCCGATCTTCTCGTCGAAGAGGATCGAGCCGGTGAACTGCTGGATGTCCCAGTTGGTGCCGATGGCGAACTCGCCCAGGCGGCGCGCGCCGGGGTCGGTGTCCAGCGTGGCGATCAGGAAGTCCTGGTTCGTCTCGGCGCGGGCATTGACCACCAGCCCGTCGCGGAACTCCAGCTCGACGCCTTTGACTTCGTTGCCTCGGAAGTAGGCCGGGTAGGTGAAGCGCACCCAGCCGTTGACGCTGTCCTCGACCGGCCCGGTGAAGATCTCGCCGTCGGGGAAGTTTTCCCTGCCGCCGGCGTTCTTGAAGACGCGCCCCGCGATGCTCATTTGCAGGTCAATGTGGTCACCGCGCACGTGAAGGTGCTTGCGGCCCTTCAGCCAGGCGATCAGGCGATCCTGCGCCTCGTAGAAGGCTTTCCAGGCACCCACCGGGTCGTCCAGGTCGAGCTTGCACGCGCCAAAGACGAAATTCTCGTACTGGCGCAGCGACATGCCCGCGTTCTGCGCATAGCCGAAGGTGGGGAACTGCGTCGAGCAGCGGCGTAGCTCGCCGGCGGCTTCGCGCCGCATCTGAATGTTGATCAGCGCCGAGCGCGCTTTGGCCCGCGCCACCTGCATCTCGACCGGGTAGGCGCTGCGGTCGCGCGTGTTTTCCTCGGCGTCAATGCGGATGACGACCGGCGCTTCCTCGTACATCATCTTGAGCATGGGGTTGACATCGCCCAGCAGGTCGGGGTCGGTGGTCGCCTCCAGGCCGAGCACCTCTTCTTCGCTCATATGGATGTAGACGGCGGGGCGCGCGCCCATGCGCAGCGCCTCCTCATAGAGCGCCTGGCAGAGCGGCTCGCCGGCGGGGCTGGTGGTGCGGATCAGCACGCGCTCGCCCGGCTGCGTCCTCGTCGAATAGTGGAGCAGAACATGAGCCATCTTGGTTATGCGGGAGTCCATGAGCAGAGTGTCACCTTTCTAGGAAATAGGGGTAAGCGCATCAAGCGGGCGCAAAGTCGGCGAAACAAGCGCCGCGCAGGTAGTCTGGGAACGTGTAAATGCCTGTCACCTGAAGATAACACCAGGCCGTGTCTTCGTCATCCGGCTGCCAGGGGCGGGTGAGGCCCAGACGCAGCCAGGTTTCGGCTTTCTGAAGCCACCACTGCAATTGAGCTGAGATTTTCGGCAAAGACAGCCCTTTGTGTGTATGTTGGTGATCCACATAGTAGCGAAAAGACAGGTCCGTGATGGACAGATTCCAGAACGTCTGCCCCGACGAATCGCGGAAGGCCAGCCGATAACCGCGCTTACCTTCCGCGTAAAGATCATCCTTCAAGAACACACTATCTATCGCAGCGGGCTTGATCGTGCCCAGCGAGCGCGTTCCCGTCCCTGGCGCAACGCGCTTCTGCTCGTGCAGCGGCGCGCCAAACATCGCCTCCACCGTGTCATGGGCTGTCCGGCTGAGCGCCAGACGCCAGATAGGGTCATCAGCCAGGCGCAGGAGTCTGGTCTCTTCGGGCGCGATCCACAGGCAATCCTCAGTATGCGGCGGCGTGGGCTGGTTGACTGGAGCGAGATCCATGCTGACCACTGCGCGCGGGCGGATGACAACTCCTTGCTCGTTGTAAAGATGCTGCTCGCGCACTCCCCCAGGCCCCAGGTCTGGACGAACGGTGTTGGCCTGGCGATCAACTCCGGCAATGCATACGCGATTGCCCCCCATCCTGGTCACGTCGGTGATTAAGATCTCTTGTTCCATTCTAACTCTTTATATCAGATGCTGAATCCGCACAGCGGCCCAATGCTGGGCCATATACTCAGCGACCAGCCGGCGATGGCAATGGTCTGGCTCGTGCTCGCTGCACAGCAGGCAGACGCGGTGAGCAGCCCACCAGTGCTGATCCAGGTGTGCCATGAGATCGCGCTCCGCGAGCAAGCGCTTGAAATCACGCTCATAGCTTTCCCACGAATGATCTGCCCGGTAACGTTCCAGGATTTCCGCCGACGGTGCCATCAGCGGCATGGGCTGGTAATCGCAGCTCAGCAGTCGCCCCAGGAAGAAAGGCAGGTCGCGCCCTTTAGCAAAACCGCTCAACTGCGAGTCTGGCTTGAGCCGGATGTCTGCCAGAACGGTGACGTGATGCTGCGTCAGCAGGCCGAAGAACTGCTCGGCGCTCTTTTGCGTGAAGCCAATCGTGAATAGCTCAATGGCGGGGTGATCGCGTTGGGAAGAGTTCATAATAATCGTAGCTGTTCGAACTTCTCAAAGTCTGCGGCAGCCACTTCTTGAGTGCCGCCCTCGCGCAAGATATGAATAACCCGCACAGGAGTCTCGACCACGCGAACGTGCGGGTCCACTAACGAGCGGGCGATCAGGTGATGGCGATGGCACTCGTGGGGATCGCTCTCGCTGCACATGATGGCCACGCGCCCGCCCTGCGCTGCCGCGTCGCGCACGATTGCCAGCAGGTGATCAATGGCGCGCCGGTACCCGTCTTGCCTCGTGACCGCTTCGTAGTCAACTTTCTCCAGAAACTTGGCCCGCGCCGTGCTGTCATCGGGAACAACGCCATCTCGATAAACGCCGGGGTCTTGGGGCCGCCCGCCCAGCCACTCTCCAGCGAAGCGATAATCCAGGTGATGCTGGCGGGATAGCCCCTGCAAATTGGCCTTATTGAACTGCGGCACATAGCGGCTGTATGGCGCGCTGCGCACATCCACGAGCACCGTGATCCCGTGCTGGCTGAGCAGTGCGATAAACTCCTCAACCGGCATGTTGCTATGGCCGATGGTGTACAACTGCACCTCACCGTCGGGCGGTCCAGCGGTCGCCTCGGTGGGAGTGGGGTTCTGGGTTGGTTTCATGATCGGGCGTGTCCAGTCCCAATAGAGTCGTCAGCACTATTGTAACGCAGTTTGGCTGGCGCTCTACAACAGCCCCACCCGCGTCCGCGCCTGCACCAGCGCCAGCAAGCCCTGCCAGTAGGGGAACGCCCGCGCCAGGAAGCGCTCGCGCTGCTCCGCGCGCAGCGTGGACAGGCTGCGCCCCACCCGCGCCAGCAGGCGCAGCGCGCTGAACACTTCCCAGAAGACCAGGTCGGGCACCGCGCCCGCCACCGCCTGGTACGCCTCCTGGAAGTGGTCGCTGAGCGCGAGTCCGTAAGCGCCGAGCATGGCGCTGGCGAAGCCAATGTCGAAGCGCGGGTCGGCCAGGACGGCGTGCTCCCACCCCTCGATGGCGACGATGCGCGGCGGCTGGGCGACGGCGCGCTCCAGGGTGTACTCGCCGTGCGTGATGGCGCGCGGCAGCTCTTCGACCGCGTCCACACGCCGGATCAGCCAGTCCAGAATCTCCTGCAACTCCCAGGTTTCCAGGCGGCGCACCAGGCGGGCCAGCTCGCCGAAGGCATAGCGCAGCGGCGTCACCGGCAGGTCTGGCAGCGAGTCCCAGGGCAGGGCGTGCAGCCGGGCCAGCGTGCGCGCGAAGTCGGCGCCGGCGCGGGCGAAGAAAGCGTGCGGCTGCCCGGCCACGCGCCAGCCTGCCACCCGCTCGGCCAGCAACAGGGTGTGATCGTCGTGCTGGCTCCAGCCCAGGTAATACACCGCCGGGACGGGGAAACGCAGCGCGCCCAGCGCGCGCATCACGCGGAAAGCGCGCAGGGCCTGCGCTTGCTGGGCGGACGGGTAGCGGCGCAGCAGCACATAGGGCGGGACGCCCGGCCCGTCCAGGGCGAAAGCCAGCCCATGCTCGCTCTCGCCCGGCGCGACCGGCGCGGGCGTCGCCGCGACGCTCCGCCCGAAGGCCAGGCGCAGCACGTAGGCGGCGGGGTTGTCGGGCGGGAGCGCGGTCACGGGGCGGCGTCCTGCGGCGCGCGAGTCAGCGCCGCATCAATGCGCGCGATCAGCTCCTCCAGGCGCGGGATCGGCGTTGGCGACTCGCTGAGGAAGGCCAGCCCGCTGCGCACCGTCTCCAACATCCCTGGCTCGGCCCCCTGGTCGAGCACGCGGGTGAAGTGCTGGAAGGCCGCGTCTGGCTGGCCGAGCACCAGATACGCCTGGGCCAGATCGCAGCGCGTCCAGTTGTCGCGCGGGTCGTCGTCAAGCTGCCACTGGGCGCGCTGCACCACATGGCGGAAGGCTCGCTCGGCCTCCGCATCGTTGCCCAGCCGCTTGTGCAGCGAGGCCAGGTTGATCAGCGGGTACGACGAGTGCGGCGTGACCTGGTGCGCGCGCTCGTAAGCGTCCAGCGCGGCGTAAAGCCGCCCCTGCCGCCGGTACAGCCCTCCCAACGAGCCATAGTAGGACTCGCCCTCGGCGTCGGTCAGGCGCGGATCGCGGGCCAGCGCCTCTTTCAGCCGGGCCTCGGCCTGGTCCCAGGCGCGCTGGCGCTCGGCTTCCTGGCCAGGCGCGTCCAGCCCATCTCCCTGGCGGCGCACGGCCAGCCCCAGCGCGGCAATCGCCGGCGTGAATTCCGGCTCCTTTTCCAGCGCGCGCTCCAGGTGCGCGATGGCCAGCGAAATCTCCTTGCGCTGGGTGTAGAGGTAGCCCAGCAGGTAATTGGTGGCGTGATCGGTTTCGTCAATGGTCAGGGCGCGCTGCAACGTAGCGATGGCCGTGTCGTAGTTGTGGGCGCGGACTTGCTGCTCGGCCAGCAGTTGCAGCGACAGCACGGCCACCTCATTCTCAACCGTCCCCTGCAGCGCGGCGAAACGCTCCTCATACGCGCCGAGCGTTGCCTCCATACGAGCGCTCAGCGCGCGCGACCCCTCCACCTGGTCGAGAATCATGCTGCGCAGCATCCACGCGCCGAGCACGAGGGCGATGCTGATCGCCGCCATCGAGACTTCCAGGAAGCTGAGCAGGCTGCCGGTGAAAGCCGTCGCGTCGTCCGCCCGCTCCAGGATGGCCAGGGCCTCGGCTTCGCTGATCCCGTCGCTGAGATCAACGCTGGGGGCCAGGCCGGAATCGTCGCGGTGCGCCGCATAGAGCGCGTAGAGCGCGACGAGCAGCGCGGCCAGGGCCAGCAGCGCGGTCAGGCTGGCGGAGAGACGGCGGATTCTGTGGCTTGCGGTCTGTGGGGACACGGCCTTTCCCTTTCCCACGCGGCGAGCGGTCTGCTATTACCATACGCCAAATGCTGCGTTCTGGAAAGTCCGGTTAGGAAATGGTTTGGGGACTACGTCGCTGATCTCAGGTGGACCCATGCATTCCCACAGATACCCCCCATCCCCCAACCCCTTCCCCCGCGCTGTGCGGAGGGAAGGGGGGCAGACCCGCTGCTTTTCTCCCTTCCCCCCTTGTGGGGGAAGGGCCGGGGATGGGGGGACGGGCACAGCCAAAGATGTGGGTAATGTATAAACCCTACCCGTCGGGCGCAGCGACGAAGCGCACCCAGTCGTAGGCCAGCGTCAGCGGGCGCGCGTCGGCAGAGAGGCCGGCTTCCTCCGCCGATATCGCGCCATCGGCGGCCAACGAGATCACCAGGTCGCCGCCCAACGCCGCCATCAATTCGGCGGGGAGGGTCAGCGTGTGCTCCGACCAGTCGCCCGGCGCGGCGGTGAAGCTACCCAGTCGCGCGGCGACCAGCTCGCCATCCACCAGGTTTCCCACCACGACGCGCACGGTACGCGGCTCGTGGAAGGCCACCGCGCGCAGAGTCATCGTGTAGGCGCTGCCGGGCGGCAGGCTGACGTAAAGCAGCGCCTCGTTGCCGCCCCTGGCCCAGCGCGCTCGCTCGCCACCGATGTCCTCTGGCGGATACCAGCCCCCTCCGACAAACGGTGCATCGGGCAGAAGCGCGGCGGCGCTTGACTCGCCCAGAGTGACGAGGTACTCGCCGGAGGCAGTCTGCGGCGGGGTGCGCGGCGGGCAGCCTTTGGGATGGCTGACCGTGCGGTAGAGCACGGCGTCGCGCTCCGCTGTCACCGGGCAGACGCTGTCCTGCGCGTTGAAGAAGGCCAGCGCTTCCTGTGCGCGCTCTGGCTCCAGCCATTCCAGGTGAACGATCACGTAGCCCAGCGGCCACTCGCTGACGAATTTCTTGAGGCTGCTCGCGGCGGCGCTGGCCTCCAGCGGGCGCGAGTCCGTTAGCCAGCCGAGCAGCGGATCGGTCTCGTAGAACAGATGCTGTTCAAGCGGGACCCGCGCCAGCATCCCGCTCACCTGGCGCTTGCCGTGCGTGATGCCGTAGACCATCGCCTCCGGGTGCGTCCCCACGTTGCGCCAGCCGCTCCAGGGGCCGGATGGCACGTCGAGCACTACATAATCGTAATCGTCGTAGTGCTCCTGGCCCATCATGCGGTGGAAGTCATACGGCTGCAGCGCGGGCAGCGTGCGCAGAGGGACGAACGCGCCGAAGTCCACTAGCAGCAAGAACAGGACGCCGCTGATCAGCGCCCGCCCCGGCAGGCGCGGATGGGCGCGCAGCCAGGCGTGGTAGGTGTGGGCCAGGAAGATGATCAGCGCGACCATCGCTGGCGGCAGAAAGCGGATCGGCGTGCGCATCTGCCCGCCGAACAACTCGTGGATCAGGCGGAAGGGCAGCGGCAGGCGCAGGCCGAGCACCTCCACATCCGGCCCCATCGCCAGGATCAGCGAAGGCAGCGCCACCAGCAGCCAGACCCAGCGCTCGCGCGCGCGGACGCGGATGAGCAGCCCAGCGGCGATCAGAATCACCAGCGTCAGGCCGAGCGTCTCGTCGTGCTCGCCGCCGACCTGCTGCACACGGCCCAGGCTGGGCAGCAGCAGCGATCTGGGCGAGAGCGAGTAGAAGCGCAGCGTGTACAGATCGGCGGGGGGCAGTTGCTCCGTCTCGAAATCCAGCGCCGGGCGCAGCGGCCCAAACAGCCAGGACAGGCCGAGCGTGACCAGCAGAGCCAGCGCCCCCAGCGCGAGCAGTTGCAGTCGGGCGCGCCGGTCTGGCCCGCGCCACAGCGCGACCGTTGCCAGCGGGCCGATCAGCAGCCCGCCCCACAGGGCGTTCACCGTGTCAGTGAACCACATGCCCCACAGCACCAGACCGGTGAGGATGGCCCAGCGGACGCGGCGCGTCCGCGCGGTCTGCTCCCAGGTGAGAAGGATGAGCGGCATCCACCAGACGGGGAGCAGGTTGTAATGTCCGCTGGCGGCGCGATCGAGCATGTAGGGGGACAGGCTCAGCGCCACCCCTCCGACCAGCGCAATACCCCAGCGGATGCCGCGCCAGCGCAGATAAGCTGTCATCAGGATGCCGGCCAGCGCCATATTGATCCAGGTGATCGCGTTGGCGGCGCGCAGGTGGCCCAGCAGCGGCTCCAGCACGACGTAGAAGGGCAGCATGGAGGCGGCGAGCGAGTGGTAGGTCAGGTTGTGAGTGAAGGGGGCCAGAGCCATGTTTGTATACCAGATGCTCTGCCCGGTCTGTACGGCGTGGCGCAGCCACCACAGGTTCCAGTGGAAGTGGTAGTAGTCCAGCGGGCGACCCCAATCCGGCGCCGCGATCGGAACGCGCGAGTTGAGGGCCACGCTCAGTGGCGCGGTGGCGATCCCGGTCACCAGCACGAAAAACAACGTGACTGCCAGCGCGCGGCCCCATCCCTTGCCACCGGCCATAAGTGCCCTCCTCAGCGTGTGCCGCCTGTGGCCTGGTGGGGCAATTATAACGGACGGCCCCGACACGGAAAGTGGCGGGCGGGAAGGGCACGTGCAAAAGGTGCTAGAGGCCGTTTGAGAAGTCGTGCACCTGGCTCTGCCCCCATCCCCGGCCCTTCCCCCACGAGGGGGGAAGGGAGAAGATCGTAACCCTAAGCCCCTCCCTGCTTGCGGGGAAAGGGGTCGGGGATAGGGGTTAAAACTAGATGACAAACGACAGCGCGACCAGCACGGCCATGAACGCCGCGGCGAGTATTGCCATGTGCTTCAGATCAGAGACCACATAGGCATACTCGCGGCGCAGGTCAACCGGGCCGCGCGCTTTGCTCGCTGGAACCGCAGGGGCGACCGGTTGGGATGCGGCCTGGGCCTCGGCGCGCGGCGCGGGCTGCTCCGGCAGTTCGCCGCTGTGCTGCAACTCGCGCCGGGCGCGTTCCAGGGTTTCGCTCGGCAGGTTGGGTCTGCGGGTTTTCTTAGCCATCGGTGACGTCGGGTCTCCTCACAGGAAAGTCTCATCATGCAGCGCCCCAGTGTACCACATCCTGGCGCTAACGTCCGCTGCTAACCAGCCTGCCGAAGACGATCATGCGCTGGGTGTCCACGCGGTAGGGATGGCAGGTGATCAAGGTGACGACGGGGGTGCTGCCCGGCTCCAACACCCAGACATCGGTCGGCCCCACCACCTGCTTGTCGAAGACGGCGTAGGTATACCAGCGCCCGTTGTTGGCCTGCACGCGAATCTCGTCGCCCGGCTCCAGGTGCTGGATATAGCGGAAGATTTCGCCGTAGATGTCGTTGTGCGCCGTGAGAACCATGTTGGCGTCCTCGCCGGGGTTGGCGCTGCCCAGGTAGTGCCCGACGCCCTTGACCAGGTTGTACCAGTCGTCGCCGCCATAGATTGAGGCGTCCACCCGCACCTGCGGCGTGTCAATGACGATGCGCACCGGGCTGCTGGCCTGCGGCGCGAAGCGCTCGGCCTGCGGCGCGACCAGTTGGGCCATCGCCACCGGGCGGATGCTGGCCGGCAGCTCGTCCAGGTTGAAGGCACCTTCGCCGCCGGTCACGTCCGGAGAGTAGTGACCGCCGGGCAGCACGTAGTCGGCCAGCCGGACGCTCAGTTCCGGCAGGGGCGTTGGCGTGGCGCGCAGGGCGTCGGCCTCGCGCTGAACCTCCGCCGATTTCTGTTCCAGCGCCTCGATCCGGTCTCGCTCGATGATCAACTGGTAGGCACCCGCGGCCAGCACGGTGATCACGCCGACCACCGCCGCGACCTCGATCAGCAGCAGCAGCTTGTCCCAGGCAGCGCGCCGGCGCGAAACATGGCGCGCGGGCGCGCCCGTCGCCGCAGGAGCCGCCGCCGGTTCCGGGGCGGGCGGCGGATGGCGCTCGGTCGCGCGCTCCTCTTCCAGCTCGTCCTCGAAACGCGGCACATCGTCGGTGATGTCGTAGGTGACCGGTGGCTCCAGGGGCGGAATATTCTCCGCCGCTTCGTGCTGCTGAGGGAGAGGCGCTGGTTGTTCCGGCGGGGCATCGAGAGGCGCGGCCAGCGGCGCGACGCGGCGACCCTGGGCTTGCAGGCGCTGCAAGCGTTCCTGGCGCGCCTCGCGCTTGCGGATGGCGAGGATGCGCTCCAGTTCTTCGATGGATAGCTCGTCAACGGCTCGCTTGTCGCGCATACCGCGAAATCCTGCGGTGGTTGGTGGTGATTGGTTTTTGGTGGTTGGTTATTGGTTCCTGGTGATAATTGGTGGTTGTCGGTGACAGATCAGGCTGATCTGCATAGCTGCTCCTGACAGCACAGCCACCTACAACCAGCGATCAGCTACCAAAAACCAATAACCAAAAACCAATCACCAACAACCAATATCGTCAAACCTACGCCCACGAGTATAGCACGACTCGGCGCGGCTAACGCCGCTTGCCGGCGACGGCGAAGACCTCGCGCTCGAAGAACCAGCGGAAGGGCGGCCAGCGGAACAGGACATGGCGCAGCGCGGACAGCACGATGAATTCCTGGCGGCGCTGCGGTGGGGAATCCAGCCACACGCGCCCGTCGAATCCGGCCCGGCGCAGCGTCCGGCGCAGGCTGCGCAGCGATTGTTCGTTGACGTGCACATCGCGGTTGTGCTCGACGAGGAACTGGCGCGGGTCGGCGGGATAGGCCGCACCCTGGCCGACCAACCGCCGGAAGAGGCGCACGACCGGGTAAGCGTAGCGGTCGTACCAGGCGTTGGGCGCGGTGTGAATGATCAGCATCCCGTCATCCTTGAGGACGCGGCGCGCTTCAAGCAGGGCTGCGTGCAGCTCCCAGGGGTGCAGGTGCTCCACGATGTCGAACATCAGCACGCGGTCGAAGGCGCGCGCCGGATAGGGGAAATGCTTGGCGTCGGCCTGGGCCAGGCCCATCCTGCCGGGCGCATCACCGGCGTCACGGGCCAGCACGCCGCGCGCCAGCTTGATCGCGGCGCGGGCGTAGTCGAAGCCGTAGGCGTCCGCGCCCAGCCGCGCGCAGTGGCGCACGATCTCGCCGCGCCCGCAGGCCACGTCGAGCACGGTCATGCCCGGCGCGACCGCCGCCAAAGCGAAGGCCGCCTCCAGCCGTCGCGAGAGATTCTCGCCGTCGCTGGCCAGGAAGTCCTCATAGCCTTCGCAGGCGGTCAGGAAGTATTCCTCGGTGTAACGCTCTGGTGCGATGGGAGCGGGTCGCTGCTCGGTCAACGCATGATCCTCGGTCGGTGGGCTGATCCGCCGCGATTATACAAAGCGCAGGGGGCGCGTGCCATTGGATACAAACGGCCAGACTTCCGAAGTCTTGTGCAGCGCGCGCCGTCGTCAGCCATCGCCAGCGGCGCAGGCGGCCTTCCTACTGCTCGTCGTGGTGGTAGAGCGTCTTGAGCACGACGCCCTGAATTGTGCGCAGGCGCTGGCTGATCACCCCGGCGATGCGGCGCATGATCGTAAAGCCCAGCTCGTGATTCTCCTCCAGCAGGCGGTTGAAAGCAGCGCCGTCGAAGGCCAGCAGGTGACTGTCCTCCTGGCAGATGGCCGAGGCGGTGTAGTAATTGGGCGGCATGAAGCCAGACCAGCCGACCAACTGCCCGAACGTGCTCAGCGAGACGATGGTCAGCGGGTGGGTGAGCGCCGTCGGCTGCACCTGCACGCTCACCTTGCCGCTGAGCAGGATGTACAGGCGGCTGGCCTCTTCGCCTTCGCGGAAAAGCGCATCCCCCGCCGCACAGGTTACGTCATGGGCCAGGGCCGCGAACCGGGCCAGATAGTCGTCCGGCAGATCGGCGAAAAGGGGGCTTTGGGCGAGCAGTTGAAGGGTGATCATGGGCGTCTCCTGGCATTGCTCTGCTCACGGCGGGAAAAATAGCGCCACGCGCGGCGATGTGCTCGCAGCATAGCATAAGCCGCCGCAGCGGTAAAGGGGGCGCGCGCAAGAGCATTCGAACCGCTGAGCCGCAAAGGACACAGAGAAGAACAGAAATCCTTTCACTGTTTTTCCTCTGCGCTCTCTGCGCCTCAGCGGTGATCTTTTTCCCAGAGGGGCTACCCGCGCAGCCGCCGGCGCAGCAGGTCGCCCAGCCAGCGCCACTCGTCCAGGCGCAGCCACGAGGCGAACGCGCCGAAGGCCGCCACGCCGATCCCGCCCGCGACCACCACCAGGATCGCCCGCCCCAGCACGTTGTCCGGCAGACCGGCGCTCAGCAGGGCCAGCGCCGCCCAGGTCAGCGCGCCCATGCCCGCCGCAGCCAGCGCCGCCCGCCCGATGGTTGCCGCCAGACGCTGCCCGCCGTAGCCGCCCATGCCCCGCCCCAGCAGATAGGCTGACACCCCTGTGTGAATCAGATGCTTGACCGAATCGGCGATCATCAGCGCGAAGAACGAGTACCAGGGCAGCAGGGCGAGCGCGACGACCATGTACGCAACCAGGCTGATCAATCCGACGAACGCCGGGGTGAGCGTGTTCTGCCGCGCGTAGAAGGCGAAGACCAGCAGCAAATCTACAGCGGCGAATGGCAGTCCTAGCAGGTACAGGCGCAGGGCCAGGGCCGTCGTCGCCGTGTCTGTCGCGCCGAATTTGCCATGCTGGAAGATCAGGGCGACCACCGGCCCGGCCAGCACGAACAAGCCCACCGTCGCCGGGATGATCAGCACAATCGCCAGGCGCAGCCCCTGGCCCAGCGTCGCCTTGAACTGGCGCAGCCCCACATCGGCGCGGTCTACGGCCTGGCGCGAGAGCGTGGGCAGGATGGCCACCGAGATGGCCAGCGCGACCAGGCCCTGCGGGAACTGGATCAGCGTCGTCGCCCAGGCCATGTAGGAAATGCTGCCCTCGCCTGTGCTCGATGCCAGGTTGTAGGAAAACGGGCGGTTGACCAGCACATCCAGCGCCAGCGAGGCCATCACCGGCAGGTAAAGCAGGCCGATGCGCCGCACGCCAGGGTGATCCCACGCCCCGCGCACGCGCACGCGCAGATGGGCGTCGCGCAGGCCGGGCGCTTGCAGCGCAAGCTGCACCGCCGCGCCGACCAGCCAGCCGACCGCCGCCGCCGTGATCCCTAGCTGGCTGTAGAGCAGCACGGTCACCAGCAGAATCGTGCCGTTGAAGATGGTTGAGGCGAAGGCGGGCCAGGTGAAGCGGCGCAGCGCGTAGAGCAGCCCGGACAGCACGGCGAACAGGCTGAGGAACATCAGCGCCGGGGCGGTGACGCGCAGCAGATCGGTCGCCTGGGCGATCACTTCTGGCGAGGCATCGCTGCTGGCGACGATGCCGATCACCTGCGGCGCGAGCAGCTCCAGCGCCAGGACGAGGGCGCTGAGGGTGACGACGACGATGCCCAGCAGCGCGCTGACCAGCGCCCACAGGTCGCGCCGGTCGCCGTCCTCGGCGGCGTACTCGCTGAGCACGGGCACCAGCGCCGAGTTGACGTGCCCGCCGATGAGCAGGTCGTACAGACTGCGCGGGACGATGATCGCCAGGTTGAAAGCATCCACCGCCGCGCCCGCGCCGAAGAGCGTGGAGAGCATGGTCTCGCGGGCCAGCCCCAGCACGCGGCTGGCGATGTTGCCCAGGGCGATCACGCCCGTGGCGCGGGCCATGCTCTCCGGCGGCGCGCCGTCGGCGGCCTGGGTTGGGACATCAAGGGGAGCGGTATCGCTGAGGGTGGCGCTCATGCTGAGTCCTGGCGGGTTGCTACGGGGCGCGCTGGCCCCGGACCGGCGTTGACTCTACCGGACTCGCGCTCAACGTGCTACAACGGTGGGGGGTCCACGAACGAGTTGTCAGGTAATTGTCGAAGGCCCCCATCCCCCGGCCCCTTTCCTCAGCAAAGCCAGGGGAAGGGGGGTGAGCGGCTGGATGGTAGCCCTCGGCAGTCGGGCCGTGGCCGAGGGGCGGGCGCAGCCCTTGACCCGCGAGCCTGAGGGCAAGCCGCGCCGGGCCTGGAGTTCGTTCCGAGAAGGCTTAGTCTTCTTCATTGAATATGTCCAGCACTACGCGATCTGCCGGGGCTTGGTCTTCATCCCTGATAAACGTCTCACCTGAAAAAAGGTGTCCCCTCCTCAGCCATGCATGGAGAGGGATCACAGGGTGGGGTCAGGGCGCTTATCCCTGCGCTCAGCCCGTCATTTGCGTTCGCTATCCGGCTCGTCGGAGGTTGGTGGGGGCGTCCGCTTCGCCCGCGAGCGCGCGGGCAAAGGCTTGAGCGGGCCGGTCGGGGTGCGCTGTGTAGGGAGCGGCTTGAGGGGGCCGGTCGGCGTCCTGGTCGCGGGCGGCGACGCAGGGGGCGCGGGCTGCGCTGAGTCCGGCGGGCGCGAGGTCGCTCGCTGGCTCTGCAGGCGCAGCGGCGGCGCGGCTTCTCCATTCTCTGCTGTCGGGCCAGCCGCCGCGCGCTGCGGGATCAGCACGCGGATGCGCGTGCCCTGGCCGGGCGCGCTGTCAATGTGCAGCGTGCCTTCAATGAGTTCCGCCCGCTCGCGCATATTGATCATGCCCAGGCTGCCGCGCTGCTCGTAGCCCGCGCCGACCGCCTCTACATCGAAGCCCACGCCGTTGTCCTCGATTTCCACGATCACCAGCCCGTTTTGCGTGAAGAGGCGCACCCAGATCGCGCTGGACCTGGCGTGTTTGCGCGCGTTGTTGACCGCTTCTTCGACGATGTAGAACAGCACACCCTGGGCGTTCGGGTCGAGCAGCCGCTCGACATCGGGCGCGCCTTCGACCAGCACGGTGGTGTCATAGGTGTCGCGCATCTTCTCGGCAAGCTGTTCCAGCGCGGCCAGCAGCCCCCGGCTTTCGAGCACGAGCGGGCGCAGCGTGAAGAGCATGTGGCGGATCTCTTTGGTCGTGCGGCGCGCCAGGTCTTCGATGCGCCACAGCTCTTCGAGGGCTTGCTGGGGCTGCTGCTGCACCAGGCGGCGGATGTAGTTGACACGCATGGCAATGGCCGCGACTGTCTGCGTGGGGCCGTCGTGCAGATCGCGCGAGAGCTTCTTGCGAGCGTCTTCCTCTACCTCTACAATGCGCTCCTTCTCGCCCAACAGATTCTGGTACAGCACGGCGTTTTGCAGCGCCAGCGTGGACTGCGTGCCGATGGCCGTCATCAGCTCGACGTGATCATCGGAGAAGGCACTGGGCTGATCCGCGCCGAAAACCATCACCCCGTAGACATCGAATCCCGCGCGCAGCGGAATTGCCAGGACGGATTTGGCGCCCTGGAAGGCGACGAAATAGCGCAGTTCTGGGTCGAGGTTGCCCTCACCGGCGAAGACCGGTCCGCTGCTCTTGAGCGCCAGGCCGAGCACGCCCTGTCGCCCCGGCACAGCGGCGGCCTCGTCAGCGCGCGTCAGGCCGCGCGCGGTGATCACCCGCAGCAGGTTATCTTCGCCCTGGAAGAGCAGCATGGCGCTGATCAGGCGCACGTCCGGCCCCAGTTCGTCGTGGAGGGCCAGTGTGCCGATGCCCTGAGCCGCTTCGAGCACGCGGCGATGATCGAGCGTGGCGCTGAGAGCGTTGGCCATCTCATAGATGGCGCGCGCGCGCTCGCGGGCAACGCGCAAACGCTGGGCCTCGTCCAGCCGCTCCCCCCAGGACGCCCAGCCGCGCCCGCGCAGAGCAGCGCCCAGCGCACCCAGTACGGCCAGCAGAGCCAGGTTGAGCGCCCAGTTGATCAGCAGGGCGGTTGAAGGCGAGTCGAGCAGGGCGAGAGCGGGCAGGCCGGTCAGCGCCAGCAGGATCACGCCGAGCGCCGTCCCCCGCCAGCCGAAGCGCAAGGACGCCGCCAGAACGGTCAGCGCGCCCAGGACCAACAGCGGCGGTGTCGCGCCGCCGTAAGCCCACAGGAAGATCGCCGCCACTGCGCTGTCCAGCAGCGCGCTCAGCACTCCCAGCGGGCGATCTCCCACAAGACGGCTGAGAGCCAGCAGCCCCAGCAGGACGTTGGCGGCGGCTCCGGCGAGCAGCCCGGCCAGCACGCCCTCGGCGCGATAGGCGGGCGCAGCGGGCAGGGCGTCGCCGGCCAGCGGGCCAAGCAGCGCCACGCCGATCAGCAGGGGCCAGCGCAGCCAGAACAGGACCCTGTCCAGGCGGCGCGCCGACGATGAGGGGCGAGAAGAACTGTTCACCGGATCGTGTCACCGAGAAACTAAAATGCCGCCGGACTGTCTCGGCGGCATCTGTATGCGAGTGGGCGCGAAGGGACTCGAACCCCTGACCTCACGGATGTGAACCGTGCGCTCTAACCGGCTGAGCTACGCGCCCATGATGCGCGCATTATAGCACCGTTGGGGCGCGCTGACAAGATTGCCGTTCGGATTCCGCCTGCCGTCATTATACTCGAAAGCTGCGGTAAGGGGTTGGCGAGTCGGCGCGTCGGGAGCGGGGGCATTGACCTCACCCCCCTGGCTTCGCTGTGCTCGCCTTGAGACTTCCGAAGTTTTTAGAACTTCGGAAGTCTGGCGGCTTGAAGGAGAAGCTCGGATGCCTGGCAGGGCCTGTAGGGGCGGGTTTGCAAACCCGCCCCTACAACCGGCTCCCCGAAGTCGCCTTCTTGGTTCGTTTCTCCCCTTGAATTGTTCTTCCGCGATCTATCGTTAGCCGTCAATGCAATCTTATTTGTCCGTCCCTCCGTCAACGGAGAGGGGGCAGCGAGGCACGTCAGCGCCGAGCGGGGGTGAGGTAAACCAGGGCGCAGCAGAGCAGCACCCCTGCCTGACGGAGCACTCGTCACGGACGCCCATCGTCGGAGGGGCGAGTCTGTGGTATCCTAGCGGTCACACGCACTGAGGAGGGATGCCCCGTGAGTTTTCTGAAAAAGCTGTTTGGTGGTGGCGGCAGGTCGGGCGACCCGGAAGGTCTGTACTTCTACGTCCGCGCCGCCAAGACCGGCGAAGTGATCCGCGTGCGCCTGAACCGCAGCAACGACCTGTCGCTGACAGAGGATTTGGGCGGCTACTTCGCGCGCAAGATGATCGTCGGCCAGAAGAGCTTTGAGCGCATCGAGGCCCATTTTCACTTCGACAAGAACCGGCACTTCGTCAGCGCCGACGTGACCGGCGGCGAGCTGGTCGAGCGCGAAGACTACGAGGCGTATCTGGCTGCGCAGGCTCAGCGCACGGACAAGAGTTGAGCGGCGCTGGTGAGTACCCCTTCGCGCACCTTGATCCTGCTCGACGTGGACGGTGTGCTCGTCCATCCTGTCGGCTATAAAACCGCGCTCGCCACCCTGGTCAATTGCCTGGCCACCCGCATGGGCCAGCCGCCGCTCGGCCCCACCGAAGACGAGATCGCCATCTTTGAGGCGTGCGGCCTCACCAATGAGTGGGACTCCGGTGCAATGTGCGTGAGCGCGCTGCTGCTGGCCGCGCTCGAACGCGCGCCCGCACTGCGCCGTGACACGCTGGAAGCGACGCTCGACGCCATCGGCGCGTCGGGCATCACCCTGGAGCGCCCGGACTTCACCGCAGAGGCGCGCGCCATTGCCCGCCACGAAACCGACGGGCGCTATCCTGCTGCGCGCTACCTGGAGCTGCTGGCCGCGCGCACCGATCCCGCCAATCTGCCGCTGCTGCGCACTCTGCTGGGCGACGTGTACGCCGTGCGCGAGACGCTGACCACGCGCACTTTCCAGACGCTCGTGCTCGGCAGCGAGCGCTTCAGCGCGGCCTACGGCCAGCCCGCCGCCTTCGCCTGCGAAAGCTATCTGGCCACCCACGACATCGCCCTGCTCAACGCGCCCGCGCGAGAGAGACTGCTGGGCTGGGCCTCTCTGCCCGGACACGGTGCGGCCATCTTCACCGCGCGGCCCAGCGCCCCCCCCGCTGACCTGCCGCCCGGCGAGCCGCCCGGCGAGCCGCCCAGCGGCTTCCCGCCCGAAGCGGAGCTGGCCGCCGAGCTGGTCGGGCTGGCGGGGAAGCTGCCGCTGATCGGGCAGGGGCGCGTCGGCTGGCTGGCCTGGCGCAACGGGCGCGCCGCCGCCGACTACCTCAAGCCGTCGCCGGTGCAGGCGCTGACGGCGATGGGAGCGGCGGTGAGCGGGGCCGAGACGGACGCGCTGCGCGCGGCGGTGGCGTTGGTCGAGCATGGCGAGATCGGCGGGCCGCTGGCTGCGCTGCGCAATGGCTCGACGCGCGTGGTCGTCTGCGAAGACGCGGCGGGGGGAATTCGGGCGGTGCGCGGCGCGGCGAGCCTGCTCCAGCGCGCCGGGCTGGATGTGAGCGTCGTGGGGATCGGCGTCTCGCCCAACGCGGACAAGCGCGCGGCCCTGGCCGCCGTCGCCGATCACCTGGTGGACGATGTGAACGATGGGCTGGCGCTTGCGCTGGGCGCTTGACGGGCAGCCGCTCTAGAGCGTGTTATGCGCGTTCAGCCCCTGTTTTCCGGCCCCTGTCCCCGCCAGCAGTTTGGGATGGCTGTTGGTTCACCTCACCCCCGTCTCGGCGCTGACGCGCCGCAACACCCCCTCTCCATGCATGGAGAGGGGGAAAGGCCGAGCGTGGCAAGGCCAGGGGGTGAGGTCAACAAAGCGCCTCATTCCCTGGTCGAGGGTACCAGGTTCATAACACGCCCTAGCGCCCTTCCGCCCAGCGGCGCACGAACTGGCGTTGCGCCTCCGTCTCTGGCGATCCTTCGCCCAGCAGCGCCGCGACCCGGCGCAGCGCCTCCTCGCCGCCCGCGCCATGCCGCGCCAGATAGCAGCCGACGACGGTGCCCGTCCGTCCTACGCCGCCCAGGCAGTGCACATACACCGCCTGTCCCGTCGCAAGCGCCCCGTCAATCGTGTCCAGGATGGCCGCCATGTGTGCCGCGTCCGGCACGCCGAAGTCGGGGATGGCCAGGCGGTAGTGAACCGCTCCACGCCCTCCCTGCGCAGCCTCGCCGCGCAGAGTCTCCAGGTAGGGAGGACGCTCGCCTTCCTCGGTCAGGTCCACAAAGACGGTGATGCCGGCGGCGAGCAGGGCGCGCAGCCGGGCGCGCGCCGCCTCGTCGTCGCGGGGGGCGGGATACGGCCCGGCGAGCAGCGCACCGGGACGCACCCACACAGTGCCGGAAACGGGCGGATCGGATGACTGGTTCATGGCGGCGCGCTTTCTGGTCTAGAGCGTGTTATGAACTTGGTACTCTCGACAAGGGGGAGGGGCGCTCTGTTGACCTCACCCCCTGACCTCGCTGCGCTCGGCCTTTCCCCCTCTCCATACATGGAGAGGGGGAGTCGAGGTGCGCCAGCGCCGAGACGGGGGTGAGGTAAAACTAAGAGATGCCCCAAACCGCTGGGGGAGAAAGAGACCAGAGAATCGGGATTGAAAGTGCATAACACGCTCTAAGAAACCCTCATAGACGGGGCGCAAGGGTGGTAGCGGTAGAGCGCGCCCGAAACAAGGCTACCTCGACCAGGAGCCAATCACCAATAACCGGGAAGCGGAACTCCGGGCCGCCGGTTGTGGGCGTCAAAACAAGAGCGCCCCTCACGACGACGGCGAGGGGCGCAAAGGTCACAGAGAGTATAGTGCGCGTGGGGAGCGTCACGATAGGGCCAGGATTACCGAGGCCAGCACAGCAAACGGCACCGCCGAAGCGAAGACCGCCGCGTACCAGCGGCTGTCGTAGCGCAGATGCATGAAATACAGCACCACCAGCATCACCTTGCCGGTTGACAGCCCGACCAGCGGCCCCGTCACGGCGAAGGGGACGTCCACCACTGTCAGCAGCACCTCGACCAGGGTGAGGGCGGCCAGGGCCACGAAGACGCCGAGAAAGGTCAGGCGGTGCGAATGGCCCTTGTTGCGCGCGCGCGGCCAGAAATTGGCGCGCAGCGCGGCCAGCGCGCCCGCCGCCGGGCCGCCGCTGCTTGCCGCCGCCAGCGCTTCGTCCAGGGAGATCGCATCGCGCTGCCAGGCCGGGCCGCCGCTTGCACGATCCGGGCGCAGGCGCAGCAACAGCCACAGCGGTACCAGCAGGAACACCCCCCCCACGCCGCCCAGCACGACGCCGGCGAACGTCGCCAGCCACTCGTTGACGCGCTTGCGTTCGACGATCAGCGGCGTCACCACGCCGCCCACGAACACCCCGACGGTCACCCAGAGGGTCACTAGCACGGCAGTATCGGAGTCCATCGTCGCTTCTCACTCCCACTCATTCGATCAGGTAAATGACCGTGAACAGCACGATCCACACCACGTCCACGAAGTGCCAGTACAGCCCGAACAGCTCGATGCCCAGGTTGTTGGTCGAGGAGTACATGCCGCGCGCTGCACGCAGCATCAGCAAGCCCAGCCAGGCGACGCCGATGAGCACGTGCAGCCCGTGAAAGCCCGTCGTCACAAAGAACGCCGTGCCGAAGATATTACCAGCCTTGATGCCCTCGTGCATCAACTCGTACCACTCGAACGCCTGGACGCCCAGAAACAGCGCGCCGAGGAGCAGCGTCAGCCCCATCCAGTTGAAGAACACGCGGCGGTCGTCGGCCTGGATCGCTTCCAGACCCATCACGACGGCGAAGCTGCTGACGATCAGCACTGTTGTGCCGAGCGTGGCCAGCGGCAGGCTGAGCACTTCGTGCGCCGCCTTGAACGCCCCCGGATGGTCAATCTTGAAGGCGATGAAGGTGCCGATCAGCGCGCCGAAGAACATCACCTCCGAGGCCAGGAAAGCCCACATGCCCAGCTTGCGCGGCTCGAGATGCGCCAGGAAGCGACCGTGCATCTCGATCTCCGGGAAGCGCGCCATGCGCAGCAGCCCGAAGAGCGTCAGCGGGACGCCCACCACCAGCAGGGCCGGCGCGATCAGGCCCATGACAGCCAGCGTCACGCCGGCGCCCACGATCAGCGGGGCGATGCTGGACGGCGGCAGGTGAATCTCTTCGCCCTCGTGCCCATTGGGGCCAGGCGCGCGCCCCTCAGCGGCCCATTCTTCTACGTCGGGCGTTGTCTCAGGCGCGGTCAGTTGCACGGTGCTCATGCTTTCTCTCCTTCCGCTGTCAGGCCCAGGCGCAGGTCGCGCGCCGGACGGCGGCTGTGCACCACCGGCGTCCGCTCGAAGTTGTACTCAGGGGGGGGCGAGGTCGTCGCCCACTCCAGCGTGTCGCCCTCCCAGGGGTCGTCGCCCGCCGGCTCGTGGAGGCGGGCGCTGCGGATCATGTTATAGACCAGGATGGCCACCGAAATGCCCATGATCACCCCGCCGACGGTCGAGAGGTGGTTGAGCGCCGCCCAGCCGCGATCTTCCGGGTAGTCATAAACGCGGCGCGGCATCCCCATCAGGCCCAGGATGTGCAGCGGGAAATAGGTGATGTGGAAGCCGATGTAGAGCGTCCAGAACTGAATCTTGCCGAGCCGCTCGTCCAGCTTGTAGCCGAACATCTTCGGCCACCAGTAGTACAGCCCGGCGAAGATGCCGAAGCCGCCCCCGCCGAAGACCGTATAGTGCAGGTGGGCGACCAGCCACATCGAGTCGGCCACCACCTCGTCAATGGGCAGCACGGCCTGCATGACGCCGGTGATGCCGCCGATCAGGAAGGTGGTGAGGAAGCCGATGGCATAGAGCATCGGCGTGTCGAAGCGCAGCGAGCCGCCAATCATGGTGAAGACCCAGTTGAACATCTTCACGCCGGTCGGCACGGCGATGATCATGGTCATCAGCACGAAGAAGACCTCGATCTCCGGGGGCAGGCCGACGGTGTACATGTGGTGCGCCCACGTCCAGAAGCCCTGGAAGCCGATGAGTACCGTCGAGATGACCATGGCCGTGTAGCCGAAGATCGGCTTGCGCGAGAACACAGGGATCACCTCGGAGATGATGCCCATCGCCGGCAGGACGATGATGTACACCGCCGGGTGCGAGTAGAACCAGAACAATTGCTGCCACAAAACGGCATCGCCGCCCGCCGCCGGGTTGAAGAACTGCGTGCCCAGATTGCGGTCGAGCAGCAGCAGCAGGCCGTTCACCGTCAGCACGGGCGTGGCCGCCACGATCATGAAGGCCATGACCAGCACTGTCCAGACGAAGAGCGGCATCTTCATCAGCGTCATGCCCGGCGCGCGTAGCTTGAGGATGGTCACGATGAAGTTGAACCCGCCGATGAGCGACGAGGTGCCCACCAGGGCCACCGCCATCAGCCACAGGTCGGTGCCGCGCCCCGGCGAGTAGTCCTTGCCCGCCAGCGGGACATAGGACGTCCAGCCATTGGACGCCGCCCCGCCCGGAGCCAGAAAGCCCCCGTACATGGTCAGCCCGCCGAACAGCAGCAGCCAGAAGCTCAGCGCGTTGAGGCGCGGGAAGGCCATGTCGCGCGCGCCGATCATCAGCGGCACAAAGTAGTTGCCCAGCCCGGCCAGCATCGGGATGACAAAGAGGAAGATCATCGTCGAGCCGTGAATGGAGAAGAGCTGGCTGTACTCCTCGGCGGAGACAAACTGCCCGCCGGGCACAGTCAGCTCGGCGCGGATGACCTGCGCCAGGACGACCCCGATCACAAAGAAGGTGAGCGTGGTCAGGACGTACATGATGCCGATCTTCTTGTGGTCAACAGTGGTCAGCCAGGCCATCAGGCCGCGCGGTTGATACTCTGTGGGATGCGCGCTTGCGATTGTCGCCATGTGTGCTCTCTCCTACTCGTCCCGTTCGCCCGATCGCAGCTAATTGGCTCGCAGGTAAGCGATGATGTCGGCCAGGCCCTGGGCATCCAGCTTCTCACCGTAGCTGGACGGCATGATCTGGCAGTTGTAGCCGGACGCCTGTTCCGCGCACGGCAGCAGGATCGACTCGCGGAGGAAGGCTTCCGCCGAGGCC
The DNA here is from genome assembly GCA_027494015.1 of Anaerolineae bacterium. The sequence goes on from JAOSJP010000037.1 coordinate 173,582, forward strand.
CCTGCGCGGCTGATCGCATCGGCGCCTATTTGCGCCAGCGCAGGCCCTGCGCCCGGCGCTGCGCCGTGACAGCTTGCGCAGCCCAGCTCGGTGAAGGCCTGCGCGCCGCGCGCCGCGTCGCCCTGAGGCAGCGGCGTCTCCAGGTCGGTGCCAACGGGCACAAACTGGTCGAGGGCCGCCATACGCCCGACCAGCCAGGTATCGAAAGCGGCGGGTTCGAGCGCTTCAACCTCAATCAGCATGTCGTAGTGCAGCGTGCCGCAAAACTCAGCGCAGTTGCCAGTGTACTGCCCCGGCTCTTTGATATTCAGCCACATGGTGTTGGTGTAGCCAGGGATGGCGTCCACCTTGCCGGCCAGCGAGGGCAGCCAGAAGCTGTGCTGGACGTCGGTCGAGGTGATCTCCAGCAGCACGTTGCGGTTGGCCGGAAGGGTCAGCTTGCGCGTCGTCTTGACGCCGGTTTCCTCGCCCGCGTCCAGATAATACTCGTAATCCCAGTTGAACATGTAGCCGGTCACGTGGACGGTCAGGTCGGGCGTGGTGTTGCCGTTGTTGGCTTCCACCTCATAGCGCGTCATCATGAAGCGGGTGGTGAGGGCGAAGACCACGCCGACAATGACGAATGAGAGCACCGTCCAGGTGATCTCCAGGGTATGGTTGCCCTCCACCTGGTCCGGCATTTCGTGGCGGTGCCGCCGCCGGTAGCGGACGATGGCGAAGAGGATCAGTCCTTCGACCAGCAGAAAGATGGGGATGGAGATCCAGAAGATGATCGAGAACAGGTCGTTGATGTCGCTGCGCGATGCGCCGCCATCGGCGGGGCCGTGCGCGCCGACCTGGGCGGGGAGGGCCAGCGCCAGCCACAGCGTGGCAGCGGCAAGGGCCAGCCCCAGCCAATGAAGATGAACGTTTCGTTTCATGCTCGCCTATCCTGGCGCGAACGCCGTGACGCAACCGGATACACTGACACCCTGTCTGATCGGAGCGCGCGCACAACACGCCCGCAGGAAACCCGCACAGGCAAGTCCTATAGAGCCGTCAACAGGATGGCGCGAAGGGTGCGGGAGAGACGCATTTTCAGGCGCGGGCAGTGCAAAAGCCCCTCGTCGTCTATTATAAGCTATATTATTCATAAATAACAGACTTTCTTCGTTAATTTGTATCTCCTGTGTACGGCATAACCAGCAGCAGCCCTCCGCCCGGCCCGCCCTCCTGCCATGCTCAGCGCGGTCAAGCCAGTGCGCCGGGCGGCCCTGATGAGGTGCAGAGCGCTTGCCGCGATCACCGCGATGGGTGCGAGCAAAGGCTGGCAGCGACTTGCCTGACGCGGGGGTATTGATCTCACCCCCAGCCTCGCGGCGCTCGGCTTGCCCTCTCCGTTGACGGAGAGGGGGCGGCAGGCGCGCCAGCGCGAGGGGGGTGAGGTAAAGGGCGCAGCAGGGCAGCGCTCCTACCTGACAGGTTTTGCTCGCCCACCGCATGGGGTGCATACGAAGGTTGTCAGCAACTTGCCTGACGCGGGGGTATTGACCTCACCCCCAGCCTCGCTGCGCTCGGCTTGCCCCCTCTCCGTTGACGGAGAGGGGGCGGCGAGGCGCGCCAGCGCCGAGCGGGGGTGAGGTAAAGCAGGGCGCAGCAGAGCAGCGCTCCTACCTGACAGGTTTTGCTCGCCCACCGCGATGGGCGCGTACAAAGGCTGGCAGCGACTTGCCTGACGCAGGGGTATTGACCTCACCCCCAGCCTCGCGGCGCTCGGCTTGCCCCCTCTCCGTAACGGAGAGGGGGCGGCGAGGCGCCAGCGCCGAGCGGGGGTGAGGTCAACCAGGACGCAGCAGAGCAGCGCCCCTACCTGACGGGTTTTGCCCGCCCACTGCGATGGGCGCGTACAAAGGCTGGCAGCGACTTGCCTGACGCGGGGGTATTGACCTCACCCCCAGCCTCGCGGCGCTCGGCTTGCCCCCTCTCCGTCAACGGAGAGGGGGCGGCGAGGCGCGCCAGCGCCGAGCGGGGGTGAGGTAAAGGGGGCGCAGGAGAGCAGCGCTCCTACCTGACAGGTTTTGCTCGCCCACCGCATGGGGTGCATACGAAGGTTGTCAGCAACTTGCCTGACGCGGGGGTATTGATCTCACCCCCAGCCTCGCGGCGCTCGGCTTGCCCTCTCCGTCAACGGAGAGGGGCGGCGAGCGCGCCAGCGCCGAGCGGGGGTGAGGTAAAGCAGGGCGCAGCAGAGCAGCGCCCCTACCTGACAGGTTTTGCTCGCCCACCGATGGGGTGCATACGAAGGTTGTCAGCGACTTGCCTGACGCAGGGTATTGACCTCACCCCAGCCTCGCTGCGCTCGGCTTGCCCTCTCCGTCAACGGAGAGGGGCGGCGAGGCGCGCCAGCGCCGAGCGGGGGTGAGGTAAAGGGGGGCGCAGGAGAGTGTACGCTGTAGGGTTATGGAGGGGTTTATGTGGGAAATGGGGTTGTAAGAGGGGGTTTGTGTGGGTTTTGGTGGGGTGTAATAAAGAGGCAGCGCCCTACCTGACAGGACTTGCTCGCCCACCGCGATGCGCGATCAGCTTGGCACGACGGAATAGGGTATAATGGTGCCGATTGCCGTACCGGCTTAGGGCCGCGCCGATCTGTAGGAGAGATTGTATGCGTGTTTCTATCCTGCAAGAGAACCTGCACAAGGGACTGTCTATTGTGGGTCGCGCCATTCAAAGCCGGCCCACCCTGCCCATTCTGTCCAATGTGATGATCGCGACGGATGATGCGCGCTTGCAGCTTTCCGCCACCAATCTGGAACTGGGCATCACGCACTGGATCGGCGCCAAAGTGGAACATCCCGGCTCGATCACCGTGCCCGCCCGCACGCTGCAAGAACTGGTGAGCACGCTGCCCCCTGAGCGCGTGGACATGGAGCTAGACCCGCGCACGCTGACCCTGCACCTGCGCTGCGGAGCCAAGTCGGCCAACATCAAGGGCATGGACGCCGCCGAGTACCCACTCATGCCGCAGTTCGACCCGACGCGAGCCATCCCGGTCCAGGCGGGCGTCTTCCGCGAGATGATCGAGCAGGTTGCCTTCGCCACCGCCAAAGAGGACAACCGCCCCATCCTGACCGGGGTGCAGATGCACTTCGATGGCGACCAGCTCACGCTGGCGGCGGCGGACGGGTACCGGCTGGCCGTGCGCACGACCACGCTGGAGTTCAGCGTGGGCGACCAGGCCCCAGAGCCGCTGATCGTCCCGGCGCGCACGCTGTCCGAGCTGGCGCGCATCATCAGCGACGAGGACAACGAAGTGCTGATGGGCTTGCCCGAAGGGCGGGGGCAGATCATGTTCAGCCTGAAGAACGTGGTCGTCGTCTCGCAGCTTATCGAGGGCAAATTCCCCGACTACGAGGCGATCATCCCGCGCGGCTTCCAGACCCAGGTGCTCGCCTACACCGATGAACTGCTGGCAGCCTGCCGCAGCTCCGAAGTCTTCGCCAAGGACTCGGCGAACACCGCCCGCGTGCTGGTCGAGCCGAGCGGCATGGCCGGCGTGCCGGGCCGCGTGACGGTCGCCGGGCGCTCGCAGGAGAAGGGTGACGCCGAGGCTCCGCTGGATGCCAGCATTGACGGGCAGGCGGTCGAGATCTCGTTCAACATCCGCTATCTGATTGACGTGCTGAGCGTGATCCGCGAAGACCAGGTCGTGCTGGAGACGAGCGGGCCGACGGCACCGGGCGTGGTGCGCCCCGCCGGGCGCGATGATTTCGTGCATGTGATCATGCCCATGTCCACCAGCCGCTAGGGCGCTTTTGGTAGCTGGCGCGCGTTTGGGAGCCAGAGGGCCGCTGTGAGAGGCCGTTTGAGAAGTCATGCGCCTGACTCTGCCCCCCATCCCCGGCCCTTCCCCCACGAGGGGGAAGGGAGAAGAGCGCGCCCACTGCCCCTCCCTCCTTGTGGGGGAGGGGTTTGGGGTGGGGGGAAAACTTCTCAGATGGTCTCTGAGTCCGCTCTATGGCGGATTTCGTGAAAGCGGAAGATGCATTCGTGCTGACAGCCTGTTTCACGACCCGCTTGAAGAGGGGAGAGATCGTATGGCGTCCCTGAAAGTGTGGTATGACCGGGAAGGCGATTATCTCGAAGTGACCTTCGAAGATGCACCCTCTGTGCTGGAGGAAGTTAAGGATGATGTGTTTGAGCGCCGCACTGTGGATGGCCGCGTAGTGGGGTTCGCGGTCTTCAATGTGAGCAAGCACGATCGGGACAAGCTCTTGCTGCCGCTGGCAGTCACGGCAGTCTCGGCAGCGTGAAGAGTATGTGTGTCCGCAGCACTTCTCGACTTGGGTGATGTGCTCACCGGCCAACGTACCAAAGGCGCGCGATGTCAACCAGGTCAACGAGAGCAGCGAGGTCAGGGTCCAGTTCTGTCAGGAAGAAGCGCATGTCTGCCTACGACGAGCAGATCAAGTGTCACGATTACCGCATTGACCCGGATTTCTGGAAGGACCCCTACGGGGTCGAGGTCTCCCACGACACGCTGAAGTTCCTCTTCATCCCCGACCATGTGTCGGCCTACATCACCTCCGTGCTGGCCCACAAGGTTTATCGCTATCAGATAGACAACATCCGCACCAAAGAGCAGATCACGCACGCGGTGATGATCACGATGGGCGGCCTGCTGCCCGGCGTGATGCTGCACGATCACCTGGCCTGGACGCTCAACAAGAACATCCCGCCGATTGAGTTCGGCACGCTCGGCGTGCGCTACTACGCCGGGCCGGGCGAACCGCTCGACCAGCCGCGCATCATTCACCCGCTGTCTATCCAGGTTGAGGGGCGCGTCGTCGGCGTCGTCGAAGACCTGGTAGACCTGGGCGGCACGGCGCGCTTTGTCGGGCAATACCTGGTGGAGGAGAGCAAGGCGCGCAAGATTGTGCTGATCGCGCCGTTCCTCAAGACCAAGAACGTGATCGAGGAAATGGACGTGATTTTCTTTGGGCATGTGCCCAAAGACACCTGGATCATCACCCCTCGCGAGCGCGTGGAGACGCTGATCAAGCGCGTCCCCCACTGGCGCGATCACGGCGCCACGCTGGAAGAGTGCAACGAAAACCTGCGCACCATCGGCTACCCGGAATATCTGCTGGATACCTACCTGCGGGCCACCTACGAGCGGGGCTAGGGATTGCGGATTGCGGATTGCGGATTGCGGATTGCGAAATTCGAGAATTGAGAGCCTCCCTCACTCCGCATGCACAGAAGACAGCAGCGTGGAAAGCATGAAGATGGCAGCATTGACCTCACCCCCGCTCGGCGCTGACGCGCCTCGCCGCCCCCTCTCCGTTGACGGAGAGGGGGCAAGCCGAGCGTAGCGAGGCCAGGGGGTGAGGTCACCAGAGCGCCTCTTCCCCTTGTCGAGAGTGCCAGGCTCATCACACGCGCCAGGGGTGCGCTAATCGCCACCCGTGGCTGGCTCGGTTCTCATGGTCGGCGCGGGCGATGATGATGCTCCCGACGTACTCGTGGTCGCGATCAGAGACTCCAGATCGAAGAGGAACGGGCTGTTGGACGGGATGACGATGATCTGGATGTCGTCACCGAGCTTCTCGACATAGCGCCACTGCAACAGCAGCGGATTCTGAGCGAGCTGCTCGTTGATCAGGCGCAGCGCCTCTGCCTCGCCCGTTGCGCGCGTCACGGCGGCGTCGGCATCACCGCGCGCCAGCTCGCGCACCTGCTCGGCTTCCTGACGCCTCTGCTGCACGCGGAACTCAGCCTCCAGCGCTTCCTGCTGAGCGACCTGTTTGCGCTCGATGGAGGCCACGTACTCCGGCGAGAAGCGGATGTAACGGATGAGAATATTGGTCAACTGAAAGCCTTCCGGCTCGATCAGGGTGCGAATGCTGTCTTCGATGGACTGAACAAGCTGGGTGCGGTCGCCGCCGTAAATCTCCTCCACGCGGAACTCAGTGAGTGCGGCGCGCGCCTCGCTGCGCAGCGTGGGGCGGATGAGTCCGCCGACGTACCGTTCCTGCCAGCGACGGTGGACCACATTCGCTCTGGCCGGGTCAATGCTGAAGAGCATCGTCACGTCCAGGCTGACCTCCTGGCCGTCCTGAGTCAGGGCGACGACCGCTTCATCGCCACGCGCCGCGCCTTCAGCGAGCAGCCCTGCCACTGTGTATTCCTGTTGAGCGGTCGAGTAGATGGTCACCTGCTGGACGCCGGGGATGACGATATGCAGCCCCGGTCCCAGCGGCGTATCGGCCAGATCGCCGCTGAGCAGGTTGAAGACCACGCCGACTTCCTGAGGCTGAATCTCCACCACGCCCGCCCCCAGAATGAAGAATACGGCGGCAAGCACCACGCCGATTATCGTCAGCGTGACACCGAGGCGCGCGGAATCGTTACGCGAGACTGCTTGCGCAATCATGAATACGCCGAAGCCAGCGATCGCCAGCCCGGCGATTGCCAGCACATTCAGCATCAGAATGATCATGAGCGTTCCTCCCTGTTCTCAGCGATACGGCGCGCCGCAGCGCACCGCTCTGCGTCACCGGCGCATGTAGAGCCAGTGCCCATTATACCAGGCTCTTGCCCGACCACCTGTTGTTTTGGGTGCGTGCAAAAGTTGACAGCGACTCGCTGGACGCAGGGGTATTGACCTCACCCCCAGCCTCGCTGCGCTCGGCTTGCCCCCTCTCCGTTGACGGAGAGGGGGCGGCGAGGCGCGTCAGCGCCGAGCGGGGGTGAGGTAAACCGGGGCGCTGCTCTGCTGCGCCCCTACCTGGCAGGTTTTGCCCGCACCCTCTGTTTTGGGGTGACTCCTTGTGTGGCGAAGTTTGAGCTGGCGGATACACAGCCCGGCCCGATGCACACCTCGCCGCCGCGCCGTGAGGCGTTTCCCCGCCCAGGTCGCGCGCCTTGCGGGCGATGAGCAGCGTGGTGAAGTTGAACGGCCAGGGCGCGACGCGGCGCAGCAGCACGCCGAGGGCGTCGGCCAGGCGCGTGGTGCGATAATACCCCTTGCCCCGGAACGGCCAGCCCAGCCCCCACAGGGTGAAGCTGTGGCTGGTGGGCCGCACCAGCACGATCTCGAACCCGGCCTCTTGCAGCGCCGCGATCAACTGGTGCTGGGTGTAGGCGCTCTCGTAGAAGTCGGCGTCAGTCAGGGGGGGCTGGCGCAGCGCGCGGCGCTTCCAGTGCACCAGGCGATGCACCACGTTCGGGTAGGGGATGGTCAGCACCAGCGTCCCGCCGGGGACCAGCACGCGATTCGCCTCGCGCAGGGCCGGGCCGACGCCGTGCGCGAAGTGCTCCAGCACGCCGAAGGACAGGTAGCCGCCCAGCGAGTTGGCGCGGTAGGGCAGCGCGTGCACGTCGCCCGCTTGCAGGCTGAGCGCCGGGTCGTAAGCGCGGGCGATGCGCAGGGCGCGCTCGGCGTAGTCCAGGCCGATGGTGCGGAAGCCCATCTCGCGCAGCTTCATGATCACGGTGCCCAGCCCGCAGCCCGCCTCCAGGATGATCCCTTCTTGGGGCAGGTAGCGCGGGTACACGCCATGCGTCTCCCCGGCGCGGCGCTGGCTCATCACTTCCAGCTCCGTCTGGACGCTGGCCTCGGCCCAGATGTCTTCCCACGATTGGCGCGTGCGGTCGTACAGATCGTCGCTCATGGCGGCTCATTTCGCTGCGGATCGGGCGTGCGCATGGGGGCGCTGCCCTGCGCGCTGCTCTGCGTGGCCTCGCCCCCGCCCGCTCGAATCTCGCTCACTAAGGCCAGCAGGTGGGCCATGCGCTGGTCGTAGGTATGGTGGGCGTGGACGTGGGCCATGCCCGCCTCGGCGATGCGCGCCCGCTCGTCGTCGTGGGCCAGGTAGTGGGCGACCAGGTCGCGCAGGTGCGCGGGATCGCGGTAGGTGACCAGGTGCTCGCCCACCGTGAACCACTCGCGGATGCCGGGCCGGTCGTCGGCGATCTGGAATGCCCCCACGCCGCACGCCTCGAACAGGCGCATGTTGCCGCCCCAGCGCATGAAGTCGCCGTGCGGGTTGACCGTGATCTTGGCCGCGCGGGTGATGCGCAGCATCTGCTCGCCGAGCGCCGGCCCCCGGTAGAAGGGGCGCAGCGACGGCGGGACTTCGTGCACGCTCCAGATGCCCAGGTCGAAGTCGCGCAACGCTTCCAGCGCGGTCACGCGCTCGCCGTACAACCGCTGCGGGACGAGCGTCCCCACGACGGCCACCTCGCAGGCATAGCGCGCCCGTTCGTCGTCGCTGAGATCATACGGGCGGTGGAAGGCCGGGTCAATGGCCGCCATCGGCAGCACCTCGGCGCGCGGCGCGCCCAGCTCGCGCCACTGCACCGCGTGGTAGAAATCGTTGGCCACCACCAGGTCATACAGCGGCGCGGCGGCCCGCTCCACCGGGCGCGAGAAGACCACCGGCGACGTGCCGCAGCCGTAGACCAACGTCGCGCCGTGCTCGCGCTTGAGCCGGGCCAGCGTCTCCGGCAGGATCACGCCGTTGTCGCCGGGCAGGATGATCACGTCCGGCCCGAAGCGGGCGGCCAAGCGGAGCAGGCGGCGGTTGCGCAGGCGGAAGTCGGGGTTGGCGTAGGGGAAGCGCGCCGCCAGCGCGCCGAGCGCCCGGCCCGCCGTCAGGCGCTGCGCCATGCGTAGCTGGCCGCTGCGCGCCCAGGGCCACGCGCTCTCCGACCGCCAGAAGACGGCGCACTCGTGGCCGAGCCTGCGCAGGGCGCGCGCCCAGAAGTGCTGCGCCTGCGACGGCGGAAAGAGCGGCTCTTCGCCGGGCGGGGCGGCGCGCCTGGCTCTCTCAAGCTCGGCGGGGTGGTGCAGCGCGGCGACGAAGAGGAGTCTCATGCGGTCTCAAGTGCGTGCTGGAGCGTAAACAGCACTCCTTCAATAAGCTCAGGAAACCTTCTGCGCCTATTATACACGCTCTGCGCGCGAACTCCGGGCGCGGGCGACTGTGGTTAAGACTGCCTGAAGGCTATAACAATCCGGCAGTCTCTTGTGCCTCTTGGCGCATATTTGCCGCCAAGTGCCCGCTGCGGGCAAAATAGAGATACGCCGCGATGCGGCGCGCACCCCGCTGCCCGCTCGCGGATGGCGGGGGGAAGAAGGAGGCGACCATGCCCGGCGATGTATTCATCTCCTATGCACGCGAGGACAAGGCGTTCGTGCGCCAGTTGCACCAGGCGCTGATCGCGCACGGGCGCGATGCCTGGGTGGACTGGGAAGACATCCCTCTCTCGGCGGACTGGTGGCGCGAGATCTGCGTCGGCATCGAAGGGGCTAACGCCTTTGTCTTCGCCATCAGCCCGGATTCGGCGCGCTCGGTGACCTGCTTCAAGGAGATTGACTACGCCACCGAGCACCACAAGCGCATCATGCCCGTGCTGCGCCGCGAGATCACCGATGAGGCCGACGAAAAACGGCTGCATCCCACCGTCAACGCCCACAACTGGATTTTCATCCGCGATGAAGACGACTTCGACGCGGCTTTCGCCGCATTGCTCGAAGCGCTGGACACCGACCTTGCCTACACACGCGAGCACACCCGCCTGCTGGTGCGCGCCCGCAACTGGGAAGACCGCCAGCACGACCGCAGCTTGCTGCTGGGCGGCAATGACCTGAAAGAAGCCGAGGTGTGGCTGGCCCAGGGCCTGGCCAAAGAGCGCAACAAGCCCACCCCACTGCACATCGAGTACATCGCGCGCAGCCGCCGCATCCACAAGCGTCGCCAGCAGCGCAACGCCATCATCACCGCGGTGGTCAGCGTCATCGCCGCCCTGCTGGTGCTGTCGCTGATCCTGTTCGTGCGCGCCGAGGACGCCCGCCAGCAGGCCGACGCCAACGCCGAGGAAGCCGTTCAGGCCCGCCTGTCCGCCGAGGAAGCGCGCAACAAGTCGCAGGCCGTCGGCCTGGCTGCGCAGGCTCAGCTTGAGCTGTTCGGGGCTTTTCCTGAGCGCGGCGTGCTGCTGGCCCTCGAAGCGCTGGACCGGCTGCCCTACGCCTGGCAGGCTGATCGCGCGCTGGGCACGGCGGTGCAGGCCAGCCGGGCGCGGCGCATCCTGTCGGCGCACAGCGGGGCGGTGCTGCGCGCGGTCTGGTCGCCGGACGGGGCGCAGATCGCCACTGCCAGCGCCGATAACAGCGTCGCCCTGTGGGAAGCGGCGAGCAGCCCGCAGCCCACCAGGCGACTGGTCGGGCACACGGGGTCCGTCTCCAGCGTCGCCTGGTCGCCCGACGGGACGCGCATCGTCACGGGCAGTTGGGATCGCACAGCCCGCGTCTGGGACGCCGCAACCGGCAACCCCCTGCTCGCGCTGGTGGGGCACACCGACTGGGTGATTGACGTCGCCTGGTCGCCGGACGGGACGCAGATCGCCACCGCCAGCGCCGATAACACCGTGCGCGTGTGGGACGCGACCAGCGGCGCGCTGCTGCGCATCCTGAGCGGGCATACCGCCTGGGTCAACGGCATTGCCTGGTCGCCGGACGGGGCGCAGATCGCCAGCGGGAGCCACGACGGGGCCGTGCGCCTGTGGGACGCCGCCAGCGGCGAGGCGCTCGCCGTGCTGGAAGGGCACAGCACCGCCATCAACCGCGTGACCTGGTCGCCGGATGGGACGCGCCTGGCCAGCGCGAGCAACGATGAGACGGCCATCGTCTGGGATGCGGCGACGGGCGCGCCGATCACCGTCTTGACCGGGCACATCAGCGCGGTGATGGCGGTGTCCTGGTCGCCGGATGGAACGCGGCTGGCCACCGCCGGGCGCGATCGCGCAGTCTACGTGTGGGACGCCGCCAGCGGCGAGCGCCTGTTCGCCGTCAGCGGGCACGCCGACGACGTGAACGATGTCGCCTGGGCACCGGACGGATCGCACCTGCTCACCGCCGCCGCTGACGCGACCGCCCGCCTGTGGGATGCCTCGCCCGGCGCGTCGCTGCACACGCTGACTCACGGGGACTGGGTTAATGGCGCGGCATGGAGCGCGGACGGCTCGCGTGTTCTCACCTGGTCGCGCGATGGCACGGCGCGCCTGTGGGACGCGGCGAGCGGCGCGCCCCTGCTGACGCTGAGCGGGCACAGCGGCTGGGTCAGCGGCGCGGCATGGAGTCCTGACGAGACGCGCCTGCTCACCTGGTCGTGGGACAACACGGCGCGCCTGTGGGACGCAACGAGCGGCACACCCCTGTTCATCCTGACGCACCAGGGGCGGGTCAACGGCGCGCGCTGGAACGCCAGCGGGACGCGCGTCCTCACCTGGGCCAGCGACAGCCAGACGCGCGTCTGGGATGCGGCGAGCGGGGCGCAGGTGCTGGCCGTGACTGACCTGGTCACCGACATCACCAGCGCGGCCTGGTCGCCGGACGAGACGCATCTGATCATCGCCGCGCGCCGCTCGGCCCGTGTGTGGGACATCAGCGGCGCGGTGCCCGAAGAGGTGTTGCTGCTGAGCGGGCACACCGGCACGGTCGAGTTCGCGGCCTGGGCGGCGGACGGGGCGCGCCTGATCACCGCCGCGCGCGACGGCACCGTGCGCCTGTGGGATGCGGCAACAGGCGGCGAGATCATGGCACTGGCGGCGCACAGCGGCGCGGTGACGGGCGTCTTCCCTTCGCCGGACGGAGCAGCCCTGCTGACCGTCGGCGAGGACGGCACGGCGAAAGTCTGGGACGCGGCGACGGGCGCGCTGCGGGTGACGCTGGCCGGGCACACCGACATCGTTACCGCGGGAGCCTGGTCGCCGGACGGATCGCGCATTCTCACCGCCAGCGAAGATCGCACCGCCCGCCTGTGGGATGTGGCGACCGGCAACGAGCTGCTGGTGCTCAGCGGGCATGGCGACGGTCTGCGCAGCGTCGCCTGGTCGCCGGACGGGGCGCACAGCCTCACCGCCAGCAGCGACCGCAGCGCGCGCATCTGGATGACCTGGCAGACGACCGCCGACCTGGTCGCTTACGCCAGCGCCTGCTGCCACGTCCGCGATCTGACGGCGAGCGAGCGAGCGCAGTTCAACCTGGAGTAATGAGGAGGTTATTGGTTGTTGGTTGTTGGTTGTTGGTTGTTGGTTGTTGGTCACAGCAGCCAGGGATGCAGCGCACCGCCAGCAAGGTAAATACCTGGCCTGATCACCGGTAGAACTGGCAACCGTTCGCTCCCGACTCCCAACCACCAACAACCAATAACCACTAACCACCACCTATGGACAACGACCTCACCCAACACGCAGCCGCCTGGCTGGACGCTGGCGAAGCGGTCGCCCTGGCGACCATCGTGCGCATTCGCGGATCGTCGGCGCAGCCGCTCGGCGCGCGCATGGTCATGACCGGCGACCAGCGCTTCGTCGGCGCGGTCAGCGGCGGCTGTGTGGAGACCGACGTGTACGAGGCCGCCGGCGATGTGCTGGCCGGCGACGGCCCGCTGATGCTGCACTACAAGCGCGTGGAGAACCCGCTGGTCGAGATCGGTCTGAACTGCGACGGGCAGATTGACGTGCTCGTCGAGCGGCTGGATCGCGCCCTGTTTGACCTGCTCAGCGCGCCGCCGATGCGCGTCCTCGTCACCCTGTGCGCGCCCAACGAGCCGCTGCATCCGCGCCCTTTCCACGCCCACGTCCTGCCGGATGGCACGGCGTCCGCCCCCCTGCCAGAAGCCGTGCGGGAGGATGCGCTGGCCGCGCTGGAGGCAGACCTGACGCAGACAGTCACTTATCCTGATGGGCGCGTCGCGCTGCTTGAGCCGGTGCTGCCGCCGCCCACGCTGCTCATCTTCGGCGGCGAGCAGATCGCCGTGCCGCTGGTGCGCTTTGCCCGGCTGATGGGCTTCCGCACGGTGGTGACGGACGCGCGCCCGGCTTTCGCCACCCGCGAAAAGCACGCCGACGCGGACGACGTGCTGGCGCTCTGGCCGGACGAAGTGGTGGCCCGCGTGGGCGTCAACCGGCGCACGTTTGTCGTCTCGCTCAACCACGAGCCGCGCTTCGAGGATGCCATGCTGCGCGCGCTGGCCGGACGCCCGCTCGCCTATCTGGGGGCCATCGGCAAGCCGCAGCGCGCCGTCGAGCGCGCTGAGCGCGCCCAGGCCGCCGGGCTGAACCTGGCGCAGCTTCCACCCATTCACACGCCGGTGGGGCTGGACCTGGGCGGCAAGTCGGCGGAGGAGATCGCGCTGAGCATCATCGCCGAGATCATCGCCGTGAAGAATAGGCGTCCCGGCGGAATGGCGGTGGCTAACAGACCCTAGATTTCGCGGCGGGATTGCGGTATCATAACCGCCCTGCACCAGGGCACATGTCGGATTGTTGGGCGCGGAGATTCGCTGTAGGGGTGGGTTTCGAAACCCGCCCTCACAAGGCCGAAGCCCGCCTGGAACACAAAACGCGCCCCCCTGCAACTATTGAGCGTTCGAGGAAACAGACGATGAAGGTCATTCTCAAAGAGTACGTCTACAAGCACGGGGTCGCCGGCGACGTGGTGACTGTGGCCGATGGATTCGCCCGCAACTACCTGATCCCCCGTGGCCTGGCGATCAAGGCGACGCCGGGCGCGCTGCGCGAAAATCAGCACCTGATCAAGCAGTCGGCTCAGCGCCGCGAAGAACTGCGCGGCATGGAACACGAAGCCGCGCAGAAGATTCACGGCGTGGAGCTGGTCTTCGGCGTCAAGGCTGGCAAGAATCGCAAGCTGTATGGCTCGATCACCACCCGTGACATCGCTCAGGCTCTGCTGGAAAAGACCGGCGTGGACATCAACCGCCGGCGCATCAGCGAGCGCCCGCTGCGCGAGCTGGGCGTGCACGAAGTCCCGGTGCGTATCGCCGCGCACGTCTCGCCTGTGCTGCGCGTCGTCGTCATCCGCGAAGAAGAGGTCCCTGCGTACCTGGCGGGCCAGCAGGTCTCCAGCCTGGCCGAAGAGCAGACCTTCACGGTGATCGAAGTGGAAGAGGCCGTCGAAGCGGGCGAAGCCGCTGAACACGAACCGGCAGGCGAAGACGGGCAACCAGACGAGTCGGCTGAGTAGACCGTGTCCGCACGGTCGTATTGAATGCGCGCTGACGAATCGAGTGCTGGCACAGCCATTGATCTGATAGGTTTTGTGACGCGCCATCTGGCCTGTGCACAGTGCCATTCTGCCTACACGCCGTCTGATGTGCAGGTGACGCAGCACGAGCACGACGAATGGTCGCTGGTGGCGACCTGTCCGTCGTGCAGCGCGCGGCGCGTGATCACCGCCTACGACGAGCCGCCCTACCAACGGCTGGACGGCCCGCATGGCCCGTCCCTGCCGTCGCTCTCGGCGCTGGACGTGGCGGAATGGCGAGCGTTTCTCAGCCGGTTCAGAGGGGACATGATCGACCTGCTGGCCGGGGGCTGAGCGCGCCGGCTTCAAAGACAGAGAAATGCACAGGCGGGTGAATTTGACGATCACCCGCTTTTTGTTATAGTCGGCGGTGCGATTCTCCCCATGTGTCTGGGAGTGTGCAGGCGTGAGCGACGCACGAGCTTTGGGCCAGCGTCTGCGCGAGGCCCGCGAAGCCAAAGAGCTGTCCCTGGCCGAAGTCGAGCAGGGAACTCGCATTCGCCTCAAGTACCTGGAGGCGCTGGAACAGGGCGACTACGCCAGCATGACGCCCGTCCAGGCGCAGGGCTTCCTGCGCAACTACGCGCGCTTTCTGGGACTGGACCTGGAGCTGCTGCTGCGCGAGCTGGAGAGCGGGCAGGCCCCCCGCCGGGCGCGCAAGGGGCCGCGCCTGCCGGGTCGCCGGGCTGCCTCTCCTGATACAGGCTCCGAAGCCACGCCGGTAGCACGCTCGCTCAGCGGAGCTATCGTGCCCGCGCCCGCCGCGCCACGCCGGACGCGCGCCCGCCGCGCCCGGCGGGGCTTCCTCAGCAACGCGCTGATCGTTGTGGTCGCCGGGATCATCGTCGCGGGAGGCGTGCTGGGCATCACCCGCCTGATTGACAGCCTGGTGGAGTCGCAGACTCAGTCCGGCCCGGCAGGCACCGAGCCGTTGCCCGCGCAGCCCTCCCCATCGCCGGGCGGAACATCCGCGCCAGAGAGCGCGACTGCTCCCGGCGCTGAGAGCGAAGCCACGCCGGAGGAGGCCTCTCCGGCCCCCGCGCCCGAAGAGCCGTTCACCCCGCCCACGCTCACCGGCACGAGCGTCACGGTGCTCATCGAGATCATCCAGCCAGGCTGGGTGAGCATCACCACAGATGGCGTCGTGCGCTACGAAGGGTTGGCGCGCACGGGCGAAATCCTCAACTTCACCGGGCAGCAGAGCGTTGGCGTGCGCGCCAACAATGCTGCCGGGCTGCGCCTGACGGTCAACAACCAGCCGCAAGGGGCGTTGGGCGCGCGCGGCGAGCTTTTCGATTACACGTTCACGCTGGCCGGCGTCGAGCCGCCCGCGCCACCAGGCAACACCGGCGGTGACGCGGTCAGCGGTCTCTCGCCCACGCCCGATACCGCCGCCGCCCTGCTGACCGCGTCGCCCCCTGTGGCGACGCTCTTGTTTACGGACACGCCGGGCGTTCCGCCTGTTCCCACGCCGACCCTGCCGCTCGACCCTGGCGACTTCAGCGTGCTGGACTCGATCACGCTCACGCCGCTGCCCGACGTGTCTCCGCAGCCGACGGATACGCCACCGCTGCCGTTGTTCACCCTCTCTCCTACACCAGTGACGCCGACGCTCACGCCGACGGTCACACCGCTGCCCAGCGCGACGCCATCGCCCAGCGCCACCGTTACGCCGACGTGGACGCCATCGCCGACCCTGACGCAGACTCCCGCGCCCAGTGCGACGGCCTCACCGACGGCGACAGACACACCAACCGCTACCGCCACGCGCACTCCTTCGCCCACTGCGACGGCGACTCCCACGCTCACATCCACCTGGACGCCGTCCCCGACGTGGACTCTCTCCCCCACCCGGACGCCCACGCCCACCTGGACGCCATCACCAACGTGGACTTCATCGCCGACCAGGACGCTCACGCCGACGCCAACGCCGTCTCCCACCTGGTCGCTGACACCCACCTTCACCCCGACGGCGACGCCCTTCCTGCCGCCGCGCTACACGCGCACGCCCACCCCCGCGCTCAAGTGAGGGGCCGTGCAGAGCGATACGAGAGAAGAGGAGGGCCACCGGTGAGCGATCCAGCCGCAGTGCTCGTGTTTTGGGACGCCTATCGCGCCACGTTCTCGCCGCAGGCGCGCCCGCCCGCAGCGCCGCCCGAAGCCTGGTATTTCTGCGACAATCAAGAGTGCGCCGACGAGCTGGGCGATCTGGTGCGGCGAGGGATCAAGACGGCGACGTGCAGCCTGTTGTGGCTCTACGAGGCCGAGGACGAGCGCGTGCCCGAACCCGGCGACCTGAGCATCATCACCGACTGGGAAGGCCGCCCGTTGTGCATCATCGAGACGACCGAAGTGACGATCCGGCCCTATGACCAGGTAGATGCCCGGTTCGCCTACGATGAGGGCGAGGGCGACCGCTCGCTGGCCTTCTGGCGCGCGGCGCACTGGCGTTTCTTCACGCGCGAATGTGCGGGCATCGGGCGCGTGCCCGCCGAGGATATGCCGCTGGTCTGCGAGCGCTTCTGCGTGGTCTACCTGCCGCCCGGCGGGTGACCTTTTTCCTCTGCGGGCGTAGTGCCGGGTGGTGTACACTAGTGAAGAGGCTTGGTCATGGACTTATGAGTCAGGCGGGCAGTCGTCAGGCGTCCGTTTGCCCCGCATCCGTAGGCCCTTCCCACACGAGGTGGCGAAGGACAATCGCCTCGCCCCAGCCTTGCTACGCCTTCCCTCCTCTCTCCACAGCAGGCGAGGGGGAAGCGCCTCAGGCCGAGCGGGGATGGGGGTAGACCACACTGCCTGGCAGAAGTGCATAACACACTCTAGACAAGGTAACCGGTGCTGTAGCGTGGAGAAATGCGCGCCATGATGCCCATTCCGCCCGATCTGCAAAGACTGCCGCCGCAGGCGCTCGACGTGCTGCGCTTTCTGGCTGCGCGCGAGGAGGGCATGGCCTCCGCCGACGCGATCATGGAGGGCGTTGGGCTGAGCGCGATTGGCCTGGGCAAGGGCGTCCGGCGGCTGGTCACGGTGCGTTATGTCGCCATGACTGCGCCGGGCACTTATGCGCTGACGGCGCTGGGCCGGGAGGCGGTGCAGGCGCTGATGACCGCTGATCCTGCTCCCGCGCCCGGCCATGCCCGACGGCTGTCGGTCTTCGCGCCGTGCGAGCTGGCGGTTGGCGCGCCCGCCTTGCTGCGCGCTGGCTTCGACCCGCCCGCTCACGCCCAGCCGTCGCCCGGCGAGGCGGTGCCGGTCATCCTGCGCCTGCGCGCGCCGAACTGCGACATATCCCCCGCCGAGCAGCCCGTCACCATCCCCCCGGACGCGCCGGGCGGCCCCGTGCGCTTCCGCGTGACGCCGCACCAGGAAGGGACGCTGCGGCTGCGGCTGGAAGTCTGGCCGACCGGCGACGACGAGACGCTGCGCCCGACAGGAGGCATCTACTTCGACCTGGGCGTGGCCCCCTTCCCGACCCCGGCCTGCGCCGAATTCCAGACGCTTGGGGCGCTGGTTGCGCTGTCGCCGGGCGGAGAGGGCCAGTGACGACCGCCGCGATCACCGTGATCAAGAACGATCACGCGGGCCGCGAGGTGTGGCGCTACACGGGCCGCGTCCTGGCGCGCGGCGCGACGTGGGTGCAACTGGAGGCGCGCTTCAACCGCCCGCACGACGTGCAGACGCCCTATCATACCTTCCGGCGCGGCGACCGCTTCGTGGAATGGTTCTTCGCCGATCGCTGGTACAATGTCTTCGCCATGTACGACGCGGACGACGATCATTTCACCGGCTGGTACTGCAACATCACGCGCCCGGCTCGCCTGGAGGGGGATGCCGTCTACGCCGACGACCTGGCGCTGGATATGTTCGTCGCGCCGGACGGGACGATCACCGTGCTGGACGAGGACGAATTCGCCGCGCTGCCGCTCGACGAGGCGACGCGCGGGGCGGCGCGGCGCGCCCTGGAGGAGCTGCAGCGCCTGGTCACCGCTCGCGCTGCCCCCTTCGCTGCTGTTCAGCCGCGCAAGTAGCGCCCTGGCCTGCAACAAACAGGGGCGGAGCCATCGCCCCGCCCCGCGCGTATCTGCCAGACACTCTGCTGGCTAGTCCGAGGCTGTCCCCCCCTCGGTGACCACGACCGTGGGCAGCGGCTTGCTGTTCCACACGGCGTCGGGGTTAGGCCCCATCGCGCTCACCGGCAGCCAGAAGAACCTGCCGGACAGCATCACCTGATAGAACTGGCCGCTGCTGTCCACGCCGAAGACCCACAGCGTCTTGCCGGCGGTGATGATGATGGAGGTGGCTTCGCCCGCCGCAGGCCGCGCATAAACCGGCGTATCGGCGAGCACCTGGCCCACGACAGCGTAATCCGGGATCGGCACCATATCTGGGCCGGGTTTATACGCCAGAGGGCCAGAGACGAAGCTGAACAGACAGGGCAGGGCTGGATCGGCCAGGCCGAAGTTGCTCTGTACCACAATATAGAACGCGCGGCCATCGGGAATGTTGAAGCTGAACGGCTGCGACAGGCTGCTGCCTACATCCCCCAGGTAGCCCTCAGACAGGTCGCCGGGATTGAAGCCATCCAGATAGGCCATGGCGTGGGCGCTGTTGGAAGAAAGACAGGTGCCCATGTCGAAGTTGATGGTCACGCAGCCCGCACTAACCCCCGTATACGGCCCGAAGACCACGTAGTAGTTGTCCCCACTCCATGTGCCGGGAAACGCCTTGTTCCCCGCCGCGCAATCGCTGGCAACGCCATCGCGGAACAGCCGGGCCGGCATCACGCCGGCTCCTGGCCCCAGGGTGCCGCTGCCGGAGATTGTGCTGTCTGCCTGGGCCGAGGCAGCCAGCGCGCCGAACAGCGCAACGATCAGTACGAGCAAGAAAAGACGACGATGGCTCATGATGGACTCCCTCTCTCTGGGGTCTGAAGAACCGCACTCAAACAAATTCATCATATGACTGTTTGCTGGCTTACACAAGATTGAGAGAGGCATATTCAGAGAAAATTCAGGCTGTGCCCGCCACCTGTGGGGGCCAGGAGAAATCTCATGGGGACCCGGCGATTTCGCAACCGGCGTGCGGGGCGGACTCCGAGGCTCAGGTCCGGCATTGGCTGTTCCCCTGCGCGGGTGCGTGCAAAACCTGTCAGGTAGGGGCGCTGCTCTGCTGCGCCCTGGCTCACCTCACCCCCGCTCGGCGCTGACGCGCCTCGCCGCCCCCTCTCCGTCAACGGAGAGGGGGAAGAGCCGAGCGCAGCGAGGCTGGGGGTGAGGTCAATGCCCCCGTGCCAGGCAAGTCGCTGACAACCTTTGCGCGCACCCCGCGCCAGGGCAAACGCATCAAAGTCCGCCGCGCGCCAGCCTACTCGTAGGGGCGCTGCTCTGCTGCGCCCTGGCTCACCTCACCCCCGCTCGGCGCTGACGCGCCTCGCCGCCCCCTCTCCGTCAACGGAGAGGGGAAGAGCGGCAGCGAGGCTGGGGGTGAGGTCAATGCCCACGTGCCAGGCAAGTCTGACAATCCGCGCGCGCAACGATTGACATCTCCGCACGCCTCTGCTACCATGTGAAGCATCATGCGCCATACATACAGGCTGTGACGGAGAAAAGTACGCGCGCCAGCCGCTCCCAGGGAGTCCCGGCCCGTGACTGCAAGCCGGGATGAGCGCGCCCGCGCCGAAGTTCGCTCCTGAGCCGACGGGTGAACGGCTGCGCCTGCGCAGCCCGGTAGTCCGCTCCGCAAGCCCAGCGTTAACGGGGCAGCCTATCGCGCGCGGGAGCGCGCCGTAGAGCACAGAGCGAGTCGGTGCGCATCTGCGCGCTGGCTAAGCAGGGTGGTACCGCGAGCCTGGTCTCGTCCCTGATCCGGTGAGGATCGGCGACGGGATTTTTTGTTTGCGGGCACGCTTGTGCGACAATAGGCGGTCGTGTGCGCCGCCATCCGACGAGGGGACGTGTATGCTAGAGCAACTGGACTCGATCTACAGCCAGGCGCTGGCCGGGCTGGACGGCCTGACCGACGCCGAGGCGCTGGCCGAGTGGCAGCGCCGCTACCTGGGCAAGAAGGGCGAGGTCACGCTGCTGCTGCGCGCGACCGGCACGCTGCCCAAAGAGCAGCGCGCCGAGTTCGGCCAGCGGGCCAACGCCCTGCGCGACGCGCTGAGCGCCGCTTACGCCGAGCGCGCCGAAGCAATCCGTCAGGCGGCGCTGGCCCGCTCTTTGGAGGCAGGCGCGCTCGACGTGACGCTGCCGGGCCGCCGCGTGCCGGTCGGCGGGCTGCACCCCACCACGCAGACGCTGCGCCAGATTTACGCGATCTGGGCGGAGATGGGCTTTCAGGTGTTCCGCAGCCGCGACGTGGAGGACGACGACACCAACTTCACGCTGCTCAACATCCCGCCGCACCACCCCGCGCGCGACATGTGGGACACATTCTACACCACCACGCCGGGCGTGATCCTGCGCACGCACACCAGCCCCGGCCAGATTCGGGCCATGCGCGCCTACGGTGAGAACGGCACGCAGCCCATCCGCGTCATCCTGCCGGGGATGTGTTACCGCTACGAGCAGATTTCGGCGCGCAGCGAGATTCAGTTCAACCAGGTCGAGGGGCTGGCCATCGGGCGCAACATCCGCCTGATCGATCTGAAGGGCACCCTCGCCGAGTTCGCCCGGCGTATGTTCGGCCCGGACAAGCGGGTGCGCTTTCGCGGCTCGTACTTCCCGTTCACCGAGCCGAGCCTGGAAGTGGACATCGAGTGCATCCTGTGCGGCGGTGACGGCTGCCCGGTGTGCAAAGACACCGGCTGGATCGAGATCGCCGGCTGCGGGATGGTGCACCCGGTCGTGCTGCAAAATGGCGGCTACGACCCGCGCGAGTGGAGCGGCTTCGCCTTCGGCATGGGGCCGGAGCGCATGACGATGAACGTGCACGGCATCCAGGACATTCGCTACTTCTGGCAGAACGACCTGCGCTTCCTGGAGCAGTTCTAGAGCGTGTTATGAACTTGGTACCCTTGATAAGGGAGAGGGGGCGCTCTGTTGACCTCACCCCCTGGCCTCGCTGCGCTCGGCCTTTCCCCCTCTCCATGCATGGAGAGGGGGCGGCAGGCGCGCCAGCGCCGAGACGGGGGTGAGGTAAACCAGGAGCTACCCAAAACCGCCGGGGAAAGACAGGGCCGTCAGTGCATAACAGCCTCTAGCGGGCGGTCTCTGGCGGCACAGGTCGTCTGGAATAGTGTGGAGCGCAACAATGAGCGGAGTTCAAGACCATCTGCCGGTCAACCTGCCCATGCAGGAGATCGCCGCGTTCTGCCAGCGCTGGAACATCGCCCAACTGGCTCTGTTCGGGTCGGTGCTGCGCGACGACTTCGGCCCAGACAGCGACATTGACGTGCTGGTGACGTTCGCGCCGGGTAGCGCGCGCACGCTGGCAGCGGTCAGTCAGATGCAGCAGGAAATCGAGGTGCTGTTTGGCCGTCCGGTGGACCTGGTGGATCGCCAGAGTATCGAACGTAGTCCCAACTACCTGCGCCGCAGGGCGATTCTGGCGTCGGCGAGGACGGTCTACAGTGCTGCGTGATCTCGCGTATGTGCTGGATAGGCAATGCAGCTTACGCATCTGTTGGTTAAATGTAGGAGATTAGTTCATGCTGTTGAACCTGAAGACCATCCACAAGCCGGAAACGGAAGCCGAGGCCCTGGCCCTGCTGACTCAGCAAGGCACCTTCCCGCTCTACGGCGGGGCGGCGCTGCAACGCCACCCGCGTCCCGCTGTCGAGGCGGCCATTGACCTGAGCCGTCTGGGGCTGGATCGCGCTGCTAAGGATGGCGACGCCCTGCGCCTGGGCAGCATGATGACCCTGGAGCGCGCCCGGCAAACGTGCCTGGAGCGGGGCGACCCGCACCCGCTGCTGGGCGGCCTGGCGCGGGCGCTCAAAGAAGACCTGCCGGAGACGCTGCGCCACACCTTCACCCTGGGCGACCTGCTGGTGGAGCGCGATCCGCAGTCGGTGACGCTGACCCTGCTGCTGGCGCTCGACGCGCGGATCGCCGTCGCCGGGGCGGAGGAAATGCTGTCCGTCGCCGGGTGGCTGGCCTCCGGCGACGCTGCCTGGCGCGCCCTGGTGACGCACGTCAGCGTCCCGCGCGGCCCGGCGCAAGCGGCGGTTGTCTTCGAGAAGGTGGCGCGCACGCCCGCCGATGCGCCCATCGTCGGTGCGGTGGCCGCCGCCTGGGCGGACGGCAAAGCGCGGCATACGGGGCTGGCCCTGTGCGGAGTCGCGCCCTGGCCGCTCGCCCAGCCGGAGGCGGCGCGCCTCTTCGACAAGACCGATGACATGGACGCGGCGCTGGACGCGCTAGACCTCGACCCGCCCGACGATCACTGGGGCAGCCGCGAGTACCGGGCGGAGATGGCGCGCGTTCTGACTCGCCGGGTGTTAACAGAGGTAGCGGAAGCGATGAAGTAGTGGTCAGCCATCAGCGGTCAGCAAGAGCAAGGGCAGAGTCCCCAGCAGATCGCTCTTGCTGATAGCTGAAAGCTGATAGCTGATCGCTCTGAAGGGACGATCATGACTATCGAGAACGACGACGATCTGCGCAAGCTGCTGCGCATCGGGCGCATCTGCGGCGAGGCGCTGGCACACATGCTGGCCCACGTCGGGCCGGGCATGACCACCGCCCAGCTTGACGCCATCGGTGCGGAGTTCCTGCAGCGGCTGGGCGCGCGCTCAGCGCCGATCCTGGCCTACAAGTTCCCCGGCTTCACCTGCATCAGCCTCAACGACGAGGCGGCGCACGGCATCCCCGGCGAGCGCGTCATTCAGCCAGGCGACGTGGTGAATGTGGACGTGTCGGCGGAGCTGGAAGGGTACTGGGCGGACACGGCGGCGACGATGATCGTCCCGCCCGCGCGCCCGGAGGCCGAGCGGCTGTGCCGCTTCACACGACGCGCGCTGGACGAGGCCATTGGCGTGGTGCGCGCCGGGCGTCCGCTGAACGCGATCGGCAAGACGGTTGAGCGGGTTGCGCGCAAGGGCGGCTATTCGATCATTCGCGAGCTGCCAGGACACGGAGTCGGGCGGAGCCTGCACGAGAAGCCGAGCGTGCTCAACTTCTATCACCGCCAGGACCGCACGATTATGCACGAGGGGATGGTCTTCACCGTCGAGCCGTTCTTCAGCATGGGCAACGGGCGTATTGTCACCGAGCGCGACGGCTGGACGCTGCGCACGGTAGACCGCAGCCTGACAGCGCAGTACGAGCATACAGTCGTCGTCACCACCGGCAAGCCGATCCTGGCGACGGCGGTGAACTGACCCCTGCGATGCTCATAGCCGGCGGCGGATGCCTGACCGCTGAAAGCTCTTCGCTCACCAAGGAGACGCACGCGCACATGAAAGTACCGCTTTCGTGGCTCAAGGATTATGTGGACATCGCCCTCCCCGTCGAGGTGCTGGCCGAGCGCCTGACCCTGGCCGGGCTGGAGGTGGGGGGCATCGAGTACATCGGCATCCCCCAGGGAGACCCTCCGCCTGGCAGCCATCTGCCGCCGTCCGCTCACCTGGTATGGGATCGCGAGAAGATCGTGCTCGGCGCCATCCGCGAGGTGCGCGCTCACCCCAACGCCGACCGGCTGGTGCTGGCCCTGGTGGACTATGGCGGGGCGGAGCTTGAGCAGTGCGTGACCGGCGCACCCAATCTGTTCCCCTACAAGGGCCAGGGGCCGCTCGACCCGCCGCTGCTCTCACCCTTCGCTCACCAGGGCGCAGAGGTCATTGACGGGCACAAAGACGACGGCAGCCGCATGATCCTCAAGGAGCGCGAGCTGCGCGGCATCCCCAACCGCAGCATGGTCTGCTCGGAGAAAGAGCTGGGCCTGTCCGACTCGCACGAGGGCATTCTGCTGCTCGATTGGGAGGAGTTTGGCCACATCGCTCCCGGCACCCCGCTGCAGGACGTGCTCGGCGACGCCGTGCTCGACATTGACCTGCTGCCCAACGTCGCCCGCGCCTATAGCATCGTCGGCGTGGCCCGCGAGGTCGCCGCGCTGACCGGCGCGCCGCTGCGCTTCCCGCCGCTGGGCGTGGTCGCCAAGGGGCCACCCATCGCCGGGCAGGTGTCCATTGACATCCGCGAGCCGCAGCTCAACCCGCGCTTCACCCTGGCCCTGATCCGCGACGTGCAGATAGAGGAAGCGCCCCAGTGGATGCAGCACCGGCTGCGCCTGGCCGGGATGCGCCCGATCAACAACATCGTGGACGCCACCAACTACGTCATGCTTGAATTGGGCCAGCCGTTGCACGCCTTCGACTGGGACACGTTGAAGGCGCGCGCCGGCGGCGCAGCGCCGGTGATCATCACCCGTCTGCCGGAGCCGGGCGAGCACCTGGTGACGCTGGACGGCGCCGACCATGCCCTGGATGACTACAACATCCTGGTCGCCGACAGCGCCGGCTCGCTGAGCATCGGCGGCATCATGGGCGGGCTGGAGAGCGAAATCTGGGACCCGCTCACGATGGGCGGCGAGCCGCTCGACGCGACCGGCGTTGGACTGCCGCAGGGAGACGAGGTCGTTCACGGCAAGGCCGACGCCCAGCGCCCGGCAACGACCGACGTGCTGCTGGAGGCGGCGGCCTGGAACTTCATCAACATCCGCCGCACCATGCAGAGCCAGAAGATGAGCAGCGAAGCGGGGCTGCGCTTCAGTCGCGGCGTGCACCCGGCGATGGCCGAGCGCGGTCTGCGCCGCTGCATCGAGCTGATGCGCCAGGTGGCGGGCGGCACGATTGCGGCGGGCATCATTGACGAATACCCGCTGCCCGCTGAGGCCATCACCGTAGACCTGCCCGTGCCGGAGGTGACGCGCCATCTCGGTTTCGCTATCCCGCAGGACGAAATCGTGCGCATCCTGCGCGCGCTGGAGTTCGGGGTGGCGGAGCGCGGCGACGTGCTGCACGTCACAGTGCCCGATCACCGCCTGGACATCGGGGCCGGGCTGACCGGGCGGGCCGATCTGATCGAGGAGATCGTCCGCGTCTACGGCTACGACCGCGTCCCCGACGCGCTGATCGCCGACGAGCTGCCCGCCCAGCGCGCCAACGTCGCCCTGGAGCGCGAGGAGGCACTGCGCGATGCGCTGGTCAAGGCCGGGCTGCGCGAGATCGTCACCTACCGCCTGACCACGCCGGGGCGCGAGGCGCTGCTCACCCCGCCGGGCGCGAAGTCCGACTGGCCGGATGTGCCCTACGTGACGCTGGCCAACCCCATCGCCGCCGACAAGACGGTGATGCGCCACACCCTGCTGGCCAGCCTGCTCGACACGGTCGCTGCCAATGCGCGCCACACCGACCGCCAGCTTCTGTTCGAGATCGGGCAGGTCTACCTGCCGCGCCCCAACGAACCGCTGCCCGACGAGCCGGGCTGCCTGGGGATCGCCCTCACCGGCCCGCGCGGAGTTCCCCAGTGGGGGGGAGATACCCCCGCCGGCCTGCTGGACTTCTTCGATCTCAAGGGCGTCATCGAGGCGGCGCTGCGCGATCTGCGCGTCGCCGGCGCGGTGACCTTCACTCCGGTCGAGCACAGCACGTTTCACCCAGGGCGCGCCGCCCTGCTGCGCATCAACGGGCGCGAGGTGGGCGTGCTCGGCGAGGTACATCCGCTGGTGCGCCAGGCGTTTGGGCTGGGCCTGGACCTGGCGCGGCCTGTGCTCGCCGCCGAGCTGGACCTGGCCGCGCTGCTGGCCGACGTGGAATTGATCCGCCAGATTCGCCCGGTGCCGGCGCACCCCGCCGTCTACCAGGACCTGGCGATTGTGCTGGACGAGGCGACGCCAGCCAGCGAGGCCCACGAGGTGATCATGCGCGCCGGCGGCGATCTGCTGGAGGAGGTGCGCCTGTTCGATGTCTATCGCGGCACTTCCATCCCGGCGGGCAAGAAGTCGCTGGCCTATGCGCTGACCTACCGCGCGCCCGATCGCACGCTCAACGACGCAGAAGTGGCCAGGATTCACGCGCGGATCGTCAAGGCGGTCGAGCGCCAGCTTGGGGCGGCGCTGCGCGCGTAGACGGCGCGCGCCAAACCCGTCAGGTAGGGGCGCTGCTCTGCTGCGCCCTGGTTTACCGCACCGGCGCGCGGGGATGCGGCTCGTAGGGGTGAGGTCAACGTAAACCAGACTTCCGGTTCCGACACACGCGGCGGAGCTAGCGAGACGAGGGCGGCGAAAACCTAGGGGCGATGCTCTCGAAGACTTCGGAAGTCTATTCCGGGGCCGAGGTCAACGCCCTGCGCCCCGCGAGTCGCTGTCAACCTTTGCACGCACCTCTCATTCTTCCGGCGTGGAAGGCCCGCGCGATGTGCGGTACACTTGCCCGCGACTGTCGGCACGGCCCTTTGCCTGCGCGCCCCGCGACGCGACCGGAGCGATGACCACCAACGACCTGCCACCCGTCCCGCAGACTGGCGTTCCCCCGCTGGCCCTGCCGCCCGACCAGGAACAGCGGCTGTTGGCGCGCCGGCGCAAAGACGATCAGGCCGATCCCTTCGCCAGCGACCCGGACGACGAAATCCGTCGCCTGGGACGGCTGGCGCTGCGCCGCGACGCCCCGCACCCCTACGACTATCTGGCGCTGGGCGACCTGTGCGCGCGGCGCTCGCTGGTCGAGGCTGAGGGGCGGCTGCTGATCTTCTATGCGGGCAAGGCGCTCTACGCCTACCGCCGCGCCTCCGAGCTGGTCCCGCCAGAAAGCTCCGACCGCGATCTGGCGCATCGCGCTTACGACGCCTATGGGGGCTGGCTGTTGCAGGTGGCGCGGGCTGTGCCCACCCGCCGCAACATCGCCGTCGCGCTGTGGGCAGTGGCCGAGGCTGACTCTCAGGGGCGCGCCGCTGGCCTGCGCGACGAAGCGCAGGTGCTGGCGCTGTGGTACGTCTCGCCACCGCCCGGCGACAGCACCCCGCTGCCCGATCCGACGCCGCCCCCGCATGAGGAGCACGCCACCGCCATCTACCCTGAGGAACTGATCACGCACGCCGGCGAGAGCCTGGAGCTGGGGTCGGCCCTGCTGTCGCTGGCCGCGCCAGAGCACGAGGTGGCGATCCACGAGACGCGCTCTGACAAATCCGAAATCTTCCGCCTGGAGCTTGAGGCGACGGCTGCCAGCCCCGCATCGCTGGAGATGCTCGTCCCGCCCGCCCGCCACAGAGAAGGGACCGATTTCGACTTCGGCGACCGCATAGACGGGCGCTACGAGGTGGCCCAGGTGCTGCGCGGCGGCATGGGCATCGTTTATCTGTGCTACGACCGCGAAGAGCGACAGTCGGTCGCCATCAAGACGTTCCAGAGCCGCCTGCTGACCAACGAGACCGCCGTCGCCCGCTTCACGCAGGAAGCGCGCGCCTGGATCATGCTGGAAAAGCACCGGCACATCGTCCAGGCGCGGCGCGTGCAGAAGTTCGAAGGCCGCCCGCACATCATCCTGGAGCATATCACCGGCCCGGAAGGGCTTGGCTCCGACCTGCGCAGTTGGATTCGCCACAACCGTATTGACCTGCGCCAGGCGCTTGATTTCGCATTGCAGATCGCGCTGGGGATGCAGCACGCCACGCGGCGCGTGCCTGGCCTGGTGCACCGCGACCTGAAACCGGCCAATATCCTCGTCCGGCACGATGGCATCGCCAAAGTGACGGACTTCGGGCTGGTGCGCTCGATTGAGGCCGAACAGGCAGCAGATACCGACGACAGCGCGGATCAGGTCGTGACCGGCCTGACGCGCGTCGGGGCGGTGGTCGGCACGCCGCCCTATATGTCGCCGGAGCAGTGCCGTGCCGAAGCCGTTGACCCGCGCTCCGACATCTACGCCTTCGGCTGCGTGCTGTTCGAGATGCTCACCGGGCGGGCCGTCTTCGATGCCAAGCTGCTCACCGAGTGGGTGCACGCGCACCTCAACCTGGCCCCGGCCTTCCCTGAGTCGGCGGCGGGCGTGCCTCAGCCGGTCAAGGACCTGGCGCTGGCTTGCCTGGCCAAAGACCCCGCCGCCCGCCCACAGACCTGGGGCGAAGTCGTGGGGAGCCTGGCTGCGCTGATCGAGGAAGTGACCGGCGCGTCGCCTGATTATGACCAGGACGGGCCGGAGCTGGAAGTCCGCGAGCTGATGGACAAGGGCTACAGCCTGACCGAGCTGGGCTTCGCGGAAGAGGCGCTGGTCGCTTACGAGCGCGTGCTGGAGATCGAGCCAGAGTCGGCCTGGGTCTGGGCGCGCAAGGGGCGGACGCTGCGCTTGCTGGGGCGCTACGACGAGTCCCTGGCCGCTTACGACCGCGCGCTCGAACTCAACCCGCGCTTCGCCTGGGCCTGGACGGGCAAGGGCCAGGTGTTGGAGCGGCTGGGCAACCTGGAGCGGGCGCTGGCCGCTCACCAGACGGCCACCGGCCTGCAGCCGGGCAACGTCTGGGCGTGGTACAACCAGGCGGAAGTGCTCTACACCCGCCATGACTACGACGGGGCAATGGGCGTGCTCGACCGCGCGCTGGCCATTGACCCGCACCACGCCGAAAGCTGGGCCAAGCGCGGCCAGGTGCTGCGCGCCCTGGATCGCTACCCGGAGGCGCTCAACGCCTACAACCGCGCCCTGGAGCTGAACCCACCCTATGCCTGGGCCTGGAACGGCAAAGGGCTGGCGCTGAAGGCGCTGGGGCGCCTGCCGGAAGCGCTGGAAGGCTTCCAGCAGGCGGCGCGTCACCAGCCCGGCGAAGTCTGGCACTGGTACAACCAGGCCGAGATGCTCGTCGAGATGGCCCGCTACGCCGAGGCGCTCGCTCCCACTCAGCAGGCGACGCGCATCGCGCCGGGCCACGCCTACTCGTGGGCCAAGCTCGGCCAGGTGTTGCGCTATCTGGATCGCTACCCGGAGGCGCTGGCCGCCTACGACCAGGCCCTGACGCTCAAGCCCGATTACGCCTGGGCGGTCAACGGCAAGGGGATCGTGCTGGAGCGGCTGGGCCGCTTTGAGGAGGCGTTGGCCATGTACCACCGCGCCGCCGAGATTGCCCCCGGCGATGTGTGGCACTGGTACAACCAGGGCAACCTGCTCATCCTGCAGAACCGCTTCGTCGAGGCCATTCCTCTGTTGGAGCGAGCCACGCAGATCAGCCCCGATCACGCGCGCAGCTGGGCGCGGCTGGGCAACGCCTGCCGCCAGGCCGACCAGCCCCGCGAGGCGCTCAGGCTGCTGGCGCGGGCGGTCGAGCTGGAGCCGGAGTACGGCTGGGCCTGGAACGAGCGCGGCGTCACGCTGGAAATGCTGGGCCGCCACGAAGAAGCGGTAGACGCTTACCAGCGCGCCGCCGACACCGAGCCGGATAACCCGCTCTACTGGTACAACAAGGGCGACACGCTGGTGCTGCTCAAACGCTACGGCGAGGCCATTGACGCGCTGCAGCGCGCCCTGGAAGCCGACCCGCGCTATGTGCGCGCCTGGGCCAAGCAGGGCCAGGCCCTGCGCCGCCTGGGGCGCTTTGAAGAGGCGCTGGCCAGCTACAGCCGCGCCGTCGAGCTGGCCCCCGACTACGCCTGGGCGTGGAACGGGCGCGGGCTGGCCCTCAGCGCGCTGGGCCGCCACGAGGAGTCGCTGGCCTGCTTCAAGCAGGCGGCGGCCTACCAGCCGGACGATGTGTGGTTCTGGTACAACCAGGCCGATGAGCTGATCGTCATGCACCGCTACGAGGACGCCCTGGCTCCGCTGGAGCGCGCGCTGCGCCTCAACCGCGATCACGCCGAAAGCTGGGGCAAGCGCGGCCAGGCTCTGCGCCGCCTGGGGCGCAGCAAGGAGGCGGTCGCTGCCTACGACCGCGCGCTGCGCCTGGAGCCGGGCTACGCCTGGGCGTGGAACGGGCGCGGGCTGGCCCTGGAAACGTTGAGCCGCCGCGAAGAGGCGCTGCTCTCCTACGAGCGCGCCGCGCAGGAAGACCCCTCCACCGTGTGGTACTGGATCAACCAGATCGAGCCGCTGCTGGCTCTGGGGCGGGTCGAGCAGGCGCTGGCTGTAACTGACGCGGCGCTGTCCCTCGCGCCGGACAGCGACTCCGCCTGGGCGCGCAAAGGGCAGGTGTTGCGGCGGCTGGATCGCCACGAGGACGCGCTGTACGCCTACGAGCGCGCGCTGAGCATCGCCCCGGAATACGGCTGGGCGTGGAACGGCAAGGGTCTGGCCTGCGCTGCGCTCGAACGGTGGGAAGAGGCGCTGTCCTGCTACGTGCGGGCGACGGATGTCGCGCCGGGCGATGTGTGGTTCTGGCACAACCGGGGCGAGGCGCTGCTGCGCCTGGGGCGCTGGGACGAGGCGGTGAGCGCCTTCAGCCGCGCGCTGGAGATTGACCCGTCGCACCAGCCCTCGCGCGACAAGCGCACCGAGGCGCGCCGCCTGCTGGCCGGGGAAGACGAGTGATGTGGGAGAGAGGGTGCGCGTGACCGAGATTCTGATCGCCCTGATGAGCGGCCCGCAGGACGGGGCCTTGCTGACCTTCGAGACGTTCCTGGACTCCGGCAAGCCGGCGGAGATCACCTTTGGGCGGCGCGAGGACTGCGACGTGTGCCTGAATTATGACAGCCAGGTATCGCGCGAGCACGCCGTGCTCACCTATGACGGCGAGACGTTCTGGCTGGAAGACCTGCACAGCACCAACGGGACGTTTGTCGGCGAGGAGAAGATCGCCGGGCGCATGGAGGTCGCGCCGGGGCAGTTGTTCCGCGTGGGGCGGACGTGGCTGCGCATCGAGCCGCTGCCGACGGTGCTGGGGTCGGATGATGATTTGCCGTTTTGAGTGATTGTGAGCAAAACCTGTCAGGCAATTTGCCGCGCCCTAGTTTACCTTGCCCCCGCTCGTCGCTGGCGCGCAGAAAGAGACTTCCGAAGTTTCCGGAAACTTCGGAAGTCTGGTTTCGGGCCAGACGGGGGTGAGGTCAATGTCCCGCGTTCAGCGAGTCGCTGACAATCTTTGCACGTACCCTTTTGATGAGGGAAGGCTTCGCGCCCCCCGCCCCCCTGCGCTATACTCGCAGCCAGTCATCTGAGCGCGGCGAGCGCCGCCTGCTGGCGGCTGCTCGCGCAGGGAGCGTGAGCCAATGATCACCGCACTGGTCACCGGGGGCACGGGGTTCGTCGGGTCGCATGTGGCGCGGGCGCTGATCGCGCGCGGCTACCAGGTGCGCATCCTGCGCCGGCCCACCAGCCGCCTCGACCTGGTCGCCGATCTCGCCTGCGAGCACGCCGTCGGCGACGTGACCGACTTCGACTCGCTGCGGGCGGCCATGCACGGCGTGGACTGGGTGTTCCATGTGGCGGCGGTGGCCGACTACTGGCGCAACGATCCGGAGCGCATCTACGCGGTCAATGTGGACGGCACGCGCAACGTCCTGCGCGCGGCGGAGGCCAGCGGAGTCAGGCGGGTGATCTTCACCAGCAGCGCGGCGGCGGTGGGCTACCGCGACGACCTGGGCGCGGTGGACGAATCCGTGCGCTTCAACTGGGACCCGCGCCTCACTCCCTACGGGCACAGCAAATTCCTGGCCGAGGCGGAAGTGTATCGGGCCATTCAGCGCGGGCTGGACTGTGTGATTCTCAACCCGACGGTGATCATCGGGCCGGGCGACCTCAACCAGATTTCGAGCAGTGTGGTGCTGGAGATGGCGCACGGGCACGTCCCGCCGACGGTGCCGCCGGGCGGCGTGACGGTTATTGACGTGCGCGACGTGGCGGCGGCGCATGTGGCTGCCGCCGAGCGCGGGCGCACCGGCGAGCGTTACCTGCTGGGCACGGTGGATTTGACGCACAAGGCGTGGCTGCGCCTGACCGCGCACGCAGTCGGGCGGCGCATGGGCGCGTTGCCGCTGCCGGCCTGGGCGGTGAGGATCGTCGCGGTGGGCGCTGATGTCCTGCGTCGCCTGGGGGTGGCCATCCCCATCGAGGGCAACCAGCTTCGCCTGAGCACGCGCATGATGTTCTACAACTGCCAGAAGGCGTGGCGCGAGCTAGGGGAGCCGCAGGTGCCGATTCACCAGAGCCTGCGCGACACGTATGCCTGGTATAGATCGCACGGGGAGCTATAAAAGAGCAGGGGCGTATGGCGCTACGCCCCTGGATTTCCACGATCGGGTGATGCCCACACAAGGAACCAGGCGGGACACCTCAACAGCTCTTGCTCTCGCGGTCAACCATACGTGCTTTATAGCACCTACCTAGCTGGCCGGAATGCGCTACCTGCTCAGCTCCAAAGAGGTTGACGCCGCGAGTACGCTGGAATGTCTCGCCTGGACGTTATACACAGTGTAGCACAGATCAGATCCTGAACGCAATACCCCCCAGGGCAATCGCATCAAACGTGCGTGTTGTTCTACCTCACCCCCAGCCTCGCTGCACTCGGCTCGCCCCCTCTCCATGCATGGGGGGACGGGCCTATTAGACAGTGTTGATTTGGCGTAACGACGAGCGATCACAATCAACGGAAGAAACGGGCGGCTTGAAGGAGAAGCCCGGATGCCTGGTAGGGCCTGTAGATACCGTCTTGAAAGTCAAGCATAGGCAGCTCCTGGAGGGACAAAAGAGGGGGAATAGGGGTGTCCTGATTTGAGGACCCCATAGGCGAGATGCAAGAGCTTGCGCATGACGGCGACGACGATTTGCATCGGGGTCAGGCCGCGCGAGGCGAGCCGCGCGGCGAGGGCGGCCAGTTGGGGGTTGAAGCGTTTGGCGACCACGGCGGGCATATAGAGGGCGGCACGGATCGAAGGGCGCCCCACCTTAGAGATCTTCGTTTTGCCGCGAATGGAGGAGCCTGACTGGCGATGGCGGGGGTTAAGCCCGGCGAAGGCGGTGACCTGGCGCACATCACTGAACTGGCTCATATCGCCATACTCGCCCAGCAGCTTGGCAGCGGTCAGCGGGCCAATCCCCTTGATAGAATCCAGCAAGTCGCGCTGCCGTTTGAGGTCAGGATGGCGGTTGATATGGTCTTGGATCGCCTGGCGGGCTTGCTCAATTTGCTGGGTGAGAAAGGCAATCTGCTGCTGCAAGTGAGCCGTGACAGTGGGCGAGGGATGGGCACCCTGCTGGAGGGCGTGCAGCCGGTTGCGTTGGCGCTGGCGGTCAGTCTCCAGGTCATCCAGATGGCGCACCAACTCTTGCAGTTCGCGCCAGGCCGCAGCGGGCGGCGTCCACAGCGCTGGCTGCTGGGTACGACAGAAGTCAGCAATCGTGCTGGCATCCAACTGGTCGGTCTTGTTGCGCGTCAGTTGGCTGTGGGCATAGGCCTTGATGCGGGCCGGGTTCACCACGCTCACCGGGTGCCCCCGCTCCACCAGGAAGTCAGCCAGGTTCTCCCAGTAGCGCCCGGTGGCTTCCAGGCAGGCGTGAACTGGCACGGCGCGCCGCTTCTTCAGAAAGCGCTGCAGGTCGTTGAACCCCTGGCGCGTGTTGGCAAACTCGGCCTGCTCGACCGCCTGACCCGCGCGCCACAAGGCCACGGCCAGGCTGTCTTTGGCCACATCGATGCCGAGAATGGCGGTCATGGTTTGGCTCCTTATCCACTCTCAGGTCTTCAGCAAGCCGCACCTTGCTCTGAGCCAACCTTGTCTATGCAAGCTCTGCCCGGAGGCGGCTTAAGATACCGTTCGACTGCTGGCGTGGCGCACAAACCAGGGGGTTGATCTACAGCACAAGCTCATAGGCTTAAGGGGCGGGACAACCGCACCTGGTTTGCGCTTGCTGCGACCCGGCTTTTCTACTTACCATACCCTACTTTCTATGATACAAGGGGCGGGTTTGCAAACCCGCCCCTACAACCGGTTCCCTGAAGTCGCCTTCTTGGTTCGTTTCTCCCCCTGCATTGTTCTTCCGTACTCTATCGTTAGCCGTCAATGCAATCTTATTTGTCCGTCCCTCCAACGTGGAAAGGGGGCGGCGCGGCCCGCGGCCGTGGGCCGCGCGGGGGTGAGGCACACCAGGGCGCAGCAGAGCAGCGCCCCTACCTGTAAGTTCTGCATGTGCTCTCTCCGACTCTCCGGCGGACCTCTGGCACGTCTCGGCCCTGGCCGCGTATACTATGTCCCTCACCGCGAAGGCCGTCGCTGACCGCCGGACGCTGCGATGCGCCTGTGTTCGAGGGAGCCAGATATGATCAGGAGAATCGCGCTGATGCTGCTCGCCTGCGGGATCGCCCTGGCAATGGTCCCGCCTAACGCCCGCGCTCAGGGTGATTTCGGCCCGACGATTCTGCTCTTCACCTGCGACCGGGCGGAAGTGGCGCTGGATGAGCTTGAATCCGGCGAGCAGACGGCGACGCTGGCCTGGCATGTCGCCCATGTGGGCGAGGGACTGCGCGTTGCCCTGCACACGTACCAGGGCCGGGCCTGGGTGCCCATCGAGACGCCCGATCCTCTGCCGCCTGTCGGTGAGTTGAGCGTCCCGCTGACTGCGCCCGGCAACTTCGGGCCGCTCACCTTCCGCGTCAGCGTCGTGGATCGCGCCGGCGCCATCCTCGACGAGCGCTCGCTGATCGTCCCCTTCGATGCAGAGTGGCTGGCGGCGCTCGAACCGGCCATCGAGTTGTTCACCACGCCCACGCAGAGTCTGGCCGCGTCGGTGCTGGCTTCCGGCGGGGCGCGCGTCGAAGTGACCTGGGCTGTGCGCGACCGTCCCCCGCTGACGGCTCTCACCTTCAGCCAGATGCTCGCGGAAGACCAGCCGCAGAATATCGAGCTGCCGCGCGAGCACCTGTGGGTGCCTTCGCGCGGGGCGGGCCTGGTCGCGCCCGTGTTGCCCCTCAGCGGGAACGAGGTGCGGTTGCGCCTGGCGCTTGTCCACGTGATCAGCGGCGAAGCGCTGGACGAGGCGCTGATCACCCTGCCGGTCATCGGCATGGCGATGCCGCCCACGCCCGCCCCCACCGCCGAGGTCACAGCCACGCCGCTCGATGCGCCCGCCAGCCCCCGCGACCTGGTCATCCAGACCGAGTGTGCGGAGGGGCCGTCCGGCCAGCCGCCGCGTGGCTGGAGCGATGGGCCGGGCATCCCCTCGCCGGACGGGCTGCGCCTCGTCTACAGCGCCAACCCGGTCGGCGCGGCCCAACTGATCATCGCCAACGCCGACGGCTCCGGCCAGGTCATCGTCCCCGCGCCGGACAGCGCCCTGCCGCTGGGCATCCGCCCGCGCTGGTCACCGGACAGCCAGCGCATCGCCTTCGCCGCCCTCACGCTGACCCCGCCGGGCGGCACGATCTACGTCGTCAAAGCGGACGGCACCGATCTGCGTCGCATCGCCGGCTACGCCGGCCTCTTCGACGATCTGTCCTGGTCCGATGACGGGCAGCGGCTTTTCTACACGAGCGGTGAGGTGAGCGGCTCTGGCGACGACCAGCAGATCGGGGACTACCAGGTCTACGTGATCACGGCGGACGGGTTGAGCAGCCCGACGGTCTACGCTGGGGGATGCGCGATCTACCAGCGCGCTGCGCCGTAGGGCGCGGGACCGCCAGACAAAAACAGGTCACGCCTGTGACCCGTTTCTGCAGGTGGGATGTGCCGGGCGGTGCTGACCGCGCTAGCCCTGGCGCTGCTTATGCTTCGGGTTGGCCGAGCACATCACGTACAGGCGGCCATTGCGACGCACAAAGTAGCACTTGTCGCACATCTTGCGTACAGAAGAACGTACTTTCATGACAACACCTCCCCTTGCCAGGCTCGCAGCCACTACCCCTCAACGACGGCGCGCACCGGTTGGGGATAGGCGAATTGGGCGTATGCTCAAACGCTCCCGCGCGGCCCTCCTGGGCCAGCGCGCCATCATTATAGCCTGTTTTGCGCCAAAATCCAGACCGATTCCAGCGGGCGGGTCATGAATGAGTTATCAGGCGATTGTCGAAGGCCCCCATCCCCCGGCTCTTTCCCCTGGCTTCGCAGGCTGAGGGGGAGCAGGCCCGCCGCTTTTCTCCCTTCCCTCGTGGGGGAAGGATCAGGGATGGGGAAAAGCGCGGCCAGGATATGGCTAATGCACAGCCGCGTTGGAGAGGGGGCGAGCCGAGCGTGGCGAGGCTGGGGGTGAGGTAAGCCAGCGCGCAGCAGAGCAGCGCCCCTACCTGGCACATTTTGCACGCACCCTCGCGCGCCCCCGCATGACCCACGCCTTGCGCAATGCGGTATACTGGAATCAGCGCGCAGCCGCGCCCCAACCGCCGGGGCACCACAGCCGCCCAGCTTACGCAAGATGGCGAGGGAGACTCATGCCGGATTCTGCTCAACTACTCCGTGTGCTGATCACCGTCCCGTTCAGCGATGACCTGCTCGACCGGTTTCGCCAGGTGTCCAACCGGATCGAGCTGCTCCTGCATCCCGCCGAGCAGGTGCGCGACGTGCCGGATGAGGCATGGGCGTCTGCCCAGGTGCTTTATACGAACTGCGTGGTGCCAGAGCCGGAGCAGGCACCCCAACTGCGCTGGATTCAGGCGCACACCGCCGGCATTGACCCTCTGTGGGACCAGCCGATCATCCAGACGGCAGACGTGCTGCTGACGACGGCCAGCGGCATCCACGCCCCGGCGGTGACCGAATACGTCTTCACGATGATGCTGGCTTTCGCGCACCGGCTGCCCGCGATGATGGAGCAGAAGGCACGCAGCGAGT
The DNA here is from genome assembly GCA_027494015.1 of Anaerolineae bacterium. Next base: position 210,339 of record JAOSJP010000037.1, read on the forward strand.
GGCCCAGCGGCGACCGGAGCGCCTTCATGCCGCGCCTGCTGCGGGGCAGCACGGTGGGCATCGTCGGCTATGGCAGCGTGGGGCGCGAGATCGCCCGCGTCGCCCAGACGTTCGGGATGGACGTGCTGGCCGTCAAGCGCGACGTGCGCCAGCCCGCCGAGACCGACAGCTACGTTCTGCCCGGCCACGGCGACCCGGAGGGCGTGTTCTTCCACCGCCTGTACCCGCCGGAGGCGCTGGTTTCGATGGTGCGCGAGTGCGACTTCGTCGTGCTGACGGTGCCGCTCACCGAGGCGACGCGGGGCATGGTCAACGCCGGGGTGCTGGAGGCGATGAAGCCCACCGCTTACCTGATCAACGCCAGCCGGGGCGGGGTAGTGGACGACGAGGCGCTGGCCGAGGCGTTGCAGCGCCGGGTGATCGCCGGAGCCGCGTCGGACGTGTTCGAGTCCGAGCCGCTGCCCAGCGACAGCCCGCTGTGGAAGCTGCCCAACCTGATCATCAGCCCGCACCTCGCCGGGGCCACTGTGGATTATCGCGAGAAAGCGGCGCAGGTCTTCGTCGAGAATCTCAAGCGTTATCTGGCGCGCAAGGATCTGCTCAACCTGGTGGATCGCACGCGCGGGTATTGAGCGCCCCGCGCGCAACAGCCCGGCCCTGCCGGACGTAGAAGAATGATGAGGGGGTGAACGAGTAAGCTGCCGTAAGGTGTAGCCTCAGGAAAGGTGAGAACGTCATGGTCAAGGCCAAATCACAACCGGACAAGAAAGCCGACGCAGCGCCGCGCAAGCCGCTCGATGCCTTCGCGCATCACCAGGTGCGGGCGCTGGAAGAGACCGGCAAAGCGCTTGCCTCGCTGCTGCCCCAGGACTTTCGGGCGCACGCTGGCAAGGCGTTCGATGAGACGCGCGCAAGCTGGGAGGCGCTGTTCGACGGCGTGCTCGATTCGCTGGAGTGCGGCGTGGACAAGCTGCGCGGCAAGCCCAAGGCGGGCGACGACAAGGAAAAGGTGAAGGTCGAGGTCGAGTAGATCGAGTAGCAACTGAAACCTGCCGCCCCAACGAAGCCCGGCGCTGCATGAGCGCCGGGTTGTCTTTTTTCTGGTTGAGGGCAGCCCATCTGGGCCGCGCAGTGTGGTGGAGAGGTTGTCTAGTTAGCGCCGAGGCGCACGACTTCGCTGGCCTGCGGCCCCTTTGGCCCCTCGGTGATTGAGAACTCGACCTGATCGCCTTCGTTCAGGTTGCGATAGCCGGCACCGACAATCGCAGTATAGTGCACGAAGACATCCGGGCCGCCTTCATGCGCGATGAAGCCGTAGCCTTTCTGCGCATTGAACCATTTGACCACGCCGGTAAGACGTTCTGCCATTTCGGGGTGCTCCTTTTGCCCACTGATAGAACATGCAGTGTGGGCGGGCGTTGCGGTGCGGGTCAAAAATCTACCCGGTGTGGTCGTGCTACGCCGGGTATGGTCTTTCTCGCCGGTACTGCAAACAACCTGCTCCACTACACCTGGAATTGTAGTAGACGTTCGGGACGGTGTCAATAAGCGAGTGCGCGGGTGCGCGGGGCGAGAGGGCGTCCCGGCTGATTGCGGAATGCGGATTGCGGATTGCGAATGGCGAATTGGTGTGCTGACGAGCGAGCACAACGGGCGGCGGGGCATGCCGATTCCGGGGCGTTGCACCATCTGCTGGACGCGATGGGCTGCGGGATGGCGTCGTGGTTATCGGTCAGAAGGGCAACTTGACAAATGTCAATTACACTCCCTCTTTTTCGTGATATTCTGAACAATAGCGCGTAAGAAGCAGGATACCACCCCATTCTCAGGTGCAGATGGCTCTCTGGCCGCAACTCGCTTATAGAATTGCGGATTTAGTGCTGCGTCATCTGCAAAGGAAGGGCCGATAAGCAGACGAGCGAATTCGGGTTGAACCACCTTTCCAGAAGTGAAACTTGACGCGCGTAATTAAGGAGGAGTTTGACATGAAGGCCATTCACAAGATCGTGACTAGCCTGCTCCTGGTGTCTTTCCTGGTGGCAGGCTTTGCGGCAGTTCCACGCCTTACCGTCTCGGCCCAGGAAGAGCCTGACCGGTATGACAACCTGCTCACGGTGGTCGCCAAGAAGGTGGACGAGATGCCCGTCATTGATGGCGACTTCTCCGATCCCGCGTGGGAAGCAGCGAAGGATACGTCTCTCGGCGGTTGGACTTGGAAAGCAGTATACACCGATGACGAGATGGCAATGTACATTCGCTGGACATCTCACGGTGCCAGAATTGACGTCCGCGGCACGTGGAATTGGGACAGCAAAACGCAGTCATGGTGGCGGACCGTTTGGGATACGCCAATGCGTTTAGGCGAATGGTTCAGCATCTCTTTTGACATTTCTACCGATCTTTCAACTGCCCCCATGACTGAGGAGGGCTGTGGCTCTTTCTGCCACGAATATCCTCCTGGTTCGGGTATATTCCACCATCAGACCAACGCATTGGATGCGTACGTTGATTCATGGTTGGTCTTCGCGAAGCATGGCTTCAGGCCAAATTCCGGTGTGGATAGCGGCTGGCTCCTGGGGGTGGCAGGTGCCTCTCAGGAAGGCAACCTGGTCTTCAACTCCTCGGACCCGCTGCGTGACCGTGAGGTCATTGATGGCAAGCTCACATTTGTGGGTTACTCCGAGGACAAAGTTTTCGCCTCGCCGGATGATCCCAAATTCGCTGCTCGCGACACCGCCGCCGACCGGTATTGCCAGAAATGCCATGACCAGCTCGATGTACAGGTACAGGGGATGGATCCACTGCTGCTGAACTACACCTTCGGCGACCCCGGCGATATCCTCTACTCCGAGAACTGGGATGATGCCCATGCCGCACCTGTCTATATCGAGACCAACCCTGAAGACTGGGTTGACTGCATGGTGTTGACCCAGGCCGAACTTGACGCTGGCGAAGCGGTGCTGGTCGCTGACCTCAGCGCCGACGAAATTACGGAGTACTGGGACAAGTATGCTGCTCTGAACGGTGTCGTCCCCAACCTGGTCCTGCAGGAGCCGGCTGGCGACCAGGCTGATATCCACACCGCAGCAACCTGGTATAACGGATACTGGACCGTGGAGATGAAGCGGGACCTGGTAACCGGCAGTGACTTTGACGTCCAGTTCGATGATCTCAGCAAGGATTACTCCTTCGCAGTAACAATGAATGTCCATCAGACCGGTTTCTTGTATGAAGGATGGACTCTGCGCTTCGAGCAGTAATTCCGCGCTGGGCACAGCCTGCGTGTTCCAGGCTGTGCCTTTCTTCTGAACCCGTTTGAGCCAGGAGCTGTCCAGGATGTACGGACAGCTCCTGCTTCGTGTTTCTATGACCTCCGCGCCCTTGTGGTTCTCAGAATCTCGCTCTCGAACCCCCAATGCCCCCGGCGTAGGGTGATCGTTGTCTAAAGTGGCCCCAGATGCGCTACAATCGGATGGCGAAGGCAAAACAGGAGGAACACACCATGCACTCTTCGGCTGCTTTGACTCGCCAGCGCCAGATACGCGGCTTCGTCATCGCCTGGCTGGGCATCACCCTGGTCATGGGCGCGCTGACGTTCGCCGGCATTTATTACGCCACCGGTCTGGTCGCCGGGGAAGAAGAGGCCAGCGTCGCCGCGCTGCCCAATGCGGACGCCGACTCCCTGCCAGACGCCGCCCCGCTCGCCGCGCCACCAGCGGAGGAACTGGCCGCGCCAGTTGTTGCCGAACAGTCCGTTGCTGCCCCTGCTGCGGAAGAAGCAGCGCCCGCTGCTGACACAGCCGGGCAGTCGGCTGCCACGTCCGCCCCTGCGGGTGACGAGCCGGACGAGCCTGCTCCTCGCGTGGCGGCTGCGGCCCCGGCGACGAGCGGTGCCCGGCCCGCCCGCCAGGTGGCGACGCCCATCCCCACGCTGACCCCGCGCCCAATTGACGTGGGCGGCTTCCAGCTTGGCATTCAGGTGCAGCCCAACATGGAGACTGAAGTGTACAAGCTGTGGATGGGCGAGGTGCGCGACAAGCTGAAGCTCGGCTGGATCAAGGAGCAGGTGCGCTGGGAAGTGGTCGAGCCGCAGCCGGGCCAATACAACTGGTCGGAGCTGGATGTGACGCTGCCGCTGGCCCAGGAGTATGGCAACAAGGTCATGCTGAGCATCGTCACCTCGCCGGAATGGGCGCGCGAGCCGGGTGCTCCGCGCGTGGATGTGGAGGGTAAGCCTCTTGGAGGGCCGCCCACCGACCCGCAGACCTACGCCAACTTCATCACCACGCTGCTCTACCGCTACCCCGGCATGATCCACGCCGTCGAGGTGTGGAACGAGATGAACCTCGACCGCGAGTGGGCGTCCGTCTCCGGCTTGAACGCGCAGAACTACGTCACGCTGCTGCGCGCGGCCTACAACGCGATCAAGGCCGTTGATCCGGGGATCATCGTCATCAGCGGGGCGCTGTCGCCGACCGGTGGCGATGGGGGCGTGCGAGCCTACGATGATTTCGTCTACATGGATATGCTGATCCAGGCCGGCGTGCTGAGCGTGAGCGACTGCGTTGGCGCGCATCACAACGGCTACAACATCGGCCCCAACGTGCCCTGGAACCAGGTGCCCAACGATCCAACGGCCTCCTTCCGCGGCCCGTTCGACAACCCGCACCATTCGTGGTCGTTCTACAGCACGCTCAACGGCTACGCTCAGCGCATCCAGCAGGCGGGCAGCAGCAAGAAGCTGTGCATCACCGAGTTCGGCTGGCCGACGACCGAAGACCTGACCGGCTACCCGCGCGGCTTCGAGTTCGCCAACGACAACACGCTGGCCGAGCAAGGGCAGTTCATCGGCGAGGCGATTGAGGCGATGGAAAGCTGGGGCTTCGTGTGGCTGGCCTGGGTGTGGAACCTGAACTACGGGCCGCAGGCGGGCTGGGACGCCAGCAACGACAACGTTCCCTACTCGCTGCTGCGCCCGGAGTGGCAGCAGGCCCCGGCCTACGAGGTCATCGGCAGCTACAACTTCCGCGAGCGTTAGGCGGCGGGGTCGGTCTGATCCCGCTTGCTCCTCTCAGTCCCCCTTTCTGGCTCGGCTCGGAAGGGGGACTGATGTCTTGCAGGTTTCGCGGACTGGTCTGGCTCTGGGGGTGTGTGCAAAACCTGTCAGGTAGGGGCGCTGCTCTGCTGCGCCCTGGTTGACCTCACCCCCGCTCGGCGCTGACGCGCCTCGCCGCCCCCTCTCCGCCGGCGGAGAGGGGGCAAGCCGAGCGGGGCGAGGCTGGGGGTGAGGTCAATGCCCGCGTGCATCGCTCGTACTCTGCGTAGAGTCGCGTTAGAACTGCGGCTGGGTGCGTGCAAAACCTGTCAGGTAGGGGCGCTGCTCTGCTGCGCCCTGGTTGACCTCACCCCGCTCGGCGCTGACGCGCCTCGCCGCCCCCTCTCCGTCAACGGAGAGGGGGCAAGCCGAGCGGGGCGAGGCTGGGGGTGAGGTCAATGCCCCCGCGTTCAGCGAGTCGCTGTCAACCTTTGCACGCACCCCTGGTCTGGCTCTGGCTCGCGCCGCCTGCGCGCCCTGGCTATACTTACCCTGCGCGACCGCTCGGTGCCCGTCATCGTATAGAAGTGATGGAAGTCCAATCCAGACCGGCATGAGACTGGCGTCCGGCGCCGCCAGGCCGGGCGGTGCGCTTCTCTCCCGGCTGCTGAGTCATCCACAGAGATTTACCAGAGAGCAGGAATGCCCATGACCCCAACCACGACCCCCATCATCGAGCTGCGCGGGCTGAGCAAGCAATTCAACCCGCCCGACGGTGTGATCGCCGTCAACGATGTCAGCTTCAGCATCATGCAGGGCGAGATCTTCAGCCTGCTCGGCCCGAACGGCGCGGGCAAGACGACGACCATCGGCATGATCAGCGGCCTGCTGACGCCCACCGCCGGCGATGTGATCGTCGGCGGGCACTCGATCACCCGCGAGCCGCTGGCCGTGCGCAAGCTGATCGGCGTCGTGCCGCAGGAGCTGGCGCTCTACCCCACCCTGTCCGCCCGCCAGAACCTGGCTTTCTTCGGCAAGATGTACGGGCTGGGCGGGCGCGAGCTGAAGCGGCGCATCGGCGAAGTGCTGGACTTCACCGAGCTAACCGACCGCGCCGACGATCCCATCGAGCAGTACAGCGGCGGGATGAAGCGCCGCGTCAACATCGGCATCGGCCTGCTGCACCGCCCGCAGATTCTCTTCCTCGACGAGCCGACCGTCGCCATTGACCCGCAGTCGCGGCGCAATATCCTGGACGCGGTGAAGGCGCTCAACGCCGAGGGCATCACCGTGCTCTACACGACGCACTACATGGAGGAGGCCCAGGAGCTTTCGCACCGCGTGGGCATCATTGATCACGGGCAGATCATCGCCCTGGGCACGCAGGACGACTTGACGCGGATGGTCGGCGAGCAGGACACGCTGGCGCTGAAGGTGCCGGACGCCACGCCGGAGCTGGTGGACGCCCTGGGCAAGCTGCCCGGCGTGAGCGCCTGCGTGCGCGTGGACGGCGAAGACGGCGAGCTGCACGTCCTGGCCGACGAGGGGCGGCGCGCCCTGCCCGACGCGATCCGCCTGATCAACGAGGCCGGGCTGAGCCTGCAAGCGGTTGAGGTGCGCGAGCCGACGCTGGAAGCCGTCTTCCTGCACCTGACCGGGCGCGGCCTGCGCGACTGAGGGAGAGGGCCGCCATGCGCCACAAGATCATTGCCATCGCCTGGAAAGACATTTACACGACATTCAAAGACCGCGATGCCATCGCCTATCTGGTGGCGCTGCCCGTCGTGCTCAGCGCCATCGTCGGCCTGGCCTTCGGCACAGGCGGTGACGTGAGCATTGACGCAGTGCCCGTCGCTGTCGTCAACCAGGACCAGGGCATCACTCTGCCCAACGGCGAGACGCTCAACCTGGGCCAGACGCTGGAGCGGGTTTTTGTGCCGACCGGCGATCCGGCCCAGGACGCGCCCTATACCGCCATCCACGATCTGGTTGACGGCGCGGCCTATGACGACGCGGAACGCGCCCGCGACCAGATCGCCGACGGAGACCTGGCCGCGCTGATCACCATCGCCGGCGCGGACTTCACCGCCAACGCCCTGAGCGGAGACGCCCCCAGCACCGTAGACATCCTTTACGACAGCGGGCGCAGCGTCGGCCCCAGCGTCGTGCGCAGCATCGTCAGCGCCATCACCAACGGCATGAACAGCGTCATCCTGGCCCAGCGCCTCGGCCCGGCGGCCCTGGCGGAGATCGGCGCGGCGGCGGGCGCTGACGAAGCGGCCATTGCTGCCGCCGCCGCCGGGCTGAGCGCCGAAGCCATGTCCATCGCCGAGGCCGCTCCCATCCGGCTGGAGAAGGTGGATTTGCAGGGCGAGACGCGCTCCTTCGACGCCCTGCAGTATTTCGCCCCCTCGATGGCCATCCTGTTCATGACGTTCGCCATGGGCGCGGGCGCGACGACCATCCGCCTCGAACGGGAGCGCTGGACGTTGCAGCGCATCCTGACCACGCCGACGCCGCGCTGGGCCTTCATGGGCGGCAAGCTGCTGGGCATGTACGGCACAGGCCTGGCCCAGATGGTCCTGCTCATTGTCGCCACCACGCTCGTCGCCCGGCTGATGGGCCGCCAGAACAGCATCTGGGGCACGGACGCGCTGGCGCTGGCGCTGCTGGTGCTGGCCGTCGTCTTCGCCGCGACCAGCATGGGCCTGCTCGTCGCCGCGCTGTCCAGAACTGCCGAGCAGGCCAACACCTACAGCACCATTGCCGCCCTGGTGCTGGGGATGCTCGGCGGCACATTCGTCCCCATCGAGAACCTGCCGGGCGCGCTGAGCTGGCTGCCCAGGCTCACGCTCAACTACTGGGGCATCCAGGGTTTCTACGACGTGGCAACAGGCGAAGCATCGCTGTCCGGCATCAGCACGAACCTGCTGGCGCTGGTGGTGATCGGCGTCGTGCTGTTCGCGGCCAGTCTGTGGCGCTTCAGCCGCCGCCAGGAAGTGTGAGAGAGGGGCACCATGCGCGCCATCCTGATTGTTGCCCGCTATGACCTGCTGCGCTCGCTCAAGCAGCGCGAGACTTTTCTCTTCGGGCTGCTCATGCCGGGGATCATGATGCTGCTGCTGGGCGTGGCCATGGGCGGTAGCGCCGGCTCGACGGCGATCACCGTAGACGTGCTGGACGAAGACGGCAGCGCGCTGTCGGCGGCGCTGGTCAGCGCGCTGCGCGCCGAGCTGGAGGTGGACGACTCGTTCCGGCTGTGCGTTCTGGGGGCGGACGGCGGCGACGGCTGCACGGTCAGCGCCGCGCCGGATCGGCTGGAGCAGGTGGCCGACGAGCGCCTGGAAGACACCGACAGCTTCGGGACGATCCGCATCCCGGCGGGCTTCGGCGACGCGCTGCGCGCCGGGGAGGAAGTAACCCTCATCTACAAGAGCAGCGCCGACCTGACCGCGCCGGCGCTGGCCGAGCAAAAGATCGAGGCGGCAGTCAGCCGTCTGAGCGGGGCGGTCGCCGTCGCCAACCTGACCGTCAGCGCCGCCGAGCGCGCCTTCGGCCCGCTGGACGCCGCCGGGCTGGATCGCGCCGAGACGTTCGAGACGGCGCGTGCCAGCGTGGACGCCGCCTGGGACGAGCGCCCGGTGCGCATCCGCGCCGAGGGCACCACGAGCCAGGTTTCGCGCTTCGGCTTCAACCAGAGCGGGCCGGGCATCGCCACCATGTTCGTGCTCATCTTCACCCTCAACGGGGCGGCGCTGCTGATCTACGAGCGCGAGACGGGCACGCTGCAGCGCCTGTTCACCCTGCCCGTCCCCCGCTGGCAGACGCTCGCCGGGAAGATCCTGGGGCAGTACGTCTACGGACTGGGTATTTTCACTGTGCTGGTGCTGGCCGGGGCGCTGATGGGCGTGCAGTGGGGTGACAACGTGGCGGGTGTCGTGCTGGTGATGCTCGTCTACACGCTGACGGTGACCGCGCTGGGCGTGGCCCTGGCGACGGTGACCCGCACGTCGGCGCAGGCGTTCAACCTGAGTATGCTCTTCGGCATGACGCTCGCGCCGCTGGGCGGGGCGTGGTGGCCGCTGGAGATCGTGCCGCCCTTCATGAAGACGGTCGGGCACCTGACGCCGGTCGCCTGGAGCATGGACGCTTTCCAGGAGATGATGTTCTACGGCGGGACGCTGGCCGACATCGCGCCGATGCTGGGCGTGCTGCTGGGCATGGCCGCGCTGTTCTTCGCCTTCGGGCTGCTGCGCTTCCGCTATGAATAGGCATTGACCTCACCCCCTGGCCTCGCTGCGCTCGGCCTTTCCCCCTCTCCGTCAACGGAGAGGGGGAGGCGAGGCGCGTGAGCGCCGAGCGGGGGTGAGGTAAAGAAGGGGCTGCGCGTCCGGCGCATCCTGCGTGCTGCTGGGCATGGCCGCGCTGTTCTTCGCCTTTGGGCTGCTGCGCTTCCGCTATGAAGAGGCATTGACCTCACCCCCTGGCCTCGCTGCGCTCGGCTCTGTGGAGGGGAGGGGGGTGAGCAGTGCTGCAAGGCTTCCCTTCGCTGCCTCCATAATGCATGACAGCAAGGTGCCCAGGTCATGTGAGGGGGAGGCGAGGCGCGTGAGCGCCGAGCGGGGGTGAGGTAAACCGGGGCGTGGCACACCCTGGCACACGCTGCGCCACAATGCGGTACACTGTCCCCCGTGACTCACCCGCACCGCATCACGACCTTCCTCGCGCGGAGTTTTCGCGCGGCGCGCGCTGCCTGGCGGCGCATCCGGCGCGTTCTGCGCGCGCTGTGGACGGGCGCGCTGCGCCTGGCGCTGACCGTCGCGCTGATCGCCGCGCTGGGCGACGGCGCGGTGCGCGACACGTCGCTGAGCGCGCGCGTCACCGCCCTGGCCCGCGATCACCTGTTCGACTACGCCGCCTGGGAAGTCGGGGCGCTGTGGGGCAAGCTGCGCGAGTCCGTGCTCGGCGTCGGCCCCTACCTGGAAGATGCGCAGGGCCGCGCCCTGGTGCTGGCCTACCTGGAGACGCTGAGCGCCGCGCAGGACGTTGAGGCGCAGATCGAGCGGCTCTACGCCGACCCGGACGTGCCCGACCCGGACGCCGCCGCCGCGCCCCTGCGCGCCGAGCGCGACGCCCTGCGCGCGCGGCTGCGCGCCGACCAACCGCTGGTCGAGCGGCTGATCGAGGGCCAGGTGTCGGCGGTGCTGGCCGACGAGGGCTTCGGGCTGTTGGGGCAGGTGCTGCCGCCGGTCTCGATGCACTTCACCGAGACGCCCGTCGCGCTGATCGTCTCCCCGCGCGAGCGGATCGCCGTCGCCGCCACCCTCGACCTGGACGCGCTGCCCGTCGAAGAGCGGGAGTCGCTCGAAGCGCGCATTGACGCGGCGCTGGGCGTGTCGTCGCTGATCGTGCCGCTGGGCGGGCTGAGCCTCTACCCGGCGATGATCGTCGAGCCGTCCGCGAACGACACAGCGCGCACGCTGGCCCGCGCCTTCGAGGTGACCGCCCACGAATGGGCGCACCACTACCTGGTCTTCTACCCGCTCGGCTGGGAGTACAACGCGCGCGCCGAAACGCGCATCCTCAACGAGACGACGGCCACCTTCTTCGGGCGGGCGGTCGCCCAGAAGGTCATCGCCCGCTACTACCCGGAGCTGCCCGTCCCGCAGTACCCGTCGTTCCTGACGCCGGGCGACGCCACATCCCAGGAGGCCGCGCCGGAGACCCCGCCCGGCGACCCCGACGCGCCGCCGCCCTTCGACTACGCCCGCGAGATGGCCGCCACCCGCGCCCGCGTGGACTTCCTGCTGTGGCAGGGCATGGTCGAGGCGGCGGAAGCGTATATGGCCGCGCAGCAGCGCAAGTTCGCCCGGCACGGCTACCTGATCCGCAAGCTGAACCAGGCGTATTTCGCCTTCTACGGCGGCTACCAGGGCGAGCCGGGCGCGGGCGGGGCCGACCCCACCGGCCCGGCCATCGAGGGGATTCTGGCCCGCAGCGCGACGCTGGAGGACTTCCTGCGCACGATGCGCGGCATCACGACGCGGGAGGGGTTGGTGGGGGAGTAGGGAGCCGGGCGATGTCAAGACTTCGGAAGTCTTCAACTTCGCGCGCGCGCGCGCCCTGCCCCCTGTTCGCGCGCCTCGCAGCTAGGACGCCCCGCTCACCTGTCCCCCAGCGCCCCGCGAATCTGCGCCGCCAGCTCGCGCACCGCGTCCATCCCTTCCGCGCCGGCGCGCACCAGCGCGCTGCCGACGATGAACCCCTCGGCCAGGCCGCTCATGGCCCGCGCCTGCTCCGGCCCGCTGATGCCGAAGCCGACCACGCGCGGGCACTCCGTCTGGGCGCGCACCCGCGCCAGGAAGTCGCCCAGGCCGGGCGGCAACGCCGCGCGCGCGCCGGTGACACCGGTCACCGAGACGACGTAGAGGAAGCCGCGCGCCCGCTCCGCCACCTGGCGGATGCGCGCGTCGCTGCTGGTGGGGGCCAGGAAGAAGATCAGCGCCAGCCCTTCGCGGGCGCAGGCCGGGGCGAGCAGATCGGCTTCCTCCGGCGGCAGGTCGGGGACGATCAACCCGTCGGCGCCGGCGGCGCGCGCGTCGCGGGCGAAGGCGTCCGGCCCGTAGGCCAGCAGCGGGTTGAGGTAGCCCATCAGCAGCATCGGCTGAGCGACGCCGCGCGCGCGCAATTCAGCAACCGCCTCCAGGCAGCGCCGGGCGGTGACGCCGTTGCGCAGCGCGACCTGCGTCGCCGCCTGGATGGTCGGGCCGTCGGCCAGCGGATCGCTGAAGGGCATCCCGATCTCGAAGCCGTCCACGCCGGCCCCGGCCAACGCCTGGATCGTCTCCAGCGACGCCTCAACCGTCGGATAGCCGATCGGGTAGTAGGGCAGGAAGGCGGCGCGCCCTTCGGCGCGGCTGCGGGCGAATAGAGCGGCGAGGGCGTCGAGACCGGTCTGCGCATATGGCGTCTCGCTCATGCGTCACCTTCCAGAGCGTTGATCACGGTGTCCAGGTCTTTGTCGCCGCGCCCGGACAGATTGATCAGCAGAATTGCGTCGCGCGGCAGGGTTGGCGCGCGCCTGGCCGCCTCGGCGACGGCGTGCGCGCTCTCCAGGGCGGGGATGATGCCCTCAAGCTGGCTGAGCAATTGCAGCGCGGCCAGGGCCTCGTCGTCGGTGGCCGTTGTGTAGAAGGCGCGCTCGATCTGGCGCAGGTAGCTGTGCTCCGGCCCCACTGAGGCGTAGTCCAGCCCGGCGGAGATGCTGTGCGTGGCGGTGATCTGCCCGTCGGCGTCCTGCAGCACATAGGAGCGCGTGCCTTGCAGCACGCCGGGCCGCCCGCGCGCCGGGTCGGCGAAGCGCGCGGCGTGCTCGCCGCTGGCGATGCCGCGCCCGCCCGCCTCGACACCGATCAGGTCTACGCTCGCGTCGTCGCGGAAGGCGTGGAAGAGGCCAATGGCGTTGCTGCCTCCGCCCACGCAGGCGATGCAGGCATCCGGCAGCCGCCCGGCCTGGACGAGCATCTGGGCGCGCGCCTCCTCGCCGATCACCCGCTGGAACTCGCGCACGATCAGCGGGTAGGGGTGCGGGCCGAGCGCCGAGCCGAGCAGGTAGTGGGTGGTGCTGACATTGGTCACCCAGTCGCGGATGGCCTCGTTGATGGCGTCTTTCAGGGTGCGGCTGCCGCTCTCGACCGGAATCACTTCCGCGCCGAGCAGTTTCATGCGGAAGACGTTGGGGCGCTGGCGGGCCATGTCCACGCTGCCCATGTAGACGTGGCACTCCATGCCCAGCAGGGCGCAGACGGTCGCCGTCGCCACGCCGTGCTGACCGGCGCCCGTCTCGGCGACGATGCGCCGCTTGCCCATGCGCTCGGCGAGCAGGGCCTGGCCGAGCGCGTTGTTGATCTTGTGCGCGCCGGTGTGGGCCAGGTCTTCGCGCTTGAGATAGATGCGCGCCCCGCCCAGGTGATCGCTGAGACGGGCGGCGTAGCTGAGCGGCGTCGGGCGACCGGTGTACGTCGCCTGGAGGCCGGCAAAGCGGCGCTGGAAGGCAGGATCGCGCTGCGCGCTCTCAAAGGCGGCGATCAGCTCGTCCAGCGCGGGGACGAGCGTCTCCGGCACGAAGCGCCCGCCGAACTCGCCAAAGTAGCCGCGCGCATCGGGCAGCGCGGGGATCCCATTCACTGAATTGGCAGCCGTCATGGGCCTCCCTCATTCCTGATCCGCAACCTTCAACGCGGCGATGAACGCCTGAACGCGCTCCATATCCTTGATGCCGGGCGCGCGCTCCACGCCGCTGGCGACATCTACACCCCAGGGGCGGAGCGCGCGCACCCGCCCGGCCACGTTGTCGGGCGTCAGCCCGCCGGCGAGCATGATGCGCGGCACGGTATCCAGCGCCGCCCGCGCTACAGCTTCGCCCGCCGTCTCGCCGGTGCCGCCGTAAAGCTGCGGGTGGTAGGCGTCCACCAGCAGGGCGGGCAGATGCGCGTCGCGGGGCGCGTGAGGCGCGAACAGGCGGGCCGCGTCCAGCGCTTCGGCGGCGTCGCGAGGACGCAGCGCCTTGAAAGCGCGCCCGTCCAACGCGGCGAGCACCTGCGGCGGCTCGTCGCCGCTGAGCTGCGCCGCGTCCAGCCCTGCCTCGTCGAGGAGGCGGGCGATGGCGGCGGCGTCCGCGTTGACGAAGACGCCGACCAGCGGCGGGCACGCCGTCCCCAGGACGGCGCGCAGCCCGGCGGCGATCAGGCGCGCCCGCTCTGGCGGCAGGTAGCGCGGGCTGGGCGGATAGAAGTTCAGGCCGAGCAGGTCAGCTCCGGCCTCAGCGCAGCGCAGGGCGTCGTCGAGCGTCGTCACACCGCAGATTTTGACGCGGGTCATGGCATCACCTCGCGCGGCTGGCCGCTCAACTCGCGGGCGCGCGCCGCCACGTCCGGCGCGGTGACCAGCGCCTCGCCAACCAGCACGGCGCGCGCGCCCGCCGCGCCCATGCGCCGCACGTCCGCGCCGCTGAAGATGCCGCTCTCGGCGACCAGCGTCACGCCCGCCGGCAGCAGGCGGGCCAGGCGCTCGGTCGTCGCCAGGTCAACGCTGAAAGTGCGCAGATCGCGGTTGTTGACGCCGATCAGCGGCGCGCCGAGGGCCAGTGCGCGCGCTAGCTCGGCCCCGTCGTGCACTTCGACCAGGGCGGCCATGCCCAACTCCGTCACCAGGGCGTGCAGGTCGGCCAGGCGCGCGTCGTCGAGGGCAGCGGCGATGAGCAGCACGGCGTCCGCGCCCGCCGCGCGCGCCTCGTAGACCTGGTAGGGGTCGAGCACGAAGTCTTTGCGCAGAACGGGGATGCTCACCGCCGCGCGCACCGCCGCCAAATGCGCCAGATCGCCGCCGAAGAAGCGCGCGTCGGTGAGCACGGAGAGAGCCGCCGCGCCGTTGGCGGCGTAGGTCGTCGCCAGGGCGAGCGGGTCGAAGTCGGCGAGCAGCACGCCGCGCGAGGGCGACGCCCGCTTGATCTCGGCGATCAGCGCGACGGTGTCGCGGCGCACGGCGGCCCGCATGTCGCGCGGCGGGGGCGCTTCCCGCGCGGCAGCGATCACCGACGCCGCGCTCGCGCGGGCCTTGCGCGCCGCGACCTCCTCGACCTTGTGCGCCAGGATTTTGTCCAGCACGGTCTGCGTGCGCACGAAGTCACCCGCCATGCGCCAACTCCTGGCTGAAGGCGATCAGCGCGTCGAGCCTGGCCAGCGCCGCGCCGCTGCTGAGGGCGTCGGCGGCCAGGGCGATGCCCTCGCCGAAGTCTTCCGCGCGCCCCGCCGCGAGCAGCGCCGCCCCCGCGTTGAGCAGCACCACATCGCGCTTGGCGGCGTTGACCTCCCCGCTGAGGATGCCGCGCAGGATGCGCGCGTTCTCCGCCGCGTCCCCGCCGAGCAGCTCCCAGATGTGGGCGGGCGTCAGGTCGTAGTCCAGCGGGTTCAGCTCGAAGGTGCGCACCGCGCCGTCGGCGTAGTGGCTGACGACGTTGGGGCCGGTGGTGGTCAGCTCGTCAATGTTGCCGTAGCCGCAGACGACGATGGCTGAGATCGCGCCCAACTCGCCGAGCACGTTGGCCAGGTACTCGGTCAGGTCAGGCGTGAAGACGCCCATCAGTTGACGGCGCGCGCCCGCCGGGTTGGTCAGCGGGCCGAGGATGTTGAAGATGGTGCGCACGCGCAGGTCGCGGCGCGGGCCGATGGCGTGCTTCATGGCCGGGTGCAGCCTGGGGGCGAAGAGGAAGCCGATGCCGATCTCGTCCACGCAGCGCCCCACCTGCTCCGGCGTCAGGTCGAGATTGACGCCTAGCTCGGCCAGCACGTCGGCGCTGCCGCAACGGCTGGTGCTGGCCCGGTTGCCGTGCTTGGCGATGCGCACGCCCGCCCCCGCCGCCACGAAAGCGACCGCCGTGCTGATGTTGAACGTGCCCGACCGGTCGCCGCCGGTGCCGCAGGTGTCCAGCAGGTCGCCGTCGGAGCGCGTGGGCACCTGGATGGCGTTGGCGCGCATGGCGCGGGCGCTGCCCAGAATCTCGGCTTCGGTTTCGCCCTTCATGCGCAGACCCATCAGGTAGGCGCCGATCTGCGCTTCGGTGGCCTCGCCGCGCATGATCTGGTGCATGACCGCTTCGGCCTCCTCGACGCGAAGCTGCCCGAAGCGGCTGATCACGTCTATGGCGCGCTGGATGTCAATGACTGGGTTCATGGTGTCCTCGTGGTGGTTGGTTGCTGGTTATTGGTTGGCAGGTTTCGGTGATCGGTTGTCAGTTGTCAGTGATCGGTTGCCGGTAATCCGGAAACCGCGCGCCCTGCTAAAGACCGAAAACTGTCCACTGGAAACCATCGGCCCGCCCTACTGAAAACGGATCACTGACCACTGATCACTTCCCCTCACAGCCGGCGCTCCAGGAAGTTCTGCACGATGCGCGCGCCGAACCTGGTCAGGATGCTCTCCGGGTGAAACTGCACGCCGACGACCGGGTGCAGCTTGTGGCGCAGGGCCATCACCTCACCGACCTCGGTGAAGGCGGTGACCGTCAGCGCGTCGGGCAGCGGCTCCTCGACGATCAGGCTGTGGTAGCGCGTCGCCTCGAACGGGCTGGGCACGCCGGTGAACAGCGCCGCGTTCTTGTGGTAGATGTGGCTGGTCTTGCCATGCATCAGGCGCGGGGCGCGCACGACGCGCCCGCCGTATGCCTGGCCGATGCACTGCTGGCCCAGGCACACCCCCAGGATCGGCGTTGTCGGCCCCAGCGCGCGGATCACGTCGAGCGAGATGCCGCCGTCGTCGGGCGTGCCGGGGCCGGGCGAGATGACGATGTGCGATGGGCGCAGCGCCGCGATCTCGTCGAGCGCGATCTGGTCGTTGCGGGCCACCGTCAGGTCGGCGCCCAGCTCGCCCATCAATTGCACCAGGTTGTAGGTGAAGCTGTCGTAGTTATCAATCACCAGGATCATGGCCCTCTCCCTCGAATACAGCCTTCCGTAGGGGCGCTGCTCTGCTGCCCATGTCTCAGGCCGCATCACCTTGCGTGCTTCCTCTATCCCAGCCCGCGCTCAGCGTTCTGCACGGCCACGGCGACCGCCTGCGCTTTGTTGACCGTCTCCTCGTACTCGCGCGCCGGGTCGCTGTCGGCGACGATGCCCGCCCCGGCCTGGAAGGTCACCTGGTCGCCGCGCATGAGCATGGTGCGGATGGTGATGCAGGTATCCATCGAGCCGTCGAAACTGAAGTAGCCGACCGCGCCGCCATACGGCCCGCGCCGCGTGCCCTCAAGCTCCTCGATGATCTCCATCGCCCGCACCTTCGGCGCGCCGCTGAGCGTCCCGGCGGGGAAGGTGGCGCGCAGCAGGTCGAAGGCGCTCAGCCCGGCGCGCAGCCGCCCCTGCACCTGGCTGACGATGTGCATGACGTGCGAATAGCGCTCGACGATCATCATGTGCGGCACGCGCACCGTGCCGTACTCGCACACGCGGCCCAGGTCGTTGCGGCCCAGGTCTACCAGCATGACGTGCTCGGCGCGCTCTTTTTCGTCGGCCAGCAGCTCGGCGGCCAGGGCCTCGTCCTCGGCTTCGTCGCGCCCGCGCGGGCGCGTCCCGGCGATGGGCCGCACGGTGGCCGCACCCTCCTCCAGGCGCACCATCATCTCCGGCGAGGCGCCGATCAGCGCCAGGTCGTCGCTGAAGCGCAGGAAGAACATATAGGGCGAGGGGTTGAGCGCGCGCAGCGCCCGGTAGATGGTGAAGGGCGGCGCGCACGTCCGGCGGCTGAAGCGCTGCGAGAGCACGATCTGGAAGGCGTCGCCGGCGGCGATATGCTCTTTCGCCGCGCGGACGTTGGCCTCGAACTGGGCGCGGCTGACGTTGGAGCGCAGGTCGCCGCCGCTCTCGGCGGGGCACTCGTCAATGAACGGCAGCGGCCCGGCCAGCGCGTCGAGAATCTGGTCAATGCGGTGCACGGCGTCGTCGTAGGCGGCGTCGGGATCGCCCGCGTTGTGCGCGTTGGCCAGGACGACGAGCTGGTGTTTGGCGTGATCGAAGATGACCAGCGTATCGGCCAGCAGGAAGGCGGCATCCGGCACGTCCAGATCGTCGCCCGCTGTGGCCGGCAGCCGCTCGAAATGGCGCACGACATCGTAGCTGAGATAGCCGACCGCCCCGCCGACGAAGCGCGGCAGCCCTTCCAGCCGCACCGGGCGAACGCGCTCGAACTCGGCGGCGATGACGTGCAGCGGGTCTTCGCCGGGGGCCAGGTCGCGCGCCGTCGTCTGGCCATGCCGGATGATCGTCACCCGCTGGCCCTGGACGGTGATCATCCCCTTGGGGTTCACGCCCAGGAACGAGTAGCGCCCCACCTGCTCGCCGCCCTCGACGCTCTCCAGCAGAAACGACGACGCGCCCAGCGCGGCCAGCTTGAGGTAGACCGAGACCGGCGTTTCCAGGTCGGCCAGCAGCGTGCGGTAGACGGGGAGCAGATCGCCGCGCTCGAACAGGCGGTGAGCCGCCGCCCGATCCGGGAAGATCGGCGCGCGCGTGCGCAGGTGTTGCGGTGACAGTGCCATCAGTGCGCCTCCCGCAGGATTGCCAGAAACGAAAAGAATCCCCCCTTCGCTCAAGGACGAGAAGAGGAGATTCCCGCGGTGCCACCCTGATTAAGCGACTGTCTCCAGGAACAAAAACATCTCCGGTGAATGCGCGGAGATGCGGGAGAAGCCAGCTTCACTCGTTGAGATACGGACGCAGCCCGCTTGCCCTGGGCCGCCTCGATACCCGTCACCCTGCTAACGGTGGTGTCTCCGGTGCGGGCTACTGGCGCGAGCGCGTTCGACCGCACAGCTCCCTGGCCCATTCCACACCGGCGCTTGTACCGCCTTCGCAGCCCCCGGCGGCTCTCTGAACACCGCTGCGGTGTGTACTAGTCCAGATCAACGCTTTTGCGTGTATGCGACTGTGTTTCAAAAGGTAGCAGGGTTTGGCGGCGTTGTCCGGACGGTCGCGTGGGGGGGCGATTGACCTCCCCCCTCGCGGCGCTGCTCCCCCCCGTCCGGGGGGGGGGGAGGCCGACGGGAGGCAACAGGGGACGGAGCGGCAGAGCAGCGCCCCTACCTGACAGGTTTTGCACGCACCCGGACAAAGCGACCAAAGGGGAGATTGAGCTTCACCGAGGGACAGCCCGTAGCAGACTTCGGAAGCCTGGCGGGCCGCCGCCCACCGGCCGCGCGCCCAAAACGTGCAGCGCCTCCCGCTCCCCCTATTCGGCGCGCGGCTGTGGTATACTCCCGCGCGACACCCTGGCACGCGATCACCCACTGAGGGAACGAGCACCCGATGCTGACCGATCTGACGTTGAGCGAGGCGCAGGCCGCCCTACGCGCGGGGACGATCACCGCCGTCGCCCTGACCCAGGCGCACCTGGAGCGCATCCGCGCGCTGGAGCCGGACGTCCACGCCTACCTGACCGTGACCGAAGACCTGGCCCTGCAAGCCGCCGAGGACGCCGACCGCCGCCGTGCCAACGGCGACGACTCCCCGCTGCTGGGCATCCCCCTGGCGATCAAGGACGTGCTGATGACGCGCGGCGTGCCGACTACCGCCGGATCGCGCATCCTGGAGGGCTTCATCCCGCCCTACACGGCCACCGCCGTGCAGCGCCTGCTGGATGGCGGAGCGGTCATGCTCGGCAAGACGAACACCGACGAGTTCGCGATGGGGTCGTCCACCGAGAACTCCGGCTACGGCCCCACGCGCAATCCCTGGGACGTGGCGCGCGTGCCCGGCGGCAGCAGCGGCGGCAGCGCCGCCGCCGTCGCCGCGCGCATGGCCCTCGGCGCGCTGGGCACCGACACCGGCGGCAGCGTGCGCCAGCCGGCTTCGTACTGCGGCGTGTGCGCGCTCAAGCCGTCCTATGGCCGCGTGTCGCGCTACGGGCTGATCGCCTTCGCCTCGTCGCTGGATCAGGTGGGCGTGTTCGGGCGCTCGGTCGCCGATCTCGCCGCGCTGCTGAGCACCATCGCCGGGGGCGACCCGCGCGACAGCACCAGCGTGGCCCTGCCCGTCCCGGACTACGCCGCCGCCCTGACCGGCGATATTGGCGGGCTGCGCGTGGGCGTGCCGCGCGAGTATTTCGTTGAGGGGATGCAGCCGGAGGTCGAGGAGGCAGTGCGCGCAGCGATTGGCCAGCTCGCCGCGCTCGGCGCGGAGGTGCGCCCGATCAGCCTGCCGCACACCGAGTACGCGCTGCCGGTCTACTATCTCATCGCGCCGTCGGAAGCGTCGGCGAACCTGGCCCGCTTCGACGGCGTGCGCTACGGTCTGCGCGACGCGCAGGGGACGCTGTGGCCCACCTACAAGGCCACGCGCGGCAAGGGCTTCGGCCCGGAAGTCAAGCGGCGGATCATGCTCGGCACCTACGCGCTCTCCGCCGGCTACTACGACGCCTACTACCTGAAGGCGCAGAAAATCCGCACGCTGATCCGGCAGGACTTCGACCGGGTCTTCGCCGAAGTGGACGTGATCGCCGCGCCCACCACGCCCACGACCGCCTTCCGCCTCGGCGAGAAGACTGACGATCCGCTGGCGATGTACCTGTCGGACGTGCTCACCCTGTCGGCGAGTCTGGCCGGGATCGTGGGGGCGACCGTGCCCTGCGGCTTCGACGGACTCGGCCTGCCCATCGGCCTGCAGATCATCGGCCCGGCCTTCGACGAGCCAACCGTGCTGCGCGTCGCCGACGCCTACCAGCGCGCCACCGACTGGCACACGCGCCGCCCGCCGCTGTGAGCGGGGGCAGAGAGTGGACGACTTCCGAAGTCTGCCGGACTTCGGAAGTCTGATGAACACCTCGCCCCTAATCCCCCCTCCAGCCGAGCCAGAAGGGGGGACGATCTGACAGGCAACTTCTCCCCTTCCCCAGCTTAGCTAGGGGAAGGGGCCGGGGGATAGGGGCCTTCCGGCAACTGCCTGGCAACTTATCCATAGACTCTCTCACCCAGACAGTAGCATCCCCCCAAAGCGGTTTCCCCCAGTCACAACGTGAAACTGCCGCCCGGATCGAGCACGACCGGCATGGCGTCGGTCTCGTTCTGGACGCGGCGCGCCCACAGCGTCACGTCCTGGGCGATGGCGTCGAAGGTGTTGTAGTGCATGGGCATGACCACTTTGGGCCGCAGCAGGCTGATCGCCTTCAGCGAGCCGTCAATGCCCATCGTGTAGTAGTCGCCGATGGGCAGCATGGCCAGGTCAATCCCCTCGTCACCGATGAGCTGCATCTCCAAGAAGACGGCGGTATCGCCCGCGTGGTAAATCTTCGGCCCGGCGTCGGTTTTGATCAGGATGCCGTTGGGCTGCCCGCCGTAGGAGCCGTCTGGCAGCGAGGAGCTGTGGTGGGCGATGGTCAGCTCGACGCGCCCGAACGCCAGCCTGACGCCGCCGCCGGGGTTGATGCCGTGTACATGCTCCAGGCCGTGCCTGGCGTGCAGCCAGCCGCCGATCTCGTTGTTGGCGACGACGGTTGCGCCGGTGCGCCTGGCGATGGCTGGCGCGTCGCCGATGTGATCGCCGTGCCCGTGCGAGAGCAGGATGAAGTTAGCGTCCAGATCGCCGGGGCGGACGGTCGCCAGGGGATTGCCACTGAGGAAAGGGTCAATCAAGATACGGTGCGCGCCGATCTGCAGCGCAAACCCTGAATGGCTCAGCCACGTCACTTGAATCGCCATCGTCACAAACCCCCTTCGTGAGCCTCCGAAGCGCCCTGTCATTCATAGCCGGGCTATGTCGAGTATACGCCCCGCTGCGCGCATTGACAATTCGCTGGCTCCTGGAACGTGCGAGATTGCGGATTGCGGATTGCGGATTGAAATGTCGAGATGATCTTGTAAAATGGGGTGGGGGGAGGGGGGGCGCACAAACGGGGCGGGCGCGGGGGGGGGGGGGGGCCCCCACGAGGGGGGGGGGGGGGGGGGGCCGCCGCGGCGGGGGGGCGCGGGGGAGCGCCGCGCCGGCGGCGACCAGGGGGGGGGGGAGGAGGAAGGGGGGCGGGGGGGCGGGCGAGGGAGAGGGGGGGGGGGGCGGCGGGGCGGCAGAAGGAGCGGCCGCGCCCCGCCCCCGGAGCGGGGCCGGGGGAGGAGGAGGGGAAGGGGGACCCCCCACGGACGAGGGAAGAAGGGAAAAGGGGAAAGGGCGGGGGGGGCGGGGGGGGGGGGCGGGGGGCAGGAGGAGAGGAGGGACCGGCGCCCCCCCCCCCCCCCCACCAGCACGAACAGAGGGAAGGGAGGGGGTAGGCGGGGGAAGAACCAGGGGGGAAAAGCGGGGGGGGGGGGGGCAGACAGATGCACCGTGACAGACTGGCGTTTGGCCCGGCGCTGCCCCTTCAAGCGCACTTCGAGCGTGGTGTCCACCGTCGCCAACGGGGTCAGGTGTTTGAAGGTCGCGTCCAGGTAGCGTTCTTCCCACGCGCCCGTCGCTGTTTGCCACTCGACCAGGCGCTCGAAGTGATAGACCCGGCAGACCAGGTGGCTGTCATGTCCCCAGACCCGCCACCACACGTCATCGTTATCAAACCCGGCATCCATGACCCACGTCTTGGGTCCGGCGAACGTTTTCAAACTCGCTTCTGTCGCATCAATCGCATGTTGGATTTCGCGGTTCTCGCTCTCAAAGCCCGGTTCATGACTGCTGAACAGGTGATGATACAGCAGTCCGCGCGCCTCGTCCTCGCCCAGCCCCAGGACATTGAAGCTCCGGTAGCCGTTCACCAACCCGCCCCCCAACGCTTTGAC
Source organism: Anaerolineae bacterium (assembly GCA_027494015.1). Next base: position 232,676 of record JAOSJP010000037.1, read on the forward strand.
TCGCATCAGGTCTTCCTGACTTTCAGCGCCCTCTCGCCGCAGGTCCATGCCATCCAGAATCAGGGTCACTTCCGGCTCGTGAGACAAGGTAGCTGCCGCGTGTTCCCGCATCACGCGCGTCACGCTGTCGCCATCCAACTCACTGCGCTGGGTCGTTTCCCCGTTCGCCATCCGTCTTACGCGTTTCTCACCGTACTTCGTCGCCGCCATCTCCGGGGGAAAAACGCGCGATCACCGCGGCGCGCAGGCTTTCTCCCCCGATAATTCCTTCAATCACCCCCCGAAACGTGCGCCGCGTTCGCTTATCCCCGATCAGCACGTCAAACCCGCTCAGATAGACCTCGCTTTGTGCCCATTCTTCAAATGTTAAGTCCATGCCTTTTCACCTTTTCTAATCAGGCCAGAAGATGCGGACCTGAGGTCAAAAGCGATATAGTAGCCGCATGAACCCAGATGAAAAAGCACTGCACGAACTGGACAAGGCAACCCTGGTCGCTATCATCCTCGAACTGCGCGAGATGATTGGGCAACTGACTGCGCGTATCCAGGACCTGGAAGACCAGCTTGCCAAGAACAGCGGCAACAGCGGTAAACCGCCGAGCAGCGATGGGTTGAGAAAAAAGCCTGCACCCAAGAGCCTACGGGCCAAAGGGCAGCGACGGACGGGCGGACAACCGGGCCATCCAGGACACACGCTGGAACTGGTGAGCAACCCGGAGCACATCGAAGTGCACCGGTTGGCGACCTGCCCCCAGTGTCAGCACGACCTGAGCGAAGCACCGGTGCTGGCCGTTGAGCGGCGGCAGGTATTTGATGTGCCTCCGGTGGTCATTGAAGTGACCGAACATCAGGTGCCCGTCGTGTGTTGCCCCAACTGTCAGACGCACGTGAAAGCGGCGTTTCCAGCAGATGTGACCCAGCCGGTGCAGTACGGAGAGCGGTTGAAAGCCCAGGCGGTCTACCTCACTGGGTACCAGTTGCTGCCGGTGGCACGAACCTGTGAAGTCTTTGAGGACCTGTACGGTCATCGGCCCAGCGAAGCGTTGGTCTTGAGTGCGACAGAGGCGCTGCATGAGCAGCTTGACCCCGCCCTGAGCGCAATCCGCGACCAGATTATTCGGGCGGACGTGGTCCATGCCGATGAAAGCGGTCTGCGGGTGGAAGGCCAGCTCAACTGGCTGCATGTGCTCTCGACGGAACGCTTGACCCATTACGCCGTGCATCCCAGGCGTGGACAAGTTGCCATGCGTGACATTGGGCTGCTGGCTGACTATCAGGGTCGTGCCATCCATGATGCTCTGGCCGCCTATTTCCAGTTCGACAAGTGCACTCATGCGCTCTGCAACGCCCATCATCTACGTGAACTACGCTTCGTTACCGAACAATACGGGCAGGCGTGGGCCGGTGAAATGGCCCAGTTGCTGCTGGACATCAAAGCCGAGGTCGCCCAAACCCTTGACGCCATGACGCTGCCACCCGACCGCCTCGCGTACTACGAAACCTGTTTTGACGTGCTGCTCCAGGCTGGTTTTGACGCCAATCCGTCCCCAGCCACACCTCCACCGCGTCAACGCGGGCGCAAAAACAATCGCCCCGAAAAATCTGTTGGGACCGCCTGTCCAGGTACAAAGCTGAGACGCTGGCTTTCATGCACGATTTCCGCGTGCCCTTCGATAACAACCTTGCCGAGCGTGACCTGCGCATGATCAAGGTCAAACAGAAAGTCTCCGGCACGTTTCGCACACGCTCCGGCGCAGAAATCTTCTGCGATATCCGCAGTTACATCTCAACCGTTCGGAAGCAGGGTGCGAATGTGCTGGCTGCTCTCCACGATGCCTTGTTAGCGCGTCCCTTTGTCCCTGCCTGAGTAATTAACAAAACAAAACGCCCCCCCTTCGGTTGTTTCTTTCCAAAATAAAGAAAAAACACACTTCCCCCTTTTCCCTTTTTTTCAACTCACAAAGCAAAAAAAAGAACCAATAAAAAAAAAAAAAAAAAACTTGGTGTATAAAAAAAAAAAGATCTACACCCCCCACACCCAAAATTTAAAAAAAATGAAGAAGAAAAAAAACTTTATCATTGAACTGTTCTGCTGGGTAGACGATCACATGCCACAGGAGCCGAAACATCCGCAAGCCAAGCTGTATCCGAGTGAACTGGTGACGATAGGCTTGTTGTTTGCGCTCAAAGGAGGCTACTTTCGTGCTTTCTACCGCTGGTTGAGCCGGGATTACGCGCTGCTGTTCGCCGGTTTGCCCGAGCGCACCCGTTTGCAGCGGTTGTTGTTGACCCATCAGGCGTGGTGTGACAGCTTTCTGGCCCAACCGACCTTTTTCACGGTCATTGATAGTTACGGCATTGAGTTGATCCATCCGATCCGAGAGGGCCGTAGCCCGCAGCAAGTGGGCAAGAAAGGCAAGAGCAACTGGCGCTGGATCGTCGGAATGAAGCTTTGCTGGCTGCTCAATGACCGGGGCGAAGTTGTGAGTTGGCACTGGGATACCGCCAACGCCCATGATCAGGTTTTTCTGCCATTGGTGGCCGCCTTGGAGGACATCAGCATTGTCCTGGCGGATACTGGCTTCAACGATGCCGATGGCATTCCGTCCAACCTCAAGTTGTGCCCGCGTGGAACCTGGAACGAGCGGATGCTGGTCGAAACCGCTCTCTCGTTGGTCACGATGGTCTGCCATTTGAAGAAGGTCTTTCACCGCACTCGCCATTATTTCCAGGCCCGTCTCGCCTATGTCGTCGCCTTGTTCAACTCGATCCTTGGTCTCAATCGCTGTCTTCAACCCGATGCCGACCCCCGGAATCGCCTTTATCAGTTCGCCCAGTTCGCGCTATGAACTAGCACCAACGGTTACTATATCGCTTTTGACCTCAGGTCCGCATCTTCTGGCCTGAGTAGTTACGGCGAATGGCCGATGAGCGTGTGCTGATTGACACGGGTTTCGCAAACGCCATTCCGTATCCTTAGAATCTGCCCGATTCAGAAAGCGCCTGTGCCCCCGCTGAAAGGATGAGCGTACCCACAGGGCGCGCCGCGCGACACGCCCTGCGCCCACATATCCGGTCACTCAACTGACGGCGCTCAATAGAGACCCGCGCTCATCGCCACCTGTTGCGCTTTTGTGAGATCGCTCACGTCGAGCACGACCTGCCCGGTCATGGTGATATACACAGCGTTGATGTTGATCTGGGCGCTGGCCAGCGCGCGCGAGAGGCGGGCGAGCGCCCCCGGCTGGTGAACCAGCCCGACGACGAGCACGTTGTTGGTCGTGTAGTCGAAGCCCCCGTCTTTGAGCGCCTCGATGGTCGCGTCGGGGCTGTCGGTGACGAACTGCACCACCCCTTCTCCGGTACACGAGGTGGCATGGATGGCCAGGATGTTGACGGCATTCTGGGCCAGCACTTCGGTCAGGCCGGCCAGAGCGCCAGGGCGATCTTGGATGACAATCGTGAATTCCGTAGCCATGCTGCCCTCCTTGTCTCAGTGCCCAGCGGCGCCGATCGCGCTCTCTACCTCCAGTATAGGGCAAGATGCGTCTGGCGAAAACCAACGTGTGATGCAGATTGTGCAACGCGTGCCTGCTCTCGCCGCTTGTGCAAACTGGCGACTGGTGCGAGAATGCGCACCAGGGACATCCAACGGGGGCGGGCACCAGGGGGCGAATGCGTCGGTGCCTGACCTGCGCGCTGCCGTTGCAGCACGCCGCGATCAGTGAGGAGCCTCATGGCCTATCAACGCGAGGTGCTGCATCACCTGATCACCCGCGCCCTCAAACGCAACACCTTCACTGCCGATCAGGACATCGCGGTCTTTGTGCTGGGCGAAGACGTGCTGCTCTACGGCACGGTGACTCACCCCGATCTCGTCCCGGAAGCTGTCGCCACTGTCGAAGCGGTGGCCCCCTTCCTCCAGGTGCACTGTCATCTGCGCGTCCTGAGCGCGCACGCGCCAACGCGCGGCTAGCTCCGGGCGCTCGCTTCTTCGCGTTGCTGTCCTCAGTCGAGCACCTGGGCATAGCGCAGCGCGACGAGGATGCGCTTCTGCGCCGGGTAGCTGGCTGGCTGGAAGCGGGTGCCGGTCAGCACCTCGTACACGCGCTGGAAGCGCTGGCTGACCGTCACGATCATGTCTTCGGACAGCGGAGGAAGCGCGCCGTCCTCGCTGTAGCCCTGTCCCTGGTACCACAGGCGGATCAGCTCGCGGTCGAAATTATCCGGCTCCGCGCCCTCCTCAAGGCGCTCGTCATAGGTGTCGGCACGCCAGAAGCGGCTGCTGTCCGGCGTGTGCAGCTCGTCAATCAGCACCAGGTCACCGTTGAGGTCCAGCCCGAACTCATATTTGCTGTCCACCAGAATCAGGTCGGACAGGATGCAAAGCTGCCGCCCGCGCAGGAAGAGCTTGAGCGCCACCGTGCGGATGCGCTCCCACAGCGCGGGTGAGATGCCCGTCGCGATGACTTCAGCATCGGTCAGCGGGGACTCGTGCGCACGCCCGAACGTCTTCGTCGTCGCGGTGACGAGGGGATGCGGCAATTCCTGATTCTTGCGCAGCCCGTTGGGGAAGGTGATCCCGTAGATGGTGCGTTTGCCCGCCGCGTACTGCGCCCACAGACTGGTGGGCGTGATGCCGCTGATGAAGCCGCGCACGATGACCGCAATGGGCAGCGGGTTGGCCTTGAGCGCGATGGTCACGTTGGGGTCGGGCACGTCAATAACATGGTTGGGCACGATGTCGGCGGTGTGCTCAAACCACCAGTTGGTCAACTGGTTGAGCACCTGTCCCTTGTACGGCACCTGCCCTACGTGCTGGTTGAAGATCGTGCAGCGGTCAGTCGCCACCACCACGCGCCGGCCATCGGTCAACTCGTAGTTATCGCGCACCTGGCCGCGCTCCAGCGTCAGGCCGGGCAGATCAAGCGATTCCAGAGCGCCGGGGATTGCACGACGAATCTGCGCGGGCCTTAACATCGTCCTCATCCTCTGCCGTGTGCGGTCACTATTGCCCTGCCGGGCCGTTGCACCCATGCTGGCGGGGCACCGGGCGGGCGGCCTTCAGGGAAGCCGGGCCTCTCATGCCCCTTACGCCCCCAATCATAATGCCGAACGCGCGATAAGGGAAGTCCGCCAGGCGAGCGGATGCGTGCAAAGGTTGTCAGCGATTTGTTTGACGTGGGGGTATTGACCTCACCCCCAGCCTCGCTGCGCTCGGCTTGCCCCCTCTCCGTTGACGGAGAGGGGGCGGCGAGGCGCGCCAGCGCCGAGCGGGGGTGAGGTCAGCCAGGGCGCAGCAGAGCAGCGCCCCTACCTGACAGATTTTGCGCGGCACTCCTGCAGGGCAATCGCATCAAACGTGCGCGGTGTTCTACCTCACCCCCAGCCTCGCTGCGCTCGGCTTGCCCCCTCTCCGTCAACGGAGAGGGGGCGGCGAGGCGCGCCAGCGCCGAGCGGGGGTGAGGTCAGCCAGGGCGCAGCAGAGCAGCGCCCCTACCTGACAGATTTTGCACGCACCCAGGCGAGCAGGGGTCCATGAAGGAGTTGTCAGGCAATTGTCGAAGGCCCCTCCCCCTGGCCCTCTCCAGGCCTAAGCGTTACCCACAAATGCCCCCATCCCCGGCCCCTTCCCCCGCGCTGCGCGGAGGGAAGGGGAGCAGGCCCGCCGCTTTTCTCCCTTCCCCCCTCGTGGGGGAAGGGCCGGGGATGGGGGGCAAAGGCAGGCGCGCGACTTCTCAAACGGCCTCTGAGCGAGGAACCGCCCGACGCGCTCTCGCTCAAACCGTTAAAAACCTACCCCTGCCAGCCTGGCCCTCTCCCCGACCAAGTGTATAGACCGGGGAGGGGGCCAGGGGGAGGGGCGTTGCACAGAGAGACTTCCGAAGTTTCCAAAACTTCGGAAGTCTGGCGGAGGAACGTCTGCGCCCGGCGTAGGGGCGTATGGCCATAATCCCTACGGACCCCACCCCCGCTCGGCCCACTGACGCGGGCGGCGCGCAGCGAGGCCGGGGGTGAGGTCTGAACTGCGGTAGAGTCGCCCCATCTCCTGGCTCCGCACTCACGACCCAGGCATCCCCTCCGGCGCGGGGACTCGCTCCACGCGCACGGCGCACACCTTGAACTCTGGAATCTTGGAGACCGGATCGAAGACATTGAGCGTCAGCTCGTTGGCCAGCGCCTCAGCGAAGTGGAAGGTCATGAAGACGACGCCCTGCCGGGGCCGGCTGAACACGCGCGCCCGCGCCGTCACCGAGCCGCGCCGCGACGTGACGCGAATCCAATCACCGTCGGCGATATTCAGCCGCGCCGCGTCCTGCGTGTGCATCTCGACGCGCTCCTCCGGGGCCAGAAACTCCAGCCCGCCCACGCGCCCGGTCATCGTCCGCGTGTGCCAATGCTGAAGCACGCGCCCGGTCGTCAGGATGAACGGGTATTCGTCATCGGGCAGTTCGGGCGGCGGCTGATGCTGCACGGGGCTGAACAGCCCGCGCCCGCGCGGAAATATTGTCGTGTGCAGGATCGGCGTGCCGGGGTGCGCCGCGTCAGAGCACGGCCACTGCAAGCCGTCGCCGTCCAGCCGGTCGAAGGTGATGCCGCCGTAGATGGGGGTCAGCGCGGCGATCTCGGCCATGATGTCGGCAGGGCCGGCGTAGTCCCAGCCGGACGCGCCCATACGCCGGGCCAGATCGCAGGTGATCTGCCAGTCCGCGCGGGCCTCGCCGGGCGGATCGAACGCCTGGCGCACGCGCTGGACGCGACGCTCGGTGTTGGTGAAGGTGCCGTCCTTCTCGGCGTAGGCGGCGGCGGGCAGCACCACGTCGGCGTACTCAGCCGTCTCGTTGAGGAAAATATCCTGCACGGCCAGGAAGTCCAGCGCGGCCAGGCACTCGCGAACATGGGCCGAGTTCGGGTCGCTCATCACCGGGTTCTCGCCCATGATCAGCATAGCGCGCACATCGCCGCGCCTGGCAGCGGGCAACATCTCGCTCAGCGTCAGGCCGGGGCGAGGGGGTGGCTGCTCCACGCCGTGAAAAGCGGCGAATTGGGCGCGCACAGCCTCGTCATTGACGCGCTGGTAGCCGGGGTAGACATTGGGCAGGCCGCCCACATCGCACGATCCCTGCACGTTGTTCTGCCCGCGCAGCGGGTTGACGCCGCCGCCGGGCACGCCCAGGTTGCCGGTCAGCAAGGCCAGGTTGGCCACGGTCAGCACGTTTTGGTGGCCGTCGGCGTGCTGGGTGATACCCATCGCGTAGAAGATGGCGGCGGGCTTGTTCTCAGCGTAGAGGCGAGCCGCGCGGATGATGTCGTCGGCGGGCACACCGCTGATGCGGCTGACGCGCTCCGGCGGGTACTCGGCCACAACTGCGCGCCAGGCGTCGAAGTTCTCGGTGCGCGCGCCAATGAACGCCTGGTCGTGCAGGTTCTCGGCCAGGATGACGTGCGCCAGCCCGTTGAGCAGGGCGGGGTTCGTCCCCGGACGGACGCGCAGGTACAGCGCCGCGAAGTCGGCCAGCTCAATGCGGCGTGGGTCGGCGACGATGAGCTGCGCGCCGTGCTGCCGCACCGCCTTCTTGATTTGCAGGCTGAGGACGGGGTGCTGCTCGGTCGTGTTGGTGCCGATGGCGAGGATGGCCCGCGCCTGGGGAATATCGGCGATGGAGTTGGTCATCGCGCCGCTGCCGAAGGCCTGCACGAGGCCTGTCACGGTGCTGCTGTGTCAAAGGCGGGCGCAGTGGTCTATGTTGTGCGTGCCGATCACCTGCCGCGCCAATTTCTGCATCAGGTAGTTCTCTTCGTTGGTGCATTTGGCGCTGCACAGCAGGGCGATGGCGTCCGGGCCGCTCTCGGCCTTGATCGCGCCCAGCCGCGCCGCGACAAGGTCGAGCGCCTCGCCCCAGGTAGCCGGTTGCAGCGTCCCTTCGCGGCGGATCAGCGGCGTGGTCAGGCGGTCGGGGTGCCACAGGAAGTCGTGGCCGAAGCGCCCCTTGACGCACAGCTTGCCGAAGTTGGGCGGCGCGCCGAACGGCGCAGTGACGCGATAGACGCGGCGATCTTTGATGTGCAGGTCAATCCTGCATCCTACGCCGCAGTACGGGCAGATGGTGCGCACGGTGCGGTCGGATTGGATCATGGGCTTCACCTGTCGGCTGGAGACAGTCAAGGAGCGGGGTAGGCCCGCGCACCCTCATAGTAGCACAAAACGCCCGATGCCAAAACGCGGGGCGCAGGGTGTGTAGCGCGGCCAGGGGGTGAGGTTGATTGGTCGCCAGCGCGATGCTTCTCACACTGCTGTCCCCCCTGGACACTCGTGCGGGAAGGGCCGGGGATAGGGGCAAAGGCAAGCGCACGGCCTCTCAAACAGCCTCCTGAAGCGGCCCGTCTATTCCGCGCTGAGCTTGTAGCCGACGCCCCACACCGTCTCGATCTGGGCGGTGCAGCCGCCCAGCTTGGCCCGCAGGTGGGCGATATGCACGTCTACCGTGCGCGTCTGCCCATAGAAATCGAAGCCCCATACCAAATCGAGCAGCTTCTCGCGGCTGAGCACCAGGCCCTGGTTCTCCAGCAGAGCCAGCAGCAGGTCGAATTCTTTAGCGCGCAGGTCCACCAGCCGCCCGGCGACGCGCGCCTCGCGCCGCGCCGGGTCAGCCGTCAGGTTGCCGGCGCGCAAGGGCGCTTCCCCTTCGCGGGGGCGGCGCGGCTCGGCCCGGCGCAGAATCGCCTTGATGCGCGCGACCAGCTCGCGCGGGTTGAACGGCTTGGTCAGGTAATCGTCGGCTCCCAGCTCCAGCCCCACGATCTTGTCAATATCGTCGTCGCGGGCAGTCAGCATGAGGATCGGCAGGTCGGATTCGGCGCGCACGCGCTTGCACACTTCCCACCCGTCGAGGCGGGGCAGCATCAGGTCGAGCACCATCAGCGCCGGGCTGTCCTGTGCGACGCGCTCCAGGGCCGCCAGGCCGTCGCCCGCGCTAATCACCCGGAAGCCATCCTGCTTGAGATACAAGCTGGCCAGCTCGATGATGTGCGGCTCGTCGTCCACCAGCAGAATCAGATCATGGGGCATAGGCCGCCTCACTTCACGGGGCGGGCATGGGCGATCTCAAGCTGTCCCACAGGGCGAACCTGGCCGGCAGCGACGGTGATCACGTCATAGGTCTGGCCGTTCACGGTGAATATCTCCACTTCGTAGCCCTCGCCCTGCCCGTGCACCAGAGCGATCACCCCCAGATCACCCGCTTTCAGCCGGTGTTCAGGAAAATCTGCGGTCAGCACCACCCGGTCGTGTTCCTTAAGCATGGCCGTCCTCTCTCACAGCGGGTATGCTGTGACCAAACGCGGCACGTCCTCTCCGCGTTCGATGAACCACACAGAACGAATCTCTGGATTGCGCCCATCAGGAGACATCAGCGTGCCCTCAACGCAGATACTCGGTGATCTTGGCCTGGGAGACCACCGCCCGTGACAGGTTAGGTAGCTTCATGGGCCAGCCCCTAGAGGCTGTTATGCACTGACGGCCCTGTCTTTCCCCAGCGGTTTTGGGTAGCTCCTGGTTTACCTCACCCCCGTCTCGGCGCTGGCGCGCCTCGCCATGAGGGGGAAAGGCCGAGCGCAGGAGGCAGGGGGTGAGGTCAACAAGCGCCCTCTCCCTTGTTGAAGATACCAAGCTCATAACACGCTCTAGCTATCAGCTTTCAGCCAAAGACACAGACCGGAGGTTTTCGCTGACTGCTGATAGCCGATGGTCGCTAGAGCTTGTTATGCACTGACGGCCCTGTCTTTCCCCAGCGGTTTTGGGTAGCTCCTGGTTGACCTCACCCCGTCTCGGCGCTGGCGCGCCTCGACTCCCCCTCTCCATGCATGGAGAGGGGGAAAGGCCGAGCGCAGCGAGGCCAGGGGGTGAGGTCAACAGAGCGCCCCTCTCCTGTGTCAAGGATACCAGGTTCATAACACGCTCTAGACCGCCACCACCAGCGTATCGTGGGCGAACGTGACCGGCAGCCCCTCGTCGCGCAGGCGCGCGGCCAGCCGTTGCAGGTCGTCGTGACTCAGGCCAACCGGCTCCTCGACGTGAGTCAGGATCACGCGGCGGGCGTCCAGCGCGCGCACCATGTCGAGCGTCTGCTCGAAGGTTGCTTCGGCGCGCAGCACGGGATGTTCGGCGGGGATGATCCGCGACCCACTGAACGGGTCGAACTCCGGCAGGCCCATCGGCAGCACGGCCAGGTCTACGCCGCGCACCTCGGCGGGCGGCGCCCATTCGAACAACTCGTCAGGCGCGATCAGGACGCGCGTCGCCGCATCCTCGAACAGGAAAGCATAGACATAGTCCTGGGCGAGGCGGAAAGGGCGGATGGTCACGCCGTTGCGGGCGATGGTCTCCCCGTCGCGCAGCACAATCACCTCCACCACGCCGAGATGCTGCAAGTACATAAGTTGCTCCCACGCGCCCAGCCGGTGATGGAAATCCTCCGCGACCTGCTGCGGCAGGAAGATCGTGCTGCGGCGGTGCTGGGGCGGCCAGCTCAGCCAGTCGCCGTTCAATGATTCCCACACGCGCAGCCCGGCCACGTGATCGGGGTGCCAGTGCGAGTACAGGCAGGCCGGGACGTAGGCGATTTCGGCGCGGTCAAGCTGGAACTTGCTCTCCTCCGGCGTATCTATCAGCACGTCCGGCCCGTGCACGAAGACGCCCGGCCCGCTACGGCTGTAGGGCACGCCTTTGGCCCGCGCTTCGGCGCAGAGGCGGCAGGTACAGCCCGGTCGCGGCGTGGTGATCGCCCCGCCGGAGCCTAGAAACTCGATGCGCATGGGATTTCCCCGCTCAGTCCGGCAGGACGGCGACGGCGTCAATCTCGACCCGCACGCCCAGTGGCAGGTCGCGCACGGCGTAGGTCATGCGCGCCGGCGGGTCTGCCAGGAAGAACGTGCGATAGACCTCGTTCATCTCGGCGAAGGTGCTGATGTCGGTCAGCAGCACGTTGACCTTGACGACGTGGGCCAGGTCGGTGCCCGCCGCCTCCAGAATGGCGGCGATGTTGCGCAGCACCTGGGCGGTCTGCTCGGCGACGGTCGGTCCGACGATCTGCATCGTCTCCGGCACCAGCCCGCCCTGACCGGCCACGTACACGGTGTCGCCCGCCCTGATCGCCTGCGAGTAGGGGCCGATGGCGGCGGGCGCTTGGTCGGTGTGGATCACTTCACGCGGCATGAGGCTCAGTCCTCTCTCGGCGGCTCAGGCGGGCAGGACGGCGACGGCTTCGATCTCGACCAGCGCGCCCAGCGGCAGGTCGCGCACGGCAAAGGCGGCGCGGGCGGGCGGCTGTGCGGGGAAGAAGGCGCTGTACACGTCGTTCATCTCCTTGAAGGCGCTGATGTCGGCCAGGTACACCGTCGCCTTGACCACGTGGGCCAGGTCCGTGCCCGCCGCTTCCAGGATGGCGGCCATGTTCAGCAACGCCTGCTCTGTCTGCGCGGCGACGGTGCTGCCAGCGAGCTGCTTGGTCTCCGGCAGCAGGCCAAGCTGCCCGGAGACGAAGACGAACCCGTTGGCGGCGATGGCCTGCGAGTAAGCCCCCACCGCAGCAGGGGCGCGGGGAGTGGCGATCACTTCACGGGACATGCGATAGCTCCTCTCTACGGTTCTTCACCAGGTGCCTGTCTATCAATTCGCCCGCGTAGGGGCAAGAATTTTCATCACTTCCTGCGATTCTTCTTGCGGCTGGACTTGGCGAGCTTGTGCTTGCGCCGCTCTTTGCCAGAGGTCCGGCGGGTATGGCTTAGCCCGGTGCTGGCTGGAAGCTCAGAATCGTCTGGCACAGGGAGGGGCCTCCCGATCCCAGGAAAGGCCGCCATGTCTCTGGTCATCTCTTCATTGTAGATTGCTACCCACCGGTCAACGTCCTCTTGCTTGCTCATGTCAAACCCGCGCTTCGCACCCGTCATGACTATCGTCTTGGCCATGCCAAAGTTGGACGGGTCGTTCATCTCTTTATCCATAAGCCTGGCCATTCTGTCGTCGAGGACTTGCAGGCAGGCTTCCGCGTTGGGCAGGCCATACTCGCGCTTGAGGAAGCTCCAGAAGGCGCGCAGCGTGCGCACGACCTTCTCCCCGTCGAAACCTCCCGGTGTGGACACCTTGCGCGGGAACAGGTCGAAGAGGACTTCGCGCAGATCGCCCGCACTCATCTCCGGCGGAGAGACTCCTATAGAAACCATAGAATGATCAAGGAATGTGTCAACCCAGAAGAGGCTGAAGAATTCGCCCGACTCTCTCTGCGCCTGCGCTTCAGGAGAATCGGCAAAGAGTTCCATCAAGTGCTCAATATAGCGACCGACCGCCTCATTGTCGTCCCAGCCCCTTCCATCCACGAACTCATTAATGTCGAATCCCTGTGTAGTCACAAGTCACCTCCCGCGCTTTCTGGCTCACCGGCATTCGTCCCTGCTGCCAGCCAGACGGCCTGGTAGGCGTCCAGCGTCAGCGGCTTGTGACGGGGGTAGTTTGTGCCGGTGATCAGATCGGTCGGCTTCGGCGGCGCCCAGCCCAGCCGGACGGACTGCTCCTCCTCGGAGAAGTTGGCCAGGGTGAGCACCTGCCCGCCGCGCACATAGCCGAGCACGTGCACGTTGTGCGTGTCGAAGAAGTGCGTATCGCCGTTGGCCAGGGCGGGCGTTCGCTGGCGGATGGCGATCAGCGCGCGCAGCGTCCCGAAGATGCGCCCGGCGTCGGTGTCGGGGGCGGTGCGTTCGGCGGCGCGCTCCCAGTCGAAGGCGCGGCGGTGCACCCAGCGGCTATCCTCCGACTTGTGGGGATCGTCTGTGTAGCTGTAATCGTTGAGCATGGCGATCTCGTCGCCCAGGTAGATCAGCGGGATGCCGCCTGCACTCAGAATCACCGCGTGAATCAGCGCGATGCGGCGCAGGGCCAGCTCGCGGTAGCGGTCGTTGCCCGTCTCGTGAGCGTGCTCCAGCCCGGCCAGCGACGCGCCCATGCCGGAGATGCGCATATCCCGCGTGCGCGGGTTGTAGTTGAAGGGCACCCCCCGCGCAAAGCTGCCGGGGAACCTGCCGGTGTAGAAGGCGTTGAGGAACTGGCGGTGATCGAAGCCGTTGATGCCCAGCTCCCAGGCGTCTTCGTCAGCGAACGTCCAGCCGATGTCGTCGTGACAGCGCACGTAGTTGACCCATGTGCAGCCTTCGGGCAGGGCGAAGCGCTTTTGCATCGAGTGGTGCAGCAGGGCCACGCTGCGCGTCGCCAATGATTCCCACAGCAGGGCCATCAGCGTCGGGTTGTAGGAGATCGGCGCTTCGCCGGGGCTGATGTAGCGGGCGACTTCGGCGGGGTGGACGATGGCCTCGGACTTGAAGAGCAGCGCCGGGGCGACGATACGCGCCAGGGCGTTGAAGGCCTGGATGAGCGTGTGCACCTGGGGCAGCCCCTCACAGGACGTGCCCATCTCCTTCCAGATGAAGGCCACCGCGTCCAGGCGCAGCACTTCCACGCCGAGGTTGGCGATGAACAGCAGCTCGCCGAGCATGGCGCGGAACACGTCAGGATTGGCATAGTTGAGGTCCCACTGGAAGTGGTGAAAGGTCGTCCACACCCAGCGGTCAATCTCCGGGCGATAGGTGAAGCTGCCCGGTGCCTGCTCCGGGAAGATTTCGCGCAGGTGCCGTTCGTACTGGTCGGGCAGCGCCCGGTCGGGAAACATCAGGTAGTACGCCTGGCAGGTCGGGTCGCCGGCCAGGGCCTTGCGCGCCCAGTCGTGCTCGTCGGAGGTGTGGTTGAAGACGAAATCGAGCACCAGGCTGATCCCCTCGGCGCGCAGAGCGGCAGCCAGGTCGCGCAGCTCGGCGGTTGTGCCCAGGCGCGGGTCTATCTCGCGGTAGCTGCTGATGGCATAGCCGCCGTCATTGTGATCAGCGGGGCAGCGGAAGAGCGGCATCAGGTGCAGGTAGGTCAGGCCCAGCTCCTTGAAGTAAGGGATGCGGGCGCGCACGCCGGCCAGGTTGCCAGCGAACAGGTCTACGTAGCACACGCCGCCGACCATCTGCTCGCCCTGGAACCAGCGCGGATCGGCCTCGTGCGCCCGGTCGAGCGCCTTGAGGTCGGCGGGACGCTCCGCATAGAGGCGCGCCGCCGCCAGCAGAATCTGCTCCAGGTGGTAGAAGAAGTCGTAGCGCGCCCCGTAGAGCGCGTGCAGGGAGCGGAAGGCTGCCGGGAAGTGCTGCGCCAGCCGCGCGCTGAACTCGTCGCGCGCCGCGCCTTCCGGCAGCAGGGACAGGGCGCGCGGCGGCAGCCGTTAGGGGGGTGCAGCAGCCGGATCGTGTCCAGGGTCAGGGCGCTTTCGCGCTCGAAATCCATGACGACCAACCCCTCCTCAGCGCAGCACCGGCCACGTCTCGCGGCGCAGGTAGTCGCGCAGAATCTGCGGCGTGTCCGTGAAGTCTACGAACGGCTGAGCCAGCAGCTCTTCGATTGGCTTGAAGGCAACGGCGCTGGCTTCCTCACCATCCGCGTGGAGCGTCCCGCCGGTGACGCGGCACTCAACAGCCAGGCCCAGGTTGTGCGCCAGGTCGCCGTTGGGAAAGCGGGCCAGCATCAGCGCCGTCTCGCTGTAAAGGCCCACGACGCGGACCGGCTCCACAATCAGCCCCGTCTCCTCGCGCACCTCGCGCACGATGGTGGCGGTGGTCGTCTCACCCAGATCGGCGTAACCGCTCGGCGGGTGCCACAGTCCATCGTCGGTGCGCCGCGTGCATAGCAATTCGCCGTGCTCATTGGGCACCAGGCCCATGCCTCCTGGCAGGATCACCGCCGCGTGCCCGACCGCCGCGCGCAGCAGCGGGTAGTAGGGCGTCAGGACCGGCTCGGCGTAGACCGGCTCCAGCACAGCCTCGTCCGGCGACTCCAGGGCGGCGCGAACCATCGCCCGGTAAGCGGGCGGGAAGTGCGGCAAGGCTTCATCCACCGCCATCCAGGTGACAGCCAGCGTCTCGGCTCCGTCGGCGCGAATCTGGCCCCCGACCGGGCGCGAGACGACGCACGCCGTCCACTGCTGAACGCAGTCTCCGTTGGGATAGCGCAGGTTATAGTCGGGGTGACTGAAGACGCCGACCAGCCGCTCGACTTCGACGCGCAGGCCGGTCTCTTCCAGCGTCTCGCGCTCGGCGCAAGCGCGGATGTCCTCGCCCGGCTCCAATGCGCCGCCGGGCACGCTCAGCCAGTCAAAGTCGTAGCGGCGCTGGACGAGGATGCGCCCGGTCTCATCGAAAACCAGGTTGGTGGCGTAGACGAGATAGATGAGCCGGGGGCCAACGCGCTCGCGCAGCCACTTGACGTAGCCATCGGCCCGGCTGACGAATTCCTGTGGCACTGTCTGTCCCTCCCAGTATCAAACCCGCCCTCATTGTACCGGGCTGGGGGCCTTCTGTCATGGGGGCGCTGCGGGGCAATCGCATCAAACGTGCGCGGTGTTCTACCTCACCCCCTGGCCTCGCCCCGCTCGGCTTGCCCCCTCTCCGTCAACGGAGAGGGGGCGGCGAGGCGCGCCAGCGCCGAGCGGGGGTGAGGTCAACCAGGACGCAGCAGAGCAGCGCCCCTACCTGACAGGTTTTGTACGCACCCGTCGCGGCGATAAGCCCCGCACGGCGTCAGCGCCTAAAGCCGCGAGCGCGGCGCCCCTCTCCGTTGACGGAGAGGGGCGGCAGGCGCGTGAGCGCCGAGCGGGGGTGAGGCAACCAGGCGCAGCAGAGCAGCACCCCTACCTGACGGGTTCTGCGCGGCACTCCTGCAGGGCAATCGCATCAAACGTGCGCGGTGTTCTACCTCACCCCCTGGCCTCGCCCCGCTCGGCTTGCCCCCTCTCCGTCAACGGAGAGGGGGCGGCGAGGCGCGCCAGCGCCGAGCGGGGGTGAGGTCAACCAGGACGCAGCAGAGCAGCACCCCTACCTGACAGGCTTTGCGCGCACCCGTCGCGGCGATAAGCGCGATAAAGAGACTTCCGAAGTTTTCGAAAACTTCGGAAGTCTGGCGTTATGAGCGCCCCTCACTTTACCTCACCCCCAGCCTCGCCCCGCTCGGCTTGCCCCCTCTCCGTTGACGGAGAGGGGGCGGCGAGGCGCGCCAGCGCCGAGCGGGGGTGAGGTCAACCAGGGCGCAGCAGAGCAGCGCCCCTACCTGACGGGTTTTGCGCGGCACTCCAGCAGGGCAATCGCATCAAACGTGCGCGGTGTTCTACCTCACCCCCAGCCTCGCCCCGCTCGGTGCCCCCTCTCCGTTGACGGAGAGGGGGCGGCGAGGCGCGTGAGCGCCGCGCGGGGGTGAGGTCAAGCGGGGCGCAGCAGAGCAGCACCCCTACCTGACGGGTTTTGCGCGGCACCCAACCTTGACACTGCCGGGGCGCGCTGCTACAATTCCGGCACACTGGGGCGAGTACCCCCTTGCTTGTCCTGGTGTCGCGGGCCTGTAGCTCAACTGGGAGAGCGCTACAATCGCACTGTAGAGGTCAAGGGTTCGAATCCCTTCAGGTCCACACCCGCCCGCCCGGATCGGCGGGCGTTTTGTTTGTGCGGATCGCCGGCGTAGAATAGCAACGGCGGTCGCACGCGCTCTCAAAACTGCTCAGCAGGGAGGAATGGCCATGCGCGCTGTGTTGCAGCGGGTGCGGAGCGGGGCCGTTCGCGTTGACGGGGAGATTGTTGGCGCGATTGAGCACGGCTTCGTGATCCTGGTCGGGGTAGGACATGGCGACGGTGACGCGCAGGCCCAATGGCTGGCGCGCAAGATCGCCGGGCTGCGCGTCTTCGAGGATGCCGACGGCAAGTTCAACCTCTCGCTGCTGGATGTGGGCGGCGGCTGCCTGGTCGTCTCGCAGTTCACGCTCTACGCCGACGCGCGCAAGGGCCGCCGCCCCAGCTTCACCGACGCCGCCCCGCCACAGGTCGCCGAGCCGCTGATCGCGCGCTTTGCCGACATGCTGCGCCGGGCGGGGGTGCAGCGCGTGGCGATGGGCGTCTTCGGCGCGCGGATGCAGGTCGAGATTCACAACGACGGCCCGGTGACGATCTGGCTGGACACCGACGCGCTGCCGGCGGGCGAGGGCGAGGGCGCGCGGTGATCGGCGCCTGATTCCGCCCGCCGGGGGCGTACAGAACCTGTCAGGCGGGGACGCATCGAGAAGGTGACAGACTCCCGGAGTGAGCGAGGCTTCGGAAGTTCTTTGTGGGCGCAGATGCGGAGTCCTCTGATTTCGCTGCGTTTTCCCGGCGCAGCCTTGCCGAACGGTGCTACTTCCTTTATAGTTCCGTTTAGTCGCAGTATCAGCGCCGCACTCAGCCCGCAGCAGAGCCGAATGGCGCGGGCGCGACGCTGTGCATCCCTTTCCGTCCAGTCGAGCCAGAGGAAAACTTTATGCGCCTCCGAATCCAACGCTCTTATGCGCTGTGGCTTGTCGTCGTGCTGGCTGCCAGCCTGATTATCGGCTCGCAGGTCCTCGCTGCCAGGTCGAGCGCGGACTCGCCGGGCGCAGCGGGCGCTCCACAAGACGTCGCTCAGGCCGTGCCCTCCCCAACACAGGGCTTCGGGCCGATCATCACCGCGCCGCCGCAGCCCACGCCAACCCCTGGCGCGGCTCCCACCCGGACCTCCGCCGCAACGCCGCGCCCCTCGGCCACGCCTACTGCGACACCAGCCGGCTCGCTGACGCCGACAATCAGCCCCACGCCGCTGCCCACCTTCACCGCCGGGCTGATGGGCATCCAGATCAACCCGAACATGTCTGTGGACGGGTTCGAGACCATGCTCTGGCTGGCCAAGCGCCTGGGCGTGGAGTGGGTCAAGCTACAGTTCGCCTGGGACATCCTGGAGCCGCAGCGGGGCGCGCTCAGCCAGACTTTCTACAGCTACCGCGTCTTTGTGCAGCGCGCCAACCAGGAAGGCTTCAAGGTGATGGTCAGCGTCGCCAAAGCGCCGGACTGGGCGCGCGCCACTCTGGAAGAGGATGGCCCACCCCGCGACCCGGCGGACCTGGCCAGCTTTTTGACGCGCATGATGGGTGAGGTGCGCGTAGACCTCTATGGCAATTCGTACTTCTCAGCCATTGAGGTGTGGAACGAGCCGAACCTGCGCCGCGAGTGGAACGGCGGGACGCTGAGCGGGGCTGAGTACATGCGCCTCTTCGACGCGGCCTACAACGGCATCCGCGCCGGCGAAGGGGGAGCCAGCGTCACCGTGCTGACGGCGGGCCTGGCCCCGACCGGCATCAACGACGGCGTCTCGGCTATTGACGACCGCGAGTATCTGCGCCAGATGTACGCGGCGGGCCTGAACAACCCCGCCTACCAGAACATCGCCATCGGCACGCACCCCTACGGCGCGGCCAACGCCCCCGACGCCCGCTGGTGCGGTCAGAGCGACTGCGGCGCGCCCGGCTACAACAATCACCCGTCGTGGTTCTTCCTGGACACGGTTGAGGACTACCGCGCGATTATGGAGCAGAACGGCGACGCAGGCCGCCAGTTGTGGGCGACCGAGTTCGGCTGGGGCACGTATGAGGGCTTCACCACCCAGGAGGGCGACCCCGCCCCGCCGCCAGACGACCCGCCGTACTTGCACTGGCTCGACCAGCGGACCCAGGCTCACTACATCATCCGCGCTTTCGAGATCGCCCAGAGCAAGCCCTACATGGGGCCGATGATCCTGTGGAACCTGAACTATTCGAACCAGGAGTTGATTGACGCCCGCGATCCGCGCGCCGCATACGCTCTGCTGCGCGGCGGCGAGGACCCGCTGCGCCCGGCCTTCGTGCAGATCGAGGCCGCGCCCAAGCGATAGGGCGGCACAGGGGCAGGCAATACGCCGATAGAACGCGGGGCCCACGAACGAGTTGGCAGGCAATGGTCGAAGGCCCCCATCCCCGGCCCCTTCCCCCAGCAAAGTTAGAGGAAGGGGTGAGCGGCTTGCCAGATCGTCCCCCTCTCTAGCTCGGCTGGAGAGGGGGATTTAGGGAGTGCGGCCCGCACAGCCGGGCTTGATTTGGACCATATGGGGCGCGGCCCCCACTGGCTGTTTGAGGAGCATGTATGGCAGGTCACAGACGGAACACCGCGCGGCTGGCGCTGATCATCGGGCTGGCCGCGCTGCTTGCCGGGGTCGCGCCGACGCCCCCGCCCGCGCGCAGACCGACGTGGACACAGTACGGGCGGTCGTACAGGGATGGCTGCTGCAAGCGCTGGGCAAGCCCGGCCTGATCCTGGTCGAGTACACCTTTTCCAGCACAAGCTGGTCGGATTCCAGCCTGGGCTGCCCGACGCCGGGCCAGGCGATCACGCCCGGCCTGGTGCATGGCTACCGCTGGAGCTTCACCTTCGACAACATGGTGCGCTACGAGGTGCACAGCGGCTTGGCGGGTACCCCCGCCGTGCTGTGCGGGTCGGTGAACATCGCCCCGGACGTGCGCATGAGCACCTACACCGGGCGCGATTTCTCAATTCTGGTGCCGGACTCGTGGCTGGTCTTCAGCACCGGCAGCGATGCTGAGACGCTCTTCGCGCCGGGGCCGTCCACCGACTGCGCGCTGCCGGGCATGGTTGTCACCGCGCTGGGGCGCGTCGCCGCCGGGGTGACGCCCGACCAACTGCTCGACGAGTACCTGGCCGGCGCGGGCCGGGGCGACACCCCGACGAGCCGCCAGCCTGCCGGCACAGCGGGCCGCTCAACGCGCTACGAGACGCCCTGCGACGGGGGGACGCGCGGCTGGCGCGTGTCGGCCTTCGTACAGCTTGGCAGCGCCTATCGCGTGCTGCAATGGGCGCCCGGCATGGAGTTCGACCAGTGGGACATCCGCTTCGAGAACATGCTCAGCCAGTTCAGCCCGGCAGGGGCTACGGTTCCGGCGGAGGGCAGCGACAATTCCGCCGCCGCTGAGCGCCCCGCCCTGCCGCTGGCCATGCGCTTCGCCGGCGATGTGTTCCTCGGCGCGCTCAACGACGTGCCGGGGCGGGGGCTGACCACCGTGCCCACCTTCGACCGGCGTTACATCAGCTTCGCGCCGAACGGCCTGCTGCTGGCCTATGTGGACGTCAGCAACAGCGAGCTGCGCACAATGGACACCGCTGCCGGGCTGTCGCCGCGCCGTGTCGCGCAGAAGGTAGGCGCGCGCTTCCCGGCGGCGTGGAGCGCGGACAGCGCGCGCATCGCCTACGTGAGCGGCAACGGCGCGCAGGAAGGGGCGGACGGCGCGCTGCTGGCCATTGACGCGGTGCCCGCCCTGGGCGGAGACGCTGAGCGCCTGGCGACCTTCACCTTCAGCGACGACTGCGCCCTGCCCAGCGCCGATCCCGCCGACGATCTGATCGCGGTCGAGGCCGGGCCGGGCGACGGCGTAGCGGTGCTGTATTGGCTGCCCGATGGACGCTTCGTCGTCTCGACGCGCTGCGCGGGCGGCCTGGTCGTGCTCGCTCCAGCGACAGGCGCAGCGCAGCCGCTCGATGCCGATCTGCTCGGCGCGGTGATCGCGCCGGACGGGGCGCACCTGGCTGCGCGGACTGGTGTGGGCATCGCCGTGCTCGATCTGGCCAGCGGAGAGCGAGACGATCTGCCCGCCGACAGCGCCGTGCGCGCGTTGTCCTGGGCAGCGGACGGAACGGCGATCCTCTACGCAACTGAGACTCTCGTGGATCAGGTGACGCTCGACGATCCGGCAGAGCGGGCGGGTGCTGAGACAGCCTTCGGGCGTTGGCCGGTGGAAGTGGGCGTGTACGATCTGGCGCTCGTCCGCCTGGACGCGGCGAGCGGCGCGCAAACCCTGCTCTGGCGCGGGCAGGGGCGCGCGGTGGGGCGCATCGCCCCCGCGCCGGACGGCAGCGGTGTGCTATTTAGCGTGGTGCCGAGCGGCCTGGCGCTGGTCGAGGCATTCCGCGCGGGCGGGGATGCGCTGGCCCTGCGTGCGGCCCAGCCGCAGCCGGCCCTCTACTGGCTGGCCGAGGGTGCGCCGAGCGCCGTGCTGCTGGCCTACGCGGGGCAGCCAGCCTTCGCGCCGATCACAGTGACTGCCCCCACGCCCTGATCGCCTGGGGCGTCCAGGACGACAGCGCGCTGCTCTACAGAAGAGGCAAGCCCGCACGGGTGACGCGCGGGCTTGCCCCTGTCGTGTGACTGTTATGACAAAACCGCTGCCGATTGCTACTTACTTGGCAATCGGCAGGTTTGTCAACTTGTCCCAGTCAGCCTTGGACACGAACTTGGTGAGGTTGCGGCCATCGGATGTCTTCGCCTGCAGGCCGTAACGGACCTGCCCGCCCTTCGTCTTGAAGGTCACGCGCTTGACACCCTTCTCATCAACCTTCACCTTCTGACGGATTTTCACATCATAGAATTCAATCGCCATTGTCATCTCTCCTTCTTATGGTCTCTTTCTAGCACCTGCGTAAGTGCACACAGCACCTTACGCTTGCCTATTGTACCATGATACGCGAGAAAGTGCACACTTTTTCCCTTCAGTTTCCCTCATAGCCCTCCTTGTCCTTCATGTAGGCGCCCTCTGGCGCGTTTTTTTCGGCTGTTTTTCCGGTCTGGACGGGGGTGCCATACACGCTCCATCCAGCTAACCACCTGCATCAGGACTCGCCCGTTTCGCCGCCTTCACCTTCTCCCGGTGGCGCAGTGACAGAACTCTTCTCTGTCGGCGAGGGCCTTGCCGTCCGCGTGACTGTCCGCGTGACTGTTTGCGCCGGCGTATGAGTCGCCGCAGATGTTGCCGTTGCAGGCTGGGCGGTGAGGCTGGGCGTGCGCGTGCTGGTCGGCGAGAACGGTGTGAAGGTGGCGCTGGGCGGCACCGGCGCCGGCGTCCGGCTCGCCGTGGGGGTGCTCGTCTCCGTCGGCGCAGGCGTCCGGGTTGGTGACGGCGTATCCGTCGGCTCCGGCGTCCAGGTGGGTGGCGGCGCATCCCACAGCAGAGTGGGCGACGGGCCGGGCGTGCGCGTGGGCCAGGGTGTGACGCTGGGCGTTGGCGACAGGCGCGGGCCAGCGGTGGCCGAGGGGCAGCACGAAGCGCGGCGTGGGTGGGAGGTCGGCTCGCTTCTCGTCATCGCGCGCGCCCGCCGCCAACGCGATCACCACGACCGCAGCCGCACCGACCAGCAGGAGGATCAGGTAGCTGCCCAGCCCCAGCGGAGCGTCGCCGAGCAGGGCGCGCCGCCAGCCGGTGCGCGAAGGCGGCGATGGCGGTGGCGCATAGACCTGGCCGGTGAGCTGCTGGTAAGCCTCCTGCGCCGCACGGTTGCCCGGCTCCAATTCCAGGGCGCGCGTCAGGCAGCGCACGCGCTCGTCACGGTCGTCGGCCACGGTCGCCAGCCACATCCAGGCGAGCGCCTGCTGCGGGTCTGCTGCGACCACTTCTTCGAGCAGGCGGCGCGCATCCGAACGCTGGCCGGCCTGGGCCAGCGCAATGGCCCGCTGCAACTTCTCTGTGATCTCCGCGCGGCGCATAATCGTTCCCTCATCACCCTGCGTTACCGTTCATTGTATTCATCATGCGCCAACGCGAAAGTAGCCCCGCCTGGGGGCGTATCGCACGGCGCAGGGGGCGATGCCTGAACCGAAGCGGCACACAGGACGCGGACAGGAACTCACACCCTCCCCGACCTGTCTTTCTTCTGCGCCACAGCCTTGCGCCCTCTGCGCGGCGTGTTATGATCGCCCCGATTGGTCGGTGAGTGCCAGTTGACCCCTCGAACTATGATCAATGGCCATACCGTTTCTGGCCGCTATCGGCGATCATTGAGTGTTGATGCCAAAATCACACTCGGTCAGTGCAGAAAGAGAGCCAGACATGACTACGGTTAGTGCAATCAACGTTGAGTCCCTGCTGGGGGCAGACGCCGAGTACCTGCTCGGTCACGTCAGCAAGACCATTTCCAAAGAAATGCTGCATATCCCTGGCCCGGACTGGGTAGACCGCATCTTCTTGCCGTCCGACCGGCCCACGCCTGTGCTGCGCAGCCTGCAGCAGTTGTTCGATCACGGGCGGCTCGCCGGCACCGGCTACCTGTCCATCCTGCCGGTGGACCAGGGCATTGAGCACACGGCGGGCGCGTCCTTCGCCCCGAACCCGATCTACTTCGACCCGGAGAAGATCGTCGAGCTGGCTGTCGAAGGCGGCTGCAACGCCGTTGCCTCGACGCTCGGCGTGCTGGGGGCGGTTGCGCGCAAGTACGCGCACAGGATCCCGTTCGTGCTCAAGTTCAACCACAACGAGCTATTGACCTACCCGGCCAAGTACGATCAGGTCTTCTTCGCCCAGATCGAGCAGGCCTATGACATGGGCGCGGTCGCCGTCGGCGCGACGATCTACTTCGGCTCCGAGGAGTCAACTCGCCAGATTGTCGAGGTCAGCGAGGCGTTCAAGGTGGCGCACGAGATGGGCATGGCGACTATCCTGTGGTGCTACACGCGCAACTCGGCCTTCAAGCACAACGGCGTGGACTACCACGTGGCCGCCGACCTCACCGGCCAGGCCAACCATCTCGGCGTGACTATTGAAGCGGACATCGTCAAGCAGAAGCTGCCGGAGAACAACGGCGGCTTCAAAGCCATCGGCTTCAGTAAATATCACGAGAAGATGTACAGCCAGCTCAGCAGCGATCACCCGATTGACCTATGCCGCTACCAGGTGGCCAATGGCTACATGGGCCGCGCGGGGCTGATCAACAGCGGCGGCGCGTCCGGCAAGGACGACCTGGCGCAGGCCGTGCGCACGGCTGTGATCAACAAGCGGGCGGGCGG
>JAOSJP010000038.1:0-1768 GCA_027494015.1 Anaerolineae bacterium
TCACTGCCCGGATACCCGAACTGTCACACGCAGGGAGAGCGCATGAATACGCGACCGGCCTGGGGCGTCCTGTTCGTCGGCGCGCTGATCGTGGCCGCGCTGCTGGCCTCACCGCTCTGGCTCGACCAGTTCGCTGATTACATCCGCGAGCAGGAAGCGGTCTCGCCCTTTCCCGATGCTTTTTACCTGCTGCCCAGCCAGGCGCAGGATATGTACGCGCAGCTTTACGAGCGCAGCCCGCAGATGGCCATTGACCTGGTGGCCGCCCGGCTGGCTGAGCCGCTCGATGTCGAAGAGCCGAACCTGCCCGCCATTGATCCGAACCCGTCGCTGGTGCGCGAGCTGCTGACGGGCAATTTTGTGCGCCTCGATGCTATGCGCGCGGCGCAGGGCACAGCCAGCCTCTACCAGCTTTCGGACGGGCGGATGGTGGTGCGCCTGCAAAACCTCGACGCGCTCAACGGGCCGGACCTGCACGTGCTGCTCAGCGCCTATCCGCGCCCGGCGACGAAAGAGGAGCTGAACCAGGTCCCACAGTACGAGATTGACCTGGGGCCGCTGAAGGGCAACATGGGCAACCAGAACTACTTCATCGAGAATCCGGCGTTCAACGTGGACAACTACAGCGAGGGCAGCGTTGTGCTATACTCGACGCGCTATGAGCTGGTCTTCAGTTTCGCGCCGCTGAGCGCGCCGCAGCCAGTTCCCGGCTCATAGCGCCGGGGCGATAGGGGCGCTGTTCTGCCGCGTCCGGCGGGGGCGACGCGACCGCGCTGCCCGCAAAAGTGTGCCCGCCACAAGCGAGGTCTTATGTCTGGACAGTCTCCTTTCCAGGTCCCTCCGTACAATCGGCTGGCTGCCGTCTACGACCGCGCCGGTCTGTCCGCCTATGCGCACCAGCAGGTGCCGCGTTACCTGGCGCTGGCCCAATCGCTGGACTGGGCGGGGCGGCGCGTGCTCGACTTGGGCTGCGGCACCGGCGTGAGCGCCTGGCTGCTCGCCCGCCAGGGAATGCGCGTCCTCGGACTGGATGCCAGCGCGGAAATGCTGGCCCAGGCCGTTGCCCGGAGCCAGGTGTTCGCCGAAGACAGCGAGGCGGTCGCGGATGTCTACGAAATGCCCACTTTCCAGCAAATGGACATCCGCCACCTGGAAGTGGCCGCCGGGCCGGTAGACCTGGTTCTGGCTGTGGGGGGAGTGCTCAACGCCATGCCCAGCCTACGCGACCTGGAGCAGGTGTTTGTGCGCGTGCGCGTCGCGCTGGAGGATGACAGGCCGTTCATCTTTGATATGCACACCATCCGGGGGCTTGCCGTCAGCGCCGCGCAGAGCGACCGCGTGCTCTTCGACAACGGCAGCGATCTGCTGCTCATCGCCCGCAGTCACTTCAGTTACGAGACGCAGCGCCGTACCGTGCGCTACACCATCTTCGCTCAGCAGGGCAATCTCACCTGGGGCCGCGCCGATGAGATTCACCTCGAGCGCGGCTATCCGGTGCAGGGTGTCGTGGCCCTGCTGGAACGCACGGGATTTGTCGTGCTCGCTGTGCTCAGCGCAGACCTCGAGCCGCTCGACGCCCAGGAGGACAGCGAGCGTGTCGTGTTCGTCGCCGCCCGGCAGCCTCGCGCTTGAGGCTGCGCTGGTAGGGGCGTATGCTGTAGCCCCTCATGCACCAACTTAAGGCTTCTGAGCGCGTGGTGCGGGCGGAACGCCTCTCCCTGGCCTGGCCAGGGAGAGGGAAGCCCCCCAACCAGCGGTCAAAGTCCCC
>JAOSJP010000038.1:5386-217903 GCA_027494015.1 Anaerolineae bacterium
GTGTTCAATAGGGGGGGGCAGTCACGCGCAGAGCGGCCTGGCATCTGGCTGCGACCTCGGCCCAACAGCGGCCTCGCCGTGTTCTTTACCATCGCTCATCGCGCCAGACTGCGCTCTGAGCTTGCGCCGTCTTCTATAGCTAATGAGGAGAGACTATTTTGAAACGCAGACGACTAGCATTTCTGATCGGAATAGCCGCATTGGTACTCGTCGGCTCGCTGTTGAGTGGGTGCCAGGGAGACGAAGGCGAGCCGGGTCCGCGCGGCCCAGAGGGGTCTGCTGGCTCTCAGGGGGAGCCGGGGCCAGCAGGTGAAGATGGCTGTACGCCCGTCATCACGCTTGAAGACACCATCCTGAAGATCGACTCCGACTGTGACGGGGAGATTGACATCGAGCAGGACATGCAGGGACCGTCCGGCCCGCAGGGTGAGCCTGGCCCCGCCGGGCCTGCCGGACCGGTTGGCCCCGCCGGGCCACAAGGGGAGCCTGGCCCGCAAGGTGAACAAGGCCCCGCCGGGCCACAGGGTGAGCCTGGCCTGCAAGGTGAGCAAGGCCCCGCCGGGCTTGCCGGATCTGTTGGTCCCGCCGGGCCACAGGGCGAACAAGGCCCCCAGGGTGAATCTGGCCCCCAGGGTGAGCAAGGCCTCGCCGGGCCTGCCGGGCCGCAGGGTGAGCAAGGCCCTCCAGGGCCACAAGGCGGACCAGGCCCGCAGGGTGAATCTGGCCCCCAGGGTGAGCAAGGCCCCGCCGGAGCTGCTGGTCCCGCCGGGCCGCAGGGTGAACCCGGTGCGCAGGGTGAGCCTGGCCCCGCCGGACCTGCCGGCGCGCCGGGTGAGCAAGGCCCTGCCGGTCCCGCTGGGCCTGCCGGGGCCGCTGGCCCCCAGGGTGAGCCTGGCGGCCTGAAGGGATACGAGATTGTCACCCGCGAGCGGGCCTTCACGGGCTTGGGTGTGCTCACGCTCCAGTGCCCGGACGGTAAGCAGGTCGTCGGTGGCGGCGGTAGCGCCTCCAGCCCGGTCGTCTCCATCTACACGAACATGCCGGTGGGCACGGCGGGCTGGCGCGTGCGCGCTCATGGCGCGGAAGCCTATACCCTCACCGGCTATGCTATCTGCGTGGCAGCAGAATAAGCACCTTCACAGCCAACGCACCAGAGACAACATGCCGGGGCGCGCGCTCCGGCATGTTGTGCTTGTGCCCAGAACATTGGCGCGGTCTGCCCGCCCTGCTACAATCACGCGCGTTCGCAAATCACGCGCACCTGAGGGAGAACCGGGATGGAGCACCCGCCCGCCAAGCCGCTCGACCTGTCCGTTGTCGTGCCCGCCTACAACGAAGCGGAGAGCGTGCTGCCGCTGCACGAGCAGATTCGCGCCGTTGTCGAGCCGCTCGGCCTGGCCTGGGAAGCCGTCTACGTGGACGACGGCAGCACCGACGGCACGCGCGACGCGCTGCGCGCCTTGCAAGCGGCGGATTTCCACGTCGTGGTGGCCGAGCAGCGCCGCAATTCCGGCAAGAGCCTGGCCCTCAACACCGGCTTCGCCCTGGCGCGCGGCGCAGTCATCGTCACCATGGACGCTGACCTGCAGGACGAGCCGGGCGAGATTCCCAACCTGCTGGCGAAGCTGGACGAGGGCTACGACGTGGTGAGCGGGTGGAAGCACGAGCGCCAGGACCCGCTCTCCAAGCGCGTCCCGTCGTGGATCGCCAATCACGTCACCGCCTGGATGACCGGCCTGCGCCTGCACGACATGAACTGCGGGCTGAAGGCGTATCGCGCCGAGGCAGTGCGCGATCTGCGTCTTTACGGAGACCTGCACCGCTACATCCCCATCCTGGCCCACTACAATGGCTTCCGCGTGACCGAGATTCCCGTCGTGCACCACAAGCGGCGCTTCGGGCGCTCCAAGTATGGGCCGGGCCGCCTGCTGCGCGGCGGGCTGGACCTGCTGACTGTGCTGTTCCTGAACAACTTCCGCTATCGCCCGCTGCACCTTTTCGGCGGGGCAGGGCTGCTGTTGCTGCTGGCCGGGTTCCTGGTCAACGCCTACCTGTCCATCGAATGGTTCCAGGGGATGCGCCCGCTGAGCCAGCGCCCGCTGCTGACGCTAGGCGTGCTGCTCATGGTGATGGGCGTGCAGTTGGGCACGATCGGGCTGCTGGCCGAGCTGGTCGTCTCGGTCGTGCAGCGTGGGGAAGACCCGCTGCGCATCACACGGGCGGTGCGGCGCGCGCCCGACCCGCCGCCGGACGAGCGCCCGCTGCGCCAGAAAGCCAGCGCGAGGGCGGCGGAGAAGAAGAGGGGTGACGAACCATGATCAAGCGCATCCGCCGGGCCATCTGGCACAAGAGCTTCACGCCCGACCAGCTGCGGCGCTACGTGGGCGAGTTCGAGGGGTGCTATTTCACCTACGCCGCCGATGATGCCGTGCGCGCCAACGCCGCCTCCGGCGGGAGCGTCTCGGCGCTGCTGATCTACCTGCTGGAAAGCGGGCAGATTGACGGCGCGCTGGTTTGCCAGACGGTGCTCCACGATGGCAAGCCGCGCCCGGAGTTCGCCATCGCCCGCACCCGCGAGGAGATCATGGCCGCTCAGGGCAGCAAGTACGCGGCGGTCTACTTCAGCAACGACGCTATGCCGCTGATCAAAACCTTCGACGGGCGGCTGGCGGTCGTCGCCCTGCCCTGCGACGCGACCATCCTCCAGCGCGCGCGGGCCAAGAACCCGGCGCTCGACGCCAAGATCGCCCTGGTGATCACCCTGTTCTGCGGGCACAACTCCGAGCCGGCCCTCACCGACGCCATGGTGGACAGGCTGGGCCGGGGGCGCGGCCCGCTGACGGACTACCGCTGGCGTATCGGTCACTGGCGCGGCAACCTGGAAGCCACCTTCGCCGACGGGACGCAGGTCGTCAAGCCGTTTGAGACCTTCTCCGACTACCGCAACCTGTACTTTTTCGCCCAGCCCAAGTGCCACCACTGCTTCGACCATTTCGGCTACAACTGCGACATCTCTGCCGGAGACATCTGGTCGCCGCGCATGAAGGTGCACCCGATCAAACACACGGCGCTGATCGCGCGCACGCCCGCCGGGGGCGCGCTGATCGCGGCGGCGCTGCGCGATGGGACGCTGATCGGGAGCCAGGAGCCGGTAGACGAGATCGCCAACGGCCAGGCGCGCACGGCCCCATTCCATTACAACGTCACTTCGCGGGCGCGCGTGGGGCGGCTCTTCGGCGTGCGCATCAAAGACCGCACCGACGCCCGCGTGCGCCTGGTGGACTACGCCATCGCCTTCATCGCCCTGCTCAACGAGCGCCTGTCGCGCACGCGCATCGGGCGGGCGGTCATCCTGCGCGCGCCGCGCCCGGTGATCCGCCTCTACCTCTATCTCTTGAAAGGGCTGGAGAGCCTGTAACATGGGCAGCGAACCGACTGTCGCCATCACCGGCGCGACCCTGTGGGGCAATCGCGGGGCCGAGGCCATGCTCGTCACCGCCATCGGCCAGGTGCGCGCCCGCCGCCCGGACGCGCGGATCGTCATCTTCTCCTACTTCCCCAGGCGCGACCGCGCCCTGGTGCAGGACTCGCGGATCACCGTCATCGGCGCGCGGCCCAAAGACCTGGTGCTGCGCACCTTCCCCTTCGCCGTGCTGGTCTGGCTGGCCGGGCTGCTGCGCCTGCGCTGGCCCGACCGCCTGCTGCCACACCCGGCCCGCGCGCTGCGCCGCTGCGACGCCCTGCTGGACATCAGCGGTATCTCCTTCGCCGACGGGCGCGAGAAGTTCCTGCCCTTCAACATCCTGCTCATCTGGCCGGCCATGCTGCTCGGCGTGCCGGTGATCAAGCTGGCCCAGGCGCTCGGCCCGTTCAGGAACCTGCTGACCCGCCTGAGCGCCCGGCTGTTCCTGCCGCGCTGCCGCCGCCTCTACGCGCGCGGGGCGGTCACCGCCGGGCACCTGCGCGACCTGGGCCTGCCCGCCAGCAAGTGGCAGCAGGCCGCCGACATCGCCTTCCTCTACCAGCCGGAATACAGCCTGACCGCCGAGAACGAAGACCGCGTGGACGCCTTGGCGACCAAGCTGGAAGGGCTGCGCGCGGCGGGCCGGACGATCATCGGGCTGGTCCCCAGCTCGCTCGTGCACAGCAAAACGGCCAAAGAGGGCGGCGACTATCCGGGCGTCTTCGCCCGGCTGGTGCGCGACCTGGGCGGGCTGGATGTCCATTTCGTCGTCGTGCCCAACGCCACCCGCCAGGGATCGGACTCCTTCGCCAACAACGACCTGCCGGCCATCGCCGCCCTGCGCGAGCGCCTGGCCCGCGACCTGCCCGGCGCGCTCGGCGTGACGGTGGACGTGGTGGACTACGACCTCAACACGGCGGGCAGCCGCCGCCTGTTCGCCCTGTGCGACGCCGTGCTGACCTCGCGCTTCCACGCCATGGTCTCGGCGCTGGCGCTCGGCGTCCCGCCGGTGGTCATCGGCTGGAGCCACAAGTACGCCGAAGTGCTGGCCGAGTTCGGCATCGAGCGCTTCGCCGTTGACTTCGCCGACCCGCACGCGGACATCCCCGCCCTGGTACGCGCCCTGCTGGACGAGCGCGCCGCCCTGCGCGCGCAGATCGCGGCGGCGCTGGAGCCGGTGCAGGCGTCGGCGGCGGCCCAATTCGCCAGCCTGGACGCGCTGCTCACGTGACCGCCCGCCTGATGCGCCTCGCCAAGTGGCTGTGGCTCGTCCTGGTGGCGGGGGCGGTCGTCCGCTACCTGTGGGCGCACTGGGACGAGATCGGCCCGCAACTGCGCGCCATCTCCCCGGCGCGGCTGGCGCTGGCTGCCGCCTGCCTGATCGTCTCCAAGCTGCTGCTGGTCGTCGTCTCGCAGCGCTCGGTGACGCTGGCCGGGCAGCGCATCGGCTATCGGCGCATGTTCGCCATCAACGCGCTGAGCCAGCTTGCCAAATATCTGCCGGGCGGCATCTGGCATTTTGTGGGGCGGGCCGGCTTCTACCACGCCGACGGATTGCCTCTGCGCGCCGTGACGCGGGCCATGGTCGTCGAGAACCTGTGGCTGGTGCTGTCGGCGTTTCTGGCCGGGCTGATCGGGACGCTGGCCCACTATCTGCCCGGCGCGCGGGCGGGGATCGCCGCCGCTGGGCTGATCGCCGTGTGGTGGGCGCTGCTGTGGCTGATCCAGCTGCGCTTCGGCGGCGCGCGAAGCTGGCGGGCAGGCCTGGGAGGGCTGGCGCTCCAGGCGGCGATCTGGGCGCTGGTGGGGATCAGTCTGTGGATCATCCTGCCTGGCGTCAGCGGGTGGCGATCCGGCGCGCTGGCGATTGGCGCGTTCTGCCTGAGCTGGGTGGCCGGCTACGTGGCCGTGTTCGCGCCGGGCGGCATCGGCGTGCGCGAGACGATCATGACCGCGCTGCTCGTCCCGCTGCTGGCCGCACCGGAGGCGCTGGTCTACGCGGCGGTGCACCGCTTCGTCTGGGTGGCGGCTGAGCTGGCCCTGGGCGTCCTCGCCAAGACGGTCGTCGCCCCGCCGCTGCCCGCGTCGCCCGCCAGCGCCGCCGCCGAGCCGGAATCCGCGCTGCACTGAGGGCACCCCATGCGCCGCTACCGCCGCCAGGTCCTCGCCGGGCTGCTGTTCATCACCGTCGTGCTCATCGCCGTCGTCGCCATCACCGGCGCGGATGCCCTCGCTGAGAATCTGCGCGACTTCCCGCTGTGGCTGCTCGTCCCCGTGCTGCTGCTCAAGTGCGTCAACTGGGCGCTGCGCTACTTCGAGTGGCGCTACTTCCTGGGCGTGATCGGCGTGCGGACTGTGCACGGGCTGCCCGCCCCGCCGCCGCCCAATCCCGCTGCCCCTGCCATCCGCGAGCGCGACAGCGCCGTGCTGTGGCTGGCCGGGCTGGCCCTTTCGATCAGCCCCGGCAAGCTGGCGGAAGTGCTCAAGGCGCTGGTGCTCAAGAACCTGAGCGGCGTGGACTTCTCGCGGGCAGCGCCGGTCGTCTTTTTGGAGCGGCTGGTGGACGGCCTGGCCGTGATCCCGCTGACGGCTGTCGCCATGCTCGCCGCTGGCAGCGCGGTGGACGTGGAGGGCGTGCCGCTGGGCACGGTGCGCGCGGTGCTGGTCGGCGTGTCGCTGGCGCTGGGCGCGGGCATGGTGCTGATCCAGAGCCGGGCGCTGGCTGACCGGGCGCTGAGTCTGATCGCGCGCTGGCCGGGCGTGCGGCGCGCGCACGGCGCGCTGCGCACCCTGTACGAGTCCAGCTACGACCTGATCAAGCTGCGCCACCTCGCCCCCATGACGCTGGTCGGGCTGGCCGCCTACACCACAGACAGCCTCGGCTTCACCCTGCTGCTGATTGGGCTGGGCCTGGAGCCGTCGTGGACGCTGTTCGCCCAGGCGACGTTCATCCTCAGCTTCTCGGTGATCGTCGCCTCGCTATCGGCGCTGCCGGGCGGCGCGGGCGGGCGCGAGCTGACCATCGGCCCCCTGCTGACGGCCATCCTCGCCCTGTCCAGGCCGGACGCGGGCACGGCGACTTTCCTCATCGCCCTGTTCCAACTGTGGGTGGGCGTGCTGCTCGGCCTGGTGATGATCGCCCTGTTCCGGCGCACGCGGGGTCGTGTCAGCCACGGCCGCTTACAGAAACGCATAGGGAATGAAGTGCTCAAGGTAACAGTGCCAGCGCATCGCCCAGTCAAGCGCTCTACGCTGGCGCACATCCTGAAGCAAGCGCGACTGAACGTGGACGATTTTCTGAAGCTACTGTGAATAGCCCCAAAGCCCGCTCAATCAGTGCTTGCTTCTAGCACTGCTCTGTTTCGCTCCGCGTGCGGCTGAAGCGCGAGTCGTTGGCGATGATCGCCCTGTTCCGCCATACGCTCTTTTCCCTGGCGCGGGGAAAGACGTAGTCAACGCGCCTCTCTCGCCGAGCGAGAGCCACTGTCACTTTCCTCAGCAGGCAGGCGCGCTCCCTGTGGGCGATGTTCCATTCTCATCCCCCATCGAGAGCGGCGCGTGGGTGCCGCCACGCATCAGCCTGGGGAGATCATGGACGACCAACACGCCTGGAAGCGCACGCTGTACGTCCTGGCGTTCGTACAATTCGTCTCCGCGGTGGGCATGTCGAGCATCTTCACGTTCCTGCCGCTCTATGTGGAGGAGTTAGGCTCCACCACCGGGCTGGGCATCGAGTTGATGGCCGGTCTCGTTTTCTCGGCGCAGGCGTTTGCCATGATGCTGGCTGCGCCCATCTGGGGCGCGCTGGCCGACCGGCACGGGCGCAAGATGATGGTGCTGCGCGCCACCTGGGGCGGCGCGGTCATCGTCCTGCTGATGGGCTTCGTCACTTCGGCGGAACAGTTGGTCGTCCTGCGCACCATCCAGGGGCTGGTCACGGGGGTGTTCTCTGCGCTGACCGCGCTGGTCGCGGCCAACGTCCCGCGCGCGCGCATGGGTTATGCGCTCGGCCTGCTGCAGGTGGGGCTGTGGGGTGGCGTCTCGGCGGGGCCGCTGTTCGGCGGATACGTCGCCGATGCTTTCAGTTTCCGCGCATCGTTCGTCGCCACCGCCGCGCTGCTGGCCCTGTCCGGCGGGCTGGCCTGGTGGGGCGTTCACGAGCATTTCGAGCCGGTTCCGCGCTCTGCGGGCGGGCGCAGTAGCTTCCTGGCAGCCTGGACACACGTGCTCAGCGTGCAGGCAGTGCGGCTGACTTTCCTGGCGCGACTTCTGACCACGCTCTCCCGCTCGATGATCGAGCCGTTCACTGCCCTGTTCGTCCTGGAGTTGGTGGAGGGAGAAGGCCAGACGGCCACCATCACCGGGGTGCTGTTGGCCCTTTCGGGGGCGGCGGGGACAGTCGGAGCCATCTACCTGGGGCAGCTTGGCGACCGCGTGGGTCACCGTCGCCTCCTGGTCACCATTGCCATCATCGCCGGGCTGTTCTACATCCCGCTGGGGCTGGTCACCTCTGTCTGGCAGATGGCCATTCTCTTCACCGCAACAGGCGCAGCGGCGGGAGGGATTCTGCCCACGCTCAGCGCGCTGCTGGCTGCGCACACCGATCCAGGCGAGGAGGGAGCAGTCTATGGGCTGGAAGCGGCGATCATCTCTGCCGGGCGCGCCGCCGCGCCGATGATCGGCGCGGGGCTGGCGATGATCTTCGGCCTGCGCAGCATCTACGTCAGTGGGGGCCTGGTGTTCCTGGTGATGGCTTTCGTGGTGGGGCGCTGGCTGCCCCTGGTGGCCCCAGCCCCGCGCGCAGAGACGCGCACTGCGTGAGGGGGTGGGTGGTGATTGGTGATTGGTTATTGGTTATTGGTTATTGGTTATTGGTGGTCAGTGATCAGTTTTCAGTGATCGGTGACTTGCGGAGTTGAGGCAAACGAGCCGCTCGTCGCCGTCTCAAGGACCTTGCACCACCTGCCGGCGTTCGCTAACCAATCACCAGGAACCAACCACCAATAACCAACCACCGAACACCGACAACTGACCACCATTCACTGACCACCCACAGGCAGCGTGTTGATGCGCAGCCGCCGCCAGGCGAGCGCGGCCAGCGTCAGGTTGACGGCGGCGATGCTGATCCCTCCCGCCGCCGCCGCACCCTCGATGCTCCACAGCGGAATGAACAGCGCATTGAGGACAATGTGCAGCGCCACGCCCAGCCCGGTCGTCAGCGTGGCGGCGCGCTCGTGTCCGGTCATCAGCAGCAGCGGGCCGACCGGCCCGGTCGCCGCATTGACAAGCTGCCCCAGGCTGAAGAGGGCCAGCGCCGTCCGCGCGACGCGATACTCCGCCCCGAACAGCCCCAGGAAGAACGTCCCGGCAACAATGTACAGCAGCACAACCGGCAGCGCCGCGCCGAGCGCCAGCCGTGTGCTGCCCGTCACCGCGCGCTGCAGCTCGCGGCGCTGGCCCGCCGCGTGCATGCTGGCGATGTGCGGTGCCAGGGCTATGCCCACTGAGACCAGCGGCAGTGTGATCAGCATGGTCAGGCGCTGCGTCACGGTGTAGTAGGCGACCGCCTCGGCGCTGTCCAGCGCGCCGAGCATCAGCGAGTCTATCTGGACGTTGAGCACGATCAGGCCCTGCGTCAGCGCGAAGGGGATGGCGCTGGTCAGCCAGGCCCGCCCCTCGCTGACGGGTGCGGCAACGCGCACCGCCGGGGGAAGCGCCCCGCGCAACCGCCACGCGCTGAACGCCAGCGCGAGCAGCGTGGCCGCCACGAACAGGGCCATCGCCGCCTGAGCGGAGACAATCGCCCGCCCGCCAAGATAGGCAACGCCCACCGCCGCCAGAAACAGCGCCGGCTGGAGCACCTGATCGGGCACCTGGCCGAGCACAACATGGCGCAGCCCCTGCATGGCCGATTGCTGGATGAGAGTCGCGGCGCGCGGCGGCAGCACCAGCAGGGCCACCGCCAGCGTGATCAGCGCGGCGCGCGACAGGCCCGCCTGCTCCGCATTGAGCAGGGCCGGTCGCCCGGTCAGCGTGTAGGTGAGCCACGCTGCCGCCAGTCCCAGCACGACCAGCCCCGCCGAGAGAATCAGCGCCCAGCGCGTGGTGAAGCGCAGCAGGCCGCGCATGGCCGGCCACGCGCCTTCCATCAGATAGGTCGAGAGATCGCGGATGAGCAGGCGGTCGAAGCCGGCGGTCGCGGGGATGATCAGCAGCAGAATCCACGCCTGGGCGAAGTTGAACACGCCGTAATGCCCCGCGCCGAGCAGCCGCGCCAGCACCAGGCTAGTGACGAACTTGAGGGCCATGTTGGTCAGGCGCAGCACGAACGTGCCGCCCGTGCCGCGAATCAGGCGTGCTTTGGTCGTGCGCCCGGTGAGCACCTGGGCAGCGCCCGCCCGCAGCGAGCGATCAGGCCGACCGTTCAATGACTCGCCCACCCTTCTGCTATGTGCAAATTCGCCCGCGCCGGGGCGCTGCTCTGCTGCGCCCTGGCTTACCTCACCCCCGCTCGGCGCTGACGGAGAGGGGGCAAGCCGAGCGCAGCGAGGCAGGGGGTGAGGTCAATGCTTCACATCCGAAGAGGCGCTGGCCACCTTCTGCTATGTGCAAATTCGCCCGCGTAGGCGCGTTGCTCTGCTGCGCCCTGGCTTACCTCACCCCCGCTCGGCGCTGACGCGCCTCGCCGCCCCCTCTCCGTCAACGGAGAGGGGGCAAGCCGAGCGCAGCGAGGCTGGGGGTGAGGTCAATGCTTCACATCCGAAGAGGCGCTGGCCACCTTCTGCTATGTGCCAATTCGCCCGCGCAGGGGCGCTGCTTTGCTGCGCCCTGGCCTCCCTCACCCCCGCCCGGCGCTGACGCGCCTCGCCGCCCCCTCTCCGTTGACGGAGAGGGGGCAAGCCGAGCGCAGCGAGGCTGGGGGTGAGGTCAATGCCCCGCGTCCAGCGAGGCGCTGGCCACCTTCTGCTATGTGCAAATTCGCCCGCGCAGGCGCGCTGCTCTGCTGCGCCCTGGCTTACCTCACCCCCGCTCGGCGCTGACGCGCCTCGCCGCCCCCTCTCCGTTGACGGAGAGGGGGCAAGCCGAGCGCAGCGAGGCTGGGGGTGAGGTCAATGCCCCGCATCCAGCGAGGCGCTGGCCACCTTCTGCTATGTGCAAATTCGCCCGCGTAGGCGCGCTGCTCTGCTGCGCCCTGGCTTACCTCACCCCCGCTCGGCGCTGACGCGCCTCGCCGCCCCCTCTCCGTTGACGGAGAGGGGGCAAGCCGAGCGCAGCGAGGCTGGGGGTGAGGTCAATGCCCCGCATCCAGCGAGGCGCTGGCCACCTTCTGCTATGTGCAAATTCGCCCGCGCCGGGGCGCTGCTTTGCTGCACCCTGGCTTACCTCCCCCCCGCTCAGCGCTGGCGCGCCTCGCCGCCCCCTCTCCGTCAACGGAGAGGGGGCAAGCCGAGCGCAGCGAGGCAGGGGGTGAGGTCAATGCTTCACATCCGAAGAGGCGCTGGCCACCTTCGCACGCGCTCAGTGATACCCTGAACGGGAGCGCTTAGCAACTGGTCTACTCGCCAACCCCGCGCTGCGCCCGGCTGCGCTATAATAGGAAGCTCTACCCGCTGGCTGTTCACCGTCGCGCGAGGCCCCCATGCCTGACCTGTTTGATTATAGCCGCCAGCAACAGCAGCGCCTGACCGGGCCGCTGGCCCAGCGTATGCGCCCGCGCACCCTCGACGAATTCGTCGGGCAGGATCACATCATCGGGCCGGGGCGGCTGCTGCGCCGCGCCATCGAAGCCGACCAGCTCACGTCCATCATCCTCTGGGGGCCGCCCGGCACCGGCAAAACCACCCTGGCCAACATCATCGCCAACCGCACGCGCCGCCACTTCAGCCGCCTGAACGCGGTCACGTCCGGTGTCAAGGAGCTGCGCGAGCTGATCGCCGCCGCCCAGGAGCGGCTGGGCATGTACGGCCAGGGCACCGTCCTGTTCATTGACGAGATTCACCGCTGGAACAAGGCCCAGCAGGACGGCCTGCTGCCCTTCGTCGAGGACGGAACGGTGGTGCTCATCGGCTCGACGACGGAAAACCCCTTCTTCTCGCTGGTCAACCCGCTGCTCAGCCGCAGCCGCGTCTTCCAACTGGTGCCGCTGCGCGAAGAGGAGATCATCACCATCCTGAACTACGCCCTCGAAGACGCCGAGCGCGGGCTGGGCCGCCTGCCCATCCGCCTGACCGACGAAGCGGCGCAACACCTGGCGCGCGTGGCGGGCGGCGACGCGCGCAGCGCGCTCAACGCTCTGGAGCTCGCCGCCAAAACGACTCCCCCTGGCCCCGGCGGGGCGATCCTGGTGGACCTGGAAGTGGCGGAGGAGAGCATTCAGCGGCGGGCCGTGCGCTACGACAAGAGCGGCGACGAGCACTACGACACCATCAGCGCCTTCATCAAGAGCGTGCGCGGCTCCGACCCCGACGCCGCCCTGTACTGGATGGCCAAGATGCTGCTGGCGGGCGAAGACCCGCGCTTTGTGCTGCGGCGCATGTTCATCCTGGCCAGCGAAGACGTCGGCCTGGCCGACCCGCAGGCGTTGGTCGTTGTGGCGGCGGCAGCGCAGGCTTTCGAATGGGTGGGGATGCCGGAAGGACACTACTTCCTGGCGCACGCCTGCCTCTACCTGGCGACCGCGCCCAAGAGCAACAGCGCCGGCGCGATCTGGAAGGCGCTGGGCCACATCGAGCAGCAGGGGCCAGGCGACGTTCCGCCCTACCTGCGCGACAAGTCGGACACGTTCTACGGCGAGACGCGCGAGCAATATCAGCGCACGATGCAGGAATCCGCCGGCGAGCACGGGGCGTACAAGTATCCGCACGACTATCCCGGCGGCTGGGTCGCCCAGCACTACCTGCCGCTGGACATGGCCCCGCCCGGCTGGTACCAGCCCAAAGACAGCGGCTACGAGCGCGCCGTCCGCGAGCGGCTGGCGAGCCTGGGGCTGCCCCCGAACGACACCCCCTGAGGTATGACGGAAACTGATAGCTGGAGTGTATTCCGGTAGGGGAGGCTGCCCCGCTGCGCCCCGTGCGCAGGGGAGGGTTTCGAATTCCGCCCCTACAAGACTGCCAGCAGCCGCTCGCCCCAGCCGCCCGGCGCGCTGCGCTCGATGACCAGATCAGTCGCGCCATGCCAGGCCATGAAATCGCGCATCGTCGCGGCGATGTCGCCGATCAGCGCGTCGTCGGGCGCGACGCCCGGCTCCAGGTGCAGCGCTTCCAGGCGCAGCCGCCCAGTTTTGCGGTCGAGCTTGGGGTCGAAGCGGCCCACCAGCCGGTCGCGGTGCAGGATCGGCAGGGAGAAGTAGCCCCAGATGCGCTGAGGCGCGCGCTTGTACGCTTCGAGCACATGGGTGAAGCCCCAAAGCTGAGCGTCGCGCCCTTTGCCCCACATCAGGCTGTCGAACGGGCTGAGGAACGTCGTGCGCGACGGGATGATGGCCCCATCCGCCGCCTGCTCGGCCAGCGGCAGATCGTCGCGGTGCATCAGGAAGTCCGCCACCCCACCGCCCACCGTTTCCACCGCCACCTCGACCAACTCTCCCGCCTTGCGCAGAGCAGCCAGCGCGGGAGAGGCATCGCCGCGCTTCATGTAAGCGTAGTCGGCGATCTGCCCTGCTGTGGCGATGCCCAGGGCACGTACCGCGCGCGCCAGCATGTGGCGGTGTGTCTCCTCAGCGGTCGGCGGGGTGATGTCCACCCAGCCGGGCAGCACGCGCTCGCGCAGATTGTAGATGCGTTGGAAGCTGACCCGATCAGCGATCATCGCTTCGCCGGTATCGTAGAGATATTCCAGGGCACGCTTGGCCGGCTTCCAGTCCCACCAGGAGTCGCGGCGCGGCCCGTCGTGCTCGAAATCGGAGGCGCGCAGCGCCCCTTCCGCCAGCAGACGGGCGCGCACTTCCTCGATGACCTGGCGGTTCTCCGGCTGCCCGGCCCACTGCGGCCACCAACCGCCGCCGTTCTGGTAGTGGCGCATCGTCTCCAGCCGGTAGCGGTACTCGCTGAGCGGGATGATCGAGGCCGCGTGGTACCAGTACTCGAACAGACGGCGGTGCGCGGGGTCGTAGATCAGCCGGTCGAAGTCGGCGGGGTCGTAGGCTCCCAGCCGGCTCCACAGCACCAGGTATTGGCTGCGCCGGACGACGTGCAGCGTGTCAATCTGCACGCAGACCAGCCGGGCAACCATCTCGCAGAGCGCATCCAGCGTAGGCGGCGGCTCGGCGCCATTCGCCGTAGTGAGTCCCTGGGCGTGCAGCGCCAGCGCGCGGGCGGCGCTGAGGGACAGCGTTCGTGAAGGTGGCTTGGTCATCGGCATCACCCCGGTGAGGGCATTATGAAGTCGGACGTTGGCGCGCATAGAATAGCACACACGTTCTGACTCTGTCAAACGCTTGCCGCAGTGGGCGCAGAGGGGCAAACCGAAAGAGAAAAAAAAAAAAAACCCCCCCCCCCCCCGCCGCAGCGTGGCGCGATCGGGCGCGGCGGGCTATGATCCCCCGGCATGGCAGCGGAACGGAGCGAACGAGTTGATGCGGTGGGTGCGTCATGGGGTGGTGTGGGGCGCGGTGATGGCAGCGCTGGCCCTGTCCGGCTGTGCCGATTCGGCGTCGCCGCGCCCGGCGCGCACGCCAAGCCCACGCCTGCAAGCGGACGGTCCGCCATGCCAGCTTGTGGACTGGGCACCCTGGCGCAATGCCAACACAACCTGCCTGGAAGTCGTCCTCGACGCGGTGCCGCCGCCCGAAGCCGCGCCTGCCTTGCTGGGCCTGGCCCTGGGGCCGGAGGGCACGCTCTACCTGGCGCGCACGGCGGAAGGGGCCATCTGGGCGATGGACGACGCCGATGGCGACCAGTTTCTGGACGGGCCGCGCCTGGTCGCCGAGGGGCTGACCTATCCCACCAGCCTGACCGTGCACGAGGGGGCGTTGTACGTGGCCTCGGTGGGCGGGCTGCTGCGCCTCGACCCGCTCGCCGAAGGGCGCTTCGCCGCGCCGGTCGTCCTCGTCCCCGACCTGCTGGACGCGGAGCGCGGCTTCTGGCCGGGCAGCGTCCAGGTGGGGCCGGACGGGCGGCTGTACGTCAGCCTGGGCGCGGGCTGTGTCTGGTGCGCTGCGGCGGATGTCGCGCCGGGGATGCTGGTCAGCTACGCGCTGGACGGGAGCGACCGCCGCGTGGAGGCGACCGGCCTGCGCGATCCCTGGGATTTCGCCTGGCACCCGGTCACCGGCGACCTGTGGATCGTGGACAGCGGGCGCGTCGTGCCGGGGACGCTGGTGGGCGGCCCGCCCGACGAGCTAAATCGCGTCACGTCCGGCGCGGATTTCGGCTTCCCGCGCTGTGCCGGTGACGCTCAGCCAGGGCCGGCTCTGCTCCCGGACGAGACGGATGACTGCGCGGAGACGGAGCCGCCCGCGTTCACTTTCCCCGCGCAGAGCGGCCCCGGCGGGATCGTCTTCTACGATCGCGACGGATTCCCGTTCTGGCAGGGCGACCTGATCGTAGCCCTGCGCG
Source organism: Anaerolineae bacterium (assembly GCA_027494015.1). Next base: position 20,408 of record JAOSJP010000038.1, read on the forward strand.
GCTCGTCCACGCTGGCTGAGCCGGCGGGCTACGCGCTGGCTGTGGTGGGCTTCGGCGACGACAGCCAGCCCGATGGCACGTCCGCGCTGATCTCCCCGGCCAGCGAGCACCGTCGCTTCCAGTTGACGCTGGCGGGCTTCTCGCTCATGCGCCTGGGCTTCTATCCCTATCATCCAGTAGATGTCGTGCTGAGCGAGGAGGGGTGGCTGTACGTTTCGGTGCAGGAGGGGCGCATATTCCGCGTCCGCCCGCGCCCGGCGGCGGGCGGGGTCGAGGCTGTGCCGCCAACGCCCGTCGCGCTGCCCTGAGAGGTCGTTTGAGGAGTCGTGCGCCTGGCTCTGCCCCCCTCCCCAGCCCTTCCCCCACGAGTGGGGAAGGGGGAAGAGCGCGCCTATTAAGCCCCTCCCTCCTTGCGGAGAGGGGGCTGGGGTGGGGGGCAACAACTCCTCAACCGGTCTCTGGCTGCGCCCACGCACCCGAAGGAGCGAGCATGTCCGAACGCACTCAGGTCGCTGTCCCGCCCGCCTCGCCGGAGATGGCCGCCAGGCTCGCCGCCAATCGCGCCGGGCGGCTGACCGCAGCGCAGCGCCGCCTGGCGCTGATCGCCGGGCTGGGGGCGCTGGTCGTCTTTCTGTGCCCGCTGGCGCTGCTGGCGCAGATGGGCGCCCTGCTGCTGTGGGGCGACGCGCCCGTGTCAACGCTGGCTGGCGCGCTTTTTACGATCCTGGGGGCGCTGTTTGTGGTGATGTTCGCCGGGCTGGTGGGCGCGAACGCGCTCACCTTCCTGCCGGAAGCGTTCATGCGCCAGCCGGTGCGCTTTGCGCGCGGGCCGCTCCAGATGCGCATCACCGAAGGGCACCGGCCTGAGCTGCCCTTCTCGTACATCATCGGCGACTACTCGTTCGCGCCGTATGTCGCGCCGGGTGACGTGCCGATGCGCGTCGGCGCGCCGTATGTAGTCTACTACGCGGCGCGCAGCCGCCTGCTGCTGAGCCTGGCGGCGCTCGATGCCCCTGACGCGGCGCAGTGGGAACCGGTCGGGCAGGCGGGCGAGCGCCCCGGTGAGACTTGACAAGCGGAGCAGGTGGCCAGCGCAGCTATCCTGCGGCCCTGCCGGACTTCCGAAGTTTTCGGAAACTTCGGAAGTCTAGCCCGAGGGCGAGTGCAGCGGCAGCATCACCGTGAAGACTGACCCTTCGCCGAGGCGACTTTCCAGCCCCACCTGGCCGCCGTGCGCCTCAACCAGGCTCTTGACGATGGATAACCCCAGGCCCGTTCCCTCGATGGTTTCGGTGTCGGGCGTCCGCACGCGGAAGAATCGCTGGAAGATGTGCGCCTGATCCTCCGGGCTGATGCCCAGGCCGTCGTCTCCAATGGTGATGCGCACCATGCCGTTGCGCACATCGGCGCGCACCTGCACGCGCCCCTGGGGGGGCGTATACTTGACCGCGTTGCTCAGCAGGTTGGCCAGAATCTGCGTCAGGCGGCTCTCGTCGGCGGGGATGGGGGGCAGGTCTGGCGGGATGTCAATGATCAGGGCCATGCTTTTCTCGCGCAGCAGAGGCATGAAGGGTCCGGCTACCGCCTCGACCAGGCTGGCGAGATGCACCTGCGAATAGCGCAGGGTGATGCCACTTTCGATGCGCGCCATGTCCAGCAGATCGTCAATGAGGTGGCGCATGTGCGACACCGCCCCCTGGATGCGCCGGATGTAGTTCTGACCCTGGGCGTTGAGCGGGTTGGTCATCTGCACCAGGTCTACATAACCCAGGATGGTGCTCAGGGGATTCTTCAGATCGTGCGAGGTGGTCGCCAGCAGCTCGTTCTTGAGCTTGTCGGTTTCTTTGTATGGGGTGATGTCGTGCATCACGATTGACCAGCCGACTTCTGGCATATGGGCGGCGCTGGCGTGTATGGTCTTACCTTCGGGCAGCACCAGATCGCTCACCGGCCCCGACTCGCCAGCGCGCGCCCGGTCGAGTAACTCGACGAGACCCGACTCGCCGAAGACTTCGGCGAAGGCCTGCCCGCTGTATTGCTCCCTGGGCGGCAGATGGAAGGTGGCCAGCGCCGCCTGGTTGACCAGCACCAGCCGCCCCTCATGATCTACCACGATCACCGCGTCGGCGGTGCTGCGCAAGATCACCTCCAGCTTCTGGCGCTCGCGCTGCATGGCGTCCAGCAAATTGGCGTTGTCAATGGCGGCAGCGGCGCGCGAGGCCAGGCGCACGGCGAACTCCAGGTCTTCGGCGCTGAATGCGTCGGGCGTCCGGCTTTCGCAGCGGATCACAGCGATGATGCGATCCTGGCGCGTGACCGGCACGGCAAGCTGTGATCGCGTGTTGGGCAGCGTCTCCATATAGTCCGGGTCCTGGCTTGTGTCCGCCACGTTCTCCGGGACGCCGGTCTGCGCTACGCGCCCGGCAATCCCCTGGCTGATCGGCCACGGCTCGCTGCTGAGCCGCTCCCACGTCTGCGATGAATAGCCATACCCTGTGACGTACTGCAACGTCTGTGTTTCCCCCTGAACCAGAGCTACCGTTGTTGCGTCGCTGTTGGTAAAGCGCAGCAGCCAGTCCACAGAGAGGTTGAGGATACGGTTGACGCTGAGGGTGTAGTTCAGCTCGCGGTCAATGCGGCTGAGAATCTCCAGTTCTTTGACGCGCTCAGCGAGCTGGGCATCGGCGTTGGCGCTGCGCGCGAGCCGCGCCCGATACAGGTTCAGCACCCCGACCAACACGGGGAAGAGCGCGACCCATTGCACGAGTCGCCCGCCGGGGCCGCCCGCGAGCACATAGATGACCAGGATGAGCGAGGTCAGGGAGCCGGCGGTGAGGGCTGCCAGACGTGTCCAGCGGGAGGACGCCGGCATCTGGCTGGCGCTGGAGGCTGCCTCAGAAGACACGGGGATTATCCTTCTCAAGCCGCATTGCCCGTCTCCTGCTCGCCGTGCGCGCCTGTGGCCAGGGAGCCATGCTGTGCTTGATTCGTTCTTTTCCCATTATACACAAGACATGGCCCGGCGATAGCGGACAGGTGGGGCTGCGCTTAACAGCATTGATAGGAGGAGGTGAGAGAGTGCGGGCGTGGCTGTGGATAACCTGTCAATTACTGCCTGGAAGGAGCGTGCAGATGGGATACGGCATCGTGTGACGCGACGGGCCGGCTGCCAGGCGTTCTGCCTGACCGCCGGCCTGTCAATAACCGGTCAACATCCGTTGGATAACCTGTTCAGCCGATCTCATCCCCTGTGCACAGGCTGACGATGACCTGTTCACAACTTGGGCAGCACAATGGTCTGCTGACCCTGGTATTTGCCCTTCTTGTCCGCGTAGGAAATCTCGCATTCCTCATCTGCCTCGAAGAAGAGCACCTGGGCAATGCCCTCGTTGGCGTACACTTTCGCTGGCAGCGGCGTGGTGTTGCTGATCTCCAGCGTGACGAAGCCATTCCACTGTGGCTCGAAAGGGGTAGTATTAACAATCAGGCCACAGCGAGCATAAGAGCTTTTTCCCAGACAGACTGCCAGCACCTTGCGCGGGATGCGGAAATACTCGATGGTGCGCGCCAGCACGAACGAGTTCGGCGGGATGATGCACTCCTCACCCTTGAAGTCCACCATCGAGCGCGGGTCGAACTGCTTGGGGTCAACGACCGTGTTGTAGACGTTGGTGAAAATCTTGAACTCGTCGGCGATGCGGATGTCGTAGCCATAGGACGACACGCCGTAGCTGATCACGCCGTCGCGCACCTGGTGGTCTACGAACGGCTCGATCATGCCGTGCTCCAGCGCCATCTTGCGGATCCAGTGGTCGGGTTTCAGGCCCATGAGTGTTGCGCCTCCCTGGTGGTTGGTGGTTGGCTATGGGTGATCAGTGATCGGTTTTCGGTTATTGGTTGTGATATGGCTGCCTTCCCCACTCCCAGGCGCTCGTTGATCACCGAAAACTGATCACTGACGACTGATCGCTCTCTACTCTACATCACATCCGGCGCGGACATGCCCAGCAGCGTCAGCAGGCGCTTGAAGACGACGCGCGCCGCCCCGTAGAGCCGCAGTCGCGCCCGCGCCAGGTCTTCCGGCACCTCGCCGTGCAGCACGCGCACCTCGTCGTACATCGGGTGGAACAGCCGCGCCAGGTCAAGCGCATAGAAGGCCAGCTTGTGCGGGGCCAGCTCTTCGTAGCACTGCACCAGCACTTCGGGCATTTCCAGCATCTTGCGCACGAAGTCCCGCTCGCGCTCGCCGAGCAAGCGTCAGGTCGGCGCTGTCATCGCTCAGGCCGCGCTCTGCTGCCTGGCGGAAGATGCCCGCGCAGCGCACGTGCGCGTTCTGGATGTAGTAGACCGGGTTCTCGTTGGCGTGCTGGCGGGCCAGGTCGAGGTCGAACTCCAGGTGGCTGTTGGGGCTGCGCGCCAGGATGAAGTAGCGCACCACGTCAGCCCCCACGTCGGCCACCAGATCGTCCTGAGTGACGAACTCGCCCCGCCGCGTGCTCATCTTGCGCTGCTCGCCGCCCTCGATCAGCGTCACGAACTGGTAGATGACCACGTGCACCGGCTCCGGGTCGTGGCCGAGGGCGGACAGGCCGCGCGCGACCGTCTGCGCCTCGACGATGTGATCCGCGCCCAGCACGTTGATCAGGGTGTCGAAGCCGCGCTCCAGCTTGTTGACGTGGTAGGCGATGTCCGGCAGGACGTAGGTCGGCTCGCCGCTGGACTTGACCAGCACGCGGTCTTCCTCGTCGCCGAAGGTCGTGGCGCGGAACCAGACCGCTTCTCTGGCGTCTGGCGGCAGCTTGGCCCGCTCCTCGTCGCCGGCGCCCTCGCGCACGACTGCCCGGTAGACATGGCCGCGCGCTTCGAGCGCCTCCAGCGTGCGCCACACGCTGCCATCTTCGTAGAGGCTGTTCTCGTTGAAGAAGGTGTCGAAGCGGATGTTGATCAGGGCCAGGCTGCGCTCGATCCAGGCGAACATGGCCCGCTCGGCCTCCAGCTTGAAGCGCTCCCACGGCTCGTCGCGCAGCGCAGCGCCGTGCGCTGCGGCCAACTGGCGCGCGACCTCCGCCAGGTATTCGCCCTGGTAGCCCTCGGCGGGCAGCGCGACGGGCTGGCCCAGCGCCTGCAGATAGCGCGCCTGCAGGCTCTGGCCGAGGATGCGCATCTGGCGGCCCGCATTGTTGAAGTAGTACTCCATCTGCACGTCGTAGCCGAGCGCGGCCAGGATGTTGGCCATCGTGCTGCCGATCACGCCGTTGCGCGTGTGGCCGACGGTCAGCGGGCCGGTCGGGTTGGCGCTGACGCACTCGACCTGGGCGCGCTTGCCGCGCCCGATGTCCAGCGCGAAGACCTCTTCGCCCGCCGCGATGATCGCGTCAATCTGCGCCAGCAGCCAGGACTCGTCCAGCCGAATGTTGAGGAAGCCCGGCGGCGCGACCTCGACGGCGGCGACGAACGGCGCGGGCGGCATGTGGCGGGCGATGCTCGCGGCGACTTCGAGCGGCTTGCGCCGGGCGAGCCTGGCAAGCTGCAAGGCGACCGGGCTGGCGTATTCGCCCAGTTCCGGCTTGCCGCTGCGCTGGACGGGGACGGTCGCCGGGAGGTCAAACGGCGGCAGGTCACCTGCCGCCTGCGCCGCCGTGATGCCGGCGCGGATCAGAGATGCGAGTTCTGGAGGGAGTAGGTGCACAGCCAACACTCCTGGGCCGGGGACAGCGGGTCGGGCGCAAAGTCCGCGCCATTGTAGCACATTTCCTGGCAGGGGTGAGGGTGAGTGCTGGCAGCGGCTTCAGTTCTGTCACAGCCGGCCCCCAGGCCTACGACCCGCCTTAAGGGCCACGATCTGTTCTGCCGTGAACGGTGGCTCGAAGAGAAAGGGCCATTCGTGATAGCAGCGGAACATATCAATGATGAAGTGCAGTCGGTCGGGCAAGGACGCCCAATCCATTGCGCCGCTATCACGGGTGCTGTCCGGTGTGGGGTCAATTCTCTCCAGCAGCGCGCGCAGTTCGGGCAAAGCGATGTGTTGGAGCGAAGGAGGGAATGTAGCGGGCACGTCACGGCCCAGGCGCAGGCGCACGCCGTGTGGCAGACCTATTGTCATCAGGTGTTCGGTGATGACGAGATGTGCCTGCTGGCGCGCTTCCACCAGCAGGGCATCGAGCAGCGCATCGAGCGGACTGGGCCGATCGAGCAGCCGCAGTAAGAACAGGCGCACGCGCGCCAGCCAACCGCGATAGGGAAAGAGGGCTTTAATCAGCCGCAGCCGGAACTGCCGGCGATTGACGAAGGCGGCGTCCATGGCCTCGGCGATTTCGGGTTGCAGGCGCATCTGCTCGTGGAAGCCAATCTCGATGCTAGCCAGCAGCATCAGCTCGGCGCGGGCTTTGGCATTGCTCTCAAAGAAGGCGTGATAGTAACGCTGGAAGGCCTGTTGTAGGTATCGCTGTCCGTCGGGCGGCTCGCCAGGGCGCAGGTCGGCGCAGAACTGGGCGATCTTCTCCGAATCGAAGGTTGCGTCGTTGAGGCACCTGGCGGAGAAACGCGCGAATTCGCGCCCGATTTCCTCAAAGACCTTCTTGTTGCCGCGCCCCACCGCATCACTGGCGCGCCGGAACGCGGCGCGCGGGTCCAGCACCTCGGCGAGGGATTCCTGAATCTCCACCTGACTGCGTTTTGAGCCAAGGACCTGGACAGAAGTGATCAGGTCAGGAGTGGGTTGTACAGCAGGGGGCCCGGAGCGCCGGAGGCTTTCCAGCATTCGCGCCAGATCCTCCCTGCGAATCGTCTGGCCGGCCTGCTTGGAGGCCCAGGTGGCAAAAGTGCACCAGTTGGCCCCTCCTTCCGTGCGCAAGGCCATCGTCACAGCCAGCTCGTGATAGCACTGCGTGATCTGCAGGTTGCGGATCACCGGATCGGCCAGGGCAGCGATCCGGTCAACCTCGGCGACGGTAGGGATATGGTCAATGGCGGGCAGATTCGGCATGTGTCGTTCTCTCCCCGGCGTTAAAGATCGCGTGTGATCACTGTGTTCGTGGGGGCGGTGAAGTGGGCGGAGTGGAGCGGCGGGCTGCGGACGCCGCCTCGATCACCCCGTCGGCGCCGCGTGGGACGAGCGTCTCGCAGGCCAGGCAGCGCCAGCCGCCGCTCACCGGCACCAGATCAATGGCGGCGCAGGCGGGGCACTGCCACACTTCCTCCAGCGGGCGCGCGCCAACCGGCGCGGCGTTCCCCGGCTTGCGCGCGTAGACGATGCGGTAGTCGAACTGCCAGGGCAGCACCTCCACCTGGCCCAGACCCAGGTCGTCGCGCAGCAGCCGCTCGAACGCTTCATGGGCGAGAGGTGTGGCCGGGCATCAGCCGCGCGTCCGGCCCCTGGCGGTTGGTCAGCACCAGCAGCCCGCCCGGTCGCAGCACGCGCACCAGCTCGCCGAGCACGGCTCGCGCGTCCATCAGGAACTCCAGTGTCTCCAGGCAGGTCACCAGGTCGAAGGCTCCGTCGGGGAAGGGCAGCGTCTCGGCGGGGTGGTGCAGCAGGGCCACGCGCTCGCCGAACGGGGCGAGCTTGGCGGCGGCGCGGGCCAGCATCTTGCGGCTGAGGTCGAGGGCGACGATCCGCCCCTGGAAGCCGGGTTGTTCCAGCAGGGCCAGCGGCAGCCGCCCGGTGCCGGTCCCCACGTCCAGCACCAGCGGCGCGCGGGCGAAGTCCAGCCGTTCGAGGATGGGCTGGGCCAGATACAGGCCCTCGTCCGCCGGATCGTACTGCTTGATGGCGTCGTAGCGCGCGGCGTAGAGGTCGTAGAGCCAGACGACCGCGCTCCGACCCAGATAGACGCCCTCGGTCTTGATCAGCAGGTACCACAGCGCGGCGGCGATGGCGGCGGCCAGCGCGACGAAGATCAGCCAGGTCATGCGCTTGCGCTCGCGCGGGCCATCACTGGACGATGACTCCCGCCGCGTCGCTGGCGATCACCTGGCCGTTGGGCATGGTCGCCCGCCCCTGCACCTGCCCGGTCGTCCCGGCGGGGGCCGTCCAGGTGATCGCCGCCCCGTCGAGCGGGTTGGCGTCGCTGCCGATGATACGCGCCACGCCGCCGGTCGGCGTCAGGGTGAAGTCCACGCGGGCAGCTCCGCCCGGCGCGTCCGGCCAGGTGATGGTGACGGCGGTTCCCGCGCGCAGCGTCGTCCAGCCGCCGGACGTGCTCACCGCCGGGGCGAAGGCCAGCGTGTTGTACTGGTGCGCGCCGGGCGGCACGAAGTTCGGGTCGTAGCGCACGCTGAAGGTCCCGCTGTTGACGCGGGTGAATTCGTTCTCGGCGGCGGCCTGGAAGGTGTACGTGCCCGGCGCGGGGAAGGTGTAGTCTATGAACGCGCCGTCCCAGGGATCGCGGTCCTGGCCGATGTAGGCCGCCGCGCCACCCGTCACCCCGGTGACGAAGAAGCTGACGCTATCGGCGTTGGTCACCTCGCCGACGCTCACGCGCACCGTCTGGTAATAAGTCACGGCCTGGCCGGCGCTGTCGCGCCAGTGCTGGCTGGCGGTGATCGCCCCCCCGAAGATGGGTGCGTTGGGCGCGGTGGTGAAGGTTGCGGTGGGGCCGGGCGTGTTCGTGGCCGGAATCTGCGGCACATAGAGCTGCTGGCCCACGTAGATCAGGTTGCTATCGGGCAGGCAGTTGGCGGCGGCAAGCTGCTGGACGGTCGTCCCCGCGCGCTGGGCGATGTTGCCGAGCGTGTCGCCGGCGATCACGGTGTACAGCGGCCAGGCGGTGTAGCGCGTGCAGGCGGTCGCCGGCGGCGCGGCGGTCGTCGGGATGAGCGTGGGAGGGAATGTGACGGTCGGCCAGGCGAATGGTGTCGGGAAGGGGCTGAAGGCGGGCGACTGGACGGGCGGCGCGTTGTCGCCGCTCTCGTCGCCCATGCTCAGGCTGCAGGCCAGGCCCGCCAGCAGCAGAAAGACCAGCGGCAGCGCGGCGCGGCGACTCCGTGTGAATGGCGTGTGCATAGCCCACCCTCCTCGGCGACGGGTCAGGGGTGGGCATCGCTGTAGCTGGCTGCTGGCGGCCCCGCTTTTCCGCCCGGTCGCTCACGCCGATTATAGCACTGGCTCCCCGCGCGAGAAATGGCGGAGGAGGTCCGGGGGCGCGCAAAACCTGCCAGGCGAAGGAGGGCAGCAGGGCGGCGCCTCCTGGAGTAGACTTCCGAAGTTTTCGGAAACTTCGGAAGTCTGGCGTCGCAGCGCCCGCCCGCACTACACTCTTCTCCCTGTCCCCCTCGTGGGGGAAGGGCCGGGGATGGGGGGCAGAGCCAGGCGCACGACCTCTCAAACGGCCTCCGAGGCCAATGCCTTTCCCGCCGCCACAGCAAAAAAGCCGGCTCTGCGCCGGCTCTTTTCGTGTCGGGGAACTGCGGACGCGCTCAGTGGCGACCGCAGCCGCAGCCGCCGCTGTGACCTGCCGCGTCCTCGTCGTCCGCGTGGGAGCGACCGCAGCCGCAGCCGCCGCCGTGACCTGCCGCGTCCTCGTCGTCCGCGTGGGAGCGACCGCAGCCGCAGCTGCCGCTGTGACCTGCCGCATCCTCTTCGTCTGTGTGAGAGTGGCCGCAGCCGCAGGTCGAGAGGGCGTTCGGGTTGTTGATGGCGAATCCGCTGCCCAGCAGGCTGTCCACGAAGTCAATCTCCGAGCCGGCCATGTACGACAGGCTGGTCGGGTCAATCACCAGGCGCACGCCGTCGCTCTCCACGACGCGATCCTGCTCGTAGATCGTCTCCTCAAAGGCCATGCCATAGGACAGGCCGGAGTGGTCGCCACCCTGGACGAACACACGCAGCGCGAAGCCTTCAAGCTGGCGCTCGGCCATCAGCGCGCGGACCTTCTCTGTGGCGACGGGAGTGATGGTCAGCAGGGGGAACTCAGTCTCCGACGTGACGGGCTGCTGGGCGTCAATCTGCGTAACATCGGCCATGATATGCTCCTATGTGCTCTGCGGACAATCGGCGATTGGCAAAAGTGTATCAGCACCCATTGAAATAGTCAATTTTGTTGATAGGAATATTAGGAATTGTAGAAAACGGCGCGCGGCGCAGCCTCACTGCTGGGTGCACGAACAAGTTGTGGGGCATTCGCCAAAACGCCCCTATCCCTGGCCCCTTCCCCCAGCAAAGCTAGAGGAAGGGGAAAATGCCTGCCAGATCGCCCCCCCTCTAGCTCGGCTGGAGGGGGGATTGAGGGGGGAGACCTTCAGCGCGCATTCCTGAACTCCCCCTCGCAACAGGCTGTTCGTGGACCCCTCACTGCACGACGCTGATCACCACGCCCTGCTGATCGCTGGGCAGCGACCAGGTGCGCGCTTCGATGCCCGCCGCGCGGAAAGCGCGCTGCATCGCCCCTTCGATGCTCTCGTGGTTGTAGGGGGCGAAAGCCAGCAGCGCCGGCCCCGGCCCGCACAGCGTCACAGCAATCGCGCCCGCGTCCTCCGCCGCCGCGACGACGGCGTGGTAGGCGGGGATGTGTTGGCGGCGGTACGGCTCGTGCAGCCGGTCGGCCAGCGCTTCGCGCAGCAGCTTGAAGTCGCCCAGGCGCAGCGCCTCGACGACCAGCGCCGCGCGCCCGATGTTGTGGATGGCGTCGCTCATCGTCACCCGCGCGGGCAGGTCGGCCCGCAGCCGCGGCTGGAAGTCCGGCAGGCGCGGGACGGCGATCACCGCGCGCAGCGGGCGGATCGGCACCGTGCGGTAGATCGGCCCTTCGGCTCCGACGCTGCACACGCTCAGCCCGCCGGAGATGGCCGCCACAACCGCCGCCCCGTCGCCGGTCAGCTCGACGGCCATGCGCACCAGCGCATCGTGGCTCAGCGGGCCGCCGAGCAGGTTGTTGGCCCCAACCAGCCCCCCCACGACCAGCGAGGCCCGCGCGCTGAGGCCGACGCCATAGGGGATGCGGTTGGCGCAGCGCACGTTGAGGCCAGCGGGAGCCTGCTCCAACTCCTGGAACAGGCGCACGGCGGCGCGCATGGCCGGGTTGGTTACATCCAGCGCCAGGGCCTCCTGGCCCTCGCCCTCGACGTGCACATCGAGCCGGTCGTCGGCGCGCAGACTCAGCTCGATGACGTTGCGCAGGTTCAGGGCCAGCCCCAGCACGTCGAAGCCAGGGCCGACGTTGGTGCTGACGGCGGGGACAGAGACGTTGACCTTGTGCATGGGCCTCATTCGCAGTTCGGGCCGGCGCATGGGCGGGCCGGGATGTTCCGGCAGCCGCGCGTGCCCTAATGGTAGTGGCGGCGCACAGGCCGCGCAAGCACCCCCACAACAGGGTGCGTGCAAAAGTTGACAGCGACTTGCTAGGCGCAGGGCATTGACCTCACCCCCAGCCTCGCTACGCTCGGCCCCGGAATAGACTTCCGAAGTCTTCAAGATTTCGGAAGTCTGGTGTCTGAGCGCGCCAGCGCCGAGACGGGGGTGAGGTAAACCAGGGCGCAGCAGAGCAGTGCCCCTACGGGACAGGGGTTTGCGCGCACCCCCCACGCATTGGGGGGCGCGGGCAGGTATTGGCTGTGCTACACTCAGCGCAAGGCTTGGAGTTGCCTAGAGCAGCCGGGCCAGGATGGCATCTTCGGCGGCGTAATCGAATTGGCGCGGGTTCGGCGCGGACGGAGGGTTGGCGTGCTCCCAGGCGACGGTATGGCGCAGGCCCTCTTCGCGGGTGTAGTGGGCGATGAAGCCCAGCTCGCTGCGAATGCGCGTCGTGTCCACGTAAAGCTCCTGATCCAGCCCGGCGTGCGACTGCATCTCCAGGGGAAGCTGGTAATCCGGCGCGGCGACGACCAGCCCATCCCAGCCGGCGGCCTGGCCGATGGCCCGAATCCAGTCGGCGGTGGTGAGGGCGGTGCGCTCGCCGACGTTGTAGACGCGCCCGGCAGCGCGCGGATCGGTCGCGGCCAGGGCGATGGCGGCGGCGGTGTTGCCCACGTAGTCGCGCGTCCAGCGCCAACGGGCAAGCTGCTCGCTGAGCAGAATCGCTGGGCGGCCATCGTTCATGCGCTTGAGGTACTCGTACAGGCGGTGCTGGTAGTCGCCCGGCCCGTAGATCATCGGCAGGCGCAGCACGGTGCCGGGCAGGTCGGGCGCGCCCAGGGTCACACGCTCGACCAGAATCTTCTCGTAGTCGTCCAGCGCGCGGCGCGGGTCGTCGCTGGCGCGGGGAGTTTCGGCGCGGTAGGGGTAGAGGCGCTGGCGCAGGGGACTATCTTCGGCCAGCGGGAGTGGGTCAGGGCGGCCCGGCTCGGTGCCCTGCATCCGGCCATAGGCGCGGTAGACGTCCTGGCTGCTGAGGCTGACCAGCCGCCCGGCGATGCCCCGCAAGGTCGCCACGACGATGCGCGCGTCTTGCTCGCTGAGCGGGATCATGTCAATGATCACGTCCGGCAGGATGCTGCGGAAGCTATCCGCATAGTCCGGCAACCGCGCGCGCTCGCCGAAGACATGCTGGACGCCATCCGGCAGCGCGACGTGGGGTGGGTGACGGTGGAACAGCCAGATCGTATGGCCCAGGTCGTGCAGCAGGTGGGCAAGCGGCGGGCCGATGAAGCGCGTGCCGCCTATAATGAGAATACGCACAGATCGCCAATCCTTTCGGGTCGAGCCAGTCTGTGATCTGGCGGGTCGCGCGTGAGGGTGCCGGGCATGGCGGCGGCGCGGGGAGGTATCTCATTGGGGGACGAAAGATCATCGCTGAGTCGCGGAGAGCGCAGAGAAAAGAGAGTAGCGAGAGGGTTCTGGTTCTTCTCCGCGTCCTCTGCGCCGCTGCGGTTCAGGAAGCTGGCCCCTATCGTGAGATGCACCCTGGCGCGAGTCCCGACTCTCACCCCGCCGGACAAAGTGAGTATAATCAAACCAGGCGTTCTGTGATAGTGAGAGCGCATCGAGACGGCGAAGGAGCAACCTGCCGTGTGGAGAAAACTGGTACTTGTGATCGCACTGCTGAGCGTCGTCCCACTGGGGCACGGCGCTCTGGCGCAGGCGGGAGAACTGCACGTGTGGTCGGCGCTGCCGCAAGAAGACGCCGGCGTGATCGAAGACGCGACCAGGGCATTCGCTGACGGGGTGGGCGTGCGGGCGGATGTCCGCATTGTCGAAGCGCCTTACCTGCTGCAGGCGGTGGTTGCCGCCCATCAAGCGGGAGAGCCGGGGCCGGATGTCATTTTCGCCCCCACCGATGTCGCTGAGCCGTTGCTTGAAAATGCCCTCATTCTGCCCATGCCGTCGCGCGGGGAGTTTTTCCTGGCGACGCTGCTGGAGGCGCTGCCCGACCTGCTCAACGACGCCTGCGGCGGGGGACCGCCCGAAGGCTGCCTGTGGGAGCCGGTCAATCCTGCGCTGCCTCCCGCCCAGTTTGACGAGCGCAGCATAGCGCGCACGATGGGCTGGGTGTGTGAGTCAGCTCCTAATCTGCCCGAATGCGGTGGCGAACCTCTGGCGGGGCAGCCGGTCACCTGGGGCTACCAGATCGTTCTGCTCAACCGGCAGTGGCTGGCCGAGCGCGGGCTGGAGCCGCCGGTTCTGCTGGACGATGTGCTGGCCATTCGCAGCGAGTTTGGCCTGGACATCCTGCTCGCCGAGCCGGGCGCGCTGCCGATGCCCGGCGATGTGCCGCCCATGACTATCGTGGTCATTCCCTCGGCGGTGCTCGTTCAGCAGCCGGAAGAAACGCTGCGCAGCATGGGCAGCTTCTTCGCGGCGGACTACGCGCCGGTGCTCGGTCTGGCTTTCGACACGCTCTATGTGGGCGCTGGCTCCGCCAACCCGGACCTGGCCGGAGAGTTCGCGCGCGTCGCGGCCCAGGAAAGCGCCTTCAAGGCGGAGTTGCTGCATAGCAGCGGGCGGCTGCCAGCCTTCACGGCGGACGAGCTGCGACAGTGGGGGCTTGACAGGCCGGAGGCGCGGGCTGTGCTCCAGGCGCTGGCCGTGCTCGCCGCCTACGCCCAGACCGCGTACTGAGCAAAGACGCCTCACTTCCTGAGTCCCCCTCTCCAGCCGAGCTGGAAGGGGATTTTGATCGCCGGGCGCGGGCGCGTTCTTGCCGGGGAGATCAGGGGGGGCGTTGCGTCGTAAGAGACTTCCGAAGTCTTGGAGACTTCGGAAGTCTGGCTTGGGTGCGGGCAAAACCTGTCAGGTAGGGGCGCTGCTCTGCTGCGCCCTGGGTTTACCTCACCCCCGCTCGGCGCTCTCCCTCTCCGTTGACGGAGAGGGGGAAAAGCGAGCGCCGCGAGGCTGGGGTGAGTCAATAAGTCAAACAAGTCGCTGACAACCTTTGCACGCACCCTCTGGCTTATCCCGGTTGGCAAACGCGGCCTGGTTGACCTCACCCCCGCTCGGCGCTCACGCGCCTCGCCGCCCCCTCTCCGTTGACGGAGAGGGGGAAAAGCCGAGCGCCGCGAGGCTGGGGGTGAGGTCAATACCCCCACGTCAAACAAGTCGCTGACAACCTTTGCACGCACCCTCTGGCTTATCCCGGTTGGCAAACGCGGCCCGGCCCCTGTAGAATGGCTCCGGTCTCGCATCGGTGCGCCCGCGCGCACTCCTCACCGGCCCGGCTGCCATGACCCTGACGCACATCCTGGCCTTCGCCATTGCTGCCCTCCTCGCCCTGATCGCGCTGCCCGCGCGGGCGCGCGGCTGGGCGCTGTTTGTCGCCAGCGTCGTCGCCATCTACTGGCTGCAGCCCGCCGTGACCATCCGCCGGATGGACTTCCTCTTCCCGACGGCGACGCTGGGCCTGGTGATGCTCGCCTGGCTGCTGACGCGCGCCTCTGGTCAGCGCCTCACCCGCGAAGATGGCGCCGCCGCCGCGTTGATCGTCGCGCTGGTGCTGCTGCTAGCCTCCGGGCGCGCCCTGGCCCCCGCCTACCGCATCACCCCGTCCATGCCGCCGCCGCTGGGGATGGTCGCGCTGTGGCTGGCGGGTGGCGGGATTGTCCTGGCCGCCCTCAGCCGGGTTCCGGGGGGCAGGGCGCGGCCCCTGCTGGCCCTGGCGCTGGGCATCGTCGCCCTGTTCGCGGTGCTCAAGACAGAGGCGCTGGCCGCTGAAGCGAGCCGTCTGCTGCGCGGCTGGACGGGCCAATCCCCCAGCCTGGCCCGCGCCGACGAGCTACAGTGGCTCGGCTTCTCCTACGTCGCTTTTCGCCTGCTGCACACTGCCCGCGACCGCCAGACGGGCCTGCTGCCCGCGCTGAGCCTGCGCGAATACACCACCTATGCCATCTTCTTCCCGGCCTTCACCGCCGGGCCGATTGACCGCGCCGAGCGCTTTGTGGGCGAGCTGCGCGCGCTGCCCGGCCCGGACGCGACGCGCTTCGCGCAGGGGGGGATGCGTATCGCGGTCGGGATCGGCAAGAAGTTCGTCATCGCCGACAGCCTGGCGATTCTGGCGCTGGACGCGGCTAAAGCGGAGGCGGCGACCTCCACATGGGGGCTGTGGGCGCTGCTCTACGCCTACGCCTTCCAGATTTACCTCGACTTCAGCGGCTATTCGGACATCGCCATCGGCCTGGGGCAGTGGTGCGGCGTCAAGCTGCCGGAGAACTTCAGCCAGCCCTACCTCAAGCGCAACATCACCGCCTTCTGGCAAAGCTGGCATATCACCCTCAGCCAGTGGGTGCGCTTCTACGTCTTCTCGCCGCTCAGCCGGTATTTGCTGATGCGCCCGCGCAAGCCTTCGCCGACCGTCCTGGCGCTGGTCGGGCAGCTTGTCACCATGCTGGTCATCGGCCTGTGGCACGGCGTGACCTGGGGCTTCGTCGCCTGGGGGCTGTGGCACGGGGTGGGACTGTTCGTCCACAAGGTCTACAGCGACCGCACGCGCGCCCACTACCTGCGGCTGCGCGCGCACCCGCGCCTGGGGCGCGCCGTCGAGGTGGCCGGCGTGCTGCTCACCTTCCATTTCGTCGCCCTGGGCTGGGTGTGGTTTGCCCTGCCGGACATCGGGGCCAGTTGGGACGTGTTCGTCCGCCTGCTGGGGGGCTAGACGATGCAAACCTGGCGCTGGCTGTACAAGCCCGGCAAGCCTTTCGACAGGCGCTTCATCGCCCGCGTGCTGGTCAAGACGGCGCTGCTCTTCGCCGCGCTCAATGTCGCCTTTGTGCTGCTCGACCCGCTGCCCGCGCTGGGCAGGCTGTCGCTCTACAACCACGTTCTGCCGGGGCGCGCCCGCCTGCCCTACGGCGAGAATCCCGCCGCCGCCTACAACCTGAGCCTGTTCAGCCTGGAGGCCATGTTCGCCTCGCACGAAGTGGTGCGCGCGCCGGCCCGCGACGAATTTCGCGTGCTGGTGATCGGCGATTCGGCGACGTGGGGAATTCTGCTGCGGCCAGAGGAGACGCTCGCCGGGCAGCTCAACGCCGCCGGACTCGTCACGGCAGACGGGCGGCGCGTGCGCGCTTACAACCTCGGCTATCCCACCATGTCGCTGACCAAAGACCTGCTGCTGCTCGACTATGCCCTGTCGCGCACTCATGCCGATCTGATCGTCTGGCTGTTCACGCTGGAATCGTTCGACGCGCAGACGCAGCTTGATTCGCCGCTGGTGCAGCACAATCCCGCGCCGGTGCGCGCGCTGATCGCCCGTTACGACCTGGCGCAAGACCCCGCCGACCCGCGCTTCGTGGACCTCTCCACCTGGGACAAGACGCTGATCGGACGGCGGCGGGCGCTGGCCGACCTGCTGCGGCTGCAACTCTACGGCGTGCCCTGGGCGGTGACCGGCATTGACCAGGAATACCCCGCCGACTACACGCCGCGCGCGGTGGACCTGCCCGCCGACGCCACCTGGCACGGCCTGCGCCAAGACCTGTTCGCGCCCGCCGACCTGGCCTTCGACATCCTGCGCGCCGGCGTTGAGCGGGCGGGCGACGTGCCGCTGCTGCTGGTCAACGAGCCGATGCTGATCAGTACGGGCGCGAACAGCGATATTCGCTACAATTTCTTCTATCCGCGCTGGGCCTACGACGCATACCAGCGGCTCCTGCTGGAGGAGCGCGACGCATACGGCTGGGCGCTGCTCGATCTGGGCGCGACCATCCCGGACGCGGACTGCTATACCGACAGCGCCGTGCACCTGACGCCTGTCTGCACCGCTGACCTGGCCGAGACAGTGGGCGCGGCGCTTGTGGAGGCCAGCGGCGGGTGAGTGGGGGAAAGCGAAGTTTCACCGTCGGGGCGCAGAGGGATGCCAAAAGACTTCCGAAGTTTCCAAAACTTCGGAAGTCTGCGCCGGGGCAGGGCGCAGCAGAGCAGGGCGCCAGAGCAGCGCCCCTACGAGTCCCGGCTGATGGCTGGCCGCTGAAAGCTCAGAAGGAGCGCGTACCATGACCGACCCCTTGATCACCGTCACCGCTCTGGTCAAGACGTTCGACACGCCCGCCGGGCCGCTCAACGTTCTGCGCGGCATTGACATGACCATGGGGCGGGGTGAGTTCGTCGCGCTGGTCGGGCCGTCGGGCAGCGGCAAGACGACCTTCCTCAACATGGTCACCGGCATTGACAAGCCAACGGCGGGCGCGGTGAGCCTCGACGGGGTGGATGTGGTCGGCACGCCGCAGCAGCAATTGACGCGCTGGCGCGGACGGACGGTGGGCATCATCTTCCAGTTCTTCCAACTGCTGCCCACGCTGACTGTGCTGGAAAACGTCAAGATGCCGATGGACTTCTGCCGCGTCTATGACCCGCGCGAGCGGCGCGACCGGGCGATGGCCCTGCTGGAGCGGCTGGGCATTGCCGACCAGGCGCACAAGACGCCGGACACGCTCTCCGGCGGGCAGCAGCAGCGCGTGGCCATTGCGCGGGCGCTGGCCAACGACCCGCCGCTGATCATCGGCGACGAGCCAACCGGCAACCTCGACCGCATGAGCGCGGCCAACGTCTTCCAGATTCTGCACGAGCTGCGCGAGCAGGGACGCACGGTGCTGGTTGTCACCCACGACCGCGAGCTGGTCTTCGACGTGCCGCGCGTGCTGATGCTGGCCGACGGGATGATCGAAGCGACCACGTTTGAGGCCGCTGCCAAGCGCCGCAGCCAGGAATTGCAGGCCGCCAAGCTGCGCACGCACGAGCGACGGGCGCTGTCGCATCACGCCTAGCGCGCGGTTGGCGGGTGCCAGAGTCAGGGGACGGGCTGACCGGTGGCGTCTTTCTGCGCGGGACTTCCCTTGCGCCCGGCGCGGCGAGGCTTGCGGGGCGGGCGGATGTCCGGCGCCTCTTCTGGCGGCAGAGAGGGCTGCGCGGCAAGCCATTTCTGCGCGTACTCAACCGCCTCCTGCAATGACATCAGCAGCACATCGCGCGCCGCGAACACGTTCTGCGGGCCGATCTTATCCAGCGCGCCGGTGCGCTGCAGCGTCTTGAGCACCTTGTCCTCGACGCCGCACAGGATCAGCTTGCCCCCTCGCGCGCGCAGGCGCTCCGCGTAATTGACCAGCGTCCAGGTGCCGGTGCCGGCCAGCATGTCGTCCCCGCGCAAGCGCAGGATCAGCACGGGCTGGCGCGTCTGGCTGGGCACGGGCAGCCGCTGCTCCAGGTCGCGCATGGCGGCGAAGAACAGGTTGCCCTGCACCGACAGAATCACCAGCGTGCGGTCGGGCAGCGCGGGTGAGAAGGGGATCTCGCGAAACTGGTACGGGCCGACCGGCTCAAGCTGGGTGATGTGCAGGTGGCTGGACTGCCTGATGTAGAGCAGCAATGAGAGCGCCACTCCCACAAAGACGCTGTACTGGAGCGGCAGCAGCAGCGTGGCGACGAAGGTCGCCGCCATCGCCCAGCGCCCGGTCCAGCTAGCCTTCCACAGGAAGCTGATCTCCGCCGGGTCCACCAGGCTCCAGGCGGCCAGGATGAGGTGCGCCGAGAGCGACGCGAGGGCGATGTGCCCCGCCAGGTCGCTGAACAGCAGCATGATCATGGCCACGAGCAGGCCCGCCCACACGTTCGCCAGCCGCGTGCGCGCCCCTGCGCTGACGTTGACCGCCGTCCGCGATAGCGACCCGCCCGACGGCAGCCCCTGAAACACCCCGGCGGCGATGTTGCTCAGGCCCTGGCCGATGAACTCGCGCGAGGCATTGGGCAGACGGCCATCCGGCTCCTTGAGGCTCTGCGACAGGGCGACGGTCTGCACCAGGCCCAGCAGGGCGACGGCCAGCGCCGACGCAGCCAGATGACGGGCGGCGTCAGCCTGCGGCAGGGAGGCGGCTGGCAAGCTGCTGGGGAGGGGCGCAATATTCCGCACCAGGATCACGCCTTCAGCCCACCCGCCCAGGATGGCGATAACCACGCTGGTGCCGGCCACCGCCACGAAGATGCCCAGCGAGCGAATCCGCGTCCGCCTGAACAGCAGAATGGCCGTCATGGTCAGCAGGCCCATAGCCAGCGTGGGCACGTGCACTTCATCAATGCGCTCAGCCAGAAGATTCAGCGTGTGGACGAGGCCGCCGTGCTTGCCGCGCGGGATGCCGGAAAACGTGCTGAGCTGCTCGGTCGCCATCAGCACCGCCGCGCCGGTCAAGAAGCCCGTCACGACCGCGCGCGACACGAAGCGCGTCAGGTCGCCCAGGCGCAGCAAGCCGAGCACAAGCTGGAAGATGCCGGCCAGGACGCTCAGGGTGACGATCAGAACGCCCACCTGGAAGGTCCCCTGCAGGGGTTCCAGGGCGCTGCCCACCAGCAGCATCAGCGTATTGGTGGGGCCGGTTGTCATGTAGGTGGCGCTGCCCGCCAGCGCGCCCACAATGGGCGCGATGACAGCCGCGTAGAGGCCGTAGGCTGGCTCGACCCCGGCCAGCAGCGCGAATGCCATCGCCTGGGGAATGCCGGCCGTCGCGCCGGTGATGCCAGCGATCAGGTCGTGCTGAAAGGTATAGCGCAGATAGTGCCGGGCGCGAAATAGGGAGAACTGATTCGCAATAGACATGGGTGTTGGCGGTGTGGATGGCCGAGCCAGGCCAGGACCGTGACGCACTCATTGTACCATGTCCCCCGGCGCGCTGCATGTGTCGCGCTGGCCCAGGCAAAGGTTGTCAGCGACTTGCTTAATGCAGGGATATTGACCTCACCCCCGCTCGGCGCTCACGCGCCTCGCCGCCCCCCTCCGTTGACGAAGGGCAAGCCAGCGCAGCGAGGCTGGGGTGAGTAGGCGCAGCGCCCCCCCTCGGTTTGCACACCCCCTGCGAACAGTTGTCAGCCTTGCTCGGATATTGACCTCACCCCCGCTCGGCGCTCACGCGCCTCGCCGCCCCCTCTCCGTTGACGGAGAGGGGGCAAGCCGAGCGCAGCGAGGCTGGGGGTGAGGTAAAGAGGGCGCAGCAGAGCAGCGCCCCCGCCTGACAGGTTTTTGCACGCGCACGTGTCGCGCTGGCCCGCTTTCGCCGGATCGGGCCGGGCGCGCTACACTGGAGCGGCGGGCCGCCTGTGCGCCCCCTGAACTCTGACAGTCTCATCAGGATACATGCTCATGGCCATCGAAATCCTCAAGCTGACGCTCGGCCCGCTGCAGACCAACTGCTACATCCTCGGCAACACGGCTACCCAGGAGGCTATCGTCATTGATCCGAGCGACAACGCTCCTCTGATCCACCAGACGGCGGCGAGTCGTGGCTGGACGGTGCGCGCTATCCTGGCGACGCACTGCCACTTTGATCACATTCTGGCCAGCGCCGATCTCAAGGCGCTGACCGGCGCGCCCTTCGCCATTCACGCGCTGGACCTGTCGCTGCTGCGCAACATGCCGGTCACAGTGCGCCAGTGGTTCACCACCGAGGTGCCGCCCGCCGCCGAGCCGGACTCCTTCGTCGAAGAGGGCCAGGCGATCACCTACGCGGGCATCACCCTGGAGGTGCTCTTCACGCCCGGCCACGCGCCCGGCCATGTCAGCTATGTCCTGCGGGGCGAGCAGACGGTCTTCAGCGGCGACTGCCTGTTCTACGGCAGCATTGGGCGCACCGATCTGCCGGGCGCGGACTACGAGACGCTGATGCGATCGATCACCGAGAAGCTGCTGCCGCTGGGCGATGCCTTCACGGTTGCGCCGGGGCACATGCGCGATACGACCATCGGCCACGAGCGCAGGCACAATCCCTTCGTGGTGGACTATCTCGACGCCCGTGCACGGTGATTCCGCTGCAATTCCAGGGGGGCAGGGTGAGTTACGAACGACCTGTTGCCAGGGGAAGTTCGGGAATGTCCGCTGAAGGTCTCCCCTCGATCCCCCCTCCAGCCGAGCTAGAGGGGGGACGATCTGACAGGCAATTCTCCCCTTCCCCTGGCTTTGCTGGGGGAAGGGGCCGGGGATAGGGGCGTTCTGGCGAATGCCCCCTAACTTGTTTGTGCATCCCAGACAGGGAGCAGTATGGACTCGCTCACCCGGTCCCTCAAGCCCACAGCTAGAGGGCGCGTCTGATGCGCCGGCGGCTGCGCTTCGTCTGGCGCTATCTGCGCGGCCACACGCCCTGGGATTCGGGCATCGTCCCGCCGGAGATCACCGCCTGGGTCGCGGCAATGGAGCGCGACGGTCGCCCGGCGGGCCGCGCGCTCGACCTGGGCTGCGGCACCGGCACAACGTCGCTCTACCTGGCCGGGCGGGGCTGGGACGTGGTGGGCGTGGACTTCGCGCCCAACGCCATCTGGCGCGCGCGGCGCAAGGCGCGGCGGGTGGGCTTGGCCGAGCGCGCCGCGTTCTTCAGCGCCGACGTGTCGCGCCAGGACTTTCTGAACGGCTCCGCGCCGTTCGATCTGCTCATTGACGTGGGCTGTATGCATGGTCTCACACCGGACCAGCGCCCCCAGTACGCGGCGAGCCTGGCCCGGCTGGCCCGGCCCGGCGCGGCTTACTTGCTCTATGCCTTCCTGCCGCGCCTGGGGCGGGGTGGTCGCGCGATGGGCATTGACCGCGCGGGCCTGGAGGCGCTGCTCGGCGACGCATTTGCAGTGCTGGACTATGTGCCCGGCCAGGAGGTCACGCAGCCGGTGGCGAGCGCGTGGTACATCTGGCAGCGCCAGGCGGTGACGCCGTGAAGCGCGCCCTGCTGCTCTTTTTGGATGGAGTGGGGCTGGGCGACGACGACCCGGCGACCAACCCCTTCGCGGCGGCGCGCACGCCCACGCTCGACGCGCTGGCGGGCGGGCAGCGCTGGTTGCGCGGTGTCGCGCGCCACGACAACGGGCGGGCCGTGTTCATCCCCACCGATCCGCGCCTGGGCGTGCCCGGACGCCCGCAGAGCGCCACCGGTCAGGCGGCGATTCTCACCGGCAGCAACGTCCCGGCGGCGCTCGGCGAGCACTACGGCCCGCGCCCCAATGCGGCCATCCGCGCCCTGCTCGACCGCGACAACCTGTTCAAGCGCGTGGTGGCGTCCGGCGGCTCGGCGGCGCTGATCACGGCCTTTCCGCCGCGCTTCTTCGACGCGCTGGCGCGTGGCAAGCGGCTGCCCTCCTCCATCCAGCAGGCGGTGCTGGCGGCAGGGCTGCGCCTGGCGACCGAGCAGGACATCTACGCGGGCACGGCGCTGAGTCCCGACTGGACGGGGGCGGGGTGGCGCAGCGACCTGGGCTATACCGACACGCCGCTCTACGCGCCTGCAGAAGCGGGCGCGCTCCTGGCGCGGCTGGCCGGGGAGCGCACGCTGACGTTCTTCGAGCACTGGGTGTCCGATATGATCGGTCACCGGGGGACGCTGGCCCAGGGCGTGGCGCTGCTGGAGCTGTTCGACGCGGTGATGGCCGGGCTGCTGGCGGCCTGGGACGATGAGGCCGGGGTGATCGTCATCACCAGCGATCACGGCAACCTGGAAGACCTGAGCACGCGCAAGCACACCGCCAACGACGTGCCGACGGTGATCATTGGCGCGGCGCGGGGGCGCGTTGCCGAAGGGCTGAGCGACCTGACCGGCATCGCGCCGGGCATCCTGCGCGCCCTCGACGGCAGCAGGGCCTGAGGCCCGGCGCTGCGGCGCACGCAGGCCAACCGCCCGCCAAGCGTAGGGCGCATCTGGCTGCGAGGTGCACCTCCCTGTGCGATACTTGACAGCATGCACAAGACGCCCAGGGTGCGTTACCTGTGTTGAATGTCAAATCCCATTAGACCTCACCCCCAGCCTCGGCGCTGCGCTCGCCGCCCCCTCTCCGTTGACGGAGAGGGGGCGGCGAGGCGCGTCAGCGCCGAGCGGGGGTGAGGTAAATCAGGGCGCAGCAGAGCAGCGCCCCTACCTGGCAGGTTTTGCTCGCCCCAACGCCCCAACCCCGGTCTGGCGGACTGGCCCTGAATGCGCTATAGTGCCGGGCGTGCGGGGCATCGTATTGGGTGTGTTGGCAGGCTCCGCCTCACAGGCAATTGTAGTGTCTGTAGCTGCGCCTTTCGGCGATGTATTGGAAGCGCTGGCCTGCGCAGCGGCCAGATTGCACGCCGGTCCCGGTGTCGCATGTCGCGCCCGGTCTGGTGCCGGTGGGCAAAGGAGTACCTGACGTATGGGAGCACCAAAGTCCGGCGACAAGGCCAAGCGGGATACGCAGCGCCTCTCGTCCACTGTTCCGAATGACTACGACCATCTCAACGTGCCTGGCTCGGTGAACTTCCCTCTCGACCACCCGCGCAGCCGGCGTCCTCACGCGCGGCGGCGGCGCGGCGGCGGCCCCCCCACCTGGATGAAGGCCCTGCTGGCGATGGCGGGCGTGCTGTTCGCCCTGGGCGTTGTCGCGCTGGTCATCTTCGCCATCGCGTTCCCGCCTTTCTTTCGCGGGCTGGAGCCGCGCTACCAGCAGCGTCTGATTGACATGTTCCCGCCCTTCGAATCGCTGCGGGCCACCGTGCCCTTTGAGGTGCTGCCCACGCTCAGCGGGGCCAGCGACAGCGACGCCGCGCAGCAGCTTCTGCTGACCCAGGAAGAGCCGGGCGCGGCTGGGACGCCGCAGCCAGGCATAGGCGGGCCGGGATTGACCGATCCGGGCAGCGATGCGCTGCCGGAAACGCCGCCAGTTGCAGCCCCCAGCCCCACGCCCACCGAGAGCGCCGGCGGCATCCCGGTTGGCGCGGTTCCCACCGAGGAGCCGACCCCGCTGCCCGTCTACGAGGCTCCCCAGGTGGCCGCGCTGCCCACCTTCACGCCGCAGGTGCAGCCGACGGAAATCCCGCTGCCGCCGACGGTCAAGCTGGGCAACATTCGCTACGAGAAGCAGGGCTGGAACAACTGCGGCCCGACGACGATGACCATGGCCCTCAGCTACTATGGCTGGACGGATGGCCAGACGACCGCCGCCAACTGGATGAAGCCCCACCCGGAGGATAAGAACGTCAGCCCCTGGCAGATGGTGCGCTTCGTCAACGAGCGCACCGGGGTCAAGGCGCTCTACCGTTACGGGGGGACGCTGACCGTGCTCAAGCGGCTGCTGGCGGCGGGCTTCCCGGTGGTGGTGGAGGAGAGCATCCAGCCGGCAGGAGAAGGCTGGCTGGGCCATTACGTGCTGTTCATCGGCTACGACGACTACCAGCAGCACTTCCTGACCTTCGACAGCTACCTGGGCAGCAACCAGGACCAGGGCCGTCCCAGCCCGTACAGCGTCTTCGATGACAAGTGGCGCCATTTCAACCGTGTGTTCATGGTCGTCTACGAGCCGTCGCGCGAGATGGAGCTGCGCCGGGCGCTCGGCGATTACGTGGACCCGGCGCACGGCTACCGCACAGCGCTGGCCCAGGCGCGCGACGAAGCCACCAAGAGTCGCGACGACAAGTGGGCCTGGTTCAATATGGGCACGTCCTACGCGCTGCTGGGCGAGTATGAGAATGCCGCCTTCGCCTATGACGAGTCGCTGCGCCAGGGCCTGCCGCCGCGCATGTTGTGGTACCAGTTCGGGCTGTACGAAGCCTACTACTATACCGGGCGCTACAACGACGTGCTGGCTCACGCCCAGAACACGGCCAGGTACACGCCCTATGTCGAGGAGTCGTACTACTGGGAGGGCATGGTCTACGCCGCCCAGGGCAACCAGCCGGCGGCGCTTGAGAAGTTCGACCAGGTGCTGCGCTTCAACAGGAATTTCTTCCCGGCGCTCGAAGCCAAGAGCCAGGTCGAAGCGGGCACTTTCACCGTCGCCAGCCTGTCGCACTGAGGGTTGCCTGCTGCGTCTCAGTACTTGCTCCGGTGCTACTCGATAAAGGGGCGTAGGATGCCACCCGATCTGGCTGTTCTACGTCAGAGCTTGGCCGAGCGGACCTACCTGCTGACGGCCCATGCTTCTGATCGCGCTGCACAGCGCGGTATTGTCAGCCGTGAGATCGAGGAAATCACCATGAACAGGCAACGGTGCTTGTTTTGCCAGGGAGAGCTAGAGCTACAACGTGTCTCTCGTGCCCAGGAGTACGAAGGGCGCTGGCTTGTGATCGAGAATCTACCCGCGCTGGTCTGCCGTCAGTGCGGTGAGCGTTTCTATACTCCCGATGTGCATGATCTGGTTGTAGCCCTGATTCAGGGTCAGGCCAGGCCTGTTCGCACCGATACCATTGAGGTCTACGACGCGGCTCGCATTGCCTGAGGAGTGCGAACCGGCGCTGTTGCCCTCCTAAGGGAGTTTCAGGTTCATTTTGGGCTGCTCGCCGCCTGAACAGCGCAAGCGCCAGGTTGTTCTTCTCACCCGTCTCTGAGCGGTAAAGGACACGATGAGCCACCCTTCGTCTGTGCCAGCCCACGCCGACACGCAGCGCATGGCGCGCAACACGCTCATCCTGATGGTCGCCTTCGGCACGGCCAAGGCGATCAGCCTGGCGCAGACGTTCATCATCGCCAGCGTGTTCGGCGTGGGCGACGAGTGGGACGCCTTCGTGACCGCCAACCGCATCCCGGAGCAGATCGTGCTGCTCATCGGCGGCGGCGCGCTGTCCTACGCCTTCATCCCCATCTTCAGCGGCTTTCTGGCCCGCGACGAGCGGGCGGCGGGCTGGCGGCTGGCCAGCGCCGTGATCAACACCGTCTTCGTGGTGACGCTGGCGCTGAGCGTGCTCGGCTTCCTGTTCGCGCCCTGGCTGGTCGAGCACGTGGTCGCGCCCGGCTTTGCCGCAGAGAAGGTGTCGCAGACGGTCACGCTGATGCGCATTCTGCTGATCAGCACGCTCGTCTTCAGCATCAGCGGCATCTTCCAGGGCATCCTGCACAGCCACAACCATTTCCTGCTGCCCGCGCTGGCCCCGATCCTGTTCGACGTGGGCATTCTGTTCGGCGTGATCTTCCTGATCGGCCCGCTGGGGGTGTACGGCATTGCCTGGGGGGCGGTGCTCGGCTCGCTGCTGCACCTGGGGGTGCAGGTGCCCGGCCTGCTGCGCTACCGGATGCGCTGGCTGCCGCGCCTGGGCTGGCGCGACCCGGCGCTGCGCCGCGTGATCACCCTGATGATCCCGCGCGTGGCCGGGCTGGGCGTGGTGACCTTCAACACGCTGGTCTTCAACAACATCGCCTCGCGCATGGGCAGCGGCGCGGTCAGCGCCTTCGACTGGGGCTACCGCCTGATGAACATCCCGGAGACGCTGATCGGCAGCGCGATGGGCTTCGTCGTCTTCCCCACGCTGGCCGCCTTCAGCGCGCTTGGCGACGACACGCGCAAGCGGCACGCGATGTCCGGCGCGCTGCGCTTCATCCTCATCGCCACCATTCCCGCCGCCGCCGGACTCGTGCTGATTGGCAGGCCGCTGATCAGCCTGCTGGAGCGCGGCGCGTTCGACGCCCAAGACAGCGTGCTGGTCTATGGCGCGCTGCAATTCTTCGCTTTCGGCCTCATCTTCCAGAGCCTGCACGAAGTCGTCGCGCGCAGCTTCTACGCCGACAAGGACACCGTGACGCCGCTATGGATCGCCGTCATCGCCGCCGTCGCCAACGTGCTGATTGTGGGCGGGCTGTATCTCGGCTTCGTCAGCGACTTCGATGGCACGACTCGCGCGGTGTTCAACCAGTGGGGCGCGGCCTACGCGGCGGGCGATTACGAGGTGGCGCTCGGCGCGCTGACTGACGGGGCGGCCCGGCTCAACGAGCAGCTTGCCGACGCGACCGGCGTGGGCGGCCTGGCCATCGGCTACTCGGCCACCTTCCTGATCGAGCTGGCCCTGCTGCTGATCATCCTGCGGCGGCGCTGGGGCAGCGTGGACGGTCGCCACCTGGCGCTGACTGCCGCGCGGACGGTCGCCGCGTCCGCCGTGATGGGCGCGGCGGTGCTGGCCGCTGACGCCGCGTTCGGCGCGCTGGGCTGGCACGAGGCGGAAGACAGCGTGCTGGTCTATGGCGCGCTGCAATTCTTCGCCTTCGGCCTCATCTTCCAGAGCCTGCACGAGGTCGTCGCGCGCAGCTTCTACGCCGACAAGGACACGGTGACGCCGCTATGGATCGCCGTCATCGCCGCCGTCGCCAACGTGCTGATTGTGGGCGGGCTGTATCTCGGCTTCGTCAGCGATTTCGATGGCACGACTCGCGCGGTGTTCAACCAGTGGGGCGCGGCTTACGCGGCGGGCGATTACGAGGTGGCGCTCGGCGCGCTGACTGACGGGGCGGCCCGGCTCAACGAGCAGCTTGCCGACGCGACCGGGGTGGGGGGACTGGCCATCGGCTACTCGGCCACCTTCCTGATCGAGCTGGCCCTGCTGCTGATCATCCTGCGGCGGCGCTGGGGCAGCGTGGACGGTCGCCACCTGGCCCTGACTGCCGCGCGGACGGTCGCCGCGTCCGCCGTGATGGGCGCGGCGGTGCTGGCCGCTGACGCCGCGTTCGGCGCGCTGGGCTGGCACGAGGCGGGAGTCGCGCTGACCGGGCTGCGCGTGCTGGGGTTGGCGGGCGCGGGCGCGGTGACGTTCGTGGTCGCCGGCGTGCTGCTGGGCCTGGGGGAGATTCGCACCCTGCCGGCGATGCTCTTGCGACGGGGTAATGTAATCATGTAGGCGGATTTCGAGATATCTACATGACTCCTTGATCATGGCTGGTTGAACAACGGTTTGTCCCGTCGTGCTTGAGTGTATAGACAGGCCATTCGCCACGCGGATCTTCAACAACCCCATCAAACATGTAATGTGTCTCGACGTACCGGAAGACTTGCTCCATTTCTGGCAGCAACTCATAGGCGTTGTCACTAGATTCCCATTTTGCGCGTGCTTCGGGGTCTAGCGGAGGTATTGTATTGTTGGAGGATGAGGAGTCAATGATCAGGACGGACAGTTTCTTATCAAATCATTGAGGAATTCGTTGATTAGCTCTTCCGACTGATAACCTTTTCTGTAAAGTGGATATTGGTACACGAATCGCGTCGGTGAACGACGTTCAGCGAGGAAGTTGTAGACAGTCTCTGCCCCCCACATCAGCACATAATCATCTTCTTGTGCATTACTTCGAATGAATGACATCACAGGACTTTCTAGCAAGCTGTTGTCGAGACTGCGCCAGGTCACTTCGAGATATCGTAGCCCCAGGAGAGGGATTACCATGCCGATGATGAGACATGCCGACAACACTTTCTTTACTTTCTTCGGAACTGAACTGAATAACGACTTATTTTCCTGATCTGGGGGCAGCAGGAATCTCAGCACAAAAGTGGCCATTATACTGGCGATCGGAAGCCAGGTTAGGTAATAATGGGGATAATTTCTTCCCGATAGGCTGGTCAGCGCCATCTCGATTGGCAAACCGAGACAGCCGACTGACACAAGTGCTCGTTCAAATTCTGTGAGTTGCCAGCGAGGCTTCCATAGGAGAAAGACGGCAAGACACCAGCCCGCAATCGTCAGCATCGTCAGGCCAGCAGTAGATAGAAGTCCAAGACCCTTGAAGAGGCTTTTCACGCGCATTCCTAGTGTCACATTACTGGTAGAGTAGAGGAAGTTATAGCGAAAAGCTGCGTCCCAAAAAGAATCCAAGGCGCCTACAGCATAGAAATATCCAAACACGACAAATACAATTATGCCAAAACCAGACCAGAATAGTGCCTGCTTTCTCATGTACTCACGCCACTGTCGAGAGAGTATTGCGTGAAGAGACCAATAGAGAATTATCGCGACACCAATGCCGACCAGGTTCTGGCGAAGGAAGAATAGAAAGGCGACTCCTATACCAAGCGATAATGTCTTCAACCAGTGGCAGGTTGTAGCTTCACAGTAACAGAATAGGGAAATCACTGCGAATTGAATTGGTAGAGCATAGAACTCTACCATGTTCGCGCTATTCCCTTCAGGCCATCCCAAAACACTTGATATAATCAGACTTACTCCAAGAGTTGCTGGCCACTTGCCAAACGATCGCTTGAACAACGTGAATTGTATGTATAGAGCGACTGTGAGCGCCAGGCACTGGACAAGCCACACCCCCCAGATTGAGCCTCTGCCAACCAGCAACCCCAAGGCGTTAAGGTAGAAAACGGCTGGAGGCTTGTGGTCCCATACATCACGATATGGTACTTGGCCATCGAGTATCGAAGAACCCATGTACAAGAAAACTCCCGAATCGCGCCCTGGTACTGGTGAGAATCGCGGAGATATGGGGACAAGCACAACTATTGCAAGTCCGAAGGACAATACGAGGATAATCAGTTGTTTATAATTCAGCATAATACTCCCATATTAACGCAGAAACAGTATCTGTTTCAGAGAAAATTAAGCACATATAGAATGATATGATCGCTCTTGCGGCGGCGCAAGCCGTAGGGCGGATTGCGAAATTCGAAATTCGGATTTCGAAATGCGAATTGGAGTGCGCTCTCGCGCAGCACGCCGAGACCGGCCCCATTCCGCAATCCGCAATCCCCAATCCCCAATCCCCAATCCGCCATTGATGTCACTCCAGCCCGCCGAGACCGGCCCCATTCCGCAATCCGCAATTCGCAATTCGCAATTCGCAATCCGCAATTCGCAATCCGCAATCCGCAATCCGCAATCCGCAATCCGCAATCCGCAATCCGCAATCCGCAATCCGCAATCCGCAATCCGCAATCCGCAATCCGCAATCCGCAATCCGCAATCCGCAATCCGCAATCCGCAATCCGCAATCCGCAATCCGCAATTGATGTCACTCCCCGTTTGTGGAAGCTGCGCCGCGAATCCTGTACAATTGCACGGCTGGACCCACCAGAAACGCGCATCCATAAAGGAGCCTGACCCGTGAAGATTTTCGTTCCAGGGCGTGTTTGCCTGTTCGGCGAACACTCGGATTGGGCGGGCGGCTACCGGCGCATCAACGCGGACATCGAGAAAGGCTACGCGCTGATCGCCGGCACCAACCAGGGAATTCACGCCAACGTCGAGCCGCACCCGACCGCGCTCGTCCTCACCTCGACCACGCCGGACGGCGCGCGGCACGGCCCCTACGAGATTCCGATGGAGCCGAAGGCGCTGCTTGATGAAGCGCAGCGCGGCGGCTTCTGGAGCTACATCGCCGGCGTGGCCTACCAGATGCTGACCAATTACCATGTGCGCGGCCTGATTCTTGATAACACCCAGACTGATCTGCCGGTCAAGAAGGGGCTGTCGTCGAGCGCCGCCATCTCGGTGCTGGCAGCGCGCGCCTTCAACCGCGTCTACGACCTCAAGCTGACCACGCGCGGCGAGATGGAGATCGCCTACCAGGGCGAGATCACCACGCCGTCGCGCTGCGGGCGCATGGATCAGGGGTGTGCCTTCGGCAACCGCCCCGTGCTGATGACCTTCGACGGCGAGCGCCTGGACACCGAAGAACTGCGCGCCGGGCAGCCCCTCTACTTCGTGCTGGTGGACTTGCAGGCGCAGAAGGACACCATGGAGATTCTGGCCCGCCTCAACCGCTCGTATCCCTTCGCCGACAACGAAACCGAAGAGGGTGTGCAGAAGCTGCTCGGCCCGATCAACAAGCGCATCGTGCACCAGGCGGTGGAGATGCTGAAAGCGGGCGATGGCGAGCAGCTTGGCGCGCTGATGGTGGAGGCGCAGCAGTTCTTCGACCGCTACGCGACGCCCGCCTGCCCAGAGGAGTTGATGGCCCCTGTGCTGCACCGTGTCCTGGCCTACGAGCCGCTCAAGCCGCACATATGGGGCGGCAAGGGAGTCGGGTCGCAGGGCGACGGCACGGCCCAGTTCATCGCCCGCAGTGAGGCCGACCAGCAGGCCATCCTTGACATCATCGAGCGCGACCTGAGAATGCCCTGTCTCAAGCTGACACTCACCCCAGGGCCGCAGGTGCGCAAGGCGCTCATCCCTGCTGCCGGGTTTGGCACGCGCCTCTTCCCGGCGTCGAAGGCGGCCAAGAAGGAGCTGTTCCCCATCGTAGACCGCGACGGCATCGCCAAGCCGGCCATTCTGCTCGTCGTCGAGGAGGCGCTGGCGGCGGGCATCGAGGAAGTGATCATCATCGTCCAGCAAGACGACCTGCGCGAGTTCGAGACGTTCTTCAAGGTGCAGGTGTCCATCGAGAACTACAACAAGCTGCCGCGCCACTTTCAAGACTACTCGCGCCACCTGCTGGACATCGGCCAGCGCGTCAAGTTCATCGTCCAGTCCACGCAGCAAGGGCTGGGCCATGCGGTCTACACGGCGCGCGAGGCGATTGACGGCGAGCCATTTCTGCTCATGCTTGGCGATCATCTCTACCGCTCCGACACGGATCGCTCGTGCGCTCAGCAGGTCATTGATGTCTTCCACCAGCGCGGCGTGAGCGCGCTCGGCCTGCGCCGCACGCCCGAAGACCAGATCGCCAATTTCGGCACGGCAACCGGCATCTGGCTGGAGGAGGGCGAGCTGCTGAGCGTCACCGCGAAGGCGCTGCTTGATGAGGCGCAGCGCGGCGGTTTCTGGAGCTACATCGCTGGCGTGGCCTACCAGATGCTGACCAATTACCATGTGCGCGGCCTGATCGTTGACAACTGCCAGACGGATTTGCCCGTCAAGAAAGGGCTGTCGTCGAGCGCCGCCATCTCTGTGCTGGCGGCGCGCGCCTTCAATCGCGTCTATGACCTCAAGCTGACCACGCGCGGCGAGATGGAGATCGCCTACCAGGGCGAGATCACCACGCCCTCGCGCTGCGGGCGCATGGATCAGGGCTGCGCCTTTGGCAACCGCCCGGTGCTGATGGCCTTCGACGGCGAGCGGCTGGACACCGAAGAACTGCGCGCCGGGCAGACCCTCTACTTCGTGCTGGTGGACTTGCAGGCGCAGAAGGACACCATGGAGATTCTGGCCCGCCTCAACCGCTCGTATCCCTTCGCCGACAACGAAACCGAAGAGGGTGTGCAGAAGCTGCTTGGCCCGATCAACAAGCGCATCGTGCACCAGGCAGTGGAGATGCTGAAGGCGGGCGATGGCGAGCAGCTTGGCGCGCTGATGGTGGAGGCGCAGCAGTTCTTCGACCGCTACGCGACGCCCGCCTGCCCAGAGGAGCTGACGGCCCCTGTGCTGCACCGCGTCCTGGCCTACGAGCCGCTCAAGCCGCATATCTGGGGCGGCAAGGGAGTCGGGTCGCAGGGCGACGGCACGGCCCAGTTCATCGCCCGCAGCGAGGCCGACCAGCAGGCCATCCTTGACATCATCGAGCGCGACCTGAGGATGCCCTGTCTCAAGCTGACGCTGGCCCCAGGGCCGCAGGTGCGCAAGGCGCTCATCCCTGCTGCCGGGTTTGGCACGCGCCTCTTCCCGGCGTCGAAGGCGGCCAAGAAGGAGCTGTTCCCCATCGTAGACCGCGACGGCATCGCCAAGCCGGCCATTCTGCTCGTCGTTGAGGAGGCGCTGGCGGCGGGTATCGAGGAAGTGATCATCATCGTGCAACAAGATGACCTGCGCGAGTTCGAGACGTTCTTCAAGGTGCAGGTGTCCATCGAGAACTACAACAAGCTGCCGCGCCACTTTCAAGACTATTCGCGCCACCTGCTGGACATCGGCCAGCGCGTCAGGTTCATCGTCCAGCCCACGCAGCAAGGGCTGGGCCACGCCGTCTACACGGCGCGCGAGATGATAGACGGAGAGCCGTTCCTGCTCATGCTCGGCGATCACCTCTACCGCTCCGACACGGATCGCTCGTGCGCCCAGCAGGTCATTGACGTGTTCCACCAGCGCGGCGTGAGCGCGCTCGGCCTGCGGCGCACGCCCGAAGACCAGATCGCCAATTTCGGCACGGCAACCGGCATCTGGCTGGAGGAGGGCGAGCTGCTGAGCGTCACCGAGTTTTCGGAGAAGCCGACCGTCGGTTACGCCCGCGAGTGTTTGCGGATGCCCGGCCTGCCAGAGGACGAATATCTGACCGTCTTCGGCCAATACGTGATCAAGCCGCAGATTTTCGACTACCTGGAAGAGCATATTCAGCACAACGTCCGCGAGCGCGGCGAGTTCCAGCTTACGTCGGCGCTGGATCGGCTGCGCCAGGAAGACGGCTTCCTGGGCGTGGTCGTGCAGGGCCGCCGCTTCGACATCGGCATCCCGGAGTTTTACCTGGAGACGCTGCGCACCTTCCGCCAGGATTGAGATAGTGTGAGGGGGATTGCAGGTTAAAGGGGGCCGCGCGGCCCCCTTTTTCGTCTCAATCGGGGAAAAGGTCTTTGACGGGCAGGGCCAGGCCGGGCAGCACCTCGCCGCCGTCCAGCGCCCCGTCCGCGCCGAGGCGGTAGGCGCGCTTGCCGGGCGTGTAGACCTCGACCGTCCTGGTCTCCGGGCTGACGACCCACACGACTGTGCCCGCCGCCAGGTAGTTCGCCAGTTTCAGGCGCATCACGTCGGGCTGGTCGGAAGGTGAGATAACCTCCACTGCCAGGTCAGGGGCGAGGGGATTGTAGGTTTCGTGCGATGGCTCTGGCTGGCGCGCCTTGACGACGAAGGCCACGTCGGGGATGTAGCGCTCGTCGCCGACCTGGTAGCCGCCGTCCGCGCCGGTCAGATAGCCGATAGGGTTGTGCAGTAGATAGACGAACAGGAAGCCGTTGATGCGCGCTGCTACGAGTGACGAATAGCTGTTCGACACCACCTCGCTGCTCTCCCCCCACGAATTCCAGCCGGCGGTCGGCGTTCTCTGGCTGGATGGCCAGGCGCTCGAACTCCTCGACGGTGATGGGCTGCGTTGTGACGGCCATTGCCCTTGCTCCCACATCTGCTCGACGGACTGCGCGACGTGTTCCCTGACTCAATCGGGGAAGAGGTCTTTGACGGGCAGGCTCAGGCCGGGCAGCACGTCGCCGCCGTCCAGCGCCCCGTCCGCGCTCACGCGGCGCACGGGCTGGCCGGGTGCGTACACTTCGACGGCTTTCGCCTCCGGGCGCACGACCCATACCGTTGTCCCCGCCGCCAGATAATTGCCGACCTTGACCCGCAGTACGTTGAGATCGTCGGAAGGTGAGATAACCTCCACTGCCAGGTCAGGGGCGAGGGGATTGTAGGTTTCGTGCGATGGCTCTGGCTGGCGCGCCTTGACGACGAAGGCCACGTCGGGGATGTAACGCTCGTCGCCGACCTGGTAGCCGCCGTCCGCGCCGGTGAGGTAACCGGCGACGTTGGCGCCCTCCAGAAAAGCGCCCAATTTGATCAGAATCCGCGCTGCTACGAGTGACGAATAGCTATTCGACACCACCTCGCTGCTCTCCCCCCACGAATTCCAGCCGGCGGTCGGCGTTCTCTGGCTGGGTGGCCAGGCGCTCGAACTCCTCGACGGTGATGGGCTGCGTTGTGACGGCCATTGCCCTTGCTCCCACATCTGCTCGACGGACTGCGCGAAGTGTTCCCTGACTCAATCGGGGAAGAGGTCTTTGACGGGCAGGGCCAGGCCGGGCAGCACGTCGCCGCCGTCCAGCGTCCCGTCCGCGCTGAGGCGGTAGGCGCGCTTGCCGGGCGTGTAGACCTCAACCGTCCTGGTCTCCGGGCTGACGACCCACACGACTGTGCCCGCCGCCAGGTAGTTCGCCAGTTTCAGGCGCATCACGTCGGGCTGGTCGGAGGGGGAGAGCACCTCAACGGCCAGGTCGGGGGCGAGCGGGTTGTAGGTTTCGCGCGAAGGCTCTGGCTGGCGCGCCTTGGCGACGAAGGCCACGTCGGGGATGTAACGCTCGTCGCCGACCTGGTAGCCGCCGTCCGCGCCGGTGAGGTAACCGGCGACGTTCGCGCCCTCCAGAAAAGCGCCCAATTTGATCAGAATCCGCGCTGCTACGAGTGACGAATAGCTGTTCGACACCACCTCGCTGCTCTCCCCCCCTACGAATTCCAGCCGGCGGTCGGCGTTCTCCGGCTGAGCGGCCAGGCGCTCGAACTCCTCGACGGTGATGGGCTGCGTTGTGACGGCCATTGCCCTTGCTCCCACATCTGTTCGACGGACTGCGCGAAGTGGCCCCTGACTCAATCGGGGAAGAGGTCTTTGACGGGCAGGGCCAGGCCGGGCAGCACGTCGCCGCCGTCCAGCGTCCCGTCCGCGCTCACGCGGCGCACGGGCTGGCCGGGGGCGTACACTTCGACGGCTTTCGCCTCCGGGCGCACGACCCATACCGTTGTCCCCGCCGCCAGATAATTGCCGACCTTGACCCGCAGCACGTTGAGATCGTCGGAAGGTGAGATAACCTCCACTGCCAGGTCGGGGGCGAGGGGGTTGTAGGTTTCGCGCGATGGCTCTGGCTGGCGCGCCTTGACGACGAAGGCCACGTCGGGGATGTAGCGCTCGTCGCCGACCTGGTAGCCGCCGTCCGCGCCGGTGACGTAACCTTCGATGTTCTTCTGCATCAGGTACAGGCGGATCAAAAAGCTGATCTGGTTGGCTACCAGTGATGAATAGTTGTTCGACACCACCTCGCTGCTCTCCCCCCCTACGAATTCCAGCCGGCGGTCGGCGTTCTCCGGCTGGAGCGGCCAGGCGCTCGAACTCCTCGACGGTGATGGGCTGCGTTGTGACGGCCATAGCTACCGCTCCTCTGCTTTCCTGACCCTATTGTACCGCAGTTTGATCGGCGGGCGGCAGATCGCCGTCAGCAGGAGGGGGCAGCGCAGCAATGGCTTCGCTCGCCGGGTCGCGCACGATCTGCGCGGCGGCGTCGGCGGGCAGCGCGACCGTCTGCCCGCTGGGGAAGGCGACCTCGGTGCCGCCGTCGCTGCGCGTGATGCGCACGCCGTGTTGCGCCCAGGTCATCGCCTCGCCGGGGAAGGCGCAGGGGCCGAGGATCACAGCGCGCCAGGCATCCAGGGCAAAGGCCCCGAACAGCCGGGCGAACCATCCCCACGACACGGCCCCGCTGAGCACGTCGCTGTCGCCCAGGCCCTCGCCGCTTTCGGCGTGGTACAGAGCGCGGAAGGTTCCCGCTTCGGCCAGGCTGCGCGTCTGCGCGACCAGCATACGCCGGAAAAGCTCAGCCGACTCCTGCACGAGGCCGCCCTCGATCAGCGCCAGGCCGAGCCGCGCATTCCAGTCCGGCCAGACGCCAGCGCAGCCAGTGTGCGGCGTCGGATCGCGATGCGGTGCGTTGGCGGGGCAGCCGGGCACGCCGAACGGACGCCAGTACGCCGCCGGATCGGTCAGGTGAGCCACCAGACGGGCGGCGCGCGCCTCGTCCAGCACCCCCGACCACAGCGGCATGAGCAGGGCGATGTCGTGCGCCGACAGGTCTACTGTGCGCGCTTCGACTTTGAAGACGCGGCTCAGCCCGGCAAAGCGCAGCCCGCTGACCGCCCGCCAGACGGTGCGCGTGGTGGCTGTGCCCGCGCCCCGGTACCAGTCGAACGCCTCGCCGGGCACCTCCTCGCGGACGGTGTTTCCGGCGGCGTCTTCGCCCTCGACGGTGCAGGACAGCGCCGGCTTGCGATCCAGCCCGCCGGCTACGCGCAGGATCAGGCGGCCCGGCTGGCCGGGGACGGCGCGCTCCGCCAGGATGGACTCGCCGTGCCCGCTGAAGATCGTCTCGCCGGACGGGCAGGCGTGGGCGTCGCGGTCGCGGTAGATGTAGACGCCGCGCGCCTCGTCCCAGAACTCCTCCAGCGCGCCGATCAGCGCGTCCAGGCGCGGGGCGATTGCTTCGGCCACGTCCGGGCGATCCAGCAGCGCGCCGATGTCGAGCAGCGCCCGCGCCTCGCGGATCAGGTAGGCGAGCAGGTCGGGCGCTTCGACGGTGGCAGGGTCCACGCCCTGCGCCCAGCGCGATCCGCGCGCCAGCGTCGGCCCCTCGGCGAACGCGCCCTGGCCGGGATGCTGCCATTCGGGGACGCCGTCGCCGTCGGCGTCCACGTCGGGGGCGAACCAGCGACCGAAGAAAGCCAGCAGCCCGTCCAGACATTCGGCCAGGAACGCCCGATCCTGCGTGAACTGGTAGATGGTGTGCGCCAGCGTCGCCAGCAGCGGCGGAGCCAGGACGTTGGCCCGCTGCCCGTCCAGGCCGGGCCGGGCGTCAATCCAGCCGTCGTCGCGCTGCACGGCCAGGAAGTTGCGCACCATGCCCTGGGCCAGCTCCGGCGCGGCCAGCGCCACCGTCCCGGCGATGGTCAACGCGTCGGGGACGGCCTGCCCGCCCCAGGGGGAGGCGAAGCCGCCGCTGTGCGCCCCGCCGAGGGCGTAGCCCTGGCCGGGCTTGCGCGTGCTGACGAAGGACGGGTGCGGCAGGCTCCCTGTTGCCGCCAGGAAGCCGCGCAGCACAAGCTGCTGGCTCCAGGCGAGGGCCAGGTCCCAGTCCGCGCGCCCTGTCTCCACCTGCGGCGCGGCCTGCGCGCGGGCGGCGATGGCGGCCAGGTGCGCGTCCCAGTCCTCGAGGGCCAGCCAGCGGTGAGCCAGGGCCAGGCTCTCGTCGCGCAGCGGTCGCGCGGCCAGCACCCAGCGGAAGGTCACCGCTTCGCCTGGCGGGACGGTCTGTGCCCGGCTGAGCTGGGCGGTCGCGCCCGTCTCGCGCGCGTCTTCCAGCAGCAGCACCGGCTGCAAGTGCGGCAGGCGGCCCATCTGCAGGGCGACCGTGCCGCCCTCCAGCGTCAGGAAGAGCATGGGTAGCGTCTTGTCTTCGCGGGCCACCTGGGCGGTCAGGTCGAGACGCAGCGTTTGCGGCTGGTCGCCGTTGTTGCAGACCGTGAAGCGCCCGCCGACCGCCTGCGACTCCATTGTCCAGAACTCGGCGGTCAGGGCCAGGGTGGGGGTCAGCCCGGCGCGGACGCGCAGCAAGTCCGGCGCGAAGGCGGTCAGGAGGGGCGGGGCGTGGTACGCCTGCGTTTCGTAGACCTTGCGCCGCTCGACGCCCCACACGGGCACGATGCGCGCCAGGCCGACGCGCCCGCCGTAGCGCGTCTCCAGGCTGAGCGCTGGCTCGGCAGGGCCGCCCAGGTGCAGCCCCCACACCTGGTCATCGTGGTAATCGGTGCGCCCGGCGCGGGCGTCCGCCGCGATGCGGGGAGCCATTGGGTCGCCGGGCTTGAGCTGCCATTCGCGCATGAGAACCTCCAGAAAGACGGTTATTGGTCATTGGTCATTGGTTATTGGTTTTTGGTTGTTGGTTGTTGGTTGTTGGCTGTATGTCCCTGAGACGGGGCTGTTCTTACCAATAACCAAAAACCAATCACCAAGAGCCAACCGCCCGCTTCTCCCCAACCTTAATACAAACCGGCGGCGGGGGAAAGTGGGCGCGGCAAGCTGTCGGGGAAATGTCAGGTTGCGCGGGGAAAAACGAACAGGCGGACCCTGGACGGCCCGCCTGTGCGAAGATCGCTGCGGAACGCGGAGCGCTACGGCGCGGCGGCCATGCGCCAGGTTCCGCCCTGGCAGTCGCCGCGAATGTCCGCCTCGAAGAAGGAGATGCTCTCGTGATAGAGCGTGGTCAGGCGGTGCTCGCCGGGGCCGGGCAGGTATTGCCCGCCCTGCACATGGCCACCAGCAATGTAGGTGTAACTGCTGGTTAGCTCGAACTCCGGCGTGATTGCCCAGCCGAGCGCGTTCTTGAGATCGCCGCGCGTGCGCCACAGCTTGCCGAAGCCGCGCCGGGGCTGGAACGTGCCTTCGGGCGGGACGAGGCTCTCGTCAATCTCGGCCTCGCCCTCCTCAAAAGTGTCGTTGTAGCAGAACCAGTCGCCCCCCGTGCCATCGTCCTGCGGCACGTTGACCATCACCCAGACCTGGCGGGTGTGGCGAATCCAGAACATGCGCCCGTGCTCGAAGACCTGCTCGGCGATCTGCACCTCGGCGGCGACGTTGGTCGGGAAGCCCGCCGGCAGCGGCGTGGGCGAGGGCAGGGCGGGCGACGGGCTGGCCGAAGGCGCTGGCGTTGCGCTGGGGGCCGGGGTGACGGCCCCCGTTTCGGTCGCGGTCACTGTGGGCGACGGGGCGGGCGTCTCCGTCCCAGGCGTCGCTGGCGTCGGCGAGATGACGATGTAAATCTGGGTGGGCGGCGGCTCGTCGCCGCACGCCGCCAGGATCAGCCCGGCGACGAGCAAACCCAGCAGGATCAGCGTGGTACGCATAGCATTCTCCACGGTGGGCATCGGGTGGAACAACGCGGGGATTGTAGCAGAGCGGCGCGCGAGCGCAAAGACGCCCGCGCCGATCATGGGCCAGCCGTCAGCCAAAAGGTGGATGATCAGTGCCGGGGATCGTCCCCGGCCTCATTCTTCGATGATGATCGCCTGGTAGGTCTCCACCTGCAGGTGTGGATCGCGCCAGGCATCCGGGGCGGCGCCCATCTTCTGCGCCAGCAGCGTCAGGAACAGGCGCGGATCGGGGTAGTTCTCCCACACCTGGGGCAGGAACGTCGCCCGGCGACGATCCAGGCGCAGCGTGACGCCATCCACGCCGGGGCGCAGCCTGCGCAGCAAATCGTCCGGGTCGGCGAAGTCGAGCGGCTGCGAGGGGGTGAGCACGCTGATTTCCAGGTGCAGGCCCGGCACTTCGTGAGCCTGGACGGGCGCGAAGCGCGGATCGTAGAAGGCGGTCTGCACGGTCATGCTCACCACTTCTTCGGCCAGCGGACGGCGGGCGACCAGCGTCCCCGTGCAGCCGCGCAGCCCGCCGTCATCGCGGCGGCGCAGGGTGACGAAGCAGGCGCGTTCCTCGGCCAGCGGGGGTGGCAGCGCGCCCAGGTTGACGTCGGGCGGCTCTTCCCCGGCGGTGATCCGCGCCAGTGTGTCGCGGGCCAGCGCCAGCAGCAGGCGCTGCTCCTCGCGCGTGTATGCGTCGGCCATGACATCCCCCTCATGGTCATCATCAGTTCCAGTATAACCCGAAATGGGTGGCGCGGGTGCTTGTGTGGGCATATGCATTGAGCTAAGCCGCCTCTCCCCCTAAATCCCCCTCTCCAGCCGAGCTAGAGAGGGGGACTTGGCTCGTCGCGCGCGGCGCTTTCCCCCTCCCTGGCTTGTGTATAGACCGGGGAGGGGGCCAGGGGGAGGGGCGTTCTGCCTGGGCGTTCCCGCCAGATGCCTTAACTTAATGCGCATGGGTTTGCAAACCCGCCCCTACAAGGGCAGGGCACGCCCCGACGTGTCGCACCTGGCTACTCGCGGGGCGTCAGCAGCCACGTCCCGACCGCGTTGGCGCGGACGGCTTCCGCGCTGAAGTGGTGCGCGTGGTACTGCCCGCCCGCCCACAGCGCCATCATGTCATCATAGTGCGTGCTCTGCGGGCTGCCGCTCTGACCGGTGGTGTGCACCAGCCGCGAGTTGTCCCAGTCGCTCAGGTCGAGGATCATGCGCAGGCTGGGCAGGCTGGTCAGCGAGAAGTTGCCCGATCCGACGCGCCAGCCGGTGGCGTTGACGATCTCCCCGCCGCCGCTGGCTGGGGTCTCGCGGTTGAAGACGGCTTGCAGCACGGGGAGCGCCGCATCCAGGCGCGGATCAAGCCCCTGGGGAAGCTGGCCGATGGGCGCGGCCTGGAAGCGCGCTATATGCAGATCGCCCCACTGCCACGCCGTCCAATCAGCCCCGTAGGTGCCCTCCATGAAGTCGAGCGCCTCGCTCAGCGCCCGCGCGACCAGCGCCGCCGGATCGCTCTGGCCCGTCTCCGCATTGACCCACACCGGACTCGCCGGATCGTCCAGAATGAGCGAGAGCCGGTAGATCGTGAACGATTCCTCCCAGAACGGCACCTCGTCGAAGATCAGCGGGACGAAGCGATCCCAGAAGGCATTGAACAGCGCCGCGTGCGGGCTGTCAGCGTCGTTCTGCAAGTCCCAGTCGCCCAGCCAGGCGGCGGCTCCCCCCAGGCGGGCGTCGCCCAGGTCGAGCGCGGCCAGCCAGGGGACGGTCAGCGCCGCCGCCGCGCTGTGGTTGTCGAACTGGATGGCCGCCAGCGTGTCGAGCGTGTGCGTGTCCTGCGCCTGTAGCAGCGTCTCGATGCGCGCCGCGCGGTAGCCATACGACCATTCCGAGGCGATGGTGAAGGGGAAATCCTCCGGCGCGGCGACGGCGTTGTTGGCGGTGACGATAGTGCCGGCGGCGGGATTGAACAGGCGCGGGTTGTCGAGCGGGTCCACATAGCCCCGCCACTCGTAGGCGGCGGACGTGCCCGGCACGGGCCGCGAGCCGTCGTGTCCCTCGGCGCGCAGGGGGATGCGCCCGGAGGCGATGTAGCCGATATTGCCCTCCATGTCTGCGTAGACGAAGTTCTGCGCCGCCAGGTCGAAGTGGCTCACCCCCTGCTGGAACTCGTCCCAGTTGCGCGCGGCGTTGATGGTCAGCAGCGCGCTGAAGTTGCGGCTGGGG
The DNA here is from genome assembly GCA_027494015.1 of Anaerolineae bacterium. The sequence goes on from JAOSJP010000038.1 coordinate 62,044, forward strand.
TCGGCGGCTGCCCAGCGCAGGGCCACCGGCTGATCGGCGCCGATCACGCCAGTGACGACCGACCCGAAGCGCGTCATCTCCACTTCCAGCGTGACCGGATCGGCGTCGAACGGGCGGATCGTCTCGGTGATCACGCCCATGTCCAGCCATTCGCCCTCGTAGCGATACTGGCGCGGGTTGGCGGGGTTCAGCTCGAGCAGGTAGAGATCCTGCACGTCGGTGCCGACGTTGGTCACGCCCCAGGCGATGTCGCGGTTGTGGCCGATGACGATGAAAGGCACGCCGGCGAAGCTGAAGCCGCTCACGTCGAAGGGGCAGGCGTCGCTGATCTCGACGCAGTGCAGCCCCACCTCGTACCAGATGGAGGGCATGAGGATGGGCAGGTGCGGATCATTGGCCAGCAGCGGCAGCCCGCTGGCCGTGCGCGCCCCGCTGACGACCCAGTTGTTCGACCCCAGGCCGGTGTCGCGCAGGGCGGCGACGGTCTCCAGCCCCGGCAGCGCCGCCAGCGCGGGGAGTGGCTCTGCCCGATGCGCGGTGACGGGCGCGGGCGTCCAGCCCGGCTCAAGAATGAGCGGCTGATGGGCGTAGTCGTAGCCGGGAGCGAGCGTCTCCAACGCATCTTCGCCGAACTCGTTGATCAGGCGCAGGCGCAGCAATTCCGCATCCATGTTCGCGCCCAGACCGAGGGCCATCACCTGCAGCCAGGTGGCGCTGTTGAGCGGCGTCCACGGCTCGATGGCCGTCACCGGCGGCGCGCCCAGCCCCTCGCGCAGTTGGTTGGCGACGGTGTACTCGATGGCTGCGTCGCCGGGGGCTTTGCCCGCCAGCCAGGCGTTGACGCCGTCGGCGTAGGCTTGCAGCAGGCCGAGCACGTCGTCTGGCAGGTGGTCGAGGTCGTTCTGCGCGTTGCGGGCCAGGCCCAGCGTGCGCAGGTACACATCTGTCTCCACCAGCGACGACCCGCCGATCTCCGACAGCCGCCCGCTCCCCTGGGCGCGGAACCACTCCATCTGCCACCAGCGGTCAGCAGCGTGGACATAGCCCTGGGCCATCACCAGGTCGTGGGGCGTGGTGGCGTAGATGTGTGGCACGCCCAGCGCGTCCCAGTGGATGGTCACGTCTCCGTCCAGCCCCCGCAGCGTGAAGGCGGTCGGTTCCTGTTGGGCGCGGGCGACGATTCCCCCTGTGCCTGTGATGATCATCGCCAGCACCAGCAGCAAGGCGAATTTGCGCAGCATGAGCTACCCTCCCTGTGGCGCACGCCGGCCTGCGGCGTGGTTTCCCCAGATTATGCGCGAATCCCGGCGATTGTCACGCGCCAGGCGCATGTGAACCAGGGCAATCGCATCAAACGTGCGTGTTGTTCTACCTCACCCCCAGCCTCGCTGCGCTCGGCTTGCCCCCTCTCCGTTGACGGAGAGGGGGCGGCGAGGCGCGCCAGCGCCGAGCGGGGGTGAGGTCAACCAGGGCGCTGCTCTGCTGCGCCCTTACCTGGCAGGTTTCGCACGCACCCAGGGATGACACAGACTTCGGAAGTCGGGAAGACTTCCGTAGTCTGCGCCGCATGGCGCGCGCCGCTTTGCGCGCGTGTTGGCGAGGCCGTATAATGGCGGCAACTGTTCGCCGCACGGGGAGGTATGCACGATGAGCGCCGACGATCTCGCGTCCCGCGCGCGTCCAAAGCCCTTGACCGACGAAGAAGCGACCAACTTCGAGGAACTCTACCTGCTGCGCGCGCGCATCCTCGGCGTGCTCATCCGCGACGCACGCCAGGCGGCGGCGCTGAGCCTCGAAGCGTGCGCCCAGTGCGCGGGCGTGTCGCCAGAGACGCTGGAGGCGTGGGAACTGGGGCGGGCCATGCCCAGCCTGCCGGAGCTGGAGCTGCTCGCCTACCGGCTGGGCGTGCCGGTCAGCCATTTCCTGGCTCCGAACGACACGCTGGAGCAGGAGCGCCGCCCGATGGTGGAGCGGGGCGAGTACCTGGCCCTGCGCGACCGGCTGATCGGCGCGCTGCTGCGCTCGGCGCGCGAAGAGCGCGGCCTGACTCCCGAAGCGCTGGCCGAGGAAGCGGGCATCGTCGCCAGCAACGTCACCGCTTACGAGCTGGGTGAGCGCTCGATCCCGCTGCCGGTGCTGACCTCCCTGGCCTCGGCCTGTCACGTCCCCCTGTCGTACTTCCTGGAGAGCAGCAACCGCATTGGCCAGTTCCTGGCGCTGCAAGAGGACTTGCGGCGGCTGGCCGACCTGCCGGAGGAAATGCGTCGCTTCGTCAGCGCGCCCACCAACCAGCCGTATCTCGACCTGGTGATGAAGCTCGCCGCCCTGGAGGGCAATCGCCTGCGCGGCATCGCCGAGGCGATCCTCGACATCACGCTGTAAGCGCCGCGCGTTGCGCCGTTTCTAGCCGCCCCCGAACGCGGTACAATCGCGCCCCATGACTACCCGCCAACACTCCTCACGCGCGCGCTGGATTGGCCCGGCGATGCTGGCCGTGCTGCTGCTCGCCGCCACCCTGCGCATTCATGACCTCAACGCCCAGGGCATGTGGGGCGACGAGGGCTGGTCCATCTGGCTGGCGCGCGGCGACACCCCGCGCGACCTGACCCTGACCATGGTCGCCGACCATCACGGCCCGGTCTACTCGCTGCTGCTGCGCGGCTGGGGCTTGCTGGCCGGGGAGACCGTGCTGGCCCTGCGCTGGATCACGGTGATGTTCTCCATCGCCAGCGTCGCCCTGATCTACGCGCTGGGCCGGGCGCTGTTCAGCCCGGCGGCGGGGGTGGGCGCGGCGCTGGCCTTCGCGCTGATGGACAAGCACGTGGTGCTGACCCAGGAAGTGCGCGACTACCCGATGATCTTTCTGACCATGATCGCCATCGCGCTCTACTACGCCCGCTGGCGGCGCAGCCCGCGCGGGGGGAATGCCTTCTGGTTCGTGGCCTGGTCGGTCTTCGGGCTGTACCTGCACTACTACTGCTATATGGTCAACCTGGCCATCCTCGTCCACGCCGGGCTGACCCTGCGCGAGAAATCCGCGCGGCGGCACTTCCTGGCGCTCAACGGGCTGATCGCGCTGGCCTTCGCCCCCTGGCTGCCCATCGTCGTTCACCAGTTCGTCGGCACGCCGGTGGACAGCGAAGTGCTCAACATTCACGGAATGCCGCTCAACCGCCACACCATCGAGTATCTGGCGAGCGAGTCCTTCGGCAAGCCGGTGGCGCTCTACGCCCTGCTGATGGTCGTCGGAGCGTGGGGGCCGCTGTCCAACCGCCTGCCAGGGTCGCTGGGGCGCATCTCGCGCAGCCGGCGGCTTTCGGGCGCGCTGCTGGCGGTGCTGTGGTTTGCCGTGCCGATCCTGATCACCTGGGCGCTGCACGCGCGCTACCCGCTGCTCACCGACCGCAACCTCTCGGTGATCATGCCGGCGATTGCCCTGCTGGTCGGCGCGGGCCTGGCGGCGTTCGAGCGCTTTGGGGGCGCTTTCCTCGCGGCGCTGATCCTCGCCAACGGCCTGCTGACGACCAGCGCGTACTTCGACAAGCCCCCCTGGCGCGAGATGGCCGCCGACATCGGCGCGGCGTACCCCGGCGGTGAGCCGGTGCTGCTGGATGTGGAGGGCGCGCACGCCGCGCTGTGGTATCACCTGACGCTCGAGCTGCCCGTAGACGTGGATCACGTCGTCAACCTGCTGCCGCCCGAAGCCGAGGGCGAAGACCTGGCTGTGTCGCTCTACGACCTGCGCAAGCGCTACCGGGGCGACTTCATCCCGCGCCTGCAACGCATCCTGGCCGAGACGGATGGCCTGTGGCTGGCTTACTGGGGCGACGAAGCCAAGAAGCACGACGTGCTCGATGCGCTGGCGGCGGCGGGCTTCGTCCGCACGGGGACGCTCGCCTACGAGCATCACGGCAACCCGATCTACGCCTACCGTTATGACCGGGCGGACTCCTTCGGCACGCCGCCCGCCGGGTACGGCCCCATCGCCCTGCGCCGCGCCGTCCTGCCGGACGCCGCCCGCCCCGGCGAGACGATTCACGCCCTGCTGTGGTGGAGCGCCAGTGACACGCCGCCCGCCGACTACACCGTGTCCGTTTTCCTGCTCGACGCGGCGGGGGTGCTGCGCGCGCAGCATGACGGCTTCCCCGCCGGGGGAAGCCGCCCGACCTCGACCTGGACGCCCGGCGAGATCGTCTTCGACGCGCACAGCCTCCGCCTGCCTGCTGACCTGCCGCCCGGCGAGTACACGGTCGGGGTCAAGCTGTACACGTGGTGGGACGGGGCGATCCTGCCCGCCGCTGACGGGGCGGAGTATGCGACGGTGGGGACGGTTGCGGTGCGTTGACGCCCGCGCTGGCACGAGTCGGCGAAAGCGTGTACAAAGAGCGGCAGTCAGGCTTATGGTGCGCATGATGCGCGGGGAGGTTGCCACATGCCAACTGCTGAGGAACTGAAAGACAGGGGCGTTGCTGAGTATCTGCGCGGCGATTACGAGCTGGCCGCCGAGACCTTCCGCGCGGCTGCGGCCCAGTACGAAGAGGACGGCGTCGCCGATATGGTGGCCGAGATGCAGGTCAACCTGGGGCTGACCCTGCACTCGCTCGGCCAGCACGACGCCGCGCTGGAACAGATGACCCAGGCCCACGCCGTCTTCGTCCAGATGAACGATGCGCATCGCACCGCGCAGGCCCTGGGCAACATGGCCCGCGTCTACGCCGGGCAGGGCAACAGCGAGCAGGCGATCACCAACTACCGCGAGGCGGCAGCCATCTTCAACGAGCTGGACGACGAGGAGAATTACGGCCAGACGGTGCTGGCGATTGCCGACTTGCAGTTGCGCGGCGGCCAGATCATGAAGGCCGCGGCCACCTACGAGGTGGGGCTGGAGCACGTCACGAACCCCAACGCGCGCCAGAAGCTGATGAAAAAGCTGCTCGGCCTGCGCGGCCGCCTGGGCGGCGGCTAGCCGATCCGGGCCGATCTGTGCAATTCCGTAACAAACCCTAGCAGCGTCTTTACCGTCCGCCGTCGCTGGCTGTGCTAGACTGGGGAAGGGGGAATGAGCACAAACCGGCGCAGGGCGATGAACGACGATCTGATCGGGGGAGCCGTTGGGCCATACGAGCTGGTAGACCGCCTGGGAATTGGCGGCATGGCCGGAGTCTACCGGGCGCGGCTGCCCGGCGACGGCCAGGCGGCGCTCGCCATCAAGGTGCTGGCGCTGCGCCCCACCGACCGCGCCGCGCAGCGCCAGCGTTTTCTGCGCGAAGCGCAGATGACCTCCCGCCTGCGCCATCCGCACATCCTGCCCGTCTACGATTACGGCGAGAGCAGCGGCAAGCTGTACCTGGTGATGAAGCTCGTTCACGGCGGAACGCTGGCCGAGCGGATCGCGCGCGGCCCGCTGGAGCCGGGGGAGGTCGCCGCCATTCTCACTCAGATAGCCGGGGCGCTCGACTATGCCCACGCGCGCGGCGTCATTCACCGCGACATCAAGCCCCAGAACATCCTGTTCGACGCGGGCGGCGACGCCTATCTGTCCGACTTCGGCATCGCCCAGCCGGGCGTCAGCGCCGGGCCGGAGGAAGCGCCGGGCTTCACCGGCACGGTCGCCTACGCTTCGCCGGAGCAGTGCCGGGGCGAGGAGCTGACCCCCACCTCCGACCTTTACACGCTGGGCGTGGTCGTCTACGAGATGCTGACCGGCACGCTGCCGTTCCAGGGCAGCACGCCGCTGGCGGTGATGCGCCAGCACCTCACCGAGCCGGTTCCCGACCCGCGCGCGGCGAATCCCGCCCTGCCCCCCGGCGTGACCGCCGTGCTGGACAAGGCGCTGACCAAGCGTCCGTCGGCGCGCTACCGCTCGGCGGCGTCGTTCAGCGGGGCGCTCAACCGCGCGCTGTACAGTCACAGCCAGCCAGAACAGCCCTCTGCCGAGCGAATGGCATTGGCCGCTTCCGCGCAGCCTGCCGCGCCGCCCGACCCCGCGCCGGACGAGATTCGCTTCCGGGTGACGCGGCGGCTGCTGGCGGTTGTGGCGCTCCTGGCGGCGATCATGGCGGTCGCCTCTGCGCTGATCCTGACGCTCGCCCGCTGAGGGGCTATTTGATAAGTCCTGATCTGCGGGTTTACCTCACCCCTAAATCCCCTCTCCACACGCGCAGAGGGGACTTAACCACACAATGACGCCCCCTCTCCGTGTATGGGAGGGGGCAGGGGGGTGAGGTTTTCAAACGGTCTCTGAACCCCGGAGCTAGCATGTCCAGGCACCTGCGCTATGCGCGTTACGCCATTGAGACGCTGCTCGTCAACGCCCTGATCGGCTCGACGCTCTACCAGCTTGCCGTGTACCTGGCCAACCGGCGCTTCTGGCGGGGGGTTCCGCCGCCGCCCGCCGAGAGCGCCCCGCCGGTGAGCGCCGTCGTCCCGCTGCGCGGCAAGACGCTCGACACGCTGGCCCTGCTGCACCTGATGGCCGTCAGCGCGCCGACGCCTGACTACGAGCTGCTCCTGGTGCTGGAGAGCGAGCGCGACCCGGCCTACGCCGCCGCACAGCAGGTTGCCGAAAGCTATCCGGGCCGCGCGCGCATCGTGCTCAGCGGGCCGGCGGGCCGTCACACGGACAAGCTGCACAAGCTCAACGCGGGCTACCAGGCGGCGCGCGGCGACCTGATCGCCTTCATTGACGGGCAGGTGCAGGTCAGCGCCGGGCTGTGGCACGCGGCCCTGGCCGCCCTGCAAGACCCGTCGGTGGGCGCGGTGTTCGCTCCGCCGCTGGCCGTCGAGCCGGAGCACCGGGGCGAGAGCGGGCTGGGCGCGGGCGGCGAGATGCTCAGCGCGCTGCACCTCAACCACGCTCAGACCGCGCCGATCCCCTTCGCCGCCTTCGGCAACCGCCTGAACGCGCTGGCCAATGGCTTCATGGTCGCCCGGCGGCGCGCGCTGGACGAGGCGGGCGGGATGCTGCACCTGCTCGACGAGGGTTCGGACGGGATCAGCCTGGGGCGCGCGCTGCGCGAAACGGGCTGGCGCATCGCCGCCGTCCCCGTCCCGGCGCTGATCGTGCCCGAACAGGAGAGCTTCAACGAGGCGGTGAGCCGCCTGCGACGGCACCTGATCATCAGCCGGGCCTACAGCCGGCCCGCGTTCATCACCTGGCCGTTCACCAACCCGCTGACGGTCGGGCTGCTGCTGGGCTTCATCACTGAGCGCGAGGGGCGCTGGTGGGGCCGCCGCACGTGGTGGGGATTCGTGGCGCTGCGCATCGCCATCGCCTATGAGCTGGACCGGGTGCGCTTCGGGCGCGGCTTCACCTGGATGGCCTACGCGCAGTTGTTCATGCTGGACACGTTCATCGCCCCCGCGCTGTGGGCGCGCGCCCTGTTCCAGCGCACCTTCACCTGGCGCGGACGCACGTACCGCATCGCGCGCGGCGGCAAGGTCGCGGCGGTGGAGGGGGGCGAGCGGTGATCGGTGGTCAGCGATCGGTTGTCAGTGGTCAGGAGTCCGCGAACGAGTTGTCAGGAAGTTGTCGAAGGCCCCTATCCCCCCCAGCCGGCTAGGGGAAGGGGAGAGCGGCTTGCCAGATCGTCCCCCCTCTAGCTCGGCTGGTTCAGGGGCGGACAGCAACGTGAGAAACATTGAGATGGCGACCAATCAACCTCACCCCCTGGCCTCGCTTCGCCCGGCTCTTCCCCCTCTCCGGTCTATACACCAACGGAGAGGGGGAGGCGAGGCGCGCCAGCGCCGAGCGGGGGTGAGGTAAAGTGAAGACTTGCCCCAGACTATAGGCCGATCTCAACACCTAGCTGCCTCTGAAAGCTCGGCTGAAGGGGGATCAAGGGGAAGGCATTCAGAGTGCATTCTCGCCTCTCCCCTGACAGGCCGTTTGTGAACTCAGAGGTCAGTCAGACCAGGAATCACGCCGCCCGCAGCGTATAGCACACAGCGGGCGGCGCGCATGTGATGCTCTTGCCATCTCTGGAATGCAGCCCGCCGTCCGGGCTAGGAGGCTTCTTCCTTTTCCTTCTGCGCCTGGGCGACGACTTCCGCCTGCAGGTGCGCCGGGACGCGCTCGTAGCGCAGGAAGTCCATCGTGAACACGCCGCGCCCTGCCGTCATCGAGCGCACGTCGTTGCTGTAGCGCTGAATCTCGGCCAGCGGCACTTCGGCGGTGACGATGCTGCGCCCGGCTTCGCTCTCCATGCCCAGGACGCGCCCGCGCCGGGTGTTCATGTCGCCCATGATGTCGCCCATGTTCTCTTCGGGCACGGTCACCCTGACCAGCATGATCGGCTCCAGCAGCACGGGGCCGGCCTGCTCGAACGCTTCGCGGAACGCGCCGCGCCCGGCAATCTGGAAGGCGATGTCTTTGGAGTCCACCGGGTGCATCTTGCCGTCGTAGACGACCGCCTTGACGTACTTGACCGGGTAGCCGGCGATGACGCCCTCGTCGAGCACCTGGCGCACGCCCTTCTCCGTCGAGCCGACGAAGGCCGCGCTGATGGCCCCGCCGAAGACCTCGTTGTCGAACTCGAACTCCGGCACTTCCTCGTCACCGCCGGCGGGGGTGGGCAGCGGCTCGACGCGCAGATGCACTTCGGCGAACTGGCCTGCGCCGCCGGTCTGCTTCTTGTGGCGGTAGACCGAGGTGGCGGACTTGGTGACTGTCTCCTGGTAGGGCACTTTGGGCACGCTTGTGTCCAGGCCGACGCCCATGCGCTCGGCGCGCTTGATGGCCACGTCGAGGTGCGTGCCACCCATGCCCTCCAGCACGGCCTGCTTGATCGCGCCGTCGAAACGCCACTTGAGGGTGGGATCGGCGTTGGTCATAGTGTTGAGCACTTCGTTCATCTTGGCGCTGTCGCTCTGCGTGCGTGGGTGCAGCGCCACCGCGTAGATGGGCGTCGGGAAGTGAGGCGGCGTCACCTGCCTGCCGAAGCCCTTGCTGGCCAGGGTGTGGCCGGTGTAGGTCTCGCGCAGCTTGGCCACCACCGCGATGTCGCCCGCGTGAATGGCGTCCAGCGGAATCTGCGTCGAGCCGCGCATGGTCATCAGGCTGCCCATGCGCTCTTCCTGACCGCGCGTCACGTTTTGCAGCGCGTCGTTGCCCTTGATCGCCCCGCTGAACAGCCGGAAGTACGACAGCGTGCCGTACTTGTCGGTGTGGCTGTGGAAGACAAAGGCCACCGTCGGCCCCTGGTCTGAGTGCGGGCCGGGCAGGGTCTCAACGCCCTCGTCGGTCAGCAGCTCAACCAGGCGCTGGCTGGGCGCTGGCGCATAGGCGATCAGCGCGTCCAGCAGCGGCAGCGCGCCAATGTTGTGCGTGGCGCTGGTGACGAAGACCGGCACCAGGCTGTGCTTGTCGCCGCTCATCGCAGCGCGCAGGCCCGCGCCAATCTCGTCGTCGGTGAGCGTCTCGGCTTCGAAATACTTCTCCATCAGCGCATCATCGGACTCGGCGGCGGCTTCGATCAGCGCCAGCCGCGCCTCTTCGATGGCGTCGGCCATATCGGCGGGCGGGGCGGCAATGTCTTTGCCCGCGCCCAGGTGCGCCTTCTGCGTCAGCAGGCTCACCACGCCAGCGAACTCAGCCTGCGCGCCGATGGGCAGCATCACCGGCACGAAGCGATAGTCCGGGAAGCGCTCGCCCATCACGCTCAGCACGTTGGCGAAGTTGGCGTGCTCACGATCCATTTTGTTGACGACGACAGCAATGGGAAGCCTGAACTCCTCCGCATACCCAAACGCCAGCTCGGTGCCCACTTCCGGGCCGGACACGGCGTCCACCACGACCACCGCCGTATCGGCCACGCGCACGGCGTTCTTCGCCTCGCCCATGAAGTCTACATAGCCGGGCGCGTCCAGGACGTTGATCTTGTGCCCGCCGTATTCGATGGTCAGCAGCGCGCTGTAGATGGACAGGCCGCGCGCCTGCTCATCCTCATCGAAGTCGGCGACGGTGTTGCCCTCTTCGATCTTTCCCAGACGAGTGATCGCGCCGGTGGCGAACAGCAGGCTCTCGGCCAGGCTGGTCTTGCCGGCGCTTTGGTGGCCTATCAGGGCAATATTCCTCAGCAGGTCAGTGGTATAGTCTTTCATGCAGATCAAGCCTCCTAAATGAGCTTTTGCTCGTTCATCCAGACGAGAGAAATCAGCGGGAGCGCACTGCGCCATCCCGCGATAACTCGTCCGGCGTAACTTGGCGTCTGAAGCGCACTGATTGTACGAAACGCAGGGGGAAAAGTCAAAGGTCATTCGCGGCGGAGCAGGGCAATCGCTTCAAACGTGCGTGTTGTTCTACCTCACCCCAGCCTCGCTGCGCTGGCTTGCCCTCTCCGTTGACGGAGAGGGGCGGCAGGCGCGTCAGCGCCAGGGGGTGAGGTAAATCCAGGGCGCAGCAGAGCAGCGCCCCTACGAGTAGGCTGGCGCGCGGCGGACTTTGATGTGATTGCCCTGGCGGCGGAGCCTGTTCTGTGGCGCTGTGGTACACTTGGGCCGCTGAGGATGCACTGGGCAGCGCAGCGAAAGGGCGGTGATGGTGGCGGGCAGACAGCGCGCGCGGCGGCTGGCGATTGGGGCGGCGCTGCCCCTGGCGCTGTACCTGCTGGCGGCGGTCATCGTCACCTGGCCGCTGGCCTGGCACCTGAACGACCGTGCCGCCGGGCTGCCTCATGGCGACACGCTTGAGGTGACGCGCCACATCTGGTGGGCGCGCGAAGCATTGCTCGATGGCGCCAATCCCTTCGACCAGCGCCTGCTGGCCTACCCGGACGGCTTCATGAGCTGGGTGCAATGGGCGCACCCGCTGCAGGTGCTGCCGGGGGCGCTGCTGTCCCTGGCGATTCCCCCGCTGACCGCGTTCAACATCCTGCTCATCGTCACGCTCGTGCTCAACGGCCTGGCGGCGTATTGGCTCGGCCTGCTGCTGAGCGATGAGAACCGCCCGGCGGCGCTGCTGGGCGGGCTGGTCTTCCTGGCCTACCCGACTGTGCAGGGACACCTGAGCGTCGGGCACCTGGGGATCGTCACGCTGTGGCCGCTGCCCCTCTTCGCCGGGTGCCTGTGGCGTGTCCTGCGCGCCGATGGCGGCTGGTGGACGGTGGGCTGGGGCGCGCTGTGGCTGGCGCTGACGGCGCTGGCCCACATCTCGCACCCCGTGTACCTGCTCGTCCCGCTGATCGCGCTGCTGAGCCTGGGCGCGCTGCTCGCCGGACGGGGGCGCGTCTGGCGGCGCGACCGGCCCGCCCGCGAACAGCCCTGGCTGCGCGCGGCGGCGATGATGGGGGCGGGCGCGCTGCTGCTGATCCCGTTCTACGGGCCGCTGCTGAGCGGCGCGGGCCGCGCGGAGATGCGCGACGTGGCCGAGACGGGCCGCGTGGTCTACAGCGCCGACGCGCTGGCCTTCGCCAGCCCGTCGCCCTTTGGCTGGCTGGGCGACCGGGGATTTGCGCCGGATTACGCGCGCGACGTGCTCGGCATCAACTCGGCGGAGGGGACGGCCTACGTGGGCGTGGTCGCGCTGGCGCTGAGCGCGGTTGCCGTGCTGCGGCGACCGTCGGCGCGGCCCTGGCTTTTGGTGGCGGCAGGCGCGGCGCTGCTATCGCTGGGGCCGCTGCTGAAGTGGCGCGGCGCCCCGCTGACTGCTGAGTTCGAGTCTTTCAGGACTTATGTTACACTTCCCTGGATCGTCGCCCAGGACTTGCCCCTCCTGGATGCGGCGCGCGCGCCGGGCCGCTTCAACCTGCTGACTGGCCTGGCGATCAGCGCGCTGGTCAGCGCGGGCGCGGGCGTTGCCCTGGGATGGCTGCGGCGTCCGGTTCTGCGCGCGGCAGTGGTCGTGTTGCTAGGCGCTGCCGTGCTGGTCGAGTACCAGCTCTTCGCCCCGTTCGCCACCGACGACACGAGCCAGCCCGCTTACTACGCGGCGCTGGCGGACGCGCGGGACGTGCGCGCCGTGCTCGACGTGCCGGTGAACGATCCGCTCGTCGCCAAGATCGGGCTGTACGCCCAGACGATTCACGGCAAGCCGCTCATCGCCGGGCACGCGCTGCGCCGCACGCCGCAAGACCCGGCGCTGCTGGCCCTGCTGGAGCGGGCGGCGCTCGGCGGGGAAGGGGGCGCTTTGCCGGCGCTGCCTGCCACTGAGGTGATTCCGCTGCTCTCCCGTGCGGGCGCGGATCGGGTGATTGTCCACAAGCGCTTCGTCGCTGATGCGGCGGCAGTGGTCTTCCGGCTGCGGGCGATCCTCGGCGCGCCGGAATACGAGGACGCCCTGATCGCCGCCTTCGCCGTGCCGCGCGACGACGCGCTGCCGGAGTCGCTGGTGTGGGCGGCGGGCGCGGGCTGGGCGGGGACGGTGACGCTGGACGGCGCGCTCTGGTCGCTGCTGGGCCAGGCTGGGGAATGGCATTTTGTCGCGGCGCAGCCCTACGCCGAGCTGAGCGTCCCCGTGCGCGCCTATGGCGCACCGCGCCGGGTGGCCGTGCGCCTGGACGGGGCGCTGATCGGCGGGGGCGTCATCGGCGAGGGAACGCTCCGCCTGCCGCTGTGGATTGACGCGGGCATTCACACGCTGCGCTTTGAGGCGCTCGACGGCTGCGATCCGTACCCCTTTGCGCTCGACTGCCTGGCTGAGCAGGACGCCTGGGGCGGCGCGTGCGCGCGGACGGAGCCGCCCGCCTGCCTCAGCGCGGCGTTCGGCACGCCCACCTGGACTCCTCTGGCCGGAGAGCCGGAGACGCTGGCTGTGACGCTCGACGGCGGGCTGCGCCTGGAAGGGTACGCGCTGACCCTGTGCGACGATCCGCGCGCCCTGGACGTGCGCCTGTTCTGGGCGGCGGAGCGCGCGCTGCCGGCGGACTACGCGCTGTTCGTGCACGTCGCCGACCCGCAGACTGCCGTGCCGCTGGCTCAGTTCGACGGCTATCCCGGCATCGCCACGAGCGCCTGGCGGGGCGGCGCGCGCTGGGTCTCGGAGGTGCGCGTGCTGCTGCCGGGCGATCTGCCGCCGGGCGAGGTCGCGGTCAATGTGGGCTGGTTCGACCCTGTGCGCGAGGAGCGGCTGGGCGTGCGCGGCGACCGGCCCTGGGCGCGGGAAGGAATTGTGCACCTGGAGACAGTGCGCATCGGGGGCTGACGGAGCGCGATGGTGCGGCGGCTTAGCGGGCCATCACTTGCCAGGCCTCATAGAGCGCCACCGCGATGGAGGCCACCGCCGGGACGGTGACGAACCAGGAGAACACGATCCGCTCGGCCACATGCCAGCGGATCATCTGGACGCGATCGGCGCTGCCCGCGCCCACCAGGGCGGAGCTAACCACGTGCGAGGTGCTGACCGGCCCGCCCAGCAGCCCGGCACCGAGCACGATCGCTGTAGAAGCCGCCTGCGCGCTGAAGCCATGAATGGGCCGGATGTGATAGAACTTGTGCCCCACCGTGCGGATGGTTCGCTGGCTGCCGAACAACGAGCCGCTGGCGAAGGTCACGGCGCTCAGTGCGATCACCCAGAGCGGCACATAGAACCGGTCGAGGCTGTCCGTCGCCACGAGGCCCAAGACGATCAGGCCCATCGTCTTCTGGGCGTCGTTGCTGCTATGCGCCAGGCCCAGGGCCACAGCGACGGGCAACTGCCCGCGCTGGAACCAGCGGTTGATGCGGGGCGGAGCGCGAAAAGCCTGCGCCAGGTTGTGGATCGCCCTGGCTATGGCGAAGCCCACGAACAGGCTGAGCACTGGCGAGAGAAAAAGGGCCAGCACGATCTTGACCAGCCCGCCGATGAGAATAGCGTGTCGCCCGTAGCCAATCCACGCAGCTCCGATCAGCCCGCCAGCCAGGGAGTGCGAGGTGCTCGTTGGAAATCCCAGCCGCTGCGCCACCATGTTCCAAAAGTTGGCAGCCAGAAGAGCCGCGTAGACGACAGGCAGCGTGATCGCTCTGAGGGCGATCAGGCCGCGCCCGACCGTCTCGGCCACCGCAACGCCGTAGAGGAAAGGCCCTACTCCCCCGGCCAGAGCAGCCAGCCACAGCGCCCGCCGATAATCAAGCGCGCGTGAGGAGATCAAGGGGGCGACGATGTTCGCCGAATAGCTGCGGCCATTCAGAAAGCCGTACAACAGGGCCAGCAGGATAAGGGGCACGACCGGTAGCGGCAGCGAGGGCATGCTGAGGCTCCTCTATGAGTAGCTCGCGCATCTGGCGATCTGATCCATAAATGGTAAAGCCCGCTTAACCTGGGTTAAATAGATTTTACATTTACTGATCTGAATTGGCAAGTGTGAGGCTCAGAGAGAGTAAGGAATGTTCCCACTTGGCACGCAGGCGAAGTTGGTATAAAATGCGACTAACCGTAGGGGCTACTTTGTCCCTATTGTCTTTTCTGGGACCGATAGTCCAAGCGGAAGAATCGCTGAGACGAGCAGCATTATGTTGACCACGATCCGATCGTATGTGAGGGAGCACGTGCTCACGGCGCAGATTTTCGCCTTCGCCGTCATTGTGCTCACGTTGATCGCGGCGGACGTTCTCTACCCTTCCACCGAGGTCTTCCTGATCGTCCTGGTTCTGCTGGCAGTGATGAATGCCAGAGTGCGCGCATTCGCCATTGATTTCGCGCCGTTCATCGTGCTCATCTACTCGTATGACACGCTACGCAATTTCGCCGACGACCTGACCCGCGCCGACATCCACATCACCGATCTGATCGCCTGGGAGCGCGCGCTGTTCGGCGGGGCGCTGCCCAGCTACTGGCTCCAGCAGAACCTGTGGGGCCTGCCGATCACGCCGCTGCTGGACACGCTGACCAACACGCTCTATTTGTCGCACTTCATGAGTCCGCTGGTGATGGCGGCGCTGCTGTGGCGGCGAGGGCCGGGCGAGTACTGGGCGTTCGCGCTGGGGCTGGTGGCGCTGTCCTATGCGGGGTTTGCGACCTATCTTGCGTTTCCTGCGGCGCCGCCCTGGTGGGCGACTCATCACGGGTACCTGCCGCACACGCCGATCACGCTCGATCACTTCGTGGTGCCGGCGCAGGTCGTCAGCGCCGGGCCGAACCCGGTGGCGGCCATGCCGTCGCTGCACACGGCTTACCCGACCTATATCGCGCTGGTGTCGCTGGCCACGTGGGGACGGCGGGCGCTGCCGGTCGTTCTGCTGCCGCTGGGCGTCGCCTTCTCGACGTTCTACCTGGGGCACCACTGGGCCATAGACGCGCTGGCGGGCGCGGGCTATGCGCTGTTCTTCTTCGGAACGGCGTTCCTGTTCTTCCGGCGGCACCAGGTGTCGCTGGCCTGGATCAACAAGGTCAAGCGGACGCTCGTGCCGCATACGTGAGCGGACATCGTCGTACAGCACACAGCGCGGGCCTGGTGGTATGCCAGGCCCGCGCTTCTTTATCTCTAGGGGTCTCTGTGGCGCAGGCTGGCCTTCAGCCACGCACCAGGCGGGGCAGGTCGCGCAGCTTGGGCATGGTGCCCATCAGCAGCGTGTTGACGCGGAAAAGCCGCCCGGCCAGCCAGATAGTGAAGATCACTGCCAGCACCTGCAACACCAGCGACAGGGCAAGCTGGACGAGCGGCACGTCGGCGATGGCGATGCGCATGACCATAGACAGCGACCCGGTGGGTGGGAAGAGCGACAGGGCGACGGCCAGCGTGCCGTTCGGCTCCTCGACGAACATGGTCAGGAAGAAGAAGGGCACGGCGGCGGGCAGCGTGACGACGGTCACCAGGTTCTGGCTGTCGCGCACGGAGGTGCTCAGCGCGCCGATGCCGGCCATCAGGCTGCCGACGAGCAGGAAGCCGAGCACGAAGTACACGGCGAACAGAACCAGCGTCCCCGCGCCCACGGTGATGTCGCCCAGCGACTCGACCAGGTTACCCGCCTGCGTCGCGATGACCACAAAGGTGCCGACCAGCATCCCCACCTGCAGCAGGGAGAGCAGGCCCATCGCCAGAATCTTGCCCAGCAGCAGGGCCGTAGGCTGCACGGAGGAGAGAATGATCTCGATGATGCGCGATTCTTTCTCCTGCACGACGCTCTGCATCAGGTACCCGCCGCCCCAGAAGACGCTCAGCATCAGCAGCAGCCCGAAGGCGTAGACCAGCAGGAAGTTCTGATCCTCGTGGGTTTCCTCGGCAGCGCCGCTGTCCGTCAGGCGGTTCTGGCTGATCACGGCTGGGTTGCGCAGCCGCAGGTAGAGCGCCTCGTAGTCGGGCGCGTCCACGCGCACCAGGAGGCTGCGCAGCAGGAAATCGCGCATCACGTTTTCCGTGCTCTGGGCCTCGATGCTGAAGGTGCTGACATAAACGGAGACCGCGCCGGTCTCCACAAAGTCCGGCTCAACGGCGTACAGCGCGTCAATCTCACCCGCTTCGAGCGCGGCCTGTCCATCGGCCAGCGACGGGTAGGGCGTGATCGCCGAGCGCAGGCAGTAGGGCGAGCTGATGCGCTTGACAAGCTGGCTGCGCGCCTGGC
Organism: Anaerolineae bacterium; assembly: GCA_027494015.1. The sequence goes on from JAOSJP010000038.1 coordinate 78,517, forward strand.
TCAGCGCCTGTTCGGGGTTGAGCGCTTCTATCTCGCTTGCCGATGGCTCGCAGGCGACCTCCGCATAGCTCTCCGGCGGTGGGAACAGGCCGTCCGGCGTCTGATCTACATAGCCGATGGTCTGGCTTTGCTGGTTGACCTCGGTGATGGGTGCAGCCGGGCCTTCGTCGTCCTGCGTCATGTCGCGGTAGGTCTGGTAGCCGAAGAAGATGACCAGGGCGAGGATCGGGACGCCGAAGGTGATGAACAGATAGCTCTTGCGGCGCAACTGCTGGCGCGCCTCGTAGCGAAAAACTTCGAGCCAGTGCGTCATCAGCGGAATAACCCCCTTCTGCGGCGCGGCGCGCGGACGACCTCACCCGCTTCAACGGGCGCGCTGGTCAGCGTCACGCGGCCCTCACGCAGCGCAGCCCACAGGGTGCGCGGGGTGAGGGGCTTGCCGTACATGAGCATTCCCAGCCGGAAGACTTTGACCGCCAGCCAGACGATGATCAGCGCCGTGACGATCTGGATGGCCATGCTCAGCCAGATCTGCCAGTCGGGCAGCGTGCCCACGCTCAGGCGCATGGTCAGCCCGACCGCCGCTGTGAGCGGGAAGAAAGAGAAGAACAGCGGCAGCGGCCCGTCCGGGTTGGTGAAGAACGCCACCGAGAACATGATCGGCAGCACGGTCAGGATGGTGAAAAACCCGGCAATCTGGCGGCTCTCCGCTTCGGCGGTCACCGCCGCGCCGATGCCCAGCATACTTGCGGAGAAGATCAGGAAGTTGATCACGAACAGCGCGCCGATCAGGATGAGATGGGAGGTCTCGAACTTCACGCCCCCCAGGAACGCACGCGCATCCTCGTTAATCTGCGCTATCAGCAGGCCGCCCGCTCCCCACAGCACAACCTGGGTGAGCGCCAGAGCGCCCAGGCCCAGCAGCTTGCCCACCAATAGCTCCCCTGGGCGCAGGCTGGTCGCCAGAATCTCCATCAGGCGGTTTTCCTTCTCCTCCACCACGCCGCTCATCAAGAACTGGGCGGTGGTGCTGGTCGCCATGAAGTAGATCAGGACGAAGATGAAGGGCAACAGCAGCCGACCCACCAGGGCCGCTTCGCTCAACTCCTCGCCGCTGTCCAGGTCGCGCAGGGTGAATTCGACATCAGCCAGGCGCTCAACCGGCACAGGCAGCGTCTCCGGCGCGCGGTGGGCGATCTGGGCGGCCAGGAAGTCCTCGATGTCGCTGAGCAGCGCCTGCGGGACGCTGCGCTGTGTGACCAGCGTCACCTGCCCGGAAAGGACGTAATGCTCCGGGATGACGAAGTAGGCGTCGAGTTCTCCGGCGAGAAGCTGCGCGCTGGCGCGCTCCTCCAGCGCGTCGAAGTGAGCGGGCAGGGCATCCGGCTGGCTTTCGGCAGCGGGCATGGGCAGATCAGGATAGGTGACCGGGGTGTACTCCGCCGGGTTTGGCCCCGCCGGGTCCAGGATCATGGCCCGATCCACGTAGCCAACGCGCTGGAACTTGTCCAGGTTGGTCTCGCGCTCGGTGGCGAACTGAAAGATCAGGAACATAGCCACGAGCGAGATCAGCGGCACGCCGAAGGCGGTGAACAGGAAGCTCGGTCGCCGGAAGTTGTAGGCATATTCCCGGCGCAGCACGAGCCATACTTTGGGGAAGATCATGGCCTCAGCCTCCGTTCGCGCCGTTGGCGCGCCCCGTCCCGGCCACTTCGATGAAGATCTCGTTGAGGCTGGGCACGGCCAGCTCGAAGCGGCGGATGTGATAGGCGGCGCCGACGGCCAGCGCTTCCATGACGGAATCCGGTGTGACGCCCTCGGCCAGGTGCAGGACGATGCCGCGCCCGTTCTCGCCCTTCTCAACCTGCACAACACCGGGCAGCGCAGCCCAATCGCCTTCGCCCTCGACGATGACGGCGTTCTTGGCGAAGCGCTGGCGCACGTCGTGCACGTCGCCGTAGAGCACGCGCCGACCATGGTCGATCATCAGCAGGCGGTCGGCCATCTCCTCGATCTGGTGCATCTGGTGGGTGGACATGACGATGGTCACACCTTCGCGGTTCATCTCGTAAAGCAGGTCCTTGATAAGCTGCGTGTTGACCGGGTCCAGAGCGGAGAACGGCTCGTCAATGATGACCAGGTCGGGGCGGTGGATCACGGTGGCGATGACCTGCACCTTCTGCTGCATACCCTTGCTCAGCTCGCTGACCTTGCTCTTGACATTGGCGGTCAGGTCGGCGCGATCCAGCAGGGCCAGGGCGCGCTGGCGGGCAGCGGCGCGCGACATACCCTTGAGCTGGCCCAGGTAGACCAGCACATCGAGCACGGGGACATTGCGATACAGCCCGCGCTCTTCGGGCATATAGCCGACGCGCTCTTTCGTCCGGTCGTTGATCGGCGCGCCGAGCACATCAATGCGCCCGGTGTCTGGCTTGAGGATGTCCAGAATCATGCGGAGGGTGGTCGTCTTGCCGGCACCATTGGGGCCAAGCATGGCGAAGATTTCGCCGCGCTGCACGTCGAACGTCAGGTCATTTACGGCGGTGAAATCTCCGTATTTCTTGGCGATGCCACGCACGGCAATCGCCAGGTCCGCTGTTGAAACGCTCATGGGTGCTGCTCCTCGCTTGTAACTGATCTCGGCTCCACGCCGGGCTAGAGCCTATACCATTATACGCAGCGGATCGCTCTGCCGTAACGTGCAATCTGTCACTTTTGGGGAGGTGCGCGCAGAGGTGGTCAGTGACTCGCTTGACGTAGGGGGTATTGACCTCACCCCCAGCCTCGCTGCGCTCGGCTTGCCCCCTCTCCGTTTACGGAGAGGGGGACTTCGGAAGTCTGCTCTTCGCGCTGCTCCGCCGCGTGTGTAGGGGCGGGTTTAGAAACCCGCCCCTACGAGCCGCATCCCCGCGCGCCGGTGCGGTAAGTCTTCCCACACCCCGCTGGTGCTGACGCGCTTGTGAGAACGCTGCGCTTGCCGCTACAATGGTCATGGGAGCGCGCGGCTCCGCCGGATTCAGCGCCAGAGTTGATGGCGGTGTGCGGATGGCTGGTCACTTTGGGACTGAAAGGACGGGGAGATGGGTGCCATAGGGGCGTTCACGTTTGTGCTGCACAGTCATCTGCCGTATGCGCGGCTGGCCGGGCGCTGGCCGCACGGCGAGGAGTGGATTCACGAGGCCGCGTCTGAGACGTACATCCCTTTGCTGGACGCGCTCTACGACCTGCGCGACGAGGGCGTGCGCTACAAGATCACGGTCGGCATCACGCCGGTGCTGGCCGAGCAGCTTGCCGACGCCGACGTGCTGGATCACCTCGACGAGTATCTGAAGGACAAGATCGCGCGGGCCAGGCAGGACGTGCTGCGTTTTCGCGGCGAAGAAGCGCCGCGCCCCGTCCCCCGCGAAGAAGCCGAAGAAGGCGACCTGCCGCCGGTGGATCGCGGGGCGGTCGCAGCGGCGCTGATCGCGTCCGATGAGGGCGAGCGCGTGGAACTCCCACGAGAGAAACCCTGGTGGGCAGGGCACAGGCACCTGGAGTATCTGGCCGGCTTCTACCAGCACTACTACGAGCGCATCAAGGACTCGCTCGACCGTCGCTACAACCGCGACCTGATCGGGGCGTTCAAGCGCCTGCAGGACGAGGGCTACATCGAGATCATCACCAGCGCAGCCACGCACGGCTACCTGCCGCTGCTGGGCACCGACACGGCTGTGCGCGGCCAGATCAGGACGGGCGTGCAGAGCTACCGGCGCTTCTTCAGGCGCGCGCCGCGCGGCATCTGGCTGCCGGAATGCGCCTACCGCCCGGCCTATTACGAGGACGATGGCACGATCCGGCCCGGCATCGAGCATTTCGTCGCCGAGCAGGGGATCAGGCTCTTCTTCAGCGAGACGCACCTGATCACCGGCGGCGCGCCGGTCGGCGTGGCGGCGGGCGAGGCCATTGGGCCGTATGGCGAGATCAAGCGCCGCTACCTGGTGCCCATGTCCGCCGCGCCCGTGCCCGGCGAGCCGCTGACGACGTTCCGCGCCTACTACGTCAGCGACACGACCGCCGGCCCGCACGCCGACGAGCACAGCGGCGTGGCCGTCATCGGGCGCAATAACGAGACCGGGCAGCGCGTCTGGTCGGCGCAGTGGGGCTACCCCGGCGACTTCGATTACCGCGAGTTTCACCGCAAAGATGGCGTGAGCGGCCTGCAGTACTGGCGCGTCACCGGCGCGAAGGTAGACCTGGGCGACAAGGACTTCTACCACCCGGACTGGGCGGAGCACAAGGTGCGGATGCACGCCCAGGACTTCGCCGCGCTGGTCGAGCGCATCCTGCAGGCGCAGTGGGAGCACGGCGAAGGTTACGGCATCATCGCCTCGAACTACGACACCGAGTTGTTCGGGCATTGGTGGTTCGAGGGCGTGGACTGGCTCAAGCAGGTGCTGCGCCTGCTGGCCGAGAATCCGAAGGTGGAGCTGGTCACGGCGTCGGAGTATGTGGAGCAGCACCCGCCGCAGCGCGTGATTCACCTGCCGGAGGGCAGTTGGGGCGCGGGCGGCACGCACTTCACCTGGGACAACAGCGAGACGCACTGGATGTGGGAGCCGATCCACGACGCCGAGCGGCAGATGCAACGCCTGGCCGACCAGTACAAAGACCGTTACGAGGACGATCTGCTGCGCGGCGTGCTCAACCAGGCGGCGCGCGAGCTGGTGCTGCTCGAAAGCTCCGACTGGCCCTTCCTGGTGACGACCGGGCAGGCGCGCCAGTACGCGGTGCAGCGCTTCAGTCAGCACGTCGAGCGCTTCCTGGCGCTGGTCGGCAGCGTGGAGCGTGGCCAGCCGGACGGCGCGCTGGCGGCGGAGCTTTGGGAGAAAGACCGGCTGTTCCCGGACATTGACTTCCGCTGGTGGTGCGGCGGGTAGCGAGCAGCAATCAGCAGTCAGCAGTCAGCGAAAACCTCCGGTCTGTGTCTTTGGCTGAAAGCTGATAGCTAGCGGCCAGCGACCAGGAGAATCATGCCATGCGTGTGTTGTTCGTATCTGCGGAGATGAGTCCGTTCGCCAAGACGGGCGGGCTGGGCGATGTAGCCGGCAGCCTGCCGCGCGCGCTGCGCCAGCACGGGGTGGACGCGCGCGTGCTCATGCCGCTCTACGGGCCGGTCAAGGGGCGCTTTGGCGACCGGCTGCGCCATCTGTTCAGCTTCCCCTTGCACCGCCGGGTGGGCACGGCGGACGTGCATCTGCACACTACTGAACAGGACGGCATCCCGGTCTACTTCCTGGAAAGCTGGCCGTTCTTCAGCGGCGGGGACTACATCTACACCGACCTCAACTGGGACCGCAAGCGCTTCGTGTTCTTCGCTCAGGCGGCGATGGGCGCAGCATGGGAACTGGGGCAGGGACGCGCGGACGGCGAGCGCTGGTTCCCGGACGTGCTGCACGCCCACGACTGGCACACGGCGCTGGTGCCCTTCCTGCTGCACGAGTCGCGGGGTGCGCCCGGCTGGGCGGATGTCGCCAGCGTGCTGACCATCCACAACATGGGGTACCAGGGCTGGGAGGCGGGCGGTTACCTGTGGGAGGCGGGCGTGCCAGGCCGCCATCACCCGCACCTGATCTACCAGAACAAGACGGATAACCTGCTGGGCATCGGCATCGCCTACGCCCACAAGATCAACACGGTCAGCCCGCGCCACGCTATCGAGCTGCACTACCCGCGCTTCGGCGAGGGGCTGGAGGGGCTGATCTGGGTGCGCGACGGCGACTTCACGGGCATTCTCAACGGCCTGGACACGGATCGCGTCAATCCGGCGACCGACCCTGCCCTGCGCCATCCCTTTGACGCGGGCAACTTCCGGGCCGAGCGCCCCCAAAACAAAGCCGCATTTCAGGCGGAGCTGGGGCTGTCTCAACAGCCGGACGTGCCTCTGATCGGCATCGTCACGCGGCTGGTCGAGCAGAAGGGGATGGACTTCGCCGTGCCGGGGCTGCGCCGTCTGCTGGCCGAGACCGACGCCCAACTGGTGATCATCGGGTCGGGCAAGCCAGAGATCGAGCGCGAGGTGCAGCGCCTGGAATGGGACTTCGGCTGGAAGATGCGCGTCATCCTCGGCTACCAGCCCGATCTGGCCCAGCGCCTTTACGCCTCGTCCGACCTGGTGCTGGTGCCCAGCCGCTACGAGCCGTGCGGCCTGACGCAGATGCTGGCCATGCGCTACGGCGCGCTGCCGGTGGTGCGCGAGACGGGCGGCCTGGCCGACACGGTGCAGAACTACGACGGCGGCCCGGCGAATCTTGGGACGGGCTTCGTCTTCCTGTTCGAGGAGCCGGACGCCGTGCGCCTGACGCTGCACTGGGCGATTGACACTTACCGCAACCGGCGGGCGGCCTTCGAGCGGATGCAGGAGCGGGCCATGCGCCTCGACCTGAGCTGGGAGCACCCCGTGCAGCAGTACATCGCTCTGTACAAGGCGGCGTTGCGGGCTGCGCGGCAGGATGTGCCGCACCTGGCTGAGACCGGGCGCGGCAGGCCGCGCTGAGGGCGCGGGGCAGCCCCAGGGCGGGGTGTGTGCAGCGATCCTTCTCGCAGAATCAGAGCGCGTCTCAAGATGCGCGATCGTCCGGGCGCGAGCGCTCACCCGGCTGGGCCGTATCAGCGGAATTGAGCGGCGGCTCTTCCGATAACCCCATATCATTCGTGCTGTCCGGGGCGGCGGGCATCGCCGGCAGAGGCGTCGCTGACCGCTCGACCCGCTCCAGCGGCAGCGCCATCGTGAAAGTGCTGCCTTCGCCGAGCGCGCTGGCGACGCTCAGATAGCCGCCGTGCGCTTCGGCCACCGCCCGCGCCACAAAGAGTCCCTGGCCCAGCCCGCGCGGATCGAGCAGCCTGCCGTCGGGCGTGCGCGCCTCGCCCCGATAGAAACGCTCGAAGATGTGCGGCATGTCGTAGGGCGAGATGCCCACCCCCGTGTCGGACACTTCGATCAGCGCGCACCCCTCGCGGATGCGCCCGACCTGCACATAGATTTCGCCGCCCGGCTCGGTGTATTTGATGCTGTTATCTATCAGGTGACCGACGGCCCATTGCAGACGGCGCTCATCGCCGGTGATCGTCAGGCGGGTGGTCCCCATCGTGGAAAAGGCCAGCCGTAGCTCGGCCTTTTCGATGCGCGGGCGCAGCCCCAGAATGACGTTGATGACCAGCGCCGGCAGATCAATCTCCTGCTCGCGGACGGCAAAGCTGCCCGCGCCGATCTCCGAAATATCCAGCAGCTCGACGATCATGCGGTCGAGGACGGCGGCGTTGCGGCTGATCGCCTCCAGGAACTTGCGATTGGGCGGGCGGTCGTCGGGCATGGCCAGCAGCACGTCGCTCATGCCCTTGATCGCCGTCAGCGGCGTGCGCAGTTCGTGGCTCATGTGAGTGACGAACTGATCCTTGAGCCGGTCGGCGATGGCGTCGCGCGTCACGTCGCGCAGCATGAGGACGGTGCCCAGCCGCTGGCCCTGTTCGTCGGCGACCACCGCGATCTGCGCGCCGAGGATGCGGTTGTTCACCTCCACGCGCTGCGGCTCGCCCAGCGTGATCTCGCCTTCCAGCGGAATCTGGTCGCGCGCGTCGGCGAACATGCGCCCCAGGTCGCTGTCCCAGAACGCGCGGATCGAGCCGAGCAGGTCGTGGGCAGCCTGGTTCATCAGCACGATGCGCCCCTCGTTGTCCTGCATGATCACGCCCTCGCTGATCACTGCCAGCACGCCGGTGAGTTGGGCGATGCTCGTCTGCTGATCGGCACGCAGCTTCTCAAGCTCCTTCACACGCTGCAGCGACTGGTGCTGCGCCGAGTCCTGCTCGTGCTGCTTGCGGCGCAGCGTCCCATACAGACGGCCAAACAGCCGCCCCGTGTTCGCGCCGAGCGCGTCAACGGACTGGACCATGTTGGCGACAGGGTGTGTCGGGTCGTCGGATGGAGGGTTGCGAGACATGCGACAGTCCTCACCTTCTGCGAGCAGTGTTGGCGCTGCTGGCGCGATCAGTTGGTCGGCGGCGCAGGCGGCGACGGCGGGGCGGCGCCATCGCCGGCCCGCTTTATCTCGGCCAATCGGTCGAGCATAGCCTTCAGTTCCGTCAGGTCGGGCAGCGGCTTGTTGATGATGGTATCAACGCCGTCGCGCTTGAGAATGGCCTGGCGCTCGTCGCTGCTCAGGCTGAACGCGGTCATCAGGACGATGGGGATGCGGTGAAAATGGGCGATGGAGCGCATTCGCCGGGCGATCTCGTTGCCGCGTGGCCCCGGCATACGGATGTCCATCAGGGCCAGCTCCGGCAGCTCCCCGCTGTGACCGCCCCCCCTCGATCTTGTCGAGCCAGGCGAAGGTTTGCTTGCCGTCGCGGAATTCGATGGCGGCATGGCCCCAGGCCATGAACAGCACCTTGACGTAGTTGCGGATGTCGTCATCGTCTTCAACGACCAACCAGGGCTTCACGCTCGGTTCCTCCTTGGCCGTTTCCCCTTTGCCCACAAGTCTACCGCGTTTTTTCGCGCAGGGATACTCGGCGGCGGCAGGCCAGTGCTATCGCGCCTGCTGCGCCCTGTTTACCTCACCCCCGCGCGGCGCTGAGGCGCTCAGGCACCAGACTTCCGAAGTCTTCAAGACTTCGGAAGTCTATTCTGGGACCGAGCGGGGCGAGGCCGGGGGTGAGGTAGAGCAGCGTGCACGCTTGAGGCGATTGCCATGAATGTGAGATATACCCCATTTGCCCCACAACTTGGCTCGCGGGTACACTACAGCACGAACTGGGCGCATCCCTGGGAGCAGAACGATGAGCGTGGCCAACCCCTACGAACCCCACTTCACCGCCGACGGCCCGGTCGCCTTCGTCGGGCGCGAAGATGTGTTCGCCTTCTTCCGACAACACCTGGTCGGCGCGCCGCTGACGCACGGCCTGGTGCTGATCGGGCGGGCGGGCCTGGGCAAAAGCGCCCTGCTGCACCAGCTTGAGCGCCAGATTGATGAGGCTTATCGTCCCTGCATCGTCCGCCTGAGCACGCTGGACTTGTCCGGCGAGGATCGCCTGCTGGCCGCGCTCGTCGAGGCGATTCACGCCACGCTCGAAGGGGCCGGGGCCAGCACCTACCGCCTGCCCGACTGGCCAGCGCCCGCCGAGGATGGCACCCCGCCCGACCTGCGCGGCTGGTTCAAGGCGGAGTACCTGGCCGTGGCGATGTCGGCGCTGCGCCTGCGCCACCTGCTGCTGATCTTCGACGACGCACACCTGCTGTTCGACGCAATAGATCAGGGTCGGCTGCCCGGTGACCTGTTCAGCTACTTCGCCGATCTGCTGGCTGCCTACGAGCGGCTGGCGCTGGTCTTCGCGCTGGACACGACCCACGAGGGTCGCGTGCTCGGCACCGAGCTGTTCAGCGATCCGTCTCTGCACATCCGGCTGGGCGAACTGAGCCGCGCCGACGCCGAGCGGCTGGTGCGCGAGCCGGTCGCGGGCGCGCTGGACTATGAAGACGAAGTGGTTGAAGGGATTCTGTCTCTGGCCGGCGGGCACCCGTTCCTGCTGCACTCGATTTGCCGGCTGCTGTTCCGCCGCTCTGAGGAACGCCATCACGCCGGGCCGATCACCGCCCACGATCTCACCGCCGTGCACACTGCTGCGCTCGACCAGGCCGACGAGATTTTCAGCCTGCTGTGGCGCGACCTGACGCCCAACGAGCGCTACACCCTGATCGCCCTGGTTCGCCTGGACGAAGAGACGCCGGGCGAGGCGTTCTCCTTCGACACCGTGCGCGGCTGGCTGCTGGGCGCGGGGTACGCGCTGAACAAGACGCAGCTTGCCGCCGCGCTGCGCGGGCTTGGCTACAATGGGCTGGCCGTCGCCCAGGCGGACACCTACGCCCTGCCCGCGCGCCTGATCGCCGAGTGGGTGCGCGCGACCATCGGGCAGTCTGTGGCAGAGGAACCCTCTCGCCCCAGGCCGCGGCTGCGCCAGGCTGCGCCGCTCGGCGGACTGGCCCTGGTGTTGATCGTGGTCATCGCGCTCGGCGCGGCGGCGTTGGGGGGGCTTTTCGGCGGAGAGGATGCGGAAGATGTCCCTGCGACCGGCGCGCCAACGGCTACGCTGGCGCTCAACCTGGAAGCCACGCGCCAGGCGGACTTCGCCACGCAGACCGAGCAGGCCCGGCCCACGGCCACACCGACGATCACCTACACGCCATCGCTGACCCTCACGCCGACCGAAACCGTCACGCCGTCACCGACGCTGACGCTCACGCCGAGCGCCACCCCGTCCGCGACGGACACGCCTCGCGCCATGCGCACGCCGCGCCCCACGCGCACGCCGATCACCCTGGCCCCGACGCTCACGCCGACGCGGCTGCCAACCAACACGCCGCGCCCGTCGGTCGCGCCGACGCTCCATCCAGGCGGGTAGACACAGAAGCAACTAAGCGGGCGTGGGATCACGTTGGGGCGTCTGGGCTGTACGCCTCTGCGGGCGCAGGCGCTCCGGTGCCAGACTTCCGAAGTTTTCGAAAACTTCGGAAGTCTCTTTCCGCGCGTCGTCCCTCTCCCTGACCTCCTCCGGCGAAGCCAGGGGGCGCCGTCCTCTGTCCAGCAACCAAAATCCCCCTCTTTAGCTCGGCTGGAGAGGGGGATTGAGGGGTGAGGCACGTTGGGATGGATGGCGATTACTCGTCGCTCACTGCCAGCGAACGGATGAGCGGTGCGAGCAGCAGTTGCTCCAGTTCCAGCGCATTGTAGCCGGGCGGGGCGACGACCGCCACAATCGCCCAATCGTCCGCGCCCAGCGCCAGGGCGTGCACCACCGCCGCGCCCTCAGGCCGCGCGACGACCGTGCGCGCAGCAGGATAGGCAGGGAAAGACTGGATATACTGCTCCGGCACCTCGAACAGCCCAGCCAGTACATCGGCAGGCATGGTGCCCGCCAGGTCGAGCGCGTAGTCGCCGGGCGTCACCCGCAGCACAAGCAGCGCCGGATGCCTCACCCTGCCTGATGGGTGGGCGGCGTCGTCTGCATCAGCATAGAAGATGGCCCCGGCAACAGGGACATCAGGTGGGTTGAGGGCCGGCGGCATGGTTTCCGTCCAGCCCTCCGGCGCGTCGAAGGTGAGGCCCAGCGCCGCGTTGCGGGTCGAGACCAGCGTCAGCGGCGCAGGCGTGGGCGTCGGGGTGGGCGGGATGACAATCGGCGTGCGCGTGGGCTGCGGCGTGCGCATCGGCGGCGCAGCCGGCGTTGGCTCCGCCCCGGCAACCTCCAGCGAGAGCAGCAGCGGCTCGAACACCTCCGCCTGATACGTCGCCAGGTCGTCAGCCGGCGCGCTGCCGGACAGCAACAGCCAGTCGCCTTCCGCCAGCCTCGCCAGGTACAGCACGCCGCGCTTCCCTTCGCGCACACCGGGCAACAGGACGGGAATCGCCGCCTTGCCCTCGTAGGGCTGGATCGTCCCGCCGGTGCGCCTGGCCAGCGCCTGCGCCGCGACAACCAGGTCTGTCTCGCCCGCCGGAATGCCCCACGCTTCAAAGAAGGCTGCATCGCCGCGATAGATGAAGATGAGCGCTTCCTCATCGCTGAGCTGCAGCGTGTTCAGGTCAGTCTGAACCGGCACGCTCCACCCCGACGGCACGTCAAAGACCAGGCCGAGCGGCTGCGCGGCAATCGCCTCAGCGGTCGCCGTGACAGCGGCGACCAGCGCCGTCGCGGTCGCCTCAAAGCCAATGGTAGGCGTGGGCAGTGGCGTCTCTGTGAAGGCAGCGGCGATCTCGGTGGCGCGCAGATCGAGCGCGGTCTGCGTCTGGGTCGCCCCGGCAACGGCTACGTCGGTCGCCTCAACGCTCATCTGCGCCGCCGCCAGCGCAGTGGCCGTGGCGAACAAATCAACCGGGGGCGGGGTGCTGTGGGCACCTCCGCAGTGGACAGAACCGGTGGCACGAGCACCGTCGCGCTGGGCGGCACGGGAGTCGGCGTGTGGCTCGGCGTGGCCGTCGGCGGCACAGGAGTCGGCGTGCTGGCTCGGCGTGGCCGTCGGCGGCACCGGAGTCGGCGTGTGGCTCGGCGTGGCCGTCGGCGGCACGGGAGTCGGCGTGTGGCTCGGCGTGGCCGTCGGCGGCACGGGAGTCGGCGTGTGGCTCGGTGTGGCCGTCGGCGGCACAGGTGTGTCGGCGTGGCCGTCGGCGGCACGGGCGTGGTGTGCTGGTCGGTGTGGCCGTTGGCGGCACGGGCGTTGGTGTGCTGGTCGGTGTGGCCGTCGGCGGCACGGGAGTGGGCGTGAACGTAGCGGTCGGCCAGGCGGTGAGCGTGGCTTCCACCGCCCTGGCCACTGTCGCCGCCACTTCCGCGCGCGCGGCTTCGTCCGCCGTCCGCGTCCCCTCCAGGTCAACCGTTGGCGTCAGCGTGGGGGCGGGCGTGTCAGTGGGCGCCAGCGTCGGGACGGGCGTTTCGCTCGGCACCGGCGTGTAGGTCGGGTAGGCGGTGGCGCTCGGCAATGCTTCCAGGGTGGCTTCCACCCCCGCAGCAATGGCCGCCGCCACTTCCGCGCGCGCGGCCTCGTCCGCCGTCCGCGTCCCCGCCAGGTCAACCGTTGGTGTCAGTGTGGGGGCGGGCGTGTCAGTGGGCGCCAGCGTCGGGACGGGCGTTTCGCTCGGCACCGGCGTGTAGGTCGGGTAGGCGGTGGCGCTCGGCAATGCTTCCAGGGTGGCTTCCACCCCCGCAGCAATGGCCGCCGCCACTTCCGCGCGCGCGGCTTCGTCCGCCGCCCGCGTCCCCTCCAGGTCAACCGTTGGCGTCAGCGTGGGGGCGGGCGTGTCAGTGGGCACCAGCGTCGGGACGGGCGTTTCGCTCGGCACCGGCGTGTAAGTCGGATAAGCGGTGGCGCTCGGCAATGCTTCCAGGGTGGCTTCCAGCGCTCTGGCAACCTGGGCGGCCATTTCTGTTGCGTCGTGCTTGGCAGTGGCGGTCAGAAATGGCGCGGCGCTCGTCGGCGCTGGTGTATCGGTGGGTGCAGGTGTAGAAGAGGGCGTATCGCTGGGAATCGCTGAGGCAGTCGCAGTGGGAGGGAGGGCGGTCGCCGTCGGAGCCACCTCGGTGGGCGAAATGCGGGTGGGTGGTTCGGTAGGCTGTGCGGCCAGTTCAGTGGCGGGCAAGGTGTTAGTCGCCGTTAGCTCGACCGTGCTCACCCGGCCCTGGCAGGCCGCCACTCCTAACAGCAGCCCCAGCAGAAGCACAGAGATGATGGCCCGTCGCACCACGTTCGCCTCCTTTGGCAGCCGCCGATCTCCCGCAAAACAGCACCGACAGCCGTTTCACCAGGAACTCACGCCGGGCTTGAGTATACACTAGGGAGGCCCTCAGCCAAAAATTACGCCGCAGGAGGGCGGGGGGCAGGGCGGATGAGCGAGTGGGAGACAGAATTCATAGAAGATTCATGGCAAAATCAGGCGCGGATAGGGCACGAACGCGCTGCCTATGCTACACTGTTCACATGTGAGGGCGCGCCGCCAGCGAACCAGCCGAAGGGTGACCCATGCTGTACAATGTGCTGATCGTCGAAGATGATCGCCAGATGGCGCAAAGCCTGGCGGCGCAGATCGGGGTGCTGGGGCACACGGTCGTCATCGCCTACGGCCCGCGCATGGCCATTCAGCAGCTCAGCCAGGTCATCCCCGATGTGATCTTCATGGACCTCAACATGCCGGGCCTCAATGGGCTGGAAGTGCTGCGCTTCTTGCGCCGCGACCCGACCACCGCCACCGTCCCTGTTGTGATCGTCTCGGCCAGTGACGACCAGGAGACTATCTCCGGCGCGCTCAAGGCCGGCGCGAACGATTACATCGTCAAGCCGCCCACCATTGAGGGCATCGAGCAGGCGCTTGCCCGCGTGGTCAAGCTGCCACCTGAACTGGGTGGCCCAGCAGAGCCGCTCTCCGAGCAGGCCAGCACCTCGCACTGATTGCCGTATCGTTCTCCAGAACAAAAACAGGGCGCCGCGCAGCGCCCTGTAGGTTTGTTCCCGCGCGGCAACTCAGCCGCCGGCAATGATCCGCCAGGCCCCATAGCCAGAGCCGACCACTTCTCCGCCCGGCAGGGTGATGTAGAAGGCGTACTGCGGGCGCGGCACCCGCGTCGGCGCGACGCGCTGCGCGGTGGCCATGTAGCCCTGCTCGTCATCGAGCGCCCAACCCAGCTTGTCGCGCACGCCCGGCGCGTTGGCCCACACCTTGCCGAAGCCGCTGTCTGGCGCCTGGCGATTGAGCGGCGGCGCGCCTTCGATCACGGCATCGGGCAGGTTAGCGTAGTCCTGCTCCAGGAAGATGGACGCCGTGCCGTCGCTGAAGTGCACGTAGATTTCGTTGGTATCCGCCCGCCAGATCATGTGCCCGCCCTCAAAGGCCCGGTACGACGCGCCGACCTGCGCCGCCCGCCCTGTCGGGCACCCATCGCCCTGCCCAAAGAAGAACGTGTAGGGGCAGCTTATCTGCACGATGGCCGTCGCCACCGCGGACCCATCGAACGTCCGCAGCGTGTAGGTGGCGCTGTACGCGGCATAGCCGGGCACGTTCACCACCGCCGAGCCGCTGGACGCCTGGGTATCCACCACCGTCTGTACGGCTGTCATCTGGGGGACGGCTGCTTCGATGCGCACGCCGCGCGCCCCGCTCACATCCCAGGTGAGCGTCACCGGCTGGCCCGGCGCGACCGTGTTGGGCGTGGCCGTGAAGGTGTTCACGCCGCCGGTCGGCGAAGCTGGCTCTGGCTGCGGTGGCGGCTCAGCGGACGGCGCTCGGCCCGGCTCCTCCGCACCTCCCGCCACCGGCTCGCTGATCGGCAGTTCCAGCGTCTGCTCAGCGTAGACGGTGCCCGCCACCACGTCCACCACGCGCAGGCGCAGCGTCACCGCCTCCTCGCCTTCGCGGTAGACCGGGGCCACAGGCCCTTCGCTGGCCGAAGGAATCCACAGATACAGGCGCGGCAGCTCAACGGAGGTTGTGGTGCCGTCGGCGAAGACCTGGTCGAAGACGAGATTGGCCGAGGGGACGCGATGGCTCACTTCCCACTGGAGCGTCACCCGCGCTTCGCCGGGAGCCAGCGCCGCGCCTTCCACTGCGTCCGCTTCGGTGGTGAAAGCGGCGATTGCCGGCGGCTCGGTGAGCACAGATGTATCGTAGGGGACCGTCACGATGCGCTGGTCAACGACCTTGTTGGTGCCCACGCGGATGATCGAGAGCAGGAAGGTGGGCGGGCCGAAGTTCAGCGGGTGGCGGATGGTGACGACGCGCGCGCCGCTCGCTTCCAGGGGCGCGGTGTCGGCGGGGAAGACAAGCTGCCAGTCGTCCAGCACGTAGGTGTGCAGCGCCAGCCGGTATTCTCCGCTGAGGCCGACGGTGTGCCAGGTGAGCGTAGTCGTCGCTTCGCCTGCCTCCGCCTCGGCCAGTTCGATTGCCTCCAGCGACGAATCAAAGGTGATGATCGTGGGCCGCACCGTCTGCGCGCTGGCGCTGGCCCCAACGCTCAACAGGGCGATCACGAGCAGTGTCACAAGCATCTTGGTTTTCATCAGCTATCCCTCGCCAATCTTGGCCGCCCTTGCCGTCAGGCATTCAGGTCCTGGGCCGGTCGCCGTTCGATCTCGTTTCCACACTGTGCTCCTAGCTTACAGGGTTGTGCGACGGGAAGCAAGTCCCCGGCAGGGCGATTGCAGCAAAGTCCGCCGCGCGCCAGCCTGCTCGTAGGGGTGCATCTGCTGTTGATACGGTTGGCGAAATGCCTGCGCAGGGGTGCCCTGCAATACGCCCCTACGGACCCCGCGCCTGATCAAGGCGTTTTTGTAGGGGCGGGTTTGCAAACCCGCCCCTACGAAACCGGCGCGTGCTTAGTTCGCCAGCAGTATCGCTGTTGGGGACGAAATGCCTGAACCGCAGAGACGCAGAGGACGCGGAGAAGAACTGACGCCCTCTGTGATCCATGTCTGCTCTGCGCTCTCTGCGCCTCGGCGGCGATGGGTGTGAGAGAAACCTGTCAGGTAGGGGCGCTGCTGTGCTGCGCCCAGGGCCAGGCGCAGGGAGCGCCTCAGCGGGCGACGATGCCCAGCAGCGCGGCCATCGCCGCATAGCCGGGCCAGCCATCGCGCAGCCGTCCATAGGTCAGCTCATCATACCAGCGGCCATCGGCCAGGGTGCTTTCGCGCTGGCGCGCCTCCAGCGCAAAGCCGACCTTCTCCATCTGGCGCACGACACGCGCGTTGAGGCTCATCGTGCCCAGCCAGACCTTGCGCATATCAAGCCAGTCGAAGGCGTAATCTACAATGAGCAGCAGCGCGTCTGTGCCATAGCCGCCGCCCCAGTAGGCGCGCTCGCCGATCACCGCGCCCAGGTCGGCCACGCGGTGATGCTCCGACAGCCAGTTGATGCCAATGCTGCCGATGGGCGTGCCGTCTTTGGTCAGAATGCCGAACGCCATGCCTGTTTCATGGCGTTCAGAGCGGCACCACTCCTCGTACTCGCGCTCCAGGGTGGCCTTCGAGATGAGGAAGTGCTCCCCCATGCTGCCCCAGTAGCGCGACTCATTGTTCATCCAGTCGTGAGCGCGCGCTCTGAACCGCTCGCCAAATGGCACCAGGTCAACCAGCGTCCCGTAGAGCATCGCTCACCCCTTCGCCCGCAGCCCCAGCCGCTCCACGAGGGCCTCGCGGCCCGGCCACTCTTCGCGCAGCAGCCCGTAGAAGAGCAGGTCGTGCCACGCGCCGTCGGCCAGCGTCGCCCGGCGCTGGCGCGCTTCCAGGGCGAAGCCGACCTTCTGCATCTGGCGCATCACGCGCGCGTTGAGGCTCATCGTCACCAGCCACAGCCGGCGCAAATCCAGCCAGTCGAAGGCGTAGTCCACCACGAGCAACAGCGCATCGGTGCCATAGCCGCCGCCCCAGTACTGCGGCTCGCCGATCTGCACGCCCAGGATAGCCAGGCGCAGGTGTGGCTTGATGTCGCCGACGACAAAGACGCCGATGGGCGTGCCGTCTTTCGCCTGGATGCCAAACCCGCTGTGAATCTCCTGATCTGTACGCGCAGCGCGCTCTTCCTGGCGGCGCTTGACCACCGTCTGTGACACAAACTGGCGGTCGCCCGCATCGCCCCAGAACGCCGCCTCTCCGTTCTCCCAACGATGCTCCAGCGCCGCGAAACGGTCGCCGAGCGGCACCAGGTCTACGAGCAATCCCTCGAGCGTCATCCCCACCTCATTTCGCGCCGGACTCCAGCGCGGCGGCCCGCTCGCGCAGGCCCAGTTGCTCGACCAGCGCCGCGCGGCCCGCCCATTCCTCGCGCAGCAGCCCGTAGGCCAGCCAGTCGTACCACACGCCGTCGGCCAATGCGCTCTGGCGCTGGCGCACTTCCAGCCGGAAGCCGGCCTTCTCCATCTGGCGCATGACGCGGGCGTTCATGCTGGTCGTCATCAGCCATGCCTTGCGCGCGTCGAGCCAGTCGAAGGTGTAGTCCAGCAGCAGGAGCAGGGCGTCGGTGCCGTAGCCGCCGCCCCAGTATTCCGGCTCGCCGATCTTGGCCCCAAGCATAGCCACACGGTGATGCGCCGACAGCCAGTTGATGCCAAAGTAGCCCAGCGGCTTGCCATCCTTCGTCTGCACGCCGAAGGCGACGCCGCTGTCGCCGCCCGCGCGCTCGCGCTCCTCGGCCCAGTGGGCGTGGCGCGCGACGATCATCGCCTGCGACATGAAATGGCGCTCGCCGCCGCCCGACCAGAAGCTGGCCTCGCTGTTCATCCAGCGGTGATCGAGGTCCAGGAACGCCTTGCCATAGGGCACCAGGTTCACTAACAGCCCTTCGAGCATCTCACGCCACCTTTCCTGGGCGGCGGGCGCAGTCACCCTGCCGCATCGCCCGCTAGAGCCTGTTATGCACTTTACAACCCCTATCCCCCGGCTCCTTTCCCACCAGCAGCCTGGGGTGGTGCTCGGTTTTACCTCACCCCCGTCTCGGCGCTGACGCGCCTCGACTCCCCCTCTTCATGCATGGAGAGGGGGAAAGGCCGAGCGTGGCGAGGCCAGGGGGTGAGGTCAACGGAGCGCTTCTCTCCCTGGCCGAAGGCGCTGAATGCATAACACGCTCTAGCCAGCGCCTTCTTTCTTCTCGTCCTTCTTCTCCGGCCTGGGCTTCGGCTCCAGGTCGCCCGGCTGCAAATCCAGCCCGGCGACCTTCGCCGCATAACCCGGCCATTCGCTGTCCAGCAGGCCGAACATCTCCATATCCACGTAATCGCCGTCCCAGCGAATGTGCTGGCGCAGCGTCCCTTCGTGGACGAACCCGGCGCGGCGCAGGTGATCGAGCCGGGCTTCGTCGAAGGGCAGCGCCACAGCATCCAGGCGGTGCAGGTTGCGCGTCTCGAAGCAGTAGCGCACCAGCATCAGCAGCGCGTCGAGCACTTCGTCGCTGCCTTCATAGCGGCTGTCGCCGGCGAAGAAGCGCGCCTCGGCCTTGCGCACGCGCGGCCATTCGTGGTCGAAGATCACCGCGCCAATGGGATCACCGTTCTTGGCCTGGAAGCCAATCAGCGCCCCGTGCTCGTCCTTTTCCATGCGCTCGATGTACTTCTTGACATCGTGCTCGGTGTGCGGCTCGCGGCGATCCCACAGGTGCGCGCGGAACCACGCTTCTTCGTTCATCCACGTTTCCAGATGAACGGCGAAATCGCCTTCAAACGGAACGAGGTCAACCAGAGTTCCCTCGATCATGGTGTTGTCGCTGCTCCTTCTCGGTCTATCCACGACACAGGAACGGGTGCCGGGCCTCTGCCCGCCCAGGGCGCAGCAGAGCAGCGCCCCTGATGAGATCTGACATTCAACACAGGTAACGCATACTGAGCGTCTTGTAGGGGAGGGTTTGCAAACCCTCCCCTACGGGCAGGTTACCGATCATGATCGTCAAATCACATCAGTTCACGACAGCGCCCGGTGTGATGGTCCGCAGTCACCGGGGCAAGTGTTGACGAGACGCGCGGGTTTGTCAAGAGCGAGGGAACCCCGCCCAACGGTGCGGCCAGGCAATCACCCCGGCTTGTGGGCGGCCAGCACGGACGGCACGGCGGGTTCGCGCCCGGCCAGGCGGTCGCGCAGCCCCAGCGCCCGTTCGCGCCAGCCAGCCCGGCGCGAGTCGCCTTCCACGATCAGGCCCGCCGCGCGCAGAAGGGCCTGCACAGCCTCTATTCCCTGCGCTGACGGGGCGAGCGCGTCCATCACGGCTATCCAGCCACCGGGCCGCAGCGCGCCCAGCGCCGCGCTCAGGGTGCGCTGCTGCGCCGTCTCGTCGCCGAAGCGAGCCAGCCCGCCCTGCAAGATCACCCAGTCGAACGCTCCGCGCGCCAGCGGCAGCGCGTTCAGGTCGGCCTGCACGCGCAGGTAGCGGGCGATGGGGTAGACGCCCAGGCCGTAGCCCGGCCCGGCGCGCGCGTCGAGGGCCAGCGTGGTGTAGCCGGCCACGTCCAGCCCGTAAGCCAGCCAGCCCATCTCCACCCCGATGATCGCCGCCTCGCCCATCGGCCCGACGGGAGGCGCGCCCTTGCGCAGCCGCACCTCCTCCAGAAAGCGCCACAGCAGCGCCGCCCCCGCCGCCTGCTGCGGCCAGTGGTCCAGCGGGTAGCCGGGCAGCCCCGTCTGCGGCAGCGCCTTGAATTCGCCTTCGTCCGGCACGGCCCAGCCCGCCCGCGCGCAGCGTTCCTCGTGCGCCTGGGACTCGGCGTCAACTGCTGCGCGCCGCTCGGCGGGCACCAGGCGCAGAATCCCGTCCTCGAAGGGATAGACGTGCGCCGCGTCAGCGGTGCAGCGCACGCTCCCCTCATCCAGGCGCAGCCGCGCGCCGTCCAGCGGGCAGACCAGCAGCGCCAGGTAATCGCGCCCCCGGCCTTTGAATGCCCCATTGATCGGGCGCATGTCACGGTTGTAGTGAAGGTCGGACATAAGGCGAGTGGCCTCGTCTCAGTGAGCAGTGGGTGGCTGTTGGTCGTTGGGCTGGGGCTGCTACGAACGGTGGCGCAGCACCATCAGGAAGTGATCGCCCCAGGCGCGCAGGCCGGGCCAGGTGCGCGTCCGCCGCTCCAGCGCCAGCCGGGTCTGTTGCGCGCCGTCAGCGCGATAGAGCGCGTGCAGATGCACGGGCGGCAGCCACAGCGGGAAGGCCATCACCCGCTCGACGGTGAAATGCTCAGCGAAGGGCGCGGCGAACTCGCCCGGCGTGTAGAACTTCACCGGCGCGATCACGTCGCTCGCCCCGGCCCTGGACTCTGACCACGCGCACGAGCGGTTGAGCCGCTCTGCTCGCGCGCCGGGGCGCAGCCCGCGCAGCGCCTCGAACAGGCAGCGGCAGCTCATGACCGTCGCCACGAACGGCGCGCCCGGCGCGAGCAGGTCGTGCAGGCCGCGCGCCACGCCAGCCAGGTCCGGCTCGGTGTTGAGCGTGCCCAGGCTGGCGTAGGCCCCCTCAAAGGGGCCGCGCTCGTCCAGCTCCGCCAGTCGCCCGGCGGGCCGCACGCGAAACAGCGCCCCGCGCCCCAGTCCGTACCCGGCCAGCTTGGCCTGCGCCTGCCAGACCATGCCCGGACTCACATCAATGCCCAGCACGCTGTAACCATCCTGGGCCAGGCGCAGCGCCTCCTCGCCCGTGCCGCAGCCAATGTCCAGCAGCGCGGCACCGGGCGGCACCAGGCCGCGCACTACGTCCAGGTGTTCGGCGCGCAGCCAGCACAACAGCGCGTTGCCGGGCCGGCTGCCCGACGGCGCGCCGAAGCAGGCATCGTAGGTCTTGGCCGCCTGGTCGAAGCGCGCCTCCAGCGTCTTGTACTGCGCGGTCAGGTCAGCCGCCGACAGCGCTCCCTGACCGATCTCTGTCCCTTCAGCCATCTCTCTCCCCACGATCCGTGCGTTCGCTCAGTTCACCCCCAGCGGGCGGGGCCAGGGTCGGACGCCACACCGCCCACCACAGCGCGATCAGCGCCGTTCCCACCGCCGGGCCGAGGCCCATCGCGCAGAGCGCCCGCCCCGTCCCGGCCCAGCCCAACGCGCCCAGCAGGGCGTAGCTGGCTCCGGTCATCACGGCGAAGACGGCCAGCCACGCCAGGCCGAGCAGGCTTCCCCGCCGCCAGACATAGCCTCCCAATGGGTTCGCTGGTTCGCTCATCGCATCCCCACCATGCCGCCAGCCAGCAGTCGTCAGACTTCCGAAGTTTTGGAAACTTCGGAAGTCTCTTTGGGCAAAGCGCCCTCTATCCCTCCAGCGGCCAGACCCACATCTCCGACCACAGGCAGTCGGTGCGCACATCCTCGTAATTGAGCAGCGTCACGCCCACGCGCCCCGCGCCGGACAGCGCCGTCTCCTGGGCGACCAGCGCGCCGTTGACGTACAGCGCCACGCGCTCGCCCTGCGCGATGACCAGCAGCTTCGTCCCTCTCGGCGCGACCAGCGGGCTGAGGTCGTAGACATTGGTCGTAAGCTGCGCGTCGCTCGCCTGAACCAGGCCGAACCCGCCGCCGCTGTCCACATAAGCCAGCGCCAGATTGCGCTCGTCCTGCCAGCGGAAGAACAGGCCGCAGCCCACGCTCTCGCCCGCCGTGCTGATCGCCACCCGCCCGCCCAGCACGAAATCGTCGTATTGCGCCAGCTCGGTGCCAATTGGCTCGAAGCGCGCCGTGATGCCTGTGGCCGTCAGCGACCTCTCCAGCACGTACAGATCGCGCTCCGCCGCCGGCGCGATGTGCCCCCCGCCGGCAAGCTCGGCGATGATCGTCGCCGGGTCGGGCGCGTCCCAGGTGGTCAGCGCCAGCGGCAGGCCGCGATAGGTGGAGCCGAGCCGGGTGGTGACGGCCACCCGGTCGAAGAGCACAGTCACTTCCTCGCCCGCGTCCTCGCCGCTGGCGACGAAGACGCCCACCGAGCCCGGCGTGGACAGCCGCTCGTCGGCCACCGTGCCCAGCAGCGCGCCGTTGGCGAAGAAGTCGAGGCGGCTGCCGCGCGCCATCACTGCCAGCATCCAGGGATCGGCGCTGCTGGCGAGGGGGTCGGCGGCAGCCCACGAGCGCAGCGCGTAGATGCCCGTCGCGTCCTCGTACAGCACGCGCCACTGCCCTTCTGTGTTGACCGCCAGGCGATAGAGGCGGGCCAGACCCGGCCCCTGGGCGCGGAACACCAGCCCGAACTCGGCATCGGGGGGCGCGCCGGACGCGCGCGCTTCTACCTCTATGTACAGGTCGGCTGCCAGCAACTCATCGGGTGGGATGGCCAGCAGCGTCTCGCCGGGCGCAGTGACGCGCAGGCGCAGGCGCTCCTGGGCCAACACCACCGGCTCGCCCGCCTCCGTCACCCAGGAGACATCGCCCTGGTCGAAGTTGCTGCGCAGCGCCACCGCCGCGAACCCAGGCGTGAGCGCCAGCTCGTAGGTGCCGGAGGTCGTGCCCGTTGCGCCCTGGTAGCGCAGCACGCGGGCGGTGTACGTGCCGTCGGCGGGCAGAGTCAGCGCCTCCAGCCCGGCATCGCGCATCAACGAGTCCAGGTCGTCGTTCTCGGCGACAGGCTCCCCGGCGGGGCCAGTGACCTGGATCACCGGGTCGAGGTCGCCTTCGACCGACCGCGCGATCAGCGAGACGATCTCGCCCGCTCGCCCTGCAAACGTCCAGTCGGCGGACGGCTGGCTGTCGCTCAGCACGCCGCGCACCGGCTCGAAGGGGAGCAGCGGCCCCGGTTCCTGGGCAAGCGCCGCCGGGCGCAGGCTGCCCGCCAGGGCCAGCAGCAGCGCCAGCGCCATTGCTTTCCACCCGCCGGGGCGCTTGCGCCACCGGCTCGCCTGCCATCGTCTCACTGCCACAGACACTTGCTTTCGTCACCGGGCGCGGCCTGTTGCCCGCCCCAGGTCTTCACCAAGAACAACAACGGTCGCTAGAGCGTGTTATGCACTGACGGCCCTGTCTTTCCCCAGCGGTTTTGGGTAGCTCCTGGTTGACCTCACCCCCGTCTCGGCGCTGGCGCGCCTCGACTCCCCCTCTCCATGCATGGAGAGGGGGAAAGGCCGAGCGCAGCGAGGCCAGGGGGTGAGGTCAACAGAGTGCCTCTCTCCCTTGTTGAAGGTACCAAGTTCATAATACGCTCTAGAACTCCCACAGCCAGATCTCGTTGAGCTGGCAGTACGTCTGAGCGGTCGCGCCCGCATCATCCGCCGGGACGTACATCTCCAGGGCAAGCTCGCCCGCCTTCGGCACAAGCTCCGTGTCGGCGACCAGCACCCCGTTGACGTACATCAGCGTGAAGCCTTCCATGGCGATGACCAGCACGCGGTTGGTGACGCCCTGGCCGGGGATCACGGCGTCGGTCTCCAGCAGCACGCTGCTGTCGAGCATCTGCCCGTCGGCATCGAACTCGCCCAGCAGCGCCCACCCGTCCTCGAAGACCAGCGCCGAATCGCTGCCGGTGTTGTCTGCGCGGAAGTACATGCCGCAGCCGGCCCCCTCGCCGGAGTAGATCAGGCGCGCGTCGAAGCCGAGGACGAGGTTGCGGAACAACTTGCCCCGTCCCAGCGGGTACCAGTTGAAGCCCTCGGCTGACGTATCGCCATAGCTGCTCGGCACCGTCAGCGTAACTTCGCCGCCCATCGGCACAATGCCCAGCACGCTTAGCTCATTCACAATCGCGGCTGGCGAGGCGCTCGCCCAGCTTTCCAGCCGCGCCGGGTACGTGGACTGGAGAGTCGGGGTGTCCGTCGGCAGGGCCAGGGGCAGCGTGGGCGTCGGTGGCACCGGAGTCTTCATCGTGCCCAGCGCGCCCAGAAGCCCCGGCTTGGTCGGTGTGGGCTGCGCGGTGCCGCCCAGAGGCACAGTCGCCATCCCTGGGCTGAAGGGTCGCGTCACCACTACGTTGTCCGCGAACACCGTCAGCGTCTCAAACTGCTCTGCCGTCGTGGCAACAGCTAGCCCGCTCAGGCCCGCGCTGGCGTAGTTGGCAGGATCAGTCACTTCAGCCACAAAGCGCCCGCCGAAATACAGCTTGAAGACATTGCCTTGCACCAGCACGCCAACATGTGGCTGGGTGTCGCTGCCATCAATGACCGCGTTGACCGTATAGCCCTGGATGGTCTGCCACTCCCCTTCGCTGTCGAAGTAGTACACCGAGTAGTCGCCATCGCTGCTGAACGTCACCGTGTAGAAGCGATCGCCGGGATCGTCTGAGCGCAGCACAAACCCGTACTCAAAGTAGCTCGGCGAGCCGTCAATCGTGAAGTCTGCCTGGATGTAGGAATCGTCCCAGTTCAGGTCGTCGCCGGTCGGCAGGGCGAAGGCAACCAGGTTGTCCTTCATCACCTCGATGCGCAACCGCTCCCTGAAGATCGTTACAGTCATGTTCGCCGAGGCGTAAGGCTCCCACTCCATGTGCAGGGAATCCGTGCTGGGGCCGAACGTGTCCCACTTAGTCAGACCTGCATAGCCAGGCAGCAGGCGCGCCTCGAACGTCCCGGCAGTGTTTCCCTGGCGGGTCAGGGTGGCCGTGCAGACCCCGTCGGCTGGCATGGTGAACGCCTCGCTGACGGTGGTGCTCGGCGTCCCCGGCACAACGGTGCCGTAGGCAAAGGGGTTGCCCTGCGGGGCCTGCAATGTGGCGTCCACAACCAGGTCGCCAGAAGTCGTCTGCACGACGAGCGACCCGACGCCAGTGGCCGTACACTCAAACGAGTACACCCCCTGGGGGGTCGTCGCATTGAGCTGGCCGGAGATCGGCCCCGGATCATCGAACGAGAACGAGAGCTGTGCGGGGGGCGCAGCCTGGACGGCGCGCGGCACCAGCACCACCCCACCAATCGCAAGCGCCAACACCAGCCCTATGCTGGCAACTACCCGCCCACCGCGTCTAGCATCCATGTTTTCCTCCTTGCCCAGAGTGGCCTGTAGCGCGTACTTTACCTGCGAACGGAAGCTCTGCGCAACACAGCGCGCAGGGAGTCATCAGCGATCAGTTGTCAGTAGTTTGGGGCAGCTCCTGGTTTATCTCACCCCCGTCTCGGCGCTGGCGCGCCTCTCCATGCACGGAGAGGGGGAAAGGTCGAGCGCA
The DNA here is from genome assembly GCA_027494015.1 of Anaerolineae bacterium. The sequence continues at coordinate 103,626 of JAOSJP010000038.1, forward strand.
GCGAGGCCAGGGGGTGAGGTCCACAGAGCGCCCCTCTCCCTTGTTGAAGGTACCAGGTTCATAGCACGCTCTAGGCCCACCCCGGCACGAAACGGCGCACCAGGGCCAGCACTGCCCGGAAGTCATCCGCGCTGATCTCCGCCCCATCCTGCCAACGCTGGTCTTCCAGCCGCAGCAGGCGGCGCTGCTCGGCTGCCGCGCTCAGATCGGTGCTGGAGAGCGTCTCTTTGCGCGGGCGCAGCCGGGTGAAGCTGGCATAGCCGGGCACCTGCTCAGCTTCCTGCGGCGACATGAACGTGTAGAGAATCACCTCATCATCGTCCTGCAGCAGTTGCAGCGCCATGCAGTACCAGCCCTTGGGGATGCGCGTCCGGCGGCGTACCACAAAGCGCCACGACTTGACGTTCACCGTGCGCTCCCAGTCAATGCGCGTGGTGCGCGCTGGTGAGCGCCGCCGATCGGTGACGACCAACGCCCGCTCGGTCAGCGTTGCCGAACGTCGGCTGGGCAGCCGGCGCTTGAACAGCCGGTCGAGCGCCAGGCTGCCCCCCACGAATGCCAGCGCATCCAGAGGCAGCACCAGGCACGCCGGGCTGGTGTTGTCCAGGAGTCGCCCGACCAGCGCCATCCCGACGATGTGAACCCCCACGGCGAAGACCAACGCCAACATGGGCACCCAGAAACGCACGGCGAAATGCTCAACATCAACGGCGATCTGGCGCTCGGTCGCGCCAGAAGGATCGGGGAGAGTCGTCAACACGCACTTGCTCCGTCAGATGAGGGACACGGCCTGCGCCGGGCCAGGCAGACGCAGCAGCTCATCGCCACAAGGAGATGCCGCCCAACATGCGCTCGATGTCGCGACGCAGGGTCAGGGTGTCGAAAGGCTTGGTCACGTACAGATCGCGGGCGCTGTCGGTGAAACGATACCGCCGCTCGGCCTGTTCGGGCACCACCGTCAGGATGATGATCGGCGTCTCGCCCAGGGCGGGATCGGCGCGCACCGCGTCATACACCTCCCAGCCGCTCATGCCCGGCATCATCACATCGAGCATCACCAGGTCGGGCTGAACCTGGCGGATGAGACGCAGCCCTTCAAAGCCATCTTCCGCCGTATGCAAATCCAGCGCCGGGTGCCGCAACACAATGCCCAATAATTGTGAGATTTCTCGATGATCATCCACCATCACGACACTATACACGCCTCTCCTCCATCCGCGCCGCGCGCCAGTGGTGCACTCGCGCTTGTGCTCCATCTAGATTATCACGAATCGGCGAATCATGAGACCTGTTTGGGTCGCGAGGGCGCATTTCACAGGATGCCGCTTGTGCCAGCGGCAATTCTTCTCCATTGCACGCAGCCCGGCGCCGAGTATAGTTGTAGCCGCACGCACACGGCGGCGACCAGCAGCGGAGAGACGACCATGCCGACCGCACCGCTCACCCTCGGCATCGAGGAAGAATACCAGATCATTGACCCTGCCACGCGCGAGCTGACTTCCTACGTCCAGGAGATGATGGGGCTGGGGCGCGTCGTGCTGGGGGATCAGCTCAAGCAGGAGTTCATGCGATCGCAGATCGAGGTCGGCAGCCAGATCTGCCGCAACGTCAAAGAGGCGCGCCAGGAATTGATCCGCCTGCGGCGCACTGTCACTCAGGTGGCCGAGGAGCACGGGCATAAGATCGTCGCCGCCTCCACGCACCCCTTCTCGCGCTGGCAGGATCAGGACATCAGCGAGGGCGCGCGCTACGACGACCTGGCCAACGAAATGCGCGACGCCGCCCGCCGCCTGCTCATCTTCGGGATGCACGTGCACCTCGGCTTCGGCCAGACGCCCGAAGCATTCGAGCTGATGATTGACGTCCTCAACCAACTGCGCTACTTCCTGCCGCATCTCCTGGCCCTGACGACCTCCTCCCCGTTCTGGCTTGGGCGCGACACTGGCCTCAAGAGCTACCGCAGCCTGGTCTTCGAGAACATGCCTCGCTCCGGCATCCCGCCCCATTTCTCCGGCTATGCCGAGTACGCGCACTATGTCACGCTGATGGGCAAGGTCGGCTCGCTGAGCCGCCGCGCCGACACCGCCAAGCCGACCGGCAGCGCCAGCGGGATCGGCGACCCGACCCGCATCTGGTGGGACGCGCGCCCGCACCCCAATCTGGGCACCCTCGAAGTGCGCATCTGCGATATATGCACGCACGTAGACGACGCAGTGGCCATCGCCGCGCTGATCCAGGCGCTGGCCGCCAAGCTGATCCAACTGCGCAACCAGAACCAGTCGTGGCGCATCTACCGGGGCATCTTCATCGAGGAGAATAAATGGCGGGCCGTGCGCTACGGCCTCGACGGCAAGCTGATTGACTTCGGCATCGCGGCGGAAGTGCCCATGCGCTTCCTGACCGAGGAATTGCTGACCCTGGTGGACGACGTGGTGGACAGCCTCAATTCGCGCGCCGAGATCGCCCATATCCGCACCATTCTGGAGCGCGGCACCAGCGCCGACCGCCAGGTGCGTGTCTATCAGCGCGCCCTGCACGAGGGAGCAGCTCCCCAGGAGGCGCTGAACGCCGTCGTGGATCACCTGATCGCCGAGACCTCGGCGGGCTGGGCGCAGCTCTGAGCCGCGCCGGAGCGCAGCGCGTGAGCCGCCCCGCGCTGATGCGCGCGCTCTTCGCCTCGGCCATCCAGCGCGACGCCGATGTTGCGCCGATTCTGGCTCCGCTGCACGCCGACTTCGCCGCCTACGCCGCGCCGCACCCCTCCGACCGCGCGCTCGACCTGGGGAGCGGCAGCGGCGGCGTCGCCCGGCTGATCGCGCCCCGTGTTCGCTTCCTGGCCGCCCTGGACCTCTTGCCGGGCGCGCTGACCCTGGCCCGGCAGGCTGTGCTCGGCAACAGCGCCTTGCTGTGCGCGGACATCGAGCGGCTCCCCTTCGTCGCGGGGGCGTTCACGCTGCTGACCGCATCTTTCGCCCTGCACGCCACTCTGCCCGCGCGCAGCCTGCCCGCGTTGCAGCGCGCCCTGGCTCCGGGCGGACGCCTCATCATCCAGGAGTGGGGGCCGGCGGACGCGCTGCACCTGGCCCTCGACGACCTGCTGGCCGATTGTGCGGGCGAGTCGCCGCCCCCGGCGCTGGCCGATCTGCGCGCTGCGCTGGCGAGCCTGCCGCTGTTGTGGAGCGATTTGTTGCAGGATGTCGAGGATTACCGGGAATGGCTCGCCGAGGCGGGATTTGGCGTGGAGCACGCCGAAGAGTCCGCGCCGGTGACGGTGCGCCTCCCCTCGGCAGAAGTCTATCTGCGCTTTCTGCTGGCCCGCCCCGACCGTCACGCCGAGCTTGACGGCATGACCGAGCAGGCGCGCGCCGCGTTTCTCGCCGCTGCACGCGAGCGCATGGCCTCCGCCGCTGGGCGGGACGGGTCGCTGCGCTGGACGCCCGTCCTGCTGCGCGTCACCGCCCGGCGACTATGAAGAATAGACGGAGATCAGCCCGGAGATCACCCCCAGGCCCAGCGTGACCAGGAGCAGCACCGCGTAGAGGTCGGACAGAAAATCGGTCGGACGCCAGAGCAGGTACACGCCAAACACAGTGAAGAAGGCGAACGCGGCGAACGCAATGCGATACGCCCACCGCTCTCGCGTGGAAATCCCCTCAGCCCTCTGCTCGCGCCTGTTGGTCATGGCACCCTGCTCTGCTCCGCTGCAATCCGGTTTGGCGGGCAAGCGCAAGCTCGCCCGCGCGCCAGTATAGCGCACCTGCGCCGCGCGATCCATGCCGGGCGGCGAAGGGTGCGGCATCAAAGCCTGCCGCGCGCCAGCCTGACCTCACCCCCGCTCGGCGCTGGGCCTCGCCGCCCTCTCCGTCAACGGAGAGGGGGCAAGCCGAGCGTCGCGAGGCTGGGGTGAGGTAGAACAACGCGCACGTTTGATGCGTTTGCCCTGGGCGAAGGGTGCGTGCAAAACCTGTCAGGCAGGGGCGCTGCTCTGCTGCGCCCTGGTTGACCTCACCCCCGCTCGGCGCTGGCGCGCCTCGCCGCCCCCTCTCCGTCAACGGAGAGGGGGCAAGCCGAGCGCCGCGAGGCTGGGGGTGAGGTAGAACAACGCGCACGTTTGATGCGTTTGCCCTGGGCGAAGGGTGCGTGCAAAACCTGTCAGGCAGGGGCGCTGCTCTGCTACGCCCTGGCTGACCTCACCCCCGCTCGGCGCTGGCGCGCCTCGCCGCCCCCTCTCCGTTTACGGAGAGGGGGCAAGCCGAGCGCCGCGAGGCTGGGGGTGAGGTCAGTATCCCCGCGCCCAGCGAGTCGCTGTCAACTTGTGCACGCACCCCGCTTTTCCCTCGCGTTGGCAAATCGGGCCAAGCCTGCTATCCTACAGCCTGCGCTCGCTGCGCCGGTCGGCGCGGGCGAGCGCGCCCGGAGTTCAGAGACATCCCAGGCCGCGCGCAATGCCCCATACAGGGCCGATCCCTGCACCGGTGGCTGGTCGTGCCCGGCTGATGGTCATGTTCAAGGGAGAAAGACCGATGGTCAAACCTGTCGCCAAAGTAGATGTGAGGCCCAGCCTCCCGCCCAGTCTGGAGCGGCTGCGCGACCTGGCCTACAACCTGCGCTGGAGCTGGGATCATGAGACAATCGCCCTGTTTCGGCGGCTGGATCGCGACCTGTGGACGGAGACCGGCAGCAATCCCGTGTGGATGCTGGGGCGCATCAGCCAGGACGTGCTGCGCGCCGCCTCGGAAGATGAGGCATTCCTGGCTCACCTCGATCGCGTCTGCGCCAGTTTCGATGCCTATATGGCCCCCGACGCGCGCACCTGGTATCGCCGCCAGCATGGCGAGTTCGGCAAGCCGTTCATCGCCTATTTTTCGATGGAGTACGGGCTGACCGAGTGCCTGCGCAACTACTCCGGCGGCCTCGGCGTCCTCTCCGGCGATCATCTCAAGAGCGCCTCGGACCTGGGGCTGCCCCTCGTCGGCATCGGCCTGCTCTACGAGGAGGGGTATTTTCACCAGTACCTCAACGCGGATGGCTACCAGCAGCAGTCCTACCCGCTCAACGATTACCCCAACCTGCCGGTGCAGCAGGTTTTCGACGAGGGCGGGGAGCCGCTGATCGTCGAGGTGCCCATCGCCCAGCACACCGCCCGCATTCAGGTGTGGAAGGTTCAGGTGGGCCGCATCCCGCTTTACCTGCTGGACACCAATCGCCCCGACAATCCGTCAGAAATCCGCGATCTCACCGACCGGCTTTACGGGGGCGACAAGCGCACGCGCATCCGCCAGGAGATCGTGCTGGGCATCGGCGGCATTCAACTGCTCGAGGCGCTGCACATGCGCCCGACGGTGTGCCATATGAACGAGGGCCACAGCGCCTTCCTGGCCCTGGAGCGTATCTGCCTGCTGATGAAAGAAAACCCAGGGCTGAGCTTCGGGCAGGCCGCCGACATCTGCGCCGCCGGCAATGTTTACACGATCCATACGCCGGTGCCCGCCGGCCTGGAACGGTTCGGCTACGACCTCATTGACGAGCACTTCCCCTATCTGTGGGACCGGCTCGGCCTGACGCGCGAGCAGTTCCACGATCTGGGCCGCGAGCACATGGGCGGCTTCGACGTGTTCAGCCTGCCCGTGCTGGCGCTGAAGGTGTCTACCGGGGCTAATGGCGTCAGCCAACTGCACGGCCTGGTCAGCCGGACGATGTGGCAGTGGATGTTCCCCCAGGTGCCGGAGAACGAGGTGCCGATCGGGGCGATCACCAACGGCATCCATATCAGAAGCTGGATCAGCGGTGAGATGGCCAGCCTGCTCGACCGCTACCTGGACCCTGCCTGGCGCAGCGAGCCGGACAAGGCGGAATATTGGCAGGACGTTGACCGCATCCCCGATGCAGAGCTATGGCGCACGCACGAGCGCCGCCGCGAGCGCCTGGTATCTTACGCCAGGCAACGGCAGCGCGCCCAACTGATCGCGCGGGGCGCGCCGCAATCCGAGATCGAGCTTGCCAGCGAAGTGCTCAACCCGGACGCGCTGACTATTGGCTTTGCGCGGCGCTTCGCCACCTACAAGCGGGCGACGCTGCTCTTCCGCGACAAGGAACGGCTGGAGCGCATCGTCAACGACCCGCAGCGCCCGGTGCAGTTCATCTTCGCCGGCAAAGCCCACCCGCACGATCACCTGGGCAAAGAGCTGATCAAGGAGATCGTCAAGACGGCTGAGGAGCCTGCCTTCCGCCATTCCATCGTCTTCCTGGAGAACTACGACATGAGCGTGGCCCGCGCGATGGTGCAGGGCATAGATGTGTGGCTGAACACGCCGCGCCGTCCCAACGAGGCCAGCGGCACCAGCGGCATGAAGGTTATCTACAACGGCGGGCTGAACGCCAGCATTCTCGATGGCTGGTGGGCCGAGGGCTACGATCCGTCCGTCGGCTGGGCCATCGGCGCAGGCGAGGAGTATCCGCAGCAGGAGTGGGATTTGCAGGACTTCATCGAGGCGCAGGCGCTCTATAACCTGCTGGAGAAGGACATCATCCCGGCCTTCTACACGCGCACCCGCGACGGGCTGCCGCGCGACTGGATCGGGCGCGTCAAGGCCAGTATGCGCAAGCTGGCTCCCGTCTTCAACACCTACCGCATGGTGCGCGAGTATACCGAAGAGCACTATATGCCCAGCCACAAGCGGTTCACCGCGCTCAGTCAGCCCGACCTCAAGCGCGGGCGCGAATTCGCCGACTGGCTGGCCCAGGCGCGCGCCAACTGGCACCTCCTGAAGGTCGAGCGGGTCGTGGTCGAGCCGCAGCGACTCACGGTCAACGATGACATTTCCGTGCGCGCGTTCATAGACCTGGGCGCGCTTCAGCCGGAAGATGTCAGCGTGCAGCTTTACTACGGCTCGCTGGACAGCCGGGGCGAGATCCTCGTCGGCGAGACAATGGATATGGCGCACCGCAGCCCGGACGAAGGAGAGCACTCGCGCAACATTCACGAGTTCTTCGCCACGCTGCGCTATACGACGACCGGCCAGCGTGGAATCTCCGTGCGCGTGCTGCCGCGCCACGACGACCTGGCCGACCCGATCATGACCAACCTGATCACCTGGGCCTAGAGCGTGTTATGAACTTGGTACCTTCAACAAGGGAGAGGGGCGCTCTGTTGACCTCACCCCCTGGCCTCGCTGCGCTCGGCCTTTCCCCCTCTCCATGCATGGAGAGGGGGAGTCGAGGCGCGCCAGCGCCGAGACGGGGGTGAGGTAAACCAGGAGCTACCCAAAACCGCTGGGGAAAGACAGGGCCGTCAGTGCATAACAGGCTCTAGCGGACAGCCATCAGCCATCAGCCATCAGCAGTCAGCGAAAACCTCCGGTCTGTGTCTTTGGCTGAATGCTGATGGCTGAAAGCTGATAGCTAGAGCGTGTTATGAACTTGGTACCTTCAACAAGGGAGAGGGGCGCTCTGTTGACCTCACCCCCTGGCCTCGCTGCGCTCGGCCTTTCCCCCTCTCCATGCATGGAGAGGGGGAGGCGAGGCGCGCCAGCGCCGAGACGGGGGTGAGGTAAACCAGGAGCTACCCAAAACCGCTGGGGAAAGACAGGGCCGTCAGTGCATAACAGGCTCTAGCGGTCCGCCGCAACGCGCCGGGCGCTGATTGCGCAGCGCCTGGCTCTGTGTTCTCTAGCCGGTGATGAGAGTCGCGGGCAGGTGAGGCGCGTAGTTGATCCCGCGCAGAATCCACAGCCCGTCCTGCCAGGTGAGATGGTGCATGGCCGTGTTGTGCATCCAGATGTCCAGCGGGTGGCATTTGAGCAACATGCGCACCATTGTGCCCGCCGTGCCGCCGTGACAGACGACGATTTTCGTCTGCACCGCTTCGGGGTTTTCGATCAGGCGGTTGAGCACGCGGCGGGTCTGCTCGGCGAAGCGCTGGTAGTAGTTGTCGGCGGGCATGATGAAGTAGTGCGGGCCGTTGTCGGAGGGGTGGACCAGGCGCGGCAGCTTCATATACAGGTCGTGCGTGGTCTCGCGCAGGTCGTCGTCCATCTTGAGCGGCGCGTGAATGTAGCGGTTGAGGATGGAGGTCGTCTCGCGCGCGCGGCGCAGCGGGCTGCACACGATGGCCGTGACGCCCGGCTCGTTCTCAGCCAGCCACTGACCGAGCAGCTCCACCTGGCGCTTGCCCAGATCGGTCAGGTAGAGGTTGTCGTCTTCGTCGCCGCGATGCTCGGCCTGCCCGTGCCGCACCAGAATCAACCGCATTCGCCACCTCGCCTTGTCAGAACCTGTCGTGCTGAGCCAATCGCCGTAGTCCGACCCGTTGCCGCACCGGATTATACGGAGCGGGTGCCGATTGGTCAATGAAGGAAGCGGCGCGGGCGGCCTCGCAATAGACTTCCGAAGTTTTCGGAAACTTCGGAAGTCTGGCGGGGTGGGTCAATGCCCCCAGAGTCGGGTGCACCCAGCGGCGCGCGGCGCGGTATACTGGGACGCATTGCCCTCAAGGAGGAGGCCTGGACATCATGCTCACTCGCATTCTGAGCACTGACTCGCGCCGCTGCGCCGGGATTGTGCTGGGGATGGTGCTGGCCGGCTGCGCGACCATGCTGCTCTTCGCCGCGCTGAGCGCCCCGATCCTTGATCTGGCAGCGGTGCAGGACTTCGACGCCGAGCGCGCCGCCTGGTTCTTCGCCCACGCCGATCCGACAGTGCAGGACGTGTTCCGCGTGATCACCGTTTTCGGCTCCGAAGTGCTGTGGGTGGTGGGCTTTGGGCTGGGCGCAACCTTTATCGCCCGGCGTGACTGGACTCTGCTGGCGGGGTGGGCGCTGGCCATGGCCGTTGGCAAGCTGTGGAACATGGGCCTCAAGGAGTGGATCGCTGCGCCGCGCCCGGCGTTCGACGGCTGGACGAACCCCGAAGGCGGCTACGGCTATCCCAGCGGCCACACCATGCAGGCGACCATCGCCTATGGAATGCTCGCTTACCTGGCCTGGCGGCGCGTCATCAGCCGGCGCGCGCGCGCGGCGCTCATCGTGGCTGCGGCGGCGATCATCGTCCTGATCGGCCTCAGCCGCCTTGTTCTGGTCGTACACTTCCCTTCGCAGGTGATCGGCGCGCTGCTGGCAGGCGGGCTGTGGTTGCTGGCCAGCGCCGGCTTCACCGCGCATCTGCGCGGGTGCGACGGGGTATGCTCAGGGCAAAGGCAGCATGAGGGGCAGGAGGAAGCCAGAGAGACCATTTGAGAAGTTGTTTTTCCCCCTACCCCACCGGGAAGGAAGGGCTTAGCGGGTGCGCTCTTCTCCCTTCCCCCTTCGTGGGGGAAGGGACGGGGTTAGGGGTGTCCTGGCAAGGGCCCAACAGCTTGCTCGTAGGCCCCCTCTTTTCCCTCGGTTGCTCATGGGGCGGCCTTTATTGTAAACTGGTGCGCAGTCATGACGATGAGTGCAGCACGTGCGGCGCAGAGGAGCAGGGCGTTGGCGACGTGGATGGTAGTAGATGACGAGCCGGATATCTACGACGTCCTGGTGACGATGTTCCAGCTTTGGGGCATTGATGGCGTAGCCTTTGTGGATGGCGCTGAGGCCGTGCAATGGGTGGACAGCGTGGACGCCGGCATTTACGCCGGCGAGCTGCCGGAACTGGCGATCCTGGACATCCGGCTGCCCGGCGTGGACGGGCACCATGTCGCCGCGCGCATCCGGCGCAGCCCCAAGCTCGGCAACATCGCCATTGTGCTCATCACCGCCTATCGCATTTCGCCGGAGCAGGAGAAGCAGATCATGATCATCTCGCAGGCAGATCTGCTACTCGAAAAACCGCTGCCCACCATGTCGGAGCTGCGGACGCAGCTTGATACGCTGATTGCACGGCGCCAGGCGCTCGCCGCAGCGCGCCGCCGCGCCGCCGAGCACGAGCAGGTCGCCTTGCCGCAAACGCCCGGCGCATCTGCGGCGGTGGTCCCTGGCCGCTCCGATCCCGACGCGACCCTCTCCACGCGGGAAGCTGCGTCCGAAAGCAGGCTGGCGGCTCCGGCTTCGCGGTCTGGCTCCGCCGAGTCATAGGCGGCGGGCGAGTTGGGCGCTACAATCTCCCGCTGTCTGGCGTGACGGTGCGGGGTGCGTGCAAAAGTTGACAGCGACTCGCTGGGCGCGGGGATATTGACCTCACCCCCAGCCTCGCTGCGCTCGGCTCTTCCCCCTCTCCGTCAACGGAGAGGGGGCGGCGAGGCGCGTGAGCGCCGAGCGGGGGTGAGGTCAAGGGGGGCGCAGCAGAGCAGCGCCCCTACCTGACAGGTTTTGCTCACCCCCCTGGAGCGGGGTGCGTGCAAAAGTTGACAGCGACTCGCTGGGCGCGGGGATATTGACCTCACCCCCAGCCTCGCTGCGCTCGGCTCTTCCCCCTCTCCGTCAACGGAGAGGGGGCGGCGAGGCGCGTGAGCGCCGAGCGGGGTGGTGTCAAGGGGCGCAGCAGAGCAGCGCCCCTACCTGACAGGTTTTGTACGCACCCGACGGTGCGCCTGATGGTGGCAACCGCGCGGTGCGCGGCGCATGAACGACAGGCTGAGCGTGTGATGCAGAACATCAACCCTTCCCAGAACATCACCCGGCGCGGGCGCTACTACCTGTTCCTGGGCGGCCTGGCCTTCTTCAGCGGGGCAATCGCCATCGCCCTGGGCGTGCTGTTCATCTTCTTCCCGCTGTGGGATTCGTTCATCTTCGACCTGTTTCAGATATTGCTGATCGTGGTCGGCGTCGTGGCCCTGGTGGTGGGTCTGGGCCTGGTGTACCGCGCGCTGACGCTCCAGAAGGACAATCCGCTGGCCTATGCAGTGGGCGAGGGGCTGGGCCAGTTTCTCGACGAGCGTTTTACCTACCTGCGCAACGTCAGCAAGCGCCGTGTGGGATACATTGACGCTGTGCTGGTCGGCCCGCCGGGGGCGCTGGTCTTTCGCATCACGGATTACGCTGGCACGTGGATCAACGAGCGGGCCGAGTGGATCAACCAGACGCGCGACGGCAAGCTGCGCGGGGCCAAAACCAACCCCACCCGCGAGGTGGTGCGCGATGTGGTCGCGCTGCGCAGGTTTCTCGCCCGGCGCGGGCTGGAGAATGTGCCGATCTATGCCATCGTGGTGTTCACCTCGCCCAACGTGCGCCTCTCCGCCGACGGGCCGGTAGTGCCTATCTGCGAAATCCCCACGCTCTACCAGATCATGCGCCGCGACTACCTGACCGACGACCGCATTACCCCGCAAATGGCCCAGCAGACGGTCAGCGCCATTGTTGACGGCTGACAGGGCGAGTCTGGCTCATGGCGCAGTACGATCCAGCGGAAGACGGCGCGGACTATCCGCTCTACGACAGCGATGATCCGGGTGACCTCTATGCGAACGATGGCGACTGGCCCGACCCGCCGCAGCGGTGGCGGCACACGCGCTGGGCCGTCTACGGCGGGGCATTTGCGCTGCCGCTTGTGCTGCTGATCGCGCTGCTGGCGCTGCTGGCCCGCCTGGACGGCCCGGACGAGGAGTCACCATCCAATCCTGGCGCGAGCGCCACAAGCCTGGCGACGCCGGATGCTGCGGAGACCGCCAGCGGCGACTGGCCGCCCGACGTGACCTTCGCGGCGCATACCACGCCCGCGCTGATCAAAAACGAGCTGGCCCTGGCCGGGGCGCGGCACGGCTACCGCTTCGCTGGCGCGACGGACGAGGTGTGGGAGGTCGCCGCCGAGCCGCTGCCCGGCAGCGCGATTGTGCCGCTGCTGACCCTGTACGCGCCGTCCGGGGAGGCGCTGGCCTCCGGCACGGCGCTGATCGTCGTGCTGCCGCAGGATGGCGAGTATCGGTTGGTGGCGGAGGCCGGGCAGGGGGGCAGCGCGACCGGAGCGTACCAGTTGTCTGTCTTTCCGCGCTGATGTCGCCCAGCTTCGGCGCGTTTTCTGGCGTGCCCCTGCGCCGGGGGCGTGCCGCCATGTGGTATGATAGAGCCTGACGTGCTGCTGGCGCAGGCTGCCTGGCCGGGCATGTCGCTGCGAAAGAGAGACTCATGGACCCCGATACCCTGCTGACCGCTGGCGGAATCTTTCTGCTGCGCGTCGTGGGCAACATGATCACGACCGTGCGGCTGGTGCTGATCGTGCGCGGGCAGAAGCTCCCCTCGGCAGGGCTGGCCGTCATCGAGACGCTGATCTTCGCCATCGCTCTGGGCAGCGTCGTCTCGAACCTCAACAACATCTGGAACCTCGGAGCCTACAGCGTCGGCTTTGCGGTAGGTGGCTACCTGGGCATGACGCTGGAGCAGCGCCTGATCCAGCGCTTTGTCTCGGTGCATATCATCTCGCCGCACCACTCGCACGATATCGCCGTCGCCATCCGTCAGGCGGGCTTCGGGGCCACTGAGAGTTATGGGCAGGGCGCGGAGGGACAGGTCGGCGCGGTGACGGCGGTCGTCAAGCACCGCGACGTGAACGCTGTGGTGAAAGTGGTGCAGGCGGTAGACCCCAAAGCCTTCGTCATGCTCGAAGAGCTGCGCGGCATCTCGCACGGGTATTTCCGACGGCTGAATCGCCAGGAACGCTGAGAGGGCGCGCGGGGCAGGGGCGCGATCATTGTGGGTGTGAGTAGTGAGTCAGGAGTCCGGGGTTGGGAGTCAGGCGTACAGGGCGCTCCCACGCCTCACATCTCATGACTCCAGACTCCAGACTCAGAACCCAGGATAGTGGATGAGTACATGCCCGGCCTGGTAACGCGCGTCGCGGAGACTATCGAGCGGCACGCCCTGTGCGCGCCCGGCGACCGGGTCGTGGTTGGCGTGTCGGGCGGCGCGGACTCGCTGGCCCTGCTGCACGCGCTGCTGGCTCTGCGCGAGCGGCTGGGCATCGCTCTGCACGTCGCCACGCTCGATCACGGGCTGCGCGGCGCGGCGGGCGCGGCGGACGCGGACTTCGTGCGCAGCACGGCGCTCGACTGGGGGCTGCCGGTCACAGTGGGGCGGGCGGACGCCGGCCAGATCGCGCGGTCGCGCCGCCTGAGCGTGGAGGAAGCCGCGCGCCAGGTGCGCTACACGTTCCTGCTGCGCGTGGCGCGCCAGGTGGGGGCGGCGCGCGTCGCGGTGGGGCATCAGCGCGACGACCAGGCCGAGACGGTGCTCATGCACCTGCTGCGCGGCAGCGGCCTGAGCGGTCTGCGCGGGATGCTGCCCGCCACCCCCCTCAGCGACTATCACCTGCTGGAAGACGCGATCATTGCCTGCGATCCGCCGCTGGACGGCCTCCCGGCGACTCCGGACGCCTGGCCCGTGCTCATTCGCCCGCTGCTCGACCTGTCGCGGCGGGAGATTGACGAGTACATCGCCGCGCAGGGCCTCACCGCGCGCCTGGACGCGACCAACCAGGACACGGCCTATTTCCGCAACCGGCTGCGCCACGAGGTGCTGCCGCTGCTGGAGACGCTCAACCCGAACGTGCGCGAAGTGCTGGCGCGCACCGCCGACGTGCTGCGCGCCGACGCGGAATTGGTGCGCGCGGCAGGGGAGGCGGCGCTGGCGCGGGCGCTGCGGGGCGAAGCGGCGGACTCCATCGTGCTCGATCGCGCTGTCTGGGATGATCTGCCGCTGAGCAGCAAGCGCCATCTCATTCGCGCAGCGGTGTGGCGGCTGCGCCCGGCGCTGCGCGATGTGACCTTCGAGCACGTCGAGCGCGCCCTGGCCGTGAGCGCCAGCGGACATGTCGGCGTGCAGGCGACTCTGCCGGGCGGGCTGGCGCTGCGCGTGGGCTACGACGTGCTGGTCTTCTCTGGCGCGGGCGCCGATCCGGTCGAGGTGGGCGCTGACGCGCCGGCGTTGCCGGGCGAGCGCGCTGGCCCCGCCTTCAACCCCGGCGAGCGAGTGGAGATCGCTTGCGGCGCGTGGGTGTTCAGCGCGCGCCCGCTGCTGCCGGACGACGACCTGCCTGCCCTGCACGCCGATCCGCTGGCGGCGGCGCTGGCCGTGCCCGCAGGGGCGCGGCTGTGGCTGCGGGCGCGACGGCCCGGCGACCGCTTCCGCCCGCGCGGGATGGGCGGTCGGTCGCAGAAGCTGGCCGACACGCTGATCAACCTGCGCGTGCCAGCGGGCTGGCGCGACCGCGTGCCGCTGCTGGTGGTGGACGACGCCATCGCCTGGTTCGTCGCGCCAACGGCGGGAGGGCTGCGCGCGCGGGTGGCGGAGCCGTTTGCCGTGCCGGGCGACCTGGCGCAGATGGCCGGGGTGGGGGTGGTGGTCTGCTGGCGGCGCGCCGAGTGAGCCGCCAATGGCTCTGAGCGAACAGCTTACCCCATTTGTGCATGGCCTACTATCAGAGTTAACAGATACTTGCTTTTTCCACAACGTTCAGCTATAGTTAAGACAAGATGAATGACCGGAAGCGACCCAGCCCTTACGAGGACTTTCGCCTGGCGCACGTTCAGCGACTCCGGTCTGCGTTGCGGTGTTGGGTTCAAGAGCGTGTTATGCGCTTTCCCCCCCGACCCTTTTCTCTGCTTGCGAGGAAAGGGGAGCGATTTGCCCCTTCCCGCTGACAGGGAGGGGGCACAGGGGGGGTCAATGCGCCGCGCACGGCGTAGCGCGCTTCCCGCTGCGCCGAGCGCGTAGAGTTCATGGCACGCCCTAGGGAGAGGTGGCTTGCACCGGCAGCCATGATCGGCAACCAGGTGCCAGGCCAATCGCGCGCAGGCTGTTGGCGGTTCTCGCTATCATCTATTGAGGCGTACACACAATGGAGAATCCACAAGAGGCTCATATCCTGGTCGTGGACGACGAAGGGGCGATCCGCTACTCGATCAGCAAAACGTTGCAGCGCCTGGGCTACCAGGTGCACACCGCCGAGACCGGCGAAGAGGCGCTGGAGATGATGCAGCGCCAGGAATACGACGTGGTGCTGACCGACATCCGCATGCCTGGCCTGAGCGGCGTTGAACTGCTGGCCCGCATCAAGGAGCAGGCTCCCGACGCAGTGGTGATTCTGCTGACGGGCTACGCCAGCCTGGAAACGGCCATCGAAAGCCTGCGCCTGGGAGCGCACGATTACCTGGTGAAGCCCAGCAGCAGCCAGGACATCCGCAACAGCGTCGCCGAGGGGTTGGAGCGGGCGCACAACCTCAAGCACCGCCGCCAACTGCTGAGCGCCATCCGCGAGAGTGTCGAGGAGCTGGCCGGGGCGGGCGGTGAAGCCGAGCGCGTCGCAGCAGGCAAAGCCGGGGCCGCAGCCAGCACGCCCGTTGTGACGCCGGTCACGACGATGACCATCGGCCCGCTGACCATCTACCCTGGCCGCTACCAGATTTCGGTCGGCGACAAGCCCATAGACCTGACGCCGACCGAGTTCGACCTGCTGCTCTACCTGGCGGCGCATCGCGGGCGGGTGGTGCCCTGCTCGGAACTGGTGCGCGAAGTGCGCAACTATGTGCTGGACGAGAACGAGGCGCGCGAGGTGATTCGCCCGCACGTGAGCAATCTGCGCCGCAAGCTCAAGGCTTCGGGGCAGAACCCGAACATCATCGTCAACGTGCGCGGCATCGGCTACCGGCTGAGCGAGGCTTCCTGAGCGAGAAGGTGGCGCCCGGGGCTGTTGAGCGGCGTGGGTGCCTGGCTCTACCTCACCCCCGCTCGGCGCTGGCGCGCCTCGCCTCCCCCTCTCCGTTAACGGAGAGGGGGAAGAGCCGAGCGTAGCGAGGCCAGGGGGTGAGGTAAACCGGAGCGCAGAGCAGTGCCCCTGCGAGCGGCTGTCCATTTCGGGGCGGCGGGGAGCAGGCTGAACCGCGCCCTGCTGGATGCGTCTCAGACTTCCGAAGTCGTGAGAAGACTTCGGAAGTCTTTTGTTAACTCCGGGTTGTTTTCGCGTCCATCCCGTAGTACCTTTGTGGTGACTTCGGACTGCTCACCTTCGGGATGCCGCGCATGGCCACGCTCAACCCCAATCTGCTCAGCAAAGATACGCAAGCCGCCCTCGACGACGCGGTGGACATCCTCACCGCCTACGGCAAGACGCTGCTCACGCCGGAGGCGGCGCTGCTGGCCCTCATCCGCAGCAAAAACACAGCGGCGGCGCGCGTCCTGCGCACCTTCGCCGAGCGGCGCGGCGCCGACCTGGAGCGTCTGGAGCGCACGGTCAACCTGGCCGTGCAGAGCCGCCGCGACACCAACGGCGACCTGACTTACGCCGGGGCGGAGGGACGCTCGGCGCAGCTTAGCCGGGGGATGGTCATCGCCCTGGACGAGGCGCTCAGCGTCGCCCAGGCGCTCAATGAGCTGACCGTTGATACTGATCACCTGCTCGGCGTGATGACCGAGCGCGAAGTGGGCACGGCGGGCATCCTCACCCAGTTCGGCATCACCAAGAGCGCCATCCGCGACCAGCTCACCACCTCAGCGACGAGCGCCAGCGTCATCCGCCGCACCGACACCGAGATCAGCGCCGATATGGTCGCGGCAGCGCAGTCGGGGTCGCTGCAGGCAGTCTACTTCCGCGAAGACCTGCTGCGCGACCTGATCCAGATGCTCAGCCAGACGGTCAACCGCCACGTGATCCTGGTGGGGGCGGACGGCGTGGGCAAGCGGGCGCTGGCCTACAGCCTGGCCCTGCTCATCGCCGAGGGCAAGGGGCCGCAGCGCCTGCGCAACCTGGTGCAGATTGACGAGCGGGCGCTGCTCGATCAGCCGGACAAGGCGGTGGACAGCGGCCTGCGCCGGGCGAAGAGCGGCATCCTCTTCATCCCGCACATTCACCGTTTCTTCGGCGGGCAGCTCAAGGCGGAGTTCTTCAAGACGGCGCCGCTGCTGCAAAAGACCTTCCTGGGCGAAGACCCGGTGATCATCGGCTCGACGACGCAGGCGCTGTGGGAGGAACGGCTGCGCGGGATCAGCGCCATCGTCGAGAACGCGCAACTTCTCACTGTGCCCCCGGCCAGCGTCGAAGAGACGGTCGAAATTCTCAAGGTGCACGCGCCGCACATCGCCGCCGACTATGACATCGAGGTGGAGGAGAGCGCGCTGAAGGTCGCCGCGACGCTGGCCCGGCGCTACCTGAGCGGGACGGCGCTGCCGCTCAGCGCCGCCCACCTCATCCATCGCGCCGCGTCACTGGTCAGCCTGAGCGAGCAGACGCACCTGGCCTTCCGCCAGGAAGTGGCCGACTCCGCGCTCGACGCCGAAGACGTGACCCTGGCCGCCGCGCAGATGACCGGCATCCCCGTCAGCAAGCTGGGCCAGGACGAGCGCACCAAGTACGCCAGCATGGTCGAGCACCTGCACGAGCGGATCATCGGCCAGGACGAGGCGGTGATGGCGCTCAGCCGGGCGGTGAAGACGGCGCGCGTGGGGCTGAAAGACCCCAAGCGCCCGATCGGATCGTTCCTCTTCCTGGGGCCGACGGGCGTGGGCAAGACAGAGCTGGCCAAGGCGCTGGCCGAGTTCATGTTCGGCAGCGAAGAGGCCATGCTGCAACTGGACATGTCCGAGTACATGGACGAGAACACGGTCAGCCGGCTGATCGGCGCGCCGCCCGGCTACGTGGGCTACGAGGGCGGCGGGCAGCTCACCGATCGCGTGCGCGAGCAACCCTACATCGTCGTCGTGTTCGACGAGGTGGAGAAGGCGCACCGTCGCGTGCTCGACGTGCTGTTGCAGGTGATGGAAGAAGGTCGCCTGACCGACGGACAGGGCAACGTGGCCAACTTCAGCGAGGCGGTGATCATCATGACCAGCAACGTGGGCGCGCCGCTGCTGGCTACAACGGCGATTGACGACGAGATCCGCGAGGAAGTGATGGAAGAGGTGCGCGAGTCGTTCCGCCCCGAATTCCTCAACCGCATTGACGAGATCGTGATCTTCCACCCGCTGGGCGACGAGCATCTGGCGCAGATTCTCGACCTGATGCTCAAGAAGGAATACCAACTGGCGACTGAGCGTGGTTTGTCGCTGGAGTTCACGCCCGAAGCCAGGCAGTGGATGCTTGCCCAGAACGATCACCCGGAGTGGGGCGCGCGCCCGCTGCGGCGCATCATCCAGCGCCACGTGCGCGAGTCGCTGGCCGATTACCTGCTGCACGAGAATCCCCAGCCGGGCACGACGGTGACCATTGACGCCGACTCGTCCGGCGGGCGGCTGGCCTTTGCGATCTCCGGCGAGTGAGGGGGTCGGGGTGAAGATTCCGCCGGACGCGAGCATTCCAGAGGAAAATGGGTGCGCGCAAAGATTGTCAGCGACTTGTTTGGCGTGGGGGTATTGACCTCACCCCCAGCCTCGCTGCGCTCGGCTTGCCCTCTCCGTCAACGGAGAGGGGGCGGCGAGGCGCGTGAGCGCCGAGCGGGGGTGAGGTAAACCGAGGCGCAGCAGAGCAGCGTCCCTACCTGACAGGTTTTGCGCGCACCCGAGGAGAAACTCACGCGCTATCTACTGGTGCCACGACCTTTGAAGCCGTGGAAAGGGCCGTGAGATGAAGCTTGATCTATACCAACGGGTCGCTCTGCGCCATGATCTCCCGGAACACCATTTGAAATCCGGTGACGTGGCGATGCTGGTGGACTACGTGCCGCATCCAACTGGCGGCGAAGATGGCTACGTGCTCGAAGTCTTCAATGCGCTGGGCGAGTCCATTGCCGTGATCGCAGTGCCGATGTCTGCGGTTGAGCCTCTTCGCGCGGACGAAGTATTCAGCGTGCGCATTCTCAGGGAAGGTGACGGGCACGCCGCGTAGCCTGCGCCCAATCGCAGCAGTAATAGCACGGGGCGACTCTCCACAGGCATGGAGAGTCGTCTTTGCTAATGCTGGCAGCGGGTTATTGGGTGTCGGGCTGTTTTGGAGACTCTCCTGGCCCAAGTTTTCTCTACAGGTTCCCTCACGGTATAATGCGCGCAGGGTGAGCGTGATCGGCGCCGCCAGCAGGCGGATTTGTGTCCGGCCCCGCATGAACTGGAGAGAAGACTATGGCGCAGGTTCCAACAGCGGTCTTTCGCAAGTACGATATTCGCGGCTCGGTGGAAGGGCCGGACGCGCAGCTTACGCCGGGGCTGGCCCGGCTGGTCGGTCAGGCGTATGGCACCTACGTGCAGCGCGAACTGGGTCTGACCCAGGTGTTCGTCGGCGGCGACAACCGCCTGTCCACGCCGCCGCTCAAGGACGCCATCAGCGCGGGGCTGCTGAGCACCGGCCTGCGCGTGACCGACATCGGCCCGGTGATGACGCCCACCGTCTACTTCGCTTCCTCGTCGCACGAGCGCGCCGGGGGCATCATGGTCACCGGCAGTCACCTGACCACCCAATACAACGGGATCAAGATGGCCTATGGCCGCCTGGCGCTGGCTGGCGAGCAGATTCAAGACCTGCTCAAGCTGATCCTGGCCGACGATTTCAGCACGGGGGTGGGCGAGCGGCGCACCGACCTGGCGATGGCTGACCGGCACATGGACGTGATCAGGCACAAGGTGACGATGGGGAGCCGCCGGCTGAAGGTGGTGGTGGATGCGGGCAACGGTCTCAGCGGCACCTTCGTCCCGCCGGTGATGCGCGGCCTGGGCGTGGAGGTGATCTGTCTCTTCTGCGAGCCGGACGGCACCTTCCCCAACCATCTGCCCAACCCCGAAGACCCAGAATTGACCAAAGACCTGGAAGCCGCTGTCATCAAGCACGGGGCGGACTTCGGCATCGGCTTCGACGGGGACGCCGACCGCTGCGGGCTGATTGACGAGCACGGTCATCATGTGGCCGCCGACCGCCTGCTGGCGATCCTGGCCCGCGACCTGCTCGCGCGGCACCCTGGCACGCCGGTGGTCTTCGATGTCAAGTCGAGCCGGGTGCTGCCCGATGTCATCCGCGAGCACGGGGGCAAGCCGGTGATGTGGAAAGCTGGCCACAGCCTGATGAAGCAGAAGATCGCGGAAGTCGGCGCGCTGATCGGCGGCGAAGTCAGCGGGCACATGTTCATCGGCGAGGACTACTACGGCTTCGACGACGCGCCGCTGGTGGCGCTCAAGGTGCTGGAGCTGTTCAGCAAGACCGACAAGACGCTCTCGCAGATGCTGGCCGAGATTCCGACGTTGTTGGCGACGCCGGAGATCATCATGACCGCGCCGGACGATGTGAAGTTCAAGATCATTGACGCGGTGCGCGACCGGCTGCAGGATAAGTACGAAGTGATCACGGTGGACGGGGCGCGCGCCGAGTTTGAGCACGGCTGGGGGCTGGTGCGGGCCAGCAACACGCAGCCGGCGATCACCATGCGCTTCGAGGCGCACACGCGGGCGCAGCTTGTCGAGTACATGCATCGCTTTGACGACTTGCTGGGCGATTATCCCCAGGTGGATCGCAGCGGGCTTCAGAAGCAGATCGCGGCCTTCAGCGCGTAGGCCCGCGAACCAGACGAACAGGACGGTAGGGGAGGGTTTCCAAACCCTCCCCTACCCGCGTCACCCTTGAGAAAACATGAGCGTTTGATGAGTACCGCCCTGGCAAGTGCCCTGCTGCGTGGTATAATGCCGCGCTGACACGAACCGAGGAGAAGCGCACCGTTGGTAAGTCCTCTGGACTGGCTGCTGGGCCTGTTTTCGCTCGACATCGGCATTGACCTGGGCACGGCGAACACGCTGGTCAGTGTGCGCGGCAAGGGCATCGTGATCAACGAGCCATCCTACGTCGCCATCGAGCGCAAGACGCGCCGCCCGATCAGCGTAGGGCGCGAAGCCAAAGAGATGTTTGGCAAGACGCCCACCTCCAAGTACATGGTGGTGCGCCCCCTGCGCGACGGTGTGATCAGCGAGTTCGAGATCACCGAAGCCATGCTCGACTACTTCATCCGCAAGGCTCACGAGCAAAACTGGGTGCCGATCCCGCGTCCGCGCGTGGTGGTGGGCATTCCCTCCGGTGTCACGGAGGTGGAGAAGCGCGCCGTTTATGATGCGACGATCAGCGCCGGCGCGCGCGAGGCTTTTCTGATCGAGGAGCCGGTTGCGGCGGCCATCGGCGCCGGGCTGCCCATCCAGGAAACGCGCGGCAGCATGGTGGTGGATATTGGCGGTGGCACGACCGAAGTGGCCATCTTCTCATTGGGCGGCATTGTCATCAGCCGCTCAATTCGTGTGGCGGGCGACGAGATGGACGAGGACATCGTGCAATACATGCGCGCCAAGTACAACATGCTGATCGGCGAGCGCACTGCCGAGCGCGCCAAGATCGAGATCGGCTCGGCTTACCCGTTGCCAGAGGAGCGCACGATGGTCATGCGCGGGCGTAACCTGGTCAACGGGCTGCCGGAGGCGGTCGAAGTCTCCTCCATTGAGCTGCGCGAGGCGCTCAACCCCTCAGTGGGCATCGTCATTGACACCATTCGCGATGCGCTGGACGAGACGCCACCCGAACTGGTCGCCGACCTGATGGAGTCCGGCATTTGCATGGCAGGCGGCGGCAGCCAGCTTAAGGGGCTGTGCGAGCGCATCGCCGACGAGGTCAATGTGCGCGTGTGGCTCGCCGAAGACTCGCTGACCTGCGTGGCGCGCGGGGCCGGGCGCATTCTGGAAGACTACGACAATCTGCGCTCGCTGCTGGCCGGGCTGGAGCGCGGCTCAACCCAGCACTGATCGGAAGCTCTCCCCTTTCTGCTGCATTCATTGCGCCCCGAATCGCCTGGTTCGGGGCGTGTTGTTGGCGGTCCGGGTATAATGGGCCGCTGAAACCAGGTGCAGGGAGGAGTCGCTCGTGGGACGCGGGGGCCGCCTAGTCTTGTTCGGCATCATGCTGCTGACCGTGCTGCTGCTGATCACCCTCAGCATCACCGGCGCGCTCGGCCCGCTGGAGAGCGTTGTCACCGTCCCACTGAACCTGGTCCAGCGCGTCGTGGGCAGCCCGGCGCGCTCGGTGGGCGGGCTGGTGGACGATCTGGCTGCCTACCAGCGCCAGAAGCAACGCATTGACGACCTGGAAGAGGCGCTGGCTGTCTACCAGGCGGAACTGGCTCAACTCCGCGAGAAAGGCGAGGACTACGACCGGCTGGCCGCCCTGCTCGACTACAACCGTTTCGGCCCCGAAGACCATGAGTACGTGACCTGCGACGTGATCGGCAGGGGCGCGACCGGCTTTGTGCATTCGCTCCAGATCAACTGCGGGCGGCGCGACGGGGTGAGCCTGCTCGATCCGGTTGTGACCGAGCGCGGGCTGGTGGGGCGCGTGGCCCAGGTGTCGGCGACCGGCGCGCAGGTGCTGCTGCTCAGCGACCCCAAGAGCCGCGTCAACGCGCGCTTGCAGACGACGCGCGACGATGGGGTGGTGATCGGGCAGTTGGCCGGTGACCTGATCATGTCCTTCATCTCCATTGACGCTGCGGTGAGCGAAGGCGATTTGGTGCTGACCAGCGGCCTGGGCCAGACGCTCCCCGCCGACCTGGTGGTAGGTCAGGTGCTCAGCGCCAGCCTGGCCGAGACGGAGCTTTATCAGGAGGCGCGCGTGCGCAGCCTGGTGGACTTCAACCGGCTGGAGATCGTGCAGGTGCTGGTCAACTTCGAGCCGGTAGACCTGACCATCTTCCAGGCACAAGAGGGGGAGGGCGCGCCATAACCGTGCCCGTGCGGGCATGAGCCGGCGGTGTCATGATACGCTATGTTGGGCTGCCGATCGTGCTGGTTGCCGCCATCCTGGATGCTTCTGTCATGCCAGAGCTGCGTATCGGCGGGGGCGCGCCAGACCTGGTCTTTCTGGTAGTCGTTGCCTGGGCGATGCTGGCCGACGTCGGGGATGCGATGCTGTGGGCCGTGTTCGGCGGGGCCATTCAGGACGCCATGTCGCTCACACCATTGGGGGCGTCGGCGCTGGGATTGGTCGTGGTGGCGTTCATCGCCGACGCGCTGCTCGGTGATGTGCGGCGCACCAATCTGCTCCTCCCGCCGCTGGTCATGGGCGCGGGGACCGTGCTCTATCACCTGGGGCTGCTGATCGTGCTGCGCCTGGATGGGCACACTGTTCCCCTGGGAGAGGGCCTGCTGACTGTGACGCTGCCGACGATGATCTACCACGTCCTGCTGAGCGTGCCGGTCTTCAGGCTGGTGGGGCTGGCTCACGACTGGCTGACGCCGCGCCGCGTCGGGTTGGAGTGAGGCTGACCAGGGCGCAGCAGAGCAACGCCCCTACCTGAGAGGTTTTGCACGCACCCGAAAGCGCGCAGGTGGACGGGGGGCGTGCAAAGGTTGTCAGCGACTTGTTTGATGTGGGGGTATTGACCTCACCCCCAGCCTCGCTGCGCTCGGCTTGCCCCCTCTCCGTTGACGGAGAGGGGGCGGCGAGGCGCATCAGCGCCGAGCGGGGGTGAGGTCAAGGGGGGCGCAACAGGGTGGCGCTCCTGCGCCTGGCCGGTTTCGCAGGGGCGGGCCGCCTGAAGGGGGTAAACGCTGGCGACGCGCTGAGATCGGGTGATGATGAACGGGACTGACCATGAATGAGCGACGCCTTCTCCCCTTTCAGGGCTGGCGACTGATCCTGTTTCAGGCGATTGTCGTCTTCTCGCTGATGATCCTGATTATCCGCACGGGCGAGCTTCAGTTCCTGCGCGGCGATCAGTTCGAAGAGGACGCCCAGGAGAACCGCCTGCAAATTGCGCTGCAACCCGCGCCGCGCGGCGCGATCCTCGACCGCAACGGGATTCCCCTGGCCAAGAACGACCCGGCCTACAACATCGCCATCACCCCGGCAGAGCTGCCCGATGACCCGGCGGCGGTGCTGGCCGTGTACAACCGCGTCTCGGCGCTGGTGGACGTGCCCGCCACGCGCAGCATGGCCGATGCGGCGGGGCGCTCCGACGAGCGCAGCCTGGAAGAGATGGTGCGCGAGGGCGAGGGTATCGCGCCGTTCCGCGCCGTCGTTGTCGCGACGGACGTGCCCTACGAGGTGATGGCCCAGGTGCTGGAGCAGTCGGAATTGCTGCCAGGCGTGTCGGCGCAGGTGGCGTCGGTGCGCGAATACCCCACTGGCGCGACAACGGCGCACGTGATCGGCTACCTGGGGCCGATTGGCCCGGAAGAGGAGCTGCGACTGCGCGAGCTGGGCTATGACCCGGCCTTTGACCGCATCGGCTACGCGGGCATTGAGGCGTACTTCGAGACAGAGCTGGCCGGGATGCGCGGCACCGAGACCTGGATCGTGGACGTGGCCGGCGAGCGCCTGACGCTGGTCAATGAAGTCAAGCGCGTGCCGGGCAAGAGCGTGCAGCTTACGCTCGACCTGGCCCTGCAGGAAGCCGCCCAGGAAGCGATCACGCGGCGGATCAACATTGTCAACGCCGAGGCGCAGCGCCTGGTCACCCAACAGGGAGTGGTCATCGCCATGGACCCGCGCAATGGCGAGGTGCTGGCGATGGTGAGCTGGCCCACTTACGACAACGCCCGCTTTGCCCGCGCCATTGACGGCGAATACTACTTCGACCAGTTCGACGACCCGCTGCGCCCGCTGGTGAATCACGCCATCAGCGCCCTTTACCCGCCCGGCTCGGTCTGGAAGATGATCACGGCCATCGGGGTGCTGGAAGAAGGCGTCATCGCGCCGGAGCAGTTCCTGTTTTGTCCGGGCCGGCTGGTCCTGCCGGACCAGTACGCGCCGCTCGATGTCAGCCGGGGGCAGACGTTCGTCTGCTGGCTGCGCAGCGGGCACGAGCGCGTGGACATGCTCAAGGGGATCGCGCAAAGCTGCGACGTATATTTCTACCAGATCGGCGGCGGCAATCCCGAGGTCAGCCAGGTGACGCTGCGCCCCGGCGGGCTGGGCATCTTCGACCTGTATCGCTGGGCGACGGCATTCGGCGTTGGGTCCGAGCTGGGCGTCCAGCTTCCTGGCGAGCTGGCCGGGCGTATGCCAGAGAGCCAGTGGAAGCGCCGCAACTATGGCCAGAGCTGGTCCACTGGCGACACTTACAACGCCGCCTTCGGCCAGGGTTATGTGACGATGACGCCGCTGCAGCTCATCGCCGCCATAGCAGCCCAGGCCAATGGCGGCACGCTTTACCAGCCGACCCTCGTCAAGAACCTGCAGGACTCTAATGGCAACATCCTGGAAGTGTTCGAGCCGCACGTCGCGCGCACGCTGCTCATGCCGGAGGGCGATCTGCCCGTCCTGCTGCTGCAGGAGGACATGCTCATCCAGGGCGAGAACAGCCTGGTCTGCCGCTGCGAGGAGTCCAGCACGTGGTACGACCCCGACCAGTGCAACCCGGACACGTATCGCGCCCAGTACGACCGCGACCCGAACC
Source organism: Anaerolineae bacterium (assembly GCA_027494015.1). The sequence continues at coordinate 128,875 of JAOSJP010000038.1, forward strand.
CCGACGACGATGTGACCGACATCGTGGAATACCGGGTGAATGTGCCCTTCGGCTACACGTTCAACGGGGATGTGTGCGACCAGTTGGAGTTTGAAAGCCTGGGCCGCGAGAGCCTGGTGCAGCGCCAGCACTCCTACTTTCCACCCTTTGCCACCGAGTGGTCTGTGGGCTGGATGCAGCGCGGGATGCGCGAAGCCGTGCTGACCGGCACGGCGTCTGTTGCCGCGCTGCCCTATGTCAACGTGGCCGGCAAGACGGGCACGGCAGAATACTGCGACGACCTGGCTTTTCCGCTGGGGCTGTGCCAGCCCGGCAACTGGCCCGCGCACGCCTGGTACGTGGGCTACGCGCCCTACGAAGCCCCTGAGATCATCGTTCAGGCCTTCGTTTATAACGGCGGCGAAGGCTCGGCAGTGGCTGCGCCGGTGGTCAACGACGTGCTCGACGCCTACTTCAAGCTCAAGTCGCAGCGTGGCAGCTAGAGCGTGTTATGAACCTGGTACCCTTGATAAGGGAGAGGGGCGCTCTGTTGACCTCACCCCCTGGCCTCGCTGCGCTCGGCCTTTCCCCCTCTCCATGCATGGAGAGGGGGAGTCGAGGCGCGCCAGCGCCGAGACGGGGGTGAGGTCAACCAGGAGCTACCCAAAACCGCTGGGGAAAGACAGGGCCGTCAGTGCATAACAGGCTCTAGGGGGCCGGACTTCTGACATCTGGCAGAGATTTCGGGAGTCTTGCACCCTGCGGATAGAAACCTGCGCACAGGCGCATCATGACTGGCCTTAATGAGCGGCCCGCCACGCCTCGTCAAGCACCCGATTGACGGGCACCGCCCCGAAGAAGCGCGCCCGCTCTATCTCGTCCAGGCCCTCCGCCTGGCGCTCCAGCAGCGCGTGCGCCGCGTCCAGCAGCTCGCCGGCGAGTTCCTCCTGGCGCATGGCGTGCAGCGCCCGGTAAGCCGTCCAGTACACGCGCAACGGCTCGTCCAACCGGGCGGGGCCGCGCTCGCTGAGGTGTTGCAGAATTTCCTCGACCAGCCCGTAGGCGGCAACAGCCTGGCCCTGGGCCAGCATCACCCGCGCGACGCCCGCTGTGGACTCAATCGCCTCGGCCCGCGCGTACAACGCGCGCCAGCGCTCCACCGCCGCGCCATACGCGCCCAGGGCCGCGTCCCAGTCCTTGTGCGCCTCGTGCAGCAGGCCCAGGAAGTGCTGGGTTTGCCCTGCGCCCCAGTTGTCCACCGTCTGCGCGCTGAGCAACAGCGCCTCGTCGAGCAGCGCTGCCGCTCCCTGGAAGTCGCCTTGCTCTGCGAGCACAGCGCCCAGGCAGGCCCGCGCGGTGATCTCGCCGCCGGATAGCTCCCACTCCTGGGCCACGCCGATGGCCGCGCGGTGATCGTCCGCTGCCGCCGCGTAGTCGCCCAGCCGCCGGCAGACGCTCCCCCGCGCGTTGCGCGCGGCGACCTCGCCGGGGCCGTGCCCCAGCCGCGCCCAGACCTCGATGGCCGCCGTCAGCATGGGCAGTGCCCGCGCGTAGCGCCAGGCAGCAGCAGTCTGCACGCCCTGGCTGTTGGCTTTGGCCGCGACGGAGTCCAGCCGCTCGCGCGTGCTGGGATCGTCCAGGTCGGCCAGCTCGAGCGAGACGACGAGCTTGTCCCACCAGGGGCCGGGCGCTGCTTGGGTTGGATCGTCAGGCAAGGGATTCACTCCTCTTGACAGCCGAGAACATCCGTTCTATGATGAGTATACCGTCCCCGTTGATCACAGGAGATTGCCCATGCTCACCCCTGCCATCAGCCATATTATCCTGACCGTCTCCGATCTCGACAAGGCGCGCGCCTTCTACGGCGACCTGCTCGGCTTCGAGCTACACGAAGTCCCCACCCAATATGGCAAGCTGATGTACTTCGCGGCGGAGGGCGGCGCGTCGGTCTGGCTGATCCAGCACGCCCAGACGCCTCCCGGCGACCGTTTCAGCGAGTTCCGCGTCGGGCTGGATCACCTGGCCTTCGCCGCGCCGAACAAGGAGTTTCTCGACGCGCTGGCCGCCAAGCTGCTCGCCGCCGGAGTCAATACGAAGGGCGTCGAGCTTTTTCACGGGCGCTGGAACTACGTCGCCTTCCGCGACCCGGACAACATCCAGCTTGAGTACTGGCTCGACGAGCCGGTCGCTCCGTGAAGCGCCGGGCGCAGCAGGGCGAAGCCCTGCCCGGCGCGACAGTCGCGCCGACGCGCGCTCTGCGCGCGTGCGCCCGGCGCACACACACGCGCACGTCACAGCACAACCGGCTCGCGGTACACACCGAACACTTCGCGCAGCGCGTCCATGATCTCGCCCAGGGTTGCATAGGCGCGCGCCGCGTCCAGCAAATGCGGCATCACGTTCTCTGTGCCCTGCGCCGCTCGCCGCAAACCGTCCAACGCGCGTTCCACCGCTGCTGCGTCCCGGCTCTCGCGCAGGGCAGCCAGCCGCGCCGCCTGCCGCGCGTAGCCCTGCGGGTCCATCTCCAGCAGGGGGATACGCAGCGGCTCGTCGCTCTGGAAGGCGTTCACGCCCACGATGGTGCGCTGCCCGGTGTCCAATTCGCGCTGGAAGCGGTGCGCGGAGTCGGCGATCTCCTGCTGGAAGAAGCCATTCTCCACGCAGCTCAGCACGCCGCCCAGGTCGTCAATCCGCCGGAAATAGGCGTAGGCTTCTTCCTCCAGGTCGTTGGTGAGCCGCTCCAGGTAGAAGCTGCCTCCCAGCGGGTCCACTGTGTTGGTGACGCCGGTCTCGTGGGCGATGATCTGCTGCGTGCGCAGGGCGATGGTCACTGCCTGCTCCGAAGGCAAAGCCAGCGCCTCGTCCAGGCTGTTGGTGTGCAGCGACTGCGCCCCGCCCAGCACTGCCGCCAGCGCCTGGATCGCCACCCGCACCACGTTGATCTCCGGCTGCTGGGCGGTCAGGCTGACGCCGGCGGTCTGCGTGTGGAAGCGCACCAGCCAGCTACGCGGGTCGCGCGCGCTGAACGTCTGGCGCATCTCCCGCGCCCAAATGCGCCGGGCAGCACGCAGCTTGGCGATCTCCTCGAAGAAATCGTTGTGCACGTTAAAGAAGAAGCTCAGCCGGGGCGCGAAGTCGTCCACCGCCAGCCCGCGCCGCAGCGCCCAGCGCACGTATTCCAGGCCGTTGGCCAGCGTGAAAGCCAGCTCTTGCGCTGCCGTCGCGCCCGCCTCGCGGATGTGGTAGCCGCTGATGCTGATCGGGTTCCACTGCGGCAGATGGCGCGCTCCGTACTCGATGGTGTCGGTCACCAGGCGCATGGACGGCTTCGGTGGGAAGACGTACTCCTTCTGCGCCTGGTACTCCTTGAGGATGTCGTTCTGGATCGTGCCGCGCAGCGCGCCCGGCGGAACGCCCTGCCGCTCTGCCGCCGCGATGTAGAACGCCCACAGCGCCGCCGCCGGGCTGTTGATGGTCATCGAGGTGCTCACCTCGCCCAGGGGGATGCCCTCAAACAGCACTTCCATGTCCTGCAGGCTGCTGATTGCCACGCCACACTTGCCGAATTCGCCCACCGCCTGCGGCGCGTCGCTGTCGTAGCCCATCAGTGTGGGCAGGTCGAAGGCGACTGAGAGGCCCGTGTTGCCCTGCGCCAGCAGGTACTTGTAGCGGGCGTTCGTCTCCTCCGCCATGCCAAAGCCGGCGAACATGCGCATCGTCCACAGCCGGCCCCGGTAGCCGGTGGCGTGGATGCCTCGCGTGAAGGGGTACTCGCCGGGGAAGCCGAGATCGGTGCTGTAGTCCAGAGCGGGGGCGTCCAGCGGCGCGTAGAGGCGCTGCACTGGCCGCCCGCTGATGGTGGTGAACTGCGCCTGTCGTTCGGGGAGGCGCGCAGTGGACTCGGCGAGCGTGGTCGCTGCCCAACGTTGCTGCTCGGCGCGCAGGCGCTCTAGGGTCTCTTGATCGAACATTGCAAGGCAACCTCTCTCACTGATCCGGTGGGGAGTATTGCTCTGATTGTAGGGATTTTCGTGGCGATAGTCCAGGCGGGGGGACAGGGGGGTTCATTCTTTGGAGACCAGGTGAGAGTACTCCCCCCCCCCCCCCCCCCCCCCCCCGGGGGGGGGGGGGGGGGGGCCTCCCTCCCCCTTCCCCGTGGGGAAGGGGGGGACCCCTATCCCCGACCCTTTCCTCCAGCCAGGCCAGGGGAAGGGGAGAGCCGCCTGCCAGATCGTCCCCCCTCTAGCTCGGCTGGAGGGGGGATTGAGGGGGGAGGCGTTCAGCGGGCGTGTTCGCTCTTCCCCTGGTGACGGGTCGTTCGTGGACCCGACGCGGCCCAGAATGGCACAAGAAGCGGGGGCACCCCGTTGCTGCCGGGCGTCCCCGCTGCGCCTATCTGTACGGTCAGGCGCTCGCTCAGCCCGCGCCGGGCTTCTCGTATAGCTCCACCAGCACGCCGGACGCGCTGCGCGGGTGCACGAAAGCGTAGCGCGTGCCATCGTCGCGGACGCGCGGCGTGTCGTTGATCAGCATGACCCCGTGCGCAGTCAGCCGTGCCAGCGCCGCCTCGATGTCGTCTACCTCGACGCACACGTGGTGCATCCCCGGCCCGCGCCTGGCCAGGTGACGGCCAATCCCGCTGTCGGCCTCGGTTGGCTCCAGCAGCTCGATCTCGCTCTCGCCGACGGGCAGGAAGGCGATCTCAACCTGCTCGCGGGCGTTCGTCTCTGTGCGGGTCACCGGCAGGCCGAGCGCGTCGCGCCAGAAGCCGAGCGCCCCTTCGATGCTCTCCACTACAATCGCCAGGTGGTCTATGCGCCTGATCATGTGTGTCTCCGCTGCTACGAGGCTGGCTCCCACGTGCGGATAAGCTCCTGCCAGCGCCGCCAGACCTCGGTGCGGCCCTGCAGGTCTACCTCGCCCTGGAAGAGCGTGCCGCCCGCCTGCAGGAAGCAGCCGTAGTCGTTGGCGAGCACGGTCGTGATGCGCTCTTTGGCGGCGAAGGCGGCCACCGTCTCCAGCCAGGTCGCGTCCAGGTCCATGCTGCGCTGCGGGGCCAGGCAGTAGCCGTACCACGTCTCCAGCAGCCACAGCTCCTTGCCATGATCGGCGGGGTGCCCGCGCTCGGCCAGGACCTCCTCCAGCACGTCGAAGGCCGCCGGCTGGAAGATGCGCACGCCGATGAAGTCTATGGACTCCAGGGCCAGCACCCGCTCGTAGAAGTCCAGGTCGAAGTCGTCGGAGATGGCAATTGTCACGCCGACCAGCGTCTCCGGGCTTTCCTCGCGCACCGCCGCAGCCAGCCGCTCCGTCTGGGCCACCCACTGCCCGATCTCGTCGGCGTTTTCCTGCTCGGCGATGCCGCTGTACTGGGCGTACTGGCCCGGCTCGCTGACAACCTCATAGGCCAGCGGCTGCAACGCGCGCGCGTAGTGGCGCTCGCGGTCTTCTTGCACCTGGGTGAACTCCTCCCAGGTGATTTTCTCTTCATCATTGGCCTTCATCAGCAGGTAGGGTGTGTACTGCGCGTCGGACACGATCACGCCCACTCCCAGTTGGCTGATGGCGTCCAGATAGGCCGTCTCATCGTCGCGCTGCCGGGCAATGCGCGCGACGATCTTCGCCTGTTCTTCGGCGGGGTCTTTGTCCTCGTCCGCCTTGAACAGGCGCGGCTGCTCGGCCTCCAGCAGCATGTCGCCGCTGGCGGTGAGTCGCACCACAGAGGCCCCCGCCTCCGCCGCCGCGCTCAGCTCGGCCAGGCGCACATCGAGCCGGTCATCGTCATCTTCATCCATCGTGACGAAGCTGTACCCCAGCGTCACGTTGGCCGCAGACCCCATGCGCAGCGAGTCGGTGGCCGCCTGCGCTGTCCAGTCTTCGAGGTGTTCGTCCAGCCAGGCCATGCGCTGCGCCTGCTGGGTGAAGTGGAAGACCAGCGCGCCGACGACGAGCACGCCAGCCACCAGCGCCCAGACGATGGCACTGCGCATCGTAGAGGGGCTGAGCCGCCGCCAGTAGATCAGGGTGATCACGTCCGAGATCAGAGTGGCGATCAAGACCAGGATCACCAGCAGCACGATCATGCCGATCATCATGCCCAGCCCGCCCAGGGGAGCCAGCGCCCCGGCTGCGGGCACGAACGAGTACCAGAAGTAGGCGACGACGGCCAGCGCCACGATGACCACGACGGACACCACCAGCGGCACCTGTCGCCCGCGCCACACCCCCAGCGTCCCGCCGACGAGCAGCAGTCCCCCGGCCAGCAGCAGACCCGGCCCCCACAGATGATAGCCGAACCACAGCGCCGCCATGACCATGACAATCGCCGTCAGGGTCAGCAGCACGCCGCCGCAGCCCTGGGCCATGCCCCCAATGCGGCTGGAAAAGGGGGGCGGCGGGGCGAACTGGCGCACCTTGTCGTCAAGCTCTTCGACGGCGCGCATCCGCGGGATGCTGCGCATGACTTCTACCACTCGATCCTGTCCGTCGCCCGCCGGCTCGCCGGCGGTGTCGCGCGGGAATTCCTCGTTCTGCATGGACGACTCCTCAAAGTTGGTGGCACGCCTCAGGCCGGACAGACCGTCGCGGGTCAGCGCAGCCCTAGCTCGGTACGCGCGATCACCATCCGCTGAATCTCGCTGGTGCCCTCGTAGATTTCGGTGATCTTGGCGTCGCGGAAGTAACGCTCCAGGGGCAGTTCTTTACTATACCCCATCCCACCATGAATCTGCACAGCCTGATGGGCCGTGAACATGGCCGTCTCGCTGGCGAAGAGCTTGGCCATGCTCGCTTCGAGCGTGTAGCGCTGGCCGGTCTCGGCGCTGCGCATCTTGGCCAGCGCCGCGTTGAAGGTCAGCAGCCGGGCGGCCTCCAGGCGCGTCTTCATGTCGGCGATCTTCTGCTGGATCATCTGGAACTGGCCGATCTTCTGGCCGAACGCTTCGCGCTCGCGGGCATAGGCCAGCGACGCCTCGTAGGCTGCTTCGGCGATGCCCACCGCCTGCGCGGCGATGCCGATCCGCCCCGCATCGAGCGCCGCCATAGCGATCTTGAAGCCCATCCCCGGCTCGCCAAGCACATTCTCCACCGGGCAGGCGTATTCGTCGAAGAGCAGCTCGCACGTGGCGCTGGCGCGGATGCCCAGCTTCGGCTCGGTCTTGCCGCGCTCCAGGCCGGGCTGATCGGCCTCCACGATGAAGGCGGTGATGCCGCGATGCCCGTGCTGAGGGTCGGTCAGCGCGAAGACCAGCACCGTTTCGGCGACCGGCCCGCTGGTCACCCAACTCTTGCGCCCGCTGATCAGGTAGTGCGTCCCGGCGTCGTCCAGGACGGCGCGGGCGCGCATCCCGGCGGCGTCGCTGCCGCTCTGCGGCTCGGTCAGCGAGTAGGCGCCGATCTTCTCGCCGCTGGCGAGCGGCACCAGGTACTTCTGTTTCTGTTCCTCGGTGCCAAAGCGCAGCAGGGCGAAGTTGACCAGGCTGCCATTGACGCTCATCACCGTGCTATGCGAGGCGTCCGCTTTGGCGATCTCGATCATGGCCAGCACGTAGGCCAGGGTATCCATGCCCGCTCCGCCGTACCGCTCCGGCACCTCGATGCCCAGAAGGCCCATCTCGCCCATTTTGCGCACCGTCGCCAGGGGAAACTCGCCGGTTTCGTCGTGGTGGGCGGCGATGGGCGCGATCTCGCGCTGGGCGAAGTCGCGCACCGCCTCGCGCAGCATGACGTGTTCCTCGGTGAAGGGAATTCCGTATCCTGCCAGCGAGTTCATGGTTCTGTCCTCCCGCGCTCTGCTTGCTGCTCGTACTCCGATTATACGCCAGCCTGCTGGCGGCGCAGCGCCCCTACGAAACCAGCGCGCGCTTAGCTCGACTTTGCTCAAAGAATCGCCACCTTATTTTCAGTTTACAGGAGCTTTCAAAAGCGGCGAGGCTTTTCGAATATCAGGATAAAAACCCGCTGTGAGAGGGCCAGATGGCTAAGACGCCCTTTCTGTAAACGCAACATGGCGCACGAACTGGATTGTACAAGGTCGAGCTTAGGGTGTATACAACCCTCAAAAAAAATAGCCAGATGCCTCGGTTCCCCGAAGCACCTGGCTTTCGCCGTTACGCCTTGTTGAAATCGAGAGATCGGTTGCTCTCAGACCGCATTCCAAGTGGCTTCAATTGCCGTTGACCAATTCCTGGAATTCTTGCTTAGTTGTTCTCTGGGGCGTTCCCAATGGGCTGGTGCCGCCCAGCGCAGAGGTTACACTGCTGATCTTCCAGTTATCTCCATAGCGAAGCAGCCTGAAGCCCGCGTAATAATAATTCCCTTCGAACAGAATCAGGACCACCCGTTCGGTGAGTTCGTCGGCCCCGTAGACCTGGGCTTGCCTGTTCCAATTATCCAGATTGCGTTCAGTGTGCGCGATCTCAGGCTCAGGAAGGCCGGTTTCCATGACCTGTAGCTGGGCAAGCCTTTCAGGATTCACCTCTTTCATGAACCTGACAGTTCCTTCTGTGTCAATGGGAACAACCCGCCCGTCAAGCATTCCTTTCTCGGTGGACAGCAAACCGTAAGCCAGATTCCTCACCTGATTAAGAATCTCCCCTGAAAACTGCGCTTTGTTTATCTCCACGTAAAACGGATAGTCGGACGGTGCCGGGAATTGAATCATCAGGACCTGTAACCGGTCAGCCTGAAGATCGAATCTGAATTTCTCGCTCATCTCATTGATTGCGGAGGCCTGCATGATTTGGGGAACGTTGCCCTGGGCCACAGCTTGCATAAAGAAAGTAATGGCTTCTTCCGGGGTTTTGAATGATACATCACCCGCCTGATCTTGAGCTATTGCGATAGGGCCTGTCCCTAAAAGACCTGCTGCCAGGAACGCCAGGCTTACGACGGTGAGAAGCGCTTGTTTCTTCTGCATGGTTTGACCCTCCGAGGTTGCATTAATCGAGCAAGATTATAGGCTCGGCTTCGCACAAAGCACTGGACACCTGTTGCGAGTTTACGGAAGCCTCCAAGATCAGGTCTGGTTCTTTCAGATATCAGGGTGAGAAGTAATGATATGCGGAAAGTCGTGACAGTCAAGAAGCCCCTTCCGTAAACACAACGATGGCACAGGAATTGGATTGTACAGAATCGAGCTTGGGGGCCATTTGAGAAGCCGCGCACCTGGCTCTACTCCCACCCCTGGCCTTTCTTCTACAAGAGGGGAAGGAAGAGACTCGCCGGCCCTAAGCCTCTCCCCCACAAAAAGGGAGGGGCCTGGGGTGGGCGAAACAACTTCTCTATGTGAGCGATCCGGCAGCCGGCGCAGGTGAGAAGCCCCCTCCAGGGCGGAGAGGGCTTCGGCGGCCCCGGACTCTGTGCACCTACCGCTCGTCCACGATCTGCGCCTTCTGCAGGCGATTGCTGTAGTCCACGAAGACGGTCTTGATCTCGGTGAACTCATCAATGGCGCTCGTGCCGGCCTCGCGCCCGCCGTTGCCGGTGTTCTTGACTCCGCCGAAGGGCAGGTGCACTTCCGCGCCGATGGTCGGCGCGTTGATGTAGGTGATGCCCGTCTCCAGGTCGTCAATGGCGCGGAAGGCCAGGTTCACGTCGCGCGTGTAGATGGACGACGACAGCCCGTACTCGATGTCGTTGGCGACGCGGACCGCTTCCTCGTAGCTCCCTACCTTGAGCACGCTGAGCACCGGGCCGAAGATCTCCTCCTGGCTGATGCGCGTCCCGTGCTCGGTGGCGAAGATGGTCGGCTGGATGAAGAAGCCCCGGTCGTACAGGCCGCCGGTCAGGCGCTCGCCGCCAGCCAGCAGCGTCGCCTCGCCTTTGCCGATGGCGACGTATTCCATGATCGACTCGCCGGATGCCTGGTCCACCACCGGCCCCACGTCTGTGTGCGGGTCGAGCGGGTCGCCGACGACCAGCGCCTCCGTCCGCGCCAGCAGCATGGACAGGAACTGGTCGTAGATCGCTTCGTGCAGGATCAGGCGGCTGGTCGCCGTGCAGCGCTGTCCCGCCGTGCCGAACGCGCCGAACAGAATGCCGTCCAGCGCCAGCTCCAGGTTGGCATCGTCCATCACAATCTGCGGGTTCTTGCCGCCAAGCTCCACCTCGACCGGCTTGAGCAAGCGCGCCGCCGCCTCGTAGATGACCTTGCCGGCGGGCACGCCGCCCGTGAAGGACACCGCCTTGACGCGCGGGTTTTCGACGATCTCCATGCCGACCGTGCTGCCTCCGCCGGTGACGAAATTCCACACGCCGGGCGGCAGCCCCGCCTCCTCGAAGATTTCGACCAGCGTCGCCACGCACAGCGGCGTCAGCGAGGCGGGCTTGAAGACGATGGTGTTGCCGCTGATCAGCGCCGCGCCCACCTTCCACATGGGGATGGCCATCGGGAAGTTCCAGGGGGTGATACAGCCGACCACGCCCATCGGCTGGCGCACGGTCATGCAGAACTTGCTGGGCAGCTCAGAGGGGGTTGTCTCGCCGAACAGGCGGCGACCTTCGCCGGCGATGTATTCCAGGAAGTCAATGGATTCCTGCACGTCACCCTTGCCCTCGGCGATGACCTTGCCCATCTCGGTCGTCACCAGCGCGCCCAGCTCGTCCTTGCGCTGGCGCATGATCTGGGCGGCGCGCAGCAGGATTTCGCCGCGCCTGGGCGGCGGGAGGCGCTTCCACGCCGGGAAAGCGGCTTCGGCGGCGTCAACGGCGCGCTGCACGTCGGCGCGCGTGCCCTGCGGGAAGCGCGCCAGGGCCTCGCCGGTCGTCGGGCTTTTCGTCTCGAACCACTTGCCGCTCTCCGACGGCATCCAGGTGCCATTGATGTAATGGCCGTAATCTCGTACCACAGGTCTTGCTCCTTGTCTGTTTGGCCAGGCGGAATCAGCACATGATGCATTCTTTAATTAAGAATAATTTTAGCATATTAAACGGAGATTTCCCAGGCGAGCAACGCTGGGGTGCGAGCAAGGTTGGCAGGAACTTGCCGGACGCGGGGGGGCATTGACCTCACCCCCAGCTTCGCTGCGCCCGGCCCCGGAACAGACTTCCGAAAGACTTCCGAAGTCTTCAAGACTTCGGAAGTCTGGTGTCTGAGCGTCTCAGCGCCGGGCAGGGGGAGGTAAACCAGGGCGCAGCAGAGCAGCGCCCCTCCCTGACAGGTTTTGCACGCGCGCCGTGCGCAGAAGAACAGCCCCCGCGCGTTGAGAGCCTGTTATGCACTGACGGCCCTGTCTTTCCCCGGCGGTTTTGGGTAGCTCCTGATTTACCTCACCCCCGTCTCGGCGCTGGCGCGCCTCGACTCCCCCTCTCCATGCATGGAGAGGGGGAAAGGCCGAGCGCAGCGAGGCCAGGGGGTGAGGTAAACAGAGCGCCCCTCTCCCTTGTCAAGGGTACCAAGTTCATAACACGCTCTAGAGCGCCTAGCTCAGCCCGCTGAGCATCTTGCCCAGCAGACCGGTGAGCGCCCAGTTGCCCAGCGCGGCGATCCCCGCCATGAGCAGGCCGCCCAGGAAGATCGCCAGGCAGCCCATCCCGGCTCCGAACTCGTACACCTCGCCGACCAGCTTGGACACGAGATACATGACCACAAGCGATCCAATACCCATGACCAGCGGGATCAGCAGCAGGAATTCGGTCGCCGAGCCGGCCAGGGCCAGGCCGATGAAGAGCAGGGCGAAGACCAGCATCACGTAGGTCTGGAAGGGCACCAGCCGCCGGTACAGGTAGACGAGCGTGCCGTTGCCCCCGAACAGATAGGCAGCCACCACGTGAATGGCCGCTCCCTGCAGGGCGAGCGTCAGGACTGAGTAGATGCCATAGAACGCGCCGAGCACGAACAGGGCCACGACGCTGGCCTCGAAGAATACGTCGAGATCTTCGGATGTGATCGTGGCCGAAGGAGCCGTGTCAAGCAGCTCGCGGATGGTCTCCAGCGTGAAAACGAAAACCGCCGCCAGACTCAGCGCCACGACCAGCGCGTACAGCAGGAAATCAATCGCTACGTTGTCCCAGGTGGCTGTCTCCGCGCCTTTCCCGTGTGCCTGGCGATGCGGTGCCCGCTTGCCGCCCACCTTTTCGACGAGCGCGCGGCGGCGATCCGGGTGCGTCAGCAGAGGCATGGCGTCGGCGGCGCTCATGTGGGTCAGCGCCATGACCAGGTTGGCGACGAACGGTTCTTTTTGCAGCGCCGGGTTCAGGCTGAGCGCCTTGCCCAGGCTCTCAACCGCGCGGCCTTTGTCGCCTTCGAGATGATAATTCGTGGCCGCGTCCAGCAGCTTCTTAGCCAGATCGCGGTCGCGCTCGGCAATCTCGCCCTCGGCAGCAGGCTCCTCGCGCGAATACTGGCGCAGATAGCGCCCCGCCTTGAGCGCCAGCTCGCGCAGGGCCGGGTCGGGGTCATTCCTGAACGTCGCCGCCAGCGGCCTGAGCGCCGCCGGATCGCGACTGTTGGCCAGGGCGACGATGGCCTGGCGGCGCTGTGCGGGATCGTCACTGCTGAGCTGGCGCAGGTACGTGTCGAGCATAGTCCCCCCTTGCCGGAAACGCCGGCGCTTTGCCGCGCAGGGCGTATCGCTTCTCTGGCGAAAAAGATCACCGCTGAGGCGCGGAGAGCGCAGAGGAAAGATGGGTTGGAGAGGGTGTTGAGTTCTTCTCCGCGTCCTCTGCGTTTCTGCGGCTGCGGAGTTGCGCCATCGCGAGATGCGCCCATCGCACAATTCTCATATTATCAGCTTCTAAGATGCGGTACAATTCCTGGCAGGCGAACGCAGCGATGCCGGACTGCCAATGGGCACGCTGTCGCGCTGCATCGCGCTGCTGGTTCGCATGATGCGGCGCTGCACCCGTGAAGGAGCATAGTCGTGGTCACTGTTGTCACCGATAGCTGCGCCGCAGTCCCGGAGCCTCTGATGAAGGAACTGGGCATCGAAGTCGTCCACTATCACGTGCATACCGTGCAGGGCACTTACCGCGACGGCCTGGACATGCCCGCCGACGAGTTCTACGCCTGGGTGAAGACCGCCCCGGAATGGCCGACAACCGCCAACCCCAGTGCCGGCGAGTATCTGGAAGTGTATCGCCGCGCCGCCCAGCGCAGCGACGGCATCGTGGCGATCAGCATCACGGGCACCGGCAGCGGCGGCTACCAGTCGGCGGTGCTGGCCAAGCGTCTGCTGGCCCAGGAAATGCCCGGCCTACCGGTCGAAGTCATTGACACGCAGCAGGTCGCTATGGCGCATGGCTGGTCGGTCATTCAGGCGGCGCGCGCTGCCTTGCAGGGATTGCCCGTGGCCGATGTGGCCGCCCTGGCCCGCAAGGTCGCCGCCGAAGCGTTTGTCGGCTTCACCAACGACACGCTTGAGTATCTACAGCGCGGCGGGCGCATCGGCAAGGTGACTGGTATGGTCGGCAGCGTGCTCAGCATCAAGCCGATCATTGGGATGCGCGGCGGGATGCCCTCTCCGCTGAGCGTAGCGCGCACGCGCGCTGGGGCCTACAGGCGCATTGTCTCGCTGGCGCTCAACCATATCGCCGAGGGCAGCACAATTCGCGCGGCGCTGATGCATGTGGCCGCCCGCGAAGAAGTTGAGAAGTTCCGCCCGCTGCTGGAACAGTCGTACTCGGTCGTTGAGTGGGTGGTGGCCCAGCTTTCGCCGGCGCTCGGCGTGCACAGCGGGCCAGGCACAGTCGGGATCAGCATCATCCCCGATAGCGCTCCCTGATCGTCCCATTGTTCATTTTCTGCGGGAGATGGCAGAGGCGCAGGCGATACGCCCCTCCCTGGCTTTGCCGGGGTTCAGGGGCGGACAGCAGCGTGGGAAGCATTGAGATGGCGTTCGGTTAACCTCACCCCCTGGCCTCGCTACGCTCGGCCTTTCCCCCTCTCCGTCAACGGAGAGGGGAAGGCGAGGCGCGTTAGCGCCGAGCGGGGGTGAGGTAATGTAAAGAGCGCCCCAGACCACAGGCCGACCTTATGGAGGAACCAATTCAAATCCGCATGATCAGAGGTTTTCAGTCCTGAGTCGTGAGTCGTAAAGATTGTCCTGTGCTCTAGGCTCAAGACTCCTGACTCAGGACTCATCACCCATAGCGATTGTGCGATGTCGTTTTGGTCTCTCCATTATTGCCTGTCCGCCCCTGAATGCTGGAGCGATAGGGCCTCGTCGGGGACTCATGAGGATCGCGCCATGTCCGACGGAGCATGGGACAGCTTCCTGATCGCGGCGCAGGGCGGCCAGCCGGAGCGCATGCCGGTGGCGATGGAGGCGGATTGCGGCTTCATCGCCAGCGCGTTCGGCATGAACACGCTCGACTTCTTCCTGTACCCCGATCGCTGGCTGCGCGCTCACCTCGCCCTGATGCAGCGCTTCCCGGATGTGGTGTTCCTGCCGGGATTCTGGGTCGAGTACGGCCCAGCCACCGAAGCGAGCGCGTTCGGCGCGCCGGTGGTCTGGCGGCAGGACGAAGCGCCGGCCATCCGTCCCCTGGCCTTACCCCCGGCGGACTGGCGCCATCTGCCGCGCCCCGACCCTTACGCGGACGGGCTGATGGCCTTCGCCCTCCGCCGCCTTCTGAACCTGGAGCAGGGCGGGGAGCTGCCGGAGCCGCACCGCGTCCGCTTTGTGGCGGCGCGCGGGCCGTTCACCATCGCCACGCACCTTTTTGGCGCGACCAATTTTCTGGCTGCGCTGGCCGGGGGGCGCAACGAGGCGCGCAGCGCGGCGGGCGTGCTGGAGATGCTGACCGAGAGCACGCTGCGCTTCCTTCAGGCGCAGCTTGGCTGTCTGCGCGAGCCATGGGGCGTGATGCTGCTCGACGACGCGGTGGGGATGCTGTCGCCGGGGCTGTTCGAGGCCATCGCCCGCCCGCTGCTGGAGCGCATCTTCACCGCCTTCGACGGCCTGATCCGCATCTATCACAACAACACGCCCTGCGAGCACCTGCTGCCCTACTTCGCCGGTCTGAGTTTCGAGGTCTTCCACCTCAGCCATCGCGTGTCCATTGCCGAGGCGCGCGCCCTGATCGGCCCGGACATCGTGCTGATGGGCAACGTGCCCCCGCAGGAAGTGATGGTGCGCGGCACGCCGCAGCAGGTCGCGGACGCAGCGCGGGAGTGTATTCTCCAGGCGGACGGGACCGGACTCATCCTGGCGCCCGGTGGCGGTCTGGGTGCCGGCACCCCCGCGCGCAACATTGACGCGCTGGTGAGCGCGGCGTTGTATTGAAGGGCGATGGTGAGTCGCGCGTCACGAGTTGTGAGTCATGAAGCGGCTTCTGTGCTTCAGATTCAAGACTCATGACTCATCACTCACAACCCGCTTGCAGCCTGGACGGAGACCTTCATGCGCATTCTGGTGGACATGGACGGCGTGCTGGCCGACTTCGAGCGCGGCTTTGAGGGAGCGTGGCAGCTTGCGCACCCCGATCTGCCGGTCATCCTGGCCGCGCAGCGACGCCGTCCGCTCGTGCAGGACGAGTACCCGCCCGAACTGCGCAATCACGTCCACGCCATTTTCCACGCACCGGGCTTCTTCCGGGCGCTGCCGCCAGTCCCTGGCGGGCGGGCGGCGCTTGAAGGGCTGCTGGCGCTGGGCTGCGACGTGCGCCTGTGCACGACGCCGCTGCTCGATTACCGGCACTGCGTGATCGAGAAATACGAGTGGGTGGAGCGCGAGCTAGGCCCGGCCTGGGTGGATCGCCTCATCCTCACCCGCGACAAGACGATCATCCGCGCCGACGCGCTGATTGACGACCGCCCGCAGCTTGACGGGGCGGACGTGCCCACCTGGGAGCACATCCTCTACGACCAGCCGTATAACCGCGCCGACCAGGACAAGCGCCGCCTGACTTGGCAGACCTGGCGCGCGGTGCTCTTCCCGGACGGGGCGTAAACTATCCCTAATGCGCCCTGAAGATCATGATCGCTAGCCGTCTGTAAGGGCGGGCTTGAGACAGATCAGCGAATTAGCGCGGATACCACGCGCGGCACGTAGGGGTGCTGCTCTGCTGCGCCCTTGTAGGGGCGGGTTTAGAAACCCGCCCCTACAAGCCTCACCCCCTAAATCCCCCTCTCCAGCCGAGCTAGAGAGGGGGACCTGGCTCGCCGCGCGCGGCGCGTTCCCCCTCCCTGGTTCTGCTGGCTGAGGGGGCCAGGGGGAGGGGCGTTCTGCCGCACCAGACTTCGGAAGTCTGCTCGCCGAGCGCCTGCCCGTAGGGGCGTATTGCAATACGCCCCTACGGAAGCATTTCGCCAACAGGATCGCGTGTGGAGCGGGGGCGGCCTCTGACATCGCCCCCGGATAAGGACTGCTACAAGCTCGCCATCGCCTGGCGGATGCGCTTCAGCGATTCTTCGCGGCCCAGCACTTCCATCGTCTCGAACAGCGGCGGCGAGACCTGCTGGCCGGTGGTGGCGGCGCGCAGCGCGCCGAAAAGCTGCCCCGCCTTCAGCCCCAACTGCTCGGCCAGGGCGCGCATGGCGGCTTCCTGCGTCGCCGCGCCGAAGTCGGGCAGCGTGGCCAGGGCATCCACCGCCGCCCCCAATGCGGCCTGGGTGCGCGCCGCGTCCAGGCCCTTCTGGATGATCTGATCGGCGGGCGGGGGAGTGAACGAGTTGGTGAAGATGAAGCCGGCCATGTCCAGCGCGTCGTTGAGCGTCTTGATGCGCACCTTGATCAGCGGCACGACGCGGCGCACCCGCTCCAGGTCTGCCGCGTAGCCCGCGCCGGTGAAGACGGGCAGCAGCCGCCGGGCCAGCTCGTCGTCGTCCATCTCGCGGATGTAGACGCCGTTGAGCCAGTCCAGCTTCTCGATGGGGAACGCACTGCCCGCCGGGTTGACGCGCGCCAGATCGAAGCGCTCGATGGTCTCCTGGACGGTGAACACTTCGCGGTCGTCGCCGAAGCTCCAGCCGACGTTGGTCAGGAAGTTGACCACCGCCTCCGGCAGATAGCCGCCCTCGACGAACTCGTGCAGCAGCACGGGCACCTTGCGCCCGCCCTCGGCGAAGGCGACGCTGCGCTTGGAGAGCTTGCCCTTGCCGCTGGGGTTGAGGATCACCGGCAGGTGGGCGATGAGCGGCATCGGCCAGCCGAAGGCGTCGTACAGGTTCCTGTGCACCGGCGCGGTGGAGATCCATTCTTCGGCGCGCAGGATGTGGCTGATGGCCATCAGGTGATCGTCCACCACGTTGGCCAGGTGGTACGTCGGGAAGCCGTCCGACTTGAGCAGCACCAGGTCTTGAAGCTGGCGGTTGTCGAAGGTGATGTCGCCGCGCAGCAGATCGTGGACGGTCGTCGTGCCCTCCAGCGGCATCTTGAAGCGGATGACGTAGCGCCCGCCCGTCTCCTCGTGCAGCCGGGCGCGCGCTTCGGGCGTCAGAGAGCGGCAGTGGCGGTCGTAGCCGGGGTCTTGCTTGGCGGCGAGCTGCTGCCGGCGCAGCGCGGACAGCCGCTCCTCGGTGCAATAGCAGCGGTAGGCGTGCCCCTGCTCGACCAGCCAGTGCGCCCACTGCTGGTAGAGCGCCGTCCGCTCGGACTGGAAGTACGGCCCGTAGTCGCCGCCGACCTCCGGCCCTTCGTCCCAGTCCAGGCCCAGCCAGCGCAGCCCGTCAGTGATCAGGCGCAGCGCGCCGGGATCGTAGCGTTTCTGGTCGGTGTCTTCGATGCGCAGGATGAACGCCCCGCCGTGATGGCGGGCGAACAGCCAGTTGAACAGCGCCGTGCGCACCCCGCCGATGTGCAGCGGCCCGGTGGGGCTGGGCGCAAAGCGCACGCGAACGGGTACGTTCTGCTCGGTCACGATGGTCTCTCCTCGGCGCTGCGGCCACAGGTGCGGCGGGGAGGATTATAGCAGGGATTCGTGTGCCACGAACGGGGAGGTGAGGTAAGATAGCAGAAAGGGAATGAGGATCACAGACGTGAGCGAGTTCACCACCAGAGAGATTGTCCAGCAGCTTGTCCGGTCTCCGCGCCTGCCGCAGCTCACCCGGCAGCTTCAGGCGATCCTGCGCGCCGAACAGGAGCGGCGCGAGCGCTTCTACGAGGAGATGTCCGACGCGCGGAAGGCCGAGTTCATCAACGGAGAGGTCATCGTGCAGTCGCCCGTCAAGCTGCGCCACAGCGTCGCCAGCGGCAATCTGTTCGCGCTGCTCAACGCCTACGTCCAGAAGCACGCTTTGGGATACGTGGGCCACGAGAAGCTGCTGATCGCGCTCACCCGCAACGATTACGAGCCGGACATCTGCTTCTTCATGCAGGAGAAAGCAGCAGCGTTTGCCCCGGATCAGATGAAATTCCCCGCCCCCGATCTGGCCGTCGAAGTTCTCTCCGACTCGACGGAGGCTATTGATCGCGGGGTGAAGTTCGAGGACTACGCCCTGCACGGAGTCGCCGAATATTGGCTGGTTGACCCGGAGCAGGAGAGCGTCGAGCAATACCTTCTGAGGGACGAAGCATACGAACTGGCCGTCAAGGTGAAAGCGGGGATGATCCAGAGCGCCGTCGTGTCTGGCTTTGAGATTCCGGTGCGGGCGATCTTCGACCCGGCGGAGCAATTCACCGCCCTGCAAGCGCTTTTGCGGTGACGCGCTGCTCCGGCTGGCTGATGGTCCCTGCTGCTACCACCAGCGGAAGCGCGCCCGGCAGGGCTTCTCAAGCAGCCCCTCACGCTCGCCGAGTCCGCCCCAGAAGCAGTTGCCCCAGGTGTCTTCCCCCACGAAGACCTCGTTTTCCAGGATGGTGGGCGAGGTCTCAAAGATGTTGACCGGGTTCGAGCTATCCCCCACATTGAACTCCGGCGACGTGGTGAGGTAGTAAAGCTCCCCGATGCTGCACTGTTCCGCGATCAGGTGCAAGCCTCGCCGCTGGACGACGCTGGAGTGATTGCATTCTTGCAGCGAAGGGTACATGGCGTGCTTGCCCCGGCTCACGTACAAAATCGGCGAGTCGCGGAAGCAGCGCAGCTCGTTGGGGCTGTAGCCCTTGCCGTTGCCATGCGGGAAAATGACGAGGCGGTCAATCTCCCAGTACCCCTCTTCTGCGGCAGGCTTAAGATATAGCTCGAACATCTCCACATCGCCGTAATGCGCGTCCACATCGGCGAAGCCGAAGACCGACCCCAGAACTCTGAGCACTGACTTTGAAAGAGAGAAGGAGCGCCCTTCGGCGCCAATGCCGATGCGGATGCTGGAGGCGGAGGCTCCATAGTCTATGGAATAGGCGACCGCCCCTCGCCATACATAGCGCCCGGCGTCCTGCCTGTCGGGGACTATCTGGTAGGGGACGATGACCTCGTCCTCCAGGTCTGTGGGTTCGCCCAGGGAAAAGACCAGGGTGGGGGCGAATTCGTCAACCAGGAGGTGTTTAAGCTCTTCCTCAGTATCAGCGTCAATGAAGCGCGGAGTGCAGATAGTCTCAGAAAGCCCGGTGTACCTGGTGCTCCAGTGGTCGAAGAGCACCGAGGTCAGCGTGTAGAGGACGCAGTAGATCAGGAGCCAGCGCAGAGCAAGCGCCCGCAGTCGAACAAGGGACGGCAGGCGTCTCTTCCGGGCCGAATTGTCACTGCTCATGTGTGCGCTCCATCCCTGAGCGTCGGTTTTCACCCTGTGCCACCTGGCGCAGGCGCTCAGCCCGGCATCCAACCGCTCATTATAGCAGAACGCAGGCGGCGCATGAGTGGGAAGCGGGAGGCGATGTTCCTGCGGGTCTACGAACAACCTGTTGCCAGGAGGAGTTTGGGAATGTTCGCTGAAGGCCTCCCCCCTCAATCCCCCCTCCAGCGCAGCTAGAGGGGGACGATCTGGCGGGCGGCTCTCCCCTTCCCCTGGCTCGGCTGGGAGAAGGGGCGGGCGAGGCTGGGGGAGACTTAGAATCTCCACAGACGTTGGAAGTCTGGTCTGGGAGGCGATGCAGAGCCGCGCCCCTACCTGACAAGATGCGCCCACCATCGGGGCAATCGCATCAAAATCCGCCGCGTGCCAGCTGCGCAGGGGGCGGTGGCGAGGCGCCCCCCTTTCCCCCAGCGGCTGGCCCCTCTCCACGTTGGCTAGGCAATTGCCCAACATCTTGGTTCGTGTGTCCCCTGTTCCTGGGGTCCTTCCCCAAAAGGGGTCAGGTAGGGGCGCTGCTCTGCTGCGCCCTGGTTGACCTCACCCCGCTCGGCGCTGGCGCGCCTCGTCGCCCCCTCTCCGTTGACGGAGAGGGGGCAAGCCGAGCGGGGCGAGGCTGGGGGTGAGGTCAATATCCCCGCGTCCAGCGAGTCGCTGTCAGCTTTTGCACGCACCTGTTCCGGCTCCGCCGTACCCATTCCCCGCGCGATCTGGTACACTAACGCGCTATCATCACCAACCCACCACGATGCGAGAGTGCAACGATATGTCCAGCGAACCACAGAGCGGCACCCGCGCCCCGGCGGACAGCGCCGCCAGCGACTCCACCGCCCCGGCCAACTTCGTCCACGCGCTCATTGACGAGGATCTGCGCACCGGTCGCTTCGGCGGGCGCGTGCACACCCGCTTCCCGCCGGAGCCGAACGGCTACCTGCACATCGGCCACGCCAAGTCCATCTGGCTCAACTTCGGCACGGCCCAGAAGTACGGCGGCAAGTTCAACCTGCGCTTCGACGACACCAACCCCACCAAAGAAGAGCAGGAATACATAGACGCCATCATCGCCGACGTGCGCTGGCTGGGCGCGGACTGGGAAGAGCGCCTCTTCTACGCCTCCGACTACTTCCAGCAGCTTTACGAGTGGGCCGTTGACCTGATCCACAAGGGCCTGGCCTATGTGGACGACCTGAGCGCCGAGGAGATTCGCGAGTATCGCGGCACGCTGACCGAGCCGGGCCGCAACAGCCCTCACCGCGACCGCTCCGTCGCCGAAAACCTCGACCTGTTCGAGCGCATGAAGCGCGGTGAGTTCCCCGACGGCTCGCGCGTGCTGCGCGCCAGGATTGACATGGCCGCGCCCAACCTCAACCTGCGCGATCCCGTGCTCTACCGCATCCTGCACGCCACGCACCCGCGCACCGGCGACGCCTGGTGCATCTACCCGATGTACGACTGGGCGCACGGGCAGTCGGACTCGATTGAGGGCATCACCCACTCGATCTGCACGCTGGAATTCGAGGATCACCGCCCGCTGTATGACTGGTTCCTGGACGCGCTGGACATCTTCCACCCGCAGCAGATCGAATTCGCCCGCCTCAACCTGACCTACACCGTGATGAGCAAGCGCCGCCTGCTGCGCCTGGTGAACGAGGGGCGCGTGCGCGGCTGGGACGACCCGCGAATGCCGACGCTCTCCGGCTTGCGGCGGCGCGGCTACACGCCGGAAGCCATCCGCGACTTCGCCGAGCGCATCGGCGTCTCCAAAGCCAACAGCGTGGTGGACATCCAGCTTCTCGAACACTGCCTGCGCCAGGACTTGAACAAGCGCGCCGAGCGGCGCATGGCCGTGCTCAACCCGCTGCGCGTAGTCATCGAGAACTACCCAGACGATCTCGTCGAGCACATGGACGCGGTCAACAACCCCGAAGACCCGACCGCCGGGACGCGCCAGGTGCCCTTCTCGAAGGTGCTCTACATCGAGCGCGACGACTTCATGGAAGACCCGCCCAGGAAGTTTTTCCGCCTGGCACCGGGGCGCGAAGTGCGCCTGCGCTACGCCTATTTCGTCACCTGTACGGGCGTCGTCAGGGACGAGCGCGGCGAGATCGTCGAGCTGCGCTGCACTTATGACCCGGCCACGCGCGGCGGCGACGCGCCCGACGGGCGCAAGGTCAAGGCGACGCTGCACTGGGTCTCCGCCGCGCACGCCGTCGAAGGCGAAGTGCGCCTCTACGATCACCTGTTCAGCGTCCCCGACCCGTCCGACGTGCCGCCGGGCAAGGACCTCTCCGACCTGCTCAATCCCGACTCGCTGCAGGTGCTGGCGGGCTGCAAGCTGGAGCCGTCGCTGGGCGAAGCTCGCCCTGGCGATCTGTTCCAGTTCGAGCGACAGGGCTACTTCTGCGCCGACCCGGACAGCGCGCCAGGAAAGCCTGTGTTCAACCGCGCGGTGACGCTCAGGGACACCTGGGCCAAGATTCAGCAGAAGGAGCAGGGCGGGGGGGTAGAGATGGCGAACTGAGGACTTCGGAAGTCTGATGTGTCAGGAGCGACGGCTATGAGACAGGTGATCATCTATCACGGTGAGGACGATTACTGGGTGGTCGAAGCGCCCAGCCTGCCGGGCTGCGTCAGCCAGGGAAAGACTCGCCAGGAGGCGCTAGAGAACATCCGAGAAGCGATCGCCCTCTACATTGAGGAGTTGAGGGCTAACGGCGAGGACGTTCCGGGTGATTACGGGCCGATTGGCGTTGAGACGGTCAGCGCGGCATGAGCAAACTGCCGCGTATCTCTGGCCGCGAATGCGCTGCCGCCCTGGAGCGAGCTGGGTTCCAGTTCCAGCGCCAGCGCGGGAGCCATATGGTGCTGCGCCGTGATGATCCACTCGCTGTGGTCATAGTCCCCAACCACAAGGAGCTAGACCGGGGAACCCTGCGCAGCATCCTGCGTTACGCCGGCCTGAGTACTGACGAGTTCGTGAGTCTCTTGTGACTAGCGGCACTCTGGCGGGCGTGAAGCAAACGGCAAGAACCGGGCAGTAATACGCTGATGAGCGCCTACGACAACCACACCACAGCGCCCTTCCTCAAGTGGGCGGGCGGCAAGGGCCAGTTGCTCGCCCAGTATGAGCCATTCTTCCCCCAGGAGCCTGTCCGCCGCTACTTTGAGCCGTTCGTCGGCAGCGGCGCGGTGTACTTCCACCTGCAAGCCAGGGGCATCTTCGAGCGCGCGCACCTGACCGAAGTCAACGCGGAGCTGATCACCTGTTACCTGGCCGTGCGCGACGCGGTAGACGACCTGATCGCCGCGCTTCGGGACCACGCCCGCGCTCATGCCGAGGGCGGGGCGGCGCATTACTACGCCGTCCGCGCCTGGGATCGCGCGCCCGACTGGGCCAGCGCGCCGCTCGTCCAGCGCGCCGCGCGCATGATCTACCTCAACAAGACGTGCTACAACGGCCTGTGGCGAGTCAACAGCCAGGGGCACTTCAACGTGCCGATGGGGCGCTATCGCCGCCCGGACATCCTCAACGAGGAGCGGCTGCGGGCCGCGTCGCGGGCGCTGCAGGGCGTTGAGGTCGCCGTTGCCGGGTTCGAGGGGGTGCTGGGGCAGGCCGGGGCCGGCGATTTCGTCTACTGCGATCCGCCCTACGTCCCGCTGAGCGCGACCGCCAACTTCACCAGCTACTCCGCCGCCTCTTTCGGCGAGGACGAGCAGCGCCGCCTGGCCGAAGTCTTCGCCGCCCTGGATGGGCGGGGTTGCCGCGTCATGCTCAGCAACTCCGACACGCCGCTCGTGCGCGCGCTGTACGGCGCTTTCCGCATCGAGACGGTCAGCGCGCGGCGCAACATCAACTCGGCCCGGCACAAGCGGGGGGCCGTCTCAGAGATTGTGGTGGTCAATTATTGAGGGTTATTGGTTGTTGGTTATTGGTTGTTGGTGAGAACCTCTCCTCCGTCCCGGACGTGTTTTCACCAAGAACCAGTAACCAGAAACCAAAAACCACCACTGGAGCTATGCAAACTCCCGCGCGCGGCGGCGCATGATCACGCTCTCCACCAGGCCGATGCCCATCATCATCGTGATCAGCGACGAGCCGCCCGAACTGATGAAAGGCAGAGTCAGCCCCGTGACCGGCAGGATGCTGAGGTTCATGCCGATGGAGACCATCGTCTGGAAGAAGATCATCCCGCCGACGCCATAGCAGATCAGGCTGCCCAGCGCGTCGGCAGCCCTGGCCGCCCCGCGCAAACAGCGCCAGATGACGATGCCCATCAGCGCAATGACCGTCGTCGCGCCGATGAAGCCCGTCTCTTCGGCGATGACGCTGTAGATGAAGTCCGTATGGCGCACGCGCAGGAAGCGCCCGCGCGTCTGCGAGCCGTTGGCGTAGCCTTTGCCCACCACGCCGCCAGAGCCGATGCTGATCAGGGCCTGGTCAATGTTGTACTGGGCGTCCCTGTCGGAGCCGGGGAAGGCGAAGGAGATGATGCGCTGGCGCTGGTAGACTTCCATGCCCTGCCAGAGGATGGGCAACATGAGCAGGCCGACCCCCACGAACAGGCCCAGGTGACGCAGCCGCAGCCCTGCCGCCCAGACCATCACGAACCAGACGAACATGATCACCGTGGCGATGCCCAGATCGGGCTGGATGAAGATCATGAAGGTGGGCAGGGCTACGTAGCCCAGCGAGAGCAGCACCGTCCGCAGGCGGCCCATTTCCTCGTACCGATCCGCCAGGAACTGGCCGAGCGTCACCACCAGCAGAATCTTGGCCAGCTCCGACGGCTGCACCTGCAGGCCGACGTTCAGCCAGCTCTGCGCGCCCGCCGCGCCCACCGCGCCCAGGCCGGCCACCAGCCCCAGGATGAACAGGATAAACCCGTAGAGGAAGCCGTGAACGCTGCCCAGCAGCCGGTAGTCAATGGACGCCACGACGAGCAGGACGGCCACGCCGACAATGGCGTATTGAATCTGGCTGGGCACGCGGTTGATCAGGTCGGGGTCAACGGCATTGAGCGTGGCGCTGCGGATGAACAGAATGCCGATGATCATCAGCAGCACGATCACGCCCAGGAGAATGAAGTCAAAATCGCGCCAGAGGCTTGGCCTGGTTTGCATACACCATCACTCGCTCACCCACTACAACTCATCTCGCTCGTCGCGCCGATTATAGCGGCCCCTGCCGGGCGGTCAACTGCGGGCTAAAATGAGGTGTGTGAAGGGGGTCAGCGAATCGCTTGATGCAGGCTAGGGCATGGTTCCGTAGGGGCGTATTGCTATACGCCCCTACGGGAACACACAGAGTAGCGCCTGCCTCTGCCCGCATGTCCCCACAAAAAACGCAGGAGAGCTAGGGCAGCCCCCCTGCGCGCGCCTGTCCTGTGCCATGCCCGCTGCGAGCAGCGCCCCCTCACTCCTTCTCCGGCTCAGCCTCTTCCCCCTCTGGCTGAGCCTCGACCGCCTCTTCCTCTTCTGGCTGCTCCTCGACCTCTGCTTCCTCTTCCGGCTCGGCCACCGCTTCCGGCTGCTCGCTCTCTTCCTCCGCTTCGCTTTCGCCGGACGGTTCGGGCGAAGCGGCCAGCGACTCGTAAGCGCGCTCACGCTGCAAGGGGATGTCGGCCACCAGGTAGTTTTTGCGGTCGCGCTGCTCGAACTTGATCTGCACTTCCATCTCGTCAATGTGGATGTAGCGCTTGATCACGTCAATGATCGCGGTCTGCATCTCGTGGAGCTTCTCCGGCGCGAGATCGCTGCGGTCGGAGACGAGCACCAGCTTGAGCCGCTCTTTGGCGATTTCGGCGCTTGTCGGCTCGCGGCGTCCCTTGAGACGTTCGAATAATGAGGTCATCGGCAGCCCCCCAACGCCTGCATTATGCTTTGGATCGGCGGAACAATCTGGCCAGTCTGCGGAACAGCCCGCCCTTCTTGCGCTCCAGTTGTCCAATCGGAACCTTGACGCCTGTGATGCGCTTCGCAATGTCGCGGATCGCCTCCGAAGCCGGAGTCTTCTGGTTGTCGAGCGTCAGCGGGTTGCCGCGATTCGACGAGACGATGATCTGCTCATCGTCCGGGATTACGCCCAGCAGCGGTGTGGAGAGAATGTCCAGCACGTCGTTAACTGACAGCATATCGCCCCGGCGGATCATATCCGGCTTGGCGCGATTGATGACCAGGCTGGTGGGTATCTTGCGCCCCTCAGCTTCCACCAGCCCGATGATGCGGTCGGCGTCGCGGACGGCGGGCGCTTCCGGGTTGGTGATGATGATGACCTCATCCGCCGGAGCCAGCGCATTGCGGAAGCCCCACTCGATGCCCGCCGGGCTGTCAATCAGGATATAGTCGTAGTCGCCGCGCAGTTGGTTGGTCAGCGCGACCATATCCTGCGGGCTGACGGCGGTCTTGTCGCGCGTTTGGGCCGCCGGCAGCAGGTAGAGATCGGACACCCGCTTGTCCTTGACCATCGCCTGGCGCAGCTTGCAGCGCCCCTCGACCACATCCACCAGATCGTAGACAATGCGGTTCTCCAGCCCCATGACGACATCCAGGTTGCGCAGCCCGATGTCGGCGTCAATGCAGACAACTTTTTTGCCGAGGTTGGCCAGCGCCACGGCCAGGTTCGCCGTAGCGGTCGTTTTGCCAACCCCTCCCTTGCCGGAGGTAATGGTGATGACTCGTGCCCCCATCCGATCGCCTCTCGTTCTCAAGACCAGCGCCGCCGCCGGACTCGGCCAACGTCCGGCCAGCGTGTCTATCTCGGTTTGCTCCCCTGCCTGCCGCGTCCCCGGTCAGCAGCCGGGATGCCCTCACTCCCAGGTGACCGCCTCAATGCGTCCGTTGCGCACCAGGGCCTTTTCGGGGCGCGGCTTGCGCTGCCTGTCGTCGGGCGAGATGGTGATGTAGCCGGCGATGCGAAGCTGCGTCGGGGCCAGGTGCAGCGCGCACACGACCGCTGACTCATCGCCTCCTGCGCCCGCGTGGACAATGCCGCGCAGCCGCCCCCAGACGATGATGTCGCCCCCGGCGACGATCACTGCGCCGGCGTTCACATCGCCGAGCACCACCACATGCCCATTGCTGTGAATGGTGCGCCCGTTGCGCAGGGTGCGCTTGACCATCACGCCGGGCGATCCGTGCTCTTCGGGGTCAATGGGCGGCGGGCGCAATTCCAGCGCCTCGCTCTGCTCCTCGGCCAGCTCAGTGACGTGCAGCGCGGTGCGCAGCTCCAGCTTGCGCGCGGCCTCAAGAGTGGCGCTGCTGTCGCTCAGCACCGCTTTGAGGAGCACGCCGCGCTCCTCAAGCTGCTTACGCACGTTGGCCAGGTCATTCTGGCGCAGCTCGCGCGGTCCCAGCGAGAGCGTGACCTGCGCGCCGCGAAAGAAGCTGCCCTGCCCGTCAATCAGCGTGACCAGCCGACCGGTCAGGTCAGACCAGCGGCCCTCCGGCTTCACCGTGACCAGCAGCCCCTCTTTAATGCCCTTCAGCGTGATCGAATCGTCCATAGGTGTGCAGCAACCCGTGCGATTCCTGCGCGCTACCCGCCCCGCCAAGTGTGACGCCCGATTCTGCTACTACTATACTCGATTTCCACAGTCGTGCTATCAGTGGGTGCGCACAGGGCGATTGCCTCAAAGTCCGCCGCGCGCCAGCCTGTTCGTAGGGGTGCATCGCCCTACGCCCCTACCTGGCACGTTTCGCACGCACCCAGGGCCACAGTCCTATTTTCGATCCCTTTGCCGCGCGGTACACTTGCGGCATACAATGAGGCGAACCCAGGAGGTGTGCCCATGAACCCGCGTTCGCGCTGGCTGGGCGTGCTGTGGGCGGTGGGGAGTGCCCTGGCGCTGGCGCTGCCGCTGGCGGGCGTGGCGCGCGGGCAGAGCGGCGACGTGGCCCTGGCCTATGTCTGGCAGGATACGGTCACGCTGGCCGACTCCGCCGGGCAGCCGTTGCAGCAGACCGGCCCCACGTTCACCTACGGGCAGGGCGCGCGCCTGTTTTGGACTGCCGACGGGCGGATGCTCTACATCGCCCGCGACGACGGCCTGTACGCAACCGGCGCGACCGGCGGCGCGGCGGTGCAGGTGCCCGGCTTCTACGGGCGCACGCTGACGCTCTCCCAGGACGGGCAGACGCTCTACTACCTGGAAACCATCTCCCCGCAGCAGGCCGGCGATCAGTTCCCCGACCGCGTCTCCTTCCCCTTCCGCGACCTGGATTTCACTGCCGCTGACGGCGGCACGGGGCGGCTGACCGGCTACTTCGGGCGTTTCCAGGCGGGGGCGGCGCAGGCAGCGGTCACCTTTGCGGCGGCGCTCTACGTGCGCGACGGGGGCCTGCTTGGCCCTGGCCGCCCCAACCTGTGGCCCACTTACGGCAGCAATGTCTTCGGCACCTGCTGCTTTCCCGACCCTGGGCTGGCGCTCTATAACGTCGGCACGGGCGATTTCACCCTCTATGACGCCGACTTCCTGCCCGGCGCGGCGACGACCAACCCGGCGCGCACGCACCTGGCCGGGCCGACCGTCAACAGCGTGCTGCGCGTGATTGACCTGATCACCGGCGGCGTGCGCGATTATGAGATCGCCATCGCCGGCGGCCTGGGCGTCATCGAGCGCGTGGCCTGGTCGCCGGACAACGCCTTCCTCTACTTCATCGCCCGCTATTCTCCCACAACGCCGCTGGCGCTGGACAGAGAGCCGGCCTTTCCGGTTGACCTGCGCAGCGCCGACATCATCCTCTACCGCCTCAACCTGGTCAGCGGGGTCATCCGCGAGCTGGCCTGGCGTCCGGACGTGTACGGCGTCAGCGCGCTGGCGGCGACCGAGCGCTACGTCTTCGCCGTCGTGGTGGACCCGAACACGCTGCTGGTCAGTGACCTGAACGCGCGCCGTGTCTGGCCGGGCGCGCAGCCGACCGACCCGGAGATGCAGGTCTACATGCCCGCCACGCACCTTTGGCGAGTTCCGGCTGAGGGCGGCGCGGGAGAGGACATCGCCGAGAACGTGTGGGGGCTGGCCGCGCGATCAGTGCGCTGAGGCGCGCGGCGTTCAGCAGAAAGGCATCGCTGTGCAGTTGTTCCGCAAGGTGCTGCTGCCCATTGACGCGCCGCGCGTGCTGCTGATCACCGGCGGATCGTCGGGCATTGGCCGGGCGGCGGCTCTGCTCTTTGCTGCCCTGGGCGACCGCGTGACCGTCACCGGCCGCCGCGCGGATCGCCTGGAGATGCTGCGCCGCGAGGCCGAGGAGCGCGACTTGCCAGGGGTGATCCTGCCCGTCACCGCCGACGTGACCGACGCAGAGGCCATGCGCCGCGCCGCCGCCCTGACGGTGGCCGAGTTCAACCGGCTCGATGTGCTGGTCGCCAACGCCGGAATCGGGCATCGCGGCACGCTGGTCGAGGCGGCGTGGGCGGACATCGAGGCGGTGCTGCGCACCAACATTGACGGCGTGATCCACAGTGTGCGCGCCGCCGTGCCGGCCATGCGCGCCAGCGGCGGCGGGCACATCGTGATCGTCTCGTCGGTGCTGGGGCCGCTGCCGGGGCCTTACGTCAGCGTCTACAGCGCCAGCAAAGCCGCCGTAGACGCGCTGGGGCGCGCGCTGCGCGCTGAGCTGCGCGCCGACCGGATTCACGTCTCGGTGCTGTGGGTGGGGCAGACGGACACGGAGTTCGCCGAGCGGCGGCTTGGGCAGCCGGGGCGCGTCGCCCCCAGGTGGTCACCGATGACGCCGGAGCAGGTCGCCGGGGGCATCGCCCGCGCGCTGGAGCGCAAGCCGCGCACCATGACTCTGCGCTGGCGCGACAGCGCCCTGCTGTGGGCCGGACGGCACTTCCCGGCGCTGGCCGAGCGCCTCCTGGCGCGTATTTACGGCTAACGCACCGGGGCGCTGCTACAATCTGGCAGACACCAGGAGAATCGTGCATGAATGCTTACACCCTGCCCGCCGCGACGCACATTGCCTACGCCCATCTGCGCGTGGCCGACCGTGAGCGCGCGCTGGCGTTCTACCGCGATACGCTGGGGCTGCGCGTAATCAGCACCGGCGGCTCAAGCACGGCGCTCTCGGCGACTGGCGCGCAGCCCGCGCTGGTCGTGCTGGAGGCGCATCCCGGCGCGCGGCCCAAGCCGCCGCGCACGACCGGGCTGTATCACGTGGCGATCCGCCTGCCGGATCGCCCGGCGCTGGCGCGCACCCTGCGGCGGCTGGTTGAGCGGGAGTGGCCGTTGCAGGGAGCAGCGGATCACGGCGTCAGCGAGGCGCTCTACCTGGGCGATCCCGACGGCAACGGGTTGGAGCTGTACACGGATCGCCCGCGCGACGAGTGGCCCTGGCAGGATGGACAGGTCGCGATGGTCAGCGAGCCGCTCGACGTGCGCGCCCTGCTCAGCCTGGCCCGCGAGTCGCCGGAGGCGATTGACCCCCGGACGGACATCGGCCATATACACTTGCAGGTATCCGACCTGGCGCGCGCGGAGGCGTTCTACTGCGCGTTACTGGGGTTCGAGGTCACGCAGCGCACCTATCCGGGCGCGCTGTTCGTGGCGGCGGGCGGCTATCACCACCACCTGGGGCTGAACATCTGGGCCGGGCACGGCGCGCCCTCGCCGCCGCCGGACGCTGTTGGGCTGGTGGCCTTCGGCGTGCGCCTGCCGGATGCGGCGGTGTGGCAGGCGTTGGTGGCGCGGCTGGAAGGCGCGGGAGCAACGCTCGACGCTCACGGCGACGATGGCGGCACGCGCCGCGCCCTGCTGCGCGATCCGGACGGCACGGGGGTCATGCTGCTGGCTCCGCTGTAACGGCTCTCGCCCGCCGTCTCACTCTACGACGACGTTCTCCGCGCCGAGCATGTTGGCGGCGAAGGTCAGAATGTCCTCGTTGATGCGGATCAGGTTGTTCGGGAACTCCAGACACGCTCGCCGGCCCTCCCCCTCCAGGATGAAGCGGAACCGATCCCGGCCCGGATACTGCGTCAGGAAGCCGTGCAGCCGGCGCAGCTTGCGGCGGTCGGCAGTCGAGTCGCCGGAGCGGGCGATGGTCAGGGTCAGCAGGCGGCTGGCGGCGGGCGCGGTGTCGCGCGGTGGCTCGGCGGGCGACTGACGCCGCGCGGGGATGGGCGGCAGGGCGTCGGGGTCGGCGGGCGTCACCGGCAGTTGCACGGGGGCGGGCGGGCGCACGCGGCCCAGCTCGTCGAAGGCGGATTCGCGCCGCGATGCTTTCTCCTCGTCCGGCGGACGGACCTTTGTCGCAGGGCTGGCTGCCTCGTGAGAGCCATCGTAAGGCTCCGGCGACCAACCGCCCACCCATTCCTCCTCCAACCACCCCGGCATCTCGCGGTCGGTGAGCGACCCCGGGGGCGGCGGTGCGCTGTGCGCGGGGGAGGGGGGCGCGATCGGCGGCGTGTCCGGCGCGGTGGCCCCTGCCGACGCCGGAATGATCGGCTCGGTGACCGGCGTGGGTTGCTCGTCTTCGTGAGCGGCGACCATCTCGCCGGTCTCCTCGTCGAAGGGGCCGTTGTCTTCGCCATCCGCGTCTTCGTCCAGGGCCGCCGGGCCTTCGTCGGCAATCCACGACAGGCGCAGGTCGTCCAGGCTGGGCGGGCGCTCGACGGCGGCGATCACGTCGAAGTTCTGCGTCACCGAATCTGCGATGACCTGCATGTCGCCGCGCGAGGCATCGGCCTTGCCCTTGACGACCAGCACGACATCCTCGTCCACGATGCCCTGATATTGCGCCCAGGTGCGCGGGAACAGGACCGCGCTGATTGTGCCGGTGATGTCCTCGATGGTCAGGACGGCCATCGCGTCGCCACGCTTGGTGAAGAAGGTGCGCAGATTAGTCACCAGCCCGGCGATGGTCACCGCCAGGCCATTGGCTGCTTCGCCCGCGTCGGTCAGCTCGGCGCTGGTGTGGGTGATGACCTGCTGAAGCTGGGCCATGACCGACTGGAGCGGGTGATCGGTCACATAGAGACCGACCAGCTCGCGCTCCCAGTTGAGCATCTCGCGCCTGGAGATCGGCTCGACATCGTGCAGGCTGGCCAGAATGCTCTCCTGCGCGCCGAAGCTGACGCCCGTTTGCGCCCCGAAGAGGCTCATCTGCCCGGCGTCTTTGGCTTTGTGGTGGTCGGCGGAGAAGCTGACGATGCGATCCAGCGCAGCCAACAGGGTGGGCCGGCTGGCGAACTCGTCCAACGCGCCGACCTTGATCAGCGAGTCCAGCGCGCGCTTGTTGACGATGCGCGCGTCTACGCGGCGGAAGAAGTCGTCCAGGTCGCGGAAAGGGCCGCCCTCGGCGCGGGCGCTGAGGATGTGCTCCAGCGGCCCGACGCCCACGTTCTTGATCGCGCCCAGCCCAAAGCGGATGGCGCGCGTCCCGTCTGGCTGCGTCTCGATGCTGAAGTCCAGCTCGCTGCTGTTGACGGTGGGCGGCAGCACGGCGATGCCCATGCGGTGGCAGTCGGCGGCGAAGAGGCCGACCTTGCCGGAGTCGTCGCGGTGCACGCTCATCAGCGCGGCCATGTACTCGTGTGGGTAGTGGCACTTGAGGAAGGCCGTCTGGCAGGTGAGCACGGCGTAATCGGCGGCGTGCGAGTTGTGCACGAGGATGTCATTGGCGACGAAGTTGTGCGTATCCGGCACGGTGAGGTCGTATGTCTGCGCTTCGCCCGCGTACTCGATGGTGGTGATCTTGTCCCAATACACGTCACTGGCGGCGAGGGCCACATCGCTGCCAGCAGGCGCTTCTGTTCCGGCCATCCGTAGGGGCGTATTGCAATACACCCCTGATGAGATTTGACGATCATGATCGGCAACCGGCCCGTAGGGGAGGGTTTGCAAACCCTCCCCTACAAGACGCCCGGCGTGCGTTACCCGTGTTGAATGTCCAAACCCATCAGGGCGCAGCAGAGCAGCGCCCCTACCTGATTGGCGCAGCGGAGATTCGCCAACGGTCTTCCAATCTTGATGCGGAACAGCACACACTGTCTGCGACTCCTGCTCAAGATCGAAGCGCACTCCCTCTGTCGGTTGGCTGAGGCAGGTGGTGGTGTACACGCTTTCCGCGCGCTGGAGGCGACAGAGGACGCCCAACCGCAGCCATAGATGCTGGAGTTGCTGTGCCAGGCGATGCGAAGCTGTTGCCAGTTGGCCGTCGCTTGCTTTATGTTCCCACAGCCGCGCGAGCAGGTGCTTAATGCAGGAGTTCGCCAGCCCGAAAACCTCGCCGGGCAGGGCGGTCGTCGGACAGTCCAGCATCAGCGAATCAGCCAGGGCGTTGATCGTCTGCGCCGGCCATTCGTCCCGACCCTCGACCGGAATGCGGCGGGGAACGGCGATGGCGTCGCCGGTGCTCAACTCGCCCAGCAGCCGCCAGCCGTCGAACGTGTAGAAGGGGTGGTTGGCGGTCGCTGTGATCTGGCGTCCAAGCTGGGTCGTCAGGCGGTAGACCGGTTTGACGCCGTTCGCCATCACCTGCGTGACCGGGCCGGGGCGAAGCGCAAGCCGATCCAGGTCGCAGGTGAGCGTATGCTCGACTGTTGCGGTACCCCGAGCCAGATCGCCCACGCGCACTAGCCGCCCACTCGCCGCGTCCACGATCTCGGTCTCGCCTACGACACACTTGTTAAAGCCATAGCGCGCGAAGAACTCGATGTCGTCGAAGATGGCGTTGGCCGTGTCGGGGTCTACGCCGTGCTGCGGGCCGCGCTCGATGAAAGTGGTGCGGTGCTGGAGCAGGTCTTCCTTTTTCTTCTTGGACACGGCGCGGCGCATCAGGTCGGCTTCGCCCAGCGAGTAGCCGAAAAGCTCGGCGCCGATCTGCATGATCTGCTCCTGATAGACAATGATGCCGTAGGTCTCTTCCAGGATGGGCTTGAGCTTCTCGTGCTTGTACTCGATGGCCTCGCTGTCGTGCAGGCGACGGTTGTAGGTGGGAATGTACTCTATCGGGCCGGGGCGGTAGAGCGCGATGCCGGCGACGATGTGCTCGAACTTCTGCGGGCGCATGTCGGTCAACATGCGCCGCATCCCCTGCGACTCCAGTTGGAAGACGCCGATCGTCTCGCCACGTCCCAGCATCTCGAACATCTCGGCAATCTGGCGCGAAGTCTCCGGGTCGTCGGGATCGGGGCGGTAGGGGATGTTCGACAGATCGTAGTGGATGCCGTGATACTGCTCGATCATCTCGCACGCCCGGCGCATGATGGTCAGCGTGGACAGGCCGAGGAAGTCCACCTTGAGCAGCCCGATGGACTCGCAGGTTTCCATCGGGAACTGGGTGACCATCTTCACCGGCGCATCTTCCGCTGAGCCTTTGGTGGGGCGGTGCAGGGGGATGTATTCGACCAGCGGCTTGTCGGCGACGATGACGCCGGCGGCGTGCGTGCTGGCGTGCCGCGTCACGCCCTCAAGCTGGCGGGCCGTGTCAATCAGCTTGCGCGCCGTCTTGTCAGTCTCGTAGGTGGTTTTCAGGTCGGGCAGCGCTTTTTCCGGGTCGTCGCCCAGCGCGTCCTTGAACTTGATCGGCTTGCCCGCGCCGGGGATCAGGCGGGCGATGCGATCCACTTCGGTCGAGGGCAGATCGAGCACGCGCCCCACGTCGCGGATGGCCGCCTTGCTGCCCAGCGTCCCGAAGGTGATGATGGCCGCAACCTTGTCTTCGCCGTACTTCTGCGCGCAGTACTGGATCATCTCGGCGCGGCGATCTTCGGGGTAGTCCAGGTCAATGTCGGGCATGGAGACGCGGCCCGGATTGAGGAAACGCTCGAAGAGCAGGCCGTTGGTCAGCGGGTCAATGTTGGTGATGCCCAGGCAGTAGGCGGCCACACTGCCCGCGCCGGAGCCGCGCACGTTCCACCAGATGTCGGCGTGGCGGGCGAACTCGCACAGATCCCACACGATCAGGAAGTAGGTGTCGAAGCCCATCTCGTGGACCATGCGCAGCTCGTAATCCAGCCGCGCGCGGACCACGGGGTCGCTGGCCCGCGCGCCGTAGCGCCAGCCCAGGCCGCGCTCGCACAGATAGCGCAGATAGGTCTCGGCGGTATGCCCCGCCGGCACGGGGAAAAGGGGCAGGTGATAACCGTCCGAGTCCAACTGGACGTCGCACATTTCGGCGATGCGCAGCGTGTTGGTCAGCGACTCCGGTATCTCGCCGAACAACCGCCACATCTCCTGAGCGGTGCGCAGGTGAAAGGTCTGACTCTCGAAGCGCAGCCGGTTTTGCTCGGCTTTGACGTTGCCCGTCTGGATGCACAGCAGGGTGTCGTGCGCGTCGTAATCCTCTTCGAGCACGTAGTGCACGTCGTTGGTGGCGACGAGCGGGACTTTGCCATAGCCCTGCCGCTCCAACAGCCAGCGGTTGAGGACGTGCAACTGCTCGATATGGTGGTGCTGCAGCTCCAGGAAGAAGTTCTCGCGCCCGAAGACATCCTGGTACCAGCCGATGCGCTCCAGGGCCTCGGCCTCGCGGCCCTGCTCGACCAGGCGCGGAATCTCGGCGGCCAGGCAGCCGGAGGTGGCGATCAGCCCCTCGGCGTGCTGGGCCAGCAGGTCGTGATCCACGCGCGGGCGGTAGTAGTAGCCTTCAAGCTGCGCCGCCGAGGCCAGCCGCAGCAGGTTCCTGTATCCGGCCTGATCGCGTGCCAGCAGCAGCAGGTGATGGGGCTTGCTGTCCAGCTCGTTGTCGCGGTCGAAGCGGGTGCGGCCCCAGGGAGTGAGGTACGCTTCCATGCCGATGATCGGCCTGACGCCCTCGGCGCGGCACGCCCGGTAGAAGTCAATCACGCCGAACATCGTCCCGTGATCGGTGATGGCCAGGGCGGGCATGTCCAGTTCTCTGGCCCGCCCTGCCAGCCGGTTGATCTGGCTCAGGCCGTCGAGCAGGCTGAACTCCGTATGGACGTGCAGATGGACGAAATTGGGCGCGTCCGGCATGGTGCGTGATCCCCGTTCCTCGCGTGGCGGTCGGGCAAAGTGATGAGCTGCGGGGTCATTATAACACCGCCATTCGGCGTCGGGCCTTAAATTTCTAGATCGTGTTATGCACTTTCAACCCCGACTCTCTGGTTCCTTTCTCCCCCAGCGGTTTGGGGCATCTCTTAGTTTGACCTCGCCCCCGTCTCGGCGCTGACGCGCCTCGACGCCCCCTCTCCATGCATGGAGAGGTGGAAAGGCCGAGCGCAGCGAGGCCAGGGGGTGAGGTCAACAGAGCGCCCCTTCCCCTTGTCGAGAGTGCCAGGTTCATAACATGCTCTAGATCGCGTACAATGAGATTGAAGATATTTGTGAGGACAGATCATGAGCCAGACGCCGCCGCACTCGCCCGATTCTCCGCCGCGCATGACGCTGTGCGTGGGCGCGGTGGTGCGGCGCGAGGATGCCGTGCTCTTCGTCCGGCAGACGTATGGCGAGGGGCTGGCCGGCGTGTGGACGCTGCCCTGGGGATTCGTGCAGGGGATGCTGCCAGGTGGCGCACCAGACCCGCCGCACCTGGCGGCGCTGCGCGAGACGCTGGAAGAGGGCGGGGTGCGCGCAACGGTGGACGGGCTGCTGGGCGTGCAGAATCACAGCTAGTCTGGCTGGCGAGCCGCGCGTGTACCTGCTGTTCCTGTGCCAGCACGTCGCTGGCGAGCCTGCTCCCGACGGCGCGGAGACCGACCGCGCGGCGTACTTCTCGCTGGCCGACCTGGAGGCGCTGAACGAGCCGGTAGATGCCTTTTGCCTGTGGCTGGCCCGGCGCGTGCTGCGCGGAGACTATCATCTGATTCCGCTGGAGGCGGCCAACCCCTACGCCCCGCACGAGGCGTTCTTCTAGCGGCGCTGTCTCTCGCGCCGGCTGGAGGCGACGGTAGACTTCCGAAGTTTTTGGAAACTTCGGAAGCCTGAGTTCAGGCCGGGCAGCGCCCCTGTCTGGCGACTTCTTCACACGCGAACGCACTCCTGACTTTCGCAATTGCAAAGTTTGATTATACTAACCATCAGACGCATAGTTGCCTGGGTGACAGCAGACCGGACAGGATGTCGGGCTTCCCCACCGCGCCGCTGCCCTTGCTGGCGGCTGATCGCTGATGGCTGACAGTTTGTTTCGAAGGAGAGTGACCCATGTCTGCGCGAACACGCCGAGCATTTCGGATAGCGATTCTGGCTGGCTGGTTGATCGTGGCGCTGCTGATTGTTGCGCCGGCGCTGGCCCAGGGCGAAGAGAGCACTCCGCCGGTTGAAGGGGGAGCGCCCAGCTCTACGCCCGACGATCTGAGCGAGGCCGCTGCGCGCCTGGTGCCGCTGCTGGTGGGCGCAGCGCTGATCGAGCGCACGCTGGAGTTCATCTTCGCCTGGTCGCAGCGCGCGGCGCTGGACGCCACCAGCTCCATGCGCGGCATTGCCACGCGCATCACCGGGCTGGTCAAGGTGGACTTCCGCCAGGCCTACAGGCAGCTTGACGAGCTGAGCGCTGCGCTGCTGCGCCGCCAGAGCGCTGGCGTGCACGCCGAATACGGCGATCCCACCTCTGAGGACCCCGCCGACTGGCCGCTCCAACAGTTGGAAGAGCATCTCACCGCCGTTGAGAGTCTGCTGACCACCACCGAGACCAAGCTCAAGCAGATTCTGGACTCGCCGCTCTACAAAGAGCGCAAGAAGATGGTTGCCGGGGTGCTGAGCATCATCATGGGCGTGCTGCTCGCCTTCGCCACCGGTCTGCGTCTGTTCGAGCCGCTGGACGTGCGGGTTACCGGCTGGTTCGAAGGGACGTTCAAGATCATTGACATTGTGCTGGCCGGCGTGCTGATGGGACTGGGCACCGACTGGGTGCACCAGGTGATCAGCGTGCTGACCAAAGGCCAGCGGGCACTGGGCCGCGCGGGGGAGAGCGTCAAGTTCGATCCCGAAGAGATCAAGAACCTGGCCGCCGAGGCCATTCAGGAAGAGTTCGACGCCCAGTGGCGGGCGCTGCGCGAGCATATGCAGGCGGAGATCGCTGCGTCGGTGCGCTCGGAGCTGGAACCGGGCTGAAGGGGGACGCCGCAGGCGGCGCTCCCATCTGAAACAGCGAGCGCGGTCCCGCTGCTGCGGGCGAGCGTCCCGCGCGTGCGGCGGGCGGCGGTGTCTCTGCCCGCGCTGCCCGACAGCGCCATTCCGCTGCGCGATGTGACTGTGACCGTGCGGCCCGGCGGCACCACCGTCCTGGCCGCGCCGGACAGCCGCGCCGAGGCTGCGGGCGAGCTGGCGACGGGCACGCAGCAGGAAGTGCGCGCGGCGCTGTTCGGCGAATACACCTGGCTGAGCCTGCCCTGGGCATCTGGCAGCGCGTGGATTCCCGCCGAGGACACGGACTTCGCCCGCTCCCCGGCCTACAATCAGGTCGTCGCCGCGTGGTACGAGTCGGCGTCGGTGCTGGCCTTCCGGCGCGCGGTCGCCGCCGATCTGCTGCGCCTGCGCGGGGCGGACGAAGAGCAGTTGGCCAGGCTGGAGACGCTGAGCGGCGGGGCGCTGCGCCAGTTGGAGGAGACGCTCAGCCGCCAGACCATGCCGCCGGCGGCGCTCCAGATGCACGGCCTGGCCGCGCGACTGGGCCTGCCCGCGCCGTTTGAGTTTCTGCCGGTGCATCCTTCGCCGCCGGCTGGCATTGCGACGCTGGAGTTCCAGGGCTTCGGCCCCACCAACATCGCCTTCGAGCAGTGGCCGTTCTTCTACGAGGGCACGCGCGGCATGAACCCCGGCGTAGATTTCTTCGTCCCTGAAGGCTCGCCGCTGATCGCCGTCGCCGACGGGGTGATCGTGGACTTCCGCTTCCTGGCGCACGCGCAGGATCGCTCGCTGGCCCTGCGACCCTATCTGCCGGACCCGTACCGCGCGCCCGATGGATCGCGCGTGCTGTCCAATGTCATCGTCGCCTACGGGCACCTGACCGGCGACCCGACGACGGAACTGGCCCGCATCGGCGACGAAGTGCGCGCCGGGCAGATCATCGGCACTTCTGGCTGGCCCATCTACGTGGACGACGAAGGCGACGTGCTCGTGCAGGGCAACAATGCGCACCTGCACCTGGAGGTGCACCTGGTCACCGATGGCGAGCGCAGCTTCGCCAGCCGCCAGCCCTGCAACCCGCTGCTGTTCTGGTCGCCGCGCCTGGTCGCGTTCCAGGCCCGGCTGGCCGCCAACAGCGCCTTCCCGCCCTATCCCCCCGGCGGGCAACCCTGGGGTCGGCTGGGCTTCTTCACCATCGGCTGCTTCCGCACCGAGCCGGCGGACATCGTTTGGCATTACGAGCCGAGCGCCGAGGCGCAGTGGCCGGCGGGCGTGTACGACCTGAACGCGACGCTCGCCTACCTGCAAACCTTCAAGCCGTACCTGCCCGGCGGGAGCGAGGACGAGGAGTGAGCGCGGCCTGAGCAGAGGCGGCTCCATGCGCACCTACAACGATCCGC
Organism: Anaerolineae bacterium; assembly: GCA_027494015.1. The sequence continues at coordinate 167,889 of JAOSJP010000038.1, forward strand.
CGCCCAACCTGGCGCAGGGGATTCATCTCGTGCAGTCCGGGGACAAACGGGCGGCGCTGGTTTTGCTGCGCCGCGCAGCGCAGGACGAGCCGCTCACGGCAGAAGGCTGGCTGTGGCTGGCCGCCGCGACCGACGATCTCGCCGAATACCGCCAGGCGGTGACGCGGGCGCTGCGCCTGGACCCGCACCACCCGGTCGCGCGGCGGATGCGCGCTGAGCTAGAGCGCCTGGACGGGGCCGTGGCTAACACCGCGCCCTGGCTGGCCTCCGCCGACACGCCTCCCCCGTCGCGCGCGAACACCGCCGCCCCCCTTAGTGGGACGCGGCGGCGTGTGTTGTGGGCGGCCCTGGTGCTGCTGGCGATGGCGGGGTTGTGCGCGCTGTTTGCAGGGGCGCTGGTGGCGTTCTTGTAGGGGCATAGGCCATACGCCTTATGGTGCCAGGTCAAGGGTTTCAGGGGTGCGGTGTGGGTGGGACGCCCCTCCCCCTGGCCTCTCAGGGGTACGTTTTTAACGGTTTGAGCGAGAGCGCATCGGATAGCTCCTCGCTCAGAGGCCGTTTGAGAAGTCGTGCCCGTTGCCCCCATCCCGGCCCTTCCCCACGAGGGGGAAGGGAGAGGCGCGTGCCTGCTAAGCCCCTCCCTCCTTGTGGGGAGGGGTTTGGGGTGGGGGAGAAACCTCAAATGATCCTCAAAGAATGAAAAACTTACCCCTGAGAGGGGGAAAGCTCTCACAGCCAACGATCAAAGTCCCCCTCTCTAGCTCGGCTGGAGAGGGGGATTGAGGGGGAGAGGCTTGTAGGGGCGGGTTTCTAAACCCGCCCCTACGAGGGCGCAGAGGGGGAACAGGGCAGCGCCCCTGTGTGCTGCGACCGTATATGCGATAATCCGCCAATCTGAATGGGCGCGCCGCCGGATCAGTGGCTTTCTTCCCACCTGCGCACGACGGCCACCAATGCCGCGCGGACTTCCTCATCCTCTACATCGCCCACGCCCTCGTAGAACTTGCCGTCTACCTCGATCTGCACGCCGCCGCTGAGCGCGGGCCGGATGTGAATCGTGCGCCCGGCGAACTGCGGCGTCTCGCGCAGGAACTCCTGCAGCAGTTCTTCGATCTGGTCGGCGATAGACAGCGCTGGCTGTTCGTGGGGGGTCTCCACTGGCTGGCCCATCGCCACGCGCGTCATCTGGCGCAGCATCGAGCGGTCGCGCGGCGGGACAATCTCATCGTCCGCCTCATCACGATCCTGGCTGGCGCGCGCCGGGGCGGGTGGCTGCGGGTGGGCCAGGGCGTCCAGGTCGCGCATCACAGTCTCGAAGCGACGGGTCAGGTCGGCGCTGCGCAACTCGTCCAGCGAGCGGAACGTCCGGTCGCCGATGACCACGATCAGCCCGCCGCCGGCCAAGTCGCGGTACACGCGCAGCAGCTCGATCACGTCGTCCGGCGGCTCGTCGGCGGGCGGCTGCTCGTCCTGCGAGGCCATGAAAGGCGGCTCGTCTGCGGCATCGTCCTCTGGCAGAGGGACGGGCGCTGGCGGTGGTAGCGGAGCCGGGTTGGTGGCGCGGGCCAGGCGTGCGCTCTCGCCCGGCAGCTCGCCGGTGAGCATCCCCAGGTCTGGCAGCGGCATCGCGGCGGCGCTCTGGGAGGCCGGGACGGGGCGGGAGCTTTTGGAGCCGGTCAGCCGCTGGTAGAAGGCGACCGGCAGGCTGGGCAGCGGCTCAAGCCCCTGGGCGGCGCGCCGGCGTCGCTCGGAGGCGCGCATGAACACCAGCGCCATCAGCGCCACCCAGATGGCGCCCGCGACACAGGTGAGGATGAGCAGCCCGCCCACCTGGCCCAGAAAGTCCGTTGTCCCGGACGATTCGGTCAGGGCAAGCGCGTGCAGCAGAGAACTGAATGCGGCGGCCATAGCACCCTCTCAGGATAACTCGCTGGACAAAGGCCGCTTTCAGTATCGTCCTCATCGGCGCGCTTGGCAAGCCGGGCAGTAGTGCGTGCCCCGCCCGCCGATCACCGCGCGCTCGATGGGCTGGCCGCAGCGCGGGCAGGGCTGGTCGGCACGCCTGTAGACGTTCAGGGCCATCTGCGCCGAGCCGCGCGTCCCGTCCGGCTTGCGGTACCAGTTGACGCTCGCCCCTTCGCGGGCAACTCCGGCGGCCAGCGTCGTGCGGATGGCCGCGTGCAGCCGGGCGATCTCCTCATCGGTCAGGGTGTCGGCGTGGCGCAGCGGGTGCAGCCCGGCGGCGAAGAGCGCCTCGTCCGCGTAGATGTTGCCCAGCCCGGCGACAAACGCCTGGTTGAGCAGCAGCGGCTTGAGCAGGCCCGCGCGTCCCGCCAGGCGCGCGCGGAACGCCGCCAGGGTGAAGGCGTCGTCGAGCGGCTCCGGGCCGAGCGCGCCGACAACCTGCGCCGCATCCTCGACGAGGTAGACGCGCCCGAACTTGCGCGCGTCGGAGAAGCGCAGTTGGTGGGCGTTGTCCAGTTGGAAGGTGAAGTGCACCCAGCGGTCGGCCTCGTCCGCCGCGACGTCCGGCACGACGTACAGCCGCCCGGTCATCTTCAGGTGGATGATCAGCGTGTCCGGGTCGAGCGCGATGAGGATGTACTTGCCGCGCCGGGCCACGCTGCGCACCGGCTGCCCGGCGATGCGCGCGGTGAAAAGCGGGCCGTCCGGCGTGACCAGGCTGTTGGGCCAGTCGTAGGCGGCGCTGACGATGGTGCGCCCGGCCAGCGGGGCGCGCAGCCCGCGCACGACCGTTTCGACTTCGGGCAGTTCGGGCATGGAAGTCCTTTCTTCGGGCGTGGGCGAGTTTACCTCACCCCCGTCTCGGCGCTGACGCGCGCCTCCTCCCCCCTCTCCAACGTTGATTAGGAGAGGGGGCGGGAGAAACGGACGCGAGCGCAGCGAGGCCTGGGGGTGAGGTCAAACCCGCCCTCAAGAAGAGCGCCCCTTTCCTTGTCGAGGGGAGGAGTCCCCTTGTCGAGGGTGCCAGGTCCATAACATGCTTTAGGCGTACTCCGCCGCGACCGGCTGCAACGCCCGCCCGCCGCGCTCGTTTTCGACGAAGCGCGCGGCGGCGATCTGCGTGTCGTGCTGGAAGATGAGCAGCCCGCCGGTATCCAGCGCCCACTGCTGCCAGCGCCGTTTCGTCTCCAGCGTGACCAGCGGCTCGACATCGTAGGCGGTCATCCAGGCCAGCCGCTCGAAATGGGCAGCGTAGCTGGCGAGGTCGGCGACGAACAGCGCGGACTGCCCGCCGCTCTCGACCAACACGGACTGGTGGCCGGGCGTGTGGCCGGGCGTGACCACCGTCCGCACGCCGGGGAGCAGCGTTGTGTCCCCGTCGAGCAGGCGAAGCTGCCCGCGCTCGTGCAGCGGGGCGTAGTTGTCCGGGAAATAAGTGGCGCGCGTGCGCTCGTTGGGGCGCATGGCGTCCTCGAACTCGCGGCGCTGCACGACGTACTCCGCGTTGGGGAAGGTGGCGACGACCTCCCCGCCCGGCGCGAGGCGCGTGTTGCCCGCGCAGTGATCGGCGTGCAGGTGCGTGTTGATCACCATGTCCACGTCCTGCGGGGCAATGCCCAGCCGGGCCAGCCCGTCGAGCAGGCCGCCGCGCGGGCGCTCCAGGCCCCACAGCTCGATCATGCGCCGGTTGAGCTTGTCGCCCAGGCCGGTGTCCACGACGAGCGTTTTCCCGGCGGCGCGCACCAGCAAGCAGGTGAGGATCATCGGCACGCGGCTCTGCTCGTCGGGCGGCAGGTAGCGGCTCCACAGGGCGCGCGGCACCAGTCCCCACGCGCCGCCGGAGTCGACCCAGACGATGCCATCGCTGATCAGGTGAATCTGAATGTCGCCGAGCGTGAACATGAGGCAGCCCTGTCTGGTGAGAAGGTTGTTGGTTGTTGGTTATTGGTTATTGGTTTTCAGTGATCAGTTTTCAGTGATCAGTTTTCAGTGATCAGTTTTCAGCGATTAGTTGTCAGTGATCAGTTGTCAGTGATCAGTTTTCAGTGATCAGTTGTCAGCGATTAGTTGTCAGCGATTAGTTGTCAGCGATCGGCAGGTGGTCTTCAGAGATAGGCGCATCGGGTGGTGGTCTCCAGTTGAGGCTGGATCGCGGTGATTCTCGGAGTGACGCCCCCGGACAACCGATCACCGACAACTGACAACCGACCACCCATCACCGCCAACCAACAACCAACAACCAGATCGTTGCATTCTCCGCCGAAATGCCGTATAATCGAACGCATGTGCGGACGATTCGCGCTTACCGGACCCGATCCCGTCGCCCTCGCAGAGGCGTTCGGCCTGCACGACGTGCCTGACCTGCCGCCGCGCTATAATATCGCGCCTACGCAGCCGGTCGCAACCGTCGTGCGCGATGCCGAGGGCGGGGCGAACCAGTTGGCGATGATGCGCTGGGGCCTGATCCCTTCCTGGGCCAAAGACCCGACCATCGGCAGCCGGCTGATCAACGCGCGCGGCGAGACCGTCCACGAGAAGCCGAGCTTCCGCAGCGCCCTGCGCCGCCGCCGCTGCCTGATCCTGGCGGACGGTTTTTACGAGTGGCAGGCACTGCCCGACGGCCCCAAGCAGCCCATGTTCATCACGCTCAAAGACGGCGGGCTATTCGCCTTCGCCGGGCTGTGGGAGCGCTGGACGGAGCCGGAAAGCGGCGCGGCGCTGACGACCTGCACGATCATCACCACCGCCCCCAATGAATTGATGGCCGAGCTGCACAACCGGATGCCGGTCATCCTCCCCCGCGCCGACTACGACGCCTGGCTCGACCCGGCGCGCACTGATCCGGCGCAAATCATGCCGCTGCTGCGCCCGTACCCTGCCGAGGATATGGCCTACTACCCCGTGTCGCGCCTGGTCAACGACGTGCGCCACGACAGCCCGCGCCTGATCGAGCGGGTGAGTTAGGCAGGCTCTCTCCCGGCGATTCACCTCTGCTGGCGATAGGCCATGATGGGATTTGACATTCAACATGGGCAACGCACACTGGGCGTCTTGTAGGGGAGGGTTTGCTAACCCTCCCCTACAAACAGGTTACCGATCATGATCGTCAAAATCTCATCATAGGCGATGCGCATGGGCGCGCACGCCCTTCCTGCACTATACTGGGGATAGATGAGTCTTCGGGGAGAAGTGAGGTGGAGCGATGAGTCGTCGTCTCGTGGCGATGCTGCTCGTTGTCATCGTGATCGTGCTGGCTGCCGCGCCGGGAAACGCTGCGGCGGGCGGAGCGCTCGGCCCGCGCGCCATGCTCTACGCCTACTACGGCCTGATCAACGCGCGCAGCTACTGGCCGGCGTACCAGCAGTGGGTCAGCCCGCCGCAGACCTATGCGCAATTCGTCGCCGGCTATGGCGATACCGCGTCGGTGGTGGCGTACTTTGGCGGATTCCAGCCGGGCGCGATCACGGCCATCGAAGGGCGCGTGCCGGGCGTGCTGATCGGCTATCGCAGCAACGGCACGGTCGCCGCGTTCAGCGGGTGCTACAGCGTGCGCTACAACCCGGCGGCGTCCGGCATGGCCCAGTGGCTGATCACCGGCGCGAACTTCCAGCCGATGCCTATCATCCCGACCGACACGGCGACGATCTGGCAGCAGGCGCTCGACATGTGGTGCTACGGTGATCCGGGTTTCGCCGGGTCGTACAGCAGCGTGCAGCAGATGCTCCTGGACTACATCGAAGCGGTCAACCGCGCCGACTACGGCGACGCCTACGCGCTGTGGGCCAACCCGCCGCAGACCTATGAGCAGTTCGTGGTGGGGTGGGCGGATACGACGGAGACAGTTCTCTTCTACGGGGCGTACCAGTACAGCGGAGTCTACGGTGTGGGCGAGACCGGGCGCGTGCCGGTGGTGATGATGGGCTACCACACTGACGGCAGCCTGGTGGCCTACCAGGGCTGCCTGGGGGTCAGCTACGATGCGGCCCTGCTGCGCCGCTGGAGCCTGTGGCGGACGTACCTGCGTCCGATGGTCTTCAGCACGACGCCGGACACCTACGCAGTCTTCAACGCGCTCGCCGCGTCGTGCTATTGAGCGGCGCTTTGAGAAGTTGTGCACCTGGCTCTGCCCCCCGGTGTGAGCAGAGGTTGTCAGCGACTTGCTGAACATGCTGAGACACTGACCTCACCCCCAGCCTCGCCACGCTCGGCTTGCCCCCTCTCCACATTGGAGAGGGGGCGATAAGGCGCGTCAGCGCCGAGCGGGGGTGAGGTAAAGCAGGGCGCAGCAGAGCAGCGCCCCTACCTGGCACGTTTTGCTCGCACTTTGCCCCCCATCCCCGGCCCTTCCCCCACGTGGGGGAAGGGAGAAAAGCGTGCACTCTAAGCCCCTCCCTCCTTGTGGGGGTTTGGGGGGGGGGGAAACAGGTAGGGGAGGGTTTGGAACCCTCCCCTACAAGATGTTTTTCCGCGCCGCCTGGTGTGTTGCGCGCCCTGCACTCACATCGCGGCGCTCGCCTCTGCCGCCAGTGCCGCCAGGGGCAGGGTGAAGGTGAACGTGCTGCCCCGGCCCTCCTCGCTCTCGGCCCAGACCTGCCCGTTGTGGGCGTGGACGATCTGCTGGACGTTGTAGAGGCCCAGCCCGCTGCCGTCGAAGCGGCCCCGGTGGGCGCGGAAGAAGCGCTCGAAGAGGAAGGGCATCTGGTCGGCGGGGATGCCGATCCCTTCGTCGCTGACGGACACGACCGCGCAGTTGCGCGCCGCGTCGCGGGTCACGCGCACGACGACAGTGCCGCCCTGCGGCGAGAACTTGACGGCGTTGCCGATCAGGTTGTCCAGGGTGCGCGTCAGGCGGTTGTAGTCGCCCTCGACCAGAAGTGGCTCCTCGGCGATCTCGGCGCGGAAGATCAGGAGCGGGCGGCTGCGATGCACGACCTGGGCCGAGGCGACGGCCTGGGCGCATAGCTCGCTCACGTCAACGGTGCCCAGTTCCAGCGTCTCGCGGCTGATCGGCTTGGCGGCCATGATGTCCTGCGTCATGCGCTCGATGGCCTTGCTGCGCCGGATGATCTGCTCCAGCACTTCCTGCTGATAGGTGGTCACCGGGCCGATGTCGCCATCGTGCATCATCCCCGCGTACCCGTAGACGATCTGCAGGGGGCTGCGCAGGTCGTGACTCACCTGATAGACCAGCTCCTTGCGCAGTGCATCCTGCGTCTGCAGGAGGGCGTTGGCCCTGGCCAGCTCGTCGGCGCGCTCGGTGGTCTGGTCGTAAAGCTGAGCGTTGCGCACGGCCACCGCGATGGCCCCGGCGATGGTCTCCAGCAGGTCAATGTCGTCCTGGGTGTAGCTGTGTGGCTCGTAGCTCTGCACGGTGATCACGCCGACGATCTCATCTTTGACCAGCAACGGCATCATCAGCACGCTGCGCGGCATCTCGTCCTGGATGATGATCTCCGGCGGCAGCGGCTCGCTTTCGGTATCGTGCAGGATCAGCGGGCGGCGCGTGCGCAGCACCAGGCCGGTGATCCCTTCATCCGCGCCCTGGAACTCGTCCGGGCGATGCTGGCCGAAGTCGTAGGAGCCGACGATGTGCACGACCTGGGTTTCGGCGTCCAGCAGGCCGATGAAGAAGGTTGAGGCGTCCATCAGCCCGGCGACATTCTGGTAAACCATCTCCAGCACGCTGGTCAGGTCGAGCTGGCTGATGGCCAGGCTGATCTCGTTGAGCACGCGCAGCCGCTCGGCATGGCGCTGCTCGTCCTGGTACTGGCGCGCGTTGTGCAGTGCGGCGGCGATCTGGATCGCCAGCGCGCCGACCAGCTCGGCATCTTCCTGCGAGAACTGGTCCGGTTCGGGGCTGTCCAGGTTCAGCTCGCCCAGGAACTGCCCGTGATGGACGAGCGGCGCGCCCAGCCAACTGCGAATGGGGCGGCGCGAGGGCAGCACCCGCCAGCGCGGGTCGGTGAGCGTGTCGTTGATGATCAGCGGCTGGCCGGTTTCGCGCAGGAAGCGACTGGTCTCAAGCTCTGGGGGGACTTCGCGGATCGGCGAGCGGCTGCGCTCGATGGCCTCGTTGTGCCAGCGCCGCACCTGAACGATCCTGTCGCGCTCCAGGAAGAAGATGGCGCAGCTTGAGCACGGGATCAGGCGGCGCACCTCGTGCAGCACGGTCTCCATCAGCTTCTCGACATCGAGCATAGACGAGACGGCGGCCTGAATGGCGTAGAGCGTGTCCAGCCGGTCACGCACGCGCTCGATGACGTGGTGCATCAGCAGGAACTCGTCGCGGTCTGGCAGCCGCCAGATGGTGGCGCGAATCGGGATACGCCGGCCCTCGACGGTCTGCATGGAGAGCGAGAACGTGTCGGACATGCGCTCCGGGTGGGCCAGCAGCGCGTTCCATCGCTCGCGCACAAAGCCGCGGCTCTCCGGCGCGATGAAGTCCAGCGCTCTGCCGCCGATGATGGTCTCCAGGGGATAACCGTAGTAAGCCGAGACGGTTGGCGTGGCGAAGCGAATGATGCCCCGTGCATCCACCACGGCCAGCGCCTCGGACAGGCTGCGGGCTGGCTCCTCCGCATCAGGGGGTGAGGTGATGGCGATCTTCTCCATCCTGCATCATTTCCGCGTCAGCCCCGCGAGCGTGGGGGAGATCTTCGCGCTTCCTGGCCCCGCACCAGCCAGCCCCAATAGCGCCAGGCAACGGCCAGCGCCAGGGTGATCGCCGCCGCCAGCGGCAGGTCGTGAGCCAGCGCCCACACCGAGTGGCCCCCCGTTGCCCGCAGCTCCGGCGTGGCGAGGCTGACGGCCAGCAGCCGGGCGATCAGCGGGGGCAGCAGCAGCGCGAGGGCAGCGTAGAAACCCCGGTAGAGCGGCGGGCGGCCCATGACCTGGCCGAACCGACGGCTGATCTGGGCCAGCACCCACAGGGCCAGCATCAGCCCCAGGGGCGCCAGCGCGCTTGCCAGAACTACCAGATCGTCCAACATGTTTGCAGCGTGCTCCGGCGGGCGCGCTTCAGATGTCGCCGGGCAACCTCACCCTCCAGCCCCCTCTGCACGTGAGAGAAAGGGTTCTTCAATTCGAAATTCGAAATTCGAAATCCGAAATTTCTCCCCACGTGTGGGTTGAGGCTGACCGCGGCGCACTCAGCGCCCGCGTATCATCAGCCGGTAAATGTGCAGGCACAGCGCGCCCATCATCACACCCCCGGCGGCGGCCAGCAGATCGGCCAGCGCATCGCCAGTGAGCTGGTCGCGCATTATCTGGCGGATGAAGGCGCCGGCGAGCAGGGCGATGGCCAGGGCGAAGTAGAGATAATGCGTCCGCTCGCCGGACAGCCGCTCGTAGAAACGCGCAATGAGCGCGAGCAGCACCAGAAGCGCGCTCACGCCCAGCCAGATGTACAGGGTCACGATCTGGTGGACAGTGATACTGCCCATGCGACCCTCACCTCTGCCCCGCCCGTCTGGCCCTCACTTTTTCCCAGGAGTCAGAAAGGCGGCGGCGAACGCTTCGGTGTGCGTCATGACCGGTGTACCACTCATGATACCGTGAGTGCCCGCAAAGCGCGACCGCACCTCCAACCCATGCGCGGTGATGGCGTACTGACGGATGTCGGTTGCGTGGGCGCTGCCGCGCTGCTTGAGCACCAGCAGCGCCTTGTGTACGGCGCTGTCAATCTCGACGTAGCGCAGGAGCAGGTAGGAGTCTGCCACGTAGGCCAGATCATCATCGCCCTCGCTCGTCTCGCCGAGCAGGGCGGGGTTCTCGCGGGTGAGCACGGCGGTCAGGCCCATGCGCTTGAGGGCGTTGATCAGCTCGAAGCCCAACAAGCGCAGCTCGACGGGGTTGGCGGCCAGGCGCTCGAAGTGACTGAGACTGTCCACAACCACGCGCCGCGCGCCGATCCGCTCCACCGTCGTTTCCAGCCGCCCGCGGGTGCGGCGCACGTCGGCGAGCGTCACTTCGGGGCTGGTCTGGAGCACGCGCAGCCGCCCGGCGGCCTGGTGGGTGGCGAAGTCCCAGCCGAAGTTGGCTGCGTCGCGGATGAGGTGTTCGGGGAATTCTTCGAAGGTCAGGATGATGCCCGGCTCATCGCACGCGGCGATGCCGTGCTCGATGAACTGCATGGCGAGCGTGCTCTTGCCGGTGCCGGGCGCTCCCTCGACCAGGTTGGCGGTCGCGGGCAGGAAGCCGCCTGCGAGCATCTCGTCCAGCCCGGCGATGCCTGTGGGGACGCGGGGCACGCTCATGGCCGCTCCCTTTCGCGGCGCAGGCTGCGAATGATGTGGTAGATTGCCTTGACGCGGAACTGGCGGTTGTCGCAGGCCCGCACGAAGCTGTCAATGAGGGAGACTGTGCCCGCGTCGGCGGTCAGCGTATAGACGCGCAGATCGGCCAGTGTCTCCGCTTCCAGCACGCGGTCCTGGGTCAGTTGGCGCAGCTCCGGCTCGACCACGCGCACGTCGCGCCCGATGTAGCGGGCGAGGTTGTCGGCGGTGTCGGCGGTGTGAGGGTTGGCGTGGAAGAAGCGCACCACATCCCACTTGATGAAGGTGTTGACGCGCGTGCGCAGCAGGTCCAGCAGGTGCGGATCCATGTCGTCCATCAACTGCGCGGCGTCGTCCTGATCGTCTGCCATCCAGGTCTCCCACAAATGTACCACTGCTGGCCCTGGGCCAAGCGCCAGGACTGTAACCTTGCCGTTAACGCCGCCGCCGCCCCGCCGACCGCTTCACCGCGCTCTGAGCCACCGTCTGGCGGCTGCGCTGGATGATGGGATAGCAGCAGTGCTTGAACTTCTTCCCGCTGCCGCACGGACACTCGTCGTTGCGGCCCACGTTCTCGTAGCGGCTGATATGCAGCGGCAGGCCGGGGATTTCGCTGGCGGTGGGCAGCCCCTTGCCGCGCAGGGGTTGGGAGCGTCCCCCATCGCCGGCGCCCGCGCCGGCCGCCGCGCCCGGCACGGGCGCGGCGACGGGCATGGCCCCGCGCCCGGCCTGGATGTTGCTCAGGCGCAGTTGCAGCGGGATGCGCTGCTGCTCTGCGGGCGCGACGCGGAAGATGTCGCTGGCGACCTTGCTCTTGATCTCGTCCTGCAGCCCCTGCCACATCTCGTAGCTCTGGCGCTGATACTCGACCAGCGGGTCGCGCCCGCCATAGCCCACCAGGCCGATGCCTTCGCGCAGCACATCGAGATCGGTCAGGTGGCGCTGCCACAACTGATCTACTGCGCTGAGCATGATCTGTTTTTCGGCCTCGGCCATCCATTCTTCGCCGAAGCGTTCGACGCGCATCTGGTAGGCGCGCAGCGCGCCCTTGACCAGGGCCATCTCGATCTCTTCGGCGTCCTTGAGCTGCGCCAGTGTCTGCGGCGTGATGTCCGGCGGGACGGGATAGAGGGTGAGGACGGCGCGGTGCAGCTCCTCCAGGTCCCAGTCCACCGGATCATTGGGGATCGAGCGGGCGACTGCTTCCTGAATCTGCTCGGCGATCATGTGCTGTATCTGCTCGCGCAGCTCGCCAGGGGCGGCGGTGAGAATCTTGCGGCGCTGGCTGTAGATGGTCTCGCGCTGCTTGTTCACGACATCGTCGTATTCGAGCACGCGCTTGCGGATGTCGAAGTTGTGCGCCTCAACACGCACCTGCGCCTGCTGGATGGACTTGGTGATCATGCCGTGCTCGATGGGCATGTCTTCGGGCATATCGGCCCATTTCATGAAGTTCTTGACGCGCTCGCCGCCAAAACGGCGCATCAGGTCGTCTTCCATCGAGAGGTAGAAGCGGCTCTCGCCGGGATCGCCCTGGCGACCGGCGCGCCCGCGCAACTGGTTGTCAATGCGGCGCGCCTCGTGGCGCTCGGTGCCCAGCACGTACAGCCCGCCCTCGCTGAGCACCTTCTGGCGGTCAGCGGCGCACTGCGCCTTCGCCTCGGCCAGGGCTTCCTGCCACTGCTGCTTGGTCGCGGCGGTCACGTCCACGCCAAAACGCCGGCGCAGCAATTCGCGGGCCAGCCCCTCCGGGTTGCCGCCCAGCAGGATGTCCACGCCGCGCCCGGCCATGTTGGTGGCGATGGTCACTGCGCCGGGGCGACCGGCCTGGGCGATGATCACCGCCTCGCGCTCGTGCTGCTTGGCGTTGAGCACTTCGTGGGCGACCTTCGCCCGCCCCAGGAGCGCGCTGAGGCGTTCGCTGGTCTCGATGGCCGCCGTGCCGACCAGCACCGGCTGCCCGCGATCCTGCCGGCCCTTGATGTCGTCCACCACGGCCTTCCACTTGGCTCGCTCGGACATGAAGACCAGGTCCTGCTTGTCTCCGCGAATGGCCGGCACGTTGGTGGGGATGACGGTCACTTCGAGGTTGTAGATTTCCTCGAACTCGCCGGCTTCGGTAGCGGCGGTGCCGGTCATGCCGGCCAGCTTCTCGTACATGCGGAAATAGTTCTGGAAGGTAATGGTGGCCAGCGTCAGGTTCTCGCGGCGCACCTCGACGCCTTCCTTCGCCTCGATAGCCTGGTGCAGTCCTTCGGAAAAACGCCGCCCGTGCATCAAGCGCCCGGTGAACTCGTCCACGATGATCACCTGGCTGCTCATCAGCACGTAGTCTTTGTCCAGGTGGTAGATGACATTGGCGCGCAGGGCGTTGTCGAGGTAGGGCAGCATGTCGGCGTTTTCGGCGCTGTAGAGGTTGTCGCCCTGCAGCACGCCTTCCTGGGCCAGCTTGTGCTCCATCTTCTCGACGCCACGCTCGGTCAGGTAGACGCTGCGCGTGCGCAGCTCCTCGACATAGTCGCCGTCGGGGTCCTCCAGGTCAATGCTCTCTTCGCTGCTGGGCTTCAGGTCGCGCACCAGCCGGGCGAAGAGCTTGTAGAGGTCGGAGGGCTGGTCGGCCTGGCCGCTGATGATCAGCGGGGTGCGCGCCTCGTCAATGAGAATGTTGTCCACCTCGTCCACGATGGCGAAGTGGTGCCCGCGCTGCACGGTGTGATCGAGCGAGCGGGCCATGTTGTCGCGCAGGTAGTCGAAGCCGAACTCATTGTTGGTGCCATAGGTGATGTCGGCCAGGTAAGCGTCCCTGCGGTCAATTGGCTCCAGGTTCTGGAAGCGGGCGTCGTCGCTCGGCCAGTCCGGGTTGAAGCGGAAGGAGTGCATGGTTTCGTTGCCGCCCCGGCTCTGGATGACCGCTGATTCCAGGCCCAGGAAGTGGTAGATCGGCCCCATCTGTTGCAGGCCGAACTTGGACAGGTAGTCGTTGGGCGTCACCAGGTGCGCCCCCTTGCCGAGCAGGGCGTCGAGATAGAGCGGCAGCGTGGCGACGAGCGTCTTGCCTTCGCCCGTCTTCATCTCGGCAATCTTGCCCTGGTGCAGGACGATGCCGCCGATAAGCTGCACGTCGAAATGGCGCTGGCCGATGGTGCGCACGGCGGCCTCGCGCACGACGGCGAAAGCCTCCGGCAGCAGGTCGTCGAGTGTCTCGCCGGCGGCCAGGCGCGCTTTGAACTCGGCGGTCTTGGCGCGGATCTGCTCGTCGGAGAGCTTGTGGATGTCAGGTTCGAGCGCGTTGATGCGCTCCACCGTCTCGCGGTGGCGCTTCAGCTCGCGCTCGTTGGGGTCGCCGAAGACGGCGCGTGCAATTGACTTGAACATTACTACCTCACGCAGGCGAGACGGCGCAAGGGCGCGGTCCCGCCATACACTACACGTCGAACGTGCTCAGGGCTGCGGATGGTGCGGACGGATTATACCATAGACGGGGTAGGGCGGTTAACCGTGCGTGGTGTGGAGCGTCTACGCCTCTGTGGTTTGGAGAAACCCGCCTGTAGATTCGGGCGGGGACAGGACCCTTCTCCAGTGGCTAAGGGGGCGGCACGGGGCCGTCACCGCAGGCAGCGGCGACCAATGCGCGGACAGCGCCCGCCGGGTCTAGCTCGCGGGCGACAACGCGACGCACCGTCTCGGCCAGCGTTGCCGGGTCGTGGGCGGCCAGCAAGCGGGCCAGCAGCGCCTCGCGCAGCCGGGCGAGTAGCTCGGCCTCGACGCGCTGGCGCTCGCGCTCGGCGATCTCCCCGCTGCTGTGCAGGTGCGCGCGGTGCCGGTCGAGGGCGGCCAGCACGTCGGCGATACCCGTGTGCTCGGTGGCGACGGTCTCGATGACGGGCACAGTCCAGGTGTCGGCGGCGAGCGTTTCCAGCGGGGCGGGCAGCAGCCCCGCGCTGTGATGCCCGGCGTTGCGCAGGCGGTGGCCCAGCTCGAGCATGGCGCGCAGGGCGCGGACGGTGTTCTGCGCGCCGGGGCGGTCGGCTTTGTTCACCACCAGGATGTCGGCGATCTCCAGGATGCCCGCCTTGATCGCCTGCACGTCGTCGCCCAGACCCGGCGCGTCCACCACGATCGTCGTGTGAGCCATGCGCGCGATGTCCACCTCGCTTTGTCCGGCGCCGACCGTCTCGATGAGGACGACGGCGAAGCCCGCCGCGTCCAGCACGCGCGCCACGTCGCTGGTTGCTGCGGCCAGCCCGCCCAGGCTGCCGCGCGAGGCCATGCTGCGGATGAACACGCCGCCGTCACCGGCCAGGTCGGTCATGCGCACCCGGTCGCCGAGCACGGCCCCGCCACTGAACGGGCTGCTGGGGTCTACGGCGACAATGCCCACCGTCTGCCCGCGCTGGCGTAAAGCCAGGGCCAGCGCGTTGACCAGGGTGGACTTGCCCGTGCCAGGCGCGCCGGTCACGCCGATGAGAGTCGCCCGCCCCGTGTGCGGATGCAGCCGGGCCAACGCTTCCAGGGCGTCGGGCGCGCGGTTCTCGACGCGCGTGATCAGCCGGGCCAGGGCGCGGCGGTCGCCGCTCAGCACGGGGGCGATCAGGTCGGCGGAGACGGAAGCCGGCGTCATGCGGACGGGGTGGCCAGGGCGGCGCGGATGAAGCGCACGATGTCGTCGGTGTTGGTGCCAGGGCCGAACACGGCGCTGACGCCTTGCGCGCGCAGCGCGGAGATGTCGTCGTCGGGGATGATGCCGCCAACGAGCACCAGCACATCGCCCAGACCAGCGGCTCGCAATTGCTCGATGATGCGCGGGATGAGGGCCATGTGCGCGCCGCTGAGGATGGAGAGGCCCACGACCTGCACATCCTCCTGCAGCGCGGCTTCGGCGATCATCTCCGGCGTCTGGCGCAGGCCGGTGTAGATCACTTCCATGCCGGCATCGCGCAGCGCCCGCGCGATCACTTTGGCACCCCGGTCGTGCCCGTCCAGGCCGGGCTTGGCGATCAGCACGCGAATCTTCTCGTCGCTCATGGCGGTTGGCTGGCTCCGTGTAAGCGTTCGTTGCGGGTGATGTGGGCTGGCTGACGAGCGGCCCACTAGAGGTCATTATACCGGAAACGGGGGTCGGCGCGCAGGAGGGTGCTCGAACCGGGCGAGTGGTCAGCCCGCGAAGATGTCCTGCACAGCCAGTCGGAGGCCGGGGAGCACGTCCCCGCCATCCAGCGTCCCGTCCACGCGCACCGTCTTGCCGGCGCGACCTGGCGCGTAGACTTCTACAAGCTGCCTCTCCGGGTCAACGATCCACACGGTCGTACCGGCGGTCAGGTAGTTGACCACCTTGAGGCGCATCTCGTGGGGTGTGTTGGAGGGCGGCAGAACTTCGACGGCCAGAGCGGGCGCGATGGGGCTGTAGGCGCGCTCCGACGGCGCGGCCTGGCGGGATGCGGGCACGAATGCCACATCGGGGATGTAGCGCTCGCCCACGATCTCATAGCCGCCGTCCGCGCCGGTGACCAGCCCTGCGATGTTGTTGGTACGCAGGTGGAGCTTGAGGAAGAACCCAACGTTGTAGGCGATGGCGGACGCACGCTGGCTGGATACCACTTCGACCACTTCTCCCCCGATATACTCAAAGAGTCGGTCGGCGTGTTCCGGTCGCCCGACGAACTCATCGAACTCCTCAACACTCATGCGCTGCGTCTGTACGGTCATGATCCTTTGCCTCTGCCTGTCTCATGTATGATTGTAGCGCAATTCCGTTTTTTGTTCCCCCCTGTTCGCTGGCAGGTGCGTGCAAAGGTTGTCAGCGACTCGCCAGGGCGCAGGACAGTCACCTCACCCCCGGCTTCGCTACGCTCGGCCTGCCCCCTCTCCGCTGCGGAGAGCGGGGGTGAGGTAAACCAGGGCGCAGCAGAGCAGCGCCCCTACCTGCCAGGTTTTGCTCGCGCCCGGTAGAACAAGACTTTGGAAGTCTGCCGCTCCTGCTCTTCTCTGCGCTCTCTGCGCCTCAGCGGTGAGGCTGTGCCCCAAAAGCCAGGCCCACACACCCGGCGCGCGATGGCCGATGTGTGCTACAATGCGGGCAAAGTCCTCCAAGTGTGCTGCTGGATATATGCGGAGCAGTGTGATGCAGGCAAGCTCAACTCCCCGGCTGACCATTCGCGGGCTGGCACCGGCGCTCGCTGCCGTCGGGCTGCTGATCGCCGGCTTGCTGCTCCTCGTCTACGCGGCCTCGGCTGCCGCCTGGCTGGATCGTCCGTTCCTGGGCGTGCTCGTGGGGCGCGACCTGACCGTTGGCCCGGCGAAGTCGCTGGCGGGCGCGGAGTGGCCCGCGCTCGAGGCCGGGCTGCGCCAGGGCGACCGCCTCACCGCGCTGGACGGCGCAGACCTGGAGGCGGTGCCCGCCGCCGAGCGGCTGGGCGCGCTGTTCGACCTGCTGGCCGAGCGCGCTCCCGGCGACAGCGTGACCGTGCGCTTCGAGCGCGCGGGCGGGGCGGTGCCCGCCGGAGCGCAGTGCGCTGCCCCGGCGACTCCCGGCGGCGCGCGCACCTGCACCCTGGGCGTGACGCTGGCCGACTTCCCCGCTGGTGACTTCGCGGCCTACTTCGCCCCTGGCTGGATCGCCGGCGCGATCCTGTGGGCGCTGGCGGCGCTGATCCTGGTCCATCGGCGGACCAGCCCGCTCGCGCAGATCGTCACGCTGGTGACGGCGGCGTTCGTTGTGCTCGTCGCCGGGCAGTTCGCCGCGCTGACGGCGCAGAGCGCCGCCTGGCCCTGGGTGGTGGCCCTGGCGCTGAGCGGCGGGCTGCTGGTCGTGCTGGCGTTGGAGATGCCCTATCGCCTGGCCGCCGTCGAGCAGATGCCCGCGCTGGGCGTGGCTCCGGCGGTGGCAGGGCTGGCCATCGGCGCGGCGAGCGCCACGCTTTTCGCTGCCCACGATCCAGACACGAGCCGCCTGGGGCTGGGCCTGGCCCTGGGGGCGCACGTGCTCGGCGGCGCGATCCTGCTGGCGGTGCTGCTGTGGCGGCGGGGACGGGCGTCGTCGCTGGCGGCGCGCAGTCAGAGCACGATCCTGGCCTTCGGCGCGCTGCTGGCGCTGCTCCCGCTCGCAGCGTGGCTGGTCGCGCTGATCGTTTCCGGGGCGGGGGTGCCGGCGCTGGCCGTGCTCACGCAGACTCTCCCCGCGCTGCTGCCGCTCAGCGCCCTGTTCGCCGTCGCCCAGGGCGGACAACTGGACACCGACCGCCTCGCGGCGCGCGCCGGACTCTACGCGGCGCTGCTGGCCCTGCTCACGCTGAGCTACTTCGTGCTGGTGGCGGGCGTAGCCGCCTTGCTGGGCCGCTCGCTGCGCGATCTGGCCGTCAGCCCGGCGCTGATCGTGCTGGCGATCTTCGGCGTGGCGCTGGCCATCAATCCGTTGCGCCAGAGCGTGCAGCGCCGCATAGACGCGGTGTATTACCGCGCCCGCAGCGCCCATCAGCCGCTGCTGGAGGAGTTCTCGCGCCAGGTGACGAGCGCCGTCGGGCTGGATCAGGTGGCGCGGCTGCTGGTGCGCGCGCTGGAAGCGGGGCTGGCCCCGGCGCACGTTGTCCTGTTCGTGCGCGACGCCGCGGCGAGCGACTACCGCCCGCGCCCCGACCCGGCGACGGGCCAGCGCCTGACCGACGTGGTCTTCGGCGCGGAGAGCGGGCTGGCGCGCCACCTGCGCGCGCGGCCCGGCCTGCTGTATCTCGAAGAAGGGCGCCCACTGCCGCTGGAAGTGGTGGGCAGCCGGGCGAGCCTGGCCGTGCTGGGCGCGCCGGTCATGGTGGGCCTGGGCGGGCAGAAGGGGCTGAACGCCATTCTCGCCATCGGCCCGCGCAGGGGCGGCGCGCCCTATGGCTACGAAGACCTGCGCTTCATCGAGAGCCTGAGCGACCAGGTGGCCCTGGCCGTCGAGCGGGCGCAGGCGGTGGACGACCTGGAGCGCCGCGTCCGCGTGCAGGATGTGCTCAGCCAGGTCAGCCGCGCGCTGAACTTTGCCATTGACCTCGACACGCTGCTGGAGTTGATTTACGCCCAGACGCGGCGCGTGATTGACGCGCCGGTGTTCGCCATCGCCCTGCGCGACGCGAGCACCAACACGCTGCATTACGTGTTCTACAACGAGGGCGAAGATCGCGTGCTTGCTCTGGAAGAGCGGCGCTGGCCCCTCGGCCCCGATCTGATCAGCGAGGTGGTGCGGGCGCAACAGCCGCTGCGCACTGACGACTACGCGCGCGAGTCCTTGCGCCGCGACGCCAGCACGCCGCCGGACAATCCCCGGCTCAAGGCGTGGCTGGGCGTCCCGCTGCTGGCGGACACGGGCGGCGGCGTGCTCGGCGTGATGATCACAGCGTTGACCGGGGCGGGCATCGCCTTCAGCGACGAGCAGCAAGACCTGTTCGTGGATATTGCGAACCTGGCCGCCAGCGCCCTAGACAAGCTCCAGCTTTTCGACAAGATGCAGCAGCGCGCCCGCCAGCTCGCCGCCATCAACGAGATCGCCAACCAGCTTGCCTCAGAGATGGGCAACGTAGACCGGCTGCTGAGCCTGATCACCGAGAACGCCGTGCAAATCCTGGAGTCGGAGGCGGGGACGCTGCTGCTGGTGGACGAGAACGCGGGCAACCTGGAGGTGCGCGTTGTTGTCGGCGGCGACCAGAACCAGGTGGGCGCGCGCCTGCCGCTGAACGAGGGGCTGGCCGGCGAGACGGTACAGCGCGGCGCGCCGATCATCGCCAACGCGCCAGCGCCCGACGCCGGGATGGATGGCGCGCCCGGTGCGATCCTATCCGTGCCCCTGCTGGCCAGCGGGCTGGCCATCGGCGTGCTGCAAGTGCGCGACAAGCGCGGCGGCGCGGTCTTCGGCCCCGAAGACGCCGACATGCTCTCGACCTTCGCCGGGCAGGCCGCCGTCGCCATCGAGAACGCGCGCCTGTTCGACATGACCGACCAGCAGCTTGCGCTGCGCGTGCAGGAGCTGGACACGATGCAGCGCATTGACTACGAGCTGAACCGCACGCTCGATCTGCGGCGCGTGGTGGATATCATGATGGACTGGGCGCTGCGCAAGAGCGGGGCGACGGCCTGCGCGTTCTTCATGCGCGAGCGCGGGCAGGGCACGCTGCGCATGGTGATGTCCTACGGGTACCCGCCCGGCTCGCCCTTTGCGCCCAGCCCCGAGGCGCGCACCTTCCGCGACGACGAAGGCGTGCTGGGCCGCGTCGTGCGCACGGCCAGGCCATCGCTCGTCTCTGACCTGGCGCTCGACCCCGACTACAGCGAGACGCTGCCCGGCAGCGTGGCCCAGCTCACCGTGCCGCTGATCAGCGCCGGGCAGGTGATCGGTGTCATGCTGCTGGAAAGCGACCAGGACGGCGTGCTGGACCTGCTCGATCTGGACTTCGTCGCGCGCCTGGCTGAGCACGCCACGCCCGCCATCGTCAACTCGCAGTTGTTCCAGGAATTGCAGCGGGCCAACGTCGCCAAGAGCGAGTTCGTCTCGTTCGTGGCCCACGAGCTGCGCAACCCCATGACCAGCCTGCGCGGGTACACCGATCTGCTGCTGAAAGGCGTGGTCGGGCCGGTGAACCCGCAGCAGTCGGACTTCCTGCACACGATCTTCCACAACGTCATGCGCATGGAGACGCTGGTCAGCGATCTCAACGACCTGACCAAGCAGCAGACCAACAACCTGCGCCTGGACATCGCTCCGGTCAGCCTGGCGGAGGTGGTGACGGAGACGCTGCGCGCCCAGCAGCGGGCGCTCGACGAGAAAGAGCAGACGGTGACGGTGGACGTGCCGGAGCGCCTGCCGGCGGCGTTGGGCGACCGCACTCGCCTGGTGCAGATCATGACCAACTTCGTCTCCAACGCGAACAAGTACACGCCCGAAGGCGGCGCGGTGACCGTCCGGGCGCGGGCGGTGCGCAACGTGTGGGACCCGCAGGGCGCGCCGGAGGTGATCCATTGCAGCGTGCAGGACACCGGCGTCGGCATGAGCGAAGACGACCTGCGCCAGCTCTTCACGCCGTACTTCCGCAGCGACAACCCCGCCGTGCGCGATCAGCCGGGCACCGGCCTGGGGCTGACCATCACGCGCGGGCTGATCGAGCAGCACGGCGGCAAGGTCTGGGTGGAGAGCGCGCCCGGCGAAGGGACGACCTTCCATTTCACCGTCCCCGTGGCGGTGGAAAGCGCGGCGGCCAGACCTCGGCGCTAGGGTGCGGCGCACGGGTGGCGCACTCCCCTCCTGTGGTCTCTCTCTGCCAGGAGTCTAGGGGCGGATAGTAGCGTAGGAAGGATGAGGGTGGCGTCTTGTTGACCTCACCCCCAGCCTCGCTGCGCTCGGCTTGCCCCCTCTCCATGCATGGAGAGGGGGCAGTGAGGCGCGTTAGCGCCGAGCGGGGGTGAGGTCAGCGGGCAGGGCCACCGCCGTCAGCCGGTCGGCGTCCAGGTCGAGCACGTAGGCTGAGCCATCGGCCATCTCGATCAGCGCGGCATCCCCGGTGCCGAAGGGCTGGACGCGGCGCGGGGCGATCCCCGTCGAGGCCAGCTCGCTGCTCAGGCGCTCCCAACGGCCATTGCGCGCATTCTGTAGCACGAAATCCCCGCGAATGGTCGTCCACAGCAGCGCTGATTCCCCGCGCACCAGGTGCACGGCCAGACGGTTGGGCTGTGGCATGAGGTCCGGCACGGGCAGCAGCGGCGAGAAGGTGCGGTCGCTGAGGGTGAGCAGCATCACCTCGTCGAAGCCCCGGTTGGCGACCAGCACGCGCGTGCCGCTGGCGTTCCAGGGCAGGCCCAGGTCGCGCCGCTCCGCCGAGACGTATTCCGCGCCGCCCGGCAGCCATACTTCCTGGCGGGCCGTCCCGTCGGGGCGGGCGGTGAAGAGGTGTGTCTGCTTCTGCCCGGCCTCGCCGGTCACCAGCCGGAAGAAGGCGATTCCCTCGCCGCTGTTCGTCCAGCCCAGATGCCGCCCTTCACCGGGCAGATAGAGCTGGCCCGTCTCCAGGTTGGCGATGTACAGGTGGAAGCGGTAGCACGGCCCGCCGGCGCAGGCGTCGCGGTAGGCGGCGACGAAGGCGATGGACCGCTCGTGCGGCGACCAGATGACCTCATCCAGCGTCACGTTCCACCCGTCCGGCTCGGAGGGCGCGTAGGCGTCTTCGGAAGCGGGCACGGAGCCGTGCTGCGGGAAGGGGAAGAGCACCGTCTCCGCGCCGGTTGCATCGAGCACGCTGACCGTGCTCATGCCGATGCGCTGCGGGATCACCGTGTCGCAGCGCGGGACGAGCAGGTGATGGTGGCGCACCAGCACCAGCCGCTCGCCGGATGGCGCGGGATAGAAGTCGTATTCGAGCGGGGGCAGGGGCAGGGCGAGCGCCTCGTCGAGCGTGGCGGCGCCTGCCAGCGGCGTATCGCGCAGCCGTTCGGGGCACTGCGCGCGCACAGCGTCGAGCGCCCGGCTGAGCGCGTCAATCTCCACCTGCTGCCAGCCCGCCCCCGGCGTGGCGGGCTGCGGCGTGATGGGGATGGTGCCGCGCAGCGCCGCGCTGCCGTCGCGTGCTACCGTGTAAATGTCCAGCGCGGCCCCGCCGTCGCGCGGGCGGAAGAGGAGCAGCGTGTCCGCGTGCGGAGCCATGAAGTAGCTGCCCGCGTCGCCTTCGGCGGCCCAGCCGGTCGTCCCGTCGGCCAGGCGCACCTGCCACCACACATAGCCCAGGTTGCAGCGCGGCCCGTCCAGCACGCTGACGACCGTCCCGAAGGGCAGCAGGGCCAGCTCTGCCGCGCCAGCCGCGCCGGTGAGGGGCTGGTTCTTCAGGCTGAGGCCGTAGGGCGAGGTGACGCGGCTCGTTACGCCAGCTTGCAGGCGCGGCGCGACCAGGGCGTCGCACGGGTCTTGCGCATCCGCAGGCGGTGCAGCGTGTGGCGAGGGGATCAGAGCGAGCAGAAACGTGGCAACCAGGGCAGCGGATGCCCGTTGGAGCGTGAGACAGCGCATGGTGATGACCTCCGGCGGCAGGGAACGCGCGCCGATCATACCACGAGGGCGGGCGCTGTCAGGTACGGCAGGCGGGCGCTTGCTCTGCGCTGCTGCGCTTGTGCGGGGTGTAGGGGCGGGTTTCCAAACCCGCCCCTACAGGCGATTGCCGATCATGATCGCCAGTTCGCAGCAGAACGGGCGCAGACTCACAGCGTGACGCTGGGTCGGTATTCGCCGAAGACGCCGCGCAGCACCCCGCAGATTTCGCCGAGCGTGGCGTTGTTCTCCACGCAGGCGACGAATAGCGGCATCAGGTTATCCGCCCCGCGCGCCGCCGTCTCCAGATGCGCCAGCAATTCGCGCACCCTGGCATTGTCACGAGTCGCGCGCAGGCGGGCCAGCCGCTCGCGCTGCGTCGCTTCCACCGCCGGGTCCACGCGCAGAATCTCGCGGGCCGTGTGCTCGCCGCCCTCGGACGTGAACGCATTGACGCCGACGACGATCTGTTCGCCGCGCTCGACGGCCCGCTGGGTGGCGTAGGCCGCGTCGTTGATCTCGTTTTGGATGTAGCCCGCCTCAATGGCCGCCTGCGCGCCGCCCAGCGCGTCAATGTGGGCGATGTACTCCGCCGCGCGGCGCTCGATCTCGTCGGTCAGCGCCTCGATGGCGTAACTGCCCGCCAGCGGGTCTACCGTGTCGGCCACGCCGGACTCGTGGGCGATGATCTGCTGGGTGCGCAGCGCCACCTGCACCGCCGCCTCGGTGGGCAGGGCCAGCGCCTCGTCCATGCTGTTGGTGTGCAGGCTTTGCGTCCCGCCGAGCACCGCCGCCAGCGCTTGCAGCGTCACGCGGACGATGTTGTTCTCCGGCTGCTGCGCGGTGAGCGTGCTGCCACCGGTCTGCGTGTGGAACTTGAGCTGCCAGCTACGCGGGTCGTGCGCGCCGAAGCGCTCGCGCATGGTGCGCGCCCACAGCCGCCGCGCCGCGCGGAACTTGGCGATCTCTTCCAGGAAGTTGTTGTGCGCGTTGAAGAAGAACGAGAGCTGCGGGGCGAAGTCGTCCACGCCCAGCCCGGCGTCGAGCGCGGCCTGCACATAGGCGATGCCGTTGGCCAGGGTGAAGGCGACTTCCTGCACGGCGGTGCTGCCCGCCTCGCGGATGTGGTAGCCGCTGATGCTGATCGTGTTCCATTTGGGCACTTCGCGCGCGCAGTAGGCGAACAGATCGGTGATCAGGCGCATCGAGGGTTTGGGCGGGAAGATGTACGTCCCGCGCGCGATGTACTCCTTGAGGATGTCGTTCTGCACCGTGCCGCGCAGTTGGCGCGGCTCCACGCCCTGCCGCTTGCCGACGGCGATGTACATCGCCAGCAGGATGGCGGCGGGCGCGTTGATGGTCATGCTCGTGCTGACCTTATCCAGCGGAATGCCCTCGAACAGGCGCGCCATGTCGTGCACGGTGGGGATGCTCACGCCGACCTTGCCCACCTCGCCGAGCGCCAGCGGGTCGTCGGAGTCGTAGCCGATCTGCGTGGGCAGGTCGAAGGCGACGCTCAGCCCGGTCTGCCCGGCGTCGAGCAGGAAGCGATAGCGGGCGTTGGTCTCCTCGGCGGTGGCGTAGCCGGCGTACTGGCGCATCGTCCACAGCCGCCCGCGATACATCGTCGGCTGCACGCCGCGCGTGAAGGGATATTCGCCGGGGAAGCCGAGCCGGTTCAGGTAGGCGTCTGAATCGGCGCCCTCGTCCGGCAGGTAGACGCGCTCCCACTCGATCCCCGACGAGGTCTCGAAGGTGGGCTTGCGCTCCGGCGAGCGTTCCAGCGTGCGCTTGAGGATAGTCTCTTCCCAGCGATTCCTGGCGTCTTGCAGGGAGTCGGTCATGGGTGTTCCTCAGTGCAGAAAAGAATCAGCCTCATCTTTCGAGCAAGACTCCCGAAGTCTGCCGGACTTCGGGAGTCTTCTCTCACGCTAACTTTACCCCCTGGTTGCCACCATCAGCAGGCGGGGCGCGCCCATCATGAAGGGGACGATGCTCAGCCAGGAATAGCCCTCGCAGGCGGCGAATCCGGAGGAGCGGAGCAGCGCCAGCAGCTCGCGGTACGTGTACAGCCGCGTGCTCACGTCGAGAGTCGCCGTGCGCCCATGCCCCACGATGGTCAGGTGGCGGGTCATGACGGCGGTGGCGGGATCGTAGTCGCGCTCTTCGAGCACCAGCAGGTCGTCGTCCACGTGCTCCCACGGGCGCTGCCCCAGGCGCGGCAGCATCGTCTCGGCGACGTGCGTATCGAAGACGAACCTGCCGCCCGGCTTCAGTGCGGCAGCGATGGCGCTCAGAAAGGCGCAGTTGCCCGCGTCGTCGAAGAAGCCGAAGCTCTCCCAGAAGCAGTACGCCCCGTCGAACGCCTCGTGCCAGGGTAGGTCGCGCATGTCGCGCTGCTCGATGCTGATCCGCGTCTCCAGCCCGCGCGCCGCAGCCGCCACGCGCGCGTCGTCCAGCAGCGCCGCTGCGCTGTCCACGCCCGTCACACGGTGGCCGCGCGCGGCCATCTCGACCGCCAGCCGCCCGCCGCCGCAGGGCACGTCCAGCAGATGCGCGGGAGCGGTCAGACCGAGCAAGTCCACGATGTAGCCGGCTTCGCGCCGCGTCTGTTCGGGCGGCTTGCCCAGGCGGAACACGGCCAGCACCAAGGGGTCAGCCCCCTGGTGCGCGGCATTAGAGTTGGGTGAAGCGGGCATAGTGCCTCCCGCTGATTTTTACTGCACCGGCTGGAATTGCGGAGCCAGCAGCCCGGCGATCTCCGTCAGCGGGATGCTGACCGTCTGCGACCCGGCGGCGTAGAAGACCACCTGGTACTGCTCGAACAGGAGGACGAGCGCGTCCGGCGTCAGCAGCCAATCCTGATAGTTGACTGGATCGGGGCTGGTCCCCTGTGCGATCCAATCGGCATCGGCTATGTCGCCCAACTGCTCCGTCAGACTCGCCTGAGCGAGCGGCGCAATGGTCGCCAGCGGGTTTGTGCCCGGCACGAAGAGGTCGTCCAGGGTCAGCAGGCGGCCCGCGTCCAGGTCAAAGGTGAGCGTCTGGAAGGTGGTCATGCCGTGCGCGCCGCCGGTGAACTCGTAGGCGGTGAACTTGATCCCAATCACTGACGGTGAGAAGCTGAACAGCTCGTATTGTATGTCCAGCTCGAGCGGGCCGGGCGACGGAGACAGGCCGTAGTCTGCTATCGGTTGCAAGAACGCTGCCCGCGCGCCGTCCAGATAAGCGTCCACTGCCTCTTTGACAACCTCATGACGGGTTAGCTCCAGCGGATAGAAGATTTTGATCTTGATGGTGCCGGTTTGCACGCATTGCTCCTGCGCGCTGTCCCATTGCCCGCCTACTTGAAAGCACTCGTCTTCCTGCGCTGCCGCCGCGCCGACGCCCCACAGCGCCGTCAGCAGCACCAGCAGCCCGGCAATTGTCACTGTCCGTTTCATGGTGTGTGCCCTCCTTGTGTCACTTGCCCGCGCGCGCCAGCCGTCTACCGTCAGGGCGCAGCGCAGCGCGCCCCTACGAAAGAACCATGCGTTTATTTCTGCCGCGCTGTACTAGCCCGGCGCGCGGTTGTGCTCGCGGGTCAGCGCGGCCAGCCGCTCCCACGGCGTGCCGCCGATGTCGGCGGGCAGGTCGCCCGGCAGGCAGCGCCAGCGCCATTGCCCCGCCGGGACGCCCGGCTTGTTCATGCGCGCGCTCGCCCCCAGCCCCAGCACGTCCTGCAACGGGGCGATGAAGGTGTGCGCCGGCGAAGCCATGCCCAGCCGGATCAGCTCCCAATTCGGCTCGTCAACGCGCTCCTCGCCCACGTAGCGGCGCAGGTGCTCGCGCTCGCCGGGGCTGGACTCGTTCGTCCACCAGCCCCACACCGTGTTGTTGTCGTGCGTGCCGGTGTAGATGACCATATTGGGAACGTGGTTGTGCGGCAGGAAGCGATTCTCGTCGCCCTCGTAGCTGCTGAAGGCGAATTGCAGGATGGCCATGCCCGGCAAATGCAGATTATCGCGCAGGGTGATCGCCGCGCCCAGGTCGTCGCCCAGGTCTTCGGCGATGATCGGCAACTGATCCAGCTCGCGGCCCAGCCCGGCGCTCAACGCGCGGAAGAAGCCGATCTTCGGCCCGTTGACCCAGCGCCCGCCCTGCGCGGTGGGCCGGTCGGCGGGAATCTTGTAGTACAGGTCGAAGCCGCGGAAGTGGTCAATGCGCACGATGTCCACGACCTGGAGCATGGCCTCGATGCGCCTGATCCACCAGGCGTAGCCTGTGCGTTGATGCTCATCCCACACATACAGGGGGTTGCCCCAGCGCTGCCCGGTGACGCTGAAGTAGTCCGGCGGCACGCCGGCGATGAAGTTGGGCCGCCCGTAGAAGTCGAGGTCGAACAGTTCCGGGTTGACCCACACATCGGCGCTGTCGTGGGCCACATAGATGGGGATGTCGCCGACGATGCGGATGCCCTTGCCGTTGGCGTAGGCGCGCAGCGCGTCCCATTGGCGGAAGAACAGCCACTGGCGGAAGCGGTGCTCGGCGATGCGCGTGGCGTGCATCGAGCGCGCCGCGCCCAGCACCTGCTTCTCGCGGAAGATCTCGCTCTCCGACCAGTCCACCCAGGGCCGCCCGCCGTGAAACTCCTTGAGGGCCATGAACAGGGTGAAGTCGTCCAGCCAGGCGCGCTGCGGGGTGCGGCACCAGGCTTCGTGCGCGGCGACGGCCTCGCGGTCGCGGGCGAAGCGGTCGTAGGCCAGCGAGAGCAGCTCGTCATGGAAAGCGATGGCCGCCGTGTAGTCGCACTTGCGCGGCGAGAAATAGGGGCGCTCGGCCACTTCGTCGGCGGTCAGCCAGCCGTCGGCGACCAGCCCATCCAGGCTGATCAGGTTGGTGTTGCCGGCGAAGGTCGAAAGCGCCTGGTACGGCGACTCCCCGAAACCGGTTGGGCCGAGCGGCAGCACCTGCCAGGCGCCCTGCCCGGCGGCGGCCAGGCAGTCCACGAAACGGTAGGCCCACGCGCCCAGGTCGCCGATGCCATACGGCCCTGGCAGCGATGTGGGGTGGAGCAGCACGCCGCTCGCGCGCGGAAACAACTCACTGTGCTCAGCCACGGTGCACCTCCTCGAACGCTCCCAGCGCCAGCGCGAACGCCCCGCACACCCCCGCGTCATCACCCAGGGCCGGCGGGACGACGTAATCCTCGAACGTCTCCAGGCGCGGGTGGACGAAATAGCCGTTGGCCAGCGCCGCCAGCTTGGCGCGGATCAACGGGAACAACTGGCGCTGGTGCATCACGCTGCCGCCCAGCACGAATCCCTCCGGCGAGAGCACCGTCATGATGTCCATCAGCGCGTGGGCGATGTAGTGCGCCTCCAGGTCCCAGGCCGGGTGATCGGGCGGTAGCGTCTCGCCGCGCTGCCCCCAGCGCCCCTCGATGGACGGGCCGGAAGCCAGTCCCTCAAAGCAGTAGGCGTGGAACGGGCACACGCCGCGTTGCAGCGGGTCGTCGGCGCGGATGGGCAGTTGCAGGTGACCCATCTCCGGGTGGATCAGCCCGCGCAGAGCGTGGCCCTCGTGCATCCCGCCGCCGCCGATGCCCGTGCCGATGGTGAGGTAGACGAATGTTCGCCAGGCCCGCGCTGCGCCCCAGCGATGCTCGGCCAGGCCCGCCCCGTTGACATCCGTGTCGAAGCCGACCGGCGCGCCAGGGAAGGCCCGGCGCACCGCCCCGGCCACGTCTGCATACGACCAGCCCGCTTTGGGCGTGCGTGTGATGAACCCGTAATGCGCAGACGCCGGGTTGAGGTCTACCGGCCCGAAGGAGGCGATGCCGAACGCGGCCAGCTTCTCGTCGCGCGCGGCTTGCTGGTCGGCGAAATAGGCAACCGAGCGCCGAAGCGTCTCCTCCGGGGTGGTGGTGGGAATACGCTCGCGGGCCAGGATGCGCCCCTGCGCGTCGCCAATGGCGCAGACGAACTTGGTGCCGCCGCCTTCAATGCCGCCAATGAGCATCAGATACTCCCTTCTGAGGAGTGCGCAAAACCTGTCAGGTAGGGGCGCTGCTCTGCTGCGCCCTCCTTGACCTCACCCCCGCTCGGCGCTGACGGAGAGGGGGCGAGCCTAGCGCAGCGAGGCTGGGGGTGAGGTTAATATCCCCGCGTCCAGCGAGTCGCTGTCAACTTTTGCACGCCCCCCCTTTCTGAGGAGTGCGTGCGCTCTTATCGCTCTCATTAAGTTTGTGCGCTGTCCGCGTTAAGTTTGTAAACGCCTGTTCAGAACTTGTTCAGAACTGAACGCGGGAGAGGTTTATGTCAGGTTATTGAACACCTCCGGTGGCACAACGATGCCTGCGAAGTTGGCGAAGGTGAGATCGCGGAAAGCCAGGCCAAGCCGCCCCTTGAGCGCGGCGAATACGCCCAGGTAGCTGGTGGGGATGCGCCGGCAATCTTCCAGGCCGAGCGCGGCCAGCGCCGCGCGAATGGCGGGCAGCGGCCCCTCGATCTCGCAGAAGGTGCCGAAGGGCAGCTCGTCGAGCACGATCTCGGCTTCGCCCCACTGGTAGGTGGTGCGATACTTCTCATAGACCACGAACGGCACGTAGCCCAGGGCGCGCAGAATGCCGTCCATCGTGGCAAAGTCACTCACCGTCACCTCGGCCTCGTAGCGCGACATGACGCCGTCGGTCACCTGCGCCGGCCCTTTGTAGGTCAGGCGGACGCGCGCATCCTGGCGCAGGCGCAGCACGGTATACTGACGGCTGAGTTCGCCGCCGGGCATGTCGTAGCGGACGTTGTGCTCGTAGGTGCGCGGGCTGTGCAGCGCCGCGCCCGCCGCGACCAGGCGCGCCGCCAGCCCGTCCAGGTCGCTCACGTAGAGCTTGACTTCGGTCTCGGAATAATCGCTCATGGCGCTGCCCTTTGCGCGCGCGTCCGGCGCGAAGTGCTCACCGCAGAGGCGCAGAGGACGCAGAGAAGAACGGTGAGGACTCTGTGCTCTGCTCCGCGCTCTCTGCGTCTCTGCGGTTCAAGAATCTCGCCTCACCCCTGGCGCGGCGCATCATTCTCGCGTACACTACGATACAGCGGTATGACTCGCTGCGCGCCGCTCACTGTACCACGCTGCCGCCGTCCTCACAACCCGCCTGCGAGTGCTGCCGCCCGCGCCTGCTGATCTGCACTTGACCGGAGACTCTCATGCCCACTGACCACATCCGCGCCGACTATGACGAGCTGGCTGCCATTGCTCACGAGATGCAGCAGGAAGGTCACAGCGTGGACAGCCTGATCGGGCGGCTGCGGCGCTGCGTGGATGCGCTGGAGTACGGTGGCTGGATCGGGCGCGGGGCCAATGCCTTCTACATGGAAATGCACAATGACGCCTTCCCCGCGCTGCAACGCCTGGCCAACGCCCTGCTCGACGGCGGCGACACGGTGACCCAGATCAGCCAGATTCTACGCGACGCCGAGGAAGAAGCGTCCGCGTTGTTTCAGCGGCGCGCCTGAGCGTCAGCCGCCCCGGAGGCGCTCCCAGAGGATGCGCGGCGAGTCGCGCAGCATCCACACGTTCGCGTTCTTGGGCGGGAACCAGATCGGCACGTAGTCCGCTTCCAGGTACGGCGCAGCATCCTCCGGCTTCACCCACAGCTCCAGCACCACGTCCGGCTTGAGCTTCCCGATCGAATAGGCGTAATCCCATTTCATGTGCCCCGGCTTGAACTCCGGGATGGCCGTCTGATCCATCGGCAGGTGGGCGATGACCGGGTCGGTCTTGCCGAGCAGGTCAATGTAGGTGCGCTCGGCGAAATAGGGCACGATCCCCGCCCCGGCCAGGGCAATGGTGGCGTCCGGCGTGGTCAGGGCGTCCAGCAGCAGCGCCTGCTCGACCTTCATGCCGTTGTCGGCGGCGTAGAGCGACGGCCTGACCAGCAGCCATTCCTCCAGCGCGCCCGTGCCATAGGTGTAGTTGAAGGCGATCAGCAGGTACGCGCCCAGGCCGATCAACCCGGCCCGCGCCGCCGCCGGACCCAGCCGCAGCCCCGCTTCATGAACAGCCAGTGCGCGCGCGCTGACGGCCAGCCAGCGATAGACGTGGCGCAGCAGCGCCCACAACAGTACGAACCACAGCGGCATGGCTGCGCTCAGGTAGCGGTTCGTCCCGCCGTAGTGCTCCCAGGCATCCCCGCCGACGTAGATGCTATAGAGCATTTGCGCGATGAAGAGCCAGGCCAGCAGGCGCGCCGCCCGGTCGCGCCGGAAGGCGAAGAGGCCCAGCGGCAGCGCACCCAGGTGTACCAGGAAGCGCGTGGCGATCTCGTAGCCGTGCGAGATGCGCCTGACCAGCGGGTAGCCCTCCATCTTCAGGGTGTATGTGTTGGGCAGCCATTCGCCGTAGTACCAGTGGCGCAGCAGGAACTGCGGGGCGAGGAACGCGGCCAGGATGAGCGGGGCGAGCAGCACGTGCCGGGCGCGATGCGGGCGATCCTGCAGAGCCAGGAACAACGCCAGCGCCGCGAAGGGCGCGGCCATGTCCAGGCGAATCCACGTAGCGAAGCCGAGCAGCAGGTACGGCCCGGCGCTGAAGCGCCCATTGCGCAGGTTGCGCACAGTCCACCACGCGGCCACGCTGACAATCAGCGCCAGGATGCTGACCTCCGTCCCTTGCAGACTCCACGTGTTCAGCGGCAGGTAAAAGGCGGTGAAGATCGCCGCGCCCAGCCCGACCCAGGGATCGCCGGTCAGCAAGTCGGCCAGCCGCCAGACGGCGAGCAGCGTCAGCAGCATGAAGATCGCCCCGCTGGCCTGAATACACAGGCTGGTCAGCGCCGCGTCCACGCCGGGCAGGTGGAAGACAGCCATGTAGCCGACCCACAGGGGGTTGGTAAAGCCCTCGACGCGCGGCCCGCCGGGGTTCCAGACCAGGCCCTCGCCCTCGGCCAGGTGGCGGGCATAGCGCATCGAGATCATCATGTCGTCGAACAGCACAAAGTAGCGCGTTGTTTCGCGGACGTAACTGCTCTGCTCGACGACGGCGCTCGTCCTGAAGATGAACGCCCCGGCATAGAGCGCATACGCGATCAAAACCAGGGCGAACAGGGCGCGCGGGCTGCGCGACAGGGCGCGGATCATGCCACCAGGCTCCCCCATGTGCTCATGTGGCTCCGCATTGTAACCGATCGCAGGCTTGCGGGCGAAGTGGGTGCGTGCAAAGGTTAACAGCAACTCGCTGGGCGCAGGGCATTGACCTCACCCCCAGCTTCGCTGCGCTCGGCTTGCCCCCTCTCCACGTTGGAGAGGGGGCGGCGAGGCGCGTTAGCGCCGAGCGGGGGTGAGGTAAAGCAAAGCAGCGCCCCTACCTGACAGGTTTTGCACGCACCCCAACCTGCGTGAGTCCAGCCGGCGCGCCTGCCCATCATCGCTTTTTCTTCGGGCGCTTGCGTTCTGGCTTATACACCCTCTGCGGGGCGTCACGCTGTATCTTCGGCTTGATGTCATCCCCCAACATCTCGCGGAGCACGCCAAGCAGAACCGCCATCCGCGTATCACTCAGCGCTGTGACGATCAGCTTGCGCTTGTGCTGTAGCTCAATGTCCCCGAAGCAGAGAATACCATGCTCGGATTCAAAATACGTGTCTCCCCAATACGTCCAGAATCCGCGTTCTGGCGTGTCTTGGGTACATTTGAACCGCTCATCTGCGAGAAGTTTCTGACGCACGGCTTCCCCATCCACCGGCGCAAGGGGCATGGTGATAGTCGCCGCTCTGCAGGGGCTGAACGACTTCTCTACGTTCGGATCGGGGCATAGAACCACCATGTAAGACTTTGGGCGACAGCAATCCCGGTACAGCTTACCACTGCCACACAGACACGGGGCGTCTGGAGAACAGGGGAGATAGGTCAAGGCTATCAGTTTCTCTCCGCTGTCATCTGCCTCCGAGTCAGCGGCGCTGGGTCGCCAGTGGGCCCACAAGCACATAAATCCCCCATCAGGATCAAATTGTCCTGCAATCTGAGGCGAAATCCTGTGGGATCGCATGGTCCTCCTTCTCCGTAGTCCCTGTCTTCAGCAGAGTAGTTATCTCTCAGGCCACCACCGGGCGCAATGCCTCCCTAAGCTGCGTGCGGATGGCGCTGACGATTTCGCCGTGCGGCCCGGCGGCGCTCTCTGGCTGGAGCACCACATCGTGGTAGAAGCTGCCGGACGCGCGCTCCACCAGCCACAGGTCCACGCCGAAGTAGGGTACGTCCGGCTGGTCGTCGAGCGCGTCGAAACCGGCCCGGCGCAGCGCGCTCAGCAGCGTCATGTAGCGTTCCAGGGCCACCGGGTAGGCGAAAGCGCACGTCGCGGCCCGGCCTGTCGTAGACGACGAACAGCGCGCACTCGGCCCCATGCCCGCGCGTCAGCGTGGCGACCTGGTTGGGATGCCGCCCGTCGTGGTACTGGATCGTCACGCGCAGCGCCTCGTTGACGCCGGGCCGCTGCACTGCGTGGCGCAACTCGTCCTGGCGCAGGCGCAGCGCGATCAGGCGGATCGGGTCGGCGCGGCGCGCTTCCATGTCAGAGGTCTCCCCACTTCACATAGGCATATCTTACCTGGGGAGAAGGTCTTGTGGGGGGGGGTTGATGGGTAGAAGAAAAGATAATTTTCAGCGTGGCATCTGGTAGGGGCGGCGCTCTGCTCTGCCCCCGTCTCTCATTTGCTGGTCAGTTCTGCGTAGCGGAAGCACGTCACCAGGTGATCGTTGACCAGGCCGCACGCCTGCATGAAGGCGTAGCAGATCGTCGGGCCGACGAAGGTGAAGCCGTGCGCCTTCAGGTCTTTGCTCATGGCCCGCGCTTCCGGCGTCTCGCTGGGGATTTCGGCCAGCGTCCGCCAGGCGTTGACGCGCGGCTTCGCCCCCACGAACTGCCAGATGTAGCGGTCGAAGCTGCCGAACTCCTCCTGCACGCGCAGGAAGGCGCGCGCGTTCTGCACGGCGGCGGCCACCTTCAGCCGGTTGCGGATGATGCCCGGATCGGCCAGCAGCGCGGCCTGCTTCGCCTCGTCGTAGCGCGCGACTTTGGCCGGGTCGAAGCCGTCGTAGACCTGCCGATAGTGCGCCCGACGGCGCAGCACCAGCTCCCAGCTCAGCCCGGCCTGCGCGCCCTCCAGGATCAGGAACTCGAACAGCAGCCGGTCGTCGTGGACTGGTGCGCCCCATTCCTCGTCGTGATAGGCTGTGTAGAGCGCGTTTCCCAGCGGAACCCAGTCGCAGCGCGGGCGATCAGCAGCACTCATAGCTTTTGCTCCTCTGGGACAATCTCTGGATCGCCCGGCAGGATGAAGTAGAATTCGCTGCCCTGGCCTTCGACGCTGGTCACGCCCACCTGCCCGTTCAGCCGCTCGACGATGCGGCGGACGATGGACAGTCCCAGGCCGTGACCGCCCGCGCGCGCGCCGCCCAGACGAGTGAACTCGGCGAAGAGTCGTGTCTGTTGCTCGTCGCTCAGCCCGCGCCCGTTGTCGCGCACCCAGCAGCGCACGGTTCCATCGGGCTGGCGTTCTGCGCCCAGGGCGATCACGGGCGGCTCGCCGCCGTACTTGATGGCATTGCTCACGTAATTGGCAAAGGCTTCTTCCAGCCAGGGGCCATAGCCGATTACTATCGGCCACTCATCGGACCGGCTCACCTGGACTTGTGCCTCCCGAATCTCGCTATCCAGGCGTTTCAACGCCTGGGCAACGACTGCGGCCAGGGCAACCGGCCCGCGCTTGACTTCCTTGACACGCTCCAGTTGGGCCAGCAGCAGCAGTGCGTCAACGATGTCACTCATCTTCAGGCTTGTCTCGGCGATCATCGTGGCGAATTCTGCGATCTCCGCCGGGGGCATAGTCTCGTATTCGTCGCGCAACGTCAGGCTGCTGGGCACCAGCACGGCCAGGGGACTCTTCAGGTCGTGGGCGACAGTGCGGGCGAAAGCGTCAAGCTCGGCGATCAGCCGCTCGCGCTCGGTTTCGGCGCGCTTGCGGGCGGTGATGTCGTGCAGCACGACCAGCGAGCCAACGGCTCGCCCCGTTCTGCCGCTCAAGGTCATCTGGCGCGCCTCGTAAACATTCCTTTTGCCATCGCGCTCAATGGCGATCTCCAGGCTTTGCTCTCCTTGCAGCGTCGCCAGGTCCAGCAAACCGGCCAGCAGCGCGTCTCCATCCTGGCCGAGCATTCCTGCCTGCGGGCGCTCCAACAGCCGCACCGCAGCCGGGTTGAAGTCAACGACCACACCGCGCGGATCGAGCACGATGACCGGATCGCCCAGGCTGACGAACACCGTGTCGCGCGCCACCGGCATGGTGGTGAGCAGCTTCCAGTACAGCACTCCCCACACGAGCATCAGCACAGACGGTATCAGCGTGAACGGTGTGGGATCGATTCGCTGCGGAATGGCACCAGCAAGGTAGAACACCAGGCCCGTCAGGGGGAACAGCGCACCTATGACGAGGACCGCCGTCTGGCCGCGATAGATTCCGGCAGCGCGGCGATAGGCCCGCACCAGCAAGGCCAATGCGGCCAGATTTGTGGCCCAGAGATACGCAATATGGACCCAGTACCAGGCCCCGCGCGAGAAGGCCGAGCGGTACACATCACCATACGGTTCCAGGCGATAATCGCGCCAGATCAGCTCGTGCGCGCTGTTCGTCCAGGCCAGCAGCAGCGTGATGACCGGGATGACCAGCAGCGCCACGCGCACTTGCCGCGTCTCGACCCACTGGCCGCCCCCGTAGACAGCGGCCAACGTCAGGAGCGTGTAGGGCTGCAAGGCGATGCCAAAGTACTGAACCCGAATCCAGAAGTAAGCCCATGCCCTGGTGGTGCTGCTCAGTTCGAGCGCATATCCTAACTGGTAGATGATGACTGCCAGGAGCAGCCAGCCCAGGCGCGGAGCGCCCTGTAGCTGGCGGTGCTGCCAGACGAGCCGGAGAACTCCCGTCAGGGCCAATGCGCTGAGGAGCAGGGGGATGGCGTAGGGGGCGGTTGCGGTGGTCATGGGACCTGTGCTGCTACCAGCAACGGTTATTGAATGACTGGTCTGTTATAAAGAACAGAGCTTTCCGGCAAAAGTTCCGGCGACCAGGTCGCCGGGCCGGTCATACCGCGAGCACGATCTTGCCGAAGTGCTCACCCGCCTCCAGCGCGCGGTGTGCCGCCTGAATGTCCTCCAGCGCGAACTGCGCGCCGATCACGGCCCGCAGCCTGCCCTTGAACAGCAGTTGCATGACGGTCACATAGTCCGCGTGCGGCCCCATTGTGCTGCCCAGGATGCTCAGGTGCTTGCCGAAGACGTAGCGGTTGTCTATCTCGAGCTGCGCGCCGCTGGTGTTGCCGACGGTGAGGATGCGCCCGCCGCGCGCCGCCGCGCGCAGGCTATCGGCGAAGGTCGCCGCGCCCACGTTGTCCACCACCACGTCTGCGCCGCGCTTGGCCGTGATCTGGTACACGGCGCGCGACCAGCCGCCTTCCACATCGCGGCGCACGACGACATCCGCGCCGAGCGCCCGCGCTGCTTCGAGCTTCTCATCCGTGCTGCCGACGACGATGGCGGTGCATCCGGTCAGCTTGGCGATTTGCAGGCAGGCCGTGTTGACGCCGCCGCCCGCGCCGACGATGAGTACCGTCTCGCCGGGGCGCAGGTTGCCGCGCGTGATCAGGCTGTGCCAGGCGGTCACGAAGACCAGCGAAGCCGCCGCCGCTTCTTCGAACGAGACATGCTCCGGCAGGCCGAGCAGGTTGCGCGCGGGCACGGTGATGTATTCGGCGTGCGTGCCACCGGTGTGCTCGCCGAGCAGCATGAAATGGACGCAGCGGTGTTCCTGCCCGGCGCGGCAGAACGCGCAGCGCCCGCAGCCGATGGTCGGGTTCACCACCACGCGGTCGCCCGCGCGCCACTCAGTGACGCCCTCGCCGACCGCGTCCACTGTGCCCGCCGCGTCCGCGCCGGGGATGTGCGGGTAGGTCAGCTTGATGCCCGGCCAGCCGTTGCGCACCCAGATGTCGAGGTAGTTGAGGGCCGCCGCGCGCACGCGCACGCGGGCTTCGCCCGGCCCTGGCTCCGGGACGGGGTGATCTGTCACGACGCGGAGAACTTCCGGCGGGCCGTGTTCGGTGAGCAGCACTGCCTTCATGGAGAACTCCCTTCGGTCATGAAAGGCGGGCGTGCCCGCCACTCAGCGAATGGTGAAATCGAGCGAGGCGGTGCGGTGATCGTCCACGTATAGCTCGATGCGGTACGGCCCTGGCGTCCAGCCGCCATCGGGCGGCGGCGCTTCGAAGATCACCAGCCCGTCGCTCGCCACAAGTTCTTGCCGGACGACGGTCGCCCTGGGTGGGTCGGCTTGCTCTTTCGGCAGGCGCACCCACTCGGCGCGCACGGGCACCTGTCCGTCGGCGTCTTTGAGGTCGGCCAGGCAGAAGATGGTCTCGTCGGCGGAGAAAGCGCGCGCTGCCGTGCTCGCGCGGTCTGCCTCGCGGTAGAGCCGGGTGTTTTCGAAGTGCGCGGTCGTGGTCGTGACGCTGCACGCCAGCGCCGCCAGCAGCAGCGCTGCCGGCAGCGCCCACGCCCGCCATGCTGACCGTCGGCTCATCGCTCGCTCTCCGCCTGCGCGCGCCAGGGCGATTCTGGCGCTCCGTTCACGCCTGAGAGCGATCATACCCCCTCAGCCGGGTTTGGCAACTGCAAAGGTGCGGCGGGGTGCGAAACCCCCTCAGGCGGTAGGGGCGCTGCTCTGCTGCGCCCTATGTGTAGGGGCGGGTTTCTAAACCCGCCCCTACGGACCTCGCCCCCTCAATCCCCCTCTCCAGCCGAGCTAGAGAGGGGGACGCAAGCCGCTCATCCCTTCCCCTGGCTCCGCCGCTGAGGGGGCCGGGGGATGGGCGTTGCGCAGAGTGACTTCCGAAGTTTCCAAAACTTTGGAAGTCTGGCGGGGAACGCCTGCGCCCTATGTGTAGGGGCGGGTTTGCAAACCCGCCCCTACAGACCTCGCCCTCAATCCCCCTCTCCAGCCGAGCTAGAGCGTGTTATGAACTTGGTATCCTTGACAAGGGAGAGGGGCGCTCTGTTGACCTCACCCTGGCCTCGCTGCGCTCGGCCTTTCCCCCCTCCATGCAGGAGGGGGTGGAGGCGCGCCAGCGCCGAGACGGGGGTGAGGTAAACCAGGAGCTACCCAAAACCGCTGGGGAAAGACAGGGCCGTCAGTGCATAACAGCCTCTAGAGGGGGACGCAAGCCGCTCACCCCTTCCCCTGGTTTTGCCGGGGGATGGGGGCCTTCGACAACTGCCTGACAGATCGTCTGTGGACCTGGCGCGGCGGGAGGCGTGGCGGATGGCCTGTCAGAACACGCCGTACAGCGCGCGGTAGACGTTGTACTGCTCGTAGATGCGCCGCACGTAGGTGCGCGTCTCGTCGAAGCTGATCGTCTGCACGAACAGGTCGAGGTCTGGGCCGGAGATGCTCAGCCACTGCGCGGCGTTGCCCGGCCCGCCGTTATACCCGGCCAGGGCCGCGTAGGGCAGACCGTCCAGGGTGTCCATGACGTAGCGCAGGTAGTAGGTGCCGAAGGCGACGTTGACGTAGGGACGGTACACGTCGCTGTTCTGATAGCTGCGCCAGCCAAGCTGCTGGGCGATCCACTGCCCCGTGTCGGGGATGATCTGCATCAAGCCCTGGGCGGCGGCGTAGGACGTGGCGAAGCCCTCGAACAGACTTTCCTGGCGGATGAGGGCGAAGACGAGCAGTGGGTCGAGACGGTGCTCGGCGGCGGCGGGCAGCACCAGATCGCTGTAGTACGCAGGATAGCGCAGGCGGGCGATGGCTCCGGGAGCTTGCACGGTGTCAATTCCGGCGGCCTCAATCAGTTTGGCTGCCGCCTCGATGGACTCCCTGTACAGGCGCAGGTCGCGCAGGGCGAGCGCAAGCTGGTAGAGGGCCAGCGGGTCGCCTTCCATGCCGGCGAGCAGCGCGCCGAACTCCTTCTCGGCGGCTTCGTAGGCGGCAGTGGACGCGCCGACGATCATCAGCTCGCGCCCGCGCACCATACGCGGATCGCTTTCCAGCGCGGCGCTCAGGGGGTAGAGCGGCCCTTCCTGGGCGATGTTGAAGGTGGCGCGCAGCCAGGTTTCTGCTTCGGAGAGCGCGGCGGCCTCGTCGAACTCGAAGCGGGTGCCGGGCGGCGGCGCGAACGGATCGCGCCCGGCCAGCAGATCGGCGGCGCGCAGGCTGTAATAGCCGCCCGGATCGGCGGCTGCGGCGGCCTGGTACGCCTGGCGAGCCAGATCGTCCTTGCCGTCCGACTGGTAAAGACGGCCCACCCACAGGTAGGCCGCCGCCTGAAGCTCACCGCCCCCGGTCGCCGCAAGCTGGCTGAAAAGCTGGGCGGCCATGCCGATCTTGCCGGCATTGTAGGCCATCGTTGCGCCCATGTACAGCCCTTCCTGCGCCCAGGTGGTGCCGGGGTATTTCTGGCCGAGGATGTCGAAGGTGCCCAGGGCCGCGTCGGTGTTGCCCTGCGTGCTGTACAGGTACCCGGCGCGCCACAGCGCCTCGGCCCCCGCGGGCACATCCGGGTGCAGCGTGGACAGCGCGGTGTATTTCTGGATGGCGCCCGCCACGTCGCCGCTGAGGAACAGCGTGCGGCCCTGCTCCAGCCACGCCTCGCCGAAGACCGGATCGGTCGGGTAGGTGTCCAGCACGGTCTGGAAGGTGGTGATCGCCGCCTGGACGTTGCCCACCTCGCGGTAAGCACGGCCCAGCATCATCAGCGCCTCCACTGACGAGTAGCCGTTCTCGCTGCTGTGGGCGTTGAGCGCCTGGATGGCGGCGCTGTAGTCCCCGTTGGCGAAATTGATGCGCGCCTGCTGGTAGCTGTCCACCTGCAGGCCCGCGCTGAGCATGAGGCTCAGCGCCCGGTAAGCGGGTGTCGTTTCGGGGTAGTCGCGGACGATGCGGCCCAGCCGCAGGTGTCCCGCCGCTACATCGCCCTGGCCGATCTCCACCTGCGCTGCCTGGTACTCGATGCTGGCGCGGTAGGGCGCGTTCTGGGCGACAGCCAGGATCGCGTCGTACTGGGCGATGGCCTGGTCGGGCTGCCCGGCGTTGAGGTAGCCGGCGGCGACGCGCTCGCGCAGCGCGACCAGCGACGATAGCTCGCGCGTGGCGTCGGCGGCCTTTGTGTAGGCGGCGAGCGACTGCGCGGGCTGGCCGAGCGCCAGGTAGGCATCGCCGATGCGCTCGTACACGTAACTGTCAATCAGCCCTGGGCGCAGGGTGACGTAGGTCAGGAAGTCGCTGACGGCGAGCTGCCACTCGCTCAGCCCCAGGTAAGCGTCACCGCGCAGGAAGGTGGCGTGGGCCAGGCGCGGGTCGTCGGGGTTTTCGAGGATGAAGCGCGAGAGTGCGTCGGCGGCCTGGGCGAACAGCCCTTCGCGCAGCGCGGCTTCGCCCAGGCCGTAGCGCGCCGCCGCGCGCAGCGTCGGGTCTGCGCCCGGCTGGGCCAGCACTGCGTCGAAGAAGCCGACGGCGGCGACGTAATCGCCGTTGTGCAGGGCTTGCTCGGCGTCGGCGAAGGCCACGTCCGGCGGCAGCGTGGGCGTCGGCACGAAGGGGGGCGTCGGCGTGACGTAAGGGACGGTTGGTGTTGCCGGGTTCAGCAGGGCGGCGTTGCTCGGCGTGGCGGTGACGACGATCGGGTCTGGCTGCGTGGCGAAGTTGCACGCGCCCGCGGCCAGGGCGATCAGCAGGGCCGCCGGGATGAGCCGGCGCACGGCAGGCGTAGACATGCGGGCGATTATGGCGGCAGGGCGGATGATTGTCAACCGCGCCCGCGCGAAGAGCGCGCGCAAAGGCCGCTAGTAATTTGTTCGACGCTATTTGGTCTCACCCCCAGCCTCGCTACGCTCGGCTTGTCCCCTCTCCGCAGCGGCTACACATTACCCACATCTTGGGCTGTGCTTGTTCCCTCATCCCTGGCCCTTCCCCCACGCGGGGGGAAGGGAGAAAAGTGGTGGGCCTGCTCCCCTTCCCCTAGCTTTGCTGGGGAAGGGGTCGGGGGATGGGGGCCTGCGACAGCCGCCTGACAACTCGTTCGTGCACCCGCAGTCAGCAGTCACTTGGTGGCTGGCGCAAATTGGAGCATAATGCTAGGGGTGTGATCATCTCTGGCGGGCATTGCTCACGGGCTGCGCGGCGCGCGGCAGGAGGCACGGTCTCATGGCTTCTCTTCTTCATCAGGCGGTTGAACATGCCCAGGCCGGGCGCCGCGACCAGGCGCGCCGGCTCCTGCAGGAATATCTGCAAACGTCGCCGGACAACGAGGTCGCCTGGCTCTGGCTGGCTTCTGTGGCCGCGGACCAGGCCGAGTACCAGCGGGCGTTGCACGAAGTGCTGCGCGTCAACCCGTCCAACCAGCAGGCGCGCGCGCTGCTCGACCAGTTTCAGCAGCAATATGGCCCGCGCCCGCCCGCGCCCGCGGTGCCCACTCCCGAAACATACGCGCCGCCGCCCCCGCCCAGGCCGATGGGGTACGAGAGCGCGGTCGTCGGCACGCCGGAGCAAGGCCCCTACCGGCAGTACGCGCCGCCGTCGCCGCTGCCGTACTCGCAGTACGCGCCGATGGGCCAGCCGGTGGCACTGTCCGAGCCGCAGCGAGTCCAGGTGGAACACGTTGAGAAGAGGCGCGGGCTGTTTGGCTGTGGGTTTCCGGGCTGCTCCGGCTGCCTGGGCTGTAGCGGCTGCTGGGGGAGTTGCCTGCTCTCGCTGGTGATGCTGATTGTGGTGCCGGTGCTGCTGGTGGCGGTGCTCGTTCTGGCCGTGCCCCAGGCGAGACCCGTGATTGACGTGGCGGCGTCTTTTCTGCCCGGCGATACGGGGCGCAAGACAGTCGAGTTCTCCGACGGCACCTATGACGTGTTGCTGACGGTGCCGTACAGTTGGTACCTGGCTGATGCCAGCAATGACAGGTGGGGATTCGCGCGCGACGTGCTCGACAAGGCTCTCAAGTTCGACAACGGGCAGCGCACCTGGCAGGACTTCGAGAACGCAAGCCCGCGTTTCGCCATCGTCGAGGTGAACCCGGTGGTGCTTGCTGGCGCGTATTCGAACGGCAAAGGTGCGCCCATCGTGCTGATGGTTGATCTCGCTCAGACCGTCTCCGGCGATTTCTCGTGCAGCGCCGTGCGCGCCCAGCAGAGCCAGTCCACGATCTACGAATACGGGGGCG
The DNA here is from genome assembly GCA_027494015.1 of Anaerolineae bacterium. The sequence goes on from JAOSJP010000038.1 coordinate 209,396, forward strand.
GGCTGTGCGGCTACCGCACCGACACGACCCGGTCTGTTTCGCCCGAACGGGTCTTCCGCGACATCGCAGCGCCCGACCAATGGACGAGCATCTCCTTTGTCACGCCGATCACGGCACAGACGGGGCTGCAATGGTCGCTGGAAATGCCCGCCGACCTGCTCGACCACTACCGGGATGATATCCAGGCGCTGATCGAGTCCGTTGAGATCAAGGAGATCTAGAGCGTGTTATGCGCTTAGCACCTTCGACCAGGGGGAGAAGCGCCCTGTTGACCTCACCCCCTGGCCTCGCTACGCTCGGCCTCTCCCCCTCTCCATGCTTGGAGAGGGGGAGGCGAGGCGCGCCAGCGCCGAGACGGGGGTGAGGTAAAACCAAGAGCCACCCCGGGCTGCTGGCGGGGAAAGGGGCCGGGGGATAGGGGTTGAAAAGCGCATAACACGCTCTGGTCGTTCAGCCGCGCCCGTCGCTATAATGGGCGTTCGTTTCAGGGCCGGGGGATCATTCAGAGTCGTTTGGTTGCCATCCTCCAGGTCGAAGGACAGGAGTAGTTGGGCATGGCGAGCATGAGACGCATCGCAGTATTGACCGGTGGCGGTGACGCGCCAGGCATGAACCCGGCGATTCGTGCGGTGGTGCGCACGGCGGCTGCTGCCGGCGTGGAAGTGTATGGCATCCGGCAGGCGTACACTGGACTGCTGACCGGCGATTTCGAGCGCCTGACTTCGCGCGACGTGAGCGGGATCATCGGGCGCGGCGGCACCATCCTGCAAACGGCGCGCAACCTCGAATTCAAGACCGTCCAGGGCCAGAAGCGCGGCCTGCGCCGCCTGAACGAGCACGAGATGGATGGGCTGGTGGTCATCGGCGGCGACGGTAGCCTGCGCGGAGCGCTGGCCCTGCACGAGCTGGGCTTCCCGGTGGTGGGCATCCCTGGCACGATTGACAACGACATCTGGGGCACCAATATGGCGGTGGGCACCGACACGGCCCTCAACACGATCCTGGACGCCGTTGACAAGCTGCGTGACACGGCGGCGAGCCACGAACGCTGCTTCTTGCTGGAAGTGATGGGGCGCAACTGCGGCTATCTGGCGCTGATGGGGGGCATCCTGGGCGGCGCTGAGTTCGTCATGATCCCGGAGCATCCTACGACGCTGGAAGAGATCGGCAAGGTGTTGGAGAGCGCCTACATGCGTGGCAAGAGTCACGCGATGGGCGTCATCGCCGAGGGGGCCACGCCCAAGATTAACGAGGTGGCCGAGTATCTTTCGCAGCACGAGGTCGGCTTCGAGGTGCGCATCACCGTGCTGGGGCACGTGGTGCGCGGCGGCGGCCCCGGCGCATTCGACCGCCTGTTGGCGACGCGCCTGGGGGTGAAGGCGGTCGAGCTGCTGCTCGCTGGGGAGTCGGGGATCATGGTGGGGCTGCACGGGCGCAACATCGGCACGGTCAGCCTGGCCGATGCCACAACCAAGCAGCGTGCTCTCTCAGAGGAATACATCTCGATGGCCGAGATACTGGCCAAATGATGCGCTGTCGCCAGGTCGTGCCTATTGTGGCGCACCTGCGCCCTGATTCGTGAGTTTTGTCAAACGCGCGGTGCCCGTTGGCTGTTATAATCAAGGGGGTGTGCGTGCTCCGCATGCCCCTTTGTCATGGATACCAGGCACCTCACTCCCCATGGGTGCCTGAGCCTGTAAGCAGTTTTGAGGACTGGAGGAGAACGATGTTGCGCATAGGTGTGCTCACCGGCGGCGGCGATGTCCCCGGCCTGAACCCGTGCATCAAGCAGATCGTGTACCGCGCGGAAGACGCCGGTCACGAGATTTTCGGCATCCGGCGCGGCTGGGCCGGCCTGCTGGACTTCGTCATTGACGAGAAGAACAAAGAACAGCGCGAGAAGTGGGTGATGCCGCTCAACAAGCAGCGCGTGCGCACGGTGGATCGCACCGGCGGCACGTTCCTACACACCTCGCGCACGAACCCCGGCAACGTGCTTGCCGATGGCATCCCCGCGCACCTGCAGGGCATGGAAGTCCGCAAGCACACGGACAAGCGCGGTCGCGAGGTCTACGACTACACGGAGCATGTGCTGAAGGTGCTGGAGCACCTGGGCATTGACGTGCTGATCCCCATCGGCGGCGACGACACACTCGGCTATGGCGAGCGGATGCACCGCGAAGGGATGAAGGTGGTCGCCATTCCCAAGACGATGGATAACGACGTTTACGGCACGGACTACTGCATCGGCTTCAGCACTGCCGTGACGCGCTCGGTAGAGTTCATCCACAACCTGCGCACGAGCGCCGGGTCGCACGAGCGTGTCGCCGTGGTCGAGCTATTCGGGCGCAACTCCGGCGAGACATCGCTGATCGCGGCCTACCTGGCCGGCGTGGACCGCGCGATCATTTCCGAGGTACCGTTCGATGTGCACCGCCTGGCCAGCTTGCTTGTCGCGGACAAGAAGGAGAATCCCAGCAACTACGCCATGCTGACCATCTCCGAAGGCGCGCGCCTGGTCGAGGGCGAGGTGATCGAGACCGGCGAGGCCGACGCCTACGGCCACAAGAAGCTGGGTGGCATCGGCCAGATCACCGGCGCGCTGCTCAGGGACATCACCGGCCAGAACATCATCTACCAGCAGGTGGCCTACCTGATGCGCTCCGGCGCGCCGGACTCGCTCGACCTGATGGTGGCGGCCAACTACGCGCAGATGGCCATGAGCCTGGTGGAGCAGGGGCGCTTTGGGCGCATGGTGGCCCTGCAGCGCGGCCTGTACACCGACATCAACATGAGCACGCTCATGCAGGGCGTCAAGCGCGTCAACGTGGCCGAGCTGTACGATGTGGAGCAGTACCGCCCGAAGGTGCGTCACGTCTTCGGGATGCCCATGTTCCTGATGTAGTGACAGCAACGATGAGCGCGAAGAGGGCGGCCCAGGCTGCCCTCTTTTGTGTTGGGGCGGCGGCTGTGTGTCTTGAGGCCGAGCGGGGGTGAGGTCAAGCAGGGCGCAGCAGAGCAGCACCCCTACCTGACGGGTTTTGCCCACATCCAGCGCAGACCTCACCCCCAGCCTCGCTGCGCTGGCTTGCCCCTCTCCGTTGACGGAGAGGGGCGGCGGCGGCGGCGCGCCAGCGCCGAGCGGGGGTGCCACATCCAGCGCAGCCTCACCCCCAGCCTCGCCGGGGGGGCGCGCCAGCGCCGAGAAGCAGCAGCGCCCCTACCTGACAGGTTTTGCCCACATCCAGCGCAGACCTCACCCCCAGCCTCGCCCTGCTCGGCTTGCCCCCTCTCCGTTGACGGAGAGGGGGCGGCGAGGCGCGCCAGCGCCGAGCGGGGGTGAGGTAAAGCGGGGCGCAGCAGAACAGCGCCCCTACCTGACAGGTTTTGCCCACATCCAGCGCAGACCTCACCCCCAGCCTCGCTGCGCTCGGCTTGCCCCCTCTCCGTCAACGGAGAGGGGGCGGCGAGGCGCGTCAGCGCCGAGCGGGGGTGAGGTAAAGCAAGGCGCAGCAGAGCAGCCCCCCTACCTGGCGGGTTTTGCCCACATCCAGCGCAGACCTCACCCCCAGCCTCGCCCTGCTCGGCTTGCCCCCTCTCCGTTGACGGAGAGGGGGCGGCGAGGCGCGTCAGCGCCGAGCAGGGGTGAGGTCAACCAGGGCGCAGCAGAGCAGCGCCCCTACCTGACAGGTTTTGCAACGCATCCGACTATTGCGCCACCCCGGAACGGGATACAATTCTGGTTATCAGCCAGAGTAGATACAGGAGCGGCACGGCATGGAATACACCATCAACGGGACGGTCATGCAGTCGCTTGAAATTCGCCTGCAGCGCGGCGAAGCCATTTTCACGGAGTCCGGGGGCATGGCCTGGATGAGCGACGGCATTGACATGAAGACCAGCGGGCGCGGCGGCATCGGCAAGTCGCTGGGACGGGTGCTCTCCGGCGAGAGCCTGTTCATGACCACGTACACCTGTGCCGCGCCCGAAGGCGTGATCACCTTCACGCCCGAAGCGCCGGGCAAGATCATCCCGCTGCAACTGCGGGCGGGCTACTCGATGATCTGCCAGAAAGACGCTTTCATGTGCGCCGAGGACGATGTTGAGCTGACCATGCACTTCCGCAAGCGGCTGGGCACGGGGCTGTTCGGCGGGGAGGGCTTCATCTTGCAGAAGCTGACCGGGCCGGGCACGGCGTTCGTCGAGATCATCGGCGAGCTGATACTGGTCGAGTTGCAGGCCGGCGAGCGGTTGAAGATCGATCCCGGCCATATTGCCATGTACGAGCCGACCTGCGATTACGACATCACCATGGTGAAGGGAGTGATGAACTGGCTGGGCGGGGGCGAAGGGCTGTTCCTGGCGACGATCACCGGGCCGGGCAAGGTCTGGCTGCAAACCATGCCGCTGAGCAACCTGGCCCGCAAGCTGGCCGCGTCGCTGGGCGCGCAGAGCAAAGGCTCGCGCACGCCCGGCAAATCGGGAGATGTGCTGGGCATGTTCAAGTGAAACGCTCGCCTGCTGCGGCGGGCGAAGCGTTGGAGCCACGAGGAGGCTGAACGATGGAGTACACCATTCACGGCACAGTCATGCAGGCGCTCGAGATCCGGCTCAGCCAGGGCGAGGCGATCTACACGGAGTCCGGGGGCATGGCCTGGATGAGCGACGGCATTGACATGAAGACCAGCGGGCGCGGCGGCATCAGCAAGTCGCTGGGGCGGGTGCTCGCTGGCGAAAGCCTGTTCATGACCACCTACACCTGCACCGCGCCGCAGGGCGTGATCACCTTCACGCCGGAGAGTCCTGGCAAAGTGGTCCCGCTCAATCTGAAAGCCGGGCACAGCATCATCTGCCAGAAAGACGCTTTCATGTGCGCCGAGGACGATGTTGAGCTGGCGATGCACTTCCGCAAGCGGCTGGGCACGGGGCTGTTCGGCGGGGAGGGGTTCATCCTGCAGAAGCTGACCGGGCCGGGCACGGCGTTTGTCGAGATCGCCGGCGAGATGCAGCTTTATGAACTGAAGGCGGGCGAGCGGCTGAAGATCGATCCGGGGCACATCGCCATGTACGAGCCGACCTGTGACTACGACCTCACCATGATCAAGGGGGTGATGAACTGGCTGGGCGGCGGCGAGGGGCTGTTCCTGGCGACGATCACCGGGCCGGGCAAGGTCTGGCTGCAAACCATGCCGCTAAGCAACCTGGCCAGCAAGCTGCGCGGGTATATGGCGAAGAGCTGACCAGGGTGCGGCAGAGCAGCGGGTGCAGCAGAGCAGCACCCCTACGCGCCATCGCCGCTCCGGCAGGCCGTGTGCCGCCGGGGAACACTGGCGTATGAACAGGACTTCCGAAGTCGTCGCGGACTTCGGAAGTCCGTCTTTGAGAGCAGATCGCGCGGGGCGCGGCGGTGCTGCTACTCGCTGGCCGCGGCTTCGGCGTCCGACGCGCTGAGCGTCAGCAGCTTGGCGTTGAGCGCGCGCACCAGGTCGTCCACCTTCACCTGCACAGTGACGCCGCGCTGCCCGGCGTTGACCAGAATAGTCTCGTGCTGCCTGGCCGCATCGTCCAGGTAGACGCCCCACCGCTTGTGAGTGAGGGCCAGCGCGCCGATTCCGCCGGTGCGCAGGCCGGTGGCCATCTCCGCGCCGCGCCTGGTGGGCATGGTCGCTTTCTTCTGCCCGATGGATTTGGCGAAGCGCTTGAGATCAAGCTCCTGGTCGGCGGCGATCATGACCAGGGCGTGCTCGTTGTCCTTGAGCTGCACGACGAGCGTCTTATAGACCTGAGACGGGGGAAGCCCATCGCCTGGGCCGCGCCGATCCCGTCGGTGATGCCCTCGTCATAGGTGTGGGTTTCGTAGGTTGCGCCATGCGCCTCCAGGAAGCGCATCGCATTGAGCTTCTTGATCTCTGGTGCCGTCATGAGCGTTCTCCCTCTGCGAAGGATCAGCGGTGCGCCTGGGAAACGGACTCGCCCAGGTAGCCGATCACCCTGCCGCGCACGTCCAGCAGAGCGTCGCGGTTGATGATCCAGTGCCGGTTGCCATGCAAATCATAGACGGTACGCCCGCGCACGACCCCTGTCAGGTTGCCGTTGAGATCATAGAGGCGTGTGCCTTCCACGTACCCGAACGCTTCTCCGTCCCGGCTGTAAATGCCTCGTGTGGACATGTCTCACTCCCTTCTATCTCTGTGCAACGTCCGCCTTCGATACCAGGGTGAGGACGGGGGCCGCAGCCCCGCCGTGTGGCTGCTCATGCACCACGCGGGTGTGCCGCCCAGCTTTGCGGCCTGACTCCTATTATAGCAGGAAGCGGGGGGTTGCGGCGGGCATGTCGCCGGTGGGGGCCTGCTCCAGACCTGCCAAGCGCCGGGGTGTGTGCAAAGGTTGTCAGTGACTCGCTTGACGCCGGGTAGGGTAAAGCTCCGTAGGGGCGTATCGCCATACGCCCCTACGGGGACGCAGCAGAGCAGCACCCCTGCCTGACAGGTTTTGCACGCACCCAAGCGCCCCACCGGTTGGTTTGTGACCTGGGCCGGGCTATAATGCCCGCACATGGCTGATGGAGTTCATCACCCGCGCCGGCCCTGGACTCTGTGGGCGCTCGGCCTGATTGTGATCCTCATCGGGGCCGCGAACCTGGCACTGGCGCTCGATCATGCCTGGCACGCCGGGCGTTACCGCGCGCTGGGAGTTTCCTACCCGCCACTGCTGCGCGCGGCCCTGGCGTTGGGCTGGGCCGCGCTGCTGTTGGCGCTGGGCGCGGGGCTGGCCCGGCGCAAACGATGGGCGCGCCGTTGGCTCGTGCTCGCGCTGAGCAACTACGGCGCATCTGGCGTGTTATGGACTATTGCCTTCGCCCGCGCTGACTTCGCCCGGCAGCGCATCGCCTTTCAGGCGGTGTTGGTTGTGCTGCTGGTCGGGGCAGCGGCCTGGGTGATGCGCTGGCGGCGCGTGCGTGCCGCGTTCGAGATGCCGGGCGCTGTGTCCGGCGGCGGGCAGGGTGGGCGAATCGCGGAGAGTGAGCCTGATGGCGACGACGAATCCCAGGATTGAACAGCTCAACCAGATGCGCCTGCGGAGCGCGGCAGGCGGCGGCCCGGATCGCGTGGAGAAGCAGCACAAGTCCGGCAAGCTGGCCGCCCGCGAGCGGCTCGATCTGCTGCTCGATCCGGGCAGCTTCCGCGAGATGGACGCTTTTGTGGTGCACCGCGAGCGCAATTTCGGCATGGACGAGCCGGACAAGCAGTTCCTCGGCGATAGCGTCGTCACCGGCTGGGGGACGATCAGCGGGCGGCTGGTCTATGTCTTCTCGCAGGACTTCACGGTGATGGGCGGCTCACTGAGCGAGGTGCACGCCGGGAAGATCTGCAAGATCATGGAGATGGCCATGAAGAACGGCGCGCCGGTCATTGGCCTCAACGACTCCGGCGGGGCGCGCATTCAGGAGGGCGTGGTCAGCCTGGGCGGGTACGCCGACATCTTCCTGCGCAATACGCTGGCCAGCGGCGTGATCCCGCAGATCAGCGTGATCATGGGGCCGTGCGCGGGCGGCGCGGTCTATAGCCCGGCGCTGACCGACTTCGTGTTCATGGTCAAAGACACGTCGTACATGTTCGTCACCGGGCCGGATGTAGTGCGCGCCGTGACGCATGAGGATGTCACCTTCGAAGAGCTGGGCGGGGCCATGACCCACAACACGCTCAGCGGGGTGAGTCATGTGGCGGCCAACAGCGAAGAGGACGCGCTGTTCCTCATCCGCGAGATTCTGGGCTACATGCCGCAGAACAACATGGAAGACCCGCCCTTCGAGCCGAGCAAAGACGACCCGCTGCGCACCGAGGAGGCGCTCAACGACATCGTCCCCGACGACCCCAGCAAGCCCTACGACATCAAGGATGTGATCAGGCTGGTGGCCGACGAGGGGCGCTTTTTCGAGATTCACGAGCACTACGCGCAGAACATCGTTGTCGGATTCGCCCGGCTGGGCGGCTTCAGCGTGGGCATCGTCGCCAACCAGCCGGCGGTGCTGGCCGGCGTGCTGGACATCAAGGCCAGCGAGAAGGCGGCGCGCTTCATCCGCTTCTGCGATTGCTTCAACATCCCGGTCATCACCTTCGAGGACGTGCCCGGCTTCATGCCCGGCACCGACCAGAGAGGGCACGGCGGGATCATCCGCGCTGGGGCTAAGCTGCTCTATGCCTACTGCGAGGCGACCGTGCCCAAGATCACCGTCGTGACGCGCAAGGCGTATGGCGGGGCCTACTGCGTTATGAACAGCAAGCACATCCGCAGCGACCTCAACCTGGCCTGGCCGACGGCGGAATTGGCCGTCATGGGGCCGGACGGCGCGGTGAATATCATCTTCCGCCGCGAGTTGCTGGAGGCCGACGACCCGGCAGCGCGCAAGGCGGAGCTGGTGCAGGATTACCGCGACCGCTTCGCCAACCCCTATGTGGCGGCGGCGCGCGGCTACATTGACGACGTGATCGTGCCCTCGGAGACGCG
>JAOSJP010000039.1:0-138925 GCA_027494015.1 Anaerolineae bacterium
TCGTGGTCGATCCGCAGCGCGCAGGTGGGGTGTGGTCTGCAACAACCTGCGCCTGATCGGCAGCGGCCTCTACGACCGGCGCGAGATCTGGCGCGTCGAGCTGAGCACGGCCATCCTGGTGCTGCTGACCGGCCTCAGCCTGGGCATCTGGGCGCGGGTGGCGCGGGCCGCATTCATCGCCGTGCTGGTCACGTTGGGGATCATCCTGTTCGTGCCGATCCTCGCGGCGCGCATTCCCCAGCCGACAATCCACGCCCTGATCGAGCCGCGCAAAGCGCCGTTGGACTTCGTCTTCGTCGGCTACCAGGGAGACACGGTGCGCTTTGTCCTCGATCCGCAGACCGATCTGGCCGCCCTGGACGAGCCGATGATTGGGTTCGTCGAGACGCAGTCGCGCGCCGAATGGTCCACCCAATCGCGCCAGGCGCGCAGCGGCGATCTCGATCTGGCGGCTTACAACCTGGTCGTCAGCCTGCGCCTGGTCGATGGGGCGGGCCGCACCGTCACCACCCCGGACGGTCCCGCCGAGATCCGGATCGGCGCGGAGGAGTCCGGCGGCGCGCTGGAAGTCACCCTGCCCGCCGATGGCTGGTACGTGCTCAAGGTGACTCGCGACGACGAGGCCAACGGCGAGCGCGACAATAACCAGGGCTACGCCTGGCTGCGCATGGAGGGCGTGGAGCTGTTTTCCAGCCAGGAGGGCAGACGGCCACCCGCGAAGAGGAATTCGGCGCGCCGCCCCAGGTCGAGCGCCCGTTGTATGCCGAGGAAAAAGCCTACCGCTTCGAGGGCACGCGCACGTTCAGCGAGTTCATCAATCTCCAGATCGCGCCCTTCTTCGAGCGCATCGCCATGCCGCTGGTCCTGGGCACGGCGCTGTTCGCCAACGGCTGGGTGATTGGGGTGCTCGGCAAGCGCGAGCGCGCCGTCCGGCGCTGGACGCTGATCGGCTGGCTGGTGGCCACTCCGGCGATCCTGATCATCCTGCGCGGCTTCAGCGGGTCGCGGGCGCTGCCGCTGGTGGGGACATCGATGTGGGGTGGCCTGCTGCTCACCATGCTGCTCACCATCGTGGGCATCACCGCCTCGTTCCCGCTGGGCGTGGCGCTGGCGCTGGGACGCCGCAGCAGCCTGCCCGTGATCAAGTGGACCTGCACCCTGTTCATCGAGACCATTCGCGGCGTGCCGCTGATCACGATCCTGTTCATGGCCAAGCTGATCGTGCCGTTCTTCTGGTCGGGCCTGTCCAACATCGACCTGACGATCCGCATGATGATCGGCCTGACGCTGTTCAGCGCGGCCTACCTGGCGGAGAACGTGCGCGGCGGCCTGCAGATCATCCCGCACGGACAGATCGAAGCCGCGCGCGCCCTGGGCCTCAACCCGTTCCTGACGACGACGTTCATCGTACTGCCGCAGGCGCTGCGCGCGGTCATCCCGGCCATCGTCGGCCAGTTCATCAGCCTGTTCAAAGATACGTCGCTGGTGGCCGGTGGTGGGCTTGTTTGAATTGGTCGGCATTGTGGATACTATTGTAAGCGGGCAGCCGATCTACCGGCCCTACCAGCGCGAGGCGTATTTCTTCATTGCCATCGTGTACTTCGTCATCAGCTATGCCATGTCCGACGTGAGCCGGCGGCTGGAGACATCCGGGGCTGGCAGTCTGCGCAAGTAGGCCCGCATCGAAGGGAAGCGATTGATGGGTAACGACAACGCAAACGAACCGATCATCATCTGCCGCGAGGTCAACAAGTGGTTCGGCAACTTCCACGTGCTCAAGGATGTCAACCTGGAGGTTCAGCCCCCAGGAAGTCGTGGTGATCATTGGGCCGTCGGGATCGGGCAAATCGACCTTCATCCGGTGCATCAACCGCCTGGAGGAGCACCAGGAAGGGCAGATCATCGTGGACGGCATCGAGCTGAGCCACGACGTGCGCAACATCGCCGCCATCCGCAGCGAGATCGGCATGGTGTTCCAGCAGTTCAACCTGTTCCCGCACCTGACTGTGATGCAAAATGTCTCGCTGGCGCCGCGCTACGTGCGCCGCCAGCCGCGCCGCAACGCCGAAGAGAGCGCGCTCCAGCTTCTGGCCCGCGTCGGGATTCCGGAGCAGGCCCAGAAATATCCGGGCCAGCTTTCGGGCGGCCAGCAGCAGCGCGTCGCCATCGCGCGCGCCCTGGCGATGCAGCCGAAGATCATGCTGTTCGACGAGCCGACCTCGGCCCTGGACCCCGAAATGATCAAGGAAGTGCTGGACGTGATGAAAGAGCTGGCGCGGAGCGGCATGACCATGCTCGTCGTGACGCACGAGATGGGCTTCGCGCGCGAGGTGGCCGACCGCATCGTGCTGTTTGACGAAGGGCGCATCGTCGAGATGGGCACGCCCGAGCACTTCTTCACCAACCCGCAGCACGAGCGGACCAAAACTCTTCCTGTCGCAGATTCTCTAGGGGGCCGGATCGCGACTGTTGCCGTCCCAACCTACCGGCGCATTCTCGTACCGCTCGACGGATCGGACGCGGCCGAGTACGCGATCGGGGCCGCCATGGGCCTGGCGCGCCAGCACGCCGCCGAGATCGTGCTGCTCTTTGTCGAGCACCTGCCCGCCGAATCAGTAGAGTTGGATCCGACCAGCCAGACGCGCGAGCACATGCAGGCGTATCTGACCCGCGTGCGGGACCGGCTGCGCGATGACGGCCTGCGCGCCCAGGAACGGGTGATCACCGGGTACGCGCTGCCCGAATCGCTGGTCAAGTTCGTGGAAACGGAGCACATCGATCTGATCGTCACATCGACCCAGGGCCGGACCAGCATGCTCCGCTGGCTGCTGGGCAACCAGGTCGAAAACGCGCTGAACGTCCTCCCGACCCCGGTGCTGTTGGTGCGGCCCATGCTGCACAAGATCGTCGTCCCGCTCGACGGCTCCAAATGGTCCGAGAGCGCCATCCCCAAGGCGGTCGAGATCGCGCGGCAGCACGGCGCCGAGCTGGTGCTGCTGCACGTCTACCAGTCGCCTGTGCGCAGCTACGCCGACCAGATCGCCGTGGCGGGCCAACTGCTGTTGGCCGACCAGCCCTTCGAGCAGATGCGCGACCAGCTCACCGCGCTGCGCAACCGGCTGAGGCAGGAAGGCGTCCGCGCCCAGGTGCAGATCGTGCACAGCAACAACCCCGCGCAGGCCATCTGCGAATTCGCCGAATCCGAAGAAGGCATCAGCATGGTGGTCATGTCCACGCACGGGCGAACCGGCCTCTCGCGCTGGCTGCTGGGCAGCGTGGCCCAGCGCGTGATCAAGGACCTGCGCTGCCCGGTCACGCTGGTGCATCCGGGCAACGACTGATCGCGCAACCGGCGCGGCAAGGACCATCCCCCTCGTTTGTCCCGCTTCGTGTCGCGTTGGTGCCGCGTCTCCCCTCTGGTATACTGGTGGAACGCTGCCCGACCGATACCGGTACCTTGCGACAACTGCCTCCACTGACGCCTTCCTGACCGCGGCCATGGTGTACCCAGCACGAACCACAATTCGGAGGATTCCCCCATGTCTCATCCGGCTCCCAAGCACGCAACGCTCGATGATTGGATCGCGCGCGAGGCGATCCCGTTTTCCGTGGAGTCGCCGCCCGCGTTCAACGCCGCGGTCGACCGCGTGATCGCTGCGCTGGGCGACGCGGTGACGCTGCTGGGCTTCGGCGAGGCGCTCCACGGCGGGCAGGCGATCCTCACCCTGCGCAACCGGATCTTCCAGCGTCTGGTCGAAGCGCACGGCTACCGCGCCATCGCCATCGAGAGCAGCTTCACGCGGGCGCCCGCCATCAACGCGTATGTCGCCGGGCGCGGTCCGGACGCGTATGACGCGGTACAGGCGGGCGGGTTCAGCCACGGCTTCGGCGAGATCGAGGCGAATCGCGAGTTGGTCGAGTGGATGCGCGCCTACAATGCTGATCCAGCCCACCCAGTGAAGCTCCAGTTCTACGGTTTCGACACGCCGACCGAGATGATGTACGCCGACAGCCCGCGCCACGCGCTGACGGTCGCGATCGATTACCTCGCCACGGTCGACAGCGCCCGCGCCCAGGCGATCCGCGAGCGCATCGACGCGCTGCTCGGCCCGGACGCCGCCTGGGAAACCACCGAGGCCGCCATGGACCCGTCGAAGTCGATCGGGCTGTCACCTGCCGCTACCGCGCTGCGGATCGAGACCGAGGAGCTTATCGCGGACCTGAGCGTGCGCCGCCCCGACCTGATAGCCCAGACCGGCGCCGACCGCTACCGGGAAGCCGCGCACACCGCCGCGATAGCGCGGCAGTTGCTGACCTATCACGCCGCCATGGCGCGCGAGTCGAGCGACCGGATCGGCAGGATGCTCGGCATGCGCGACGCGTGGATGGCGGACAACTTGGGTGCCATCGCCGCCCGCGAGCGCGACCGGGGAAGGTGTTCGTCTTCGCCCACAACAGCCATCTCAAATACGGCCGGGCCGAATGGCAGCTTGGCCCGCACGCGCTGGCATGGTGGCCCACGGGCGCGCACCTGCGCGCCATGGTTGGCGCGGCCTACGCCGTCATCGGCTCGGCGGTGGGCGTGTCGGACACCAACGGCATCGGCCGGCCCGAACCGGGCACGCTGGAAGCGCGCCTCACCGCCGCGCCGGGGCCGGTGCGGTTCATCCCGACTCGCCAGGGCCAGGGCCTGCCCGCCGCGGAGATCGCCGCCCTTCCCACCCGGTCGGGCAGCGCGAGGAACGGGAGCTACTTCCCGCTGACGCCGCACAGCGTGGGCGACTTCGACTGGCTGGCCGTTCTGGATTCGACGACCTACACGCTTGGCGGACCGCCGCTGCCACCATAACGCGCCGGACCGTGCGCGCTGCTCGCGCACGCCTTCGTGCAGATTGCCGTTTTTTCGATCCGGCAAACTTGTTATCATGGGTGCTGGAACGGCCGCTCCGGGCACCGGCCCGGCGGCTGCCTGGCTGCGCCCCTATTCGGAAAAAGGTTTTGGATTATGACTGCCACACCCTGGGAAGATTTTTTGATCGCCGCGCGCGGCGGCACCCGTCCCGGACCCCGGTCGCGCTCATCGTGGACAGCCCCTGGCTGCCCGGCTTTGCCCACATGCACACGCTCGACTTCTTCCTGTATCCCGATCGCTGGCTGGCGGCTCACCTGGCCCTGACGGAACGCTTTCCCGAGGTCGTGTTCCTGCCCGGCTTCTGGGTGGAATACGGCATGGCGAACGAGCCGACCGCCTTCGGGGCGCCCGTGCTGTGGCGCGCCGATGCGCCGCCCGCCATGCGCCACATGGCCCTGCCGCCGGAGGCATGGGCTGGCCTGCCCCGCCCCGATCCCCACACCGACGGCATGATGCCCTGGTGCTGCGCCGGTTGGCGAACCTGGAGGGGGCGAGCTGCCGGAACCGCACCGCATCCGCATCGTGGCGGCGCGCGGCCCTCTGGCCCTGGCGACCCACGTGCTGGGCACGACGCCCTTTCTGGAGGCGACTGCCGCCGAGCCGGACGCGGTCGAGGCCGTGCTGGACATCTTCACCGACACGGTGATCGCGTTCCTGCGCGCCCAGCTCGACTGCCTGCGCGAGCCGGTGGGCGTGCTGGTGCTGGACGACATCCCCGGCCTGCTCTCGCCGCGCGCATTCAACCGGATCGCGCTGCCGGTGCTCAACCGCGTCTTCGCGGCGTTCGACGGCCTGCTGCGCATCTATCACAACGACACGCCCTGCGCCCACCTGCTACCCCACCTGTCCGCGCTGGAATGCGACGTCTTCAATTTCAGCCACGAGATGGCGCTGGCCGAGGTCAGGGCCGCGCTCGGCCCCAAGATCGCGCTGCTGGGCAACGTCGCCCCGCTCGACCTGCTGGTGCGGGGGGGGCATCTACGCCATCGCCGCCGACGCGCCGCACACCGTGTCCGTGCGCCTGTACCGCCAGGGATTGCACAACACCCCCAAGAAGCTGCGCCAGACTCTCCAGGGGCAGATTGACGCCATCCAGCCGGGCGAGTGCGACGCGATCCTGCTCGCTTACGGCATGTGCGGCACCTCGACGCTGGGCCTCGTGGCGCGCCACACGCCGCTGGTCATCCCGCGGACGCACGACTGCATCGCCCTCTACCTCGGCTCGCACCAGCGCTACCTGGAGGAGTTCCAGGCGCACCCCGGCACCTACTGGTACAGCCTGGACTACATGGAGCGCAACGAGCCAGGCCCCAACGCGGGCCTGGGTTCGGGGCAGATCGGCGTGATGGAGGAAGTCTACGAGGAGTACGTCGCCAGGTTCGGCCAGGACAACGCCGATTATCTGATGGAAGTGATGGGCGAGTGGGGCCAGCACTACGAGCGCGCCGTCTACATTGAGATGGGCAACGGTGACGGCGCCGCCTTCGAGCAGTTGGCCCGCGATCAGGCGGCGCGGCGCGGCTGGACCTTCGAGCGTAAACAGGGTGACCGGCGAATGCTGCGGATGCTGCTCGCTGGCAATTGGGCGGAAAACGAATTCTTGGTCGTGCCGCCCGGCCACGCCATCCAGCAGTCCGGCGACGAGACCGAGCTGATCGTCGCGCGTCCGGTGGATGGGGGCCATGACTGAGGTCGCCTTTCAGCCAATCGGACGGCGCATCGAGGCGCGGCCCGGCGATACCCTGCTCGAAGCGGCCCAGGACGCGGGCGTGGCGCTGTCGGCGGTGTGCGGCGGCGTGGGCGTCTGCGGCGACTGCCGCGTGCGCGTGCTGCAGGGCGCAGTCACTCCGCTCAACGTCGTCGAAGAGGAGATGCTCTCCGACGCTGACCTGGCGAGCGGGCTGCGCCTGGCCTGCCAGACGGAGATCGATGGCAAGGCCCTGATCGTCGTGGACGTGCCGCCGGATTCGCTGAGCGCCGCCCAGCGCAGCCAGGTGGAGGGCGAGGAGATTCCCCTGGCGGTGGCCCCGGCCATCCAGACCTGCGACCTGAGCGCCGACCCACCCTCGGTGGACGATCTGCGCGGCGACTGGGAGCGGGTGCGCGACCTGCCAGCGGGTGAATGGCGCGTCTCCGCGCCGGTGATGGCCGAGCTGCCGGGCACGCTGCGCGGGCACGGCTGGCGGACGCGCATGGTCACGTTGGGGCGCGACGTGGTGCGCTTCCTGCCGCCGGAGGCCACGCCGCTCGGCTTCGCGGTGGACGTGGGCACCACCGGCCTGGCCGCCTACCTGGTGGACCTGCTGACCGGCGCGACGGTGGGCATCGCCGGGGCGACCAACCCGCAGATCGCCTACGGTGAGGACGTGATGGCCCGCCTGACGCTGTGCGTCCGCGACCCGGACGGGCTGTCCCGGCTGCAAAAGGCGATCACCGGCGGTCTCAACGACCTGCTGCACGAAGTCTGCGCCCAGGCGAGCGTCTCACCGCGCCGCGTGGTGGACGTGGTGACGGTCGGCAACACGGCCATGCATCACCTGCTGCTCGGCCTGCCGGTTGAGCAGCTTGGCTCCGCGCCCTACGTCCCGACAGTATCGTCGGCCATGCACACGCCGGCCCGCGCCCTGGGCCTGGACGTGGCAGCGGGGGCCATCGTCTACCTGCCGCCCAACGTGGCCGGGTTCGTCGGCGGCGATCACATGGCCATGCTGCTGGCAACGGAAACCGCCACGCAGCCCGGCATCACGCTCAGCCTGGACATCGGCACCAACACCGAGGTCACGCTCAACGCGCGCGGCAAGCTGTGGAGCTGCTCGACGGCGTCCGGCCCGGCCTTCGAGGGCGCGCACATCCGCGACGGGATGCGCGCCGCCGATGGCGCCATCGAGCGCCTGGCCTGGAAGGACGGCGCGCTGGCCTGGCTGACCATCAACCACGCCAAACCGGTCGGGCTGTGCGGCTCCGGCATCCTCGACGCAGTGCACGCCCTGCGCGCCGCCGGACTCGTCACCGAGACGGGGCGGATGGTCGCCGGGCACCCCAACGTGCACGGCGAAGGGCACAATATGTGGTATGAGATCGTCCCCGCCCGCCAGACGGGGCACGGGCGCGCGGTGGTCATCAGCCGCTCGGACGTGAACGAGGTGCAGCTTGCGAAGGGGGCCATCCGCGCCGGGATCAAGCTGCTCGTGGAGCGGGCCGGGCTGGAGGAGAGCGCCATTGACCAGGTGATCGTCGCCGGAGCCTTCGGCAACTACATTGACCTGGCCGGCGCAGTGGCCATCGGCATGTTCCCGCCGCTGCCGCTGGAGCGTTTCCGCCAGGTGGGCAACGCGGCGGGCATCGGTGCCAAGCGCCTGCTGATCAACGCCCACGAGCGCGAGCGCGCCGCCGCCCTTGTCGGGCGTCTGCACTACATCGAGCTGACCAACCACCCGCATTTCACGGATCGGTTCAGCCAGGCGGTCAGGCTTGCGCCCGACCCCTGGGAAGAATGAGCGTATCACCCTGAGGAGCTATTCGATCATGCAGACTGTTTTGCGCGGCCCATCGTCCGAAGTCATCATCTCGCCCGAAACGCCGATCGTCATGATCGGCGAGCGCATCAACCCAACCGGGCGCAAGGCGTTCAGCGCCGAATTGCAGGCCGGCGACCTGAGCCGTATCCCGCGCGACGCGCAGGCCCAGGCAGACGCCGGGGCGACCGTGCTCGATGTCAACGTGGGCGCGGTCAGCGTGGACGAGGTCGCCCTGCTGCCCCAGGCCGTGCGCCTGGTGCAGGACACGGTAGACCTGCCCGTGTGCATTGACTCGGCGAACCCGGCAGCGCTGAAAGCCGGGCTGAAGGCCGCACGCGGGCGCGCGCTGGGTCAACTCAGTCAACGGCGAAGCTTGGACAGTCTCAGGGGCCGTGCTGCCCATCGTCGCCGAGCCCAGACGCCGCCGTGATCGCCGCTGTGCATGGACGACAGCGGCATCCCCACCGGAGCGCCTGATCGCGGCTGATAGCGCGCCCGGCTGGCCTCGAACTGGGCGCTCCACGACGCCCATAGGTCGCAAGGTCGAAGTCCGGCGGGCGCTCGAACTGCTCGCCGGGCACGATCGTCCTGCACCCGCGACACGCGGTAGACGCGCACGCGGTCCTCCTCCACGCCCACCAGGTACCAGATGCTCGCCTTGGCGACCAGCCCGTAGGCGTCGACGCGGCGCTCGACCTGCTGCCCGTCGCTGCGACGGTACACCAGATCGACTTTGCGATCCTCCCACACCGCCTGCTGCAGCACCGGCAGGAACGGCACCGGCTCCTCGGGGCGGAACCAGCCCGCCGCGTCGAGCAGAATCCGCTGGCGGACGCGCTGCGCTTCGTGCGCCGGATGGATGGCAGCGCGGCCAGCAGCTTGAGCATGGCATCCTCGACCGCCTGCCCCAACCCCAGGTCGGCCAGCGGGCGCGACACGCTGGCCACGAACAGCGTCCGGACCTCGGCTTCGGTCAGGCCGGTCAGGCTGGTGCGATAGCCTTCCACCAGGCCGCAGCCGCCGTTTGGCCCGCGCTCGGTAAGAACGGGCACGCCCGCCGCGTGGAGCGCGTCCAGGTCGCGGTAGATCGTCCGCTCCGAAACGCCGAGCGTTGCGGCCAGTTGGGCGGCGGTCAGGCGTCCTTTGGATTGCAGCAGCAGTAGAATGGACAGCAGCCGGTCGGCGCGCACGGGTCACCTCCTGGTAACCCTTCGAGCATACCACAAAAACCTGACAAAAGGTGTCAGGAATGCCTGGTATGATAGGCTAGAAGTCCTATCCCCGCACGATCAAGGAGTTGTCCGAATGGCTGAAACCACCGCCAACCCGCTCACGTTTTACGCGTATCCCGGCGTGATGACCCCCCCGGTGAGCACGCCGCGCTGCTGCAAGGACTGCCGGAGGCGATCCCGGCGCTGTGCGCGATCGTGCAGCACAACCTCCTGCACGTCTTCTGGGCCGAGCGCTACGGACCGCCGCTGGCGCCCGAACGCCGGGCCGAGGTCAACATCCGCCGCGCATCGACCATGCTGGCGCGCATCGCCGAGCGCGACAGCCGCCTGCTGACCCTGCCCCGCCCGGTAGACCGGCGTCTGGTGGGCAACTGCCGCCACTTCGCGGTCATGCTCGCCACGCTGCTGCGCCACCAGGGCATCCCGGCCCGCGCCCGCTGCGGGTTCGGGACGTACTTCACGCCCGGCCAGTTCGAGGATCACTGGGCCTGCGAGGTTTGGAACGAGGCCGAGAACCGCTGGATGATGGTCGACCCCAGCTTGACGCGCTCCAGATCGAGTCGCTGGACGTGACGTTCGATCCGGACGACGTGCCCGCCGACCGGTTCATCGTGGCCGGGCGCGCGTGGCAGATGTGCCGCAGCGGCGAGGCCGACCCGGAGCGCTTCGGCATCTTCGACATGCACGGGCTGTGGTTCGTGTGGGGCAACCTGCTGCGCGATTTCGCCGCGCTCAACAAAATGGAGCTGCTGCCGTGGGACTGCTGGGGGCTGATGGAAGTCGACGATCCCGGCGGCGACGCGGCGCTGGCGGTGTTCGACCGTGTGGCCGCGCTGACGCTGGGCGGCAACGACGATTTCGGCGCGCTGCGCAGCGCCTACGACAGCGAGCCTGACCTGCGCGTGCCGCCGGAGATCATCAGCTACGCGGACGGCAAGCCGCAGATCGTCAACATCCTCGAAGGCGAGCAGTTCCCCGCCTGACGATCGGCACAATTCGCGCAAATCCGGTATAGTGGCTGCATCCTGCTGGCAGCCACTTTTTGTTATCGCCCGCGCACAGAACAAGGAGCAGCCGCGTGATCCGTCGCCTGACACTGAGCAGCCTGATCGTTAGCGCCCTGCTGGCCCTCGCGATAGGGGGACTCCGCGCCACGCCGCGCGCCGTGGACGCGTGGCAGGTCACCGCCTCGCCGGTCCCGTCGCCCACGCCGTTCGCCGAGCCGGAAGGCTGTTGGGAGCCGCCCGACGACTACACCCGCCTGTGGGTCAACGGGGGCCTGTTCAACGCCCGCACGATCGCCATGCTGGACCACGCCCAGGCGCTGTACGCCGCCCAGGGCGGGACGCTCGACCTGCGGCTGGCGATCACCCAGGGCAGCTACACCGGCGGCGCGCTGGCGGCCAGCTTCGGCACGCACGACGGCGGCGGCGCGGTCGATCTGTCGGTGCGCAGCCCAGTTGACTGGTCCGTGCAGACGGACGGATCGAGCCGATGCTGCGCGCGCTGCGCGTGGCGGGGTTCGCGGCGTGGCTGCGCGCCGAGGACGAGTTGTATCCCGGCTCGGTGATCCACATCCACGCCATCGCCATTGGCGACGCGGATTTGTCGGAGGCCGCCCGCGCCCAGATCGACGGCACGTTCGGCTACCTGCGCGGCTATGACGGGCTGCCCCAGATCAACGGCGTGCCGATCCCCGATCGCTACGGCGGCCCGGTCCTCTGCCGCTGGATGATCGCGCGCGGCTTTCAGGACATGCGCGGCTGGCCCAACCCGCTGCCCACGCCGGGCGGCACCGCCCAGGCCGTGACCGCCCTGCCATGAGCGTGAACCCATGAGCACCGCCCTGCTACTAACCGGCGATCCCGGCTGCGGAAGAACCGCGCTCATCCGGCACGCTGCGGCGCGGGCCAACCGCGAGTTTCTACTGGCGCCGATCCTCGACCGGCTGCGCGCCGCCGGCCCGATCCTGACCGAGTGAAGAAGGCCCTGGTGAGAACGCTTTCCACCACGCACATTCGACTGTCGCCGCTGCGCGCCCAGATCCTCGGTCTGGCCGCGGCGCGGACGATGCTCAACACGGGGCACCGCATGGTGTACCCCTTCCTGCCGACCTTCGCCCGCGGCCTGGGCGTGGACCTGGAAGCCATCGCGCTGGCTGTGACGGCGCGCTCTGGTTGGGGTTGGTCAGCCCGGTGTTTGGCGCGCTGGCCGACGCCCGCGGGCCGCAAGAAACGCCATGCTGGCCGCGCTGCTGCTGTTCTCCGCGAGCATGGCGCTGGTCAGCCTATGGCCCACCTACCCGGCGTTGTTCGTCGCGCTGCTGCTGGCCAGCGTCGCCAAGCACCTGTTCGACCCGTCGATGCAAGCCTACATCGGCGACCGCGTGCAGTACACGCGGCGCGGGCTGGCGATCGCCATCACCGAGCTGAGCTGGTCCGGCGCGTTTCTGCTCGCCATTCCGCTGCTCGGGTGGCTGATCGCGCGGACGGACTCCTGGCGCTCACCGTTCCCGCTGCTGGCGCTGGCCGGGCTGGGCGCGCTGATCCTGGTGTGGCGCGTGCTGCCCGCCGACGAGCCGCTGACCGCGCGGCGCCCCTCGCTGGCGCAGGGCGCGCGGATCGTGCTGGCTCATCCCACCGCGCTGGCCGGGCTGGGCGTCAGCATGTTAATCAGCATGGGCAACGAGACGATCGGGATCGTCTACGGGGCGTGGATGGAGGACGCCTTCGGGCTGCAAGTGGCGGCCCTGGGCGCGGCCTCCGCCGTAATCGGTCTGGCGGAGTTGGGCGGCGAGAGCCTGGTCGCCGGGGTGGTGGATCGCGTGGGCAAGCGCCGCGCCGTGGCCGCCGGGATCGCGCTCAACGCGGGGCATGCCTGCTGCTGCCCGCGCTGGCGTTCCGCGTGAGGGTGCGCTGGTGGGCCTGTTCGTGTTCTACATCACGTTCGAGTTCGCCATCGTCAGCCTGATCCCGATCGCTGACCGAGCTGCTGCCCGGCGCGCGGGCGACGCTCATGGCCGGGAACGTCGCCTTCTTCGCACTGGGGCGCATGGTCGGCGCTCTGATCGGCCCGCCACTGTTCGCGTCCGGGCTGCTCGCCAACGGGATCGTCGCCGCCGCTGGCAACCTGCTGGCGCTGGCGCTGCTGATCGGGTTCGTCAAGCAGGAGTGACCCCGCGCGGGTAGCGGCCTGATCCGCGGGTTGTGAAGAGGGTGTGCGGATCGCCGCGCCGGGATACCCCGCGCGTCACGCCTGCGGTACACTCCTGGCCAGCACCGGCGCGTCACACGGAAGGATCGCCCGCCTATGTCCACGCTGTATATCGTTCCCACCCCATCGGCAACCTGGAGGATATCACCCTGCGCGCGCTGCGCATTCTGGGCGAGGCCAGCCTGATCGCCGCCGAAGACACGCGCACCACGCGCGTGCTGCTCGACCACTACACGATCACCACGCCCATGACCAGCTATCACGAGCACAACAAACTGGCCAAGCTGGACGCCCTGCTCGACGCGCTGGCGACCGGGGATGTGGCGCTCGTCTCCGACGCGGGCATGCCGGGCATTTCCGACCCCGGCTACGAGCTGATCCGCGAGGCGCTGGCGCAGGAAATCCCGGTCGTGGTGCTGCCCGGTCCGTCCGCCGTGGTGACGGCGCTGGTGGCGTCCGGCCTGCCAACCGACCGCTTCCTGTTCGTCGGATTTCTGCCGCGCCGCAAAAAGGCGCTGCACGCCGCGCTGGCGGCCCTGGCGGGCGAACCGGCCACCCTCATCGCCTACGAAAGCCCCAACCGGCTGGCGGCTACCCTGCAGGCCGTGCTGGACGTGCTGGGCGACCGCCCGGTCGCGGTCGGGCGCGAGATGACCAAGCTGTACGAGGAGGTCCGGCGCGGCCCGGCCAGCGCGGTGCTGGCCCATTTCGCCGAGAACCCGCCCCGGGGCGAGATCACGCTGGTGATTGGCGGCGCGACGGACGCCCCAGGCGACGAGCCGTGGACTGAGGACGCCGTGCGCGAGGCGCTACAGGCCCGGCTGGACTCCGGCGAACCGCGGAGCGCCGCCGCCCGCGCCGTCGCAGAGCAGGCGGGCTGGAACCGGCGCGACGTGTACAACCTGGACCTGGACTGACCGGGCCAAGAGGTGGCGCTCCGCCCGCCAGCCGGTATCATATGCGCGGGTTTGAGTGTCGCCCCGCCCATTTCACCCGTCCAGGGCCAGACTACCGTTCACGAACCGGACAACGCCATGCGCATTCTGATGCTGTCGAAAGCCTGCGTGGTGGGCACCTACCAGCGCAAGCTCGAAGAAATGGCCCGCCAGCCGGATGTCGATCTGCGCGTGCTGGTACCGCCAAGCTGGCGCGACGACCGCGGCGACCTGCGCCTGGAGCGCGCCCACGTCGAAGGCTACGATCTGCGCGTCACGCCGATCCGCTTCAACGGCCATTTCCACCTGCACCACTATCCCCGGTTCGGGGAGCAGGTGCGCGCCTTCCAGCCGGACATCGTGCACATCGACGAGGAGCCGTACAACCTCGCCACGTGGCACGCGCTGTGGCACGCCCGGCGGAACGACGCGAAAACGCTGTTCTTCTCGTGGCAGAACATCGCGCGCCGCTACCCGCTCCCCATCCGGCTGGCCGAGCGGTGGGTGCTGCGCCGCGTCGATCACGCTATCATGGGCACGTCCAGCGCCGCGGAGGTCTGGCGCGCGAAGGGCTATCGCGGCCCGCTGGCCGTGATCCCGCAGTTCGGCGTGGACCCGGCGATCTTCCGCCCGGCAGAGCGCCCGCGCCAGGGGGCACGTTCCAGGTCGGGTTCGTGGGGCGGCTGGTCGAGGAGAAGGGCGGCGCCGATCTGCTCGACGCGCTGGCCGAGGTCGGTGGCCTGTGGCGGCTGGACATCATCGGCGACGGGCCGGAGAAAGCCGCGCTGCAAACCCAGGCCCGGCGGCTGGGCATGGCCGAACAAGTGACGTTTGCCACGTTGCCATCCACGCGGATGCCTGGGTATTATCAGGGTTTGGATGTCCTCGTCGTGCCCTCGCGCACGCGCCCCAACTGGAAAGAGCAGTTTGGGCGGGTGATCGTCGAGGCGATGGCGTGTGGGTGCCCGTCATGGATCGTCCAGCGGGCGATCCCCGACGTGATCGGCAACGCGGGCGTGATCGTCCCCGAAGGCGATCGCGCGGCGCTGGCTGGCGCGCTGCGCGGCCTGATGGGCGATCCTGACCGGCGGCGCGCTGGCCGAACGGGGCCGGGCGCGCGTGCTGGCCCACTATACCCAGGCCCAGGTCGCCGCCCAAACCGTCGATGTGTACCGATCCATGCTGAGGAAGCCGGACTGATGCTGAAAGCCGTATTGTTCGATCTCGACCAGACCCTGATCACCTGGGACGACGCCGAGCCGTGGGAGACGTACCAGGGCCGCAGGCTGCGCGGGGTGTATGATTTCGTGGATACGCACCTGTACCCGCTGACCGCGGGCGACGCCGACAGCTTTTTGCCGAATTCTCGCGGCGGCTGGGCCAGGCGTGGACCGAAGGCAACCGGACGCTGCGCCCGCCCAGCGTCGCGGCCATCCTGGAGACCATCATCGAGGTCGTTTGGCGCCCCACCCGGCCAGGTGGACATGGGCGCCGTCATGAAAGCCTACAACTGGCAGCCCGCGCCCGGCGAAGCGGCCTTCCCCGATGTGCTGGAAGTGCTGCCGGAGCTGCACGCGCACGGCGTCGAGCTGGGCATCGTGACCAACGCCTCGCTCACCATGCGCTACCGCGACCGCGAGCTGGACGCTGTGGGCCTGCTGGACCTGTTCCGCGCTGCCGCATCGCTGCGGTGGATGTGGGCTATCTCAAGCCGCACCGGGGCATCTTCGAGCGCGCGCTGGACATCCTGGGCACAGCCCCGGAGGAAGCGGTCTTCGTGGGCGACAACCTGGAAGCCGACATTCGCGGCGCGCAAAACGCCGGGATGATGGCCGTTTGGCGGATGCCCGCCGCGCCCAACGGCGACACGCCCGCGCCCGACGTGACGCCCGACGGCACCATCACGACCCTGCACGACCTGCTGCCCCTGCTCGACGGTGGTATCCGGGCTGGCGCAACGGGCACACGCCATGACCCTGCCGGAGTCGACTCTTACGAGAACCTCGTCCTGACCGGGCCGATGGGCTCCGGCAAGACATCGTAGGGCGGGCGGTAGCGACCCGCCTGGGCGCCAAATTCTTCGACCTGGAGAACGAGATCCTCCCGCGCGGGAGGGGCAGTCGGTCGAGTCGATCCGCGCGCTGTTCGGCGAGGCGCGGGTCAAGGCGCTGGAAACGACCGTCATCCGCGACCTGACGCTGAACCGCAGTTCTGTGCTGGTCATCAGCGGGACGGCGCTGCTCGACGAGACGAACCGCGCCCGCCCGGCCGAATCCGGCGCGGTGCTGTGCCTGACGTGCGCGGTCAACGAGATCCTGCGGCGACAGCACATGGCGCGCGGGGCGTGGTTCCAAAGCCCGGCCAACCGGGGCGTGATCCTCAGCCGCCTCAAGCGCGAGTGGCGCGTGACCACGCTGAACCTGCCCCAGCTTGACACGTCGCAGTTGTCGCTGGAGCAGACCATCGACGCCGTGATCGACTACTGGAAAACGCACGCGCGAGTGTAAAATGAGTGTTCGTGGTGAAAGGATGATCGGATGACGACCTTAACTGTTTCCCTGGTGCAGATGGATGTTCGCACCGGCGCGCCGCGCGCCAACTGGACCGTGATGCAAGACCACACCGCCGGGGGCCCGGGGCGGCGCGGCGGGCTGGTTGGGGTTAGGGGGGGTGGGGGCCCGGCGCCGGGCGCAGCAAAAGAAAACGCCCGCCCTCGCACCGGAGCGGGGGGGGGGTGGCGGCGGCTGGGGGGGCGGCAGCACCACACCATATCCACATCCTCGGCTCGATGTACGAAAAGCGCGGGGTGGGCGTCTACAACACCTGCGCCGTGATCACGCCGCGCAACGGGATCATGGGCGCCTATCGCAAGATGCACCTTTTCACGCTGATGGACGAGCACAGGTGGCTCCAGCCGGGCGAGGCGCCGCTGGTGATCGACCTGCCCTGGGGCCAGACCGGGATCGCCATCTGCTACGACCTGCGCTTCCCTGAGCTGTTCCGCCGCTACGCGTCCGACGGCGCGAAAATCGTGATCATGCCGATGGCGTGGCCGCATCCCCGCCTGGAGCACTACCGCACGCTGCTGCGCGCGCGGGCCATCGAAAACCTGGAGGCACGCCGGGCGGGGCGCGGTAACGCCGGGTCATCGGCGGGCATCCCTTCGCTCCAGCTATCGGCCACCTGCCAGAACTGCCCGCTGGTCGGCCTGGCGTCACCTCGCTCGCGCCAGACCATGATCCCGCGCTCGAACGGCTGCATGCATTGCCATCGCCGCGATGGACGCGCCGCCGCTCACCGGGCAGCCGAGCCGCTCGCGCAGGGAAGCGTCGCGGTTGTAGGCGTTGGCGACGACCGCGCTCACCGCAAAACCGCACGCGCCGCCTTCGCCCCCCGCGCCGACTACGCCGCTGGCGATGACTGCGCTGCCGCCGGGCACGCCGCCGAAGACATAAGGGGCCAGGGTGGGCGCTGGCTCGCCGCTCTCCGAGGTTGGCTCGCCCAGGAACACGCCCACGTAAGGCGTCAGCGTGGCCGTAGGCTGCGGTGGGCCAGGGGTGGGCGAAGGGACGGTGATCGCCACCGTCTCGCCGCCAACCAATACCGGCGTCGGCGTGGCCGTCAGCACGACGGTGGCAAGCTGCTTGGGCAGCGCGTCAAAGCCGGTCAGGATCGGCGGATCGCCAGACGGGGCGGGCGTCTCGTCGCTGCACGCCGCCAGTATCAGCGCCAGCAGGATCACCACGAACAGGGGCGCACGCCGCATCATACCAGCCACTCCGGGCAATGCAGCCGCAGCGCCGGCTCGCACAGCAGCAGGGCCAGCGCGCTCGGCCCGTCCTTGATCTGGCCGGCGCGGGCCAGGCGCAGCCCCTCGGCAAGCGGCATGGCGCGCAGCTCGATCAACTCGGTCGGCTCGCGGTGGGGCTGGCCGAGCGTCACGCCCAGCGCCAGGTACACCCAGGCGATCTCATCACCGATGCCGTTCATCGTGTAGAAGTCCGCAACCGGGATCAGCCGCTCTGCCGTCCCGCCAATCTCCTCGTGCAGCTCGCGAGCAGCCATCACCGCCGGGTCAACACCCGGCTCGACGTTGCCCGCTGGCACTTCCAGGCACCAGTCATCCACCGCGTAACGGTACTGGTGGATCAGCACCAGGTCGCCCCCGGCGGTGACGGGCACCACCCACACGGCGGCGGGCTTCTCGATGACCGTGTAGGTGAACTGGCCGCCGGTCGCATCGCCCAGCGTATCCTGGCGCACGTGGTACCAGCGGCTCTGCCACAGGTAGCGACGAGCGAGGATGTCGTAGGGCTGCTTGTGCGTGCTCACCGGGCGATCCTGCATTCTGCGTGCGGGCTGTTCTGACGGGCAATTGTACGGGCGAACGGGCCTTTGTGCCAGCAGTGCGGGGTGGGGGCCAGGGCGATTGCATCAAACGTGCGCGTTGTTCTACCTCACCCCCAGCCTCGCTACGCCCGGCTCGCCCTCTCTCTAACGTGGAGGGACGGACAAATAAGGTTGCATTGACGATTAATGATAGGTTACGGAAGAACAATTCAAGAAAAAAAAAAAAAAGATGGGGGGGGGGGGGGGGGGGGGGGGCTTGCAACCCCCCCCTCCAGGCCCTGCCAGGCATCCGAGCTTCTCCTTCAAGCCGCTCGTTTCTTCCGTTGATTGATCGCTCATCGTTGCGCTTCAGTAGGGCCGAGCGGGGGCCCGCGTCAGTGGGCCGAGCGGGGGTTAATGCGGACAGGCCGGTCAGTCCTCGATCACGGGCAGGCGGCTGATGTCCGGGTCGGTGAACAGGTCGTATTCGTCGCGGCTGCGCGTGCTGAACTCGGACACGACGGCTCCCTGCGGCCCGCCCTGGAACCAGTGCCAGGTTTCCGGCTTGAGCGTGTACTGATCGCCGGGCTTCAACACGATCTCGTGCCAGATGGTATAGGTGTCGGCGCGATGCGCGGGCGGCCTGGCTTTGGGATTGGGCGTTGGGTCGCCGGGCACGTACAGGTACACTTCACCCCAGCGACAGCGGAAGGTCTCTTCCTTGCCCGGCTCGCCGTTCACGGGCGGGTGGAAATGCTGCGGGCAGGTCTGGCCGGGCATCAGGATGAGTTCTTTAGCGCACACACGCTCCGTGTTGACATAGACGACCAGCGCCAGGCCGGTCTGCTCGTATTCGTCCAGCCCCAGGTCGGCGATCTCGATGTTGGCCGTTTCTTCGGGCGTGAGGACGATGCCGGCCCGGTCCAGATACTCCTGGGCGACGCGCTGCCATTTGAGGACTTCTTGGCGTTTCATGGCTTCCCCTTGCAGGTATGGTTTTCCAGAGGTCGGTATGCTGCAATATGGGCAGAGTATACGGAAGAGCGCTAGCCAGAGCAAGGGCCTTGCCCGTCCGGGGTGCGTACAAAACCTGTCAGGTAGGGGCCTGCTCAGACTTCCGGTGAGTTTCCCCCGGAACTGACGGAAGCCTGTTCCGAGACCGGGCGATAGGAGTGTTCTGGCCATTGCTCAACAACGTGTTCGCGGACCCCCGCGGGCTGCCCCGCGCGTTTGGGGCGGCGCATGTGCGGTATACTATGAGCACACAGTGAACGGGAGTGATCTTCATGGCAACCATCCACAGCATCAACCTCATCTCGTCCGACCCAGACGTGCGCGGCGGGCGGCCCTGCATTGCCGGGACGGGCATCCGGGTATTGGATGTCGTCGCGGTGATGCTGTTCCACGATCAAACACCCGCTGAAATTGCTGAAGCCTATGCGCTCTCGCTGGCTCAGGTACACGCTGCCCTGGCGTACTATTACGAGCACAAAGCGGAGATAGATGCCGACATCCGCGAGCAGATCGCCCGGGGGCGAGAGTTCAAGGAGAAGCGCGTTGGAAGCAAGCCTCCGTTTCTATTTGGATGAGAACGTGCCGGTTGCTGTGGCTAACCAGCTTCGCCGTCAAGGGATTGAGGCTGTGACTGCGCTCGACCTGGGCGTGCTGGGCGACTCGGACATCAATCACCTCAGGCGTGCTTCTGAGATGGGGTATGTGCTGTGCACCTACGATGCGGATTATCTTGAGCTGGCATCTGGCGGTATGGAGCACGCGGGTATCGTTTTTGGTCGCGCTGAACAGCACTGGATCGGTGAGTGGGTAAAGGGGCTGATCTTGTGCTACGCCGTCTACACCGCTCAAGACATGCGCAACCGCGTCGAGTACCTGTGATCGGTGGGTTCAGGAAAAACCTGTCAGGACAGGCCCTCTGGGCACCAGGATCGTCCCATCTTTCCCAGACTTCTATCAGAAGTGATTCAAGAGAATACCGATCACCGCGGGCCGCCCCGCGCGTTTGGGACGGCGCATGTGCGGTATACTATGAGCACACAGTGAACGGGAGTGATCTTCATGGCGACCATCCACAGCATCAACCTCATTTCGTCCGACCCAGACGTGCGCGGCGGGCGGCCCTGCATTGCCGGGACGAGCGTGCGCGTATCGGATGTGGCGATGGTGATGCTCTTTCACACCGATTCCCCAGGCGAGATTGCCGCGTGGTTTGGATTGCCCCTGGCGCAGATTCACGCTGCCCTGGCGTACTACTATGAACATAAAGCGAAGATAGACGCCGACATCCGCGAGCAGATCGCTAAGGCGGAAGAGTTCAAGGAGAAGCGCGTTGGAAGCCGCGGCACTACGCTTCTACCTTGATGAGAATATGCCGATTGCTGTCGCCGATCAGTTGCGCCAGCGAGGGATCACGGCAGTGACGGTGCGCGATCTGGCGCTGTTGGGCGACAGTGATATGAATCACTTGGCGCGCTCTACCGCAATGGGCTACGTATTGTGCACCTATGATTATGATTATGTCCAGTTGGCTGCAACAGGCACGGATCATGCTGGGATCATTCTGGGGCAGTTCCGAAAGCAGGGGGTGGGTGATTGGGTCAAGGGTCTGATTCTCTATCATGCCATCTATGATGCCCAAGACATGCGCAACCGCGTCGAGTACCTCTGATCGGCGCTGCGCCCGCCCCGCACGCGCTATAATCAAAGCAGGATGAGTGTGAAGGAGTCCTGGCGATGGCTGTGATCACACGCCCCCTGACCGTTGACGATCTGCTGCGGCTTGGCTCCGACGCGCGCGTGGAGGTGGTGTGGGGGGAGGTTGTCGAGATGACGCCTGTCGGGGGATTGCACAACTGGGTCGCCAAGCGGATCGCCTGGGCGCTCGATGCCTATGTGGAAGAGCACAAGTCCGGGCTTGTCTTCACTGACAGCCTGCTCTATGTGCTCTCTGAGCAGGACGATAGCGTCCGGATCGCTCGCGTGCCCGACGCTTCCTATATCCGCAAAGCCGACATACCCGCCCACTGGGATTTTGAGCGCCCCTATCCTGGCGCGCCGACGCTGGCCATCGAAGTCATGTCGCCCGATGATCAGTTCGAGGACGCGGTGCAGAAGGTGGCCGACTACTTCGCGGCGGGCACCGCCGAGGTCTGGGTGGTGCTGCCCCGCCAGAAGACCCTCTACCGCTACCGCCGGGGGCAATCGGTTGTCGAGACCTACCGTGCCGACGAGACCCTGGACGCCAGCGAGCTGTTCCCCGGCCTGGCGCTGGCGCTGGCCGAGGTCTTCACGCTGCCCGACCTGGGTTGATCAGGCCAGATTGTGTATGAAGGAGTCCTGGCGATGGCTGTGATCATACGCCC
Source organism: Anaerolineae bacterium (assembly GCA_027494015.1). The sequence goes on from JAOSJP010000039.1 coordinate 21,517, forward strand.
CCTCACGGTTGACGATCTGCTGCGGCTCGGCTCCGACGCGCGCGTGGAGGTGGTGTGGGGGGAGGTTGTCGAGATGACGCCTGTTGGGGGACAGCACGTTCTGATCGTGGACAACATCTACCGTATGCTGTACGCGACGATCAGCGATCATCGGCTCGGCTACCTGTTCACGGATAATCTGCTGTACATCCTGGCTGAAGGTGACGACGGCGTGCGGATGGCGCGCTCGCCCGATGTGTCGTTCATCCACCGCGATCATCTGGTCAGCGATTGGGACATCGAGCGCCCCTATCCTGGCGCGCCGACGCTGGCCGTCGAAGTCATGTCGCCCGATGATCAGTTCGAGGACGCGGTGCAGAAGGTGGCCGACTACTTCGCGGCGGGCACCGCCGAGGTCTGGGTGGTGCTGCCCCGCCAGAAGACCCTTTACCGCTACCGCCGGGGGCAGTCGGTCGTCGAGACCTACCGCGCCGGCGAGACCCTGGACGCCAGCGAGCTGTTCCCCGGCCTGGCGCTGGCGCTGGCCGAGGTCTTCACGCTGCCCGACCTGGGGCGCTAGATCATCTCTTCGCTTCGCGCCTGCCGCTTGCGGCTGGCCTAGCGCCGCCGCCTGGTCACGTAGCTCACCAACCCGATCCCTCCGACCATAACCCATACCGCCCCCAGCACGCCCAGGCTGACCATGAGCATCTCATCCATTCCCTCGTCATCTGAGGCGCTGCTCGCAGGCTGAGCGCTGGCTGGCGCCAGCGTAGGAGGTGCGGTGCCCGCCAGCGCGACGGGCGTCCCGCTCGGCGGCTGCGCTGATGGGGTGGGCGAGTAGGCGGGCGTGATCGTCGGCATCAGCCGCAGCGTTGGACTGGGCAGGAGCGTGACCGTCGGCGTTGCCGCGGGGGGTGCATCTGGAGGTGCGTCGGTGGGCGCATCAGTGGGCACGGCGGCAGACGGCGGCGCGGCAGGTGACTCCGAGGCGACGGTGACGCTGACCGTTCCCTCTTGCGGCGGCGGCGACTCTACGCCCGGCTCCGAGGGGACGAGGCGCAGCACAGTCCCTGGCAGGATCACATCCTCGCGCGTCAGGCCATTGAAGCCGAGCAGTTGGTCAACAGTCAGGCCGTGCGTGACGGCGACTTCCCAGATCGTCTGGCCTTGCTGGATGGTGTACTCGGTGGGCGGAGCCGGGGTCGGCGGCGGGGATTCGCCTTCGCCCAGCCGGACGATGACTTCGTCGCCCGGCTTGAGCACTGCCGGGCGCACCAGGTTGTTGATGCGCAGCATCTCGTCGAGGTCTACCTTGTACACGGCGGCGATGGCCCAGGCGGTCTGGCCCTGCTGCACCACGTGGACGATGCGCCCGTTCTCGCCCGGCTCGGCACGAGTGATCGGCACGACGACCGGCCAGTCTTCGTCTTCCTCTTCTTCGGGCGCTGCTTCTCCTGCCGCAACGGGGCGGCGCGGCGGCGACGGTCGTCCAGCGACCAGCACGTAGACCGTGCCGCGGCTGCCCCTCACCACGCCCACGCCGACATGCTGCGCCGTCGAGGTAAGTGTGGCGTAGTGGATGCCGCTGTTGCGCCACCAGTCCACCGCGCCCGCCGGGGTCATGCCGGGGCCGGCGACCCAATTCTCAGCGACGCTGCCCGCGTAGCCAGCGGCCAGGGCGCGATCTTGCGGCGTGGAGCCGCCTTCGCCGGTGTGACCGTACTGGCCGGTGGCGACCATCCAGTTGGCGTGGTTCTGGGCAACGGCCATCAAGGTGGAGTCTACCGTCCAGGCGCTCAGGCCCAGGCCCGCGCGCAGGCTGTTGACCAGCGCCACGACCTGCCCGGCGAGATCGCCCTGCGCGCGAGCGCGCGGCGCAGCGCCCCAGGGCAGCGCGCAGACCAGCACCAGCGCGACAAGCGCCGCGCCGAAGGTGGCGCGCAACCGGCTATGTTCCCTCACAACCCGTACCAGCCCCATACCTCGACACCCCAACATGGGCGAAATCGTACCGCAGACTTGCGTGTGGCTCCAAATGCGCGCGTTCAGCCGGTTCTGGCAGCCGGCAACGGTCAGGGCAGCGGCTGGCCCGGCGGCGGGACGTGCGCCACCAGCCAGGCGATAATGCGCTCGGCCAGATCGGGTGCCCTGAGCAGCATCTCGGTGCCGTGCCCGGCATCTGGCAGGATGATGAGCTGGTGATCGCCGGCTGCCAGGCCATTCAGGGTGATGCTGTCGGCGGGGTTGTTGCCGTCGCCCTCGCTGGCGACGATCAGCACCGAGCGTGCGCCTAGCTGGGCCATCGCCCCGGCGGTGGCGATCCCCCGGTAGTCCAGGCCGGGGCTGAGCAGCACGACAGCAGCACAGCCGGGCAGCCCCGCGCAGGCATTCAGCCCCAGGTTCGCGCCGATGCTCGCCCCGATGACGACGATCTGGCCGGGGGCGATGCCGGGCAGCTCGCTGAGCAGGATCAGCGCGTCGCGGGCGTCTTGTTGGGCGAGCGCCCAGTCCTCGGCCCCGCCGGTTTCGCCGTACCCGCGCTGGTCAATCGCCAGCACAGCGTATCCCGCCGCTTGCAGCCTGAGCGCCAGCGCATCCCAGGTCGTCCGGTCGCGGCCCCGCTGGTGGAGCAGCAGCACGCCGGGGGCGGGGCGGCTGGGGGGACTGTAATACGTCGCCTGGAGCACCAGCCCATCGGCGGCGCTGATCATCATGGGCAGCTCGGCTTGCGTCGGGCGCGGGGTGATCGTCGGCGGGTCCTGGGCGGGTTGTCCCTCGGCGGCCAGGCTCGCCTGGGTGGGATTGCTGACTCCTCCTTCGCCGTACTCCGGCTCGTGGATGGCTGGCCCTTCGACGATGGGCGGACGCGGATCGGTTGTCGGGCTGGCGGCCAGGATGGGCAGCGCCGGCTGCGGCGTCTCAGTGGGCGCGCCGCCGGACTCTGCCCCACAGGCCGCAAGGAGGACGGCAATCAGCAGCGTGACCAGCCCCGACAACCCGCCGACCGCCGCGCGCGGGGAGCGCCTGAGCGGAGGGGTCATGGCCCGGCCTTCTCCGCTTTCTCAGCCAGCACGATCATGCGCGAGCAGCCGTCCACGAACGGCTCCTGCTCGTACTCCCCGTAATACGCTACGCGGCGCAGGCCCGCCGCCGCCAGCATCAAATCCATCTCGCCGGGCAGGATGTAGCGCAGCACGAGCGGGGCCAGCGTGCGCTGCACCGTACCATCGTCGAGGATTTCGTCGTAGATCCAGGTGACATGAAGCTGCTGGGCGGCGCGGTCCAGCGCGCTGACCGACTGCTGCATGACCAGGTGACCGCTCTCTGGCTCGATGAAAGTGCGCTCCAGCACGATTGACCCGTCATCCTGCGCGGCGAACGCTTCGCCGGCGTTGGGCAGGTCGAGGACGAGCAGCCCATCATCGGCGAGCAGGGCGTTGAAGCGGCGCAGCGCGGCAAGCTGCCCGGCCTGCGCAGTGAACTGCAAGAAGCCATTGTAGGTCATCAGGATCAGCTTGAACGGGCCGGGCAAGGTGGCGTCGAGCACGTCGCCCTCGACGAGCTTGACGCGGCGCTTGAGGTGAGGCTGGCTGGCGAGCTTGCGCCGGCAGCGCTCCAACATAGCCGGCGAGCGGTCTATGCCCACGATGCGCGCGCCTTCTGCGGCCAGGTGCAGCAGCACCCGCCCGGTGCCGCAGCCGACATCGAGCACCGGGCCGCCGTGCTCGGCCAGCAGCGCGCTGTAGAGCGCCAGGTCTTCGGTCATCTCGGCGTTCTCGGCGTCGTAGAAGCGGGCAACAGGCTCGTAGAAGGTCTGGTTGGGGATCATAGGTGGGATCGCTCGCAGGGGCGCGCCGGGTCGCGCACGGCGCGCTGCCAGTCATTGCTCGCAGTGTAGCCCAAAATGCGCAGGGTCTCAACATGGCGCGGGGCGGGCGGTGGCCGAGCGTTGGGCGGAGATCAGTAGTTCCTGGCGATTGGTGATTGGTTCTGGGTGATGGGTTCTTGGTTGTTGGTTATTGGTTTCTGGCGACTGGAGAGGGCGGTTCTGTCTGGAGTCTGCCCTACCAACAACCAAGAACCAATAACCAACAGCAGACACTTGACAGCGGGCGCGCGGCGTGATATACTGTTCATGTAATTGCACAATCGTGCAATCAAGCAATTTAGCAATGGGGTGACCGATGCGCGCCCAGATTCCCCTCCCATCGCTCTCCTACCGGCTTGTTCCCGCCCCCGCCATTGCCTGCCCGTCCCAGGTGTTGGTCATTGACCGCATCAACGGCCCGGCCAGCATTCTCATTGACACGCTCAGCCTGCTGCTCGATGACGCGGTATCGGTGACGACTCTAGAAGACCATAACGACGCCTTGCGCGCGCTGGATTACTATGACTTCGGCCTGATCGTCGTCGGCGTGGACCGGTGGCGTCCGGCGCAAATCGCCCTGCTGCCGCACCTGGCGACGCGCGCCGCCGGTCGCCTGATAGTTGTTATAGGCCGGGACATGGCGCCCAGCACGCTGCAGCGCGCGCGACGCTTCGGCGCGCAGGATGTGCTCTTCCTGCCGGATCGTGCGGCGGACCTGCAGGCGCTGCTGGCGCGTCTCACCGAAAGCTATCTGTGCGCAGCCTGAAACGCCGCTGGCGTGGGTTCGGGGATGTGTGCAAAGGCTCCGCAGGGGCGTATTGCAATATGCCCCTACGGAGGCGCAGCAGAGCAGCACTCCCTTGACAGCCCCCACCAACATCCGTACCATCATTCGCAAACGGCCACGCCGCAATCTGCGCAGGCCCACCAGTAAAGGTGCCCGTCTATGCCTCTCGAAGTGATTGAATCCACCGACCCGCTGACCAGCATGATCCGCTTTGAGACCTCGCCGGTCTTCGAGATGCTGATCAGCCTTCATGCTCTGCTCCCGCCCGACGCGCAGTCGGAATGGAACATCCAGACGCGCGCGGCGCTCTCGCCCAGGCTGCTGCAGGAACTGGAGACGGTGTACGGACCGTACTGGAACGGGTTCCTCTTCCTCGAGCTGGCGATAGATTGCCCCGATCACCAGGATGTCCCCGGTTTCATCCGCTATGTGCGCACCATGACGCCCGACCGTTTCGTGTTCTACCTGGTCGGGCGCATGATTCCAGTGGAGGCCATCACCACAACCGGTGGCGATGCGGACGCGCTGAACGCGCTGCTGGAAGCGGCGCAGTTCGAGCCGGGCTGCATGTGCCGCGAAGTGCCCATGCAGAATATCCTGGCCGATGTGCCCGCCTTCCAGCAGCGGCTGACCGATCTGTGGCAAGGATATTGGGACGAATTCTTCCACACACAGCCGCCGCTGCTGCGCCCGCACTGGGAGCGCGGCCTCGACGACAAGCGCGCCGTGCTGGATCGCCAGGGGGGGTATGGCGCTCTACGAGTATGTCACCGGGCGCAGCGAAATGCTGCCCGTGTTGCCGCCCGATCACCCGGTGCGCGATGTCGCTTTCATCCCCATCTATCTGTCGGGGACGCCGGTGCTCGTGTTCTATGGCTACGGCAATGTGACCATTCTCTTTGACAGCGAGCGCACCGGCCCGCGCGCAGCGCAGATCGAGGAGAGCAAGACGCGCGCGCTGGGCGTTCTGAAGGCATTGGGCGACGGCTCGCGCCTGGACATCCTGCGCCAGATTGCGCAGCACGAGAGCCGGCTGAACGGCAAGCGCATCGCCGAGAAGCTCAATCTGTCGGCGTCCGCCGTGTCGCGCCACCTGGCTCAGCTTAAGGAGGCGGGCTTGATCCTCGAAGAAGTTCAGGACAACCGCACCATTACCTATCGGCTTGAGCGCGAGGCGATCACCGGCCTGCCCGACCGCGTGCTGGACTATCTGCTGCACTGACTCAGACGGACATTGCCAGACCTATGCCCGCGTGCAGCGACTGCGCGCGGTTTTGTTGCGCTTCGCCCCCTACCAGGCGATGGCACCGCAGGGCGGTTGGCGACGCGGGTTTGCAGGGGCGTTCTGCCGAAATGGACTTCCGACGTTTCCAAAACTTTGGGAGTCTGGCGGGGGCCTATCGCAATACGCCCCTACCCGGCGCTGTCGTTGGCCGCTTCCAGCGCGGCCATCAACGCCGCTTCCAGGCGGCGCAGGTCTTCCGAGAGCAGCGAGATCGCCTGGCGCGGGCGGGGCAGGTCTACGCGCAGCTCCTTGACGATGCGCCCCGGTCGCGCGCTGAAGACCAGCACGCGGTCGGCCAGATAGACCGCCTCCTCCACGTCGTGGGTGATGAACAGGATCGTCTTGCGGAAGCGTTCCCACACGCCGAGCAGCCAGCGCTGTAGCTCGCGGCGAGTCAGCGCGTCCAGCGCGCCGAACGGCTCGTCGAGCAGCAGCACCTCGCGGTCGGTCAGGAAGGTGCGCAGCAGGGCCGCTCGTTGGCGCATCCCGCCGGAGAGCGTCTCCGGGAAGGCGTCGGCGAACCCGTCCAGGCCGAAGAGCGGCAGCAGCTCGCGGGCGCGGCGGCGCGCTTCGCGGCGCGAGCGCCCATCCAGCTCCGGGCCGAGGATGACGTTGTTGAGCACGGTGCGCCAGGGCAGCAGCAGGTCGCGCTGGGGCATGTAGCCGGCGCGCCCGGCCCGGTCGCGCGCGACATCGCAGGCCAGGACGATCTCGCCCGCGTCTGGCTCGGCCAGGCCGGTGATCACGTTGAACAGCGTGCTCTTGCCGCTGCCGCTCGGCCCGATGATGGTGATGAACTCGCCCGGCCAGGCGGCGAAGCTCACATCCTGCAGCGCGCGTACAGTCTGCCCGCCGTCGCGGAAGGTCTTGCTGATCCCGCGCACCTCCAGGCAGGGAGTGCCCGCCGCTGCGCTCACTCGCTCACCTCGCCCGGCAGGAATTCGTTGGTGTAGGCCGCCTCTGCGTCAATGCCCTCGGCCAGGATGCCGTGCTCCACCAGGAAGTCGCTGAAGCCCTGCCACACCTCGCGCGACTGCTGGCCCCAGCGCGGCGCGTCGGCCTGGTAGTGCGGGGCGAGCCACGCGGCGCTGGCGCGGATCAGGTCGGCGTCCACTTCCGGCGCTGCCGCGCTGAGGATGTCCGCCGCCTCCGCCGGGTTGCTGATGGCGTAGGCGAAGCCGCGCGCCGTCGCCTGCACGAACGCGGCAACCACATCCGGCTGTTCCTCGATCAACGCCCGGCTGGTGATCAGGATCGGCGTGTAGTAGTCGGGGATGCAGTCGAAGTGATCCATGAGCATGATCGTGTCCAGGGTCGAGGCCGCGCCGCTCGCCCTCGATGCCCGTCCAGGCGTAGTACATCCAGGCGAAGTCAATGCGCTCGCGGGCCATCAGCTCGAAGGGGTCCACATAGCCCACGTCCACGTACTCGAAGGAGTCCGGCTGCGCATCATCGCAGACCAGCAGCGTGTTGATGATCGCCGTCTCCAGGTCGGACTGGCCGAAGCCGCCGTAGCGCAGCCCGCTCAGGTCGGCGGGACGACTGATCGGGTCCTGCTCGTGCAGCGTGACGAAGCCGGACGTGTTGTGCTGGATGATCGCCGCCACCGACACCAGCGGCATGCCGTCGGCCAGGGCGTAGGTGAAGAACTCCTGGTAGCCGACGCCGAACTGCGCCGCGCCGCTGTTCACCACCGCCTCGACCAGCAGATCGGTCGGCTCCTGGAGGGTCACGTTCAGGTTGGCCTCGTCGTAGTAGCCGAGCGCCTGGGCCACATAGAAGCCGGTGTGATTGGTGTTCGGCGTCCAGTCGAGCAGCAGCGTGACGGCGGCCCGCTCACCGGCGCGGGCGAACCCGGTCGCCCCGCCGAGCGGATCGGGCGTCGGAGTGCTCTCCTGGGCCAGCGCGGGCGGCAACAGCAGGGCCAGCGCCCACAAGAGGCTTACCATGATCAGCGTGTGTTTGCGGTTCATCGTGTCACTCTCCTGTTGAGCTATCAGCTTTCAGCTTTCAGCAGTCAGCAAAAACAGAATCGTTTGCGCCTTCGCTCTCGCTGATTGCTGACCACTGACCGCTCAATAAATCCCCGGCCCGCGCCACGACGTGCGCCGCGACGTGTAGTACCAGCGCAGCGCCAGCCGCTCGACCAGGGTCACCAGCAGCACCAGCAGCAGGCTGAGCAGGGCGGTGAGCAGGATGGCCAGGTACGCCTGGTCGAGCCGGAAGCTGCTATATGACCGCTTGAGAAAGACGCCCAGCCCGCGCTGCGCGGTGATGTATTCGCCGAAGATGGCCCCCACGACGCTGTACGTCGCCGCGATGCGCAGCCCGGCGAAGAACGACGGCATGGCCGCCGGCAGCCGCGCTTTCATCCACACCTGGCGAGCGCTGGCGCCCATCGCCCGCAGCAGCGAGAGCAGCTCCGGGTCGGCGGATTGCAGGCCGCTGAACGTGTTGAGCGCCACCGGAAAGAAGCAGAACAGCACCACCACCGTGATCTTGGGGCCGCTGCCGAAGCCGAAGATCAGGATCAGCAGGATGGCGATGGCGAAGATGGGGATCGTCTGCGAGACGACCAGCAGCGGGTAGAGCAGCCAGCGCAGCACCCGCGAGAAGTCCATCAGCGCGGCGATGGTCACGCCGAGCACGGTGGCTATCGCCAGGCCGGCCAGCGTCTCCCACAGCGTTTCGGGGATGTGCTCCTCCAGCAGGCGGCCCTGGTGCGCCTCCCACGCGCCGCGCACGGCGTCCACCGACGGGAAGATCGTGCCCAGCGACAGATTCTCCTGGGCGCGCACCTCGATGGCCAGTTGCAGCACGCCGGACGCGAAAAAGGCCAGCACGATGGCGGCGACGGCGGCCAGGGTCACGGCCCGCCCGGCGTCTACGGCCAGCCGTGCCAGCGCGCGGCGCTCGCGGGCTGTCGCGTATCCCATGAGTCACTCCTGACGATCAATGGTCAATAATCAGCACGAGCACGGCCCTCTGGTTGTGGTTCTCACTGAGAACTGACAACCGACAACTGAGAACTGATCACCCTCTCACGCTCTGCCCGGCGTATGCACCACGACCAGCGTCCCCTCGTCGAGCATCACGCGCGCTCCCGCCGCCGCGATGACGTTGCTGACGCCGCGCGCCGGGCCGAAGCGCAGCGTCTCACCGCGCAGCGGGTAGCGCAGCCCCTCGGTGCGCACGCCGCGCGCGTCGCCGCCCAGGGGGATGAGCGAGATCGTGTCGCCCGGCGCGCCGTCCAGGGCGTGGTCGCCGGGGCCGATCAGCCACAGCGTCTGCCGCCCGGCGACCAGGCGCGCGTCGCGCCCGGCCAATGCGTCGAGCGTCAACAGCAGGACGTTGGCCAGCATCTGGTCGAGCCGCCCGCCCGCCGCTCCCAGCACGCGCACCCAGGCCGCGCCGTGTTCCACCGCTGCCAGCAGCGCCAACTCCAGGTCGGTCTCGTCCTTCTCTGCTGCCACGCGCCGGATGGCCGCCCCGCGCGCGCGCAGATCGGCCAGCTCGCCCTCGCTCAGGGAGTCCATGTCGCCGACGACCAGGTGCGGGGTCAGGGCGCAGGCCAGGGCCAGCCGCGCCCCGCCGTCTGCCGCGACGACCAGCGCCCCGGCTCCCTCGCGCAGCGCCCGCCGCACGGCAGGGCCGTCGTGCAGGTCGCCGTTGGCGAAGACCAGCGCCCGCGCCGGTGAACGGTCATGCTCGCTCATCAAAAAAGCCGCTCCTCCGGCGGGGAGGGAGCGGCCTGGCAGCGCCTTGAGTCGCGCGTGGCTCCCTCCGCCGGCATTACCCGGATCAGGTTCGTAGGGTCGGCGTCGCAGAATGGACGCGCCTCTCAGCCTGGCTGGCCCAGGCTCCCCCGGCAGAAAATGCGACTGGTAATCTTGCTCCAACTATAGCAGGAAGGGGCGGCACTGCCAATGGGCCTCAGCGCTGGGGCCAGGGCAAACGCATCAAACGTGCGCGTTGTTCTACCTCACCCCCAGCCTCGCGGCGCTCGGCTTGCCCCCTCTCCGTTGACGGAGAGGGGGCGGCGAGGCGCGCCAGCGCCGAGCGGGGGTGAGGTAAACCAGGGTGCAGCAGAGCAGCGCCCCTACGAGTAGGCTGGCGCGCGGCGGACTTTGATGCGTTTGCCCGGCGCTGGGGCGCTGGAAGGTGCGTGGGGGGGGGGGGGGGCCCCGGCGGGGGGGGGGGGCCCCCCCCCCCCCCCCCCCCCCCCCCCGGGGGGGGGGGGGGGGGGGGCGGCCCCGCGCGGGGGGGGGGGGGGGGGGGGGGGGGGGGCGCTTCTGATAGAAGCGCAGCGCGGGCAGGTTGTCGTTGGTCGTGATCAGCCACAATCGCTGGCAGCCCGCCGCCCGCGCCACCTCCAGCGCCGCCGCGATCAGCGCCGACCCCACGCCCGCGCCCTCAACCAGGCTGTCGAGCGAGACGATCTCGCAGGAGTTCCCCGCCAGGCGGTAGGTCAGCAGGCCGGCGCGCTCGTCCGCGCGCCAGGCGACCAGCCCCGGCAGCCGCGTCATGTCGCGCAGCATCCCCCGCGTGACCATCTGCGTGGAACCCCAGCGCCCGGCGATCAGATGATTCGCCCAGGCGCGATCCGCCTCTGCCAGCGGGCGGACCCGCACCCCCGTTACCGCGCTCACGGCCATGACCTCGTGCTACGCCTCTTCCTTGACGACGAGGCGGGCCATGTAGGTCACGCCGAGCAGCAGAATGGCGACCGCGCCCGCCACCACGATCAGCAGGCTGTAGCCCCGGCTATCGTCTGGCTCCTGGGGTGCCTCATGACCCGCCCAGGTAGCCAGGTACGCTTCCAGGTCGGCAAGCTGATCGTCGCTCAGCGGGCCGCCCTGTCCGACGCTGAAGGCGGGCATGAAGGGGCTTTCGTGGCCCTGGCGCGCCACGCGGACGATCTGCGACGCTTCGCCGTCCAGCCTGGGGAAGGCCGGCGCATCGCGCCCCGCGCCGCCCGCACCGTGACAGCCGGCGCAAGACCGGGCGTACACCGCCGCGCCCGCCGCCGGATCGCCGGCGAAGCCTTCGACGCGCTCCGGCAGGTGCCCGATGTTCGGCTCCGGCAGCGGGGGAGTCTCGCCGGTTGCCCAGGTGCCGATATAGGCGAGCAGATCGTCCACCTGCGCCTCGCTCAGCACCTGGCCGTAGGGCGGCATCGCCGCGCCGGAGTCGGCGGAACCAGCCCCTTCGAGAATCGCCTGGCGCGCGCCGTCCCCTGCCAGCGCCGCCGCGTCAATCGCCGCGAATGCTGCGCCCGCCCCCAAGCGCTTCGCCCTGTGGCCCGTGACACGCCTGGCAGAACTCGGCGTAGACCGCCGCCCCGCGCAGCGCCGCAACGTCTGCGCCGCCGGACTCATCGCCCCATGACCGTCCTGCGCCAGGACGGGCCGTGCCGCCCCCAGCGCCAGCAGCGCCAGCAGGGTGCCAAGCGCCAGAGTCAGGATCGCCCTCCACCGTCTCATGCCCATCACCTCCTCAACGGTCCGTCCGGCCTGCTATTATACAGCGGACGCGCCGCCAGCGTAACCGCGCGGGAAAGGTGCGGATTGCGGATTGCGGATTGCGAATTGCGGATTTGGGAAGCACAATCGCGCGAGCAGGGGGTGAGATAAACCAGGGCGCAGCAGAGCAGCGCCCCTACGTGACAGGTTTTGCACGCACCCGTGAAGAGCCACGACCCTCTCGATCATCTCACCTCTGCGTTCTCTGCGTCTCGGCGGTGATTCTTATTCCTGCGGCGCTTGCTGGCGGCGGGGGTTGTCGGTTACACTGCGTCCGTTTGCTGCGTTGTTTCCCGCTGCCGGTGGACTGTACATGGACTATACGCTGCTGGATTGGCTGCTCTCTCTGGCGCCGATGGTGGCGGTGCTGGGCCTGATGATCGCGCGCGGCTGGAACGGCAGCCGGGCCGGGGCCGCTGGCTGGCTGCTGGCCCTGGCGGTGGCCGGGCTGCGCTTTGGCGCGGGCGCTGAAGTGCTCGGCTACGCGCAGCTTAAGGCATTGATCCTGACGGTGGATGTCTCGCTCATCATCTGGGCGGCGCTGTTGCTGTACTACATCGTGGACCGGGCGAGCGCGCTGCGCGTGATCACCGACGCGCTGGGCCGCCTGACCGCCGACCGCATGACCCAGGTGTTGCTGCTGGGCTGGGTCTTCGCGTCCTTTTTGCAGGGCGTGGGCGGGTTTGGCGTGCCGGTGGCCATCGTCGCGCCGCTGCTGGTCGGCATGGGCGTGCCGCAGGTGCGCGCGGTGATCATCCCGGCCATCGGGCATGGCTGGGCAGTGACCTTTGGCTCGCTGGGGGCGTCGTTCGTGATGCTGATCAACGCCAGCGGGCTGCCCGGCGAGCAGCTTGCCCCGGCGGCGGCGACGATGCTCGGCCTGCTCGCCTATGCCAGTGGGCTGATGGGCGCTCATGCCCTCGACGGCTGGCGCGGCGTGTGGCGCGCGGTCCCTTATGTGCTGGTCACCGGGGCGACGATGGGCCTGGCCCAGTACGCGCTGGTCACCAACGGCCTGTGGACGATTGGCGCGATTGGCGCGGGCCTGGCGGGGCTGGCGGTGTCTGTTGCCTGGGTGCGCCTGCGCGCCCGCAGCCCGGAGACATCTGTCTCCGCCCCGCGCGACGCGCCCGCTGCGAACCGCCCGCTTCCGTCGGTGCGCCTGGCGTTGGTCGGCTACGCCGTGCTGATCGCGCTGGCGCTGACTCTGCGCGCGGTCACGCCGGTCAAGGACTTCCTGGGGCAGTGGGCGGTGGCTGTGGACATCCCGGCCACGACGACCGGGCGCGACTGGGTTGTGCCCGCCGAGGACGGCGCGGGCTTCGGCATCCCTGGGCACCCCGGCCTGATCATCGTCTACAGCGGGCTGATCGCCTACACGCTCTACCGGCGGCGCGGACTGTACTTGCCAGGGGCCGCCCGCGACATCCTGCGGGAGTCGGGGAGCCGGGCGTTCAAGGCAACGGTGGGCGTGTTCATGATGGTGGCCATCGCCGCGACAATGGAGCGCGCGGGCATGATGGATGTGTTGGCGCGCGGGCTGAGCGACGCTCTGCCCGGCGACCTGTACGCGTTCGTCGCGCCGCTCATCGGGGCGATTGGGGCGTTTGTCACGGGCAGCAACGTCAACAGCAACGCCGTCTTCGGCGGCTTGCAGCGCGAGACCGCCGACGCTGCTCGGCCTGTCCGTCACCACGATTCTGGCCGCGCAGACCGCCGCCGCCGCCGTGATCAGCGTCATGTCCCCGGCCAAAGTGACGGTGGGGTGCAGCACGGTGGGGGCCAGCGAAGGCCAGGTGATGCGCGCGCTGCTCGGCTATGGCGCGGTGATCGTGCTGCTCGTCGGCGCGCTGACCTGGCTGGCGCTGAACGTGCTCTAGAGGCTGTTATGCACTGACGGCCCTGTCTTTCCCCAGCGGTTTTGGGTAGCTCCTGGTTGACCTCACCCCCGTCTCGGCGCTGGCGCGCCTCGCCTCCCCCTCTCCATGCATGGAGAGGAGGAAAGGCCGAGCGCAGCGAGGCCAGGGGGTGAGGTCAACAGAGCGCCCCTCTCCCTTGTCAAGGGTACTAAGTTCATAACACGCTCTAGCCCGATTATCTTCATCAGGAGTGTATAGCTCTACATCCCTGCTGCCTTCTTAGAAGCCCTTTAGTGCGCCAGGCCGGGCGTCAGCGCGCGATGAGATAGACGAGGAGCAGCACGACGACCCAGAAAGCGGCGATGGCTCCCCATGAGCTTAGGATCGCGCGCCGCGCCTGGCGGTGCACCGGCTCCAGCAGGCCGTCAAGGTGCCCCGTCGCCAGGTAGCGATAGAGCGCGGCGGCCTCGCGATCCAGGGTGCGGTAATGAGGGGGGAGCCAGTGATAGACCTGCGTGCGCGCCATGCGGTAGTAGACGCTCAGGTCACCGGGATAGCGCCTGATGGTGATGATATGCTCAGCGCGGCGCGGGTCGAACAGAGCAAAGTGCCGCCGCCTTCGCCCGCGTACTTCTTTGGCAGTGGCCTCATCCAGCTCGAAATCGGCCTGGGCCAGAAAGGCGGGCAGGCGGGTCTGCAACTCGTCCGCTGTGAGGATGATCGGCAGCGTGTAGTTGATGCGCAGCCGGTCTTCGCGCCAGCAGCGCTCAGCCGGCATGTGCAGCGGCAGCAAGTCGCGCTTGGCGACAGGTGGCGGGTGCTCGATGGTCAGCGGGCGCGTCGGCGCGCCTGTTTTGATCAGGCGGCGCGCCAACTCCTCGAAGGCCAGCAGGAATTGTCCCTCGAAGTTGATCGCCGGATATTCGGCCAGCCCTGCCGGAATCGCGCATTGATTGCGCAGCACCAGCACGATCTTCGCCTGATCCTGTGGGGCAGGCGTCCAGTGAGGCGGCGAGTCTGGCGCGGTGCTGTCCGCCGAGAGCACAACCAGCACGTGTGACGCAGCGGCCAGCGCGCTCGCATCGTTTGCCGGCATCTCTGCGCTGCGGCGGCTCGGATCGGGCACAGGCCAGATCACGATGCCGCGCTGCTCCAACTGCACGGCCAGGTGCCGGGCGAAAGCGTGGTCGGGCGGCGCGTAACAAATCAGGATGTGTGTCATGCAGACTCGCCTGATCGGATGTGCGTCGTGCCGGCTCAGGGCGTCCAGCGCGCTCCTATTCTACCGCTGCTCTAGCAGATCGGGCAACGCGCGCGGTTGGGGGGGGTGTGCAAAGATTGTCAGCCACTTGTTTGACACGCGATGAGGTGAGTTCGTAGGGGCGTATGGCAATACGCCCCTACGGGGGCGGCGCTTTGCTCCACCCCTACGTGTCGCCGACCGGCACTCTGCGGCTCAGAGACGCGCTCAGCCCAGCAGCAGACTCGCCCGCACGGTCACGTCGCGCGGCGCGTTTGCCAATCGCTGCGGCAGCGAGTAGGCTATGCACACGCCCGCGCCAGAGAGCCGAGTATGTGCAGCGACGATACCACGCTGGCCCAATGGGTCGCCCTCAGCCTGATCCCTCACCTGGGCAGCCAGACCATTGCCCGGCTGCTCGACCATTTTGACTCGCTGGACGCCGTGCTGAGCGCGAGCGCGGCGGAGTTGAAAACCGTCCCAGGCATCGGCCCCAAGCTGGCCGCGGCCATCCGCGCCGCCGACGTGCCGGCCACGCGCGCGGCGCTGGCGGACTGGCTGGCGGAGGGTATCGCGGTGGTTCAGCGCGATCAGCCGGACTATCCCGCCGTGCTGCGGGGGCTGCCGGACGCGCCTGCCGTGTTGTTCTGGCGCGGGACGCTGGAGCCGCAAGATGCCCGCGCCATTGCCATCGTCGGCACACGCCGCCCCACACTCCGGGCGCAGCAGACAGCGGAGGCGCTGGCTGCGCATTTCGCGGGGCGCGGCTGGACGGTGGTCAGCGGGCTGGCGGCGGGGGTTGATGCGCTCGTCCACGCAGCGGCGCTGGCCTGCGGCGGGCGGACGTTGGCTGTGCTCGGCAGCGGCGTGCGCGTCGTCTATCCGCCCGCCAACGCGCCGCTGGCTGATCGCGTGCTGGCGCGCGGCGCGCTGCTGTCGGAGTCTCACCCGGACGCCAGCCCGTCGGCTTCGGCGCTGGTGGCGCGCAACCGGATCATCAGCGGGCTGAGCCGCGCGGTGATCGTGGTCGAGGCCGGGCCGGACAGTGGCAGCCTGCACGCGGCGCGCTTCGCCCGGTCGCAAGGTCGCCCGGTTTTCGCGGTGCGCTGTGCAGCGCCCGGCAACGCCCGGCTCCTGGCAGAGGGGGCGCACGGCCTCGGCTCTGAGGGAGACGGGTGGGGCGAGCTGGAGGCATTGCTCAATGAGCAAAGTATAAACGATTAATTAATGTTAAGAATAGGTTTGATTAAGGTATGTGAATAATTTGTGAAAATGTCGCTCATTTCACTCTTTGAAGGTCTCTGGCGTCTGGTCTGCGCTTGCATGAAATGCTATACTAAGGTACCGTAGTACCAACAGCCGTTGGGTATGCGACCTGTGATCGGCTTTTATTACCAACTCTATCCAGGCCACGAATTTGCGCGCTGCCGCTTATAGATTGGCTGTGCGCTGGCCGGATAGCGCGCGCAGGCAGAATTGGGCGTGCCGGGCTAATTATACCTGAAGCATCCAGCGGGGGTAGATCATTAGGGAGGGACCTGGATGACTCGCGACGATCACCGTTCACCGGGACGACTTGCGCCACCGCGCCCTGATCATCGCTGGGGCCCTGGCGCTTCGGCCATCCCTCCCCGGCGTCAAGCGCCCGAACGGCGCGCCGATCCCTCCGCCGAGTATTGGGATGCGCCGCCTCAGGAAGAGGAGCCTTACGTCGCTCCAGAGGCGCATGAGTCGTACCCTTACCGAGGCGACGAGGGATACTCGCAGCGCGCGACCGCCCCGCTCTATCCTGATGAGCGCCGGGCAGCCGCGCGCGTCTACCCGGCCAGCGAGCAGGTCGCCGACGATCCGCGCACGAGCGATTACGGGTACGCGCCAGCTAATGCCGCACCAGCCAGCGTCGGCTACTACGATCACCAGCCCATCGCCAGCTCGCGCCAAGTCGTCTACGACCCGGAGCCGGAATCTGACATGCTGACCATGCAGGAACGCTATATCCTGCTGATGCGCACCATCGAACTCCACGACGACGCCTGGCGGCTGGCGAGCATCCGCTCCAACGAGGCGAAAGAGCGCCTGGAGGCCTACCTGATCCCGCGCAACAAGCGCCTGGAACTGAAGGAGGCCATTCACCGCAACCAGTTCATGGTCATCACCATTGATCGGCTGGGCAATACCACGCTCAAAGAGCCGAAGCGCGAGGGGCCGCTGCGCCGCTTGCTGCGCTGGCTGTTCGGCGGCGACTGAGCGCCCCCCGCGCCCAAAAAGCAAACCCCGCCAGGCGGCGGGGTTCTTTGTTGTTAAGGTTATTGGTTATTGGTGGTTGGTTGTTGGTAGAACGCACTCGGCCTTCACCAAAAACCAAGAACCAGAAACCGTTGTTAAGGTTATTGGTTGTTGGTGGTTGGTTGTTGGTAGACTGCTCACCGCCCGTTGTTAAGGTTATTGTTATGGTGTTGTGTAAATTAAAAAAAAATTGTTATTTTTTTGTTGGTTGTTGGTGAAATGGTCTAAATTAAAAACAAAACCAAAAACCAAAAACCAATCACCCTCTCTACAGCCCGTAGATGTCCGTGTACTTCTCCTTGAGATAGCGCAGGAACGGCCCCACCTGGATCGGCTCGCCGGTCACGCGCTGAGTCAGCTCGGCAGGCCAGTATTTGCGCCCGTGCCGGTGAATGTTCTCGCGCAGCCAGTTCAGCAGCGAGCCGAACTCGCCGCGCGCGATGTCGTCCGGGATGGACGGCACATCTTGCAGCGCCTTGTCCCAATACTGCACCGACAGGAAGTTGCCCAGCGAATAGGTCGGGAAGTAACCGATCAGCCCCGAAGACCAGTGCACGTCCTGAAGCACGCCGTGCTTGCCATCGTCTGGTGGGGTGATGCCCAGGTACGCCTCCATCTTGGCGTTCCAGGCATCGCGCAGGTCGCGCACAGGGAGCCGGCCTTCGAGCAGGTCTTTCTCCAGCTCGAAGCGCAGCATAATATGCAGGTTGTAGGTCACTTCGTCGGCCTCGACGCGGATCAGCGAGCGCGTCACGGCGTTGATCGCCTTGTAGAACGCTTCCAGGCCGACGCCCGCCAGTTGCTCTGGGAACAGCTTTTGCAGGTCGCCGTAGAAAACGCCCCAGAAGACCCGGCCCCGCCCGATGATGTTCTCCCACAGGCGCGACTGACTCTCGTGCACGCCCAGCGAGGTGCCCCTGGCCAGGAATGTCCCTTCCAGCAGCGGGCTGACGCCCTGCTCGTACATGGCGTGCCCCGCTTCGTGGATCGAGCCGAACAGCGCCGAGGGCATCCAGTCTTCGAGATAGCGCGTGGTGATGCGCACGTCGCCAATCGAGAACCCGGTGGTGAAGGGGTGGACGGACCTGTCCTGACGACCGCGCCTCATATCGTAGCCGATGCGCTCGATCACCTTCAGGCCGAACTCAGCCTGTCCGGCAACGTCGTACTTCTTGCGTATGGGCGAATCGTCAACGGCGTCGAAGCTGGCGAAGACCTGGGCGACGAAGGGCACCAGCTCGGCGCGCAGCTCGTCGAACAGGCGCTCGACATCGGCGGTCTTCATGTGCGGCTCGTACTGGTCCAGCAGGGCGTCGTACAGGCGCTCCTGGTAGCCGAGCGCCTCGGCCTCCTGGCGCTTGAGGTCGAGGATGCGCTCCAGCGTGGGCGCGAACGCCGCAAAGTTGGCCTCCGCGCGCGCCGAAGCCCACACTTCGTGCGCCTGCGACGTGACGCGAGCCAGCTCAGCCACGAGGGCAGCCGGCACGCGCGTGGCCTGGTCGTAATCGTGCTTGACCACCCGCACCAGTGCCGCCTCGTCGCTGTCGTGGCTCAGGCCGTTCAGTTGGGCAGCGGCGGCCTCAATCAGCCGTCCGGTTTCTTCAGCGGTGAACTTCTCATGGGCCAGGCGGCTGAGCGTGGCCAGTTGTTCGGCGCGGGCCGGCGCGCCGCCCGGCGGCATATTCACCTGCTGATCCCAGCCCAGCACCGCGGCTGCGTGGCTGAGGTGCACCACGTCGGCCAAGTGAGTCTTGAGTTGCTCGATCTTCTCCATAGGGTATGCGCTCTCGCTTTCCGTGCTCCTGTCAAGCGGACAGCGCCCGCCAGTCGGCCGGCGGGCGAAGCTCAGTTCGTCACAGCAGAGACTAACGAACAATCGGCCAGAGGGCAAACAACGAGACAGCGGCGCGCCGTCCTACCTCACCCCCAGTCTCGCTGCGCTCGGCTTGCCCCCTCTCCATCATGGAGAGGGGGGGCGCGGCGCGTCAGCGCCGCGCGGGGGTGAGGTAAACCAGGGCGCAGCAGAGGGTCACCCCTACGCCAGACTTCCGAAGTTTCCGAAACTTCGGAAGTCTTTTCCGGTGACAACGTCTCCCGCCGAATTGCCTTCTGGCCCCGGCTGCGCGATACTGGTAACCGGCAACCGATCACTAACAACCAACAACCAACAACCGATCACTGACAACCGACCCCTGATCACTGATCACTGACAACTGATTACTGACAGCGGTCACTCTAGCGAGGTGAG
Organism: Anaerolineae bacterium; assembly: GCA_027494015.1. The sequence goes on from JAOSJP010000039.1 coordinate 40,594, forward strand.
ATGATGCGCCGGTTCCGCAAGCTGCGCCGCTTCGTGATCGAGGAGAACCATCTGATTGCGCCGTTCAATGAGCCGGCGCGCGATCTGAGCATCCTCAACAAGCCGCTCAAGATTCACCACGCCGACGTGCTCGGCGCGCTATGCGGCCCGGCCAGCGTCGAGCCGCCTCTGACCTCGATTCACGACCTGGCCCGGCTGGCCGAGCGTGGCGATGAATTGATCGTCTACCGCGACAACCTGTACTTCGACGAGGAGTTCTTCGGCGCGTTCTACGACCAGGCGCGCGCCAGCGGCGTCCCCGGTCGGGCGGCGCTGCCTGCCGATGATGCCGCCTGGCTGAAGTATGCCGTCCCGCTGTCGCGGCTCAAGCCGGTGGGCGACGGCGCATCGCTCTACTACCCGCTCGATCTATGGTACTTCCCCGCCGGCTATGCCGAGCCGCACAAGTGGCAGCCCATCCCCATTGCCAGCGACTGCAAGGAGATCGGCTACTACAACGTGCCGGATTCGATGGCCAATCTGCGCCCCGCCGCCACCGAAGGGGAGATCGCGCGCGACCTGGACCTGACGCATCTGCTCACCGAGCGCACCTGCCTGTCCATTGATAGCTGGGTGCACCTCTACTTCGCCAACGTCATCCTGGGCGTATTCTCACGCGGCAAGCGTTTCGAAAGGCGCATCACCGAGCACAATCTGCTGGCGCTGCGGATGCTCTGGCGGGCCATCGTCGAGCAGAAGCAGGTGCTCACCTGCTCCGAGGTGGTGAAGGTGGGCGAGGGCACGACGATTGATCCGTCGGCGGTCATCCTCGGCCCGACAACCATCGGGCGCAACTGCGCCATCGGGCCGGGCGTGGTCATAGACAACTCGGTCATCGGCGATAATGTGAATATCGCCCAGGGCTGCCAGATCATGCTGAGCGTGGTGGGCAGCCACTGCTTTTTGCCCTTCCGGGCGGCGCTGTTCATGTCCACGATCATGGAATACTCGATCATCGCCCAGAACACGTGCATCCAGATGGGCGTCATCGGGCGCAACAGCTTCGTCGGCGCGGGGACAACCTTCACCGACTTCAACCTGCTGCCCGTGCCGTTGCGCGCGCTGAACGCTTACGACCAGTTGGAAGACACCGGTCAGCCTGTCCTGGGAAGCTGCGTCGGCCACAACGCGCGCCTGGGAACGGGGCTGGTCGTCATGCCCGCCCGCGTGATCGAGTCGGATGTGGTGTTGTTTGCCTCGCCAGAGCGCCGGGTGATCAACCGCAACGTCAGCTACGAGGAGAGCGATCATCACAAGGTGCGCGTCTCCGTCGCCAAACAGCACCGGCGGCGCTATCCGCGCGTGGCCGAATCCGAAGAAGCGTTCCTGGAGCCGTGGTAGTGCCCACCCGAAACTATGAGCGACACCGACACCTTCGCCTTCATCATCCATCCCATTGATCCCAAGTCCGATGTCGCTCGCAAATACCCGCTGCTGGGCAAGGTGCTGAGCGAAGGACAGATCAACTTCTTCTCGCGTTTCTTCCCCCCGGTGTACATCTCCGAGATCAGCGGCGTGCGCTCGGCGGCGACGGGCCGAGAGGCGCGCGGCTGGTTCATCGCCTGCCCCTTCACGCCCAAGACCATGCTTCGCCTGCCGGTGGAGACGGTCTACCGCAAAGTCGTCGCCTGCGGGCGCATGGCCGAGCGGCTGGGTGCGCGCATCCTGGGGCTGGGCGCGTACACGTCGGTGGTGGGCGACGCCGGCGAGACGATTGCCCGGCGGCTGGCCGTCCCCGTCACCACTGGCGACGCTTACACGGTCACCATGGCTGTCGCAGCGGTGCGCGAGGCGGCGCGCCGCATGGAGCTGAGCATGGATGAGTCTACGGCGGCGGTTGTGGGAGCGACCGGCGTGATCGGGCGGGTGTGCGCGCAAATCCTGGCCCGCGAAGTGCCGGAGCTAATCCTGATCGGGCGTCGCTCAGAGTTGCTGGCCGACGTGCACGCGCAATGCAGCGGACAGCGAGCGCGCGTGCGCAGCGGGACCGACCTGGGCGCGCTGGACGAGGCCGACCTGGTGCTGACCGTGACCAGCGCCGCCACCGCTGTGATCCAGCCGGAGCATCTCAAGCCGGGCGCGGTGGTGTGCGACGTGGCCCGCCCGCGCGACGTGGCGCGGCGCGTGGCCGAGGTGCGCGACGATGTGCTGGTCATTGACGGCGGGATGGTCGAGGTGCCAGGGCCGGTGAACTTTGGCTTCGATTTCGGGTTTCCGCCGGGCAAAGCCTACGCCTGCATGGCCGAGACGATGGCTTTGGCCCTGGAAGGGCGCTATGAAGACTACAGCGTGGGTAAGCAGATCACGCTGGCCCAGGTGGAGGAAATCGGCGCGATTGCGGCGCGACACGGCTTCCGCCTGAGCGGTTTTCGCAGCTTCGAGCGCATTGTCACCGACGCGCAGATCGCCGCCGTGCGCGAGCGGGCGCGGCGAGCGTAGCGGGGGCGTGCCCCTGGCGGAAACTTTGCCTTGATTGCCCTTGCTTGGCCCCCCGCTCCGTTAGCGATACTGTTGGCGAAATGCCCTCGTAGGGGCGTATTGCAGTACGCTCCTACCCGGCAGGCAGGTTTTGCCCACCCCCGCGTGGCCCTCTGAGAGAATCCTCATGAAAATTGTGTGAAACCTGCCTGATCGGCTCGCCGCCTACGGGACAGACTGTGGCGCTGAGGCTGTCCTATCTGCGTTCTCATGGTATAGTGGGGCTGCCAGCGAGTCAGCATGGCGCACGCCAGGCCCCGGCAGGCAAGCGTGCCAGCAGCGTGCGACATTTTCGCTTGCCAGATGCGGCCCCACCTACGGGAAGGATGCACAGGGATGGGCAAGGGCAGAATCCTGGTCGTGGAAGACGACTTCGACATCTCGAACATGCTGCGTATCTACTTCAGCGGGCAGGGCTACGAGGTTCAGGTCGCGCCGCGCGGCGGCGATGTGCTGCAGCTCACGCGCAAGCAGCTTCCCCAGCTCATCGTGCTGGACATCATGCTGCCCGACATGAACGGCTATGATGTCTGCCGCCAGCTTCGCTCGACGACGCGCACCAGCCACATCCCGATCATCTTCCTGACGCAGAAAGACGAGCGCAGCGACAAGATCGCCGGCCTGGAACTGGGGGCCGACGATTACATCACCAAGCCGTTCGACATCGAGGAGCTGAAGCTGCGCGTCAAGAACCAGATCGAGCGCGCCGCGCGTGACCACTACACCGACCCCAACAGCGGCCTGCCCAGCAGCGGCCTGATCGAAGAGAAGCTGCGCGAGGTCATGCGCGAAGACAAGACCTGGGCCTATCTGGACATCCGCCTGCAACACTACGAGGCGTTCAAGGATGTCTACGGGTTCGTGGCCGCCAACGACGTGCTGCGGTTCATGGCGCTGCTGGTGGGCGAAGTGCTCGACGAGCTGGGCACGCCGGAGGATTTCGCCGGACACGCTGGCAGCGACAGCTTTGTGATCATCACCTATTCCGGCAAAGCCGAGGCCATGCTCAGGCGGCTGACCGAGCGCTTCGCCGAAGAAGTCCAGACGCATTACTCCTTCATTGACCGCGAGCGCGGTTTTATGATGAAAGATAACGACAAGATGCCTTTGATGGCTCTGGCTATCGGCTGGGTCAGCAATGCGACGCGGCAGTTCGCCGACATCCGCGAGATCACCGAGATGGCTGCCGAGAGCCGCCGGCATGGGGGGGCCGGCGCGCAGGCAGCGATCACCACCGAATGGTAGCGCGCCGCGCGCCCTTCGCCCTCGACCGCGCAGCGACACCTGAGAGTGCGCGAGCGATGACAGATGCTTGAAGTCTCTCTGATCCTCATCGGCCTGGTGTTCTTCGCCTGGCTGTTCGTGCTGGTGCGCCAGGCGCAGCGCGGCCTGGACGCCGGGCACGAGGCCCTGGCGCAGCCCGTCGTGCCGGTGAGTCTGCCGCCCAGCGACGACGCGCTGATCGTGGCCGAGGGGCGCGGGCACATCGTCTTCGCCAACGACCCGGCGCGTCGCTGGTTCGGGCTGGACGGTGAAACGCCCACCCTGACCGTCATGGCCCGCCGGGTGCGCCCTGCCGAGACCTTCTACGACCTGCTCGCCCGGCCCGGACGGGCCGCGCTGCGCATCGGCCCGCGCCAGGTGGAGGCGATCTCCCACGCCATTCCCACCCCAGACGGCGAGCGCATGGTGCTTCTGTTGCGCGAGCTGAGCGGTGACGCGCTGGCCGCTCCCGTCGAGTTCGACCCGCTGCGCGCCTTGTCCATCGCTGAAGATGTCAGCCGGGCGGCGGCGGCCAACGCCGATCTCCCGGCGCTGGCAGAGGCGATCCTGGCCAGCCTGGAACCGGCCATCGCCTTCGACACGGCGGAGATCACCCTGTCCGACGCAGAGGGCAACCGGCTGCGCCCGGTGGGTGGCGCGCGCCGCGCTGAGACGGGCGGGCTGGTCCCGCTCGACATCGCAGCGGGCGGAGCGGCCTACGCGCCGGGTGAAGGCTACACGGGCTGGATCGCCATGTACCGCCAACCGCTGCTCATTGAGGACGTGAGCGCGCGCAACGACGTGCAGCCCACCGCAGGGGCCGTCGCCTTTCAGAGCTATGTCGGCGTGCCGCTGCTGGCTGGGGATCGCTGCGTCGGCACGCTGGAGCTGTCGCACCGCGCGCGCGGCGCGTTTGGGCGGCGCGAGCTGGCCCTGCTGGAGGCGGTCGCCGGGCAGGTGACGGCGGCGCTGCAGATGGCCCGCTTCGCCCAGACCCAGGCCGAGCGCCTGGGCGAGCTTGGCGGCGTGCGCCAGGTCGCCGAGACGTTCGGCTGGCTGGGCGACACGCCGACCCTGCTCGCCCAGCTTACCGGGCGCGTGGCAGCCCTGGTGCAGGCCGAGATATGCGGCGTGCTGCTCTACGACGAGGAGCAGCAGACCCTCTCCGCCCAGACGCCTTTTCACGGCGTGCCGGACGCGCGCATCGCCGGGCACCGCGCCGCCCTCGCCGACGGGGGAGACCTGGCCCGTGTCTGGCGCGAAGGGACTGTCTGGCTGACCAACGAGCCAGGCGAGGACCTGCTGCGCGCCCTGGGCCTGAGCCAGATCATCACGGCCATCACCCTGCATAGCCTGGCCCTGATCCCGCTGGCCGCCGGCGCGCGGCGGGTGGGCTTGCTGCTGGTCGCCAACGCGCGCGAGGAAGCCCGCTTTGGCGAAGGCGACCTGCGCCGATTGGGCGCGCTGTCCGCTCAGGTGGCGGCCCTGCTGGACAACGCGCGCCTCTACCAGCAGGCTCAGCGCCGTGCGCACGCCCTGGGCGGCCTGCAGCAGATCGCCCAGGCCAGCGGCGCGCTGCGCAATCCCGCCGAGCTATACGCCCAGCTCACGGCGCGCATCGCCGCCCAGCTTGATGCGGAGCTGTGCGGCATCCTGCTCTATGACAGCGAGGAGCAGGTATTGGTCAGCCAGCGGCCCTTCTTCGGCATGGACGACGAGGAGCGCGTGCGCTTCTACCAGGTGCCCTCGCCGCCGGAGAGTCTGGTCGCGCGGCTGTGGCAGGAGCAGGACACCTGGCTGTGCAACGATTTGCAGGGCGACCCGGCGGCGGCGGAAATGGCGCTGGGCGCGCTGGCTGTTGAGATGGGCATGCGCCAGACGGTCGTGGCAGCGCTGGTGTCCGGCGGGGGAAGGCTGGGCATCATTCAGGTGGCCAACCGGCGAGACGGGCGCGGCTTCAGCGAGGATGATGCGCGATTGCTGACCGTCTTTGCCGGGCAGGCGGCCATGCTCATTGACAACGCCCGCCTGTACGCGGAGATGCAGCGCCGCACGCACGAGGCCGAAGGGCTGCGGGCCATCGCCGCCATGACCACGCACGGCATCCCCAGCCAGGAGACCGTCGAGGAAGTGCTCATCGCCGTCGCCAACGTCGCGCAGTCCGGCTATGTGGCGCTGGCGCTGGTCGAGGAGAGCAGCGGGGCGCTGGTGCTCGAACCGCAGCACGTATGGGGGGCCGCGCTCGACGCACCTTTCCGCTTTGACGCCTACGCGCCCGGCTTTGAGCAGAGCGTGCTCGTCTCGCGGCGGCCCTTGCTCAGCCACAACCTGCCGGCGGACGGGCGTGTGTTGCCCCAGTACCATCCGCTGATCGAGCGCTTCGCCCTGCGCGACTGGATACAGGTGCCCCTCACCATCCAGGATCGCTGCATCGGTGAGCTTACCGTCGCCAACCGCATGACCGGTGTGCCCTACGACGAGGGCGACGTAGACCTGCTGGCGGCGATTGCCACCCAGGTCGCGGCGATGGTGGACCGGATGCGCATGGGCACAACCAGCGACCAGGATTTGCGCGCGCGCGTGCAAGAACTGAGCGCGCTGGGCCGTGTTACCCACGAGCTTAGCCGCACGCTGGACCTGGATCGCATCCTCGATGTCATCCGTCAGGAGGCGCTGCGCTCGACGGACGCCAGCGCTGCGAGCATCCTCCTGCTGGCCGACCGCGACGAATGGGAACGCCCGGACGAGCCGGTGATCCAGCGGCGCTTCGGCGAAGGGCGCGTGCTGCGCGACCTGGCCCCGATTGAGCGGGCGGCCATCCTCAGCGGCGAGCTGGTGACCGCAGACGATTATCAGGGCAGCGCGCTCCAGGCGCGCCCGGCGGGCGCGCGCTCAGCCCTGGCCGTGCCCATCACCTTTGGCGACCAGGTGATCGGCCTCATCCACCTTTACAGCGAGCGACCGGGCGTCTTCAACCAGAACGTGGCCGGTTTCGCCGTCGCGCTGACCGACCAAGCTACCGTCGCCATCACCAACGCGCGCCGCTACCAGGAGCAGATCGAGGCCAACCGCGCGCTGCGCGTGCGCGCCGAGCGCATGGGCCGCATCTTCGAGCTGGGCGAGATGTTCCGCGCGGGAGCCAGCCTGCAAGAGCTGCTCGAAGAGGTGGCGCACAGCATCCAGGAGACGGTGGGCTTCAACGCCGTGCTGATCAGCGTCGTGGACGAGGGGGCTGGCGTGCTGCGCCGCACGGCTCAGGCCGGGCTGCCGCTGGCCGCCTTTGAAGAACTGCGTCAGACCGCGCCGCCGCTCGAACAGGCTCGCAATCTGATGCAGGAGAGCTATCGCATCAGCTCCAGCTACTTCCTGCCCGCCGAAGGTGCCGGGCAGCTAACCGCCGGGCTGTCCACCTACTCTGTGCTGCAAGAGCGCATGGGCAGTGGCCCGCGCGCCTGGCACCCGGACGACCTGCTGCTCGTCCCGCTCGCCGGGTCAGGCGGGCAATTGTTGGGGCTGATCAGCGTGGATGAGCCGCAGTCGGGCCGCCGGCCCACCTTCGCCATCGTTGAGGCGCTGGAGATCTTCGCCGGGCAGGCCGCCTTCAGCATCGAGAACTACCGCCTGGTTGAGCGCCTGCAGCAAGAGGCGGAAGCCACCCGCCGCGAGCGCGACCGTCTGGTCCAGCTTCACCGCGTCGCCAGCAAGATTCAGGCGGCGAAAGATGTCCCCACCCGTCTGCAAGTGGTCGCCGAGGGCATTCACGAGGCGGGCTGGGGCCACGTGGTGATCACGGGGGGGGGGCGGGGGCCCCCCCCCGGGGGGGGGGCGCCGGGCGCCCCGGGGGGGGGGGGGGGGGATACGCTGGGGGGGGGGGGGGGGGGGGGGGGGGGGGGGGGGGCTGCGCTTCTACGACCTGAAGCTGGGCGCGGGCTACTACCTGCGCTACGACCATCCCTGGGTGCGCGCCAACGTGCTCAAGGAGCGCGCCGACGCCGCGCACCCCGTCCCCGCCGACCGCTGGCACCCGCTCGATGTGCTCTACCTGCCGCTGATCGGTCACGACCAGCAGCGCATCATCGGCATCATCGCCATGGTCAGTCCAGTGGACGGGCGCGCCCCGACCGAAGCTTCGCTGCTGCCCTTTGAGCTATTCGCGTCGCAGGCGGCGGCGGCCATCGAGACGACGCGCCTCACCCAGGAGACGGTTCGCGCCGCCGAGCAGGAGCAGCGTCTCAACGAGGTGATGGAGGCGGTGTCGGCCTCCATCCGCCCGGAGCAGGTGGTCGCGGCTGTGGCGCGCGGCCTGGGGCGGCTGGTGCCCTTCACGCGCATGAGCGTTGCCGTCTACGACGAGACCGCCGTGCACTTTGAAGTTTATCAGGCCGATGTCCTCAGCGGCCCCGCGGTTGACGTGGCGCGCGACGCGCCGCTCGACGCCGCCGGCACAGCGACCTGGGAAGCGTTCCGGCGGGCGACAGCCCATTTCTACCAGCTTGAGCGCGACGAGGCCGCCCGCACGCAGCACGCCGACCTGCGCGCGTGGTACGAAAGCGGCGAGCGCAGCACGCTGCTCGTCCCCATGATCTCCGGCGTGCAGGCCATCGGCGTGCTGCGCCTGGGCACGGAGCTGGAGAACGCCTTCGGTTTCGAGGAGAACCGCGACCTCATCCAGCGCCTGGCCAACCTGTCGGCGGTGTCGCTGGAGAACGTGCGTCTGTTCGCCAGGGCGCAGGAGCGCGCCACCGCGCTGGACGCGCAGGCGCAGCGCATGGCTCTGCTCAACCGCGTGGCTCTGGCGCTGGCCCAGACGCTCGACCTGGAGAACATCTTCGAGATCGCCCTGCGCGAGACGGCGATCGCGCTCGGCATCAGCGAAGGCGCAGCGCTGCACGTGGACGCGGAGCGCAGCCGGGGCGTGGTCATCGTCGAATACCCGCGCGGCGATGCCCCGCCCGAACAGGTCATTGATCTGGCCGAAGATGCGGCGCTGCGCCGCGTGCAGGAGGAATTGATCCCCCTGGTCGTCGAGCGGGCAGGCGACGACGATCTGTACGAGGCGGCCTGGCAGTGGATGCGCCGCGAAGACGTGCAGCGCTCGTTGTTGGTGCCGCTGGTCGCCGGCGGGCAGGTGATCGGCGTGCTGCGGCTGGACGCGCTGGCGGCAGGGCGCATCTTCACCGGCGAGCAGATCGAGCTGGCCCAGACCATCGGCAGCCAGGCGGCCATTGCCGTGCAGAACGCGGCTTTGTTCGAGCAGACGGCGCTGCGCACGCGCGAATTGGAGACGCTCTTCGAGTCGGCGCAGGCGACGGCGGTCACGCTCGATCTCAACGAAGTGGCCCGCCGCGTGACGGTGCAGATGCTCAGCGCGCTGGACGCGGACACTTGCGCGGTCTATCTGTGGGACGACGCCAACGATACGCTGACCGTGCACGGCGAGATCAGCGCCCGGCCCGACGGCGGACCAGGCGAGCAGCCCGGCGATGTGTACAGCCTGGCCCCCTATCCCCTGCGCGCCAGGGCGCTGCGCGAGCGCGAGCTTGTGGTCATTCGCGCCAACCAGGAAGACCTGCCGCCCGGCGAGCGCGACCTGATGGCCCGACACACAGCGGCGGCACGGATGCTCATCCCCCTGGTGGTCAACGACATCGCCATCGGTCTGGTCGAGGTCGAGCAGCTTGACCCGCTGCGCCGCTTCCCGACGGGCGCGCTGCGCCTGGCTCAGGCTCTGGCCAGCCAGGCGGCCATCTCCATCGAGAACGCGCGCCTGCAAACCGAGACACGGCGCACGGTCGAAGAGTTGTACGTGATCACCGAGATTTCGAGCGGGCTGTCGTCGGCGGACACGCTGGAAGACCTGCTGGCGGTGATTGACGCGCTGCTGCCCAGCCTGACCGACGCTGAGCGGCTGTACGTGGCGTTGTACGACAGCGCCAGCGGGCAGATCAGCTTCCCGCTGGCCACCCAGGTGATAGAAGACCGTCCGCTGGACGAGCCGCCGCGCCCGCTGGGTGACGACGAGTTCTCGGCGATCATCCGGCGCAAAGCGCCGCTGCTGCTGGCCGGCGAAGCCTCCGAGAGCGTGCGGCGCAGCCTGGGAATTGAGACGATGATGCCCGACGCGCGCGGCTTCCTGGGTGTGCCGCTGCTGGCCGGGGACGAGGTGATCGGTGTGCTGGCCGTGCGCGACGACCGCGATCCGCTGACGTTCTCAGCCGGCGACCAGCGCACCCTGACCACTATTGGCGCGCAGTTGAGCATCGCCGTGCAAAGCACGCGCCTCTTCCAGCAGACGCTGGAACTCGCCGAAGAACTGGAGCAGCGCGTCCGCGAGCGCACCGCCGAGCTGGAGCAGGAGCGCCAGCAGCTTGCCACGCTGTACGGCATCACCACCGAACTGGCCACCAGCCTGGATATGGAGCGCCTGCTCCAGCGCGCGTTGGAGATGGTCGCCCGCGCGGCGGGCGCGGTGCAGGGCGCGATTCTGCAGGTGAATGCGGAGACCGAGCGGCTGATCGTCCGCGCGCGCTTCGGCGGGCCGGGCGAGCAGGCAGCGCCGGAAGGTGCGGAGCCGCTCTCGCTGGCGCTGGGCCAGGGCCTGACAGGCTGGGCTGTGCGTCATCACAAACCGGTTGTGGTGGACGACGTGCAGAACGACTCGCGCTGGTTGCAGTTTGGCCCAACCGACGTGGTGCCGCGCGCGGCGCTGGTCTCCCTCATCGAGACCAACGAGGACATCCTGGGCGCGATCGCGCTCTACAGCGATCAGCCCGCCGTCTTCGGCCAGGAGCACCTGCGGCTGGTGACGGCGGCAGCGCACCAGGTCGCCAACGCCATGAACAACGCCGAGCTGTACGGGCTGATCCGCGATCAGGCCGACCGGCTGGGCGCGCTGCTGCGCCAGGAACAGGTCGAGGCGACCAAGAGCGCGGCTATTCTGGACTCGGTGGCGGACGGCGTGATGGTCGCCAACGAGCACGGCGAGATCATTGTCTTCAACCAGACGGCGTCGCGCATCCTGGGGCTGCCCATCGAGGCCGTGCTGGGGCGCTCAACGGCAGACGTGGCCGGGCTGTATGGGGCCGGGCGCGCGCGCTGGGCCAGCGCCGTGCAGCGCTGGCAGCGCGATCCGTCAAGCTACGAGCCGGGCGAATACCTGGAAGTGCGCTTGGAGCTGGAAGACAAGCGCGTGATCAGCGTGCGCGTGTCGCCGGTTGTCCTGGGCGACCAGTTCCTGGGCACGGTGTCCGTCTTCCGCGACATCACGCGCGAGGTCGAAGTAGACCGGCTCAAGAGCGAGTTCGTGGCGACGGTCTCGCACGAGCTGCGCACGCCCATGACTTCGATCAAGGGCTACGCTGACCTGCTGCTGCTGGGCGCTGCCGGCGACATGGCCGCCCAGCAGCGCGGCTTCCTGGAGACGATCAAGCACAACGCCGACCGCCTGACCAAACTGGTCAATGACCTGCTCGACATCTCGCGCATTGACCAGGGGCGCGTCGAGATGCGCTTCGGCCCGGTGGAAGTGTCCAGCGTAGTCGAGCGGACGGCGGCACACCTGCGCGGTCGCTGCGAAGATGAGGGGCGGACCATGCAGATTGTCGCGGAGGTGCCCGCCGATCCGGAGTTGACCGTGTGGGGCGACTACGACAAGGTGGCTCAGATTCTGACCAACCTGGCCGACAACGCCTTCAACTATACGCCAGAGGGCGGCGCCATCACCCTGGCCACCCGCCGCGACAAGCCGAGCGGCCAGGTGATTCTCTCCGTGACGGATACCGGCATCGGCATCCCGCCGGAGATCGCCGGGCGCGTTTTCGAGCGGTTCTTTCGCGGCGAAGATGCGCACGAGATGGTGCTCGACACTCCCGGCACCGGGCTGGGACTGTCTATCGTGCGCGAGCTGGTGGAGTATCACCAGGGCCGCATCTGGTTCGACAGCCAGGTTGGGCAGGGGACGACGTTCTATGTGATGTTGCCCGCACATGCGCCAGATAGTGAGGCGCTGGACAGGGCGGCGCAGGCTAGTGGAGAGTGATGGTTGTGCCGATGGCTCGCATATTGATTGCCGAGGACGAACGCGACATCCGCGACTTGATCGAGTTCACGCTGAAGTTCGGAGGCCATGAAGTGATCATGGCGCGCAACGGGGCGGAAGCGGTCGAGCTGGCTCCCCAGCACAAGCCCGACCTCATTCTGCTCGACGTGCGCATGCCGCGCATGACCGGCTACGAGGCGTGCCGCGCCATCAAGGCCCTCGACGGGCTGAAGGACACCCCTGTGGTCTTCCTCTCGGCTAAGGGGCAGCAGAACGAGATGGAGTCCGGCATGGAGGCGGGGGCCTACGACTACATCCTCAAGCCATTTGCGCCGGATCATCTGAACGGGCGAGTCAATGAGATTCTGGCGAAATCGAAGAAACCACCTGAGCAAAGCTGAGCCTGGCTGCCCGCGAGACACGGCATGAGCGCAATCACAATAGACGGCGAGCTGGTACATTATGAAGTGCTGGGGCGTGGCCGCCCGGTCATCCTGCTGCACGGCTGGCTCGGCTCGTGGCGCTACTGGGTGCCGGCCATGCAGCACCTCAGCATGAAGTACCGCGTCTACGCGCTCGACCTGTGGGGCTTCGGCGACTCCGCGCGCAACCCGGCGCGCTACCACTTCGCTGCGCAATCGGAACTGGTGACCGAGTTCATGGCTCAGCTTGGCATCGTGAAGGCGGCGCTGGTCGGGCACGACCTGGGCGCGGCGATTGCGGCGCACCTGGCCGCCCAACACGCTGACCGCGTGCCACGCCTGCTGACGGTCTGTCCGCCGCTGTTCGATCTGCCAGAGCGCCCTCCTAACTCCGGGCGAGCGGGCGCGCCGTCGCTCCCCGCCCCGACTGCATCCCCCGTGCGCCGGCCGTCGTCACCCCCTGGCGACGACGGAATGGGTTTGGGGGCGGCGCTGGAACAGACAGCGCGCGCCATCGGCGAGGCGCGGCTGGCCGCCGCCTCCGGCAAACCCTCACTCAACGGTGCGGTTTCTGCCTTGCCCGCGACCGATGCGCCCGGCGCCCCGCCCGCCGGGGACTCCGCCTCCAGGCGGCCCGCGCCGCGCCCCAACCCGCTCAAGGCGCACCTGGCCACGCACGACCGGCTGGAATTGCTCAAGCAGCACGTCGAGGCCGGGCCGGATCAGGATAAGCTGCGCATCGAGATCGAAAGGACCGACCCGCTGGCTTTCACCGCCAGCCTGGACGCCTTCGACGCGGTGGACACGCTGCACGATCTGCGCGCGCTGACCGCGCCCACTGTGCTGGTCTATGGCGACAAGGACTCACTGTTGCCGGCTCCGGCGAAGAAGATGCTCGCCGCGCTGACCGACGGGCGCGCCGCCTTCGGCGTGATGTCGCTGGCCGGGACGCGGCACTTCCCCATGCTGGAGGATGGCGCGGCTTTCTCGCGGCTGCTGATGGCCTTCCTCGAAGCGCCGGACGTGACCAAAATCGCGCTGAAGGACCAGTGGGTGCGCCGCGTGCGCTGATACGTCCAGGAAGTCTGGCCTGCTCCCCTTTCCCTGTTTGTGCAAGGCACTGTTGGCGAAATGTCCGCGTAGGGGCGGGTTTACAAACCCGCCCCTACAAAACCGGTGCGTGCTCAGTTCGCCAACACCATCGCGTGGGGGGAAGCGGAAATGCGCTGAGCCTGCTCCCCTTTCCCTGCTTGCGGGGAAAGGGGCCGGGGGATAGGGGTTGGAGGTGTGTGTACGCTCTAGGAGGAGCGCCGCTGCTCCTCAGCGATCTCCGCTTCCAGCCGCGCGATCTCTTCCTGTTGCCCGCGCAGGGCGCGGAAACGCACGGCCATCGAGGCGATCATCAGCGCCAGGATGAGGGCCATCGCCGCATAACCCAGCGCCATGTATTCCGGGTACTTGCCAAAATCGAAGTCCATCGTCCATCTCCTCAGCGCCCACAACTCCGGCTGGATAACCCACAATCCGCAATCCGCAATCCGCAATCCGCAATTCGCAATCCGCAATCCGTCTTCCGTGCTTATAGCTCGGACAGCACTTCGAGCTTGCGGCGCATGACGTGCTGGATCAGGTTCTCCAGGCGGATGCGGTGCCAGACCAGCACCACGGTGATCACGGCGAAGGTGAACAGGTTGAAGAACAGCGTGTCGCGGATGCGCCCGGCCACCTCGAAGCTGCCCGTCGGGTCGGCCTGTGTGGGGCCGGCCACCACCGGATGAATGGTGTCGGGACGCACGCGGATGATGATGATCGTGAACAGCACGCTGGCGAAAGCGATGATGCCGTACACCGCCGCGAAGCGCTGTCGCCTCTCCGGGTCTTCGATGCCGGAGCGCAGCATCAGGTAGGCGGCGTAGGCCAGCCACATGATGGCCACGCTGGTCAGGCGCGGGTCCCACGTCCACCACGTGTTCCAGATGGGGCGCGCCCAGGCCATGCCGGTGACAATCGTGATCGCCGCCATGCCCAGCCCCACCTCGACATTGGCCAGCCCAAAGGTGTCCCAGCGCGGATTGCGCGTGCGCAGGTAGGCGATCCCGGCGACGACCGCCGCCCCGAAGGCGATGAACGACCCCAGGAACGACCCCAGGTGCACATAGAAGATGCGCTGCGCGGCGCCCTGCTGGCGCTCCGGCCCCACCCAGAACAGGGCCAGGTAGAGACCGATGACGAACAGCACGGCGGCGGCGATGGTCAGCCCGCGCAGCAAGCGGGTGCGTGAGTCTGAATAGGTCATACGATGATGCTCCTCGGCGAATAGCTTTCAGCAGTCAGCCCTCAGCAGTCAGCCTTCAGAGACCGTCTGAGAAGTCGTGCGCCTGACTCTGCCCCCCATCCCCGGCCCTTCCCCCACGAGGGGGGAAGGGAGAAGAGCGCACCCACTAAGCCCCTCCCTCCTTGTGGGGGAGGGGTTTGGGGTGGGGGGAACTCCTCAAATGGTCTCTCAGCAGTCAGCGAACAGCGGGAGTCTCCCGGCTCTGCTCTTTGCTGAAAGCTGAAAGCTGATAACTGCTCACTCCTCTACCACGTAATCGAACAGGCCGTAGCCCGCCGCCAGGAAGATCACGTCGGCCACGACCAGCAGTTGAATCCAGGGGAACCAGTCATCGCGCGGCAGCCCTTCCAAAATGGCGACGCTGGCCCGCACGGCGCTGATCAGCACTGGCAGCACGACCGGCATCAGGATGATCGGCAGCATGGCCTCGCGGGCGCGGGCGTGCACGCTCATGCTGGAAAGCAGCGTCCCCGCCGTCGTGAAGCCGACGGTGCCCAGCACCATCACGACGATCAGCAGCGGCTTGAGCAGCGTCACGTTGAACAGGACAGTCAGCAGCGCCAGCAGCACCAGGGCGATGACCAGCACGAAGAGCAGGTTGCCGATCATCTTGCCGAAGAACAGCGCGCTGCGGTCTATGGGAGCCAGCAACAGCGCGTCCAGGCTGCCGCGATCCTTCTCGGCGGCCAGGCTGCGGCCCAGGCCGATCAGCCCGGCGAAGACAATCGTCACCCACAGCACGCCGGCGACGGTCGTCTGGCGCGCTTCTTTGTCCAGCTCCAGGGCCAGGCTGAAGACCATCACCGTCATGAAGGTGAACAGCACCATGCTGTTGATCAGCTCGCGGCTGCGCATCTCGGCGCGCAGGTCTTTCCAGGTCACCGCGCCCACCGCGCGCCAGAACGGGGTCAGCGGACGGCGCTTGCGCCCGGCCTGGGCGGCGGGACGGGCAGCAGCCCCTTCTGCCGCGCTGACGGTGTGCGTTGTCGGTTCGGGATTGGCGCTCATCGGGTCGTCGCCGCTCCTGTCGTGTCGGCATAGAGCGCGGGCAGCGCGTCCGGGTTCACATCCCGGCAGGGCGCGTCGAAGGCGATCTTGCCCCGGCTGAGGATGGCGATGCGGTCGGCCAGCGCGTGCCCGCGCCGCAGGTCGTGGGTGGTCATGATCACCGTGCGCCCGCCGATGGCCACTTCGCGCAGCAGCTCATCGAGCAGGGCCGCCGCGTCCTGATCCAGCCCGGTATACGGCTCGTCCAGCAGCAGCACCGCCGGGTCGTGCAGAATGGCGCGGGCAATTGCCAGGCGCTGCTGCATCCCCCGGCTGTACGTCGCCACCACGTCGCGAGCGCGGCGAGCCAGCCCCACGCGGCGCAGCATCGCGTCCACGCGCTCGCGGCGCGTCTCGCGGGGCAGGTTGTACATCCGCGCGAAGAAGAGCAGGTTTTCCTCGGCAGTCAGCGTGTCGTAGAGCAGCGGCAGGTGGCTGACCACGCCAAGCTGCGCCCGCACGAACTCCGCCTCGCCGGGCAGCTCCCAGCCGCCGATGCGCACCGTGCCGCTCGTCGGGCGGGCCAGCGCCCCCAGAATGCGCAGCAGCGTTGTCTTGCCAGAGCCGTTCGGCCCCAGCAGCGTCAGGAACTCCCCGCGCGGCACGTCCAGGTCCAGCCCGCGCAGCACGGGGTTGAGGCCGAACGTCTTGGTCAGCGCGCGGACTTCAATCGTCCGTTCGGCAGAGGACATGCGCTACTCGTCCTCACCCATCAACGGCAGCAGCCGCTGCATCAGCAGGGCGCGCCGCTCCTGGTAGGTCTCCTCATCCAGGTCGCCCCCCTCGAAGGCGTCGTCAAGCGCGGCGACGGCTGCCAGCAGCGCTTCTTTCTCTGCGCCAGCCGGCGGTGCCTGCCACCCGTCAGCGTCGGCCTGGAGCGCGGGCAGCCCTCCCGCCAGCGCCCGGCGCTGGCGCAGCCACAGCATACCCGCCGCGCCGATGATCAGCACGCCGGCCACAGCCAGAAGCAGCGGCACGGTGTTTGTCTCGCTGTCGCTCGACGCGGGGGAGGAGGACATCACGTTGCTGGTGCGCGTGGGACGGCCTACCAGCTCGAAGACCAGGCGCTCGTCGCCGGCCAGCGGCCTGGTCAGCAGGTGTTCTTTGACCAGCGAGAAGTCCTTGTCCGGGTCTATTTTCTCGTCAGGGGCCAGCTCGGTCACGCGGACGCCGCCCGCCGAGACACGGTAGCGCCACGCTCCCGCCTCGTCAAGCTGCTCGCTGGTCAGCGTGACGGTATCGTTGGGCAGCAGCACCGCCCCATCCACGACCGGGTAGCCGAAAGCCTGGTCAATCACCGCGCCGTCTTCATAGGGCAGGTAGTAGGCCACGGTGACTGTGTGCACCTGGCCGGGGCGCAGCGGCCACGTGTCGCGCACCATTGGCACCCCATCCACCACCCCCACATCATAGCGCTGGCTGCCTTCGGCCTGCATGGGCTGGATGCCGAAAGCCGCCGGAGGCAGCTCAATCGCCACCGACACGTGCCATGCGCTCGACCCGGCGGTCTCGTCCAGCGTCACAATGCGGTCGCCGGTGTTGGCCAGCTCCAGGCGCAGCCACACTTCCAGCCCGAACTGCTCAATCGGCGCGTAGTTGATCAGCATCTGCGCCCAGGTGATGGCGATGGTCGAGGTGTCGGTCGTGCGCTTGTATACGGTGATGTCCTGGGTGACCGTCTCCTCGTCGCCGTTGATCGCCGGAACCTGCCCGCCCTGGGCGATGTCGTCGTAAGTCACCTGAACCAGGTACATGTTGCCCACCGCGCGGGCGACATTCTCGAAGGTGAACGCGCCGTCCTCGGCGGACTCGCTTTCATAGACGCCGGCCAGGTTGCCGTGCACGTCCAGCGCATAAAGCTGCATGGGCAGCCCCACCGGAATCACCTCGCCACCCGCCGTGCCCTGCACCAGCCGGCCCCGGACGGTCAGCGTTGCTTCCTGTTCCAGTGTAGGGAGAGCCTCGGCAGTGGCATCGGTGGTCTCCGCTTGTGCTGCCGCGCCCATCATGCTCGCCGGGTCGAACTCCAGGATGAAGGTGATCAGCCCGTTGATCTCCTCGGCGGTCAGCGTCTCGCCGTAGTCTTTGGGCATGATGTCCTGATAGCCCTCGACGACGAACGCGCCCGGCTCGACGATGGACTGGCGTATGTAGTCCTGCGCGGACAGGCCGGCGACGACCGTCGGGGCGCGATCGCGCATGGCGGTCAGCGACGGCCCCGCACCGTCTGCCGCGCCGTGACAGGCGGCGCATTCGCGCATATACACCTGGAAGCCCAGGTCATAGTCGGCGGCGGGCATATCAGCGCCGCCGGATGCATCTTCCGGCTCCGCCGCTTCCGGCGAGCCAGTCGCTATGGCGGCGGCTTCGTCGGGCGTGGGCGGGGGGTGGGCGACGGCGTATTCGTCGGCGGTTGGGTGGGCAGCGAGGCAATTTCCTGCTCGCGGATGGTCTTTGGCTCGCCCGATGTGTTGATGCCGCAGGCGCTCAGCAGCACCAGCAGGGCGGCGGCGAGGGTGATCCAGCGAAGACGGACAACTACACGATAGCTCATAGCAGTTCCTGAATTCCAGTGCACGCAGCAAGCGAAGATTTGACCGGATTCGTTCACCCCGCACGCCTGGTCTTGGCCCGGCGCGTCTTGCGCAGTGCCGCAACCGCTGCCTCAGCGCGCACCTGCTGGCTGGCGATCTCCGCCTCCAGCTCATCAATGCGCTTGATGATGGCAACCGCCAGGTAGATCAGGCGAATGCGCTGGGCGGCGTAG
Source organism: Anaerolineae bacterium (assembly GCA_027494015.1). Next base: position 58,983 of record JAOSJP010000039.1, read on the forward strand.
GCCGCGTCGGTCAGCTTGTCCATGTCATAGTCGAAGTCGAGTTCGCGGATGGCGCGCAGCACGCGGTCCTTCTCAGCGTGCAGCGTCTCCAGGGCTTGCCGCTGGCGCGCGCTGCCCGCGCGCCCTCCTGTGCCGCTGGACGACGTTTCTTCGCGCTCCAGCAGTGGCAACAGCACAAAGAGGCCCAGCGCCCCGGTGAGCAGAACGGCCAGGATGGTAGTTTCTAGGGACATGCGTCACAACTTTGCCGTAGGGGATGCCGTGCGGCGTCCCGCCCGAACCAATCGGTGCATTCCCTGCCGATGTGCTGGCGAATTCCCCAAACGATGTTCTCGTAGAGGCGGGTTTCTAAACCCGCCCCTACAAACCAATTCGCCAACAGGATTACCCTGGATGCACCCTGACTCTTCCGCGCCCGCCGTGTCAGCTTTCCAGCGCGCGATCAATCGCATTGCGCAGATCGCGCTCGTTCGGCACCGAAAGGAGGTGCCGGACGATCTCGCCCTGCGTGCTGATTACGAACGTCTCCGGGATGCCGGTGATGCGATAGGCTTTTTCCATGCGCCCGCCCTGATCCGGCGCGTTCGGATAGGTGACCTTGTACTCAACCAGATAATCCAGCGCTTCTTTGAGCGGGTCTTCGGTGTTGATGCCCAGGAAGATCACGCCCCGGTCGCGGTAGTCATTCCACACTCGCTCCAGCATGGGCGCTTCCTGCTGGCAGGGCACGCAGTAGCTGGCCCAGAAATTGACCACGACGGCCTTGCCGCGCAGGCCGGCCAGCGAGGCGCTTTCGCCGCTCATGGCCATCTGGTTGAACTCGTACATGGTCACGGCGAAGTCCGGCGCAGGGCCTTCGGTCGGCGTGGCCTTGCTGCGCTGCCAGAGCGCGTAGCCGATCACGATCAGCAGGCCCACCGTGACCAGGCCCGCGACGACGGTGAACATCGAGAAACGCTGCCTGACCTGCTGCGGCTTCGCCTCCTCACCTCCACCGGCGATCTGCGCCAGCCAGTCCGGCAGGTCAGCCTGGTCGTGCGCCTGGGGAATCTGGTTGTCGGTCATGAGTCAAGCCCCTCCAGCTCGCGCTGCAACCGTTCGAGCAGCGCCGGATCGAGGTCATCGGGCACGGGGCGGCTGTGCAGCCGCTCGCCCGACCGGCGTGCTACCTGGCCAGTCTGCTGACCGCGCCGCCGCAGGTTGCGCGCCTGCCAGCCGCCCACGACGGCGATCAACGCCACGATGATGATGGGCACGCCAAAAGCGATGGCGCGGTCTGTCCTGTTGCGCGGGATCGAAGCGACATCCGCGCCATAGCGCTCGACGAAATAGTCCATGATCTCGTCCTGCGTGCGCCCCTCGCCGAGCTGCCGTGCGATCTCCTGACGCCACTGGCGGCAGGCGATGCTCTCGCATTCGTCCAGCGGGATGCCCTCGCACACATCGCAGTACATCTTGCGGGCGATGGCGTTCACGTCGTCGCGCGTCACGCCTGGCGGCAGTTCAAGGTCGCTGCTCTGAGCCAGGGCGTGCCCGGCGGAGAAGCCGCCGAGCAGGGCGAGGGCCAGCAGGGTCAGCAGGACGATCCAGGGGCCGCGCACGCGCTTGCCTGTGCCCCCCATCCCCGGCCCTTCCCCCACGAGGGGGGAAGGGAGAAAAGCGCGCAGGCTAAGCCCCTCCCTCCTTGTGGGGGAGGGGTTTGGGGTGGGGGGAATCAACGTCTCAAAAGACCGTTTGCGGTGTAGCATGGTCAGTCCCCTCCCGCGCTGATGCCGCGCGCGCCCGTCGGGACGGTCACCCGCTGCGCAGCGCGCCCCGGCTGGCGCGACGGCCACAGCGCCACCAGCGTGCCCAGGATGAGCACCACGCCGCCCAGCCACACGAAGCTGATCAGCGGGTTGTAGTAGGCGCGGAAGGTGACGCGGTTGCCTTCCCAGTGCTCGATGCGGACGTAGAAATCGGCGGCCAGCGTGCTGTAGGTGCCGGGAATGCTCATGTTGGTGGTGGGCGAGAGCCGGCCGGTCATCGGATCGCGGGTGAAGAAGACATCGCGGCGGGGCCGGACGTGCCCCACGATCTCACCATCTTTGAACAGCGTTGTGCGAGCGACGATCATCGTGCGCCCGTCCTCCGCCTGCGCTTCAAACAGCCCGTTGTGCTGAAGCTCATAGTCGTGCAGCGTCAGGCGCTCGCCCACTTCCAGCGTCTGCGTCGTGATGTCCTGGAACGCCGTGCTGCCGATGACGCCGATGCCCAGCACAACCATGCCCAGGTGGATGAAGTAGCCGCCGTAGCGCCGCCGGTCGCGGGCGATGAGCGTGGAAAAGGCCTGCCAGTAGTTCTCGCCACGTCCGTGCCGCGCCCGCACGCCCTTCCAGATTTCGGTCAGCGTGGCGAAGCCGGCGAAGGCCACCAGCCCGTAGCCGCCTGCCGCCCACAAGTTGTCGGTGCCGCTGACGAAGAGCGCCACCAGCACGGCCACAGCCAGCGCCAGCGGCACGATCAGCGCGCGCCCCAGGCGCTGCGCCGTCGAGCGACGCCACGCCGCCAGCGGCGCGACGCCCATCAGCAGGTAGATGCCCACCAGGAACCAGCGCGTCACCGGCGGGTAGTAGTCCGGCCCCAGGTTGATCACCGTGCTGCGCAGGCCCAGGTCCACCAGGATGGTTGTGATCGCCTCGGCCCACGACCCCCACAGCACGACGATGGTCAGCCCCAGGAACAGCCAGTTGTTGAGCAGGAACATGCTCTCGCGGCTGAACAGCGAGTCCAGATCGTCCGCGCCGCGCAGGTCGCCGTGCTGCTGCCGCCAGGCGAGCAGGCCCACGCTGCTGACCATGGCCAGGCCGAGGAAGGCGAACATGGGGCGGCCAATCTCGGATTCGGCGAAGGCGTGCACGCTGCTGACCACGCCGCTGCGGGTGGCGAAGGTGCCCAGCACCACCAGCAGGAAGGTCAGGATGATCAGCAGCATGTTCCAGAACTTGAGCATTCCGCGCTTTTCCTGCACGACAGCGCTGTGCAGGAAGGCGGTGCCCGTCAGCCAGGGGAGCAGGGCGGCGTTCTCCACCGGGTCCCAGCCCCAGTAGCCGCCCCAGCCGAGCACATCATAGGCCCAGCGCCCGCCGAGCAGCAGCCCCAGGCTGAGGAACAGCCAGGCGATCAGCGCCCAGCGCCGCGTGGCGTGCAGCCAGCCGGAGCCAAGCTGCCCGGTCACCAGGGCGGCGAAGGCGAAGGCGAAGGGGATGACGAAGCCCACAAAGCCCAGGTAGAGCAGCGGCGGATGAAGGACCATCCCCAGGTGGCGCAGCAGCGGGTTCAGCCCTTGCCCGTCCGCCGGGTTATAGGCGCTCATGCTACTGGCTGGCTCGAACAACGCCGGTTTCACCGCGCCATCGGGCATGGCCCAGTAGCGCTCGAACGGGTTCTCGATGAAGTTGTTGAGGATGAGAAAGAAGCCGAGCGTGGTCATCGTCACCACGATGACGTAGGGCATCAAGCGGCGCTCGGACTGCCAGTTGAGCAGCAGCGCGGCGAATGCGAAGCCGCTCATCAGCCACGACCAGAACAACAGCGATCCCGCCTGGCTGCCCCACAGCCCGGTGATCAGGTAGAAGGTGGGCGTGTCGTGGCTCGAGGTCTGCCAGACGTAGGCGATGCTGAACTCGTGGTTGAGCAGTGCGTAGATCAATAGCAGATTCGCCACCGACAGCAGCGGAAAAGTCATCAGCGCGGCGTTGCGGGCGCTGATCACCCAGCGGTCGCGGCGCAGGTGCGCCCCGACCAGGGCCGCGATCAGCGCGTAGACCGCAGCCAGAAACGCCAATCCAGTGGTGATGATGCCGACTTCAGCGATCATGGCGTTCCACTCCCAATTCCTGATACCAACCACACAGTCAAATCAAGACTGCACGCTCTGAGAAGAACGACGCCGGCACAGCGCCGGCCCGGCCCCAGACAGACGCGCAGGCAGCAGGCGCTCCTGAGCCACTGCCGCAGGCTCCCCCCTCTGGGAACCAGTCCGCACAGTCTGCCGCGCTCGCTGCCTGGATCGCACACTCAACCAGTATTCTCGAAAACCGGCATAATAATACGCCATAGGCTATCCGGCCTGCCACATTTCGCAAGGATGTTCGCATCTGGCCGACAGCCGCAGTCATCATAACACATTCCTGACCCGGCGTATTTGATTATAGTCAAATTGGCGAGGGTTTCCCCAACCGTGGCGCGGGCGCTCCCCTGCCAGACTTCCGAAGTTTTCGAAAACTTCGGAAGTCTCTTTCCAGCCCTCTGCACCGCACCGTAGACCAGGCGGGCAATTACGGTATAATAGCGCCCCGTTGGGGTGGATCACGGATTGAGGACGCGGGATGCCCGTACCGTACTGCCACATTTGCGAACAGAACGAGCTGGAAAAGCGCCAGTACGGCGCTGCCTCGCTTGAGCAGGGCGACTACTGCCCGGTTTGCCACCGTCCGACGTGCCGCTTTCATATGGGGCGGGTACGCTGGCGTTGGCGAGCCACGGGCCGCCTGGACAGCGGGCTGGTCTGTATGGAGTGCAAGAACGCCTACCGCCACCGTGAGTGGGATGCCCACAGCCGCGACTGGATCAGCTAAGGCGCGTCGTTTGCCCTGCCCCACGAGTCCCTTTGCTTGCCTCAAGCAGACGTGAGCCAATCGTGCAAGCGTGCTACAATTCACGCTGGCGGGTGTTCTGGGGGATGCACGCGCCGCTGGACCCGCTGGCGGGTGGCGTGCTGGCTGGTTCCGGCCTTGAGGAGTGACCGTGAGCCGAAAAACTGAGCTGATGCTGGTGACGGCGCTGCTGCTGTTGGCAGCGCTGCTGCGCCTGTGGGACCTGGCCCACTTGCCGCCCGGCTTCAACCGTGACGAGCTGGCCCATATCCGCATCACCGAAGCGATGAAGGCGGGCGAGGTCTCGGTCTATTACCAGATCGGCGACCGCCTGACCCGCGCCGCGCTGTTCGGCGCGCTCAACACCGTCGCCTCTGATCTGGCGGGCAGCGGACTCCTCGGCTACCGGATGCTGCCGCTCTGGGGCGGGCTGGTCACGCTGGCGCTGCTCTACGCGCTGGGTCGGCGTCTGTTTGGCGTGCCGGTGGCGCTGATGGCGCTGGCGGCGATGAGCGTCAATCTGCGCGCGGTGCTGCTGGCGCGCACGGTGACAGCGGAGTCGCTTGTGCCGCTGTATACGTTGCTCATGCTGCTGTGTCTGGCGGTCGCTTTCAACCTGCGCCACGCAGTCACATTCCGCGTGCCCTACACGCTGCCCTTCGCGCTGCTGGCGGCCCTGGCTGGCCTGTCGGGTTATCTGCACTATTCCACGCTGGTGCTTGGCCCGCTGGGGTTGATCTTCTTCCTGCATTTGTGGCGGACGGGCCAGCCGCTGGCGCGGCGCGCGTGGAGCATGTGGATCTTCGTCGCGGTGCTGGCGACCATTGTCGCGCTGCCCTATCTCGTCTCCACGCTGCGCGATCCTGAGCTGAGCGAGGCGTACATCCTGTGGCGCGAGCGCCCGACCACTGTGGGGCAGGCTGTCGAGGGGCTGTTGAACGCGGCGGGAGGGCTGGTGTGGCGGGGGGATAGTCGCGTCACGATCAACGCCGGGGAGCGCGCGCTGCTCGGCCCCGCCCTGGCGCTGCTGCTCATCGTGGGGATGCTGGAAGCGATCCGGCGCTGGCGCGATCCTCGCCACGCCTTGCTGCTGCTGAGTTTTGCCGCCGGGCTGCTGAGCGATGCCTGGGTCAAGCCGGGCGTCACGTTCACGGCTCATCTGGTGGCGCTGCCCGCTGTCTTCCTGCTGGTGGGCGTGGGAGGGCAGGTCGTCTGGCGCGAGTTGCACGGGCGCGGCGTCGCCAGGGCCTGGCGACCGGTGACCGCGCTGATGCTGCTCATCCTGGCGGCCAACAGTTGGGGCGTGCGCGACCGCCTCTACCGCGACTGGAAAGCCAGTACAGCGGTGCGTGTCGCCTATCACAGCGATCTGGCTGCTGTGGCCGCCTACCTAGACCGCACGCCGGACGATCTGCCTGTGTCGCTGTGCATCACCGGCATGAACGTGCCGGGCGATGCTGGCCTGTCGCCGCGCCAGATTCTCGGCCTGATGCGTCACCGCGCGGGCGAGCCGGTGCGCCATTCCGATTGCCGGGCGGGGCTGGTGCTGATCAACGCCGGAGCACCGATGCGCTTTGTTTTCGCCGACCCCGCCGACCGGGAGACTATGCCGCCAGAGCTGGCCGACTGGCTGGCCGAGGCCGGGCCAATTGCGGCCCAGGGGCTGCCGGCCGGGTCTGTGCTGAGGCTGGACGTGGAGCAGCGTCTGCGCGACGCTGGCGGGCGCTGGGACCTGTTCGCTCCCGTATATTTCATGCCGGGCGCTGACGAGCAACCTGTTCAGGCCAGGCTGCCCGTGCCGCTGGAGGAGGGCCTGACCTTTGCGGGGTACGATCCGGGCGTGTTCGATGGCGAACGGCGGCCCGGCGGCGATCCTATCGTGCTGGTGACCTATTGGCGCGTGGACGAGCCGCTGCCCGATGATCTGGCCGTCTACGCGCACCTGCTCGGCTATACACAGACCGAGCCGCCTGTCCTGCAGATCGAACCCTGGGCCGAGGCGAACTCGATTGACGTGAAGCCCGGCGAGCTTGAGCCGCGCGACTTCTTCATTCAGGTGTCGTACATCTGGCTGCGCGAGAACCTCAGGCCGGATCGCTACGCGCTGACGGTGGGCGCCTACCGCGACGAAGTGGCCGTGCTGGAGAATCACCTGGACGTGCTCGACGCGGCGCAGAGCTACGCACCACACGGCGACCGCCTGCTGCTGGGGCAGATTACGGTCGTGGAGTCGTGAGTGGGGAGCGATCAGTCGTCAGGGATCAGTTGTCAGTGATCAGTTGTCAGTGAGGGCGTTCAGCCACCGATCATGGTCAACTGATCACCGATAACTGACAACTGATCACTCAAAACCAATAACCAATAACCAATCACCAACCACCAATCACTCACCACCAGGAGCCGCCATGTTGTACCTCGATGGGAGCCAGGGCGAAGGCGGCGGGCAGATCGTCCGCACAGCGCTGACGCTCAGCGCCATCAGCGGGACGCCGGTGCGCATCGAGCGCATCCGCGCCGGTCGGCAGACGGCGGGGCTGCGCCCGCAACATCTGGCGGCGGTGCGGGCAGCGGCGGACATCTGCGCGGCGCATGTCGAGGGCGCGGCGGTCGGGTCGGATGCGATCACCTTCGCGCCCGGCGGGGCGGTGCGTCCCGGTCGCTATGAGTGGGCGATTGGCACGGCGGGATCGGCGGTGCTGGTCATGCAGACGGTGCTGTTGCCGCTGGCGCTGGCCGACGGGGCGTCCGAAGTGCGGGTGCACGGCGGCACGCACGTCCCGTACAGCCCGTCGGGCCACTACCTGCGCGACGTGTACGTGCCCTTCCTGCTCGACCTCGGCGCGGATCTGGCGCTGTTCCTGGACGCCTATGGCTGGATGCCGGAGGGAGGTGGGACCATCGTCGCCCAGGTGAAGGGCGGCGTGCAGCTCAGCGGCGTGGATATGGGCCAGCGCGGGCGGATCGAGCGCGTCTTCGGGACGGCGGTGGGCTGCAACCTGCCGTCGCACATTCCGCAGCGCATCGCCAACCGCGCCATCAACCTGCTGGGGCCACTGGAGGTGGCGGCGGACGTGCGCCCGCTGCGGGCGCGGGGCATCAGCACCGGGGCGGGAATATTCCTGGCGGCAGAATATACCAACGGGCGCGGCGGCTTCGGCGTCCTGGGGCGCAAAGGGATGCCGTCTGAGGTCGTGGCCGAGAAAGCGGTCACGGCGTTGCTGGCCTTTCACGCGGGCAGCGCCTCCGTAGACGCGCACCTGGCCGACCAGATCATCGTGCCGCTGGCGCTGGCGCAGGGAGCCAGCGCCTTCGTCACGCCGGAGATCACGGCGCACCTGCTGACCAATATCGGCGTCGTGCGCGCGTTCGTGGAGCGCCCGATCGCGGTGGACGAGCGGTCGCGGAGGGTGGAGATCGCGTGATGGGGGGGGTCAGTTGTCGGTTATCAGTTATCAGTTATCAGTTATCAGTTTTCGGTGATCAGTTCTCAGTCTCAGCAATTGAGGGCCAGGGACAGAAGGCGGTTACTGATCACTGACAACTGATCACTGAGAACCAATCACCAACAACCAACAACTAACAACCAGCAGCCAACAACGAGTCTGTCATGTTCGAAATTGTCTTCCTCGGCACCTCAGCGAGCGCTCCTTCGGTCCATCGCGGGCTGTCCGCGCAGGTGGTCATCGTCAAGAACCGCCGCTTTCTCATTGACTGCGGCGAAGGCACGCAGCGCCAGCTTCTCAAGAGCGGGATCGGCTTCAAGCGGCTCAACCGCGTGCTGATCACGCACGGGCACCTCGACCACATCCTGGGGCTGGGCGGGCTGATGTCCACCTTCATGCGCTGGGAGAGCATTGACGAGCTGGAGATTTGGGGCGGCAGGTGGGCGCTCGACCGCGTGCAGGACTTGATCTACGGCGTGGTGCTGCGCGGGGCACAGCCGCCCATGCCGCTGCACCTGATTGATGTCAAGCCCGGCGTGCTGATGGAAGAAGCAGATTTTCTCGTCTCCGCTTTTCCGGTGAGCCATCGCGGGCGCGACTGCTTCGGCTATGCCTTCCAGGAGAAGGCACGGCGACCTTTCCTGGTTGAGCGGGCGGAAGCGTTGGGCGTCCCCGCCGGGCCGGAACGGGCGCGGCTGGTGCGCGGCGAGACGATCACCCTGGCCGACGGGCGCGTCGTCCGGCCAGACGACGTGCTGGGCGAGGACACTCCCGGCGCGCGGCTGGTCGTCACTGGCGACGCGGCTTCGCTCGACGGCCTGGAGAGCGTCGCGGCGGGGGCACACGCCCTGGTCACCGAGGCGACATACCTGGACGAAGATGCGGAGATGGCTGCCAGTTTTGGGCACCTCACCGCGGGGCAGGCGGCGCGCTTCGCCCGTGAAGTCGGCGTGCAGACGCTGCTGCTGACCCACATCTCACGCCGCTACCGCGAGCGCGATGTGTTTCGGGAGGCGCAGCAATACTTCGCCAACAGCCACGCCGTGCGCGACTTCGACCGTTATTTGGTGACAAAGGGACGCCCCGCTCATAAGGTGCTGCCGGGCGAGGAGCCGGACGAGCCGGAAGGGGTATGATCCTGCCTCGCGCTCCCGCCCTCACGGCAGCACGAAGCCACCCCACGTCCCCGTCAATGCGTAGCGCAGCGCGTCTATTGCCCCGGTCACCAGCAGCGCGAAGACGAGTCCGGCCAACGCAGGAGCGATCAGGTCGCGCCAGCGGGCAGCGCGATTCTCGCGGCGCGCAATTCCCAGGATCAGCGTGCAGCCGACGATGCCAAACATCAGCAGCACACCTGCTGCGCTGATCGCGCCCAGGGCCGCGCGCAGGGGCGGCCAGTCGAGCAGCACCAGCGCTCCGGCTCCCGCTGCCAGCGCGTACAGCGCGGCCAGCTCGCCCCACGAGCGGACGGGCGGGGTGTCCTGCGGCGCGCGCCAGAGCAGGCTGTTGAACACCGGCCAGACGATGGTGATCAGCGCCAGGCCGAAGGTCGTCCCGCTCAGCAGGCGCAGCGTGTTGTGGGGTTCGTAGAGCGGCGCGTAGCGTTCGAAGAGACTCAGGTAGCTGTTCAGCCCATCCAGTCCATACAGACCAACGCCCAGCAGCATGGCCGCCAGCAGCCGGACGCGCGGCAAGCGGGCGGCGCGCAGCCGTCCCCGCGCGGCGAAGACGCCCAGCCCCGCCCACACGCCCAGGTAGATGCCGGTGCAGCGCGCGCACAGCGGCAGAGGGCGCTCGTGGATGTGAAACGAGCGCTCGACGATGCGGTGGCAGACCGCGTAGCCGAGCGCGTCCGCCTTGCCCAGGATGCCCGGCGGGGTGAGCCACAGCCAGATTGCAACGATGGCGGCGGTAGCCAGCGCCAGCAGCGCCACCGTCCGCCGCCCGAAGAGGAGCGCGGACGCAGGTGGAGCATCAGGGGCTGTAGGCTGGACAGTCGTAGTCATTGGGACTCCTCGGCGCGAGTCTAAGCGGGATCGGGGGCAGCAGCAAATTGCGGGAGGCTTGGGGTGCGTGCAAAGGTTGTCAACTACTCGCTGGGCGCGGGGCATTGACCTCACCCCCCCAGCCTCGCTGCGCTGGGCTTGCCCCCTCTCCGTTGACGGAGAGGGGGCGGCGAGGCGCGTGAGCGCCGAGCGGGGGTGAGGTCAACCAGGGCGCAGCAGAGCAGCGCCCCTACCTGACAGGTTTTGCACGCACCCGAGGCTTGTGTCCAGGCTGACGGTTTGCCTGCGCCGCAGCCACGCGCTGTGGACTTCGCGGCGCGGTCATGTTAACCTTGCGCGTGGCGCTCGCGTCCCTCTGCACCTGTGATACCGGCCCAGCTTGGCGCTGCTGCCGGGGAAAGCTGAGGGGCAGGGCGCTGTATTGAGAGAGACTTCCGAAGTCTCCAAGACTTCGGAAGTCTGGACGCTGGACGCTGCAGAGCGGCACCCCTGTGGAACCGCGCACAAGGAGCACACCCGGACTCGTGACCGACGCACACTCCTTTTCGCCTCGTCGTACCTGCAGGCTGCGCGCCGTGTTGGCCGTTGCGCTGGTGACCGCGCTCGCCGGCGGCGCTGTGGGCGCTGGCCTGTTGCTGAGCGATGAGGGCGGGACCATCCCTCCCAGCCCGACCGCCACCCCGCTGATCCCCAGCGACCTGGCCCCGGACGCCGTGACCGAGCGCGCCTTCCCCTCGCTGACCTACGGCATCCACGCCTTTCTGTGGTGGAATGAGACGATGCGCACGATTGATCTGGACAACATCCGCCTGATGAAGTTCACGCACGTCAAGCAGCGTTTCTCGTGGAGCACGCTGGAGCCGGTGCGCGGCGAGTGGCACTGGGATAAGGCCGACGGCGTGGTGGGCGAGGTGGCCTATCGTGGGCTGGAGGTGGTGGCCCGGCTGGACGGCCCGCCTGATTGGGCCGTCCGCGTGCCGGACGCGCCCGATGATCCGCCGCTGGACCTGGCGGCGTGGGCCGGGTTCTGCGGGACGCTGGCGGCTCGCTACCGGGGACAGATCGCCGCTTACCAGGTGTGGAACGAGCCGAACCTCACCCGCGAGTGGCTCGGCTATCCGCCGGACGCGGCGGCTTATGTTTCCTTGCTGGCGGCGTGTGCTGAAGCCATTCGCAGCGCTGATCCAGAAGCGATCATCATCTCCGCCGGCCTGGCTCCCACCGGCACCGGCCTGCCGGAGGCGATCCCGGACATAGACTACCTGCGTCAGATGTACGCGGCGGGCGCGGCCCCTCATTTCGACGTGCTCGGCCTCAACGCGCCCGGCTACGGCAATCCGCCAGAGATGTCGCCCGCCGAGGCCGAGGCCGCTGGATTCCTGCGCTGGATGTGCTTTCGCCATGTTGAGGACATGCGCGCGATCATGGTCGAGGCGGGCGATGCGCACAAACAGGTCGCCATTCTGGAATTAGGCTGGACAACGGACCGCATCCACCCCGACTACGCCTGGCACGCTGTGGACGAGGAGACACAGGCCGCCTACCTGGTCGGCGCTTATCGCTATGCGGCGCAGCACTGGCGGCCCTGGACGGGCCTGATCACCACCATCTACATCGCCGACATCAGTTGGACGCCGGACGATGAGGAGTACTGGTGGGCGGTCAACATCGCCGGCTACGACAACGGCTGGCAGGGCCGCCCGGCCTACTACCAGCTTTCGTGGATGGAACGCTATGTGGATGACGTCTTCATCCCCGCCCGCGACCCGTCCGACCCCGACGCCGTGACCGTTGACCCGCTGCCCCCGCGCGAAGAGCCGGGCGGCGGGCCGTAGGGCGTAGTGCAGGCGTCTCTGTGCGCCTCACTTCTTCGGCGTTTTACCTCGCCTCCGCCCGGCGCTGATGCGCGCAGACACCAGACTTCCGAAGTTCTCGAAGACTTCGGAAGTCTGTTCCGGGGCCGAGCGTAGCAAGGCTGGGGGTGAGGTAAAACGGCGTGGGCGCAGCAGAGCCAGGCTCCGCCTCACCGACCGTCTGATGAGATTTGGCATTCAAGGCGGGTAACGCACACTGGGTGTCTTGTAGGGGCGGGTTTGTAAACCCGCCCCTACAAGCGGCTGCCGATTATGATCGTCAGATCTCATCAGGTCGGGCGGCTTACGCCGTGCGTACTTCGATGCGCTTGGGCTGGGCTTCCGGGCGCATGGGCAGGGCCAGCGTCAGCACGCCGTTGTCGAACGTGGCCTCGATGCGCTCCATGTCCAGCAGCTCGCCGAGGCGCAGGCTGCGCTTGAACGCGCCGGCGCAGCGCTCACGGACGTGGTAGCGCTCGCCCTCGCGCTCTTCGGCAGCCTTGATCTCACCGCTGATGGTCAGCAAGTCGTCGTGCACTTCGACGGTCACGTCCTCGGCGGCCAGGCCGGGCAGGTCCACGCGGATGGTCACGCCAGCCTCATCCTGACTCACGTCCATCGCCGGGCGCAGCATGGGGCGCGCCGTGTCCGTGTTGTAGCGGGCCGGGTTCGACCAACCCGAACGCCACAGGTCGTCCACTACCTGGTCGAGCGTGCGATAGCTACGCGGAGCGGGGGCGGTCCAGCGGACAAGCTTCACCATGGTGTTTTCCTCCTGATTCTCTCTGGATAGTCAGCCGCAACTCGGTCTGTTGCACCAGTACATCTCGTTACGTCCCATATGGACACCATGATGCCACGCCCGCGTAAGAACAGTCTTGGCGCGGTATTAGAAGTGCCTCTGCGCTGCGTAAACGTTGTGCAAGAGAGGGAAATGCCACCCTCAGCGGCGCGCAAAGACCGGCGGCCAGCGCCGGGCGCGCACCAGCCAGCCCTTGCAGTCCAGTGCGACGAAGCCCCCCGCGGCCAGGCGCAGCGCCATGCCCAGCGCCAGCACGGTTGTCAGGCTGATCGAGGTGTTGGCAAGCTGGCTGCCCAGCAGCGGCCCGACAAAGACCGCCAGCAGCACGACCTGGTTGTAGACGGTCATGAAGCGCGTCAGGTTCTCGGCGGGCGCGTTCTCGCTGAAGTAACCGAAGAGGCTGATGGCCGCCATCGTCCAGCCCGCGCCGGAGAGCACCGCTCCGATCACGGTGAGCGGCAGACTCGACGCGACGACCAGGACGCCCGCCGCCACGCCAGTCACCCCCATGCCAATGGCGATGACCATCAGCGCCCCGATGCGGCGCACAATCTGGTACGTGACAGCGGCGCTCATCGCCGCTGCTGCCAGTTCCGCCACCGAGAAGACTGATACGAACGCTTCATCCGCGCCTAGCTCGTTCATCAGGCGCAGCGGGATGACCGCCGAGATGGAGAAGAAGGCAATGTGCACGAGCACCGCAATGAGGGCCGTGCGGCGGAAAATCGGCGACTGCCAGGGGCGCAGCGGTGCGTAGTCGGGTGGGGAGATGTCGGCGGGGGCGAGTTCGCGCGTGCGCTGGACGTAGATGAAGCTTCCCAGCGACAGGGCGAAGGACACGACGAACATCACCTGATAATTGGCCGGAAACGGCATCAGTTTCAGCCAGAAGCCAAAGGCCAGCGTGCTCACCCCCACTGCCAGGTTGTAGGAGAGCGACCGGCGGCCGAGCAGCACTGTGAGCCGAGGGGGGGCGACCGCCTGGCGCATCAGCACCAGGAACAACACCGAGCTGACGCCGTTGGCCGCCGCCGGGAGTGCCACTGCGACAACCAGCCACCAGGGTTGCATCTCAGAGGGAAACAGGGGGGTGAACGCCGGCAGCAGAAAGGTCAGCCGATAGAGCAGGCCCGGCCACCACATGGCCTGTGTTATGGTGGCGTGCCGCCCGCGCCACCAGGCCGCCCACGATGACGTGATCAGCGCAACCAGCGAGGGCAGTGCCGCTATCCAGCCGAGCAGCGCCGCTGAAGCATCCAGGCGGATGGCATAGACTGACAGGAAGCGCGCCGTCGCGGGTATGGCCAGCCCAAACCAGGTGATGTCTCGCACCAGATGACGGAAGTTCGCCCGGCTCAGGCTGGCGTCTGGTGAGGACACGGTGGCGTCGTCTTGGTCGCCCATCGCTCTCGTCTTGTCGCGCCTGTGTAGCCCATCGCAAACCAGCACCCCGCGACACAGAGCGTGCCGGGCGTGCTGGCGTTCAGCGCCTTCATGATCATCTTGTTTGGCGGGCGTGTCAAGCGTCAGATGGGCGATTCCTGCGCTACGTCTGGCTGACGCCGAAATTGCGATGATTTGCAGGCTTTGGAAGTCTCTTTTGGCCCACCGCCGCTTCGCCCAGGGGTCGTTTGAGAGGCCCTGCACCTGGCTGTGCCCCCCATCCCCGGCCCTTCCCTCACGAGGGGGGAAGGGAGAAGATCGCAGTCCCTAAGCTCCTCAGCTCCTTGTGGGGGAGGGGTTTGGGGCAGGGGTGAAGATACCTCTCCAATGGCCACTCAGGGGAAGCGTTTGAAGTGATACAGCCGGTTGCCAGCCAGCAGATACATGTTGTTGCGCGCCACAGAGTCCGCATAGAAGCCGCGCGCATCCTGAAAGGCGTCGTGCGGGGCGCGCGGGCGGTAGCCCTGGTTGAACGTCCCGGCCCACGACGTTTCGTAGACGGTTTCGTTCACGCCGTCCACGATGTACAGGCTGCGCGAGGCCGGGTCGTTGTCCACGAACAGCGCCACGCCGCTGGTCATCGCGCCAGGGGGAGCCTGGCGAAACTCGAACGGCTCCTCCTCGACGATGCCCTGCACATTGCGCCGGTAACGCCGCACCGTCCCGTCGGCAAAGAGAATGTACACGGCTCCATCGTCGCTGATCCCGAAGTCCTTCGCACCAGCCAGGTTCGGAAGCTGGTCGCCGTTGAAGTACTCTTCGGGCGCGTTGGGATAGCTCTCGGCCCCGGCGGGCGGGACGTAGCGCCAGATCTGGTTGGCGGGGGGATCCATCACGTACAGGTTGCTGCGATACACGGCCAGGGCAACTGGCTCCTGCCAGCGCCCCTCAGTGACCAGCGTCTGGGCGCTGCTGAAATAGGTCGGCGAATAGGCGATGAGCAGGCCGTTGGCGTCCAGTGCCACGAGCACATTCTTGGGGCGCGTGCCGCCGTCGGCCAGCCACTCGATATCAATGGGGCGGCCCACTGTGTAGTTGCCGGTCGCTCCGCTGATCGTCTGTCCTGTCCAGATCACCCGCCTGTCGCCGCTATCGGTCAGCCCGTCACCGCGCTCGTTGAGCGTGTTCTGATAGACCACGCCGTTTCTGCGATCCAGCGCGTACAGATCAACGCCGCCATGCACGATGGGCGAGACCATTTCAGCGTCGCGCGGGTAGGTGCGCAGCAGCGTCAGATCGCGGCGCACCACGTCGTCGAAGCAGTCGAGGTAGTTCTCGGCGTCGGCGCGCATGGTGAGCACGTTGGCGTCGTTGGGGCGTAGCACCTCGGCTCGCTCGGCCAGGTCGAGCACCTCCACCCACAGCGGGCGCAGCGCCGGGTTCTCGCAGCTACTCCCCGACAGGCGCAGTGCGTCGGCGTGGGCGGCCTGGGCGCGCTCCATGTACTTCTGGAACTCGCTCTTTTCCGCGCCGAGCAGAGCCATGCCCACCGCCGCCACGACGATCACCACCGGGATCATCACCGCCAGCCCGATGGCGACGTTAGTCGGGATGGCCGAACGGCGACCGTCTTCCGGTTCTGGCACCAGCCGGTCGAGCGCCCGTGACAGGGAGTTCACCACAGCGAGCGCAGCGACCAGCGCCGCCTGCAGTCCCTGGCGTCCGCGCTGAGCGATGACTTCGCGCGCGCGGTCAAGGGGAGTCGGGCCGGCGGGCACCGGGGGCGCAGCGGGCGGCTCACCGTCGTCCGCCTCCGGCCCGCCGGCGAAGCGCTCCCCCACGCTGCTCAGAGCCGCGCGCAGCCGCGCCGCAACCGGCGGGCGCGCGGCAGCGTCTGGAGCCTCTGCCGGGGCAGGCGCAGTGTCCTCTACTGGCGGCGGCAGCAGCGGCGCGGCCTCGACGGGCGCGGGCGTCTCTTCAGCAAGGGCTAGCATCTCGGCGGGGAGCGATTCCGCGAGTGGCGGCTCGGCAGGGAGCGTTGCAGGCTCTGGCTCCGCGCTCGCCTCGTCGGGCGCGTCCCAGGCTGGCGGCGGCGCGGCTTCCTCCTGCGCTGGCGGTGACTCGCGCAGCGCGTCCTGACCCCAGTCCAGCTCGGAGCCGCTGGTCGGGCTGATCGCCGGCTGAGGCTTGCGCGGCTCGCGCAGGCTGTGCTGGAGCGCGTAACGCTCCGCATCCGGCGTGTCCGGCGGCGCGAAAGCGACAGCGCTGACGGCCAGGTGCTTGCTGCTGAGAGTCTTGAGCCGCCCCAAGACATCGGCCAGGGTGCCCTCGCGCAGCACAATGTCGAAGGTGGCGGTGGGGGCGTGCTGCAGGCTTTCGTCGCAGAGCAGCAGCATATCGCCGGGCGCGACGGCCAGTCGCGTAAGCTGGATGTCCGGCGGATCGCTGCTGCCCAGCGGCGGCAGGTTGATCGCCAGCGGATCGCGGCGCTCTTCCGGGAAGAATGTCAGGCCGCCCGCCCCGCGCCAGACCATGAACGAGCGCCCGCCGCGCGCCACATACAGGTCGCCCCCGTGCAGGGCCAGCGCCAGCGCGTTGACCGGCTCCCCGGCGGGATCGTCGAGGACACAGTGATTGATGGCGGCCAGCGCCTCGCGCAGCCCGCCGGTGATGCCGCCGCTGCTGCCGAAATAAGTGTCCGCGCCAAGCTGGGCCAGGGTTTCGAAGTAGGGCGCGGGCGCGCTCGTATCGCCGTGCGGTGTGACCAGAATGGCGAAAGCGTGCCCTTCGCGCGCGCGGGAGGCGCGGCGCGGCGCAAGCTCGGCCAGCGCGCCCGGCGGCGCCACGCGCACTGCCCGTCCCCCCACGACCAGCACGTGCCCGACCAGTACCTGTACGTCCTCTGGCATGACTTTCACCCCGTTCGCTGCCCACCGTACCCTGAAGAGCCGTGCCTTGATTGTACCCCAAGTCGAGCTTTGCGCCGCAGAGGGTGGGATGGCAGGGCGATTGCATCAAACGTGTGCGTTGTGCTACCTCACCCCCGCTCGGCGCTTGCGCGCCTCACCGCCCCCTCTCCATGTATGGAGAGGGGGAAAGGCCGAGCGCAGCGAGGCCAGGGGGTGAGGTCAACGGAGCGCTTCTCTCCCTGGCCGAGAGCACTGAGTGCATAACATGCTCTAGACACGGGTGGGGTAGTCGGCCCCCCAGATGTCGGCGGCCTGGAAGAAAGTGGTCACGTTCTCCCAGCGGACTTCCGGCTCCAGGTCGTAGGCGGGGCTGAGAATCAGCCCGCCGCCAGCCCCCACGGTCATGATCCGCTCGAAGACTTCGCGCCGGATGTCTTCCGGCGTGCCCCAGGCCCAGCGCTGCGGCGTGCCGACCGTCCCCCAGAAGACCAGCCGGTCACCGTACTCGCGCTTGAGCTTCGCGGGGTCCATCACGTCCGGCTGCACGGGATTGAGCACATCCACGCCGATCTCGATCAGGTCGGGGATGATCGGCTCGATGTTGCCGTCGCTGTGCCAGAAGATGGACAAGTCGGGGTTGATGGCGCGGCAGGCCGCGATGATCGTGCGCACACACGGCTTGAAAGTGCGCCGCCACGTCTCCGGGCCGATCAACATGCGGGTCGGCTCGGCCACGTCGTCGTCGAGGGCCAGGATGTCAATGCCCGCCCTGGCGAGGGCCACCGAGAGGGTGACGTGCATGGCGGTGAGCTGTTCCAGCAGATAGTCCACCAGCGGCGGGTTCTCAACCAGATCGATCATGAACTGCTCGAAGCCGCGCAGCCGCCACGCCGTCTCGAACAGCTCGCCGCCGAGGTGAGGCGGCGAGGCCATCACCGCGTAGCCCTGCCGCTGGTGATGCTCGACGGCACGGCGCAGCCCGTCGGAATCGAACTGCTGCATGAAATCCGGCAGCGGCGCGGCAGCGATCTGGGCGATGGTCTCCGCTCCGCCGAGTGGTGCATCGCGCTCGATTTCCGGGTGGTAGCCCCAGTCGTGGTAGGTCTTCAGGATGGGCTGCGAGCCGACGTAGACATCGTCCGGCAGCGACTTCAGGTAGCTGAGGAAGCTGGCCTGCTGGCCTGGCGGGTCGGCGGTGACGAAGCGAATCTCACAGTCGAACATCTCGCTCGCGTCGCGATCCGGATACTGGGGAAACGACCAGCGATAGAAGTTGACCATCCTCGGCAGGCGGTCAGGCGGCTGATGGCGCAGTACGGCCTGTACGCGCTCGCGCGGTCTCATGAGTACCCCCGATCAGGGCGCTGCAAGGCCCTTCTGTGGTCGGTTGTCGGTGAGGATAGTATAGACCGAGGTTGCGGGAAGGGATAGCCGGGCGGCGGCGTATCCCAGAACTGCGGTGAGCTTGGCGCGAGTAGGGGCGTTGCGCAGAAAGAGACTTCCGAAGTTTTGGGAACTTCGGAAGTCTGGCGTCGGAACGACTCCGCCCGCAGGGGCGTATCGCAGTACGCCCCTGCGGACCCCCACCCGCCACCCGCTGTCACGTCGCTTTGCGGCGGGCCGGCCCGGATGACCGGCGCAGCGTGTGGCGCATCTCCTTGCGTGGCCTGGGCGCGCTTTCCGCCGGCTCCACCAGCTCAACGCGCAGGCGGGCCGGGGTCTCACAGCGGAAGACCACCGAATTGCCCGACACGAGGTCCACGCGCTTGGGCTTGAACGCTCGCGCGTCGCAGGTCACCAGCTCGGCCTGGCCAGGCTGGTAGTCCTTGGGGCTGGCTGGCTTGACGCGGATCACTCCCTCCGCGCCGCCTTCTTCATTGACGGCGCGGTAGGTGCCGGGACGCACGAGCGTCACCGCGAAGAGGTCGCCCGCCGGGATGTGGGCTGCGCTGTCGAGCGCCTGGCGCTCTTTGTGCTCGGTGCGGGCGATCTCGACCGAGTAAGCGCCAACGCCCTGCGACACATAGAAGCCCATGACGCTGTTGACGGCCAGCGTGTACCGCGTCCCGGCCTCCTTGTCACAGCACTCGCGCGCCTCTGTGTCGCGCAGCGACGCCAGGTCGAGGTTGAGCTGCTGCTGCGCGCCCTTCTCGCCGACCTGGATCGCCGCCCGGTGGATCACCGCCCCGCCCCGGCGCACGAACAGCTCGTAGTTGCCCGCTTCGGTGAAGTGATGGAAGAGCGTGGTCAGCACCGTCAGGGCGCTGCTTTCATAAGGGCGGATGCTGAACATCGCCCGGTTGAGTAGCACCTTATTCTTCTGCATGGTTAGGCTCCCACGTCGGCCTGGACGACCATCTCAAGGTCGTGCGCGCGGACGCTCAGGTTGCGGATCGGGATGCGCACAGGGATCAGCCCGCCAGACGCCGGCAGGATTTCGAACGGATCGTCAATGCCATAGATCGGGTTGCAACTGGCGAAGAAGTCCAGCACCAGCGTGCCGATGAAGTCCAGCAGGCCGAAGCTGACGTTGAACAGATCGCTGAGCCATTCCTCGATGTCGTCGGGGATGTCGAGGATGGCGCGGATCAGATCGGCAACTCCGCCGATGATGGCCAGGATCAGGTCGCGCACCCAGCCGCCGGGAATGAGCGCCGTGACCGCGCTGGTCAGGGCGTCCTCGATCAGATTGCCCACGATGTCGGGGAAGTCGAACAGGTCGAGGTCAATCGTCTCCGGGTCCACGAAGATCTGCCACTGGTTGTTGCCGGGCAGCGGCACCACGCGCAGCAGTTGGCAAGGGTCGGGCGAAGGCAGAGGAACGAAGACATCGAAGTAGCGCACGGCCAGGCTGCCGGTGAAGCTGATTTCCTGGGCGACCAGGTTGGCGAAGTCCGGCGAGATAGACACATCCGGGTCGGCGCTGAAGACGCAAATCTTCGGCAGACAGATGTCGGGGATGGGCCAGGGCATGTTGATGCAGCCGCCGCCGACGCAGATTTCCGGGATGTCCAGCCCGATGATCACCTTCAGGCGATCCCAGCGGACGTCCAGCTCTTTGATCTGGATGGTGTTGTCGTCGCGCAGGTCAACGCTCCCGCCTTCGAGATGCATCTTCACGTCATAGCCGAGCGTGAAGGCCCCGTGATCCTGCAGGTCGGAGTCCTGGAACGTGAAATTGCGCTTGAGCAAGTCGAACGAGCGCTGAAACGTCGCCTCGGAGACTGCGAGTGTGAGATGGGCCATGATGACGCCTCCTAGGGCTGGATGACCAGGTTGACGAACGCTTTGAGCTGGTCGTCTTCGACGGCGGGGTTGTTGGGAACAGCCGCGGGCACGGGGGCCGGTGCCAGCGAAATCTGCTGGCCGACCTGGAGCCCCTGCTCTCTGAGCAACTTGGTGATGTCGAGCACCATCTTCTCGATCTTGATGCTCAGGCGCGGCAGAATGCCCAGCCGCAGCACCGCTTCGGCGTAGCACTCCAGGATGTTCTCCATCTCCACCGGCTTGAGATCAACGATCTCCAGCCCGTCCAGCCGCACCTTGAGGTACTCGTCTTTGCCGATGAGACCCCACTCGAAATGCAGGACGGCGTACAGCTCCAGGCAGAAGCACGTCAGCTTGCGGGCCGGCGGCACGATGGGATCGCGCTCCTGGCGGGGCGGTATGGCCGTCATGCCGTAGAACGGCTTGTCGCCCTGAGACACGGCGGCTTCGGCCAGGGAGATCAGATCGCGGTAGAAGTCTTCGAGCACGCAGCCCAGCCCGAAGCAGCCCTTCATGAACAGCGCCAGGCGCTGCGCGGGGAGCGCCCCCAATTCTGGCGGCAGCTTGATCGTGTCTGAGTCGTGGAAGTCAATGGCGAGATCGGTGAATTGCAGGCAGTAGTTGAGACCCACCGGCGGCGTGGCGGCCAGCACGGGCAGCGGGGTCTGGACGGTGAACAGCGGATTTCCAGCGGCGGTTACCTCCGGCGCGGCCTTGATGGGCACGCACAACAGGCCGGGGTTCTGCAGGAAATAGGGCGTGGCGTAGTTGAACAGCGACGGGCGCTGCTGCATGATGTGCCGCACCACACGGTTAATGCCTTCCTCGTGAACCGCCGCGTACAGGTCACTGCGGTCTGTGAAAGTCATAGAGCCTCCCGAATTGTCTACAATGTGAGCAGGTTGTCAGGCTGGCAGCGCGCCGATGCGGTTCGTCGCCAGGCGTTTTTAGCATTCTGGTAGATAGGTTTCAGCCTCCCGCTATTAATACAATGCAGATAATCATTGTTGATTGAAATGGCAGATCGTGTCAAGTTTAGGAAATTGGGCACAAGGTGCTCTCCCCACAGCGCGAGGTGCCGGTGCTGTCCCGCCCTCCCTGGTACTGCTGTTCCCAGGTTCGCGCCAGGCTGCGCTCTGCGCTATAACCATCCACGGCAGCACTTGCTGACACTGCCCGAGGCATCCGGCATCAGACAGGGGAGTGATTCGGTGTGCACACTCTTTTCAGTCTTCTGATCGGCCCTCCGCTTCCTACGCAGCGGCTGGCGGGCGAGCGCCTGAACAAGATACGCGCGCTGGCCGCGTTCTCGCCCGACGCGCTGTCGTCCATCGCCTACGCCAACCAGGAGATTTTTCTGGGGCTGGCTGTTGCTGGGGCGGCGGGCCTGGCCTACTCCCTCCCCATTGGCCTGGTGATTGTTGGTATCCTGGTGACGGTAGCCATCTCGTATGCTCAGACGCTGCCGGCCTATCCGACCGGCGGCGGGTCGTACACGGTAGCCAGCGCCAACCTCGGTCGGCGGATCGGTTTGCTGGCGGCCTCGTGCCTGCTTATTGATTACGTGCTGACCGCCGCCGTCAGCCTGACGGCAGGCGTGGCTGCCATTGCCTCAGCTTTCCCTGCACTGTGGCCCTACCGCGTTGTCCTGTCGCTCGCGTTTCTCGTCCTGATCACGCTGGCGAACCTGCGCGGCCTGCGCGAGGCGGGCACGCTGATGGCCGTCCCCGTCTACTTCTTTCTCGGCTCCTATCTGATGATGCTGGCTGTGGGCGTGGTCAAGGCGCTGCTCAGCTCTCCTGGATCGTTCAGGGCGACGGCCTCCCCTGCCACCGAGCCGCTGACGGCCTGGCTGGTGCTCCACGCGCTGGCGGCGGGCTGTACGGCGCTGACCGGCATCGAGGCGCTCAGCAACGGCGTGCCCGCCTTCAGGCCGCCCGAAGCACAGAACGCGACGCGGACCCTGGTCGTTATGGCGTTGCTGATGGGCACGCTGTTCTTGGGGAGCATCGGCTTGACGCAGTACTTCGCGGTTGTCGCCGGGCCAGACGAGACGATCCTCTCGGCGCTCGTGCGCCGCGTGCTGGGAACCAACGTCCTCTACGTGATCGTCCAGACGGCCACGCTGCTAATCCTGGTCGTGGCGGCCAACACCAGCTTCGCCGGTTTCCCGCGGCTAACCTCGATTCTGGCTAAGGATGGCTATGCGCCCCGCCAGTTATCATCCCTGGGCGACCGGCTGGTGTTCTCCAACGGGATGCTGCTGCTTGCTGGGCTGACGGGGCTGCTGATCGTGGCCTTCAACGGCGACACGCACGCCCTCATCCCGCTCTTCGCCGTCGGCGTATTTCTCGCTTTCACCTTGTCGCAGGCGGGGATGGTTGTGCACTGGCTGCGCGCGCGCGGGCCGGCGTGGGGGCTGAAGGCGGTCATCAATGGCATCGGCGCGCTGGCTACGACCATAACGCTGGGCGTGGTGCTGATCAGCAAGTTCGTCGAGGGCGCCTGGCTGGTGGTGCTGCTGATCCCGGTGCTGCTGCTGGCTTTCTACGCAGTCAAGCAGCACTATCAAGAGGTAGCCCGCCAACTGACGCTGGGCGATGCCACGCCAGAGGCTGTGGCGGCGCCATTGCGCGCGCCGCACGTCGTGCTGCCCGTCTCCGGCGTGCATCGCGGGATCGTTGAGGCGCTGCGCTATGCTCGCTCGATCTCAGACCGGGTGACAGCGGTCTATGTGGAGGTCAACCCCGGCGACGCTGACCGCGTTCGCCAGCAGTGGGAGAAGTGGGGCCAGGGCGTCCCGCTGGTTGTCGTGCCTTCCCCCTACCGCTCGATTGTAGAGCCGCTGCTGGAGTACCTCGACCAACTGGACGCCGAAAGCGGCGACGGCCAGCCTGTCTCGATCCTGCTGCCGGAGTTTGTCCCGGCCCGCTGGTGGCAACATCTGCTGCACAACCAGACCGCGTGGCTGCTCAAGCTGGCGCTGCTCTATCGCCGGCGCAGGTTCGGCAAGGTGCAGGCGATCATAGACATTCCCTGGCACCTGCGCGAGTGAACAGTCGGGCCTACACCTGCACCCCGCCGGCCAGGTAGTGGTCGGCGGCGTCCTCGGCCCACGCCGCGTGATATCCCGCCTCGACCAACAGGGCGCGCATCTCCGCACCGGGCGGCAGGAAGTCCTTGGCGATAGGCCCGCCGGCCTGGCTGTGAATAGCGTTGACCCGCTCGCGCGAATTGTTGTGCAGAATGAGCAACTGCCCGCCGGGGCGCAGGACGCGCCCGATCTCGGCCAGGGCGCAGGGCTTGTCGGCGAAGTGCGGGAAGCTGTTGTGGCAGATTACCAGATCGAACGGGCGCGCTGCTCCTGCGGGGAAGGGCAGCGCGTGCACGTCGCCCTGCACCAGCCACGCGCCGGGACAGCGCTGCTGCGCCTGGCGCAGCATGGCGTGGGCCAGGTCGAGCGAGACCAGCCGGGCGGCGGGCGCGCGCTCCAGCAGGCGCGGGATCAGCGCCCCGGTGCCCGTGCCGATCTCGAGGATGGCCCGCGCCGCGCCGAGTTCGGTGGCGAAGGCGGCCACAAGCCGGCGCAGCGTCTCGTCGAGGTGGGCGGGCATCCGGCTGTCCCAGTCGGGAGCGCGGCCCTCGAAGTAGTTGCGGATGGAGTCGGTCATGGAAGCTCCTGTGGCAAGCGGTGGCGGTGGTTAGTGGTTGGCTGTCAGTGATCGGTTTTCAGTTTTCGGTTATTGGTGTTCGGTTCTCCCGCTTCCTTGAAGAGGGTGCAACGCAAGGCGTCCCTGCTGGCAGCATCAAGCTATCGAATCACTGCCGGAATGCCCCGTCCCCCGGCAGGGGTTCAGGGGCGGACGGCCATCCAGAAAGCATAAAGATCGGTTTGCTTCGTCTACCTCACCCCCGGCCTCGCTGCGCTCGGCCAGCCCCCTCTCCGATGCGGAGAGGGGGCAACGAGGCGCGTCAGCGCCGAGTGGGGGTGAGGTAAGGTTAGGGACAGCCTCCAATTCTGCTTGCTCCCAACGCCGGTCCGCCCCTATCCGGCAAGAGAAAGCCGCCTGTCAGGTTGTCCCTCTCTCTGATTACTGACCACCGACTACTCCCCACTCCCTACTCGCGGATGGTCAGTCCTGTTGGCGTCCCGACGATGAACTGGTGCTTGTTGTAGGGCATGGGGATGCCGCCGCCCCAGCCGCCGGGCGTGAACGTCCAGTTGTCGAACACAGCGGCGTTGAAGACGACCACGCGCGCCGTGTAGTAGAGCGCCAGCACAGGCAGGTCTTGCGCCAGGATGGTCTGCATCGCGTAGACGGCCTCGCGGCGCGCCTGCGCATCGGTCATGCCAAGCTGCGCGCCCGCCAGCGCGTCGAAGTCCGGGTTGCTGTAGCCCAGCGCGCGCGCGAATCCGCGCAGCGGGCTGCTGGTGGCGAAGCTGCGCCGCAGTTGATCCGGGTCGCCGCCCAGCCCCCCAAAGCCTACCACAGCCATCTCGTAATTGCCCTCTGTGGTGGCCGCGTCCATCGTCGCCTGATCCATGACGACGTGCTCAACCGGGATGCCCACTTCTCTCAGGCCGCTCTCGACGATCTCCACCACGCGCGGCGAGGCCATGATCCAGTCGGTCGAGTAAGCCAGCTTGAGCGGCGTTCCGTCGTAACCGGCCTCGTCCAGCAGCGCCCGCGCCCGCTGCGGGTCGTGGGCGTAGTCGGGCACGTCCGGGTTGTAGAATGGGTTGGCGGGCGGCAAGAAGCCGGGGCTGCCCGCTTCGCCGAAGCCGAACAGCACGCGCTCGACCAGCGCCGCCCGGTCTACGGCGTGGGCGATGGCCTGGCGGACGCGCGCATCGCGCAGCGGCGTGTCCTGCTCCAGGTTGAAGGTGAGGAACATGCCCCACTCGCCTGGCGCGAAGCCCACTTCGTAGGGCGCGTCGGCGAAGGGGGCTAGCATCTCCTCGGTCACACCGCCGAACTGGTCGAAGGCGGCGATGTCGCCGTTGAGCAGGGCCAGGTAGTTGTCGCTGGTGGGCACGAACTCGATGCGCTGCACATACGGATCGCCCAGGAAGAAGTCCGGGTTGGCCTCGAACAGGTACGCGCCCTCGGCCTGGCTGTACTCGACCAGGCGGTACGCGCCGGTGCCGGTGAATGCTCCTTCGCCCGTGTAGACCTTGGGGTCAGTCACGCTCTCCCAGATGTGGCGGGGGAAGATGAGCAGGGCCTCGGCAGTGGCTTGCAGGAAGGGCGCGAAGGGTCGCTTGAGGGTGATCGCCACCTGATGCTCGCTCACCTGGGCGGCGGAGACGATCTGATCGATCTGGGCCATGAACCAGGCCGTGCCAGGATGATCCAGGTAGTACTGGATGGAGAAAGCCACGTCGTCTGCGGTGAAGGGCACTCCGTCCTGCCAGCGTATATCCTCGCGCAGGGTGAACGTCCAGGTCAGCCCGTCAGCGGACAGGCTCCAGTCGGTGGCCAGCCAGGGGATGGTCTCGCCGCTGGCGTCGCGCCAGACGAGCGTATCGAAGATCAGCGAGGCGCGCAGGTAGCCCGGCCCCCGGTTGAAGCCGAAGGGCGACGGGTGGCCCCAGTAGCCGCCGCCGGGCAGGCGCAGCACCGCCACTTTCGCGGACGCGGGGGCGGCGATGGCCTGGGAGGCCGCGCCCGGCGGGAGCAGCTCGGCCAGCAGCAGGGCGCTCAGCAGGACGCTCAGCACGGCGGCGCGGAAGGGCTGCGAGTGGATCATGGATAGGTGCTCCTTATAGACTGATACCGGATCCCAATGTGAACGTGTGTCTCCTCCCCCATCCCCGGCCCTTCCCCACAAGGGGAAGGGGAGGGTATCTGTGGGTGCAAAGCGCGGGGGGTAGGGAGACAAAGCCTTCCCTCCGCCTTGTGCGGGGAAGGGGCTTGGGGTGGGGGAAACAACTCTTCAAATGGTCGCTCAAGGCCGGTCTCCGTTGCTGCTCGTGGAATACCAGTCGAACGACGGCGCGGCTCCCAGCAGCGCGCGCGTGTACTCGTGCTGCGGCTGGACGATGACCCGGCTGGACGGCCCGCCCTCGATAATCTGGCCGTCGCGCATGACCAGGATGCGGTCGGCCACCTTGCGCACCAGCGCCAGATCGTGCGAGATAAGCAGCAGGCCCATGCCGCGCTCGTTCTGGATGGCCTTCAGCAGGGTGATCAGCTTGGCCTGCTCGCTGGCGTCGAGCATGGAGACCGGCTCGTCGGCGACGATCAGCTTCGGCTCCAGCACGAGCGCGCGGGCGATGACTACTCGCTGCAACTGGCCCCCGCTCAGCTCGTGCGGGTGGCGCGCCAGAAAGCCCTCCAGGGTGGGCAGCCCGACCGCCCCCAATGCCTCGCGCACCTGCTCGCGGCGCTCGGCGGGGGTGCCCGTCCCCTGCACGTCGAGCGGCTCGCGCACGATCTGGCCCACGCTCAGGTAGGGGCTGACGCTGTCGAACGGGTCCTGCGGGATCAGTTGGATGCGGCGGCGCAGGCGCTTGGAGGCCGGGCCGTCGTTCAGGGCGAGGGGGCTTCCCTCGAAGACAATCGAGCCGGATTCCGGGCTGAGCAGCCCCACCAGCAGCCGGCCCAGCGTGCTCTTGCCGCTGCCCGTCTCGCCCACCAATCCGACGACTTCGCCTTCGTACACTTCCAGCGACACATCGCGCACCGCCTCGATGTTCTGCGCCGGGCCGAGGTGCCCGTTGGTGGTGAAGGTCTTGCGCAGGCCCTCGGCGCGCAGCAGGGCGCGCAGCCCGCCCAGGTGACAGGCCAGCCGCCGCCCGCCGTGCAGTTGCAGCGGCGGCTCGACGCGGCGGCATTCGTCCACTGCCTGGGTGCAGCGCGGGTGGAAGCGACAGCCCGCCGGCGGGTGCGCGGGGTCGGGCATCTGGCCGCGAATCCCGCTCAGGTCGCGCGCCGTGCTCATGTTCGGGTAGGCGTTGAGCAGGCCCCAGGTATAGGGGTGGCGCGGCGCGCTGAGCACGTCGCGGGCCGCCCCCACTTCGGCCAGCTTGCCCGCGTAGAGCACGGCGACCTGCCCGGCCAGCTGGGAGACAGCGGCGAGATCGTGCGAGATCAGCAGCAGGGCCGTGCCGCGCTGAGCGCAGATGTCGCGCAGCAGGGCGATCACCTGGGCGCGCGAAAGCATGTCCTGGCCGCTGGTCGGCTCGTCCACGATCAGCAGCTTCGGCTCGCAGCTCAGCGCCATAGCCAGCATCAGCCGCTGCTTCTCGCCGCCGCTGAGCTGGTGCGGGTAAGCGCGCAGATGGCGCTCGGCCAGGCCCACCTGTGCGACGAGCGCGGCGGCGCGCGCCGCCGCCTGCGCGCTGGACAGGCCCAGGTGCTCGCGCAGCGGCTCGCCGATCTGCTCGCCCATGCGGTACACCGGGTCGAAGGCGGTGCCCGCGTTCTGCACGGCCAGGGCGATGTGCTTCCAGCGCAGAGATCGCCAGCGCCCTTCGTCCAGCCCGACCAATTCCTGGCCGCCCCACTGCACGCTGCCGCTCACGCTGCCCGCCGGGTGCAGGCCGAGCAACGCCCGCGCCAGGGTTGTCTTGCCGGAGCCGGTCTCGCCGACTATGGCCAGCGAGCCGCCCGCCTCCAGTGCGAACGAGACGCCGTCTACGGCGCGAACCGGCGGCTGATCGGGCGCGGCGGGCGCGAAGGTGACGCGCAGGTTCTGGACGTTGAGCAGGGGGGCGCTCATCGCTGCTTCAGCCTCGCGTCGAGGCGGCTTTCCAGGCCGATGCCGATCAGCGCCAGGGCCAGCACGAGCAGCGTCACGCAGACGCCGGGCGGCAGCAGCCACCACAGCCAGCGGTCGGTGAGCAGCAGGCCGGGCAGGTTCAGGGCATAGCGCATCATCAGCCCCCAGCTTTTGGCGGTGGGGTCGCCCAGGCCCAGGAAGGCCAGCCCCGCTTCCAACGCCACCGCGTGACCCGCCGCCGTCACCAGGCCGAAGACGATCAGCGGGGCGATCTGCGGCAGGATGTGGCGGGTGAAAAGATACAGCGGGCCGCCGCCGAAGCCGCGCGCCATGCGCACGTAGCCGCGCTGACGAGCGCTCTGCACCTGGGCGCGGATGATGCGCGCCGTGGGCGGCCAGGAGAGCAGGGCGATGGTCAGGATCATCGTCTCCAGGCCAGCGCCCAGCAGCGCGTTGACCAGGATCAGCAGGGGCAGGCGCGGCAGGGCCAGGATCATATCCACCAGGCGCATCAGAACCAGGTCGAGCCAGCCGCCGGCGTAGCCCGCCGCCCCGCCGACCAGCACAGCCAGGATGACTGTCCCCGCCGCCGCGCCCGCCGCGACGGTCAGCGAGATGCGCGCGCCGAAGACGAGTTCGCTGAGGATGTCCTGGCCCACGTCGTTGGTGCCCAGGCGGTGCGCGGCGCTGGGTCGCTCCAGGGGTTTGCCGCTGAAAGCGTCCGGGTCGTAGGGGGCCAGCAGCGGGGCGAAGGCGGCCAGCGCCGCCAGGATCAGCAGGAGCAGCAGGCCGGCGGTGCCCTCTCCGCCCAGCAGGGCGCACAACCGGCGGGGCGGGCGGGTTGCCGCAGCGGGGGCGACCGGCAGGCGCAGAGCTTCGCGGATCACGACGCTTCCCTCAGGCGCGGATCGAGACGGCACGAGAGCCAGTCCGCCAGCAGGTTCGCGCTGAGCACCAGGACGGAGACGACCACGAACACGCCCTGAATCACCGGGTAGTCGCGAGCCACGACCGACTCGAAGACCAGGCGGCCCATGCCCGGATAGTTGAACAGCGTCTCGATGAACAGCGCCCCGGTGAGCGCGAAGCCGGCGTGCGCCGCCAGATGGTGGACGAAGGGGATCAGGGCGTTGCGCAGCGCGTGATGGCGCTTGAGCCTCTCTGTCGAGAGGCCCTTGGCGCGGGCGACGAGCATGTAGTCTTCGCCCAGGACGCCGATCATGCTGTTGCGCACCAGCAGGAACTTGCTGCCGACCAGGGCCAGCGTCAGCGTGGCGGCGGGCAGGACGAGGTGCGCCGCGTAGTCGCGCGCGGCCTCCCAGGGCGTGCTGTAGCGCGCGAAGGCGGTGCGCCCCCCGGCCAGCGGCAGCCAGCCCAGCCTGGCCCCGAAAACGATGAGCAGGATCATGCCGGTGAAGAAGACGGGCGCGTTGCTGGCGATGACGCTGGTGGCGACCAGCGCCTTATCCGCCGCCGACCCGCGCCGCCAGGCGGCCTCCGCCCCGCCCAGGACGCCCAGCAGCGACGCCGCGCCCAGAGCGGTCAGCATCAGCAGCAGCGTCCAGGGCAGGTGCGCGCGCAGCAGTTCGCCGACAGGCCGGTTCAGCCGGATGGACTGGCCCAGGTCGCCCTGCAGCGCCCCGGCCAGATAGCCGGCATACTGCTGGACTAGCGGGCGGTCGAGGCCGTAGTACGCGGCCAGGGAGGCCCGCGTTTCGCTGTTGAACACGTAGGCGGAGCTGTTGGGATCGAGCAAGGCAGCCAGGGGATCGCCGGGCAGCAGGCGAGGCAGCAGGAAGTTGAGGGTCAGCACTGCCCACAGGCTGATGAGAAATCCCGACGCGCGGCGTTTCATGAAGTCCCTTGTGGCGGATGTGCAGGCGCGAGTCCATTATCGCGCGCGCGACGGCTTTGTGCAATAAATTACATCTGGGATTCATGGCAGGAGCAGGCTGACGAGTTGGCGTGCGGCCCCTGTCGGGCGTGTCTGAGGCGATGCGGGGAGAATCTGATACTGTTGGCGAATCAAGCACGCGCTGGTTTCGTAGGGGCGTATTGCAATACGGCCCTACGGAGGCATTTCGCCAATAGCATCAAGTTGTCCATAGACCCTGCGGGGGAATTATAGGATAGGGACAGCTTCCCAGATGGCCTTTGACGCCGATCTGCGAGCGGATCATCGTGCGGGGCGTTTGAGCGCAAATCTGTGCAAAACTCACAAGACCGGTTGCGTAACCGCCCTCGACATACTATCATGGAAGGTACACGGATTCGCTCCATGCGGATGGTCTTTCAGCATCATCTACACATGCCCATTTAGGGTTGTGTCGCACTGTAGCTTTCAGATGGCACGCGGCACGCTTGTGTGCCGCCCTGTCACCCTGCCGGTCAATGGCGACAACGTTGTGCAGCGGGCAACTACCTTAAGGAGGAGACTATGCGCCGCTTTCTGGTCTTGTTGTTGGTCGTCAGCCTGGGCATCACCTTTGCGGGCACTGCCGCTGCTCAGGAGGAGAAAGTCCTGGTAGTCGGCCTTTCCGAGGATTACAAGTCCCTGGATCCCGGTCGAGCCTACGAGCCGGGCGGATCGCTCATCCACTTTTCGGTGTACGATACGCTGGTCACATTCCCCTCAGACTCGGTGAGCGAGATTCTGCCCAACCTGGCCGCAAGCTGGGATATTTCTGATGATGGGCTGGTCTACACGTTCACCCTGCGCGACGATGTGGTCTTCTCCAACGGCGATCCGCTGACCGCCGACGATGTAGCCTTCAGCTTCAACCGTATGAAGAACCTGAAGGGCAACCCGTCCTTCCTGGCCGACACCATCGCCAGCGCCGAGGCGGCGGATGACCTCACCTTCGTCATGACGCTCACCCAGCCCGACCCGGCCATCCTGGCCAAGCTGATCTTCGACGCTTTCTCGGTGCTCAACGCGGACGAAGTGCGGGCTGTGGGTGGCACGGATGCCGCCGACGCCGCCGAGACGGATACCGCCGAAGGGTGGCTGATGGGTCACTCCGCTGGTACGGGACCGTACATAGTCGAAAGCTACGAGCCGACCGTGCAGACGGTGCTGGTGCGCAACCCGAATTACTGGGGCGAGTCGGTCTACTTCGACCGCATCATCATCCGCAACCTGCCGGAGACCTCCACGCAGAAGCTGGCTCTGGAAGCCGGCGACATTGACATTGCTATGGATGTCATCGCCGACCAGGTGCCTTCCTTCGAGTCGAACCCGGACATCCAGGTCTTCTCGACGCAGAGCGACACGCTGATCTTCCTGCTGTGCAACCAGGACCCGGCGGTTGGCGGGCCGGTCAGCAATCCTGTGGTGCAGCGGGCCATCCGCTACGCCATGAATTACGAGGAGCTACGCTTCCTCAGCGGCACAGGCGCGAACAGCCCGGCAGCGATGGTGCCCATCGGCTTCGGGGGCGCGCTCGATCCATCGGAGGGGCTGACCCGCGATCTGGATATGGCGCGCAGCCTGCTGGCCGAGGCCGGTTACGCGAACGGCTTCGAGATCAATTTCGAGTACCCGGACTGGAACTACATCGGCACTGACTTTGGCATCGTCGCCCAGAAGGTTCAGGCGGACCTGGCCGAAGTGGGCATCAAGGCGACGCTGGTGCCGCAGGAATTCCAGACTTCGCTCGATGCCTACCGCGGCGGTCGCCAGGGCTTCAGCCTGTGGCTGTGGAACCCAGACTACCAGGACACCCTGGACTACGTTGAGTTCCTGCCGGGGGGCGTGGTTGGTAACCGCGCCAACTGGACGGACGCCAACGCCGATCCGGAGATTCTGGCGCTGCGCGACGCGGTGAAGGTGGAAACCGACACAGCCAAGCGCAATGAGCTGTTCCGCGAGATTCAACTCTACGAGCAGGAAAGCGGGCCGTTCGTGCCCCTGTTCCAGCCCGGCGTGCACTTCGCGTTCCGCAGCGATCTGCTGGGCTTCAGCTATAACAGCCAGTGGCGCGTTGACCTGACGCGGCTGTACCGTTAGCGAGTCGTGTAGCCTGTCGGCGGCGGGATTTGGGTCGCGAAAATCCCGCCGCCTGATTCTGTGCCGACCCGAGGGGCCGCATGTCGTTGCACCAATTTCTGGCACGCCGTCTGGTGTTGATGATCCCCCTGCTGATCGGCATCTCGCTGGTTGCCTTCATCATCTCCAACGCCATCCCCGCCGACCCTACTGCGGCCAATCTCGGCGAGCGCGCCGCCGCCGACCCCGTGATCGTGGCGACCTTCCGCGAGAAATGGGGCCTGGACGAGCCGCTGCACGTCCAATACCTGACTTATCTCTCGAACCTGCTCAAGGGCGACCTGGGCACGTCCATTCGCAGCCGCCGCCCGGTCAGCGAAGAGCTGGGCCGTTTCCTACCCGCTACCATCGAGCTGGCGACGTTTGGCATTCTGGTGAGCCTGGTGGTGGGAGTCATCTTCGGCATCGTCTCGGCAGTGTGGCGCAATCGTCCGATTGATTTTGTGGTCCGCATCCTCTCTCTCATCGGTGTGAGCGCGCCGGTCTTCTGGCTGGCCCTGATCGGACTGATTCTGTTGTACCTGCGCTGGGATTTAGTGCCGGGGCCAGGACGGCTCGACCCCAAATTGCGACCGCCCCCAGGT
The DNA here is from genome assembly GCA_027494015.1 of Anaerolineae bacterium. Next base: position 91,640 of record JAOSJP010000039.1, read on the forward strand.
GTCACCGGGCTGTACACTGTGGACAGCCTGCTGGCCGGGGACTGGCGCACCTTGCGCAACGCCCTGGAGCATCTCATCCTGCCATCCCTGGTGCTGGGGGCCTACTCTGCCGGGCTGATCACTCGCATCACCCGGTCGTCAATGCTCGAAGTGCTGTCCATGGAGTACATGACTACGGCGCGCAGCAAGGGCTTGCGCGAGTGGACGGTGATCACCCGGCACGGGCTGCGCAACGCCCTGATGCCGGTGGTGACGATCATCGGCCTGTCTTATGGAAACCTGCTGTCGGGGGCGGTGCTCACGGAAACGATCTTCGCCTGGGAGGGGATCGGGCGCTACGCCTACAATGCCGCGCGCACGCTGGACTTCCCTGTGCTGATGGGCGTGAGCATGTTGATCGCCATCATTTTCGTGTTGATGAATCTGATCGTGGACATCCTGTACTACTGGCTCGATCCGAGGCTGCGTCAGGCATGAAACCAGGCAACAGCAGGTGGCGCTTGATTCGCCGGCGGGCGCGGCAGAACCCGCTGATGGTGGCTGGCCTGCTCGTCTGCCTGACCTGGGTGCTGATCTCGCTGGGCGCAGATCATCTGGCTCCCGCCGACCCGCTGCGCCAGAGCGTGATGGAACGGCTCCAGGCACCGAGTGCGAAGTATCTTTTTGGCACAGACCAGCTTGGCCGCGATGTGCTGTCGCGCGTGTTGTACGGGGGGCGCACGTCGCTGCCGGCGGGCCTGCTGGTCATCACCAGCGCGACCCTTGTGGGCACCGTCTTCGGCGCGCTGGCCGGCTACGTGGGCGGCCTGTGGGACGAGCTGCTGATGCGCTTCACCGAGATTTTCATGGCCTTCCCGATCATCATCCTGGCGATGGCTATCGCGGCGGCGCTGGGGCCAAGCGTGAACAATGCTGTGATCGCCATGAGCGTCGTGTGGTGGCCGAACTACGCGCGCGTGGTGCGCAGCCTGGTGATCAGCGTCAAATCCAACGAATACGTGACCTCGGCGCGGGCGATTGGGGCATCGCCGGCGCGCATTCTCTTCCTCACCGTGCTGCCCAACTGCCTGGCCCCGGCGCTCGTCATGGCGACGCTGGACATCGGCAACGCCATCCTGATCTTCGCCGGGCTGAGCTTCCTCGGCCTGGGGCCGGAGCCTTCTTCGCCGGAGTGGGGGCGTATGGTTTCCGACGGGATCGATCACTACGATCAGTGGTGGCTGAGCACGTTTCCGGGCATTGCCATCTTCACCGTTGTGATGGCGCTCAACTTCGTCGGCGATGGCCTGCGCGATCTGGCGGACCCGCGCACGCGCAAGGCAGTGCGTTAGCGCGCGGCCTCAAAGCCTCTCTCGTCTCAGCCGAAGTCCCTCGCTGGGGAAGGTCGTATTGCCAGGCTCGTCCTTTCGAATGCCTGGCATACCCCGATGGGATCCACGAACAACCTATCGCCAGGGGAAGTTCGGGAATGCTTGCTGAAGGCCTCTCCCCCTCAATCCCCCTCTCCAGCCGAGCTAGAGCGTGTTATGAACTTGGTACCTTCAACAAGGGAGAGGGGGCGCTCTGTTTACCTCACCCCCGTCTCGGCGCTGGCGCGCCTCGACTCCCCCTCTCCATGCATGGAGAGGGGGAAAGGCCGAGCGCAGCGAGGCCAGGGGGTGAGGTAAACCAGGAGCTACCCAAAACCGCTGGGGAAAGACAGGGCCGTAAGTGCATAACAGCCTCTAGAGAGGGGGACGATCTGGCAAGCCGCTCACCCCTTCCCCTGGCTTTGCTGGGGGAAGGGCCGGGGATGGGGGCCTTCGGCAATTGCCTGACAACTCGTTCGTGGCCCCCCGTTGATTTCCCGCTCCAAATCCAACGACTTTATGCTATACTTAACAATTAGATGAAACAATCCGTCCGGCTCTCCGCAGCGGCCTGGTGCAGTGACACACGGCACAAGGAGGACTTGGCATGAAACTGGGACTGGCACTTTCAGGCGGAGGCTTCCGCGCCACTGTCTATCATCTGGGGGTGCTGGCGCGGCTCGCCAGAGAAGAACGTCTGGAAGACGCGACCTACCTCTCAACGGTGTCTGGTGGCAGCCTGTGCGTGGGGCTGGTGTACGCCCTCAACGGGTTTCGCTGGCCCTCCAGCCAGGCGTATCTGGAGGCCGTCGTGCCCCAGGCGCGCCAGCACCTGCTGCACGACGACTTCACCCGCGGCCTGCTGTGGCGATTGCTGCGCAGGCCGTGGGGCATTCTTGGAAGCAAAGCGGGCGATCTTTCGGCGCTCATGAGCCAGCGCTGGGGCGTCTCGGTTGCGCTGCGCGACCTGCCCGAACAGCCTCGCTGGATGATCAACGCGACCTGTTACGAGACGGGCAAGAACTGGCGCTTCGAGCGCTTTCGCATGGGCGACTACGTTTTCGGCTACAGCTACGACACGGACGTTCCCCTGAGCGATGCGCTGGCGGCTTCGGCGGGGTTTCCTGGCCTGATCGGCCCCCTGGTGCTGGACACCGCCCGCCATTCATGGTTCCGCTATCGGCAGCCCGCCAGAGGCGAGCCGGAGGCGGACGCTGACCAGCAGGATGCTCCGGGCAAGACCGAGCCTGTGACACCAGCTTTCGGGCAGGTGCACCTGTGGGACGGGGGCGTGTACGACAATCACGGCCTGGAAGGGGTGCACGACTTCCAGGGTGGCTGGCGTCAGGGGGTGGACTTCCTGATCGTCAGCGATGGCTCCGGGAAGCCCACGAGCGAGAAATACCGTCTGGGGGGAGTGTTCCTGCGCATCATCACCGGCGTGATGATGGATCAGATTCGTTCGCTGCGCGCGCGCGCCATCATGGAGCGCATCAAGAATCATGGCGATCAGGGCGTGATTCTCACCATCGGTAATTCGTGCGCTGAGGTTGTGCAGGCGGCAGGGCGGCAGGCCGAGCTGATGGCGCTATGCCGGTCCTGCCTGAGCGCCGAAGATGCTACCCGCGCGGCCCTGTTCCCCACGACGATCCGCCGGCTGACGGACGCCGAGTTCGAGCTGCTTTTCCGGCATGGGTACGAAGTGGCCGACTACACGCTGCACAGCCGCTATCCTGACCAGTTTGAGCACGTTGCTTACGCTTAGTCGAAGCGCTCTTCAATCCAGGGCAGGAGCTGCTCGTAGTTGGGAATCCAGTAGCCGGCTTTCATCCCGATCAGGTCTTCGCGCTGCAGGACGCGCTGCTCCCTGCCGGGCCAGCCCAGCAGCAGCCCCGGCGCGAGGCGCAGCATGTCCCAGGTGCCCAGGTCGGTGTCGGTGTGATCCTGGATCGCCCGCCAGACGCGCGGCCAGGCCGTGACGCCCAGCGGGTTGGTCAGCTTCTTGACCAGCGCATCAAGGACCTGTTGCTGGCGTCCCGCGCGCTGGTACTCATCGTCCTGGTGACGGGTGCGGGCGTATTGCAGCGCCCGCTCGCCGTCCATGTGCTCGCGGCCAGGGTCGAAGCGCACGGTCATCACCCCGCCGTCAGGGGTGGGATACTCGTAGTCAATGATCAGCTTGGGCACGTCAATGTCCACACCGCCCACCGCGTCCACCAGCGCCACGAAGCCCCCGAAGTCGAGCCGGATGTAGTGCTCGACGCCGACGCCGAAGCTCTCCTGAATGCTGGCCTTGAGCAGCGCCGGGCCAGACCCCTCCGCCTCCTGCTCGCCTAGCATGTTGATCGTGTTGATGCGCTGCTCGCCGTAGTCGGGGACGTTGATGAACACGTCGCGCGGGATGGAGAGCAGCGTGACGCGCAGGCTGCCCGGCGAGACGTTGAGCAGCATGATGCTGTCGGTGCGCGTCAGGTAGCGCTCGCCGGGGCGCGCGTCCACGCCGAGGATGAGCAGGTCAACCGGCGTTGGCGCGAGGATCAGGCTGAAGGCCAGCAGCCCGATCAGGCAGATCAGCGGCATCAGGCAGCCCATCAGGCAGAACCACTGGCGGCGCCGGCGGCGCACGGCACGGCGCAGCAGGGGCAGGATGGGGCGTGTGGCCCCGGCGGAGGGGGGCAGAGTGGGCATCGGGTGGTGTCCTCCGTTGACTGGCCGCAGGTGAGTTCGCAGGGCGGAGCCGGGCGGGCCAGCGCGCGCCCGATCTTACCGGACTTCACCGCGCTTGGGTAGGGTGGGTGGCGGGGAACAGAGCACCGCTCCTGCGCCAGCGCGGTGACGGAGAGGCAGCGGATGCCGAGACAGGCGGCCAGGGGCGAGTCCCGCGTCTTCCTCGAGGGCAGCTATAGCGTTATCCTCCAAAGGTTTTGACGCGCGGCCAGATGTAGATAGCAAATGAAATCACAGCCGCCAATTCTGCGCCGCGCCCCAGCAGAATCAGCCGCGTCAGATTGTCAATCCACTGCCCGGCGGCCACCATCATCACGCCCCCATTCAACAAGGCAAAGGCAGCCCAGGCCAGGCCGCTGTTTCCATAGCGGTCTTCCCGCCGAAGGCGAGGCAATATCCAGAACGCCATGCTCATCGCGAGCTGCATGGCCCAGCCAATCAACAGGAACTCAGCATGGATTGGCAGCAATCTCCATAGAGAAGGGTCAAGGCGTTCACCTTTATTGAACAGCATCAAGCCGCCGAAAGTGAACCCGATTCCAAGATAGATCAACGCGGCGCGGATTGTCCAGATGCTCAGGCGTGGCATCTCTCACCGCTCCTTGACGCGCGACCAGGTATTGATCACGAACAACCACCCGGCGACAGTCTGCAGCACAGCGGAAACTGCCAGCATCCACCCCAGGTCAGGGTCGGAGCCGGTGACGCGCGGCTCGCTGATGATGCGCAGAATCAGCCCCGCATTCAGCAGAATAAACGTGGCCCAGCCCAGCGCTTCGCTGCCGCGCGGCTGTGCTTTGGTGAACTTCGGGAACATCCAGTACGCGACACCGATAATGAGCTGGGTGACCCACCCCACCGCCAACAGGTGAACATAGACCGGGTTCAACGCGCTCATCCAGGAGGGGAGGTCAATCTCCGTGCGGGCCTGGTACAGAACACCGGCCAGCAGCGCCAGTACAAAGTAGAGCAGACCGGCTTTGATAAACCATCGGGTGAGTCGTGGCATGATGTGATGTTTCCTGAGTTACCTCGATTGCTGGACAAGAGCATTCACGCCGCTCTCGTCAGGATGGAAGTTGCCAGGCAAATATCTAGCGAGGAAAGACCATGAGCGCCACTCATATTGTAACGACATCTGCCGCCGTTGATGACCTGTTGCATATCCATGCGCCCATGCGCCATCAGGACAATCGGCGCGCCACACTGAGCGCCGGGGCCAGTCACCACAGCTCCTCGTCATCAAGCTCCTCTTCTTCCAGGGCGATGTCTTTCTTCTTTTTGCGCGCCCACTGCACGGGGTCTTCGAGCGTGCGGCGGGCGGCTTCGGCCACCTGCGCGGCGAACATCTCGTGACGGTCGAGGGCGAAGGCCAGCGGCTCTCCCCCCACGTCGAAGCGGAGCAGGCCCGCCGCCTCTGGCCGATCCAGCCGGCGAATGGCGCTCACGTTCTGCACGGCCTCCAGCGGAATGGCGCGCTGCGTTTCTTCACCGGACAGCACGACGATGTGGGACGGCATGAGGTAGAGGCCCACTGGCTCGGCCAGAGTCCAGGCTCCGTGTATGTCCTGGCGAGCCGGATGAGCCTGGGCTGGCCCATAGTGAATGTAGGGACGGCGGCGGCGATACGCGGTGACCTGCTCCGCCGTAGCCACGACCTTGAGCGCGCGCACCAGCGCGTGCATGGCCAGGCGCGACAGCCGCACCCGGAGCAGAATCCAGCGGCGCTCGTGCCCGGCGTGCAGCCATATCTCGTTGCGTCCCGACGAGTACTTGCGCGGGCGACCAAACCAGCGCAGGTCCGCCGGGCTGAAAGAGGCGCACGGCTGACCCGCCCCGTCCAGCGCATACGCGGCGATCCCGTCGCGGGTCACGGCGATGACGCCTTTCTGCCAGCCGGAGCGTCGCCTGCCCTGAGTGATCGTCTGACAACTGATGCCGTCTGCCTGGGCGCAGTAGAGCGGCTGCTCCGCCTGCTGGATGCGCCGGATTAACGCTTGTGCGGCTTTTGCGCGGCGACGATTGCGCAGGGCGCTGCCGATGCTGACGCCCAGCAAGGCTCCCATCAACGCCGGGGCAATGAGAGACATAACCAACGCGGCATCCTCCGGTTCGCGGGTGGCGGGCGCGCAGGCTCCTTGCAGCAGAGTATAGCATCTGCCGGGAGGGGCCGGTGAATGTGCTCTGCTCGGCGGGCGATTGCATCAAGCGGGCGCGTTTTGCCCCCTCTTCGGGCAGCCGGTTGTAGGGGCGGGTTTGCAAATCCGCCCCTACAGGCCCTGCCAGGTTGCTGAGCTTCTCGCTCAAGCCGCCCGTTCCTTCCGTTGATTGTGATCGCTCGTCGTTACGCTAAATCAAACTGTCTAATATGTCCGTCCCTCCATGCATGGAGAGGGGGCGGCCAGGCCCGCGCCAGTGGGCCGGGGGGGGTGAGGAAAAGCGGGGTGTGGCCTGGCTGCGCCCTTTTTCGATCCCCCTGTGCTCCTTCTGTTCACACGGGAAGAGTCATACTCTCTTTTAGCCCTTTGAAATTCTAGCCGCTACAACTTTCTACCACATCTTTATTGATTCTGGACGATAGATAGGCGTATGATGAATTTGTACCAGATTTCGCAAACGATCGCCGTCCGGTTGAAAGGCCGGGCTGGGGAGGTGTACGGTTAGTCATTATTCTTGAGGAGGCGGATCCATGCGTCAATGGCCTGGTTGGGCCAGGGCAGCCCTCACGGTGCTGCTGATTATGATCGCGTTGGGAGCCGTGCAACCGCAACGCCCGGTGGCGGATGCCCAGGGCGGCGGGAGTATCAGTTACGGCTCGAAGGTCCTCGGCAGAATCTCCGCCGATCTCCCCGAAGTGATGTACAGCTTCAATGGCACAGCGGGCGACCTGATCCAGGTGCGCGTCAAGAACTGGGTCGGCACGCTCGATCCCCAGGTGACGCTGCTGGCCCCCGACGGGCAGAACGCCGGCAGCAGCACCCGCAGCCCGTTTGCCGTCGCGAGCCAGGACGCTACCCTGGCGCTTTTTTTGCCGCAGACCGGCGTCTATATGCTGCTGGTCAGCGCGGAGAGCGCGACGAGCGGCCAGTTTCTGCTCACCCTGCAAGGGCGGGGCGTGGTGATGGCCACGCCGCTCGCCTACGGGCAGGGCCTCGATGTCACCGTCCCCCTCAACCCGCAGCCGCAGTATTTCACCTTTGAGACCGAAGACTGCCCGACCGTCTTCACCGTCGCCAACCTCAGCGAAGGGCAGCCGTTCACCTTCCCCTTCATGGTCAAGGTGCGCAACGCGCAAGGGCACCTGATCGCGCTGCTTTATGGCGGGGACGCCGTAGAAGACCGCCTGATTTTGCCCGCGCGCAGCGGACGTTACGAGGTCGAGGTGCTCTCCGAAGACCCGCAGCAGCAGGGGACGATCCACCTGCTGGTGACTTGCGCCGACCAGGCTCCCGGCTGTATCGGAGGCGCGGCGGGTGGCGCTGCGGGGGCTGACCTGGGCGTGGCGGCGGAGTGCCCGCCATGCTTCAGCGAGGACTTCGGCGGGGAGCTATGCGACGAATTTGAGGTGACGGCCACCCACGAAGGGGACGGCACCTACAGCTTCGCCTGGCCCGCCGTTGAGGGCGCTGAGTGGTACATCTTCTACATCCTGGATGCCTGGGGGGTCATGCTGGCTGACTCGCCGATCATGCTGGAGGGCGACACCAGCCACACGTATACCTTCAATCCCGCTGACCTGGACCGGGGGCCATTCACGGCCCATGTGAACGCGGGGAGTGGCATGGACATTGGGACATTCCTCTGCGTGGACGAGGTTCAATTCTCCTTCGAAGGGCCGATCCCGGAGTGCGCAATTAATGTTGGCGTGGACATTGTGCCGGGCGCAGTGCGCCTGGCCGTAGCGAGTTGGACTCCTGCGCCGGGCGCTGCCGCCTATCTGATCCACATCTATGCCTACGCGGATGATGGCGGGCTGATCGGGATTCGCGTCCTCACCGTGCCCGGCGATGCCGCCACCTACCATCTTGATGGGGTCTTCCCCGCCGATTACTCACGGTTTCGGATCGAGGTTGACGCCTACAGCGAAGCCACCGGCGGCGGAGCCTTCGGCGACATGCCTCGTGGCTTCATGTGCAGCGGCGGCACCGACGTTGAGTTCCCCAAGACCGGTCCTGTGGAATGGGGTCCTGGGGCGTAGCCCTGGCCTGAGGAGGAGACGACCATGAAACAAATGCGCACACAATGGCTGCGCGCCGGGCTGCTGGCGGCGATCCTCATGACGATCGCGCTGCTGCCTAACGCGCCAGCGGTCACTCAGGCTCAGGGCGGCGGCACGATCAGCTATGGCGCGAAAGTGTTCGGCACCATCGCCGAAGACGCGCCGCGCGTCACCTACAGCTTCACCGGCAGCACGGGCGATGTGATCACCGTCATCGCCGACAACTGGACGGGGACGCTCGACCTGCGCGCCGAGCTGATCGCCCCCAACGGGCTGATCATCGCCAGCAGCGCCCAGAACACGCTCGACGACAACATGCAGGGCGCGTACCTCTCGGCAGTCCTGCCGGGCGATGGCATCTACCTGCTGTGGATCACCAGCGAGAACGCCACGACTGGCGACTTCGCGCTGACTCTGCTGGGGCAGGGCGCGCCGGACAGCACAGAGCTGATCTTCGGGCAGGCGGTGGACGTGACCCTGATCCCCGCCGCCGACCCGCTGCTCTTCTGGTTCGAGGCGGAGGACTGTCCCACCTCGCTCGTCGTGACCAGCCTGAGCGAAGGACGGCCCTTCACCTACCCGTTCGTGGTCAGGGTCTACGACCAGCGCGGGCAGACCGTCGCCCTGCTGCGCGGCGGCGAGGAGCTCGAAGACTGGGTGACGGTCACGCCACGCAGCGGGCGCTACGAAGTCGAAGCGTCCTCCGACGACCTGCTGGAGGCGGGGGACGTCCGCCTGCTGGTCACCTGCGCGGCGGACGTGCCTGGTTGTGTCGCCGGGCAGGCGGGCATCTCCGGCGTGGCGGGCAGCGGCCCGCAGGTATGCCCGTCGTGCTTTGTCCCTGGCGATCCGCCGGATAGCGGCGGCTGCCCAGACCTCCACTTCCGGGCGGAGGCCCGCGACGCTGATCACGCCCGGCAGGTGACGGTGACGTGGGACGCCATGCCCGGCGCGACGGGTTACTCGGTGACTACGTCTATGGCCGCACCGCCGACAGCGGCGAGATGTACCTGACGCATGCCACCTGGACGCCCGGCGATCCAACCTGGTTCACCTGGCTCCTGCCGGAACACTACGTCGCTTTCCGCTTCGCCTTGCGCGTTGCCATCGGCGACGACGTGGTATGCGTCGAGGAGACCAGCCTGGAGTTCGAGGTTCCCCCAGACGATGGCGAGCCGGTCTGCGAGACTTTCTCCATTGGCATGGACATCACCGACCCTGAGGGACGCGAGGTGATGTGGACATGGCCGGCCTATCCTGGCGCAGAAGCCTACGTGCTGGAGTGGTACGAGATTCTGGATGATGATAGCGAGGCGCTGCGCGGCAGCATCTTGCTCGGCCCTGGCACGACTGCTTTTACCGTCAGGCTTCCGGAGCCGACCGCTGCCCGCGACACGTGGCGGGTACGGGTGCGCGTGCAACTGGATGGCGGGTTCCCGTGCTTTGCCGAGCGCACCTTTGGGTTCCTCCACCACCTGCCAGACTGCGAGGACTTCACCCTGGTCGAGACAGTACATACTGCCGTGTCGTCCACGATCATCTGGTCGGAGTATCCTGGCGCGATGGGCTACATGATGTCGGTGCTGGACGAGACCGGCGAGACGATGATCCCGCCCTTCCCACTGCTGCTGCCGCCCGACCAGTTCTCCTACGTGCTGGAGGGTCTGCCGCCTGGGAACTATCTCGTGCGCGTCGGGCCGTGGATGGAGGCGACCTTCTGTGAGGAAGAGCTGACCCTGACCTTCGAGCAGGGGCAGTTCCCCTGCCTGATCCGCACCAACCGGACAGACGTGCGGGTGCGCGTGGGGCCGGGGGTGGATCGGGCCGCGTTCGCCTTCCTGACGGCGGGCGTGGAGTACCCGGTCATCGGCTTTGCCTACGACGCGGCGGGCAACCGTTGGTGGCAGCTTGACAGAGCGGCCATCCCCGGCGGCGAGGCAGCGCTCAGCCTGTGGGTGTTGGACAGCGAAGTCGAGGAGATCGGCGACTGTGACAACGTCCCCCAGGGCGAGGTGCCGCCGGACATTCCTGCAGAACCCTGGGAGCCTGAAGAGCCACAGGAGCCTGGAGAGCCGGGCGAACCCGGTCAATGGCTGCCGTGTGGCTCGTGCAACACGTGCGGGCACCCGGCCAGCGAGTGCGTCACTTCGCCGGAAGGGCTTTGCCTGTGGGACCCGGCGACATGTGCGCCAGCGCCGCAATGTTACTCGCTGTCAGTCAGCACAGCAGGATGTCCGCATGGAACTGTGGCGGTGCTGACTCCGCCCAACTGCGATGGGGGGTGGTCGCCAGGGAGCACGGTCACTCTGAGCGCCGATATCTCTGGTCAGTGCAAGCTTTTCGAAGGTTGGTCCGGCACCTGTCCTGGTGCTTCCGGTACCAGTACTTCGATCACAATCACGATGAACGCGAGCTGCTCTGTGATCGCTACCTTCTACTAGGCAGAATGCGGTGGGGCGCAGCGCGCTGCGCCCCACGTCTCCGTTGAGGGCTATCGCCTCATATAAACATCAGGGGTGAGTCCCGCGACTCACCCCTGACAACATTTTCCACATCGCGGCGCTGGCCGTCAGGCGTAGCGCACGCGCAAGGCCGCCATCTGTTCTTCAGTGAGGTAGTTGATATGCCCCACCTGGCTCGCCACCAGGAAGATGCGCGCGTTCAGCTCGATGCTCTCCATGTTGAACGCGGCGTCGGTGAGGGTGGGGGCGTAGGCCACCGCGCCGTGATTGCCCAGCAACAGCGTGATGTGGTCGCGCAGGTAGGGGATGATCGAGTCCGGAAGCTCGTCGCCGCCGGGAATGGCGTAGGGCACCAGCGGGCACGGCCCGGTGCGCACGACCGTCTCCGGCAGGAAGGGCCTGTCCAGCCCGATGCCAGCGACGGCCAGCCCGGTCGCTGTGGGCGGGTGGGCATGGACGACCGCGCGGATGTCGGGGCGGTGCTTGTAGATCGCCAGGTGCATGCGCCGCTCTGAGGAGGCATTTCTCCCCGTGCGCGACGCGATCAGCCGGCCATCCATGCCGAGCTTGATCATGTCCTCCGGGTTCATGAACCCCTTGCTGACGTTGGTCGGGGTGATGATGATCTCGTCTTCGTTGAGGCGCACGGAGATGTTGCCGTCGTTCGCCGCGACGAAGAAGTGGTGGTAGAGCCGCTGGCCCACCTTGCAGATTTCCGTCCGCGCATCCCATTCGTCCCATTCCGGCCAGGTGGCATTGGCCGGATGACTCACCGTCGCTGCATCCGAGACATCGCTGCGCGCCGAATCGCCGCTCACTGTCAGCGGGCGGCTGTTGGCCCGCACATGAGTAGAAGGTCGCATTTTCGTTTCCTTTCTTTAGAATTGCAGGAACAATACAACATCATGAAAGGAAAGTCAATGGTCTTTGCGCCGCATGAGGCCGGGAGATCGGGTAACGACCGGCGAATATGCGCCTGTTGCGGGCAGATTGTCGGTCCGAAAATCGTGTATAATGGACTCGGACAGCGACTTTGCGGGTTTCGTTTCTTTTCTTCTGTTTCGCTTAGCAAAGGGGGCGCGTGATGTCAGCGCCGATGTTCGCAGAAGAACGACGCCGGGCGATCCTGGAGCAGTTGCGCAAGCATGGTCGCGTGGCCGTGCCAGACCTGGCCGAGCAGTTGCGGGTGAGCGCCGTCACCATCCGCAGCGACCTGAGCGCGCTGGAGGAGGCCGGCGTGCTGGAGCGCACCTATGGGGGCGCGGTGCTGCGGGCGGGTGCCCCTCTGCTCCAGGAATTGTCCTTCAACGTGCGCCAGGGGAAAGACCGCCGGCAGAAGAACGCCATTGCAGCGGCGGCGGCGGGCCTGCTGGCCGATGGATGCAGCGTCGCGCTCGATTGCAGCACGACCGCCTATGCGCTGGTGCCCTTCATCAAGCAGCTCAGCCGCGTCACGGTGATCACCAACAGCCTCCGCGTCGCGCAGAGTCTGCTGGAAAGCCCGCAGGCGGATGTGCTGCTGCCGGCGGGGCGACTGCGCCGCGACGCCATCTCCATCGTGGGACGCCCCGAAAGCCTGCCCCCCATCAACATCAACATCGGGTTTTTCGGCGCGCGCGGCATCACTGACACCATTGGCGTCACGGAGATCGACTCGGACGAGGCGGCCATGAAACGGGCCATGTACGGGCGCTGCGTCTCCCCGGTGATCGTTCTCGATGGCAGCAAGTGGGGGCAGGTCGCGCCGTACACCATCGTGCCTCCGTCCGAAGTGAGGCACGTCATCACATCCGGGGATGCGCCGGAGGCCCTCGTCGAGCGGTTTCGGGCGGGCGGCATTCAGGTGACGGTCGTGCTCTTCTAGAGGCTGTTATGCACTGACGGCCCTGTCTTTCCCCAGCGGTTTTGGGTAGCTCCTGGTTGACCTCACCCCCGTCTCGGCGCTGGCGCGCCTCGACTCCCCCTCTCCATGCATGGAGAGGGGGAAAGGCCGAGCGGGGCGAGGCCAGGGGGTGAGGTAAAGCGGCGCGCTGGCTGCGCAACCCAGAGCCGCCGGTGTCTGCTCACTGGTCTGGCGGGCAGTCGCAGAATTCATCCAGCTCAGGCTCAAGGATGCCGATCTGCACGGCGTAGCCGATCAGCTCGCGGAAGCTGTGCACGTCCAGCTTGGTCATGATATTGGCGCGGTGCCTGGCCACCGTGGCGGGGCTGATGCACAGCAGTTCAGCGATCGAGCGGTTGGAGTGACCCTCCACCAGCAGGTGAAAGATCTCCTGCTCGCGTTCGGTCAGCAGGTCGTAGCGCGTGTCAGGCACCTGGGCCTGGCTGTCCCTCAGATACTCCTGGATGACCCGGTTGGAGATGTCCTGGCTCAGGTAGTAGTCGCCCCTGGAGGCCCGGTGAACGGCCTGAACGACTTCGGAGCTGGGCGAGGTCTTGGTGACGAAGCCCAGCGCCCCGCTGTTCAGCGCCCGCAGGACGACGCTCTCGCGGCTGTACATGGTGACGATCACCACCTGGACGGGCTGCTTGGAGGCTGAAGTGCAGGACTTGATCTGGCCAATCACCCCCAACCCGCTGAAGCCGGGCATTGAGATGTCCAGCAGTACGACATCGGGCATCAGCTTGCGCGTGATCTCAAGCGCCTCACTGCCATCGGAAGCCTGCCCTATCACGTGCATGTCGGGTTGGGAGTCAATGGCGGTGGCCAGGCCCTCGCGAATGAGGGGGTGATCGTCGGCCAGAACAACAGCGATCTTCCGCCGATCCCGTTCTGCGGCAGGCATGACACACTCCTTATGTCAAGTTGATGGCCAACATGCCTGGGCCTACCAGCGCCGCTACATCCATGGGGGTCCGCTCCCCGGGGGACTCGGTACTGCTCACTGGAACCACATCTGGGATGACAGCCCTGATGACCGTGCCGCAGTTCACCTTGGAGCTGATTTTGAGCGTGCCACCCAGCTCTGCCACGCGCTGCTGCATGATGCGCAGCCCAGCGCCCAACCGGTGCGCTGCCGGGTCAAAGCCCCGCCCCTGGTCCTGGATCATGACGATGATCCGGGGGTGGCTGTAGATCAGCTTGCACTGAACCAGCCCGGTCTGGGCGTGCTTGACCACGTTGTTCAGCCCTTCCTGAAAGATGCGGAAGAGCACCACCTCGACTTCCTGCGCGAAGCGCTTGTTCTGCAAGCCGAGGAACTGGCAGTCCACCGTAATGCCATACAACGACCTGTAATAGCCGCCCATCCAGCGCAAAGTCTCCTGGATGCCGAACGGCTTGAGTGTAGAGGGCAGCAGGTCGCTGGAAATATGGCTGATCTCGCGCCCCACCTCTTCAGCGCGATGGATGATCTGTTCCAGCCGTTCCTGCTCATGCTGCAGGTCTTCGCGCTCGCACAGGGAGGCGTGCAGGTTCTCCAGGGCGAAGCGCAGCGCGATGACGGACTGCCCTACCTGGTTGTGCAGGTTGCTGGCGATGCGCGCCTTTTCTCTTTCTTGAACTTGCATGAGCTGGGTTGAGACCCAGTTAAGCTCCTCCTCGGACTGGATGCGCTCGGTCACGTCGCAGTAGACTTCTGCCCGGCCAATGACTATGCCATCCCGGTGGACAGGCTGGCTGTAGTGTTCCAGCCAGCGTTCCTGGCGGTTGTCCCCTGGCAGCACGTGGCAGATGAAGTTCTCGACGTAGGTGTTTGAGTCGTAGGTTGCCAGGACTCGCTGGCGGAAGTTGGCGCTCCCTTCCATGATGGGCGAAATGCGCTCGCGGACCAGGCGGCGCTTGTCCTGGCCCAGAAGCTCTGTGCGGGGAATGCCAAAGAACTCTTCGAGCCTGGAATTCACCCGTCTCACACAGAACTGGCTGTCCAGAATGAACACCGCCACAGGCAGAGTATCCAAGACATTCAGTAGCATAGTTGTTCACCGCCTTACACAGTTCAGGCCTCTACTACCATTATACTCCGTCTGTGAAGTGTTTCACGTCTGCCAAAAGAAACTAAGAAACCAGCAAGGCGGCCTGACGTGCCCGGCTGACTGGCCGCTTATACAAAGAAGGGAGACAGACAACTCGCTCCCTTCTCCGCTGATCGGCTATGAAACCGGGGGAAGGCGACGAGCCTCTGTGCGCGACTGTGCCCGCCCGGATTGTCAACCCTGCAATCTGCTCGCCTACAGCCAGAAAGCCGGGTATCTACGCTTGGCCCACACATTGTTATACAGGAGGCCGACGATCAGGACTAGTACGCAGCCGACCAGCACCGGTGAGAGCAGGTAGTCAAAATTAGTCATGGCGGCGGTGACGGGCAGCAGCGAAGTCGCGCCTGCGGGCGGGTGGACGGTCTTGGTGGCAACCATCAGCGCGATGGAGATGCCGTTGGCTATTCCCAGGGTCCACCAGGAAGTCTCTTTGAAGATACTATAGACAGCGATGCCCACCGCCGCGGAGATCAAATGCCCGCCGACGACGTTGCGCGGCTGTGAGAACGGCGCGGCGGGCGCGGCAAACACCAGCACCGCCGACGCGCCGAACGGGATGATGAAGCACTGGATCACGTCCCATTCCGTGTGCAGAAGCTGCAACAGCGAAATGATAATCAGACCGCCCACCCCAGAGATCAGAACTTCTTGCCAACTGGGATAGGGCAGGCCAGAGAGCGCTTTGACTCCTCTAAGCTTTTGAAGATAGGATGGAGCTGCTTGTTCTGACATAGTTCCCTCCGCAAAGGGCGATTATCAAGGGCACGCCAGCTTCTTCACAAGAGTGACGTGCCCTGTCTATTCAGTTGTGCTTGTTAATGCTTGCGCCGGCATCAGCCCACTGCTTGCTGTGGGCGTGCCACTTGCCCTGGAACGCGAAGTTCACGAGCCTTACCAGGGGTACTTCCCGGCGTGGCTGTACGGCAGGCATTTCCCATTAAAGGTAATGATGATGCGATCTCCCTTGGGATCCGGGCGGCGCTCGACATCAACCGTGAAGTCAATGGCGCTCAGGATCGCATTGCCGAATTCTTCGTGAATCAGCTCTTTCAAAGCCGGGCCATAGGTGTCGAACACCTCGTGCAGCCGGTACAGAATCGGATCGGCGTAGCCCTTGTAGGGGTGCTCCATCAGATAGTCCACATCCGCCGCCGCAACGCCCAGCTCCTGGGCGATCTTGTTGGCGTATTCCTGCGGGACCCACTGCTGACCATCAATCGCGCAGGCCAGCCAGGCCTTGCTGACGCCGACCTTCTCAGCCAACTGTGCGTAGGTGATGCCCTTCTTGGCTTTGGCTTCCTTGAGCTTCGCCGCAGCGGCCTCGCGCCCTTCTGGACGCCACAAATATTCCTTATTTGACGTGGGTTGCATGTTATTTCTCCTTATTTCTGTCTGCTCTACTTTAGGTAGGTTACGGGATAGAACCTCTTACTTCGTAGCTGCGTCTGATGCAGTGTAGCTACTCTTGATTGCCTCCTTTCGTCGTATGACCTGGAGACCTGATGTACCCTGTTCCGGTGTTTGGCAACCTTTCTTCCCAGACCCCAGGAGCACTGCTCAGTTGTAATCCGTTGTTGTATCTCTCAGTTCACTTGTGAAAAATCGAGCAACAGGTAACCCCATTATCGGACACGAAGGCTCCATCCGTCTATTGCGCGTTCGATGTATATCGGTGGGAAAAGGGGTGTACTCATCGGCTGCGCTGCGCCGATGGCAAGCGCTGCGAGGCTGGGGGGAGGTCAATATCCCCGCGTCCAGCGAGTCGCCGACGACCTTTGGACGCACCCCTTCTTCCAGGGCAACCGCTTCAAACGTGCGTGTTGTTCTACCTCACCCCCAGCCTCGCTGCGCTCGGCTTGCCCCCTCTCCGTTGACGGAGAGGGGGCGGCGAGGCGCGCCAGCGCCGAGCGGGGGTGAGGTCCGTAGGGGCGTATTGCGATACGCCCCTACGAGTAGGCTGGCGCGCGGCGGACTTTGATGCGATTGCCCTGCCACCCATCGTTTTTCTTGTTGCGCGCAACCGGTTAAAGACTATACTTGAAACGCTTATGAGCTAAACAGTGTGCCGCACCACGTGTGCTCCACCATTACCTGTGATTAGATTTTCCCGCCACTGGTTGGCCGGGCTGAAAAGATGAAGATGCTTGTCCCGGGGGGTGCTCATGATTCCAAAGAAGAAATGGTGGTTGCTTTGCCTTGTGCTCCTGGTCGGACTCGTGTTGTGGGGTCTGCCCTCCTCGATCCAGGCAGCGCCGCCAGGCCAGTCGGCGGAGGAAGGCGAAGCCCTCTTCCAGCAGTACTGCGCCGGCTGCCACACCGTCGGCGGCGGTGACCTGGCCGGGCCGGACTTGCTGGGCGTCGCCGAGAGGCGCGACCCGGAATGGCTGGAGCACTGGCTGGCCGAGCCTGACAAGATGATCGCCGATGGCGATCCCATCGCGCTGGAGCTGCTGGCGCAATACAACAACATCCCCATGCCGAACCAGCACCTGAGCCTGTCCGAGATTGACGCGCTGCTGGCCTATCTCGGCGTGACTCAGCCGTCGCTCCCCTCACCGCAGACACCGCAGCCCGCGCTGGTCGGCAACCCTCAGGCGGGCCGAGACCTGTTCACCGGCGCGAAGAGCCTGTCCGCTGGCGGGTCGGCTTGCGCGGCCTGCCACGATACGGCGGGGCTTGGCGCGCCCGGCGGAGGTCTGCTGGGGCCTGATCTCACCCAGGTCGTGCAGCGCTACGGGGGCGAGGCGGGCCTGCGCGGCACGCTGGGGGTTATTGCCTTTCCGTCTATGGTGCCCGTCTACCGGAATCGCCCGCTGACACCCCAGGAGCAGGCCGATCTCGCGGCGTTCCTGGCGCAGACCGCCGAGCAGTCCCCGCCCAGCCGCGGGGTGCGCCATCTGGCGGTGTACGCGCTGGCTTTTGGGGTGATGGATGTCTTCCTCGTCGGGCTGTTCGCCTGGCATCGTCGTCTACCGCGCGCGGCGCGCCGGCCACTCACGCGGCGCTAGGGCTTTTGGGGAACGGAGGACAGTGTTATGGGTTGGGTCAAGGAACTGGTCAGTCCACAGGCGCGCCGCTGGGAAGAGCTGTACCGCAACCGCTGGCAGCACGACAAGGTGGTGCGCAGCACGCACGGTGTGAACTGCACCGGCGGCTGTTCGTGGAATGTCTACGTCAAGGATGGCATCGTCACCTGGGAGATGCAGGCGACCGATTACCCGCTGCTGGACGCGACGCTGCCTCCTTATGAGCCGCGCGGCTGCCAGCGCGGGATCAGCTTCTCCTGGTACATCTACAGCCCGATCCGGGTGAAGTACCCCTACGGGCGCGGCATTCTGATTGACCTGTGGCGCGCGGCCAGAGCGCAGCACGCCGATCCGGTCGCCGCCTGGGAGAGCATCATGGCCGACCCGGAGCAGCGCCGCCAGTACCAGCAAGCGCGCGGCAAAGGGGGCCTGCGGCGTATCAGCTGGGACGAGGCGCTGGAGATCATCACCGCCTCGACGCTGCACACGATCAAGCAGTACGGGCCGGACCGCGTGATCGGCTTCTCGCCCATCCCGGCCATGTCCATGCTCAGCTACGCGTCGGGCAGCCGTTTCCTGCAACTGCTGGGCGGCACGGTGCTGAGCTTCTACGACTGGTACTGCGACCTGCCGCCCGCCTCGCCGGAAGTCTGGGGCGAGCAGACCGACGTGGCCGAAAGCGCCGACTGGTACAACAGCAAATACATCGTGGCCATGGGGTCAAATGTGGCCATGACGCGCACGCCGGACGCGCACTTCCTCTCCGAGGCGCGCTCCGACGGCTCCAAGCTGGTCGTGCTCTCGCCGGACTTCAGCCAGACCTCCAAGCACGCCGACTGGTGGGTGCCGGTCAACGCCGGGCAGGACGGCGCGTTCTGGATGGCGGCCAATCATGTCATCCTCAAGGAGTTCCACGCCGACCGGCCAACGCCGTACTTCATGGACTACGTCAAGCGCTACACCGATAGCCCGTTCCTGGTGGTGCTGGAGCCGGATGGAGATGCCTACAGGCCGGGGCGGATGCTGCGCGCCAGCCAACTGGCGCAGTACCAGGACGAGGAGAACGCCGAGACAAAGTACCTGGTGTTCGACACGGCGAGCAAGGCGATCAGGCTGCCGCAAGGCACGATTGGCTTCCGCTGGCAGAAGCAGAAAGGCCAGTGGAATCTCGATCTGAAGGACGGGCACGACGGGTTGGAGATTGACCCGGCGCTGACGCTGCTGGCCGATCATGACGCGGTGCTGCCGGTCGCCTTTCAGGAGTTCGCCTTCGACCGGACGTTCACGCGCGGCGTGCCGGTGCGCACAGTTGAGACCACGGCTGGCCCGCTGCACGTCGCCACGATCTACGACCTGCTGATGGCGCAGTTTGGCGTCGGGCGCGGGCTGGAGGGCGACTACCCGGCGGATTACGATGATGAGGACAGCCCCTATACCCCGGCCTGGCAGGAGCGCTTCACCGGCATTGACCGGCAGACAGTCATCCGCTTCGCCCGCGAATGGTCGGTCACGGCAGAACAGACACAGGGGCAGTGCTCGATCATCATCGGGGCGGGGGTCAACCACTGGTATCACAACAACCTGCTGTACCGCGCGGCCATCTCCGGGCTGATGCTGACCGGCTGCGTGGGGCGCAACGGCGGCGGGCTGAACCATTATGTGGGCCAGGAGAAGCTCGCGCCCATGTCCGTCTGGCTGCCGGTGGCCATGGCCCTCGATTGGATCAAGCCGCCGCGCCTGCAGAATGCGCCCTCGTTCCACTATGTGCACTCCGACCAGTGGCGCTACGAGGGGAACTTCAGCGCGCTGGCCCCGGTTGGCGACGCCGGTCACCCGCTGACGCAGGGCCACACGATGGACCTGCAGCGCCAGGCGGTGCGCTCCGGCTGGCTGCCGTTCTACCCGCAGTTCAACCGCAACTCGCTCGAGCTGGCGCGCGAGGCGGAGGCGGCGGGCGTGACCACGCCGGAGGCGATCAAGGAGTGGATCGTCGAGCAACTGCGCAGCGGCGCGCTGCGCTTCTCTGTGGACGACCCGGACGCGCCGGAGAACTGGCCGCGCACCTGGTTCATCTGGCGCGGCAACGCCCTGCAGGCGAGCGCGAAGGGGCACGAGTATTTCCTCAAGCACTACCTGGGCACGCACACCAATGCCATCGCCGAGGATGTGTCCGGCGAAGAGCCAGCGCCAGAAGGCAAGCTCGACCTGGTGGTGGACATCAACTTCCGCATGGACACCTCGGCGCTGTATTCGGACATCGTGCTGCCCACCGCCACGTGGTACGAGAAAGACGACCTCAACTCGACCGACCTGCACTCCTACATCCACCCCCTGCAGGAGGTCGTGCCGCCGTGCTGGGAGTCGCGCAGCGACTGGGACATCTTCAAGGCCATCGCGGGCAAGGTCAGCGAGCTGGCGGCGGAGCATTTTCCCGCCCCGCTGCGTGACATCGTGGCCGTGCCGCTGCAGCACGACACGCCCGCCGAAATCGCTCAGCCGGATGTCAGGGACTGGGCGGCGGGCGAGTGCGATCCCGTTCCCGGCAAGACCATGCCCGATTTCGTGGTGGTGGAGCGCGACTACACCAATCTGCGCAACCGCTTCATTTCGCTGGGGCCGGGCGTGCGGGACGGTGGCATCGGCGTGCACGGCATCCAGTGGTCGGTCGCGGACCTGTACGACGAGCTGGCTGAAGATCGCCCCGCCGTGCGCTGGAACGGCGCGCGCTACCCTTCCCTGGAAGATGCGAAGGAGGCGGCGAACGCGATTCTGCACCTCGCGCCGGAGACCAACGGCGAGAGCGCCTATCGCGCTTTCAAAGCGGAAGAGGCGAAGGTGGGCCTGCCCCTGGCCGACCTGGCCGAGAAGACGCGGGGCGTGCGCTACACCTTTGAAGACCTGGGCAGGCAGCCGCGCCGCTTGCTGACCAGCCCGGCCTGGTCGGGTATCGTGAATGACGGGCGCGCCTACTCGGCGTACTGCCTGAATGTTGAGCGCCTGGTGCCCTGGCGCACCCTGACCGGACGCCAGCACTTCTACCTCGACCACGAAGGGTATATCGCCTTCGGCGAGCACCTGCCGACTTATAAGCCCAAGATCGATCCGCACGCGCACGGCGACATCCTGCGCACGAAGGCCGTCGAGGGATCGATCATGCTCAACTATCTGACTCCGCACGGCAAATGGCAGATTCACAGCACCTATTCGGACAACCTGCGCATGCGCACGCTGTCGCGCGGGGTGGAGCCGTTCTGGATGAACGTCGAAGACGCCGCCGCAGTGGGCATCGAAGACAACGACTGGGTGGAGATCTTCAACGATCATGGGGTGATGGTGACGCGGGCCATCGTGACGGCGCGCATCCCGCGCGGGCTGTGCTTCGTCTATCACGCCACCGAGCGCACGCTCTCCGTGCCCCGCTCACCGCTGCGCGGTGACCGCCGGGCCGGGGGCCACAACAGCCTGACCCGTACCCGCCTGAAGCCGAACCTGATGCTCGGCGGCTACGGCCAGTTCACCTATGCCTTCAATTATTGGGGGCCAACCGGTGTGAACCGCGACACCTTTGTGCTGGTGCGCAAGCTCGATGGCGAGCCGCGCTGGTAAAGGCGAGAAAGGGCGATCACAATGAATATTCGAGCGCAGGTCTCGATGGTCTTTCACCTGGACAAATGCATCGGCTGCCATACGTGCAGCGTCTCCTGCAAGAACATCTGGACCGACCGGCAGGGCGCGGAATACATGTGGTGGAACAACGTGGAGACCAAGCCCGGCACCGGCTACCCCGTTCAGTGGGAAGACCAGGAGAAGTACAAGGGCGGCTGGGAGAAGAAGCCGGGCAATGGTCAGCTTCAACTGAAGATGAACGGGCGCGCGGGGATGCTCGGCAACATCTTCTTCAACCCGAATCTCCCTTCGCTGGATGATTACTACGAACCCTGGACGTATGAGTACGAAAACCTGATCAACGCGCCCGCTGGCGACGATCAGCCGACGGCACGCCCCATCTCGCTGGTCACCGGCCATCCCATTGAAATAAAGCACGGCCCCAACTGGGACGACGACCTGAGCGGCTCGGAGGTCTATGCGGCCAACGACCCGAACCTGGAAGGGATGAGCGACGACGAGCGCCAGTTGATGTTCGAGGTCGAGCGGCTGGTCTTCTTCTACCTGCCGCGCATCTGCAACCACTGCCTCAACGCCGGCTGCGTGGCGGCCTGCCCATCGGGGGCCATCTACAAGCGCGGCGAAGACGGCATCGTGCTGGTCAACCAGGACGTGTGCCGGGGCTGGCGCATGTGCGTCACCGGCTGCCCCTACAAAAAAGTCTACTACAACTGGTCAACTGGCAAGTCCGAGAAGTGTATTCTGTGCTACCCGCGCCTGGAGACGGGGCAGGCCCCGGCCTGCTTCCACTCGTGTGTGGGGCGCATTCGCTACCTGGGCGTGCTGCTCTATGACGCCGACCGGCTGAACGAAGCGGTAGGTGTGGACGACGCGGCCCTGGTGCGGGCGCAGCGCGCGATCATCATGGACCCGCACGACCCGGCGGTGATCGCCTCTGCCAAAGCGAACGGCGTGCCGGACGCCATGATCGAGGCGGCGCAGCAATCGCCAGTGTACAGGTTTGTCAAAGAATGGGAGCTGGCGCTGCCGCTGCACCCCGAATTCCGCACGCTGCCCATGCTGTTCTACGTGCCGCCGATGCTGCCCCTCCAGGCGATTGCCAACGACGGGCGGCTGGACGTGACGCAGAGCAGCGACGAGGCGGCTGACTACTTCGGCACGCTGGAACAGGCGCGCCTGCCCATGCGCTACATGGCCCGGCTGTTCTCGGCGGGCAACGAAGAGGAGGTCGCCGCCGTGTACCGCAAGCTGATCGCCGTGCGCCTCTACCGCCGCGCGTGCACCATCGGCGGCGAGCTGGATGCGGATGCGCGCAAGGTGCTCGCCGCTGCCGGCCTGACGGCGGACGAGGCACAGGCCATCTTCGAGCTGACCGCAAAGCCGACCTTCGACGAGCGCTTCGTCGTCCCGCCGCTGGCGCGCGAGGTGGCCATCGAGTCCGTGATCGATCCCTTCACACACAAGAGGGAAGCGGGCTTTGGCTTCCGCCGCCCAGCCAAACGGGGGCAGTGATGCCGACGGCGCAGACTGCTGACATGGTGCACGATCTGCTGGCGCAGACGGTGGAATATCCCACGCCGGACCTGCCTGACCGCGTGCGCGCCTGTGAGGCGGCGCTGAAGGGGCAGCACGCGCGCGCCGCGCGCCATATCGCGCGTTTTCGTGCTTTTGTGGAGCAGGCAGAGTCAGGGGCGCTGGAAGAACTCTACACGGCCACGTTCGATCTCAGGCCGGTGTGCTATCCCTATATCGGATACCAGTTGTTCGGCGAGACCTACAAGCGCGGCGAGTTCCTGGCGCTGCTGAACGCGCGCTATCGCCAGGCGGGGCTGGAAGTGACAGGCGGCGAGCTGCCCGATCACCTGGGCATGATCTTGCGCTATCTGGCGCGCACGCCGGACGCCGACCTGGTGGCCGAAGGCGTCCTGCCCGCGCTGGAACGGATGATTGAGCAGTTGCAGGATAACCCCTACCGCGAGCCGCTGCGGGCGATTCTGGCGGTCTTGCGAGACCAGTGATGAGCGGAGCGTGACATGGCCGACCAAGTGCTGTTTGTGGCGATTCCTTATGCGGCGGTGATCGTGGCGGTGGTGCTGAGCCTCTATCGCTACGCCAACAACCGTTTCAGTTATTCCAGTCTGTCCTCGCAGTTGCTAGAGAACAGCGTGCTCTCCTGGGCTTCGGTGGCCTGGCACTACGCCATCCTGCTCATCCTGGCAGCGCATGTCCTGGCGGCAGTGTTCCCTGGCCTGTGGGCCAGGCTGCTGGGCGGGCAGGTGCGGCTCTACGTCATCGAGATCACCGGCATGGGCCTGGCCCTGATCGCCATCGTTGGCATGGGGCTGTTCATCTGGCGGCGGCTGACCAACCCGCGCGTGCGCGCCGTGACCTCCACCGGCGACTGGGTGCTGCTGGTGGCGCTGCTGGCGCAGGTGGTGCTGGGGTTCGTGACCGCCTTCCTGTACCGCTGGGGGGCGCTGTGGTACCTGCAATCGGCGGCGCCCTGGCTGGAATCGCTGGTGCGGCTGAACCCGGATACGAGCTACGTGGCGATGATGCCCTGGCTGATCAAGCTGCACTTCGTGGGCGGGTTCGTGATCATCGCCTTGATTCCACTCACACGGCTGATCCACGCGCTGACCATTCCGCTCGGCTATCTGTGGCGGCCCTACCAGTTGGTAGTGTGGAACCGGCGGCAGACAGTGCGGGAGTAGGACAGGAACGGGGCGCAGCAGAGCAGCGCCCTTTGTTATGCACGAGGGGGCGACCATGCCTACCCTGGAAGACCTGTTGCAGGCATCGGCGGCGCTTCACCGGCATCTCTGCCCGCGCCAGGTCTTGGGCGTGCGGATGGGGCTGCTGGGCGGGTGCTGGCTGGGGCTGACCGTCCCGCGCGACGACAAGCGCCTGCTGGTCTTTGTCGAGACGGACGGCTGCGCGGCGGACGGCGTGGCGGTGGCGACCGGCTGCCGGGTAGGGGGGCGCACGCTGCGCGTGGTGGACTTTGGCAAGGTGGCGGCGACGTTCGTGGACACGCGCACGGGCCGGGCGGTGCGCATCGCCCCCTCCCCGGCCAGCCGTGAGCGCGCCTGGACCTATGCCCCGGACGCCAGAAGCCGCTGGCACGCGCAGTTGGCGGGTTACCAGCGCATGCCCGACGAAGAGCTGCTCATCGCCCAGGATGTCGTGCTGACGGCCTCGCTGGAAAAGCTCCTCAGCAAACCCGGCTGCCGGGTGAATTGCCAGATTTGCGGCGAAGAGATCATCAACGAGCGTGAAGTCGCGCGCGAAGGGATGATCCTGTGCCGGGCCTGTGCCGGAGAGGGTTACTGCCAGCCGGTCGCCGAAGCCGCGCCCTGGCCGAAGGACGTTCAAGGGCGGGCAGACTTTGCGAATGTCTGGGACTGATGGCTGTTCTTCACTTTACCTCACCCCCACTCGGCGCTGAAGCGCCTCGTTGCCCCCTCTCCATGCATGGAGAGGGGGCGAGCCGAACGAAGCGAGGCTGGGGGTGAGGTAAACGAAGCAAGCCGATCTTTGTGCTTTCTGGATGGCTGTCCGCCCCTGAAGCCGAAGGAAGAGAGGGTGCAGTGAAGTCCATCGAGAACGGTGTCAAAACCCTGTACCCCGGCTATTTCTCGCTGGTGATGGCGACGGGCATCGTCTCCATTGCCTGCTATCTGCTGGACATGAAGACCCTGGCGTGGTGGCTGTTCCGCCTCAATGTCGGATTCTACGTCATCCTGTGGCTGCTGACCGGCGCGCGCATCGTTCGCTACAGGGCGCTGCTGGCGGCGGACCTGACCAGTCATGGCAAAGGGCCGGGCTTCTTCACCACGGTGGCCGGGACGGGCGTGCTCGGCAACCAGTTTGTGATTCTGGCCGGAGACCGCTCCACAGCCCTGCTGCTGTGGGTTCTGGCTGTTGCCATCTGGGCCGTGCTCATCTATACGTTTTTTGGCGTGACAACCACGCGCCACGAAAAGCCCGACCTGGCAACGGGCATCAACGGGGCGTGGCTGATCGCGGTCGTGGCCACGCAGGCGATCTCCGTCCTGGGCACGCTGCTCTGGTCTGAGTTCGGCGAGCACGTGGAGGAGGCGCTGTTCTTCACGCTGAGCATGTATCTGCTCGGCTGCATGTTGTACCTGCTGATCATCCCGCTGATCTTCTACCGGCTGCTGTTCATGAAGCTGGAGCCGCAGGACCTGACGCCGCCCTACTGGATCAACATGGGCGCGGTGGCGATCACGACGCTGGCCGGGGCAACGCTGATGCTCAACGCGGAACGCTCGCAGTTTCTGCCAGAGCTGATGCCGTTTCTGAAGGGATTCACCCTGTTCTTCTGGGCGACGGCGACCTGGTGGATTCCGCTGCTGGTCATCCTGGGCTTTTGGCGGCACGTGTACAAGCGCTACCCGCTGACCTACCATCCGCTGTACTGGGGGATGGTCTTCCCGCTGGGCATGTACACGACCTGCACGCTGCAACTGTCACGGGCGACCGGCCTGACGTTCCTCAAAACGATCCCGGAATACTTCATTTACGTGGCACTGGCTGTCTGGCTGGCGACGTTCGTCGGTCTGCTGGGCAGCCTTGTCGGCAGTCTCAAGCAGCCGAAGCTCCGCCAGCGACCGAGCGTCTCGCCGTAGACCCATCAGTGGAAAGGATTCTTGGCCGGGTCTGGCAGGCGGTGACAGGTCGCTGGCGAGCGCTAGAGATAAGGAGGTGGACTTGCGTCCCGCATCCCATGAAGGCCACGTATCTCCCCCAGCTTGTCCGCATGATCCCGCTGATCCTGGGCATTGTCGCGCTGGCAGCGGCCTGCTCGCCCAAGGACCTGGGATTCTCGTATAGCGATCTGCCGCCTGGCGACGCGGTGCGCGGCGCGGATGTGTACGCGCAGCCGATTGGCGGAGGCGCATCGTGCGCGAGCTGCCATCCGCTCGGCGACAGCCGGGGCGCTGGCCCCTCCCTGCAAGGCTACAGCGCCGTCGCCGGGCAGCGCGTCCGTGGGCAGACCGCCGAACAATACACCTTCGACAGCATTTTGCGACCCTCTAAGCACCTCGTGCAGGGGTGGTCCAACATTATGCCCAGTGACTATGCCGAGAAGCTCTCGCGGCAAGAGATCGCCGATCTGATCGCCTATCTCATGACCGATTGAAAGCCAGCCAACAGGAGATATCAACGTGGACGAATACATGGTCATCCTACGTCTCATTCACATCTTCAGCGGCATCGTCTGGGTAGGCTCAGCCTGGTTCATCACCTTCTTGCTGAGTCCCGCCGTACGCGCGCTGGGGCAGGACGGGCAGGTCTTCATGCGAGGCTTCATGAAGAAGTCGCCCGTCCCTCTGGTCATGGTCTTCTCATCACTGCTGACCACAGTTTCCGGTCTGCTGCTCTACTACCGCATCTCTGACGGCTTCAACAGTGACTGGATGGGTTCTACCGCGGGGGTTGTGCTCACCATTGGCAGCCTGGCCGGGTTCGGCGAGTTTCTGTATGGCAATGCGGTGGTCGGCCCAACCAACAAGAGCCTGGGCGCTCTGGGAGACGAGATCGAACGGCAGGGTGGGCCTCCAACCGAGGGCCAGATGGCGCGGCTGCGCGCGCTGCAGGGGCGAATGCACACCGCCGATCGGGTCAGCACGATCCTGCTGGTCATCGCGGTGGTGGGCATGGCCGGGGCGCGCTATATGTAGCGGACGCCTGGCTGGCTGATCACGACGCAGAATACGAGCCTCTCGCCGCTGGCCTGAGCGCCAGTCCCGGCGAGAGGCTCGCACGCCTCTGGCTGCTCTGAAGCGGCTCATGACGGCATTCCAGGCGCGCTGATCGTCAGCACGCCCAGGCTCCGGTAGGTGGCCCAGATTCGCTCCCAGACCCCAGCAGAGATTGCGCCAGTTCTGGAAAAATGAGGGGGAGGTGCGCTTCGCGGCGCATCAGCGCCGGGCAGCTCCGATCAGTCTCCCACCCGCGTCTCTTTTCGTTTCTCCGGCGAGTCAGGGGGCGCGTGCTGCATCCTGGAAGTCCACTTCACCCGCTTGATGGCGAGTGGAATCTTGTTGAACAGGTCTTGAAAGAACTCCGGCATCCGCACGCGAAAGAAGCGTTTTCCCGCGAACGCCAGCATCAGGCCCACCCAGAGGACCGTCCACAGGACGATGTTCAGGTCGTTGAGCAGAGCCGCAATGATGATCCCTGCATAGATCGGGGCCTGAAACAGCACGGCCAGTGCGTTCGACAGGGTGCCCTGGCTGCCCAGAACCAACAGCCAGAATCCCATGTAGAGCGCGGCAGGGTACGGCGACAGATATTCGGCGAGAGTCAGATAGGCCAGCAGCGCCAGGCTGAAGGCGATGTCAAAAGCCAGGTCGTGCGAACCTATCCACGTCTGGTGCGGGTAGTGACTGAGGCGGGCCAGAAAGCCGTCCAGCGTGTCCAGCGTGACCGCCAGCAGCAGCAGGATGAAGGCAAGCTGGATGCCGTCTCTGCCGCGGGCGACGCCCAGCCAGACGAGCACCAGGGCAAGCGGGCCGCGCGCCGCCGTGCAGAGGTCAGCGACACGCTTCTGCCAGGGCATCGGAGTCCGCATACTCTCTATGGGTTTGCTCATTGCTTCAGTCCATGATGAACGGTGATCATGCAGCCCCGTCTATGGGGCCGGTAGCAGTGTCCATCTTATCGTTAGTCGGGGTCATTCTGCAAGACTGGGCCGCGCGCCGGGTTCATGGACGAATCGTCAGGCAGGTGCCGAAGACCTCCAGCTCCGGCTCTTCCCCCACGAGGGATGTTGTTGGCGAATTGCTCGCGTAGGGGCGTATTGCAATACGCCCCTACGAAACCGGCGCGCGCTTGGTTCGCCAGCAGAATCACGAGGGGGGAAGGGGGAAGATGCGGACCCTAAGTCTCTCCCTTTCTTGTGGGGGAGAGGTTTGTGTGTGTGGGACAACTTCTCACTTGATCTCTCACACTCCCTTGCGCAGCACCGAGAAGCGCACGCACTCATCGCGATGATGCGCCGCCAAAACAGAACAGGTTTGTTCAACCTGTTGAACGCACCTTCACCGAAAAGCGCAGGATCGTCGCGCCTTCAGGCGAGGTAGGCGTCAATCGCGGCGGCGGTCTGCCGCCCTTCCTGAATGGCCCACACCACCAGCGACGCGCCACGACAGGCGTCGCCCGCCGCGAAAACCCCTGCGACGCTGGTCATCCGCTGATCATTGATGGCGATGTTGCCGCGCGAGTCCAGGGCGAGATTAAGGTCGTGCACCAGTCCCTCTGGCTCTACATGCACGAATCCGAGCGCCAGCAGCACGAGATCGGCTTTGAGTTCGAAGGCCGACTCTGCGATTTCGATCATCTCGCGACGCCCGTTGTGGCTCTTGCCCCATTCAATCTGGACGGCAGACAGGCGCTCGACCCGGCGACCACTCTTCCCCGCGACGAACTCCTTGGTCAGGACGTTGAACAGTCGCTCGCAGCCTTCCATGTGCGAGGAGGACACCTTGTACAGCCTCGGCCACAGGGGCCAGGGTTCGTTGGGGGCGCGGGTGCGCGGGAAGGGGGGCATGATCTCGATCTGGGTCACGCTTTTCGCCCCCTGGCGGTTGGCCGTGCCGATGCAGTCCGACCCGGTGTCGCCGCCGCCGAGCACCACGACGTGCTTGTCGTGGGCGGTGATCCGCTCGTCGGCGGGAATGGCTTCCCCGCGCACGACGCGGTTCTGCTGCTCCAGATACTCGGTGGCCTGGTGAATGCCCGTCAGGTCGCTGCCAGGGATGGGCAGATCGCGCGGCCTGCGCGCGCCGATGGCGATACAGAGGGCGTCGTACTGCTCAAGGAGCGCGCTGACGGGCAGGTCGTGGCCGACCCTCACGCCGGTCTGGATGATCACGCCTTCCTCGACCATCAGGCTCACCCGGCGGTCAATGACGCCCTTGCTCAGCTTGAAGTCGGGCACGCCGTAGCGCAGATAGCCGCCCACCGCGTCCGACGCCTCGTAGAGCACGACCGAATGCCCGGCGTGGTTCAGCGTGTCCGCACAGGCGAGGCCGGCAGGGCCGCTGCCGATCACCGCCACCTTCTTCCCGGTGCGTCGTTGCGGGGGCCTGGCCCGGACGTACCCTTCGGCGAAGGCGCGCTCGATGACGGCCAGCTCGTTTTCGCGGATGGTGACCGGCTCATCGTTGATCCCCAGGACACAGGCGGACTCGCACGGGGCCGGGCACAGCCTGCCGGTGAATTCGGGGAAGTTGTTGGTTTTCTGCAGAATGTCGTAGGCGGCTTTCCAGTCGCCTTGCTGGAGCTTGTCCTGCCATTCGGGGATCAGGCTGCCCACCGGACAGCCCCAATGACAGAACGGCACCCCGCAGTCCATACACCGCGCGGCCTGAAAGGGTCGCATGTCCTGCGGAAGCTGCGTCTCCACCTCGTCGTAATCGCGGATGCGCTCGCGGAGGGGGCGGTAGCGGTTTTCGATGCGCTCGAACTGGATGAACCCTCTTGGATTGACCATCAGTAGGGCACCTCCAAGTATTCTTCCTCGCGGACGTACTGGAGCAGCTTGTCCATCTCGCGGAGTTTCTGCTCTTGCAGGATGCGCCCGTATTCAAACGGCACGACCTTGATGAACCTGGGGACGTACTCGTGCCAGCGGTCGAGCACCACCTGGGCGACGGCGCTGCCGGTGTGCTGCATGTGTTTGCCCAGCCACTCGCGCAGGAACTCCTGATCCTCGTATTCCAGCGCGGGCGCGAGATCCACCATCGAGCGGTTGCAGAAGTAGGCGAAGGTGCCGTCTATGTTCAGCACGTAGGCGATGCCACCGCTCATGCCCGCCGCGAAGTTGCGCCCAACCCTGCCCAGGACGATGATCCGCCCGCCGGTCATGTACTCGGCGCAGTGGTCGCCGGCGCCCTCGACGACGGCAATCGCCCCGCTGTTGCGCACGGCGAAACGCTCGCCCGCCACGCCGTGAATGAACGCTTCGCCGCCGGTTGCGCCGTAGAGCACAGTGTTGCCGACGATGATGTTCTCTTCGGCGGCGAAGGTGCTGCCTGCGGGCGGAACGGCGATCAGCCTGCCGCCGGACAGCCCCTTGCCGAAGTAGTCGTTGGCGTCTCCTTCCAGGCGCAGGGTGATGCCGCGCGCCAGGAACGCGCCGAAGCTCTGGCCTGCGCTGCCTCTGAACGTGATCTGGATGGTGTCGTCGGGCAGCCCGTCTTCTCCGTAGCGGAGCGACACCTCGCCGGACAGCATGGTGCCGACGGTGCGATCCGAGTTGGTGATGGGCATTTGCGCAGTCACCGGCTCGCCGCGCTCCAGGGCGGGCTGGGCCAGCGCCAGCAGCCGGCGGTTCAACGGCGTGTCAATCTTGTGCTGCTGGTCTTCCACGCAGCAGGTCGCCGTGCGCTCGGCTGTCGGCGGTCGGTGCAGTATGGCCAGCGGATCCACCGTCCGGGCTTTCCAGTGATCAACGGCGCGCGCGGTCAGCAGGTCGGCGCGCCCGATCAGGTCGTCGAAGCGGCGGATGCCAAGCTGGGCCATGATCTCGCGCACGTCCTGCGCCAGGAAGGTGAAGTAGTTCACCAGGTGCTCGACCTGGCCCGTATACCGCTTGCGCAGTTCGGGGTCCTGGGTGGCCACGCCAACCGGACACGTATTGAGGTGGCATTTGCGCATCATGACGCACCCCAGCGCGATCAGGGCTGCCGTGCCGAAGGCGAACTCCTCCGCGCCCAGCATCGCCGCCAGCACAACATCGCGCCCGGTCTTGAGCTGTCCGTCCGTCTGGAGTCGCACGCGCCCGCGCAGACCGTTCAAGACCAGGGTCTGGTGAGTCTCGGCAATCCCCAGCTCAAAGGGCAGCCCGGCGTGCTTGATCGAGCTTCGCGGGCTGGCCCCGGTTCCGCCGTCGTAGCCGCTGATCACGATGTTGTCGGCGTGCGCTTTGGCGACCCCGGCGGCGACCGTCCCCACGCCCGCCTGCGAGACCAGCTTGACGCTGATCCGCGCGCGGGGGTTGACGTTCTTCAGGTCGAAGATCAACTGCGCCAGGTCTTCGATGGAGTAAATGTCGTGGTGTGGCGGCGGCGAGATGAGCGTGACGCCCGGCGTCGAGTAGCGCGTGCGGGCGATGATCGCGTCCACCTTGTGGCCGGGAAGCTGCCCGCCTTCGCCCGGCTTGGCCCCCTGCGCGATTTTGATTTGCAGCTCGTCCGCGTTGACCAGGTAGAGGCTCGTGACGCCGAAGCGCCCGGACGCCACCTGCTTGATCGCGCTGCGCGTCCACGTCCCATCCGGGCGAGGGGTGAAGCGTTCTGGCTCTTCGCCCCCTTCGCCGGAGTTGCTGCGCCCGCCGAGTCTGTTCATGGCGATGGCGATGGTCTCGTGCACATCCTTGCCCAGCGAGCCGAACGACATCGCGCCCGTCGTCATGCGCCGCAGAATGTTCTCGGCTGGCTCGACCTCTTCGAGGGGGACAGGCGTCTGTGGCTTGAAGTCGAACAGGCCGCGAATGACATGGGGTCGCTGGTTGAAGCGATTGACGTGCTCGGCGAATTCTCGATATTTGGCATAATCCCCGGAGCGCACGGCCCACTGAAGCAGGTAGATCGCTTCCGGGTTCCAGGCGTGTTGCTCGCCGTTCTTGCGGTACTGGTAGACCCCTTCGCTGGGCAGCAGCGCGGGCCGCTGCACATACGCTTGGTGGTGATGCAGCAGCGCCTCCTGCGCGATCTCCTCCAGGCCGATGCCGCCGATGCGCGACTCCGTGCCGGAGAAGTATTCGTCCACCACCGCCTTGCTGAGACCGATGGCCTCGAATGTCTGGGCACCGTGATAGCTGCGCAGCGTGGAGATGCCCAGCTTGGAGAGCACCTTGAGCAGCCCCTTGTCTATGGCGTCAATGTAGATGTTCTCGGCGGCCAGGTAGTTGGCCGCTTCGGGCAGACGCCCGGCCTTGAACAGGTCGTGAAGGATGGCGAACGCGCCATACGGGTTGATCGCGCTCGCTCCGTACCCGAACAGCAGGGCGAAGTGCATCACTTCGCGCGCTTCGGCGGTCTCGATGATCAGCGCGCAGCGGGTGCGTTTCTCGGCGCGAATCAGGTGATGCTGGACGCCGGCGCAGGCCAGCAGCGACGGGACGGGCGCGCGCCCGGCATTGACGCCGCGATCCGACAGGATGAGGAAGCTGTAGCCCGCGTCCACAAGCCGCTCCGCGTCCTGGCACAGCCGGTCGAGGGCAGGCTTCAGGCCCGCCGGGCCTTCGCTGACCGGGAATGTCATGTCGAGGGTGCCCACCTTGAAGTCCGGGTTGTCCCAGTGGCGGAGCTTGTGAATGTCCAGGTTGGAGAAGATCGGGCGCTTGAACTGGATCATGTGGCAGTGTTCCGGCGTCTCGCTGAGCAGGTTGCTCTCCTTGCCGATGTAGCTGGTGAGCGTCATGACCAACTGCTCGCGGATCGGGTCAATGGCCGGGTTGGTCACCTGGGCGAACGTCTGCTTGAAGTAGTTGAACAGGCGTTGGGGCCGGTCGGAGAAGACAGCCAGCGGCGTATCCGTGCCCATCGAACTCACCGGCTCCTGGTGCGTCTCGAGCATGGGCAGGATGCTGTGCTCGATGTCTTCTCTGGTGTAGCCAAAGGCGAGCTCCAGCGCGTGCAGTTGTTCAGGGGGAAGGCCGACGGGAACGGGTTCGGCGAGGGGCACGCTGACGAAGGTGATGCGGTTCTCCTTGACCCATTGGCGGTAGGGCCGCTGGTGACTGATGCGCTCCTTGATTTCCGCGTCAGGAATGATGCGGCCCTCTTCCGTGTCCACGAGCAGCAGCTTGCCGGGCATCAGGCGGCCTTTGGCGGCGATCTGCTCCGGGGCGAAGGTCTGCACGCCGACCTCGGACGCCATGACGATCAGATTATCTTTGGTGATGGCGTAGCGCGAAGGGCGCAGCCCGTTGCGATCCAGCGTTCCGCCTACGAGCCGCCCGTCGCAGAAGACCATCGAGGCCGGGCCGTCCCAGGGTTCCATGAACGCCGAATGGTATTCGTAGAAGTATTTGAGGTCTTCGGGAATCGGGTTCAGGTGATTGAATGACTCCGGGATCATCATCATCAGGGCGTGCGGCAGCGAGCGCCCGGCCTGCACCAGAAGCTCCAGCATGTTGTCGAAAGAGGCTGAGTCGCTCTTGCCCGGCTCGATGATTGGCAGCAGCTTCTTAATGTCGTCTCCGAAGAGGGGGGACTCAAAACCGGCCTCGCGGGCCTTAGTCCAGAAGCGGTTGCCCTTGATCGTGTTGATCTCCCCATTGTGCGCCAGGACGCGGAACGGCTGGGCCAGGTCCCAGGTGGGGAAGGTGTTGGTGCTGAAGCGGGCGTGCACCAGGGCGATGGCGCTGGTCAGGCGGCTGTCTGACAGCTCCGGGAAATACGCCCGAAGCTGCAGCGACATCAACATGCCTTTGTAGATCACCGTCCGTGTGGACAGGTGCGTAATGTAGAACTGAAACGCCCGTTTGAGGGACGATGCCCGGATGGTGCGCTCGACCTGCTTGCGCACAACATAAAGCCTGCGCTCCAGGGCATCCTGGGGGAGCGCCCCGGTCACGAATATCTGCTTGATCAGCGGCTCGGACGAGCGCGCAATCGTGCCCAGTACGCCGCTTTCCACCGGCACGTCGCGCCAGCCGATCAGCGCCAGCTCCTCGCGCGCCAGGGTGTCTTCCAGGGCGCGGGCGCAGATCGCAGCTTCATCCGGGTCGCTGGGCAGGAAGACCACGCCCATGCCATAGTGCCCTGGCTCTGGCAGGTTCGGGATCGCAGAGCGGTAGAACTCGTGCGGAATCTGGAGCATGATCCCGGCCCCATCACCGGTGCGATTATCGGCGCCCTCCGCGCCCCGGTGCGTCATTCGTTCGAGGACTTCGAGGCCGCGCTGGATGATGTCGTGGGATCGGCTGCCCTTGATGTGAGCGACAAAGCCGATGCCACAGGCGTCACGCTCATAGGCGCTGTTGTAGAGGCCCTGGTTCTGCGGGAATCTCTGGATCATGGAAACTCGCCTCCCGATAGTTCGCGGGCTTACGGTGTGGTTGTTGCACCGCAAGGTCCCTGGCTGTGGTGCGGAGAGACTGCGATTCGCAGCGACAGCGCTGCGTCTGGGCATTGGGTACAGTTGACTATCGTCGGGACGTCCCGTCGCTGTACGTGCTCAGGTATCAGCGGTCAGACAAGGAAACAGTTCAGAATGCGAGTGCCAATCGGCGCGCGCCTGGCGCGCCCCTCGCAGGGTGGGCACTCACGGATTGTACTATGATACTGAGTCTGGCGGCCCGCCTGTATGGTCAAGATGACCATATTATGCTGATGACCATGCGACTTATCAGGCGCAGACCGGGGGTGTAGCCTGTATTTGTGGGGGGCCGCCTATTTGCGGGGGCAGGGCGACTGTTCGAGAAGTCCTGATGGGCGAGTTTACCTCACCCCCCAGCCTCGCTACGCTCGGCTTGCTCCCTTTCCACGTTGGAGAGGCGGCGGCGAGGCGCGTTAGCGCCGAGCGGGGGTGAGGTAAACCAGGGCGCAGCAGAGCAGCGCCCCTGCCTGACACAATTCGCACGCACCCAGGCCCAGCCGCGAATTGAGCTACCGTGTAGAATAGATCGTGAAATCGGATAGAATCTCGTCAGGGGGAGTCAGGGCGTGCGTGGCCCGGCGAGATGTACGATGGAAGGGGCCAGGAGCAGACGCTCTCATCTATGACCGAGAACAACACCAAGCGCAAATCTCCGCGCCATATGGCGGACTTCGTGACCGCTCTGGAGCCGGGGGCATGCCGCGATCGGCTGGCGCGCGCCGATGCCAGCCCCCGGACCGGCGTGGGGACGAAGCTGACGCCCATCGCACAACACACGCAGGTGACCCGCGATGGCCAGTTCTCCATCGAGCGGACGTTCGCAGGGGGGCTGTACCCGATCCGCTTTGTCGGTCACCTCGATCCCCACACCAATGGCGGTACGTGGGTGCATGGCGCGATCACGCACGACACCGCCAACCAGGTGCTCATCGAAGGGCTGGTCGCGTTTCTGGTGTTCTTCCTGGCCACAGTGCTGTTGTTTCTCAGGCTGCGCGCGCTGGCCTTTGCCGTGTCAATCCCGATGCTGATCCTGCTGCTGGTGGTGCTGTCGGCCCGCTGGCGAGCGCTGCGCCAGGCCACTGACGACATCGCGCGATGGCTGCGTCAGCGGCTCTATCTGACGGACGAACAGGTGCGGGGGCGGGGGGCGATGTGACCGCGCTGCGCGATGCTGCGGCGAGCGACGCCGTCGCCGTTGAGTTCGTGACGGCGCTCGCCAGGGACGAGTGCCTCCGCTCCCTGACTCAGGGACCGCGCCGCTTCGGCGGGCAGCAGCTCAGCGTGCGCGTGCAGGGCGATCGCGTGCTGATCGAGACGGGCTGGCAGCAGCGTTCCTCAGAAAAAGCGCCGGGGCTGTGGCTGTTGCGCTTCGAGGGGGCGCTTGTTCCCGACGGCGGGGGGACTCGTGTCGTGGGCCAGGTAGTGCGCAACAGCACCCTGGAAACGCTGCTCACTGTGCCGGGGCTGATCACGTCCATCTTCGCCGTGCTGGGTATTGCCCTGTCCGTGCCGTTTGTAGCGATTCTCTCGGTAATTCTGCTGGCGCTGTTCGCCGTCTACTACGTCTATTTTCAGAAGCTGCTCAGCCGCCAGGCGCACGATCTGGCCCGTTGGGTGGCGTCGCGGCTGATGGTGACCGGCGAGCCGGGCCAGAGTTTGGGAGTCACTATGAGCGAGGGCGAGCGCGGACGTCGGCTCAAGTTCCTGAGCGTGGATTTCGTGACGGCCATGAGCATCGAGGAGTGCCAGGAGTGCCTGCGGCGCTGCGCTGCCGAAAGCGGCCAGCGCGTCTCCCTGCTGGATGACGGCAGCTTCGCTCTGCGCCGCACGGCGGGCGATGGGGTGGCGCAGACCATTGCCTTCTGGGGAACGCTGGAAGCGGTGGCGCGTGGGACATGGGTCTGGGGCACTGTCGTCGAGACGGGTGCGCGCCGGGCCGGGCGCTGGGTGTACGGCATGGCGTTTGTGGCGCTGTTGCTGGCTCTGGCGGCTCTGGAGTCCGGGGTGCGCGGTGCATGGGGGGCGATGCTGCTGTTGCTGCTGGTTGTGGCCGGGATCGGTCTGCTGGCGGCGCGGCTGTGGTGGCGCCGGCACCGGCACGCCATGCAGGTCGTCAACTGGGTTTATGACACCCTGTATATCCCCGCGCCACGCGCCTGATGGCGCAGATGGGGGTGCGAGCAAAACGTGTCAGGCGGGGGCGCTGCTCTGCTGCGCCCTGGATTTACCTCACCCCCAGCCTCGCTGCGCTCGGCTTGCCCCCTCTCCGTTGACGGAGAGGGGGCGGCGAGGCGCGCCAGCGCCGAGCGGGGGTGAGGTCAATGCGCTGCGTCCAGCGAAGTCGCTGACAATCTTTGCGTGCACCCCTTGATGGCGTGATGGCGTGGATGGCGTGCGCGCTGCCGCCCGTGCGTGCTATACTGAATACAATCGCCCGCAGGGGGTGGTGCCAGCGGCTGGGGATGGGCCGAGATGCCTGGTGCAATCGCGGATTTCCGCGCAACGAGGAGCGACTGGTCATGCGAACGCGAGCCGTGATTCTGGCTGGAGGGGAAGGTAGTCGCCTGGGGGTGCTCACTGCCAAGCGTGCCAAGCCGGCGGTGCCTTTTGCCGGCAAATACCGCATCATTGATTTCGCGCTGAGCAATTGCGTCAATTCTGGCATCTTCGACGTGCTGGTGCTCACCCAATACCGCCCGCACAGTCTCAACGAGCATATCGGCCTGGGCCGCCCCTGGGATCTCGACCGCTCGTTCACTGGCGGGGTGCGCCTTCTGCAGCCGTTCCAGGGCCGCCAGGATACCGACTGGTACGCGGGCACGGCAGATGCCGTCACCCAGAACATCAATTTCATCCGGCGCGGCGGGGCGGGCAATATCCTCGTCCTCTCTGGCGATCACATCTACGAGATGGACTACGACATGTTGATCAAGCACCACGAGGCGCAGGAAGCCGACGCGACCGTGTGCGTGATCCGCGTCCCGCTCGACGAAGCGCCGCGCTATGGAATCATGGCCGTAGACGAGCACAATCGCATCACAGACTTCGTGGAAAAGCCGCTCGATCCGCCCGGCGATCTGGCCAATATGGGCGTCTATGTCTTCAGGCTCGACGTGTTGGAAGGCTTGCTGCGCGAGGATGCGGCGCGGACGGAGTCGCGCCACGACTTCGGCTACAACATCATCCCGCGCATGATGGAGCTGGGCATGAAGGTGATGGCCCATCCCTTTGGCGGCTACTGGATTGACGTGGGGACGATTGACGCTTACTGGGAAGCGCACATGGACCTGCTGGATTCGCCGCCGTCGCTGGACCTCAACGACCGCTCGTGGATCATCCACACGCGCTCTGAGGAACGCCCGCCCGTGCGCATTGAGAAGGGGGCGACTGTCGAGGACAGCATGATCACCGACGGCTCGATCATCGGCGCGGGCGCGCGCGTAGTGCGCAGCGTGTTGTCGCCCGGCGTGTTCGTCGGCCCGAACGCTGTCGTGCGCGACAGCGTGATCCTGACCGACAGCTACATCGAGCGCGATGCTGTCATCGAGCGCGCAGTGATTGACAAAGGGGCTGTCGTGGGGCAGGGCGCGCGCGTCGGCGAGGTGACCGCGCTCGGCGACCTGGCCATTGCCTGCATCGGCAAGAACTCAACTGTCCCGCCGGGGTTCGTCGTCGGGAAAGGATGTGTGCTCGGCGTTGATCTGCGCGCGGACGAAGTCGCGGCGGAGTTTCCGGGCGGCGTCATTCCCGCCAACACGCGCGTCAGCTATCGCCTGGCCCGGTGACGCGGACTCTTCAGCGCGAAAGTGGCAAGCGGGGTGTGCGCGAGCGCACCCCGTCCTTGTTTCCTACTGTCTGGTTCAGGGAGTGGTGGCGCTATCCAGCGAGGCGCGCTGTTCGAAGGTGACGCTGGCCAGCGTGCGGTCGCAGCCTTCGGCGCTGAAGATGATCTCGACGGGCGCGGACAGGTAGCGCCCCATCCCCGCGAGTTGCACCCATACCCGCCGGTTGATGCCCCCCGCGACGGCCAACTGCCAGTGGCCGGTCTCATGACCGGCGGTTTCGCCGGTGAGCAGCAGGCGTGGGGCCACGTAATCGCCCCAGGCCAGCACGGTCAGGGCATCGGTGGGCTGGCCGCTGCTGTCCAGGATGCTGCCGGTGACCAGGTGCTCCGCGCACGACTCACCAGGGCGAAAGCTGGGCGAGTCGTCGCTTGGGGCGAAAGGATACTGCCCGCCGACCAACGCCGCGCCCGGCTCCGGCGACGGCGCGAAGTCGGACTGGACGAAGTACATGCCGGGGGCCAGCGCGGTCAGCGTGGCCGCAAAATCAGATTCCCGGCTGGCTTCCTGCGCGTTGGCCAGGAGGATGACCAACACGGCGGCGGTCAGCATGCCCAGGAGAAGCAGCACGACCCCGCCCAACATCAGCCGGTAGGCGCGGCTGGAGGGCGGTAGGGCGGGGCGGGGCGCTGGATACGACTCGTCGGCCATAGAAATCCCTCAGGCAATCCCCCAGGCGTGCGGCTAACTCTTGCCGGCCTTCAACCCTGGCTCCAGGGCGCGGTAGGCACGCAGCACTTCGGCCACGCTCCACGCCTGCGCGACCGCCCCGCGCGGCTGGTGGGGCGGGTCGCCGTCGAAGATCTCGCCGAGCGTGCCCAGCCCTTGATCGGCCAGATGGTCGGCCAGCGGCTCCAGGTAGCTGAACGCGGTACGCGCCTTGCCGTAGACGCGGTAATACGCGATGGCGAACGGCCCCAGCAGCCAGGCCCAGGCGGTTCCCTGGTGATAGGCGCTGTCGCGCTGCAAGGGATCGCCGCCGTAGTGCCCGGCGTATTCGCTTTCGTCGGGGGCCAGGCTGCGCAGCCCGTAGGAGACCAGCAGCTCGCGCGCGCAGATGTCTACTACGGCCTGCGCCCGCTCGCCTTCCAGCAGCGGGAAGGGCAGCGCAACGGCGAAAATCTGGTTGGGGCGCAGCGTCGGATCGTCACCCTCCGGCCCGTCCACCACGTCGTACAGGTAGCCACCATTGTACCAGAAACGCCGGGCGAAACTCTCCTGCGCGCGGTCGGCCAGGGCCGCGTACTGGGCGGCGTCCTCGTCGCGCCCCAGGGCAGCGGCCAGCTCAGCGGTGATGCGCAGGGCGTTGACCCACAGCGCGTTGATCTCCACCGCCTTGCCGACGCGCGGCGTCACCACCCAGTCGTCAATCTTGGCGTCCATCCAGGTGAGCTGCAGACCGGGTTCCCCGGCGAAAAGCAGGCCGTCTGCCGGGTCCATGCGGATGTTATAGCGCGTCCCCTCGATGTGCCAGCGCAGGATGTCGGCCAGCACGGGGTATAAGTCCTGGAAGAGCGGATCGCTGGCGCCGGTCGCCTGGAAGTGCGCATAGATTGCCTGGAAATACCATAACGTAGCGTCTACGGTGTTGTATTCGGGCGCGCTGCCCGCGTCCGGGAAGCGATTGGGCAGCATCCCCTGATCCACACAGCGGGCATAGGTGCGCAGAATCTCGGCGCTCTCCTCGACGCGCCCGACGGCCAGAGTCAGGCCGGGCAGGGCGATCATGGTGTCGCGGCCCCAATCGCTGAACCAGGGGTAGCCGGCCAGGACGCTTTTGCCCGGCGTGCCGTTCATGTCGCGCATGACCAGAAACTGGTCGGCGGACAGGGCAAGCTGGCGAATCCAGGCGGGCGCGTCGTCCAGCCCGGCGCTGGCGCGCAGCGAGTCCTGGCGCTGCTGCTCGGCGAGCAGCGCGTCGTGCCAGGGCGGGGGGTCACTCTCTTCGGCGGTGAAGACAAGGGCCAGAGTGCTGCCCAGGTCCAGCTCGGCGGTGAGAGACGCTGCGGCGAAGAGGTCTTCCTGGTCGCCCAGGCCGCGCCGCTTTTCTTCGGAGAGATGGAAAGACCACCACCACTCGGAGTCGGGGACGATGGCCCCCTGGCTGGTGAAGATGCGCAGCGTGTCGCCCTCGTTGTCATTGCGATCCGGGTGCTGGATGACGCGCACGCCGGACCCGCACGACCAGGGCGCAGGGATGGACGTCACCTCCACCGGGTAGCCACCTTTGGTCAGCTTGTGGTGATCGCGGTAGGTGCACAGCGGCTTGATGACCAGCTTGAGGTGTGCGGTGCCGCGCACGTAAGAATACGTGACGTAGGTCGTGTTGTGACCGTGTGCCATCCAGATGCGCTGCACCAGGCGCACATCGCCCAGCCCCCACACGAAAACGGGAATGGCCCCTTCCAGGTGAAAACTCTCCAGATGACGATAGCCGTCCGGCAGCACGACGCCCGCCACCCATTCGTGGGTCACCAGGGGCGAGCGACGCCCGTCAATGTCCACCCAGGTGTCGAGGTCGGCGACGAGCACGGTGCGGCGGGTGGGCGGCTGAAGCGAGGCGGTGAGCAGGCTGTGGTAGCGGCGCGTGCGCGCCCCCGCCAGCGTCCCCAGCGCGTAGCCGCCGATGCCGTTGGTGACGAGCCATTCGCGGCGCAGCAGCGCATCAAGCGTTTCACGACCAAAGTGGACCATTCGGGACTCCGCGCAAAGCTGGTTGTGGCGAACAGCCGCCCGTCTGGCTTGAGCGAGTACGGGCGGTGAAGCGTCAGAACGAGGGGCGCACCGCGCGGGCGAAGATGAGGCATGGCGGCGCGCCCGCTGTCGTGTGCCTGCAATGCAGTATGATCGCTAGTCGGGGCTGGTGTTGACCACTGAGTTGTCGCCGCTGAACGGGTTGGCGACGTAGCGATCCGCGTCCCAATCGTTGTGCCAGTGGCTGCCATTGATCAGGTAGCGGAACTGGTACTCGCGGTTGGGTTCCAGGTCCAGCGAGACCTTGACCTTGCCGTTCTTGTAGCGCGTCATGGGGGTGGCGGCTTCGTCCCAATCGTTGAAGTCGCCCACCAGGTACGCGCTCTCTGTGCTGGCGGCGATGGAATCGGGGAGCGTGAACTCCACCTTCACCTTGCCGCTCTTGAGAAAACGCTTTGTGAACATCCTGCTACTCCTTGTGCTTGAGAACTTACGCCGCCGATTCTACCACACGTCACAGACAGTACCAGGGTTAGTATATGAGCGCCGGTGCGCTCGGCAGCGACGGCAGCGGTGTTGTGGGGCGCTCACAGCGGATTTCGCATAGACCAGGGCCGCAATCTGTTGATCAGATTGTCGCACAACAGCTTGCCGCCCCGCCACCCGATTGCATAGCGTTGAATTAGCTCATATAATAATAGAAGTAAGTCTCTATCGCTGGTGCCTTGAACACGGCTATTGCCTGGCTCCCGGACGATCCGACCTGGCGCTCTCGCCTTGTCCTTTCGCTTTTTCGCCGCAGTCGTCGTGCACTCCCGTCTTCTTCACTATCCGCTCCCATCCGGTTTGCCCTAGAACGTCCTGCTACCGCCCCTTAGTTACAGCGATGGCCAGCACAAAAGGAGGATAAGCGTGAAACGAAAGCGCATTCAGATAGGCGTTCTGCTCGCGCTGTTGCTCGTTCTGGCAGCGTGCCAGTGCGATCCCGCTGTGATCGGCTCTCAGCCGGTGACGCTTCGCGCTCAGGAGCAGTCCAACTGGTGCTGGGCAGCCAGCGGCCAGATGGTCATGGAGTTCCTGGGACACTCGGTGGGCCAGTGCACCCAGGCGAACAATCGCCTGGGGCGCACCGACTGCTGCAACTCGCCGCTTCCGTCCGGCTGCAACTCGACCGGCTGGCCGGAATTCGACAAATACGATTTCACCTACAAGACCACTTCCAATGCCGCGCTGAGCTGGGACGACGTGCAGGAACAAATCTACTGCAAGAAAGTCCCCATCGCCTTTAGTTGGCACTGGAACGGTGGCGGCGGGCACATGATGGTGCTGATCGGCTATGTGACGGTCAGCGGTGTCGCCTATGTCACCATCAACGATCCCTGGGCACCCGGCGTCGGCGATCAGCGGGTGATCACCTACGCGCAGTACGTCAGCGGATCGGGCTACACCCACTGGAACGACTACTATGACTTCAAGTACACGGGCAGTTGAGGAGGCGTATCATGAGAAGGGTAAAGAGGAGAACACCGCTGCTCGTCCTTGTCGTCGTGGTGCTGGTCGTCATCGTCGTGGCAGTGCTCTACCTGCTGCTGGGCCGCGAAGAGGAGCCGGACAAGGAACCTCCAGGCCAGGACACGGCTCAACTGGCCGCTGAAGAGGCGTTGAAGACGCTGGAAAAGCTGGTCACGGCGGAGAACTACGCGGCGATGGGTTTCGCATCGCTCGATGAAGTGGCCCAGGCCCAACTGGGCGTGCCCATGACCGTCTATCGCGTCCAGCTTGACCATCTGCGCGAATACACCCCCGGCGAGACCGATCCGGTGGCGCTGCTGGTAGATGTCAGCCGCCAGTTGTACCCAGTCACTGTCGGGGAGGAAGTGCGCTCGTCCGTGGCTGTTGAGGAGTCGCGAGAGGTCTGGCGCGGCACCGATTTCGGCGCGCCAGGCCTGATGAAGGCCCTCAGCCAGTACCGGCAAAGTGATGATGACTTCGCCGTGCACGTGGGCTTTCTGGGGCTGTATTTCGTCGGGCAGCGCAACGAAGACGGCTTGTGGCTGACGCCTCTGCTGGATGATCCCGATCTCGGTTTCGTCGCCGGAGAGCCGCTTGCCGTCGAGGAAGTCTTCAGAGCGTTGCTGCCGCTGGCGCAGGAGTACAAAGAGGAAGCGCCGATGTAGAGCGCCTTTGCCAACGCTAACGCTCGCGCGGGGCGTGTCGCTGAGACGCATAGGCATTAAGCTAAGCCGCCTCTCCCCCTCAATCCCCCTCTCCAGCCGAGCTAGAGAGGGGGACTTAGACCGGTTCGCGTGACACTTTCCCCCTCCCTGGCTTGGCCGCTGAGGGGGCCAGGGGGAGGGGCGTTCTGCCGGGGCGTTCCCGCCAGATGCCTTAACTTAATGCGCATGTGTCGCTGAGACGCGCCCCTTTTCGTCGGGGTAGGTCGCCTACCCCTACACCGCATCCTGCATTACACTGGCGGGATGTCGAAGGTGTTGGCCTGGCGACAGACTGCGGACGGGGGAGGTGGCTTCATGGCTGGTGATCGCTCTCAGGGAACGCAGGACAGCGACCTGCCCACCCTGCCGGAGTTCCCGGCGTCGCTGGAGCCGCACGAGCTGCTGGAGATCGTGGCTGGCGAGCTGCGCGGGCCGCTCGGCGCGGTCGAAGGGTGGGCACGCATTATCGCCGATGACCCGCGCCTGGAGGCGATCTCGCTGGAAGCCGCCGAGTCAATCCCGGCGCTGACGGCCTACATGCGCGCGTTGCTGGCGCGGGTCGAGCAGTACCTGGCAGCGCGCGGGCCGGGCCAGGGTCTGTCATGAGCGGGGCGTGGCGAACGCGCGAGCACCCTCAGCGGCGGTGTGCGTGCAAAGGTTGACGGTGACTCGCTGGGCGCGGGGGTGAAATACACCAGGGCGCAGCAGAGCAGCGCCCCTACCTGACAGGTTTTGCACGCCCCTTCAGCAGCGCGACCGTGCGGCTTGACTGAATATCCTAGTGAAGGGTTATTGGGGTCTCTCAGCCGCGCTGATGGCCGCGGCGGCATCGAAGTCCTCCCGGAGATGCTTGTACAAAGTCCGAAACAGATGAAAAATCGCCTGGTACGCTGCGTGGTGCTCAGGATGGGGCTGGTACACCGTTTTGATCTGGACGATTCGCTTGAGCGTGTCCTGAAGATTGGGGAATAGTCCCAGACCCGCGCC
Organism: Anaerolineae bacterium; assembly: GCA_027494015.1. The sequence goes on from JAOSJP010000039.1 coordinate 135,907, forward strand.
GACCAGGATGGCGTCGCCAAAGGGCGCGCCGATGGGCGCTTCTGGCAGCAGTATCGGGACGCCCAGAACATCGGCCTTTATCTGGTTCCAGAGGGCGCTGCGCGTCCCTCCCCCGACCGAGCGCAATTTCTTCATCGTCACTCCAGCCTCTTCAGCCGTCTGGATGTTGTGCAGCATGGCGAAGACCGTCCCTTCCAAAATGGCCCGAATGATCGCGCCCCGCGATGTCGCCAGAGACAGCCCGAACAGGACGCCCCTGGCGTTGGTGTGCCACAAGGGGGACCGCTCGCCCATCATATAGGGCAGGAAGATGACGCCGTCGCTTCCTGGCGAGACTCGCGCGGCCTGCTGAGTCAGCAGATCGAATACGTCAGCGTCCAGCAGCGCGCTGGCCTGCTGCTCGATCAGCCCGAACTGCTCGCAATACCAGTTGAGGCTCGCTCCCGACGCAACGATGGCCCCCACCAGCAGATGAATATCGGGGACTACGTGGGGAATGGCGATCAGGCTCGGCTCGGTCATACCGCTCTTATTCGGGATCATGAGCACGGTCGAGGTTCCGGTCATTTCGGCGGCGGTTCCGGCATCTGCAACGCCGGCTTCAAGAGCCGCCGCCACCGCGTCAATCATGCCCACCATCACCGGCGTGCCCGGACGCAAGCCCGTCGCCTGCGCTGCGCTGGCTGTGACCTCTCCCAGCACGTGATGGGCAGGGCAGCACGCTGGCAGTTGAGCCATGTCTATGCCGCACGCTTCGCACATTTCCGCCGACCATTCGCCGCTCTCGCGCTGCCACAGTTGCATCAGCGCGGCGTGCGTGGGGTCAACGGCAATCTGCCCGGTCAGGCGATAATTGATGTAGCCATTCACCTGGACGAACTGGTGTGTCTGGGCCAGCAGGTGCGGCTCGTGGTTCCTGAACCACAGGACTTTCGCCGCCAGGAAGTAAGGGTCTGGGCGGTTGCCTGTGATCTGGAACACGCGATCAAAGCCGAGGGAGTCCTTAAGTTGCTGGGCCTCGGCTTCGGCGCGACGATCCATCCAGATCAGGGCGGGGCGCAGCACCCGCCCCAGGTGATCGAGTGCGATCAGGGCAGGGGCCTGCGAGCTGACCGCCAGGCCTGCCACCCGGTCGGGCGCGCCGGGCGTCTGGGCGAGAACCGCCTGCACCACAGCACATACCGCACCCCACCAGTCTTCAGGATGCTGCTCAACCCATCCCGGCTTCAGGTAGTGCGTCCGGTAGCTCGCCTGGTGAACGGCTTCAACCTGCCCGTCCTGGCCAATCAACGCGGCTTTGGCCGCTGTGGTTCCTACGTCAATACCCAGCAGCAAATCGGCCATTGCAGCAATCTCCTGTGTGTCGGCAGCTTTCTGGTGCTGCCGTCCAATTCTGGCGCGGAGCAGGCGTGGCGATGACAGGGCATGTTGTCATCAAGGGAACAGTCAGCCGCGCTATCATTCATTGTGCCGGGAATGACAGCGCCCGGCAACCCCAAGAGACGGAGGCTCGGCGGGGGAACTAATGGAGGAACCAATTCAAATCCGCATGATCAGAGGTTTTCAGTCCTGAGTGGTGAGTCGTGAGTCGTAAAGATTGTCCTGTGCTCTAGAGCGTGTTATGAACTTGGTACCCTTGACAAGGGAGAGGGGCGCTCTGTTTACCTCACCCCCTGGCCCCGCTGCGCTCGGCCTTTCCCCCTCTCCATGCATGGAGAGGGGGCGGCGAGGCGCGCCAGCGCCGAGACGGGGGTGAGGTAAACCAGGTGAAGTGGACCCACAAAGCTGGACACCATTATCGCATGGTTAAGGGGGATGTGCTGGCCGGATCAAACAGCCAAACGGCTTCAAACTCAGCCGGGGTGAGATAACCCAGCGCCGAGTGAATGCGTTTGGTCTGGTAGACATCCTCCACGAAATGGCGGAGCTGGGTGTACGCCTCGGCAAAAGTGCGATAGTCCGCCAGGTAGATTTCATCCTCCTTGATGCTGCGCATGAGACGTTCGGCATAACCGTTCTGAGTGGGCTGTCCGGTAGCGGACATGCTGATGCGCACGCCGCGTGTGGTCAGCCGCTTGACATACTGTGCGGCACTGTATTGGACTGGTGCTGTGATGGATGTCTGGCACGTGGTCATCCAGGGCGTCATCCAACGCGCCCAGCGTGAGTTGCTGGTCGAGCGTCCGGCGCAGGTCCCAGCCCCGGATGGCGCGCGTGAACACATCCATGATGATCGCCAGATAGACCGCATCGGCAGGCAAGGAGACGTAGGTGATGTCGGCCACCCACACCTGGTCGGGACGGTCAACAGTCAACTGGCAGACCAGATTGGGATAACGCGGGTGACCGTGCTGGCTGTTGGTTGTCGTCCAGGTACGACGCGGGCGGCGCGCCTGGAGGTTCAGAGCATGCATCAGGCGCTGGACCCGTTTGCGGTTCACGACCAGACCATAGGGCACGCGCCGCAGTTGGTGCGTGATCCGGCGGCTGCCATACGTCGGCCACTGCCCGGCCTCCGTCGTGATGGCGGCCCGCAACGCGCGTTCATCCCGTCGCTGGGGGCGGCGATAGTACGTGCTGCGTGCCAGTCCCAGCACCTCACAGGCGGTGCGAACCGGCACTCCGTGCTCCCCGTGTATCTGCATGGCTAGCGCTCGTTTCTGCTGCAGGGGGAGCTCAGCAGCCGCGAGACTTTTTTGCCGCATCCAGTTCCATGCTCAGACGCCCCACCTTGCGCTCCAACTCGGCAATCCGCTGAGCACTCGCCGCTCGCTCGGACGCGCTCACGTCGCCCCCAAATGCCTGGGGCGCTCCTGCCAGAAACTCGTCTTTCCAGCGGTAGAACAGCGTATCCTTCAACCCGTGTTCCCGGCAGATCTCTGCTGCACTTTTTTGCCCGCTCAGGTATTGCAACACCACCTCCGCCTTGAATTCCGGTGTAAATCGTCGTCGTGGCTTGCTCATTGTAGTTTCTCCCTTTTCTGGACTCTTGTTCTCTCTTTTCCCTGTGTCCAGTTTT
>JAOSJP010000039.1:139286-344602 GCA_027494015.1 Anaerolineae bacterium
CGGCCCCGGCCTCGCGGCTGATGACGGTCACGGGCACGTCCGGCCCGTCCAGGGCTGTCCACGAGGTGATGCGGCCCTGGAAGATGCGGCGCAGGTTGTCTGCCGTCAGGATTGGCACGGTGTTGGTCGGATGAACAATGAGGGCGATGCCATCCTGACCCAGCGGCGCAGCCCACAACCCGGCGTCTGGCGGCAGGTAGGTGGTCAGCGCGAAGGGCGCATCGCCGGAGCGCAGCCACTCATTGACCGTCTGCCAATCGGCCTCGATGCTGTCCACTGCGATCACGGTTCCCTGGGGCGCATACGCCTGAACCAGATCGCGCAGCAGCGGGGCCGTTGCCGTCGTCGCCAGGATGCGCACGCTGAAGACTTGCGGCGTGAGCGTCGGGTCGGCGACGGAGACACGGCAACCTGCCAGCGCCAGGCTCAAGATGACGATGGTGCGTTTGGCCCGCTTCAACTCCTCCCCCTCAATTGAAGAGGGCAACCAGCAGGCTGAGCACGCCGAACACCGCACAATACGCTGCAAACCCATACAGTCGCCGCCGCTGCAACAGGCGCAGCAGCCCCCAGATACACACAAAACCGACCACAGCCGCCGCTGTAAACCCGACGGCCAGCGGCCCGATCAACGTTTGGCTGACCTGCTCCGCTCCTGTGATCACATCGAGTCCCTGCTTGGCCCCCGCCGCGAAGACAATGGGCGCCGCCAGCAGAAAGCTGAAACGCGCCGACACAGCTCGTGGCAGCCCGCGCATAATGCCCGCCGCGATGGTGCTGCCAGAGCGTGAGACTCCGGGGAGGATCGCCAGCGCCTGAGCCGTCCCCACGACCAGCGCATCGCGCGTGGTCATGTCTTCCAGCGTGCGCCTGCCGGTCGGCGCCCGCTCGCTGAGAAACAGCACCAGGGCTGTCACCAGCAGGAACGCCGCCACCAGGCTTGGCTTGGAGAAGGTCGTCTCAAACGCATCTTCGAGCAGGGCGCCTGCTACTGCCGCCGGTATCGTCCCCAGCACAATCAGCAGCAGGAGCCGTGTATCAGGGTCTTGAACTGAACGGGAACGCAGCGCGTGTGCGCCAGCGCGCAAGAGCGCCAGCCAGTCGCGCCAGAAATAGACCAGCACCGCCATCAGTGTGCCCAGGTGTACAGCCACGTCGAAAATGAGCGGAGGCTCAGGCCAGTTGAGCCACCAGGGCACCAGCACAAGATGGCCGGAGCTTGAAATAGGCAGGAATTCTGTGGCTCCTTGCAGGATACCCAGCACGAGAGCTTCGAACAGATCCACGAGCGATCCTTTCGTAGACAGCGCAACCGGTGCGCGCCCTGCCACCTGGATCAGACAGGCCGGGCAGGCGCTCGCCAGGCACTGGCGGCAGCGCGCAGACTACGCAGCCAAAGGGAGAGGCAGATCGCGTCTTCTATGCCACCTAGCCGACGGGGAGCGGGGTTTGCCTCGCTCCTTTCTGAGATCGAACCGGCTGGTAGCTCGCCAGAAACGCGCTGGCGTAGTCCGCGAAGGTGCCGTCCAGAATGGCGGCGCGCATCTCACGCATGAGCGCGAGCAGCAGATGCAGATTGTGGAGGCTGAGTAGCTGGTGCCCCAGGATTTCCGAGGCTTTGACCAGGTGCCGGACGTAGGCGCGCGAGAAGTGGGTGCAGGTATAGCAGGTGCAGCCTTCTTCGAGCGGGCGCGGATCGTCGGCGTATTGCAGGTTGCGCATGTTGAGGCGACCTGCGCGCGTCAGGGCGGCGCCGTTGCGCGCCACGCGCGTCGGCAGCACACAGTCGAAGATGTCCACCCCGCGCGCCACGCCTTCCACCAGGTCTTCGGGGCTGCCCACGCCCATCAGGTAGCGCGGCTTGTCGGCGGGCAGCAGGGGCACCGTCTGGGCGAGCGTGTCGTACATGTCGGCTTTGCTCTCGCCAACAGCCAGCCCGCCGATGGCGTAACCCGGCAGGCCCAGACTGGTCGCGAAGCGCGCCGACTCCTCGCGCAAGCCCATGAAGATGCCGCCCTGCACGATGCCGAAGAGCGCCTGCCGCGACGGGTCGCCGCTGCGGGCGTGTTCTTCGGCGCAGCGCGCCAGCCAGCGGTGCGTGCGCTCGACGGCGGCGCGCACCGCAGCCCGCTCGTCGGGCACGGGGCACTGGTCGAAGGCCATGATGATGTCGGAGCCGAGGTTGTGTTGAATCTGGATCGCCACTTCGGGCGTGAAGCGGTGCAGCGATCCGTCCAGATGATCGCGGAAGGTCACCCCGTCGCCGTCAATCCGGCTCAGATCGGCCAGGCTGAACACCTGGAAGCCGCCCGAATCGGTGAGCAGCGGGCCGTCCCAGGCCATGAAGGCGTGCAGCCCGCCCAGGTCGCGGATCAGCGCGTCGCCGGGGCGCAGGTGAAGATGGTAGGTGTTGGCCAGGATGAGCGACGCGCCCATCTCGCGCAGGTCGCGTGGGGCGACCGCCTTGACGGTCGCCTGCGTGCCGACCGGGGCGAACACCGGTGTGAGGATCGGGCCGTGCGGCGTATCGAAGACACCCGCCCTCGCCAAACCCTCAGCCGCTTCGAGCGCAAAACGAAAGGTCATCGCCACCCTGGTTGCCGGACGATCCTGTGAGTATTTATCGTCCCCTGACAGAGGTCTGTAGCCGAAATATCGGGCACCATTATAGCAGGGACATCCATTTTGGCGAATTCGCCTGGAGAGCCGGGGGTCTACTTCACTCTTTGGCTTTACCTCCCCCCCGCCGGGGGGGGGGGCGCCCCCCCCCCCCCCCCCCCCGGGGGGGGGGGGGGGGGGGAGCGCAGCGAGGCCAGGGGGTGGGGTAAACCAGGAGCTACCCAAAACCGCTGGGGAAAGACAGGGTCGTAAGTGCATAACAGCCTCTAGAGAGGGGGACTTTGACCGCTGGTTGAGGCGCTTCCCTCTCCCTGGCAGGCCAGGAAGAGGCGTTCCGCCCGTACCACGCGCCCAGAAGCCTTAAGTTGGTGCGCATAGGGCATCGAGCCATACGCCCCTCAAGCGCGAGGCTGCCGGGCGGCGACGAACACGGCGCGCTCGCTGTCCTCCTGGGCGTCGAGCGGCTCGAGGTCTGCGCCGAGCACAGCGAGCACGGCAAATCCCGTGCGTTCCAGCAAGGCCACGACACCCTGCACCGGATAGCCGCGCTCGAGGTGAATCTCATCGGCGCGGCCCCAGGTGAGATTGCCCTGCTGAGCGAAGATGGTGTAGCGCACAGTGCGGCGCTGCGTCTCGTAACTGAAGTGGCTGCGGGCGATGAGCAGCAGATCGCTGCTGTTGTCGAAGAGCACGCGGTCGCTCTGCGCGGCGCTGACGGCAAGCCCCTGGATGGTGTGCATATCAAAGATGAACGGCCTGTCATCCTCCAGCGCGCCGCGCACGCGCACAAACACCTGCTCCAGGTCGCGTAGGCTGGGCATGGCGTTGAGCACTCCCCCCACAGCCAGAACCAGGTCTACCGGCCCGGCGGCCACTTCCAGGTGGCGGATGTCCATTTGCTGGAAAGTGGGCATTTCGTAGACATCCGCGACCGCCTCGCTGTCTTCGGCGAACACCTGGCTCCGGGCAACGGCCTGGGCCAGCATTTCCGCGCTGGCGTCCAGCCCGAGGACGCGCATTCCCTGGCGGGCGAGCAGCCAGGCGCTCACGCCGGTGCCGCAGCCCAGGTCGAGCACGCGCCGCCCCGCCCAGTCCAGCGATTGGGCCAGCGCCAGGTAACGCGGCACCTGCTGGCGCGCATAGGCGGACAGACCGGCGCGGTCGTAGATGGCGGCCAGCCGGTTGTACGGAGGGACCTGGAAGGGAGACTGTCCAGACATAAGACCTCGCTTGTGGCGGGCGCACTTGTGCGGGCAGCGCGGTCGCGTCGCCCCTGCCGGACGCGGCAGTACAGCGCCCCTATCGCCCCGGCGCTATGAGCCGGGAACTGGCTGCGGCGCGCTCAGCGGCGCGAAACTGAAGACCAGCTCATAGCGCGTCGAGTATAGCACAACGCTGCCCTCGCTGTAGTTGTCCACGTTGAACGCCGGATTCTCGATGAAGTAGTTCTGGTTGCCCATGTTGCCCTTCAGCGGCCCCAGGTCAATCTCGTACTGCGGGACCTGGCTCAGCTCCTCTTTCGTCGCCGGGCGCGGATAGGCGCTGAGCAGCACGTGCAGGTCTGGCCCGTTGAGCGCGTCGAGGCTCTGCAGGCGCACCACCATCCGCCCGTCCGAAAGCTGGTAGAGGCTGGCCGCGCCCTGCGCCGCGCGCATGGCATCGAGTCGCACAAAGTTGCCCGTCAGCAGCTCGCGCACCAGCGACGGGTTCGGGTCAATGGCGGGCAGGTTCGGCTCTTCAACGTCGAGCGGCTCAGCCAGCCGGGCGGCCACCAGGTCAATGGCCATCTGCGGGCTGCGCTCGTAAAGCTGCGCGTACATATCCTGCGCCTGGCTGGGCAGCAGGTAGAAAGCATCGGGAAAGGGCGAGACCGCTTCCTGCTCGCGGATGTAGTCGGCGAACTGGTCGAGCCAGAGCGGTGAGGCCAGCAGCGCGGCCACGATCAGCGCGCCGACGAACAGGACGCCCCAGGCCGGTCGCGTATTCATGCGCTCTCCCTGCGTGTGACAGTTCGGGTATCCGGGCAGTGATCTTAACGGACGCGGCGCGTTTGGGCCACAAGCCGCGCGCGTTTGGCAGAGCAATCGCATCAAATGTGCGTGGTGTTCTACCTCACCCCCAGCCTCGCCTTGCTCGGCTTGCCCCCTCTCCGTTGACGGAGAGGGGGCGGCGAGACGCGCCAGCGCCGAGCGGGGGTGAGGTAAACCAGGGCGCAGCAGAGCAGCGCCCCCACGAGCAGGCTGGCGCGCGGCGGACTTTGAGGCAATCGCCCTGGCGCGTCCAGACCGCCCCACTTGCACCGGAGCGCCGCAAGACTACAATCGAGCATGTACCCACAAGGGGGGGACATGACTCAGATGGGCACGGCGAACACCCCGCGCATCCTCCTGCAACTGAGCGACCGCGCTGAAGGCCTGGCCGTGACCGTGCTCGACGCGCCATTCGGGGCGGGCATGGCCGCCGAGATCGTGCTGCAGCGCATCGAAGACGTGCTGCGCATGGCCAGCCAGCCGACCTTCCGCGAAGATGTCGGGCGCGGGCTGTTCCGCGCGCTGTTCCCCGGCAAGCTGGAAGATGTCTACCGGGCGGCGCTGGCCGAAACAACCGTGCGCGGCCTGACGCTGGAGATGGAGCTGCGCTTCGACCGCGACCTGGCCCGCATCACCCGCTACCCCTGGGAGCTGCTCCACGATGGCACGCGCTTCCCCGTGCAGTCGGGCGCAGTCGCTCTGACGCGCACCCTGCCCTGCCCGGAGCCGCCGCCTCTGCTCGCGCCAGCCATTCCCCTCGAAACCCTGTACGTGGCCGCGCACCCGTCCAACTGGCCGCCGCTCGCCGCGCAGTACAACGACCTGGCGGGAGCGCTGGCCGGGCCGCTCGGCGCGGGAACGCTCGACCTGGCCTATCTGCTGCCCGCCACCTGGGACGCCCTGATGGACTGGCTGCTGGCGGGCGCGCCGCACGTGCTGCACTTCGAGGGTCACACCGCCCTGACGCGCACCGGGCGGTTCGCCTTCGAGGGCGGGCGCGGCGACTCCGACCTGGTGGACGCAGAGATCGTCGGGGCGGCGCTGGCTGGCTCGGCGCTGCGCCTGGTCGCGCTGAGCGCCGCGACGCAGACACCCGCCGCCGGTGAAGGGCTGCCGGCGGGTGCGGCCCCCTGGCTGGTGCTGGCCGGGGTGCCGGCGGTGGTGGCAGTGCAGAGCGCGCTGCCGCCCGATGCCGCCCTGACCTTCTGGCGGACGTTCTATGCGGCGCTGCTGGCCGGTGAAGCAGTCGGCGCGGCGGTGGACGCGGGACGGCGCTCGCTGCGCCGCACGATGTACTGGTACGTGCCCGCCCTGTTCGCCCGCGCTCCAGAGCCTCTGTTCGGGGCAGGCGGCGCGCTGGATCTGCGCGTGGATACTGCTGCGCCGCGCGCCGCGTCGGTGGGCTGCCCGCTGCGTATTGCCGCATGGCTACACGAAATGGGCGCTCCCGCACCCTCGGCAGAAGCCGTGCACCGCCTGGTGGGGACGGCGGCCATCCCTGCCGCTGATGACAACGGGACCGTCGCGCCGCTCAACCGCAGGGCACAGGCGGCGGGACGGCTCAGCGCGGGCGCGGTCGAGATGCGCCTGGCGGCGGAGGGCTGCACCGTTCACAGCGGGCGGGCCAGCGTCACGCTGATGGCCGGCATCGCCACGCCGCCGCTGTGGTTCGCGCTGACCCCGTTGCGCGCCGGGCCGGTCGCGCTGACCCTGACCATCACCCAGGCGGGCGTGCCCCCCGTCACCGTGACCCACCCCCTGGACGTGCTGCCCGGCGAGGACGCGCCGTCCGAGGCGCTGCTGCTGGCGCATCATTGGCCGGACGCCGCGATCCCGCTCGACCCCGAAGCTGTCCCGCTCGATTCGTCGCTGACAGAGGACGAGCTGGCCCTGCTGAGTGACACGGTGAGCGGCGGTGTTGAGGGGGCAGAGGCTCCGCTGCCGGCTGCCCAGGAGCCTGCCGCGCCAGAAGAGGGTCTGGGCGATGCGCTGGACGACGTGCTGGCCTGGCTGCGCAGCGGCGAGCCGACCGCTCCGCTCATGCCCTGGCTGGACGAGGAACCCGTCCGCCAGGCCACGTCTGCGAACTGGCTGGACGACCGACCTGTGAGCGAGTCATCGGCGCCGCTGATGGACGAGCAGCCGCCCCTCGTCGCGCCAGCCCCACAACCGGGGGCGCCCGCTCAGCGGCGGCGTATTGCCGGGCTGTCGGTGCGCGACTTCGCGCTGCTGATCCTCGTGCTCGTGGTGATCTGGGTGATCATCGCGCTGGTGGTCCTGACCGCGATCTGACGGCTGCGGCTCCAGCGATCGTCAGTCATCTCCGCCGTCATCCCCATCGTCGTCATCGTCATCGTCGCCGTCGTCATCGCCAGCATCATCGCCGGAATCTCCCGGCTGGTCCTCCCCGCCGTCATCATCGCCGGAATCCCCGGATGGTCGTCCCCGACGCCATCATCATCGCCGGAATCGGGGGTCGCGCGCAGCGTCAGGGTGGAAATGGGCAGAGTAGAGCAATCGCCAGCCAGCGTCGCAACGCTGGCCGCCACCCATGCCTCCCCCTGATCGCGCTGAATCTGGAACCACAGTTCGCTGGTGTGCCCGGCGGTGACGGCGAACGTCTCGCCCGCAAATCCGTAGCCCACAATGCTGTAGCCGGTGCCGGGGCCGCTGCGCAGGTTCACCGAGGCGGGCACGATAGTCAGCGTGCAGCCAGACGCCAGCGACAGAGTGGGCGACGGCGTTGCGGTAGGCGATGGTGAAGAGGTCGCCGTCGGCGTGGGAGATGGCGTAGGCGTCGCCGTGACCGTGCGCGTCGCGGTCGGGCTGACCGTTGCGCTGGGGGTCGCGCTGGGCGAGGCAGTCGCGCTGGGGGGCGGAGTCAGCGTCACAGTGGGCGTGGGGGTGCCAGTGGGCAGCGGCTCAGTGCGCAGCGACGGGCCTGTGTCGCGATTAGCCAGCAGCAGCGCCAGCACGAAAGCCACGACCAGCACCGACGCAGCGGCCAGGGTCAGGCCAGGAGAGGTGAAGCTCAGTCGCAGCGTGCGGCGGGGAGCCGCCTGCATCACCTGCTGGCGCACGCGCGCCTGGGCGCCGGGCGGCACTGCCGGGCGCGCGCGCCGCACCAGGATCGCCGTCTCCAGCAAGGGGCGCAGGCGGTCAGCGTGCTGAGGATAGGCGCGCAGGCAGTCGTCGAGCGACTGGCCCGCATTGAGCCTGTCTATGCAGTCGTTGAAGGCGTCGAACACGTCAAATGAGGCCACCGGTTGCCTCCGGTTCGCTCTCGGACAGCAAGCGGCGCAGCGTGTCTACAGCGCGAAACTGCAATGACTTGATGGCGCTCACGCTCTTGCCCATGCTGTCCGCTGTATCTTGCAGGCTCATCATCTGTCCAAAGCGCAGGATCAGCACTTCCTGCTGGTCGGGGACCAGCATCCCCACCACGCGCCGCACGCGCTCGGCGTCGAACGCCGCAGCCGTGTCGGTCTCCAGGTCGCCGTCGTGGGCGAACAACACGCCCTCGTCGAGAGGACTGCTGGGCGAAACGCTCCGGTAGTGATCGGCCAGCACGTTGCGCGCCACCCGAAACAGCCACCCGCGTAACGTGTCGTGCGGGGCGTTCTCACCCTGCAACGCGGTCAGGAACTTCACGAACACTTCGCTGGTCAGGTCTTCAGCCAGCGACGGGTCGCTCACCCGCCAGCGCAAGAACTGGTACACCGGCTCGAAAAAGCTCTCGTAGATACGGGCAATGGCCTGGCGGTCGCCTCGTCTCGCTCGCCGCAGCAGCCGGTCTTCGTCCGGCAAGTCTGGGAGCGCCAGAAGAATGGGCAGGATCATCGTCAGTTCCGGTGTGCCTACATGCGCAGTGTCCGGCGATTATAGTCCCGAATTGACCGGGCTGGCCCTTCTTGTGATACTGGCACATCCGGCGGAGGAGCGCGCTCCTCCGCCGGATGAGACCGCTGTCAGCGCTCGTGGGCCAGGCCCTGCCTGTTGCGGCTAGTCGTCATCGTCGTCATGATCATCGTCCCCATCACCATCGTCATCGTCGTCGTCGTCATCGTCATGATCATCGTCCCCATCGTCATGATCACCGTCGTCATGATCACCGTCGTCATGATCATCGTCCCCATCATCATCGTCATCGTCGTCTCCGTCGTCGTCATCATCGTCCTTGAACGGATCGCCGGTGATGGCCAGCCCGTGGCAGTCATCGTCCAGCTCGCCGACGCTCACTGCGATCCAGGCCTCACCGCCGACGGTTGCCACCTTGATCCACGTGCCGGATGCGTCCACTGCCAGCACAAGGAACTCATCGTCGTCGAAAGCGTAACCGATCACCTCGTAGCCGGTGCCGGGGCCGCTGCGCAGGCTGGCTGAGGCAACCTCGATCTCAAACTCGCAGGTGTCATCGTCCAGATCATCGTCATGGTCATCCAGATCATCGTGCAGGTCATCATCGTCATCGTGCAGGTCATCATCGTCGTCAACGAACGATGCAGGCTCGACCTCGCGAACGATCAGGACGCCGCTGGGCAGGCGAATCAGCTCGATCTCGACCAGCGTCCCAACGATGAGCGCGCCCTCCATCTCAGCGCCAGTCGTATCATAGCGCTGCCCGGCCACAACCACGTAGTTCTCGCCTATTTCGTCCAGGGTGCCGATGATCTCCAGCTCGTCGTCGTCCATCTCGACCACGACGCCGGGCGCTGCAACCGGCTGCGTTTGATGGCACTGCGTGCATTCGGCGCCGGCAGGGATCGGGACGTGTCCCTGGGGCGTTCCACTGACCGCCGGGACAAATCGCTCGATCTCGCGCGCCAGCCAGACGCCGCCATCGCTCAGCCGCGCGTGCACCTTGACCACCATACCCGTCGCCAGGCCCGGCTCAACTTCGGCGCTGGTGAGGTCAAAGAGGAGGCCATTGATCACCGCCGAGGTGCTGCTGAAACCAGCCAGCAAACCGGTGAACTCGCTCTCGCCGGGCAGCAGGCCCTTATCCTCTGCCGCCTTCACCTCGCGGGCGCGGATAGTGCCGTCGGGCTGCAACATCCCTTCGACCCTGACTGCCGCGCCGACCTGAACCGGGACAGACAACTCGGCTTCGCTGAGGGCAACGCGCAGCCCGTTAACAGTGACGACTGGCGCGCCGGCGCTGTAGACGACGCGCAGCCCGCTGACAGCCAGCGATGGCGTGCCTTCGATGGACGTAATCGCGCCGACGATCTCGACTTCGCCGGTAGGATTCTGCGCCAGGGCGCTGGGAGCCAGCACCAGCAGCGCGACGATGGCCGCCAGGATGGCGACCAGAGCGATCCGTGTACGTGAGTGTGTGAACATGCTGTCCTCCATAGTATTCTGTGCTTACGGCTGCCAGATGTGATGAGCGCATCCTCATACGGCCCATCTGACTAATTCGACGGAGGACGGGGAAGAAGGTTTCGGTCAGTTTAGCCAGTACTTTGGTACTGAGAGAAGGGTCGGGAATCGGGCGGATGAAAGCTACCAGGGGGGGTGGACAGGAGAGGTGCGCTGAGTCCGTCGGGCAGGTTGGAGTGCTGCTCTGATGCGCCCTCCGCCAGCCTTCTGAAGTTTCCGAGAGCTACGGAAGTCTATTCCAGGACCAGGGACAGCAAGGCAGGAGGCGAGGTCATTATCCAGGAGGTGACGCACGCCGGGTGCAGAGCCAGCGCCAGGGCGAGCATGGCCGCAGCGGGATCGTCCGGCTGTGTGGGGCGGAAGGGCAGCGGCACGAGCCGCGCGTCGGAATACTCGCGCAGCGCCGCGATCTCTCCCGCCGCCCACCCCGGCGCGAGCAGGATCACCTGCGGGGCCAGGGCGCGCATCGCCGCCTCGTCCATCTGGCGGATGTCGTCGTAGCCCGCTTCGGCGGCGACGTTCACCCCTCCGGCGGCGGCGATCAGATCGTTGATCAGCGTCCCCTGCCCGAAGGTGTAGCGCTCCGGCGTCAGCACCAATGCGCGAACAAGGGGACGCCCGCCAAGCGCCGCGCCGAGCGCGGACACCCGCCGTTCCAGCCGAGACAGCACGGCGGCGGCGCGCGCGTCGCGCCCGGTCGCGCGGCCCAGCGCGGTCACGCGCTCGCGGTAAGCGCCCAGGCCGGCGATGGGCATCGTGACGAAGACGGGCACGCCCCCCGCTTCCGCCGAGGCGACCAGCGCAGGATAGGCTGCCGCGTAGAGATCGGGGATGATCAGCAGCCCGATCCCGTCCCAGGCGGGCGCATCCGGCGGCGGGACGGGGAGCGTGCGCAGCGCCTCGCCCTCGACGACCTGGGCCAGCGCCGGGTCGTCGCCCACGATGGCGATTGTCGCCGGGCGCGCGGGGATGGTCAGCGTGTGGCCCGCCGCGTCGGTGACCGTGCGCGGGAAGGGATCAGCCTGGGCGCGGGCGCGCGGCACGCTCGCGGCGAGCAGTGTGAGGATCAGCTCGGCGGCAATCAGCAAGGCGAGGGGACGGCGCATGGTCGGGCGCATTCAGATTCGGAGATAGAAATTTCCGGACCGCAGAGACGCGAGAGGGCGCAGACGGAGCCAGACTTCCGAAGTTTTCGAAAACTTCGGAAGTCTCTTTCTCTGCGCCTCTGCGGTGATGGTCTAGCCGTGCAGCGAACGCTACGCCTCGCCCTCCGGCAGGGCGCGGCAGCACAGCACCAACTGCTTGGCCGCGAGAACGTCGTCCACGCGCTTGACCGGCGCGCTGTGCGGGGCTTCGCGCAGCAGCTCCGGCGACTCCACCGCTTCTTTGGCGATCTGCTTCATCACGCCGATGAAGTGGTCGCACGCTTCCTTCGACTCTGTCTCGGTCGGCTCGATCAGCAGGGCTTCGGGCACGATCAGCGGGAAGTAGTTGGTCGGCGGGTGAATGCCGTAGTCCATCAGACGCTTGGAGATGTCCAGGGCGTGCACCCCCTCGGCGTCGTCGAAGTGGCCCATACAGACGAACTCGTGCCCGCAGATGCGGTCGAAGGGCATGGGATAGACGCCCTTGAGACCGGCGCGGACGTAGTTGGCGTTGAGCACGGCATAGTCAGTGACGGCGCGCAGCCCTGATGCCCCATGCAGGGCAATGTAAGAAAAAGCGCGCACCAGCATCCCGAAGTTGCCCCAGAACGCCTTGACCCGCCCGATGCTCTGCGGGGGCATGACCAGGCCGTAGAGCGGCGGCGTGTCGTCGTCACCCTCCTCGATGATGTCCGCGATGGGGCCGGGCAGGAAGGGCAGCAGCTTCTCGTTGACGGCAACCGGGCCGCTGCCGGGGCCGCCGCCGCCGTGCGGCGTGCTGAACGTCTTGTGCAGGTTGTAGTGCATCACGTCGAAGCCAAGCTCGCCCGGCCTGGCGATGCCGAGCATGGCGTTCATGTTGGCCCCGTCCATATACACCAGGCCGCCGCAGCCGTGAATGATGTCCACGATCTCTTTGATGTTCGCCTCGAAGACGCCGAGCGTGTTGGGCACGGTGATCATCATGCCCGCCACATCGTCGCCGCAGACCGCTTGCAGCTTGTCCAGGTCTACGTCGCCGTTGGCGTCGGAGGGAATCTCGACCACCTGCAGACCGGCCATCGCCGTCGTGGCGGGATTGGTGCCGTGCGCGCTGTCCGGCACGATGATCTTGGTGCGCTGCGGCTCGCCGTTGGCCAGGTGATAGGCGCGGATCATCAGAATGCCGGCGAATTCGCCCTGCGCGCCGGCGGCGGGCTGCAGGCTGGCCCCGGCCATGCCGCTGATCTCGGCCAGCCACGCCTGAAGCTGGTACATCAGCGCCAGCGCGCCCTGCACCGTTGCCGGGTCTTGCAGCGGATGCGCGGCGGCGAAGCCGGGCAGCCGCGCCATGTCTTCGTTGAGGCGCGGGTTGTACTTCATGGTGCACGAGCCGAGCGGGTAGAAGCCGATGTCAATGCCATGATTGAGCTGGCTCAGCCGCGTGAAGTGGCGCACCACATCCATCTCGCTCACTTCGGGCAGGTCGAGCGAATCGCGTAGCAGGTCGGCGGGCAGGTCGGCCAGCGGCACGTCGGGCGCGGGCAGGGTGATGCCCACGCGGCCCGGCGAGCCGAGGTCGTAAATCAGCGGCTCCAGCGGTGGGGGAGCGCCGTTCTTTTGCAGAATGAGTTCGGTCATGGTGTGTCCCTTGTAGTGATCAGTGGTCAGTGATCAGTTGTCAGTGATCAGTTGTCAGCAATCAGTAGCGGATAGTCTGCGCCCGGTTGTTGACTGAGAACCGAGATCCGCTGCCTGGAGCGATCAGTTGTCGGTGGTCAGCGATCAGCAGCAGACAGTCTGCGCCCAATTCCTAACTGAAAACTGATAACCGATAACTGAAAACCTCAATCCTCGTGCGACAGGTGAACGTGCGGCTTGCGGGCCTCTTTGAGCGCCTCGACCAGCGTGTCAATCTCGTCGCGCGAGTTCACCTCGGTGACGGCGATCAACATCTGGTTGCGGCGCGTCTCGTCGTCCTGAGACAGATCATAGCCGCCGATGATGCCCCAATGCTCCAGCAGAATATGGTTGATCTCGCTGACCGGCTTGGGGCAGGTGACGACGAATTCTTTGAAGAATGGCTTGCTCATGTCCACGCTGTAGCCGTCCAGGGCGTCAATCTGCTGCGCGGCGTAGTGCGCTTTGTGGTAGCACAGCTCGGCAACGCGGCGCAGACCGCTCTTGCCCATCACGCTCATATAGACGCAGGCGGCCAGGGCCATCAGCCCCTGGTTGGTGCAGATGTTGCTGGTCGCTTTCTCGCGGCGGATGTCCTGCTCGCGCGGGCGCAGGGTCATCACGTAAGCGCGTCGCCCGTCCTGATCCACCGTCTCGCCGACGATGCGCCCGGCGATCTTGCGCACGTACTCGCTGCGCGTGGCGAAGAAGCCCAGGTACGGCCCGCCGAAGCTGAGCGGGATGCCCAGCGGCTGCCCCTCGCCCACGACGATGTCCGCGCCCAGCGCGCCCGGCGGCTTGAGCAGGCCCAGAGCGAGCGGGTCAGTCACGATGCACAGCAGCGCGCCGGCGGCGTGAACCGCGCCGGCCAGGTCGCCGAAGTCCTCGATCTGCCCGAAGAAGTTCGGGTACTGGACGACGAGCATAGCCGTGTCTTTGTCGAGCATGTCCACCAGGTCGGGCAGCGTGGCGCGGCCTCCCTTATCGCCGACGAACTTCAGGCCGCTCCCCTGGTGATAGGTGCGGGCGACGGCGCGATACTGCGGGTGCACACCGGGGCTGAGGATAACCTTGCTCCGCTTGCCGCGAAAGTGCGCATTGACCATGGTTACCGCCTCGGCCAGCGAGGTCGCACCGTCGTAGTGACTGGCGTTGGCCGCGTCCATGCCGGTGAGCATACACATCATGCTCTGGTATTCGAAGATGGCCTGCAGCGTGCCCTGGCTCAGCTCCGGCTGGTAGGGCGTGTAGGCGGTGAAGAACTCGCCGCGCCGCAGGATGTGATCCACGACGCTGGGCACGAAGTGGTGATAGGCGCCCGCGCCCAGGAAGATGGCGTAGTCGTTGGCGGCGACGTTGGCGCGCGCCAGCCCGCCGACTTCCCAGGCCACCTCCATCTCGCTGAGCGGATCGGGCAAGTCCAGCGCGGGGAAGCGGAACTCGGCGGGCACCGCGTCGAACAGGTCGTCGAGCGACTCGACGCCGATGGCGGCCAGCATCGCCGCGCGGTCGGCGTCGGTGTGGGGAATGTAGGTCATAGAGTGAACTCCTGATAAGGCTGTTTTAAGGGGGCACAGGCGTGCCCCAGGGCTGTGTCAGCGGCGGGCCGCTAGCCGTCGCGCCCGGCGCAATGCCTGGCGTAGGCGGCAGCGTCCAGCAGGTCTTTCAGGTCGGCGGGGTTGCTCAGCTTGATCTCGATCATCCAGCCGGCACCGTAGGGATCGCTGTTGACCAGTTCCGGCGAATCTTCGAGCGCCTCGTTGACGGCGACGACCTCGCCGCTGGCCGGAGCGTACACGTCCGAGGCGGCCTTGACGCTCTCGACCGTGGCGAACGCTTCGCCTTTGGTGACGGCGCTGCCGACCTCCACTTCGCTCAGGTCAACGAACACTATATCCGAGAGCTGGTCTTGCGCGTAGTCGGACAGGCCAATTCTGGCCGTGCCATTCTCCACGCGGATCCACTCGTCGTTCTCGGTATACTTCGTATCTTCGGGGGTTTTCCAGTCGGCCATTCTATGCATCCTTTCAGTCTCGATGGCAGATAGCGGTAGATCACCTTTGACCTGGTGCCTGATCTAGGAGAACCACTCGGTCAGAATGGTGCAAAAACGATTGAAACAGGGATCAACACAACCGCGAAACGATACCTGTTCGGCAAGTTGCCTGTAGATAGCCGATGAACGCGGGATTTTCACCTCACGAAGTGCGGCTTCCAGAGCCTTCTTGGGGTTGGCTGGCTTGAAGGTGTCAGGAGCAAGCAGCTTCCTCTGGCGGAGCCAGGCGCGCAGGTCGGGGCGGTGTGTTTGCCATCCCAAACACGAATCAACCTGGGGCGAGTCGCTCCATACCCAGATTTCCAGTTCAGGTTCGAGCACGAGCACTCTGGCCCGGTCCTCGACCCACCCGTTAGCCTCTAATCGAGATTCAAGCTCCTCTTGCAGGTCTACCCCCCTTCGCGACTCCTGTCCTGAGCCTTCGTGATCAAACAACACCATCGCATAACGATATTGCCTGGTGTAGGGCCTGAGATAGTTGTGCGCATCTGTCCAACAACCTGGATCGCGTTTGTCATGCCGAAAGATGTCATAGGTGATGGGCCGTATTCCCAAAGCCTGATGCCTGCTCAGCAGGCCACGAAGCGTGTTTTCCATATTGCTGTCAGCGACCAGCGCGATCAAATCGGTAATCGCGTCCATCACCCCAAAACCCCACTTGCGTACAGGGTGGACAAACTCACTTCCCCTCGCCAGTCCGCCAGACGCGGATGCTCATCCCCAGGGACTATGTCGGTTTCACCAGCAGGAGTGCGAGCAAAGCACAGCAGTTGTTCGGGTTTGGTCAGGCTTAGGATGACGGGGGAATGGGTGGCCAGCAGAACCTGCGCGTCGTAGACCGAACTGAGCGACTGAAAAACCGCTTCGACAGCGCGCGGATGAATGCCGTTTTCTGGCTCCTCGATCAAATAGATACCCTTGACATCAGGCAGATAGGCCAGGATAGTCAGCGCCATCATGCGCAGTGTGCCGTCGGAGACGAGCCAGGAAGGGACGCGCAGCCCCGTCTCGTATTCCAGCACCAGATACCGATGTCTGTCTTCGGGTCGCTCAACGGTGTCAATGCTGCGCACATCGGGCAGAGCAGTGCGCAGATGCTCCACCCAAAGAGACAGGCGTTTGGGATGTTTTTGCTTCAAGTCGTCAATGACCCAGGGCAGATTAGAGCCGTCGGGCAAGAACGAACGCGGGCTATGCGGCGGGCTGGGGCGGCGCATCGCCTCGCTATTGAGCACGATGCGCTGCACACCCTCAGAGATGTATCGCTTGAACCAGGTTGCTGCCGGGAACCTGCTCTCATCTTCCGGCAGGTTGGCCAGCGCGGATCGTCTTGGCCCCAGGCGGAACATGTTGTTCCATTCCGTGGTTTCTGCGCGGAAATAGTCGTTTCCGCTGCGCTCGATCTTGTTCACAACCTTGCGCCAACCCGCAGGCATGCGCCGATCCGGCTCTGCTGTTATGCGCGGTGGCACAGAAGGCTCGCTGGGGAACAGGCGGGGTTGGGCGTGATTTGCTGGAGGCACAGAACTGGACGGAGCAAGCCACAGTGTTTCCGCCAATATCGCCACTTCAGAGCCGTCTTCCTGGACGCCGATCCGCACTTCATAACGCAAGCGGCGATACTGAGTTAACTGAGGGCGCGACAGTATTGACGGTGGTATATCTACCTCAATCGCCAGCTCCAACCATTCAGAAGAGTGGTTCCAGGTCAGGTCGCGAATGTCGTTGGCACGCGCATAGACTGCATCAGCCAGAGTGGGCTTGTTGATCAAATCGGCAACGAACGCGATAACGTCCAGGAACGTTGATTTTCCGCTTGCATTAGGGCCAACCAAGACCTGAAAGGGCCTAAGCGTCTGGCTGATGTGGCGCAATGCCCGGTAGTTTAGCGCTTCGATCTTGGTTAACATGCCCGTCTACCTGACATCCTGTTCCAACCGTCTTGCTTAGCAACTCAGTGTATCACAAAGGAAAGAGGCAAACAGCACCACTGGCTGGCTGCCTCTGTCATTGGCCTGAGAGATTCTCTCACTGCGCAGTGAGATTGCCCCGTCGGCGCGCGGAACGCTTTCCAGAGGGGTACGCCGCCCGCCGGGTACGTCAACCTGAGAGTTTCGCGGGAGGCCCCAGTCCAGGC
The DNA here is from genome assembly GCA_027494015.1 of Anaerolineae bacterium. The sequence goes on from JAOSJP010000039.1 coordinate 156,315, forward strand.
TGGTCCCGCTTGCCCCTTCGGTGGCCGCTGTGCCCGGCTGGGCGCGGCACTCTCCCCGGCGGCGGGTGTGTGGCGATCAGGGTTCAGGTGTCGTCTTCAACGTCCAACACAGTGCGCGGGATTATAGCATAGGTGCGGGCGGCGGCAAACGCGCCGCCACAAAAGTGCGTGCAAAGGTTGTCAGCGACTTGCTTGACGCGGGGGGTATTGACCTCACCCCCAGCCTCGCTACGCTCGGCTTGCCCCCTCTCCGCCGGCGGAGAGGGGGCGGCGAGGCGTGTCAGCGCCGAGCGGGGGTGAGGTAAACCAGGACGTGGCAGAGCAACGCCCCTACCTGTCAAATTTTGCTCACACCCGACCCCTACTGATCACCGACAACTGAACACCAACCGCCAACACCCCTCACTTCACCACCGGCACGGCGTCGCATTCGCCGACCGCGCGCGCCGTCGTGATCTCGGCAGACACCCACGCCGGCACGCCGTCCGCGCTGACCTGCCACCACGCGCGGTCGGCGCTGCGCCCGGTCACGGGGAAGAAGTCGTTGGGCGTGGCCAGGTCAACGGGCGAATAGTCGAGGCCCGGCCCCTGGCGCACGTTGACCTCGGCGCTGAAGCGCACCCAGCAATCCGCCGCCTCGCGCACCTCCGGCGGAATCCCGGCCAGGCCCGCGTCCACGGTCGCCAGGGAGTCCTCGGCGCTGCCATAGACGCAGGCGCGGTACTCGGTGCCGATCTCCACGCGGAAATCCACCGTCCGGTTCGGGTCGGGCTGGCGGATGATCTGGGCAGGCCCCACGCGCAGCAGGCGCTGCAAGTCGGCCAGGGGGCTGCCCTTGCTCAGGCCCGTGTAGTCGAGGATGACGGTCAATTCGCGCTGCACGGGGGCCACGCCGTCCAATGGGTGTGCTGCGTAGCCTTCCCAGGCCAGGCGATTGGCCGCCACATGCTCCCAGCCCGCCGCGTACCAGGAAGCGTCGGCGATCTCCACGCTGAACTGGGCGCGGCTCAGGCGGTTGGTCGTGGGCGCGGTGAGGAAGTCCTCCAGCATGGGCAGCAGGTTATCGCGCACCGGCACGAACACCTCGCGCCCGTCGTCCGGCGTGTAGACGCGCTCGTAGTGCACGCCCGCGCTCCCGCTGTAGCGCGCAATGTCCGCTGGATCGAGCGTCGTCGCCAGCGGCACCAGGGCCAGCATGTCGGCCAGGCCCAGGTCGGTATCCACCCAGCCGGTGACCAGCGGCCACCACTGCTCGATCTGCGCCAGCAGGCCCATGCTCCGCATCTGCTGCCACAGGGCGCGCAGCACGTCCATCTGGCGGCGGCCCCGGTCAAGCTCGGTCGTCGTCTGGCGGCTGCGCACATACCACAGCGCCATGTAGGGATCGAGGCGGTGACGGCCAACGCCCAGCGTGTACTGCTCCCAGCTCTCTTCCAGGCCAGGGTCGAGCGCCGGGTCTTTGAGCCGCCAGTCGGTCAGCGCGCAGTCCACGCTGATCACCAGCCCGCCCAGCCTCTCGATGATCTCCTGGAAGCCGGTGAAGTTGACCCGCGCGTAGTGGTCTAGCTCGATCCCCAGGTTGTAGCGGAACAGGTCGCGCAGCAGCCCGAACCCGCCGCCCGGATAGCCGTTGGACGCGCCCCAGGCGTAGGCGGTGTTGATGCGATCCATCGTGTGGTTGGGGACGTACACCCACAGGTCGCGCGGGATGTGCCACAGGGCGACCGTCCCGGCGTCCTTGTGGATAGCCACCAGGATCATCACGTCGGTGCGGCGGTAGTAATTGTCCGGCGAGTCGCTGCCCAGCAGCAGGATCGTCTCGACGGCGTCGTGGTCCACCTTCAGCGGCGCGACCGGCGGCGGAACGGGCAGCGGCGGCGGCTGGGCGGGCGGGGTGTAGGTGCCGTGAAAGGGGTAGGTGGGCGTCGGCGGGAGGGGCGAGGGCGTGCCGTCCCCCTGCGCGAGGGCGGCGAGCGGCACGATACCCGCGCAGAACGCTAACAAGAGCGACGCCGTGATGAACCTGTACATCCGGCGTCGCACAGCCAGGGGTGACAGGAAGCGCGTCATGGCATGGGGGTCGGAGAGCCGTCAGTCGCCGCATACTCAAGCGCTTGCTGAATGTCTTCCGGCTCCAGGTCGGGGTACTCGGCGATGATCTCCTGCGGACTCTGCCCGTGCGCGACCAGATTGACAATCAGCGATACCGGGATGCGCATCCCGCGTATGCAGGCTTGCCCGCCCATCACCTGCCGGTCGAACGTGATCCGGTCGTGTTTCGTCATGGCCCAACTCTCCCGCTAACTTCACCCAACATGGTTCAGTATACCATGCCGCTGTGCGTTGTAGGCTTCGGCATCCTGTGGGTTGAGGCGGATAGACTCTGTGTGGTCGGCGATCGCCCCGTCCAGGTCACCCTTGTCGGCGCGGGCAAGGCCCCGGTTGTTGTAGGCTTTGGCATCCTGCGGGTTGAGGCGGATGGCCTGTGTGTGGTCGGCAATGGCCCCGTCCAGGTCGCCCTTGTCGGCGCGGTCAACGCCCCGGTTGTTGTAGGCGTCGGCGTACTGCGGGTTGAGGCGGATGGCCTCTGTGTAGTCGGCAATGGCCCCGTCCAGGTCACCCTTGTCGGCGCAGGCATTGCCCCGGTTGTTGTAGGCTTCGGCGTACTGTGGGTTGAGGCGGATGGCCTCGGTGTAGTCGGCAATGGCCCCGTCCAGATCGCCATTCCGGGCACGGGCAACGCCCCGGTTGTAGTAGGCTGCGGCCAACTGCGGGTTGAGGCGGATAGCCTCTGTGTAGTCGGCAATGGCCCCGTCCAGGTCACCCTTGTCGGCGCGGGCAAGGCCCCGGATATAGTAGGCTGCGGCAAACTGCGGGTTGAGGCGGATGGCCTCTGTGTAGTCGGCAATGGCCCCGTCCAGATCGCCATTCCGGGCACGGGCAACGCCCCGGTTGTAGTAGGCTGCGGCGTCCTGCGGGTTGAGGCGGATAGCCTCTGTGCAGTCGGCGATCGCCCCGTCCAGGTCGCCCTTATCGGCGCGGGCAACGCCCCGGTTGGTGTAGGCTTCGGCCAACTGCGGGTTGAGGCGGATGGCCTCTGTGTAGTCGGCAATGGCCCCGTCCAGATCGCCATTCCGGGCACGGGCAACGCCCCGGTTGTAGTAGGCTGCGGCGTACTGCGGGTTGAGACGGATGGCCTGTGTCCAGTCGGCAATGGCCCCGTCCAGGTCACCCATGTTGGCGCGGGCAAGGCCCCGGTCAAAGTAGCGAGTTGCCTCCTCCATAGTCTCCTGGCGACCAACAGCGCCGCGAAGATCGTTCAGTACGGAGGTAGCCGGTGGTTCAGCCGCACGGGGCGGCATCTGGCTCTCAGGCAAGTCGGCTTGTTGCAGCGCCTGGGCCAGCGCCCCAACGCTTGCATATCGCTGGCCCGGATCGGTCTGGGTCGCTTTGCGCAGAACCGTCAACAGCGCATCCGGCAGCGCCCCTCAAACTGCACCGCACCATCCCAGGAGCGCCGGGGCAGCGCGCGGGTCAGCATTTCGTACACCGTGATCCCCAGCGCATACACGTCGGTGAACGGTCCAGCCTGCGAACCGAAGAGCTGCTCCGGCGCCATGTACGCCAGCGTGCCCGCGCGAGTGTCGGCCTTGACCTTCATGGCATTTTCCAGCAGCTTGGCCAGACCAAAGTCGCCGATCAGCGGGTTGTGGTGTTCGTCGAAGAAGATATTGAGCGGTTTGACATCCAGGTGGACAACCCCTCGCCGGTGTGCGTAGTCGAGCGCGCCACACACCGCGGTCACGATGCGCTGCACTTCAGGGAGTGGCAGCGGCCCAGTCTTCAGCCGGTCTGCCAGCGAACCGCCCTTCGCCAGTTGCATGACAAGGAATGGTAGTCCCTTGCTTTCGCTGGTCACAGCGCCCAGGTCATGGACAGCCAGGATATTGGGATGTTCCAGGCGAGCGATCATGCGCGCTTCACGCAAGAAGGCGTCTAGAGCCGCCGGGGCCAGGGCATGCTCAGGCCGGATGAGCTTCACCGCCACTTCACGATCAAGGAGACGATCGTGAGCTTGCAGCACAATGCCCATGCCCCCCGTGCCAAGCTGCCCTGTGATTTCATAACGCTCGTTCAGGACAAAACCGATCAAGCCGCTCGCCATGAGTCTCTCCCCCTCAAGCTAAGAGACTTGCTCAAATACTATATCAGATACACGACTATTCTATATCAGGGAACGACGCCCCGAAAATCCACCCGGTATGGTTGGAGCGACTCCCCCTACCCTCGCCGCCCCAGGCTCGCCGCGTAGACGGCGAACTGCGTCTCGCCGTCCAGGTCGAGCGCGGCGTTGAGCGCCTCGTCGTCGAAGGCGGCGATGGCGCACACCCCACAGCCGAGCGCCTCCGCCACCAGGTAGAGGTTCTGGCAGACGTGGCCCGCGTCCAGCAGCAGGTAGCGGTAGCCGCGCTCGCCATAGCGCCAGGTCATGCGCTCGGCGACGGCAACCCAGAAGAAAGTGACGGCGCTGCGCGCGACCTGCTCCTGGTTGAGGCAGGCTTTGGTCAGTGCGGCGTTCATGTCGCCCTCCAGCGGCAGGCGCAGCAGCTTGTGGGCGCTGGCCAGGTAGCGGTAGACGCCCGGCCCCAGGCCGTTCACCTGGTTGGCCAGCAGCAGCGTCTCGAAGGCGTGGCGCGCCCCCGCTGACGGCACCGTGCGCAGCGTGGCGTAGGAGCCGCGATGAGCCTTCACACCCTGCGTGCACCACAGCAGCAGCGACAGCTCCTCCAGGCTGATCACAGCGGGCGCGTAGTTGCGCAGCGTCGCCCGGCGAGCGATCAGGTCGCGCAGGTCGAGCGGTTGCAGGGCCAGCGCGTCCGGCGCGGGCAGGTCCACCGGGCGCTGCGTCACGTCGTAGGGCAACTCCAGCGGCGGCTGCGGCAGCCCTTGCGACTGGGCGGACGGCTCCATATAGCGGTACTGCGTTTCCAGCATGAACTGGCGGCCAGTGCCTGTGGTCATCGGGGGATTCTCCTTGGGTGTGTAGAGGCGCAAGACACGTTCATTGTACCGCCAAAGGGGGAAAAGAAAGACTTCCGAAGTCTGCGGGGGACTTCGGAAGTCTTGAGACGACGATCCGTGAAGGGGCTACTTCCGCTTGGGGAAGCGGCTGAGCACCGTCGCCGGGCTGGGCACCACCGCCCGGTCGCCCAGGGTCAGCGCGCCGAAGGGCTTCTTCACGTCGAGCTTCTCCGCCCCGGCGAACACATAAAGCGGCGTGCCCTCTGCGGCGTAATCCAGCTTCAGGTACGCCTGGCCCAGCGAGTAGCCCTCGCTGTCAATGCTGCACGAGGTGACCACGCCCACCACGCGCCCGCGCCCTTCCACCAGCGGATCGCCGGGGTGCGGCGCGCGAACGCCCTTGGCGTCCATACGAAAGCGCGTCACCACGGCGTCGCGCCCCGCTTCGTGGGCGATGAAGGCTGCTTTGCCGATGAAGAACGGCTTCCACAGCTTGACGAAACTGCCGAACCCGGCATCGGCGGGATTCAGATTCAAGTTGCCGGCCAGCTCGTGCCCGTAGAGCGGCAGGCCCGCCTCGGTGCGCAGGCTGTCGCGCGCAGCCAGGCCGATGGGCGTTGCCCCCGCTGCGATCAGGTCTTTGAACAGCGCGGGCGCTTTGTCCGGGTCGAGGAAGATCTCATAGGCGATGCGCTCGCCGGTGTAGCCGGTGCGGGCCACGATCAGGTCGTAGCCGCCGAGCGTCGCCCGCGTCACGCCCGCCCAGGGCAGCCGGCGCACGCGCGCTTTGTCGGCGTCCGTCCCGCCCAGGCTGAGCAGCATGTCACGGCTCTGTGGCCCTTGTAGGGCGATGTCCACCCGCCGCTCCGCGCCAAGCGCCGGATCGCGCAGGTCGCGGATGGTCACGGCGTCGCGGCCCGGCAGCGTGACGCAGCGCCGGGCGGGGTCGGCCCGCACGTCGCCGCGCTGCAGGGCGGTGATCCACGCCCAGTCCTTGTCGTTGTTGGAGGCGTTGACGACCGCCAGGAAGTGGTCGGGAGCCAGGCGGTAGATGAAGATGTCGTCAATGGGGATGCCGTCCACGCCCAGTAGATAGGTGTAGTGGGCTGAGCCGACGGCCAGAGTCGTCACATCATTGGCCGCCAGCGCGTTGAGGAACGCCTCCGCCCCCGGCCCGCTGAAGTCGAAGACGCCCATGTGCGACACATCGAACAGGCCCGCGCCGTTGCGCGTGGCGTGGTGCTCGGCGCCCACCGACGTGTACCACACCGGCATGTCGTATCCGGCGAAGGGCACCATCTTCGCGCCGAGTTCTTTGTGCAGCGCGTGCAGCGAGGTCGTCTTGAGCGGCGGATCGGCGGGTTCTTCCCAGGTGAAGACGGGCAGCGGCTCGCCAATTGGCCCGGCGAAGCGCGCGCCACGACAGCCGACGAAATATGCCTTGCCCGGCGCGTAGCCCGCGCCGCTCGCCGCCCAGTCCGCGTCCGGCTGGTGCGCGGCGAAGGCGCTCATGTCCGGCACTTCGCTCAGCAGGCTGACGCTGACCGGCCCCGGCACTTTGGCGAAGATGTCGCCGTCGTCGAAGCGAGCAAAGCCATCCGACAGCGCGCGCAGCCAGGCCGCCACCCCTTCAGCGTCGTGGTCTACGTGGAGGTGATAGGCGTCATCGTAGAGCTTGTGCAGCACCCCGCGCGCCAGCGGCGAGCCGTCGGGCCTCAGCGCCCAGGCGGGCTGGGAATCGCCCGCGGCCAGGGCGCGCACATCGCTGGTGAGCGCCGCGTCCAGGAAATCCGTCACATGCGGGCCGTAGATGTTGAGCGTGCGCCAGCCATTCTGCGGCTGCCAGTCCTGCGGCAGCACGTGGAAATGCTCGGCGGCGGCTTCCGCTTCCTTCGGGTAGGCGGACAGATCGGGCACCGGGTAGTCAATGCCCGCCTCAGTCACCAGCCGGTCCACGGCCTGCCGCGCCGCCATGAGCGCGTCGAAGTCCACTTTGGCGCGCCACTGCACCTTGCCGCCGCTGCCCAGGTAGCTGAACGGCGTGCAGGCGAACAGCACATCGGCCATGACATCGGCCAGGCGCTCCGTCTCCGCCTCGCGGAAGCCGCGCTGGGTGAGCCAGGGCGTGCCCAGGCGGAGGCCCGTCGCCCGGAACGGCGATTCGTCGCCGGGGATGGTGTTGCGATTGAGCACGATCCCGGCCAGGTCGAGGATGCGCGCGGCCATGTCGCCGCTGAGCGGCGTGCCATCGGCGCCGCGCACCGACTTGCAGTCCACCAGCAGCAGGTGCGTGCTCGTCCCGCCGTGCGGGATGCGCAGCCCGCGCGCCGCCAGCCGTTCCGCCAGGCGCACGGCGTTGGCGACGATCTGGCGCTGCAGGGCGCGGAACTGCTCGGTCGCGGCCAGCTTGAAGGCCACCGCCATGCCCACGATGGCGTTGACGTGCGGGCCGCCCTGCTCTCCGGGGAAGACGGCGCGATCCAGCTTGCGCCCGATCTTGGGGTCGGCGGTGATCAGCACCGCGCCGCGCGGCCCGGCCATCGTCTTGTGCGTGGTGAAGCTGATCACGTGGGCATGGCCGACCGGCGTCGGGAAGACGCCCGCCGCCGCCAGCCCGGAGACGTGCGAGATGTCCGCCAGCAGGTAGGCGCCCACTTCGTCGGCGATGGCGCGGAAGGCCGCCCAGTCCGGCGCGTAGGGGTACGAGGTGAAGCCGGCGACAATGATCTTGGGGTGGTGCTGGCGGGCCAGGTCGCGAATCTGGTCGTAGTCGAGCAGCTCGGTTTGCGGGTCTACGCCGTAGCTGACCACGTGGTAGACGCGCCCGCTGCGATTGACCGGGCTGCCGTGCGTCAGGTGACCGCCGTGCAGCAGGTTCATGCCCATCAGCGTGTCGCCCGGCTCGATCAGCGCGCTGTAGACGGCGCTGTTGGCTGGCGATCCGCTCAGCGGCTGGACGTTGACCCACAGATCGTCCGCGCCAATCGCGTCGGTGGCGAATAGCTCGGCGGCGCGGCGGCGAGCCAGGCTCTCGATGATGTCGGCGAACTCGGTGCCCATGTAGTAGCGCGGGTCGGAGTTGCGCCGGTATTCGGCCAGGCGCATGTCCGTCGCCAGAATCTCGTCCTGGCTGAAGAGTCGCGCCAGGCGTCGTCCGGGTACCCTTCGGCGTAGAGGTTGTGGAAGACCGAGCCGACCGCCTCGCGCACCGCCACCGGCACGCTGGACTCAGAGGGGATGAGGTTCAGGCGGCGAATCTGGCGCAGCGCCTCCAGATCGGCCAGCGCGGCCACATCCGGATCGAGGTCGGCCAGACTGCCCCGGAAAAGAAAGTCGTCCATTGGTTCTCCTTAACAGTAAGTCGCGGGTGGCCCAACAATCCCTTGATAGCCTGCATTGTAGCATGGCGGACAAAGCCGGACAAAGAACGGCGCGGATCGCGGGTGCGTGCAAAGGTCGTCAGCGACTCGCCTGACGCGGGGATATGGACCTCACCCCCAGCCTCGCGGCGCTCGGCTTGCCCCCTCTCCATGCATGGAGAGGGGGCGGCGAGGCGCGCGAGCGCCGAGCGGGGGTGAGGTCAAGCAGGGCGCAGCAGAGTGTCACCCGCTGTAGGGTTATGCTACGGAATCCGGCCATAGGGTTTTAACCTGTCGGCGACGACAGCCGGAACTGCCCTCAACCCCGTCTCGGGCGTGACCTGCGGGCACTCATGCTCGCGTCAGACTCAGTAGGCAGCGCCACAGACGACTGACGCTGGCTTGTGAGGCACCCGCTGGACGGTTCCTGTCCCGTGTTGGGTTGGTATAACCCTGCGGCGTCTCTTGGTGGTGTAACCCTACAGCGGGTAACACAGAGCAGCGCCCCTACCTGACAGGTTTTGCACGCACCCCGCATCGGGCCTTCTGCCAGCGGCAGACCAACCACCGTACAACCAGGATGGCTTTGGCCCTGGCCTCCCGCCCCCACACAGGGCGACGCCCCGCCAGGGGATGGCAGGGCGTTGGCGCGCGGCGCAGTGGGTGACAAGGGACTCGAACCCCTGACCTCCTCCTTGTAAGGGAGGCGCTCTAACCAACTGAGCTAGTCACCCGCGCCTGTCATTATAGCCGCCGGGCGGGGGGAGCGTCAAGGATTGGGCGGGCGCGCTCCAGGGCGGGCCGGACTTGCCCCGGTTCGGCACGAGCCACGTCAAAGGTCCCGCGAGGGATCGCGACCAGGATTCCCGCCGTGTGCACATCCTCTTGCGTATAGGGTCGGACAGTCATCACGCCTGGACTCTGTCTTCACAGGCCCCGTTCTTCGATCAGCCAGCGTTTGCCCCACGTCGCATTGGCATACAGCGGATTCGCGGTATGATGGCCTCATAACGTCCGCCTAGCGACGGAGCTGGTATGCCACACAGCCGCGCACGCGCCATGCTCGCAACCAGCCTCGCCGTCCTGCTCACCACCCTGGCCAGGACGGCGCCGACTCACGGCGCTCCGGCCTACCTCGCCGCGCCCCCGGCAGTCGCCCAGGGGCATCCTGGCTGCGTGGGCATCACCTACGAAACCCCGCGGACGCCGGCGTGTGATGCGGTGATGGCGGCGCAGCCCTATCCCGACGTGACGCCCGTACCTTACGATCTTGGCGTGATCGCGGGGCAGGACTTCATCTATTTCGACGCCAACAAAGTTCCTCTGTACGATGCGCCCGACGGCGAAGAGGTCGAAATCTTCACCGCTGGCCGCAGCAGCTACGTCAACGTGATCCAGACGCTCGGCGACTGGGCGGAGATTCGTCCTGGTCGCTGGGCGTCGCTGGAACACGCGAACTTTGCCGAACCCTCGACGCTCACCGGCGTGCTCATCCATCGCATGGAAATGCCCTTCGCCTGGGCCATCACTGATCACTGCACGTCGCGCACGCCAGGCGGCCCACGCAACTGCCGGCAATCAGGCTCGTTCAGCCGCTACGACCTGATGAACATCTACGCGACTGTGCCCGTCGGCGAATGGGAATGGCATCTCGTCGGGCCGGAGCAGTGGACCGTGCAGACCAACCTCAGCATTGTGCACCCCACGCCTCCCGCTGTCTACAACTGGCGCTGGATCGGCGTGAGCACCTACGAGCAGAACCTCGTCGCCTACGAGGGCGAGCGCCCCGTGATGGCAGCCCTGGTCTCGACCGGCGATATGGACGAGGAAAAGTGGCGCACCGATCCCGGCGTGTGGAAGGTCGAGCTGTTCTGGGAAGTAGGCCCGATGGAAGGTGCCGCCGGCAGCGAGGACTTCTACGCGCTCGATCAGGTGCCGTACCACATGTATTTCAACTGGCGCGAGGCGCTGCACGGTGTCTACTGGCACGACAACTTCGGCTACTACTGGTCGCACGGCTGCGTCAACCTCACCGTCAGCGACGCGAAGTGGCTGTGGGACAACTGGGTGAGGATGAACACCCGCGTCTACGTGTACGACGAAAAGCCGGGCTAGAGCGCCGAGCGCATGATGCACGAGCCTGATGCCGCGCGCTGGGCGCAACTCTGCCGGGCGGGGGGAGCGTCAAGGATTGGGCGGGCGCGACAGGACTTCCGAAGTCTCTGAAGACTTCGGAAGTCTGCCTGCGAACAGCCCGCCTACCAAGAGCCTGCTATCGCCTGCCGCCCGGCGAGCGAGGTAGATCGATAGGCTTATCCGCGTTCGCCGCCCCGGTTTCCTCAGTATTCAGGAACGCGATGAGCGCCTCGATCTCTTGCTCGTCCAGCCCCAGCGCGGGCATGACCGTCCCCGGCCTTACGGCGGCGGGATTGTCGAGCCACCTGGCCAGGTAGTCCGCTGAAGCGGCAAATTCCGTCAGGTCTGGCCCCCGGTTGATGGAAGCATACGCCTGCACGGAGACTGCGGCGTGCTGGTGGCAGGCGACGCAGCCCTTCGCCACGTAGAGAGCCGCCCCACGCTCCACCAGCGCCTCTGGGTCAGAGGACACCCCGTCTTCCTCGCCCTCCTCGCCTGGCTCCGCCAGCACGGTGCCCGCAGGAAGCACCGTCAGCGGCGGCAAAGACTGCTCCGGCCCGAAGGCACTGACAGACCAGTTCCAGGTGCCCGCGCGGGGAAAGACGACTTCCGCCAGATAATGGCCCGGCGTGTCTTCATCCGCATCGAACTCCACAGCGTCCCCGCTCTGCTCGTGGACTGCGGAAATCGTCGGCGCAAGCCCAGACAGGACGTGAATCCCGTGCTGGCGGATGACAAAGCCAACCGGCACCGGCTCGCCCGCCAGGATGTGCTCTGGCAATTCGTCCAGCGTCGTCACCGACCACCCGCCAGCAAGAACCGAGGAAACTGTCGCGAACAAGACAAGCAGGATCAGAGACAAATACAGCTTGAAGCGGGACATTTCGCCCTCCTTCTGCCACGAAGCTACGACGATGAACGGGCGAGAGGCTTCCCAAGATTCTACAAAGGCGTCAGCGCAGTGACAAACTGGAATCGCGAGCGGGTGCGGCTCCTTCCCATCTCCCCACCCCACCACATGTGTCGCGCCCGCCCGAATTACGGTATGATGAAATCCACACCAGCGCGTGTATTGGTGACAGCGACGACGACCCAGCCCCCGCGCCTCACCTGCATGGCGAAGCGCGCTCACCCGGAGGGATGCTGCGCATGAACCGCAAGCCCGCTTTGCTGCCCCTGCTCGTGGGAGCCATCGCTCTCGTCGCCCTGCTGACCGCGTGCAGCGGCGCGCTCGTGCGCGACGTGTACGCTGCATCCGGCGACGGCACCACACCCGATGAGCTGGTCAAGACGACCACCTTTCGCGGCGACGACGACCTGAATGTGGTCGTCAAACTGCACTCGCATAACCGCGAGTTGATCGTGTCGGCCACCTTCACCGGGCCGGGGGGCGAAGTCTACGTCACCGACGCGCTGGAGGCCGGTGAGACGGTCACCGACGTGGTGCTCGGCCTGGACTGGGAAGCGCAGGGCGCTGTCTTCTGGGCGGAAGGCGAGTGGCAGGTGGAAGTCTATGTGGACAATGAGATAGAGAAGATCGTCCGCTTCACCGTCCAGGCAGCGGAAGTCCCTGCCGCCGGCTGATCGCCGGGAGTGGAGGTGAGTCGGGAGTTCAACGCCCTGCCTCTTGCGACAGGGCGTCGCTATCAGGTCTTGTTCGGCAGGTACGCGGCCAGGCGCTCGGCCAGCGGCGAGTGCAGGATCGTATGCAGGCGGTGCGCTTCGGCGTAGTGCCGGCGTGCGCGGGCCATGTCGTCGCGGGCGCGGGCCGCGTCGCCCAGCGCGACGGCGGCCTCGGCCATGCCGCGCTGGTAGGACATCTTGCGCGCCTGGCTTTCGGCGGCGGAGGCCAGGCCAACCGCCTCGTCCACCCGCCCCAGACGCACGTAGAGCGCCGCCAGCCGCGCCGTCGCCCGGCAATTCGTCTCCAGGTCGCTGGTCTGCTCGCTGCCCGTCACCGCTGCTTCGAGCAGCGCGCGCGCCTCGTCAAGCTGATTGAGCGCGACCAGCGTCTCGCCCATGTCGGCCTGGAACAGGGCCAGCCAGCGCACGTTGCCCAGGGAGGTCGCCGCCGCCGTCGCCTGCTTGAACAGCGTGCGAGCCGTGCTGTAGTCTTCCAGGAAGTAGTGGGTGCGCGCCAGGTTGTTGGTCTGCACGGCGATCATCAGCACGTCATCTAGCTCGCGGCTGATGGCGAGCGCCCGCTCCAGCCGGTCAATCGCCATCTGCAGGCGGCCCGTCAGCGAATAGAACCAGCCGAGATTGCCCAGGCGCAAGCTCTCCGCCCGCTGGTCGCCGGACGCCTGAGCGATGCTGATCGCCTCGTCGTAGAAGGCCTGCGCCGTGTCCACGTCGCCAAGCTCGGTGTAAAGCGTGGCCGCGTTCGCCAGCACCAGCCCGCGCGTGGGCGGGTGCGTGATGTGGTTGAGCAGCACGAGCGCCTTCTCGTACTCGTCAAGCGCCCCCTTCAGGTCACCAGATTCGCGGCGCGCCTGGGCCACGTCGCAGCGCAGCCGGGCGATCTGGGCGTGGTGAGCGGCGGCCTGGCCGTTCTCCAGCAAGCGCAGCGCCTCGCCCCAATGCTCCAATGCCGCGTTACGGTCGCCGCGCTGGTTGGCCAGGCTGCCCAGCAGGTGATAAACCTCCGCCTGGCGGCCTGGCTCGACACCTTCGCCGGCGAGCGCCAGGGCGCGTTGCACATAGCCCATCACCCGTTGCTGATCGCCCAGGCGCATGGCCGACGTGCCCAGCGTGAGCAGGATTTGCAGGTGCTCGTCCCGCTCATCCAGGCGGCCATCCTCATAGAAAACGAGCGCCTCGTCCAGGAAACTCTCCGCGCGGGCGAAGTCGCCCATGCCATGCGCGGCCATGCCCAGCCGGGTGAGGGCCATCGCTTCGTGGGCGGCGTTGCCGGTGCTGCGCGCCTGGGCCAGCGCCCGCGTAGCGTACTCCTCGGCCTGAGCGCTGTTGCCACTGCGCTGGTAGGCGGCGGTGAGATCGAGCGCGCTGTTCATGAAGAACTCGACCGGCTGATTACCCAGGCGCAGCGCCAGGTTTTCGGCAGCCTGCAGGTGACTGATCGCCTGGGTGAACTCACCGCTGCTCAATTCCACGCGCGCCAGCACTTGCAGCCAGCGCAGCTCCTGCTCTTCCTGGCCCGCCTGGTGCGCCAGATACACGGCCTGCTGCAGGAGCTTCTGCGCGTTGGCCCGCTCGCCGACCGCCAGCGTCGCCTCGGCCAGCAGCCCCACCACGCGCGGAGCGATCCGCCTCAGCCCACCCGCCTGGGCAATGACCACCGCCTCTTTCGACAAATGCTGCGCGTAGCTGGGGTTGTCTTGCTGGAGGTAGTCCTGCGCCAGATTCTCCAGCGTCAGCGCGATACCTTCGGGGTGATTGGCGCGGCGCGCCTCGTCGAGCGCCTGCTGGTGGTACGTCTGGGCGACGCTCCACTGCTCCTGCGCGGCGTAGAACGAGCCGAGATTGTTCAGGCAGCGAGCCAGAGCGCGGGGGTCGCCCTGCTCGCGGGCGATCTGCAGGGCCTCGTCGAGGACGGAGCGCGCTGTGTCGAAGTCGCGCCGATCCACATACACGGACGCGATCCCGCTCAGGAAATGCTCCACGCTGGCCTTCTCGCCGGCAGTGCGGGCCAGCGCCAGCCCGCGCTGGTAAATCTCCAGCGCCGTGTCGTTGAAGCCCTGCTCATAGGCCGTCGCCCCCGTTTCCAGCAGCGCGTGGATCTCCTGCTGCGCCGGGTTGAGCACAGAGCGGGCCGGTGTCCCCGCCTCGCCAAGCAGCCGCTTGAAGAACTTCTGCATACGTGTTCCTTTTACAGTGATCGGTTGTCAGTGATCAGTGGGTGGTTATTGGTTATTGGTTATTGGTTATTGGTTATTGGTTATTGATTATTGGGTGACGGTTATCGGTCATCAGCGATCAGTTGTCGGTCAGCAGTGGCTGGCTGGCAGCACAGGCGCGACGCCCTGACTGATCACCAAAAACTGACAATCGCTCACCGACAACTGACAACCGATCACTGACAACCAACAACCAATCACCACCAACCGCTCACAGCATCCGCATGACCAGCGGCACCAGCATCTCGCGCGCCGACAGCCCCCCGTGCCGGCTGGCCGACCCAGGGCCAGCGCGCGACCTCTCATCAATCACCACTCCCTCGCGGGCAACCAGAGTCAGGTCGCCCAGGCGCGGGCCAGTCTCAGCGTGCGGCGCTTCCGGGCCGAAGAGGCCCGCCCGCAGCGTTTCCGCCGGGTCGAAGACCGCCAGACGATCCCCCAGCCGCTCGCGCACGTAGTCGCGCACGCCCGCGCAGTAATCGTAGCGCAGGTACAGATGCGCGAAGCGTCCCTCGCCGCCCGGCCCACAGCGCAGCGCCTCGGCCAGGGGCGGATGCGCGCTCAGGTCAATGCGCTCGCGCACGGGCGAATGGCCGTGATCAGCCGCCAGCATGAACAGCGTGCGCCGGTCGCCGACGCCCGGCCCCAGCAGCACGTCGCGCAGGTCGCGCAACTGGCAGCGCGCCTCGGCAATGGCCTGCTCGGTCACGGTGCCAAAGAGGTGCGACACGCCATCCATCGCCCCCCAGTACACGCTGATGAAACAGCGGTTGCGGCGCGTGGCGTGCAGCAGGTTGCGCAGCTCGATCCACAGGTCGGTGTAGCCGTAATGGCGCACGGCCCGCTTGATGCCGCGATGCATCACCCGCGACAGGCCGCTGCCGTACAGGTCTTGTTGCAGCAGCGCGTAGGTTGGGATGGCCCGCGCACGGAGCGCCTCGGCCACCGTCTCCACCGGCAGGAACGTCTCAAAATCCAGCCCCCACTCTTCCAGCACTTCGCTGCGATGCCTGCCGGCCAGCGGACGATAATGCAGCAGGCTCGCCAGCACGCCGAACTCGCGCAGCAGCAGCCGCGTGCCGACCATGCCAGTCGCCGCCGGCCCCGCCCCGCACCAGATCGAGGGCAGCGCGGCGGCGGTCGTGCTGGGCGCGATGGAGGTCAGCGGGGTCAGCGTGCCCTCGCCCACCAGGTCGGCTACCGCCTGGGCAGTCGCCGCGTCCTCGGCCATGATCTCCTGCAACAGCCGCCAGCCCAGGCCATCGGTGATGAACAGCACCACGCGCCGCACGCGGTCGTCCAGTGGGGTCCACAGCCGCGCGTCCAGCGGCGACTCGCCCAGCCGCCCGCTGGCCGCCGCACCGCCGATCAGCCGCACAACCGTATGAGCCAGGTTGCGAATGGATAGCCCGGCATAATAGGGGAAGACGATCTCGTCCGCCCAGGATACGCCAACGTCCAGCGGGCGCTGGGCCAGGATGGTCTGCTCCAGGTCTGCGGCCAGGGCTGCGGTCACGCGGTCTCCTGATACGGGTGTGCTCGGCTCGTGGCCGGCCATTATACCGCATCTTGCGGCGGAGTCAGGGGCCGGGGTTCGCTGGGGCCACGAACAAGTTGTCGCCAGGCCCCCATCGAGGGCCTTCCCCCCGAGGGAGGCAGGAAAGCTCGCTGAACGCCTGCTCCCCTAAATCCCCTCCGGTCAGCAGAGCTAGAGAGGGGGAAGGGGGCTGCCGGACAGGGGGACGTTCCCCCTCCTGGCCTGGCCGGGGGTCGGGGGAGGGGCGTTCTCGCCAAAGAATGAAAACCGCGCCTGTCAGAAGCCTTAAGTTGGTGCACCTGGTGAGTTGGTAAATCTGTCCCCATAACAACGCAGACAATCGCCCGCGCCGGGTCTTGTTTTTTTCGCCCCAGACCTGCTAAAAGTGAAGCAGCAGCAAGTCCACTTGGCTCACCTGTGAGAATCATGTTCGAAGAAACCAGTCCCTTCTCAGACAACCAGCAGATGCCCAAGGTACTCCAGCTCTACCTTGTCATCTCGCAGTACCCTGTGCTCAGCCGCAAGATTCGCCAGCGGATGCGCGAAGAATTGTTCGGGCGCGGCATCGTCAGCGAGGATGACTTCGAGCGCGAAGTTCACCAGAAGGCCATCGAATCGCAGAAGCGCGAGGGGCTGAGCGATCCGCTGTTCCAGGAATCGCCGGCGGACTGGGACAAGCGCGTGCGCTACATTCGCGCCCACCTGACGGACTTCTACTTCGCTTACAATCTGCCCTACGATCTGTTCGAGCAGATTCTGGCCGACACGCTGCATCAACGCGAGCCAGACCGCGCGGTGCGCCTGACTTTCAACCCAGAGATCGCCCCCTGGGACCTGCTCTTCTCAGAAGGCGAGCGCTACGAGCGCCTGCCCCCGGACGAGCGCGCCCAGATTCAACACCACCTGCGCGAGATCATCGTCGTGCTGATCAAGGGCATGATCAGCGATCACCTGGCTTTCGTGCGCCTGGCCAAAGAAGTCTTCACCATCGAAGACCTCAAGGACATCCGCGCGCGACGCATCGGGCGCGGCAAGATCGGCGGCAAGGCAGCCGGGATGCTGCTGGCCTGGAAGCTGCTGCAGCACGCGGGCGCTTCTACCGGGCTGGATCCGGGCCTGTTCACCATCCCGGACTCCTACTACGTCGGCGCGGACGTGTTCTACGAGGTGCATGGCTACAACGATTTCCACGCGATCATGAACCAGAAGTACAAGTCCCGCGAGGAGATCGTCAGCGACTACCCGATGATCTACGAGCGTTACCGCCAGGCCGAGCTGCCACCGTACATCGCCGAGGAGCTGCGCGCGCTGATGGAGCATATTGGCCCGGCGCCGCTCATCTTCCGCTCGTCGAGCCTGCTCGAAGACAGCTTCGCCACGTCGTTCGCCGGCAAGTACGACAGCTTCTTCCTGCCCAACAGCGGCACGCCGGAGGAGAATCTCCGCGCCGCCCAAGACGTGATCCTCAAGATTTACGCCAGCACGCTCAGCCCCGATGCGCTGATCTACCGCCAGCGCATGGGCCTGGTGGACTTCGACGAGCGCATGGCGATCCTGATCCAGAAGGTTGAGGGGCAGCGCTGGGGGCCATACTACTTCCCGATGATCGCCGGGGTGGGCTTCAGTCGCAACCCGTTCCGCTGGTCGGCCAAGATTCGCCGCGAAGACGGCTTGCTGCGCCTGGTCTGCGGGCTGGGCACGCGCGCCGTCGAGCGCACCGACAACGACTACGCGCGCATGATCGCCCTATCCCATCCTCATCTGCGCCCGGAAACGCGCGTCGAGCAGCTTCGCCACTATTCGCAGCACCTGATTGACGTGCTCAATCTGGAGGAGAACACGCTCGAAACGCTGCCTGTTGGCAAAGTGATCGGCCCCGACTTTCCTGCCCTGCGTCTGGCGGCGGCGCTCGACGATGGACAGAACTTGCAGTCCTTCATCTCCAGGCCCGGCAGCGTAGACCCATCGCGGCTGGTCTTCACCTTCGACGGGCTGGCGCGGGACGCTACCTTCACCGGCACCATGCGCAGCCTGCTCACCTTCCTGGAGACGCGCTATCAGCACCCGGTGGACATCGAGTTCGCCATCGAGGTCACCCGTTCCTGGCCGCGCCCGGAATATCACATCTCCCTGCTGCAATGTCGCCCGCTCAGCGAGCGGCGCACCGGTGCAGCTTCCCGCGTCCCCGCTGACGTGCCCGCGTCCGATGTGCTGTTCTCCGCCCAGCAGCAGATTCCGCAGGGGCTGGTGGAGCGCGTGTGCTACATCGTCTACGTGGACCCGCTGGCCTACCACGAGATTCTCAGCGTAGAGCGGCGCTTGCAGGTGGGGCGCGTCATCGGTCGCATCAACGAGCGGCTGCACGGCGAGCGGTTTGTGCTGATCGGGCCAGGTCGCTGGGGCACTTCGGACATCAATCTGGGCGTCAAGGTGTCCTATGCCGACATCTACAACAGCCGCGCCCTGATCGAAGTGGCCTACTCCAACAGCAACGTCGTGCCGGAGATGGCCTATGGCACGCACTTCTTCCAGGACCTGGTTGAAGCGCAGATTCTCCCGCTGGCGCTCTTCCCCGATGATCCCGGCGTCATCTACAACTGGGACTTCTTCGGCTCCGCCCGGAATCTGCTCCCGGAGCTGCTGCCCGACGACGCGGACTTGAGCGACGTGATCCGTGTGATTGACGTGCCAGCAGAGACGGGCGGTCGCCACCTGGAAATCGTGCTCGACGGCGAACATGATGAGGGGCTGGGCTATCTGCGGATGTATTGAGAGAGCGATCAGGGATCGGTGATCAGTTGTTGGTTGTTGGTTGGCGGTATTGGGGAAAAAAAATAGCCTGGCAACTCGGCTGAACGCTCCCGGCGCTGAAGCTGCATACCTCGATCTTGACCTGTAGCGTCAAATTGGCGGGGATGTTCTCCCCGATCTTTTTATTCCGCATTGAGCATACCTGTCATATTGACGATCGCCCTGCTATACCTGGGCCACCGTGATGACAACATTGCCCTTTTTGTGGCCTTTTTCGACATACCTATAAGCCTCGACGATCTGTTCCAGCGGATAGCAGCGATCGATAACCACTTTGAGCTTTCCCGCCTCAATAAGCTCTCTGATGAAAGCCAGGTCTTTGCATTTCGCGCTTGCTGACCTCACGCCAGTGTACGCCAGGATGGCTCTTTTGCGCTTGAGCTTCAGGAGGTGAGGAATGACTGCCAGGGTAGGCTTATCGGTGAGATAAACCCCTCCAGGCTTCAATGAGTCTCGGCAGCGTGAGAACGTGCTGTTGCCCGCGATGGCAAAAATCACATCGTAGGTCTGGCCGTTCTGGGTGAAGTCCTCTCTGGTGTAATCAATAACCCTATCAGCTCCCAGGGACTTCACTAATTCCAGGTTGGCTGTACTGCACACCCCGGTAACTTCTGATCCAAGATATTTGGCAAGCCCCCTCCGCCCTCCCATCGTTGGTGTTTGTGTATCGGCCCCCCCCCCCCTAAATTCTGTTCCCAACGCATGGATGCGTCGTACAGCCCCCCCCCGCTGCCCGGTCCCGCCACGGCCCGAACCGCCCCGCTGCCACCGCCGTACGGCTCCCCAGTTTGCGCCCCGCTCGTTGCACGCGCCACGCCCCCTCCCGCCGCCCCTCCCCCACCCTGGTTCCGCCCTGCCCGCCCCGCTGCCCCGTCTGCCAAGCTCCACCGTCGCACGGCGTGGTTCGCCTGGCCTGCCAAAGCCGGAGTGTTCGTTTGCTCACTGCGAACCGCGCCCTGCGGGAGTCGGTCTTGGCAACAACCGAAACCACCGCCGCACGCAGCAAGCCCAGAACCCGACCTGCGACGTCACCATAACCGTTTTCATCGTGTACGGCTTCTCGCGATACTATCTCCACTATCCCCCCCGGGGGTTTTTTTGAAGGGCCCCCCCCTTGGGTTTGGACATCTCCCCAAAAACCCGGGGAAATAAATTTTGGGGGGAAAAAAAAAGACCGCGGGGGGGGGGGGTGCTTCCCCCCCCCCCCCCCCCCCCTTGTTTTGTTTTTTTTTTACGTGAGTGATCACTGATAACCGATCACTGATCACTCCGCCCTCCCTCACCCCACCAGCAGCGAGACTCCTGCCCAGACCAGCAGCGCCAGCATCAGCCATTCGAACTTCTTCTGGTCAATGTGCCGCAGCAGCTCCTTGCCCAGCCACACGCCCACCGGAATCAGCGGCAGCGTCCACAGTGAGCGCAACAATCTCGGCCCGTCAACAACATCAGCCGCCACAAAGATCGGCAGCTTGAACAGATTGATGGCGAGGAAGAACACGACAGTCGTGGCGACGAAAGGGACCGGCGCGATGCGTCGCAGCAGCAGATAGGCGGTGATGGGCGGCGCGCCGGCGTTAGCCAGCGCCGAGCTGAAGCCCGACCCCCAGCCGGCCAGCCAGCCGTGCCAGCGGCGTGGACGATAGGCCTGGGCGGATAGCCTGTCGCTGCCCAGCTTATAGGCGGTGATGAGCACTATGAAGAGGCCCAGAATGCGTCGCAGAACGTCGTCGGGCAGGGTGGTCAGCAGGGAGACGCCCATGACCACGCCGATTGTCGCTGTCGGAAGCGTCAGGCGCAGCACGGATGGATCCCACTTGCGCCAGTAGACGGGCAGGGCGAACAAGCCTCCAACGATGAACAGGGGCAGGGTGATCCCCACCGCCTCGGCGACGGGCATGGTTGTGCTGAGCAGGGGCACGACCAGGGCGTTGGGCATCGGCCCCAGGCCGCCCGTAACTACGCCGACCATCAATGCGGCGAGTGCCAGGATGGCTGTCTCACTCATGGAGTCCCTCTAAATGGATGCAACGGGGCGCAGAACAACGGTGGCAGAGTCTACTCCGAAGCGCGCGGGCGACAAAAAAAGCCCCCTCGCAGCGAGATGCCGGGAGGGGGCGCGGAGTGCCGGGGCGTCACGGGATCAGCAGCACCTGCCCGGCGTAGATCAGGCGCAGATTGTAGATGTTGTTCAGCCTGGCGATGTCCCACATGCTCACGCCATAGCGCAGGGCGATGCGGAAGAGATTCTCGCCGGCCTGGACGACGTGCGTGCGATAGGTGGTCGGCGGCGGGGTGACCGGCGGCGGTGTGACGACACCCTCGACCGGCAGCGAGGCGATAGACCCCGACAGCCGCAGATAGTTCACGTTAACCCAGCCGGTGCTGCCGTTGGCCAGCAGGAGCTTCACCCACGACGAGTCGGCGGTGCGGGCCAGCAGAGTCCAGGACGTGCCGTTGGCGATGGATGTGATGCGCGCGTAGCCGATCCCCGGCCCCGAGCGCACGTTGAGCGCCCAGGAGGTGACGGTGCCCATGATAGCGGTCACCGGGCCGCCCGAACCGTCCACCGGCAGATTGTAGAGCGGGTAGCTCGTGGCGATATAGCCGCTGTTGACCCAGCCCTGGATGCCATTATCCAGGCTGATCCGCACCCACGAAGCGTCCGCATTGCGGGCCAGGAGCGTCATGACCACGCCCCGATAGACCGAGAACACCACGCCATAGCCAATTCCGGGGCCGCTACGGATGTTCAACGCGCCGGTGTTGACAGTGGCCGTCGGCGCCTGCGCGGATGCGGTCGCTGCCAGGCCGAAACTTCCCCCCAACACCGCGACGACAAGTGCTATGCTCAGAATACGATACAGGCGTTTCATTGTCCCACTCCCTCATTTCGCCCCTGATGGGCGTGCGCGTATTGATGATCTCAGTGTAAGGCAAGTTGCGTTATGACTCAAGGGGCCGCACAGCAACAGCGTGCAATGCGTAGAGTGAGCGACAGCCGCGCGTAGAGAAGCAGCGGCGCAGAGGGACAGCGCAGGCAGTCTTCGCATACGCTGGCTCTCAGGCGGGTGCGGGCAAAATTCGTCAGGTAGGGGCACTGCTCTGCTGCGCCCTGTTCTACCTCACCCCCGCGCGGCGCTGACGCGCCTCGCCGCCCCCTCTCCGTTGACGGAGAGGGGGAAAAGCCGAGCGTAGCGAGGCTGGGGGTGAGGTCTTGTCAGGTAGGGGCACTGCTCTGCTGCGCCCTGTTCTACCTCACCCCCGCGCGGCGCTGACGCGCCTCGCCGCCCCCTCTCCGTTGACGGAGAAGGGGAAAGCCGAGCGTAGCGAGGCTGGGGGTGAGGTCAATATCCCCGCGTCAGGCGAGTCGCTGACGACCTTTGCACGCCCCCCTCTCCTCTCAGACAAGAGAATGCTTTTGTTGCGCGAATAGGGTATAGTGGGCGCGTTACTCCCTACGGCGGCAGGTGAAACACCCCCGACGAGTTGTTGAGGGCTTGAGTCTCCCGCCGTTTATTGTTGGCTGCATCTGGTGACTCGCTGGGGTCGGGGAGCCGGGCTGTCAGGAGCAGGAAAGCAGACATGGCAGGTGTGTTTCCTGTGAAGTGGCGCGCAAATCCGCGCGCCCAGGCAGTCACGTCCAGTGAAGCGGCGAGTGCGGTGTTCCCGCCTGGCATCTCGCGGCAGGTGCGCAGTTTCCACCGTCAGTTGCCCGGCTACAAGATCAGCCCGCTGAAGGGCTTGCCCAACCTGGCAGCCATGCTGGGGCTGGGCGGCATCTGGGTCAAGGACGAGTCGCAGCGCCTGGCCCTCCGGTCGTTCAAGATTCTGGGCGGCTCGTATGCCATCTACCAGGTCGTCAAGGCCATGCTGGGCGTGGAGCAGGAAATCCCCTTCACAGAGCTGACTTCGGACGAAGTGCGTCGCAAGCTGGGCGATGTCACCTTCGCCGCCGCGACGGATGGCAATCACGGGCGCGGCGTGGCCTGGGCCGCCAGCGCCATGAATTTCCGCTCGGTGATCTACGTGCACAAGTTCACCAGCCAGGCGCGCATTGACTCCATCGCCAGTTGCGGGGCCGAAGTGCGCATTGTGGATGGCACTTATGATGACGCCGTGCGCCAGGCCAACGCTGATGCGCAGGCCAACGGCTGGCAGGTCATCTCCGACACGTCCTGGGAAGGCTACGAGGACATCCCGCGCTGGGTGATGCAGGGCTACTCGACCATGCTCAGCGAAACGCAGGAACAGCTTGCCGGGCAGGGCATCGTCAAGCCGACGCACCTCTTCGTGCAGGCGGGCGTGGGCGCGCTGGCCGCCTCGGTGATCGGCTTCTACCACCAGTTGTTCGGCGAGCATGATCCGGTGGCCGTCGTAGTCGAGCCGGACAAAGCCGCCTGTCTCTACCGCTCCGTCGAGATCGGCGACGGGCAGCCGCACAGCTTCGCCGGTGACCTGGATACGATCATGGCGGGCCTGGCCTGCGGCGATCCCAGCCCGCTGGCCTGGAAAGTGCTGTGGGACTGCGCGGATTTCTTCCTGAGCTGCCCCGATTACGTCGCCGCCAAAGGGATGCGCGTCTATGGCGTGCCACTGAACGGCGATCCGTTCATCGTGTCGGGCGAGTCTGGCGCGGTGACGCTCGGCGCGCTCATGTTCATCATGGAGCGCCCGGAGCTGGCCGAGCTGCGCGAGAAGCTCCAGCTTGACCGCACCTCGCAGATTCTGTTGGTCAATTCCGAGGGGAATACCGACCCAAATCACTTCCGTCGCATCGTGTGGGACGGGGCCGACCCGGTTCCTGCGGAATACAAGGAGTCCAACTAGCCGGGCGCAGCGAGGCTGAGGGTGAGGTAGATCAACCCGCACGCCTGACGCGATTGCCCGGTCCGCGCCCAGGGTCCACGAGCAAGCTGCTACTGTTGGCGAATCAAGCACGCGCTTGTTTCGTAGGAGCGCTGCTCTGTGCGCTCCCGTAGGGGCGTATTGCAATACGCCCCTACGGAGGCGTTTCGCCAACAGCAGCAAGCTGTCAGGCGGTTATCGAAGGCCCCTCCCTCTGGCCCCCTCCCCGGCAAGCCAGGGAGGGGGGAAAACGTCCCGTCCGGCGGTCAAAGTCCCCCTCTCTAGCTCGACTGGAGAGGGGGAGGCAGGGGGAGAGGCGTTTCGCGAGCATTCCCGGCCCTCCCCTGGCGACGGTTGTTCGTGAACTCACGTGCCCAACTGGGCATTGATCCCCACCCTTCAATTTGCTAGACTCTCCTGATGGCCTGGGTGTCGTT
This sequence comes from Anaerolineae bacterium, assembly GCA_027494015.1. The sequence goes on from JAOSJP010000039.1 coordinate 180,319, forward strand.
GCAGGGTGGACGGGATGTTGACATCCATCCTGCCCGGAGCTACACTACAGAACAGGCGTTCCGACCATCCGTTCGCGCCCTTCTCGCCTCCGAACGCCTCTCTCTGGCGCTCGACATCTCGATGATCTCTCACCGGTGTCCGTTGTCCGCAAGCACAGTGCTGAGGATTGACCTATTCCTATGGCCCAGAACCAGATCGTTGTGCGCGGCGCGCGCGAGCACAACCTGAAGAATATTGACGTGGTGATCCCCCGCGACAAGCTGGTGGTGATCACCGGGCTGAGTGGCTCCGGCAAAAGCTCGCTGGCCTTCGACACCATCTTCGCCGAGGGTCAGCGCCGCTACGTCGAGTCGCTGTCGGCCTACGCCCGGCAGTTCCTCGGCCAGATGGACAAGCCGGACGTAGACCAGATCGAGGGGCTGTCCCCGTCCATCTCCATTGACCAGAAAAGCGTCAGCAACAACCCGCGCTCGACGGTGGGCACCGTCACCGAAATCTACGACTACCTGCGCCTGCTCTACGCGCGCATCGGCGTGCCGCACTGCCCCGTCTGCGGCCAGGAGGTCGTCGCTCAGTCCGCCCAGCAGATCGTCGAGGCGATTGAGGACTGGGCCGACGGCACTCGCGTACAAATCCTGGCCCCCATCATCAAAGATCGTAAGGGGCGTCATGAGAAGGTGCTCGAAGACATCCGCAAGGCGGGCTTCGTGCGCGTCCGCGTCAACGGTGAGGTGCTGGATGTCAACGAGGAGATCGTCCTGGAGCGTTACAAGGCGCACACCATCGAGGTCGTCGTGGACCGGCTGGTCGTGCGCCACTACGACGATCCCGAAGGGGAGGAGGGCACCGCCGCGCGCAGCCGCCTGACCGACTCCGTCGAGACGGCGATGGAGATGGGCGGCGGCACGATCATCGTCAACGACGTGAGCGACCCGGCCAACCCGACCGATCACCTCTTCAGCGAGCACCTGGCCTGCGTCTATGGTCACGTCAGCCTGCCGGAGATCGAGCCGCGCACCTTCTCGTTCAACAGCCCGCACGGGGCCTGCCCCACCTGCCAGGGACTGGGCGTTCGCCGCGAGTTCGACCCTGACCTGATGGTGCCCAACCCGAATCTGTCGGTGCGCGACGGGGCGCTCGCGCCCTGGGCGACCAATAGTTTTGACAGTTGGACGCGGGCGATCCTGCTGGAAGCGTGCCGCAACTTCGGCATCCCGGCCAACGTGCCCTGGCGTGAGCTGAGCGACGAGCAGCAGGAGCTGCTGCTCTACGGCTCGGACAAGTCAATTCTGATCGAGCACCGCCGCGACGACGGCAGTCACTTCTCGTTCAACACGCAGTTCGAGGGCGTGCTCAACAGCGTTGCCCGCCGTCACCGCGAGACCACGTCCGACTACATGCGCGCCAGGTACGAGGAGTACATGAGCGAGCGCCCGTGCGATACGTGCAAGGGTCACCGCCTGCGCCCCGAAGCCCTGGCCGTGACCGTCGCCGGCAGCCCGATCCACCAGGTGACCGCGCTGCCGGTCAAGGACTTACTGCGCTGGGTGCAGTCATTGCGCGGCACCGGCCCGGATGTGAACGGGCACCCGCTGCTCTCGCCGCGCGAGCTGCAGATCGCCCACCAGATTCTCAAGGAGATCGAGGCGCGGGCGCAGTTCATGGTCAACGTGGGGCTGGACTACCTGACGCTGGGGCGCACGGCGGGCACGCTCAGCGGCGGCGAGGCGCAGCGCATCCGCCTGGCGACGCAGATCGGCAGCCAGCTCACCGGCGTGCTCTACGTGCTGGACGAGCCGAGCATCGGCCTGCACCAGCGCGACAACGCCCGCCTGCTGGCCACGCTGGAAGGGATGCGCGACCTGGGCAACACCCTGCTCGTCGTCGAGCACGATCACGAGACGATGCTGGCCGCTGACTGGATCATTGACCTGGGGCCGGGCGCGGGCGAGCACGGCGGCGAGGTCATCGCCGAAGGGCCGCCAGAGGCCATCATGCGCCACCCGACGAGCATCACCGGCCAGTACCTGTCCGGGCGCGAATGTATCCCCCTGCCTTTGCTGCGCCGGCCCGGCAACGGGCGGTCCATCACCATTCGCGGCGCGCGCGAGAACAACCTCAAAAACCTCGACGTGACCGTGCCGCTGGGCAAGCTAATCGTGATCACCGGCGTCAGCGGGTCGGGCAAGTCCACGCTGATGATCGAGGTGCTTTACAAGAAGCTGGCCCAGACCGTCTACGGCGCGAAAGAGCGCCCCGGCCTGCACGACGACATCGAGGGGCTGGAGCACGTGGACAAGGTGATTCACATTGACCAGTCGCCGATTGGCCGCACACCGCGCAGCAATCCCGGCACCTACACCAAGCTGTTCGACCACATCCGCGACCTGTTCGCCGAGCTGCCCGAAAGCAAGATTCGCGGCTACAAGGCCGGGCGCTTCTCCTTCAACGTCAAGGGCGGGCGCTGCGAGAACTGCGCGGGCGAGGGCCAGCTCAAGATCGAGATGCAGTTCCTGCCGGACATCTACGTGCCGTGCGAAGTGTGCAAGGGCGCGCGCTACAACCGCGAGACGCTGCAGGTCAAGTACAAGGGCAAGAGCATCGCCGACGTGCTGGATATGACCGTCAGCGAGGGGCTGGACTACTTCGCCAACATCCCCACCATCCACAACAAGCTGGAGACGCTGGCCGCGGTGGGCCTCGGCTACATCCGCCTCGGCCAGCCCGCGCCGACGCTCTCTGGCGGCGAGGCGCAGCGCGTCAAGCTGAGCCGCGAGCTATCCAAGCGAGCCACCGGCCAGACGCTCTACGTGCTGGACGAGCCGTCCACCGGCCTGCACACCGCCGATGTCGCCAAGCTGATCGAGGTGCTGCAATCGCTGGTGGACAAAGGCAACACCGTGCTGATCATCGAGCACAACCCGGACATCATCAAGGTGGCCGACCACATCATTGACCTGGGGCCGGAAGGCGGCGACGAGGGCGGCTACCTGATCGCCGAGGGGACGCCGGAGGAAGTGGCGCTGGTCATCGAGAGCCACACCGGGCGCTTCCTGGCGGGCTATCTGGAGTGGGCGAGGTGCGGGGATTGACCTCACCCCCCGGCCCCCTCTCCACACGCGGAGAGGGGGAGAAAAGCGCCCCCGCAGCCCCGGTAGAGCCAACACCCCGCACGTGAAAAAGAGAGCAGCGACAATGGCTGGAGTTGGCGGATTGACGTTGCGGTACCAGATATCTCGTGGGGCGGCTGGCTCCGATTAGCTGATCCCCTCTCCGCGTGTGGAGAGGGGAAACCGCCCGCAGGGCGGAGGGGTGAGGTAAACCGTGCCAGACAGTCGAACTCCCTGGGAAGCTCCCTATCTGTGCCCGCCTTCGCTTTGGGAAGAGCTTAAACCACTCGCCCGTCAGAAGCGGCATATCCCCACGCCCGCTGAGGAGATACTGTGGGCACATGTGCGGAACCGTCAGGTGAAGGGTCTCAAGTTTCGCCGCCAACATGCTATTGAGCGTTTCGTTGTAGATTTCTACTGCGCTGAAGCAGGACTCGTAATCGAGATAGATGGACCAATCCATGACTATACGCCGGAAGAAGATGCCATCCGGCAGCAATACCTGGAAAGCCTGGGGCTGCGTGTGGTTCGTTTCACTAATGATCGTGTGCATAACAATATAGAAACAGTTCTGCAGGAACTTCTCAATGTATTGGACCGCTGACAGCCGCCCTGGAGTGGACGAGGTGCGGGGATTGACCTCACCCCCCGGCCCCCTCTCCACACGCGGAGAGGGGGAGCACGCCTCTGGCTTGTAGCGGCCAGCTCTCCCCGAAACTCGGCATCTTGCCACTTCCGAGTTTTCTCAAGATAGCCTGTTAAGAAGCTCCTTTTTCTTCTGCTCAAACTCCTGGTCTGTCAAAACCCCAGCCTGGTGCAGCCTGGCCAGGGCGTCAATAAGCCCTGAGCTGCTATGGTCGGGGGCCGTCTCTTCTGGCGGAATCCAGCCCTGGTTTTGAGCAGCCACCTGGATCAGGTCGTAAATCGTTTTGCCAGCCTCCTCTTTGAAGACATATCGGGGACCCCATCCCAGATGCATTCTTAGCTCCACCAATTTCAGGCTGTGTTCTGCCAATCTGATTACATACTCCCGACGTTTAAGATCCCGCGCAAATTCGTCTAGCCGCCAATCCGCGACTTTCCTGCTCCTGATTTCTGATCTCGAAAGGGGTGACGACAGGTCATACCAGCTATACACTGCCGCCACTTTGTCAAAAAAACCTCCGCCTTCTCTATAGATAGGTGTTTTGGCTCTACTTGCCTCAAAGATTCCGCTGGTTCGATACTGAATCGCTAACACGCGACTTGAGGTGACTACCGCGAATCCAAACAGCTCACCGCCAACATCAGCAGCAGCAAACACCGGCTCGCTGGGCTGGAGATGGGCATCCTTGAGCCACATGTATTCCGCGTGAAAGAGGGGGCTGATACTGGCCAGCACTTCTTCTTGTGTGAGGCGGGTGGACATCTCAACCTGCTGCTCTTCGGCCTGAGGCCATCCTTCAAGCACAGCTACTTCTCACCAAACGACCCTGTCTCATTATATCCCGTTTTCCCCGGCGGTGGTGTCCGTAGCATTCCGTAAGATGGTGCTGGCGGTGTCACGAGTCCGCAATACCAAGCCACCATACGGGTGCGTGCAAAAGTTGACAGCGACTCGCTGGACGCGGGGATAGTGACCTCACCCCCAGCCTCGCCCCGCTCGGCTTGCCCCCTCTCCGTCGACGGAGAGGGGGCGGCGAGGCGCGTTAGCGCCGAGCGGGGGTGAGGTCAACCAGGGCGCAGCAGAGCAGCGCCCCTCCCCGGCAGATTGGTGCGCGGCGGTTCGGGATCGCTGGGCGCGGGGATATGACCTCACCCAGCCTCGCCCGCTCGGCGCCCCTCCGCGACGGAGAGGGGGGGGAGGCGTAGGGAGCGGGGGTGAGGTCAACCAGGGCGACAGAGGGCCGGAGAGGTGGCGGGGTGGACCGTGGACGCGGGGGGCGGCGAGCGGGGTGAGGTAAAGCGGGGCGGAGGGCGCCCACGAAGGTTGGGGCGCGGGGTTCCGGCGACTCGCTGGCCGCGGGGATAGTGACCTCACCCCCAGCCTCGCCCCGCTCGGCTTGCCCCCTCTCCGTCGACGGAGAGGGGGCGGCGAGGCGCGTCAGCGCCGAGCGGGGGTGAGGTAAACCAGGGCGCAGCAGAGCAGCGCCCCTCCCTGACAGGTTTTGCACGCATCCCATCACACCGATCACCGCCCCCTACCCGGTGGGCTTGAGCGTAGCGCAGTCCACGTTGCCGGCAATATCCAGCTTCAGCGAGACGGCCATCCCCGCCCGGTACTGCGCCCAGTCCGCTTCGCTGTCGAAGCGGCAGGTCTGCTCTTTGCCATCCTTCAGCCGGATCACGACCGCATACTGCTCGCGCCGCGTCCCCTCGCGCTCGCCGCCGAGACCGGCAGAGCCAGGGCTGAGCGCACCCGTGCCAAGCGCCAGCACCTGTGACGGCCAGACGGGCGGATCGTTGCCCGCGCCGCTGGCCTCCAGGTCGCGGAGGTGCACCCAGCGATTGACCGTGAACCTGCACCAGTCGTCGTAGACCGACTCTTCGCGGTAGTCCTGCACCGTGCGGCACTCGCGGCGAAAGGTGCCATCGCCCTGGTCCACATCGGCGCATTCCTCGTGCGACCCGTCCGGCACCTGGCGCGAGCCGCGCTCCCGGCGCTGGCACGAGATACTGTAGGCGTCGCCGGGCACATCGTCTTCCCAGGCAGAATCAGACACCGCCTGCAAGCTCTCAATGGCGATGGTGCGCTCCCAGGTCACGGTGCCCACCGTCGCCTCGGCGTCCGCGCGATAGGTGAGCGCGTAGATGGCACCGCCGCAGAGAATCGCCAGCAGCACGACGGCGGCAACGGCCAGCCACACGCCCGTGCTCAGCCCCAGGATTCTGCGCCCTGGCTTCCTGGTGACCCCTACCCGCACCATCTCCGCGTCGAACTTATCCTTGACGACATCTCGCCGCGTATCCGTCTCAGCGCGGCCCGTGCCAACCTCGCGCACGCCCTGCGTCGGGGCGACCACGCCGGTCGCCAGGTCGGCGCCGCACTCTGTGCAGTAGGCGCTGGCGGCGCTGTTGGGCTGCTGGCAGGCCGGGCAGATTTTGTCCGCCCCCACGTAGGGATGATCCGCCACAGCGACCATGTCCTCTTCCGCGGGGAAGTAACGCTGCTCCGGGTCCTGGGCTGCGCCGCAGTTCGGGCAGTGACGGTGCGTCACGCCCAGCAACTTCTGCGTCCCACAGAACTTGCAGTCCCAAAGCATCTGGTAGGTGCCCGCGCCGTGTCGCTCGCCAGGCGACTCCTGCGATCCTGCCATGCTCACCATCCTCCATGCTGTACTCCGCACCATACGGCGCGACCAGGTTGCGCGCTAGCTTACCCTAGAGGGTTGGCGACGGGCAACTGAAGCGGGGTGAGGGTCAGGGCAATCGCATCAAAGTCCGCCGCGCGCCAGCCTACTCGTAGGGGCGTATTGCAATACGCCCCTACGGACCTCACCCCCGCTCGGCGCTGGCGCGCCTCGCCGCCCCCTCTCCGTCAACGGAGAGGGGGCAAGCCGAGCGCGGCGAGGCTGGGGGTGAGGTAGAACAACACGCACGTTTGAAGCGATTGCCCTGGGGTGAGGGTGAGGCGGTGCGGGGGCGAGCGGGGACGTGCGCAGCCTCGTCCGGCCCGCGCTCACCGTCCGGCCAGCGGCAGGCGGTGAGCGACCAGCGCCGACAGATCCAGTTGGATGAACTGCCTGGGCTGCGAAGGATGCGCCTCCACCGGTCGTATGGGCAGGTGAAGCGCAAACTCACTGCCCACGTTCTGAGCGCTCCGCACAGTCACGTAGCCCCCATGTGCTTCGGCAAAGGTCTTGACCAGGCTCAGGCCCAGGCCGGTGCCGTGAACATGGGCCGTGCGCGGGTCTTTGACGCGCACAAACGGCTCGAAGATCGCGTCCAGCTTGTCGGGCGGGATGCCGTAGCCGGTGTCGCCAATGCGCACGACCGCGTAATCGCCCTCGACGCCCGTGCTGACGACGACCTGTCCCCCATCTGGCGTGTACTTGACGGCATTGCTGACCAGGTTATCTACCGCCTGCATGATCAGCACGGCGTGACCCATCAGCGCGGGCAGGGGCGAGTCGGGCTGGGTGAGCGTCATGGCGATGTGGCGGCGGCGCGCTTCTTCGTCAGTGCGCGCCACAACACGTTCGGTCAGCGCGGAGAGCTTGTAGGGAGCCATCGTGTCGTACCCCAGCGAGGAAGCTATCTCCAGATCGGTCACGTCGCGGACCAGGGCCTCCATGCGTTCCAGGCTGGTGATCAGCATCCCCTTGAGCATCTCGCGCTGCTCCGGCGTGATGTCCGGCTCGTCCAGAAGCTGGATGGGGTTATGGGCCAGCATGAGCAGATTGCCCAGATCGTGGGTGAGCACGCGGGTGAAGTTGGCCTTCATGCGGTCGGCGCGCCGCAGCTCGGTCACATCCTGAGCGATGCTCACATAGCCTTCTGTCGCGCCGTCCGGCGTTTTGATCGAGGCGATCTGCAGCAGGTAGATGCCCGCTCGCCCCAGCGAGACCTCCAGGGTGCGGTCGAGCGTGTCAATCAGGCTGTCCAGCGGCGGCGCGTCAGCGGGCAGCAGGCTCCGCACGATGTCGAGCACATACTCCCCCTTGAGGCTCTCGAACGACAGCCCCCAACGCCCCAGCACGCGCTTGGCCTCGCGGTTGGCAAGCTGGGCGCGCCCTTCAGCATCGCAGACCAGCACCAGGGCGGGAGAATGGTTGAGCACGGCTTGCAGATGACGCTGCTCCTGGCGCACAATGGCGTGTAGCTGCGCTTTGGCGATAGCCGTCGCTGCCTGGGGCGCGAGCATCATCAGCACGTCCTGGATGTCCTGCACGTCCACCAGACCGCGCCGCTCGCGGATGACCTGCAAAACGCCCAGCACCATGCCCCGGTAGAGCAGCGGCACGCCGAACCACACCGCGTCGCTGGGCAGCAAGTCGCGCAGCGGCGTGCCAGCGCCATTCCAGTCATACGGCCCGGTGAGAATCTGCGGGCGGCCCGTCGAGGCAATGCGCCCCGAATGCTCGCCGCCGAAGCCAACCCTCTGGCCGACCAGGCTATCGGGCAGGTTGTACACCGCGCTGACGACCAGGCTGCGGTCGGGCTGGACAAGCTGCACCATGCCCGCCAGCCCCTCTACCAGCCGCACCGCCTCCTCGACGATGCGCGCCAGCACCGTGTCAATGGCCAGGTTGTCGGCGATCAGGCTGGCCACCTGGCTGACGGCCCTCTGGCGCTGCTCGGCGCTGTGCAGACGCAGGTAAAGCTGCATGTTGCGCACCGCCGCCGCAACCTGGGCCGTGAACAGGCGGCCAAGCTGCAGGTGCGCCCCGTTGAACCGCCCCGGACGGTCGGCGAAGAAGGCGACGAACCCGATCAGGTTCTGGTCTACCGTCATCGGCACGCGCATGTACGACCAGGCCTCGGCAGCAGCAGCCTCGCGCACGCGGATGGCCGTAGGCAGCATGTCCGGCAGCCGCTCGCGCAGCAACACTTCGTCCGACAGGTAGGCAATGCGCTCGTCTGGCGAGAGCGCAGCCAGCGTCGTGCGGCACACATCCAGATAGGCCGTCGGGACGCCAAGCTGCAGCCCGTCGAACAGGTCGCTGTAGTCTTCGCTGGCGATCAGCACGGCCACGTCATCGGCGTCCACCGCTGTCCGCCCAATCTCGCGCAGATCGCCGACGATAGTGCGCACGTTCAGCGTTCCAGAGATGGCGAATGACGCTTGCAGCAGCCCTTCGAGATGGCGGGCGCGCCTTTGCAGCGTCAGGTAGTCGCCGCCAGTGGTATGGTAAGCGGCGCGTTCGGCCAGATAGGTCAGGACAGTGCGCAGCTCTTGCGGGGGAGTGTCGCGCGGCACATAGCGATCCACTTCGGGAAAGGGCACCGCCCCAAACGCCGCCCCATCCAGGCGCTCGCCGGTGACGACCAGCCCAACGTGCGGCCAGCGATGGCGCACTTCGCGCAGCAGCTCGCCGATGTCTGAATCGAGCAGCGCCGCGTCCACGACCAGGCAGCAGGCAGTGCCGTGCTCCAACGCATGAAGCGCCGCGCGAACCGTCATGACGTGCAGCAGGTCAGCATGGGGGACGATGGCGCGCAGCAGCGGATCATCCGGCCCTAGCCACACTACGGCGCATGGTTGCTCGGCGGACTCGCGCTGCCGGTCGTCCATGAATGATCGCCCTCAAAGTGACTCGTGATGACCCCGGCCTACAGACAGCGTTCAGCCGGGGATGATGCCGTCCACCCGTTTGAGTTCCAGTATATCACGAACCCCAACCGGACAAAACTCCCGGCCCCTTTCATACCGGGCAATCACTGAGCCTTAAGAATACCAGTTCATATTCTGACGGGCATTGTCCGCCGCTGCAAGCGATCTAACAGCAATTTTACATTCGCGCGCTCCCAAACGGTCGTTCTGCCTGTATAATCATAGGTGAGCGAAGTGACGCGCGTTGACACAACGGAGGACGACTCATGGACATCTATCGCCCGCAGCCGCAGGCAACCGCGCTGGGCGCGCGCGTGGACATGCGCGCCGTGATGAAGGAAGTCTATCTGTGGATGACGCTGGGCCTGCTGACCAGCGCGATTGTCGCCCTGGTCCTCGCCCTGAGCGGGCTGACCGAGGCGATCTTCCCGGTGCTGATCATCGCGCCGTTCGCCCAAATCGGCGTGGTGTGGTACCTCAGCGCGCGCATCACGCGCATGGAAGCGCGCCGGGCCACCAACGTCTTCCTGCTCTTCGCCGCCCTGATGGGCGTGACGCTTTCGACCGTCTTCTACTGGGCGGCGCTGACCGACATCTACCTGGCGCTCTTCGCGACGGGGGCCATGTTCGCCGCGATGAGCATCGTCGGCTATACGACGGAGATGGACCTGACGCGCCTGGGCAGCCTGCTCTTCATGGCGCTCATCGGGCTGATCGTCGCCTCCATCGTCAACATCTTCCTGGCCAGTGAGACGCTCTACTGGGTGGTCAGCTATGCGGGCGTGCTGATCTTCGTCGGGCTGACGGCCTACGATACGCAATGGATCAAGCGCCAGGCGGAGCAGCTTGAAGTGCAGGGCATCAACACAGGAACAGCCGTCGTGCGCCAGGTGGCAATTATGGGCGCGCTGAAGCTCTACCTGGACTTCATCAACCTGTTCCTGTTCATCCTGCGCATCATCAGCCGCGACCGGTAGCTTCCCCACGATCCTGAGCTATTGCCACGCCCCGGTCATGAGCCGGGGCGTGCTGTTTCGGCGCGGATGAGCGGACCCGCCCCGCTCATTTTGTGCTACGATTGGGGCCATCGTCGCGCTCTCAGTGGTGACTACACGGAGCATCCCCCATGACTCACGACGCCAAGTCCCTGACGCAGCAGCAGTTCGGTGCGCACGCGGCGGGCTACGTCGCCTCGCCGACTCACCGCGCCGGTTACAGCCTCGACCGGCTGATTGAGTGGGTCGCGCCCCGGCCCGGTCAGCGCGTCCTCGACCTGGCGACCGGCGGCGGGCATACCGCCCTGGCCCTGGCGCGCGCCGGTGCCCACATCGTCGCCGGCGACCTGACCGCGCCCATGCTGCGCGCCGCCCGCGCGCACAGCGCCGCCGAACTGGGCGGAAACGGGGGCGTAACCTTCGTCCGGCTGGACGCTGAGAGCCTTCCCTTCCCCGCCGCCGCCTTCGACGCGGTGACCTGCCGCATCGCCCCGCATCACTTCCCGGACGTGGCCCAGTTCGTGCGCGAGTGCGCCCGCGCCGTGCGGCCCGGCGGCCTGGTCGGCGTGGTGGATCAGCTTGCCCCGCCCGACCCACAGACGGCGCGCTACGTCAACGCCTTCGAGCGGCTGCGCGACCCCAGCCACGTGTGGGCCTACAATCGCGCCGAATGGCACGGCTTCTTCACCGCCGCCGGGCTGGAGGTGGTGCACTATGAGGAGTTCGACAAAGAGCAGACGCTCGTCGCCTGGGCCGAGTTGATGGGCTGCGACGCGCCGACCATCGCCCGGCTGCGCGCCCTGCTCGCCCAGGCACCGGAGTCGGTCGCCGCCTGGCTGCGCCCGCAGTCGCCGGCGTCGGCGGACGCGCGCTTCCGCATCCGCCAGTTTCTGCTGGTGGGGCGGAGGGCGGGCTGAACCCCTCCGGCTGGCAGCAGCGATCTCCGTGATCAGCGCCGCCGCGCGCGGGGGGCCGCCCAGCGCCGCGAAATCCTGCGCCAACTGCCGGGCGTTGTCCAGCACCCAAGCGGTGGACGTAATCGCGCGCACGGCAGGCTCCAGTTGTCCGGCGCCGGATGTCGCGCGCGCTCAGCTCCAGCCCCACCTTCGCCTGGCGGGCGCGGCGCGCCTGGCCGCGCTGGTCGGCGGCGTGCGGGGCGATGACCTGCGGGATGGCATGGACGATGGCCGCGTGCGTGGTGCCCATCCCCCCGTGATGCACGATCACCCGCAGGCGCGGCAGCACATGGTCGTAGTCCACCCAGTCCAGCAGGCGCGTGCCCCCCGGCAGACGCGCCTTGAGCCATTCCTTCCTGCCCGGCGCGAGCGGGTTGGGGCCGAGGACGACCAGCGGGGTCATCTCCGCCCCGGCAATCGCGCGCGCGCCCTGGACGAAGAAGCTCAGGTCGCCGGTGAAGGTGCTGCCCAGCGTGACCATGCCCAGCGGCTGGTCGGCGGGGATATCCGCCAGCCACGCCGGAGGATCGCCCCCCGGCGGCGTGGCCATCCCGCCGACGAACTCGGTCTGCGGCAGCACCGGCTCGCCCTGGTGCCAGTACGCATCGAAGTAACTGATGTGCAGCCGGGGACTCTGCACGCTGGGGGCGGGGCCAGCGCCGAAGTTGACCCCCGTCACGCCAAGCCGAACACACAGCCGCTCGATGCGCGCCGTCGCCTCGCCCCCCAACTGGCGCTGGACGTAGAGCATCTCGTCCTCGTCCACGGGCGGGCCGGACGCCCACCCGCCAACCACCAGGGGGACGCCGATCATCTCAGCGGCCAGCGCCCCCGCCGACAGGAACGGATCGGTGACGATGACGGCGGGCGGGCCGGCGCGCTCGGCCAGGTCATACAGCGCCGCCGCCCCCTCCGCGACCAGGTCTTCGCTCAGCCAGGTATCCAGCGCGCGGCGGTAGCGTAGCGCCACCATGTTCTCGTTAATGAAATTGGCGGGCGAAGGCAGCGGCGGCGGCGGCCATAGCCAGCCGCTGTGGGCGATGGCGGCAAAGGGCACGCCCGCCCGCTCGACCAGCGGCCCGATGCGCTCCTCGGAAACCCACAGCACGTCGTGCCCGGCGTTGCGCAGCGCCTGGGCCGTCTTGAGCAGCCCGCCCCAGTCCAGATGACCGGGCAGCGGGGCAGAAGTAAACCAGATGCGGGCCATCGCCTCTCACTCCAGACAACAAGCGACCAGAAGCGCGGAATCCAGCAGTTCGCCTGACAATTCGCACTCTGATCTGTTATAGCCTACTATCATGAGCCTTGCCGATAACACCGAAGCGCTCGGTGAGTGTACCATCAGGAGAAGTGACGCATGGCAGTCCAGATTCCCGCCAGCCATCGAGACCTGCTCGACGGGCCGGTGGTCGTCACGCTGGTGACTCTCATGCCCGACGGCCAGCCCCAGGCGACGCCCGTCTGGTGCAACACCGACGGTGACTACGTGCTCGTCAACAGCGCGCGCGGGCGGCAGAAAGACTGTAACATGGTGCGCGACCCTCGCGTGACCATCCTCGCCATAGACCCGCAAAACCCCTATCGCTGGATTCAGGTGCGTGGCAAGGTGGTTGAGATCACCGAGGAAGGCGCGGTCGAGCACATCAGCGCGCTGTGCAAGTTGTACACGGGCATCGAGTACTACTACGACTTCTCTCCCGGCGCCAAGGGCAAAGAGACGCGCGTGAAGTACCGCATCGAGCCGGTCAGGATCACCGGGCAGGGCTAGACGCCCATGACAGCCCACCCCCGCTCGCCGCGCCGGCGTCGGGCGGGGGTGAGGGCTTCCCCTGCTGTCCCACTGACCATCCTACGTTCTGCCAACGGCCTCTTGCATCACCGCCGCACCCTGCGCTACGTTCATGAGCAGACACCGTGACGTATTGGGAAAATCCATCGAGGCAGCCACATGACCAACGCAGCCATTCTCCCCCGTCTCCGGCAGTGGCGCCGCCTGGCCCTGGCAGTGACTCTGGCGGCGCTGATCGCGCTCAGCGCCATCCCCATGCCAGCCCGCGCCCAGAGCAACCCGCCTTCCGCGCGGCTCAACGGGCTGACTCACCAATACCAGACGTGGAACAATTGCAGCGGCGCTAACCTAAGCATGGGCCTGTCCTACTTCGGCTGGGGCTTCGATCAGGACGTCGCCCGCCGCTGGCTGAAGCCCAATATCGAGGATAAGAACGTCTCGCCCTGGGAGATGACCGACTACGTCAACAAGGTGCAGACGACGCTGCCCAGCGTGCGCGCCATCTGGCGCTTCGGCGGCAGCCTCGACCTGATCAAGCGTCTGGTCGCCGACGGCTTCCCGGTCATCGTCGAGAGCGGCTTCGACGTGGAAAACCTGGGCTGGATGGGCCACTACGAGACAGTCGTCGCCTATGACGATCCTTCGCAGACGATCTGGGTCTTCGACAGCTACCTGGGGCCGGACGACGGCTGGGGACGCCCGCACAGCTACGCCGACTTCGACTACTGGTGGCGGCACTTCAACCGGGCGTTCATCGTCCTCTTCACGCTTGACCGCGAGGCCGACCTGTGGGCCGCCCTCGGCGATTACGGTTACCCTCAGAACGCCACCGACATCGCCCTGCGCACCGCCCGCCAGGAAGCGGCGGCCAACCCCGGCGATCCCTGGGCGTGGTTCACCATGGGCATGTCCTACGCCTGGCTGGGCAACTTCCACGACGCGGCCACCGCTTTCGACCAGGCTTTCGCGCTGGGGATGCCCTACCGCATCACCTGGTACGTCTTCAGCCCGCTCGAAGCGTACTGGAACGTCGGGCGCTTCAACGACGTGATCACCCTGGCGGAGAACACCCTGGCGACCACCGAGTACGTCGAGGAGATGTACTACTGGCGCGGCATGGCCTACGCCGCGCTCGGCCAGCGCAGCGAGGCGCTCGACGAGTTCGGCAAAGCCATCTCCTACAATCCCAACTTCACCAAAGCCGCGGAGACGCGCGCCCAGGTGGAAGCGGGCACTTTCTGGGCACCTGCCCCGGCCTGACACTGCTTTCAGGGGAAGGAAGAACTTCAGCGCAGAGGCGCAGAAGCAACCCCGGGCAAGGAATTAAGAAGGCGAGTTGCTGTGCCCCGGCTGACCTCATCCCCGCTCGGCGCTGGCGCGCCTCGCCAAGCCGAGCGCAGCGAGGCTGGGGGTGAGGTAAACCGCCGGGTTTCGCAAGGCTTCCCTGAGCTTACTGAGAACGCAGAGGGAAGACAGGAATATTCTCGATTCTTCTCTGTGCCCTCTGCGCCTCTGCGGTTCACCCAATCACCCGCCGGCGAAGCTGCACCAGCAGCGTGCCCGCCGCCGCCAGCGCCAGCCCGCCAATCTCGCGGGCGTTCAGCGCCTCGCCCAGGAAGACCCAGGCCAGCACCGCGATCTGGATCAGCATCGTGTTATTGATGATGCTCGTCTCGACGGCGGGCAGCGTGCGCTGCGTGTGGTTCCACAGGGTAAAGGCGAATGCGGTGTTGATGACCGCCAGCCAGGCGATGATCAGCCAGCCGCTCGCGTCGAGCGCAGGTAGCCCCTGCGCGGCAATCCCTGCGCCCAGCAGCGTGACCGACCCCACGCCCATGCTGGCCACCGTCACCGCCAGCGCGGGGATCGTCCCCGCCCGGTTGACATCGCGCCCCAGCACCGTTGAGAGCGAGTTCGTCAGCACGCCGCCGAGCACGATCAGCAGGCCCACCGCCTCCCCCGCCGGAATGCTCACCGGATAGAAGTAGACCAGCGCCCCCGCCAGATAGACGCCGACGCCACCCCACTGGCTGCGGGTCAGCGTCTCGCCCAGCAAGGGAATGCCCAGCAGCGGCACCAGCGCCGCCGAGAAGCTGAGCAGCAGGCTCACCGTCGCGGCGGGCAGGCGTTCCAGGCCGAGGAACTGCGCGCCCTGCGTCACCGTGTAGAAGAGCAGGCCAAGCGCGATCAGCCGCCGCCAATCGGCGCGCGGCAAGCGGCGCAGCGCGCCCAGTTGCCCGGATCGCCAGGCGAGCGGCAGCAGGCACACGAAGGCCAGGACGTAGCGCAGCCCGGCGAAGGTCAGCGCGGGGATGTCGTCCAGGCCGATCTTGATCAGCACCCACGACGTAGACCACAGCAGCGTGACGAACAGGGCTTGCAGGGCAGCGCGGTTATGGGCGGTCATGCGGGCTGTCTCCTGGGAACGAGAAGGGCCAGCAGCAACTGTGCGAGGCGTGGGCTGCCTCAGAACAGGCGAACACGCTCCGGCGCATGGGAAACCCCGCCTTGTCTTTCCGCGGCCAGACCGGGTATAACTGGCCTGGCGAGCGCCGAGAATACCACGCGCCCGGCGAATCGGCACACGGCCCCGCTCAGCACAGGCGTGGAAGACCCGTCAAGAGACTGGGCGGAGCAGAGCGCCGCCCCTGCGCACCGCCTATGTCCACACCCTTCTCCTCCACCCAGACCCGCCAGCAGGCCGCCGCGCTCGGCTTCACGGAGGCCGGGATCATCCCTGCTGCGCCGTCGCTGCGCCTGGATGCCTACCGGCGCTGGATCGAGGCGGGGATGCATGGGACGATGGACTACCTGGCCCGCCCCGACCGGCTGGCCCGCCGCCGCAACCTCAACGCCATCCTGCCCGGCGTCCGCTCGCTGATCGTCGTCGCGCTCAACTACGCGACGGACGCCGTCCCGCCAGTCCATCCTGAGCGACCCCCGGCGGGGGCGCATCTCCAATTACGCCTGGGGCGCGGACTATCACGCGGTCATGACGCCGCGCCTGGAAACGCTGGCCGCCTGGCTGCGCGAGCAGTCCGGGCAGGAGGTCGCCAGCCGCGTCTACGTGGACACGGGCGCGATTCTGGAGCGCGATCACGCGCAGGGGGCCGGGCTGGGCTTCATCGGCAAGAACACGCTGCTGATCCACCCCCGGCGCGGCTCGTACCTGTTCCTGGGTGAAATGCTGACCACCCTGCCCTTCGACGCCTACGACGCGCCGGGCCGCGAGACACTGTGCGGGACGTGCGCGCGCTGCCTGGTCCGCCTGCCCGACGGGGGCCTTCCCACGGCCCTACGCCCTCGACGCGCGGCGCTGCATCAGCTACCTGACCATCGAGCTGAAAGGGGCCATTCCCGAAGAGCTGCGCCCGCTGCTGGGTAACTGGGTCTACGGCTGCGACATCTGCCAGGAAGTCTGCCCGTTCACGCGCAAGTTCTCCGCGCCGACGGACGAGCGGGCGTTCTGGCCGCTCGCCGCTGAGCGGGCCGCGCCGCCGCTGGCTGACTTGCTGGCCCTGGACACAGAGGGCTTCCGCGCCCGCTTCCGCGACTCGGCCATCTGGCGCATCGGGCGGGAGCGGCTGGTGCGCAACGCCTGCGTCGCGGCGGGCAACAGCGGCCTGGCGGAGTTCGTCCCGCTGCTCGATCACCTGGCGCGGCAGGATGAGTCCGATCTAGTGCGCGAGCACGCGGCCTGGGCGCTGGCCCGCCTGCGGCTCTGACGGTGAGCGTGGAACGAGGCAGCACTGCCATAAACTCAGCGCACGACGTTGGGACGTCGTGCGCTGAAGCACAAGGAGGAAAACATTGGCGCAACTCTGCGCGTAAGGGGGTTAAGTTTTCATCAACTCTCTACCAAACCAACCATGCCCCTATCATAGCCTAAGATGCGGCAGATAGCTTGTGACAAGCTACACATAGAATTCAGATAGCTGTCACAAATAGCTCGCCCCGCCCTCCGCAAAGGAAATGCCGCGCCCAGACTCCCCAGCCAGGCGCGGCGCTCCCTAAAAGTAATAAGTTTGAGGAGGCAGAAGAGAAACACCATCCTGGCTAATGAGAGCGATCCCCAGAGATCGTCACACCAGCCTGCTGTCACACACCCTTAGCTTACTCTCGCGTCTGTGCGCTCAAAAGGGAACAAAGGCGTCATTACCTGTGACATTCGTCACAATTGGGCGCGTGGGGGAAAGGCGGTTAGTGGTTGTTGGTTGGTGGTTCCTGGTTGTTGGTTATTGGTTATTGGTTGTTGGCTGCCAGTGAGAGGGGGCGCGTGCAAAACCCGTCAGGTAGGGGCGCTGCTCTGCTGCGCCCTGGTTGACCTCACCCCCGCTCGGCGCTGACGCACCTCGCCGCCCCCTCTCCGTCAACGGAGAGGGGGCAAGCCGAGCGCAGCGAGGCTGGGGGTGAGGTTAATGCCCCGCGCCCGGCGAGTCGCTGACAGCCTTTGCACACGCCCTTCCTCTCAGGGCGATTGCGTCAAAGCCCGCCGCGCGCCAGCCTGCTCGTAGGGGCGCTGCTCTGCTGCGCCCTGGTTGACCTCACCCCCGCGCGGCGCTGACGCGCCTCGCCGCCCCCTCTCCGTCAACGGAGAGGGGGCAAGCCGAGCGCAGCGAGGCTGGGGGTGAGGTTAATGCCCCGCGTCCGGCGAGTCGCTGACAGCCTTTGCACACGCCCTTCCTCTCAGGGCGATTGCGTCAAAGCCCGCCGCGCGCCAGCCTGCTCGTAGGGGCGCTGCTCTGCTGCGCCCTGGGTTTACCTCACCCCCGCTCGGCGCTGACGCACCTCGCCGCCCCCTCTCCGTCAACGGAGAGGGGGCAAGCCGAGCGCAGCGAGGCTGGGGGTGAGGTCAATGCCCTGCGCCCGGCGAGTCGCTGACAGCTTTTACACACGCCCTTCCTCTCAGGGCGATTGCGTCAAAGCCCGCCGCGCGCCAGCCTGCTCGTAGGGGTGCTGCTCTGCTGCGCCCTGGTTGACCTCACCCCCGCTCGGCGCTGACGCACCTCGCCGCCCCTCTCCGTCAACGGAGGAGGCCGAGCGCAGCGAGGCTGGGGGTGAGGTTAATGCCCCGCGCCCGGCGAGTCGCTGACAGCCTTTGCACACGCCCTTCCTCTCAGGGCGATTGCGTCAAAGCCCGCCGCGCGCCAGCCTGCTCGTAGGGGCGCTGCTCTGCTGCGCCCTGGTTGACCTCACCCCGCGCGGCGCTGACGCGCCGCCCCCTCTCCGTCAACGGAGAGGGGGCAGGCCGAGCGCAGCGAGGCTGGGGGTGAGGTTAATGCCCCGCGTCCGGCGAGTCGCTGACAGCCTTTGCGCGCCCTTCCTCTCACACTGAGTCGCCGGGCGCCGGGCTGCGCAGTATACTTGGGCGTGCAGCGTCGGCTTCGCGTGCACAGAGAGGATTTTTCCCGTGAGCGAAAGTCAGGTAAAGCCCCTCCGCGTGATCAACAGCGTTGCGCCGATTCGCATCTGCGACAACGGCGGCTGGACGGATACGTGGTTTTCGGGGCATGGCGAAATCTTCAACATCGGCGTCTACCCCTATGTCGAGGTGCAGATCAAGGTCTTCCCGGTCGGGGCGCGCCAGCATCGCATCATTCTGTTCGCCGAGAACTATGGCGATGTCTACCCGATTGCGCCGGGCCACAACGACCACAGTGCATGGGATCGCCATCCGCTGCTCGAAGCGGCGATTGAGTATATGCGCGTGCCGGACGACATCGCCCTGCACATCACCGTCTATTCCGAGGTGCCCGCCGGCTGCTCAACCGGCACGTCCGCCTCGATCACCGTTGCGCTGATCGGCGCGCTGGATCGCCTGACGCCCGGCACCATGACGTCCCACGAGGTCGCCTACGCCGCGCACCGCGTCGAGACGGAGATGCTCGGCCTGCAGAGCGGCATCCAGGATCAGCTTTGCGCGGCCTATGGCGGCGTGAGCTTCATTGAGATGTTCCAGTACCCCTACGCTACAGTCTCCAGCATCCAGGTGCCCAATTCGGTCTGGTGGGAGCTGGAGCGGCGTCTGGTGCTGGTCTTCGTGGGCAAGGCACACCAATCGTCGGCGGTGCACGAGCAGGTGATCAAGCGGTTGGAAGCGGGCGGCCCGGAGCATCAGGCGCTCGACAGACTGCGCAAGACGGCGGAGATGGCCCGCGACGCGGTCTACGCAGGCGACTGGACTGCGCTGGGGCGCTCGATGACCATCAACACAGAGGCGCAGGGCGAGCTACACCCGGCCCTGATCAGCGCTGACGCGCACCGCATCATCGAAGTCGCCAAAGCCAACGGAGCGATTGGCTGGAAGGTCAACGGGGCGGGCGGTGATGGCGGCTCGATTACGCTGCTGTGTGGCCCCACTTCCAGCGAGAAGCGGCAGATGATCCAGGCCATCGAGCAAGCCAACCCGATGTACAAGATTCTGCCGATCTACCTCAGCCGGTTCGGGCTGCGCATCTGGGAGTGAGGAAGAATGGGTTTTGAGTCTTGAGTTAAGAGTCGGGAGATGGGCGAGCTACCCCTCACCCCAGACTCCAGACTCAAGACTCCAGACTCGCCCCATTGTTCCGGCTTCCCCTTCATTTCCCCGCCGGAACCGCGCCGGTGTCGGGGTCGAGCAGCAGCACCTTCAGGCCGTTGAAGGTCTGAATCTCAAGCACCTGGAGCCGGTACGCGCTCAGCCATGCGCCCATTGCCGACAGACCGGGGTCGAACGGGTCGAAATCGGGCATCAGCCCCAGGCGGTGCACGTCCTCGTTCGGGTTGCGGTAAACCACCCACAGCCGCTCCGCCGTTTGTTTCAGCGCGCCCGTGTCCGGCATCTCGGACAGGAGGATGAACTCAGCGTCTTTCGCCTGGCCCGCCAGGTATGGCGCGGATTGCTGATAATAGCGCGTGAAGGCTTCGAAGGTGTTATCGCGCTCCAGCACAATGGCGTCGCCGTCCTCTGCGCGCTCAGCCACATACGCCGCCGCGTCGCGCCAGTCGTCGCGATGATAGCTGCCTTCCACGAACGAGAACAGCACGGAATACAGGCAGGTGACGGCGATCACGCCGAGCGCCACGCGCCACAGGCGCGGCGAGAAGCGCGCCCACGCCTGGATGATGAGCAGCAGCAGCGCCGGCAGCATGACCATGAAGTAGCGATCCACGTAGATGGAGACGATGAGCGTCGAGAGCAGGAAGGCGAACGCCAGCGGCCCGACGATCAGCCACATCCAGAAGAAGTTGCGCTCGTCGCGCTGGCGCTCGCCCAGCGCGTAGCTCACCCCCAGGATGAGGCCCAGCGTGGTGATCATCAGGCCCGGCACCATCGCCCATTTGAACACGCCGTCATAGCCGAGCGCCATGTTCCACAGCGTGAGGGGGATGTCGCGCAGCTCCGGGCGGGGAATCCAGTAGGAGGCCACCGGCGGCGGGTCGTGCAGCGCCAGGTACGTCCAGGTGAGCACCGGGACGGCAGCGACAGCCTGAGCGGCCAGCCAGCCGCGAAACCAGCGCGAGTGCGTCCGCCAGTTGAAAGCGAAGACCATCGCCTGCGCGCCGAGCAGCCCCACCGCCGTGAAATGGGTGATGTAGGCGATCGTGCTGGCTGCGGTGAAGATGCCCCACAGCAGCCGCGAGCGGTTGCCGCGCGCCATGTGCAGGAAGATGTAGGCGATCACCAGCGACAACACGAACACCAGCGAGTAAGGCCGCGCCGTGCGCGACAGCCAGACATGGAAGGGGTTGACCGCCAGCAGCGCCCCCGCCCACAACGCCATCTCCGGGTTGCGATACAGGCGCAGCACCGCAGCCATGAGCAGAGCCACGCCCAACAACCCCAGCAGCGCCGACGGCAGCCGCAGCAGCGCCTCGGTCGAGTTGGGGAACAGGCGCAACGACAGAAAATAGATCGGCGTCTGGTTGCCCGCCGCCATGATGGACTTGAGCGATTCCCGGAAGGGGGCCTGGGCGCGGATCGCCGTCAGCACTTCGTCCGTCCACAGGCTGGCCCCGCCCAGGTTCCACAGGCGCAAGACCAGGCCGATGACCATGATCAGTAGCGCACCCGCCAGGAAATAGCGCGGCCCCACCGTCACCTGGCGTCCGAAGCGCGTGTCGGTCTCATGGACTCTCCGCGCGCCAGCGACTGCTCGTCCTGCCTCGACCGCGTACGAAGGCATAGTTTCCCCGTTAGTGCGAACGATGGTCCTACCCACTCTTACGCATCACACGAGCAGAGGTTGCTCAGTGCCCCGCGCGCACGGCCTGCACTCATTGTACCATGCGTTTTGCCGTGTTCCGCTCGTGTCTTAACCAGTCCGTTAAGGCCAGTATGAGCGGCCTGAGCGGCTATTGTGCCCGAAACGCGGGGCTTGTCAAGCTGCCCTCTGCGCTTATCATCGAGGTCAGCGCGTGCTATAATCTCGCACGTGTCACGGCGACCGCGCTTCCGGCTCGCTCGCCGGGCGGGAGGGGGTGCGGTCGGCAGCCGTCCGGCCGGCCCCTGTCGCAGATACTCTGGCGCACCAGCGACCAACGGAGGTGTTGATGAACGATTATCTTGTGGTGTTGGTGACGGCTGAGTCCGAAGCGCAGGCGCGGCGCATCGCGCGCCGCCTGTTGCAGAACAAGCTGGCCGCCTGCGTCAACTTCGTGCCCATGGAGTCCATGTTCCTGTGGCAAGGCGCGATCCAGGAAGAGGAAGAAGTCCTGATGATCATTAAGACGCGCACCGAGACGTTCGATGAGCTGATATCGGCGGTGAAAATGACACATTCTTACGATACACCGGAGATCATCGGGCTTCCGGTCGCCATCGGCTCGCGTCCCTATCTGAAGTGGATTGATGATGAGGTCACCGGCTAGTTCTCATCCCTCGCACGAGGGGCGACGCATGTTGCTGTCCTTCGCCCACCCAGACGATGAGTCGTTCGGCATGGGCGGGGCCATCGCCTTGTACGCGCAGCGCGGCGTGAGCATCAGCCTGATCTGCTCGACCAACGGCGATGTCGGCTCGGTGGACGAGCAACACCTGTCCGGCTATGACACGGTCGCTGCGCTGCGCCTGGCCGAGCTTGAGTGCGCGGCGGGCACGCTCGGCATTCGCGAAGTGATCACCTTCGGCTACCGCGACAGTGGCATGATGGGCACGCCGGACAACGAGCACCCGGATTGTCTGTGGCGGGCCGACGAAACGATGGTCGTCGGGCGCATCGTTCGCGAGATACGCCGGCTGCGCCCGCAGGTCGTCGTCACCTTTGACCCGTTTGGGGGATACGGGCACCCGGATCACATCTTCATGCACCGCGCGACGACGCGCGCTTTTCACCAGGCGGGCGATCCGGCAGCCTACCCGGAACACGCCGCCGAGAATCTGGCCCCTTATCGCCCGGCCAAGCTCTATTACAGCGCGTTCCCTCGTATGCCGCTGCGCCTGATGATCTGGCAGATGCGTCTGCGCGGCCAGGACCCGCGCCATATGGGCAAGAACGGCGACCTCGACCTCCAGACGGCGCTGGACAGTCAGCTTCCCACGCACGCGCGTATCCCTGTCGGGAGCTACCAGGCAGCCTGGGACGCCGCCGCTGGCTGCCATGCCAGCCAGCAATATCTGCGCCAGTCGCGCAGCCTGGCGGAGAAGATCAGCCGGCTCTTCTTTCGTCATCAGGATTTCACCCGTGCCTGGCCCGAACCGGTGCCGGGCGAGCGCCGCGAGCGCGATCTGTTCGCGGGCGTTGACTGACCTGCTGACCGTTCGCTGCGAGTCATGAGTCTGGAGTCTGGCATCTGGCGTGAAGCCTGGCCCCTGTTCTGGACTCATGGCTCACGACTCCCGGCTCACGATGCCTGACGCACATCACTGGAGAGGTCTGCGATGCGCAAGTTCCTGTTGGTCCTGATCGGTTTGCCGGTGCTGGCAGCGGCGGCGGGCATCCTGTGGGTGGCGCGCGGTCCCCAGCCCACCGAAGCGCGCACGACCGGCGGTCTTCTCTTCACCCAGGCCGAAGTCGCGGCGCAGAGTCTTGCTGCGCCTGGCGCCGCCCCGCAACTGGGCGCCATCACCGACACCACCGCTGGCGCGATGGCCGTGCCGGTGCAGCCACAATTCTCTGGCGAAGCCGTCGCCGACCTCGCCCTCAGCACCCCGACAGGGGCGGGCGCGATGCCCCCGGCTGAGGGTGTGACGCTCGACAGCGCCACCGGCGTCACCGTCGCGCCGCTGGATTCGACGGCGGGCGTTCCCGCGCCCGACGGCGCGGGCGGCATGGCGGCTGTGGCGACCGGTTACGAGCAGCGCGTCGTCGAGCTGGAATGGCCGTCCCAGTTCCAGGTGGGGCGCGCCGGCTCGCTGCGCGTCACCCTGAAGATGCTGGAAGGCGGGGCGTTGCAGCCGGTGGCGGAAATCGCCGACAACGAGGTGGTGGCCACGCCCATCCTGCTCACCGACCGTTACGCCACGCACGACGCTTTTGTGACGATGACACTGTCCGCGCCGAACTTCTCCACAAGTTCAGTCTCCCCGGCGGTCCAGCAGTTGCAGCGCGGCGGCGAAGTCACCTGGCGCTGGACGCTGAGCGCCGACAGCGCGCAGAAGGCGGTCATCGCCCTGGGTTTGTCCGTCACCTGGCAGCCCAAGCCCGGCCAGCCGCCCGGCCCCAGCAACGTCGCGCTGTGGAGCCAGACGGTGCAGGTGGACGTCAACCATGTCTTTGGGATGTTCACGGTGCCCCAGGCCACCATCGCCGGGACGGTGCTGGGCGTGCTGGGCTTCGTGGCGGAGTTGCCACTGGTGGGCGGCTTCTTCCGTCTGTCGTGGCGCATCCTCTTTGGGCGGCGGCGCTCATCGCGGGACAATCGTCGCCGACGCTAGCAGTGGCGCGCGCCAGAAGCACGGCAGCGCTGAGCGAGATTACCTGAACCGCAGAGGCGCAGAGAACACAAAGAAGAGCTGAAGATTCCTTAGCTTTTCTCCGCGCGCTGAGCGTCTCTGTAGTGTGTTTTTCCCTGCCCTGGTTTACCTCACCCCCAGCCTCGCCCCGCTCGGCTTGCCCCCTCTCCATGCATGGAGAGGGGGCGGCGAGGCGCGTCAGCGCCGAGCGGGGGTGAGGTAAAGCGAGGCGCAGCAAACTGCCTGACACATTTCGCACGCCCCCGCGCCGAATCCAGGGTAGGCAGCGGCCTGCTGCGGGGGTATACTGGGCGGTCGTGCCGCTCCTGGCGCGTCTCGGACATAAGCTGGTTGAGGATAGTCACCCGATGCGACAACTGGCGCTGATCATGCTCCTGAGTGGGGCGCTCATCGCTTCCCTGGCGGGGGGCATCGCCCTCGGCGCACCGCGCCCGGCGGCGGGTCAGAGCGTTCCCACCCTGCCACCGACCAACACGCCCCGGCCCACCGCCACCGCCAGCCCCACGCCGCTGCCGACCAACACGCCGCGCCCCACCTTCACACCCACCGCCACCCCTTCGCCGACGGCCAGCTTCACGCCAACGGCGACGGCGACCCATACGCCCACTGTGACCCCGACGGCGACCGTCGTCGGGCCGAGCGAGTACCCGGAGAACTTCAACCCGCTCACCGGCCTGCCCTACCCCAGCGAGGAAGCCCGCAACCGCCGCAATCTGATCGTCAAGGTGTCCAATTTCCCTGAAGTCGTGCGCCCGCAGAGCGGCCTGGACAAGGCGGACATCGTCTTCGAGTACGAGGTCGAAGGCGCGGTGACGCGCTTCGCGGCGATCTACCGCAGCCAGGGCGCGCAGAAAGTGGGCAGCATTCGCAGCGCGCGCCTGCTCGACCTGGAGCTGGTGGATATGTTCCAGGCATTGCTGGCCTACAGCGGCGCAAACGACTGGATTTACAACTACATCCTGGCTTCCGACTGGAAGTGGCGCGCCCTCACCCCGCAGATGGGCGTCAACTGCCCGCCTTTCTGCCGCTTCCCGGAAGAAAACAAGGCCTTCGAGCACACCCTGTTCGGCAACACGTTCGAGATGTGGGACGTAGCCGAGCAGCGCCAGATCAACGAAGGGCTGCTCGTGCGCGGCCTGGCCTTCTCCGACGTGCCGGACCCCGGCGGGGTGCCCGCGCGGGACATCTTCGTGGACTACTGGAGTCCGCGCCAGGACACGCGCTGGCAATACAACCCCGCCGACGGGCGCTACTACCGCTGGAACAACGGCCTGCCGCATGTGGACGCCATCACCGGCGCGCAGCTTGCCGCTGATAACGTGATCATCCTCGAAGCCGAGCACATTGACCGGCCCGACATCCTGGACAGCGAAGTGAGCGGCGTGGTCGTCGAGACGGTGCTGTGGGGGCGCGGGCGGGCCTGGCTCTTCCGCGACGGGCAGTGGTTCGAAGGAATCTGGGCGCACAGCCAGGGCAAGTCCGGGCTGTGGCTGCTCTATGCGGACGGGCAAACGCCGATGCACCTCAGGCCGGGGCAAACGTGGTTCAACGTGGTGCGCCCGGTGATGTACGGCGTGGAGATAAGCGAGCAGCCCGTAGACGCGCAGGCGACCGCCGAGGCGCTCTACGCCACAGCAACGCAGTCCGCCGCGCAGACAGCGACAGCCATCGCCCCGTATGTCACGCCGTCGCCAACGGTCGCCACGCCGACGGCGGAATGGCTGCCGTAAAGAATGGGTGGTCAGTTGTCAGTTTTCAGTGATCAGTATTCAGTGATCAGTTGTCAGCCTGGCACGACCGGGCTGCACCGGATGGGCGAAGCGGTGATCGGTTGCCAGTTGTCAGTGACCGGTACCATGATCCGGCTTGCCTGGCATCCCGCCGATCTCTGACAACTGACAACTGATCACTGACAACTGATCACTGATCACTCATCACCCGCCGTAGGGGGAAGCCCATGTGGGGCACGCTGCTCAACGCGCTGACCGTGCTGCTCGGCAGCTCGACCGGTCTGCTGATCGGCAATCGCCTGCCGCAGCGTGTCCAGGAGTCGGTGATGACCGGCCTGGGGCTGGTGACCCTCTTCGTTGGGTTCTCCAACGCGGGCGAGACGGGCAACATCATCCTGCCGCTGCTCAGCCTGGTCATCGGTGCGCTCCTGGGCGAGCTGCTGCGCCTCGATCTGCGGCTGGAGCAGCTCGCCGGCTGGCTGCAAGAGCGCGTGCAGCGCGAGGCGGCGTCCGCTGACGCCACCCTGGCCCACGAGCGGCGGGCGCGCTTCATCGAGGGCTTCATCACGGCGTCGCTGGTCTTCTGTGTGGGGCCGCTGACCTTCGTCGGCTCCATCCAGGACGGCATGGGCCTGGCCAGCGGCTTCGAGCAGCTCGCCATCAAGAGCACGCTGGACGCCTTCGCTTCGATGGCCTTCGCCGCCAGCCTGGGCATTGGCGTGCTGTTCAGCGTCTTCACGGTGCTGGGCGTGCAGGGCGGGCTGGCGCTGCTGGGCGCGCTGGCCGGGGAGTTCATGAGCGACCCGATGATCAACGAGATGACGGCGGTTGGCGGCCTGATCCTGATCGGGCTGGGCCTGAGCCTGCTGGAGATCAAGAAGCCGCGCATGGTCAACTTTCTGCCGGGACTGATCGTCGCGCCTGTGCTGGTGGGGCTGGCGACGGCGCTGGGGATTGACATTTATCCGCTGTGAGGGTCCACGAACGAGTTGTTGGGCAATCGTCAGAACGCCCCTATCCCCCAGCAAAGCCAGGGGAAGGGGAGAACCGCCTGCCAGATCATCCCCCCTCTAACTCGGCTGGAGGGGGGACTGAGAGGGGAGGCGTTCAGTGGGCACTCCTGAACTTCCCTTAGCAACAGGTCGTTCGTGCACCCTCGCTGTGAGGGCTGCTGCACGGCGCAGGGTGCGTGCAAAACCTGTCAGGTAGGAGCGCCGCTCTGCTGCGCCCCCTTGACCTCACCCCCGCTCGGCGCTCACGCGCCTCGCCGCCCCCTCTCCGTTGACGGAGAGGGGGCAAGCCGAGCGGGGCGAGGCTGGGGGTGAGGTCAATATCCCCGCGTCCAGCGAGTCGCTGACAACCTTTGCACGCACCCCTTCAGGCGGCCCGCCCCTGCGAAACCGGCCAGGCGCAGGAGCGCCGCTCTGCTGCGCCCCCTTGACCTCACCCCCGCGCGGCGAGGCTGGGGGTGAGGTCAATATCCCCGCGTCCAGCGAGTCGCTGACAACCTTTGCACGCACCCCTTCAGGCGGCCCGCCCCTGCGAAACCGGCCAGGCGCAGGAGCGCCGCTCTGCTGCGCCTCCCTTGACCTCACCCCCGCTCGGCGCTCACGCGCCTCGCCGCCCCCTCTCCGTTGACGGAGAGGGGGCAAGCCGAGCGGGGCGAGGCTGGGGGTGAGGTCAATACCCCCGCGTCCAGCGAGTCGCTGACACCCTTTGCACGCACTCACGGCGCACCTGCTATTGCGCGCCAGCGCACAAAGCAGTATCATCTGGCCGTTTGCTGGGCCATATCTCGCGCTCTGCGTAGCCGATCAAGAGGGGAGTTACACGATATGTCGAAGCGGTTTGGTCTTCTGGCGGCCCTGTTGGCCGTCTCGCTGCTGCTGACCGCCTGCGGCTCGGATTCGACGGAAACGGCGAAGGACTACATAGAGGCCGTGCTCAAGGGGAACGCTGAGGCAGCGCAGAAAGTCGCCTGCGACTCCTACCAGGAAGACACGGCAGCGCTGGCCGCGATCAGCGCCAGCCTGGCCGAGCAATCGCGCGGCGTGCGCGATATTGATCTGAAGTACGACCTGGGCAAGGGCAACAACTCCAAAGAAGTGCTGGTCACCGGCTCCTATAGCATCGTCCAGCTCAGCGCCGCCGGCAATGTGATCGCTGGCTCAACTCAGCAATACGAGCTGGCCGCCGTGGCGCGCGACAAGCACGACGTGGACGGCGATGGCGATTACGAGAACCGGATCAACACGCGCATCGTGCTGACGATGGAGAAGGACGGCGATGATTGGTGCGTCGCCAACCTGCACGGCGGCTACTTCTCGCCGGAAGAAGTCGAAGAAACGACAGAGTAACCCCCGGCGTCTGCTGCGCGAACGCTGGATGATTCAGCGCCCGGCCCCGCAAGGTCGGGCGTTTTGCGTTCCCTCGCAAAACGCAACGAGGACGCGCGGGACGTCCTCGTGTCATTGCCGGCTCTTGCGAGCTTACCTCACCCCCGCTCCGTAGCGGAGCTATACATTACCCATATCTTTGGCTGTGCCTGTCCCCCATCCCGGCCCTTCCCCACGAGGGGGAAGGGAGAAAAGCGGCGGGCCTGCTCCCTTCCCCCGCGCTACGCGGAGGGAAGGGGCTGGGGATGGGGGTATTGGTGGGTAACGCATAACCGTAGCGGAGGGACGGGCAAATAGGATTGCATTGGTGGCTAACGATAGATTACGGAAGAACAATTCAAGGGGAGAAACGAACCAAGAAGGCGACTTCGCGGAGCCGGTTGTAGGGGCGGGTTTGCAAACCCGCCCCTACAGGCCCTGCCAGGCTGCTGAGCTTCTCGCTCAAGCCGCCCGTTCCTTCCGTTGATTGTGATCGCTCGCCGTTATGCTAACACCGTCTGATATGTCCGACGCTCCGCAGCGGAGAGGGGGCTGGCCAAGCACAGCGAGGCCAGGGGTGAGGTCGTCAGCGCCGCTTGCGCCCCAGCAGGCCGCCGAGCAGCCGCCCGCCCAGGAACAGCGCACCGCCCGCCGCCACCGCGCCCGCCACGGCCAGCTTCTGCACTTCTTCCGGCTCCACGCCGGGCATGACGACCGTCCCGTCGCCGTACTGCGCGAACAGCCGCCCCCACTTGGTATCGAGCGCAGCCTCGACGCGCTTGCGCCCGACGAACGGGTACCAGTAGTAGTTGTGGTAGACGTTGCTGGCCCAGTAGCTCCAGGGCACGAGCGGCGAGCGCAGCAGAACATCCTCAAACCCCTTCAGCCAGCCGTGATAGATCATCTTCTGGCCTTTGCTGGCGAAGGTGTCCGTCTGGATGAAGCCATAGCGCGGCAGGTCTTTCTTGTCCATGCCGACGATCTCGATCTCGTCCGGGTCGCCGACGCCCAGCCCGCGCTCGTGCCCCAGCCGGATGAAGTCCAGCGTCATCGGGTCGAAGCCCTGCAGATAGGCGCTCATGGCGTCAATGGCCACCTGGTCGGCGGAGGCGAGCAAGATGTCCTTCTCGTGCCAGTGCATGGCGCGCGGCCCCGGCCCGTCCCCGGCGAAGGTGCCATCCATCACGGCGAAAACGCCGGTGTGGATGTCCTGCTGAATCTGCAACAGGTCCACCACCGTCTCGTGGATCACGGCGTGCGTCCAGTGACGCCGGCGGCCCAGCAATCCGCCGAAGGCGTTCTTCATCGCGCCGGTGATGGTGGTGAAGACGTGCGTCTTGACGGTGGGAAGCTGGATGATGTTGCGCCCGTAGAAGTCTTTGGGGATGTAGACGCCTTCGGGATACACGCGGTCGAGCACGAGCAGCGGCTCTTTCGGCTCGTAGCGCACCCACTCGAACTGCGGCTCGTAGAGATGCCAGTTCTCGATGCCGTACTTGTCGGTGACGAAGCGGTGCTTGTTGTTGGTCTCGCCAACGCGCGCGTCCACCACCACCGTGTCGTTGTGCCCGGCGATCAGGCGCGGGTAGCCCGCCGCCTGCAATTCCTGGATGACGCCCTCGATCTGCCAGGGCGCGCTGGAACAGGCCGGATACCAGGTATCCCACGAGATGTTGATCTTGAGGATGGTGTCTTTGTCTTTGGGCAGCGCCTCCTGGTAGCCCGCCAGGCGCATGACCTGGCGCACGTCGTCGAGCACCGTCTCCGGCGTCGTCTTGAGGATGGCGACCTTGCCCTTGCCGGGGAATTCGGCCATGAGAATCCGGTCTCCTTGTGCACGATTGTTGTGGCACGATTGTAGCACAGACGCGCCGCTTTGCCTGGTGCGGAGTCACGAGGTCACGATGGGTGCGTGCAAAAGTTGGCAGCGACTCGCCGGACGCGGGGATATTGACCTCGCCCCCAGCCTCGCTGCGCTCGGCTTGCCCCCTCTCCACGTTGGAGATACTGTTGGCGAAATATCCGCGTAGGGGCGGGTTTGCAAACCCGCCCCTACACATGTGGGTGACGCAGTGCAGCGCCCCTACCTGACAGGTTTTGCACGCACCCGTCACGAGGGGTGCATCCCACATTGGGGGCGAAATACTTGAACCGCCGAGACGCAGAGGGCGCGGAGGCAGGGTGACGTCCCCTTCAACCGATCGTTTCTCTGCGCTCTCTGCACCGCAGCGGTGATGATCTTCAGGGCGTGGGGAACGAGCGCAGCGGCACGACTGTGTCCACGATGATTTGCGCGGCCCCTTCGATGCCGACCTTGCCGGTGTTGATCACCAGGTGGTAGAGGGTAGGATCGTCCCAGCGAATGCCGAAGAAGCGGCCCAGATACTCGGCAGTGGCCCGATCCTGGCGGGCGATCTTCTGCTGCGCCGCTTCGACGCCGAGGCCCTCGATCTTTTGCAGGCGGGCAATGCGCGCGCCCTCCGGCGCGGTGACGCGCACGTGCAGCACGTTGGGTATGTCCTGAAGGATGGCCTGGCCGCCGCGTCCAACGATCACGATGTCGTCTTGCCCGGCGGCGGCGCGAATGGCCGACCTGATCAGCTCGACGTATTGCGCCTCGTCCACCGTCTCCGCCGTCAGATGGACGCGCCCGGCAGCGTCCTGCTGGCGCACCTCGACGCGCTGTACCGGGCGCGGCCCTGAGCGCACCAACCGCGCCAGGAGGTTCTGCACCTCGTAGCGGTCTTCGGAATAATCCACCACTTGCTCGTGCGACAGGCCCGCCGCCGCCGCCGCTTCGATCAGAAGCTGCTTGTCAAAGTAGCGGTAGCGGAGCACTTCACAGACATGGCGCGCAATCTGCTCGCCGCCGCTGCCGAGCTGCCGCGAAATAGTGATGACGGCCATCCGACCTCTCCTCGCATCATGGCGCGCGCGGGACGGAATTCCGCGCACGCCGCCAGCGCGCCGCGCTGCCCGTTGGAGCGCTCGCCGGCGCTCCGAGCTTGCCTGAATTCTACCCCATTCTGGCGCGCGCCCGCACTGGCCAGGATGCGCGCAAAGGTTGCCAGCGACTCGCCGGTCACAGGGTATTGACCTCACCCCCAGCCTCGCTGCGCTCGGCTCGCCCCCTCTCCACGTTAGAGATACTGTTGGCGAAATGTCCGTGTAGGGGCGGGTGACGCAGAGCAGCACCCCTGCCCTCCGCACACGTCCGAACGCAGAGGCCCTCAGGCGGCGGCTGCCGGAGCCAGGTGCCTGACAGCATCGGCGATGATGCCCGCTGCGGCATCAAGATCGAGCAGGCCGGTGTTCAGGATCATGTGGTACAGGTCCGGGTCGTCCCAGGAAATGTTGAAGTACCGCTTGAGGTACTCGGCGCTGGCCCGGTCGCGGTCGGCAATAGTCAGCTTCAGCTCGCTCACGCCACTGACGCCCTGCTCGCGCAGCCGTTGGATGCGCTGTTCCAGCGGGGCGATGATGCGCACATGCAGCACGCCCGGCTTATTGTGCAGCACAGCCTGGCCGCCGCGCCCAACGATGACCATCTCGCCCTGCTGATAGGCGCTGCTCATGGCGTAGCGGATCAGGGCCACACAGCGCGCCTCGTCCATCTCGCGGGCGGTCAGCGTATCAATCGGCTTGTGCGCGTCCTCGCGGACCAGGACCTGGCGCACAGTGCGCGGGCGGCTGCGCAGCAAGCGCGAAAGGAAGTCCTGCACTTTGTAGTGCTCTTCAGAGAAGTCCACGACCTCCGCCTCGCACAGACCGGCAGCGGAAGCGGCTTCGATCATCATCTGCTTGTCGAAGTAGCGGTAGCTCAGCAGGTCGCAGACGCGCTCGGCGATTTCGTCGCCGCCGCTCCCTGCCTGACGGGAAACGGTGATCACGGCCATCTCGCACCTCCTGCACCTCTGGCACGGAACGCTCGCCCAAAAACACAGTGGACTCCCTGGCGCAGGGTAGGCCATCCTATGCCCCCGGCTTGCGGCGAGTCCGCTATGTGTGGCTTTCCCCGCGCTGCAAACGGCGCTTTCTCTCAGTATACGGGAGATCGGCGTGCCTTGTCGAGAGGATCGAGCATGGCGGGTGCGTGCAAAAGTTGACCGCGACTCGCTGGACGCGGGGAGATGGACCTCACCCCCAGCCTCGCTGCGCTCGGCCTGCCCTCTCCACGTTAGAGATACTGTTGGCGAAATGTCCGCGTAGGGGCGGGTGACGCAGAGCAACACCCCTACGAAGCCAGCGCGTGCGCGGTTCGCCAACCGTATCGCTGGCAGGGAGGGACAGGTTGCTCCCCTTTCCCTGCAAGCGGGAAAGGGGCCGGGGATAGGGGTTGAAAGTGCATAACACGCTCTATGCCCTCATAGCCTCCCACATCGCGCTTGCCAGCGCGTGCCAGCGCCCGTACAATGAGGAAATGGGGGTAGGAAGCGCTAGAGGCACAAGCCGACAGGAAGTGGGGCCAATGGCGGTACTACTCGTGATTGAAGACGACACCGAGCTACAGCGCATGATCAGGCTCGTGCTGGAGAAGCGGGGTCACCAGGTCTACACCGCCGAAAACGGTGTCGAGGCGCTGTACCAGATCAACGCCTGCCGTCCGGCGCTGATCGTCCTCGACCTGATGATGCCGCTGGCTTCGGGTGAGGCCGTGCTGGAATACCTGCGCAGCACGCCCGACCTGCACGGCACGCGCGTGCTGGTTGTCTCCGCGCTGCCGACGGCTCACCTGACAGCCGAGCAGCTTGGCGCTGACGACTTGCTACAGAAGCCGGTGCATATCAGCACGCTCGTCGCCCGCGTCGAGAAGCTGCTGCGCCAGGGGGAGTCAGAGTGAGGCGCGCTCATGGGCGCAGCACGACTTTGCCCACGCTGCGTCTCTCCTGGATGTAGCGGTGCGCAGCGGCGGCTTCCGCCAGCGGGAAAGCGCGGTCCACGTGCACGCGCACCTGTCCGGCGGTGTGGTAGGCGAGCATCTGCTCGGCCCAGCCGCGCAGCAGCGCATCCTGATCCCACAGGCGGCCCAGGTTTACGCCCAGCACACCGCGCGTGTCGTTGGCCAGGCGCACCGGGTTGAGCGCCAGCCAGGGCACGCCGAGCGCGAACTGGACCAGCCCCCATAACGAGCGGCGCAGACCCGGCGTCAGCGCGGTCACGCCGCAGACGACCAGCCGCCCCGCAGGGGCCAGCGTCCGGTAGCTGCGCATCCACGAGCGCCCGCCAATGGAATCCAGGGCGATGTGCACGCCCGCGCCGCCCGTCAGCCGCTCCACCTCGCGCACGAAATCATGCTGGCGGTAGTCTATGGGGTGCTGCACGCCCCGCTCGCGCAGAAAGTCGTGCTTGCTCGCCGACGCCGTGCCGAAGATGGTCGCCTCGTGCAGCCGGGCGATGTCCACCGCCATCAGGCCGACGCCGCCCGCCGCTGCGTGGATCAGCACGCGCTCGCCGCGCTTGATGCCGCCGAGCGCCACCAGCCCGGCATAGGCCGTCAGCGCGGACACGAGAAAGGCCGCCCCCTGCTCGGCGCTCATCGTCGGCGGGCGGGGCAGCGCGTGCCCCGCCGGGATGCACACCTGCTCGCTGTACCCGCCGAAGCGCGTCAGCCCAATCACGTTCTGTCCGAGGAGCGCCCCGTCCGCGCCCTCGCCGAGCGCATCAACCCGCCCGGCGACCTCGAAGCCGGGCACGAAGGGGGGGCGCGGCGCGTCGGCGTACATGCCCAGCCGCCCAACGATGTCGGCAAAATTGACGCCGACAGCCTCGACAGCGACGCGGACTTCGCCGGGGCCGGGCTGCGGCTCTGGCATCTCGCGCACCTGCAGCACTTCCGGCGGGCCGGCCTTGGGAATCCACACCTGGCGCATGGGAGACCTTTCATAGTCCTTCTACACACGAGACGGCCCAGAGCGATCTGACCGGTGCCGAGCTTACCACACGCCCGGCGAATCGGCACGGGGTTTGACCTCATGGGGTCCATGAACGAGTTGTCAGGTAATTGTCGAAGGCCCCCATCCCAGCCCCTTCCCCCAGCAAAGCTAGGGGAAGGGGTGAGCGGCTTGCCAGATCGTCCCCCTCTCTAGCTCGGCTGGAGAGGGGGAGGCAGGGGGAGAGGCCTGTAGGGGCGGGTTTCTAAACCCGCCCCTACGAGGGTGCAGGCGTTCCCCGCCAGACTTCCGAAGTCTCGAAGACTTCGGAAGTCTGATGTCGGGCGGGGGGGGGTGAGGCAGGCGCCGAGCGGGGGTGAGGTAAAGGGGGGCGCAGCAGAGCAGCACCCCTACCTGACACGTTTTGCACGCACCCACGCGGCCCGACCGCACCCTGATTTGCCCCTGCCTCACCATGTCGCTATGCTATGAGCAGTCACTGTGCCCACCGGAGCAGACTTCATGGCAGAATTGAGCGGCCACATGCTGGGCCAATACCACCTCGGTGATCTGGTTGGCCGGGGCGGGATGGCCAGCGTTTATCGCGCGCGCCAGGTGTCCATGGACCGCGATGTCGCCATCAAGGTGATGTCGGCGGCGCTGAGTCATAATGCCGAGTTCGTCGCCCGCTTCGAGCGCGAGGCGCGGGTCATCGCCCGCCTGCAACACCCGCACATCCTGCCCGTGATTGACTTCGGGCGTAGCAACGAGCACATCTACCTGGTCATGCGCTATGTCGAGAGCGGCATCCTCAGCGACCGCCTGCGCGCCAGCACGCTGTCCATCAGCCAGGCCAACCGCTTCCTGAGTCAGATCGCTTCGGCGCTGGAGTACGCGCACCAGCGCGGCGTCATCCACCGCGATCTGAAGCCCAACAACGTCCTGCTCGACGAGATGGACAACGCCTACCTGACCGACTTCGGCATCGCCAAGATGCTGGCTGGCACGACTACCGGCGCGCAAAGCCTGACGGCAACCGGCAGCGTGATGGGCACGCCCGCCTATATGGCCCCGGAGCAGTGGCGCAGCGAGCCGGTGGATGCGCGCACCGACATCTACGCCCTGGGCGTGATCCTCTACGAGATGTTGATGGGCGCGCTGCCCTTCCAGGCCGAGACCCCCTTCGGCATGATGTACAAGCATTTCGACACACCTCCGCCTCTGCCCAGCCTGATCAACCCTGCCTTGCCGCCCACCCTGGAACGGGTCATGTTGCGCGCCCTGGCCAAGCAGCCCGGTGAGCGTTTCCAGTCCGCCCGGCAGATGGCGGAGGGCTTCGCGGCGGCTGTGACCGCGCTGCCCCCCACTTTGTGCGAGAAGCCGCTGCCGCGCGCGACGCCGGAGCAGATCGAGCGGGCGACGCCGCCCGCCGGGACGCGGGCGGCAGCAGCCCCGCCGCCGGAGCCGCCCACCAGCCAGGAGCGCGCCTCGTGGGGCGAACGCTCGTGGGCCGGCGACACCGCCGCGCTGCACGGGAAGCGGGCGCGCGGGCGCGGCTGGTTGGTCGGGGGGATGATCCTGGCGCTGACAGTTGTCGCGGGGATTGTTCTGGCGTTTGTCGCGCTCAGCGGAGGCGACAAAGAGACCGTGCCCCAGCGCGACACGGCGGGCACGCAGACGGCGGCGGCCATCGCCGCCCTGCCATCGTCCACGCCGGCCAGCGGGCTGATCGTCCACACGCCGGAGGCAGCACATCGCGCGCCGATCCGATCACGGCGCTGCCGGGGCGCACAGCGACAAGCAGCGACCTCCTGAGCGAGGGCATCGCCAGCCCGGTGCCAGCAGCAAGCCAGACGCCCAGCCCCACGCCGTCCCCGACGGCCACCGCGCCAGACACGCCCACTCTGACGGCGACCGTCACCCCATCGCCCAGCGAGACCGCGCCCCCCACTGACACGCCCACTGCGACGCTCACTCCCTCGGCGACGCCCGATCTCGACGCGACGGCAGATGCGCTGCTGGCTCTGCGTCTGAGCCAGACCGCTGAAAGCTGGACGGACACACCCACGCCCGATCTCGAGGCGACGGCGGAAGCGCTGTTGGCCCTGCGCCTGACCCAGACCGCCGCAAGCTGGACGGATACGCCCACTGCCACTTCTACGTTCACGCCCTCACCCTCCGCCACCCTGACCCACACGCCCAGCCCCACGCTGACGGTCCCGCCTTCGCCGACGCCGCGCCCCACCCTCTCGCCGACGCCGACCGGCCCGGCCCTGTGCAACCAGATGCCGTTTCGCATGAAGGAGGGCGAAGGCGGGCGCACGACGCTCTACCCCAGGCTGGACACCAATGTGCGGAGCGCGCCAGGGACAAGCAGCCCGTCCCTGCGCAAGATTCCGCCGGGGCAGACGTTTGAGGTCATCGCCGGGCCGGAGTGCGCCGGCAGCATCGCCTGGTGGGAGATCAAGGTGTACGACCGCAGCGGGCTGTGGACGGGCTGGATCGGCGAGGGGCAGAACGGCACGTACTGGATCGAGCCGTTTGAAGCTGGGCCGGCGTCCTGTCCGGGGGCGCTGCCACCGCGCATGGTGCCCGGCGATACGGGGCGCATCACCTACACGCCGCCCGATCCCAGCCGCGTGCGCAGCGCGCCGCGTGTGGTGTCGGGCAACGTCATCGGCATGATTCAGCCGGGAGGGCAGTTCACGGTCGTGTCAGGGCCGGTGTGCGACACGACGCGCCAGTTGCGCTGGTGGCTGGTGCGCACGGAGCGGCTGGAAGGCTGGGTGGCCGAGGGTCAGTCGAGCCAGTATTGGATGGAACCCTGGCCGTAGAAACACCCGCCAGCGCAAGGCGAGGATCACATTTCGTGCCGCGATCCCAGTTCGTAGCTCCCCAGATTCGCGCGCGGCGGCTGAGCCGCCAGACGCGCCTGGTGCGCGCGGCGTGGCGCAACCTGCGCGTGATCCTGCGCGAGTTCCGGACGCCGATTGGCGTGCTGCTGGTGGCGGTCTTCGCCGGGGGCTGGCTGTACGGCGAGCTGTGGGTGCGGGCCGGCTACGAGCGCATCCCCTATGTAGACCTGCCCTACACCATGCTGGCGCTGATGATCGTAGAAACGCCCGGCGAGATTCCGCGCGAGGCGCATCTTGTCGCTTTCTGGTACGCCATGCCCCTCATCGGGGCCTATGTCGCTGCGCGCGGTGTGTTCGACTTCATCAACCTGTTCTTCAACAGCGGCGCGCAGAGCAATTCCTGGGAGGAAGCCGTGGCATCCACCTACAGCAACCATGTCATCGTGCTCGGCGTGGGGCACCTGGGCACGCGCGTCGTCCGCTCGCTGGTGACGATGGGCTTTGAGGTGGTCGCCATTGATCACCGCATCGAGCCGGAGAAACGGGACGAGCTAAGCCGGCTGCGCGTGCCGCTGGTCGCTGGCGACGGTCGGCTGCCCGCCACGCTGGAGACGGCGGGCATTCGCCAGGCGCAGTCGCTGATCGTCTGCACGTCGAACGATCACATGAACCTGGAAGTGACCATGCGCGCCCGCGAACTCAACCCGAACATGCGCATCGTCGTGCGCATGTGGGAGGATCGCTTTGCCGCACAGATTCGCCACTTCATGAACGTTGAGGCGGTGCTTAGCGCCACCGACCTGGCGGCCCCGGCGTTCGCTTCCGCCGCGCTCGGCATTGAGATCACCCAAACGCTGGAGATCCACGGCGTGGAGTACAGCATGATCCGCCTGGCAGTCGCGCCTCGCTCGTTCCTGGACGGCCAGGCGGTCGGCACGCTGCAAGAAAGCGAGGATATGGACATCGTGCTGCACAGTCAGAACGGGGAGGTCACTGTGCACCCCGCGCCGCAGACGGTCGTCCGGGCGGGCGACACGGTGGTGATCTTCGCCCAGCACGGCAAAGTCACCGACGTGGTAGCGCGCAACCAGCAGCGCCGCTGAGGGGATCGCTCGGCGCTCGCCCAGGCTCTCGTCGCCGCGCTGCGAATTCTCCAGCCAGCAGTCTAGAAGCGCCTGCAGGCGCTCGTAGTGCGACCCGCGCCAATAGACCTGCCCGCACGTCGCACAGATGCGAAACTCGTCGTGATGGCCGCGCCCTGATTTACCTCACCCCCGCTCGGCGCTCACGCGCCTCGCCGCCCCCTCTCCGCCGGCGGAGAGGGAGCAAGCCGAGCGCAGCAAGGCTGGGGGTGAGGTCAATGCCCCTGCGCCGAGCGCGTCGTTGACAACCTTTGTACGCACCCCAGAATCCGCCCTGGCTTTATGGGGCGAATTTGTCTAAAATCCCTGCACATTATTGGCTCGTCGGAGCCAGAGTGTGGAAAGGGACATCATGATCAAGCTGAAGCGGGTCTACGAGCAAGCGGAGCCGGACGACGGCCCGCGCTACCTGATTGACGGGCTGTGGCCGCGCGGCGTGGCGAAGGACGCGCTGCAACTGACCGCGTGGCTGCGCGACGTTGCGCCCAGCGCAGAACTGCGCAAGTGGTTCGGCCACGACCCGGCCCGCTGGGACGAGTTCCGCCGCCGCTATGGGGCCGAACTGGACGCCATGCCGAAGGCATGGGAGCCGCTGCTGGGGGCGGCGCGCAGCGGGACGATCACTCTGCTCTTCGCCGCGCGCGACACAGAGCACAACAACGCCGTCGCGCTGAGAGAGTATCTGCAAGCCCGGCTCTGACGCTGCACCCGCCGCCCTGGGGAAGACATCGAGGAAGACAATGCGCTACCACATCTGGACTCTGGGCTGCCAAATGAACGTCGCCGACACGCAGCGACTCGCCTCCGAGCTAGAGCGGCTGGGGCATCACACCGCCGCCGACCCCGACGAGGCCGACATTCTGGTGATCAACACCTGCGTGGTGCGCCAGTCCGCCGAGGACAAGGCGTATGGCCGCCTGCGCGAGCTGGCCCAGGTCAAGCGCGCCGATCCGGGCAAG
This sequence comes from Anaerolineae bacterium, assembly GCA_027494015.1. The sequence goes on from JAOSJP010000039.1 coordinate 219,248, forward strand.
GTGATCGGGCTGATGGGCTGCCTGGTGGGGGTGAAGGACCCGCTGCGGCTGCGCGAGAAGCTGCCCCAGGTGGATGTCTTCCTGCCGCCGTCCGACCCCGCGCCGCTGGTCGCCTTCCTGGGCGAGCGCGCCGCCGAAGAGGAAGCGCGCGCGCAGGACGCCGCCGTCCGCGCCGCCCGCGACCATTTGCAGGACTCCGCTGGCGAAGCGCCCGGCGCCATCCTGCTGCCAGAGGGCGAGCGCGGGACGCTGGTCAGCGCGCATGTGCCGGTCGTTTACGGCTGCTCGCACGCCTGCACCTTCTGCATCATCCCCTACCGGCGCGGCGTCGAGAAGTCGCGTCCGGTCGGCGAGATCGTCGGGCACGTGCGCAGCCTGGCCCGCCAGGGCGTGCGCGAAGTGACGCTGCTGGGGCAGATTGTGGATCGCTACGGCAAGGACGTGCCCGACGGCCCGAACCTCTCGGCGCTGCTGCGCACTGTGCACGACGCCGCCGAGCAGGAGGGCGTGCAGCGCATCCGCTTCCTGACCAGCCACCCCACCTGGATGACCGACGAGCTGCTGGACACGGTGGCCGGGCTGCCGCGCGTCATGCCGCAGATCGAGGTGCCCGTGCAGGCGGGCAGCGACGAGGTGCTGGCGCGGATGCGGCGTGGCTACACTGCCGGGCAGTACCGCGACCTGGTGGCGCGCATCCGGGCGCGCATCCCCGGCGCGGCCATTCACTGCGATGTGATCGTCGGCTTCCCCGGCGAGACGGAAGCGCAGTTCCAGGAGACGTATGACCTGCTGGCCGACCTCAAGCTGGATAAGGTGCACCTGGCGCGCTACAGCCCGCGCCCGCACACGGTCAGCGCGCGCACCCTGCCCGACGACGTGCCCGCCGGGGAGAAGAAGCGCCGTCTCGCCGCGCTGGAGGCGCTGCAGGAGCAGATCGTCGCCGCGATCAACGGGCAGTCCCTGGGGCAGACGGTTGAGGTGCTGGTCGAGGATCAGGTGAAGGGCAAATGGCGCGGGCGCACGCCGCAGAACAAGCTGGTCTTCTTCAGCGACGACTCGCGCGACTGGCGCGGGCAGCTTGCGCAGGTGCAGGTGACGTGGACCGGCCCCTGGAGCATGCAGGCGCGGCTGGCGGGGGCCGAGCGCGCGCCGACCTCGCCCGCCTCTATCGAGGCGACCTCGCCCGGCGCGCTGGCCCGGCGCTGAGGTGGTCGCCCAGCAGCCACGGGCTACTGGACGCGGATCAGGTCTGCCGAGATCCAGGCGTGCACGCGGTTGCGGTCGTTGCGCACATAGGCCCAGGTACGGCCAGCGCTCCATTCCATGATATACAGCCGGTCACCGGCAGATACTTCACCCACAATTCGATAGTCAGTCCCTGGACCGCCCCGTAGATTGGCGTCTCTTGTTGCGTCTGCTATTTGCGCATTACGCATTGCTTCGGGTGAACTGTGCAAAGATCGTACAGTCAGTTGGAAAATGCATATATGAGTGTTAGGGCCAACCTCAACCGCTACAGAACCTGCCGAGCGATTGGGATCAGTGGCAGCACCTACGAGCCTTCCGTCCAAATAGGTGCGGATGGTGTCACCCTGCACTTCGGCGCGCAAGATATGCTGTGTGGCCGTCTTCGCATATCCGCTCAAACTGCCAAGGTCACTTGAAGGCGGATAGTAGTACTGGCGCACAGTTCTGTCAGTTGGGGTCAATTCCATTTCGTGACGATAGCCAGCGCCTGAAGAGTCGAGACGCGTCAGCAGGGCAAGACGGCCGAACGGGCTGACGAAGCGCACCTCGGTTTCGACCAGATAGTCACCTAGTGTTGCCGGCATGTCCAATACCAAGCGCCTGGACGTATCAGGTGGTGCCTGCACACATATTGCAGGGCTGCCCCACGTCGTGCTATACCAGTCTTCAACCGCTGTGGAGAATTCGCTGATTGGGCCAGAGAAATCTGCCTGCAGGATGACGCCGAGGAACGTATTGGCGGGGGTTAGCGTGGGCGTGGGCGTGCGCGTCGGCCCTGGCGCAGCCTCAACCGCTCCGGCGTCCGACGTGGGGCCGCTCTCGGCCATCACGATCCGAAAGCCATAGTGGAAGTCTGTAGTGGACGGTTGCAGCCAGAGGCGGTCTGCGGCGCGAGCATTGAAGCGCCCATCGGTCCACGAGCCGCCGCGCAGCACCCGCCCCCAACCGGCACTTGCTGGGTCCTCACGCCCGTCGCCGGCGCGGTAAGGATACTCCCGGTAGAGGGTGCTGGTCCACTCCCACACATTGCCACTCAGATCGAGCGCCCCAACCCATGATGCACCCGCTGGAAAGCTCCCCACCGGCGCGGTCTGCGCGTATCCATCGTCGTAGGCAGCATGGCGCCATTCGTTCGCGCAGTTCGCGTCGCAGTAATTGAGCCGGTTGCCGTCAAGCTCCTCGCCCCAGGGATACTGCAAGCCCTGCGGCCCGCGCGCGGCGTATTCCCACTGCCCCTCGCTGGGCAGCGCACCGCCCACCCACGCGGCGTAGTCGCGCGCCTGGAACCAGTCCACAGACACGACGGGGTGGTTGTCATTCCCTGCGTAACGTCTGTCCTTCAGCGGGCTGCAAGCGCCTGCCTGCACGCAAGCCTGATACTGCGCGTTCGTCACCTCAGTCTGCCCGATCCAGAAGGCATCCAGACAGACCTCAGAGCGAGGTTTCTCATCCGTGAACCAGTCTCGCTCGCACGGGCCATAGTCCGCTCTGCACTGTTCGAGCGCCGCATCAATCTGCGGGTCGGTGCTGCCTATCACGAAGCATCCGGCGGGCACGTAGACCATCGGCAGGCCATTGAACTCGCGCACAACCGGTGACCAGTCCGCGTTGGGCGCGCCGGCAGGGTACGCCGCTGGCCGGGGGGTGGGTGCAAATTCCTCCTCTGGCTCCACCTCGATCACCGGCACGCTGTCCAGGTCGCCTTCGATCTCCACAAAGCCGTAGAACAGCCAACCTTCACGTCCCTGGTACTCCACCCGCACGTACTGGTTGTTCGCCGTGCGCCCCGTCACCGGCAGCCGCATCCCCTGCCCCACCCGGCCAAGTTCGCCGTCAGGACTGTACTCCGGCGCAGAACGAATGGGAGCGCTCGTCGTCTTCACCACCGCGAAGACCTGTCCCGCCTCCGCCTCGATCACCGGCACGCTGTCCAGGTCGCCTTCGATCTCCACGAAGCCGAAGAACAGCCAGCCTTCGCGTCCCTGGTGCTCCACCCGCACGTACTGGTTGTTCGCCGTGCGCCCCGTCACCGGCATCCGCGCCCCCTGCCCCACCCGGCCAAGCTCGCCGCCGGGACTGTACTCCGGCGCAGAACGAATGGGAGCGCTCGTCGTCTTCACCACCGCGAGCCTGCCCGCCTCCAGCGCTCATCCCACCCGCGCCCCCCATCAGTCGGATCGGTCGAATGGCGCAGAAGAATGGGAGGTCGTCGTCTTCACCACCGCGAAGACCTGTCCCGCCTCGGCTGCCCGGCATAGACTCGGTCCCGTGTTCGAACGGATCAGCCGGAAGTCGGTGATGGTCACGCGCCCCGCCTGAGCCATCGAACCCTCCGCCGGGTCAAGGCGGATGCCAGTCAAACGGCTTCCCCGTGTATGCGGGAAACGGCTTGTGGGGTAGACATAGGTCTGGACTTCGCCGGTGTTGGCCAGTGGAACTTGGAACATGCGAATCTCGCTGAATTCACCCCGCCCGTCCAGGATGTAGTACACTTGCAGCGTGCGGTCGGCGACATCCAAAGGAACCGCCAGAGTCACGGCCACATGGCTATAGTCGTCCAGGCAGACATCAAGGGGTATTGTGTAGACCAGGTACGGATCGAAGCGAATCGCCCACTCGCCCGCGCGGGAGCCTCTCGTCATGTTGTGTGGCTCCCAGTCACTCTGCCTGGACAGGTCGAATACAAAGTCGGCGGCGGTATAGGCAGGCAGTGTAGCGGTGGGCCTCGGTGTCCGCGTCGGTGTACGTGTCGGCCAGGGCGTGGCGGCGGGCCTGGGCGTACGCGAAGGTGTCAGCGTGTCAGTTGGCGCAGGCGTGTTGCTAGGTGTGCGCGTCGGCCAGGGCGTGGCGGTGGGCCTCGGTGTCCGCGTCGGTGGGTCGGCGTGCGCGAAGGTGTCAGCGTGTCCGTCGGGACAGGGGTATCGCTCGGCGTGTAGGTCGGCGAGAGCACGATCAGCCCCGCCTGCGGAGTCGCAGTCGGCGAGGGGATGAGCGTCGCCGTATCCATCGCCGTGACGGTATCCGTCGCGGTGACCGTGTCGGTCGGTGTGGCGGACGGCTCCGGCGTGGCGGACATGAGCGAAGTCGCCGTCGCCAGGGCGGGCACAGACGGCATCTCGGTCGGCGACGGCGGCAGGGCGGCGAGCGCCGTCCCCGTCAGATCGCCGGGGGCCGGGGTAGCCGTCCCACCGTCTCCCCCCTGGCCCAGCACCAGGACGCCGATCACCGCCAGCGCCGCGATCAGGCCGAGGGCCAGCGCCCACACCACCGGACTCTTATGGGCGGGCTTGCCCGCGCCCGTCGGCATGGCGGGCAGCGACGGCTCTGAGGGCGGCGGCGCGCCGGGCGGGGTGCGGCGATCCACCCGATGGCGGCGTGGGCGGTCGCGGCGAGGAGGGCGTCCTGGGCGGCCCCTCCTGGCGGGCGCTCTCCGGCAGCTTGACCGTGAAGAAGCCGGTCGGCTTGCCCTCGTGCCCGGCGATGGCGCTCGCATACGCCTGGGCAAAGGCCGTCACGGTGGGGAAGCGGTCGCCCGGCGCTTTGGCCAGCGCCCGCTCCAGCACCGCGCTGGCCGACTCCGGCAGCCCCGGACGGCGCAGGTGCACCGGCGTGGGCGTCTCGTTGAAGTGCTTGTGCATCAGGCCGAAGGGCGTGCTGGCTTCGTAGGGCGTGCGACCGGCCAGCAGGCCGTAGACCGTCGCCGCCAGCGCGTACTGGTCGGCGGCGGGCGTCAGCTTCTCGGAGCGCCACTGCTCCGGCGGCATGTAGATTGGCGTGCCCATCGCCACGCCGGTGCCGGTCAGCGAGCTGGTCGCCTCCATCAGCTTGGCGATGCCAAAGTCCACCAGGTAGGCGTTGCCCTGGTTGTCGAACATGATGTTGGAGGGCTTGATGTCGCGGTGAATGACGCCCTGGCTGTGCGCGTAGTCGAGGGCGCTGGCGACCTGGCGCAGCAACTCCCCGACTTCGCCGGGAGCGGGCAGCGAGCGCTCGCGCTCCAGGCAGAAGCGCACCCGCTCGGCCAGCGTGCCGCCGGCGAGCAGGCGCATGACCACATAGCTGATGTCGCGCTGGATGCCGTAGTCGTAGACGGGCACGATGTGGGCGTGCTCCAGCGCGGCGGCGGTCTTGGCTTCGCGATAGAAGCGCTCGACGTACCCCGTCTCGCTGGCCAGCGCGGTGGAGAGCACCTTGATGGCCACTTCGCGCTCCAGGTTCGCCTGGAAGCCGCGATAGACAGCGCCCATGCCGCCCACGCCGATCAACTGGCGCAGCTCGTATTGCCCAAAAATCTGCCCGGTGAGGTCTTGCAGCGTCATGCGGCCCCCCATATGAGACGCACTGGCTCAGATTATGTACAGTATACGGACTTTGAGGCGGCGGACCAAGTGGCGAGCAGCACGTCATGGCCTGCCATCCAGCCGGAGCCGGGGCGGGTGGCACGGCGTCCCGCGTTTTTCACGCAAAATTCACAGCCGGCCCGCAGAGAGCGCCGCCCTACAACTCGCGCGTGTCCACGTAGATCGGAGCATCCTGCCAGCGGGGCGTCCAGCCCGCGTTCAGGCGCTTGAAGACCATCCAGTAATCCATCTGCGCCACCGCCTCGGCGAACAGGAAAGCGGGCACGCGATCCGTCCGGTCGAGCAGCAGCGACAGCTTGCTCACCCGCGCGGCGACCGCCTGGTCGCGCAGCGTGTCGAAGATGGCCCGCAGCAGGGCCGGGTGCTGCCCCCCTACCTCGTCAAACAGGCGCAGGCTGGCCTGCCGCCGCGCGCGCATTTCCTCCGGGGTGGGGAAAGGTAGCTCGGCGGGCCACTGCTGGAAGACGTAGCTCTGGTCGAAGACGCTCAGCCCGGCGCTCTGCCCATCGCCCAGGTCAATGCTCCATCGCTCGAAGTCGTACCCCTCCAGGCGCGCCGCCACATCCGGGACGTACAGGTCGCGCGCGGCGTAGCTGGCGTGCACGCGCCCTTGATCGGCCAGGGGGTCGGCCACGTGGCGCGGCATCCACTCCGGCAGGATCACCGCCGGGACGGGCTGGAAGGTCAGCAGGATCAACTGGCGCAGCCGCTGGTAGCCGCACTTGGCGAAGAGGTGCAGCGAGGGGATGTTGGAGGCGACGACATGACCGTAGACGCCATCGGCACCCCGCTCCCACAGGGATTCGTCCAGCGCGGCGACCAGCGCCGAGGCGATGCCCTGCCGCCGCCGCGCAGGGTGCGTCCGCGCGTCGAAGACGTACCCCAGGCGCACCGGCTGCCCGCCGACGTGCGTCTGCTTGAGGCCGACCGCGATGCAGCCGATCACCTCGCCGCCCTCTTCGGCGACCAGGAGGTAGTGTTCGGCGAACAGGGCCGCGCGGTCAATGAACCGCCGGCGGTAGTGGACGAATGGTTCCGGCAGCCCGCGCGGGCTGAGGCGCTCCAGGATCATCAGCGCGGGGTCGTCGTCGGGCCGGTAGTCGCGGATGCGCATGACGGTCTGCTGCCGATCAGGAGTGATGGTCAGAACCCGCACCATCAAGAGAATCGCCCTATCTTAATCCAATTTCGATCATGGGGACAACGCACGCCGGGGGGCGCGCGGGGCTACCTCACCCCCAGAGGGTGCACTCGCTGCACTCGGCTTGCCCCCTCTCCGTCAACGGAGAGGGGGCGGCGAGGCGCGCCAGCGCCGAGCGGGGGTGAGGTCAACCAGGGCGCAGCAGAGCAGCGCCCCTACCTGGCAGGTTTTGCACGCACCCGGGGGGCGCGCCGCCGTTGTTTCTGGCGCTATCGCAGAATTGACGTATACTGAAGCTGCGGGTGCCCCGCGCAGGGCATCCGCAGCGCCATTCAGCGGCGCCGCCCAGACCGGCACATTTCGCGGAGGGTCAGGCACCATGCCACCAGAACCAAGCGGCTTCAACTATCCCAACAAGTTCGCCCGCATCATCTTCAAGTCGCTTGAAGAGGTGATGGGCAAGAACGGTTTCAACGCCATCCTGCACCTGGCGAACTTGCCTCAATACATCAACAACTATCCGCCTGAGAACCTGGACAAGCAGTTCGACTTCGCCTATTTCACCGCGCTGTGTGTGGCGCTGGAAGAGATGTACGGGCCGCGCGGCGGGCGCGGGCTGGCTTTGCGCGCGGGTCGGGCCACCTTCGCCGACGCGCTGCGTGGCTTCGGGGCGCTGGCGGGCGTCGGCGACCTGGCCTTCAAGGTGCTGCCGCTGGCGGCCAAGCTGCGCATTGGCCTGCCGGCCATGGCCAACATCTTCAACCAGTTCTCCGACCAGGTCTCCAACGTGCACGACGACGGCGACAAGTACATCTACACGCTGGAACGCTGCCCCATGTGCTGGAACCGCAAGGCCGACCGCCCGGTATGCTATGTCGGCCAGGGCCTGCTGCAGGAGTCGCTGCGCTGGGTGTCCGGCGGGCACGAGTTCAAGGTAGACCTGGCGACGTGCCTCGCCAAGGGCGACGATATGGGGCGGTACTACGTCTTCAAAGACCCGATTGACTGAGCGCGCCATTCTTTTGGTCCTCATGCCCCCCGCCCTCGCGCGGGGGTTTTTCGTGAGAGGGTGCAACGCAGCGCCGCCTCATACGTATAGTTAGTCGGATTGCGCTTCGCTGCGGGAGGGACGTATGCAGCCATTCGATGAAGGCTATTTGAAGCGGCGCGAGAAGCAGATTCAGGAGCTATACGAGCTGCGCGCCACGATCGGGGCCTGCCTGGTCACGGCGGTGATCGCGGCTCTGATCGGCGTTGCCTTGCTGACCACAGGATACGGGACGCTAGCCGCGATCTCCCTGGTGATCTCGGCGTTGTTTGGGATGGGGACCATCTTCATAACCGCCGACTACTCTGCGAAAAAGGCCGCTGACCAGGCTGTTCAGAAGGAATACCAGCAGATGGCGCTCTATGGCCTGATCGAGGAGAAGGCCAAGCGCGGCAACCGGGAGTTTCGGCTGGCGGATGACGGTGAGATCGTCCTGGAACAGGACCTCGACGACGACCGTTACCACGAAAGCCAGCAGGAGTGATCCCCCGCGCCCTCGCGGACGCGGGGGCGTCGCTCGCCTGCGCCCGGCCCGAATTCAGACTTCCGAAGTCTTGAAGACTTCGGAAGTCTCTCGGAAGTCTGGCCGCTGCGCCCCCACGACTCCCGGCTCAGGACTCACCTCTCAGGTCGCCCGTGGAAAATATACTCACCCCCGGCCTTGACTGATCACCCCCTCTCCAATGTGGAGGGGGCTATTGTTGATTTAGCGTACTGCGCCCTCCGGATGCCTCTGAGGGCCTGTAGGCGGTTCAACCCACTATCGCCCAGTCGCGGCCGGAAAGGATTTTTTAAAAAAAAGGAAAAGGGGTTAAAAAAAACCCTTTTTTTGCCCAGCGCACCCCACGCCCCACCTGTGATTGTTTTGCCTGCGCCCCAAGTTGCATTACAATGGCGATGAACGTAGAAATCCCGCCCAGCAGCGCGCCGCAGCGCGGCGCTCGAGGAGCGTGTTATGCGCAGCCGGACACCTCTCTTTCGCGCGGCCTGGGTGCTCGCCGCCCTGACCCTGGCGGCGCTGGCCTGCACCCTGCAGATCGGTGGCGAGGGAGGCGCTGGCGTGACAGCCAGCCCGCCGCTGCAACGCCCGTCCGTCGAAGTCCTGCAGCCAGCAGAAGGGCAGACAATCGCAGTCGGCCAGACGGTGTCGGTGCGGGCGCGGGCGACCAGTCCCTCCGGCGTGACACTCGTTGAGCTGCTGGTCAACAACGTCCGCGTCAACAGCCAGCTCCCCGCCGAATCGCTCAACCCGACAGTCGTCGAAGTGGTGATGGACTACACGCCAGACCGCCCCGGCACGGTCGTGCTGGCCGTGCAGGCGTACAGCGGGCAGATCGTGGGCGTGCCCGCCCAGCGCACGATCACCATCCTGCCGGCGCTGTCGCCTGGCCCCGGCGGGGCGGGCACAGTCGGCCCGGCGCCGCAGGCCACGGCCACCATCTTCAACCCGGTGTGCCGGGCGCGCGTCAATGTCGGCGGCCTGCGGCTGCGCAGCGGCCCCGGCACCGAGTACGACATCATGCGCAACTTCACGGCGGGGGACGAGCCGCTGATCGTCGGTTATGCCGACCGCAGCGATGGCCGCTGGTGGCAGGTCTCGTGGCTGGGGTCCATCGGCTGGACCGCCGCCGCCTACACGACCCAACTGGGCAACTGCGGCGCGATCCAGCCCGCAGTGGTGCCGGCTTCGCCCACGCCTCAGCCCAGCATCACGCCGCCGCCAACCCAGCCGGGCACGACGGCCACCCCTACCCTGCCCGACCTGTTCCTGACGCTGCTGGAAGGCGTCTCTGAGATACAGCTTGGCGCGAGCGGCACCGCTCAGGCCAACTTCGCCATGCAGGTGCGCAATGGCGGCGGCCAGGCCACCGGGCCGTTCCGCGTGGCCGTGCTCAAGCCCGACGGAACGGTGGATTACTTCAACGTGCCGGGGCTGGCCCCCGGCCAGACGGTGGACGTGCCCGCGCCAGGCGGCTTCATCGTCGTCTTCAACACCCCCGGTGTGGCCCGCATTCTGGTGACGGTTGACGATCAGAACGTCATCGCCGAGAGCAACGAAGCCAACAACCAGGCGTACCGCGACGTGGTGGTGAACCCTGGCCCGGCGACCAGCACGCCGCCCCCCACTCCAGAGCTGCCGGACACATCCGGCGAGCTTAGTGCGCCCCTTGCAGCGCCCGCCGAGAGCGTCAGCCCGCTCGTCGCCGAGCCGCAGACTCTGCCGCAGGCGCAGCCTCTCGCGGTCCTCGGCCCGATCGGCCCGGCCAACGCCGGCCAGGTGATCGAGATCGCGGCCATGCCGGGGCACGGGGGCACCATCACCGGCCTGGACTTCAACGCGGCGGGCACGCTGCTCGCCTCGTCCAGCCGCGACGGGACGGCCCGCCTGTGGGATGTCTACCTGCAAGGCGAGCGGCTCACCCTGGCCGGGCACACCGACCGGGTGCAGGACGTCGCCTTCAGCCCGCTGGGCGACCAGATCGCCTCGGCCAGCCTCGATGGGACGGTGCGCCTGTGGGATGCGGCCAGCGGGGCGGCGCTGCTGACGCTGGCGCACGGCGCGCCGGTGGAACGCACCGCCTTCAGCCCCGATGGATCGCGGGTGGCCTCTGCGGGCGAGAATCCGGACGCCGGAGGCGGACTGAGCGGGCTGACCCGCGTGTGGGACGCACGGTCGGGCACCGAGATCGACTCGTTCCAGACCTTCGGCGTGGTGACGGGCGTCAGCTTCCTGAACAACAATACGCTGGTGATCGCCACCGCCGCCAGGGATTGCAGCCTGGGCGGGGGCGAAGTGGCGCTGTTTGCGATTGGCTCTTCGGACGCGGCGCTGCTGACCCTGGCCGAGGGGCCGACGTTCGACCGGCTGGCCGTTGACGCGGCGACCGGCCTGATCGCGGCCAGCAGCCAGCAGGATATCTGCGCGGGGAACGCCATTGCGCGGGTGTGGACGAGCGGCGGGGCGCTGATGGCGACGCTCGATCACGGCTCCAACGCGGTGACCGGCCTCGCCTTCAACCCAGGGGGCACCCTGCTCGCCACCACGACGATTGACGGATCGGTACGGCTGTGGAGCCTGGGCGCTGGCGCTCAGGTTGCCGCGCTGAGCGCCGGCGGCACGGTTGAAGCGGTCGCTTTCAGCCCGGACGGGACGCGCCTCGCTTCCGGCGGCGCTGCCGATGCCGTGTTGCTGTGGGGCGCGGGGTAAGCCGTATCCGTGCGATGTTCTTTCCGGGCGCAGCAGAGCAGCGCCCCTGCGACGCGGGCGTTCTGTGAGCTGATCTATCCATCGTCCAACGGCTGAAAGGCAGATCATGAGCCATGCCCGGCGTACTGCGCGCCTCGCGGTGCTGATCGTGGCGGCCTTGCTGGTGGGGGCGGCGCTGGCCTGCACAGCCACCTTCGAAGGCGGCACGCCGGACACGCAGCCCGGCGGCGGGGGGAGCGCGCCTGGCCCGGCGCCGACCGTGCGCATCCTCGAGCCGGCGAGCGGCGTGCGCGTGGCCGCTAACCAGCCCCTGGACCTCACCGTGGCCACCGACACCACGACGACCAGCTTCCTGATGAGCGTGGGCGGGCGCGTCGCCACCTCCAAAGCCCTGCCCACCGAGCAGTCCGGCCCGACCCAGGCCATTCTCACCTGGACGCCCGACCGCGAAGGAACGTACACCGTGCAGGTCGTGGCCTTCAACGGCCCCGCCGCCAGCCAGCCCGCCGCCCTGATCGTGGAGGTCAGCGGCGTGGCCAGCGGCCGGCTCCCGGCGGCGTAGCGGGCTGTGTGGGGCGCGTAGTGGTGGACAGCCTCAACTACCGCGAGGGGCCGGGCACCGGCGCAGCGCGGCTCGGCCAGTTCGCGCTCGGCGAGACGGTGACCATCATCGGGCGCAGCGCTGACTCCGGCTGGTGGAAGGTGCAGCGCGCCAACGCCCAGCAGGCGTGGGCCGTCAACAACGCGCAGTGGCTCCAGGTGGAGGGCCAGTGCGACGCCGTGCCGGTGAGCGGCTAAGCGCGCCCAACACAGCCCCGCCCCTGATACAAAAACGCCCCGGAGAGCATCCGGGGCGCTGCTTGTCTTGGCTGGACGTGCTGTCACGCGCCTTGATTGCGGTCAAGGCGCTGGCGGGCGCCGCAGCCCTGCGTGCATCGGCGCTATCCGCCTCCATCCCGTGCACCCGCAGCCGGGACCTCGATCACGTCCGTCGGCAGGGGCGCGCCGTGCCACACGGCGTCGTAGTTCGGCCCCAGGGTTGCCTTGGGCACCCACAGGAAGTTGCAGCCCCAGATGATCTGGTAGTACTCGCCGCTGGCGTCCAGGCCCGTGACGCGCGCCGAGTTGCCGGCCTTGATTGTCACCAGGGGACTGGTCAGCTTGCCGGGCGCCCAGTAGACCGGCGCATCGGCCACGAACGTCCCGCCGACCGCCGTCGCCGGGATGGGCAGCAAGACGTCGCAGCCGGGCAGCGCGACCGGCTCCGGCGCCGGTTCCGGATCTGGCCCTGGGCAGCCTACTACACTGATGGGGTAGGTGCCTGGAACGTCGTGGGGCGGGTCTGGACTGCCTATCCATTCGTCCCCGCTGATGTTCCAGGGGAGGGACATCGCCCCTCAAACGCTCACACCCTCGTAGTTCGGCCCCAGCGTCGCCCTGGGCACCCACAGGAAGTTGCAGACCCAGATGATCTTGTAGTACTCCCCGCTGGCGTCCAGGCCGAGCACGCGCGCCGAGTTGCCCGCCTTGATCGTCACCAGCGGATTGGTCAGCTCGCCCGGCTTCCAGTAGACCGGCGCATCAGCCACGAACGTCCCGCCAACCGCCGTCGCCGGGATGGACATCAGCACGTCGCAGCCGGGCAGCTCAGCGAGGCCGGTCTGGATGTTGTCAATGGCAAAGCAGCCGCCATCGGGCGTGGAAAGCTCAAGCGCGTCAACCGTTGCGCCGACGCTGGCCGTGCCTTCAGGATTCTCGAAGCCAGCAGGCATGATACCCGTGAATGTCTGAGAAAAGACCTGCCCGCCGCCCTCGAAGCCGCGCACGGAGAGCAAGCCAGAGGGGGACGCGGTGGCGAAGTCGAACATCACGTTGGCCTGTGGAGAGGCAAAAGCGATGCGCAGCACATTGCCATAGCACGCCCCGGTCTCTTGAAGGGCCGGTGCCGCGCCCCCGCCCTCGGGAGTAGTCTCGAGAGCAGGGTTGCGCAGCACATTGCCAGTCAGTCTGGAAAAGAAACTGACTGACACCGCGAAATTGCCCGCCGGTGTGCTAGAAATGGTTATGCCCGGCACGGTGAGAGCCTCAGCAGGCGTGCCCGGCGCGGCTTCCTCGAAACCGGTCGAGTAGGCCAGCGCCGTCCCCGTCATGACGATCAGGCTGGCCAACAACGCAAATACCAAGAAGGGGAACAACTTGTTTCGCATGGGATTCCTCCATTTGATCAATCGAGATTGTAAGGTATTGTAGAGTATGCCCATGCTTCTGTAAAGTACTTTATAACATTTTAACAAGCCGGGCAGTTCCTCCATCCTATTCAGTATACTACCGGGCTTTGAAAGAGGCTTCGGAAGCCCGCGCAGACTTCCGAAGCCTCGTGCCATCTCGCCAGGACTATCAGCGTGGAGAGAGGGCGCTTACTGCACCACCCCCGTCGGCAGGGGCGCGCCGTGCCACACCGCGTCGTAGTTCGGCCCCAGCGTCGCCTTGGGCACCCAGACGAAGTTGCACACCCAGATGATCTTGTAGTACTGACCGCTGGCGTCCAGGCCGAGCACCCGCGCCGAGTTGCCCGCCGGGATCGTCACCAGCGGATTGGTCAGCTCGCCCGGCTTCCAGTAGACCGGCGCGTCGGCCACGAACGTCCCGCCGACCGCCGTCGCCGGGATGGGCAGCAGCACATCGCAGCCGGGCACGGACGCGGGTTGTTTCGCCGGGCTACGCACAATCCTGACCGTCACCTCGGCGCTGCTGCCGGAGAACACCAGTTGATTCACATGCATCCCGCTGGCGGTCACGGTGTTCGTCTCGCGGTAGCCCGCTGCACCGGTGATCTCTACCGTGAACGCGCACGTATAGGTGGTGCCCACGTCAATGGTCTGCGGCACAGCGCAGGTGCCCAGGCCGTTCAGGTCGCCATAAACGCTGTCCACCAGGCTTTGCAGGGTCAGCGCGCCGTCCGCGCTGGTGTTGGTGATGCTTATGGTGAAGGTCACATCTCCGCCGGGTTCAGGCAGGCTGGTGGGGTCAGCGGTCTTGGTCACAGAGACGCTTGGCTGGACTGGGTCCTGCCCAAAGTAGTGGCTTGGGTCGCTATCCGACACCTGCTGGGTATTGTAGGTGCCGACCGCCGCGCCGACGTTGGCGTACTGGCCAGAGACCGCCGTCCCGCTGCCAGTGCAGGTCATGCTTTCTTCGACTGCCAGCGTAGTCTTCGGACAGGTCACCACGACCCCCTGGTCATCCGTCACCGACACGGCGCTCAGCGCCACGTTGCCAGTGTTGGTCACCAGGTACGTCCAGGCCACCGGGTCGCCTACCATGATGGTAGGCCCCGGGGCGGTGTCTGCGTCCGCGCCATTGGTCGCCTTCTCGATGTCAATCGCCGGCGCAGGCTCCTCGTACACAGGCAATCCCTCACATGACCCTGTGATGTCGTACACCACCTGTTCCGGGAACCCGTTACCGGCAGGGCTGGTCACCAGAAAGCGGATTGGATTGTAGGCAGGCGCCGTAGCGTAGCTGAAGCTCGGGGCGCCCTGCCCATAGCCAACGGCGCGGGTCCAGCTCCTGCTGTACAGCACGGTCCCTGCGCCGTCGGTGACCAGAAAAGTCAGGGTTTCGCGCCCGTCCCCGGTGGTATTGCGGTCCCACACAGCGTAGGCGCTCGGGTTGGACTGCGTGATGCCGGTGCAGGTGATGCCATACACGGCTGGCGGGTCATAGGTGATTGCCCGTGCAGGCGCAACCAGCGCGGCCCCAATCGCAATCAGAAGAAACACTAGCAACAAGTTGTGTACGCGCATTCTTGCCACCTCCTCTGGTGGGTATTATGCCTAATGCTCATTATAGAACAGAGTCATATCCATCTCCAGTTTTCGATAAAGATTTCACAAATGTAAATGCTGTCTCGCGACGACCCGATCCGGGCAGGTAGCCCAGCATCGGAAGCACACATAACAAAGACTTCGGAAGTCTGCGCAGACTTCCGAAGTCTCGTGCTATCTCGCCAGGACTATCAGCGTGGAGAGAGGGCGCTTACTTCACCACCCCCGTCGGCAGGGGCGCGCCGTGCCACACCGCGTCGTAGTTCGGCCCCAGCGTCGCCTTGGGCACCCACAGGAAGTTGCACACCCAGATGATCTTGTAGTACTGGCCGCTGGCGTCCAGGCCGAGCACGCGCGCCGAGTTGCCCGCCTTGATCGTCACCAGCGGATTGGTCAGCTCGCCCGGCTTCCAGTAGACCGGCGCGTCGGCCACGAACGTCCCGCCAACCGCCGTCGCCGGGATGGGCATCAGCACGTCGCAGCCGGGAACATTCAAGACGGAGGCACTGGTGTCATGGAGGGCTGCGCAGGAGTCCCCCACCGAAGCAGGAACAGCGTAGTTGCCGTCCGCGTCATATGTCGTCGCTGCACTTGGTCCAAACGCATCCTGGACATAGATGCCAATACCTGGGGCACCCTCCAGTATCGGATCGCCAATGACATAACGCACTGTCACAACGGCATTGGCAGGAAAAGTGCCGCCCGCGCCAGCCCTGAAAATGCCATCGTCCCAGAAGTTGACGTAGTACTCCCCGGCGTCTTCGACTTGAAAGACAACATCAATGAAACAGCCGTTGAGCGTAATGCCCTGGATGGTCGCACCCTGCGCGGCGGCGGCGGGCGAAGCCACGCCACCGGCCAGGTACGCCAGTGCGAGTATGACGATCAGTGAGACCAAGCGAACCTTGCCCATGTTCTGTTTTCCTCCAGGCCAGCGGCCCCTATCCCGATCCATTCAGCGAATCGGCCTTCTTCCTAATGTAAGTATAATCCAATATCCTTCTAAAGAGTATAACGGTTGTGTAAAAGCCGTTCGAATAGAGGATTGGTGTTCGACGCCGACATGTTCCCTGGCAGCAGCAGGGCAGTGCAACGCTGTGAGGATGAGATGCTGGCACCGACTCCTGAACTCTGGAAGCGCGCACACCGGTCGCGCCCAAATACCACCGCACGCTGACGGACGTCCGCCAGCGCGCGGCCATTTTTGCGGTTCAATGAACGATCGTGTTATTACTGCACCACCCCCGTCGGCAGGGGCGCGCCGTGCCACACCGCGTCGTAGTTCGGCCCCAGCGTCGCCTTGGGCACCC
This sequence comes from Anaerolineae bacterium, assembly GCA_027494015.1. The sequence goes on from JAOSJP010000039.1 coordinate 235,391, forward strand.
ACAGGAAGTTGCACACCCAGATGATCTTGTAGTACTCCCCGCTGGCGTCCAGGCCGAGCACGCGCGCCGAGTTGCCCGCCTTGATCGTCACCAGCGGATTGGTCAGCTTGCCGGGCGCCCAGTAGGCCGGCGCATCGGCCACGAACGTCCCGCCGACCGCCGTCGCCGGGATGGGCATCAGCACGTCACAGCCGGGCAGACCTTCTGCTGGCTCGGCGGGCGTGATCGGGCCAGAGAAGACAACCGCATAGGTACCTGCGACACAGTTCAGCGTAAGCCGTGTCTCGTAGATGGGTTGCTCGTCAGCGTCGTACAGGCGCAGGATAACCGTGGCCGGTTCAGGGATGGGGAAGTTGGCCGTCTGGAGGCCGCGATCGTTGGCGTCGTACAAATACCAGGTTGTGTCGGAGGGAGAGGTGGGGCCAATGTACTCGTCCATATAGACCTGACCGCCTGCCTCGACCCATGTTTCCTGATAGTAATCAGCGCCGGGGTCAATGTTGGTGTAGGCGACGTTGAAGCCTGTGGCGAACGCATTACAGCCGATACTGATGGACGAGACTACTGTCCAGGTCTCGCCCGCCGCGTGAGCAGTACCCGCAAAGGGTACTCCCACTAGAGTGAGTGCGAATCCAAGTACAATGACCAATGAAACCAGACTAATCTTGCTCATGGGGGAGTCTCTCCTGGCTTTGCGCCCTATGGCAAGCCATCTCACAGATTGGCTGCCCGCTTGAACACAGTATAACTGAATCGTTGGTATTCTGAAAAGAGGATTATTTATAAAAACTTGAAAAGATCCTCTGTTGAGCACGTTTCATCACCCCGCCCGCCGCCCGCTGTGGTATACTACGCACATCTGTTCAGGTACCCTCCATCACAGGAGCGCGCCATGTCCCGCCCCACCCTCGTGCTGATTGACGGCCATGCCCTGGCCTATCGCATGTTCTTCGCCCTGCCGGCGCAGGGCTTCCAGACCAAAGCCGGCGAGCCGACCAACGCCGTCTACGGCTTCGCCCGCACCCTGCTCGACCTGCTCGACGAGCGGCCCGCTTACCTGGCCGTGAGCTTCGACCAGGGGCTATCCGGGCGCGGCGACCTGTACCCGGACTACAAGGGCACGCGCGAGAAGATGCCCGACGACCTGCGCCTCCAGCTCAGCCGCATCCGCGAGCTGGTGGCCGCCTTCAACGTCCCCATCCTGGAGCTGGAAGGCTACGAGGCCGACGACGTGATCGGCTCCGTCGCGCCGCAGGCCGAGGCGCAGGGCGTGGACGTGCGCATCATCACCGGCGACCGCGACCTGCTGCAACTGCTCAGCGAGCGCACGACCGTGCAGCTTCCCGCCAAGCGCCAGGGCAACGGGCCGGAGCTATGGGACCTGGCCCGCTTCCGCGCCGAATACGAGCTGGAGCCGGGGCAGTTGGTCGAGATGAAGGGGCTGATGGGCGATGCGTCGGACAACATCCCCGGCGTGAAGGGCGTTGGCGAGAAGACGGCGGCCAGGCTGATCGGCGAGCACGGCAGCGTCGCCGGCGTCTACGAGCACCTGGACGCGATCAAGGGCGCGCTGCGCGACAAGCTGGCCGCCGAGCGCGACAGCGCCTTCCTCTCGCGCGATCTGGCGCGCATCAAGCGCGACGTGCCGGTGACGCTCGACCTGACGACCTGCGTCGCCCACGATTACCGCTATGAGGAGGTGGAGGCGCTGTTCCGCGCGCTGGAGTTCCGCAGCCTGGTAGGCCGCCTGCCGCACCCCACCCCCAGCGGCCAGCAGCTCAGCATGTTCGCCCTGCACCAGGAACAACAGCAATCTGCCACGCCTGAGCCGTTGGTAGACTTCACCATCGTGGACGATGAGAGCGCGCTCGCCGCGCTGACCGAGCAGCTTGCGGCGGCGGAGATGATCGCCTTCGACGTGGAGACGACCTCCACCGACCGGATGCGCGCCGACCTGGTGGGCATCGCCCTGGCCAGTGAGCGGCGAGCGCGGCTATTACATCCCGGTGGGGCACATCGCGCCCAACGCCCCGGCGGGCGGCTCCGCCGACCAGCCGGACTTGCTGGCCGGGCACACGCCGCGCCAGCTTCCGCTGAAGCAGGTGATCGCCGCGCTGCGCCCCGCCCTGACCGACCCGCGCCTCCCCAAAGTGGCCCACAACGCCAGCTATGACCTGGTGGTGCTGCGCCGCTACGGGATTGACGTGACGCCGATCACCTTCGACACGATGCTCGCCGAGTGGGTCAGCGACCCGTCGAGCCGCAACCTGGGGCTGAAGGCGCTGGCCTGGGTGCGCACCGGCGCGCAGATGACGCCCATTGACGCGCTCATCGGCTCCGGGCGCGAGCAGATCACCATGGATCGCGTGCCGGTCGAGCAGGCCGCGCCCTACGCCGCCGCCGACGCTGCCCTCACCTGCCGCCTGGTGGACATCCTGCGCCCAGAGCTGGAGGAGCGCCAGGTGTGGAAGCTGTTCAGCGAGATCGAGATGCCGCTGGTGCCGGTCCTCGCCGACATGGAGATGGCCGGCGTGCTGCTCGACGTGCCCTATCTGCGCGCGCTCAGCGCCGACCTGGGCGCGCGCCTGGCCGCGCTGCAGCAGGAAATCTACGCCAACAGCGACGGCTACGGCGAGTTCAACCTGGGCAGCCCCAAGCAGCTTAACGACGTGCTGTTCGGCAAGCTGCGCCTGCCCACCGAGGGCCTGCGCAAGACGACGCACGGCTTCAGCACCGACGCGGGCACGCTGGAGGCGCTGCGCGATCAGCACCCCATCGTCGGGCTGATCCTGGCCTGGCGCGAGCTAGACAAGCTGCGCAGCACCTACGTGGACGCGCTGCCCGCGCTGGTCAACCCGGCCACCGGGCGCGTGCACACCAACTTCAACCAGACGGGCACCGTCACCGGGCGGCTGTCGTCCAGCGACCCGAACCTGCAGAACATCCCCATTCGCAGCGAGGAGGGCCGCCGCGTGCGCCACGCCTTCGTCGCCCCGCCGGGGCACAAGTTGCTCTCGGTGGACTACAGCCAGGTGGAGCTGCGCATCCTGGCCCACTACAGCCAGGACGCCGCCTTGCTCAAGGCGTTCCACGACGGCGTGGACATTCACCGGGCGACCGCCGCCGCCGTCTACCAGGTGCCGCTCGACCAGGTGACCTACGAGCAGCGCCGCTTCGCCAAAGCAGTCAACTTCGGGCTGATGTACGGCATGGGCGCCTTCCGCCTGGCCCGTGACAGCAACCTGACCCTGGCCGAGGCGGAGGACTTCATCGCCGCCTATTTCGCCCAGTTCCCCGGCGTGCGCGCCTACCTGGACGAGGCGCGCGCCCGCGCCGCCCGCCTCGGCTACGTCGAGACGCTGCTGGGCCGCCGCCGCTACTTCCCCGAGCTTAGCGAGAAACTGGGACGTAAGGTGGATTTCCAGGCGCGGCAGCGGGCCGAGCGCGAGGCGATCAACATGCCAATTCAGGGCACGGCGGCGGACATCATCAAGATCGCCATGATTGACCTGGCGCGGGCGCTGCGCGAGAGCCGCCGCCGGGCGCGCATGATCCTGCAGGTGCACGACGAGCTGGTGCTCGAAGTGCCAGACGGCGAGCTGGATCGCGTCGCGCCGCTGGTGGTCGAGGTGATGGAAGCCGCGTTCAGGCTGGACGCGCCGCTGGTCGCCGATGCGAGCGTCGGGCCGAACTGGGCGGAGATGGAACGGTGGGGGCGCGGGTGAGGCTCGCCAACCGGGCGCACGCCTCTCCCCCTAAATCCCCCTCTCCGGCAGAGCCAGAGAGGGGGATTTTGACCGTTCGTTTGCTATACCCTCACCCCACGCTTGAGCTACGCTTGCTGTAAGGTTATGAGTTTCAAACGGTTCTTCAGGGGGGATGCTTGTATAATATGATTACATATTGGCTTAATACAGGATGCGGGATCAGCATTATCCGAGATACAGAAGGAGTGGAGTGCAATGCGAATCAGATGGGTTTCCGTCATCGTGCTGATCGGCCTGGTGCTGGCGCTGACCTATGTGCCGCAGGTCGGGCAGGTTCGCGCGGCGGGCGAGCAGTGGCTCGTCATAGACCGCATCTCATCGGGCTGCCTCAGCGGCCAGACGGGCTTTGAGGTGGCGTTCCGCAACCTGACGCCGGGCGAGCGGTACTACGCCGATACCATCGTCAAGGATTTCGCTGGCGTCGTCTACATGGACGAGTATTTCTCGGCCATCGCGCCCGGCGTCTTCGACAATGACTGGTATGTCTTTAATCTCAACCATCGCGGCCTGCAGACCGGCTCGTTCCCCATGCCGGAGAACCAGGTGCTGACCCTGGTCGTCACCCTGCGCGACAAGCACCAGCAGGAATTGTGGAAGACCGAGGTGCACTTCACCTGCAACGCCGATGACATCGGCGTGGCCAGCATCGCCGGCTGCGACCAGTACATGCCGATCACGGCGTCCTCGGTGGTGGGCACCTTCGTGCTCGACGCGCCGCTCTACTGGGCACCCGGTGAGCTTGTCCAGCCCTATACCACCATCCCGGCGGGCAAGACAGCCTGGGTGCTGGGCACAGACGCTACAGGCGCATACTACAAGATCGTGTGGGTGTGCGACGTGCTCTACGTGCCGCGCGGCACGTTGGGGCCAAACTTCGACGCCGTGTGGGGCGGCAGGGCGCTGCCGACTACCAACGCTAAATAGCCTGCAAACACCCGCAGAGAATGCGCACGCCCCGGTCACTGGCCGGGGCGTTGTGTTGTCGGGGTGCGGCGGAAGGGATGCTGCGTTACGCCTGGCACAGGAGCATTGACCTCACCCCCAGCCTCGCTGCGCTCGGCTTGCCCCCTCTCCGTAAACGGAGAGGGGGCGGTGAGGCGCGTCAGCGCCGAGCGGGGGTGAGGTAAAGCGCGGCACGTTGGGGCCAAACTTCGACGCCGTGTGGGGCGGCAGGGCGCTGCCGACTACCAACGCTAAATAGCCTGCAAACACCCGCAGAGAATGCGCACGCCCCGGTCACTGGCCGGGGCGTTGTGTTGTCAGGGGATGGCGGAGGGGATGCTGCGCTACGCCTGGCACAGGAGCATTGACCTCACCCCCAGCCTCGCTGCGCTCGGCTTGCCCCCTCTCCGTCTACGGAGAGGGGGCGGTGAGGCGCGTCAGCGCCGAGCGGGGGTGAGGTAAAGCGCGGCACGACGGAGGAATCGCCGCACCGAAGGCGCTGCGCAAGGCCCCTACGCCTGGCGCTGAAACGCCAGGAAGCGGACAATCTCGCGGTCGCTCAGGTCGCGCGGCGGGGCGGCGAAATAGTACCCGTCCGCCCACAACGGCTGGCCGAAGGCCAGGTCGGGGAATTCGTCGGCGCTGCGCTGCGCGGTCGCGGCCATCAGCCGGGCGATGGCCTGGTCTGGATGAATCTTCTGCGGCACATCGAGCGACACCAGGACGTAATCCGTCTGCACGTCGAGCGCCAGCACCCGCCAACGATCCGCCTCCGCCGCGTCCACGATCCAATCCCTGAGCGAATCGGCGAATTCGCTGCGCAGCTCCAGGCGCGGGTCATGGGGAACCCACAGGCAGGTGTACCCCGTGTACGGCCCTTCGTCGGCCGGCGGAGCAGCGTCCTGCACGGACGCGACAGCTTCAGCTTCCGGCTCGGCGGCGACGACGACCGGCCCGGCTGCCAGCCCTTCTGGACGGCGGGGCCTGGTGCGCGCCGCCGCCGGTTCGTCAGCCGCAACGGGCAGCTCAGCCATCAGCCTGAGCGATTCGCCGAGCCGGCGCGCCTGGCGGCGGATGGTGCGCAGGGGGGTGTTGGTGCCGAAGATCATGCTCAGCGTCATGTCCGCCTCGACGCGTGTGCTGTAGAGCAGGAACTCGCCCGCGTCTGGCAGGGCAATATAGCGGATCAGCGCGTCGGAGGCGGCAGGGCTGGTGCGCCACGCCGCGTCAACCGCGCTGAGCAGCCGCGCAATGGCCGCAGCGGGCAAGTCGCCGGCGCTGGCCAGCAGACGCCCCGGACGGCTGAGCATCGTCGCCTGCGCCGAGCTTTCGAGCGAGTACTGAGTCAGGCGCAGCGCCGTCTGGGCGATGTCCGCGTCGGCGGCGTCCTCGCCCGGTTCCAGGGAGACAGCCGCCATCTCCGTCACGTCCGGCACCGCGGAACGCTCCTCGGCGGCGAACACAGGCATAGAAGGCGCGGGAGGCGGCGCTTCGGCGGGCTGCTCCTCGCTGGCGCTGATTTCCTCCCACTCCGGCTCTGGCATGGCCATCTCTGGCAGCGGCTCTTCAGTCAGCGCCGAGTCGAGCGGCGCGAGTTCAAATGAGTCCGTCGGCTCCGCCCACTCCGGGACCTCTTCGAGCGCAAAATCGGCTGGCTCGGCATAGGGCGGCTCTGCGACGAACTGCTCCCCTTCGGGCGGCTCTGCTTCCCACAGCGCAGCGTCTAGCGGCGCGGCCAGGGGCCTGGCGTCGGCTGGCTCATCTTCCAGCGGCCCGGCCTCGGGCGGCTCGGCGAAGTCCCAGGCGTCCTGGCGCACGCCGGCATAGAACAGCTCGGCGACGCTGGCCTCCGTCACGGAAGCGTCCGCCGCCATCTGCGCAGCGTCGGCCAGGTCGCGCAGCTCGTCGGGAAAAACCTCCTCGCCCGGCTCGCCCGATGGCGCGGCCTCTGGCGCGCTGAAGATCGCGTCCAGGTCGAGCGCCGCCGCGTCGGCGTAGGCGTCAGGGGTGAACGCAGGGCGCATTTCCTCCAACAACGGCTGCGGCTCGCCGCCCTCAACCCCCTCCAGCTCGTCGAAGATCGTCTCCAGGTCGCGCGCGCCGCCAAGCCCCGCGTCGGTATCCCACGATGGCAATGGCTTCAGGCGAGGACGCTCCACATGCAAGGGGGGAAGCTGCTCTTCGATCTGCTCCAGAAGCTGTGTGAGCGAGAAATCGTCGCCATCTTCGGCGCTGGCGACAGCGGCGAGCGCCGCCGTAGCCGGGTAATGGCGCGAGTCCTGCGGCACGGCTGGCGGTTCATCGAACGCTTCCACCGACTCGCCCAGCACCAGGCCAGCCGCATCGTCCGGCAGAGCAGACGCCTTGCGCTCGTAGTCGGTCAGCCAGGCCGGGCTGCTGTCGTCAGGCATCTCTCCGGTCGCCACCTGGTCGGCGGCGTCTGGCGCGGCGGCGAAGCGGGGGTAGCTCGGCTCATCGTAGTCTTCGTCGCCCACGTCTTCGCCGGCCAGGGCAGCCAGCACGCCTTCAAAGGACGGCTCGAACAACCCCTCGATGACATCGCCGATGGTCGTGTCGTCCAGCGCCGCCTCGTCGGGCGATTCCCCTTCCTGAGCAGGCGGCCCCGCCCGGCGGATCGCGTCGAGCACGTAGTCAATGGCCGCGCCGCTGTCGGTGGGCTGCTCCGCCTCACCGCTGTCGGCAGCGATGGACGCCAGCAGCTCATCGAGCCGCGTGCGCCGCTGCTGATCGGCGTCGCGCGGGCGCAGCGACTCAACCAGATCGTGGAAAGCGCGATCATCGGGCGAGCGCTCGTACTCCTCCGGCGAGGAGCGAGCCACCGCGTCGAGCACATCGTCAAACTCGCCGGCGTCGTGCGGGCGGTAATCGGCCAGGAACTGGCGCAGGCCGTCCAGATCGGATGGCGACGTCTCTCTGCGCTCGGCAGTTGCTCCTTCAGGGTGCTCTGGCCAGGCGCGCGCATCCAGCAACGTCCCCAGCGAATCCGTTTCCGCCAGCCTGCGCGTCTCTTCAGGCTCTTCCTCGTCATCCAGCAAGCGCGTTTCGGGCGGCTCCTCCGCAGCGCCGAGCGGGCGCGTGGCCGGCGCTTCCTCCGGCCAGGCCAGCGGGCTTGTCGCGCCCGGCTGATCGTCGGCATCCCAGGGCAGCAGATCGGCGGCGGGCGGCTCTTCGGCCTCGGAGAAGGTGTCGGCCAGCGGGCTGATGGTCTCCCAGTCGCCGCTCTGATCGTCCTGAAGGCGGCCAAGCTGCCCCGTCTGGATGCGCTCGAAGACCTCGAACTCGGTCAGCAGCTCGTCCCCCCCCAACGGCGGCGACTCCGCTCCCTCGCCGGTCAGCGCTTCGTCCGGCTCGCCCAAAGCATCCAGGTCGTGCAGTCCCTGGCGAATCTGCGCGCGCTCCTCCGCGCTGAAAAGCTCGGTCAGACGGCGCTCGCGTGTGTCTGGCGCAGGCTCTTCGTCCAGCGCAGGCTCTTCGTCCGGCGCGAGCGCCCGCGCCTGGACGACGGCCGGCATCTCTGGCGGGGCAAATTCGTCGCGGGCCACGCCGTCGGGCGGCGCGATGACCGGCCCCTCTACGCCGCCGACGACTTCGCGCAGAAAAGCGATCAGCTCGCGCGCCGAGAATGGCTTGGCCAGCAGGCCCTGCACGTCCCCCGCCTGGGCGCGCTCAAGCTGCTCCACGTCCTCCGACATCATGATCACAGGCAGGTTCGGCCTGATCTGACGGATCAGGTCCACCAACGCCTGAGGACCCATGTCGGCCAGGTCACAATCCAACAGGGCGGCGTGATAGTGGCTGTGCAGCAGGGCTTCCTGGGCCGCCTGGCCGTTGGCCGCCAGGTTGACGCGGAACTGGCCCGTGCTCTCCAACGCCTGTTTGAGCGCGACAATGAACGCGATATTGGCGTCAATCAATAGAAGACGTGTGATCATGGTCAGTCCGCCCGATCTTGGGTAGCGTGTGTACTCCGATTGTACTGCGAGCCAGGACGGGGGGCAATCGGGCGACTCAGGGGGTGCGTGCAAAGGTTGTCAGCGACTTGTTTGACATGGGGGTATTGACCTCACCCCCAGCCTCGCTGCGCTCGGCTTGCCCCCTCTCCGTTGACGGAGAGGGGGCGGCGAGGCGCGTCAGCGCCGAGCGGGGGTGAGGTCAGCCAGGGCGCAGCAGAGCAGCGCCCCTACCTGGCGGGTTTTGCGCGCACCCGAATGAGGGGGAAGCCGGGCGGCTTCCCCCAGGGATGCAGGTCGCAGGACTCACCAAGAGGCAATGGCTGTGCATGAGAAATTCATGGTCACAGTGATGTTCGGCGAAGTCCCAGAGGCTCCCGGACAGGTGCCTGACCAACTCATCCGATAGGGAGGATAGGCGGACAGCGGCACCAGGGTGCCAGGTGAGTATCCTCCATCCGGGCAATCTGGCTTCGTCCCTATGGTGATATAGGCTTGCATTCCAGGCCGGGGAATGACCATAGTCGTCAGGAAGAAGCACTCCCCACCGGGCGGCGGGGGCGCGCACGTCTTCGGGTCCCACAGGCACGCGCCGTCGGGCGCAGTCACGCACTCGCTGGCCGGATGCCCGCAGGTGTCGCACGAGCCGCACCCGCCCCAGCCAGGGGTGAGGCGTGGGGGCGGTGTGCCGCCGGGGATGATCGGCGGAATCTCGCCCGGCGGGACGTTGAGGCAGTCGCCGATCTCGTCCACCTCTTCTTCGGCCACCCACAGCGACGCTGCGAACTCGCTGTCAGGAATCTCGTCCTTGTCAAGCTGCCACCAGGTCTTGCCCTGGTCATCACGCGCCTGCCCGATCACAGTGAAGTCCTGCCGGGCGGGCAGCCAGTCGAAGATGCCGCGATTTTCGCCCGGCCCCACGCGCACCCGCGCGAACCGGTCGAACTCGGTGCGCACCTTGCACGTCGCCGGCAGCGGCTCGAAGATGGGCCGCCAGTCCGGGTCGTAGTTCTCGTTGGTCTCGTCGGTCAGGCGGAAGGTGTACTGCGCGTCGCGGTCCATCACGTACAGGTTGGCGTAGCCGCTGCGCCCGGACATGAAGGCGATCCAGCCCCCGTCCGGCGACCAGTCCATGCTGCCCAGGCGGTCGCTCTGCTCGGTCATGCGCAGCGCCTCGGCCCCCTCGTTGGTCATGCGGTAGATGTCCGCCTGGCGGTCGCGCTCGGTCTGGAAGGTCATCAGCAGGCCGTTGGGCGACCAGGCCGGCACCCAGCCGTTCGCGCCGAACAGGTTGGTGATGCGGCGCACGTCGCTGCCGTCGGCGTTCATGAGGTGAATCTCCGCCGTGCCCTCGCGCATGGAGGAGAAGGCAATCGTGCGCCCGTCCGGCGACCAGGCCGGCTGCGTGTCAATGCCTGGGTTGTCGGTCAGACGCTGCACGTTGCTGCCATCGGCGTTCATCACGTACAGCTCTTCATTGCCATCGCGATCCGACACGAAGACGATGCGCGCCCCGTCCGGCGACCAGTCCGGCTCGGAATCGCTGGCCGGGTGATCGGTCAGACGCTGCGCGCCGCTCCCGTCCGCGCTCATTGCGTAGATTTCCAGGTTGCCATCGCGCGCCGAGTGGAAGGCGAGGCGCGCCCCGTCCGGCGACCAGTCCGGCGCGCCGTCCAGCACTTCGTTGGTAGTCAGGCGGCGGGGGCCGGTGCCGTCAGCATTGATGAGGTAAATCTCCGGGTTGCCGTCGCGCTCGGAGGTGAAGGCCACTTCCCAGCGGTTGTCCGGCGGCGAGAAGAAGGCGATCTTGCCTGTCTCGAAGACGGTGACGGTCGTCCCCTGCCCGCTGGAGGCCAGCAGCGCCCCATTGGCGTCGGTGATGTCCAGCGTCTCGATGGCAAAGGCCGCTTCGCCGGGGATCAGCCCGCCCACTTCCAGCGTGAAGAGAACGTCGCCTATGGCGGCAGGCGCTCCCTGCGCGATGTAGGACAGGCGCACCACTCCGGCGGCATTGTCCACCAGCACTTCGCGCTCCAGCGTCCCTTCGCCCAGGTACGGGCCGAGGCGAGCCGTCCACACGCGGGCCACGGCGCGGTCGAAGCGGATGGTCACGGCGAAGGCGGCGCAGCTTCCGGCGGGGCAGGCGATGCGCCCCTCGACAACCGCCGTCTCCGCCACGCCGACTTCCGCCGGCGTGAGCGTCACCGTGACGCCGCTCTGGGCGCGGCCAAACCCGGCCCCGCTCAACAGCGAAACGGCGAAGACCGCGCACCAGCACAATGATAGAACGCGCTTACGTTGCATGAAGTCTCCCTCCCTGAATACTCGTACCCCCAACAGACTCGTGCCAATGATGGCGTGCTCCTCCTACGTAACATCATATCACCCAAACTCATAAAAACGTGTTCAGAAACAGAAAAAACCTGTGGGACAGGAGTGCGGCGGATTTCGTTGCGGTCGTCCGGCCCTGCCGGCGGGAGCATTGATCTCACCCCCGCTCGGCGCTGAGACGCTCAGACACCAGACTTCCGAAGTCTCCCAGGGCAATCGCTTCAAACGTGCGTGTTGTTCTACCTCACCCCCAGCCTCGCTGCGCTCGGCTTGCCCCCTCTCCGTTGACGGAGAGGGGGCGGCGAGGCGCGCCAGCGCCGAGCGGGGGTGAGGTCCGTAGGGGCGTATTGCAATACGCCCCTACGAGTAGGCTGGCGCGCGGTGGACTTTGATGCGATTGCCCTGCGAAGTCTCCAAGACTTCGGAAGTCTATTCCGGGAACGTGCTACAATGGGGCGAAGCCAGATACGTGTTGGAGCGTGTGCTCTGATCTCAGCAGGTGCCTGATGACCATCGGCTCGGCCACTTTGATCAGTCTTGCTGTCAACTCGATGTTGTTTGTCTGTGGGGCGGCGCTGGCGTTGCTGGTGTTGTGGCAGGATGCGCGGCGACTCAGCAACCTGTACTGCGCCCTGGGCATGGTCATGCTGAGTCTGTACGGTCTGGCCAACGCCGTCTTCGCCGTCGGGCAGCCGTTGGCGCTGGACCCCGACCCCCTGCGCAAGAGCGTCACCTCCCTGTATATCCTGAGCATCACGCTGCTCTTCGGCTTCATGCTGAGCTTCGCCGAGACTCCCGTCCGCCTGTGGCGCACCCAGATGGCCCTCATCGCCTCTGTGGCCGCCCTCGGCCTCGCCCTGATCTGGCAGAGCGCCGTCTTCGAGCGCTTCGAGGCGAGCGGCACCTACAGCTATACATACCGTCTCACGCCGAGCGGCGTGCTGGGCGCGGGGCTGGCCGCTCTGTGCATGGTCTCGGTCATCGGGACGGTGCACAGGCAGCGCAACGCCCGCGCCCGCGCGCTGACCTGGCCGCTGGCGGCCATGATCGCGGGTGTGATGGCGTTCGCGGCGCTCCCGGTCACGCGCATCTACTCGCTCAACGCACTGCTGCTCACCGCCGCCGCCATCATGCTGGGCCGGCTGGTGATCACCTTCCAGGTCTTCCAGCCGCTCACCGATCTCAACGCGGCGCTGGCAACCAAAAATGACGAATTGCGCCGGGCCACGCGGCTCAAGAGCCAGTTCCTGGCGACGATGAGCCACGAGCTGCGCACGCCGCTCAACTCGATCATCGGCTATACCGATCTGGTGCTGCACGGCACCTACGGCGACCTCAACGCCCTGCAGCAGGACCGGCTGCAAAAGGTCGTTCGCAACGGGCGGCGGCTGCTGGAACTGATCAACGACGTGCTCGACCTGAGCCGCATCGAGGCCGGGCGGCTGGCGCTGACGATCACGCACGTGCCGACGGTCGCCCTGCTCGACGAGCTGCTGGCAGCCCACACCGGGCCAGCGCAAGCCAAAGGGCTGGCGCTGGTGCGCGGCTATGCGGCGCTGCCCGACCTGGCCGCAGACCGGGGGCGGGTCTACCAGGTGCTCGACAACCTGCTCAAGAACGCGATCATGTTCACCGAGCGCGGGGCCGTCATCGTGCGCGGCTACTTCGACAGCGCGCGCGACCAGGTGGTGCTGTGCGTCGTGGACACCGGCCCTGGCATCGAGCCGGCCCAGCAGGAGCGCATCTACCGCGCCTTTCACCAGCCGGACGGCACGCTGGCCCATCATGAGGACGGCACCGGCCTCGGCCTGGCTATTGCGCAGCGGCTGGTGGCGCTGCACGGCGGCAATCTGTGGTTCGCCACCACGCCCGGCAAGGGGACGGCTTTTCACATCGCCCTGCCAGCAGCGCCCGGCACCCCCGCCCTGCCGCCCATCCTCTCGCCAGGGCGTCGCACCAGCGGGCCGCTGGTCGTGCTGGTGGACGACGACGGCGACAGACTTGTTGCGCGGCGGCGCGCCCTGGAGCGCGCCAGGTGCCGCGTCTTCGGCGCGCAGAGCGCCAGCGACGGCCTGCGCCTGATCTGCGAGCAGCGCCCTGCCCTGGTCGTGCTGGACTTTGGCCTGGCTGGGCTGGACGCGGCGCACCTGGTGCGGAGTCTGCGTTACGACCCGATGCTGGCCGGGGCGTCCATCCTGGTCATCGCCGCGCCGGAGGTATCGGGGCGGGCGCGCGAGGCGGGCGCCAGCTTCGTCCTGACCAGCCCGGTCACGCCGGGGGCGGTGTCCGCCGAGGCCGCCAGATTGCTGGCTGCCCAGGCGGTGGAGGAGGCCGCGCCATAGCCATGTCAGCCACCACTGTCATTGTGCTCGTGGCCAACGGCCTCACCGCCATCATCAGTTGCGCCCTGCTGATGCTCGTGTTGTGGCAGGCTCCTCAGCGGCGCATGAACCAGCTTTTCGCCCTGACGATGTTCCTGCTCGGCTCGTACAGCATCGCCAACGGATTTGGGCGCTTCATTGACCGCCTTCGCCTTCCCCCCGCGCACACCACCTACATGGCCATCGGGCTGATGGGCATGTTCACGGCAGCCATGTTTTTCTTCGCCTCCGAGTTCGCTCAGCAGCGCACCCCCGTCATGCGCGCCATGCGCCTGGCCGGCGGGCTGATGGTCACCACCCACAGTTACACGCTGTGGACCGACCGCCTGATCGTCAACATCCGCCCGGTGCCCGGCCAGGCGGGCAGCTTCAGCGGCGACTGGACGGCGCTGGGGATAGTGGCCGTGGTGACGCAGTTGCTCTATCTGCTGATCGCCGCCGCCCTGCTCCGCCGGATGGATGACGAGCGGGGGCGCGCCCTGTGGCGAGCGCCTGTGCTGGTCATCCTGGCTTCAGTCGGTGCGACGGTGATCTGGCCGCTCCTGCACATTCCGGTGCAGGCGGTGCTGCTGGCGGTGGCGGCGCTGGCGCTTGGCGTGCCCGTGTTGCGCTACGAGCTGTTCAGCCCGCTGGCGGAGCTGCACGCGGAACTGGCCTGCAAGAACGCCGAGCTGAGCGAGGCCAGCCGGCTCAAGAGCCAGTTCCTGGCACACATGAGCCACGAGCTGCGCACGCCGCTCAACTCGGTCATCGGCTACACCGAACTGGTGCTCAGCGGCACCTATGGCCCGCTCAATGACACGCAGCGCGACCGTCTGGGAAAGGTCGTGCGCAACGGGTACAACCTGCTCAGCCTGATCCGCGATGTGATCGATCTGAACCGCATTGAGACGGGGCGTATGGTGCTCAACCGCGTGCCAGTGGACACCGTGCAGGCGCTCAACACCGCGCTGGATACCATCGCACCACTCGCCGCACACAAGGGGCTGGAACTCGTCCGCGATTTCGCCGGCACCCCGCCCGCGCTGGGCGACGAAACGCACATCTGCCAGATGGCGACCAATCTGCTGGCCAACGCCGTCAAGTTCACCGATGCGGGGCATGTGGCGCTGCGCGCGCGCGGCGACGGCCAGCAGATCGTGATCACCATCAGCGACACCGGCATGGGCATTGCGCCCGACCAGATAGAGCGCATCTTCGGCGAATTCCAGCAGGGCAACGGCACGGCTGCGCGCAGCTACGATGGGACGGGCCTGGGCCTGGCGATCACCAGGCGACTGGCCGAGCTACACGGCGGGCGCATCTGCCTGGAGAGTCAGCCGGGCGGCGGGACAACGGTCACGCTTACCCTGCCCGCTGCTGCGGGCGAGGGAGGCACGCCCTCACCAGGGTGAGCGCCGGGGATTCTTATTGCGTCCGGCGCGGGGGCGACACAGAACGCCGCCTCCGCGAGACAGGACTCTGGGCACAGGCCGGCAGTGGCGCGGGATCAGCCTTCGCAGCCGAGCCGGGCGCTTCACCGAGGAGATAGTCTCATGGTTGACCGCCTTCCCTCGCACACACACGACAACTTCGATCCCCGTGAGGAAATGCTGCGCGACCGGATCGCCGCGCTGGAAGCAGCGCTCGCCGAGGCCAACGCCCGCCTCAGCGAGGGCGACACCCGCTGGCAGGCGCTGCACGAGAGCCAGCTCTCGCTCGAAGCGCTGCTGGACAACCTGCCGGGCATGGCCTACCGCTGCCTGAACGATCCCCAATGGACGATGTTGTTGGTCAGCAGCGGCTGCGCAGCCCTCACCGGCTATGCGCCGGACGATCTGCTCTACAATCGCACGGTGTCCTATGGGAACCTCATTCATCCCGACGACCGCCAATACGTCTGGGAGACAACGCAGCAGAGCATCGCGGCGGGGCAGCCCTTCACCTACGCCTACCGCCTCCTGACGCGCGATGGCAAGGAGAAATGGGTGTGGGAGCAGGGTCGCCTGGTGTTGCAGCCCAGCGGCCAGCATGTGGTGGAGGGATTCATCACCGATGTCACCGACCAGCGGCTGGCCCAACAGGCGCTGGCCCAGAGCCAGGCGCAGTTGCAGGCTATGTTCGACAATACGGCCAGCGCCATCGCCCTGCTCGACGCCGATGGGCACTACCTGCAAGTCAACGAGCGCTGGCATGATATGTTCGGCTACGACTCTCTGGCGGGACTCACGTCAATGGGCATCACCGCACCGGACGATGCCAGCCTCACCGCCCGGCACTACCATGCTCTGCAGACGGGGGAATCGGACGCTTTCCAGTACGAGAAACGCTACATTCGGGCTGATGGCAGCGAGTTCTGGGGATTGGTCTCGGCCAGGGCTGTGCGCAATGCCGATAGCCAGGTGGACCACATCGTGCAGACCATCGTGGACATCACCGACCATAAGAACGCCGAAGCAGAGCAGATGAAGCTGGTGCTGGAGCGAGAGAAAGTCAACATCCTGGCGCATTTCATCGAAGACGCCTCGCACGAGTTCCGCACCCCACTCGCGGTGATCTACACCGGCCTGGAACTGATCGAGCGGGCGCTCCAGCCCCCGCCAGAGACTGCGCAGCGCATCAACGCCATGAAAGAGCAGGCGATGTACATCGGCAAGCTGATTGACGACATGCTGGCCATGTCTCACTTCGACAGTGGGCCGGCGATGGCAACCATGCCGCTCGATGTCAATTTCCTGCTGCGCGATCTGCGCGCCGGGTTCGAGACGGCGGCCCAGGCAAAAGCCATTGACCTGGTGCTCAAGCCCGCGGACGTGCCCGCGCTCGTCCGTGCCAGCCTGCCCGACCTGCATCGCGCGCTGGCGGCCATCGTGCAGAACGCACTGGACTTCACCGCGTCGGGGGGCAGCGTGACAGTGGAGAATGCCGTCGTCGGGGATACAGTGACGGTGAGCGTCACCGATACGGGGATCGGCATCTCGGCAGAAGACCTGCCGCGCATCTTCGACCGCTTCTTCCGCGTCAACCAGGCCCGCACCGGGCGTCGCGCCGGGCTGGGCCTGACTATCGCCCTCCGCATTGTCGAGCTGCACGGTGGGAAAATCCGCGCGACCAGCGAGCCGGGGCGCGGCAGCGTGTTCTGCGTCGTGCTGCCTCTCTGCGAGTGAGCAGGCCGCCTTCGGCTGCGCCTGGTTGTTGGACGCGAAAGATGATCACCAGCCGGGCAGCGACGGCACCGACACGCGATACGCCCCGTGATGCACCGTGCCGATCACGGCCAGCGTCGCCCCGCCCCACGCGCCGACGGCGGCGATGCCGGCCAGCACGACCCAGACCACAAGGCCATCGCGGGCCAGCGGCACGTCGTCAGGGTCCGGCTTCACATCGCTGAAGCGCTCCTCGAACAGGGTGATCGCCGGGTACGCTTCGCGCAGCGCGGCCTGGTGCCCGTCGTCGCGCAGGTAGGTAACAGCCACCGCCCCCAATACCAACGCCAGCAGCAGGCTGAGCGCCAGCACCGCCCCGCCGAAGAGCGCCCAGCGACGGCCCGTGCGCGCCCGCCCGCGCCGGATGTGCGCCGCGCCCGGCCCGTCCTCATAGACGCGCCCATCCGCCTCCAGGGTGATGTACACACGGTCGGCGGTGAAGCCGCTCAGGGTCAGGATGAGCAGATACCAGGCGAAGCCGATCACCGTGATCAGCGCCAGCATCCACCCGCCGACGCCCAGATTCTTCCCGCACGAGAGCACCGCCTGGGCTGGTGTGTGGCTGTGCACGCGATAACCGCCCTGCACATAGGCGGCCACGCGCTGCTGCAGGTAGACATGCCCGGAGGCGAGCGCGGGGCCGTAGGCGGCGGGCATTGGCAGTGCGGCGGGCGGCACAACGGGCGGCGGCGTGTAGGGCGCGGGCGGCACGATGTATCCCGGCCCGGCGATCTGGCGGCTGGGGGTGATCTGCGTGCGCTCCTGGAGCGGTTCCAGCTCAGGCCCGGCGGGCGGGGCGACATGCTCTGCGCCCGCCAGGTGCGTTGGCGTGTCCTCGCGGACGGCCTCCGGCGCGCGGCGATCCGTGTCCTGGAAGGGCAGGCGCGCCTCCGCTTCGACTTCCTCCGGGGGGAAGAGCGCGGTGAAGTCCGGGGCGGGCACGCCGCCGCTGTCCTCGTCACGAGCGGCGGGCGCTTCCTCTGTCGGGCCGGGCGTCACTTCGGGCGGCTGCGGGCGCGCCTCTTCGTGCTCCGGCGCGAGGATGGCGTCCGGCGGCTCGCTTTCGAGGCGTGGGGCGCTGCTCTCGGCGGCGACCGGGTGTTCGGCGGGCGCTTCCGCTTCCTCTGTTTCGGGGAAGACCGCCGTCTGCGGATCGGGCGGGATGCCCTCTTCCGACGCGGGAAAGATCACCGTCTGCGGATCGGATGAAAGGCCCTCTTCCTCTGGCACGGAGAAGATCGCCGT
Source organism: Anaerolineae bacterium (assembly GCA_027494015.1). The sequence continues at coordinate 253,213 of JAOSJP010000039.1, forward strand.
CGGCGGGTCGGGCGCTGCGCGGTCGTCCGCCGGTTCCAGGGGATGATCGCAGCGCGGGCAGATGGCGTCGCCGCTCAGCACATACGCGCCACAGTGGGGACACTGTCGTAGTTCCTGGCTCACGAGGCGGTCCTTTGGTCTGGTTGGTGACGGATGTAACCCCATTGTACCGCGCTTTGTGGCGCATATCCGGCGGCTGCCCCGCGATCGGCGGGCAATCGCCGCGAACAAAGCTCCGTTTGACCTCACCCCTCGCGCGGCCCACTGACGTGGGTCTTGCTGGCCCCTCTCTCCAACGTGGAGGAACAGACATATTAGACAGTGTTGATTTAGCATAACGACAAGCGATCACAATCACCGGAAGAAACGGGCGGCTTGAAGGAGAAGCCCGGATGCCTGGTAGGGCCTGTAGGGGCGAGTTTGCAAACCCGCCCCTACAACCGGCTGCCCGAAGTCGCCTTCTTCGTTCGTTTCTTCCCTTGAATTGTTCTTCCGTACTCTATCGTTAGCCGTCAATGCAATCTTATTTGTCCGTCCCTCCACGTTGGAGAGAGAGCACGCCGGGGCGCAGCGAAGTTGGGGTGAGGCTCCGTCAGGGCGCGGTGGAACCGCTCTCCTGCGCGCGCGTCCTCGTCCGCCAGCGGTGAATGAGCAGAGCGAACATGATCACGTCAATGACCGTGTGCGCGGCGATGGGCGCCCACAGCGCGCCCCGCCACAGCGCCAGCGCGCCCAGCAGCACCCCGGCGACTCCCGCGTAGACGAAGTAGGCGAGCGTCACCGCGTGCAGCGCGCCGAACACCAGCGATGTGACCAGCAAGCCCAGCGTCGGTTGCAGCGCCCCGCGAAACAGGATTTCCTCCGGCACGCCCGCCAGCAGGCCAAAGAGCACCGCGTGATGAGGGCGCAGGGCGGGCATATCCAGCAGGGCGACCAGGCGGCGCTCGATGCGCTGCAGGGCGGGAATGCGCCCGAACAGCCCCCAGGCCGCTGCTGCGAACGCCGCCCCCACCAGCGCGCCCAGCAGCAGATCGGCCAGCCAGCGCTGGCGCGGGAACCACGCGCCTGGCCCTTCGTCTCCGGCGAGCAGCGCCCAGCCACTGCCCACCACCAGCATCACCGCGCCCAGCAGCGAGCCATAGCCGACCAGCACGCGCGGGTGCAGGCGCAGCGGGCGTGGCGGGGGCAAGTTGGGCGGCAGGGCGGCAGGCATACTCATCATTCCCTCAGGAATCGCCTACGGGATTCTAATGCTACACTGGTATTGTAATGAGTGAGAGCGAAAAGGTCACAGACTCGTCTCTGGACACAGGGCAATCGCATCAAAGTCCGCCGCGCGCCAGCCTACTCGTAGGGGCGTATCGCAATACGCCCCTACGGACCTCACCCCCGCTCGGCGCTGGCGCGCCTCGCCGCCCCCTCTCCGTCAACGGAGAGGGGGCAAGCCGAGCGCAGCGAGGCTGGGGGTGAGGTAGAACAACACGCACGTTTGAAGCGATTGCCCAGCCTCTAGACGCACCCTGATCGCTAGAGACTGCATCTAAACAGATGCCCATGACGCTCGCCCGCCGCCGCCCATCGTTGCACTCCCACTCCCTGCCCCCGGATTTTTATCATATTCTAATCTAAATAAATTGATTTTTATCTGAAAAACTCGTATTATGAGGGTGACTGAAGACACTTCGATACCGCATCCCATTCGCCCAAAGAGTGGCGGGCCTGGCGCCCGCCCTAACCCAAAGGCAGGCACCCGTGGTTGCGATGAGCCAAACGATCTCCCAATTTTCGGCGGACACCCGCCGGGGCTGGCGTTCCGAGTACGATTCTTTCGAGAGCGACGTTGAGTTTGCGTTCGGCGGCGACGAAGAGACGGCAGAAGAGCGAATGCCGTCCGACGACGGCACCCCCATGCCCCAGACCGACGCCGACCTGTTGCAATTCTACTTCCGCGACATCCGCCCCATCTCCGAGCCGATTGACGTGGGGCGCGAGCAGGCGCTCGCCCGCCTTGTGCAGGCCGGCAACCTCGCGCAGGAGCAACTGGCGGTTGGCAAAGTGGACTGCGACTCGATGGATGACGACTACTGCGACGTGATCGAGCTGGGCGAAGCCGCCCGCCAGGAACTGATCATGGCCAACACGCGCCTGGTCATCTCCATCGCCAAGAAGTATCAGGGGCGCGGCCTGCCGCTGCCCGACCTGATCCAGGAGGGCAACCTGGGGCTGATGAAGGCGGTTGACCGTTTCGACCCGGCGCGCGGCGTGCGCCTGAGCACCTACGCGACCTGGTGGATTCGCCAGGCCATTGCCCGCGCCGCCGGTGACCGGGGCCGCACCATCCGCCTGCCGATCAACCAGGGGCAGCGCTGGGGCCGTCTGCGCCGCACAAGCGAGCGGCTGGCTCAGGAGCTAGGCCGCGAGCCAACGACCGAAGAGCTGGCCGACGAGGCCAACCTGACGCCCGATCAGGTGGAGACAACTCTGCTGGCCGCGCGCGAGCCGGTGCAGCTTGACGAGTTGATCGGCGACGAAGAAAACCGTCCGCGCGCCGACCTGGTCGCCGACCAGGAGAGCGAGCTGCCCGAAGAAGCGACCGCCCGCGAGCTGCTCGTCGAGTCGATCAGCTTCCTGCTGGGCGCGCTGCCCTCGCGTGAGGCGCGCATCATCCGCCTACGCTTCGGGCTGGAGAACGGCGACATGCACAGCATGTCGCAAATCGGGCAGTTGATGGGCTACAGCCGCGAGCGTATCCGCCAGCTTCAGCACGCGGCGCTGAGCAAGCTGCGCCAGATGCAGACCGAGTACGGACTGACCGAGTACCTGGAGTAGTGTTGTCCTGCCAGGATTGCTTCACGCCGTGGTCCCCCTCACGGCGCTCGCTCGACCGGGGCTGCACCAGTTCCGGTCGAGCGTTTTTGGGGGCGGATCGTCTGGGGTGCGTGCAAAACCTGTCAGGTAGGGGCGCTGCTCTGCAGCGCCCTGGTTGACCTCACCCCCGCTCGGCGCTGACGCGCCTCGCCGCCCCCTCTCCGTCAACGGAGAGGGGGCAAGCCGAGCGGGGCGAGGCTGGGGGTGAGGTCCATATCCCCGCGTCCAGCGAGTCGCTACTTTTGCACGCACCCATCGTCTGCTGCGCCTTGACGATCATGATCGGCAGCCGCTTGTAGGGGCGGGTTTGCAAACCCGCCCCTACATAACATGTGCGCGTATTACCCGTCTTGAATGTCAAACCTCATCAGGGGTGTTGCTTTGCTGTGCCGCCGGTTTAGCACGGTAACGTCTCCGCTGCCCAACAGCCTATGCCCGCTCTTTTTTGCAACAATTTAATAGCAGAACGACCGCCCAGGGAGTATACTGAATCTACCTTGATTGCTGGTTCGTTCATTCCCCCACCCAACCTCACCCCCTGGCCCCCACTCCGCCGGCGGAGAGGGGGAAGTTGAGCGCAGCGAAACGGGGGTGAGGTCAATCATGGGCAATCAAGGTACCGAATCTGTCATCCAGCAACGTCAGGAGGTGCCCCACCGTACCAATGAGGGAACGTTAGCGCAAGGCCCTGCGCCCGCTGCTCGCGTCGCGCAGGGATACGAGGTGGCGGTTGCGCGTCGCAAGGCGCGCCTAACCCCGGTCCGCCGGGGGAAAATCGAACGATCTGCGGATGCCGCCAGGGGTCGTGCCACACCCCTTCTCCTTCCCTCCCAACCCAAGCCGCGCCCTAAACACCGCCGGCGACGGCGGCCCAATCGGCGCGGTCGTGGTATCCCGACCATAGCCTGTCACGCCTTTGCTACTGCGCACGTCCGGCGCGCCCGCTGCTCTGTGCAGGGCTTGCCCGCCCGCCGTCTCCGTGCCGCCATTCCTGGGAGGGAATCCGCCATGTGTGGAATCGTCGGTTACATCGGTCCTCGCGATGCCACGCCGATCATCCTGGACGGCTTGCAGCGTCTCGAATATCGCGGCTACGACTCCGCCGGAGTCGCCGTGCTGCAGGACGGCGTCATCGCCATCCGCCGCGACGTGGGCAAGCTGGGCAATCTGCTGCGCCGCGTGGACGAGAAGCCGCTCAACGGGCGCATCGGCATCGGGCATACGCGCTGGGCCACGCACGGCGAGCCTAGCCCGCGCAACGCTCACCCCCACCTCAGCCAGAGCGGGACGACCGTCGTCGTTCACAACGGCATTGTGGAGAACTTCCGCGATCTGCGCGCCGAGCTAGAGGCGGCGGGGGTGCGCTTCGCCTCCGACACCGATACCGAGACCATCGTGCACCTCATCCAACGCGAGCAGGACGCCGGATATGATCTCACCGAGGCGACGCGGCGCGCCGTGAGCCGGCTGCGCGGCGCGCACGCCATCGTCGCCCTGAGCGCCAGCGAGCCGGATCGCCTGGTGGCCGTGCGCATCGGCAACGCGGGCGGCGTGGCCATCGGCGTGGGCCAGGGCGAGATGTTCATCGCCTCCGACATTCCCGGCCATCCTGGAGCACACGCGCCACATGATCTTCCTCGAAAGCCGCCAGATGGCCTCCATCACCCGCGACGCCTACCACGTGCAGACGCTCGACGGCGAGCCGGTGGACGCCGAGCTACACACCATCGCCTGGGACCCGGTCAGCGCGGCGCGCGGCGAGTTCAAGCACTTCATGCAGAAGGAGATTCACGAGCAGGCCCGCGCCCTCACCGACACACTGCGCGGGCGGGTGGACTTCCAGGAAGGGCGCGTCTGCCTGCCAGACCTCAACCTGACGCCCGACCAGGCGCGCCGCCTGACGCGCATCGTCACCGTCGCCTGCGGCACCAGCGCCTACAGCGGGCTGGTCGGCAAGTTTCTGCTGGAAGCGCTGACGCGCATCCCCGTCGAGGTAGACTACGGCAGCGAGTACCGTTACCGCGACCCGATCCTCGACGACACCTGCGCGGTGCTGGCCATCACTCAGTCCGGCGAGACGGTGGACACGCTGGCGGCGATGGAGGAAGCGCGCGAGAAGGGCGCGCTGCTGTGGAGCATCGTCAACGCCATCGGCAGCCAGGCCATGCGCCTCGCCGACGGGCACATCGCCATGCAGGCCGGGCCGGAGATCGGCGTCGCCAGCACGAAAGCATTCACGACCAGCATCGCCGACCAGTACCTGCTGGCGCTCTACCTGGCCCAGGAGCGCGGTCAGCTTACGGAAGCTCAGGCGTGCGCGCACGCCGAAGACCTGGCCCGCCTGCCAGACCTGGTGGGGCAGGTGTTGGGGCGCGAGCCACTGATCGAGGCGCTGGCCGCCCAGCTATACCACTACACCGATTTTCTCTACCTGGGGCGCGGGATCAACTACCCGATCGCGCTGGAAGGCGCGCTCAAGCTCAAGGAGATCAGCTACATTCACGCCGAGGGCTACCCTGCCGGCGAGATGAAACACGGCCCCATCGCCCTCATTGACGAGCACATGCCCGTGCTGGCCATCTGCCTGCAAGACGCCGTCTACGACAAGATGCTCAGCCAGGTGGAGCAGGCTAAGTCGCGCGGGGGGATTGTCATCGCCCTGGCGACCGACGGCGACACGCTCATCGGCGAGAAGGCCGACTTCGTCATTCCGCTGCCGCCGCTGCCGCCGCTGCTCAGCCCGGTCGTGGCGGTCATCCCGCTGCAACTGCTGGCCTACCACATCGCCGTGTGGCGCGGCTGCGACGTGGATCAGCCGCGCAACCTGGCCAAGAGTGTGACGGTGGAGTAGCGGTCAGCGGTCAGCGCACAGCCATCAGCCGTCAGCAAGAACTGCGTCGCGCTGTATGTGGCCGAAGCTGACGGCTGAAGAATGATCACTGCTCATTTGTCGGCGGCAGAAGTGGTTCGATCCAGGCGATCAAGGCGGGGATTGATTGGGTAGCGGCTTCCCAGACCAGTTCGAGGTCAACATCGTTGTAGCTGTGGATCAGCACATCCCGCATTCCCGCCATCTGTTTCCAGGGAATAGCCGGGGTCTGTTCTCGAAATTCGCTTGAGATGCGCTTGGTCGCTTCGCCCACAATGATCAACTGGTAGATCACAGCAGTATGGCGCATCTCGTCCCGCATGAAATCGCCTTTGGAGACGTACCACGTAAGGTCCTCGATCTTGTGGGCGGCCTGCCAAATATCCAGGAGGTGGGGAAGATCACGCGACATAGATGACCTGTGCCGACTCCAGGATGGCTTTGCGGCGGAGAGGATTCTTGCTGGCTTCAACGGCGCGGCGCGTGACCAGATCGACTTTGCGCCCGAAGATCTCGCTCAGCTCGTCGCGCATCTGGACGAAATCGAGCAGTGTCCAACGGGCGTCCGGCGCAAAGCGAACCAGCATATCAATGTCGCTGTCGGGGCGGAAATTGCCCTGCACGGCTGACCCGAACAGCGCCAGTTCGCTGACTCTCCAACGCTGACAAAACGCCCGCAGCGCGTCATGAGGAATCGCAATCTGAACGCTCATGGGCCAGGTCTCCTTGCGGCTTATTGTACCACATCGCCGTGTGGCGCGGCTGCGACGTGGATCAGCCGCGCAACCTGGCCAAGAGCGTGACGGTGGAGTAGCGGTCAGCGGTCAGCCATCAGCCGTCAGCGAGATAATTCGGGCGCAGGCCTGAACAGAAGACCCACCACTGAAGACCGATCGCTGTTCACTCGTCAGCGGTGAGTGCACCGGCCAACGTCCCCTGGCAAGAGGCATTGAGGATCGTCACGCCAACGAGCGCGCCAGCCGCATAATGGTAGAGGTTGCCGTCTTCGCCCATCACGGTATCGTCTGCTTGCTGCGGCTTGCGGAAGCTGATGTACAACACATCGGCCTCGCTGTCGTAGTCCGTCCATAGTTGGTGGGAGGGCAATTGCAGCAGTTCGTGGATCAGCAATTCGCGAATCAACGCGGCCATATTCGCGTTCCCTTCTGTTCAATCTTTCCAGGCTTGGAGGTCAGGAAAGCGGTGATCAAGAACCCGTCTGGCCCATTCCGATAGATCACTACTGCTGTTTTCTGGCTGATGTTCGTCTTCTCATAATCCCGGAGCGTTAGCAGCTCGCCGTGCTTACCGCGCTGATCACACGAACAGGCCCGCTCAGTGTTTCCACCACCAAGTCCAGGTTTCCAGCCATATAGTCGTGTGCCTCAACAACGTGTGTCCACTGGGCTGGAGTTAACCGGATCGAATGTCCATGAACTGAGACGGCAACCCTGAGAGGATAGCTCATCGCCCCCGTGCCTGTTCTGCCGTCTCTTTGGCAATTGACGGACTCGTCTCGGACAATCTCTGGTGGAATTATAGCACAGACCAATGAGGCTCAGTTCTGCCCGAAAAGGGCTATGGCCGAGCTTCCTTGCCTTTCCCCCTGCCGGGCGAATGGGGCATAATGGGCGGCATCCGTCCCCATCTGCCGCCAGGAGACTCCGCCATGACCGACATGCTCGTCAAGCTCTACGCCCTGCCCCCGCTGGCTCCCGCGCTTGAACGTCCCGCCGCCGCCGGGATCGCCGTGCGGCGCGCGCTCGTCCCCGAACGGCACCACGTCCTGCCCTGGGTCGCCGGGCAGTTCTGGGCGGGCTGGGCCAGCGAGTGCGAGATGGCCTATGCGCGCCAGCCGGTCGCCTGCTTCGTCGCCGTGCGCGAAGGGCGGCTGCTTGGCTTCGCCTGCTACGATGCAACCTACAAGGGCGTCTTCGGCCCGATGGGCGTGCTGGAGACCGAGCGCGGGACGGGCGTGGGGGCGGCGCTGCTGCTGGCCTGCCTGCACGACATGAGTGCCCAGGGCTACGCCTACGCCGTCATCGGCTGGACTGGCCCGCAGGAATTCTACGCGAAGGTGTGCGGCGCGACGCCCATCCCCGGATCGCGCCCCGGCATGTACGCGGGGATGCTCAGTGATCCGCAGTGAGCGGCGAGCAATTTCACCTTGAATTAGAACAAATGTTTGCGTCCATTTCTCCATTGTGCTATCATCTGGGAACCTACCGCATTGTTCTTGCATAACCGCACAAGGAGGTTCATCATGCCGCGCATCGTTCATTTCGAGATTCCCGCCCGCGAGCCAGAGAAGATCGCCGCCTTCTACCGCCAGGTGTTCGGCTGGACTGTGGAGAAGTGGCAGGGGCCGGTCGAGTACTGGATGGCCATAACCGGCGAGGAGGGCACGCCGGGCATCAACGGCGGCCTCTACACCCCAGAGGGGCCTGTCAGCGGCACGATCAACACGCTTGAAGTGGACGACCTCGACGCTTACCTGGCCAAAGTCAAGGCGAGCGGTGGCAAAGTCGTCATGGACAAGCACTCCATCCCGTCGGTGGGCTGGCTGGCCTACTGCCGGGATGTGGAAGGCACCATCTTCGGCATGATGCAGGCGGACCCGCAGGCCGGGACGTAGCGCTGCCGCGTTTGGCTTGACGCTCTACGGGCAAGGGCACCGTTTCGATGAGACTTCCGAAGTCTGCGCAGACTTTGGAAGTCTTGCTGTAACGCTCCCAGGGCAATCGCATCAAAGTCCGCCGCGCGCCAGCCTACTCGTAGGGGCGTATTGCAATACGCCCCTACGGACCTCACCCCCGCTCGGCGCTGGCGCGCCTCGCCGCCCCCTCTCCGTCGACGGAGAGGGGGCAAGCCGAGCGCAGCGAGGCTGGGGGTGAGGTCAATATCCCCGCGTCCAGCGAGTCGCTGTCAACTTTTGCACGCACCCCCACAGCGGTTGGTAAGTGCGAATCATTGGCTTCCACACTATAATGGGCAAAGAACAGGATTGAAGCGGCCCATGTCTGGGATGTGGTGGGAGACGGAGTATGCCTGAGCGAGTCTGTGGAAACTGCGGGAAGGCAAACCCAGAGAACGAGCAATACTGCACCGCCTGCGGTCATGCGCTCTCTGGCGAGCGCACAGTGCTCAACACTCAGCCCTTGAGTATCCCAGGGGTGCCACAGCCACAGTTGCGCTGGGGGACGGCCTTCTTTGAAGACCGCATGATCCTCCAACTGGAGATCAAGGGCACCGATCAGATGATCCAGCACGAGCTGGGCCTGGACTGTGTGGTGGGCCGCGCGCACGAGGATGTTGCGCCCGATCTCGATCTGGCTCCGTACAATGCGCTGGCGCGCGGGGTTTCGCGGCGTCACGCCCGGCTGACGCGCCAGAGCCTGACGGTGATGGTGCAAGACCTCGGCAGCGTCAACGGCACGTTTCTCAACGGCACGCGCCTGGTGCCGTTTCAGCCGCGCGTGCTGCGCCACGACGACGAGCTGGTGCTGGGCCGGCTGGCGCTGCGCGTCTCGTTCTTGCGCAGCCCTGCGGTGCAGCCCGCATCCGGCGAAGGCTCGCCGCAAGAGACGCCCGCCAGCGAGGAACCGCAGATCAGCCCGCCCAGCGCCCTCCTGCAAGTTGGCCCGCTGGAGCCGGTTGTCAGCCCGCCACAGGACGCAGCGCCACAAGAAGCGGCGCCACCCCCGTCGCCCGTCGCCCGGCGCGACACCGACGAACTCATTGATACACCGGCAGCGAACGCGAAAAGCGCCCCGGCTGAAGCCGCGCCCCGCCCGCCCGCCGATGCGTCCCCTGCCAGCCCGACGCCTAAGACGACCGGCGGCGAGTCGTGAGTGGGGAGTCGTGAATCACGAGTCCGGGGGGTGTGTCCCTCTCATAACTCCTGACTCCTGACTCTAAACCAATCTCTCTACCGCGCCTTGCGCCTGTCTTTGCGCTCGCGCACGCTGATGCGGATCGGCGTGCCGGTGAAGGGGTAGACTCGCCGTATCTGGTTCTCCAGATAGCGCTCGTAGGTGAAATGCAGCAGATCGCGGTCGTTGACGTGCAGCAGGATCGTCGGCGGGTCAACGCGCACCTGCTGAGCGACGAAAATCTTGAGCGGGCGCGGCTGTTTGGTCTGCGGGGCGTGGCGCAGCAGGGCTTCGCGGACGATCCGGTTTAGCTCGCCGGTCGGGATGCGCACCAGGCGCTCTTCCTGCACCTGAATGGCCGCCTCCAGCACGCTATGGATGCGCTGCCCGCTCAGCGCGCTGACGAACAGCACCGGCGCATAGGACAGAAATGCCAGGTCGCGCGCGATGGCTTCGCGGAAGGCAGTCATCGTGTGGGTATCTTTCTCGATGGCGTCCCACTTGTTGACCACGATCACCACGCTCTTGAAGGCATCGCTGATCATGCCGGCGATGTGCGCGTCCTGCTGAGCAACTCCCTCAATAGCGTCGAGCAACAGCAGCACCACATCCGCCCGCTCGATGGCTTTGTGCGCGCGCAGCACGCTGTATTTCTCGATGCCCGGCTCGATGCGCCCGCGCCGGCGGATGCCCGCCGTGTCAATGAGGGTGAGGGGCATCTCGTTCCACGTGATGCGCGTATCAATGGCGTCGCGCGTGGTACCGGCGACCGGGCTGACGATGGCCCGCTCCTCGCCCAGCAGCTTGTTGAGCAGCGACGATTTACCGACGTTGGGCCGCCCGACGATGGCGATCTTGATCGAGTCGTCCTCGGCGTCGAGGTCTTCTTCGGCGTGAAAAGGCAGCGCGGCCACGATGGCGTCGAGCAGGTCGCCGGTGCCCGTGCCGTGCAACGCCGACACCGCGAAAACCTCGCCCAGCCCCAATCCATAGAACTCGAGGGCGTGATCGAAGCGCCCAACGTGATCGGCCTTGTTGGCGGCGATCAGCACCGGCTTGTCCGTGCGCTGCAAGGTGGTGGCGATCTCCTCGTCGGCGGCAGTGATTCCGGTCAGCGTGTCCACCACAAACACGATCACGTCCGCCTCTTCGATGCCCAGCAGAGCCTGGCTGCGAATCTCGGCCACGAACTGGCGGCTGCCCTCTTCCAGGGGGCTGGCTGCCTGCGCGCGATCGGCTTTGGGCTGGTAGACCTCCAGGCCGCCGGTGTCCACCACGTCGAAGACGACGCCGTTCCAGTCCGCCTCGTCTATGATGCGGTCGCGCGTTGTGCCCGGCACATCGGAGACGACCGCCTTACGCATCCCCACCAGGCGGTTGAACAGCGACGATTTGCCGACATTGGGCCGCCCCACCAGGGCGACGAGAGGTTTGCGCATGATCTGTCCAGACTCCAGGCTTCGCAGGGGATGATTGTAGCAAAGACGCGCAGCGCTGAGAAGGCCGAGCAGGGGGGCGGGTGCGAACAAAGGTTGTCAGCGACTTGCTTGACGCGGGGGGTATTGACCTCACCCCCAGCCTCGCTACGCTCGGCTTGCCCCTCTCCGCGCGGAGAGGGGCGGCGAGGCCCGCGTTAGTGGGCCGAGCGGGGGTGAGGTCAATCAGGGCGCAGCAGAGCAGGCGCGTTTGTGCTCCTGCGCCGGGTCTGGCGGGTGCGCGCAAAGTTGTCAGCGACTTGCTTGGCGCGGGGGGTATTGACCTCACCCCCAGCCTCGCTACGCTCGGCTTGCCCCCTCTCCGCCAGCGGAGAGGGGGCGGCGAGGCCCGCGTTAGTGGGCCGAGCGGGGGTGAGGTCAATCAGGGCGCAGCAGAGCAGCGCGCGTTTGTGCTCCTGCGCCGGGTCTGGCGGGTGCGCGCAAAGGTTGTCAGCGACTTGCTTGGCGCGGGGGGTATTGACCTCACCCCCAGCCTCGCTACGCTCGGCTTGCCCCCTCTCCGCCAGCGGAGAGGGGGCGGCGAGGCCCGCGTTAGTGGGCCGAGGGGGGTGAGGTCAATCAGGGCGCAGCAGAGCAGCGCGTTTGTGCTCCTGCGCGGGTCTGGCGGGTGCGCGCAAAGGTTGTCAGCGACTTGCTTGACGCGGGGGTATTGACCTCACCCCAGCCTCGCTACGCTCGGCTTGCCTCTCCGCCGGCGGAGAGGGGGCGGCGAGGCCCGCGTTAGTGGGCCGAGCGGGGGTGAGGTAAATCAGGGCGCAGCAGAGCAGCGCCCCTGCCTGGCAAGTTCTGCATGTCCCCTGGGGTGCGGCTGCGTGCGCTGGCCGAAGTCACCGGAGTGAATCCCACAGTGGGGACAAAGTGCTTGACCGCCGAGACGCAAAGGATGCAGAGATAGATTAGCACCCCTCCAACCTGTCTTTTCTCTGCGCTCTCTGCGGTGATCTTTTGCCCTCCCTCTTCCCCGGCCTGGCAGCCGGATTTATGCTATACTACGCCGCAACACGCAGCATACGGGTGCGACGATCTAGCCTCAGAGAGGTGCTTAGTGAAACACTTCCTGGACCTTGCCGACTGGACGGCAGCGGACCTGCAATACCTGCTCGACAGCGCCGTGGCACTGAAGGACGAGCACCGGCGCGGCGGCAACCCCCCTTTGCTCAAGGGCAAGGCGCTGGCCATGCTCTTTCAGAAGCCGTCACTGCGCACGCGCGTCTCGTTCGAGATGGCCATGCAGCACGTCGGCGGCTATGCCTTCTACCTCAGCCCGCAGGAGATCGCCCTGGGCAAGCGCGAGAGCACGGCGGACATCGCCCGCGTCCTCGGTGGCTATGTGGACGCGATCATGGCCCGCACCTTCGACCACCAGCACATCCTCGATCTGGCTCGCTGGAGTCCCGTGCCGGTGATCAACGGCCTGACCGATTACAACCATCCCTGCCAGGTAATGGCCGACCTGCTGACCATCTACGAAGAGTTCGGGCGGCTGGAAGGGCTGCACCTGGCCTACCTCGGCGACAGCAACAACGTCACCACCAGCCTGTTGATGGGCGCGGCGCAATTCGGGATGAAGATGACCATCGGCAGCCCGGCAGGGTACCAGCCCAGGCCTGCGGTGTTGGAGAAGGCAAATCAGCTTGCGCGCGGGCACCTCGATGTGGCCGTCACCGACGATCCGATAGCGGCCATCGCCGGCGCGGACGTGGTCTATACCGACACCTGGACGAGCATGGGCCAGGAAGCCGAAGCCGAGCAGCGCCGGGCCATCTTCCCGCCGTACCAGGTCAACGAGGCGCTGCTGAGCCACGCCGCTGAGCACGCCATCGTCCTGCACTGCCTGCCGGCGCATCGCGGCGATGAGATTACCGACGAGGTGGCCGACGGGCCGCAGTCGCGCCTGTTCCCGCAAGCCGAGAACCGCCTGCACGCCCAGAAAGCGATTCTCGTCCATCTGCTCGGCGCTGACGAAAGCAGCCGACGAAAAGACTGAGCGGGCCGAGCGGACTGAGAAGAAATCGAAGAAGAAGGGTAAAAAAGACAAGAAGGACAAGAAGAAATAGCGGCAGATTGTCTGCGCGCGCTGCGGGGGTCGTTGGTGGCTGGTTATTGATGGTTGGTGGTTGGTTGCTGGTCATTGGCAGAACGACCCCGAAGTGGAGTCGCCTCCACCAGGAGCCAATCACCCATAAGGGTGCGTGCAAAGGTTGTCAGCGACTTGTTTGACGTGGGGGCATTGACCTCACCCCCAGCCTCGCTGCGCTCGGCTCTTCCCCCTCTCCGTTGACGGAGAGGGGGCGGCGAGGCGCGTGAGCGCCGCGCGGGGGTGAGGTCAAGGGGGGCGCAGCAGAGCAGCGCCCCTACCTGACAGGTTTTGCACGCACCCACCAATAACCAATAACCAATCACCAGTCACCAATAACCAATGACCGGACAACGGGTGGAGCGGGATATGCCAGGGAACCGTCAGATCTACGAGCAAGCCATGAACATGGGCCACTCCGCCGCCTGGGACCGCGAGTGGGACAAGGCGATTGCGGCCTATGGGCGGGCGGTCAAGGAAATCCCCGACGATCCGGCGGCCCACAACAGCCTGGGTCTGGCCCTGCTGCAGGCGCGGCGGCTTGAGGATGCGCTGAAGGTCTACACTCGCGCGCACCAGCTCGCCCCGGACGATCCGACCCCGCTCGAGCGCAGCGCCGACGTGCTGGAACGGCTGGGCCGCCTGAAGGAAGCCGCCCAGCAGTACATCAACGTCGCCGAGCTTTACCTCGCCCAGCGCGACCTGGTCAAAGCCATCGCCAACTGGGAGCGCGCCACCCAGCTCACCGCCGGGCTGGTGCACATCCACCAGCGCCTGGCGCTCGCCTATGAGAAGACCGGGCACCGCCGCCTGGCCCTCCGCGAATACCTGACCCTGGCCTTCAACTTCCAGCGCGCCAACCGCGACGACATCGCCATCCAGGCTGTCGAGCGGGCGCTGCGCCTGGAGCCGAACAATCCGCAGGCGCTCAACACTCTGCAGGCCATCCGCACTCATTCGCCGATCTCGCCAGACATCATCAAGGTGGAAGTGGACGAGACCGGCGATTTCGACGAGCCGACGCGCGATGAAGCCTTCGGGCTGGCCGACGAGGATTTGAGCGAGCTGTTCGGCGAAGAAGAGTTCGCCGCAGGTGGGGCCAACCCGCGCGGCCCGCTCGGCGAAGCGCTCGACCGCGCGCTGGAGGCGGTGGCCACCCAGCTTTTCACCGGCGACGAGCTGGACGAGGCCGGGCTGCACGCTTCGCAGGCGATCAGCTACCAGCACGAGGGTCTTTTTGCCGAGGCCATCGGCGCGTATGAGCGAGCGCAGGCCGCCGGGCTGCGCCATCCCAGCGTGCAGCTTGCCCTGGGCGCGCTCCGGCTGGAACTGGAGCAGTGGGACGCAGCCATCGCTCATTTCGACCAGGCGACCCACGACCCACGCCTGGCCGCGGGCGCGCTGCACGGGCTGAGCATCGCCCAGGTCGCGCTCAACCGCCCCCGCGTGGCGGCGCGCACTCTGATCCAGGCGATGCGCATGGCCGATGCGGAACAGGCCGATACCCAAGACGACGCCGCCCAGATCGGCACCATCTACGACCGGCTGACGGCCAGCGCTGAAGAGGCCGACGAGCAGCAGCTCAAGGGCCTCACAACCCGCTTCCTGGAACTGCTCAGCGGCCCCGCCTGGAGGGACCGCGTCGCCCGCACGCGTCGCCAGCTTGAAGAAGCGATCATGCTCGAAGAGCCGGACTCGCTGGTGAGCATCGCGCTCTACATTGACGACCGCGTGGCCGAAGGCCTCAACCTCATTGACCGCTATGTGCGCGAAGGGCTGCACACCCTGGCCCTGGATCAGGCGCACTACATGCTGGAAAGCGCGCCCGACTATCTGCCGATCCACTGGCGTGTCGGGCAAATCCTGCTGGATCGCAACAACATTCCCGCCGCCATGACCAAGTACAACCTGGTGGCCGAAACCTACCGGCTGCGCGGCGATACCGAGCGCGCCATGAGCATCCTGAGGGAGGCGCTCAAGATCGCGCCGATGGACACGGCGCTGCATCACAGCCTGATCACCCTGCTCCAGGACAACGAGCGTTGGGGCGATCTGCTCAGCCAGTACATTGACCTGGCCGACGCCTACTATCAACTGGCCGACATGGACGCGGCGCGCACCACCTACCTGTCCGCCATCCAGCTTGGGCAGCGCCTCGGCGTGCCGGACGAGCAGATCATCCAGATTCTGCACCGGCTGGGCGAGATCGAGGTCAACCGGCTGGACTTGCGCCAGGCGATGCGCACCTACGACCAGATTCGGCGCACCGACCCCAACGACGAGCGCGCGCGCCGCGCCCTGGTGGATCTCAATTACCGGCTGAACGACCCGATCTCGGCTGTGCGCGAGCTGGACGGGCTGCTGCGACTCTACGCCAAGCAGCAGAAGGCCGGGCAGATCATCCGCGTGCTGGAGGAGCTGGTCACGCGCTACCCGAACGACATGGCCCTGCGCTCGCGGCTGGCCGCCGTCTATCACCAGACAGGCAACATGCCCAAAGCCGTCGAGCAGCTTGATGCCCTGGCCGAGCTTCAGCTTGAGTCCGGGCTGCACAACGATGCCCTGGTCACCATCCGCCGCATCATCACCCTCAACCCGGAGCAGGCCCAGGATTACCAGCGTCTGCTGCGCCAGTTGAGCGGCTGAGCAGGGGTCGCCGGGGTATGGAGTTCGGCAGAGGCGCTGCTTTGCCGCGCCCCCAGGGAGAGGTCGGCGCTTCGCGTTGGAGGGGCGCGCTGCTCGACCCTCACCAGGGATAAACTCTCATCTGGCCCTAATCCACGACGGGGCCGGATATGGTAAGGTTGGCGCGCTGGCCGTGCCAGATAGAGCGCGGTCAAGGACGCTTGTGGTAGGCCATGAGACTGATCTGGACGCTGGAATCTTTTCGCTGGAACGATGTGCCGGACGTGCTCGTTGTGGCGGCGATCATCTTCATCGTCACGCTGCTCATCCGGGGCACGCAGGCTGTCTCGCTGCTGCGCGGCACGATCGTCGTGGTGTTGGTCATGGCCCTGCTGTCCACCGTGTTCGAGTGGGTGGCGTTTCGCTGGCTGCTGAACTATCTCGTCACCGCCTCCATCGTGGCGATTCCGGTCATCTTCCAGCCAGAGCTGCGCCGGGCGCTGGAGCGCGTGGGGCGCACCGGGCTGGGCAACCTTTTCAGCCGGCAGCCCTCCTTCACCGAAGAAGAGCAGATCATTGACGCCATCTGCGCGGCGGCGGCGCGCCTGTCGGAGCGGCGGCACGGCGCGCTGATCGTGCTGGAGCGCAACGACGCGCTCGACGAGTTCATCAACACCGGCGTGCCGATGGATTCGCAGACCAGCCCGCAGCTTCTGCTGACCGTGTTCTGGCCCAAGACGGAGCTACACGACGGAGCGGTGATCATTCGCCAGGGGCGCGTGGCCAGCGCCGCCTCGGTGCTGCCGCTGTCGTCCGGGCGCAACCTGACCGACCGCAAGCTGGGAACCCGTCACCGCGCCGGGCTGGGCATCAGCGAAGTGTCGGACGCGCTGTGTGTGATCGTCTCCGAGGAGACGGGGCGCATCTCGGTGGCCAATCGCGGGCGGATGATCCGCCGGCTGGACGCCAATCGCCTGCGCACCATCCTCAGCGCTTTTTACACCAGCAACCGCCCGCAAGAGACCGCCTGGCCCTGGACACCGCTGCTGGCCCGCGCGCGCGACGAGCTGGCCCGCCTGCGCAAACGCGGCGACTCCGGGCGCGGGCGGCGCGCCGCCTGAGGCTCAGGACCGCGCCAGCCGCGCGCAGACGCAGGATAATGTGATGCAAAGAAGCTCGTTTCTCCAGTACGTAGTGCGTAACCTGGGTTGGGCGCTCCTGTCTGTGTTCCTGGCGTTGGCCATCTGGGGGGCGGCGAACATGGCCAACAACCCGGTCGAGCAGGGTGAGATGCGCGGGGTGCAGGTGCGCGTCGAGCTACCTGAAGGCTACGTGCTGACCCGCGCGCTGGACACGACAACCGTCACGGCGGTGGTGCGCGCCGAGCGCGGCCAGTGGGAGCTGCTCACCGCGAGCGATATTCTCGTCACAGCCAACCTGCGCAGCTTCAAAGAGCCAGGCGAATACCGCGTCGAGCTGCAGGCAGAGGTGGCCTCGCCGCTGCATGCGCGCGTTGTCGCCCTGCGTCCGAGCACGTTCACCCTGAGCATTGATCACGAAGTCGAAAGGCGCGTCGCCGTTCAGGTGGTGGTGACGCGCGACCCGCCGCTGGGCTACACCTATCCCGCCGATCTCGCCTGCGATTACAGTGAAGTGGTGATTCGCGGCAGCGCCGAGCGCGTGCGCGGGGTGGCCCACGTTGAAGCGCGGCTGAACCTGGCCGACGAGCTGAACCCGGTCACCAAGCTGGTCAGCCTGACGCCCGTTCAGGAGGGAGGGCTGCGCGCGCGCGATGTGGAGATGGAGCCATCTTCGGTCACCTGCCCGGTGGATATTCAGCCGCGCGAGGACATCTTCCAGATGCCCGTCCAGCCCAAGATCGTGGGCAACCCCCCGCCCGGCTACAACGTGGTGCGCTACAGCGCCATCGAGCCGGACACGGTGGTGCTCACCGGCGATCTGGCGGCCATCCGCGAAATGCCCGGCCTGGTGCGCACGGCCCCGATTGACCTGACCAACCGCACCGACACCTTCACCACCGAGGTGACGATTGACCTGCCCGCCGGGGTGACCACCGTCCCGGAAAACCAGACCGTCAAGGTGACCATCGTCATCGAGCCGCAAATCAGCACGCGCCAGTTCGAGGAAGTGCCGGTAGAGGTGACGGGCCTCGATCCCACGCAGTATCGCGCCAGCGGCCTGGCCGGGACAGTCACCGTGTTCGTCAGCGGGCCGCTCCACAAGCTGCCCAGCCCCCAGAATCTGCGCGTGATCGTAGACCTGGGCGGGCTGCCCGCCGGCAACCACGAGGTCACGCCGCAAGCGGTGCTGGTCGGCATGGAAGATACGAGCGGCCTGACGGTGACCGTCAGCCCGGACGAATTGGGCGTGACCATCGAGGCGCTGGCTCCGACGCCCACATTCACACCGGCGGCCACCACGCCGGGCACCGGCTGACCGGCGCGGCAGCGATCAAGCGCGCCGGTCTTCACGCAATTTCCAGACTATTTTTATGGGGATTTAACTCCGGCGCGCTATCCTGACAAATGCAGGCACAAAGCCTGCTGCCACCAGTATCACCAGGACGGCGCAAAGACCCGTATGCTCCCAACCCCCATCTGAACCCTTCGCGTCGCGTCCTGTGATACGATCAAGGAAGGGGCTTCCTCGCCCCTTCCTTTGTCTTTTAGCCGCTCGCGGCCGGCATTCAGTGGTCGGTTGTCAGTTCCCGGCCTGCGATCTTCAGCCGGCGAAGGGTGTGCGGAGTGAGCCATGAGTCGTCGGCACAGGGTACCCCGGACGGGTACGTGCAAACCCAGCCAGGTAGGGGCGCTGCTCTGGCGCCCCCGGTTTACTTCACCCCCGCACGGCCCACTGACGCGGGCCTTGCTGCCCCCTCTCCAATGGGAGGGACGGACAAATAAGATTGCATTGACGGCTAACGATAGAGTACGGAAGAACAATTCAAGAGGAGAAACGAACCAAGAAGGCGACTTCGCGGAACCGGTTGTAGGGGCGGGTTTGCAAACCCGCCCCTACAGGCCCTACCAGGCATCCGAGCTTCTCCTTCAAGCCACCCGTTTCTTTCGTTGATTGTGATCGCTCGTCGTTACGCTAAATCAACACTGTCCAATAGGTCCGTCCCTCCAACATGGAGAGGGGGCAGGCCGGGCGCAGCGAGGCTGGGGGTGAGGTCAATGCCCCTGCCTCCAGCGAGGCGCTGTCAACCTTCGCGCGCACCCCCTCGGACCCGTGACTCAGCACTCCGGCCTGTGACGGCGCGCTAGCCGCCGCGCCCTGCCAACTGGGCCGCCTGGTCAATCGTGTAGTAGTCGTAGTGCTCGCCGCCGTAGATGCCGTCTGTCTCCACCGGCGCGCTGAACCAGGGCTGAAGCAGCACGTAGCCAACGGGCATATTCAGCGGAATGATCGGAACAAGTCCATCCGCCCCGAAGAACCTTTCCTCGATTTGGGCGTACTGGGCGATGCGGGTGTCGGGGTCGCTCTCCGTCATGGCCGCGCGAATCAGGTTGTCCACTTCCGAGCAGGGGCGCTTCATGTCGTTGTGCAGCGATGCGCAGCCCAGCACATCGTTGACCCAGTTATTGGCGTCGCCGTAGTCGGGGTTCCAGCCCATCGTCCACAGGTGCGGGCGGTCGGCGGCGTTCTGACGGTAGGAGACGGCGTCAATCAGGCTCTCGAAGCCGTGCTGCTCGATGGTGAACAGGGCCGGGTCGCAGCCCAGCTCGCGCTCAAGCGCGTTGATCAGGAAGTTGGCCCAGTCCACCCCGCCAGAGAATGCGGCGATCTCCATCGGCGGGAAACCTGTACAGTCAGGATAGCCGGCCTCGGCCATCTGCGCGCGGGCGTAGTCCGGGTCGTAGCCGACGCCGATCTGGTCGTGAGGCGGCGCGCCGAACATGCCGGGCGGAGTGAAGTGAATCATGGGAACGCCCAGATCGTCCTGCACGTCGCGGATGAAGGCGGCGCGGTCCACGACGGCAGAGAAGGCGCGACGGACGTGCACGTTGTCGGTCGGCGATTTGTCGAAGGCGAAGCCCAGATAGAAGACGGACGGGCTGAAGACCTGGTGAAGCTCCTCGGCGTAGGCAGGATCGGCCAGGATGGCCTGCACCTCGGTGCTGGGCACGCTCGTCAGGTCAACCAGGCCGAACTCGTACTGGGTGAACGCGGAGCCGGCATCCTCGGCGCTGGAGATGATCAGGCGCTCGACGTTGCCAGGCCCAACCAGGTCGGCAGGGATATACGGGTTGCGCAGCAGAACACGGCGCGTGCGGCTTTGCTCGTCGAAGACGAAGGGGCCGTTGGTGGTCAGCGCGCCCAGGCGCGTCCACTCGTCGCCGTACTGCTCGACGATCTCCTGGGGCACCGGGCGAAAAACCCACATCGTCGTCTGGCTGAGGAAATAACTCGCCGGAAAGTCGAGCGTCACCTGGAGCGTGGTGTCGTCGGGCGCGGTCACCTGGACGAGATCGCGGTCAGCGTCGGTGAACTGGGCCGGGTCAATGGCCAGAGTGTCGGCGCAGCCGGCCACCGTGCCCGCCACGACGTAGCCGTACTCGGACTCAACGCGCGGATCGCAGGCCCGCTTGATGCCGTACTCGATGTCGCCGGCGGTCACCATGCGCAGGATGCTGCCCCGGTGCTTGGCCGGATCCCAGCGCACCCAGGGCACATCGTCGCGGATGGTGAACGTCCAGACCAGGCCATCATCGCTGGGCGTCCAGGAAGTGGCCAGCTCCGGGTCCACCTGACCGGGTGTGAGGGGGCTGGCGTTGGTCAGGCCCACGAACAGGTTCTCGATGTAGTCAATGGACACCGAATCGGTCGCAAGCTGCGGGTCGAGCGTGGCGATCTCGCCAGAGTCCAGCCAGTAGGCGGTGACTGGCTCGGCCTGGCCCAGCAGACCGGCCAGCGGGCCGCCTGAGCTGTCAGCACGGGAGAAGTCGAGGGGCAGCAGCGCCATCACCAGCATCAGCGTGAAGGCGAGCGCAAACGGTCGGTAGAAGTGCTTCAACATAGTCACCACCTGTCAATCGTTGCTCGGAGTCGCGGATCACGTCCTGCATATTATAGCGACGATCCGCGCCGGGTGGCTGCACCGGTGAACAGGGGGGCCACGAACAAGTTGCTGGGCGATTGCCAGAACGCCCCTATTCCCCGGCCCCTTCCCCAGCAAAGCTAGGGGAAGGGGAGAAGGTGCCTGTCAGATCGTCCCCCCTCTAGCTCGGCTGGAGGGGGGATTGAGGGGGGAGGCGTTCCGTGAGCATTCCCGGACTCCTCCTGACAACGGGTTGTTCGTAGTCTATGGCAGGAAGGGCGCGCGCGAAGGTTGACAGCGACTCGCTGGGCGCTTGTGGCCGGCGAGGATTTACGGGAGGCAGAACGCGGGCTTCCGAAGATTCCGAAACCTTCGGAAGCCTCAAGTCCCACCCTGCTTCAGCGCAGCGCGCGCGTTCACTCCGGCTGCCAGCGATATTCCAGGTGCCGGGCGGTCTCCAGTGCCGTTTCCTGGTTGGTCAGGCGGCTGACGACGTAGAGGGCGGCGTCAATGCCGGCGGTGATCCCGGCAGAAGTGATGATCTGCCCGTTGTCCACGTAGCGCACGTCGCGCAGGATGGTACAGGCGGGCGCGGTCTCGGCCAGCTCGTCCAGCGCGCGGTGATGCGTGGTGGCGCGCAGCCCGTCGAGCAGCCCCGCCGCGCCAAGCAGCAGCGCCCCCGTGCAGACCGAGAACACCAGCTCAGCCCCGCGCGCTTGCTGCCGGATGAAGCTGACGGTGACGGGGTTGTGCCGCTCGTGGCGCGCGCCCAGCCCGCCGGGGACGATCAGGATGTCGGCCTGGGGCGCGTTGGCGTAAGTGTAGTAGGGCGTGATGCGCAGCCCGCTGCGCGTGGTCACCGGGGGGAGCTGCCGCTCGGCGACCGTCGTGACGGAGAAGGGTACCGGGCCGGTAGCGCGCTGGCCGGTGATCGAGAACACCTCCAGCGGGCCGGAAAAGTCGAGCGTGTCTACATCGTCAAACAACATTAGAAGCACTATACGCGCCATGTCAAGAATATCCTTGCTGGCAGGTGCGCCAGCGCAGGACGCTGCACGCACTCTGACCCCTGTCGGCCCCATTGTAGCCTGAGACGCCCCGCGTGAAAAGGCCGGGTTAAGGCGCGGATGCAGCAAAGATCGTCAGCGACCTGCTTAACGCGAGGGGATTGACCTCACCCCCCAGCCTCGCGGCGAGGCGCACCAGCGCCGAGCGGGGGGAAGCCTGCAGAGCCGTCTGGCGCAAGCAGGGCCGCGTGGTATGCTTGGGACATTGGGCATCTCCACAGGGGGAATTCGCATGGGCCACGCTGCTGCTGCCATGAGAGAGTCCGCGCCGGTGTTCGTTGTCGGCTATATGCGCTCCGGCACCACGCTGCTGCACAGCATCCTGGCTGCGCATCCCGCCGTGTTCAGCAGCGCCTACGAGACCAAGTACTTCGAGTACTTCGCGCTGTTCCACCACCTCTACCCTGACCCCCGCGATGAGGAGGCCCGCGCCCGCCTGATCCAGACCATCGCCGACATCGTCCTCAACGGCAACATCCGCCCCGTCCGGCGCGCCGCGCCCGGTTACTGCCCGGCAGAGCCGCCTTTGCCTCCCGCCGCGATCGCGGCACTGGTCGCGGCGACGCAGCCTGATCCGGCCTACGGCGCGATCTACCGCCAGGTGTTCGACCACCTGGCAGCGCGGGCGGGTAAGCGCCGCTGGATCGAGAAGACACCACAGCACACCTACTTCATAGACACGATCAAGGAGGCCATGCCCGACGCGCTGTTCGTGGAGATCGTGCGCGACCCGCGCGACGTATTGGCGTCCAAGAAGCGCTACAAAGCGGTGGTCGGCACGTCGCAGAAGTTCAGCCAGGAAGAGCGCGCTTACCTGGCCGTGCAGCGCGTCTACGATCCGTTCTGGGATGCGCTGGCCTGGCGTATGGCCACCCGCGCCGTGCGCCAGGCCGAGGAGCGCTGGCGCGACAGCCTGTTCACCGTGCGCTATGAGGGGCTGGTCGCCGCGCCGGAGGAGACGCTGCGGGCCGCGTGCGACTTCCTGGCGCTGCCCTTCGGCGCGGCCATGCTCGACGTGAAGTGGGTGAGCACTGGCGAGGGCGTGCGCGAGGACGCGCGCGGCTTCCAGACCGACCCGCTGGGCCGCTGGCGGTCGGCGCTGCGCCCGGCGGAGGTGAGCATCGCGCAGACGCTCACCGCGCCGTACCTGCGCGCCTTCGGCTATGAGCGGGCGCCGGTCGGCTGGCGCGGGCGGATAGGGCTGGTGCCACTGCTGGCGCGCAGCGGCGGCGAGTTCTTCATACGGCTGTACCGGCGCTGGCGCATGGGCGGCGTGCCGTTCATGATGGCGACGCTGGCCAACTATCGCCGCGAGCTGGGCAAGCTGCTGCGCCGGCGCTGAGACGCGCCCCTCCGCCAGTGGGAAACCGTTTGAGAAGTCATTCCCCCCACCCCAAACCCCTCCTCCCAACAGAGGAGGGAGGGACTTACAGGCGCGCTCTTCTCCATTCCCCCCTCGTGGGGGAAGGGCCGGGGATGGGGGCAGAGTGCGAGCAAAACGTGCCAGGTAGGGGCGCTGCTCTGCTGCGCCCTGGTTTACCTCACCCCCGCTCAGCGCTGACGCGCCTCGCCGCCCCCTCTCCACGTTGGAGAGGGGGTCAGAGCGCGCGCAACCCGAGTGTTGCAGTGTCGTTCGAATTTCGTTAGGAGCAAGTTGTGCATTCTGCAAAAATCGCTATGATGATAAGCAAGCACCATGAATCTGTCTCAGTCAGGGAGTCTATGCCATGCGCTTCAAATGGATTCTTCTCACGGTTCTTATCGCGGCTCTCGCCCTGCCCGCCTTCGCGTTGAGTTCGCCCGCGCAGGCCCAGGGAGGAGGGACCACCCACGTCGTCCAGCCGGGCGAGAACCTCTACCGCATCGCCCTCAAGTACGGGACGAGCTGGCCGGTGCTGGCCGCCGCCAATAACCT
Source organism: Anaerolineae bacterium (assembly GCA_027494015.1). The sequence continues at coordinate 277,064 of JAOSJP010000039.1, forward strand.
GGCCAACCCCAACCTGATCTATGTCGGGCAGGTGCTGATCATCCCCGCCGGCGGGACTCTGCCCCCGGTCACGCCGGCGCCGGCCACTCCCGCGCCGGCCACCCCTCAGCCACCGCCCACAGGAACCTACACTGTTGTCGCCGGAGACACCCTGTCGCGCATTGCCGCGCGCTTTGGCACAACCGTTGCCGCGCTGGTGCAGGCCAACAACATTGTCAATCCGAACCTGATCTACGTCGGGCAGGTGCTGATCATCGCCGGCGGCACCGTGCCAGTGCCGCAGCCCACAGCGGCACCCGGCCAGCCGACCGTAGCACCACAGCCAACCACGGCGCCCGGCCAGCCGACCACAGCGCCGCAGCCGACACAGCCCCCCGCGCCCACTCCCGTGCCGTCCACCGGCGGGTTTGAGCTGGGCAGCCATGTCGAGAGCTTCGCCTACCCTGACCTGATGCGCCAGGCGGGCATGACCTGGGTGAAGCGCCAGGTTAAGTATAAGCTGGGCGACTCGCCGCAGGGCGTTGCGGGCATGATCAACCAGGCGCACAGCCAGGGCTTCCGTGTCTTGCTGGGCATCGTCGGCGACCCGGCGCAGCTCGGCGCGGGCGGCGCGGGCTACATGGATCAGTACGCCGGTTTCCTGGCGGGTGTGGCAGCGCTCGGCCCGGACGCGATCGAGGTGTGGAACGAGCAGAACCTCGACCGCGAATGGCCGCGCGGCCAGATCAACCCGACCACCTACACGCAGATGCTATCTAAGGCGTACACGGCGATCAAGCGAGCCAATCCCAGCGTGATGGTCATCAGCGGCGCGCCGTCGCCCACCGGCGCGGAGGGGGCGTTTGGCACCGATCGCGTGTGGAACGACGATCGCTACATTCGCGGCATGGCGGCGGCGGGCGCAGCCAATTACATGGACTGCCTGGGCGTCCACTACAATGAGGGCATCATCTCGCCCGATCAGACCAGCGGCGATCCGCGCGGCGACAACTACTACACGCGCTACTTCTGGGGCATGGTCAACACCTACTGGAATGCCTTTGGCGGGGCCAAGACGCTCTGTTTCACCGAGCTAGGCTACCTGTCACCGGAGGGCCTCGGCCCGCTGCCGGCGGGCTTCGAGTGGGCGGGTAATGTGACCGTCGCCCAGCAGGCGCAGTGGCTCGGTCGTGCAACGCAGCTCGCGCGCGGCAGCGGCAAGATTCGCCTGATGATCGTCTGGAACATGGACTTCACCACCTACGGGGCAGACCCGCAGGCAGGTTATGCCATCGTCCGGCCAGGGGGATCGTGCCCGGCCTGCTCGACGCTTGGCGCGGCGATGCGTTAGGCGCGAAACCCACGCACAGCACGCAGGAAACTGTAGGGGCGGGTTTACAAACCCGCCCCTATAAGCTATCGCGTATACCATGAGCCTCGAACACCCCATCGCATCGCGAACCGGGACACGCACGCCCTGCTAAGGCGCGCGCTCGCTGCGGTGCAGCAGCAGCGTGCTGCCCAGGATGAGCAGCGCACAGGTGATCTGCCCGATCACATAGGCGCTCTGCTCGCGCTCCAGCGCGGCGAGCACGCTGAACGCCACCACGCCGGCCAGCGCCACCCCATCCACAACCAGCAGCAGCGTGCGCATTCCCGGTGAGAGCTTCACGGTCACCGCCTTTCTGTGCGTCTGCCCCCATTATAGACCACTCCGGCCAGGCACAGCATCCCTTACGGCAAGATAGAGCGTTGATATAGTATTGAGGTTCCATTTATTTCTTGTGAGAAACCATGTTATTCTAAGAATGCATACGGGTGATCGAAGTCAAGCCCCCCTGGCTTGAGGTGCTGTCATGTCACAACGGAGCATCGTGCAACGCTTGATCGCGTTTCTCAAGCGGCCAGACGCTTTGGGCTATCCATCCGCCGGGCCTCCACGCCGCTCCTACGACGATTTCGCGCCACGTGAGTACGACGCTGCCGGTCACACGCCGGAAGGCAGCGATCCTGTGCGCGAGCCGCCGGAGGGTGCCCTGGCCCCGTCGCGCCCGGCCTTCTCCGGCTACGCGCCGCCCCCGCAGCGCGACCGCCTGACGCCCCCGCCGCGCCAGCCGCGTTACGACGACGCCCCGCGCGAGCCGCGCGAGCGCCCTCTCTACGCCCCCCCGCCGCCGGCTCACGAAGCAGCACGCCCATTCACCGGCCTGCCTGTCCAGGCCGAGCCGCGCCAACCCGGCTATGCGTCGCGCCTGGATGCGCTGGTTATGCGCGCCCTGCAGCAGTTCAGCGCGCGCTTCGGTTTCATCATCCGTTACGATGGCAGCGGACGGATGCGCTATGTGACCGGGCGCGACATCGGCGGGCGCTATGTGGACCATACGGCTATCGCCCCCGACCGGCGCGCGCTGGCCCATACGCTGCGCACCGGGGAATCCAACCTGTTTGTGCACCAGCAGCGGAGCATGAGCGGAGCGGTGCTGTGCGGACCGGTGCGCGTGAATGGCGAGGTCATCGGCGCGCTGTACCTGGACGGGCCAGTCCAGGGCCGTCTGTACCGGGGGATCTTCGAGATTTTCTGCGATCAGATCGCGCGCCTGCTGGCCGACGAGGCGGCCTAGCGCGCCGCCTTGCGAGCGGGCCTGCCCTGCCACGCTTTCCGAGCCGCAGAGACGCCGTGAGCGCGGAGGAAAGCAGGGAGTTGTCGGAGGCACCTTCTCTGCGTCCTCTGTGTCTCTGCGGTTCAGGCACTGCGCCCCCAGTGTGAAACGCCCCGCCTTGTCGGGTGTGAGCAAAAGTTGACAGCGACTTGCTGGACGCGGGGATATTGACCTCACCCCCAGCCTCGCGGCGCGTCAGCGCCGAGCGGGGGTGAGGTCAGCCAGGGCGCAGCAGAGCAGCGCCCCATGTGCACCAACTCAAGGGTTTTGGGCGCGGGCACGGGCGGAACGCCCTCCCTGGCCCCTCCCCGGCCAAGCCAGGGAGGGGGAAAACGCCCCCTCTGGCGATCAAAGTCCCCCTCTCTAGCTCGGCTGGAGAGGGGGATTGAGGGGGAGAGGCGTGTGCAGCCAGGCTTAAGTTGGTGCACATGGGCGCAGCAGAGCAGCGCCCCTACCTGACAGGTTTTGCACGCACCCCGCTTTGTCCGCTGACTGTTGCGCCAGACGAGAATCCGCTATCATTGGCCCGTAGAGGCGTATCACCCAGAGCGCCAGAGGATCGCGATGACACGTCTGCCCACCCTGCGTCAGCGCCGCCTGGGAGCGCTGCTGGCCCTCGTCCTGCTGCTGCTGACGCTGCCCGTTCTCGCCCAGGACGGCGATGCCGTCTCCACTGTGAACGGCGAGCCTATCGCGCGCGAGGCGTTTCACGCCCGCGTGCGTCTGGTGCGCTGGCAGTACCTCAAAGAGCTGACGACGCTCTACGAGCTGACCGGCGGCAACCTGGCCCTGGGCGCGCAGTACGCCTTGCGCCTGGTCACCAACCTCGGAGACCCGGCGGCGCTCGGCGATGCGGTGCTGGCTGAGATGGAGACGGAGCGCCTGCTGTGGCAGACCGGTGAGCAGATGGGCCTGACGCCCACCGCCGAAGACGCCGAGGCGCGCGAAGCAGCCTTCTTCAGCCTGTGGACGAGCGTGCCGGTGAGTGACCTGGCCGCCAGCGCGGACGCGCAGGCGTTCATCGCCGACTGGTACGCGGGCGCAGAGGCGGCGTCTGGCCTGGTGCGCGACGACTTCGCGGTTCTGTTCGCCACCGAAGCGTTGCGCACCCGGCTCTATGAGCACCTGGCCGCCAGCGTGCCCACCGAGGAGTCGGCGGTGCGCTCGCGGCACATTCTGTGCAGCTTCCACCCGCAGAACGTGAGCGACACCACCCCCCCCACCGCCGAAGAGCGCGCCGCCGCGCAAAGCTGCATGCGGGGCGCGCAGGCGCGGCTGGCGACAGGCGAGTCGTTCGCGGGGGTGGCCGCCGCGCTATCCGACGACCAGGGTAGCGCGTCTCAGGGCGGCGACTTGGGCTGGGTGCTGCTCAGCTTCCTGACCGAGGGTATGCCGACGCCGTCCGCGATGCCGCACTCAACGCCATCATCGGGCCGGTGGAGACCGAGTTCGGTCTGCACCTGATCGAGGTGCTCGACCGGCGGGTGCAGGAACTCACGACGGAGGAACTCGATGCGACGCGCCAGGGCTACTTTGACCTGTGGATCGAGTCGCTGCGCGAGGACGCGACCCTGACGCGCGCCCCGGATTGGGATGCCGGCGTGCCCGCCGAGCCAGCCCTGGCCGACCTGGACGCGCCCGTGCTGGAGGCGATTGAGCGGCTGAGGGCGCGTTAGGGGGCGCGGCGCGCCCGTAGGGATGCCGCCCGCGCGCACGACTGTACTCAGAGAAGGGATGGTGGACGATGCAATCGCAAGCGAGCGTTCGCCAGGGCTATGTCGCCGGGGAGTTCATGACGCGCACCTACCGCATCAGCGGCGAGGTCGAGCTGCGCGGCATCCCCGTGCTCGACCAGCTCAACGACCATAACGCGCTGTTCCTGAGCCTGGAGCGCATGTTCATCTCGCCGCTGCTCGACCCGGCAACGCTGACCGGCAGCTTCGCGCACGGCGAAGTGCGCAAGGACTCGCTGGGCGTCGTCGTGCTGAGTCAGTGGCGCGACGGGCTGCCGCAGCGCGAGGGCCGCTATGCGGGCCGCGACCATGTGGATCACGAGGTGCTGGTTGTGGTGGCCGGGTTCGAGGTGACGGGGGCCATCCGGCTGCACCCATCGGTCAGCGTGACCAACCTGGTGCGCACCACGCCGGAACACTTCATCCCGGTTTTTGACGCGCGCGCGACGCTCACCGCGCGTCGTAATATTATCTTCAAGGGTGGCGCCATCCTCGTCAATCGCAGCCATATTGAGGTCTTCGCCATGCTCAAGGACTGAGCCACTCGCCAGTGTATTGTTGCGTGCAGGGAGCCAATCTAAGGACCCGGTCATGTCCCGTATACTGCTAATTGACGACGACATCAACTTGCTGCAAATGGTCAAGCTGATGCTGGAGCGCGTCGGCCACCAGGTGGAGACCGCCAAAGACGGCGCAAAAGGTCTTGAGATGGCGGCGCAGACTCAGCCGGAGCTGGCCATCATTGACGTGATGATGTCCGGCCTGAGCGGCTACGACGTGGTGCGCAAGCTGCGCGAAGACCCGCGCACGGCTTCCCTGCCGGTTGTCATCCTGACCGCGCGCAGCCAGCCGATGGACAAGGAGATGGCGCTGGAGGCGGGCGCGAATGCGTTCCTGTCCAAGCCCGTCACCGCCCAGGAGCTAACCGAGCGCGTGGATGCCGTGATCCGCGCTGGCGTCCGCTACCGCGTGCACACCGGCCTGCTCACCGAGCCGATCCCACCGCGGGCGGGCGAGATGCCGGGCTTGCTGACGCCCGTCCCGCCTCCCCTGCCGCGCCCGACGCCGTCCCCTGCGCCCCCTGCGCCCGTCGCGCGCCCGTCGGGGCGCGTGCCCATCGGCGTCGAAGACCAGGCCCAGCCCGCCGCTGCGCCGCCCGTCCAGTTGCCGGTGACGACGGTGATCAGTCTGCGCGGTGGCACGGGCTGCACGACTATCGCCATCAACCTGGCGCTGGCCCTGGCCGCCCAGACACGGCGCGTGTGCATCACCGATCTGAGCGCCGTCGGCGGGCATGTGCCGCTCTACCTGCACCTCAAGCCGCAGCATTCGTGGCAGGACTTCCTCGGTCAGGGGGACTCGCCCGACCTGCGCGCTCTCGGCGGGTTGCTGGCTCAGCACGAGCCATCGGGGGTCGCTGTGCTGGCTGCGCCGCCGCGCCCGGCGGATGGGACGCTGTCTGCTGCCGCTGCGCAGCACGTCTTGCGCGAGCTGGCGGCCACCTATAACCCGGTGGTGGCCGATGCACGCCAGCTTGACCCGGCAGTGCGCGGCGCATTGCAGGTATCCAGCTCGGTCGTCGTCGTGATGAGCGACGATCCCCCCTCGGTGCAGACCACCAGCCAACTGCTGGCTATGCTGAGCGCGATGGACATTGAGATGGGGCGCATCCGCGTGGTGCTCAACCACGTGCGGCCCACGTTCGACGTGCCCGCCGACGCCATTCAGAAGGCGCTCAAGCGCCCGATCTCGGTGGATGTGCCCTACGAGCCGGGTCAGCCCGTCGCCATCCGGCGCGGGACGCCGCTGGTCAGCGCCAGGCCCGACAGCCCGTTCGCCCAGAGCATCCAGCAATTGGCCCGGACAGTTGTCTCATGACGCGCAGCCGTCGTATAACCTGATGTGCGCCACGTGCGACAAGAAAGGCACCTTATGAGCAGACGACTCACGATTGGCTTCCCTGCGTTCCTCGCCCTGGCGAGCGTGCTGGCGCTTGGCGCTGTTCCGCTCGCCTGGGGCAGCGGAGCCGCGCGGCAAGCCGATCCTACTCAGCAGCAGCAGACGATTGACGCCCTTGTGCAGGAGCGCTTCACCCAGACAGCGGCGGTGCAGCAGCAGATCGGGATGACCCAGACGGCGGAGGCCGCCACCCTCTTCGCGCCGACGCTGACCGCCGCCTTCGAGGCGACCGTGGAAGCGGTCTTCAACCAGGCGCTGACCGCGACCGCCGCGCCTCAGGCGACGGCGACCGCCGAAGCCTTCGTCCAGGCGATGCCCGGCGTGGTCGCCGCCCTGGAAGCCATCGCCGACGAGCGGGGCGAAGCGATCATCCGCTGGCTGGGCGAGAACCAGGTCGCCCTGGAGGCCATGCTGGCCGCCAACCCGCTGACCGGGCTGGACAACGAGGCCCTGGCCGCGCTGCTGAAATCCACCCTGGCCAGCCAGAGCCGTTTCAGCGCCCTGTTCGTGTACGACCTCAACGGGGCGGTGCTGGCCGCCACCGATTTCGCCCTGAGCGGCGCGCAGGTGGCCGAGCAGCCCTACTTCCGCGCCAGCCTGAGCGGGCCGCTGACCCAGCCGCCCGTTCTGGAGGCGGCGAGCGGGACGCTGCTCATGATCGTCACCCGCCCGATCTTCGACATCGAGGGGGCGACGGTGGGCGTGCTGGCGGGCATGGTCAACCTGGCCACGCTCGACGACCTGTTCGCCGAGCCGACGGCTTACGAGCAGCAGATCGCCACCTATCTTGAGGTGGAGATAGGGGCGTCCAGCTACCTGGTGGCTGGCGCCAACCGCACCGTGCTCGCCCCGGCAGACCTGGCCGCCGACGCGCGCGTGGACAGCAGCAGCATTGCGCGGGCGCTGGCCGGCGAGAGCGGCGTGGCCCCGTCTTATAACTGGCGCGGCGAAGCGGTAGCCAGCGCGTTTCGCTGGGTGCCGGCCCTGAACGCGGCGCTGATCGTGGAGGTGCCGATGGAGCGGGCGATCCAACTGGGCGCGACGCTGCCCACCCCCACGCCCACGCCCTCCATCACCCCGACGCCGCTGCCCGCCTCGCCGACGCCGCGCCCGGAGATCTTCCCGACCAACACCGTCGCCCAGGTGCAGATCGCCGAGCAGGTCTTCGAGCACGGGCGCATGTTCTGGATTCGCCACACCCGCCAGATCTGGGTGATGGTCAACGTCCCGCAGGACAACGCGGGGGGCGACTGGTTCTGCTACAACGACACGTTCGAGGAAGGCGAAACGGAGATTGATCCCAGCCTGGTGCCACCGGGGGGGCTGTACCAGCCCCGGCGCGGCTTCGGCAAGCTGTGGCGCAGTCATGAAGAACTGAAGGGCGCGCTCGGCTGGGCGGTGACGCCGGAGTTCGAGCTGACCAGCAACTACACTTACATCGCAGGCGGCTACGTTCAGGGCGTGCAGTACTTCCCCGGCCCCGGCGAGCACCGCCTGACTACGCTCTACAACGAGAGCATCTCCTTCTTCGAGTCCGACATCCGCGGGGACTGCCTGGGCGGAAGCTGGCGGATGACGACCAACACGCCGTGACCGGGCGCTGTCCTTGCACGGCTTCACGACCGGCATCAGACTTCCGAAGTTTTCGAAAACTTCGGAAGTCTCTCTTTTTGCGATGTCTCCCGATGCGCTTTCTTCCCCACACTTGCGGGTCCACAAGCAGCCTGTTGCGAGGGGGAGTTCAGGAATGCTCGCTGAAGGCCTCCCCCTCAATCCCCCTCCAGCCGAGCTAGAGGGGGGACGATCAGGTAAACCGCTCGCCCCTTCCCCTGGCTTTGCTGGGGGAAGGGGCCAGGGGATAGGGGCGTTCTGGCGGATGCCTCACAACTTGTTCGTGCGCCCCCGCACTTGGGTGCATGCAAAACCTGTCAGGTAGGGGCGCTGCTCTGTGTTACCCGCTGTAGGGTTACACCACCAAGAGACGCCGCAGGGTTATACCAACCCAACACGGGACAGGAACCGTCCAGCGGGTGCCTCACAAGCCAGCGTCAGTCGTCTGTGGCGCTGCCTACTGAGTCTGACGCGAGCATGAGTGCCCGCAGGGTCACGCTCCGAGACGGGGTTGAGGGGCAGTTCCGGCTGTCGTCGCCGACAGGTGGTAAAACCCTATGGCCGGATTCCGTAGCATAACCCTACAGCGGGTGACACTCTGCTGCGCCCCCTTGACCTCACCCCCGCTCGGCGCTGACGCGCCTCGCCGCCCCCTCTCCGTCAACGGAGAGGGGGCAAGCCGAGCGCAGCGAGGCTGGGGGTGAGGTCAATACCCCCGCGTCCAGCGAGTCGCTGTCAACTTTTGCACGCACCCCCACACTTGCCACCCCTGGCAGGGTTGTGCATAATCCTGCTTATAGGTGGGGCAGAGACGCCTGTCATACAGCGCAGGGACTTCCCAGAGCGGGCCAGCGCGCGCGGAGCGCTCGTTCCGGCAGGCTGGCCCTTCAATGACTGACCGGCGCCACAGGGGAGCGAACATGAGCGAGCCGATAGAGATTCCGCTCGAAGAAGAATGGTCATCGGACGACAACGGGGACGCGCGCCAGGAGACGCCGCTCACAACCGACCAGGCGCTGCGCGAGGTCTTGCGCGCGCCGGCGCACCCCGCCGAGCTGGACATCCCGCACAGCCTGGTGATTGACATCCTGCTGCGCATGATGTTCAACGAGGGCGAAGTCTCGCTGCGTCGCTTCGGTGAGGTGACGCGCCTGGAACTGAAGCTGCTCGATCATATCCTGATCAAGCTGCAAGAGGAGCACATCGTCGAGGTGGTCAGCGCCGGCGGCGTGGGCCGCCTGGGGTACGCCTACAGCCTGTCCGACGCCGGCACCAAGCGCGCGCACGACGCCCTGGCGCGCAGCCAGTACATCGGCCCTGTGCCGGTGCCCGTCGAGAAGTATACCGAGATCGTTCTGCTGCAGACGCAGCACGGAATGGACATCTCTCCCCAGCGCGTCCAGCAGGCCATCGCGCATCTGGTGCTGCCGGACAGCTTTCACCGGCGCATTGGCCCCGCGCTCAGCGTCGGGAATTCCATGTTCCTCTACGGGCCGCCGGGCAACGGCAAGACGGACATCGCCCAGTCCATCGCCCGCCTGATCGCCGGCACTGCGCCAATCTGGGTGCCCTATGCCCTCACTGTCGGCGGGCACGTCGTCAGCGTCTACGATCCGCTCGTCTTCGAAGAAGTCCGGCTGACCAAAGACGACCTGCGCATGTTCAAGGCAGACACCGACAGCCAGGTAGACCGGCGCTTTGGGTACTTCAAGCGCCCGACCGTGATCGTCGGCGGCGAGCTGACCATGGCCGCGCTCGACCTGCGCTTCGACCCTGTGGCTAAGTTCTACGAGGCCCCGCTGCAGCTCAAGGCCAACGGCGGCATGTTCCTGATTGACGACTTCGGGCGGCAGATGATCTCGCCCTCCGAGCTGCTCAACCGCTGGGTGGTGCCCCTCGAGTCGCATGTGGATTACCTGCGCTTGCAGACCGGGCAGACCATCGCTGTGCCCTTCCAGCAGCTCATCGTGTTCAGCACCAACATCGAGCCGCGCCACCTGGTGGACGACGCTTTTCTGCGCCGCATCCAGATGAAGATCAAAGTGGACAGGCCGGACGAGCGCGCGTTCTCGCACATCTTCGCCCTCTACGCGCAGCGGCTGGGCGTGCCGCTGGACAAAGAGGGGTTCTTCTACCTGCTGCAGAAGTGGTACCGCGAGCCAAACCGGCCCATGCAGGCCGTCCACCCGCGCGACATTCTCCTAAAATCCTGGTGGCCATGGCCGATTACGAGGGCGTGCTGCCGCGCCTGATCCCGGAAGCCATTGACGCGGCGTGCGAGAGTTATTTCGTGGACACCATTGAGGACGGCACGCCCACCATCCGCCAGACCTCTGTGCCTGGCCCGCGCCTCACGCCCCTGCCGCGCTGAGCGCCGCAGCGATCTCTAATATACCTGGTCGATCAGGAGCGGTTGTCGCGTGGAGGGGCGGGTGTGCAGACCCGCCCCTCCACGCATAGACGCTCGAACGCCTGCGGAGCCGGGTGCTGCTCTGCTGCGCCCCGGTTGACCTCACCCCCGCTCGGCGCTCACGCGCCTGGCCGCCCCCTCTCCGTTGACGGAGAGGGGGAAGAGCCGAGTGCAGCGAGGCTGGGGGTGAGGTTAATACCCCCACGTCAAACAAGTCGCTGACAACCTTTGCACGCACCCCGCGCGGGTGGTCAATCGGCGCGCGCGGCGTTATGCTCTGCAGATAGCGCCGCCCGACGAGGAGTCATGCTGTAGAAATCATGCGACGTGCGTTCATCGTTCTGGGACTCGCCGCCGCGCTCATCGCGCCCGCGCTGCCGTTCTCTGTCGCCGCCCAGGAAACCGAGAGTCTCCCGGACGGCCCGCCCTTCCTGTTCCCGCTGGCCGGGCCGCCCGGCCCCACCACCTGGCTCTACGAGCAGCACTACGGCAACACCATCGAGGCGTTCAACTTCGGCGACGAATGGTACATGCATGGCCAGGGGCTGCACTTCGGGCTGGACCTCGAAGCGCCGTGCGGCACGCCCGTGCGGGCTATCGCCGACGGAGTCGTGACCTACGTGGACGCGGAAGGCTGGGGAGCCGGGCCGCACAGTCTCGTGCTGATGCACCCCGGCACGGGCCTCGCCTCGTTCTACGGGCACCTGCTGCGCCAGCCGTCGTTTGTGCGCGGCGATACGGTCCAGCGCGGCGACGTGATCGGCCTCACCGGCGACCCCGACCTGTCGTGCCGCTCGCGCCCGCACCTGCACCTGGAGATTCGCCTCGATCACTACCAGACGGCGCTCAACCCGCTGCCTTTCTTCGACATGAACTGGCACATGCTGGCCAGCATCGGCCCCTTCGAGCACCCGTTTCAGCAGGACCTCAGCGCCCCCTTCCGCTGGATGACGCTGGAAACACAGCCGGCGGTGCGCTTCAGCGCGAACCTGCTCAACAACTACCGCCAGCCCTGGCCGCCCAAGCTCGAACAGCAGCCGCCAGAGAGCGCTGCGCCCGCCCGCCGCCTGCCCGTCCTGCCCGACGAGCCGCAGGTGACGCGCACACCCGTTTCGCTGAGCGGGTGGAACGTGGGCGCGTGGTGGCATGGCGACGATGCGCAGGCCGTCTACGTGCTCGATGCGCTGCCCGGCGGGACGGCTGTCTTCCGCCAGCCGCTCGACGGATCGCCGCGCCAGCCCGTCGAGGAGACTCTCCCCTCGTACCGCTCGCCAGATGGCAGCATCCGCATCGAGCGCGACGGCGCGGTGGCCCGCCTCACCCGCCTGAGCGACGGCGCGCAGTGGGAAGTGGCGACGGGCGGCGCGTATCTCGCCGTGTCGCCGGGCGGGACGCGCCTGCTGTGGCAGGTGACTTACGGCGAGACCGTGCCGGGCAAGCCGGAGCCGGGCATCCGCGTCTGGGTGAGCGGGCTGGACGGGGCCGACCCGCGCCTGGTCTACAACGGCGGCGGGCGCGTGCAGTGGCTCGACGATCATCGCCTGCTGATCAGCCGCCGCGTGAGCTACACCGCAGCGACGCAGCTTTCCATCCTCGATCTGGACGCCGAGGGGCCTGAGCCGGCGCTGCTGGGCGAGTACACCAATCTGCGCGACGTGCAGGTAGCGCCCGGCGGCCAGAGCATCGTCTTCTACCTGCCCTTCCAGGAAGACCCGGCGGACAGCGGCGTGTACGTCCAGCGCACGGCGCCGGGAGCGCCCGCGCGCAGGCTGCCCTTCTTCGGCGCGTACCGCTGGCGCGATGCGCGCTGGCTCTATACGCTCAGCTTCGACGCGGGCCAGGGCGCGCACGCGCTGGGCCTGGCCGACACCCTCACCGCAACGCATCGCTGGCTGACCGACCCGCAGACGCTGCCCATCCGCGTGGCGAATGGCGATTGGAGCGTCTCGCCGGACGGGGCGCACATCGTCTACGTGGACCTGCAGGATTACGGGCTGTACCTGCTGGAGTTCGCGGCGGGCGAGGCGTGCTCGTCGTGTGCACAGAGAGATTTCGGATTGCGGATTGCGAATTGCGAATTGCGAAATCTTCTCCACGGGGCGGGTTCAAGGGCGGGAGGCGTTGGGAATGCCTGGGGCTGAGAGCCGTCCTTGACTTCACCTCACCCCCACTCGGCGCTGACGCGCCTCGTTGCCCCCTCCTCCATCATAGCTATGCATTACCCATAAATACCCCCCCCCACAACCCCTCCCCCACAAGGGGGAGGGGCTTAACGCCCGCGCGTCTTTGTCCCTTCCCCCACGAGGGAGAAGGGCCGGGGATGGGGGAACAGACACAGCCCAAGATGTGGGTAATGCTTAGCCCGTTGGAGAGGGGGCAGGCCGGGCGCAGCGAAGCCGGGGGTGAGGTAAACTAGTGCGACCAGGCTCAACAAATGGATCGCACAAGAAGCCACAGGAAAGGAGATGCCATGTCTTCCACACCTCTCAGCCGCAGCGCGCAGCGCGTCCAGGATGCCCTGGCTGCGTTGGGCTTCAGCATGGGGCAGGTCGTCGAGCTGCCCGCCACGACGCGCACCGCCACCGAAGCCGCCGAGGCCATCGGCTGCACCGTCGCGCAGATCGCCAAATCGCTGGTCTTCAAGGGCGCGCAGTCGGGCGCGCCAGTGCTGGTCATCGCCAGCGGGGCCAACCGCGTGGACACGGCCCTGGTCGCCGGGGCGCTTGGTGAGCCGCTGGCCAAAGCTGACGCCGATTTTGTGCGCGCCCAGACCGGCTTCGCCATCGGCGGGGTGCCGCCCGTCGGCCACGACCGCCCACTGCGCACCTTCATTGACCGGGACCTGTACCAGTTCGACGTGATCTGGGCGGCGGCGGGCACGCCCAGTGCCGTCTTCCGCCTGACGCCCGCCGACCTGGAGCGGATCACCGGTGGCGAGGTCATCCGCGTCACCTGAGAGGCGCTTCGAGAAGCTGTCCCCACCTCAAACCTACCCCTGAGAGGGAGAAAACACCCCAGCCCGCGCTCAAAGTCTCCCGCTCTAACCCGGCTGGATTCAGGGAGCGAGGTCCGTTAGCGCCGGGCAGGGATAAGGGCGCGCCGTCCTTGACGGCCCGCCGCGCCGCATGGTACAATGCCCGCCGTGTTGCGCCCCCATCGTCTAGGGGACCAGGACGTGGCCCTTTCAAGGCCAAGACGGGAGTTCGAATCTCCCTGGGGGCATACAGCCAACGGTCAGTTTGCCGCTGGCTTTTTTGTTGGAGAAAGCGGCCCGCGAAAGCCTGGACGCGGGCCGCCAGAATGTGCTATACTGACAGCACGCATGAGTGAGTCTACCGCGTAAATGCCTTCCAGGGCACTTGCGCTACGAGCGCGTACTCTCAGCACCTTTGGTGCTTGCGGATTCTCACTCATGCACCCTTTTTCGCGCCCACAGCAAAGTGGCCCCGCCGCCGCGCCCCTGCCCGAACTGCACGCCCTCCGCCAGACGTGCCGGTTTTCGCCCTGCCCGCTGCCTGTGCTATAGTTCGGGCCAGCGCTTGGGCATCAGCCGCACAGCAAAGGCACAGTGACAGCTCATGACAACAAGTTTCGCCCCTCAACTGGCAAAAATCCTGACCGAGTACAGCTCCCCGGTGCAGCCGGGCGAGTACATCACCATCGTCGGCAACGGCTCGACCGCCGGCCCGCTGATCGCGGCGCTGGCCGAGGCCGTCCTGCGGCGCGGCGCGTACCCGAACATTCAGGCAGCCGCGCCCCTCTCGCCCGACTACAGCGACTACTTCGAGCTGTTCATGCGCCTGGCCAGCGACGACCAGCTTGCCCGGCTGGACTCGACGGTCATGCACTTCATCGAAGCGTCCGACGCCATCTTCTTCATCAAGGCGTCGGCCAACACCAAGGCGCTTTCCGAGACAGACCCGGCGCGCATCAGCCGCTGGCGCAAGGCGACCAGCGCCGTCAGCGAGCGTTACCTGCGCCGCTACGCCGAAGGAGCGCTGCGCTGGACGGTTGTCGGCTGGCCGACGCAGGCGCAGGCGCAGGCAGCGGAGATGGGTCTGCTCGATTACCAGGAATTCGTCTACAAGGCGTGCGGCCTCGACCAGCCCGATCCGGTCGCCCACTGGCACACCTTCCGCGACAAGCAGGCACGCCTGGTGGACTGGCTGAGCGACAAGGGGCACGCCCAGGTCAAAGGCCCCGGCATTGACCTGTCGTTCGACTTCGGCGGGCGGCCCTGGAAGAGCGCGCACGGCCAGGAGAACTTCCCCGACGGCGAAATCTTCACCAGCCCGATTGAGGACTCGGTGAATGGCACAGTGGCCTTCAACTTCCCGTGCATCTACCTGGGCAACGAGGTCGAAGGGGTGCGCCTGCGCTTTGAGCACGGCGTGGCCGTCGAAGCGAGCGCCGCCAAAGGCGAGGCGTACCTGGTGCGCACGCTGGACACCGACCCCGGCGCGCGGCGGCTGGGCGAGTTTGCCATCGGCACGAACATGGGCATTCAGCGCATGACGCGCAGCATCCTCTTCGACGAGAAGATCGGCGGCTCGATCCACATGGCGTTGGGGCGCAGCTACGAGGAGACGAAGGGCGTCAACCAGAGCGCCATTCACTGGGACATGATCCACAGCATGAAAGACGGCGGCGCAATCTGGATTGACGGGACGCTGTTCTACCGGGCGGGGGAGTTTATGATTGGCTGAGGGCGGCAACAGAAGCGCAGCCCGCCTGCAAAACTGTGCTATCATGGGAAGAGCGTTCGCAGTTAGGCTGAGGAGGCTCTCATGTCCATGAAACAAATCCCGTACGCGCTGCTCATCCTGGGAATCGCTGCCGTGCTGGTGGCGATTCTGATTGACCCGATCCGGGGCCACGCCATCTACCTGGCGACCAGCCAGATCATTGTGCTGGTCATTGGCGCGGTCGTGGCGCTGATCGGGGCGTACCTCGCCTTCGTCCGCAAGTCCGCGCCCTGATTGCTGAAAACCTCGCCCCCGGCCCCCTTTCCACGTGTGGTTCAGGAGCGGAGGGGGGCTGAGACTGGCCGGTGGTCTGGGGCGACTCCCCACTTTACCTCACCCCCGCTCGGTGCTAACGCACCTCGCCGCCCCCTCTCCATGCATGGAGAGGGGGCAAGCCGAGCGCAGCGAGGCTGGGGGTGAGGTAACCCTACAGATCGGGCCTTCTCGACCGGCCTCCAAACCGGCGAAACCTTGACGGGACGCTTCCGCGTGGAGGCGTCCCGAATTTTCATGTGAAATCCGGCACACAGTGCCCCCAAATGGGACTACAATACAAGCACAACACACGTCATAGCGACATTTTGAGGAGAGTGGACTCATGAAGCGCTTATGGGCACTGCTGTTGATCATGCTGCTGGCCGCCCTGTGGGGCGCGGGTGCGGTCTCGGCGCAGGACGGTGATGAGCTGGTTGCCAACGGGGATTTCGCCGAAGGCGCGGCAGGCTGGACATTCAGCATCGCCAGCACGTGCGGCAACTGCTGGATTGACGTGGTGGGCGACGACTCCGGCCCGCAGCGCAACATGCTGATGTGGGAGCGCACGGGCAGCGGCGCGAGTGGCAGCGCCCTGTCGGGGCAGCAGCGCGTGGATGCCGACGTGAGCCAGTACGGGAGCCTGTGGCTGACCCTGGAGCTGCGCGTCATCCATCACAGTCTGCCCAACAGCGGTTGGTGGAGCGACCGCAACAACGGCAACGGCGAATACCCCATCCAGGTGACGCTGAACTTCACCGGCATGGATGGCCAGCCCTTCAGTTGGAGCGGCGGCTTCCTGGCCAGCCACGACGGCAGCACCGCCCTGCGCAACTACACGCTGGTGCCCCTCGGCCAGTGGACGACGCAAGCCGTGGACCTGCTGCTGCCCGCCGCGTGGACGGACCCGCGCGGCTTTGCCCTGCCCCGACCCGCCCGCCTGGTGAATGTGATCGTCGGCGGCAGCGGGTGGGATTTCAGCGGCGCGGTCAAGTCCATCAGTATCGCGGGCACACCGTCGCAGATGGGCAGCGGGGATCAGTCCGGCGAAGGTCAGACCGGCGGCGGAGAAAGCACCGGCTCCGGCCTCATCGTCGAGGAATATCCGCTCGTCGCTGCGCTGGAGGACCAGCCGGATCACTTCGAGTTCCGCGACTGGGTGACGGAGGCCATCCTCGACGTGCGGCGTGCCTGGCGCGAGCCAGACCTGATAGCCCAGGTCGCCTACGCCAACGAGATCATCGGTCAGTGGGGGTACTCGCTGCGCCCGTTCGATGAAATCTCACCGGGCGGGCCTTCCTACCGGCTGCTGCACCTGGGCAGTGTGCTGCTCTCCGACATCACCCACGTCTGGCCCATCGCTGTCAACAGCGACCGCACTGACTTCCGCCTGCTGCTGGAATCGATGAACGAGTCGCTGCTGGTCGTCACGCCGGACACCATCGGCCAGATGGACACCGCGAGTTTCGTGTACATCGCGCCGGTGTACGTAGGCAGCGATCTCTACGAAGTGGTGGCGGACTGGGACGTGCCCCAGTTCCATGTCACGCGCAACGGGGAGATCGTCTACACAGTGACGCCGACCGGCCCCTTCGTCGAGCCGCCGGTCAAGGCGCTGTGGGCGTGGGAGTGGCACTGGGTGCTGGAGGCCGAGGGCCAGGTGATCATTGACGGGATGATCCTCAACCAGCAGCTTGGCTTCGACGAGATTTTCGGCTGGCGCTTGCTGGCCGGGCAGCCGTTCTTCTTCTTCGAGCGCGACGGCCAGATCGGCCTCTACTACGCCGGGCAGATCGTTGAGCCATACCGCTACGATGAGGTGGTGCACTACATGTGCTGCGAGCCGTCCATGTTCAACCTCAGCGGCAACGAGACGATGGTCTGGTTCTACGCGCTGCGCGACGGGGTGTGGCACTACGTCGAGGCGGGGGTGTACGAATAACCTCACCCCCGTTTCGCTTCGCTCAACTTCCCCCTCTCCGCAGCGGCTATGCGTTACCCACAAATCCCCCATCCCAGCCCTTCCCCGCGCTGCGGGAGGGAAGGGGAGCAGGCCCGCTGCTTTTCTCCCTTCCCCCTCGTGGGGAAAGGCCGGGGATGGGGGGACAGGCACAGCCAAAGATGTGGGTAATGTATAGCCGCAACGGAGAGGGGGTTAGGGGGTGAAGCTGTGTAGACAGGAAGAGACGATCTGGCGATCAGGGTGACCTCACCGCCCGCTGACGCCCCTCATACCCCCGCCCCAATTTCGCAATCCGCAATCCGCAATCCGCAATCCGCAATCTCCTCACCGCCCGTTGATGCGCTTCATGCCTTCCATGAGCACCTGGCTCACCTCTGGCCGGGTGAACTCGGCGGGCAACATCTCGCCGCGCGCCAGCATTTCGCGCACCTGCGTGCCGCTGAGGAAGACCCACGACTCGCGCCCGTGCGGGCACGTCTTGGCCGTGACGACTGCTTCGCACTGGCGGCAGTAGAAGGCGTGCTCGAAGAACAGCGGCGTGATGCCCAGCGCTGCCGGGTCGAACTCGTCGAAGATCAGGTGCGCGTCGTAGGAGCCGTAGTACTTGCCCACGCCCGCGTGATCGCGCCCGACGATGAAGTGCGAGCAGCCGTAGTTCTTGCGGGCGATGGCGTGGAAGATGGCCTCGCGCGGGCCAGCGTAGCGCATCGCCGCCGGGAAGACGTTGAGCAGCACGCGGTCGAGCGGGTAGTAGGTGCTGAGGATGGCCTGGTAGCTGGCGATGCGCACGTCGGCGGGCACGTCGTCGGACTTCGTCTCGCCGACCAGCGGGTGCAGCATCAGCCCGTCCACCACTTCCAGGGCCACCTTTTGCAGGTACTCGTGGGCGCGGTGAATCGGGTTGCGCGTCTGGAAAGCGACCACGCGCCGCCAGCCGCGCTCGGCGAAGAGGCGGCGCGTCTCGGCGGGCGTCAGGCGGATGTCGCCGAAGGTGGTCACCACCTCTTTGGGGCGGTCGAAGAGCCAGATGTCTCCGGCCAGGCACACGTCGCCCTGCTCGTAGATGCGCGCCACGCCGGGGTGCGCGTCCTCAGTCGTGCGGTAGACCTCCTGCGCCTCCAGCGCCTTGTCATAGCGGAATTTCTCGCTGACGGCCAGCACGCCGAGCAGCCGCTCGCCGCCGTGGGCGTCGGCGTCCGGCTCGGCCAGGGCCACTGTCTCGCCGATGGCGATGCGCCCGGCCAGCTCTTCCTCGACGGCCAGCGCCACCGGCACCGTCCAGGGCAGGCCGTTGTCCAGGTGCATGTCATGAACGACCGCCCGGTAGTCCGCCTGGCCCATGAAGCCGGTCAGCGGGCTGTAGACGCCGGTGGCGATGCATTCGATGTCGGCGGTGTTGAGCGGGCTGAGCGGCACGCGCGTCATGCTCTGGGCGCGCTCGCGCATCATGTCGCGCAGCGCGCCATCCAGCAGGCGGTTGACCAGCACGCCGCCGTGCGGGGAAATCAGTCGGAACGAGTTGCTACGTCCAGTCATCTCCAGACCCTTCATGAGATCGCTGCGCAGACACAGTGCGCCTTCCAGCGGCGCATTGTACCGCCCCCAGCGCGGATTGGCTACGGCGCGCCTGACCCGGGGTGCGTGCAAAGGTTGTCAGCGACTTGTTTGACGTGGGGGTATTGACCTCACCCCCAGCCTCGCTGCGCTCGGCTTGCCCCCTCTCCGTCAACGGAGAGGGGGCAGCGAGGCGCGTGAGCGCCGCGCGGGGGTGAGGTAAACCCAGGGCGCAGCAGAGCAGCGCCCCCACGAGCAGGCTGGCGGGGGATTGATGGTTTGTGTAGGGGTGGTGAAAGGTTGTAGGTTGTTGATGGGGATTGATGTGTGTGGTAGAGGGAGGCGCCCTACCGGGTGACAGGTTTTGCAGCAGAGCAGCGCCCCTACCTGACAGGTTTTGCACGCGCCCCTGGCCCAGGCGCAAGGCCGTCCCCCGCATCTTGCGCTACCAGTAGAACGGGTGCACACTGAACGGATGGAGCATACGACGCAAGCCTTGCGAAGACTATCCGGGCGCTGCTCTGCCGCGCCCCTGCCAACTCACGACCCATGACTCTTAACCCCCCACTCTCAGAGCAGCACCTGGCTCGCCCGCCCATCCGCCGCGCTCAGTGGCGGCGCTTGCTCAGCTACGTGCTCCCGTATAAGAAGCTGTTGGGCATCGCGCTGCTGGCACGGATGATCGCCAGCGGCGTGTTCCTGGCGCTGCCCGCGCTCATCCAGCGCGTGGTGGACTCGGCGCTGAGTTCCGGCGAGATGGCCCGCCTGAACGCCAGCATCCTGCTGATGCTGGCCCTCTTCGCGCTGATCGCGATCGCTTCGATGGCCGGCAACTACTACACGAACGTCGCCGGCGAGCGCGTGGTCAACGACCTGCGCCGCCAGCTTTACGCCCACCTGCAAAGCCTGTCGCTGCGCTTCTTCAGCGAGCAGCGCGTCGGCAACCTGGTCAGCCGCCTGACCGGCGACGTGACGACTGTGCGCCGCCTGCTGACGACGGACCTGGTGCGCCTGACGCGCTACGTGCTGACCATCGCGGGCGGCGTGCTGGTCATGCTGCTGCTCAACTGGCGGCTGACGCTGTTCATCGTCGCCGGCGTGCCGGTGATCATTGTCGTGGCGCTGATCATCAGCCGGCTGGCGCGGCGCGGCGGGCGGCGCGTGCAGGACCAGGTGGCGGAGACGGCCAGCATCGCCGCCGAGGTCTTCCAGAACGTGCGCAGCGTCAAGGGCTTCGTCCGCGAGGACTACGAGACGACCCGCTACACCCAGGCGACCGAGAATGTGCTGGGGGCGGCCCTGCGCCAGGCGCGCCTGCACGCGCTGCTCAACCCGCTGGTGGATTTCCTGTTCCTGGTGACCATCGCGCTGATCGTGTGGTACGGCGGGCGCGAGGTCATGGGCGGGCGGCTGAGCAGCGGCGAGCTGGTCGCTTTCCTGGTCTATGCGGCTGTCATCGGGCAGATGTTCGCGGACCTGGCGGGGATGGCCGCCCAGTTCCAGGAGACGCTCGGCGCGACCGAGCGCGTCTTCGAGCTGCTCGACACCGTCCCCGACGTGCAGGACGCGCCCGGCGCGGCCACGCTGAAGGACGTGGACGGGCGCATCACCTTTGAGGGAGTCTCCTTCGCCTACGACGAGCGCCAGCCGGTGCTGCGCGACATCAGCCTGGACATCGCGCCCGGCGAAATTCTGGCGCTGGTGGGGCCGAGCGGCTCCGGCAAGAGCACGCTGTTCAACCTCATCCCGCGCTTCTACGACGTGACAGCCGGCTCGGTCTGCATAGACGAACGCGACGTGCGCGCCGTGACGCAGGCCAGCCTGCGCGCGCAGATTGCCATCGTCCCCCAGGAGACGCTGCTCTTCAGCGGCAGCATCCGCGAGAACATCCTTTACGGGCGGCTGGACGCCAGCGAAGGCGAGATGATCGCGGCTGCGGCTGCGGCGAACGCCCACGACTTCATCAGCGATCTGCCGGACGGCTACGAGACGACTGTCGGCGAGCGCGGCGTGCGGCTGAGCGGCGGGCAGCGCCAGCGCATTGCCATCGCGCGGGCCATCCTCAAGAATCCGCGCATCCTCCTGCTCGACGAGGCGACCTCCAGCCTGGACAACGAAAGCGAGCAGCTTGTGCAGGAAGCGCTGGAGCGGCTGATGCAGGGGCGCACGACCGTGATCATCGCTCACCGGCTGAGCACGATTCGCGTGGCGCACCGCATCGCCGTGCTGCAGCGCGGACGGCTGGTCGAATTGGGGGCGCACGACGCGCTGATGGCGCGCGGCGGGCTGTACGCGCGGCTGTACGAGATGCAGTTCCGCGAGACCGACCTGCTGGCCGAGGGTGGGCGCTGAAGGGCAGGCCTCACCCCCTGGCCTCGCTGCGCCCGGCTTGTCCCCCTCTCCGCTCGGAGGGACGGACATATTAGACAGGTTGATTTAGCGTAACGACGAGCGATCACAATCAACGGAAGAAACGGGCGGCTTGAAGGAGAAGCTCGGATGCCTGGTAGGGCCTGTAGGGGCGGGTTTGCAAACCCGCCCCTTGTATCATAGAAAGTAGGGTATGGTAAGTAGAAAAGCCGGGTCGCAGCAAGCGCAAACCAGGTGCGGTTGTCCCGCCCCTTAAGCCTATGAGCTTGTGCTGTAGATCAACCCCCTGGTTTGTGCGCCACGCCAGCAGTCGAACGGTATCTTAAGCCGCCTCCGGGCAGAGCTTGCATAGACAAGGTTGGCTCAGAGCAAGGTGCGGCTTGCTGAAGACCTGAGAGTGGATAAGGAGCCAAACCATGACCGCCATTCTCGGCATCGATGTGGCCAAAGACAGCCTGGCCGTGGCCTTGTGGCGCGCGGGTCAGGCGGTCGAGCAGGCCGAGTTTGCCAACACGCGCCAGGGGTTCAACGACCTGCAGCGCTTTCTGAAGAAGCGGCGCGCCGTGCCAGTTCACGCCTGCCTGGAAGCCACCGGGCGCTACTGGGAGAACCTGGCTGACTTCCTGGTGGAGCGGGGGCACCCGGTGAGCGTGGTGAACCCGGCCCGCATCAAGGCCTATGCCCACAGCCAACTGACGCGCAACAAGACCGACCAGTTGGATGCCAGCACGATTGCTGACTTCTGTCGTACCCAGCAGCCAGCGCTGTGGACGCCGCCCGCTGCGGCCTGGCGCGAACTGCAAGAGTTGGTGCGCCATCTGGATGACCTGGAGACTGACCGCCAGCGCCAACGCAACCGGCTGCACGCCCTCCAGCAGGGTGCCCATCCCTCGCCCACTGTCACGGCTCACTTGCAGCAGCAGATTGCCTTTCTCACCCAGCAAATTGAGCAAGCCCGCCAGGCGATCCAAGACCATATCAACCGCCATCCTGACCTCAAACGACAGCGCGACTTGCTGGATTCTATCAAGGGGGTGGGCCCGCTGACCGCCGCCAAGCTGCTGGGCGAGTATGGCGATATGAGCCAGTTCAGTGATGTGCGCCAGGTCACCGCCTTCGCCGGGCTTAACCCCCGCCATCACCAGTCCGGCTCCTCCATTCGCGGCAAAACGAAGATCTCTAAGGTGGGGCGCCCTTCGATCCGTGCCGCCCTCTATATGCCCGCCGTGGTCGCCAAACGCTTCAACCCCCAACTGGCCGCCCTCGCCGCGCGGCTCGCCTCGCGCGGTCTGACCCCGATGCAAATCGTCGTCGCCGTCATGCGCAAGCTCTTGCATCTCGCCTATGGGGTCCTCAAATCAGGACACCCCTATTCCCCCTCTTTTGTCCCTCCAGGAGCTGCCTATGCTTGACTTTCAAGGGGGTTCTACCACCGGCCCCGGGGGGGCCCCCCCTCGGGGGTTCTCCCCTTTTTTTTTTTTTTTTTGGTTTTTTCCCCCCCCGGGGGGGGGGGAGGGGGGGCCCCCCCCCCCCGGGGGGGGGGGGGGGCGCCCCCCCCCCCCCCCCCCCCCCCCCCCCCCCCCCCCCCCCCCCCCCCCCCCCCGCCCCCGCGCCCCCCCCCCCCCCCCCCCCCCCCCCCCCCCCCCCCCCCCCCCCCCCCCCGCCCCCCCTGGGCGCCCCCCCGTAGATCAAGAAGGAGCCGATCAGCAGCAGGTAGGCGATGGCTCCGGCGAAGCGACGGCTGGACGGCACCAGCACCGCCAACAGGTAACTGTAGCCCGCCACGACCATCAGGTATAGGAATGCCCCAATCATGCTCAGCGCCAGGTTGGCGGCTGGCGGATCAAACTCCGGCCAGAGGAGCATGGACAGCAGGAAGCCGGCCAGACACGCCCCCAGCACCAGAGCCATGACCGCCGCTGTGTTGAGCGCGCGCCCCAGCAGGTAATGGCGGCGCGAGACCGGCAGGCTGAGCAGCATATCCATCGTGTGGTCGCGCTCGGCGTTGGCGAAAGCGTTGAAGGCCTGGGCGATGACAATCGCGCCGAGGATGAGCACGCTGTAGCTGGCGAACTCCGTCTGCACCCACGTGCCCGGCTCGGTCATGTCGAAATCCGCCATGTCTCCGCCGTAGAACATGGCCAGCACGCCCTCGGGATAAGAGTCGATCAGTTCCTTCCACTCATCAGCCTGGCCCTTGACAGCCGGGTACATGGCCATCAGCAACATCACATACAGCCCGAAGCCGAGCGAGAGCCAGAATGCTGACCGCCGCGAGTCACGGAATGCCTTGCGGAAGATGGCCGCCATCGCTCACGCCTCCTTCTTGCCGTAGTAGGCCAGGAAGATCTCTTCCAGCGAGGGGTGCTCCACCCCCACGTCGGTGACGGTGTGCTGCGCGGCCAGCTTGATCACGGCGTCTATACTGGCCTCGCCGCCCACGCGCATGCGCAGCCGCGCCCCGTCGGACTCGATCTCAGCCACGCCGGGCAGCGCGCGGAAACGTTCAGCGGGCACTTCGTCCTCGAAGACCAGGGTCAGCCAGCGGAAGGAGACGCGCGTGAGGTCGGCCACCGACTCTACCGCTTCCAGCCGCCCTTCGCGGATGATGCCCACGCGGTCGCAGATAGCCTCGACTTCGGGCAGGTTGTGCGACGAGAGGAAGATGGTGCGCCCCTCGGCGCGCGTCTCGCGCATCACCTCGTGCAGCACCTGCTGCATCAGCGGGTCGAGGCCCGTTGACGGCTCATCGAGGATGAGCAGCTCCGGCTTGTGGGCCAGGGCCACGATCAGCCCCATCTTGCGCTTCATGCCCGTAGACAGCCCCTTGAGCGCGCGCCCCAGGTCGTGGTCGAGCCGCCCGGCCAGCCGCTCCGCCTCAGCAACGTAACCGTTGGTCGCCCCGCGCGCATCTTCCAGCCAGCGGATGTACTGAATGCCCGTCCAGTTGTCCAGCAGGGCCAGCTCTGAGGGCAGGTAGCCGATGCGCGCGCGGATGGCCACGCTGCCGCGCACGCTGTCCAGCCCGAAGATGGACGCTGACCCCTCGCTGGGACGGATGAGGTCGAGCAGCGTGCGGATGGTGGTTGTCTTGCCGGCGCCGTTCGGCCCCAGAAAGCCGAAAATCTCGCCCTCATAGACGCTGAGATTCACGTCCTGGATGGCGGTCAGCTTGCCGTAGCGGTGAGTCAGGCTGTGCGTCTGGATGACGACACTCTGCCCCTGCACCATAGTGATCTCCCTTCGCAGCGGCCCTCAGCGCGCGCCCTGTGCGGGCAAGCGGACGATCCGAGAGCATAGCACATTCTTCAATTTTTAGGGTGGCCGAAGTAAATATTTCACGTGATCAAATTTTAGCATATATTTGTCATCGCGCAAGCTGAGATCAGCCTAACATCGGCGCCCCCCGGTCAAGGGAAATCGCTCCTACGAGGCTGCCATGCAGCGGACAACGCGCGGGCACCAGAAAGAGAATTTCGAATTTCGAATTTCGAAATTAAACAGTCCGCCATCCGCCCCTGTGCTGGGCTATAATCTGGTGAATGCCGGCACAATGGCGCAGCCGCGCGGGAGGAGTCCCCCATGCCTCGCACACTCAAGGTATACTCGCCCCAGGAGATCGGGGCCTGGCTGACGGCGCATCCCGCCTGGCGGCTGGGCGACGACGGTCAGCTTCGGGCGACCTTCACGCTCAAGAGCTTCGCCCAGGCCGTGCTGCTGCTCAATGCCATCGCGCACCTGGCCGAAGCCGCCAACCATCACCCCGATCTGCACCTGCACGGCTGGAAGCACCTGTCGGTGAGCCTGATGACGCACGACCAGGGCGGGATCACCGACCTCGACTTCGCGCTGGTCGCCCAGATTGACGCGCTGCCGCGCCCGGCCTAGGGCGTCCACACGCGAGAGGAAACGCATGACAGACCGGAAAACGCTGATCGTCCTGCTCGTATTCATCGTGGCGCTGGTGCCTGCCCTGGTGATCGCGCTGCTCAGTTACCGGCCTGGCGACGATGAGGAGTGCGGCTCCACTGCCCCGACAACCTATGCGGCGCACACGCACGCGACCGGCCTGGCCGTCGAGGTCAGGGGCGGGATGCAGCTTGTCTTCAACGTCAGCCCGGCGGCGCAGCTCTACCAGCTCGTGGACGACGCGTTGGAGCAGCGCGACGGCGACCTGGCCGACGCCAATCTCAGGCACATCGCGGTGGATGTCAACGATGCAACGCTGGCCCTGGGCGAGCGGTTGCCGGTGGAGGTCTCGCTGGAGGTGCGCCGTCAGGATACGGGCGAGATCGTCGTGCAGGCCAGCGCCCCGGCCATGGTTGCGCCAGGGCACGGCTACCACTTCGGCGACAACTACCTGGTGCCGGCGGGCGCCGCCTACGACTGGACGGTGACGATCAGCCCGGTGCTGGCCCTGCGCCAGGAGGGCGCGCAAGACCTGTGGCTGGAGCCGGTCGTGTGGACGGGCAGCTTCACACTCGACGCGGACGGTCAAGCCAGCGGCCAGACCAGCGCGCCGATGATGATCGGCGAGCTAACCCAGGACGGCCTGCACATCATGCTCAGCCAGCAGGACGCCCGCCCGCTCTACGCGCTGGAGGACGGCACGACCGTGCCGGAGCCGCTCGAACCGCTCAGCCGCTATTACGTGGTGGATGTCACCGATCATGCCGCCAACTACGAAGCCAAGCTGCCCGGCGCGACGGTGACCGTCACCTTTCGCCGCTATGGGGTGGCGCTGGTCGTGCCCTTCCCGCCGGTCATCTCGCCGCAATACGGCTTTCACTACGGAGCCAACGTCGCCCTGGAGCCGGGCGATTGGACGGTGGAGGTCGAGGTGAGCGGCCTGGACTTCCTGCGTCATGCCGGGGCCGCGCTGAGCCTGGCCCGCGCGCCGGTGCGCGCCTCGTTCAGCCTCACCCTGGACGAGCCGGAAACATGACCTCTACCGCAATACTTGTGACGAAATGCACATTGTCCGCCCTGGTTGAATGACGTTATAACCTCTGCGGGTGGCCTGGAGCAGACCTTCTGCCCCACAGCGCGCGTGGAGGAGCCATGATCACCGGGCACGTCGGCGAATACCATCGTCCGCGCTGCAAGCTCTGTGTGCTGTCAGAGTCCGACGACGAGTATCCTGAGGAACTGGTTGTGTTCACGCGCACCCTGGGGCGCAGCGGCCTCGAAGTGAGCGCTCTCGGCCTGGGCACCTGGGCCATCGGCGGCCCCTTCACCGACCCGCAAGGCCAGCCGAGAGGCTGGGGACAGGTGGATGACGCGGAGTCCGTGCGCGCCATTCACCGCGCGCTGGATATGGGCGTCACCTTCTGGGACACGGCGGATGTCTACGGCACCGGTCACAGCGAGAAGCTGCTCGGCCTGGCGCTGGGCGGGCGACGCAGGCATCTGGTGATCGCCACTAAGTTCGGGCGCACCTTCGAGGAAGGAGCGCGCCAGTTCACCGGCTTCGACGCCTCACCGCTGGCCATCGTCCGCGCCTGCGAAGCATCGCTGCGCCGCCTCAACGCCGACGTGATTGACCTCTACCAGCTTCACCTGGGCGACTACGATCCGCAGCAGGCGCTCGAGGTGCGCGAGACGCTCGAAGACCTGGTCTGCGCGGGCAAGATACGCTACTACGGCTGGAGCACCGACGACCCGCAGCGGGCGCGCATCTTCGCCGAGGGCGAGCATTGCACCGCCATGCAGTTCCGCCTGAACCTGTTCGAGCGCAATGACGCCATGCTGGCCCTGTGCACCGAGCACAATCTGGCGGCGATCATTCGCGGGCCGCTGGGGCGCGGGCTGCTCACCGGCAAGTTCACGGCGGATTCGCGGCTGCCCGCCGACGACGTGCGCCACGACTGGGATTTTGCCTCCGGCGAGCAGGCCGCGCAGATCGCTCGCCTGGAACGCCTGCGCGCCATCCTGACGCGCGACGGGCGCTCGCTGGCGCAGGCGGCGCTCGGCTGGCTGTGGGCCATCTCCGCCTTCACCCTCCCCATCCCCGGCTTCAAGACGGTCGCGCAGGTCGAAGACAACGTTGGCGCGCTCGATTACGGCCCGCTCAGCGAGCGCCAGGTCGCCGAGATCGAGGCGCTGCTGGCTGGCTGAGCGCTGTTGAGGTAGAAAGGTGGTGGTGGTTGGTTGTTGGTTGTTGGTGGTTGGTCAGAGTGGGGCGGTGTTGTCTGCGCCCATCCGACGACTGAGGACTGACCACCGATCACCCCAGGTAGGGGCGCAGCAGAGACCAGATCCAGTCTTGAGACGGAAGTCTGGTTCGACCGAGCCGGGCAGGTCAAGAGTAGTCCCGGCAATCTTTGTCGCACTGCTGGTTCCTGTGCCTGGCAACGATCCGCTATAATGGAGTCAGGGAGATTTCCCTGCGAGGGACGCCTTTTTGAGAGAGGAGCTGAAGACGATGGCTGCCAAGAGAATTCTGATGCTCGTTGGAGACTACGTTGAGGACTACGAGGTGATGGTGCCGTTCCAGGCGCTGCTGATGGTTGGGCATACGGTGCACGCCGTCTGCCCGGACAAGAAAGCGGGCGACTCTGTCCGCACGTCCATCCACGACTTCGAGGGCGACCAGACCTACAGCGAGAAGCGCGGTCACAACTTCGGGCTGAACGCCACCTTCGCCGACGTGAGGCCGGAAGAATACGACGCGCTGGTCATCCCCGGCGGGCGCGCGCCGGAGTACATCCGCCTGAACGAGAAGGTGCTCGCCATCACGCGCCACTTCGCCGAAGCGGGCAAGCCCATCGCGGCCATCTGTCACGGCCCGCAGGTGCTCGCCGCCGCTGGCGCGCTGAAGGGCAAGGTGGCGACCGCGTACCCGGCGGTGGGGCCGGATATCGCGCTGGCCGGGGGGACGTACCAGGCCGTGCCGGTCAGCGATGCGGTGGTGGACGGCAACCTGGTCACCGCGCCGGCCTGGCCCGCGCATCCCAAGTGGCTGGCGGCGTTCCTGCGGGTGCTCGGCACGCAGATCGCGCCGTAAAGTGCCCCCTGTTCCTGGCCATCGCGCCCCTGGGAAGCCAGGGGCGTTTTTGTTGCTCAGCCCCCCTTGCCTGTCTCCTTCGGCGCTTGCTCCTTGTGGCGCTGGCGCTGCCAGCTCAGCGTCAGCAGAATGCCACCGATGAACCCCAGCAGCGACGTGACGATGATGACAATGGCGACGGCGATGTCCGCCTCCAGGAAAAGGAAGCGCACGCGCATGGCGTCGGTGTTCTGCAGCAGAAAGGCGACGAACAGGGCCAGCGCCAGAAGGCTCAGCCCCAGCCGCAGGCGAAACCCCAGCGTAGACAGTCTTTCCCTCATAGCCGTGATCCTCGTGAGCGGGCGGCGCGCGCTGCGCCCCCCGACTCGTAGTGTAGCACAGCGCCCTACCGCGCCCAAACTGGGGTGCATTTCAGGGCAATCGCATCAAAGTCCGCCGCGCGCCAGCCTACTCGTAGGGGCGTATTGCAATACGCCCCTACGGACCTCATCCCCGCTCGGCGCTGGCGCGCCTCGCCGCCCCCTCTCCGTCAACGGAGAGGGGGCAAGCCGAGCGCAGCGAGGCTGGGGGTGAGGTAGAACAACACGCACGTTTGAAGCGATTGCCCTGGGGTGCATTTCAGAGTCGGCGGGCTGTGGCGTCTCATTTTTCGCCACATGGAACAATTTTTGAGATAATCGTCAGAGAAATACAACGCGAATCTGAGGAAACATTAGCAGTCCGCCCATGAATGCCTGGCACTTCGAGGACTGTTGTCGCATCTAAAGATATGAAAATGGGCAGGCGCAGTTATCCCGCTAGAAAAGGACGGTGTACGATGAGCAGCAACGGCAAGCAGCACGCCAACGACAATGGAGACGGGCACGGCCTCATCCACGAGATCGCCGAGCGCATCGCCACCGCCGAGTTCGAGACGTTCACCCCTAAGGCGGAGATCGAGGACGCTGTACGGCTCATCCTGCTCAACGTGGGCGAAGACCCGGAGCGCGAAGGCCTGCTGCGCACCCCGCACCGCGTCGCCAAGATGTACGACGAGCTGCTGGAAGGGTACCGCCAGGACGTGGCGACCATCATCAACAACGCCATGTTCGAGGTCGAATACGGCAAGGGCGAGATGGTCGTCGTGGCCAACATTGACTACACCTCGCTGTGCGAGCACCACATGCTACCTTTCACGGGCAAGGCGCACGTCGCTTATATTCCGCGTGATAAGGTCGTCGGCCTCAGCAAGATTCCGCGCATCGTGGACATGTTCGCCCGCCGCCTGCAGTTGCAAGAGCGCCTGACCAACGAGGTCGCCGACGCCCTGCAGGAGCACCTCAATCCGCTCGGCGTGATCGTCGTCGTCGAGGGGCAGCATAGCTGCGCGGCCCTGCGCGGCGTCAAGAAGCACGGCGTGAGCATGGTCACCACCGCCAAGCGCGGTGAGTTTCGCACCAATCCGGCCCTCGTCCAGGAATTCTACCGGCTGGCGGGGCTGTAGGCTTGGCTGCGGTTGTTGGTTGTTGCTGGTGGTTGGTTGGTGGTGGTTGGTTCTTGGTTTCTGGTAGTCTGATTAGGCGGGATCGGGGTTATCGGTAATCGGTCATCAGCGATCAGAGAGCAGGAGTGACCGAAGGCTACAATCGCCAGTTTGGGCCAGGGCGCCGGAGCAGAATCTTCCGCCTCACGCTCCCCTGACCACTGACAACCGGTCATTGAAAACCAATAACCAATAACCAACTACCACTCACCCGCGAGGGGGCACCCGATGGACCTGCAAGACAAAGTCGCCATCGTGACCGGCGGCGCGCACCGCGTCGGCAAGGCGATTGCCCTGGCCCTGGCCCGCGAAGGGGCGCATATCGTCGTGCATTATGGTCACTCCGAGGCGGCGGCGCGCGGCACCGTCGCCGAGATCAAGTCGCTGGGCGTGCGGGCCTTGCCCGTCCAGGCCGACCTGCACGATCCGGCGCAGATTGACGCGCTCTTCCGGGCCGTTGACGAAGAATTCGGGCGGCTGGATGTGCTGGTCAACAGCGCGGCGAGCTTCGTCAAGCAGCCGTTCGACACGATCGGGCTGGACGACTGGAAAGACGTGCTACAGGTCAACCTGCGCGCGCCGTTCCTGTGCACGCAGCGCGCCGCGCGCCTGATGCGCCGCGCCGAACGCCCGGCTGGCGAGCCGGCCCTCATCGTCAACATCGCCGATCTCAGCGGTCTGTACCCCTGGCGCGGCTACGCTCAGCACGGCGTCAGCAAAGCCGGGCTGATCCACCTGACCAAAGTCTCCGCCTACGAGTTGGCTCCAGAGATTCGCGTCAATGCCATCGCGCCGGGGGCTGTGCTGCCGCCGCCGGGCATGGATCCGCGCGGCGAGACGTGGCAAGCGCTCGGCGCGCGCGTGCCCTTGCGCCGCACCGGGCATCCCGACTATGTGGGGCAGACGGTCGTTTTCCTGGCGCGCAACGACTACATCACCGGGGCGCTGATCCCGGTGGACGGCGGCGAGCACCTCGTGGGCACGTTGAAGTGAGCGGCGGGGTGCGCGCAAAACCTGTCAGGTAGGGGCGCTGCTCTGCTGCGCCCTGGTTGACCTCACCCCCGCTCGGCACTGACGCGCCTCGCCGCCCCCTCTCCGTTGACGGAGAGGGGGAAAGGCCGAGCGTAGCGAGGCCGGGGGGTGAGGTCAATATCCCCGCGTCCAGCGAGTCGCTGTCAACTTTTGCACGCACCCGAGCGGCGCGCACGCTGGCGCGCGCCCGGCCCACAGAGTATGATCACGGATGAATCTGACGGCTCTCTGGAACGGGTGAGGAACTCATGGCCCTGGACAAGATCATCGTGCGCGACCTGCTGCTGCGCGGCATCATTGGCCTGAACGACTGGGAGCGCGAGAAGAAGCAGGACATCCTGATCAACCTGACTCTCTTCACCGACACGCGGCGCGGCGGCATGACCGACCAGGCGGGCGACATCCTCAACTACCGCACGATCACCAAAGCCATCATCGCCCACGTCGAGGACTCGGCCTACTACACGGTCGAAGCGCTGGCGGCGGCCATCGCCCGCCTCTGCGTGGTGGACCACGGGGCGGATCGGGTCATCGTGCGCGTGGAAAAGCCGGGCGCGCTGCGCTTCGCCCGTTCGGTGGGCGTGGAGATCGAGCGGGAGCGCGCCGACTTTGACTGATCCCCGCCCGGCAACCCCGGCCCTGATCGCGCTCGGCTCGAATATCGCGCCGGAGCGCAATCTGCCCCGCGCGGTCGCCCTGCTGCGCCAGAACTACCACCTGACGGTGCGTGCTGTCTCGCGCGTCTACGAGAGCCTGCCGATCAATGCTGGCGGCGGAGTGGCCGAAGATCAGCCGCCGTTCCTCAACGCGGCGCTGCTGGTCGCGACCGACGGGTATTACGGGCCGCTGGCGCTGAAATTCCACGTACTGCGCTTCATCGAGCTGCTGCTGGGCCGCCGGCGCTCCGCCGACAAGTTCGCCCCGCGCCCCATGGACCTCGATCTCGTCCTGTTCGGCGACTGCGTGCTCAACAGCCCGCACCTCACCCTGCCCGACCCCGCCATCCTGACGCGCGCCCACATCGCCCTGCCGCTGGCCGAGGTCGCCCCGGGCTGGCCGCACCCGCTCACCGGGCAGGCGTTGGCCGCCATCGCCGCCGGGTTCGGCGAGGTGGCGGGCATCTGTCCGCGCGACGATCTGGCGCTGTGACGCTGTTCGCGAGCGCGTTCGCGCGGGGGAAGGCGCACCGCAGAGACGCAGAAGACGCGGAGAAGGGCCAATAGAGGTTCTTGCCTTGTCTTCCCTCTGCGCTCTCTGCGCCTCTGCGGTTCAAGAAACACTCCGCCAGCCTGGCTTGAGCCCCACACGTTTTCCCCTCTTGTGCGCGCCGTGACATGGTGCTATAGTGCCAATAATGGGTGAGGGAACTTCCCTCTGGCATCGGGAAACCGCCTCGTGCCTAGCGCGCACGCGCACCATTTAGCCTATCCAGGAGGCAGGACGATGGGACAGAATCAACCGCAATCACCGCGCAAGCCGCAGTTCCAGGCCAGTGATGTCGGAAACCGGGCGCTGCGCGCGCTCGATCAGGCTGGCATCGAGCGAGGGCTGGGCCTCAGAGTGTTGATTATCGCTCTCGTGTCGGGCGTCATCGCGGCGATCCTCGATCGCGTCCTTGACCTGCCGACCGGGGCGCTGTGGTTCACGTTCGGCCCGGCCCTCATTGCCACCCTCAACGGCCCGACCTACCTCTTCGCCAAGGGCAAGGAGAGCATCGCCGCGACGGTGATGAGCGCTGTCACGGGGTTCGCGGCTCTGCTGGCCTGGTGGATCATCACCAAGATCATCGGCGAGCGTGGTGAGGGGATGTTCAGCTACAACCCGGCGGACGCGCTGAACCTGCTGGAAGTGCTCGTCTGCGGGGTCGTCGTCGGGCTGCTCAGCTATGGCTGGTTCGTGCTGCTGCGCTGGCTGCCCGGCAAGATCGGGCGCTAGGATCGCCGGACAAGCCCACGGGGGCATTTAGGGGCCTATTGCCGCCGCTGCAGGAGCGCGATCTGGCCGGAAAGCCCCTCCCCTGGCCCCCTCCCCGGCAGAGCCAGGGAGGGGGAAGAGCCAAGTCCCCCTCTCTAGCTCGGCTGGAGAGGGGGATTTAGGGGGAGGGGCGCGTGTAGGGGCGTATGGCGATACGCCCCGACGAGCCGCTTGCCACCTCGCGCAAAAAGTGACGGGCGGCTCCCCAGCCGCCCGTCCATCCCGCTTCCCTGGCTCCGTCCCCGTCACAGCAGGCTGGCGATAACCACCGCCAGCAGAACCAGGCTCAGGTAGATATTGGAGACTTTGAAGACGCTCAGCGCGCGCGGGCCGCTGTATTCGCTGCGCAGCGCCCAGGACGCGCGCCACAGCCACAGCGTCGCCGGCAGGGCCGCTAGCAGGTAGGGCCAGCTCAGCGCCCCGTGCGCGGCCAGGAGCAGCCCCAAAACGCCCGTTGCAGCGGCGTGCGCCAGCATCCAGAAGACGGCGCGCTCCCTGTCGGCGACGACCGGCAGCATGGGCACGCCCGCCCGCGCATAGTCCGGGCGATAGGCCAGCGCCAGACTCCAGAAGTGCAGCGGCGACCAGGCGAACAACAGCGCCGCCAGCCCCCACACGCCGGGGTCACGCCACGCGCCGACCGCCGCCCCGCCGCTGATCACGGCTGCGCTGCCCGCCGCCCCGCCGATGACCACATTGAGGGCGCTGCGCGGCTTGAGCCAGATCGTGTACACGCCCACGTAGATGAACGCGCCCACCGCCAGCCACAGCGCCAGCGAGAAGTTGCCCACCGCCCAGGCCAGTGCGCTGGCCCCGATCACCATGCCCAGCGCAACCAGCAGCACGAGCCGCGCGCGCACGCGCCCGGTCACCAGCGGGCGGCGGCGCGTGCGCTTCATCAGCACGTCCTTATGACGCTCGAAGTACTGGTTGAGCGCCGACGCGCCCGCAGCCGCCAGCGTTCCCGTGACCAGCAGCAGGGCCAGGTCGCCGCCCGACGGGGTGCCGGCGCTGCCGATCAGCGCGCCACCCAGCGCGGCGAAGAGCAGCAGCACGACTATCCGCAGCTTGAACAGGACGGCGAGCGTTTCCAGCAGGCCGCTGGGCGCTTCCTCGCGCGTGTGAGCGATGGCAGACTCAGCGTTCGGGCGCGCTGCCGTTGTCATGATCCCTCCCAAAGGAACAATATCCCCAAATCCCCCCCCCCCCCCCCCCCCCCCCCCCCCGCGGGGAGGGAGAAAAAAAACCCCCCCCCTCCCCCTCCCCCCCCTGGGGGGGGGGGGGGGGGGGGGGGGGAGAAAAAAAAAAAAAAAAAGAAGCACAGGCGACCTGATGCGCCGCGCGGATGTCAGGCCCGGCGGAGGCGGTGCTGGCAGTGCCTACCGGGCGCGTTCCTTTTAACAGATTTCTATCTTGTTATTCATAGTTATTGTAGCAGGACGGGTATCCCTTCAGCAAGGCTGACTTCTCCGGGTCTGCGAGGCTGAGTTGAGGGGAGCCAGAGCGTGCTCGGCCCCGGAAGTCTGGTGCCTGAGCGTCTCAGCGCCGAGCGGGGGTGAGGTAGAACAACACGCACGTTTGATGCGGTTGCCCTGACCTTAAAGATTTCGCGCGCCCGCTATTCCGCCGCCGGGACGTAGAACAGCCACAGCGCCTTGCCAGCGGGCACAACATCGTGCGGGCTGCCCGTCACCGGGCGCGAGCCGAATGCCTCGGTCAGGCGGGCCAGCGTCGTGTTGTCGCCGGGAGGGAAGAAGATCGCCAGGTCCGCGTCGCGCGGCAGCGCGCCCAGCATGGCCGTGAACTCGTCCGGCGTGGAGACGGTCGCCTGCAAGTCATCGGTCAGGAAGTTGAGCAGGCGCTGGGCGTCGCTCTGCGGCAGCGCCGGGCCGTCCACCAGCAAATAGACGCGCGTGCCGGGCGGGAAGTCTGCGGCGCGCAGCAGAGCGTCCTCTACGTCGTAGGCCACATGCTGGCGCACCTCGACGTTGAACGTCTCCAGGAACGGGCCGAAGTAGTACGCCGCGCCGGGCGCGGCCAGTGCCAGGGCCAGGATCAGGGCCAGCGCAGTCTGCACGGCACGCGGCCAGCGGCGCGGCCACAGCAAGGCGAGCAGGTCGCTGACGCCCAGCGCGATCAGCAGCGCCAGTGCCGGGAAGGCGACCACGTAGCGCGCGGTGACGGCGCTCTCGACCAGCAGCGCGTTGCCCGCCGACGTGCCCAGCAGCCAGATCAGCGGCAGGACGCCCGGCGTCCGCCAGCGCCAGGCAGCGAAAACTCCGCCGAGCAGCAGGGCGGGCACGGCGTAGGGCAACACGAGGGCGTGCTCGCCCCCATAGTACAGGTAGTAGTGGTAGAGCGTGTTCTCCGGCGAATTGACGTAGTGCAGTAATGAATGCTGGAAGCGCGCCAGGCGCGCGCTGGGTGTGTCTGGCTCGCGCCCGCTGTCCCAGTACAGGTCGTCTAGCTCGGCCTTGTCCAGCCGGTCGAGCAGCGGGTGATCGCCCGCAGCGAGCGTCAGGTACACCGGCGCGGCGATGATCACGAACGCCACCAGCGTCAGCAGGACGCCACGCGCCGATGGTCGCGGTCGCCAGCAGGCGAACCCGGCGGCCAGCCAGCTTGCCGCCAGCAGCGGGTAGAGGATGCGCCCGCCCTCGTAAAAATACTGCGTCAGGCCGAGGGCCACGCCGCCCAGCGCGTAGCCCGCCCGCCGGCCCGTCCGCCAGCCCCAGGCCAGCAGCCCCAGGGCCAGCGTGCCAAAGAGCGGATCGGCGATGTTGTTGAGCGCCAGGCGACTGTAGTGCAGGTGCGGCGGGAAGGTCAGCAGCAGCAGCGCCGCGATCAGCGCCGTGCGCCGCCCGTACAGCGCGCGGCCCAGCAGGTACAGCGCGGGCACGGTCAGCGCGCCCAGGATGGCGCTGAGGGCGCGCAGCCCGGCCAGGTTCCGCCCGATCAGCGCGACCAACTCCGCCTGCCCGTAGGAGAAGACGAACGGAAATGAGGCGGAAGTGGGCATCGGCGTCAGCAGCTTGACGTCGGGGAAGTCGCGGAAGTACGTCGCGCCGAGCGCGAAGTGGCTTTCGTCCACCATCACGCGCACCGCATCGCCGAGGTGCACAGCCCGCAGGCCGAGCGCCGCCGCGGTCAGCGCCAGGGGCAGGACGACTTCGCGCGCGCTATGCCCGCGCAGAGCGGGCCGCCCCACCCCGCTCAGACCCAACGCCACGAGCAGGATTCCCCCGCCAGCAGCGCGGCCTGCGCGTGATGCGACAGGGCGCGCTGCCCCCCGACGTCGCTCAGCGCCGCGTTCGCCTCGGTGACGACGGCTAGGGCCAGCAACCCCGGCGCGGCCAGCGCCCAGGCCCAGCGCGGACGCAGCGCGGCCAGGCGGGGCGCATCCCGGCCTGACGAGTCTCCCGGCGCGCGGCCCAGCGCCAGCGCCGCGATCAGCAGCAGCGCCCCCACCGCGAAGGCCCAGGGCGCATAGGCGGCGTAGTAGTCTTTGGGGCCGGGCGTGGGGCGGTAGTGCACCAGGCTTTCAAGCTGCGGGCGGAAACCGTAGGCGCTGGCGACCATGCACGCGACGGCGAGCAGCGCCAGCGCGCGGGCGGCCAGAGCGCGGTAAGGAGTGCTGGCGGAAAGGAAGCGGCCTGAGTGCTCAGTCATTGTCTCGGAGGTATGGCTCGGATGGCCCTGCTGCGTAGGCAATGCTAGTGCGATTTCGCCCCGTCGTCAATGCGGCGCGGGGGGGAGGCCCCGTCCACGGCCCCTTCAGTCAGGCAGGGGGGAGCTGGGCTCGTGTAGGGGCGCGGCTCGTGCCCTGCTCAAACCCAGACTCCGAAGATGGCAGCCCGGGAGTATTCTTGCGTCGCATGTCTCTATCCCCCACCAGCCTCGCTGCGCTCTGTGGCGCGATCTTTCGCTGCATCCTACGCGCCTTCCTCCTGCCAGGACTCCGTGCCGAAGGGCACGAATCCCCGCAGGTGATCGAGCAGCTCAGCCAGCCCCGCTTCCAGGCCCACCTGGGGGTACCAGCCCAGCCCGCTCAGACGGCTCCCACTGACGGCCAGCGACAGGTGGGTGAGCACATCCTGCTCGGTGAAGCGCACCTGCGTGGACGGGCGCAGCGCGCGCAGGGCCGCAACCATGTCCAGCACCCGCGCGTTCTCGCCCACAACATTGTACGTTTCCCCCGCCACCTGCTCCGCGTGGGCCAGCGCGAAGCGAATGGCATGGCTGGCATCGGCGACGTGCAGCAGCGGGCGGCGCTGCTCGCCCGTGCCGTACACGGTCAGGGCGCGGCCCACCCCCGCCAGGTAAGCCAGGCGATTGGCCACCGCGTCGAAGCGCACGGCGGGTGCCCAGCCGAACGCCGATCCCAGGCGCAGCACAGTCACGCGCAGTTTGCCCGCCGCCTGCAGGGCCTGTAGCTCGCGCTCGCCGCGCAGCTTGCTCTCGGCATACGGCCCCAGCGGGCGACAGATCGCGCCTTCGTCGAAGGGGTGCAGGGCAGAGGTGGGCGATCCCGCCAGCGCGTCCACCGGGCCGTAGACGGCGGCGCTGCTGGTGTAGACGAGGTGCGCAACGCCCGCTTCAGCCGCCGCCCGCCCGACAGTCGCCGATCCCCAGTGATTGACCTGCTCGATCCAGCCGGGCGGCCCAAAGGCGAGCGGCGTGCGCACGATGGCCGCCATGTGCACCACCGCCCACACGTCGCGCATGGCCAGGCCCAGGCCCGCGCCGTCCAGAATATCGCCTTCCACAAACTGGTAGCGCCCCCGCGCAGGCAGATCGAGCAGGGAGTGATACGCCTCGCGCTGCAGGTTGTCGTAGATGCGGATGAGGCAGTCGTTGAGGGTCGGGTCTTCGGCCAGGTCGCGGATCAGGCGCGAGCCGATGTAGCCCGCGCCACCGGTGACCAGGATCGTGCGCGTCATGTTCCGCGCTCCTTGTCGGAGCCGGGCGGCTGGTGCAGGGCGTCCGTATGCAGGCCGCATTCAGTTTTGCCCGTGCCCGCCCAGCGCCCGGCCCGTTCGTCGCTGCCGAAGGCCGGGACGGTGCACGGCGCGCAGCCCACGCTCAGATAGCCCTGCGCCAGCAGCGGGTGCGCGGGCAGATTGTGGCGGTGAATGTAGCGCCAGACATCCTCGCGCGTCCACGCGGCCAGCGGGTTGATCTTCACCCCTCCCTGCGGCAGCGGCTCCACCACCTGGGTTCCCGCGCGTTGGGGGGTCTGGTCGCGCCGGATGCCGCTGATCCAGGCGTCGAGATGGCGCAGAGCGCGCTGCATAGGCACCACCTTGTGCACATAGCAGCACAGGTCCGGGTCGCGGCGATAGAGCGACTCGGTCCGCGCTGCCGCCTGCTCCGGGTCCGGGCGCACGACCTGCACGGTCAGCCCGAAGCGCGCGATCAGCTCATCGCGGAAAGCCAGCGTCTCCGGGAAATGGTAGCCGGTGTCCAGGAAAAGCACCGACACCTGCGGGCAGACCTGGCTGATCAGGTGCAGCAGGGGCACGCTCTGCGTCTGGAAGGAAGACGTGACGGCCAGGCGCGGCATGAAACGCTCCGCTGCCCAGGCGAGCACGGCGGCAGGATCGGCGTCTTCAAAGCGGGCGTTGAGCGCGCTGGCTTCGTCCGGCGACACAATGACCGGCATGGTTCTCTCCCCAGGCGAATCCGGCAGACGCGAGACATTATACTCCGCTGGCCCGCCGCACGCTGCCAACGCGTGGTACAATACAGACCGTTGCCCAGCCGACCGCCCGGCGAGGAGGGCCGACCCATGTTCGAGGGCTGTAGTGGCTGCTGCCTGTCCATCATCCTCATCCCACTGCTGTGCCTGGGGCTGGCCGCCTGCGTGGTGATCTACGCCGCGACCAGCGACAGCGACGCGCCTGTGTCTAAAGCCTTCCAGCCCAATCTCACCGAGGCCCTCGCCTTCGACCGGGCCATCAGCGATGCCATTGCCCAGGCGCGCAGCCAGGGCTGGTGGGCGCTCAAGTTCACCGAGCGCGAGCTGTCGTCGTGGATGGCTCTCGAAGGCAAGGCGTTCGCTGAAGAGCATGGTCACGTCTATCCCTTCACGAACGTGCAGGTGGGGCTGGACGATGGCGAGATGCGCTTCTACGCCGACGTAGAAGTGCGCTTCCTGAAGGTGCCGCTCAAGGTCTTCATCAAGCCTGGGGTGGACCACGCCGGGCAGATCACGCTCGACATCACCAATGTGGACGTGGCCGGCATCGGTGTGCCGGATTTCGTGGTGCAGACGGTCAAGGCGCAGTTTGAAGACGTGCTGATCCGGCCCTTTGATGACCTGCCGGGCAGCTACTTTCTGTACGAGCAGAGTCTGGTTGTGGACAACGGCGCGTTTGAGGTGCAGGGCTTTATCCAGCCCTGAGCGGTCATTTGACAGTTGCATTTCCCTCACCCCTAAACCCCTCTCCACACGCGGAGGAGGGGCTTAAGCCGCAAAACGACTCCCCCTCTCGCGGGGGAAGGGGGGCGGAGATGGGGGCAAGGCGCAGTCCGAGCGTCTTCAAACGACCTCTGAGCGACGGCGCAGCCGGGCAGCGAGCCGGCGAAAGGACGGGCATGTGAGCATTCTGGTGACGGGCGGGGCGGGCTTCATCGGCAGCCACCTGGCGCGGGCGCTGCTGGCGCGCGGCGAGACGGTGATCGCCCTGGACAACTTCAACGACTACTACGACCCGGCCATCAAGCGGGCCAACGCCGCCGAGCTGGCCCAGCACCCGGCCTTCACGATGGCCGAGGGCGACATCCGCGACGCGGAGACGGTCGAGGCGCTCTTCGCCGCGCACGACATCCGCCGCGTGGCGCACCTGGCAGCGATGGCCGGCGTGCGCGAGAGCATGAAGCAGCCGCGCCTGTATTACGCGGTCAACCTGGACGGCACACTCACCCTGCTTGAGGCAGCGCAGCGGCACGGCTGCGACAACTTCGTGCTGGCCTCCACTTCGTCGGTCTACGGCGAAACGCAGCGCCTGCCCTTCAGCGAAGAGGACGCCGCCGACCGCCCCCTGGCCGCTTACCCGGCCAGCAAGCGCGCCGCCGAGCTGCTGGCCCATACCTACCACCACCTGCACGGCCTGAATATCACCGCGCTGCGCTTCTTCAACGTCTATGGGCCGGCGGGCCGCCCGGACATGATGCCCATGCGTGCAATGGAAGCCGTGCTCGATGGCAGCGTCGTGCCCATCTTCAACAACGGCGACATCCACCGCGACTGGACGTATGTTGACGACACGGTGACCGGCGTGATCGCCGCGCTCGACCGACCGCTTGGCTACGAAGTGATCAATCTGGGCGTCGGCGCGCCGATCTCGCTGAAGGAGTTCATTGACGTGATCGAGGAGCTGTCGGGGCGGACGCTCCACACGCGCAGCGTGCCCACGCCGCCCAGCGACCCGCCGATCACCTTCTGCGACAACAGCAAGGCGCGCCGCCTGCTCGGCTTCGCCCCGTCCACGCCCGTGCACGAGGGGCTGGCCCGCACGTGGGCCTGGTTCAAGGCGTGGAAGATGGCCAGCGGCGGCTGGCCCGAATGAGCCGCGTCTCCTCAAAGGCAAACGCTGGATGACCCTGCCCATCGCCCTGCTCAGCGCCGCCGCCGCCCTGTGCGCCGCGCTGACCATCGTCGCCAAGTATCGCCAGTCGAAGCGGCTGGAATACGTCTGTAAGCCGCTGGCGACGCTGAGCATCCTGTTGATCGCGCTGCTGGCGGAAGACCCGCTCACGGCGCGCTACCAGGCGCTGATCGCCCTGGGGCTGGCCGCGTCGCTGGCCGGGGACGTCTTCCTGATGCTGCCGGATCGCTTTCTGCCTGGCCTGGTCAGCTTTCTGGTGGCCCATCTCTTCTACTTCGCCGCCTTCACGCTGGAAGGGCGCGGCACCGCCCCGCTGTGGTACCTGGCCCCCTTTGCGCTCTACGGCGTGCTGATGCTGCGCTGGCTGTGGCCGCACCTGGGGTCGCTGCGCGGCCCGGTGATCGTCTACATGGCGGTGATCCTGTTGATGGCCTGGCAGGCGGCCAACCGCTGGCTCGAAACACGCCAGGACGGAACGCTGCTGGCCCTGGCTGGCGCGTACCTGTTCGTCACGTCGGACTCGGCGCTGGCGGTGGAGCGCTTTCGCGGCGCGTGGCGCAGTGCGCCGTTCTGGGTGCTGAGCACGTACTTCGCCGCGCAGTGGCTGATCGCGCTGTCGGTGTAGAGGAACCCGTGCGGGCTGTGGGCTAGAGCAAGAACATCACCGCCGAGGCGTAGAGAGCGCGGAGGAAAACTCAGGAAGACATCGTGCCATGCGGAGCTTACCTCACCCCCGCTCGGCGCTGGTGCGCCTTGCCGCCCCCTCTCCATGCATGGAGAGGGGGCAAGCCGAGCGCAGCGAGGCTGGGGGTGAGGTAAACCAGCGCGCGCCCTCTGCAGTTCAGCAATCTCGTCCCCGATACGCCCCGTGCGAAGGCCTCACACCGCCCAGTCGCCCGCCGCGTAGCCGATGTCGAAGGCCACCGTCCCCGTGTGCACGGCCAAGATCGGCCCGGCCAGTGACCGTTCCAGGTGCACGCAGTCGAAGCGCTGGCGCAGCTTCTCGCTCAGCCGGTCGGCCAGCGTCGGCGTGGGATCGGTGCCGTAGACGATGTGCGCGCGCAGCTTCTGCCCTTCGCCCACTTCCCTGACAATCTGCTCCACGAAAGCGTCTACCGCCTTGTCCAGGCGGCGAACGCGGCCCGCCGGGACGTAAGTGCCCGCCGACTCGCCGCTCTTGCTGACGGTGATCAGCGGCTTGATGTGCAGCGCCTGGGCCACATGGTACTGCACCGTGCCGATGCGCCCGCCGCGCACCAGCGGCGTCAGGTCATCGAGGATGAAGAGCAGTCCCCCGGCGGCGTGCGTCTGCTCCAGCAGCGGGACGATCTGCGCAGCCGTATACCCGGCGGCGGCAGCGCGAGCGGCGGCGAGCACCTGCAGGCCCAGCGCGGCGGAGATGGTGCCGCTGTCGCGCACGGTGATGTCCTGGCCGGGCAGGGCCTGGGCCGCCTGGCGCGCCGCGTTGACCGTGCCGCTCAGCCCGGCGCTGAGATGGATGGACAGGATGGGCGCGCCCGCCAGCGATTCGTACAGCGCTTTGAAGTCGGGCACGGTGGGCTGCGACGAGGTCGGGTGCGCGTCGCCGCGCGCCAGCCGCTCGGCGAACTGGGTGAGGTCCATGTCCAGGTCGCTGCGATAGGACTCCTCGCCGAACAGAACCTTGAGCGGCGCGCGCTGGATGTTGTAATGCTGCCAGGCATCCGCCGGCAGGTCGCAGGTGGAATCGGTGACGATGATCGGCGGGCGGCTGCCCGCCGGTGAGTCTTCTGTCATAGCAGTCTCCTCGGGTGATAGCCGCGCTAACCACAGTCAATGGGGGGCTGAAGCGAGGCATGAGATAAAAGGCGCGAGGATGATACCCTGTTTGGGGCAAAGCTGCCTGTTCTCGGCGCGCGGGGCAGGACCAGACTTCCGAAGTCTGTGGAGACTTCCGAAGTCTGCGTCTCCGCCCCCCATCTCCTCACATCTGCTACTTGCTTATTGCCGCGATTCTTTGTACCTTCATGAGTGCGTCCATTTCTCATCCGGCGAGCGTGACATCATGGCGAGCGACGACCTCATCAACCAGGTGTTAGGGCGGGGCCAGTATGCGATTCGGTCTGTGCTGGGCCGGGGAGGGATGGCCACCGTCTACCTGGCCCGCCAGGCTTCGATGGACCGCGATGTAGCCGTCAAGGTGATGGCGGCGGAGCTGGCCGACGACGAGCAGTTCGTGGCGCGCTTCGAGCACGAAGCGCAGCTTATCGCCCGGCTCCAGCACCCCCACATCCTGCCGGTTATTGATTTTGGGCGCGAAGACAAGTTCATCTACATCGTCATGCAGTCCATACGCGGCGGCAGCCTGGACGACCGCCTGTCGCGCGGGGCGCTGCCGCTGCCGCTGGCGGCGCGGATGCTCGGCCAGATCGCCAGCGCCCTGACTTTCGCCCACGAGCAGGGCATCGTCCACCGCGATCTCAAGCCCAATAACGTGCTGCTCGACGAGCGCGACAACGCCTACCTGACCGACTTCGGCATCGCCAAGATGCTCGCCGGGACGACCAAGCTCACCGCGACAGGCAACATCCTGGGCACCCCGGCCTACATGGCCCCAGAGCAGTGGCGCGGCGAGCTGGTGGACGCGCGCACCGACATCTACGCGCTGGGGATCATGCTCTACGAGATGGTGCTCGGCCAGCTTCCCTTCTCCGGCGACACGCCCTACACCCTGATGTACAAGCACTTCAACGACGCGCCGCCGCCCCCGCACCTGGCCAATCCCGACCTCGACCCCGGCGTGGAGGCGGTCATTCTGCGCGCGCTGGCCAAGAACCCCGACGACCGCTACCAGTCCGCCGAGGAGCTGGCCGAGGACTTCGTCACGGCGCTGCGCGCCGGGCCAACCCGCCCCCGGTCGGCGCCCGCGCCAGACATGGAGCGGACGGTGAT
Organism: Anaerolineae bacterium; assembly: GCA_027494015.1. Next base: position 320,375 of record JAOSJP010000039.1, read on the forward strand.
CGGCGAGGAGGCCGCGCCTACCCGCGCGCCCGCGCCGCCAGGACGTGCGACTCCGCCCGCGCCGCCCACTCAGGCGGCCCCTCCGCGCGCGCCGGTATCTCCGGCGGGGCGCGGCGGACTCAACCCGCTGGTCATCGGCGTGGCGGCGCTGGGCGTGATCGCCGTCGTCGTGGTGATCGCGCTGCTGGCGCTCGGCGGTGGCGACGAGAAGGGGAAGGTAGCCGTTCTGCCCACGCCGACCGAGACAGTCACGCCGACTGAGACGCTCGCCCCCACGGCGACGCCCACCGCCACGTTAACGGAGACGCCCGCGCCAACCGACACCCCCGCGCCCACTGACACGCCCGCGCCGACGGCTACGGCGCGCACCACGTTCGCCACCATCCTGTCGGAACGGGGCAACGTGCGGCGCGGGCCTGGCTTTGAGTATGAGGTGATCGCCACGCTGACTCGCGAGGCAGAAGTCATCGTCGTCGGCGTGAGCGAAGATGGCGGCTGGTACCAGGTGGTCGGCGGCGGCATCCCCGGCACGGGCTGGGTTTCGGCGGAGGTGGTGCGCATCTCCGGCAACCCGAACATCCCGGTCGTCGCCCTGCCCACGGCCACCTTCACGCCGTCGCTGACCCCGACACCGACGGATACGCCCGCACCGACCGACACACCAACGCTCACCGGCACGCCGACTGATACGCCGACGGTCACACACACGCCCGCGCCGACCGAGACGCTCACACCCACCCCCAGCGCGGTAGACTCGGCCCTGTTCGTCCCGGAGACGCTGCAGCCCCGCAGCCTGGGCACGGTGGGGATCACGCTTGACTATCCGGTGACGTGGCCCGATCCCTGGTTCTTCGGCCTGACGTACTTCCTGGCCCCGGTGGATTCGAGCAATCCGTTGAGCAGCTCCTATCCGACGATCACGCTGGTGCGCGGCACGCCGGGGCAGGTTTTCGGCGCCGGGATGACCAGCGACATCAGCAGCCCGGTCAGCGCCATCGAGCATCCCTACGGCTCGGACTTCAGCGGGATGAGCGTCGCCGCCGAGGAGTTCTCCGTCCCGGCGCGACTGATGGACATCCGCGAAGGCGGGATGCACCTGTGGACGTGGCTGATCGAGATTGCGGCGGACGACTGGCTGCACATCGTCGTGCTGGCGCCGATCGGCGAGTTCGATCTGCCGTTTGGCGAGAACGTCCTGCTGCCGATGATCCGCTCGATCCAGGTGGATGGCCGTCCGCTGGTCAGCCCGCCCACACCAACGCCCGACCCGACCGACACGCCCGCCGCGCCGACGCCCCCGTCAGAGAACGCGCTCGTGCTCGGCCAGGCACCGCTTCAGCCGGGCGAGGCCTTGCTCGACACCTTCGACAACAACCGCAACGACTGGCGCTTCGCCAACATCATTGACGGGCAGTTGATCATGGAAGCGCCGGAGCTGGACTTCATGCGCTGGGCCTTCCCCGACCCGCTGCTGCAAGGTGACGCGGCCTTCTACGCTGAGGTGACCGCCGAGATGGTCAGCGACACGAATTACTATGAGTATGGGCTGGCCTTCCGCGTGGTAGACGACGCGAATTTCTACTACTTCGTGGTGGATCACCGCCGGCAGGTCGTGCTGTTCAAAGTGACTGACTCCGAGGTAGAGGAGCTGCTTCCGGCGGCGGTTGACAGCGCGGTGCGCGTGGGGCCGAGCCAACCGCATACGTTCGGCGTGCTGGTGATCGGCGACTACATCGAGGTCTATCTGAACGGGCAGCTTAAGGGCGCAGTCGTTGACAGCACGCACACGCGCGGCGGCGCGCGCGCCATCTCGTACACCTATGTGGACTCGAACACGCCGGTGACTGCCGCGTTCGACAACTTCGCCTACGTGCCGCTGACCATCGCCGGCAACCCGCTGCTGACCGAGCGGGCCAGCACCATCATCGGCACGGTGCAGCCCGACCTGACTAATATCCTGCTGACCGGGAGCAGCGGCGCGCGCGCCCTGGCGGCGCTCATCGGCGGGCAGCCGTTCGCGGCGCTGGCCCGCAGCGCCGACAACCAGTACGTCTTCGGCTATGCGCGCGGCGCCACCGGCTGGGTGCCCGCCTCCGCGCTGGCGCTGACGCGTGCGGGCGCGCCCGCCCTGATCACGGCGCTGCCCGTGCTCGAAGCAACGACCGAAGGCAGGGAGGACCTGCCCTGGCCGGTGACCTGGCCCGGCCAGGAAACGCCCACGCCCGCCCCATCGCCCACCCGCCGCCCACTGCCGCCGCGACGAGCACACCCACACCGGCTGAACCCGCGCCGGGCACCATCGCCTACGGGCAAATGGCAGATGTGGCGATTGCCGCCGGGCAGACCATCACCGTGACCTTCGCGGGGAACGCTGGCGATCAGGTGACGGTGGCCGCCGACGCGGGCGCGAACGCGGCGCTGGACACGGCGCTGCGCCTGCTGGGGCCGGACGGCACCGTCATCGCCGAAGATGACGACAGCGGCCCCGGCCTGAATCCCCTGCTGACGAACGTTGCCTTGCCCGCGTCCGGCCAGCACACGATTGAGATCATCCAGTATCGCGGCGAGGGAACCGTGACGCTGCGCCTGGACAGGACGAACTGACCGGCTCGCGCAGGCGCAGGCCGGCGAAGCGGGTGCGCGCACATGCTGTCAGCAGGTATGCCTGGGCGCAGCAGAAGCAGCGCCCCTACCTGACAGGTTTTGCTCACACCCTGGCTAATCCCGCACGCTGAATGCTCTGCGTTACCCTCAAATCTTACCCCCATCCCCCAGCCCCTTCCTCTCAGGGGTAGGTTTTTAACGAGTTTGAGCGAGAGCGCATCGGACGGTTCCTCGCTCAAAGAATGAAAACCTTTCACACACCCTGTTTCCGCGCGGCGCAGAGCAACGTATCAAACGTGGGCGTGTTCTGCCGCACCCCCAGCCTCGCTGCGCGCGGCTTTCCCCCTCTCCGTTGAGGGAGAGCCGGGGCAGGGGAGGCGCATCAACGTCACAAAGTCCGGGCGCGCCAGCCTGCCCGTAGGGGCGCTGCTCTGCTGCGCCCTGGGTTTACCTCATCCCCGCTCGGCGCTGGCGCGCCTCACCGCCCCCTCTCCGTCAACGGAGAGGGGGCAAGCCGAGCGTAGCGAGACTGGGGGTGAGGTAGAACAACGCGCACGTTTGATGCGATTGCCCTGCGAGGATGGGGGGGACAGGCACAGCCAAAGATGTGGGTAACGCATAGACGCTGAATGAGAGGGCTGGCGGAGAACTCCGCCAGCCCCTGTTTCTGACACGGCTGCCCTACGCTCGCCTTACCGCCGTTGACGCCCCCCTGGGCAGCGGTATAATTCAGCGTACCCCGCACCTGGTTTTGGGGAAGAGTGGAGGAGCAGAGAGGATGTCTCGCAAGTTATCCGTCGTATTGATCATAGTCATTCTGGCGCTGATGCTGATCCCGCAGGGGATTTCGGGCGCGCAGGGTGCTGCCCTGAAGATCCTCACCTGGCGCGGAATCGAAACCTCAGCCGGGCGTTACACCATCGCCCCAGGCACATCGGTCACCCTGATCTACAGTTGGGTTGCACGGACCGCGCAGCAGGTCGAGGAGTTCAAAGCTCACGCGGACATCACCGTGCTGCTGAATGGCGAGACCGTCTTCAGCCCCAGCGCCGGTGTGGACTCCGGCTGGCAGGCCGTCGAAGTTCTCGCCGGCGGGACCATCGCGCGCGCCTACTGGAGCATCCCGCTCTCGGCGCTGCCCGCCGGGACGCACACGATTCAGACGGTCATCACCCTGGACGCGCCGGTGTCGGATGGCATTGTCGCCACGCCGTTCCCGGTGGGCGCGGTCAACGACACCACCAACATCATCATCGTCACGGGTGACCCCACCGCCGTCACGGAGGCCGCGCCCGCCAGCGCAGCGCAGCCCGCCGCCCCCGCCCTGCCAGCCGGTAAGCTGATCTGCGACCGGGCGGTCGGCACGTTCGTCAAGGATGCCGTCGGCTACTGGGGGCCAGACCTGTCCAAGCCGATCCAGCCGGACTTCGTGATGCCAGCGGGCAAGACGCTGTGGGTCTTCGGCATGGACGAGACGCAGCGTTTCTACCAGGTGCTGCTGGACGCGCAGTTGTTCTGGGTGCGGGCCGATACGATGGCTCCGACCGCCGATGCAGTGTGGCACGGCACCCCGCTGCCCAACTGCCCCGTCCACTAGCGATCCGTGAAGACTGGGGGGCGCATGATCGTCTGCGCCCCCTTTTGATTCCGCTCCACGCGCGGCGCTGAATGACCGGTTGCGCTCGCGCTTCATTCCCCAAGCGCGGCGCAGTTCAGTATAATGAGAATACAGGCACAGCATATCCACAAGGACGGCCAGCGATGATCCCGGAAGAACCCAGGACGCCTTACGAAGACGATGAGTCTCCGCTCGACGAAGCCGCAAGCGATGCCGCCACACCCCCCGACGCGCCCGCTTCGCCCACCGACACGCTGATCCTGCCCCCGTCGGGCGGGCCGCCGCGCGTGGTCGCCGAGACGCCGGTCGGCGGCCTGCGCCCCGTGTACCGCGCCCCCAGTAGCGCCGAAGAGATACCGCTGCCCGCCGAAGAAGAAGTGCCGTTCACCGCCGAGGACGTGCCTGCGCTCGAAGCAGCGGACGAGGGCGCAGTGGCCGAGGCGGCAGAGGTGGTCAGCGAGACTCCGGTCGTCAGCGCAGAGGCAGAGCCGCCGGCGGAGCGCGAGCCAGACGACGACGCGATCCTTGCGGCGGAGCCGGAGCCGGAAGCTGAGCCGGTCGCCGCGCCAGAGCCGCGCAGCGCTGAGATGCTGGCTGAAACCGCTGAGGAGACCGCGACCGAAGTCATCGCCGAGATCGCAGACGCGGCTGCCGCAGAGGTGCCCGACCTGGAAGTGCCCGCATCGGTCGTGCGCGCCGTCAGCTCCGCCGCCGAAAGCCCGCCCGCCGAGCCGGAACCCGCCGTTGCCCCTGCCGCTACGGAAGAGGCGGCGGAGAGTCTGGACTCTGCGCAGGAGTGGGACGAAGATCTCTCGCCCGCGCTGGCTGCCGTGTTGTTCGGCTCGCCGCGCAGGCCGCCCGCCGAAGCTGCGCCGGAAGCCGCTCCCGCTGCCGGGCGGCCCTCCGAGACCGTCGCCGAGGCCGCCCCGCCCGCCGCCAGACCGCGCGCTGCGCAGGTTGCCGGGCCGATCCGCCTGACGGAGGAAACGCAGGCGCGGGCGCTGCCCCTCACAGCCGGGGAGCAGGCCGCGCCCGCGCCGGACGTGATGCTGACCGGCAAAGTGCGCCACACGCGCCTGGAGGAGCCGCTCAAGGACGAAGGGGGAGAGCGCGTCGTCGAGACCTGGGACTACTTCAAGCCGGACTATCCAGGGCTGGACGGACAGTTGGTGCGCGCCGTGCGCAGCGAGGAAGAGCGTTTCAGCGACGGATCGTGGCGCTGGCGCTACGAGCGCCAGTACGCCGACGGGGGCCGCGACCGCCGCGAAGTCCGCGCCAACGCCGACCGCACCTACTTCGAGCGGGCTGACGAGATCGCGCTGCGCGATCCGGAAACGGGCAAGCGCCAGCAGATCAAAGAGGAAGCGGGTATGATTTTCGCCCCGCCGCCCCGCGAGGAGAAGCGCGGCCTGCTCAGCAGCCTGCTGCGGCGCGGTGATGACCAGCCGACCGGCCCGGCAAGCTGGCGCGCAGCGACGCCGGGCGAGATGCGCCAGGCAAGCAGAGACGGGGGGCGGGCGTTCAAGCGGGGACTTTTCGGCTGACGACGCGCTTCGTTCCCGGAGGTAGCCGGGCCTGCGGGGTCTGATGGGATTTGACATTCAACACGGGCAACGCACACTGGGCGTCTTGTAGGGGAGGGTTTGCAAACCCTCCCCTACCGGTAGGTTGCCGATCATGATCGCCAAATCCCATTAGGGACTTCGGAAGCCTTTTTGCGCCGTGTCAGTTCGTCACGTCAGTTCGCCGCGTCGTCGGGCACCGGCGAGTCCTTGACCGTGCTGGTCGGCGGCTCCGGCTCCGGCGCAGGGAGCGCAGCGGCCAGGGCCGCCGAATCGGGCGCGCTGGCCGGCTGCACGAACACCGTGCGCGACGGGAAAGCGACCGATACGCCGCGCTCGGCCAGCAGGCCCATGACCTTCAGGTTGATGTCCTGCCTGGCCGCCTGGAAGTCCGCCCAGGCAGGGGTGTTGATGAAGCAGATGATCATGATGTCCAGCGAGCTGTCGCTGAAGGCCACGAACTGCACCACCACTGAGTCCTGCTCGATCAGCTCGTGAGCGCGCAGCATCTCGCGGATGGCCTGCACCACCGAGAGCACCTGCTGCGGCGAGCTGTCGTAGGCGATGCCAAGCGTCATATCCAGGCGGCGCTTGCTCAGGCGCGACCAGTTGGTGATGTTGGCTTTCATCACCGTGCTGTTGGGCACCGTGATCAGCGACTGGTCAGGCGCGCGGATGCGCGTGCTGCGAAAGCCGAGCGACTCGACTGATCCCTTGACCCCATCGAAGATGACGTAATCGCCGATCTGGAACGGCTCGTCGGCCAGGATGACGAAATAGCCGAAGAGATTGGCCAGCGTATCCTGCGCAGCCAGCGCGACAGCCAGGCCGCCGATGCCCAGCCCGGCGACCAGCCCGGCCACGTCGTAGCCCCAGGAGCCGATGACCGCCGCCGCGCCGAGCACGGCGATCAGCGCCCCGCCGACCTGCTTGATAACCGGGGTCAGGCGCGCGTCGAGCAGGCTGGGGGCAACCGAGGGGTGCACCGTGCGCCGGCTGAGCGCCAGGAGCATGTCCACCGCCGGCCCCACCAGACGGTACATTCCCCAAAAGAGGCCGATGGCGATCAGCGAGTTGACCAGCGGACTCAGCGCGTTGCGGACGGTCCGCGACGGCTCCAGGGCGAGCACGGCGCTCCACAGGCCGATCACGGTGACCAGGAAGCGCGCCGGCGGTTGCAGCGCCTCGATCAGCGGTCGGTCCCAGGTGATCGGCGTGCGGCGCAGCAGGCGGCGTACCACGCGCGGGATGACGGCGGTGATGAACTGGCGGAGAAGCCAGGTCAGCAGCAGGATCGCGATCACCAGGGTCAGCCGGGTGATCAGGTTCGCCGCATCTTCGCCCAGATTGTCCTTGATGGCATCGGCCAGCATAGCGCCCTCCTTCGCACGCGCAGCAGGATAGACCCGCGCGCCCTGTCTGCAACGACCTTACCATGTCTGCGCGGCGGCGGCGAACCTCATCGCTCGCTCAATAATCAGACTTCCGAAGTCTCCATCCGGCCCTTCCCTCAGCGCAAGCTCTCGATGAGGTAGGTGAGCACCGCCTCCTCGCGCCCACGCACCACATGCGGCCCGGTGTGCGTGGCCATGACCTGATCCGCCACCAGGTCATACGTCGCCGCGCTGACCGTGATCTCGCTGTGGTCGCTGAGGCGTTGCAGGCGGCTGGCCAGGTTCACCGTGTCGCCAATGGCCGTGAAGTCCATCAGCTCTGGCGTGCCGATGATGCCGACGATGGCCAGACCGGTGTTGATGCCCACGTTCACCGCCAGGCGGAAGTCCGGCTCCAGCGTCTCGTAGAAGCGGGGCAGCGCATCGCGGATGGCCAGGGCGGTGCGCACGGCGCGCAGGGCGTGATCGGGCTGAGGCAGCGGGGTGTTGTAGAGGGCCATCACCCCGTCACCGAGGAACTTGTTGAGCGTGCCGCCGTGCGCCTTGATCTGGCGTACCATCAGCGCGTGATAGGCGTTGAGCACTTCGATCAGGCGCGGCGGCGCAGCCAGCTCGGCCAGGCGGGTGAAGCCCTCGAGATCGGCGAAAAGGACGGTGACGATGGCCTCTGCCCCGCCAAGCTGCACGCGCGACGGGTCTTCGAGAAGCTGCTCGACGATCTCGTGAGCGACGAAACGCTCAAACGTCTGGCGAATCTGCTCGCGCTGGGCGCGCAGCGCATCCGCTTCCTCTTTGGCGCGCAGCCGGGCGGCGATGCGCGCGATCAACTCGCGGGGATGGAAGGGCTTGCCCAGGTAATCGTCGGCTCCCACGCCCAGCCCGCGCACCCGCGACTCAATGTCTACCTCCGCCGTGAGCATGATCACCGGAATAGAAGCCGTGCGCGGATCGCTGCGCAGCGCCGCGCAGACCTCAAAGCCGTCCAGCAGCGGCATGTTGATGTCGAGGATCACCAGGTCGGGCAGGTCTTGCCGGGCGCGCTCCAGGGCGGCGCGGCCATCAGCAACAGGGATGGCCTGGTGGCCCAGGTTGCGCACAATATCGTGGACCAGATCGCGACTGTCGCGGTCGTCTTCGGCCACCAGGATCTTCATGGCTGACGCCACCTTCGCCTGCCAGACGCCCCTGCCGGGCCGGGGGCGTCAGCGCAGATAGTGCTTGAGCTTGCTGGTTAGCTCGCGCATGTCAACCGGCTTGGACACGTAGTCATCGCAGCCCGCCCGCAGCGCCTCTTCGCGGTCGCCGACCATCGCGTGGGCCGTCAGGGCGATGATGGGAATATGCGCCAGGGCCGCGTCCTGCTTAAGCTGGCGCGTCAGCGTCCAGCCGTCCATCTTGGGCAGCGACAGGTCCATCAGAATCAGATCGGGCTTTTCGGCCTGGGCCAGCGCCAGGCCCTCAACGCCGTCCTCGGCGACGAGCACGCTGTAGGCCAGCGACTGCAGCAGATCGGTGAGCAGGATGCGGCTGTCCTGGTTGTCTTCGACAATGAGAATGCGCCTGGTCATGGGGTTTGGGCGGGGGGCCTTCTCCCCCCCCCCTCTCCCGCCGGGGGGGGCGCGGGGGGGGGGGGGGGGGGAGCGAACATATCCCCTCCCCGGGGGGGGGGGGGGGGGGGTGGGGGGGGGGTGGGTGGTTGGGGGTGTGTTGGTGGGTGGGGTGTTGTGGGGTGGGGGGGGGGGGGGGGGGGGGTCGGGGGGCGGGTTGTGTTGTTTTCCTTCCCTCCGCCGCGGCGCCGCCCCCCCCCCCCCCCCCCCCCCCCGGGGGGGGGGGGGGGGGGGGGCGGGGGGGCTGGGGGTGAGGTGAATGCCCCAGCCAGCCTTCCGAAGTTTCCGAAAACTTCGGAAGGCTCGTTATCTCCCGCACCCGCAGAAGTTGCGCCAGCAGCAACCCTGCGCTACAGTCCGCAGCGGATTCAATCCCCATGGTCGCGCACAACTTCACCCAGCGAGAACACGAGGAACACGCCCATGAGCATCGCTTTTGGCACTGACGGCTGGCGCGCCGTCATCGCTGATACCTTCACCTTCGGCAATCTGCGCCGCGTGGCCCAGGCCGTCGCCGACTACGTGCGCCAGGAGATGGCCGCCAACGGCGACGGGGTGACGCCAGAAGTCGTGGTCGGCTTCGACACGCGCTTCCTGTCCGACCGTTTCGCCGTCGAGACGGCGCGCGTGCTGGCGGCCAACGGCATCATCACCTGGCTGGCGCGCACCGACGCCCCCACCCCGGCCATCAGCTACAACATCCTGTACAAGAAGGCGACCGCCGGGGTGGTCATCACCGCCTCGCACAACCCGCCGCGCTACAGCGGCTTCAAGCTCAAGGCGGCCTATGGCGGCTCGGCCCTGCCGGAACAGTGCGCCGAGGTCGAGCGCTTCCTGGTGCTGGCCGAGCGCGAAGGGCGCGGCCCCAACCTGATGGACTACGAGCGCGCCGTTGACGAAGGGTTGATCCGCCGCTTCAACCCCACCAACACCTACTACGAGCACCTGGAAACGCTGGTGGACGTTGACAAGATTTCGCAGGGCGAGCTGTCCATCGTCGCCGACCCGATGTACGGCTCCGGGCGCACGGCAATTCGCTCGATTCTGTCGCGCACGCGCTGCAAAGTGCATGAGATTCGCGGCGAGATGAACCCCGGCTTCGGCGGCATTCACCCGGAGCCAATTCGTAAGTACCTGGACATGATGGCCGCGACGATCAATAACCTGCACGCCGACGTGGGCATCGCCACCGACGGCGACGCCGACCGCGTGGGGGCGATGGACGGCGACGGCACCTTCGTAGACCCGCACACGATCATGTCGCTGGCCCTGCACTACCTGGCCGGCAAGCGCGGCTGGACGGGCGACGTGGTCAAGACGGTGAGCACGACGATGATGATTAACCGCATCGCCGCCCATCACGGCCTGACCGTGCACGAGACGCCGGTCGGCTTCAACCACATCGCCGACTATATGCTCAACGGCGACGTGCTGATCGGCGGCGAGGAGTCCGGCGGGATCAGCATCAAGGGACACATCCCCGAAGGCGACGGGATTCTGATGGGGCTGCTGCTGCTGGAGATCATGGCCGACGCCAAAGCGCCGCTCAAAGAGGTCGTGGCGGGCTTGCAGCGCGAGTTCGGCCCGACCTGCTACGAGCGCACCGACTTTGCCCTGAAGAAGCCCGTGCCCAAGCGCGAGATGGTCGCGCGGCTGCAAGCCGCCGCCCCCGCCAGCATGGCCGGGGAGACGGTGCGCGAGGTGCTGACCTTCGACGGGATCAAGTTCGTGCTGGCCGACGATAGCTGGCTGTTGATCCGGCCCAGCGGCACCGAGCCGGTGCTGCGCGTTTACGCCGAGGCACACGACGCGGAGACGGTGCGGGCGCTGCTGGCCGCTGGCCGCGCGATGAGCGGCCTGGAGCAGCAGTAAGGGCGCGAGAAAGAGACTTCCGCCTAAGATCCTTTTCGAAACTATCGGGAAGTCTGGACCCTTATCCCCAAGGGCGCAGCGCTGCTGCCCCCTCTAGCGCGGAAACCGGCAGGGGCGAGGACGCCCCTATCGCCTCAGCGCGCCGTCTCGCCGCTCTCCCCCAGCGCGCGATCCAGCCCCGCCGCCAGCGCCGCCAGAAACGCCGGCAGAAAGGCCGCCCACACCCCCGGCGGTACCGCCGTCAGCCGGGCAAGCTGGACGATCAGCGGGTCCGCCGGCTCATCCAGGGCGGCGATCACTTCGGCGCGATGCCCGCGCAGCGCCCGCCACAACGCCCGCGCCTGCTCCGTGACTCGTGCCCCGGCCCACAGCGACGCGGCGACCAGGGCCAGCGTGCCGAGCAGCGCGCCCAGCAGCCGCCACACGTCGAGCATTTCCCCCGCGATCCAGGTATCCATGCGTCTCTCCCTTCCAGGCGGTATGCCCTGGATGATTTCGGATTGCGAATTGCGGATTTCGAAATTCGAATTCCGCAATCCGAAGTTCGCAATTACAGCACCGCCAGACCCAGTTCCCCTGCCACCAGGCGCAGCAGCGCGTCCTTGTCGGCGGAAGACCACTGCGCCCAGGGCTTGCGCAGCGCGTCAAGCGTTGACCGCCGCTCGCGCTCGGCTTGCTGATCGGCAGTCAGCTTCCCCGCGTCGTGCCCGGCGACAACCTGCCCCACCAGCTTGCGCTCGTCGGGCGTCGTCGAGTCCAGCAGGTGCACGCGCACGCTGCGCCCGTTCGCGCTCAGCCCGACCAATTTCGCGCCGAGCGCCGCCGCCAGTTCCTGATGCAGCAGGGCCAGATTCACCGTCTCCCGCTCGAACGCCAGATCGATCATGCCCGCCATCAGTCCACCTCCTTCGATAGAGATTTCGAATTGCGGATTGCGGATTGCGAATTGAAGAGCCTACGATCTGCAATCCCAGGAGCGAGGGACGAGATGGATTGCGGATTTGCCAATTCGCAATTCGCAATCACACTCATGGGATTTCGAATCGCGGATCGCCTGCTCTTCAATTCGCAATCCGCAATCCGCAATTCGCAATTCACCTCAGCTTATCTCCCGCGCCACCAACACCGCCGGCACCTCGTTGGCATCGTCCACGTCGCTCGAATCGGCGTGCAGCGTGACCGTGCCGGCGCTGGTTTTCCACAGCAGCTCGAATGTGTGCTCGCCCGCGCTCAGCCCGGCGATGAGCAGCGGCCCCAGGTTGACAGCCTCGCCGATGGTCGTGCCCAGGCGGTGATTCAGCAGCCCGCCGGCGTAGTCCGCCCCCACGCGCCCCTACCCGTCCACGCGAATGTCCAGCCCCACGCGCCGCCCCACCTGGTCGGCGTGAAAGACGCCCCAGAACCAGACCAGCACATCGCCGCCGTTGGTGGTCAGCGTCGCCTTGAGGTTTGCGCTGTCCACCGCCACGAAGTCGGTCGAGGTGGTGCTGTAGGCGGCCCCGTTGTCGCGGGTGATGGCCCGCGACGGCGGGGCCTTGAGCGCGTTCAGGTTATCGCGCAGGTGCGTGTTGAGGTTCGCTGCCGTCAGCAGCTCGTCCACTTGCCAGGTTTTGGGTGTCGTCCAGCTCATAGCCCCAGCCTCGTTGTGCTCCCCAGTTCGGCGTATCCGGCGTGATCCAGCAGGGCGTAGCGGCGCTCGTCGGCGCGCTCCAGATGCAGCGTCACCGTGAAGCCGCCCGCTGCCAGCTCGTACTCGACGGCATAGACCCAGTGCGCCGCCGCGCTCAGCCCCGACGCGGCGTCGGAGACGACCACCTTGTCCATCAGCCCTACGTCGAAGACGCTTGTCTCGCCGAGGCGCGCCCGGTCGCGGACGCGCAGCCGCGTCGCGGCCAGCACGGGCGTCTTGAAGCGTCCGACCAGGTATTCGGCATACGCCTGCCCGAAGACCGGGTCGGGCTGCATGGGCAGGTCGAGAGCCAGCGACCGCTCTTCGAAGCTCGCCTGGCTGCTGGCATCGCCCGCGTCCAGGGTGATCGGGTCGTAGACGCGGATCGGCTTGCCGCGCACCTGCAGGCGCGTGACGTAGAGCGGGCCGATGGCCGTGTTGGTCAGCGTGATCGCCGCGCGCGTCGCCTCAATCGCGGCGCTCAGCGCGAAGTGCGGGCTGCTGGTATAGTCGTAGCCGGAGCCGTCGGCCCGGTCGTTGACCGCGTAATCGGTCGCTGCAACGGGCGCGAGCACGTCCAGCGCGCCCACGCGCGCTCCATTCTCATCGTGGAATGGCGCGTAGAGGGTGCGCGTCTGCCCCGGCGCGACGCGCAGCACGGTGCGCGCCGTCCACAACACTTGCAGGCTGCCCACCGTCTCCACCGGATAGACGGTCACCTGGGCGTGGTTGATCACGCTCTCGGCGTCGAGGGTCACGTCCAGCGCGTCGAGGGGAGCCGCGCTCGCTCCCGTCCCGCTGACCAGCGCCGCGCTCACCGACGGGTCCTGCTGCTGGCGGCGCGACCAGAAGGTGGCCGTCCCGTCGCGCGCCACCCAGAAACGCCCGTACACCGCCCGGCAGATGTCTTCCAGCGCGTCGAGGGCAGTGACCCGCTCCGGCTCCCACGAGCGCCCATAGTGAGCCAGGGAGTCGCCGTTGTCGGTGATGCTCAGCGCGAGCGGCGTGTAGACGGCGTTCACCAGGTCGCTCACCGCCTCAGCGGCGGGCACCACGTCGGTGTGCGGCACGCTGACGCGGGCGCGCGCCAGGCGAGCGATGCCGTCGGTGCAGGTGATCGTCACCGCGCCGGGCCATGCCCCCGCCTCCGGCGCGATGCGCGCGATCGTCCCGCGAAAGAGCGTCCAGGTGTCGCCGCCCTCGCTGGCGCAGAGTCGCGCGGCCCGCCCCGGCAGCAGATCGCCCGCCAGTGGCGACGCGGCGTTGCCCGGCGAGAAGCGGCGGTCGTGGTTATCGAGCACCAGCTCGCAGACCCCCGGCGCGGCGACCGGCGACCGCGCCCGCGCGAATCCAGCCCGCGCGCGCACCCACCGGACGCGCGCCGTCTCGTCAGTCCACGTGCCGTCCGCAGACCAGTCCATTTCGACAGTGAAGGTGACAGCCATGCGCCCTCCTTTGAGCGGGCGGTGATTGGTTGTTGGTGATTGGTTGTTGGTATCCGGTTCCTGGCGACACAGGTCTCTGCTGATAGCCACCTACCAGGAACCAAAAACCAACCACCAACCACCAACCACCAACCACCAATCACCCATCACCCCACATGCAACGTCCACGTGTGCGTGAAGACCGCGCCGTGATAGTCCGCCCCGCCGAAGGGCACCACGCCCGCCCGCACCGCGCAGCGCAGCGGGACAGCCAGCGCCCCGCCTAGCGTGGGATCGGCGGCCAGCGTCTCGACATAAGCGTCAATCGCCGCCGCCAGGGCCGGCAGCGCCCCGCGCGGCCCCGCCCCGCCTGGCAGCGGAGCCAGCAGCAGCACATGGGCCACCGTCACAACCAGCCGCCCGTCGCCCGCGCTGAACCCGCTCGGCTCCAGCCCCGCCGACTCGCCGCCCAATTCCGGCACGACGACCAGCGCGGGAAGCTGCACCCGCGTCAGCGCGCCAGGCGTTTCGTCCAGGGCGAAGGAGGTCACCCCGCTCACCGTCAGCGCGGCCAGGTTGGCCAGCGCCGTGCTCACACCGCCCATGAGTCCCTCCTCCCCTTCACACCACGCGCACGCGGACGAGCGGCTCCAGAATCTGGCGCACGTCGTCGGGCAGCGCCGGCGGGACGATCACCTCGCCGCGCAGCCCGCCGGTCCGCTGGACGAAGCCCGCGTCCGGCTGCTTGTAGAGCCAGTGCGTCACGCGCAGGCACGCCTGGCGCACGTCTTCCGGCGGGGCGTAAATGGCAATGGCCGCGCCCTGGTCGTGGCTGGCCGCCGCCGTGCCGTTGGCCCCGCGCGCGACGGTGAGCGTATTGGTCAGCGCGTCCACGGCCAGGGCGTGCAGGTACTCCTCGCCGATGCGCAGTAGCTGCCCGGCGGCGAAGCCCGCCCCGGCTGCGTCGCTCACCGTCAGCGTCATGGCATCGGCAGCCAGCGGATCGTCCTCCACGCTGTCGCCGGAGTCCTGCCAGGCGTCCGCCCAGGCGGGGTGATAGCCCCACGTCCCTTCGACGGCAATGGCTTCCAGCGGATCACCGCCATGAACGAACGCGACGCGAGTCCGGTCGAGCAGCAGGCAGGCGCTCACGGCTTCGTTCGACGGCTCCCGGTGAACCGCGTCCAGGGGGATAGCCCGCCCGTCGCCGTTGGTCAGGCTGTGCAGCGCCAGCAGGTCAGCGCCGAGCAGCAGGCGAAACGGATCGCTCGCTGTGTAGCGGCGCGTCGCCCGCTGCGGGTAAAAGCGCCGCCCGGCGTAGCCCTCGATCAGCCGCGACGCTGCCCCCAGCAGCATCAGCAGCAGGTCGTCGTCGCCGGTCTGGTCGGCGGCCAGCCCCAGGTAGCGCCGCGCCCCGGCGAGTGTTGCGTAGATGTTGCTCATGTGTGCCTCCAGGTGTGCGTATGTACCCTTCGTCGCGCTCTGTCGGGGTGTATAGCATCTGCGGCGTGGTTGGCCGATTCCGGCCCCTCTTATGAGATGCAGCCCGTGCCCAATTGCTTAAGTTGTGACTCTGACTACAATGGACACTGCATATCCTGCGCAACCGATCCGGAGCAAGCATGGCATCCGACGCCGCAATGGTGACCTGCCCGCGCTGTAGGACGCGCTATAGCGCCGGGAGAGAGTCCTGCCCCAACTGCACATTAGTGCTTCCCCCCGAGGATGGAAGCCGCACCCGGCCCCTCAAGCGCCCCCCCACCCTGCCGCCTCAGCCAGGCTCAGCCGGCGAAGAACTGACCCCACACCACGTCGTGCTGCTGCAAGCCCTGCCATCGGGCATATGCATCACCCTGCCCCCCGATGCCGCGGTGATTCTGGGCCGCGAGATGGGTGGCGAAGCGCCGCAGGACTATTCCCTGGTCGCCCTGGACAAGCTGGACGCCCAGCGGCATGGAGTCTCGCGGCAGCACTGCCTGATCGAGCGCCGGGCCAGCGGCCTGACCGTCAGCGACCTGGGCAGCACCAACGGCACCTTCGTCAACGAGCACCGGCTCAAACCGCACCGGCCCTACGCGCTGGTGCACGGCGACCGTCTCATCCTCGGAACGCTGCACCTGGCGGTGTTCTTCGGCGCTGCGGATTCATCGTCACCCTAGGCGAATCGCCGGCGCGTTATTTCATCTTTTTCGCCGCCCGGTTTACCTCACCCCCTGGCCTCGCTGCGCTCGGCCTTTCCCCCTCTCCGTCAACGGAGAGGGGGAGGCGAGGCGCGCCAGCGCTGAGCGGGGGTGAGGTCAGGGGCAGAAAGATGGCCGCCCGGTTTACCTCACCCCCTGGCCTCGCTGCGCTCGGCCTTTCCCCCTCTCCGTTGACGGAGAGGGGGAGGCGAGGCGCGCCAGCGCTGAGCGGGGGTGAGGTCAGGGGCAGGAAGATGGCCGCCCGGTTGACCTTCCCCCCTCGCTGGACGGCGGGTCCGTCAAAGAGGGGGATACCCTGGCCTCGCTGCGCTCAGCCTCCCCCCTCCGTCAACGGAGAGGGGGCAGCGCCGAGCGCCGAGGCGGGGTGAGGTAAAGTGAAGCGCCACGCCTAGACGGTGATGTTGTAGAGCAGGCTGGCGACGTAGCTGTCGAACGGCGCGAAGGCCAGGCGCACCGTCGCCACCATCTGGTAGGCGTCGTAGTAGGGCAGGTAGTCCATCGTCGCCGCCACGCGCCGCCGGTAGCCGACCACCCAGCCGGGCCGGTAGACGCACACCGCCTGGCCCTTCGTGTTGCCGGTGGTGTTGGCCTTGCCGTCGGCCTGCGTCAGCGGCATCTCTGCGCTGACCAGCACCGGCACCCCGTCCACTTTGGCGATCTCGCCGGTGAGCACGGTGGCGTGCGGGCCGAACTTGTCCACGGTCGCCAGGTTAGTATCGCTGAGCAGCTTGGCGTAGGTGCTGCCGTCCACGATCCAGGCGCAGTCCTTGGGGCGCAGGGCGTAGCGCGACGGCATGAGGAAGCGCGCCGCGCGCAGCAGGGCCACCGTCGGCGCACCGTTGGCGTCCTGGGCCTGGGCCGCCGTGGTGACCAGCGGCAGCTTACGCAGCCCGTCGAAGATCAGGTACTTGGCCGTGGCCTCTGGCGCGGCGTTGTCGCTGTTGACGTTGCCCGTCGCGCCGGTCTCCGTGTCGCCGTTGAGCAGCACGTGGTCAATGGCGTCGGCCATCACGCGCAGCGCCTGCTCGCGGTAGAGCGGGATCAGCGGCAGCGCCGCGTCCTCCACCAGCTCCGCCGAGAAGCCCACGCGCAGGGCCAGCTTCCTGGCGCTCAGCGTCACCTTGCCGCTGCCAATCTGGCTGTCCGGGATGGGATTGCCCGCCCCCAGCGTCAGGTCGTCCTCGTCCTGCGTCTCCGGCACGTAGTAGACCGTCGGGTCAGTGCCGGAGATGGGCAGCTCGTAGGGGTTGGCGGGCATCTCGAAGGTGCGGAAGAGCGGCAGGATCACATTCTCGGCGCGCGCTTTGCGCCACAGCTCGCTCGACCAGACATCCGGCACCCACTCCGCCCCGTACCCGCTCAGGCCGCTGTGCATCAGCTCGTCGGCCTTGAGTGGCAGATCGCGCACGGCCCCGGCGTCCAGCTCGCCGCGCTCGACGGCGCGGTAGGTCTTGCTGGCCAGCTCGCGCATGAACGCCGTCGAGGGCGCCCACTGCCCGCTGCGGCTGAGCCAGGTGTGCATGAAGGCCATGTCCACCGCGTCGAGGGCGGCGTACTTGCTGCGCACTTCGACGCTCGGCGTGCTCGCGCTCTGTGCCGTTGGCAGCCGCTTGATCGCGCCGCCGTTGGCGCCCCCGTCGTGCTCGTGAATCGTCATGCTCCCTCCTTGATCATCCTTCGCCCGTTCCCTGCTCGGCGGCTCGTCCAAAGACAGCCGTCCCACCGGCAGCCCCAGCGCCTGGTACGCCGCCTTGACCGCCACCGCATCGGTGTAGCGCGGCTCGGCGGGCGTCGGCGTCAGGCTGCCCTCGACGATGGGCCAGCGCCGGATATGCCCGTCCGCCTCGACCTCAACCAGATGCGGCAGGCTGCCGCTGCTCCAGCCGAGCACGCCCTGCCGCACAAGATCGAGCACCGCCCGCGCCCAGCGGCGGCGCAGGTCCAACTGCGCCTCCACCCACAGCCCGACCGAGTCCGGCTGCATGGCCTCGATCTGCCCGATCAGCGCCGGGCCGAGCGCGCCATCCAGCCCGTGCTGGTAGAGGACGGGGCGGCGCGGGTACCAGTCCAGCCCCAGGTCTGTCTCCGGCGAGAAGTACTCGCCCTGCAGGTCGCGGCGCGCGTCGTCACCCCACACGACCAGGTAGCCGCCGACGCGCCCGCCATTGCCCAACATCTTGACCGCCGTGCTGACCGGCGCCGTCTGAGTCTGCTGTGCCATCGGCCCTCCGCGCCTATACCGGAATGCCTGCCCAACGTCACATGCCAGCAGTTTAGCACGGATGTTCTGTTCATGTCTTCGGCGCTAAGGGTTCAACTTTAAGGGGGATAGGGAAGATACGGGCAGCCTGCGTAGAAGCGCTGCTCTGCTGCGCCCTGGCTGACCTCACTCCCGCTCGGCGCTCACGCGCCTCGCCGCCCCCTCTCCATGCATGGAGAGGGGGCAAGCCGAGCGCAGCGAGGCTGGGGGTGAGGTCAATATCCTGCCAACCTTTGCCCACACGGGCGCGTGCAAAACCTGTCAGGTAGGGGCACTGCTCTGCTGCGCGCCCCTTGACCTCACCCCCGCTCGGCGCTCACGCACCTCGCCGCCCCCTCTCCGTTGACGGAGAGGGGGCAAGCCGAGCGCAGCGAGGCTGGGGGTGAGGTCAATATCCTGCCAACCTTTGCCCACACGGGCGCGTGCAAAACCTGTCAGGTAGGGGCGCTGCTCTGCTGCGCCCCCCTTGATCTCACCCCCGCTCGGCGCTCACGCGCCTCGCCGCCCCCTCTCCATGCATGGAGAGGGGGCAAGCGAGCGCAGCGAGGCTGGGGGTGAGGTCAATGCCCTGCCTTCAGCGGGCCGCTGTCAACCTTTGCCCACACGGGTGCGTGCAAAACCTGTCAGGTAGGGGCACTGCTCTGCTGCGCCCCCCTTGACCTCACCCCCGCTCGGCGCTCACGCGCCTCGCCGCCCCCTCTCCGTTGACGGAGAGGGGGCAAGCCGAGCGCAGCGAGGCTGGGGGTGAGGTCAATATCCTGTCAACCTTAGCCCGCACCCGGCGCATGGCGCGCGCGGCAGAAGCGGGTAAGATCGGGGCGCGATGGCCCGCCAGGCGACGCCGGACGGCGGCGATTGCGCGGGCGATGGAGGCGCTGGACGTGAGCGGGGGCGGCTGGTGGTGGCAGCGGCGCAGACGGCGCGCGCATGTGATTCGCGTGCGCACGGCCTGGGTGCGCGCCGGGCTGGTCGTGCGCTATGGCCCGGTCGGAGCGGTGTGTCATGGGCTGCGCCCGCGCATCACCTACGGGCGCGGCGTATTCGGCGCGGCGGGCCTTGCCGGGGGCGCGCTGGCTTTCCAGGGACAGGGCAGCAGCGCCTTTGATGGGCAGGTCGCGCTGGAGCAGGTGCAGCGCCTCAGCCTGGTCACCATTGCGCTGCCAGCGAGTCGGCGGGCGCGGGCGCTGGCCGTGCACTACGACAGCCCGGACGGGTGGCGCGTCGGAGTGTTCTCCGGGGGGAGCATCCCCGAACTCGCCGGGGCGCTGAGCGACGCAGCCGCTCTCCCCCTGCACGATGCGGGCGAAGGCCGCGACGACTTCGGCCCGGCGCGCGCCACGCGCATGACCCAGGATATCTACGGCGAATGGACGCCCGAACGCGAAGGGGCGCTCTACCTGGTCCCTGACCGGCTGCTCTTTGAGTGGCGCGAGGCCATTCCGCTGGCGACGATGGCTCGCCTGGACGTGTATCACGGGGGCGAAGGGCGGCGCGCGGGCACGCTGCTGCGCGTGGAATACGCCGCGCCGGACGGCGCGCTCCAGGCTGCCGGCTTCCTGGTGGAACACGCCGGGCGCTGGGCAGAGGCCATCGTGCGCCGGGCCGATCTGCCGCTGGCTGTGCACGAGGGGCGCAAGCGGAAGGAAGCGTGAGGGCAAACGCTGATTGCCAGCCTGTTCCTTTGCGCTCGCAACCTCACCCCCCGGCCTCGCTACGCTCGGCCTTTCCCCCTCTCCGTTAACGGAGAGGGGGGCGAGGCGCGCCAGCGCTGAGCGGGAGTGAGGTCAATACTGGCTAATCGAAATAGCTCAAACTGGAGCGCAGCAGAACAGCGCCCCCGCAAGAAAGACAGGTGACAGGTCACATGGAGATCGCACTGCTGGTGCTCTTGCTGGTGATCATCGGCGCGGCGCTGGCCTGGGATTCACTGGCCCAGCGCCGGTATGTGGCGCGCACTGCCGCCGCGTGGACGGACGCCGGGCAGACGGTGCAGGGCGGGCCGCTGCGCACGATCAGCCGGGGCGATCTGCTGGCGCATCAGCCGGGGTATCGCGCCTTCGGCGCGCTGGCCGTCCTTGACGGGCGGCTGGTCTTCAGCGGGCATCGCTCGCACGCGCTGGATCACGCCACGCCGCTGGAGGCGGTGCGCTGGATCGGGCTGCGCACGCGCGTCAAGACGGCCTGGAACCGGCGCATCGAGACGCCAGAACTGGTCATCCACAGCGAGGAAGCGGGCGGCTGGCGTGTCAGCGCCTTCATCGAAGGGCCGGTGGAGGTTTTCGCGGCGCAGCTTGGCGCGCTGACGGGGCTGCCCGTGCTGGCGGTGGGCGAGGCTTATGAAGACTTCGGCCCCGCGCCCGCTGTGTATGTGGTGCCAGAGGGCGAGAAGGGTTGGCGTTCTGGGGTGGCGGGTCAGCCCGATCCGCGCGCGCTGCCGCCCGACTGGATGGAGACGGCGCGCTGGCTGTACCTGGCCCCCGATCGGCTGCTGTTCGATCGGGCGCACGCCATCCCGCTGGCCCGCATCCGCCGCGTGGTGGTCACCGAGCGCGGAGTCAGGCTGGACGAGAATCCCTTCGACGATAACCTGCTGCGCGTGGAGTATGAGGACGCGAACGGCGCGCGCCGCACTGCCGGATTCGTGGTGCGCAATGCGGGGGATTGGGCGGGCGTTTTGGAGGCGCGCGCCAGCGTGCCGGTGCTGGTGCGCGGCGCGACGGGCGATAAATAAAAAATTCCTAAAAACCGGGCCAAACGTATTGCGGCAAGCCGACAAACAGGTCACAATGGGGTCAGCGCAGGTGGTGGGAACGACGTAAGGAGGGGGGAACCATGACGCGGCTCCCCAATGTGCCGGGCCCGGGCGAGCAGAGCGACCCCGATTATCCTCAGGCGGAGGCGACCGGCGGCCCGATTCCAGATGGTGAGATGCCTGGCCTGAACGGAACAACGCCCAGTCACCTGGGGCTGACGCTTGAGCCAGAGGATGCCGCTGACCTGCCTGAGGGCGATTCGCCGGTGGCGCAGCATCGCGCCGGAACGGATCGCCAGGCGATCTTCACCGCCTGCGCAGAACCCAGCCAGCCGGAAGCGCGGCTGGACGGCAGCAGCGGTGATGTGCCCCACGAAGCGATCATTGACCCGGCGCAGGACAACGCTGGCGCACAGCCCGACTTGCTCTGACCCTCGGTCTCGCTCGCACAGACGTTGGACGTGGACGCCGCCTTCTGGCGGCGTTTTTGTTGCGCGCTATGGGGCGAGGTAGCCCACTGCCGAGATGCGCACCTCGCTGACCAACTCCGGCCCCACGCTGATGAATGGAAACTGCGCCTCGAAGGGCGCTTCAGCACCGGCGGGCCACATGCCATCGTCGCGCCCGGTGAGGAGCGCGGCGTGGGCCAGCCCCACCAGGTCATCGTCCGGGCCGATCAACACCACGTCAATCACGGGAAAGTAGAGATCGGCGCCGGCGGTGTTCTGCGCGGTGCCGCTGACGGTGTAGAGTCCGTTTTCGCCCATGCTCTGACTGATCACGCTGGCGGGCAGGTTGAAGACTCCTTGCAGACTCGGCTCGTCGGCAGGGGTGTACCACAGCCAGCGCTGCGTATCGGCGTAACCGTCGGGCAGAGGGAAGGACTGCCCGGCGTAGAAGACCTGTCCGGGGGGGATGTCGGTGATCAGCGGGTTCGCGGAGATCTCGTCCAGCTTCAGCCCATCCTGGTCGAGCGCGTAGATCACCGCATCAACCTGGCCGAGCCACTGGTCGCTGTCGTTGCGCACCTCGGCGAAAAAGTAGCCCATGCCCTCTCGAACGCCCTCGCTGTGCGCGAGCACAGTCAGCCCGTTGCGCACGCGCAGGCCGGGCACAAGCGGCTCCAGCTCGAACGCGCTTTGCGGCTCGGCGGTGGCCTCCAGGCCGGCTGGGGTGCCGGTTGGGGCGAGGGATGGGGGGAGTCGTCGCCGCACGCGGCGAGCGTCAGAGCCAGAATCAGCAGCAGCGGCAGCCAGTTGCGCATGGCGGGTCTCCTGGGTGAAGGGTGTCTGCGCTTATTATACGCCGGGCGTTTTTTGTCTGCCCGTGCGCCTATTTCTCCCCCGCTGCGCGCAGGGCGTCCACCGCGCGGCGGCGCTCCAGCCGCCCGGCGAAGTCGTAGAGCTGGCGCTCGTAGTCGGTGTCCATCAGCGCCGAGGAGAAGATGAAGTCCGCCGAGGAGCGGTTCATGGCCACGGGGATGTTCTGCAGCACGGCCAGCCGCAGCAGGGCGCGCACGTCCGGATCGTGAGGGTGCGATTCGAGCGGATCCCAGAAGAAGATGAGCACATCCACCTCGCTCTGGGCGATCTTCGCGCCGATCTGCTGGTCGCCGCCCAGCGGCCCGCTCAGGAATGTCTGCACGGGCAGCCCCAATTCCTGCTTGAGCAGGGTGCCGGTTGTGCCGGTGGCGAGAATTTCATGACGGGTCAACTGCCCGATGTTGAAGCGCGCCCACGCGAGCAAGTCCTGCTTGCGGTCGTCGTGGGCGATGAGGGCGATGCGCTTGCGACGAGGGAGCGTGCTGATTTGCTGTGTCATGGCCGGTTGCCTTCTGCTGATGGGTTGCTCTGGGCCAATCTAAGCACAAAAGCGACGCGCGGGCAATGAGCAGTCAGCAGACAGCAGTCGGCTTTCAGCTATCAGCTTTCAACAAGGGCGGTGCGCCTCTGTCTTTGCTGATAGCTGATGGCTGAGCGCTGATGACTGATAGCTGCTCTTCACGGCGCAGGAGCTTCCGTCTCGCCGGGCAGGTTCCACACGCCGCCGATGACCTCGATGGCCCGCCTGCCATTGATGCGAATGCGCCCCTGGTTTTCCAGCTTGAGCAGGTGATACTTCACAGTGGAGGTGTGCAGCACGCACGCGCGGCTGATCTCCTTGATGGCGGGCGAAAGGCCGTCGTGCTGGCGCTTGTACTCGACGATGAAGCGGAACACCCGCTCGCGTGTGGGTGGATACTCCTCGCTCACTGCTGCCCCTCCGTCGCGCCGGACGACGGGGCCAGGCATTGTGTCGGCCCGGCTCCGCCAGGCGCTGCTCCCGCTGGTGTCTGCATAGTTCGCCCTGTCTCCCCTGTCACAGAGTAGAACATTTGTTCGTTTGATCGTCAGTATAGCGGAGAGCGCCTCTGGCTGTCAACGGGGGAACGGCGCACAGCCGCGTTATGAACGATTCTCTAACCCTTTACACACCGTAATCCAGCCGATGAGCGGCCCACAGCACCCTGCTCAACGACCGGCGGCCCTGGCAACCAGCGCCGCATCGGGCGAAGGTGGCGGGCGGCGCAGGAAGACGTTGCGGCGCACGACCATCACGCCGAAGAGGGTCAGCGCGGCCCCGAACAGCAGCCAGAGCGAGAACGGCTCGCGCAGGACAAGCACCCCGGCGAAGGCGGCGATGATGGGGCTGAAATTGAAGTAACTCGACATGTGGGTGGGGCCAAGCTCGTGGATGGCGAAGTGAATGATCAGGAAGCCGGCTGCGTTGGACAGCAGGCCGCTGTAGAGGATGTTGGGCACGCTCACCAGCGGCACGCTCTCGCTGGAGAGCGCGCTTAGCTCCGGCGCGGCCAGCGCAATCATGGCGGCGGCGGTCAGGCAAAACCGCCAGATGGCCAGCGGCATGGCTCCCAGGCGGTCAATCACCGGCTTGGCGAGCACATCCGCCACACCGCCGCTGATGGCCGCGCAGAGCACCAATGCGCTGCCGAGCAGGTCATCGTGCGAGAGCGCCAGCCCCGACTGCGATTGGCTGAGCACGACCAACACCGCTCCGATCAGCGTCAACCCGACGCCGGCCAGCAATGGCCGGCGCACCTCGACCATGCCGACGATCATGCTGAACAGGGCTGTCCAGGCGGGTATGGTGGAGACGATGAGCGCGGCGTTGGTGGAGGTCGTGCGCTTGATGCCCTCCGCGAACCCAATCTGATAGGTCACCGGGCCGGCCAGCGTCAGCAGGGCGATCAGGGCAAAATCGCGCC
>JAOSJP010000040.1 GCA_027494015.1 Anaerolineae bacterium
CGCGCAGTACGTCAAGCGCGAGGACATTCCGACGGCGGTGGTCGAGGCCGAGCGCGAGTTGCAGCGCCGCCGCGCCCTGGAAGAGGGCAAGCCGGAGAATGTCGTGGATCGCATCGTGGAAGGCCGCATGAGCAAATTCTACGAGGAACTGGTGCTCGTCGAGCAGCCCTTCATCAAAGATGACGGGATAACCATCGGCGCGCTGATCACCAAAGCCATCGCCGACCTGGGCGAGAACATCACCGTCCGCCGCTTCGCTCGCTTCGCTATTGGCGAAGAGGCCGAGGCCGGTGAAGCCTAGAGGCTGAGATGTTGAAGGCAGGGGATTAGGAGCACGTGGCCTAATCCCCTTTTTTGTCGGCTGAGCGGGCCGCATCTGGCACACTCTCTGCCTACCGAAGACTGACAACCCGCCGCCAAGTCGAGTTGCCCACCCCAGGTGGGACTCCTGTCCACCAGAGAGCGAGGAAGGACCCATGACCACTCCCTCCCAACCCCCCACCCCCGTTACCGGCGCATCGTGCTCAAGCTGAGCGGCGAGGCCCTGGCCGGGCCGGAGGGCTTCGGCATTGACCCCGACCAGGCCAGCGTCATCGCCCGCAAGATCAAGTCGGTGACCGACCTGGGCGTGCAGGTCGCGCTGGTCATCGGCGCGGGCAACCTGTGGCGCGGCAGCAAAGGCGTGCAGCGCGGCATGTCGCAGGCCACCGCCGACCACATGGGCATGATCGCCACAGTCATGAACGGGCTTGCCCTGCAGGACGCGCTGGAGCAGATCGGCGTGCCCACCCGCGTGCAGACGGCGGTGATGATGAACCAGGTCGCCGAGCCGTACATCCGCCTGCGCGCCATCCGCCACATGGAAAAGGGGCGCGTCGTGATCATCACCGGCGGCACCGGCAACCCCTACTTCACCACCGACACGGCGGCAGCCCTGCGCGGCATGGAAGTCAACGCCGACGTGATCATCAAGGGCACCCAGGTAGACGGGGTGTACACGGACGATCCCAAGAAGAACCCCAACGCCCGCCGCTTCGACCGCCTGAGCTATTCCGAGGCCATCGAGTACCGCGTGCGGGTCATGGACCTGACGGCGATCACGCTGTGCATGGATCACAAACTGCCGCTGATCGTGCTCAACATCTGGGACGATCACAGCCTGCAAGACGCGGTGCTGGGCAAGAAGGTTGGCACGCTGATTGACGGGGAATAAAGCGCGAGACGTGAGGGGTGAGTCATGAGTTTTGAGGCCGGAATCAGGGCCGCAAATCAGACTCAGGACTCATAACAAGCAGCTTCTCACGCGCTGTCGAGGATCGCGTCCACGCGGAACTGCCCACCGGCGGAGTCGGGGGCGTTGGCCAGGGCCTCGTCGCGGGGCAGCGATGGCTCCACCACATCCGGGCGCAACACATTGCGCAGCGGCAACACCGCGGCCGTGGGGGGGATGGCGTCGGTGTCCAGCGCCCGCAGACGCTCAGCGTAGGCCAGGAGGATGTTCCGCGCGCTGGTCTCGCCGAAGCTGCCGCTGATATGCGTCTGGAGGGTGGCGGCGTACAGCCCGGCCAGGGCCAGCGCGGCCAGCGCGCAGACGATCCACCGGGCCAACGCAGGGCGGGACAGGTGGGCAGCGGTGTGAAGGGGGGTTGAGCGCATGGCGATCCTCGACAGGGCGGATGGTGACGCGCGGATTATAACGCACCGGGCCTCAGAGCAAGTTGGGCGCGTGCAAGCCCTGTCAGGTAGAGGCGCTGCTCTGTGCGCCCCCGTAGAGGCGCATGTAGGGGCGTATAGCAATACGCCCCTACGGGCAGGCGCTCAACAGCCAGACTTCCGAAGTCTTTGGAGACTTCGGAAGCCTATTTCGGGGCCGGGCATAGTGAAGCTGGGGGTGAGGTCAATGTCCGGCGTCCGGCGAGTCGCTGACACCCTTTGCACGCGCCCAGCAAGTTCGCCGCATGGCCGCTGGCGCGCTATAATACGGCAGTGGGCGACGAAGCGCCGCGAGCACGCGCTCTATGGGGGGTGAAGTCCGGGAGGCATCCTGCGACCTTTGCCTCTCTTATTGTTTTGGCGAGGGACCGTTATGCGACGACATAAGCCCGCATGGTTGGCCTTCCTGCTGCTGAGCGCCGCGCTGATCCTGAGCGCCTGCGACAGCCTGGACAGCGGCTCGCTGGGCGGGGCCGCCAACCCCAACCCCACGCCGCAGCTTTCGCTGGAACAGGCCGACCAGGTCGCCCAGACGTTCCTCAAGGCGTGGGTTGAGGGCGATTATCAGACCATGTACGGGCTGATCAGCCCCAACAGTCGTGAGGTCTACACCGAGCAGGTATTCAGCGCCGACTACGAAACTGCCGCCGTCCAGTTCACGCAGACCTCCCTCGAGACGACGGTCACCAGCTCGCTGCGCCAGGGCACAACGGCTGTCGTCCAGTACGATGTGCGCTTCCACACCGAGCTGTTCGGCGCCATCGCAGACCTGGGCCGCACCATGCGCCTGATCGAGACGCCGGAGGGCTGGCGCGTCGCCTGGTCGCGCATGGACATCATAGACGGGCTGGCCGAGGGTGCGCGCCTGGAACGGCTGCAAACGCTGCCCGGTCGTGGCAACATCTACGACCGCAACGGCCAGGTGCTCGTGGACCAGAACGGGCGGGCCATCGGCATCTATCTGGTGCAGCAGGACATCGCCAACGTGGACGAGTGCATTGCCCTGCTCTCGCGCATCTTCCGCCGCGAAGTCCAGTCGCTGGAGCGAACCTTCGCCCAGTTTTTGCCGGAGACGCGCTTCATCGTCGGCGAGATAGACCCGGAGACCTACCAGGCGGAAGAAGCCAATCTGCGCCAGTACTGCGACGTGGGCGACGACCAGTACGACACCATCATCCGCAGCACGCGCCGCTACTTTGGCGAGCTGGCCCCGCACGTGGTGGGCTACGTGGGGCAGATTCAGCCGGAGCAGGTCGCCGAATACGAGCGCAAGGGCTACCCCGCCAATGCCCTGATCGGTCAGACCGGCATCGAGAAGGCGTTCGAGAGCTACCTGGCGGGCAAGCCCGGCGGGCAACTGGTCATCCGCTCGCCGGAGGGGGTGACGCTGCGCGCGATTGCCGAAGCGCCCGCCGAGCCGGGCCAGAGCGTCTACCTGACCCTTGACCGCGACCTGCAGGCAGCCGTCCAGAATGCGTTCGTCGAAGCCTACAACTTCTCGACGCCTACCTGGGCCACCACCTCACCGGGCGGCGCTGCCGTGGTGCTCAACATCAAGACCGGCGAAGTGCTGGCCGCGGTCAGCTATCCCTGGTTCGATCCCAACCTGTTCAACCCGGATTCGCTGCTGCAAGACCGCGTGCAGCGGATCAGCGACCTGGGGATAAGCTGGCGCACGCCTCTGCTGGATCGCGTGCTGCTCGGCAAGTTCCCGGCGGGGTCGGTGTTCAAGATCGTCTCGACGGCGGCGGGGCTGGACAGCGGCGTTTATACCCCGCAGACCGCCATCAACTGCACCGGCACCTGGTATGGGCAGGAGTACGGCGATGGTCTGCCTTTCCGCAGCGACTGGTACGCGCCTGGCCATGGTTACATGGACTTTGCGGCGGCGCTGACCAATTCCTGTAACTCGTACTATTGGCAGCTTGGCGTCAACCTGCAGAATCATGATCCGGAATCGCTCACCAATTACGCCTACAAGATGGGGCTGGGCGTGCCGACCGGCCAGGATGTGCTGCCCGAAGAGGTGGGGCAGATCCCCAATCGCGACCTGATCTTCCGCCTGGAAGCGCGCCAGTGGAACATCTCCGACATGCTCAACCTGGTTATCGGGCAGGGGCCGATCCAGATCACGCCGATGCAGATGGTGCGCATGACCGCCGCCGTCGCCAACGGCGGGACGCTCTACAAGCCGCTCTTCGTCAGCAAGGTGCAGATCGTAGGCGAAGACCCCGTGTACGTCGCCGAGCCGGAGGCTACCGCGCAGCTTGACTTCGCCCCGGAGGTGTTCGAGATGATCCAGCGGGCCATGTGCGATGTGACGCTCGCCCCCACCGGCACGGCGCGCTACATCTATGAGGAATGGTACAAGTTCCAGGGCAGCGATGTGGTGGTGTGCGGCAAGACGGGCACCGCGCAGACCGGCGGCGCGGGCACCAAGCCGCAAGCCTGGTTCATCGCCTTCGCCCCCCAGGACGACCCGCAGATTGCGGTCGTGGCGACGGTGGAACACTCGTGCGAAGGGTCGGAGGTCGCCGCGCCGCTTGTGCGCCGCATCATCGAGGACTACTACGGGATGCCGCACTCAGAATGGCCGCCGCTGTGGGTTTCGGGGTGCATCCCGCTGGGCGAGTGAGCGGGCTGCTCTGCGGGGAGCTTGCCACAGTCTTGTTAATGTCTTTGTGCTGGGAGTGCTGCGCCACGCCTCTAAATCAGAGAGGAGGGGGGAGACTTCGGGAAGTCTGGTTTTTGGGCGGGGTTTGGGAGAGAGGAGGGGGGAGGGGGGGGGGGGGGGGGGGGGGGGGTGGGGGGGGAGAGGGAGGGTCGCTGCCTAAATCCCCCCCTACAAGAGCGCAGCAGGGCAGCGCCCCGGCGAACATCGCCCCATTGGGCGCTGGGGCCAGGATGACAGCAAGGCTTCGCTACGCTTTGAGCGCCCCGGACACCATGCCCCGGATGAAGTGCCGCTGAAAGATCAGGTAGATGACCAGCACCGGCAGCGACACAATGGTGGACGCGGCGGCCATCACCGGTATGTCGGACGAGTAGCGGCCCCGCAGCAGCGCCAGCCCGACGGGCAGCGTGCGGTATTCGCCACCCCCGATGACCAGCACCAGGAAGAACTCGTTCCACGTCCACATGAAGATCAAGACCACCAGCGACATCAGCGCCGGCCCGCTGAGCGGCAGCAGAATGCGCCACAGCACGTTGCGCGGCGAGAAGGGGGACGTGTTGCAGCCGTCCACCACTGCCGCGTCAATCAGCTCGCGGGGCACCCCTTTGAAGTGCGCGCGCATCCAGAACGTGCCGAACGAGAAGCTCAGCGCGATCTGCGGCAGGATCAGCGCCCAATAGGTGTTGCGCAGGCCCAGGGTGTCCATCAGATGCCACAGCGGGATGATCACCGCCTCCGAAGGGGCCATCAGCCCCAGCGTGACCAGCAGCAGCAGCGCCTTCTCGCCGGGGAATGACATCAGGCCGAAGGCGTAGCCGGAGAGCAGCGAGAGCACGATGGACACGATCACGACCGGCACGACCACGATGACGCTGTTGAGGAAGAAGTCATCGAAGCGCGCGCCCTGCCAGGCATTGCTGTAGTTCTCCCAGCGCCAGGTCTCTGGCAGCGCAAACAGGCCGCTCGCCAGCTCGGATCGAGTCTTGAACGAGGTGAGGATATTGCCCACGAAGGGCATCACCGCGGCGAGCAGAAAGAGCGTCAGGATCGCATAGGTGAACAAGGTGCGTCTGGAGCTAGCGCGCATTCTCCCGCTCCTCTCGCCGCGACTGTACGTAAAAAACCGTCGTTGACACGCTGACGATCAGCACCGTCATCACCAGCGCCATCGCCGCGCCATAACCAGCGCGGTGATACTCGAACGCTTCTTCGTAGATCAACATGCTGACCACCTGAGTCTCGCGGCCCGGCCCGCCGCGCGTCAGCACGAAAACCAGGTCGAAGACGCGCAGCGCGGCGATGAAGGTGACGACGAACGCGACCAGAATCTGCTGCTGCAGGCCCGGCAGCGTGACGTGCCGGAACTGATGCCAGGCGTTGGCGCCGTCTACCTCGGCGGCGTCGTAAAGCTCCTCGGAGATGGACTGCACGCCGGCGATGAACAGCACCATGCACAGGCCATACTCCACCCAGGAGCCGACGATGCCCGCCGCGTAGGGTGCCCAGGTGAAGTCGCCCAGCCACGGCTTGGCAGCCGTCTCCAGCCCGATGTCGCGCAGGAAGGTGTTCACCGGCCCCCGGTAATCGAACATCCAGCGCCAGATGATCCCCACCACGACGGCGCTCATCACCTGGGGGACGAACAGGCCGGTGCGAAAGATCACCATGCCCTTGAGGTGGCCGCGCGTCATGAGAGATGTGAGGAACAGGCCCAGCAGGATGGGCAGAATGGTGTAGAAAATCACGAAAAAGGCATTGTTGCCCAGCGCATTCCAGAAGCGCCCATCCTCCAGCAGCCGCTCGTAATTGGCCAGGCCGATATACTGGGGAGCCGTGAACCCCGTCCATTCGGTCAGGCTGTAGCGAACGGTGTTGACGATGGGGACGAGCACAAAAACGAAGTAGATGATGAACCCCGGCAGAATGTAGAGGTAAGCCTGGTGGACATGTTCGTAGGGGCGGCCCCTGTCCGCCATGCTGGCAGTGAGGGCGTCGGTCAAACGTCCCATCGCTCGATCACCTTCCTGGGGTGTGTGCAAAGACTGCCAGCGACTTCACTGCGTGCAGGGCGTTTACCTCACCCCCAGCCTCGCTGCACTTGGCTTGCCCCCTCTCCACGTTGGAGAGGGGGCAGCGAGGCCCGCGCCAGTGGGCCGCGCGGGGGTGAGGTAAGCGAGGGCGCGGCAGAGCAGCGCCCCCTACCTGACAGGTTTTGCAAGCATCCCCTTCCTGGCGTCCCGAAGACCGGCTCGCGCGGCAGAAAGCAGCAGGGGTGGCGCGCGGGCCACCCCTGTGCTATCTGCGCTGCGCCTCGACTCAGCGGGCGGTGTAGTCCGCCTCGACGTCGGCCACGAACTGCTCAGGCGTCACGACTTTGCCCATCAGCTCCTGGATGTTGGCGGCAACGTCCGGCGCGGTCCAGTCGAGCCAGTGCCCGACCGCGTTCGCCTCGCTGACGGCCGCCCACACGTCGAACATATCGGCGGTCAGGGTGCCTTCAGTCAGCAGCGCGGGGTCCACCGCTGTCGCCGGGAAGAAACCGCGCTCGAAGAGCAGCTCGGCGGCGCGCGGCCCCGTCACCAGGTCAATGTATTCGGCGGCCAGGTCGGGCTGCTGGCTGGTCGCGCGGATGCCATAGGCCAGGCCCACACCGCCGGGCACAATAGCCGGGACGCCCGCCTCGTCGGACGGGAAGGCGAAGAAGCCCACCGGCTCTTCGCCCAGCTCCTCGACGATGCTGCCGGTCATCCAGTTGCCGGTGATCCACATCGCGCCTTCCTGGTTGAGGAAGCCGCCGAAGGTCGCGCCGTCGTAGTCCATGCCTGCAAATCCTGGCGAGAAGTAGCCCTTGTCCACCCACTCCACCAGCCTGGCTGCCGCCTGCAGGTTGGCTTCGGTGTTGAAGGTGCCGCCGGGCAGCCGGTACATGAAGGCGTCCAGTTCTTCCAGGGTGATGTAGACACCCTGCAGCACGCTGAACTCGTGGATGGCCGGCCAGCCGTCCAGGCTGCCGAAGACGATGGGGGTGATGCCCGCCTCAAGCAACGTGTCCATCAACGCCTCGAACTCCTCCAGCGTGGCAGGAATCGAGAGGCCGTGCTCCTCGAAGATGTCGCGGTGATAGTACACGCCCACGACCTCAGCGGTATTGGAGACGCCGTACACATTGTCCACGCCGAACTGCTGGCCGTCGGCGCTGAAGCTGTTGCGGCTGTGCAGGCCCAGGGCGTAGCGGTCCCACCAGTTGTACTGGTCGGCGTAATCGTTCAGCGGCAGCAGCAGGCCCGCCTGCACCAGCGCGCCCATGCCGCTGTACCCCTGGTTGATCATGGTCACGTCCGGCCCCGAACCGCTCGACAGCTCCAGGGGGAGGATATTGGTCAGATCGTCGGTGGCATAGACTTCGCGCTTGATGGTGACGCCGGGATGCGCCGCCTCAAACTCAGCGTTGAGGATTTCGATCATCTCCTGCTCGGCGTCGCGAACCCAGTTGTCCCACACGACCAGGGTGATCGCTTCGCTCTGCGCGGCGGCAGGGAAGCCCGCCACCAGCAAAGCCGCGACCAGCAATAGACCTAAATGGCGTTTAAGTGTCATTGAAGAGTTTCCCTTTCACTGAAATTACGGGAGAGACAAATGGCGACCAGCGCCGTCTGCTACGTGATTTTAGCCAACTTCCCCGGCTTTTCCAAAGTGGCGAAAATGGAGGGGTGCGTGCAAAACCTGTCGGGCAATTTGCCGCAAGCCAGGGAAGAGGCGGGTTTATGTCCCCTCTACCTTCGCTGGCGGCGATTGACGGGCGCCTTCAGCGCGCCGACCCCTACTTACCGTGCAACGGGAGGAGGGGAAGAGCAAAGGCTGCCAGCGATTTGCTGGGTGCTGGGGGTGAGGGTCACCTCTCCCACGTGCAAACAAGCTCGCGTCAGTGGACAACGGGGGTGATTGCAGCAGAGCACCCCCTGAAATTTGCATGGAGCAGCAGCCATCATATAAGCTAACCCCATAGCCCTGTTGGTTCCATGTGGGATGACCCATGCAAACCCTGTTGCCGACCCTCCTCGATTATGACCCTGATCTGCTGGCGATCATCGCCCACCGCTGGGACGTTGACCTGGAGGCGCTGGACAAGCGACAGGCCGCCCAAACGCTCGCCGACGCCATGCTCACTGCTGAGCGCGCGGCTGCCGAATGGGGCCGGCTGAGCGACCCGGAGCGCGGCGCGCTGCAAACGCTGCTCGGCGCGCGCGAGCACAAAATGCCCGCCGTACAGTTCACGCGGCTGTTCGGCGACATCCGCGAGCTTAAGGAGCTTGGCCCCGCCGGGCGCGAGCGCGAGAAGCCGCACCTGAACCCAACTGGCATTGCCGAGACGCTCTTTTACCGGGGGCTGATCGCGGTCGCCTTTGACCAGGCGCGCACCGGCGTGCAGTATTTCGTCTTCGCCCCGCCTGACCTGGCCGACGTGCTGCCCGCCCACGAAACCGGCTTCGACCTGAGCGCCGAGCCGGACTCCGACTGGCCGCCCGACGCGGGAACCGAGCCGCAGCAGGTGATCCCGGCGACGACGACCCTGGTGGACGACCTGACGACGCTGCTGGCCTACCTGCAGGTGGCTCGCGTGCCCGCCGGCGCGGACGCGCTGCTCGTCTCTCTGGGCGAGGCGTTGGCTCCGTACTGGCTGGGCGCGCACAGTCCGGCTTCGGTCGCCTTGCTGGTGGGGCTGGCCCTCAGCATGGGCGTGGCGGCGGACGACGGGGGCCTGCTCAGACCCATCCCTGCCCAGGCGCGCCGCTGGCTGGAGGAGGCGCGCACTCGCCAGGTGC
The DNA here is from genome assembly GCA_027494015.1 of Anaerolineae bacterium. Next base: position 9,211 of record JAOSJP010000040.1, read on the forward strand.
GCGCCCTGGCCGAAGCCTGGCGCAACAGCACCCTCTTCAACGAGCTGTGGCACACGCCCGGCCTGATTGCGGAGCAGACCGGCTGGCGCAACGACCCGCTGCTGGCCCGCCAGACCGTGCTCACCTACCTGGAGGCGGCGCCACCCGGCTGGTGGCCAGTGGAAGAACTGGTCTCCCTGGTGCATGACGAGGAGCCGGACTTCCAGCGGCCCGCCGGGGATTACGATAGCTGGTACATCCGCGACGCACAGAGCGGCGAGTACCTGCGCGGCTTCGAAAGCTGGGATCGGGTGGACGGCGCGCTGCTGCGCTTCATTCTCAGCGGGCCGCTGCACTGGCTGGGCCTGGCCGACCTGGGCGACGGCGGCGCGCTGTGCCGCCTGACCCCCTACGGGCGCGCGCTGGTCAGCGGGGCAGACTGGCCCGACCGGCCCGAAGAGCGCCCTCCGCTGGCCCTGCGACCCGACGGCACCGCCCTGGCCCCGCGCACGCTCAGCCGCTACGAGCGCTTCCAACTGGCGCGCATCACCGAGTGGGGGCCGGCGGGCGACCCGTACCAATACCGGCTGTCGGCGGAGGGGTTGCAGCGCGCCGCCGAGCAGGGCGTCCCGCTCGACGCGATACGCGCCTTCCTGCGCCGCACCAGCGGCGACAATGTGCCGGACGCCATCTACCGGCTGCTCGACGGCTGGGAGCAGGCCGGCGGCGCGGATGTCTGGCTGGAGCGCGCGGTCGTCCTGCGCAGCAACGCGCCGGACGTGCTGCAAACTCATCGTCGAAACGCCGGAGCTGCGCCGCTTTCTCGGCGCGCAGCTTGGCCCCAACGCGGTCATCGTCCGCGCTGACCAGGCCGAGGCGCTGGTCGCTGCCCTGCAGCAGCACGGGATTCTGGTGGATTTCGATGCGTGAGGCGACTTCGCCGGCGGGGGCGCTGCTCGTCGCCGGCCTGGGCGAGCGCTAGGCGCGGGAGAAGACCCTTGCCACGACGCGATCACCTCTACGCGGCAACCTGGGAGCGCTTCGCCCGCCTGAGCCGGACGCAGGACAGCCTGGCCGACGGACGGCGCGGCTGGCGGCGCTGGCTGCTGGCCCCTGTTGTGGCGTTCGTGATCCCTGTTGACGACCCGGCAGCGTGCGCTGAACTTGGCAGTTGGCAGAGCGCGCTGGCTCCCTGGCTGGCCTATGCGCCACAGCCCGCTGAGCGGCTGCACATCACGCTGCACATTGCAGGCAGACTCAGACCGGTGCCCTGGCTGTTCCTGCCCTTCTACTTGCGGCGGTCGGAGGTGGGGCGGCTGGCCGAGCGCACCCGCCCGGCCTTCGAGCGCTTCGCCCCGTTCGAGGTGGGGATTGGCCCGCTCAACGCCTTTCCCAACGCGCTTTTCGCCGAGGTGCAGGACGAAGCGGGCTGTCTGCGGGCGCTGCGAGCGGCGCTGCGCCGCGCGCTGCCGTTGCAGGCGCGCCCACCCCAGCGCTGGCCGTTCGTGCCCCATGTGACGCTCGGCTTCTGGGGGCACCAGCCGGTCGCGCCGCTGGTCGAGGCGCTGGGGCCGTTTCGCTCCGCCGCCCCGCTGCCGCTGCGGGTGACGGCGGCCCACCTGACGCTGTATCATCAGGACAACGCACTGCTGCGCCCGGACGTTTTGCGCACGGCGCGCGAAGAGATCGTCGCCGAGTTCCGTCTGGAAGCGTGAACATCGCCCACAAGGGCGCGAACCAGGGAACCACGCACATGGCAGAATCACCCCCTTCAACCGTCCCGCGCCGGGCAAGAGCGCTCAAGACCTGGGCGGGCCGCCTGGCCGGGATCGCCTTCGGGGTGCTGCTGGCCTGGCTGCTGGCCGAGGTGCTGATCCGGCTGCTGTTCTTCTCCTTGCCGCCGCGCCTGCAACTGGTGTTGGAGCACGTGCGCCAGACGCCCTTCAGCGACGCGCGCCTGCTGCCCGACCCGATCTGGCAGCCGGACGTGGACTATCTGATGATCGCCCGCCCGGTGCAGAACTACGAGCAGTTCGGCAGCGCCGAGGTGCGCTTCACCGTCAGCACAGAGACGCTGTGGGGATCGCGCGCTGCCTTCCGCACGCGGCAGGAATGGGTGGATCGCCATGTGGACGCGGTGGCGGTGGGGGACTCGTTCACCTTCTGTTTCACTGACGAAGAAGACTGCTGGGTGCAGCAGCTTGGCGCGCTGACCGGGCTGAACATCATCAACCTGGGCATCACCAGCACCGGGTCGCTCAGCCACGCCCGCGTGCTGGCTGATTTCGGGCTGCCCCTCAAGCCGCCGCTGGTCATCTGGCAGTGGTTCGGCAACGACGCCAACGAGGATTATGGCCTGGCCACGCTGCGCGGCGAGACGGACGTGCAGTCCGGCAACCCGCCGCCGCCCGTCCCCCGGCGTAATTGGTGGGACGAGCACTCCGCGCTCTACGTGCTGCTCAAGCTCTACCTGGGGCCGGAGAATGAGTTCGCGGCGTCGCTGCAATTCCACGCGCCAGACTACGCGACGCAGGGCGACGTGACGCTCGCCTTCGGCCAGCCCTACCTGTGGGACGCCTTCGACATGACGCAGCCGCACAACCTGGACGGCTGGGCGCGCGGCAGGGCGGCGATCCGCGCGGCGCGCGAGTCGGTCGCAGAGTACGGTGGGCGGCTGGTGATCGTGCTCATGCCGACGAAGGAGCAGGTCTACCGGGCGCTGAGCGAGCCGCTGCTTGGCGCGGAGAAGCTGGCCCTGCTGGATGCGCCCTACGCCATGATGCGCGACTTCTGCGCGGCGGAGGGGCTGGACTGCTTCGACCCGCTGGCGGTCTTCCAGGCCCACGCCAACGCCGGGGAGCAGCTTTACTACACGACCGACATGCACCTCAACGCGCGCGGCAACGCGGTGCTGGCCGGGGCGCTGGCGGAGTGGCTGGGGGAGTGGGAGGGAGGCATAGCGCGCGGCAGTCAGCCTCAGTAGTGCGCAGCTATGGAGTGGGGGCCAACAACTTGATCTTGTCTGCGAATCGCCGCATGTCCTCAACGTTAATCGTCAGCAGTGTGTCAATGCCATTCGCCAGCATCGTTGCCACGACATTGGCATCGTGTATCTGCTTACCGCGCGTTGGGTGCGCTCCGATTAAAGCTAGCAACTGCGCTGTCACCTCGCCCGTATCATCTGCCACGTGGAAGAGCGACTGGATCATCTCTACTTGGCTCAATACCTGCTCAGTCGTCAGCGGCAGCGCGAAGGTATTGGGGTGCGTCACTTGCACGAGATACTCGCGGATGATCTGGCGGCTGATCCATAGCTCAACCTGATCACTCCACATCGTCTGAAGGAGTGCTTCAGACTCCGCGTGCAGGGCTATTTGGGATACCATAGCCCGCAGCAGCACATTGGTATCCACAAACGCTTTAGCGTTCGTCATCGTCGTACCAGTCTTCGCGGCGTGGTGATGGCTCTTCCTTCACGACCTCGTGGATTTGCGCAGCTCGCAGCATCCGCAGCTTCTCATCCGCCGTCAATCGCTGCTGCTCAGTGCGCTCTCGCAGGCGGCGCATGAGGTCTCGCTGCTGATCCTCTGGAAGCTGCTCAACCAGTACTACCAGGGTTTCGTAGGAGATGGGTAATTGGACAGCCATTATACGGTTTCCTCTACCAGACTCATCGTTCACCCACCATTATAACATCATTCTGGTTGATCAGTGGTTCCTCAGGTTACCCACCATTATAACCCACGCCGATCACTCCACCCCACCCCGCCCCATGCCCTCGGCGATGGTCGTCAGCGGCCACAGCGGGCGCACGTCCATGTCCAGGTCGTCGCGGAAGCCCGCCACATAACGAAAATACCCCGCCGCCGCGATCATCGCCGCGTTGTCCACGCACAGCGCCAGCGGCGGGTAGCGCACCGGCAGCGCGCTCGCCGCGCGCATGGTCGCCCGCAGGGCGGCGTTGGCGCTCACCCCGCCGGCCATCCAGACTTCGGTCGCGCCGTGCTCGGCGGCGGCGTCCAGCGTCTTCTCGACCAGGATATCCACCACCGCCGCCTGGAAGCTGGCCGCCACGTCGGCGATGCGCACGTCTGGGCGGCGCTGGCCGGGCGTCATGCCCTCGCCTTTGGGCGGGCGCTTGCCGCTGTGCGGCTCCTGCACGGCGCGCAGCACCGCCGTCTTCAGGCCGGAGAAGCTGAAGTCGCTGCCCTCGCCGCGCAGGGCGCGCGGGAAGGCGTAGGCCGCCGGGTCGCCCCCTTCGGCGGCGCGCTGGATAGACGGCCCGCCGGGGTACGGCAGCCCCAGCAGCCGCGCCACCTTGTCGAACGCCTCGCCCGCCGCATCGTCAAGGGTCGTGCCAAGCTGCCGGTACTGCCCGTGATCGCTGATCAGGGCGATCTCGCTGTGCCCGCCGGAGACGATCAGGCAGACCACTGGGAACTGCACCGGCGACTCGCGCCCGGTCAGCCACAGCGAATAGACATGCCCCTCCAGGTGATTCACGCCCACCAGCGGCAGCCCGCGCGCCAGAGCCAGCCCCTTGGCGAAGTTGACGCCGACCAGCAGCGATCCGGCCAGCCCTGGCCCGCGCGTCACGGCGATGGCGTCAATATCGTCGAGCGTCACACCGGCGTCGGCCAGGCCCTGCTCGGCGACCGGCACAATCGCCTCGATGTGCGCCCGCGAGGCGACCTCCGGGAAGACGCCGCCGTACTGTGCGTGCAGGTCAATCTGCGAGGCGACGACGTTGGAGCGCATGTGCACGCCGTCTTCGACGACCGCCGCGCCCGTCTCGTCGCACGAAGTCTCAATGCCGAGGAGGAGGGTCATGGGCCTCACGGGAAGGTAGAAGGTGGGTCTGATGTAGGGGCGGGTTTTGAAACCCGCCCCTACAGAACATCGGTGATGTGTAGGGCAGGTGGGAATGTTCCCCTAGAGGATACGCGAAAGCAATGCTTCCATGATCGTCTACCCCACTGCCACTGATAACTGAAAACCGATCACTGATCACTCCCCACTCACGCCTCCAAACGGATGACCAGATCATACGGGCAATCGGTCAGCACCTCCAGGTCGCCCGCTTCGTTGAGGCAGACGGTGTCCTCAACGCGCACGCCGTAGCCGCGCTCCGGGTAATACAGCCCCGGCTCGATGGTGAAGACGTTGCCCGCCTGCAGCGTGTAGCGGTCGCTGAAGGTGGGGAAATGCGGCGCTTCGTGCACGTTCAGCCCAATGCCGTGTGCCAGCGAGTGGACGTAGCCGGCGGTGGTGCCTGGCGTATTCAGCACGGTCGGGTGGCCCGCCGTCTCGAACAGCTCGCAGACCATGCGCTGCACCTGGCTGCTGGACAGCCCCGGCGCGCACATCTCCTGGGAGCGGCTGAAGGCGGTCATCACCGCGTCGTAGGCGGCCTGCGCCTCTGGTGGGGCATAGCCCAGGCACCACGTCCGCGTCATATCGTGGAAATAGCCGCCCGGCTCGCGCGGGAACAGGTCGAAGACGATGGTCGCACCCAGGCGCAGCGGCTCGTCGTCGGCGCCCTTGCTGTGCGGCACGGCGGCATCGCGCCCCTGGGCGAAGATCATGCCTTCGGGGTCTTCGAGGCCCTGCGCGTGGAGCAGGTCGCGCACATGCCGCTTGACATCGCCAATGCGCAGCGGCGACCCGTCCGCCCCGACGGCGACGCCCTCTGCGGCGCGGTGCGTCGCCAGCCAGTCGCGGGTCGCGCGCATGACGGCGCTCGTCCGGCGGGCCACGTCGCGCAGGCGGGCCAGCTCGCCCGCGTCTTTGGTCTCATAGGCGCGGTCGAAGATCGTCTCGCGCGCCTCTTCGGTGACGAACTCCAGCGCGTCGCCGAACGTCTGGCGGAGGATGTGCAGCGTGCGCAGGGCGATGTTGAGGTCGGTCACGCCATAGACGCCGATCTTGCCGCCAACGCCGAACTCCTCGAAGATGCGGCGGTACCAGGCAGCGGTGAGCGCGTCGCGGTCGTCTTTGTGCGCGCGCAACAGCTCGCCGTAGCCGAAATGGTCGTAGGTGTAGACTGGCAGGCCGCTCTGCGCCGCCTCGTCGCGCTCCATGCCGTTGACGACGAGCAGCGGGGCGTCGCCGCGCCGCTTGATCACCAGGCCGGAGTGCTGCACGCCATTGCTCAGGTAGGTGCGATAGGGGTCTTCGTTCTCGCCGGGGAAGATCAGCAGCGCGTCCAGAGCGCGCTCGGCCATCAGGCGATCCAGGTCAGCTTTCATGGGTCATGTCCTTGCGAGTGGAAATCGGTTCTTGGTTGCTGGTTCTTGGTTATTGGTGGCTGCGCGCGGCGCGGGCGCGCTACGATTCCGGCTGACTGCCCTCGCGCAGGTGCAGAAACCACTCGATGACGATCAGGCTCAGCGCCAGAATCAGCGCGATGATCGGGTTGAGCACGCGCGGAATTTGCAGCCAGGCGCAGGCTACAACGAACAGCCCCACCCAGATGCTCTGGCGCAGCACCACGCCCATCGCCGGTGGGCCATCCTCCGCGCGCCTGAAGCGCGCGTTGAGATAGCGCACGAAGGGCAACGCCGTCCCCGTCACGGCCAGGTATAAGAACACGAAGAACATCCAGCGCGGGAAGGCGGTGGGCAGCGTGGTGGTGATCAGCATCCACAGCCCCACCCAACCCGTGACGGCCATGAGCACCGCAGTGACGACCAGCGCGGCCTGTTCGGGCAAGACATCGTGCGTGTTGGAGCGCCGGGAATTCTTCATAGCGCCCATTATAGCGGTACGTTCCTCTGGCACCAAGCATGGAGTCTCTGGTAGTCGGTTCCTGGTAGAACCGCTTCGCGTTACGAGCACCCTACCAACCACCAATAACTCACAACCAGCAACCAATTCACCCGCCGGATCGCGCGGACAGCCAGTCGCCCAGGTGCGGCCACAGCGTGGTCTGTGCGCTGGCGCCGATGACCAGGCCGATATGCCCGCTCTCCAGCACAATTACGTCCTTGTCGGCGCTGCCCACCAGGTCGTGCAGCAGCGTCACCGAGCGCCAGGGCGCGATGTGATCGTGGCGCGCGGCGATGGTCAGCGTGGGCGCGCGGATCGTCCCCAGGTCAATAGGCTGCCCGCCGACTTCCAGCCCGCCCTGCACCAGCAGATTGCGCTGGTAGAAATCCTTGATGTATTTGCGGAAGGCTTCGCCGGGGAAAGGCGTCGGGTCGTTGAGCCAGATTTGCATGGCGGCGAAACGGCGCATGAAGCCTTCGTCTTCGCTGCGCTCCCAGTAGTTGAGCGCCTGCACCAGCTCGTTGGTCGGGCGCACCAGGTTGAAGGTCATGTTGAGCAGCGGCGCGGGGATGTTGCCCAGCGCGTCCACGTACAGGTCGGCATCCATCCATTCCGGGCGCGTCCACAGGCTGTAAATGCCGTCGTCGTGGTAATTGACCGGCCCGGCCAGGTTGACCAGGGCGGCCACGTCGTGCGGGTAGAGCACGGTATAGATTGCCGCGAACAGCCCGCCCATGCAGTAGCCGAGCAGCGAGACGGCGCTGCTCCCGCTGGTCTGGCGGACGGCGGCCACCGCGCGCCGCAGCAGCCCGGTGATGTACTCGTCGAACGGGCGGTAGCGATCCACCGGCGTGGGCGTCCCCCAGTCGAGCATGTAGACATCCAGGCCCCGCCCCAGCAGGTAGCCCACCAGCGACCGTTCCGGGATCAGGTCCATGACGTAATGGCGGTTGATCAGCGAGGGGACGCACAGCAGCGGGATCGGGCGCGGGGCCGGGACCTGGGGCGTGTAACGCAGCAGGCGCGCGCGTCCCTCAGTCCGCACCACCGTCGCCGGAGTCTGGCTGACCAGGGCGCGGCCCTGGGCGAGGATGGCTTCCTGGGCGGCGGTGTAGCGTTCCCACACCGGCTGCAAGCCCAGCGACCATAAGGCGGCGGCGCGCTCCAGCGGATCACTCATCGCGGCCCACCCTGCGCTCAAGCTGCTCGATGCGCGCGGCCAGCTCGCTCACCTGCTGCTCCAGCCGCTCCAGCAGGTAGAGCAGGCGCGCGGTTTGCTCCCCGGCGGACGCGGCGCGAAACCCGCTCGCCTGTAAAGTCGCGCCCAGCCGTTGCTGGGCGATCAGCGTCTGGTTGATCTGCTCGCCGATACGCCGCAATGTGCCCGGCGCGCGCACGAAGGCGTCCCACTGGGCGGCAATCTCGCGCTCCCAGGCTTCCAGGCTGGCGCGCAGCGCGCCGCTGACTGGCTCAGGCATCGCGCAGCCGCGCCTCCAGCGCCTCGACTTTGCCCGCCAGCGCGTCTACCTGGGTCGCCAGCCGCTCGACGAGGGCGAGCACGGCGTCCTGCTGCGCCGGGGCGGGGGGCGGCGCGCCCTGGCCCCACTGGGCCAGGTTCTCGGCGAAGGTCTCGCTGAGGCGGCGGCCCTGGTCGAGCATCATCTCCATAGACTGGAGCATCAGGTCGGTGTAGCGCGGGGCCAGCTCGCCCCACAGGCGGGCCGTCTCGGCCAGGACGCTCTCGGCGGCATCCGGCTCGCCCGATGAGAAGGCGCGGCGAATGGCCTCGTCCACGTGCGCCTGCATGAAGGTCAGCGCGTCGCTAAAGGCGGCGAAGTCGGCGGATTGATCGCTCTGCACGTGCTTGATCACGCCGCGCCAGCGGGCCGGGTGACCATTGCTCTCCTCGCGGACGAAGCGCAGCACAAACGACACCACATCCTGGTTCATCGCGGCCTCCGTACAGCTACCATCTCACCCTCCCAGCATAGCGGGCGCGGGTTGCAGTTGGGTTGCATGGGAAAGAGGGTTATTGGTTATTGGTTATTGGTTGTTGGTTGTTGGTAGAGCGCGCTCCCACATGCGCCAACTTAAGCCTGGCGGCACACGCCTCTCCCCCTCAATCCCCCTCTCCAGCAAAGTTAGAGAGGGGGACTTTGACCGCCAGAGGGGACGTTTCCCCCTCTGACAGGGGTAGGTTTTTCATTCTTTGAGCGAGGAACCGTCCGATGCCGCTCTCGCTCAAACCGTTAAAAACCTACCCCTGAGAGGACGTTTCCCCTCCCTGGCTTGCCGGAGGGGGCCAGGGGAAGGGGCGTTCTGCCCTTTACCAATCACCAATAACCAATAACCAATAACCTCTCTCAACGCTCTCCCGGCAGAGGCGGGTCGCCGCGCCGGATGCGCTCGTAAAGCTCGGTCGTCTCGGCCATCGGCAGCAGGTCCAGCCCCTCTTCGAGCGCGGCGCGGCAGCCCTCGTACACGCGCAAGGCCAGCGGGCGGTTGCCGCGCCGGGCATGGCTGAGCATCATCAGCCGGTAGGCCTCTTCCCAGTAACGGTCAATCATCAGCACGGACTGGCACAGGTGAATCGCCTCCTGGTAGCCGCCCTCGTCCAGCAGCAGCGTGGCCAGGCGCATCGCCCCGGTCAGGTAGAGCGTTTGCAGGCGCTCGCGCTCCAGGCTGGCCCAGTCCTCGTAGAGCGCGTCGGGCAGGTAGTCGCCCGCGTAGCGATCCAGCGCGTCGCGGTAGGCGTCTATGGCGGCGGAAGGGTCGCTGCGCTCCAGGCGGGCGGCGTCGCGCAGCCCCCGCCGAAACTCCTCGGCGTCAATGGCGATGGCTGCGTCGGGGTCGAGGCCGTAGGCCAGGCCGTGCCGCGCGATGAACGTCGAGAGGGAGCGCGCCGGGCGGGTTGGCTCCAGCGCGTCGTTGAGCGCGTTGAGCGCCACCTTGAAGTCGCGGTCGGCGCGCCCGGCGTCCAGCGTCGGCCACAGCTCGGCGGTGATGCGCTCTTTGGGCAGCATCTGGTGGCTGTCGTTGAGGCGCGCCGTGACCAGGAACTGGAACAGCCGCTGCGCCTTCTCGCGCTTCCAGACAGCGCCCGGCAGCGGCTCGTCGCCCAGCCACACGCGGAACATGCCCAGAGTCTGCACGCGCAGTGACGCGCTCATGCGCTGTCCTGTTGACTAGTACACGTTGGCAGAAGTTCGCCACCGGTTTTGTAGGGGCGGGTCTGAGGCTCACTCAGGGCGCAGCAAGCAGCGCCCCTACGAAAGAACCATGCGTTTATTTCCGCCGTGCTGCACTAGCTCCGCCCGTAGACAGGCACCGCCGCCCCGTTGACCGCGCGCGCCGCATCCGACGCCAGGAACAGGATCACGTCGGCGATGGCTTCCGGCGCGACCCACTTGCTGAAGTCGGCGTCGGGCATCTCGGCGCGATTCTGCGGCGTGTCTATGGTGCCGGGCAGCACGCAGTTGGCGTTGAGGCCCTTGTGACGCAGCTCGGCGGCCAGCGTCTCGACCAGGCGCACGACCGCGCCCTTCGACGCGCTGTAGGCGACCTGGCGGGCGCCCCCGCTCAGCGCGGCCCGCGCCGCCACGTGCACGATCTTGCCGCCGCCGCGCGCCAGCATCGGCGGAATGACCGCCTTGCTGATCAGGAACGCCGAGCGCGCGTTGAGCGCCAGCATGAACTCCCACGTCTCCAACGTCGTCTCGTGCACCGGCGTCCCGGCCCGGTAACCCCCAACCGTGTTGGCCAGGATGTCAATGGCCCCGAAGCGATCCAGCACCCCGGCGACCAGCGCCTCCGCCGAGACTTCGTCGGTCAGATCGGCGGCGGCGAAGTGCACGCGCGCCGGCGCGAACCGCTCTGCCGGATACGTGTTCGCCAGCCGGTTGGTGCTGTGATCCGCGAGCGCCAGGCTGGCCCCGGCGTCGTAGAAAGCGCGGGCGACGGCCCCGCCCAGGTTGCCGCCCGCCCCGGTGATGAGCGCCACGCGCCCGCTGAAGTCGAACATGGTTTTCCTCCTCTGAGAAGCTGTCAGCGCTCAGCAATCAGCCATCAGCGGCCAGCGGGAGCCAGGGCACTCCGTGCGCAGTGTTCTTTCTGACGACCGACTACTGATCACTGACCACTCCTACGCGTGCTCGCGCCCGCGATGCAGATACATCTCCAGCAGCTTGACCGCCATAGACAGAGAGAGGGTTAGCACGAGATAGGTCAGCGCGACCACGTTGTACGCCTGGAAGAACGTGAATGTGCTGGCGGCGTAGGTCTGGCCCCGGCGCGTGATGTCCCCGACGCCCAGGATGGAGACCAGCGAGCTTTCCTTGAGCATGGCGATGAAGTCATTGGCCAGCGGCGGGATGACCACGCGGATGGCCTGCGGCAGGACGATCAGGCGCATGATCTGGCGGCGAGTCATGCCCAGGCTGCTGGCAGCCTCGCGCTGACCGCGCCCGACGCTGTCAATGCCGGCGCGAAAGACTTCGGACAGGAACGCGCTGTAAGAAATGGCCAGGCCGATGATCGCCCGGTAGGTATTCGGAAACTGGCGCGTGTCGAACGTCGCCAGGCGCGACCCGATGCCCTGGAAGGTGAGATCGAAGCTGGTGCTGTCGCTGAGTGTGATCGTGATGCGCAGCCAGGTCAGCCACTCGCCCAGGTCGTTGCCCAGCGAGATCAACTGCGGGATGGCGGCCAGGGCCATGTAGTAAACCAGCACCAGCGTCGGGATGCCGCGCACGCCCTCGACGTAGAACGTGCTGAGCTGGTAGATGATCACGTTGTTCGAGCGGCGCAGCAGGGCGATGAACAGCCCCAGGATGACGGCGATGGTGTAGGCGACGATGGAGACCCAGATTGTCGTCCAGATGCCCTGCTTGACTGCGCCCCAGATGATCGGGTAGGGGTGGCGGTCGCTGACGCTGAGCACGAAGAGGATGACCATCAGCGCCATCAGCAGCAGCCACCAGGGGGCGCGGGCCAGGCGGTTGATCAGAATGTTCTTCTTCTGCGGGTTCGGTCTGGAGATGGCCGGGGCCGCGTGTACAACCGTCATGGGTCACATCCGGGGTGAGGTTGCGCCAACAGCCCGCCGCCCGATCGTGCGGATGCGCGGGCGCGCAGCGAAGATCGTCCGCCCGCGTGGGACGGCGGTCTGATGGTAATGATACTTGGCGGGGGGGAGAACGACAACCGGCTGACCTCACCCCCGCTCGGCGCTGGCGCGCCTCGCCGCCCCCTCTCCGTCAACGGAGAGGGGGCAAGCCGAGCGCCGCGAGGCTGGGGGTGAGGTAGAACAACACGCACGTTTGAAGCGATTGCCCTGCCCCCTCGCCAGATAGTTTCGGCGCGGGCCTGGCTCTGCGCTATAATCCAGCGCGGCAAAGCGTCACAACACGGGAGCCGCACGATGACCCTTGACCGCGCGATGGTGGCCCATATCGCCGAGCTAGCCAAGCTCCAGCTCAGCGACGAAGAGAGCGAGCGCTTCGCCGCGCAGCTTTCTGACATTCTGGCTTACGCCGGGCGTCTGCGGGCGCTGGACACTGACGCCATCCCCCCCACGGCCTCGGTGCTGCCGCTGCGCAATGTGCTGCGCCCGGATGTCGTCGAGCCGTCGCTGCCGCGCGACGAAGTACTGGCCAACGCTCCCGACTCCGCTGACGGGCAGTTCCGCGTGGACGCCATCCTCGACAGCGAGTGAATGAGTCGTGAGTCTGGAGTCATGAGTCGTGAGTCGTGAGTCATGAGGCTGGTCTGCGGTCTGGACTCCAAACTCCAGACTCAATGACTCACTCCCCGTCAATCAGCGTGCCCACCTTCTTGCCCAGCACAGCGTCCTGCAGGCTGTGATCGTCCCAGATGTTGAGCACGATCAGCGGCAGTTTGTGATCCATGCACAGCGTGATCGCCGTCAGGTCCATGACCCGCACGCGGTACTCGATGGCCTGGGAGTAGGTCAGGCGGTCGAAACGGCGGGCGTCGGGATTCTTCTTGGGGTCTTCCGTGTACACCCCGTCCACCTGCGTGCCCTTGATGATCACGTCGGCGTTGACTTCCATGCCGCGCAGGGCTGCTGCTGTGTCGGTGGTGAAGTAGGGGTTGCCAGTCCCGCCGGTGATGATCACGACGCGCCCCTTTTCCATGTGGCGGATGGCGCGCAGGCGGATGTACGGCTCGGCGACCTGGTTCATCATCACCGCCGTCTGCACGCGGGTGGGCACGCCGATCTGCTCCAGCGCATCCTGCAGGGCCAGCCCGTTCATGACGGTGGCGATCATGCCCATGTGATCGGCGGTGGCCTGCGACATGCCGCGCTGCACGCCCTTGCTGCCGCGCCACAGGTTGCCCGCGCCGATGACCAGCGCGACCTGCACGCCCAGGTCGGTCACGGACTTGATCTTGCGGGCGATGACGGTGGCCTGGTCGGGGTCAATGCCGGAGCCTTCCGGCCCGGCCAGGGCCTCGCCGCTCAGCTTGAGCACGATGCGCCGGTAACGGGGGGCAGGGGGTTGGGAGGGAATGGTCATGGGTCCTTCCTCGCTCTCTGGTGGACAGGAGTCTCCACCTGGGGTGGGCGACTCGGCTGGGCCACATCCTGTTTACCTCACCCCCGCTCGGCGCTGGCGCGCCTCGCTTTCCCCTCTCCGTCAACGGAGAGGGGGAAAGGCCGAGCACAGCGAGGCCAGGGGGTGAGGTCTGTGCCCCAGTGTCAGCCGATTTGCTGACAACTTCTGCACGCACCCGTTGTCAGTGTGCAGCAGGCAGAGGGCGCAGCAGCTACGACTCCCTCAGCCGACAAAAAAGGGGATTAGGTTGCGTGCTCCTAATCCCCCGCGTTTCAGCATACCCGCCTCTAGGCCTCTTCGACCTCGGCTCCTTCGCCGATGGCGAAGCGCGCGAAGCGGCGAACGGTGATGTTTTCACCCAGGTCGGCGATGGCTTTGGTGATCAGCGCGCCGATGGTCACGCTGTCGTCTTTGATGAAAAGCTGCTCGACGAGCACCAGTTCCTCATAGAACTTGCTCATGCGGCCATCTACAATGCGCTCGACGACGTTCTCCGGCTTGCCTTCTGCCAGGGCGCGGCGACGCTGTTCCTCGCGCTCGGCCTCGACCAGCTCCGCCGGAATGTCCTCGCGCCTGACGTACCGCGCGCTGAGGTTGGCGATCTGCAGGGCCAGGTCGTTAGCCAGCGCGCGGAACAGGTCGGTCTTGGCGACGAAGTCGGTCTCGCAGTTCAGCTCCAGCAGCACGCCCAGGCGATTGTTGTGGTGGATATAGGCGTGAATGATGCCCTCATTGGTGGCGCGGCCCATCTTCTTGGCGGCTTTGGCCAGCCCCTTTTCGCGCAGGAAGTCCGCCGCTTTTTCCATGTTGCCATCGAACTGCTCCAGCGCCTTCTTGCAGTCCAGAGGGCCGGCGCCCGTTAGCTCGCGCAGTTCTTTGACCATCTGTGCCGTGATGACCATCGGCTATTCTTCCTCGCTCTCTGTATTTCCTTCGCCCAGGTCTTCCTCATCGCCTTCGAAGGCAAGATCGCCGCTGCGCAGCTTGGCCAGTGTCGCCTCGCCCAGATAGGCCTCGTCTTCGTCTTCGTCAGCCATCACTTCGACGAAGTCCACGTCCTCTTCCGGCAGCACCTCGTCGTCCACGCGCGTCTTGCGCAGGGCGATGCCTTCCAGCGCGGCGCTGGCGATGGTGCTCGTCAGCAGCTTGATGGCGCGGATGGCGTCGTCGTTGGCCGGGATGACGTAGTCAATCGAGTCCGGGTCGCAGTTGGTGTCCACCAGGGCGATGACGGGAATCTTGAGGGTATTCGCTTCTTTGACGGCTGTTTCTTCGCGGCGCGTATCCACCACGTAGAGCAGGTCGGGCAGGCGCGACATAGTGCGCAAGCCGCCGAAGCGCAGCTCTAGCTTCTCCATCTTGCGGTCGAGCAGCAGGCGCTCTTTCTTGGTGAGCTGGTCGAAGACGCCCTCTTCAAGCTGGCGTTCCAGGCGCTTCATGGTCTCCAGGCGGCTGCGCACGGTGCGCCAGTTGGTGAGCGTGCCGCCCAGCCAGCGCTGGTTGACGTAGGGCATGTGGCTGCGCAGCGCCTCGCTGGCAATGGTTTCCTGGGCCTGGCGCTTGGTGCCCACGAAGAGCACCGAGCCGCCGTCGGCGACGGTCTCGCGCACCAGGTTATAGATTTCGTCGAGGTAGACGATGGTCTGCTGCAGATCAATGATGTGAATACCGTTGCGCTCGGTGAAGATGTAGGGCTTCATCTTCGGGTTCCACTTGCGTGCGCGGTGCCCGAAGTGAACGCCCGTCTCCAACAGCGCTTTCATGGAGACGACGGGCATTGCTGGGTTCCTCCTGAGGTGTGTTTAGACGATCACACCGTTCATCCCCCGCCGCAAATCCAGCGTTGAGCCGGACAACACAGGCGGAGTCCCGGCGTGTGATATTGGGCCGAGCCTGGCCACTCACCACGCACAGACCCGGCGCAGCATTGTAGCATAAGCCCCCAGGCGTAACAAGGCTCGATTCAGCGGGGGTGCGTGTCAAGGTTGTCAGCGACTCGCTTGACACTGGGCATTGACCTCACCCCCAGCCTCGCTACGCTCGGCTCTTCCCCCTCTCCGTCAACGGAGAGGGGGCAGTGAGGCGCGTCAGCGCCGAGCGGGGGTGAGGTCAACCAGGGCGCAGCAGAGCAGCGCCCCCACCTGACAGGTTTTGCACGCACCCTTCAGCGGGGGAATCGGGGAGAAGGCGCATCACCGCCGAGACACGGAGAAAGAGACTTCCGAAGTTTTCGAAAACTTCGGAAGTCTGGCTCTGTCTGCGTTCTCTACGGTTCAGAATCCCGCTTCCACATCCAGACGCGCCCCGCCCCTCACAAGATGCCCAGCGCCGCCGCAACCGCCAGCGCCAACAGCAGCGACGTCAGCAGCAGCACCCAGGCGATCAATCGCCCGCTGTCCTGCAGCGGCGTCAGGTCGGCCTCGCGCGCTTCGACTGCCCCCAGCAAGTCCACGCGCACGTCGAGATTGCGCTTGCCGCGCGTCAGCCGCGCCCACGCCGGGCTGCGATCCAGCACATGCCAGCCGTCGGCCAGGTACGGGGCCAGAGCTTCGGCCAGGATCGCCTGCACCTCGGCGGTGCTGATCGGCTCTATTTCGGGCCGCGCGGCCCGCCTCTCGGTGAGTTCGTCCTGATTCTCCGGCAGCATCTTCTTCACCCCTACCCCTGTTGTGCGGTATAGTCTGGGACTGCCGCGCCGGACAGGAGACTCAGCCAGCGGCGGGCCAGCACACTCGTCGTATGGGAGCAGACCATGCAAAAGCTCAGGAAGCGCAATCAGCGGCGGACGACGCTGCTGGGCGCGATCATCGGCTCCATGATCATCTTCACCTTCGTGCTCACCCTGATCGCGCCCGATCTGGGGAGCCGCAGCAGCCCCAGCACCGACCTCGATCCCTTGGCCACGCCCCGGCCCACCGAGCTGGTGGTTCCCACGCCCGACCCTGACCCACAGCTTACTGGCAGGCCGCCCTACATTCACAGCAGCGGGTTGTTCCAGACGTTCCTGCCCGCTGGCAGAGACTGGATCGTGGACGAGGGCGAATCGGTGCAGGCCAGCGCAATGGCGCGCGTCGTCATTTCCAGCCCGCAGCGCCTGGTTGTGATCCATAACTATATCCAACCGGGCGTTGAATACGAAAGCCTGGACTCGCTGAGCGCGAACTACCTGACCGCGCAGCACTTTGCCGGGGCCTGGCAGGACTACGATAGCTGGGAGGAGACGGCGCGAACGGTCGGCGACGAGGGCGTGGTGGTGGATTTCGCGCTCGCGTCCGAGGGGCACGACTATCTGGGCCGTACCACTTCGCGCCTGTGGCAGGACTGGCTCTTCGTGGCGCGCATCGTCGTGCCCGCCAACAACCCGGCGCTGCTCGACCTGCTGCAAACGCTGGTCCTGCCCGCCTTCCAGGGATTCCCGGCGCTGCTCGCTCTGCCCTCCGACTGGCGCGCTTACGTGGATCAGACCGCCGGGTTCGTGCTGCGCCATCCCCCCGGCTGGATGGTGGCCGCTGGCAGCCCTGGCGGCCCGGCGACGCTGCTGCTGAGCGGAACCGGCACCAACGAGCGCGTGCGCCTGTGGACGAAGCCGCAGACGACCATCGCCTCGGCGGAGGCGGCAGAAACGTGGGTGCGCGCGGCGGCGACGGTGGATGCCGTGCTGAGCGTGGCGACAGTTCAGCGCGAGGAGGGGAAGGGCTACCTGGTGGCCTACCGCACCCTGGACGCGGCGGGCGACGCGCACAGCGCCCTGACCGCTCTGCTCAACGACGAGGCGGGGACGCTCTTCGTCGCCGATCTGCGGATCGGGCCGCCGGATGTCAACCTGTTGGACGCGCCGAGCGTGCCGGACGCCTATGTCGGTGCGCGCCGGAGCATCGCCGAGGGGTTCATCGTGCTGCCGGCCAGCAGCCGCTCGCCCGCGCCCTGACCACAACTGTCCCCTGGAAGCGCCCACAACGAACATCGCCAGCGGCGTCATCCGCTGGCGATGCTTTTGCTGGCGTGCCTGGAGGGATTCGAACCCCCGGCATCTTGCTCCGTAGGCAAGCGCTCTATCCGCTGAGCTACAGGCACAGGTTACTGTGCGCTGAATCATAGCATAGGCCGGTGGGCTTGACAAGAGTTTTTTCGGGCGTGCTCAGGGCAATCGCATCAAAGTCCGCCGCGCGCCAGCCTACTCGTAGGGGCGTATTGCAATACGCCCCTACGGACCTCACCCCCGCGCAGCGAGGCTGGGGGTGAGGTAGAACAACACGCACGTTTGAAGCGATTGCCCTGGCCCGGCACCTGTGACACCAGGCCCAAGCCCTGCTATACTCCTATGCGGGGTGTGATGCAAGGGATACAGTCCAGGCGCGCAATGATAGTCATCAGGACAAACGTCGTCTATACGGCGAGGGCCTGATTTCCCCTGAGCGAGGACGCGCGATGACGCAATCACCCGCTGCTGAGTTCCAGGCCGATGTTCTGGTTGTGGACGACAGCCAGGCCAATCTTCGTCTGCTGACCGACGTGCTCTCATCACGCGATTACCGGGTTCACGAGGCGCTCAACGGCCCCGAAGCCCTGCGCATCGCCCAGTCAATTCGCCCCGATCTGGTGCTGCTGGACATCTCCATGCCGGGCATGGATGGCTTCCAGGTGTGCAAGCGACTCAAAGACGACGCCCGCACGCGCGATATTCCCGTCATCTTCATCAGCGCATTGAGCGACACCGATGATGTGGTCAGGGGGTTCGAGGTGGGCGGCGTGGATTACATCACCAAGCCGTTCAAGTTCCGCGAAGTGCTGGCCCGCATCGCCAGCCAGCTCACCCTGGTTCGCCAGCGGCAGGAAATCGAGGCGCTGCGCCGCCAGGATCGCCAGACGTTCGAGTCGCTCAGCCGCATGAAGAACGAGTTCATCCGCATGGCCACCCACGACCTGCGCAACCCGCTCAATGTCATCCTGGGCTACAGGTCTGTGCTGCAACGGCTGACGGTTGCCGAGGAGCACCGGGCGCTGATGGACGAGGCGCTCCAGGCGATTGACGATAACGTCGAGAAGATGCGCAAGCTGGTGACCGATATGCTCGACCTGGCCCAGATGGAGACAAGCTGGCAGTTCAAGCCAGCGCCGGTGTCACTGGCAGGCTTGCTTGAGAAGGCGGTCGGCAACTTTCATCTGATCGCTGAGCAAAAGGGAATCACGCTGGCACTCACGCCGCCCACAGAAGACACAACCGTTATCGTGGACGCCAGCGCCATCACCCGCGTGGTGGACAACCTGATCGTCAACGCGCTCAAATACACGCCGCCAGGCGAGCGCATCGCCGTGCGCGCGAAACTGCGCGGCCAGCACGCGATCATCCAGGTCGGCGATACCGGCATCGGCATCCCGCCGGAAGATGTGCCCCACGTCTTTGACGCATTCTATCGCGTCAAGCGGGCCAGCACCCCCGATGTCGAAGGAACCGGGCTGGGCCTGTCCATCGTCAAGGCGATTGTCGAGCGGCACGGGGGCCACATTGACGTGCGCAGCAAGGTCGGCACGGGCAGCGTGTTCAGCGTCGTCCTGCCGCGCGGGTCACGCTCCTGAACGCTCGGCTCACTCCCCGCCCAACAGCGCTGCTTCTGCCGCCTGCAGCACCTCGTCCTGCGGCGAGATGACGCTCTCCCACGTGCGCGGCACGCGCACGTCGGGCAGCACGCCCGTCCCCTCGATGAGCGCCTGGCCGGTGATCGGATCGGTGGGCCGCCCGGTGGGAATCTGCATCTGCAACCCGCCAGGCAGCAGATATTGGCCGTCGCCCACCTCGCCGGTGAAGCCGCCGCTTGGCGTCTCGCCGACGACCAGCGCGCGGCCTTCGTGTTGCAGCGCGTAGACAAACAGATCGCCCGCGCTGCCCGTCATCTCATTGACCAGCACGGTCAGCGGCCCGGCGTAGGCAGGCTCGCTGAGCAGCACCTCGATGAAGCCGCGATAGGCGAATGCGCCTGTGCCGTCGGCATAGTAGAGGTCGGACAGCCGCTCGTAATCCCCCGTGAAGTGCCCGGCGATGTCCATTGCCAGTTGCACCAGCCCGCCGCTGTTATCGCGCAGATCGAGCACGATCCCCGGCACGCCGGCCTCCGTTAGCTCGCTCAGCGCCTCGCTGAAGCGCGCCCCCATCTGGCTGACCTCCTGCGAGAAGCTGTTGACGCGGATATAGCCCAGGCCCGACGGCAAGACATACGACTCGATGGGATCGCCGAACATCGCCCCGCCAAACGCGGCCAGAATCGCGTTGATGTCGGCGCTGCGCAGAAGGGTGGCGCTGCGTTCCCGGCCTCCGGGCGTGTGCCAGGTCAGCCCCACCGAGGAGCCGACTGGCCCCTGGAGCATGGTCGCTGCCTGCAGGTAGCGCCGGCTGTGCGGCGTAGAGGCGCTGGTCAGCAGCAGCGGGGTCTCGTCGAGCGCCTGCAGCGCAGGGGAGCCATCCACTTCCACCAGCACGTCGCCCGCGCGGATGCCCGCATCGCCCGCCGCCGACCGCCGCCCCACCTCAGCGACCACGACTTCGCCCGCGTCCGTCACCGTCAGCCGGTTGATGCCGACTCCGCCCAGCAGAAAGTTCTGCATCACGGGCAGTGAGACGTAGCCGATGTGCGTGTCGGGGATCAGGTTGCCAAAGCGGGTGATGATCAGGTGAAAGTCCAGGTCATTGGTCGCGCGCCTGACCAGCGGTGTGATCTCAGCGTAGATGGCGTCCCAGTCAAGGGCTTTCTCGGCGCTGAAGGGGTAGGTTTCTGCCGTGCGCCGGAAGAGCGTCTCCCAGGCGTCGAGATAGCTCATGTGCGAATAATCGTTGAGGCTGCCGAAGCTCTCGACGATGGGGAAGGTGACGGCAGGCTCGCGCAGCAGGGTGAACGGGTCTGTCTCTAACGAGATCACGTTCCAACCGGCGGGCAGCGTCAGCAGCGGGTCGTCGGCGGTGAAGGCCACGCCGTCCGCGCCGAATCCGGCGGGGAACTGCTCGCCCTCGTCCGGCGTCCAGACGATGACGTGACCGCCGATGATCTGGAAGGTCAGCGGCTCCAGCCGGGCCGACATGTCGAGCGGCATCTCGCCGCGATTCATCCGCTCGTCGCCCCGGAACTCGATGAAGGTCGCCGCCGCGAAGATGCGCACGGCGGGCGGGGTGGTCGCGTCGCCGTCGAAGTCGAGCGGCTGGCCTGCCGGAATCTCCGGCAGAGTAAGGGTGTACTCGCCGCTGACGATGTCGCCGTCCAGCGTGCCGAGCACCTGCGTCTCGTCCGGCGGCTGGAAGTCGAAGTCGCCCAGCACTATCCCGGACAGATCATAGAGCAGCACGCCGGTCTGCGCGCCAATGGTGGGGTATATCGGGTTGGTGGTGGTGTAGCTGCCGCTGATCAGGCGCGGGCCGGCGGCAGCTTCCTGCGCGCGCGAAGGCGCGCCCGCCGAGTGAAATGCGCCCCCCATCACGAACACGATCACCACGACGAGCGCCATGCGTTTCATGTTCGTTTCCTCTCGCTTGACTCGAAGCGTGCTGCCTAGCTTATAACGCAAAGCCAGGGAGATGACCAGTAAGGACGGCTGCTCGGGTGCGCCCCGCACGGCAATAGACTTCCGAAGTTTTCGGAAACTTCGGAAGTCTGGCTACACAGCCACCCTTATCGCAGCTACTCTCCCGTAGGGGCTATTGCAATACGCCCCTATGGACCTCCCCCCAGCCCGGCGCTGGCGTGTCGCGCCGCCCTCACATCGCCAGGGTGAGCATCAGCAGGTCGTCCGCGCCGCCGAGATCGTGCCCGCTGACCATGCGCACCCGTGTGTGCACGATGCGCAGCCCGGCGGCGAGCGCCCATTCCAGCAGCGCGCTCTGCTGCCCATTGACCGGCAGCACCAGCCCCATCTGCCCCAGGCGCTCGGCGTAGAGCTGCATCTCGCTCAGGTAGCGTGGCCAGTGCTCCACCGCGCCGGGCAGGCAGGCCGCTGCCTCGACGGTGAGGTGCGTCTGCATCCCTTCCAGGCGGCGCGGCTTGTGGCGCAGCACGGCGAAGGCGACCGCCTGGCCGTCCTCGCGCCAGATCAGCGTGCGCCCCGCTTCTTCGTCGTCCAGCCAGCGCGCCGCCGGGGTGGGGTCGAGGCCGGGGGCCAGCCGCCCGGCGACTTCGCGCAAGGCCCCGCCGCCGCTCCACACCTCGAAATGGGTGCTGCTGGCGGCGAGGACCTCGCCCTGGAGCAGGCAGGTCAGGGTGCGCAGCGCCAGGCCCAGCCGTGTGTAGAGCGCGATGTTCTTGCCGCTCTCTGGCATCGTCTCCAGGGCGAGCGTCTGGCAGCCGGCCTGGCGCAGCAGCTCCAGCCCGGCGGCGGTCACCGCCCGCCCCAGGCCGAGTCCCTGGCTCGCCGGGGCGACGCCGAGCGTGCCCAGCCAGCCGAGCACCCCCCACACATGCGTGAAGCAGTAGCCGACCACGTACCCTGGCGGGGACTCGACCACCACGCCCGGATACGGGCGGCGCACGGCGGCGTTCAGGTTTTCGGGCGTGCGCAGGCGCAGCGGGCGCACCAGGCGGCGCTGCTGGCGGCGATACAGCTCAAAGGCGTCGCGGTCAATCTGGGCCACGGCCTTCAGATCGGCGGGCGTCATGACGCGCGTGCGATAGGGGGGGAACTCGCGTAGTTCGTCGGGCAGCACGGGCACGATGGGCGACCTCGAGGGTAGAGGGTGGTTGGTTGTTGGTTGTTGGTTGTCAGTGGCCGGTGGCCGGTGAGCAGTGTTCAGTTTTCAGTGATTAGACAGGAGCGCCCCAGGGCAATCGCATCAAAGTCCGCCGCGCGCCAGCCTACTCGTAGGGGCGTATTGCAATACGCCCCTACGGACCTCACCCCCGCTCGGCGCTGGCGCGCCTCGCCGCCCCTCTCCGTCAACGGAGAGGGGGCAAGCCGAGCGCAGCGAGGCTGGGGGTGAGGTAGAACAACACGCACGTTTGAAGCGATTGCCCTGAGGAGCATCCCCTTGCGATCTCCCTTGAAGATCGTTGCCCGTTGGCTGCGGCGGCGATGCGCCGCGATCACACCCTAGCTGCCAGCCACCAATCACCAATAACTAAAGACTTTTCTCGCTCATTGTGAGCCAGGAGCGCCGCTCACGCAAGCGCCCAAACCCGCTCGCGCACCCAGGCGTAGCGCCGCGCGCGCTGCGCCAGCAGGCCGGGCGGCAGGTCGGCCACGCCGGTCACTTCCAGGGCGAACGAGGCCGCGACCGCGCCGTAACAGGCCGCCTGCGCCAGGTCGCCGGTCTCGACCCAGCCGGCGAGGAAGGCCCCGCAGTAGGTGTTGCCCGCGCCGGTCTGATCCACTACCTGGGCGACGGGGACGGCGGGCACGCGCAGCAGAGCAGGATGCCCGCGCGCGCCCACGAGCGATCCCTGCGCGCCCAGGCGCAGCGCGGCGATCCGCGCGCCGTCGTCCAGCATGGCCCGCACCAGCGCCGCCGGATCGTCGAAGCCGTAGACGAGCGACGCTTCCAGGTGATTGGGCGAGACGATGTCAGCGCTCGCCAGCGCCGGGCGGAACTCCGCGTCGTAGCCCGGCACCATGATCTGTTGCAGCGGCTCCCACAGCAGCGTCGCCGCCGGGAAGCGCGCCCGCCAGGCGGGAAGCTGGGCCGCGTCGCGCAGCAGGTAGACGGCCCGCGCCCCGCCGTAGACGGGAGGAAGCTGGTCGGGGAGCGGCTCGTAGACGAACGGGTCGAGCGCGTCCACGCGCCACACCTCGGTGCGCCGGCCGTCCGGCTCGAACAACTGCCAGGCGCGGGCCTGCGGCAGGTCGCGCACGACGAGGCCGCGCGTGTCGAAGTCGCGGGCCAGGCGGCGGCGCGCCTGTTGGGGGAGATCGCGCCCGACACAGGCGAAGATTCCCGCGCGCTGGCCCCAGATCAGCAGCCCGGCGGCGGCGTGCGAGACCGCACCGCCCAACACGCCCATCTGCGTCCGGCCATCGGGGTGCACGATGTCGTCAATGATGATCCCGCCCACGCACAGGTAGGCGGGTGCGTCGTCCGTAGTGAGCGTCACGGGTTTCGCTCCGCCAGAAGGGTTTTGAGTCATGAGTCGTGAGTCATGAGATTGCCACCTGTTCTAGGCTCACGACTCACAACTCACGACTCATCACCAACGATACCAGCCCCGCCCGCGCTTCGTCCAGGCGGCGAGCGTAGTTGTGCGGGTCGGGGGGCGACGGCGGCAGGCCAATCTGCTCGACCAGGTACGAGGCGGCGGCGCTGGCGTGGCAGGCCGCCTCGCCAATCCCCTCGTCCAGCCGGGCCAGCAGCGCCCCGCAGAAAGCGTTGCCCGCGCCGACCGTGTCCACGACCGCCGCCCGCACGGCAGGCACGTGAACGCCGCGCCCCGCCTGCAAATCCCACACGTCCGCGCCGTCCGGCCCGCGTCGCAGCGCCAGCACCCGCCCGCCCAACGCGCGGAAGCGAGCGAACACGGCGGCAGGCTCCGCCTCACCGGTGAGGCGCGTCGCCTCCTCCCAGGTGGGCGAGAAGACGGCGCACGCCGCCAGCAGGTCGCGCAGGGCGTCGTCGCTCAGCGGGCGCTGCGGCGCGCGGAACGGCTCCAGGCTGACGGTGCGCCCCTCCTCCGTCAGTTCGGCGGCGAAGGCGGCGGCTCCCGGCTCGTCCGGGTGAATCCCCCCAGTGAAAACGGCGGGCGGCGCGGTACGCCTCCGGCAACACGTCCCAGCGCCGCGCGAGCTGTGCGCCGAGCGTCTGCGGCGGCACGCGCCAGACCTGCGTCCGCCGCCCGTCGGCCTCGGTCACCTGCCAGGCGCGCGGCGTCGGCAGGTCGCTGACGCGCACGCCGCTCAGGTCAATCCCCGCCGCGCGCAGCGGCGCGAGCGCCGCCGCGTCCAGGTCGGCCCCCACGCCCGCCACCAATCCAACCGACGCGCCGGAGCCAAGCGCGGCGGCCATGCCCCAGGCGGTCTGCGCGCCGCCCCCGCCGAGGACGCCCATGTGCGTCGTGCCGTCGGGCAGCACGATGTCATCCAGGATGAGGCCGAAGGTCACGCAGTCAATCATGCGCCGCATTCTCTGGGGCGAGGCTAACGCGCCAGCGCAACCGCGATCTGCGCCCCGACGCGGGCATTGTTGACCAGCGCGGCGATGTTGGCCCGCTGCGAGCGCCCGCCGGTCAGTTCCAGCACCTTGCTCAGCACGAAGGGCGTCAGCGCCTTGCCGTGCACGCCGGCCTTCTCGGCCTGGCGCGTAGCCTCGGCGATGGCCGCCTCCGCTTCGCTGGCGGGCAGCGCGTCCGCCTCCGGCACGGGCACCGTCACCAGCGTGCCGTGCCCCAGGCCCAGCCGCCTGCGCGCAGTGACGATGGCCGCCACCTGTTGCGGCGTGTCCACGCGCTGATCCACAGGCAGCCCGCTGGAGCGGCTGTAGAAGGCAGGCAGCGTGTCGGTGCCATAGCCGAGGATGGGCACGCCCTGCGTCTCCAGCACTTCGAGCGTCAGCGGCAGATCGAGGATGGACTTGGCCCCAGCGCAGATCACCGTGACCGGCGTGCGCCCCAGCTCGATCAGGTCGGCGGACATGTCCTGCGGGTGCCCGCGATGCACCCCGCCGATCCCGCCAGTGGCGAAGACCTCGATCCCGGCGCTGTGGGCGACGATCATCGTGCCGGCGACGGTCGTCGCGCCGTGCCCGCCCAGCCCAACGATGATGGACAGGTCGCGGCGCGAGCACTTGCGCACCCCCGCCTGGCCCAGCCCGGCCAGCAGCTCGATCTGCGCCGCGCTCAGCCCGACGGTGATACGCCCGTCCAGCACGGCGATAGTCGCCGGGACGGCTCCCTCCGCGCGGATGGCCTCCTCCATGGCCAGCGCCGTTTCAACGTTGGCCGGGTAGGCGAAGCCGTGCGTGATCAGCGTGGATTCGAGGGCGACGACCGGCGACCCGGCCAGCAGCGCCGCGCCCACTTCAGCGGAGAAAACCAGCGCATCGTGCATGGTGCAGCCTCTTTCGCAGGAGTATGGCGGGCGTCAGCGCGCGTCGAGCAGCACCGCGTCCGCCCAGAAATACGGGTATAGCGTGCGCGCGGTCACCTGAGTGAATCCCGCCGCGCGCAGGTCGTCCGTCCAGCCCTGGATGGGGCCTTCCCAGTTGGTGCGCGCCGCCGCCCGGTCGAACGCGCCGAAGAACACCGGCAGCAGGAAACCCTGGGCGACCAGCCCGCCGTCGCCGTCGTACTCGGCCAGACCGCGCTCGTAGCGCGCCACGAAGTAGCGAACACGCTCCGGGCTGAGCGGCGCGGCGAACTGCGGGGCGTCGAACTCAGCGATTACCACGCGCGCGCCGTGCGCCCGCAGCCAGCGAAAGGCCGCCGGGCGCTCGTCCGGCGGGATGGATTGCAGGCTCCACGTCGCCTGGATCACGTCCCACAGCCCGCGCTGCCCCTCCGCGCTGATCATGAAGTCAGCCAGCGTGAGGCCATGCGCCCGGTGAACAATCCCGCGCGCTTCCAGCGCGGCGCGCGCAGCGGCGAGCAGCGCCGCCGACGGCTCGACCAGGTCGAGGCGGGTCACGGCGGGCGTCAGCGCGGGGAGCAGCGCCAGGCCGTCGCCCACGCCGATGTCCAGCAGGCGCAGCGACTCGTACTGCGCGTAGATCGCGCGCAGCGCCGCGCTGGCCGCCGCGTACAGGCCAACATTGCCGCCGCCGCGAATGAACGCGGCGAAAGCTGTTCTGTCATCGTAGACGCGCGTTGCGCCCGCCCCGACGACGCGCGCCAGGTACGCCATCGCCTGGGCGTAGACGCGGCTCTCCGGCCTGCGCTCGGCGGCGAGTGTCGCCCAGCGCGCGGCACGATCCGGCTCACCTTCGGCGAAAGCGATCAGCGCCAGGTAGAGACACTCGCCCGCGCCGGATGGAGTTGCCTCGCGCACGGCGGCGTACCCGCCGGCGGCGTAGCGTTGCCAGAGCGTTTCCAGGGGCACCGGCCCGTCCTTCCATATTAGCCAAGCCAGGGGTCTATTATGCTGCGAGTGGGGAGGAAGGCCAAGAGGCATGATCATGTGGGTGCGAGCAAAAGTTGACAGCGACTCGCTGGACGCGGGGCATTGGCCTCCCCCCCCAGCGCCGAGCGGGGGTGAGGTCAATACCCCCGTCAATCGGGCAGCGTGAACCAGAACGTGGCCCCCTGGCCTGGCTCCGACTCCACGCCGATCTTGCCCCCATGCGCCTCCACCACGCGCCGCGTGATGGCCAGCCCCAGCCCGGTGCTGCGCTCTCCGCCAGTGGGGAGTGCCGACAGGCGGGCAAACGCCTGGAATAGCTGCGAGCGCTCTTCGGGCAGAATGCCCGGCCCCTGGTCGGTGATGCTGATCCGCCACGCGCTGGCTTCTCGCGCGGCGCTCACCTGAATGATGCTGCCTGGGGGGGAGAACTTCACGGCATTGGAGATCAGGTTGTCTAGCACCTGGCGCAGTCGCACGGGGTCGGCGCGCACGGCGCCGTCTTCGCCATCCAAAGACAGGATCACCTGTGTGCCCTTTGGCCGGGCCATTTGTTGGTGGCGCTCAACCACTTCCGTCAGGAATGGCCCCAGCACAACCGGGATCGGTTCCAGGCGGAGGTGGCCGGACTCGATGGCCGTCACATCGAGCAGCTCGTCAATCAGGCGCAGCATATGGCGGGCCTGGTGCTTCATGTCGCGCAGCAGGATCAGGTGCTCGTCGTCGCTGATGTCTGCGTTGGGGTCAAGCAGCAGGCCGGTCGCCATCTCGAACAGGCTGAGCGGGTTGCGCAGGTCGTGCGTGGCGATGCCCAGGAACAGGTTCTTGTGCTCGTTCAGTTGGCTCAGCTCGCGGTTCTGGCGCTCGACGGCGTGCTTCTGCGCGGCCAGCTCGCTCGCCAGCCGCCCCCGCTCCACGATCACCGACAGGTGCCCCGCGACGCGCATGAACGTCTCGACATGCGCGAGATGGTAAGCGCCCGCCCTGGTGCTGGAGAAGAACAGGAAGCCCACCGGCACGCCATCGGCGATCAGCGGGCAGGTCAGCGAGGCGCGCATCCCCTCGGCCACGATCAGGCGTGTGGACTCGGATTCAGGCTTCTGGCGCAGATACTCCGGCAGATCGTTGAGGATGCGCGGCTGGCCCGTCTCGATGATCGTCTGCAGGCTGCTGCCCGCCAGAGGCGCAGCGTACCCCCGGCGCAGGTGAATGGGGCCGTCGTCCATCTTGGCATAGCGCGCACAGACCATCTGGTCGTCAGGGTCCAGCAGCGCCAGGCCGAGGCGATCATAGGGGATGAGATCGCGGAAGTCGTCGTACACGCTGTCCAGGATTTCGTCCAGCAGCAGCCCCGCATTCACGCGCTGGATCAGGCGGTCGAAGCGCTCGGTTTCGCGCGCGCGTCCGGCGAGGGTGTGGGCCAGCGTCGCCAGCGCCTGACCGAGTGGGTCCACCTCGCCGTTGGGGGAGACGGACAGCGTGGCGCCGGCGAAGTCGCCGCGCTGCAGGCGGCGCAGCGCTTCAAGGTATTGCTCCTGCCGACGCGACAGGCCGGTTTCTGTCTCGGCCATGCTTATCTCCTCTGGCACGATCCTGCAACGATGGCTTGACAGAGCAAGCGCCGGGCGACACTGCGGTCAGAGAGTGCGACGGACGATGCCACCCTGATCCTACGCAGCAAGAAGGCTCTCTGCCAAGTGACCTTGTGATACAACAACAAACAACGCCTCGCCAGGCTGTGCCCAGGGAGGCGTCTTTCAAAGGCCGTTTGAGAAGTGCGGCCGGCTTTGCCCCTCTCCGCCCTTCCCCCCACGTAGGGGAAGCAACTTCTCACATGGTCTCTCAAGGATCGCACTGCCTGAGGCTATCTCTCGTCAAACGCCATCTCACGCTCGCCCAGGGCAATCAAGCCCGTCAGGATGTCCAGCGGATCCTCCCCCTCTGCGAAGCCTTGCGTGAACAGCGCAGTGAGCTGGTCGTTGAACGACGTGGGCTGCAGACCATTGCGCTGGCTGGCAAGCTGGACAATGGAGGGGTGGGTGGTGGGCAGCGTCGCTTCAAACTCGGCGCGTAGCTCCTCGCGCAGCTTTTCGCCGGGGCGCACGCCGGTGATCACGATCGGGATGTCGGTGTAGGGTCGCAGCCCGCGCATCCGGATCAGGCGCTCGGCCAGCTCGATGATGCGCACTTCTTCGCCCATCAGCAGCATGAAAAGGTCATCGCCTTTGGTCAGACAGGCCGCGTGTATCACTAGGTTGACCGCTTCGGGGATGGTCATGAAGTAGCGCATCATCTCGCGGTCGGTCACGGTGACCGGCCCGCCCTGGTCAATCTGCCGGCTGAAGGTGGGGACCACGCTGCCCCGGCTGCCCAGCACGTTGCCAAAGCGCACCGACGAGAACAGCGTGCCGTTGCCGGGCTGCTGAGCCAGGGCGTGCATGAGCAGCTCGCACAGGCGCTTGCTCGCCCCCATGACGCTGGTCGGGTGAACGGCCTTATCGGTCGAGATGAGCACGAAGCGCTCAACCCCATGGTCGCGGGCCAGCCCGGCGACCTGCTGCGTGCCGCCGATGTTCACGCGCACGGCCTCGGCGGGATAGTACTGTAGCATGGGCACGTGCTTGTAGGCCGCCGAATGGAAGACTACCTGCGGGCGAAACTGGGCAAAGAGCCGGTTCAGCGCCGGGCGCTGGGTGACATCCGCCAGGTACGGGACGAGCACGGCCTCCGTCTGCTCATTGAGCAGCTCGGTGACCAGGTCGTGCAGCCCGCTCTCGTTGTTGTCGAGCATGATCAGCTTGACCGGCTGGTAGCGCAGCAGTTGGCGGCATAGCTCCGCGCCAATCGAGCCAGCCGCCCCCGTGACCAGGATCACTTTGCCGGACACAGCGCTGGCGTCCACGCCCTCGTGCCACTCCACAGACTGGCGACCCAGCAAGTCCTCGGCGCGAACGTCGCGCAGGGCGGGGACGCCCTCCTTGGCGTCCATCTGGGCGAACAGGTCGGGGACCAGCTTGATGCGCGCGCTGGTCTTCTCGCATTCGGTGAGCATGGCACGGAAGTCGGCCCCACTGATCTTGTGAATGGCGATGACGATCAGCTCAATATTGTGCTTCCCGACCAGCTCGGGGATGTCGGCGCTGGTGCCGAGCACCTGGCAGCCCTCGATGTACATCTGGAGCTTGGCGGGGTCATCGTCCACATAGCCGACCACCTCGTACCTGCGCTCGCCGTCGGGCGCGCGATGCTTCAAGCGCCAGGCGGTCGCCTGGCCAGCGTCGCCCGCGCCGACGATGAGCACCCGCGTGCCTTGCTGCGGAAACTCCTGGTGCCAGATGGCCCGCCAGCGCCATGACAGGCCGCTGATCAGGCGGGAGCGGTAGCGCACGGCGACAAAGCCCATCAACGCCATGCTGTTGCCGACGATGACCACGCTCAGGGGCACAGGGCGGGGCCGCCAGAAAAAATCAACGGGGATCAGCACCGCTGATGCCAGGATGACCCCATTGACAAGCACTGTCACGTCGTGGCCGCTGGTGCGCGCCCAGAGGCGGTTGTAGCCGCCTGCCACGAACAGGCTCAACACCATCACCGCGGCGGCCAGGGTCATGAACCCGACCCCCTGCTCAGTCAGTTCGGTGAAGGCGCTCGTCGTGCGCACCGAATAGACGGCGATGTACGCCAGCGAAAGGACTACAATGTCGAGAAGAGCGAGAGGTACCGCGCGCCGAATCTGGCCGAGGAGTCGTCGAAATCGCTTATTCTGTGCCATTACCTGCTGGTGCCCCCACTACCACTCAAGCACCTGAGAACTACAAACTCAGCGACTGGCGCGCACGGCCTGTTGGTGCTGCGTCTGGCGGCGCGCTTGGGCCAGGTCGAGGATCAACCACGACGGCGGCCCCACAGCCAGCCAGGAATACCGCCCCGCGTCCTAAGCTCTCCCCACCCGTGGACGGAGATGGCCAGTACACCCGGCATGAGGTTAGGTCGAAACACACTGTCATTGACTGGCACCCACCCCGTATCTTCCTACAAAAAGGGGTAATGTGCAAGTTGTAGAGCCAGGAAGTCAGGGCAATCGTATCAAAATCCGCCGCGTGTCAGCCTGCCCGTAGGGGCGTATTGTAATACGCCCCTACGGACCTCGCGCCCGCGCAGCCCACTGACGCGGGCCTCGCTGCTCCCTCTTCAACGTGGAGGGTCGGACATATTGGACAGTGTTGCTTTAGCGTAACGACGAATGATCACAATCAACGGAAAGAACGAGCAGCTTGAAGGAGAAGCTCGGATGCCGGGTAGGGCCTGATGAGATTTGACATTCAAGACGGGTAATACGCGCAAATGTTATGTAGGGGCGGGTTTGCAAACCCGCCCCTACAAGCGGCTGCCGATCATGATCGGCAAGGCGCATCAGGTAGGCTGCCGATCATGATCGTCAAATCACATTAGCTGGCATCCCGGACAGATGCAGGCCGCAACGCACACGGACTCGCAACTGCGTTCCCAGGCGGGCGCTCCCTGCCCGCGCCCTACCTGGATGACTGGTCGTTAACCCGGTCGGAAGTCTTGAATTCCTCGTAGATGCGATCCAGGCCGCTCTTGATGCGCCGCTGGACGTTCTCGATGTCGCCCGCGTCGTAGGGGAACATTTCGAGCAGCTCCGGCACCAGGGCGGCGGTGTCGGCGCGCGGGCGGCCCGCCCGGTACAGGCTGAACACCCGCCGCCGCGCCACGCGCAGGTAGTTGGAGATCGGCTCGGTGGCGCTCTTGTCCACCACCGGCCCGCGCCCCGGCACGATGATGTCCGCCGCGAAGCGCGGACGGCGTAGCTCGGTCAGGTTCTCCAGCCAGTCCTTCGTGTGGCAACTGGCGATGTAGGGGTGCTCGTCCACGCAGATGCCCGGCCCGGCGAAGAGCACGCGCTGCTCCGGCAGGTGCACCCACACGCTGCCCGGCGTGGGGCCGGCCATCGCCAGCAGGGAGATGGGCCACGCGCCGAAGCGAAGCTGCATCCGCTCGGTGAAGCCGGCGTTGGGCATCAGCAGGCGAGCCGCCGCGAACTGTTCGCGCTCCAGGGCGTTCGACGCCAGGGCATCGCTGGCGCTGTCGAGAAACGCCTGGGGCAGGTTTGCCATCTGCTGCAAGGTTTCCTCGTGGGCGACAATGGTCCGCGCGCCGAGCCAGCAGGCTCCCAGCAGGCGGTCGCGCTGGCCGTCGGTGAGGATGAGCGCCCGCGCCGGCAGAGAGGAGACTTCCGCCAGGGCAGTGACGCCAGTGCTGCGCGTCGCGTGGGTAGGGCGGCGCGTCCACCAGGACCCACCCGCCAGCGGTCAGGATGGCCCCGACGTTGACCAGCCGGTACCCCGTCTCAACAAAGACGCCAGGAGCTAACTCGCGCACGGTTGTCCATCCTCACTCGTGTGATGCGCCCGCCTGCCGGATGTAGTCTGCCGCCGCCCGGAGCGCGGCCCCCGCCTGCGCCGCAGACACGTCGCTGCCGCCGCCCTGGGCGAACGACGGTCGCCCGCCGCCCCGCTCAACCCCCCACACGGCCAGCCCGCGCTTGAGCACAGCCACCATGTCCAGCGCCACGTCCTCGGAGCGCGCGGCAATCAGTTGGGCTTTGGCCCCGCTCGCCGCGCACACCATCACCGTTGACGGGTGGGCGATGACCTGCTGGACCAGCTGGCGCAGCTCGCCCGCGTCGCGGTCGGCGAAGGCCGCCAGCACGAGCCGCGCCCCGCCGGTCTGCTCGCCCGCCGCCCACAATGTCTCCGCTTCGTGCGCCAGGGCTTGCACCTGCGCCTGGCGCAGGTCGCGACGCAGCGCCTTGTTCTCGTCGCGCAGCCTGGCCAGCGCCGCCGGCAGATCGGCGAAGCCAGTGGTCATCTCGGCGGCGATCTGGTGCAGCAGCGCGTTCTTGAGGCGATAATCACCCAGCGCGCGCCCGCCGCAGCGGAACTCCACGCGCAGGATGTCGCCGCGCCGCTCGGTGCGCAGGACTTTGATCAGGCCGATCTCGCCCGTGCGCGCGACGTGCGTGCCGCCGCAGGCGTTGACATCGAATCCCTCCACCGCCACCACGCGGAACCTGCCCTCCACGTCCGGCACTTTGCGCAGGGCCAGCGTCGCCAGCTCGTCGTCCGTGGGGAACCAGGCGCGCACCGGGCGGTCTTCGGTCACGATCTGGTTGGCCAGGTCTTCGGCAGCGTCCACCGTCTCCGGGGCCAGATCGGGCTGGTCGAGGTCAATGGTGATGCTGTCCGCGCTCATGTGGAAGCCGACCGTCCCGGCGCGGGCCAGGCGCACGAAAGCCTGCGAGAGAATGTGCTGGCCGGTGTGGTGCTGCATATAGTCGAAGCGCCGCGCCCAGTCCACCTGGCCGGAGACGCGGCCTGCGCTCAGCGCGCCGTCGAGGACGTGCAGCACAGCCCCGTCAGGCTCGCGGACGATCACCTCCAGCACCGCCACGCCACTGAGCGTCCCGGTGTCGTGCGGCTGCCCGCCGCTGGTCGGGTAGAAGCAGGTGCGGTCGAGGATCGCCGCCGGTGCCCCGTTGAGGGTGGTGCTGCTGATCACATGGGCTTCAAAGGCGGTGCGGTACGAATCGGCGTAATACAGGCGTTCGGTGATCATATTCCAGCTTCCGCGCGGTGCGGTCCTGGTGAGACGGCGAAGCATGGTGCCTATTGTAACATGATCGGGGGCGAGAGGTGAGAAAGTTGGCGCCGAGGGGCGTGAGAAATATGTCAGGCAGTTTGCTGCGCCCGGTTTACTCCGCTCCCGCTCGGCGCTGACGCGCCCAGATACCAGACTTCCGAAGTCTTCAAGACTTCGGAAGTCTATTGCCGTGCGGGGCGCACCCGCCGCAACAGGACGCCCCCCGGCTGCCCCCACCGCCAGAATGCGCCCAAGCTGTCGTATAATAGAAGTAGACCCGCTTGTTGCGCGGCGTGGCGCATCAAGTCATCCCGTTATCTGCACGCGAACCAGGAGGAGGGATGCGCGATGACGACCAGCTTGCAGGATCTCACTGCCCCCGCGGGATACATCCGAGTTTGTGCCGTCGAGCAGATTCCCCCGCGCGGGCGCAAGACCGTCTACGCGGGCGACATCAGGGTGCTGATCGTGGCCTGCGATGATGGCCTGCACGCCATTGAGGATCGCTGCCCGCAGACGGGTCGCTCGATTGTGCGCGGCGAAGTGCTCGACGGCGTGTTCACCACACCGACCGTCGGCGCGCGCTACGACCTGCGCACCGGGCGCTACCTGGGCGGCGGACAGTCGCCCTTGCAGTCGCACTGGCTGACCGTCTTCCCACTGCGGGTCATTGAGGGCGGCGTGTACATCCGGCTGCCAGGCTGATGGCAGCCAACGCGGCCTGTTGATAACCTGTCAATAGCGTGTGGATAAGCTGTCCATCGGCGGCGCGGCGTCCCCGCGCCGCTCGATTCCTGCGAGCGAACCCTGTCGGGCGGCGGGCGCTGTTCTGCTGCGCCGTGCGTAGGGGAGGGTTTGCAAACCCTCCCCTACAAGACGCCTAGTGTGCGCTACCCGTGTTGAATGTCAAATCCCAGCGGACCTTTCCGGTAGTGTATCGAATTCGGTTGAAATGGAGCGGGCACTGGCTGCCGTGTGCCCCCCATCCCCAGCCCCTTCCCCACGCGGCGCGGAGGGAAGGGGAGCAGGCCTGCCACTTTTCTCCCTTCCCCCCTCGTGGGGGAAGGGCCGGGGATGGGGGGCCATTCCTGTGTGACGAGTTTCAACCGACAAGGATACACTGCCACCTCACCCCCGCGCGGCGCGAAACGACGCGAGCCTGGTATAATGAGGCGCAGTTCCGCCGCAATAATGCTCTTGCGAAAGGTGCTTAGCGATCATGACCAGGGTCATTCTGGCGCTGGATCAGGGCACGACCAGCTCCCGCGCCATCCTCTTCAACGACGCCGGCAAGCCGGTTTCCGTCGCCCAGCAGGAATTCCCTCAGCATTTCCCCAAACCCGGGTGGGTCGAGCACGACCCGCACGACATCTGGCGCTCGCAGCGCGACACGGCGCGCGCTGTGCTCGAACAGGCGCGCGTCGCGCCGTCCGACGTGGCGGCCATCGGCATCACCAACCAGCGTGAGACGACCGTCATCTGGGATCGCCGCACGGGCGAGCCGGTGCACAACGCCATCGTCTGGCAGTGCCGGCGCACGGCGGCCCTCTGCGACGCGATCAAAGCGGACGGCTTCGACGCGACGCTGCGCGCCAAGACCGGCCTGGTGACTGATGCTTATTTCTCCGGCACGAAGGTCGCCTGGCTGCTGGACAATGTGCCGGGCGTGCGCGCGCGGGCCGAGGCGGGCGAGCTGGCCTTTGGCACGGTGGACTCCTGGCTGCTGTGGAACCTGAGCGGCGGGGCGCTGCACGTCACCGACGTGACCAACGCCAGCCGCACCCTGCTCTACAACATCTATACGGGCGACTGGGACGACGAGATTCTCGCCTATCTCAAGATTCCGCGCAGCCTGCTGCCGCAGGTGCGCCCCTCCAGCGAGGTCTACGGCGAGACGGTCTCCAACCTTTTCGGCACGGCCATCCCTCTGGCGGGCATCGCCGGCGACCAGCAGGCGGCCACCTTCGGCCAGGCGTGCCTGAAGCCGGGCATGGCCAAGAATACTTATGGGACGGGCAGCTTTGTGCTGCTCAACACGGGCACTGAGGGCGTGCCGTCCAACTCCGGCCTGCTGACGACCATCGCCTGGCAGATCGGCGGGGAGCCGGTCATCTACGCGCTGGAGGGCAGCGTCTTCATCGCCGGGGCGGCGGTGCAGTGGCTGCGCGATGGCCTGCAGATCATCCACAGCGCGCCGGAGGTCGAGACGCTGGCGGCCAGCGTCGTGAGCAGCGACGGCGTGTATTTCGTCCCGGCGTTCGTGGGGCTGGGCGCGCCGCACTGGGACCCCTATGCGCGCGGCACGCTGGTTGGCATCACACGCGGCACGACGCGCGCCCACATCGCGCGGGCGACGCTCAACGCCATCGCTTTGCAGTCTAAGGACGTGCTCGACGCCATGCACCAGGACTCCGGCATCACGCTCAGCGCGCTGCGCGTGGACGGCGGCGCGGCGGCCAATAACCTGCTGATGCAGATTCAGGCGGACGTGCTGGGCGTGCCGGTGCAGCGTCCCGCCGTCACCGAGACGACGGCGGTCGGCGCGGCCTACCTGGCCGGGCTGGCTGTCGGCTTCTGGCCGGGCGTGGAGACGCTGGAAGCCGCCTGGTCGGTGGAGCGCACCTTCGAGCCGCGCCTGGCCGCTGACCAACGCGACGCGCTGCTGGCGGGCTGGCAGCGGGCGGTCGAGCGGGCGAAACGCTGGGAAAATGGGGAGTGATCGGCTTTCGGTCGCCGGTCTTCAGTGCGCAGATCAGCACCACACTCAGAGCGCACCCCGCGCGCATGGCGTGTTCTCGCTGGTGGCTGCACCATTCAAATCTCGTGCCGCGCACAAGGAGTTGAGATTGCTCGATGAATCTTGAAAGCTACTGGACTCAGCAGAACAGCCGCTATCCGCGCTGCGTGGATGGCCGGCCTGTCGCTGCGATTTTGGAACGCGCAGGGGATCGCTGGGTGGTGGTGCAGCGTGGCGCAGACGCCTGGCGCGACCTCGGCCCGCAGTTCCCCGGCGCGACGCTGTTGTTCGTGCGCGCGCTGGAGGAGCTGGCCGGTCTGCCGCGCGAGCAGGCGTTTGAGCTGGCGGAGCGGGCTTCGCTGCGGGCCGGGCTGAAATGCGCTTTTCACCTGGACGACAACCTGGGCGAGTATCAGGCCGATCACCTGGACGACGAAGCGCTGGTGGAGCTGGCTACCCGGTACCAGCGGGGCTGCGGCTATGCCCAGGTGGTGTGGGGGGACGGCATTGACGCCGTGATTGAGATGGCGCGGGGGCGCCGCTGGCGCTTCTACATCGCCGCTGGCCCGCACTTCGAGCGCGGCGCCACGATCAACCGGCGGCGCGGCACGACGTTCGACGCCTCGCGCGCGGCGAGCGAAGGAGCCGGTCATTTCAGCCTCGACATCTGCGCAGCGCGCGCCGTCTTCGATCATCTGGAGACGCTTCTGGACCAGCGAGGCTTCGCTGCGCGGGCGCAAACGTGGCTGGAAGAATCCTTCCGCGCGGTGATCACGCAGTTGGGCGGGGTAGACGCGCCGGAGGATGTGCGCGAGCGGCTGTGATCGTGCGGCAGGATGCGCCGGAGGAGAGGCGCAGGTGAGCGAGCAGACGGTTCTGGAAGGCTTCATCTCGGTGCGCGCGGCGCTGAAGGCCGGCAGCCGCTCGATCCAGGCGATCTACCTGCGCCACGACAAGCGCGACCGGGGCATCGCCTGGCTGGAACACGCCGCCGCCGCTGCCGGAATCCCCGTGCGGCGCGTGGCGGCGGACGAGATTAACACGCGCGCTGGCGGCAGCACGCATGGCGGAGTCGTCGCGCTGGCCGGGCCGCGCCACTTCGTGACTCTGAACGATATTGGGGCGGATAGTCCCGCGCCTTTCGCCGCCATGATTGACGGCGTGGAAGACCCGTTCAACTTCGGGCAGGCGGTGCGCGCGCTCTACGCGGCGGGCTGTGCCGGGCTGGTGCTGCGCCCGCGCAACTGGATGTCCGCGGCGGGCGTGGTGGCGCGGGCTTCGGCGGGCGCGTCGGAGTGGCTGCCCGCCGCCATCGCCGAGACGGTAGAGGCGGCGGCGGAGCACTTCCGCGCGCGCGGGCTGCGCGTGGCCGTCGCCGATGAGGAGCGCGCCATCCCGCTCTACGACGCCGACCTGACCGGCCCGCTGTTCCTGATCATCGGTGGGGAGAAGCGCGGCATCACCCGCTCTTTTCGCCAGGGGGCCGACCTGCGCCTGGCCATTCCCTATGGCAGCGCCTTCGACCAGTCGCTGGGCACGGCAGCGGCGACGGCGGTGATCGCCTTTGAGGTGCTGCGGCAGAGGAGGAGGCGTCAGTGATCAGTAGTCAGCGGCTCAGGCGAGAAGAGAGACTGCGCCGAGACCAAAGCTCTACTGATCACTGATCACCGAAAACTGATCACCGTTTCACCCGGAGCAGCCTATGCCCCCCGACGAGTCCCCGCCCGGCAAGCCGCCCGCCCCCGCGGCCGCGCGCGCGCGCCCCGGCGCGGCGAGGCGACCGAGAGCGTCTACGGCGGCGCGTTCATGCGTTCGCGCCTGGAAGTGGCCTTCGCCCAGGAGCTTGACCGGCGCGGCATCGCCTGGCAATACGAGCCGGAGCGTGTCGGCGGCGGGCGCTACCTGGTAGACTTTCGCCTGCCCGATCTCAAGTGTTGGGTGGAGGTCAAGGGGCGTTTCGAAGCGCGCGACGACCTGCTGCTGCCCAACGTCGCCAACCATCTGCGCACCGAGCGCGGCGAGCGGCTCTTCCTGTTCATGCGGACGCGGGCTTTCCGCGTGACATGGCGCGGCTTCGAGCCGCTGACCCTCGATGAGTTCTGGGCGGCGCTGGGCGATACGACGGATGAGGCGGGCGAGCCGCTGGACTATCTGCGGCGGCGCAGGCAGACGAGAAAACCAGATGACGAGGATCGCTGAGGCAGGAGGGAGATTCCGATGCGCGTGATCCTGGTTCGGCATGGCAAGGCGTCGAAAGACCCGAAGTACGCGACCGACGAGGAGCGCCCGCTGACCGAGCGCGGGCGACGCCGAGGTGACGGCGCTGGCCGAATGGCTGGCCCGCGCGGGTATTACCGTTCACCAGATTCGGCACAGCGGCCTGCTGCGCGCCCAGCAGACCGCCGAAATCTTCGCCAAGCAGATCAAGCCGGCGGGCGGGGTGGTCGCCGTGCGCGGCCTGCTCTTCGACGACCCGGTGGACGAGCTGGCCCGCGAGCTGGCGCTGGAGACGGAGCCGGTGATGCTCGTCGGGCACAACCCGTTCATGGAGCGGCTGGCCGCCGCGCTGCTGCGCGCGGACACGGCTCAGCCGCCGGTGTGGTTTGCCACGAGCAGCACGGCCTGTTTCGACCTCGTGGAGGGCCTGTGGACGGTCAAATGGGTGTTGCACCGCGAGTTGGCCGGGGCGGGCGGCGATGCGGGCGAGGGCTGATCATTCCTTAACCTCACTCCCGCTCGGCGCTGACGCGCCCCCTCCCCCCTCTCCGGCAGCAGCTATGTATTACCCACATCTTTGGCTGTGCCTGTCCCCCATCCCCGGCCCTTCCCCCACGAGGGAGGCTGTTGGCGAGCCAGGCACGCGCCGGTTTCGTAGGGGCGGGTTTGCAAACCCGCCCCTACAAAAACGCTTTGATCGGCGCGGGGTTCGTAGGGGTGTGCTGCACTACGCCCCGAGGGGGGCCGTTCGCCAACAGTGTCACGAGGGGAAAAAGGCCGAGCGCAGCGAGGCCAGGGGGTGAGGTTTGCCTGCTTACAGCCCCCCTACCGCAGCGCGCGCCGCCTCGCCCGCCCGCAGCGGCGGCGTGTAGCGATCCACCGTCAGCCCGTAAGCCAGTGCCACCAGCTCGACCGGGTGCACCGACTTCGCCCCTGTCAGCGAAGTAATCTGCCAGCGGCACGTCTCCGTGTCGCAGACGACCAGCCTCGCGCCCGCTGCGCCGACCTGCTCAACGATGGGCCGGCCCACCGCCTCGGCGATCTCGCGTTTCTCCGCCTTGTAGCCATACGTCCCGGCGATGCCGCAGCAGTCGGCGTCAATCTCCCAGCAGCGCAGCCCCGGAATCAGGTCGAGCACATCCAGCGCCGGGCGGCCCATGCCGTGCGCCTTGAGCTGGCACGGCGCGTGGTAGGGCAGCTCCGCCTCAATCGGCTGGAAGTCACGGGGCAGGCGGCCTTCGTGATAGAGCTTGGCCAGGAACTCCATGAAGTCATAGGTGTTGGCCGCGACCAGCAGCGCGTCCTCGTCGTCCAGGCCCAGCACGTGGTGATAGTCGCCCTTGATCGCCGTGATGCAGCTTGCCGACGTGCCGACGATGGGGATGCCGCGCCGCGCGTACTCGACCAGCGACGCGATGTTGGTGCGCGCGTAGCGCCGCGCCGCCGCGAAATCGCCGTTGGACTGCGCGGGCAGCCCGCAGCACGTCTGTGGGGGAATCTCGACGTGCAGCCCGATATGCTCCAGCACGGCCACGGCCAGCTTGCCGATGTGCGGCTCATAGGTGTTGGTCGAGCAGCCGTGGAAGTAGACCACGCGCTGTGCGTCGGAGGCGGGCTGTGGGCGCGGGCGTCGCTTCAGCTCGCGCTTCCACCAGCCGCGGAAGGTGTAGCCGGCCCAGCCGGGCAGCGGCCCGCGCGCCGAGACCTTGAACGTCTTCTCGACGATCAGGCGCAGCCAGCGATTGCGCACGCCCAAATTGGCCAGCGGCGCGAACGGCGTCCCCAGGCGGCCCCACAGCTCGTTGCGGCTGAGGAACCAGTTGCGCGGCGACATGCCGTTGGTCTTGGTCATGGCCGCTTTGGCCTGCGTGTTGATCTCCATGACGCGCACGCCGTGCGGGCAGACCAGCGTGCAGATGCCGCAGCCGGAGCAGTAATCAATCGAGTGATCGGGCGATGGCTCGCCCGGCAGACGCAGCCGCTGTGCCTGCGGCCCGACTGTCTTGGGGCCGGGGAAGAGCGGCGTCACCGGCGCGACAGGGCAGGCCGACGTGCAGATGTTGCACTTCAGGCAGTGATCCGCCGTGAAGGGAGTCAGGTCAATGAGGGTGGTTGAATGGTCAGTCATGGGATTGTGTCGTTTTGTATACTGTGCTAAAACCAGGTTAATCCAGTTATCTGGAGGTGGAAGGCATGTGCCTTCGGAGAAGCCCATAAGGGCTTTTTCGTTTCCTCCCCTCCCTCACGCCCGCGTCGCAAAGGCCGCGCTCACGGCTTTGTACGCCGTCGCCAGGGCCACACCCTCGGCGCAGCCATCGGTCAGCGGGTTGAAGCCGGCCAGCAGGTGCCCGGCGGCGAAGACGTTCTCCAGCACGGGCGCGCCCTCAGCGTCCAGCGGCTGCATCTGCGCGTTGACGCGCAGCCCCGCCTGGCGGTGAATGGCGTGGCCGCGCTCAGCCAGCAGCCGCTCGCCGTACCACGCTTCGCGCCCCTCTCCCCCCGGCGCGCTGACCGGGAAGCCGAAGATCGGCTCCCATAGGCGGCCCGTCTCGTCGCTCTGGATGCCGCCGCTGTACAGCCCGCCCGTCGCCAGGATGAAGGCGTCGGCGTAGAACGGGTTGGTGTGCCCCAGCGCGCCGACTTCGACGCCGGTGCAGCGCCCCCCCTCGACGATGCCGCGCACCACTGCGTGCCCGACCTGCACCCGCGCCCGCTGGCGCAGCAGCCAGCGGCGAATGCCATTGCTCAGCCGCGTCCCCGCCGGGCTGGGCGGCAGGGTGGGTATCTCGAAGACGGGGCAGCCCAGGCCCGCCTCGAACTCGCGCCGCGCCTCGGCGTGCTCTTCCATGCCCAGCACCGCCGGGAAGCCGACCCTGACTGCGTCCTTGACCTGTGGCTGAACCTGGCGCAGCACTGCCGCCCGGAAAGCAGAGTCATCGAAGCGCCGGGCGAGATCGGCGGGCCAGTCGTCCCACGATCCGCGCTCGGCGGGCAGAGTCACCGTCAGCGCGCGCGCGGCGACGCCCTGCGCGCTCAGGTTGCCGGCAACCAGCGCCGGGTAGAAGTCGCGCCAGCCAGCGAAGCCCACAATCAGCAGCGGCCCGCTGACCTCACCGAGGTCGCCGGCGGCGATGCCCGCCGGGGCGAGCAGCGGCGTCTGAACCGCGCCGAGCATGGTCGGCAGGCGCAGGTTGTGCCCGTCCCTGGGGCGCATGGCGACCGGCTCGCCGATTTCCTCGGCGATGTCCTGCAACAGGTCCAGCGCGCAGACCAGCGCGTCCAGCCCGGCCAGGGCGTAAGGATGATCCGGGTGCAGGACGGCGTAACCGCGCACTTCGGCGATCACGTCGTCGTCGGCGCGGTCGCACACGCTGATCCAGCCAGGGCTGACGATCTGCTGGCCCCAACCGCTGGCGACGAGGCGGACGCGCGCCCCGGCTTTGACGGCGTGAACTGCCGCCAGCAGCCCGGCCAGTCCTGCCCCGATGACGATCACCTCGCTGCCCCGGCCCTGGGTGGCGTCAATGGTGCAGCGGCTCGCCTTGCATTTCTCAGCCATGGGCGGCCTCCTCGCCCGGTTCAACGGCTAGCGGCGATTGTCGGGCGTCATCGCCGGACAGCCGGTCGAGGCCGAGCGTGCGCCGGTAAATCAGCTCGTCGAGATAAAGCTGGCGCAGTTGATGGCCCCACAGCAAGGGGCGCACGCCGCGAAAGCGCTCGTCCACGAAAGCGCCCAGGGCCGCCGTCGCCTCGGCGCTGGCCTGGCCCTTGACCGCCTGCAGAATGCCCGCCGCGCGCACGCTGCAAAAACCCGCCTGGCACGGCCCCATGCCCAGGCGCAGGTCGCGGCGCAGGTCGTCCAGGGCGACCGGCTGCTCGCCGTAGGCGGCGATGGCCGCTTCAAGCTGCGGGCGGGTGACCATCTCGCACTCGCAGATCAATTCGCCGGGCATCTCGCCGTGCTCCAGCTTGTGCAGGCGGTGATCCAGGCGATGGTAGCGTCCGGCAGTCGCGGCGGGGATGGGCAGCACTTCGTCGGCGGTGGTGCAGGGCGCGCTGATGCCAAGCTGCGCGCAGACGGCGTCCACCGCTTTCTCGGCCATCAGGCGGCAGGTGGTCAGCTTGCCGCCGGTGACGGTCACCAGCCCGCGCACGCCGTCGAGCGCGGCGTGATCCAGCACGGAGAAGGTGCGCGCCACGTCGCGGCCCTGCGCCTCGTCGTTGCCGGCTTCGGGCGGCTCGTAGAGCGGGCGCACGCCCGCCCAGGCGCGCAGCGCCCGCCCGTGGCGGATGCCCGGCACGACCACATCGGCCTCGGCCAGAATCTTGCTCACTTCCCACGCTTCGACGCGATAATCGTCCGGCGCGTCGGTGTGCACGGAGGTGGTGCCCAGCACGCAGACCGTGCCCACCGGCACCAGAATGTCGCCGTCAGAAGCGGGGCGCAGGCGGTTGACGATGGTGTTGACCCAGCGCGTGTTCATGGCGATCATCGCGCCCCGGTCGAACTTCACGCTCACGTCCAGCCCGGCCAACTGCGCCACGACGCCCGCCCAGGGGCCGGTCGCGTTGAGCACGCAGGCCGCGCGAACAGTGCGCTCCTCGCCGCTGCGCGTGTCTTGCAGCGTCGCGCCGGTCACGGCGTCGCCTTCGCGCAGCAGCGCAGTCACCTGCTGGTAAATCCAGGCGTCGCCGCCCAGGGCGCGCGCCGCCTCGACGAAGCCGTGAATCATGTCGAAGGAGTCGACCGACCCGTCGGGCACGCGGTAGACGGCGGTGATGTCGTGGGTCAGCGCGGGTTCTTCGGCGCGGGCCTGGGCCGCACTCAGCGGCTCGGTGGGGATGCCCGCTTTGGCGCAGCCGTCCAGCCAGCGGGCGGGAAAGTCAGCGGGATCGGCGGGCGTGGCGACGAACAGCCCGCCCGTGTCCTCGATAGCGAAGGGGGCAATGCGGCGCAGCACCCGGTTCTCGGCGATGCACTCGCGGGCGGTCTCCAGGTCGCGCCCGGCGTAGCGCCCGCCGGAATGGAGCAGGCCGTGATAGCGCCCCGACGTGCCGGTGGTGAAGTCAAGCTGGTCTACCAGCAGGGCGCGCACGCCGCGCCGCGCCAGATCGTAAAGAGCGGCGGCTCCGGTCGCGCCGCCGCCGATGACCAGCACATCCACAGAGGTCGTGGTCAAGACAGTCTCCTAGCCTCACAGAAGATGAAGCGCAGTCTGGTCGAAAGCTTAGCACGCCAGACTGCGCCCTGTCAGTAACATCCATCATGTTTTGCCGCGCTGAACGGGCCGAACGGCGGGAGAGCGCGGCGGCGCTGCCGGGAAGTGGCCCGTTCGGGCCGCCCCAGGGCACAGCAGAGCAGCGCCCCATGCGCGCCAATTCAAGCGTTCTGGGCGCACAGTACAGATAGAAGTCCCCCTCTCTAGCTCGGCTGGAGAGGGGGATTTAGGGGGAGAGGCATATCAGGGCGGGTTTCGAAACCCGCCCCTACGCAGAGCTTAACAGCGCAGCGCCCCTACTGCGCGACGTAGCCGCCGTCTGCCAGGATCGGGTTGCCGGTCATGAACGTCCCGCCGTCCGAGCACAGGAAGACGACCAGCTCGGCGACTTCCTCCGGGCTGCCCATGCGCCCGACGGGGTGAGCCATCTCAAGCTGCGCCTTGACTTCGGCGGGCAAGCCGTCGTCCACCAGCGGCGTGTGGATGAAGGCCGGGCAGACTGCCGTCACGCGGATGTTCTGCCTGGCGTACTCGATGGCCGCGTTCTTGGTCAGGCCGATCACACCGTGCTTGGCGCTGACGTAGGCGGGCGCGGTGGCGAAGCCGACATGCCCCAGGATGGAGGCCATGTTGACGATGGCCCCGCCGCCCTGCTTGATCATTTCGGGTATCTGGTACTTCATGCCCAGGAAGACGCCGGTCAGGTTGACGGCGATGACCTTGTTCCAGCCCTCAAGCGAGTAGTCGGCGGTCAGGTTCGCCTCGCCGCCGATGCCGGCGTTGTTGCAGGCGAAGTCCAGCCGCCCGAAGGCCGCGACCGTCTCCTCCACCAGCGCCTTGGCCTCGGCGGCGTTGGAGACATCGCACTTGACGAAGATCGCCTCGCCGCCCTGCTGCTCGATCAGGCGGGCGGTTTCCTGGCCGCCCTTCACGTTCACGTCGCTCACGGTGACCTTGACGCCCTCGCGGGCAAACGCCAGCGCCGTCGCCCGGCCAATGCCGGAGGCAGCGCCGGTGACAATCGCCACTTTGCCTTGCAGACCGCGGAGACCTTTCCCGTTGTTGGCCATGATGCTGCTCCTTGTCTGATGGGACTTGCGCCGGGAAAACCCTCGCCCGAACGGGGTGCCGGGCCTTCCAGCACAGTCCTGATGCAACGCATAGCCAGATTGTCTGTTATTTCACAAGCTGTGCCAAATAAACATGAAAACTCTCATCTATTTCTTATATCTCACGTTACGCAGCGGACGGATGAGTTAAACTGTGTGTATGGACAACAAAGAGTTACTCGACTTGTACAGCGATTACCTGATCAGTGCGTTTGGGCAGACCACCGGAACCGGGCTGTCGGAGCTGCTTGGTGGAACTGTCAGCCATGACCGGATCCAGCGTTTTCTGTCCCAAAACGAG
Source organism: Anaerolineae bacterium (assembly GCA_027494015.1). The sequence goes on from JAOSJP010000040.1 coordinate 53,796, forward strand.
TTTACCTCCGGCGATTTGTGGCAGATCGTCAAACCGCATGGGCGCGCCATTCAACAAGACACCGGCGTGATGATAGTGGACGATAGTATCGCCGAGAAGCCGTACACGGATGAAAACGAGATTATCTGCTGGCATTATGACCATGCCCAGGATCGACAGGTCAAGGGCATTAACTTTCTGGGAGTGTCTAAAGATAAGGATATGGGTAAAATAGGGACATGAGCCAATGTCCACACTGTCAACGAACCGAACACCAGGTGAAAGCGGGGCTGAATGCATCAGGCAGCCAGCGCTATTTGTGCAAGGCGTGCCAGCGCAAGTATACGCCTGAGCCGAATTGGAATGGATATGCGGATGAGATGCGCCGACAAGCGGTCGAGATGTATGTCGACGGTCTGAACTTGCGCCGCATCGCGCGGTTGCTCAAGGTGAGTCCGCAGTCCGTCGCCAACTGGGTCACTGCGCACGCGGATCGCTTGCCTGATTTGCCACCCGTACCAAGTGATGAGGTCGAAGTCGAAGAGTTGGATGAGCTCTTCACGTTCGTCGAGCGAAAAAAACGAGGTCTTCGTCGTCACCGCCGTTGATCGGCTGACTCATTGTGTGCTCGGCTGGACGGAGGTGCCGGAACGCACCACCGAAGCCCTGCAAGCGCTGCTGGACCGCAGTCCGCAAGCGCAGCGCTACTACAGCGACGATTTCTCGACCGATCATTCCCTGGTCTACTATCCAGGCCAGCATCGCGCCCTGCGTGACAAAAGCCAGACCTATTCCGTTGAGGCCGACAATGCGGAACTACGGCATTATCTGGCTCGGCTAGCCCGTCGCTCGCGCTGCTTCTCGCGTTGCATTCACGCTTTGCGGCGGGCCATCAAGCTCTTCGTTTTCGCCTGGAACCGTCGCCAACTGTTCCGTCGTGCCTTTCCCGGTTACCCGGCGCATGTCAAAGACTTCGTGTGTCCTTGAATTTGGACACTCCCCCGACCAATTCGGACTTCCGATCCCTCCGCCCCCGTGTTATAATGCGCCCGCGATGGACGACAACGCCTGGATGCGCCTGGCGCTCGACGAAGCGCGCCTCGCCCTGGCCCACGACGACGTGCCTATCGGCGCGGTCGCCGTGCGCGGCGGGGAACTGATCGCGCGGGCGCACAACCGGCGCGAGGCCGACGGCGACGCGACCGCACACGCTGAATTGCTTGTCATTCGTGCGGCGTCCGCCGTGCTGGGCCATTGGCGGCTCGAAGGCGTGACGCTGTACTGCACGCTTGAGCCGTGCGCCATGTGCGCCGGGGCGATGGTTCTGGCCCGGCTGCCGCGCCTGGTTTACGCCGCTCCTGACCCGAAAGCCGGGGCGAGCGGCAGCGTGCTGGACCTGCTGAACCACCCGCAGCTCAATCACCGGGTTGAGGTGATGGGGGGCGTGCTGGCCGACGAAGCTGCCGCGCTGATTCGCGAGTTCTTCGCCGGGCTGCGCGCGCAGGGCCAGAAGTGACAACTGCATAAGTCGTCCGAGATGGAGGGGTGCCAGAGTGGTTGAATGGGGCGGTCTCGAAAACCGTTGTGGTGCTTCGCGCCACCGTGGGTTCGAATCCCACCCCCTCCGCCAGCACGATTTTTCCGGCGAACGCTAAGCCGGCCTGATGCCGATTTGCCGGTCATGCTTGCCGCGGCCAGACGAATGCGCTGGCCGTTTTCTTTTGTGGCGCTTCGCAGTTCAGGCAATTCCCCCTGCATCTTGTAGCACACCAGGACGAAGGGGCGATTCCCCTCCCGCGCCCGGCGTGGTACACTGAAGAAACGCCCAGCCGGACAGAGGCACAGACATAGCGACGGGAGGGTTGGCGAATGGGTCGCACAGACAAGATCGCACGGGGGCGCGGGGTCAGGCTGGTGATGGCGCTGCTGCTGGCGGTGACGCTGCTGGCCGCGTGCGGGGGCGACGGCGAAGACAGCGCCCCGCCGCCCACGACCACGCCCGGCGTCAGCGCGGAGGTGGTGGCCGAGGACGCGGGCGAAGCGGGTGAAGCAGTGGGCGAGACGGCTGGCGGAGAGGCCGGCGAGCCGGTCAGCTCGCCGCCGTTGCTGCCCCCCGAGACGCTGTTTGTGGACGCGACATCCCTCGCCCGCGCCGACCTGGCCGCTCACCTGGAGATCAGCCTGGACGAAATCACCATCCTGGAGCCGGACACCGCTCTGCTGCTGTCTGCGCCGTTGAACTGCCCGGATATCACCGACGAGGGCGTGATCCCCTACACCATCTACGTGCAGCGCGGGCGGTTCGTCTACCCCTACCAGGTCTACGAGCCATCGCCGGGCGCTGAGCCGGTCGTCGAACGCTGCGACGATGTGCTGGTGGACGAAGAAGTGCTCTATGTGCCCACGCCGGACGTGCGCACCGCAGTGCTCGATGCCGTGCGCTTCGACCTGGAAGAGCGCGGCGTAGACACTGCCGGTGGCGCGCTGCGCACTTTCCAGGCGATCACCTGGACGGACGAGGCGCTGGGCTGCCCGCCGGGGCCGGGGGCGACGCCTGTTCCAGCGCTCATTGACGGCTACCTGGTGGTTTACGCGGTGGGCGGCCTCTCCTATGAATACCACACCGACGCGACCGGCGCGCGGATCGTCTCCTGCGCGCGCAGTGACGGGTACGAGTCGGCGGAGGCGTTCATCAGCGCGCTGGAAGCCGACGAGAACCTGGACGTGATCCGTGTGCAAGACGAAGTGGCCACCTACGACGGGCTGAGCGCGCAGGGCGTGCTGATCGAGCTGACCACGCGCGGCTATCGCGTGGGCGTGTTCGCCTTCGGCTCGCCAGACGAAGCGCGCGCCGCCGCCACCTTGATTGACGACCTGGATGTGTCGCGCATCTTCGCTGCGGGCAAGGTGCTGATCGTCCAGGAGGAGAACAGTCCCCAGGTGTACAGCGTGCTGCTCCAGCACGCCGAAGAAGTGCGCGCGCCCGTCATCGAGCGGCGCGACGCCGAGGCCACGCCCGACACTGAGTGAGAAGCGGTGGTTGGTAGTTGGTGGTTGGTAGTTGGTTCTTGGTCAGGGGGCCTCGTGCTCGCCGGTTCTGCGTTAGTCTGTAGCCTGGGGCAACCCTTCACTTCACCTCACCCCCGCTCGGCGCTGACGCGCCTCGCCGCCCCCTCTCCACGTTGGAGATGCTGTTGGCGAAATGTCTGCGTAGGGGCGGGTTTGCAAACCCGCCCCTACAAAGGTGCAGCAGAGCAGCGCCCCTACAAAACCGGCGCGTGCTTTAGTTCGCCAACAATATCGGTGAAGAGGGGGAAAGGCCGAGCACAGCGAGGCCAGGGGGTGAGGTCAACGCCCTGCATCCAGCGAGTCGCCGTCAACCTCTGCGCGCATCCTTCGTGGCAGGCCACTTGCAGACTCTGCTCCACCAACCACCAACCACCAACAACCCTCTGCGCAAAACACTTCCGCCAGACAGGGGATTGTCTGGCGGAAGCGCGCTGTGGTGATGGATGGAAGCGGGCGGCGAAGGCCGGGGTGGGCGCGCAGCCCTCGCCGCCCCGCCAAACTACGGATTGCAGGAAGGTGTGTAGGCCGGCAGATCGAGACGGTCAACGTAGATATTGGAGCCGCCCGACAGCGGGTTCTGCGTGCCGGTGTAGACGATGCGCAGCGTGTGCGTCCCTGACGTCAGACCCGCCACTTCGTAGAGCGCGTTCTCCAGCCATAGCTCGCTGCCAGCGTACATATCCAGTTGGGTGCGGAACACGCCGTCCACGTAGACGTCCGCCAGGCCGCCGTACTGATTTCTGTGGTAGAGGAAGGCGAAGCCTTCGGCGTTGAAGGCGAACTCCGCGTAGATGGCATTGGCATCTTCCGGCTGGCCCAGGCCGCGCCGCACGCTGCCGCCCGACGCGCCTGTGGGGAACAGAGTGAACCAGCCAGTCTCGGTCGGGGAGATATACTCCCACTTCTCGCTGGCATCCTCGTAGCAGCCGACTTCTGGCTCGCCGGGGTCTTCCCCGCCACCGCCGGCCGGCTCTTCGGGCAGCGGGACATCGCCCGGCCTGGGCACGGGGTGCCCATCCACCGTGAAGGCGTCCAGATTGATCTGGCGCTTCTTGGCTTTAGGGGCTTTCTTGCCCTCATAGCGGACTTCTACGACGTGATCGCCCGGTGCCAGCCCGCCGATGTCGTAAGCGAAGAACAACTCGCCAGGGCTGAGCGCGTACTGATCCACTTCGCCGTGCAGCCGCCCATCCACGTAGACGCTGGCGATCCCCCACTCCGGCCCGGTGTGCATGTAGAGCGTGGCCTGCGTGCCGTTGAAGAGCAAGAAGGCGCTGGCGTACTTCTCAGCCGTCCACACATACGAGCCGCCAGAGTGCTGGTCGCTGGGCGTCACCACCCAGGTCAGGCTGTCGTTGACGGCCACGTGCAGGCTGTCGTGCTGATACGCGCCGTAGGTGGCGGGGACGATGTGGCGGAACTCGATGGCGTCGAAGCGCGCCTTGCCGCTGTCCAGCACCAGTTCCAGCGAATGCGGGCCGGCGTTGGGCAGCAGGACGGTGTGCGCGATCTGGTTGGCGGTGGTCTTCGCCTTGTTGTTCAGCGGGTAGGGCACGCCGTCAATGTAGACGGTCATGTAGCGCCCGGAGGTGTAAAGCTGGCGGTAGATGGTGACCACATTGCCCTGGAAGACTGCCGCCAGACGGTCGCCGCGCTTGGTGGCCTCGTGTACCGACCCACCCGAAGCGCCGCTGCTGGCGACCTGGCTCCACACGCCGGTATACGCGCTGGAGTACGTCTCGCCCGTCTCCGGGTCAACGCCGCCGGTGAAGACGACATCGTTGTTCTCGTAGTAGCCGGGGCTGAGCACCGGCACGCCCTGACCTTCAACCCAGTCAATCGAGAACTTCTTGGCGGAGGCCGCGCGCAGCTCGATCACGTGTCGTTCCAACGGGTTGGGGATGGGGCCGATGGAGAAGGGCACCTGGTAGGCTGTCTTGCTGGAGCTATTGGGCATGGTGCCCCACAGCACGCCGTCAATGTAGACATTGGCATCGCCGAAAGCGCCGATGCTGCGGTAGACGGTCACATAGGCGACACCCTGGGTGGGGATGTAGAAGTGCCCGGCGGTGCCCACGCTCTCCAGGTAGTAGCCGGCGCTGTACTTGGGGTCTGGCTTGCTGGGCTTCACCGCCCAGGCCCCGACTGCGTGCACGATCTCCGTCCCCTCCGCCTCAGCGCGCTGTCCGTCGCCCAGCGAGGGAGTCAGGTCGAAGACTTCCAGCCGCCGCAGGACAATCGTCTTCTTGGCCGGGTTGCGAACCTCCACCCAGGTCCCGCCGGGCATCCCGCCCAGGCCGCTGACCAGGTAGGCGGCATCCGGGGCGGGCTGGGCTTTGATCCAGCTCGCCTCGATCAGGCTGTGCGGCGCGCCGTTCACGGCGACTTCGATGGCGCCGGTCTTGCTATAGACATCGCTGACAACCCGCAGCGAGTCGTTGCCGGTGACGTAGATGTACAGCCGGGCGTCCTGCTCTTTGGTGGTCAGCGTATCGCCTTCCACCGTCCACGCGCCGGAGAGGAGGACGCGGCCATCGGTCGGGGCCAGGTCGTAGACGGTCGGGCCGAGGTCCGGCGCGAGGTCGTAGACCTGGTAGGCGTCAATGGTCACGTACTTGGAGTAGACGACGATCTCGGCAGTATGCAGCCCCTCGCCCAGGTCCACGACCGTGAAGGGCACGATGCCCGGCGTGGTGCTGCGCATCGAGTACGAGCCGTAGAGGGTGCCGTCAACGAGGATGTCCGCCTTGCCGCCGTCGGCTGTCTGGCTGAAGTAGACGGTGAAGGCATTGCCGTAGAAGAACACCAGCGCCCGGTCGCCCTTGCCGCTCGCCCGCGAGACCGTGCTCGTCGCCCACGACGCGCCCACATAGCTGATCGCGCCGCCGCTCAGCGCCGCCGGGTTATCGTTCTCGTAGTAGCCTGCCTCCAGGTAGTTGTCGCCGGCCACATCACCCGTGCGAACGAGGATGGCATCGAGATCGAACGGGGCGTACTGGTTCTTGCTCTTGCCGGTGGGCTGCGGTCTCAGGGCGATGACGTGGTTGGTCGCCGAGTCCAGCCCGCCGATGATGTACGATTGCTGGAAGGCTCCCTCAGCGGGCGAAGCCGCGTAGCTGTTGAACGAGGAGTGGTAGCGCCCATCCACATAGATATCCACCATGCCGTACTTCTTGTACTGGCGGTGGTAGACGACGACTGAGGTCGCGCCGTTCACCTCGAAGACCGCTTCGACGACGGGCGCCGCCTGGTACGTCTTCCAGCTCATGCCCTCCGAGCCATGATAGCTGGCGGCAGAGGCGCGGGCGTCGCTCGTCTCAGCCCACTGGCCGGAGAACTGGATGGCCGGGTTGCCGCCGACCAGCGCGTTGTTCTCGTAATGGCCGGGACTGAGCACGGGCTTGTTGTAGAGCACCACCTTGTCCAGGGTGATGGTCGTCGCGTAGCCCTTCTCGTCGTGGATGCGCACTTCGAGCGTGTGGAACGCGCCAGCATCCAGGCCGGTGACGGTGTAGGGTATGCTGCGGTAGGACGGGCCTTTCAGATAGAGCGAGCCGTAGAACGTCCCATCCACATAGATGTCTGCCGCGCCATAGGTGGACTTGGCCACGCCATACAGCGTCACCGTGTCCGCGCCGACGAAGGACAGGTAGGCCCGCGCCTGCGCGTGCTTGGACTCGATATAGTGGCCGCCCGAGGGGCCGGGAGTCTTGGTGGATTTGAGCGTCCAGCTCTGCTCGTAGACGAACGCCGAGTGAGTCGGCTTGCCGTCCGGGCCATACTCGTATTCCTCATATGCGCCTGGCCCGACCGGAGCCGTATGATAGACCGTGTAGCCATAGACCTCGTTGTACTTCGGCTTGGCGGGGTTGGCGTTCAGATGGCGCACCTGCATGACATGGGGCAGCTCTGGGTTGAGACCCACCACGGCAATCGGCACGCCCTTCGCAGCGCTGTCCTTGAGGTCTACTGTGCGTTCCAGCCGCCCGTCCACGTAGATTTCCAGCGGGCCATTGGCGCTGCTCGTCTTGACGTTGACCGCCGCGCCCGATCCCTTGAAGAACAGGGTGAGCAGCGCGCCTTCCTCATTGGAGCGCAGGTAGGAGGTCTTCGTCTCCCAGCCGGTCGCCTCCTGCGCGCCGCTGAAGGGCACTTCCAGGGAAGCGCCCGGCTCGTCCACGCGATACAGGGACGGATCGCTGAGCAGGTTGAGGAAGCGGAAAGCGTCCAGGTCGAAATAGGGCGCGCCTGGGTTGACGCGCACCTCAACGGTGTGCACCTCGTTGGGCTCCAGGCCGCTGATGTAGAAGGGGACAACGCGCGCGATCTTGGCGTTGTTGGTCATGGTGCCGCGCAGCGCCCCATCTACGTAGACATCCGCCGTGCCACCGCCGGGGAACACGCCGCGATAGATGGCCACCGTGTCGGCGTGCGTGAAATGCGCGTACACCCGGTCATAGGCGCGGGCGGCGCGGCGTCCGCTGCCGTCCGGCAAGCCGGGACGCCCTGGCGCGGGTAGCGGGATGGTGCTCCACGCGCCCACATAGGTGATTTTCGGCTGGCCCTCTTCCCAGAAGCCCAGGCTGTTCGGGCTGATGTCGCCGCCCGGCCCGGCGTTAATAATGCCTTCCGGCGCGAGCGTAGACAGGGCGAACGCATCCACATCCACGACGCCTGCCGAGGCGACCACGCTGATGGCATGGTTGCCGGGTGTCAGGTTGGCGATCTTGTGCTCGGCGCGCTTCTGCCCTTCGTCAGTGTAGGTGATGATCGAGTGCAGAGCGCCATCTAGATAGACGTTGGCTGTGCCCGTCGTCTCCTTGCTGTAGAGGACGGTGACCTCGCTGCCGGTGAAGCTGAAGCAGGCCGCGCTGCCCATGCCGTCCGCGATCATGGTCAGGGCGCCGGCCCCGCCCGGCGAATAACCAGCGTCGGTCACAGAGGTGGTCCAGCCGCCGGGCGCGCCGTTGGCATCATAGAGGCCCACATAGGCGGCGTCATCGCTCTGGAAGAGGTCTGCCAGGGGTTCGCCGCTCGCCGCTGCCGGCGTGATCACCCACACATGAACCGGGTCCGGCGAGAAGTAGACCTGCTGATCCCAGCGGTCGAGGATGGCGATCTCAACGGCGTTGGTCGCTCCGGGGTTGCCGGGCAACTGCACGTTGTACGCTTCGGCCAGGCTGTCCCACGCCCCATCGCTCGGCTCGGCGGCGATCCACTCGCCGCTGTTCACCCGCCCCCACACATATTGCGGGCGGTTGATGGCGACCGGCGTGAAGGTCGGCCTGGAGGCCCACTCCTGCTCGCCGCGATCCCACACATACGCCGACCACTGCGATTCGCTGTCGCCGCTGCCAAACTGCTGCGGGATGGCCGGAACCGTGTCAATGGGCACATCGGCCAGGTGCAGCACAGGGCACACGGGCGCGCTGGCAAACCCGTCGAACGTGTCTACCAGCGTCTCAAACACATCATAGACGCCAGACTCATCGGCATCGCGCCAGCCGACCTGCTGCCGCGCCGGGTCGGAGAGGGCGTGCGCCGCGTAGGCGCTGACCATCGCCGCGCCGGAGCGCATCAGCGAGGGCGCGGGCGCGCCATTGTTGTGCTCGCAGTTGGTGTGGGCCACGCGCAGGTAGCCGTAGACCTCTTCCTGGCGGCAGCCGCCCGTAGCGGGGTCATACGATTCGTCACCCGCCCCGAACACATGCCCCACCATCTTGGCGATGAGAATCTCCAGCCTGTCGGTGCCCAGGCCGCCGCCATCCGACGTGACGACCGCCCAGGGGCCGTTGAGCGCTGCGCCACCTGGCTGGCCGTCGCCATCAAACAGACCATCGGCGTCGGCGCTGCTGTCCACCACATACAGCACGAGGCCCCAGTCCGCCCCGCCGCTGACGCGGGCGTTGTGGGCCAGTTGGCGGGTCGCGCTGACATCTGCTGGCAGGCCCGTGAAGGCGCTGGCGACCTGGTGAATCCAGCCGGTGTCTGGCTCTGCGGCGCTGGCGACGCTGCCCTGAACCGGCTCGACGCCCACCTGAATCTTGAGGCGGTCGCCCGCCGGGCCATCGAACGGCGAGACATAGCTGACGTTCCAGGTCAGGTGAGCGCTGGGACGCGGATCGCCGCCGGGCGCTGCGGGCATGGCAGCCACCATGGTCCACCATTCAAGCGCCTGGGAGATTTCTTTCTTGACCCCATCCACTTCGCTGGCGGTCCAGTTCTCAGGGCCAGCCGTGCTTTCGACAAAAAGCACCTTCACGGCCACATCACCGGCCAGGAAGGCGCTCGTCTGTTCGGGCGTGGGCACGAAGGCGGCAGCGTGCGCGCCCGGTGCCCGCGCCTCGCTCGCCTGGGCAAACGCTACGTTCGGCACCGGTGCGCTCGCCGCGGCCAGGCCCACCCCGGCGGCGGCGGCGTTTGCGCGCCCGGCCCAACCCGGCAGCAGGGTCGTGACCAGGACGGTGAGCAGCACCATCCCGGTGACCAGGCTGCGGACTATCCTCTTGAGATAATAACCGCTCATCGGAAAGCCTCCACCATACCACAGCATTTGCAGCGTGAGGCTGATCGTTGCGGCTGATCTGGGTCACACGTCCGGCGAAAGCCGGCCCTGTCCCCTTGCTGACCCCATGCGCTCTCACGCTCTATCATTAAGATAAACGAAAAATCAAAATGATTCAGCAATTGATTGTTATGTTTTCGTGAATTTTCCGTGAATCCGGGACTACCCTCCTGTTTGGGCGGGGCGCAGAGGGAAATCGCAATCATTGAGAAAGCGCCTCATAGACCTCACCCCCGCTCGGCGCTGGCGCGCCTCGCCGCCCCCTCTCCGTTGACGGAGAGGGGGCAAGCCGAGCGGGGCGAGGCTGGAGGTGAGGTGGGGCAGGTGTGCCCACTGATGCTCCGAGTGCGGGCAAAACCTGTCAGGTAGGGGCGCTGCTCTGCTGGCGCCCTGCTTTACCTCACCCCCGCTCGGCCCGCTGACGCGCCTCGCCGCCCCCTCTCCGTCAACGGAGAGGGGGCAAGCCGAGCGGGGCGAGGCTGGGGGTGAGGTGGGGCAGGTGTGCCCACTGATGCTCTAATCCCGCTGCTGTTTCGTCCGCGCCCCTCCTGCGCTACAATGGCACGCGCGTTCCTGACCACAGGGAGTCCAACCGGGTGACACTATCCTACGAGCTTGAAACCGCCAAGACCATCGCCCGCATCGCCGCGGGAATCTGCCAGAACATCCAGGCCGAGCTGGTCAGCCCGTCGCAGAAAGATGGGCGCGAGCCGGTCACCATCGCCGACTACGCTTCGCAGGCGCTGATTGGCCACGCCCTGTCCGAGAACTTCCCAGACGACGCGGTGCTCTCCGAGGAGCGCTCTGAGGAGTTCATGCTGCTGCTCAACGACCGCCAGCGCGCGCTGGTCAGCCGCTTCGTCACCGACGCGGTGGGCGGCTATGTGTTCGAGGAGCAGGTCTGCGCCTGGCTCGACTTCGGCAAGCAGAAGCAGGCCGAGCGCACCTGGATCGTAGACCCGATTGACGGGACGAAGGGCTTTCTGGGCGGGCGGCATTACTGCGTGGCCATCGCCCTGATGATCGGCGGCGAGCCGGTGCTCGGCGTGCTGGCCAGCCCCGGCCTCTACAGCGACGAGGCCGACCCGCCTGCCGACACGGGCGCGCTGACCTACGCCATGCGCGGCGCGGGGGCCTACCAGGAGTCGCTGGCGGGCGGTGAACGCACGCCGATCCGGGTCTCTATGAACGCCGATCCGCGCGCGGCAACGCTGCTGACCAGCTTTGCGGCGGAGCACACCGATTGGTCGTTCATTGACGAGGTGAGCCGGGCGCTCCGTCGCGGGCCGGGTGCGCCCCGCCGCTCCCTGGACAGCCAGGACAAGTACGCGATGATCGCCAGCGGCATGGGCGATATGTACCTGCGCGTTGTGCCGGACCCGCGCTTCCGCGAGAAGTTGTGGGATCATGCGGCGGGCTACGTCATCGTCAGCGAAGCGGGCGGGCGAGTGACCGATGTCGCCGGACGCCCGTTCGACTGGACAGCCGGCACGCGCATGGTCAGCAACCGGGGCGTGATCGTCACCAACCGCCTCCTGCACGACGCCGTGCTGGAGGCCGTCGCCCGCGCTGGCTGGGCGGAGTGACGCTCCCTCCGAGGAGGTGCCTGTGAGGATCCGGGCAGCAGCAGTGCGCCAGGCTCCCCTGGCCGACGCCGCGCTGAGCGGCCCGGCGAAAGTCTACGTCGAGCCGACCAACCGCTGCAACCTGGCCTGCCGCACCTGCCTGCGCACGCTGTGGGACGAGCCGCCCGGAGATATGGACGCAGCGACGTTCGCCCGCGTGCTGGACGGGCTGCGCGCCTGCGTGCCTGTGCCGACCGTCTTCTTCGGCGGGATCGGCGAGCCGCTGGCTCACCCGCGCATCATCGAGATGGTCGCGGCGGCGGCGGCGGTGGGCGCGCCCACCGAGCTGATCACCAATGGCACCCTGCTGACAAGTCGCCGGGCGCGCGCCCTGATAGACGCCGGACTGGGCGCGCTGTGGGTGTCGCTGGACGGGGCGACGCCCGCCAGCTATACCGATGTGCGCCTGGGCGCGGCGCTGCCGGACGTGCTGACCAACATGGCCTGGCTGCGCGATCTGCGCGACAGCCTGGGCAGCGCCGGGCCGGAGATCGGCGTGGTGTACGTGGCCATGCGGCGCAATATCGCTGATCTGCCCGCCGTGCTGCGCCTGGGGCGCGAGTTGGGAGCGACGCGCTTCATGGTGACCAACGTGCTGGCCTACAGCCCTGATATGTGCGGCGAAGTGCTCTACGCGCGGGCGCTGTGCAATGGCGATCATGGGCTGCTGCCCGACGTACCAGGGCTGCGCCTGCCCAAGCTGGATCGCCAGTGGGCGGAAAGCGTGCCAGTGCGCGAGGCGGTGAATGGCGCACGAGCAGCGGCAAGCGGCCTCTCGCGCCCGGTCTATGACCGCTGCCCGTTCATTGAGGATGGCGTGCTGGCCGTTGGCTGGGATGGGCGCATCAGCCCGTGTCTGCCGCTGCTGCGCACGCATACGTCCTATCTGCATGGCTGCGCCCGCCTGTCGCGGCGCTACATCGTCGCCCATGTGGGCGAGCGCGGTCTGCCGGACGTGTGGCGCGACTCGGCGCTGGCCGAGTTCCGCGAGCGCGTGCGCGCCTTCGAGTTCTCGCCGTGCACGCTGTGCGACGGATGCCTGCTCTCGGAGACGAACGACGAGGATTGCTACGGCAACCCGTTCCCGACGTGTGGCGGCTGCCTGTGGGCGCAGGGCGTCGTCCAGTGCCCGTGAGAGCGCACACGAGGTCGGGGATGAGGCTCCTGAGCCGCAGAGACGCCGAGGAGCGGAGAAAAACTAAGGAAACGGTTCCTGGTGAGTGGTTTCTGGTGATTGGTCAGAGCGACGGCGCTCATACGCGCCCGACGAACTGCCAGCAACCCATCGTCACCAACCGGGCGCTCACAACTGACAACGGATCACTGACCACGGGTGCGAGCAAAGGTTGTCAGCGACTTGTTTGACGTGGGGATATTGACCTCACCCCCAGCCTCGCTACGCTCGGCTTGCCCCCTCTCCGTCGACGGAGAGGGGGCGGCAAGGCGCGTGAGCGCCGAGCGGGGGTGGGGTAAACCAGGGCGCAGCAGAGCAGCGCCCCTACCTGACACGTTTTGCTCGCACCCTGACAACTGATCACTGACGACTGACAACTGACGACTACCAACTAACCATCCCCACCGAATCGAGGCTCTCTCTCATGGACACTTCCCGCTTTCACGGCATGATCCCCCCGCTGGCGACGCCGATGCACGCCGATGGGTCGCTCAACCTCGGCGCGGTGCCCGCGCTGGTCGAGCACGTGCTGGGCGCTGGGGTGCACGGCATCTTTGCGCCGGGCAGCCAGGGCGAAGCCTACGCCCTGAGCGCCGATGAGCGCGTTGCCGTGCTGGAAGCGGTGCGGACTGCGGTCAATGGGCGCGTCCCGGTCATCGCCGGGACAGGCGCGGTCACCACGCGCGACGCCATCGCCCATACCCGCAACGCCGAGCGCGCCGGGGCCGACGCCGTGGCCATCGTCACGCCGTATTTCATCAGCCCATCGCAGGATGAGCTAATCGCCTTCTACAGCGACATCGCGGCGGCGACCTCCCTGCCCATCTTCGCCTACTCCAACCCCGCACGGACGGGCGGCGTGCGCGTCGCGCCGGAGACGCTGGCCCGGCTGGCGGCGGACATCCCGCACTTCGCCGGCGTCAAGGATTCCAGCGGCGATCTGGCGACGACCATGGCCATCATCCGCGCCTGCCCGCCGCGCTTCCGCGTCTTCACCGGGCGCGACACGCTGATCTACGCTTCGCTGTGCCAGGGGGCGGTCGGCGCGGTGGGTCTGACAATGAACGTCGCGCCGGCATGGTCAGTGGGCATTTACGAGGCGTTCCGCGCCGGCGATCACGCCCGCGCCCGCGCGCTGCAGGATCGCGTCGCGGTGCTGCGCGAGGGGCTGCCTCGCTTCGGCTCGTATCCGCTGTGGGTCAAGGAATCGCTGGAGGTGCTGGGGCTGCCCGCCGGGCCGGCCCGCCGCCCGATTCTGCCGCTGAGCGAGGGGCAGCGCGCGGAGCTGCGCGCGTTTCTGCGCGATCTCGGCCTGATCGGGTGAGCGGGGAGTTCTGTCCAGGCGCGATCAGTTGGTCGAGAAGAACCGGTGCGCCTGGGCCAGGGCGCGATCGCGCTCCAGTATGGCATCCAGCAAGGCCACTTCGCGGCGGTAGATGGCGCGCATCTCGGCTAGCAGACTCACGGCCTCGCCGGTGGCCAGCAGCGCCTGTTTCTCGTCAACGGGTATCTGGACCAGGGAGGCGGCCAGGTACCCCAGCGTCAGCGGGTCTTCTGGCAGCGCAGTGGGGTCGAAGGTCACGCTCTCCGACGCGCGCGCCAGCACCGCCAGGTAACGCTCCACCCAGGGGCGAAGCTGGCGGCTGGCCTGGATCACGTCTGGAGCCTGGGCATCGCCCGGTGCCAGCGGCTCGACGGTGCCCACCAGGTAGGGCAGCTCGCGCGACAGCGAGAGGATGCGAAAGCGCTCGCGGCCCACGGCGACGATGTTCATGCGCCCGTCTTCCAGATGCTCCACATCGGTGATCTCCGCGCTGCAACCGACGGGATGCGGCTCGGCCAGCGGCCCCAGGGCCTCGCGCCCCTCGCGGATGAGCACCACACCGAACGACTGATCCGTCTGAAGGCACTGCGCGATCATGAGCCTGTAGCGCGGCTCGAAGATGTGCAGCGTGATCGGCATGTTCGGAAAAAGCACTGTTTTGAGCGGAAACAGCGGCAGCCGGTACATGAGCCTTTCCTCGAAGAGAGTGGCGGCAGGCGTCGCACCACATCGGGCGATCTCCCCGCGCTATGGCAGATTGTAGACCATGCCAACCGGGCTGCCCATTGGGGTGCGTGCAAAGGTTGTCAGCGACTTGTTTGACGTGGGGGTATTGACCTCACCCCCAGCCTCGCTGCGCTCGGCTTGCCGCGTGAGCGCCGAGCGGGGGTGAGGTCAACCAGGGCGCAGCAGAGCAGCGCCCCTCACCCCTTACCAACAACCAATAACCAACAACCAACCACCAACAACCAGCTTTCAGAGCGAGCGCCCGTGCAGGTAGCGCAGCAGCAGGTCTTTGCGCACGAAGAAGAACACGGTCAGCGAGGCCAGAAAACCCGCCAGGTGCGCCAGGTGGTTGATGCCCTGAATCTCCTCGTCGCTGCGAATGGTCTCCAGCGAGGGCAGGAAGCTGCGCGCCACAAACCAGATCAGCACCAGCCACGCTGGCAGGGGCACCGTCCAGCGCCAGAACTTGTACTCGTCGCTGGCGACCAGCTTGCGGATGGCCGCGTAGGGAATGCGCAGGATAGTGCCCAGCCCCCACAGGCAGTTGACCCACGCGCCGGGAAACAGCAGCAGGTACGCGCCCATCACGCCGGAGATCGCGCCGCTGGCCCCGATGGAGGGCAGTGTGTCCGTCTTGGGCGTGAACAGGACGCTCCCCACGTTGGCGATCAAGCCCGCCAGCAGATAAAACAGCAAGAAGCGCGACGACCCGCAGGCGTCTTCCACGCGCCGCCCGAACGCCCACAGATAGATCATGTTGCCGAACAGATGCCAGAAATCGGCGTGCATGAACATCGAAGTGAACGTGGCGAGCGCGGCGATCCCCTCTCCCTGGCGCAGCACCTGCTCGTTGAAGCCATACGTGTTGACCTTGCCCACGTAGCTCTCGAAGGTCGGCTGGATGATGATGCCCTGATCCTGCTGTCCGTAGAGGTCTGGCGCGATCCACAGCACGAAAATCGCCGTGTTGATCATGATCAGCAGCAGCGTTGCCCAGGGAATCGTGCGATAGCGCACCACGCCGGAGTCGTTGACCGGCATGGGAAACAGCAGCGTGGACAGGAACAGGATGAGCAGGAAATATGCGAGAATGGCGGCCAGCAGGCACATGGCGCGTTCTCTCCAGGCTCTGGCGTCACCAGGGCAGGTATGGCGGGCGGTGATCGCCCACCCAGCCAAGCGTGTAGTACAGCACCAGCACGAACGCGATCCCCAGCAGCACGACTCCGGCGATGCCCAGCCCGTAGCGCACGCTGGACGGCAGCATGGGCAGGCTCGTTGGCTCTTCCAGGGCGCGGCCCGGCGCGGGCACCGCTGGTCCATCGGCGGGGGTGTGCGGCGGCGGGGGGGGCGGGACGGCCCCGCCCAGCCACCCGGCCAGCGGGCGCTGCTGCGGCGAGGAGGTCGCCGTGACCAGCAAGTAGCCGCCGAGCAAGCTGACCAATACCCCGATCCAGCGGCGCGGCCCCAGCGCGAGCAGGTCAAGCCGGGCGTCCTGCCAGCCCAGCAGCACGTACAGCCCGGCGATGCCCACCGCCTCGCGCACGGCCAGCCCCACGCTGCCCCGCTCGCGGTCGGTCAGCACGGGCACATAGCTGCGCAGCTTCTTCTCGACTTCCTTGCGCGTCTTGCCGCGCGCGCCAGTCCGGGCGGCGCGCTCGTACAGGCGCGACGCTTCCACGCGATCCCCCGACTCTTGCTGCAGGTCGCCCAGCTTGACCAGCGCCGTCGGCATGTGGGGGTGCGCCTCGAGCGCGCGCTCCAGAAAGCCGTGCGCAGTGGGGGACTGGTGGCGCGCCAGATAATAGTCGGCCACCTTGATCACAAGCTGCTCGTCGGCAACGGGCAGCGTCGCCACGCGCTCGCGCAGTTCCCGCGCCCAGATGCCATCATTCTGCCGCTCGGCCATGTCTAGGGCGGTCAGGTAGATGGTGGGCACGCGCGTGCCGGCGTCAATGGCCCGCTGCACCAGCTCTTTGGCGTCCTGCCAGTATTGTAGCTTCCACAGGTGCCCGGCGGCGTTGCGCAGGGCCTGCTCGTGATCCACGCGAATCCCCAGCACCTCGACCCACAGCGCGATGGCGTCCTCGATCTCACCGGCCTCGCGGTAAATCTCGGCCCGATCCATCAGGTGCGCGATGCGCTCTTTATCGGCTGGCGCAACCGGCTCGTCAACTGTCTTGCGCTGCAAGGGCCGAATGACGCTGGATGCGGGCCGCCCAACCGGCGTCTGCGGCGTCTGGGGGGCAAGGCCGGCGGGGGGGCGGCAGGGGGAGCCGGTTCGGGCGCGGCGACGGGGGCGGCGCGGGGCGCTGCTCAGCCAGAAGCTCCGCCCGCCACTTCTGCGCGGCTTCGCTGGTGGGGTTGACGCGCAGGGCGCGCTCGACCAGCTCGAGACGGCGGGCGGGGTCGGGCGTGGTGCGCGCCAGCCACAGCCAGGCCATGTCGTTGTGCGGGTCCAGCTTGAGCGCCTGAACCAGCAGATCGCGCCCGCGCGCGAGGTCGTTCTGCTCGCGGATGGCGATCACGCCCTGGCGGTACAGCTCCTGTGCGTCCATAGCAGCCATTCCCTGTCGCGGTCGCATTGCGCGGCCTGCGGGAGATCACGGACGCACTATAGCATTGAGCTTACGGGCGCACAACTGGGCCGGGCGGGGGGCGTAAGAAATCTGTCAGGTAGGGGCGCTGCCCTCTGCGGCCTAGTTAGCCTCACCCTCGCTCGGCGCTCCCCGCTCACCGCGCGAAGTGGGCCACGCACTCGATGTGGTACGTCTGCGGGAACATGTCCACCGGCGTCACCGCCAGCAGCCGGTAGCCGTGCGCGGCCAGCCGCCTGGCGTCGCGGGCCAGCGTGGACGGCTCGCAACTGACATAAACGAGCGCGCGCGGCCCCAGCGCCACCAGCGCGTCGAGCGCCGCCCCGTCCACGCCGGCGCGCGGCGGGTCGAGCACGGCGGCGTCATACGGCCCCTCTAGCTCCGGCAGCACCGCTTCGACGCTCCCCTCGATCAGGTCTACGTTGTCCAGGTCGGCCAGGTTGACATCGGCATCGGTCACCGCCGGGGGATAGCTCTCCACCGACGTGACCAGCGCGGCGCGCTCGGCCAGAAAAGCGGTGAACAGCCCCACCCCCGCGTAGAGGTCGAGCACGGTCTCGTCGCCGCGCAGGTCGAGCGCCTCCAGCACCAGCCCGACGAGCGCCTCGGCCTGGGGCAGGTTCACCTGGAAGAAGCCGCCCGCCGTCACGCGGAAGGGCCGCCCGCGCACCGTGTAGCTGACGGCGCTGGCCCCGATCAGGTTGACCGGCTCGTTGTCGCTCAGCAGCAGGTTGACCGAGACGGGCATGGTCACTTCCAGGGCGGGCGCTTCGTCGTCCGCCGTGCTCAGCACGAGCATCAGGTCGCCCGTCGAGCCGGTCTGCACGCGCACGCGGGTCAGCCCCTGCACGTCCTCGAAGTTCAGCTCGGCCAGCAGATCGCGCAGCTCCGGGCGCAGGATGTGGCACTCGTCAATGGGGATCAGCGTGGTGTTGTCCGTGCCGACGAAGCACAGATTGCCCGCCGCGTCCACCTGGAAGGTGGCGTGATAGCGGTAGGCCCAGGCGTCCGGGCTGGCGACCGTCGGGCGGACGGGCGGGTCGCTGAAGCCGCCGATGCGCCGAAGCTGATCGATCACCACGTCGCGCTTGTAGCCGGGCTGGGCGGCGTAGTCAATGTGCTGGAAGTGGCAGCCGCCGCACCGCCCAGGGCCGAAGTGCGGGCAGCGCGGCGTCACCCGCTGCGGCGACGGGGCCAGCACGCGCACGTTCTCGGCGAAGGCGTAGCGCCCCCGGTCGTCGGTGAGCCGGGCCAGGAAGCGCTCGCCGGGGATGGTGTACGGCGTGAAGATGACGCGCTTGCCCTGCCGGGTGAGCGTCTGCCCGCCGTGCACCATCTCTGCGGGCGTGAGTTCGAGCGTGTCGCCAGCCATGCGTGCTCCTTTGCGCTGATCGGGGGGTCACAGGGGGCATTGTACCGGGAGAGACTTCCGAAGTTTCCAAAACTTCGGAAGTCTGACGAGTCACAGGGCTGCCCTCTACCGCGCCACGCGCCCGGAGGCGTCGCCGCCCACCAGCTTCTCGACTTCGGCCACGGTGACCAGATTGAAGTCGCCGTAGACGGAGTGCTTGAGGCACGAGGCAGCGATGGCGAAGTCGAGCGCGCGCTGGCGGTCGTCGTAGGCGCGCAGCCCGTAGATCAGGCCGCCCACGAACGAGTCGCCGCCGCCCACGCGATCCACGATGGGCGCGATGTCATACGTCGCGCCGGTGTAGAAGCGCCCCCCGTCCCACAGCACGCCGGACCAGGTGTTGTGGCTGGCCGAGATCGAGCCGCGCAGGGTGATGGCGACTGTCTTCAGCGCGGGGAAGCGCGCGTGAAGCTGCTCGCACACGCCCCGGTACTTCTCCGCCTCCACCTTGCCGGAGATCACATCCGTGTCCGGCGCGTGAATGCCGAAGACCTGGGCCGCGTCCTCCTCGTTGCCGATGGCCACATCGCACAGGCTGACCAGCTCCGGCATGACCTCGCCCGCCTTCTTGCCCCAGCGCCATAGATTCTTGCGGTAATTCAGGTCGCAGGAGACGGTCAGGCCCATCGCGCGGGCGGTCTGGACGGCTTCCAGGCAGACGGCGGCGGTGCCGGCGGCGATGGCCGGGGTGATGCCCGTCCAGTGAAACCAGTCCGCACCGGCGAAGACGGCCCGCCAGTCAACCATGCCCGGCTCGATGGTGGCGATGGCCGAGTGCGCGCGGTCGTAGACGACCTTGCTGCCGCGCTGAGCCGCGCCCATCTCCAGGAAGTAGATGCCCAGCCGCTCGCCGCCGCGCACGATCTGGCCCGTGCCGACGCCGTGCCCGCGCAGGAAGCACAGGCACGCCTCGCCCAGGTCGTTGGCGGGCAGCCGCGTGACGAAATCCACCGGCACGCCGTAGTTGGCCAGCGACACGGCGACATTGGCCTCGCCGCCGCCGTAGGTCACGTCGAACGACGACGCCTGGCCAAAGCGCAGAAAGCCGGGCGGCGTCAGGCGCATCATGATCTCGCCAAAGGTCACGACTTTCCTGGACATCAAAGTTTCTCCTCTATGAAGCAGCAAAACAGGTAGGGACGTTGCTCTGCTGCGCCCCGCGCGTTCCAGACGTTCGAAGTCTCGCAGACTTCGGAAGTCTTCAGAGTCTACCGTATCCTCACCCGCGCCGCCGGATCAGGTCGCGGTAGAAGGCCAGCAGATCGGTGTCCTGCCGGTTGCCCCAGAGCATCGGCTCACGGCTGGACTCCAGGCCCAGCGTGCTCCCCTTGCCCTGACGCTGGCTCAGGCCGACCTCGGTGCCGTAGTAGATGATCGGCGGGCCGGGCAGGCGCATCTGCGCCTCAGCGGCGCGGCGCAGCGCACCCTTGTCGCCGCCGGCGACGAAGAGGAAGCGATCCATGTCGTGGTTGTCAATGAAGGTGGGCCGCAGGAAGTCACCTTGCCCGGCGAAGTACGCCTCGTGGCGCGCAGCGAAGCGCTCGAAATCCGCTTCGCTCCAGGTGCGGTAGGCGTAGGTCTTGCGCAGCGCCTCCCCCAGGTGAAAATCCAGGCAGCCGTCCAGCCGCCCGATGTAGGGCAGCAGGGCCGAGGGCTGGTCTACGATCTCGCCGAAGCAGAAGCAGTCCGGCTTGACGGCGCGGCAGGCGGCGCGAAAGTCTGCCCAGAAGCCGGGGCCGGGGCCGTTGGCGTAGTCCAGCCGGTAGCCGTCCACGTCGAACGCGCGCAGCCAGTGCTGGGCGATGTCCAGCATCCAGGCACGCGCCGCCGGATGCGCCAGGTTGATCTGCGGCATAGAGCGCACGCCGAAGAAGGCCCGATAGCCGAGCGGTGAGTCGTCGAAGGTGAACCAGTCACGATAGGGGCTGGCCGGGTCGCGCAGCGCCTCCTGAAAGATCGGGTGCTGGTGCGAGAGGTGATTGCACACCAGGTCGAGCAGGACGCGGATGCCGCGCGCGTGCGCCGCCTCGACCAGGGCGTGCAGCGCCTCGTCGCCGCCCAGGCGCGGCTCGGTGCGCATGTAATCCACCACGTCGTAGCCGTGATGCGACGGGCTGACCCAGGTGGGGCTGAGCCAGAGGCAGGTCGCGCCCAGGCCGGCGATGTAGTCCAGCTTGTCGCGCACGCCCCACAGCGTCCCGCCGAAGAAGCCGCGCAGCGAATCCGGCTGAAGCCAGTCGCGCCCGTCGCCGGGGTAGAAGCGATCCACGAACACCTGGTAGATGATCGCGCGGCGCGCCCAGCCGGGCGGCTGAAGGCGGTCTATGTGGACGCTGAAGGTCTGGCCGCGCGCCGGGTCGCCGGGGGGAGCGGCGGGGGCCGGCTCGCCGCGAAAGTGGGCGGCGGCGGCGCGCTCGGCGGTGTCCTGCACATCCGGCCAGTCGGCGAAGACCTCCGTCGCCGCCCTCCGCCCACGCGCCGACGCGGTAGCGCACGACCGTCCCCTCCGGCTGGGCGGGCAGCGTCCCCTGCCAGCGCGTCACATAGCCCCAGGCGACGGCGTCCCACACGGTGTCAGTCTGCGCCAGCAACACCACTTGGCCATTAGAGGCGACGCCGCGCGCGCCCGCTGGCTCGCTCCCGTCCAGCGTGTAGTAGCAGGCTACGCCGTCGGCGGTGAGATCGGTGCCGATCTGCACGGTGAGCGTGACCGGCTGGCCGGGGAGCGGATCGCGGGGGGACAGCGCGAACCCGTGCTGCACCCCCCGCCGCGCCGTCCGGTGATGGACGACTTTCAGTTCGTCGGTGGCGAACGTCCCGAAGATGAATTCCATAGAAGACCGCCAGAATGAGATTGCGGATTGCGGATTGCGGATTGCGAATTTGACAAGCTGTCAGGAAGTCTCTGCGAAATCCAGCAGGCTACCTCACCCCCTGGCCTCGCTGCGCTCGGCTCGCGGGGAGGGGGGGGGGGGGAATAGACTTCCGAAGTCTTCAAGACTTCGGAAGTCTGGTGTCTGAGCGCGTCGGCGCCGAGCGAGAGTGAGGTCAACCGAGGCAAGGACACCGTCTCTTCAAATCCCTTACCTGGGATCACTCATTCCGCAATTCGCAATCCGCAATTCGCAATTCGCAATTCGCAATTCGCAATCCCTCCCTAGCCCTTGACCGCCCCCTCGGTCAGGCCGCTGACGAAGAAACGCTGGAAGGTGAGAATCAGGATGACGATGGGAATGGCGCCGATCAGCGCGCCCGCCGAGAAAACGCCCCACTCGCGGTTGAAGCTATCGCTGATGAAGCGGTTGAGGCCAATAGCCAGCGTCTGCACGTCCTTGTCCTTGAGCAGCGTCAGCGAGATGATCACGTCGCCGTAGGTGCCGATGAAGGACAGGATGCCCACCACAGCCAGCACCGGCTGCACCAGCGGCAGGATGATCCGCCAGAAGATCAGCCAGTCCGACGCGCCATCAATGCGCGCCGACTCGTCCAGATCGCGCGGGATCGAGTCGAAGAAGCCCTTCATCAGCCAGGTGTTGATGCCCAGCGCCGCCCCCAGGTAGACCAGGATCAGGCCGCCGTGCGTGTTCAGCCCCAGCCAGGACACGTGCGCGCCAATGGTCTGAATGAGCAGGAAGGTGGCGACGATGGTCAGCGAGTTGGGGAAGACCTGGACAATGAAAACGGTCAGCATCAGGTTGCGCCGCCCCCGGAAGCGGAAGCGCGAGAAAGCGTAGGCGCTGACCGCGCTGACGGTCACCGTCAGCAGGGCCGTGATCGAGGCCACCTTGATCGAGTTCCACATCCAGGTGCCAAAGGGATGGATGCTGCTGCTCAGCAATTCATCGTAGTTGCCCAGACCTTTGGCCCGGGGGATGAGCCGCTGCGTGTTGAGCGTGCCCGTCTCGTCGAACGATGCCGAGGCAATCCACACAATCGGGAAGAAGGCGAAAAACAGCGCCAGAAGGATGATGACCAGCCGGCCCAGGTAGTTCAGCCAGCGGTCGCGCACCATCTTGTTCTCCATGATGTAGCTGAGGCTAGACATTTTCCGAGATCTCCTCCCACGACTGCGTGAAGCGGAAGTTGAAGAAGGTGATCAGGGCGACCATCAGGAAGATGACCAGGCTGATCGTCGAGGCGAAGCCATAGTCCGCGCCGCGCCCGCTGCCGAAGGCCAGCTCGTAGGTGTAGGTGATCAGGATGTCGCTGTGCCCGGCGGGTTGGTCGGGCGAGATGGGCGGCCCGCCTTTGTTGAACAGCTCGACGATGGTGAAGTTGTTGAAGTTGAAGGCGAACGAGGCGATCAGCAGCGGGCCAACCGACACCAGCAGCAAGGGCAGCGTCAGGTGGCGGAACTGCTGGAGGGCGCTCGCCCCATCCACGCGCGCCGCCTCGTAGATGTCGCCGGGCAGTGATTGCAGCGCGCCGGTGGTGATCAGCATCATATACGGGAAACCCAGCCAGAGCTGGATGAGCAGGATGGCCACCTTGACCCATGCGGCGTTGGAAGTCCAGCGCGGGCCAACGTCAATGAACGGCAGCGAGGTGAGAAACTTGTTGATCACGCCAAGCTGCTCGTTGAGCAGACCCTTCCACACCAACACGCTGATGAAGGCGGGCATGGCGTAGGGCACCAGCAGCAGCGTGCGCAGCACAGCGCGCCCCGGCGTGAACTTGACGTTGAGCAGCAGCGCCAGGAACAGCCCGAACCAGAAGGTGATGAACACCGTGAAGAAAGCGTGACCGAACGTCCACAGGAAGACGCGAATGAACGGCCCGCGAATCTTCTCGTTCTGGATCAGGCGCTTGAAGTTGTCCAGGCCGATAGTGACGTAATAGCCGGGGCGGATCACCGGCAGCGACACTCCTTCGGCATCCGTCACCTGGCCCTGCGCATTCCTGTTCGGCCCATCTACCGGCGTGTACGTGCCTTTCACGGCCTGGTAGGTCACGCCAAGCTGCCGGTCATACAGCGTGCCGTCGTCGTTGAGCGCGTACTTGGCCTCGAAGCGCCCGGCCTGCTTGGTCGGGTTTTTCGGGTTGAGCATGAAGGTGCTCTCGTCTTCGCCGAACTGAATCTTGGACAGCACGCTATCGAGGATGGCGATGGTCTTGGCGAAGGGGACGCGCTCCCAGCCGGGCAGGCCGGTGGGGATGCCGTCTTCGTCCAGCGCATAGTCGCCGAGGTCTACGTCGCTGGCAGGCGTGGCTTCCCCCGGCTCGGCGAAGACCGCCTCGCCCTCGCCATCCGTCGGGATCAGCCACAGCGCCCAACGGGTGGAGTCTTCCTGCGACTGAAACGCCGTCCAACCATAGGTCTTGGCGTCTTCGGGCAGGAAGGTGCGGCTGAGCAGCACCTCCTCCGCCTGGACGCGCGTGAGCAAATTGCCGTCTTTATAGTTGGTGAAGGCCACATAAAGGGTAAATATCGTGGGGTAAATGATCATCAGGATCAACAACGACAGGCCGGGGGTGAACCAGCGGTAAGGGTACATCCCCTCGAACAGAAAGGCGGCGTTGATCCCCAGCGTGATCACGGCGACGAAGATCGCCAGGATGTACTCACCATCGCTGACCAGGCGCGCGAAAAACCAGATGGCGAAAGCATCAATGAGCGCCAGCCCGGCCAGGCGCAGGATAGTCACCGCGAGCGAGCGTGACGAAAACAGCGCGGCGGGCAAGCGAGGAGACGCACCTGGAGCGGATTTCGCGGTTGCCATTGCTCTCTCCGCGCCGCATCGTAAGGGTTATCCGGCCCGGTGCGGCGCGCTTCTCCTTTCGGCTGGTGGCCGTTCTTTCCAAAAGGGCCGGCAGCGCGCTGCCGGCCCCTGGGCAAGTCTATCTAGGGCGCGTTATGCACTTTACAACCCCTATCCCCCGGCTTCTTTCCCGCCAGCAGCCTGGGGTGGTGCTCGGTTTTACCTCACCTCCGTCTCGGCGCTGGCGCGCCTCGACCCCCCCTCTCCATGCATGGAGAGGGGGAAAGGCCGAGCGTAGCGAGGCCAGGGGTGAGGTAAACAGAGCGCTTCTTTCCCTGGCCGAGAGTGCTGAGTGCATAACACGCTCTAAGCGGTTGTAGAGCAGGCCTGGGCAGGCGCTACTCGCCAGCCGCCGCCTCGCGGATGGTCTCCGCCGCCGCCGTCGCCAGCGCTACCGCATCCTGATCCGGGTTCTGCATGGCCAGGGTGATGGCGTCAGTCCAGGCAGTCCACACCGCCGACATCGCCGGGATCGCCGGCATGGGCTGGCCCACTGCACCCGCCTCAGCCAGCGCCGCCAGATACGGGTCGTCAACCAGTTCCTGGGCCGAGAGCAGCGCCGGGGCGCGGTTGCCCTGTTCGTACAGCGCGTACTGCACGTCTTCAGTGGCGACCCACTCGGTCAGGAACGCCTGGGCCAGCAGCGGGTTCTGGCTGAAGGCGCTGACCATGAAGGCCTGCACGCCCAGGAACGGGCGACCAGGGTCGCCCTCCGGGCCAACCGGGATGGGGGCGATCTCGAAGTTGACGCCCGCGTCCACGAAGCGCTGGATGTTCCACGGGCCGGTGATGTACATGGCCGCCTTGCTATCCTGGAACAGCGCCTCAGCGTCTCCACCTTCGAGCGAGGACGGCATCATGCCATCCTTGATCAGGCCCTGCAGCCACTGCAGCGCGGCGACGGAGCCTTCGTTGTCCACGCCGACATCCTCAGCGTTGTAGTTGCCTAACTCGTCCAGGCCGAAGATATAGCCGCCGAAAGCCGTCTGGATGGGGAAGAAGTGGTACGGGTCGCCGATCTGGCGGATGAAGCCGTACTCCGCCTTGCCTTCGTCCATCAGCGCCTTGGAGATCTCGACTACCTCGTCCCAGGTTTCGGGCGCGGTGGGCACCAGGTCGGTGTTGTAGAAGAAGCCAATGTTCTCAATGGCGTAGGGCACGCCGTACAACTCGCCATCCCAGGTAAAGCCCTGGATGGCCGCCGGCGCAAAGTTTTCCACCGCGTCGCCCAGGTCCACGGGGGCCAGCATACCGTTGGTCACCAGCTCGCCCAGCCAGTCGTGCGCGCCGATGATGATGTCCGGGCCTTCGCCCGCCGGGGCGGCGATGCGCAGTTGGTCGCGGATGTCGCCGAAGCCCATCTGCTGGACGACCAGCTCCACGCCGTACTCTTCGGAGAACGACGCGCCCAGCTCCTCGATCACGGCGGAGCGGGTCTCGTCCGTCCAGATGAGCAGGCTGGGGGCCTGGGCCGAGGTCAGCGCGGGCAGGGCACCCACAACCAGCGCGATCACCAACAACAGGGTCAAATGCTTTTTCATGGTATCCTCCAACAGGTGTGATGTGCTATGAGAATGCTTACGTGTGCGGACGATGTGAAATCGGGTGGCTAGCTGCGTTCCTGCGTTCCAGTTCGTCTCAGAACAGCCGGTCTTATTTCCTATTGCTGAACCGCCAGTGCGATGCGTGCTCCTTTCCGCAACTCTCTATAGTGGCTTTTCAGCCGGCGACCCCTGCTCCATTGAACACACGAGGCAGCCTCCACTGTCGCTCAACAAGCAGCGGGCTGCCCCTGTCCGGTTCACCTATGGCCTGTCGCCGGCATCCAACCACCACCAGCCTACACGAGCATCCCAATAGGGATGCTGCCATGCTGCGCTGAGCCTGCATAGACAGTGTAGGCGACGATGTATTGGCTCAACGCTTACCAACGCTTGCCCAGATTCCTGTCCATCGAGATATATTCCCATTATAGACTAAGCCATCACAGAGGCCAACAACAATTCTGGCGAGAGGGGGGTCCACGAACGAGTTATCAGCGATTGCCGAAGGCCCCCATCCCCCAGCCCCTTCCCCCAGCAAAGCTAGGGAAAGGGGAGGCCAGTTCGTCCCTTCTCTAGCTTCGCTGGAGGAGGATTGAGGGGGAGGCCTTCAGCGAACATTCCCAAACTTCTCCTGGCGACAGGTTGTTCGTGGACCCGGCGAGAGGTGCGCTGCGCAAGAGACTTCCGAAGTCTTCAAGACTTCGGAAGTCTGGTGTCTGAGCGCCTCAGCGCCGAGCGAGAGTGAGATCAACGAGGCAAGGGCCTCGTCTCTTCAATCCCTTACCTGGGATCAGGCAAAGGGGGGCATTTCGGGGAGCTCAAAGCCACCAACGGAAGGGGGCAGCGAGGCCCACTCATTCGCAATGGGCAATTCGCAATTCGCAATCCGCACTTCGCAATTCGCAATTCGCAATTCGCAATCCGCAATCCGCAATCCGCAATTCGCAATTCGCAATCCGCAATCCGCAATCCGCAATCCGCAATCCGCAATCCATCCCTACGCCCCGCGCGCGATGCCGATTGTGACAAACGCAAGAAAGATCGGTGATGGTTTTCACTGCATGGCAGACTGGTTTTAGCCCATCATGAAGACTATGGGCGGCTTTAAGCGATTGATTAGTTATAAAGAATATTATTATGAATAATTCACACGCACTTTGATCACGCTTACAAGACTGCCCAACATCGTTCCTAGCAAGTTGTGGAGGGTCGCAGAGAGCTGTCACATGGAAAAACTCACCCTGGAACTCCCCGCCCTGTACGCCGACCACCACGTGCTGGCCGTCCGCCAACTCCTCGCGGAGCTGCCGGGCGTCGCGGCGATCTATGCCAGCAGCGCGTTCCACGTGGTCGAAGTCACCTTCGATCCCGCGCAGATGGACGCCGAGCGCATTCGCGCGCGCCTCGGCGAAGCGGGCTATCTGGAGCCGCTGGCTGTCCCGGCTGAATCGGACAGAGCGGCTTACCACTCCGACGATCCCCACGTCTACTTCCGCCACACCGCCGCCTATGCCCACACCGGGCAGACCGTCGGCTTTGCGCAGCGGGTGGCCCACGCCGGGCGTCCGCTGTGGCCGTGTCCGGGCATGGGGCCGCTGAAGATCACGGATGAGGAAGGGGAATAATCATGGCAAAAGAGAAACGCAGCCCCGAAGAACTGAGCATTGATCCCGCCGCCCAACAGATGCTGATCCGCGCCGATCAGCTCGGCATCAGCACCGCGTTCACCCGCGCTGTAGACATGGTCGCCTGCAACATCGGCGGGGCGGGCATGTGCTGCAAGCTGTGCGGCATGGGCCCCTGCCGGCTGACCAAAGATGGTCAGACCGGCGTGTGCGGCGCGACGCTGGACACCATCCAGGCGCGCAACTTCATCCGCGCCATCGCCGCCGGCGCCGCCGCCCACTCTGATCACGGGCGCGACATGGCCTTCACGCTCAAGGCCGTGGCCAACGGCCAGGCCGAAGGCTACGCCATCCGCGACGTGGCCAAGCTGCGCAATGTCGCTGCGGAGTACAACATCCCCATCGAGGGCCGCAGCCCAGAGGAGATCGCCAACGACCTGGCCGACCTGTACATCGCCCAGTTCGGCCAGCAGAAGGGCCGCGTGGCGCCAACTGTTCGCGCACCCAAGAAGCGCCAGAAGTTGTGGGAAGAGCGGCGCGTGATGCCGCGCGGCGTAGACCGCGAAGTGGTGGAGGCGCTGCACCGCACGCATATCGGCGACGACCAGGAGGCAGAGCACATCCTGGAGCACGCCGTGCGCACGGCGCTCTCTGACGGGTGGGGCGGCAGCCTGATCGCCACTGATGTCTCAGACATCCTCTTCGGCACGCCGGCGCCCATTCTGGGCCAGGCCAATCTGGGCGTGCTGAAGGACGACATGGTCAACGTGATCGTGCACGGCCACGAGCCGACGCTCAGCCAGATGATCGTCGCCGCCTCGCAAGACCCGGAGATCATCGCCTACGCACGCAAAGCGGGCGCGAAGGGCATCAACCTGTCCGGCATCTGCTGCACGGCCAACGAAATCCTGATGCGCCAGGGCATCCCGGCGGCGGGCAACTTCCTGCAGCAGGAGCTGGCCATCCTCACCGGCGCGGTCGAGGCGATGGTGGTGGACGTGCAGTGCATCATGCAGGCGCTGGTCAACCTGGCAACCAACTTCCACACCAAGATCATCACCACCTCGCCGAAGGTGCGCATCAAGGGGGCGACGCATATCGAGTTCGACGAGCACAAGGCGCTGACCATCGCCAAGCAGATCCTGCGCGAGGCGATTGACAATTATCAGAATCGCGGCGAGACACAGATTCCCGACGTGCGCGAAGACCTGGTTCCCGGCTTCTCGCACGAATACATCAACTACATGCTCGGCGGCAGCTACCGCGCCTCCTTCCGCCCGCTCAACGACGCCATCATGGCCGGGCGCATTCGCGGCGTGGCGGCCATCGTCGGCTGCAACAACCCGCGCAGCAAGCACGACTACCTGCACACCTACGTCACGCGCGAGCTGCTGCGCCAGGATGTGCTGGTCGTCGAGACGGGCTGCGGGGCCATCGCCAGCGCCAAGCTGGGTCTGCTGCTCGGCGAGGCCGGGCTGGACCAGGTGGGGCCGGGCCTGCGCGAGATCTGCGAGACGGTCGGCATCCCGCCCGTGCTGCACATGGGGTCGTGCGTGGACAACTCGCGCATCCTGACTGTGCTGACCCAGATGGTTGAGGACGGTGGCCTGGGCGACGATATTGACCAGGTGCCCGCCGTCGGGCTGGCCCCGGAGTGGATGAGCGAGAAGGCGCTCTCCATCGGCACGTACTGCGTCGCGTCGGGCGCGTATGTCATCTTCGGCGGCTCTTCGCCGATCGGCGGCATGCCCGACCGCGTGGATGACTCCGACCGCGTGCTGCGCTACATCAGCCAGGGCTGGGAAGCGCTCTACGGCGGCAAGATGGAATTTATCGCCAATCCCGACGAGATGATCCGCCGCACGCTGGAGCACATAGACAAGAAGCGCGCCGCGCTCAATCTGCCCGCTTATGATCCGGAGCGGTTCGGGCGCAGCGGCGACCAGCGCATGTTGGAACTCGAAGAACTGCCGCTGGCCGAGCGCCAGGCGGCGCTCTACGGCGTACCGGCCAGGTAGGAGAGCGACGCATGTCCCGATACATTGCTACGCGCGCGATTCGCGGGGCGAACGCGCTAGTCACCGAAGCAGAGCTGATGCTCGCTAAGGCGCTCGACGAGAAGGGGCCGGATACGCCCGTCTCTTTCCCCAACACGGCTTACTACCTGCCCGTGATCTACGGCATGACCGGGCGCGAAGTGACCAGGATCGGCGACCTGGCCGATGCAGTGCGCCATGCGCGCGAGCTGCTGCACCCAGTCCCCTCGCGCCAGAAGTGGACGCCCTACCTGGGCGAGACGCTCGACAGCGGCATGGCCACCCTGCTGGCCGCCGAGACCATCGAGGCGATACGCTTCGTCTACGGCTTGCAGCCGGAGCCGTTCCCCGGCATCGAGCTGGCCGGCGGCACGTCCTACGGCGGCACCGGCAGTGACCATGTCGGCCACCTCAACGGCCCCATTGACGACATCCAGCTTCGCTCGTGGGGCATCCAGCTTGTAGACGGGCGTATGCCCGGCTTCGCGGCGATTGTCGGCGCGGCCCGTTCCAACGAGGTCGCCGTCAAGATCGTGCGCGAATTGCAGCAGCGCAACATCCTGTGCTTCCTCTCCGGCAACGTCAACGGGCGCAGCATCATCCACCAGTTGCAGGAGGAAGGCGTCGAGCTGGGCTACGACACCTACACCGTGCCCTTCGGCACCGACACGATCAGCGCCATCTACGCGCTCGGCTTCGCCACGCGCTCGGCGCTGACCTTCGGCGGCATCAAGGCCGGCCAGGCGCGCGATATCCTGCTGTATAACAAGCAGCGCGTGTTCGCCTTTGTGCTGGCCCTGGGCGAAGTGGACGATCTCAAGTACGCGGCGGCGGCGGGCGCCATCAACTAT
This sequence comes from Anaerolineae bacterium, assembly GCA_027494015.1. The sequence goes on from JAOSJP010000040.1 coordinate 84,081, forward strand.
GGCTTCCCGGTCATCGCCGACACGGTCATTCCCGAAATCCTGCCCACGGGCGTCACTACCTACGAGCACGTGGTCAGCATGCCCTTCAACGAGATCGAGGGCAAAGACGACCTGGAGCGCGCCGAAATCCTGGTGCAGAAATGCATCGAGGTGCGCGGCGTGAAGATCAAGCTCGCCGACGTGCCCGTGCCCGTGCCCTATGGCTCGGCTTTCGAGGGCGAAGTGGTGCGCAAGGCCGACATGCGCGTCGAGTTCGGCGGCAAATACACGCGCTGCTTCGAGTATCTGCGCATGGTGGACATGGACCAGGTGCAGGACGGCAAGATCGAGATCGTCGGCCCGACCTTCGACGACATCGAGGCGCAGGGTCACATGGACCTGGGCATCGTCATCGAGGTGGCGGGCCGCCAGATGCAAAAAGACTTCGAGCCGGTGCTGGAGCGCCAGGTGCACTACTTCGTCAACGGCGCGTCCGGCATCCAGCACATCGGCCAGCGCGACATCGCCTGGATTCGCATCTCCAACGCCGCCGCCGAAAAAGGCTTCAACCTGGAGCACTTCGGCAAGATTCTGCACGCCCGCTATCACGCCGACTTCGGCGCGATTGTGGACAAGGTGCAGGTGACGCTCTACACCGACAAGGCGGAGATCGAGAAGTGGCTGGCGCGGGCGCGCGAAGCCTACGATTACCGCAACAAGCGCCTGGAAGACCTGACCGACACGGCGGTGGACGAGTTCTACTCGTGCACGCTGTGCGTCCCGCCCGACCAGGACATCATGCTGGCCGATGGCTCGTTCCTGCCCATCGAAACGCTGATCCACCAGACAGTGGACGACGGCCTGCGCCCGGTCATGACCTTCGCTCAAGACCGGCTCACCAGCCACTCGATGGGCGAGTTGTTCATCAACCCCGCTCCGCGCGAGCTGGTGAGCATCCGCCTGAAGAATGGCAACGACCTGACCCTGACCGCCAACCACAAGGTGCTGGTGGACAGGCCGGAAGGGTTGCTGTGGGTGGCCGCCGGCAAGCTCCAGGCCGGGGACTACGTGCTGGACGCGCTGCCCGCGCTGGCAGAGTCTGGCGGAGAACCCCCTTACATCATTGACTTTCTGCCAGAAGACTACAAAGTTGCGGATGATGCGTTCTACCGGCAGTTGCGCGCCTGGACGCTGGCCCGCTACCCGCGCCTGAGCGAGGCGGCTGGCGCTTTCGGCCTCCCCTACCGGCGGCTGTACAGCGCGCTCTACTCGCGTCAGGGGGTTTCGCACCAGCGACTGACTATCGGCGAGATCAAGACGGCGCTGGCTGTGCTCGGCCAGGACTGGGAGGCCGTGAAACAGACGCTGCGCTGCTTCCAGGCGAAGGCCGCGCTGAACCGCACCGAACTCGACGCCGACCTGGTCTATCTGGCCGGCCTGGTGGCAGCGGACGGTTGCGTGCGCTGGCGCGGCCCCCAGGGACGCAGCGGCGTGTCTGTCCAGTTTACTAACACCGAACCCGCGCTCGTGCAGCGCTTCAACGAGATCGTGACCCAGGTCTTTGGGCGCGCGCCCACGCAGCAGACAGTGCCACCCAAGACCAGCCGCTCGGACGACCTGGTGATCGAGGGTCGCCGCGCTGTCACGGTGGCTGTAGCTGGCAACACCCTGCTGGGCCGCCTGCTCAATGGGCTGGGGATCGGCCTGCCCGACCAGGAGCAAAAATGGAGCGGCTACGCCATCTCCGCGCTTCCCGGCGATCTGGTGGCGGCTTTCCTGCGCGGCCTGTTCGACGGTGACGGGCACGTTTCAGGCCAGCGGGCGCTGTTCACCGCGCGCACGAAGGGTGAGGCACGCCACGTTCACCTGCTGCTCAAGAAACTGGGCATAGTCTCGTACATCACGCCCATCACACGCGGCTACCAGGTGGCGACCAGTTCCGATGGCGACGCGCTGCGCTTCCGCGAGCGCGTTGGCTCCGATCATCCGGACAAGCGCGCCCGCCTGGACGCGATCACCTTGCGCCAGGACGAGGGCCATGTCGTGCGTAACGACACGATTCCCCTGTCCTGCCAGGTGTATCTAACGGCCCTGGCAGAGCGCTATCCGATCCCGGTCAGCCGCTTGCCGGTGGACGACAAGACGTTCTCAAGCTGGCGCAAGGGCGAGACTCGGCCCAGCAAGGCCAAGCTCGCGGCTGTGCTGGATGTCCTGAACGGCCTGGTTCCGCCCCAGGACGCCGATTACGCGGCGCTGCGGGCCTGGGCGCAAGCCGATGTGCGCTTCCAGCAGGTCAGCGAAGTCGTCCCCGTCCCCAGCCAGGGCGAGCGCGTCTACAACTTCAGCGTCGAGCACACACACAACTACGTGGTCAACGGCGTGATCGTCAAGAACTGCCAGTCGTTCGCCCCAGACCACGTCTGCATCGTCAGCCCAGAACGGCTGGGGCTGTGCGGCGCGTACAACTGGCTGGACTGCAAGGCATCCTTCAGCATCAACCCCACCGGCCCCAACCAGCCGATCAAGCTCGGCCAGATCATTGACCCGGTCAAGGGCTACTGGACGGGCACCAACGAGTACGCCGGCATCGGCTCACACGGCACCGTGCAGAAGGTGTCCATGTACTCGATCATGGAAAATCCGATGACGGCCTGCCTCACCCAGGACGCTGAGGTGATCATTGATGGCCGCCTGACGACCATCAGGGAATGGGTAGACGCTCACCATGGTCAGCCAGGGCCGTTCGACTCAGTCGCTACGACTCTCGATGATGCTGGCCAAATCACGCCGAGCCGCGTGCTTGGCGTTCATCTCAACCCTGCGCCGCCGTTTTTGGTAGAGTTGGAGACCAAATCCGGCCAGCGGTTGACCCTGACGCCAAACCATCCCGTCGCTGTTGATCGCTCTGCAGGACAGGTCTGGGTTCGGGCGGACGGGTTGCAGGTCAATGACCGGGTGTATGCGGCCAGACACATCAAGGTTCAGGAGCATACTCCGCTGGCAATAGACTTGCTGCCGGACGGCTGGCGCATTGCCGACGACATCCTGATCACCGAAGCCTGGGCAAAACTGGAGACGGCTTACGGCTCAAAGGCAGCAGCCCGTCGCGCACTGCCGGAACTGCCAGACGTGCGCTCAAGCTGGTCGCTCTCCCTCTACCGCAAGGTTTGTGAAGGGCTGGGCGAAGACTGGGCCAAGATCAAGACACGTATCCGGCGAGTCGCTCCGCCAGCCGGAAATCCAGCTCAACGGCTGCCGGAAATCACGCCTGACCTGCTCTACCTGCTTGGTTTCCTGGCCTCAGATGGGTCGCTGAACTGCGTAGGCGAGAGCCAATGCCAGGCCTTCTTTACCAACACCGAACCTGCCCTGCTGAGCCATATCCAGACAGTCTATGAGCGTGTCTTCCCTGACAAGTCGCTGGGCCGCCGCGAAAAGACTCACAGCGGTAGAATCGGGACACGATCTATCACCCCGACCAAGACAGGGATGGAGCTTTATGGTTCCAACGCGCTTCTCGGCGCTCTGGCAGATGCACTGGGCATCCGGCGGGCTGACTCTTCCACCTGGGATTTGAGACGTCTTTTCACGCTGCCCGAAACGCATATCGCTGCGTTCATAGCAGGCGTCTTCGACGGAGACGGCTCAGTACGGGTTCGGGAACAGAATGGCTGGATCGTTGGAGAGGCGTACCTGTGCCATAGCGACGAGCAAGCTGCGCGTCATATGGCGCTTCTGCTGAGACGGCTCGGCATCGTGGCCCATTTCAGCGCAGGCCCGATCTACAAGCTAACCATGCACGGCGCTGACCTGCGACGGTTTGCCTCGCTCATTCACAGCCATCACCCCACACGAGCCGAAAAGTTGGCAATTCTAAAGGCTGAAAATGCTGCTGAACTGGATAAGTCCCAGTCGGAAGTGTTGCCCTATGCCGCTGGACAGGTGCTGGCTCTAGCAGACGCAGCGGGAACATTGAGCACGTCCACGCGCTACTACTATGCAAGCGGGCGTTCACGGCCTGTCAGGGGAAATGTGGCGCGTGTCCTGGAAGCTCAGCCTGATATAGCCCCAACGCTGCAACCCTGGCTTGAACGCGATGACCTGCTGGACACGGTGACGCGCGTTGAAATGATCCAGAATGACGGCAGGTATGAGCACGTTTACAACCTGAGCCTGTTGGACATCAACAGCTACCTGGCAAACGGCCTGCTCGTCAAGAACTGCGGCTGCTTCGAGTGCATCGTCATGCTCATCCCCGAAGCGAACGGCGTGATGATCGTCAGCCGCGAAGACACGAGCATGACCCCGGCGGGCATGACCTTCAGCACGCTGGCCGGCATAGCCGGCGGCGGCCTGCAAACGCCGGGCGTGATGGGCGTCGGCAAATACTACCTGATCAGCCCTAAATTCATCTCCGCCGACGGCGGCCTGAAGCGCGTGGTGTGGATGAGCAGCATTCTCAAAGAGACGATGGCCGACGAGTTTCGTGTCGCCGCCGAGCGCGAGGGCATACCCAACCTGCTCGACAAGATCGCCGACGAGCGCAGCGTGTCCGATGTCAGTGAGCTGGTCGCCTGGCTGGAGGAGCACAATCACCCGGCCCTGGCCATGGGGCCGATGGAAGCCAGCGCCGCGCCGGACGCAGCAGCGGAAGCCATGCCCGCCAGCGCCGGCGAGATTGACGTGGCGCTCGACGCGCTGGACGAAGCTGCGCCAGCGGTTGAGCCGGAGCCAGAACCCGCCCTGCCCGAACCGGCGCAGGCCATGTTTGAAGCGCAAGCGGAGCCAGAACCCGCCATGACCCCTGAGCCTGTACCAGCCGATCTGCCGCCCGGCGAGCCGGGCGCGCCCGAAAGCCCGACAGCCCAGCAGCCGCCGGCCCCTGTGCCGCCCGTTGCGCTGGGCGACGCGGGCGCAGTGTTCTTCGACCAGCTTCGCCGCGCGCTGGCCGCCGGTCTGCTGGCCGCCGCGCGCGAGCTTGGCGCGGACGTGAGCAGCGTGCCTCTGCCAGCGCCGCCCGCCGCGATTCCCACGCCGCCGCCGGCCCCTGTTATGCCCGCGCAGGCCGCCCCGCTGCCTCCCGCCCCACCTGCCGAGCCGGTGAAGGCCGAGGCACCCGTCGCGCCGCCCAAACCCGCTGAGCCACCCAAGCCCTCCGCCCCGCCCAGGAAGGCGCTGCCGCCCGACAAGCCCTGGCTGAGCGCCGAGACCAAGACGGAGATCGTCAAGGAGAAGTGGCCCGGCAAGGTGCGCGAGGTGACGCTTGGCGCGACCCAAGAACAGGGCGGCACGCGCGCCCGCGCTCTGACGGTCGGCGGCGAGAGCGCCCTGCCCTTCATGTTCTTCGAGGGCGACATCCCGCACCGGCCCGCCGTGGCCATCGAGATCGAGGATCGCCGCCCGGAGGACTGGCCGCCAGTGCTGCTGCAGGCGTGGGGCGACGCCGCCAACGACCCGGCGGCGTGGGCGCAGGCCGCCGAGAAGGCGGGCGCTGACGCCATCGTCCTGGCGCTGAGCCTGACCGACGCCGACGGCAAGCCCAACACGCCGGAGCGCGCCGTCGCCGTGACCAAAGCCGTGCTCCAGGCCAGCGGCCTGCCGCTGATCGTCTGGGGGCCGGGCCAGGCCGAGGCCGACAACGCCCTGCTGGTGCCCGTCGCCGAGGCGACCGCCGGCGAGCGGCTGGCGCTCGGCCTGTGCGAGGACAAGAACTACCGCACCATCGTCGCCACCGCGATGGCCAACCATCACCTGATCATCGCCCGCACGGCGATGGATGTCAACCTGGCCAAGCAGCTCAACATCCTGATCAGCGATATGGGCCTGCCGCTCGACCGCGTGCTGATGGACCCGACGACGGGTGCCCTCGGCTATGGCATCGAATACGGCTACTCGGTGATGGAGCGCCTGCGCCTGGCGGCCCTGCAGGGCGACGCCATGACCCAGCTGCCGATGATCGTCACGCCCGGCTACGAAGCCTGGAAAGCCAAGGAGGCGAAAGTGGGCGCGGGCGTGCCGGAGGCGTGGGGCGACTGGGCAGCGCGCGCCATCCACTGGGAGACGCTGACGGCGATGGCCCTGGTCGAGTCGGCGGCGAACATCGTCGTGCTGCGCCACCCGGAGAGCGTCAAGCGGGTGCGCCTGGCCATTGACGACCTGATGAGCGCCAGGTGATGACACAGCGCGGGGGGCTGCCTGCCAGGCGGCCCCCCGCCGGCCCTGTCAGCAACTGATAGATGGACGCCGCCTGATGACCCAACGCCACCTTGTGCGCGACCTGATGACTGTGGGCGTCCTCACCTGCACGCCGGACGCCACCGTCGCTGAGATCGCGCGGCTGCTGCTCGAACACAACCTGGAAGGCGTGATCGTCCTCGACCACGAGGGCCACGCCGTCGGGACGGTGACGCAGCATGAGTTGGTCGGCGCGTACCAGCACGAGAATCCGCGCGCTCTGACTGCCGCGGCGATCATGGGCGAGGACGTGCCAGAGCTGCCGCCCGACATTCCACTCGTCGCGGCGGCGGGCCTGATGCGCGACCACGGCTGGCGCGTCGTCTTCCAGATGCACAACACGACGGGCATCAGCTATCCAGCGGCCCAGCTATCCTACGGCCACTTCCTGCGCCACCTCGCTGCGCGCAGCGACGCCGAGCTGGCCGACCTGGGCATTCGCGCTGCGCGCCAGTCGCCCATGCAGCTTTACGCCCAGAAGCGCGACGCGGCCCGCCGCCAGCGTCTCGGTGCGGCGGCGGGCGAGCTTATGCGGAAGGGACGTTCATGAGCGCGCGCGCCCTGGTCCGCGAGTTGATCGGCCCGGCGGTGACCTGCGCGCCGGATACGCCCGTCGCTGAGATCGCGCGGCTGTTGCTGGCCCGCGACCTGGAGGGCGTGGTCGTGCTCAACGAGGACGGGCACGCCGTCGGCGTGGTGGGCCAGGACGAGCTGGTGACCGCCTACGGGCGTCCAGACCGCGACGGGCTGACCGCCGAAGACGTGATGAACGAGACGATCCCACACGTGCGCCCGGACATTCCGCTGGCTGCCGCCGCGCAGATCATGGGAGACTTGGGCGTGCGGATGCTGTTCCTGATGCCCCAGCGCGGCGGCATCACCTACCCGGCGGCCATGCTGTCCTACCGCCAGTTGTTGCGGCACCTGGCCGCCCGCAGCGATGACGAATTGACCGATCTGGGCATTAACGTGGTGCGCCAGCCGCTCCCCCGGCCCCCCGCGCCGCCGCGCCCCGGCCCTTAGCCCGTGCGGCGCCCGGCGCCGTCCGGCAGATCGCCTGTTGAGGAGACGACAATGGCACTTTCAGGCATTCAGATCTACCAACTGCTGCCGCAGACCAATTGCAAGGAATGCGGCTTCCCCACCTGCATGGCCTTCGCCATGAAGCTGGCCGCCAAACAAGTCGAGCTTGCCGCCTGCCCCTATGTCAGCGACGAAGCGAAGGAGAAACTCTCCGCTGCCGCGCAGCCGCCCGTGCGCCTGATCACGCTCAAAGCCGACGGTCACGCGGTCAAGGCGGGCAACGAGACGGTGATGTTCCGCCACGAAAAGCGCTTCTTCAACAAGCCGGGGCTGTTCGTGCGCGTGCGCGACGACCAGCCGCTCGACGCGATCAAAGCGAAAGTATCCGCCGCCGAAGCCTACAAAGTGGCCTATGTGGGCATGGACCTGGCCCTGGACGGTTTCGCCGTCGAGACGGTCAAGGGCGACCCGGTGGCCTTCGCCGACGCGGTGGGCGCCGTGCGCGAGGTGAGCGAGCGCCCGCTGATCCTGATGGGCCGCGACCCGGCGGTGATCGCCGCCGGGCTGAAGGCCATTGACGGCGAGGCTCCGCTCATTCACGGCGCGGACTCGGCCAACTGGGGCGCGATGGCCGACCTGGCCAGGAGCACCGGCGCGCCGCTGTCGGTCATCGCCGACACGCTTGATGGCCTGGTCGCCCTCAGCAGCAAGCTCAAAGAGAAGGGCCTGGACGACCTGGTGCTGGCCCCCACCGCCCGTCACCTGGGCACGTCGCTGGGCTTCTATACGCAGATGCGGCGGCTGGCGCTGAAGAAGAGCTTCCGTCCGGTGGGTTATCCCATCCTGGCCATCCCCGGCGACGCGCCCGATCCGGGCTATGAGTCGCTGCTGGCGACACAGGCCATCGCCAAGTACGCCGGTTTTGTGGTGCTGGACACCTTCACGCCGGAGCTGGCCTACGGACTGCTCGTGCTGCGCGAGAACCTTTACACCGACCCGCAGAAGCCGATCCAGGTGCAGCCGGGCGTCTACGAGCTGAACAACCCGACGCCGGAATCGCCGGTGATGGTCACCACCAACTTCAGCATCACCTACTTCAGCGTGGCCAACGAGGTCGAAGGCTCCGGGCTGCCCGCCTGGCTGCTGGTGACCGACGCCGAGGGTATGAGCGTGCTGACTGCCTGGGCCGCCGGCAAGTTCGACGCCGAGCGCATCGCCAAGTCGGTCAAGGAGTTCGGGCTGGCCGAGAAGGTCAGCCGCAAGCGCATCGTCCTGCCCGGTCATGTGGCCGTGCTCTCCGGCGAACTCGAAGAGGAGCTGCCCGACTGGGATGTGCGCGTCGGCCCGCGCGAGGCGGTGGACATCCCGTCGTTCATGAAACAGGCGCTGTGATACTCGACTGATGGCTGAGCATACTGTCACGTTTGATATTGCCGAAGGCCCCGTCACGGTGCCGACCGGGACACTGCTGACCGAGGCTGCGCGCCGGGCCGGGGTGGAGATCGCCCAGCCGTGCGGCGGGCAGGGGCGTTGCGGACGCTGCGCCGTGCAGGTGACCGCCGGCACCGTCCGCCGCCGCAGCGCGCTGCGCCTGAGCGCCGAAGACGTGGCGGCGGGCTACGCCCTGGCCTGCCAGACGGTTGTCGAAGGCGATGTGCGCGTCGTCGTCCCGCCGCAAGAGAAGATCGAGCGGCGGCTGACAACGGATCGCACGGCAGCCGAAGTTCAGGTGCCGGAGGGCTACGATCCGGCTCGCGTCCAGCCTATTCACCGCGTGACGCTGACGACCACGCCGCCCAGCCTGGACGATCAGACCAACGACTGGAGCCGCTTCCAGACGGCGCTGCGCCAGCACGCGCGCCTGGCCGAAACGCACATCTCGCTGATGCAGCTTCGCCGCCTGGGGCACATCCTGCGCCGGGGAGATTGGCAGGTCACGGCGGTGCTGGACGCCGAAGCGTGGGACTGCCCGCACTGCCCGGTGCGCCTGATCGAGCTGAAACGCGGCGCGGTGAACGAAGACTCGCCGCTGTGGGGCGCGGCCATTGACATCGGCACGACGACTGTCTCGCTGTGGCTGGTTGATCTGCTGACGGGGCGGGTTCACGCGCAGGTGGCCGAGTACAACGCCCAGATCGCGCGCGGCGAAGATGTCATCTCGCGCATCATCTACAGCGGCAAGGGCAGCGGCGGTGAGGAACTGCGCGACCTGGTGCTGAACACAATCAAGACGCTGGTCGAAGAAGCCTGCCAGCGCCTGCGGATTGCGCCGACCGAGATCATGAAGGCCACCATCGCCGGCAACAGCACGATGATCCACCTGCTGCTGGGCATCCCGGCCCGCAGCATCCGTCTGATGCCGTTCGTCACCACTGTCAACCACGTCCCCACCCTGACGGCGCACGAAGTGGGCCTGGCCATCCACCCGGACGCGACGGTGGACTGTCTGCCGGGGGTGGCCAGCTATGTGGGCGCGGACATCTCGGCGGGCGTGCTCTCCTCCGGCCTGGACGACACCGAGCTGGTGACGCTGTTCATTGACGTGGGCACCAACGGCGAGATCGTGCTCGGCAACAAGGACTGGCTGGTGACGGTCGCTGCCTCGGCAGGGCCGGCGTTTGAGGGCAGCGGCGTGCAGCATGGGATGCGCGCCACCAAAGGGGCCATCGAGGAGGTGTGGGTCAACGGCAACACCTACGAGCCGACCTACCGCGTAATCGGCGGTGTCAGGCCGCGCGGGCTGTGCGGCAGCGGGCTGATCTCGCTGCTGGCGGAGATGTTCCTGACCGGCGTGGTGGACAAAGGCGGGCACGTCAACACCCATCTGCCCACCCCGCGCGTGCGGGTCGGCGAGCACGGCCCGGAGTACGTCGTGTGCTGGGCCGCCGACAGCGCCACAGGGAGCGACATCGTCGTCACCGACGTGGACATAGACAATCTGATCCGCACGAAGGCGGCCATCTACGCCGGCTTCACCGTGCTGGCGCAGAGCGTTGGCCTCACGCTCGACGACGTGGAGCAGGTGTTGGTGGGCGGCTCATTCGGCAAGTATATCAACGTCGAGAAGGCCATTCAGATCGGCCTGCTGCCCGACATGCCCTGGGATCGCTTCCAGTTCCTGGGCAACACGTCCATCAAGGGGGCGTACCTGGCGCTGCTCGACCGCCGGGCGCGCAGCCGCATCAAGGACATCGCCAACCGCATGACCTACATCGAGCTATCGGCGGACAACACGTTCTACGAGGCGTTCACATCGGCGCTGTTCCTGCCGCACACCGACCTGTCACGTTTCCCGTCTGTGCAGGCGGCGATGGAAGTCAAGAGCGGCAGGGGCTAGAGCACGTCATTAACCTGGCACCCTTGACAAGAGAAAGGGGCGCTCCGTTGACCTCACCCCCTGGCCTCGCTACGCTCGGCCTTTCCCCCTCGCCATACATGGAGAGGGGGGAGTCGAGGCGCGCCAGCGCCGAGACGGGGGTGAGGTAAAACCGGGTGCTACCCCAGGCTGTTGGCGGGAAAGGAGCCGAGGAACAGGGGTTGTAAAGTGCATACGCTCTAGAGTCCGGCCAGGCTGCCTGGGGTGTTTGTGCAGACGCCGGCAGGCCAGCCCCACTTCGTGCGATTGATTGCCGACACGGAAAAGGACAAGACCATGTATATCATCGGTGAGAATATTCATATCATTTCGCCCAGAGTCAAAGATGCGCTTGCCGCCAAAGACCGCGAGTTCTTCATGGACCTGGCCGTGCGCCAGGTGGAGGCGGGCGCGCAGGCGGTGGATCTCAACCTCGGCCCGCGCAAAAAGGACTGGGAAGAGGTTTTCCCCTGGATGGTCGAGACGGTCGAGGCGGTGGTGGACGTGCCGCTGGTCTTCGACAGCACCAACCTGCTGGGCATCGAGGCCGGTCTGAAGAAAGTGACCAAAGCCCAGCCGATCATCAACTCGACCTCCGCCGAGCCGGAGCGGCTGGAGAAGGTGCCGCTCGTCGCCAAGCAGTACAACGCCAAGGTGATCGCCCTGACGATGGGCACCAGCGGCATCCCCGTCAGCGCCGACGAGCGCGTCAACATCGCCGTCGAGCACCTCATCCCGCGCATGGTCGAGATTGACTATCCCGTGCAAGACCTGATCATTGATCCGCTGGTGCTCACCGTCTCCGGCTGCCAGGAATACTGCCCGGAGTGCATCGAGGCGGTGCGCATGTTGCCCTATGTGTGGGACCCGGCCCCGCAGATTTCGGTCGGGCTGTCCAACGTCTCTAATGCCGTCCCGCGCGAGAACCGCCCGCTGATCAACCGCGTCTACTGCGCCATGCTGATGGGTGCCGGCCTGCAATTGATGATCGCCGACCCGTTCGACGAGGAGCAGAACGAGGTCATCCGCGTCATCGAGCAGCGCGACGAAGGCACGGCCCTGGGCCGCCTGTACATCAAGATTCACGACCGGGTGCAGGCGATGGAGCAGCCGCAGCTCGAGGACGTGGACATGAGCGACCCGGAGCAGGCGGCCATCTGGAAGACCGTGCAGATTCTGCTCAACAAGGTGATCTACGCGGACAGCTATCTACAGCAGTAGCGGCAAGTGCGTTGCCAGCGAAGATGTGACGTTATTCGTCATAAATAACTGAAATTCTGCACTGGGCCGCGCCCTGTGCTATCCTCTACAATGGCAGGTGTGTCTGGCAACCGGCAGACACCATGAGTGGCTCTGCGGATTTCGAATTGCGAAGTTCGAATTGCGAAATAAGGTGTCTGGCAACCGGCAGACACCATGAGCGGCCCTGCGGATTTCGAATTGCGAAGTTCGAATTGCGAAATAAGGTGTCTGGCAACCGGCAGACACCATGAGCGGCACCACCAGGTGCTGAAGGAAGTACGCTGATGCCCGGATTCACGCCCGTCCGACGCTGGCAGCCGCCGTTCTACCCCTTCAAGCGCGAGACGTTCCGCCGGCGGATGCTGGCGCGCATCGAGCGCATGGTCAAGGGGCCGATGTTCGGCTGCCGCATGTGCGGCAACTGCCTGTTGCAGGAGACCGCCTTCATCTGCCCGATGGAGTGTCCTAAGGGCGCGCGCAACGGCCCCTGCGGCGGTTCCACCGAGGAGCACTGTTACGTAGACCCCACGCGCGCCTGCGTGTGGTACAAGATTTACGAGCGGTCGTTCAAGATGGGCCGCGAAGAGAAGCTGCTCGAAGTGCTGCCCCCGCTGGACTGGGACAAGGTCGGCACCGAGACGTGGGGCGACATCTACCGCCAGGTGCGCAAAGTGGGCACGACCAGGTTCGTTGGCGGGATGCTCTCGCGCGACGCGGCGAAGCGCGCCGCCAACTGGGATGCCGTCTTCCGCCCCGTCCGCCAGCCGGACTGGTGGCAGGGCGACGACAAGTATCACCCACCCGCTTATAGCGAGCCGGTCTCGGAGCTGGAGCGGCGGCTGCGCGCCGGCGAGTTCGTCGTCACGGCGGAGGTTGCGCCCCCGCTGAGCACGGCGACGGGCAAGCTCGGCCAGAATATTGATCTGGTGAAGCCCTACGTGGCCGCCGTCAATTTCACCGACAACCCCTCGGCCACAGCGCGTATGTCCAGCCTGGCTTGCAGCACCATCGCCGTGCAACACGGGGCCGAGCCGGTCATGCAGATGCAGGGCCGCGACCGCACGCGGGCCACGCTGCAATCGGAGATGCTGGGGGCGAGCGCCCTGGGCGTGCGCAACGTGCTGGTGCTCTCCGGCGACAGCGGGCGCATGGGGCCGCCGCCGCTGGGACGGCTGGACATCATAGACCTGGACTCGGTGCAGATGTTGTGGGTGTTGCGCCGGATGCGCGACGAGGGCCACTACCTCGACGGGCGTCCGATCAAGTTCCCGCCCAAGGTCTTCCTGGGTGCGGCGGCGGCGCCGTTCGCCTCGCGGCCCGAATTCCAGGCCCTGCGCGAGCATAAGAAAGTCAACGCCGGGGCGCAGTTCTTCCAGACCAACCTGGTCTATGACGCCGACGGCTTCGAGGTGTGGCTCAACGAGCTGGCCAAGCGGGACGTCCTGGACAAGGTGTTCGTGCTGGTCGGCGTCACGCCGCTCAAGTCGCTGAAGATGGCCCAGTACATGCACCACGAGGTGCCGGGCGTGATCATCCCGGAGCGGCTGATCAAGCGCCTGGAAGCAGCCGGCGACGGCGTGCAGGAAGAGGCGATCACGATCACGCTGGAGCTGATCGAAGCGATCAAGAGCAAGCAGGGCGTGCACGGTATTCACCTGATGGCCGTCGGCTGGGAAGAGATCGTCCCGCGCATCGTCACCGAGGCCGGGCTGCTGCCGCCGGACTTCGTGCCGCCCCAGGAAGCGCCACAAGAAGCGGGCGCGGCGGCGCGTTAGCCAGAACCGGGCGTAGGGGCGTATTGCATACGTCCCGTAGGGGCGGCGCTCTGCTCCGCCCTGGGCGCGGCCAAGCCCGAAAGAGACTTCCGAAGTCTGCCAGACTTCGGAAGTCTGAAGCGCGCGCATACGTTGGCACCAGACACCGCGCCCAGGGACGATCATCGTGCGGGCGCGGTGTTGTTGTGAGAGCGGTGATCAGTGATCAGTTTTCAGTGATCAGAGAGTACCGGGGTTTGTGCCCGACCCTTGATCACCAACAACCAATCACCAACAACCGACTACTGTTCACCGACCACCGAGAACTGAGGACTCCCTATGAAACTCGCCATCAGCGGCAAAGGGGGCGTGGGCAAGACGACGCTCGCTGCCCTGCTCGCCCAGGTTTACGCCGACGCCGGACGCGACGTGCTGGCCGTGGACGCCGACCCCGCGCCGTGCCTGGCCGGGGCGCTCGGCTTCCCGCCCGAACTGCGCGCCCGGTTGCGCCCCATCGCCGAGATGGACGCGCTGATCGAGGAGCGCACCGGGGCCAAGCCGGGCACCGTCGGCGGCTTCTTCACGCTCAACCCGCGCGTGGACGACCTGCCGGAGCGTTTCAGCGTGACGCATCGCGGCGTGCGCCTGCTGGAGATGGGATCGGTAGACCTGGGCGGATCGGGCTGCATCTGCCCGGAGAGCGCCATGCTCAAGACGCTGTTCACGCACCTGCTCTTCCGCAAGGACGACGTGTTGATCCTGGATATGTACGCGGGCGTCGAGCACCTGGGCCGGGCGACGGTGGACTTCGTGGACGCGCTGATCGTCGTCGTTGAGCCGACGCGACGCAGCCTGGGCACCGCCGCCCAGATCAAGAAGCTGGCGGCGGACATCGGCCTGACGCGACTGTGGCTGGTTGGCAACAAGGTGCGCGACGAGGAAGAAGCCGCTTTCCTGGCCGCCGAGACGCCCGGCTTGCCCCTGCTGGGCACGCTGCCCGCTGACCTGGCCGTGCAGGAAGCCGACCGGCGCGGCATCGCTGTATACGATTTCGTCCCGGCCCTGCGCCAGTCCGCTGAGCGCATGGCCGCGACGCTGAGCGCGGAGATTGAAGGCTGATGACGACGACCATCGCCCTGGCGGGCAAGGGCGGCGTGGGCAAGACGACCATCGCCGCCATGATCATCAAGTATCTGGCCCAGACGCAGCGTGGGGCCATCCTGGCTATTGACGCGGACCCCAGCAGCAACCTGAACATGGTGCTCGGCCTCGATCTGGAATGGACAGTGGGCGACATCCGCGAGGGGCTGCTGGAGAAGGTCAAGGAGTCGCTGACGGCGGGCGGGGCGGCCATGGGCGCGCTGGACGGCGGCCTGACCAAGCGCGAATACCTGGATTACGAGGTGCGCGCCGCCCTGTCCGAAGGCTCGCGCTTCGACCTGATCGCCATGGGCCGCTCCGAAGGTCCCGGCTGCTACTGCGCCGTCAACCATAACCTGCGCGAAGTGGTGGACAGCATCAGCAAGAACTACCGCTACGTGGTCATTGACAACGAGGCGGGCATGGAGCACCTCAGCCGGCGCACCACGCGCGATGTGGAGCTGCTGCTGGTCGTCAGCGACGCCACGCAGCGCGGCATCGTCGCCGCCGAGCGCATCGCCTCCTTCCGCCACGCGCTGGATATCAACATCGGCGCGGCCTACCTCATCCTCAACAACGTGCCCGGCGGGGTGATCCCCGCTCCGCTGCAAGCGCGCCTCGCGCAACTCGATCTGCCGCTGCTGGGCGCGGTGCCGGGCGACGAGAAGCTGGTCGAGTTCGAGTTCAGCGGGCGCCCGCTGGTCGAGCTAGGCGACGAGTCGCCGGTCTACCGGGCGGTCGCGGCCATGATGGGGCAGATTCTCTAGGGCGTGTTATGAACTTGGTACCCTTGACAAGGGAGAGGGGCGCTCTGTTTACCTCACCCCCTGGCCTCGCTGCGCTCGGCCTTTCCCCCTCTCCATGCATGGAGAGGGGGCGGCGAGGCGCGCCAGCGCCGAGACGGGGGTGAGGTCAACCAGGAGCTACCCAAAACCGCTGGGGAAAGACAGGGCTGTAAGTGCATAACAGGCTCTAGGGCGAAGGGCCACCTGGCCCCCACCAAGCAGGGGTAGGGGCGTGTTTGCGATACGCCCCACACGTCTCATTCTGTTAGCTGGATGAGGGACGTCAGAAATCAACGGCATTGTCGGCATACAGGATGCGGGTTCCCACCTGTTCAATGCCGAAGATGGTCCCGCGCTCGAACTCCTGAATGAACATGATGGATCCCGGGCGTTCGGCACCCGTCGCAGGCCCCAACGCTTGTGCAACGCCCGGATGATCGCAGTAGACCTGGCCAAAGCCGGACGCGATGTACGGCCCGGAACAGGCGAGCGGCGTGCCCGGAAACCAGTCGTCGTCGTAGACGGCCCAACGACCATCGTCCAGAATCACGTAGATCATCCGCGTTGGCTCGCTGCGATAGACCATGACGCCGTTGGCGAAGGGCTGCGAAGTCCCCAGCACGGATTGTTCCCTGCTGACCGGGCAGCCTAGTCGCCAGTGCACCGGTGCCCAGGTGGAGGCGGTGTTGCCGCCCGGCAGATCGCAGATGGAGACGCCTGCCGCTTCTGGAGAAGGCAGGCTGCGCAGGTCGCCGCTGTAGTCCAGCAGGTCCTGGCGAATCCAACCATAAGAGCCGTCAACGCGCGCGTAAACCCAGTCATTGCGGAGACTCAACGGGTCAAGCGAGCTGTTCTGGCTGGCGGTCAAGACGACGGGATAGCTGGTGCCGGGGCCGGATCGGATATTGACCTGCTCGCTGCCCCTGATACGAGCAGCGAGGGGCGCAGTAGCGCCTGGCTCAGTTGCGGAGAACGCGACAGACAGCGCGGGTAGAGGGGCGATCAACTGTCCGGGGTGCGTCCTGTCTGCCGCTGGCCGCCAGGCCGGGCTGTCGCTCCAGGAGTTGAGCGGGGTCAGGCGGCGCGGGCTGCTCCCGTCCGCCGTCATCAGGTAGATCGCGCCGACTCCGTCGCGGTCGGAGATGAAGGCCATGTACTGCCCATCCGCCGACCACTCCGGCCACCAGTCATTGGAGCTTGCTGTCGTCAGGCGGCGCAGGTTGGAGCCGTCGGCATTGATCACGTAGACTTCAAACTGCCCATCGCGGTTGGACTGGAAGGCGATCTGCGCCCCGTCCGGCGACCAGGCGGGGAAGCCGTCGTTGCCGGGGCTGAAGGTCAGGCGCGTCTGGCCGCTCCCATCGGCGTTCATCACGTAAAGCTCGTCGTCCCCGTCGCGCGAGGAATTGAAGGCGATGCGCGTCCCGTCCGGCGACCACACCTGGCCGCCGTTACGGGTGCCCGGCGCAGTCAGACGGGTGAGGCCGCTCCCGTCGGCGTTGATCACGTAGATGTCGCTGCCCCCGTCGCGTTCAGAATTGAAGGCGATGCGCGTCCCGTCCGGCGACCAGGCCGGGTGATAGTCGTTGGCCGGGTGGTTGGTCAGGTTGCGCAGCCCGCCCCCGTCTGCGCCCATCACGTAAATGTCGGCGGTGCCCGCGCGGTCGGAGTAGAAAGCCAGGCGCATCCCGTCCGGCGACCAGGCCGGATCGCGGTCGTTGGCGCGGTCGTTGGTCAGGCGGCGCGGGTTCGACCCGTCCGCGCTCATCACGTAGATTTCGCGGTTGCCGTCCCGCTCGGAGACGAACGCGATCTCCCCCCAGCCCCCGCCGAGCGGCGTAGGCGTGGGCGGGCCGGCGGGCGTGGGCGTGGATAGCTGCGTCTCGCCGGCGCCAGCGGGCACGGCGATGCGGAAGCCGAGCACATAAGTGACGTAGTCCGGGTAATTGCCGCCCTGGTAGAAGGCCCGCGCGTAGCGCGCCTCGTTCTCCCACGAGCTGCCGCGCACGTTGTGCATGTCGCCGAAGGGCGGGCCGAGCGGGTCGAGCGTGCCATCGGTCAGCGTCGCGTAATAGTCGCGCCCGTAATAATCGGCCACCCATTCCCAGGCGTTTCCGGCCAGGTCGAGCGCGCCCACCCACGATACCCCGGCGGGATAAGCCCCCACCGGGCTGGTGCCGCTCGTGCAGCGCTCCAGGTTGGCCAGGGCGCACGTTGCCGGGCTGTCGCCCCAGGGATACGTCCAGTTCTGCGGCCCGCGCGCGGCAAATTCCCACTGTGCGCCCGTGGGCAGCGCCGCCCCGATCCATTCGACGAAAGCGGCGGCGTCGAGCCACGAGACCCAGGTCACCGGGTGATCGGCCAGAGCCGGGTTGTCGAAGGCCGTCCGGTCGCGCGGCGGCGCGCACGCCCCCGCGCTCACGCAGGCGGCGTACTGCGCGTTGGTGACTTCCGTCTGGCCGATCCAGTAGGCGCTCAGGCAGACGCGGCGCACTGGCTTCTCGTCAACGTCGCCTTCCTCGCTGCCCATCATGAAGCAGCCCGGCGGCACGCCCACCAGGGGAATGCCGCGATAATCGCCGAGGACTGGCACCCAGGCAGTGTTGGCGCTGCCCACAGGGAGAGAAGTTGCGCCGGGCGGCGGCGGGAAGACGACCGGCCCGGCGGTGGGCGGCGGCGTGGCCGTTGGGACGGGCGAAGGCGTGGCGGAGGGCGTGTCGGTGGGCGTGGGCGTATCCGTCCAGGCGGCAGCCGTCGCGGTCATGGCGGCGTTGGCCATCGCTTCAACTGTCGCCTCCCAGTCGGGCGTTGGCGTGTCAGTCGGCGTGGGCGTGCTCGTCCAGCTTTGCGCGGTCTGGGTCAGTCGCTCGGCAACCAGCGCCTCTGCCGTGGCCTCAAAATCGGGCGCCGGCGTGTCAGTCGGCGTGGGCGTAGACGTTGCGGCGGGCGATGGTGTGTCGCTGGGCGTCGCAGTAGCGCTCGGCGTTAAAGTCAGCGAGGGCGTGGCGGTGGCGCTGGGCGTCGGCGAAGGGGTCGCGGTCGCTGTGTCCGGGGGGACGGTCGGCGTATCCGTGCTCAGAACTACCAGGCCGCCCGCGCGGGTGGGCGTCTCCGTCGGCGCGGCAGTTGCGGTGGCCGAGGGCACAGCCAGCGTCCTCGTGAGCGTTGCGGTCGCCGTGTCCGGGGGGACGGTCGGCGTATCCGTGCCCAGGATCACCAGGCCGCCCGCGCGGGTAGGCGACTCGGTCGGCGCGGCGGTGGCGGTGGCCGAGGGCACAACCGGCGTCTTCGTGAGCGTCGCGGTCGCCGTGTCCGGGCGAACGGTCGGCGTATCCGTGCCCAGGATCACCAGGCCACCCGCGCGGGTAGGCGTCTCCGTCGGCGCGACGGCGACCTGCGTCGGCGAGGCGGTAGCAGTCGGAGTCGCCTCTTCGCCGCCGCCGCCCAGGACGATCACGCCCACCGCCGCCAGCGCGACGAGCAGGACGATCACCGCGCCCCAGACCAGCCGCGCGCGGCCTCGCCCCGGCGGACGGCCCGTCCCCGGCGCGGCGGGCGGCGTGAAGCCCGCCGAAGGCGGGGGCGCAGGCGATGGGGACAGCGGCGAGGGTGTGCTGACCAGGACGGGCCGCTTGCCTTCGAGCGGGCGGGTGAGGAACTGCGTATCCTCCCCGACCTCGCCCGCCGCAGCCCGCTCAAATGTCTGGGCGAAGGCAGTCACCGACGGGAAGCGCTCGCCAGGCGACTTGGCCAGCGCCCGTTCCAGCGAGACAGCGAGCGTCGGCGGCAGGTGGGGGCGCAGGACATGCGGCGGCGTGGGCGCTTCGTGGAGATGCTTGTGCATCAGGCCGTAGGGCGTCGGAGCCTGGAAGGGCACCTGCCCGGTCAGCAACTGGTAGATTGTCACGCCCAGCGCGTACTGGTCGGTGGCCGGGACGGGCTGCTCTGCCCGCCATTGCTCCGGGGCCATGTAGAGCGGCGTGCCCAGCACGGCCCCGGTCGCGGTCAGGGCGCTGGTGTGCTCCAGCAGCTTGGCAATGCCGAAGTCTACCAGGAAGGCATTGCCGTGCGTGTCGAACATGATGTTGCTGGGCTTGATGTCGCGGTGGATGACGCCCTGTTGGTGGGCGTAGTCGAACGCGCTGGCGAGCTGGCTGAGCAGCCGGGCGATTTCGCCGAGCGAGGGCAGCGGCGCGCCGCTCGTCTCGCGCTGAGTCATGCGGTCGGCCAGCGTGCCACCGCCCAGCAGGCGCATGACAATGTAGCTGGTGCCCCCCTCGACGCCGTAATCATAGACGGGGATGATGTGCGGGTGCTCCAGCGAGGCGGCGGTCTCGGCTTCGCGCGTGAAGCGGGCGACGAAATCCGCGTCAGCGGCCAGGGCAGCGGGCAGCACCTTGACAGCTACGGCGCGCTTGAGCGCCCGCTGGTACGCGCGGTAGACAGTGCCCATCCCGCCCCGGCCCAGCAGCTCGCGCAGCTCGTACTGCCCTAACGTCTGGCCCGTGAAGTCTTCGCTGCTCATGGCACGTCCGTGTTCGGTCTTCGCTGGCTAATCCTCGCCCTGCCAAAGCGGCAAGACGATGGGGTTTCTGGTTTTTGGTTGTTGGTTGCCAGGAAAGCACACCCGTCACAAAGCCGCCTTCACCAGTCACCAAAAACCAAAAACCAATTACCAAAAACCAAAGCAATGTGGAGTATAGCGGAGGTGAAGGGACGCGCACAACCTGCGCATAGCCAGGCAGCGCGACGAAAGCGGCCAGTCCGCCTATTCTTTTATCCATTTTTACTCATCTGCATAGCATTTTTACGTGGATCGGCGGTTACACACCTTGACAAACGATTGTCGAGTCCCCTACACTGGCTTTAGTCACGCTCGATTGTGCAGAAGTATTGTGTGTCTAACGCAGGCGATAGTGGCGGGGGCGAAGGAGGGGGAGACCGATCTAGCCGAATCTAGCAGAAACACGCACTGCTCAGGGACGCAACGTCGCCCGCATGTCCTGCGAGTGGCGTGCTGCGCTAACACAAGAGGACAAGCAAAAGTAGCAGGAGGTCAACATGCCCGGTTTCGGTGGAAAGATCCAGGCCGACTACGACGAACTGGCCAACGTCGCCAACGAGTTCTTGCAGGAGTCGGCGGGCATTGAGCAGCTCACCAACCAGATCAACAACCTGGTGGGCGAGCTGGAAGGCGGCGGCTGGATTGGGCGCGGCGCGGATGCGTTCTACGCCGAGATGCATGACCTGGTGAACCCAGGCATGCAGCGCCTGGCGCGCGCGCTGGAAGACGCCGGCAGCGCCATCAAGCAGATCAGCAATCTCGTTTCCCAGGCCGAGCAGGATGCCAGCTCGCTCTTTGCAAAGCAGTAGCGTATGCAGCGCTTGGCGCGCCACTCGCTGATGCGCCAACGATAAGGAGGTCACGATGCCTGACGTACAAATGGATTATGACCTGATGGAAGATATGGCCCGTCTCTTCAGAGAAGGCAGCCAGCATCTGGAGGACCTCAAGCGCGCGATGCAGAACATCGCCGGGCGGCTGGAGGATGGCGCTTTGCTCGGTCGGGGCGGTGATGCGCTGGCCCAGGCCATTCGCGGCAGCCTCAACGCGCGAATCGGGGCCTTGCAGGACAAGCTCGATGAGTTGGGGATGGATGTCTACGGCGCGCTGGTAGACCTGCGCGACGGCGACACAGAAGCGGCCAGCCGCTTCAAGGGCTAAAGCGAGGTGAGGTGCAATGTCCATTTTTAGCTGTGTTATGAGCGATGTACAGGATGTCGTCAGCCAGGTAGTGCAGCAGGCTAACCTGGTCGAAGAAGTGGCCGGCGGTATCCGCAGCGGGTTGGGGCCGATCACCGGCGGAGCCTGGACTGGTGCGGGCGCTCGCGCCTTCACCGAGGAAGTGCAGACTCGCCTGATCCCGGAGATCATGGCGCTCATCGCGTCTATTGGAGGCTTCGGCGGCAACATCACCTCCGCGCTGAACCTTGTCCAGCAAGCCGATAACGATGTCTTTGGCGTCGCGGGCCAGGTCACCGACATTTTCGATTCGATCTTCTAATTCCGCCCCGCTATCCGGGCGCAAGTGTTTGAGCTAAGGAGGATGACATGGCCGAAGTCTCAATGGACTATGACGCCGTACAGAAGTTGTCCGACAGTTTTCGCTCCTCCAGCGACACGATGGAGGCGGTGAGCAAGGCCCTCGAAGTGGCGATCAGCATCCTGAAAGCAAGCGCCTTCTTCGGCATGGTCGGCAACCTGGCGCTGGCCCACTACCTGGAGGGCATCAAGCCCAACGTGGATCGGCTGGCTGCGACCTGCGAAGAGCTGAGCATGGATCTCATCGGGGCGATCATCAGCCTGCGCGACGGCGATTATTCCGGCTCGCAGCGCTTCGTCTAGCCCGCCCCTGGCGTTCCGCGCGAACGCAGACGCTCCCCCGAAACAACAACACCCACCGCAGTCGCTGGTGGGTGTTTTGTTGGGCGGGGATGGGGTCCACTTCATGCTGGCGAAATGCCCCCGCCTGACAGGCCTTGCACGCACCCGTCTGGCCGCGCTCAGCCCGCGCCGAGCACCTCGCGGTTGCGCACGTTGTCATAGCGCCCCTCCAGCAGGGCCTTGCGCACCGCGTCGGCGGCCTCCACGCCCACCTGACTCTGCGCCTCGTGCGTGCTGGCTCCCAGGTGCGGCGTGTGGATCACATTGGGCAGGCCGATCAGCGGATGATCGGGCGCGGGCGGCTCCGGGTCGTAGACATCCACCGCCGCGCCGGCCACCTTACCGCTGCGCAGCGCCTCGGCCAGGTCGGCGCTGTTGATGAGCGCCCCGCGCGCCGTGTTGATGATCAGCACGCCGTCTTTCATGCGGGCGATGGTCTCGCGGTTGATTATCTCGCGCGTCTCGTCGGTGACGATCAGGTGCAACGACAGGACGTCCGCCTCGGCCAGCACCTGGTTCAGATCGGGGATCATCACCAGGCGGCGGGCCAGACGCTCTGGCACGAAGGGATCGTAGGGGAGCGCAGCCATGCCCAGGGCTTTGGCCCGCTCGGCGACGGCGTGCCCGACGCGCCCATAGCCGATGACGCCCAGTGTCTTGCCGGCAAGCTGCGTGCCGACGAATTTGTTCCGCTCCCAGTGGCCCTCGCGCAGCGAGCGGTCGGCCTGGGGGATGTGGCGGGCCAGGGCCAGCATCAGGGCGATGGCGTGCTCGGCAGTCGAGACAGTGTTGGCTTCGGGCGTGTTCATAACCACGACGCCGCGTGCCGTGCAGGCGTCCAGGTCAATGGTGTCCACGCCCACGCCGGCGCGCACCACGACTCGCAGGCGATTGGCGTGTTCCAGCAGGGCGGCATCCACGCGCGTGTCGCTGCGCACGATCAGCGCGTGCGCCTCCGGGATGCGCTCCAGCGTCTGCTCGCGGGTCATCTTGCCCGGCGCATGGACTTCAAACTCGGTCACCGAATGGAGTGCGTCCAGCCCCGCCTGGTTGAGCGTATCCGGCACAAGCACCAGGTAGCGCATCGTCTCACGCTCCTTTCGCCAGGAACTCGTCCATCGCCGCGAACAGAGCTTCCAGATGCTCCGGCTGCGCATCGCCCATGTGCGCGATGCGCAGCGTCTTGCCCTTCAGCTTGCCGTAGCCGTTGGAGATGGCCATGCCCCGCTCGCGCAGGAAGGCGTTGAGCGCGCCGATGTCAATCCCGCGCGTGTTGGCCAGGGTGCTCACCGTCGGCGAGTGGTAGCCCTCCTCCGAGAAGGGGGCGAATCCGGCCCCGCGCGCCCAGGCGCGGGTCATGGCGGCCATGCGCTCGTGGCGGGCGAAGCGCGCCTCCAGCCCTTCGGCCAGCATATCGTCAAGCTGCTGGTCGGCGGCGTACATCAGCGAGATAGGGGGCGTGGCCGGGGTGTTGTTCTTCTGATGGTGTCGGTCAATCTCCAGCACGTCGAAGTAGTAGCCGCGATTCGCTACCTGGCGCGCCCGTTCCAGCACGGCGGGCGACACGGCGGCGAAAGCCATGCCCGGCGGCAGGGCGAACGCCTTCTGCGTGCTGGTCAGGCACACGTCAATGCCCCAACCGTCCACGTCCACTTTCGCCCCGGCGTAGATGCTCACCACGTCCACCAGAAAGAGCGTGTCCGGGTAGTCGCGCAGCACTTCAGCGTAGTCCTCGACCGGGTTGCGCACGCCGGTGCTCGTCTCGTTCATCACGCAAGCCACCGCGTCATACGCCTGGCCGCGCAGGGCGTCGGCGAGCTGCTCTGGCTTGACCGCCTGGCCCCACTCGACGGCGATCACGTCTACCTGCTTGCCGTTGAGCTGGCTGACTTCGGCCCAGCGCTCGCTGAAGGCCCCGCAGACCAGATGCAGCACGCGCGCCTCGTCGCGCACCGCACAGCGCGAGGCGGATTCCCACACACCCGTGCCCGACGAGGTGTAGAGGTAGACCGGGTGCCGGGTGAAGAACGTCTGTTGCAGCTTGGGCTGCATCCGCGCGTAGAGCGCCGCGAACTCACCCGAACGATGCCCGATCATCCAACCGGCCTGGGCGTCCAGTATCTCCTCGCGGACTTCGACGGGGCCGGGAATGAACAGGCGGACGTGTTGTGCGCTTCGTAGAGCCACGGGGCATTCCTCCTTAGTATGTTATATGCCTTGCGGGATGGAGATCGTGAGTCAGGAGTCGGGAGTCGTGAGGATATACCACCGTGCGCATGACTCCCGACTCCTGACTCACAACTGCTTGCTGCAACCTTGAGCGGGCTTCTCGACTTCTCCCTCACGTTCGCGCGGCGAGCAAGTCCTTAAGCTCTATGATCGGCGCGATCTCCGTCGGGTCGGCCCCGTAGGCCATCGCCGCGTAATAGCTCACGTAGTCGCCGTACTGGATGGCGTGGCACATCTGAGCCAGCGCGCTCTGCCCCTGGGGGCGGAACGTGTCGGTCATGATGCCGTTCTGCAGGCAAAGCTGCGCGGTAAGCTCGTGGCGCAGGGCTACGCGCGGGTGATCGTGCTGGCGCGAGGTGATGAAGATGGTCACGAAGTCTATCACGTGCTCAACAGGGAAGCCGATGCCGGCGATGGTGTTATGGTTGCCCTCTGGCATGGCCTCGAACTCGGCCCACGCTTTGGCATTCTCGTTCATCTGGCACTTCCAGCGCCGCGCGACCGGCTCGAACAGCCCGCCGCCGAAAAAGACCGGGATGCGCCCGATCAACTGGCCGGCGCCACGCTTGGCCTGGTTCTGCGGGACGGGGCTGCTGGCCGTGTAGCGCGAAACGTGCTCGCGCAGCACGGCAATCGCTTCCCGCACGTCGGAGTCCAGCGTGGTCATCAGGCCCAGCCGGTGAGCCAGCCCCAGCAGCAGCCCCCAGCTCCAGCCGAGCGCGGCGCGCGGCTGGCTGGCGTAGGCGATACGCCACAGCGGGTAGCCGTGTGCGGCTGCGTGAGCGGCAAGCTGCCCGCCGGCGGTGACGGCCAGCAGTCTCGCACCCCGCCCCAGGGCCTGCCCGGCGGCGGCCAGCGTCTCTTCGGTGTTGCCAGAGAAGCTGCTGGCGATGACCAGCGTCTCCGACCCCTGGGCGTAGGCGGGCAGGTCATAGCCGCGCACAACAGCCCAGGGAACGGCGGACGAAGCGGCGATCAGCGCGCCGGTCAGGTCGCCGCCGATGGCCGAGCCGCCCATGCCGGCCAGCACGATCTGGCGCGGGCTGTGGTGCGTGTTGGGCAGAGGCATGGTCTGGGCGGCGGCCCAGGCCGCGGCAAGCTGGTCTGGGAAGGCGTCAATGTGGGCCAACATGTGTTCGCGGTCCAGCGCGGCGAAGCGGGCTTGATCGTCGAGATCGAGATTGAAGAAACTCATTGTAGCTCTTGCTCCAACAGGTGAACGGGGCAGTGCCAGAGCAGACATCTGGCAGGCGCCGCGAGCGAACGCGCCCCATCGTACCGCATTCTGAAGGATTGTCCCATGTATGTTTTCGACCGGGGTGTGAGCAAAGGTTGACGGTGACTCACCGGGCGCAGGGTACTGGCCTCACCCCTAGTCCCGCTGCGCTCGGCTGGATGCCGCAGGCCCCCATCCCCAGCCCCTTCCCCCAGCAAAGCCAGGGGAAGGGGCGAGCGGCTCGCCAGATCGTCCCCCCTCTAGCTTCGCTGGAGGGGGGATTGAGGGGGGAGGCGTTCAGCGAGCATCCCCGAGCTTCCCCTGGCGATAGGTTGTTCGTGGACGCTGGGGGACGTGTTGATAGCGACTCGCCGGGCGCAGGGGCATTGACCTCACCCCTAGTCCCACTGCGCTCGGCTGGATGCCGCAGGCCCCCATCCCCCAGCCCCTTCTCCCAGCAAAGCCAGGGGAAGGGGCGAGCGGCTCGCCAGATCGTCCCCCCTCTAGCTTCGCTGGAGGGGGGATTGAGGGGGGAGGCGTTCAGCGAGCATCCCCGAACTTCCCCTGGCGATAGGTTGTTCGTGGACGCTGGGGGACGTGTTGACAGCGACTCGCCGGGCGCAGCGGGGCTGTGCCCCTACCTGACAGGTCTTGCCCGCGCCGCACGCGGAATCAGCCTTGACAGCCCCCTGGCCTGGTGCTAAGATTCGCACGCTCTATTCTCAGGCGGCGCCAACCCTGTCGCGTGGCAGGGCAATGGCGACCGAATTGGATGAGTTCTCGACCGTGAGGCCACCCGTGCCGCTAGTTTGGATGGCCTCACGGTCTGCCAGCGAGCGGGCGTGCAGTTGAACGCCCGTTGTCGCGCCTTAATAGCAGCGAGGAAGCCAGGGGAACAGCCGGTTGACGCCCTGGCCTAGAGATGGAGGCAGGTATGCCGACAATCAACCAACTTGTCCGCAAGGGCCGCCAGCCAAAGCGCAAGAAGAGCAAGGCCCCGGCGCTGCAATACACGTTCAACTCGTTTTCGCAGCGACGCACGCGCCAGCCCAAAGGCTCTCCGCAGAAGCGTGGCGTCTGCACCCAGGTCAAGACTATGACCCCCAAGAAGCCGAACTCGGCGTTGCGCAAGGTTGCCCGTGTGCGCCTGAGCAACCAGATCGAGGTGACGGCCTATATTCCCGGTGAGGGCCACAGCCTGCAGGAGCACAGCGTGGTGCTCGTGCGCGGGGGTCGTGTGAAAGACCTGCCCGGCGTGCGCTATCATATTGTGCGCGGCACGCTGGACGCAGAAGGCGTGGCCAAGCGCGAGCAGGGGCGCAGCAAGTACGGCGCCAAGCGGCCTAAGGCAGCCAAGGCCAAGAAATAGGCTTCTTCTGGAGAGATAGACAATGGCTAGACGGTACAAGCCCCCTAAGCGGCGGATCGAACCGGACGTTAAGTACAACAACGTCCACGTCGCCATGTTCGTCAACCGCATGATGCATGGCGGCAAGAAGAGCACTGCCCAGCGCGTGCTGTACGACGCCCTGGAGATGGTTGAGCAGCGCGCCAAGCGCGACCCGGTAGAGGTCTTTGAGCAGGCGCTGCGCAACGTGACCCCGGTCCTGGAGGTCAAGCCGCGCCGTGTGGGTGGCTCGACCTATCAAGTGCCCGTCGAAGTGGAGCCGTCGCGCGCCCTTTCGCTGGCGATGCGCTGGCTGCTGGCCGCAGCGCGCGGGCGCGGTGGGCACAGCATGTCCGAAAAGCTCGCCGCCGAACTGATGGATGCGGCCAGCGATCAGGGCAACGCCATCAAGAAGAAGCAGGATACGCACCGCATGGCCGAGGCCAACCGGGCGTTCGCGCACTACCGCTGGTAGTGCCGGGTATATAGGAAAGCATCGTCACTCGTCATGGCTAAGAAAGCCGCCGCTACCGAGCATGCCCTGGACCTGAATCGGGTCCGCAATATCGGCATCATCGCCCATATTGACGCTGGCAAGACAACCACCACCGAGCGTGTGTTGTACTTCGCCGGGCGCATTCATCGTATGGGCGAGGTGCACGATGGCGCGGCGACTACCGATTATATGGACCAGGAGAAGGAGCGCGGCATCACCATCACCGCTGCTGCGGTGACGGCTTTCTGGAACAACCACCAGATCAATATCATTGACACGCCAGGGCACGTGGACTTCACCGCAGAAGTCCAGCGCAGCCTGCGCGTGTTGGATGGCGGCATTGTCGTCTTCGACGGCGTGGCGGGTGTCGAGCCGCAGTCGGAGACAGTCTGGCGGCAGGCCAACGAGTACGGCGTCCCCCGAATCTGTTTCATCAACAAAATGGATCGCGTTGGGGCAGATTTCCGCCGCTGCGTGACGATGATCACCAATCGTCTGAAGGCCAATCCGGTGCCCATCCAGATGCCGTATGGCGAGGGACTGGAGTTCGCCGGGATCATTGACCTGCTGGCCATGGAAATGGTCACCTACGGCGACAGCCTGGGCACAGCGATTGAGCGCGTGGCCATCCCCGCTGACGCGCGCGAGCGCGCCGAAGCAGCCCGCACGGCCATGATCGAGCAGATCGTCGAGCACGACGAGGCGCTCACCGACAAGTATCTGAGCGAAGAGCCGATCAGCAATGAAGAGCTGGTCCGCGCCCTGCGCGCATCCACCATCGCCGGACAGACTCACCCTGTGCTGTGCGGGTCTTCGCTGCGCAACAAGGGTGTGCAGCTTCTGCTCGACGCGGTGGTGGACTACCTGCCCTCCCCGCTGGACATCCCGCCGATCCAGGGCACTAGCCCGAAGACTGGCGCGACCGAGGAGCGGCACTCAACGGATGATGAGCCGCTGGCGGCGCTCGTCTTCAAGATCGTCACCGATCCCTTCGTCGGGCGGCTGGCTTTCTTCCGCGTCTACTCCGGCGTGATCCACGCCGGCTCGATGGTGCTGAACACGTCGAAGGATCGCAAAGAGCGCATCGGGCGCGTCGTGCGCATGTTCGCCGACCGCCGCGAGGATGTGGCAGAAGTGCACGCGGGCGACATCGCGGCCACGCTGGGCCTGAAGGACACCTTCACCGGCGAGACACTGGCCGAGCAGAGCCGTCCCATCGTGCTGGAAGAGATTCACTTCCCAGAGCCGGTCATTTCGGTGGCGATCGAGCCGAAGACCAAGGCCGATCAGGACAAGATGGGCATTGCGCTGGCCAAGCTGGCCGAAGAAGACCCGACATTCGTCGTCCGGGTCAATGATCAGACTGGTCAGACCCTCATCTCCGGCATGGGCGAGCTACACCTGGAAGTGCTGGTCGAGCGCCTGTTCCGTGAATTCAGCGTGGATGCGCGCGTGGGCAAGCCGCGCGTCTCGTACCGCGAGACGATCCTGCAGCGCGCGCGCGGCGAAGGCCGCTTTGTCCGCCAGACGGGCGGCAGCGGGCAGTATGGGCACGCGGTGATCGAAGTCGAGCCGCTGCCCGCAGACGCGCCCGAAGACGTGGTCATTGAGAACAAGGTCGTGGGTGGCGCGATCCCCAAGGAATTCATCAAGTCCATCGAGAGCGGCATTCGTGAGGCGGCGCAGAGCGGCGTCATCGCCGGGTTCCCGGTCGTGCGCTTCAAAGCGGCCATTGTGGATGGCTCCTACCACGAAGTGGACTCATCCGACCTGGCCTTCAAGATCGCCGGCTCGATGGCCCTCAAAGACGCTGTGCAACGTGCGCGCGGCATCCTCATGGAGCCGTACATGCGCGTGGATGTGGTCGTGCCCGAAGAGTACGCCGGCGATGTGCTGGGCGACCTGTCGGGCCGCCGCGCCAACATCAGCGGCGTTGAGACTCGGGGCGACGGCCTGTCGTCCATCGAGACCGAAGCTCCTCTGGGCGAGATGTTCGGCTACGCGACCAACCTGCGCAATAGCTCGCAGGGGCGCGGCAGCTTTACGATGGAGTTCGAAAAGTACGTGCCTGTGCCTGACTCCCTGATGGAAGCGATCATCCGGGGCGGGCATTAAGCGCCCGGCGTGGCCCAGGCAATAGCGATCGTTTGGCCTGACAAGGCGAGAATACACGGCTAGCAGGAGGTATCATGGGCAAGGGGAAATTTGAGCGGACGAAGCCCCATGTGAACGTGGGGACGATCGGCCACATTGATCACGGGAAGACGACGCTGACGGCGGCGATCACCAAGACGCTGGCTTTGAAGGGGTGGGCGGACTTTCGGGCGTTCGATTCGATTGACAACGCGCCGGAGGAGAAGACGCGGGGGATCACGATAGCCATTTCGCACGTGGAGTATCAGACGGCGAAGCGGCATTACGCGCATGTGGACTGCCCTGGGCACCGGGACTACATCAAGAACATGATCACGGGTGCGGCGCAGATGGACGGGGCGATTCTGGTGGTGGCGGCGCCGGACGGGCCGATGCCGCAGACGCGGGAGCACGTGTTGTTGGCGCGGCAGGTGGAAGTGCCGGCGATGGTGGTATTCCTCAACAAAGTGGACATGATGGACGATGAGGAGCTGCTGGAGCTGGTGGAGTTGGAGTTGAGCGAGCTATTGGAGAGCTACGAGTTTCCGGCGGACACGCCGATGATACGGGGGAGTGCGCTGAAGGCGTTGGAGTGCACGAGCACGGATCCGAGCGCGGCGGAGTACGAGTGCATCTGGAAGCTGATGGACACGGTGGACAGCTACATCCCGACGCCGGTGCGCGACTTTGACAAGCCGTTCATGATGGCGGTGGAGGACGTGTTCAGCATCAAGGGGCGGGGGACGGTGGTGACGGGGCGGGTGGAGCGAGGGGTGCTGAAGAAGGGGGAAGAGGTCGAGATTATCGGTCTGCGCGACGAGAGCATGAAGACGGTGGTGACGGGGATTGAGATGTTCCACCAGGAGTTGGATCAGGCGCAGGCGGGGGACAACGCGGGCATCTTGCTGCGGGGGATCACGCGCGAGGAAGTGGAGCGGGGGATGGTGCTGGCCAAGCCGGGGAGCATCACGCCGCACACGCGGTTCATGAGCGAGGTGTACGTGCTGCGCAAGGACGAGGGTGGGCGGCACAAGGCGTTTTTCACGGGGTATCGTCCGCAGTTTTACATTCGGACGATGGACGTGACGGGGAACATCACGCTGCCGGAGGGGGTGGAGATGGTGATGCCGGGCGACAGCGTGAACCTGATGGTGGAGTTGATCACGCCGGTGGCGCTGGAGCGCGGCTCGCACTTTGCCATCCGCGAAGGGGGCCTGACCGTCGGCGCAGGTGTCATCACCGAGATTCTCGACTGAGCGAGTGATTGTCTGTGTGGAGACTGGCAAGTTGCACTGCGCAGGGCATGATACCAGACAGTGGTCTCTGCCAGTCTCCCCCAGTTGACTTCTAACAGGTAGGAAGTCTGAGGAAACCCTATGGCCAAGCAAAAAATCCGCATCCGGCTCAAGGCGTATGATCACCGCGTGCTCGACCAGTCTGCTCAGCGCATTGTAGACACGGCTGAGCGCACCGGGGCGCGTGTGGTAGGCCCTGTGCCGCTGCCCACGCGCATCGAGCGTTTCACCGTCCGCCGCTCGCCGTTCATTGACAAGGACTCGCAGGAACACTTCGAGATTCGGACGCACAAGCGGCTGATTGACGTGCTGGACCCAGACGCGAAGACCATTGACACGCTGATGCGGTTGAACCTGCCGGCTGGTGTGGATATCGAGATCAAGATTTAGACAGCCGGCCCAGGCCGCGCGCCAGGCGCGCTGCTGGCCTGGCGGACCAGGGGCCTTGCCAGATGACACCGGTCGCCGATGGCAGCAGCCCTGGGGCCGAGCGCCAGGCTCGCTCGGTAACATGCGACAAGACAATGGTTGAGGCGACGAAGCAGGGATGATGGGCGACTAGATGTCTTCGCTCAGTCCCTTGGAGGCAGTGATGAAGGGCATCATTGGGAAAAAAGTGGGCATGACCCAGGTCTTTGACGATGACGGACAGGTGATCCCGGTCACGGTCATCCAGGCTGGGCCGTGCTATGTGACTCAGATACGTTCTGAGGAGAAAGATGGCTATACCGCCGTGCAGCTTGGCTTCGAGGAACTGCCGCCCAAGCGAAACGGGGCGTCGCGGCTGACCCAGCCCAAGCGCGGCCATCTGCAGCGCAACGGCATGGCTCTGCCCGACCTGCGCGTGCTGCGCGAATTCCGCGTCAAGGAAATTGACGTGGAAGAAGGACAGAAGCTGCTGGTCAGCGATGTCTTCGCGCCAGGCGAGCGCGTGGATGTGGTCGGCACGTCGAAGGGGCGCGGCTTTGCCGGAACGATCAAGCGGCATGGTTTCAGCCGCCAGTCGAAGACGCACGGCGCGTCGGATCGCGAGCGCGCGCCCGGCTCCATCGGCTCCACGACGACGCCCGGTCGCGTGCTGAAGGGAACGCGCATGGCTGGCCGCATGGGTGGCGAGCGCGTCACCGTGCAGAATCTCGAAGTGGTCGTGGTGGATGCGGAAAAGAACATGCTCGCTGTGCGCGGGTCGGTCCCTGGCGCGCGGGGCGGCATCCTCTTGATCAAGCCGTCGCGCAAGTAGCGCCAGCAGACATGGCCGCAGCAAGGAGTCGTGAATCATGTTAGTACCAGTTCGTAACATGGCCGGTGACCAGGTGGGCACCATCGAGCTGCCCGCCGACATCTTCGAGGTTGAGGTCAACACGGGCCTGATGCACCAGGCATACGTGCGCCAGATGGCCAACGCCCGCCTGGGCACGCACAAGGCCAAGACGCGCAGCGAGGTCAACCTGTCGAAGGCCAAGTGGTACCGCCAGAAGGGCACGGGGCGCGCCCGTCATGGCGCCCGGTCGGCCCCCATCTTCGTCGGCGGCGGTGCGGCGCACGGGCCGCGCCCGCGCGACTACAGCAAGGCCATGCCGCGCAAAATGCGCCGCCAGGCGCTGCGCTCGGCGTTGTCGGCCCTGGCCGCCGACGATCAGATCGTCGTCGTGGACTCGCTGGCGGTGGACTCGTCCAAAACGCGGGCCATGAGCGATGCGCTGCGCGCTCTGGTTGGCGATCAGAGCGCCCTGCTGTTGCTGGCCGACCGCAACGAAGCCGTCGAGCGCAGCGTGCGCAACCTGAGCAACGCGCGCTACCTGCGTGCGTCTTATCTCAACGTGCGCGACCTGCTCTCGCACGATAAGGTCGTCATCCCTCAGGATGCGCTGGATGTGATCCGGGGCTTTCTGGGGCGGCGGCGGATCGCTAGGAGGAGCAGCACGGTGAGCAAGCAACTGCATCTCTATGAAGTCATCAAGCGCCCGGTGATCACCGAAAAATCGCACGTGATGGCCGCTGAGCAGCGCCAGTACGTGTTCGAGGTAGACCTGCGCGCCAACAAGATTCAGATCGCCGAGGCGGTCATGCGCGTCTTCAATGTGGACGTGCTCAAGGTGCGCACGATGGTCATGCCGCTCAAGCGCGGGCGCCGTCTGCGCAAAGCGTATGTGCGGCAGCCCGCCTGGAAGAAGGCGGTTGTCACCATCCCTGCCGACCAGTCAATCAGCCTGTTTGAGATGTAAGTGGATTGGCAGCGGCGGCGCTCAGATATCCGCACCTCACGGGGCTAATGAGCGCAGCCGCGCGGAGATTATGAGGTAAGCACATGCCGGTGAAGAAGTACAAGCCCACATCGCCCGGTCGTCGGGACATGACGGGCAGCACGTTCGAAGAGATCACGCGGGCCAAGCCGTATCGCGGCCTGCTGACCGGCCTGCGCAGGCGCGCCGGTCGCAACAGCGGCGGGCGGGTCACCGTCCGTCATCGCGGCGGCGGGCACAAGCGGCGCTATCGCCTGATTGACTTCAAGCGCAGCAAGCTGGACGTCCCGGCGCGCGTGGAGTCTATCGAATATGACCCGAACCGCTCGGCGCGCATCGCCCTGCTGCTCTACGCGGATGGCGAGCGGCGCTACATCATCGCCCCGCTGGGGCTGCGCGTCGGCGACACGGTGGTCAACGGGGCCAGCGCCGAGGTGCGCGTGGGCAATGCGCTGCCCATTCGCCTGATCCCGGTCGGCTCGCTGGTGCACAATATCGAGCTGGAGCCGGGGCGCGGCGGCCAGTTGGCGCGCGCGGCGGGCACGTCGGCGCAACTGCTGGCCAAAGAGGGCATCTATGCCCAGCTTCGCCTGCCCAGCGGCGAAGTGCGCATGGTGCACGAGAACTGCATGGCGACCATCGGTCAGGTGGGCAACGCCGAGCACGGTAACATCAAGCTGGGCAAAGCGGGCCGCAAGCGTTGGCTGGGGTGGCGGCCCACGGTGCGTGGCACGGCGATGGACCCCAACAGCCATCCGCACGGCGGTGGTGAAGGGCGTTCGCCCATTGGCATGCCGGGGCCAAAGACCCCCTGGGGCAAGCCCGCGATGGGCAAGAAAACCCGGCGCAACAAACGTACTGACAAGTTCATTGTCCGGCGTCGTGGCAAGCGTCGGCAGTAGGAGGCGAGGCTGATATGTCGCGTTCGCTCAAAAAAGGGCCGTTTATAGACCCGAAGCTGCTGCGCAAAGTCGAACAGATGCGGGAGCGCGGCGATAAGAAGGTGATCCGCACCTGGAGTCGTGCCTCGACCATCTTCCCGCAGATGGTGGGCTTCACCATTGCGGTCCACGACGGGCGCCGCCACGTGCCGATCTATGTCACCGAAAACATGGTCGGCCACAAACTGGGCGAGTTCGCCCCGACGCGGACCTACCGGGGCCACCTGGCCGAGAAGAAGAAGAAGTAGGTCGAGACGGGGATAAGGAATTTACGCTATGGACGTTCGTGCAACTGCCCGCTACCTGCCGATCTCGGCCCAGAAAATGCGCCTGGTCTGTGACCAGGTGCGCGGCATGGATGCTGACCAGGCGCTGACCGTGCTGCGCTTCATGCCGCACAAAGGGGCCGGCCTGCTTTCCAAGCTGATCGAGTCGGCCATCGCTAACGCCGAGCAGAACTTCGAGATGAACCGCCGGGACCTGTATGTGACGCACCTGGCGGCCAATGAGGGGCCGCGTATGAGGCGGATGAAGGCCGGGGCGCGTGGCCGCTACAAGCCGCGCGTGAAACGCTCGACCCACCTCGTCCTCGTGTTGACTGAGCGTCAAGAGGAGATAGCCTAGGTATGGGACGCAAAGTACACCCAGTTGGCTTCCGACTCAAGATCAACCGTGACTGGTCTGCCCGCTGGTTTGCCGAAGGCGACCGTTATCGCACCCTGCTGCAAGAGGACTTCAAGATTCGCCAGTATGTCCAGAAGGAAGCCGAGCGCGCCGGTATCTCCGGGGTGGAGATCGAGCGCTACCCGAACCAGGTGCAGGTCACGCTGTTCACGGCCAAGCCCGGCATCGTCATCGGGCGCAAGGGCGAGAGCGTCAAGAAGCTGCGCCAGGGCCTGGAAGAACTGACCGGCAAGAAGGTTAAGGTCGAAGTCGAGGAGATCGAGAAGCCCGACCTGGATGCTCGCCTGGTGGCGCTGAACATCGCCGGCCAGCTTGAGCGCCGCATCGGCCACAGCCGCGCCATGAAGCGCGCCATCGGCCAGGCCATGCGCCAGGGGGCCAAGGGCATCAAGATTCAGGTCAGCGGTCGCCTGGCCGGGGCCGAAATGGCCCGCCGCGAATGGCAGATGGAAGGCCAGGTGCCTCGTGCCACCCTGCGCTCGAATATTGACTTCGCCACTGCCGAGGCGCTGACCACCTACGGGCGTATTGGCGTCAAGGTCTGGATCTACAAGGGCGAAGTTCTGGGCGAAGAGAAGCGCCAGGCCGAGCCGACCGATGTCTATGTGAGTCAATAGGCAGAGCGCCTGGGCCGCCGCCGCTGGCTGGCGGTGGGGCGTTCTGACTTTCGAGGAGTGGACGAGCATGTTAATGCCAAAGCGGGTAAAGCACCGCAAGCAGTTTCGAGGGCGGATGAAAGGCGTGGCCGGGCGCGGCAACACAGTCCAGTTTGGCGAATATGGCTTGCAGGCGCTGGAGCCGGCCTGGATCACCAGCCGCCAGATCGAGGCTGTCCGTCGTACCATCATGCGCCACATCCGGCGGCGCGGGCGCGTGTACATTCGCATCTTCCCCGACAAGCCGGTGACCAAGCGCGCCGCCGAAAGCCGCATGGGGAAGGGGAAGGGGTCGGTGGATCATTGGGTGGCGGTGGTGCGCCCAGGGCGCATCATGTTCGAGATGGCCGGTATGGACGACGAGACCGCGCGCGAAGCCCTGCGCCTGGCCGCCTACAAGCTGCCGATTGCCACCAAGGTTGTCCGCCGTACAGACCCGATCAGCGGTGAGGAGGTCTCGTAATGCGCAGGACAGCCGAAATTCGCAAGATGACCGACGCCGAGATCGCCGGGGCGCTCGATGATGCCCAGCAGGAGATGTTCAACCTGCGCTTCCAGCGGGCATCCGGCCAGCTAGAGGACTATACGCGCATTCGCCAGCTCAAGAAAGACATCGCGCGCCTGCTGACCGTTCAGCACGAGCGCCGGCTGGCAGCGGAGCTTGTCCAGCAGGAGGACACCGATGCCTAACAATCGTAAACGGCTGGAGGGCCGTGTGATCCGCAACTCGATGGACAAGACGGTCGTCGTGGAAATCGAGCGGGTGCACCCCCACCGCCTGTACAAGAAGGTCGTGCGCACCACCAAGAAATTCATGGCGCACGACGAAAGCAATGCCATCCCGGTGGGCGCGTTGGTGCGCATCGTCGAAAGCCGCCCCATCAGCAAGAACAAGCGTTGGGTGGTGGAGACGGTGCTGGAAGCGCCAGGCCAGGCCGAGGCGCTGCCAGCCATCCTTGACGAGGCGGAAGAACAATGATCCAACACGAGTCACGACTGAAGATCGCCGATAACACCGGCGCGCGCGAAATCCTGGTCATGCACATCACCGGCGGCTCGCACCACAAGACCGGCGTGGTGGGTGATGTCGTGATCGGCACGGTCAAGTCGGCAGCGCCGCAGGGTGCGGTGAAAAAGAGCGAGATCGTGCGCGCGGTCATCGTCCGCACGGCCAAAGAGTACCGCCGCAGCGACGGGTCGTACATCAAGTTCGACGACAACGCAGCGGTCATCTTGCAGGGCGAGACGAAAGACCCGCGCGGCACGCGCATCTTCGGCCCGGTCGCGCGCGAGCTGCGCGAAAAGGGGTTCATGAAGATCGTCTCGCTGGCACCAGAGACGCTCTAGCGCGGCTGTGGGCCGGCGCGAGACGGGAGTGAGGCAGCAATGCAACGGATCAAGAAGGGCGACACTGTTG
The DNA here is from genome assembly GCA_027494015.1 of Anaerolineae bacterium. The sequence goes on from JAOSJP010000040.1 coordinate 120,735, forward strand.
AGGTGATCGCCGGCAAAGACAAGGGTGTGCGCGGCGCGGTGCTGCGCGTGATCCCCAAGAAAGACCGGGTGGTGATCGAGCGCGTCAACGTCGTCAAGAAGCACCAGAAGCCGGTTCAGGCCGGGCGCGGCCAGGTTCAGCCGGGCATCATCGAGTTTGAAGCGCCGATCCACCTTTCTAACGTGATGATCGTCTGCACCCAGTGCAGCGAGAAAACGCGGGTCGGCTATCGGATGGCGGAAGACGGCAGAAAAGTGCGCGTGTGCCGCAAGTGCGGCGCCGACATAGACTAGCCGTCTCCGCCAAGTGAGGTCAGAGACTATGGCAAGCAATCGTCTGCTGGAACGCTACCGCACCGAGGTCGTTCCGGCCCTGATGGAAGAGTTCAGCTATTCCAGCGTGATGCAGGTGCCCCGCCTGACCAAGCTCGTGGTCAACATCGGCGTCGGCGAAGCCCTGGACAACGCCAAGGCGCTCGATGGCGCGGTTGAAGACCTGCGCCTGATCACCGGCCAGCAGCCGGTCATCACCCACGCGCGGCGCAGCATCGCCGGCTTCAAGCTGCGTGAAGGGCGCGCCATCGGCGTCAAGGTGGACCTGCGCGGCGAGCGCATGTGGGCGCTGCTCGACCGCCTGCTGAACGTCGCTCTGCCCCGCACGCGCGACTTCAGCGGCGTCAGCCCGGACTCGTTCGATGGGCGCGGCAACTACACGCTGGGCCTGCGCGAGCAGCTGCTCTTCCCGGAAATCGCCTACGACAAGATTGACAAGGTGCGCGGGCTGGAGATCACCATCGTGACCACCGCGCGCAGCGACGAAGAGGGACGTCGCCTGCTCAGGCTGCTGGGCATGCCGTTCCGCGAGCAGTAAGTCACGTTCAGAGCGTCAGGCCATTCTCGCTGGTGAGGAAGGAAGGTCTCGATGGCCAAGAAGTCTATGGTAGCGCGTGAGACACGGCGCAAGTACAAGGTGCGCGTGCGCAATCGCTGCCAGTACGTAGACCCCCATTCGGGGAAAGTATGCGGTCGTCCGCGCGGCTATATCCGCCGCTTTGGACTGTGCCGCATCCACTTCCGGGAGCTGGCGCTCGAAGGCCAGATTCCTGGGGTGGTCAAGTCTAGCTGGTAACTGACCGGAGCAAACCATGCTAAGCGATCCTATTGCTGATATGTTGACCCGCATTCGCAATGCCATCATGGTCGGGCATAGCACGGTGGCTATCCCGCATTCCAAGACCAAGCTGGCCATTGCCCAAATTCTCAAGGATGAGGGGTACATCGCCGATGTGGTGGAAGAAGAGGGCAAGCCCGCTTCGACCATCGTGATCACCCTCAAGTACTGGGGCAGCCGCCGCGAGCGCCGCCCTGTCATCAGCGATCTCAAGCGTGTGAGCAAGCCCGGTCGCCGGGTGTATGTGGGCAAGAACGACATCCCCTGGGTGCTCAGCGGAATGGGCATTTCGATCCTGACCACCCCGCGCGGCATCATGACCGGCCAACAGGCGCGGCGTCAGGGTGTTGGTGGCGAGGTGCTGTGCTACGTCTGGTAAAGGCGCAGCACAGCGCCGAGGGCACGCCTGAACTGGGCCGACGGGTGCCAGTAGAGGCTCTGGTCGAGGGAGTGGAAGGGAGCGCTTCTTCTCTTCGCCCAGAAGTTCTACGCCACACCCTGGCCCGGCCAACGTCCCTGGTGCTGCTTATCGTCAGCATGTTGAAGGAAGGATAGGAACCGTGTCACGTATTGGGAAGAAACCTATTCCGATCCCGGACAAGGTTCAGGTGACGATTGACGGAAGCCAGGTGACCGTCAAGGGTCCGAAGGGGGAACTGCATCATACGTTCCCTGCCGAGATGGTCATCAAGCAGGAAGACGGCCAGATCGTGGTCGAGCGCCCGTCCGACCAGCGCCAGCATCGCGCCTTTCATGGCATGACGCGCGCCCTGATCGCCAATATGGTGACGGGCGTCAGCGCTGGCTTCGTGCGCGTGCTGGTCGTTGAGGGTGTCGGCTACCACGCTGAGATGGACGGCAAGACCCTGGTGATGCACCTGGGCTATTCGCACTCCATCCCGGTCGAGCCGCCTCTTCATGTGGCCTTCGTCGTCGAAGAACGAGGCCGGATCATCCGCATCAGCGGCATAGACAAACAGGTGGTCGGCCAGTTGGCGGCCAACATTCGCGGGCTGCGGCCCCCGGAGCCTTACATGGGCAAGGGCGTGCGCTATGAGGGCGAGCGCGTCCGCCGTAAGGCAGGTAAAGCGGGCAAGGCTGGCTAGGCTGTAGTGCGTAGAGAGTGAAGCCATGAGTGAGAAATCGCGTATTGCGCGCCGACGCCGTCATCGCCGTGTCCGCGCCAGAATTGCTGGCACGCCAGAGCGTCCGCGCCTGAATGTGTTCCGTAGCCTGGGCAACATCTACGCCCAGGTCATTGACGACGTGGCCGGCCAGACGTTGGCCTCGGCCTCTACCATTGACCGCGAGCTTCGCGGGCAGCTTGAGGGGAAGTCCAAGACGGACGCCGCCAAGCTGGTCGGTGAGCTGGTCGCCCAGCGCGCCCAGGCCGCCGGGATCAAGCAGGTCATCTTCGATCGCGGGGGGTACCGCTATCACGGTCGGGTCAGGGCGCTGGCCGACGGCGCGCGCGCCGCTGGGTTGGAGTTCTAGGACGAGTGCACCCGGTCGCCAGGCAAGGGCGCGGGAGTGCGCCCGACCTGGCACAGTGGGCTGACTTTTGGAGAGAACCATGGGAAGACGAGAACCACGACGCGAAGAGGAACGAGACGAACTCGACGAGCGCGTCATAGACATCAGCCGCGTCGCCAAAGTGGTGAAAGGTGGCCGTCGTTTTGCCTTCCGCTCAGTGGTGGTTGTCGGCGATAACAGGGGCCAGGTGGGCATTGGCGTCGGCAAGGCGCGTGGCGTTCCCGATGCCATCCGCAAGGCGTCGGAGCGCGCGCGGCGCAACATGCACGCGGTGTCGCTGACGGGCACGACCATCCCCCATGAGGTGACGGGTCGGCGCGGCGGCGCGAAGGTCTTTCTGAAGCCCGCCTCGCCCGGCACGGGCGTGATCGCGGGGGGTGGCGTGCGCGCCGTGCTGGAAGCAGCAGGCGTGCGCGACATCCTCAGCAAGAGCCAGGGCAGCGCCAACACGCTGAACGTGGCCTATGCCACCATCGAGGCGCTGGCCCAGCTCAAGGACAGCGCAACCCTGGCGGCCATGCGCGGCAAAGACCCGGCGCAGCTCCAGCCCTTCTGGAATCGCGGGAGGAAGCCGAATGACTGACAAGAAGCTGCGCGTCACGTTGGTGCGCAGCCCCATCGGCTACAATAAGCGCCAGAAAGCCACCGTCAAGGCGCTGGGGCTGGGCCGCATGAACTCGACGGTGGTGCATGACGACACGCCGCCTATCCGGGGCATGATCCACAAGGTCATCCACCTGGTGAAGGTCGAGGAGATCGAGGCATGAAGCTACACGACCTGCGCCCAGACAAAGGGGCCACAAGACCACGCAAGCGCGTGGGCCGGGGTATCAGCGCCGGCCAGGGCAAGACGGCGGGACGCGGCACCAAAGGCCAGGGCGCGCGCAGCGGCGGCGGCAAGGGTGCCTACTTCGAGGGTGGACAGCTTCCGCTCGTGCGGCGCCTGCCGTTCAAGCGCGGCTTCACCAACATCTTCCGCGTCGAATACCAGGAAGTGAACCTGGAATCGCTGGCGCGCGCCTTCAACGACGGCGAGACCGTCACCCCGCAGACCCTGGCAGAAAAGGGCCTGATCAAGAAGGCCGACGAGCCGGTGGTCATCCTGGGGGAGGGCGATCTGAGCGCCAGGCTGACCGTCAGCGCGCACCGCTTCTCGAAGAGCGCGCAGGAGAAGATCGAGGCCGCCGGCGGCTCGGTGCAAATCCTTGAGCTGCTGGTGAGCGGCGCGCGTGCGACCGTCAAGAAGCTGCGCAAGGACCAGCTCGGCAAGCTGCGCGCCCAGCAAGAGTGATGAGCGCGCTCGCCTGGTGGTGGCAGGCCGGGTGCCCGGCACCCGCCTGCCCTGGTTCGGGCCACTGCATGGAGGGTGTAACCGGGCTTGGTGCACGTGCAGAGGGTTTCTGGTTTTTGGTTGTTGGTTCTTAGTTGTTGGTTTCTTGGTAGAATCGGCGCGCAGCGGTTCTGCCAGTAACCAATGACCAACAACCAACAACCAATTACCCATAATCCATTCGCGTCCAGCCCGGTTTCTCCATTAGATTAGCGGATAAGGAATGACACCATGATCGAGGCGCTACGGAATGCGTTCCGGCTGCCAGACCTGCGGCGGAAGATGCTCTATACGCTCTTCATTCTGATCATCTACCAGTTTGCCGCGCATGTGACGGTGCCAGGGGTGCAGCGCGAGGCTCTAGATCAACTGTTCAGCGACAACGAATCCGGATTCCTGAGCGTGCTCAACCTCCTGTCGGGAGGGGCCGTCTCCAATTTCAGCGTGATCGCCAACGGTGTGTACCCGTACATCACCGCCTCGATCATCCTGCAATTGCTGGTGCCCATCATCCCCCGCCTGGAAGCCATCGCCAAAGAGCCGGGCGGCAAGGAAAAGATCAACCAGTACACCTACTACCTGGCGATCCCCATGGCGGCCTTGCAGTCTGTCGGCCAGATCAACATCTTCCAGAGCCAGATCAACCAGTCGGGCATGGCGGTTGACCTCATTGAAGGGTTCGGCTTTGGGGCCGGCAGCAACCTGCTGACGACGCTGTCGGTCATCGTGACGATGACAGCAGGGACGATGTTCGCCATCTGGCTGGGCGAGCTGATCACCGAGCAGGGCATCGGTAACGGTATCTCGATCATCATCTTCGCCGGCATTGTGGCCCGCGTGCCTGCCAGCCTCTTCCAGTTGCTTCAGGGCGAGGCCGCGGCCTTCAACCTGATCACGTTTGTGGCGCTCACGCTGGTGACGGTGGTGGTCATCGTGATCATCCAGGAAGGCACGCGGCGCATCCCGGTGCAGTATGGCAAGCGCGTGCGCGGGCGCAAGATGTACGGCGGCGGGGCCACGCACATCCCGCTCAAGGTCAACACGGCGGGCATGATCCCGCTCATCTTCGCCCAGTCCATCGTGACCTTCCCGGCCATCGTCGCGGGCTTCTTCAGCGGCGACCTGGCCACGCGCATCCAGGATACGTTTGGCAACCAGACCGGGTTCCTCTACTGGTTCATCTACTTCTGGTTGGTGGTAGGCTTCACGTTCTTCTACACCAACGTCATGATCCAGAACCAGAACCTGGCCGACAACCTGCAGAAGAACGGCGGATTCATTCCCGGCATCCGGCCAGGACGCCGCACGCAGGACTACATCAACCGCATCGTCAACCGCATCACCCTGGTGGGCGCGGTGTTCCTGGGAACGGTGGCCATCCTGCCGGGCCTGACGCAGTTGATCCAGAATCTGGTGCTGGAGCCAGCGGTGGCGGCCAGCTCCGGCAACCCGGCGTTGGTCATCAGCAGCGCGGGTCTGATCATCGTCGTCGGCGTGGTCATTGACACGATGCGCCAGCTTGAGGCGCAGTTGACCATGCGCAATTACGATGGATTCATGCGCTAGCGCAGTGGTGAGCGGGGAAGGGCGCAGCCTGCGCCCCTCTCCCCTTGCGGGGCAGGATTGATGCGATGCCCGTGACGCCCAAGACGCCGGAAGAGTTGGTCATCATGCGCCAGGCAGGGCGCATCAACGCCCTGGCTTTGCAGGCCATGCGCCAGGCTGTCCGGCCTGGCATCAGCACGTTGGAACTGGACGCGATTGCCGCCGAGGTGCTGCGCCAGCACGGTGCCCGGCCCGCTTTCCTGGGCTATCCACCGGGCGGCGAGCATCCCTTCCCGGCGACGATCACGGCCTCCATCAACGATGAGCTGGTGCACGGCATCCCGCACGCCGACCGTATCCTGCACGAGGGCGACATCATCAGCCTGGACTGCGGGACGATCTTCAACGGGTTCGTGGGCGACTCGGCGATCACCGTCGGGGTGGGGACGATTTCGCCAGAGGCGCAGCGCCTGCTGGAAGTGACCGAGCAGGCGTTGTACGAGGGCATGGCGGCGGCGCTGGCCGGCAACACCACGCGCGACATCGCCCGCGCCGTGCAGCGTTTCGTCGAGCGGCACGGGTACAGCGTGGTGCGCGAGTACGCCGGGCACGGTGTGGGGCGGACCATGCACGAAGACCTGCATGTGCCCAACTGGTGGCCGAACGGGCGGCGCAGTCGCTACTTCCGCAGCGAGATGCTGCGGCCAGGGCACACCTTCGCCATCGAGCCGATGATCAGCGCAGGGCGCGCGCCGGTGCGCACGCTGGACGATCACTGGACGGCGGTGACCCAGGACGGGTCGCTGTGCGCGCATTTCGAGCACACGGTCGCTGTCGCGCCCAAAGGCCCGCCGCTGATTCTGACGGCGCTCTAGGGCCGGGCGACCAGGCGAAGTTAACCCTGTTCAAGGGCAGCGCTTTTCGCTAAAATAGCAGTTCCGTCTGGCGGCTGGCTGCCGCCAAAGAACGAGGAGATGACGGCTTTATGGCACGTATCGAGGGTGTGGATCTCCCGCGCAATAAGCGCGTCGAAGTCGCGCTCACCTATATCTACGGGATTGGCCCGACTCGCAGCAAACAGATTCTCGGCGAGACCGGCGTCAGCGCCGACACGCGCGTCAAAGACCTGACCGAAGACGAGGTTCAGCGGCTGCGCGAGAGCGTCGGCCAGTTCCGCGTTGAAGGTGAGCTGCGCCGTGAAGTCCAGCTCAACATCAAGCGGCTGATCGAGATCGGCAGCTATCGCGGCCTGCGTCACCGCCGCAGCCTGCCCGTGCGCGGCCAGCGAACCAAGACCAACGCTCGCACGCGGCGCGGCCCCAAAAAGACAGTTGCGGGACGTGGTCGTCGTCGTGGGGCCAAGAAGAAGTAGTTCTGGGGGCCTACCTGACCCGCCTGCGGGCCTGCATGGCACTACGCTGTGCCGGGCCGCTTGAGCGCGACCTGCGCCGCCCACTGGGGCGGCCAGAGTGCGGGCGTGTGGCGGGGGAGTGCGACGTTCGCGGACCAAGTATCGAGGAGAATGTAAAGGACAATGGGACGTACTCGTAGGGGGCCACAGCGCGGGCCACGCAAGGTCAGAAAGAATATCCCATACGGTCAGGCGCACATCCAGGCGACGTTCAACAACACGATCGTCTCCATGAGCGATCAGCAGGGCAACGTCGTGGCCTGGGCCAGCGCCGGCACCGCCGGCTTCAAAGGCAGCCGCAAGAGCACGCCCTACGCGGCGCGTATGGTCGCTCAGCAGGCGTCCGAGAACGCCAAAGAGCATGGGATGCAGGAAGTAGATGTGTTCGTCAAAGGGCCTGGCCCTGGCCGCGAAGCCGCTATTCGCGCCATCCAGGCGAGCGGGCTGAAGGTGCGCTCGATCACCGATGTGACGCCCGTCCCCCACAATGGGGTGCGCCCCCCCAAGAAGCGGCGCGTATAACCGTCTGTGGACGGTCTGTGACCAATTTGAGACGAGTGGTGTAAACACACTTGTCCTAGTGTGGAGGAAGCCAGAACCCAATGGCACGTTATACCGGACCAGTCTGTAAGCTCTGCCGCCGCGAAGGGGAGAAGCTCTTCCTGAAAGGCGCGCGGTGTATGTCGCCCAAGTGCTCGTTCGAGCGCCGCAGCTACGCCCCCGGCCAGCATGGCAAGGATGCCCAGTTCCGGCGCGGGCGCGGCTCGGACTATGCCCTCCAGCTTCGTGAGAAGCAGAAAGCGCGCCGCGTCTACGGCGTGCTGGAGCGCCAGTTCCGCCGCTATTTCGGCGAGGCGCTGCGTCGCCCCGGCCTGACCGGCTCGAACCTGCTCTCCATCCTCGAAACCCGCCTGGACAACGTCATTTTCCGCATGGGATGGGCCGATTCGCGCAACCATGCCCGTCTGATGGTCCAGCATGGACATTTCGTGGTCAACGGTCGCCGGACGAATATCCCGTCGTACCTGGTCGTCCCCGGCGACGTGATCGCTGTTCGCGATGGCAGCCGCGAGCGCGCCTATTTCAAAGAGCTGAAGTCCTACATGAGCGACCGTCCGGTTGCGCCTGAGTGGTTGGAAGTGGACGCGGCGGCGATGAAAGGCACTGTGCTGCGCGTGCCGGAGCGTCGTGATATTGATCTCCCGCTGAACGAACAGCTCATTGTGGAATACTACTCGCGCTAGTCGCTGAGCCGGTGACTGCAACGAGCAGAAGTCCCATCTAGAGGAGGGGACGTGGTTACGAACAACATGGTGCTGCCCAAGATCGAAGGGGACGCCGCTTCGCAGAAGTACGGGCGCTTCATCATCAGCCCGCTGGAGCAGGGATATGGCATTACAGTGGGCAACGCCCTGCGGCGCGTGCTGCTCTCCTCCCTGTCTGGCGCTGCGGTGACATCTATCCGGGTTGCGGGCGTTCACCACGAGTTCTCGGCAATTCCCGGCATCCGCGAGGATATGACCCAGTTCATCCTGCAGGTCAAGCAGCTTCGCCTCAAGCTGTTCGACACCGAGTCGGCGCGGCTGCGCCTGGAAATGCGCGGTGAGGGGACTGCTACGGCGGCGGACATCATCTGCCCGCCCGAAGTCGAGATCATCAACCCGGACCTGTACCTGTTCACGTCGGATGCTGAAGACACGCAGCTTGAAGTCGAGTTCACCGTCCAGACGGGGCGGGGCTTCTCGCCTTCAGAAGATCGCGGACGCCTGCCGATTGGCGAGCTGCCGGTGGATGCTGTCTTCAGCCCCATTCGCCGCGCCAACTACGATGTTGAGCGGGCGCGCGTCGGCCAGAAGACCAACTATGACAAGCTCATCCTTGAAATCTGGACCGATGGCACCATCCGCCCCGAAGAGGCCATGAGCCAGGCGGCGGAAATCCTGATGAAGCACCTGATCATCATCGCCGGCGTCAGCGAGGAATCGCTGCTGCCGTCGGTTGAAGAGGAAGCGGTGCCCGATCCGAACGCCCTGCCGCCCGAAACGTATGAGACGCCCATCGAGACGCTCGACCTGAGCGTGCGCGTGTTCAACTCGCTCAAGCGCACAGGCATCACCAACGTGGGCGAAGTGCTGGAAATGCTCGACCGGGGGCCGGACGCCATGCTCGCCATCCGCAACTTCGGCGAGAAGTCGCTGGATGAGCTGATCACGCGGCTCAAGGAAAAAAACTACCTGCCGGAAGAGCACGACATCTTCGACGGCGGCTAACTAACCTATCCGTAAGCCGTCGGGCGCAGCCAGAGCCGCGCCCCTACGCGGGCAAATTTACGGGTAGATACTAACAGACGAGGAATCTGGCCGACATGAGACACAAAGTAGCTGGCAAGAGGCTCAGCCGCAGCACAGGGCATCGCAACGCGCTGCGCCGCAACCTGATCAACGCCCTGTTCCGTCACGAGCGCATCAAGACGACGGATGCCAAGGCCGAGGCCATTCGCGCCGAAGCCGAGAAGATCATCACCCTGGCCAAGCGCGGCCTGGCCCACCAGGACCCGGCGCGCGGCGTGCACGCCCGGCGCGTGGTTTTCGCCCGCCTGCGCGACAAGGACAACGTCCACAAGCTGTTCGACGAGCTGGCCCCGCGCTACGCGGAGCGCCCCGGCGGTTACACGCGCATCTACAAGCTGGGGCCGCGTCATGGCGATGCAGCGCCGATGGTGCTGCTTGAGCTGGTGGATCGCGAGGAAGCCTAGCGATCGCGATGACCCGCCCCGACTCCCCGCCGGCGACCGCGCGCTACCGGGCGGTGGTCGCCTATGATGGAACCCGTTACTTCGGGTTTCAGCGCCAGGCGGGGGATACGCCCACCGTGCAGGCCGCGCTCGAAGCGGCCATCGCGCGGGTGACCGGGCAGCGGGTGGCGGTGCTGGCGGCGGGGCGCACAGATGCCGGTGTCCATGCCACCGGCCAGGTGATCGCCTTCGACGCCGCCTGGCGACACGCTCCCGCCGACCTGTGGCGCGCGCTGAACGCCAACCTGCCGGACGATGTGGCGCTCAACGCGCTGGATGAGGCACCGGCGGGCTTTCACCCGCGCTATGACGCGCGCAGCCGGGTGTACGAGTACACGTTCTACGTCGCGCCGGTGCGCCAGCCTTTGCTGGATCGCTGGGCATGGCAGGTGAAGGCCGGACGGCCACTTAACAACGAGAAGATGCAGCGCGCAGCGGGCCTGCTGGTGGGGGCGCACGACTTCGCCGCCTTTGGGCAGCCGCCCCAGGGAGAGAGCACCGTCCGCCAGGTCTTGCGCTCGGAGCTGGAGACGCTGGCAGCAGCGCCGCCCGTCCTCCAGCGTGTGCGCTACCGCATCGAGGCGAACGCCTTCCTGTACCGCATGGTGCGCCGGGTTGTGGGCGCGCTGGTGCGCGTGGGGAGCGGGGCGCTGGCGCTCGACGAGTTTGAGCGGGCGCTGCACGCCGCCGAAGGGGAATGGCCGAACCAGGCAGCCCCGGCGCGGGGGCTGTGCCTGATCGCAGTGATCTATGACGATGGGCGGGGAGATGCCCGCTGGAGCAAAGTGGAACGATGAAGATCAAAACCTACACTCCCAGGCAGGATGACATCCGGCGCGAGTGGTTTGTGATTGATGCCAAAGACCAGACGTTAGGGCGTCTCGCTACCCAGGTCGCGGTTTTGCTGCGCGGCAAGCACAAGCCGATCTTCGCGCCGCACATGGACGTGGGCGACTTCGTGATCATTGTCAACGCCGACAAGATTCGGGTCACCGGCGACAAGCTCGACCAGAAAGTGTATTACCGCCACTCCGGTTATCCGGGCGGAATCAAAGCGCGCACGCTGCGCGAGCAGCTTGATCGCTACCCGGACCGCGTCATCCGCACGGCGGTGCGCGGGATGCTGCCCAAAAACAGCCTGGGCCGCGCCATGATCAAGAAGCTGAAGGTTTACGCCGGAGACAAGCACCCGCACCAGGCGCAGCAGCCCAAGGCCTACGAGCTGAAGCACTAAGAGGACACAGTGACCATGACGACACAGTATTATGAGGGAATCGGGCGGCGCAAGACTTCGACGGCGCGCGTGCGCATCTGGACGGGCGGCAACGGCTCGGTCATCATCAATGACCGGCCCGGCGAAGAATTCCTGACGCGCGAGGGCGACCTGGTGATTGCTCTGGAGCCGCTGCGCGCGGTCGGTCAGGAACGCGCCTACAACGTGACGGTCAAGGTCAACGGCGGCGGCATCAGCGGCCAGCGCGACGCGATTCGCCTGGGACTGGCCCGCGCGCTGCTCAAGGTGGAGCCGGAATGGCGCGCTATTCTGCGCGAGGGCGATCATCTGTCGCGCGACCCGCGCATCAAGGAGCGCAAAAAGCCCGGTCTCAAGCGCGCGCGCAAGGCCCCGACCTACACCAAGCGTTAGTCTCACGCCGGGGCTTGCCCCTGAGGGCGATGACAGAGCAGGCAAAATCCCTGAGCGCAGATGCGGGGGTTTTGCCTGTTTTTATTCGGGTGCACGAGCGCTCCGCTTAAACCGGAAGGACACGCCATGTCGCTTCATTCCCTGTGGTCTCGCGCTGCGCTTGCGCTTGAAGCGCTGGACTTCGCTGGGGCGGACGGGCTGCAGGTTTTCAGCGCCGAGGCGCTCGCTGCGCTGCACCACCCGCCGCTCAACCCGGACATCGCGGCGCTGATCGTCGCCGAGTCGGTGCCCGATCTGGCGGCGCTGCGCCGCGTCCTGGGCAACCAGTACCCGGACGCCCACCCCCTTCAGGTGGTGCGCGCGGGCGCGGCAGTGGAGGCGGTGCCGCTGGCGGCGCTGCCAGACGTGGCAGGCGAGTGGCTGGCGCTGGGCGTGCCGCCGCTGCCCCGCCCCGGCAGCTTCGAGCGCTTTCAGGAGGTGATCGCCCACCTGCGCGCGCCGGAGGGCTGCCCCTGGGATCGCAAGCAGACGCATCGCTCGCTGCGCCCCTACCTGCTCGAAGAGACCTACGAGGTGCTCGACGCGCTCGACGCCGGTGACACAGACGCGCTGCGCGAAGAACTGGGCGACCTGCTGCTGCAAATCGTCCTGCACAGCCAGGTGGCTGTGGACGGCGGCGAGTTCCGCATGAGCGACGTGCTCGCTCACATCATCGAGAAGATCATCCGTCGCCACCCGCACGTGTGGGGGGGCGTGGACGTGAGCGACGATCAGGAGGTCAAGGTCAACTGGGACCGGCTCAAGCAGGCGGAGAAGGCGGAGAACGGCGCGTCCGCCTCGCGGCTGGACGGCGTGGCGAAGGCGCTGCCGGCGCTGACGCAGGCGTACAGCTACCAGGATCGCGCCGCGCGTGTTAAGTTCGACTGGGACACCATCGCCCCGGTGATCGCCAAAGTGCACGAGGAGATCGAGGAGCTGAGCGCGGCGCAGACCGCCGCCGAGCGCGAAGCCGAGGCCGGTGACCTGCTCTTCGCCGTCGTCAACTGGGCGCGCTGGCTGGGCGTGGACCCGGAATCGGCGCTGCGGGCGACCAACGCCCGCTTCTACCGCCGCTTCACGTTCATCGAGCAGCAGGCCGCCGTGCAGAACCGCCCGGTTGACGACCTGTCCTTCGAGGAGATGGACGCGCTGTGGGAAGCGGCCAAAGACAATGGGCTGTAGAGTGTAGAGCGGTGAGGCAAACGAAAACTCCCGGCTTGTGAGCAAGCCAGGAGTCTGTCGGGGCGCCCGGATTTGAACCGGGGACCTCACCGACCCGAACGGTGCGCGCTAGCCAGGCTGCGCTCACCGACCCGAACGGTGCGCGCACGGCTAGGCAACGGGTGCGCTATTGACGCCCCGAAGCCTCGCAGCGCTCAGAGTTGCCTGGCGGTCTCCGTCAACGGGGGGATGGGAATAACGGGACAGGGCCAGTTCACCGGGGTGCGTGCAAAGGTTGTCAGACGTGGGGGTATTGACCTCACCCCCAGCCTCGCTGCGCTCGGCTTGCCCCCTCTCCGTCAACGGAGAGGGGGCGGCGAGGCGCGTGAGCGCCGAGCGGGGGTGAGGCCAAGGGGGGCGCAGCAGAGCAGCGCCCCTGCCTGACAGGTTTTGCACGCACCCGCCGTTCGCCGCATCACGCGGCTGAGCACACAGGATAAACACATGGCAAAGCAGAAATCTCCCCGCAAATTCAACACGCTGACCGATTACGTGCGCCACCTGACCGGCGGTCTGACCTCGTCGGCAGGGCGCTGGCTGCACGCGCGCGGCGTTCACCCGGACGCGATCACCTTCGTCGGGCTGGCCGTCGTAGCCGTCGCCGCCTACGTCGCCGCGCAGGGCGAGTTCTTCTGGGCGGCGATCATCATCATCGCCGGCGCGCCGCTCGACGCGCTGGACGGCGCGGTGGCCCGCGCCATGGGCCGCACGGACAAGTTCGGCGCGCTGTGGGACTCCACGCTGGATCGCTACGCGGACGGCTTCCTGTTCATGGGCGTCGCCTACTATTACAGCACGCAGGGCAACCAGACCGCCGTCCTGCTGGCCATGCTGGCCCTGATCGGCACGCAGTTGGTCAGCTACGTCCGCGCGCGGGCCGAAGGCATTGACGTGGACTGCAAAGTTGGGCTGTTCACGCGCATGGAGCGCATGGGCGTCATCCTGGCCATGCTGCTGACCGGCTATGTCATCGCCGGGTTGTGGGTGCTGGCCATCGGCACCAACTTCACTGTGTTGCAGCGCGTCCTGCACGTCTACCGTGAGATTCAGCAGCGCAAACAGGAGCCAGCCGCATGACCTTTCATCGGCGTGGGCTGGAGATTGGCCCCTTCAACCTGTTCGGCCTGGAGATCAACCCGACCTTCCACTGGTATGGGCTGATCATCGTGACCGGCATTCTGGCGGCGGCCTGGCTCGTGGCCTGGATGGCCCGCCGCGAAAAGGGCAAAAACCCCGATCACGTGTGGAACGGGCTGATCTGGGTGGTGGCCCTGGCTGTGATCTTCGCCCGGCTGTGGCACGTGCTGTTTCCCTCGGTGTCGTCGGTGGAGGCCGGGCGCACCGCGCGGTGGTACCTCACCCACCCCTTCGACCTGCACGACGGCCCATTCATCATCTGGAGCGGCGGGCTGTCCATTTTCGGGGCGGTGCTGGGTGGGGCGCTGGGCGTCGCCCTCTACGCGCGCAAGCACCGGCTCGATCTGCCCGGCTGGCTGGACATGGCGGCGATCTCCGTGCCGCTGGGCCAGGCCATCGGGCGCTGGGGCAACTTCGTCAACGAGGAGCTGTACGGCAAGCCGACCGACCTGCCCTGGGGTCTGCATATCAGCAATCCGCCCGCCGAGTACGCCGGCGAGACACACTTCCACCCGCTGTTCCTCTACGAGTCGCTGTGGAATCTGGCGTCGGTCGCTGTGCTGCTGTTCGTCTGGCTGCGCTGGCGCGACCGGCTGAAGAAAGGCGACTTCGTGCTGCTCTACGCCATCTCCTACGGGACGGTGCGCTTCCTGCTGGAGTTCCTGCGCATCGAGGTCACGCTGTCTGGCGGGGTGAACGTGTCGCAGGTGTTCAGCCTGGGCGCGGCGATCCTGGCCGCGCTGCTGCTGGCCTACCGTCACCGGCACACTCTGCGGGGTCGGCTGCGCGGCGCGTGAGGGGGGTAAGTTCTGCAGTGCCCTCGTAGAGGCGTATGGCCATACACCCCATGCGCGTCAAGTGAAGGCTTCCGGCTGCGTGGTATGGGCAGAAGGCCCCTCCCCCTGGCCCTCTCCCCGGCAAAGCCAGGGAGGGGGAAAACGTCCCGTCTGGCGGTCAAAGTCCCCCTCTCTAGCTCGGCTGGAGAGGGGGATTGAGGGAGAGGCGGGGCAGAAGGCCCTCCCTGGCCCCCCCCGGCAGAGCCGGAGAGGGGGAAAGCGCGCGCCTCGCGATCAAAGTCCCCCTCTCTAGCTCGGCTGGAGAGGGGGATTGAGGGGGAGAGGCCTGTAGGGGCGGGTTTGCAAACCCGCCCCTACACGGGCGCAGCAGAGCAGCGCCCCTGCCTGACACATTTTGTACGCACCTCACCCACAACGACGCTTGACAGGGCGGCTTTCGTCCGTAACAATAAAGGGCGTCGGGGCGGGCGCGCTGTGCGCTCACTCCGTCACCGTCGTCCAAGTGGAAAGGCCCTTCATGATCCGGGTGTTCGTCGCACGCTAAGCCCGCTCCGGGAACGGCTCTGTGCCCTGCCCGCGAACGTGTGCGTTCGCACGCCTGTGACGCTTGCTGACTGACGCCTCCCAGGTTCGATGACTGAACGCCTTCGCGCGCCGCACGGGGATGCTCCCGGCGGCGCGTTCTTGTTGGAGTCGCCGTCATCACGCGCACCGCCCGTCGCAACGGCACGAAGGACCTGGCTATGCTTTCAGTCTCCAATCTCTCCAAACGTTTTCCTGGCGCGGAGGCATTTCTTTTCACCCGCGTCTCGTTCACGGTCAACGCCGGCGAGCGCGTGGGGCTGATCGGCCCCAATGGGTGCGGCAAGACGACCCTGCTGCGCATCATCACCGGCGAGATCGCCGCCGACAGCGGGAGCGTGCAGCGCGTCCCGGCCAATCTGCGCGTGGGGTATCTGGCGCAGGGGCTGCCCGCACCGGACGAAACGCCGCTGCGCGATGTTCTTTTCCCGCGCGCCGCCGAGCTGCGCACCGCTGAGGCGGAGGTCGAGCGGCTGGCGGCAGCCCTGGTGAATGCCGGGGACGACCTGAGCGCCCTCGCCCCCGCGTATGACGCAGCCCTGGCGCGGCTGGAGCGCTTCGGTCGGGAGTACGACCCCGGCACCGTCGAGCGCGTGCTGGCCGGGCTGGGACTGGCCGGGCTGCCTCTCGACGCGCCGGTGAGCACGCTCTCCGGCGGGCAGAAGACGCGGCTGGGCCTGGCCGCCCTGCTGCTCGACGATCCACAGCTTCTGATCCTCGACGAGCCGACCAACCATCTCGACGTGACGGCGCTGGCCTGGCTGGAGGGGTGGTTGCGCGACTTCTCCGGCGGGGCGTTGATCGTCTCGCACGATCGCACCTTCCTCGACGAGACGGTGACGCGGCTGGTGGCCCTGGACGACCACACGGGCACGGCGCGCGTCTTCGAGGGCAGCTACAGCGCCTATGCGGCGGCGGTGCGCTCCGAGCTGGACAGGCAGTGGGCGCAGTGGCGCGACCAGCAGGTGGAGATCGCCCGCTTGCAGGCGGACATGCGCCAGACGATGGCCCGCGCCGTCCGCAAGGAGAACGCAACCCACAACGACCAGCAGCGGCGCTACGCCAAGAAGGTCGCGCACAAGGCGAAGGCCAAGGAGACCCGGCTGCGCCGCTACCTGGAGTCCGCCGAGCGTGTAGAGAAGCCGCGCCCCCGCTGGGGTCTCAAGCTGGACTTCGGCGATCTGCCGCCGACCGGCCAGGATGTCGTGTTCCTCGACGGCCTGTCGGTCGGCTATGACCCGCGCGCGCCGCTGCTGCGCGACCTGGCGCTGACCGTGCGCGCCGGGGAGCGAGTTGCCGTGCTGGGGCCGAATGGTCACGGCAAGAGCACGCTGCTCAAGACGATCGTCGGGGCGCTGCCGCCGCTGACGGGGCGAGTGCGGCTGGGGGCCAGCGTGCGCGTTGGCTACCTGGCCCAGCAGCAGGAGATTCTCGACCCAGGCAGCAACGCTCTGGCGGTGATCCAGGTCGAGACGCCGCTCGGCCACACGGAGGCGCGCTCGTTCCTGCACTACTTTCTCTTCAGCGGGGATGACGTGTTCATGCCCGTCGCCGATCTCAGCTTTGGCGAGCGGGCGCGGCTGATGCTGGCCGTGCTGGTGGCGCGCGGGGCGAACCTGCTCGTGCTCGACGAGCCGATCAATCACCTGGACGTGCCCTCGCGCGAGAAGTTCGAGGAGGCGCTGGGTGCGTTCCAGGGGAGCGTGCTGGCCGTGGTGCACGACCGCTACTTCGTGGATCGCTTCGCCACGACCGTCTGGACTATCGCCGATGGCGCGCTGCGCACAGACATCCGCGTGCCGCTGCTGGGGTGAGGGAGTGAGCGGCGGCGCAGCCGTTCACGTGCAGAACCCGCCCGGTTGCCTGACTGCTTGCTATGACCTCACACCTGCGCGCCTGCGCGCTGCTCAGTCGCCGATCTCTGGCGCGACGGCCTGGGCGGCGCCGCCGGGGCCGGGCCTGGGGCACGCCGCCCGGCCACCACGTCCAGCGGCCAAACAGGGCAGCCAGCGCCGGGTCGAGCACTGTGCGCACCACGAACGTGTCAATCAGCACGCCCACCGCCACCGCGAAGCCGATCTCCAGCAGCCCGGCCACCTCCCCGGTCAGCAGGGCGGCGAACGTGCCGGAGAGAATGATCCCCGCCGAGGTGATGATCGCGCCGGTGGTGGCCACGGCGACGTGCACGCCCTCGCGCAGCCCGTGATAGCCGACTTCTTCCTTGATGCGCCCGAAGAGGAAGATGCTGTAGTCAATGCCCAGCGCCACCAGGAAGACGAAGGAGAAGAACGGCACGTACCAGGTCAGCCCGGCCACGCCGAGCAGCGTCTTGAAGACCAGGTTGGTCAGCCCCAGGGTGAAGGTGAACGACAGCACCACCGTGCCGATCAGGTAGAGCGGGGCGACGACGCTGCGCAGCATGAGCAGCAGGACGATGAAGATGCCCAGCAGCACGAAGCCGATCGCGCGCAGCAGGTCGCGGTTCGTCGTGTCGCGGACGTCGGCGTTGACCGCCGGGCCGCCGCTGAGCACGGCCTCGCCGCCGTCCTGGTAACCCTTGAGCACGTGGCGAATGTCGCCCACAGTGTCCAGCGCGGCATCGCTGCTCGGCGAGACGGAAAGGATGACCTCCAGCTTGAAGGCGGTGTTCTCCGCCGCCAGGTAGGTCGCCGCAAGCTGCCCGGCCAGCGCCGGGTCCAGCCCGTCGCCGGTCGCTGGCAGGCCCGCCAGCAGATCGATCAGCGCGGTGGGCATCAGGTACGGCTCGTCCACCGACTCGAAGCGGGCCGCCAGCCCTTCGACGGCGGCGGCCAGGTCGTCCTGCCGGGTGAAGAGTTGGAGCGGGCTGGCGAACAGGTCGCGGATCACGGCCAGGTTCGGGTCGTCCGCCACTTCCGGGAAGCGTTCGGCCAGCAGGGCTACGTAGCCCTGCATCCCGGCCAGCGCCGCGCCGATCTGCTCCGGGGCCAGCGCGCTCATCTGCCCGGCATCGCCGATCATGCCCAGCGCCAGGCGGAGCTGCGCGCTGACGTGCAGCACGTCGTGCAGCTCCGCGTATTCCTGGCCGAGCGGGTCGTCCAGGCCGCGCACGTCGAAGATGCCATCAAGCGCCGCGATCTCGTCGCTGAGGCGCACGATGTCGGCGGCGATGCGCTCAGGGTCGCGCCCGCTCACGACGACGGTCAGCGGCATGGTGTTGCCAGCGCCCAGGCTGTCTTGCAGCAGCAGGAAACCGGCGACAATCGGCTTGTCGTCCGGCAGGTCATCGAGCATGTCATAGGTCGGGCGCTGGCTCAGGCCGTAGATCGAGAGCGGCATCATGAGGGCGACGATGACCACGATGACTGCCAGCGGGCGCGTGCTGACCCACTTCGAGGTCACCGCGTACAGCCGCCCCTGGCCGCGATGCGTGGCCTGCCGGGGCCAGAATGCCCGGTCGCCAAGCGTCGCCAGCAGCGCCGGGACGAGGGTCAGCCCGGCCAGCAGCGACATGACGATGCCCAGGGCCAGCGTCGGGCCGGTCGTGTTGAAGATGCCCATCTCGGCAAAGGCCATGGCCATGAAGCCGACGAAGATCGTGCCGGCGCTGCTGGTGATCGTCTCGCCGACGCGGTGCACGGTGTGGGCCGTGGCCGCCTCAACGCCGGGATGATCGGCCATCTCTTCGCGGAAGCGGCTGATCAGAAAGAGGCAGTAGTCCGTGCCCGCGCCGTACATCACGGTGATCAGCAGGACGTTGGCGTAGGTGGTGATCGTCAGGTGATTTGCGCCCAGCCAGGCGACGATCCCGCGCGTGATCAGGAAGGCGAGCGTCACCGCCGACAGCGGAACGAGCGGGCTGACCGGCGAACGGTAGACCGCCAGCAGGATGAAGATCACCAGCAACACCGTCACCCAGATGGCGCGGTCGGCGCTGGCGACCACTGACTCGCTGGTGCTTTGGATGAGCGGGCTGGCTCCAGTCTGATAGGCGCGCACTGCTGGCGGGCGATTCGCTTCCAGCCAGGAGTCAATCTCCTGCATGGCCGCGATAGCTAGCGGCTCGGTGGCGGTTTCGGTCATGTTGACGCGCACCAGAGCGACCTTGTTGATCAGATGCGGGTCGGCGCTCGCCTCTCCCGCCACCAACAGCGCGGCCAGCGCCGGGGACTGGGTGGGCGAGGTCACCGTGTCGAGGAACCTCTGGCGCTTCGCCGCTGGTCGCCCAGCCGGTGAAGGCGCGGATGAAGCGCCCGGCCTCGGTGTCAAGCTGCGCCTCGAACGAAGAAGCGTCTGGATTGAGCACCCCCTCGGCGGATTGACGGGCGTCGAAGACAATGACCGAGCTACCTGCGGCGTTGTCTTCGGGGAACAATTCCTCGTACAGGGCGTTGGCGCGCTTGAATGGGGCGTCGCCGGGCAGGAAGTCGGCCATGTCCGAGCTGACGACAGCGGCCATGTCGGGCGCGACCAGGGTGACAATCGCCGCCGCAGCCACCCAGGCGACGATGATCGGGATGCGGTAGCGGGTGGCAAAACGTCCTAGGTATTCGAAGATCATGCCGAAGCCTCCGGAGGGATGGAATCTGCCGCTTGCTGGGCAGTAATGCCGCGCTGTAGGGCGATGAGCATGAACTCGGCCAGGTCAGTGGCCGTGTAACCGGTGTCGTTTTCCAGCCACCAGCCGAGCAACTGGATCATCATGCCGGTGACGATCTGCGCCACGAGGTGCGCAGGGATGGGGGACGTCAGGGTTCGCTGGGGAAATTCGCTGATGAGGGTGCGCTCAATCACCGCCGCCAGATATTGGCGGCCAAAGGCGTTGAGCTGGGTCGAGGCCGCGCCGCCGACCATGATCAGCATCAGCTCGCGGTTCTCCTGCGCCCAGCGAAAGGCGCGCTCGAAGCTGCCCTTGACCCAGGCCGGGTCGAAGGGATGGGCACGCGGCGCGCTCACGATCTCGGCCACCAGCGCGTCGAAGCCCTGCCCCACCAGCTCGCGCACACAGGCTTCTTTGTTGGCGAAATGCTTGTAGAACGTCGCCTTGCTCACGTCGGCGCGCTCGGTGATGGTGAGGATGTCCACCTGGCCATAGCCGTGCGCGCTGATCAGATCGCGCGCGGCGTCAATCAGGCGTTGGTGCGTGGCGGCTTTGCGCCGCCCATGGCGCGTCAGGCGTTGGGGCATGGCTGCACCTTCGGGCCATTCGCCCAATAGTATACGAGTCGTTTAATGATATACGACCAGTCTACTATTATAGTGCGACCTGGAGTTCTGTCAATAGGCGGGACGGTGCATCTCACGATGGGAACAAGAATGTAGGGGCGGGTCTGGAAACCCGCCCCTACAAAGGACACTGCCCGGTTGCGCTCGACCCAGAGCAGACTTCCGAAGTTTGTCAAACTTCGGAAGTCTTCGTGTCGGTGCATCTGCGCCTCACCCTCGAAATCCCCTCTCTACACACGATGGGTGAGGCTTCGCTCCCTCAGCGAGCGCGGATGACCTGCTCGTAGGCGTTGAGCGTCCCCTCTGCCGTCGCCCGCCAACTGAAGTCGCGCGCCCGCGCCAGCCCTCGGTTGCGCATCGTCGCGGCGTGCTCCGGCTGCGTCAGCAGCGAGAGGATGGCCCCACCCATCGCCCGGCTGTCGCCCGGCGCGACCAGGAAGGCGGCGTCGCCGGTCACTTCGGGGATGGACGACGCCTCGCAGGCGACCACCGGCGTGCCGCTGGCCATCGCCTCCAGCGGCCCCAGCCCGAAGCCCTCCAGCAGGCTGGGGAAAACGAACACGCTGGCCAACCGGTAGAGCGCGGGCTTGTCCGCCTCGTCCACCGGGCCGATCCAGCGCACGTAAGGGGTCAGGCCCAACTCATCAATGATGGCGGGCAGGTCGGGGAAGCGCGGCGTGCCCCAGGCGGCGGGCGCATGCCCGGCCAGCACCAGCGGCACGTCCGGCCCCACCCCCTGGGCCACGTAAGTGTAAGCGGCCAGAAGCTGGCGCACGTTCTTGTGCACGGCATACGCGCCCAGGTAGAGCACGAAGCCTTCCACGTCGTCCAGGCCGTAGCGGGCGCGCACGTCGCCGTCGCGCTCGGCCCCTGGCTCCGGGTGAAACACCTTGTCAGCGGCCAGCGGCGTGACCGTCACTCGCTCCGGCGGGATGCCGATGCGCGCCGCGATCTGGCGCTGGCCCTCGGCGGAGAGGGTCAGCAGGTGGTCTGCGCCGCGCGCCGCCGCGCGCACCAGGCTGGTGTAGAGACGATTGCCCAGCCCGGCGTTGTATTCGGGCACCAGCAGCGGGATCACATCCAGGACGGTGCAGACCAGCGGGGCGGGCGAGCGCAGCGGTGACCCCCAGTAGGGCACATGGGCGATGTCGGCCCGCAGGCGGGCGACGGCGCGCGGAAACAGGTATTGCTCGAACCACACTTTGCCAGGGTGACCGCCCAGGCGCAGAGGCATAGGCAGCACGTCCACCTGGGGCGGCAGGCCCTCCAGCGTGGTCACGCGCGCGGGGACAACCAGCGTCAGGCGGTGTTCGGGCGCGCGCTGGTGCAGCGCCGCCAGCAGGTGGCGCAGGTATTGGCCGCTGCCGGTGTGCGGCTGATCCCAGAACCAGCCGTTGAAGGCGATGTGCATCGGACGCCCGTCCATTCGGAAACCCTATGGAGAAGCCCGCACCATGGTTTACCTCACCCCTAAATCCCCTCTCCACACGCGGAGAGGGGACTTAACTGCCCAGGCGACTCCCCCTCTCCGTTCTGTACACGTTCACGGAGAGGGGGCCGGGGGGTGAGGTTTCTGCTTGGTCTCTCACAAGCTGCTTGCGCAGCCTTGTGCCTGCCTGCTCCCCCCTCTCGGCCCTTCCCCTACGAGGGGGGAAGGGAGACCAGCGCGGCTTCTAGGCCCCTCCCTCCTTGTGGGCTGAGGAGGGAGGGGTTGGGGGTCAGAATCCTGATCAGAACCCCGGTCAGCGTTCGTCGCCGTAGCCGTTGGGCCGCGCCGTATGCCAGACCCAGGCCGAGGCGATGATGTCGCGCAGGTCAGGGCAGCGCGGCTCCCAGCCCAGTTCGTCGTTGATCCGCTCCGACGAGGCGACCAGCATATCCGCGTCACCGGGGCGGCGGTCGGTCTCGATCACCGCGAAGTCCACTCCCGTCACTTCGCGGGCGATGTCGGCGACCTGGCGCACGGTGTAGCCGCGCCCGTTGCCCAGGTTGTAGATCATGCGGTCGCGCTGCGCGCCGAGCGCCTCCAGGGCCAGCACGTGCGCCGAGGCCAGGTCTTCGATGTGCACGTAGTCGCGGATGCACGTGCCGTCCGGCGTCCTATAATCGGTCCCGAAGATGTAGAAGGCGTCGCGCTTGCCCAGCGGCACCTGCAGCGCCAGGGGGATGACGTGCGTCTCCGGGTCGTGGTCTTCGCCGCGCACGGGCACCCCCGCGCCGTCGAGCATGGCTCCGCAGGCGTTGAAATAGCGCAGCGCGGCGTACTGCAACCCCGCCTGGCGATGGTACCAGTCCAACATGCGCTCGATCATCAGCTTGGTCTCGCCGTAGACGCTGGCCGGGCCGACGGGGTCTTCTTCGACCAGGGGCGCGCTCTTGCTGGCGTAAACGCCCGCGCTGGACGAGAACAGGAAGCGGCGCACGCCGTGCCGGAGCATGGCGTCGAGCAGCGTCTGCGTGTTGACCACGTTGTTGCGGAAGTACTTGCCGGGCTGCTGCATGGACTCGCCCGCTTCGATGAACGCGGCGAAATGGGCCACCGCGTCGAAGCCGCCCATCTGCACAAGGGTGTCCAATGCGCCCGCGTCGCCCACGTCGCCCCGCACAAAGGCGGCGCCGTCGGGGATGGCCGCGCGATGCCCCTTCACCAGGCTGTCGTAGACGGTCACGCGGTGGCCCGCCGCCAGGAAATAGGCCGCCGCCGCCGAGCCGACATACCCCGCTCCACCCTGTCACCAGAATATGCATAACCTTGCCCTCGTCGTTGCGCGCCACACACCGCCATCCGCCGTGATACGGCGCAGATTGTACCGTCAGCGTTCTTCCGCCGCTATGAACATTAGAGTTCGCTGAAAAGGGGTCAGCGAGCGGAGATTTGCTGTACAATTAGGAATGTTTGGCGGCATCAGTCAGGACTCTCGCGTATGGACGCATGGGACGGGCCAGACTTCTTTCCGCCGTCTGGCGGGGCGGCGGAAGACTCAGACAGATCCTCACCGCGCAAGAAATCGCCGCTGAGGGAACTCCTCCAGCTTGTGCTGATCGTCATGCTCGTGCGACTGAGCATGGACACGCTGCTGCCGCGCTACGTGGTGGACGGGGCCAGCATGGAGCCGACCTTCTCCACCAGCGAGCGCGTGATCGTGGATCGGGTCACCATGCTGCTCGGCGGGCCGTCGCGCGGCGACGTGATCGTGCTGGACTCGCCGCGCCAGGACGAGCTGCTGATCAAGCGCGTGATCGGGCTGCCGGGCGAGATGGTGATGGTGCAGGCGGGGCGCGTGAGCATCAACGGCACGCTGCTCGAAGAACCCTACGTGCGGGAGTTTTGCACCTATCCCTCGTGCGACGGCATCTGGGAGCTGGGGCCGGACGAGTACTTCGTGCTCGGCGACAACCGCAGCCACAGCCTGGATAGCCGCTCATTCGGGCCGGTGCAGCGCAGCGCGATTAAGGGGGTGGCCCGCGTGCGCTACTGGCCGCCGGACGAGCTGGACATCCTCACCGCGCCGCAGTACTAGCGCCGGATATTCTCACCCGCGCACCTCGACGATCACGCCGTCCTCCGCCCACTGGTAGAGGGCGGCGGCGTTTTCCAGGCTGAGCAGCACGCAGCCGTAGGTCACCGGGCGGCCCAGGTCGCCCGTCCACAGCAGATAGCCCCCGCCGCGCGTCGGGAAGCCGTGAAAGCCGTTCCACAGCTCCATGGCCGGCCCCGGATGGTAGAAGCCCATGAAGTGCGGCATGTACAGGTTCCACTGGTCGGCGTAGGCGTTGGGATCGTGGGTCTGCACCTGGAAGACGCCCAGCGCCGTCGGGCTGGTCGGCAGGCCGGTCGAGATCACCCAGTCGAAGACGACCTGCCCGTTCTCGTAGGCCCATAGGTGCTGCTCGCTCCGGCTGACAACGATGCGCTTGTGCGTCACCGGCTCCAGCGGGGCCAGGATGTCCGGCGAGGGGATGGTCAGGCGCTGGCCGACCGAGAGCGCGTTGGTGTTGACTCCGGGGTTGGCCGCCTGGATGTAGGGGTAGGGGATGCCGATCTCCTCGGCGATGGCCGCCAGGGTCTGCCCGCCGCGCACCTCGTAAACTGTCTCCCCGTGCCGCACGCGCACGGTGGCGCGCGGCGTGCTCTGCGCCAGCGCGTCTTGCACCGCGCTGGCCGCTTCCTCGGCGTCCACATAGCGCTCGTCGGCGAAGCGCGCGCTGGCTTCGGCGAAGGCCCGCGCCGCGTCGGGATTGGCCGCCAGGCGCAGCCCGGTCGCGCTGCCCGCGTCCGGCTCGGCGGTCAGCCAGGCCGCCCAGACATCTGGCGGCGCGCTCCAGGTGTGCCACTCGTCGCGGATCGGATCGTAGCCGCGCAGCTCAAAGGGGCTGGACAGCAGAGCGTTGGCCTGGGCGAGCAGCGGTGAGGCGTCACTAATCGCCGGGCCGACCGCCACCATGATCAGGTCGAGCGCGCCGTCGGCCAGCTCGCCCGGCGCGTCCGCGCTCAAGTGGGCGACCGTCGCC
The DNA here is from genome assembly GCA_027494015.1 of Anaerolineae bacterium. The sequence goes on from JAOSJP010000040.1 coordinate 145,656, forward strand.
GCCACGTCCAGCGCCCGCCCGTCCGCCGCAGGGCTGGCGACCGCGCGCCCGGCCACCAGGCGCACGCCTGCGTTCACCGGCGGCAGGTCTATCCCCGCCCGCGCGCCTTCCAGGTAGGCGGCCAGCGCCGTCAGGTCAACTTGCAGCACGGGGGCCACGTCCACGCCGCCCGCCAGCGCCTCGAACAACCCCGCCAGCCCGCCCTGCGAGCGGCCCCAGGCGCGCGCCGCTGCCGCCGTCGCATTGGCGTCCAGTGTGATGCCCAGCGCCGTCGGGTCAACGGCCCAGACGCGCTCGCCGTCGCGCAGGAACAGCCCGCCCGCATCCCAGGCCGTCGCCAACGCCTGCGCCGCTTCGCGCTCCGATAGGCCGCCCAGGTCTACGCCCGCCGCGCTGACGCCCGGCAGCACCTGCCCGGAGCCGATCAGCAGGCCCAGGCCCGCCACCAGCGCCAGCAGGCAGGCGCTCACCGCGATCAGGCTCAGCGCGACGCTCACCAGCAGCAGGCCGCGCGCACCCAACCGCTTTTGCCGTCTTCGCCGGCGCGGGGCCGGGTGTGGGACGGGGGGCGCTACGGGACGCGGCGCAGCCCCATTCGCCGGGGCGAACGGACGCGGCGCAGCGCCGTTGCGTGCGGGAACGACGGGGTTGGCCACAAGGTGGCGGGGCCGGGGACGGCGCGGGCGTTGAGCGAAAAGAGGCATGGGCTGCAGCCTGGTCAGATACGGTCCAGTGATTCTATGCTACTATGGAGGAGAAGTCCCCGCCTGTAAAGGGGGCGCAGGCCAAGAGCCGCTGATCCGGCGGCTGCCAGCAGTCCGGCAGGCGCTTTTCTTGAGGAGCGGGCGAATGAATTGGCGCGATTACATCACCACCGATCCAGCGATCTGTCATGGCAAACCCAATGAGAGTTGACATTCAAGACGGGTGACCTACGCAAAGGTCTTGTAGGGGCGGGTTTACAAACCCGCCCCTACAACGGGACGCAGTGGTGCTGCGCCTTGCGCAAACAGACTTCGGAAGTTTTCAAAACTTCCGAAGTCTTCTTGAAAGCCGCTATGCACCCTACGTCTCTACACTCGACTCGCTCTCCCCTACCAGACGCACCGGCCTGAGCAGCGCCCGGTCGAACGAGGTGATCTCCCCAGGCGGCATCTCCGCCAGCACATGGCGCACGCGCTCCGCGTCCTGGCGAAGCTGGCGCACGTCCACGCCCTGGCACGTATCCGGCAGTTGGGCGAACCATTGCACGCTGCGCTGGAGCATCTTCAGCGCCCCGGCGTGATTGCCCCGTGTGATGTGATAGTAGGCCACGCCCACCTGCAGGATGGCCCGGTACAGCTCGCGCACCGGGCCGGTCTCGGCCATCCACTGCTCCTCGAAGGCGTCGTGCTGGGCGTAGTACGCGCCCGCGTTGAAGCGCCGGACGCCCAGCCGGGCCAGCGGGGGCAATGGCTCCTGGCACTGGCAGGCGAGGGCGGCGCGTGTCGCCTCGTCCAGGCGGCGGGCGTGGGCGTGGGCGCAGTCGAGCAGCCGGTTTCCCAGATCGGGCAGGGCCAGCACGCCCACCGCCCCGACTCGCCGGGCCGCTGCTTCCAGCGCCATGTCCGGCGCGATGACCAGCACCGGCACCCGGCGCGTGGCCTGCTCGGTCGTCACCGCCGCCACGCGCGCCTCCCAGGTCGGCTCCGCCGCGTCCAGCAGCAGCAACGCCGGATACTCGTCAATCAGGCTCAAGGGCCAGTCAGCGGCGTAAGGGCAGGCGATGGGCACGAACCCGCCTGCGCGCAGCAAGCGCTCGGCGCGCCCGGCCCACGCCGGCGCCCCGGCGATGCCCACCACTGGCGGATCATCCAGCACAGGGCTTCACTCGCTCTCGAGGGGGACGGGGGTCGCCAGCGCCTGGCGGATCAGCCCCGGCAGAATCGCCTGATCCGGCGAGCAGAGCACCACGTGGCGGGCGCTGGTGTGGTAGACCAGCGCCTCCTCGCCCGCGCGCAGCACGACCCGGAAGCCGGGCGTCTCCTGCTGGCTGTAGGCGATGCCCGGCTGCGGGCAGCCCACGCTGTCATCCGGCCAGGTGACGGTCACCAGGCTGGTGAGCTGCAGCGCGTCCTGGGCGATTCCCAGGCGGCGCGCGGCGTCCGCCCGGCAGAGCGCAACCATGGCCGAGGCGATGGGGTCCACCAGGATGGGCGTGCCGTTGTGAACCAGCCAGGCGGGATCGTCGCACACGAAGAACGCGCCTTCCAGGTTGGTGTGGTAGACGTAGACGCGGCTGCCCGCGCTATAGGCGATGCGGTACCCTGCCGTGCTGCCGTCAGAAGTATCGCCTGCTGCCCCTTCGCGCGTCGCGCAGCCCCATGTCGCGCCCTGCCAGGCGAAGCCGTCCACGCTCAGCAGGCGGATGTCGGCAGGGGCGGCGCCGCCTGCCACCAGGTCGCGCGTGGTCGCCTCGATCATCGCCTCAACGGGCGACAGGCTCGCGGCCTCGGCGGTCGCGGCGGCCAGCGTCGCCGGGGAGGGCAGATCGGTCGGTGTGGGGGTGGAGTCGGCGGGCGGCGGAGTGGGCGTCGCGGTAGGCGGGATCAGGGTGCGCGTGGGCATGATGGTCGGCGCGCGGCCCGCGTCCGACCTGCCACATGCGACGAGCAGCGCAACGCCGAGCGCCAGGAACGCGCCCCGGCGCGCCCGGCGAAGCCAACCGCTGAGAACGCCCCGCCCGCACACGGCTCAGCGCCAGCCCGCCAGCCAGCCGTCAACCCAGGCCGCGCTGACGCCCTCGACGCTGACAATCTTATTGGGGCCGTCGCCAGCGACAATGGCCACGCGCGCCGGGGTCACCTCCAGCGCCTCGGCCAGCACGGCGATGAGCTGCGCGTTGGCGCGGCCCCCGGCCAGCGGCTCGGTCAGGTGGATTTCGAGCGATCCGTCAGGATGGATGCCGGCAATTGCCACCTCGTCAGCGGGCGTCACGATGCGGACGCCGAAAGCAGCTCCGTGCTGAGCATCGGTGATCTCAAAGTCGCGCGGCATGACCTCACCCCTCTCTCGCGCCGTGCGGTGCAGCGCGGCGCTCAGGCCAGCAGCATCGTCACCAGCATCTGGCCGACGATCTGCAGCAGCACCATGGCGATGATCGGGCTGAAATCCAGCCCAGCGGTCTGGGGCAGCAGGTTGCGGATGGGGGCCAGCACTGGCTCGGTCAGGTTGAAGATGGTGCGGGCCAGCGGGCTGTAGGGGTCAATATTCACCCAGCTCATCAGCACGCGGGCCAGAATCACCAGCGAGTAGATTTGCACGAACAACTGGACAAGCATCGCCACGCTTTCCAAGCTCCCATTCTCCTTGTTGACCTTCTCAATACCGTATACGCGCCAGGCCCGCTCAGAGTCGCGGCCCGAAGATGGCGCGGCCAATGCGTACCAGCGTGGCCCCTTCCTCGACCGCGACCGGGTAATCGTCGGTCATGCCCATGCTCAGGGCATCCCACCCCGCGCCGGGGAAGTCGGCGGTCAGCGCATCGCGCAGCGCGCGCAGCGCGGCGAAGACCGGGCGCGTCTGCTCCATGTCGTCCACGATGGGCGCCATCGTCATCAGCCCGCGCACGCGCAGCCCCGGCATGGTCAGCACCGCCGTCACGTCGTCCCACAGCGTGCGTCGGCGCGCGCCATCTTCCCGCCAGTGCCAGGCAGCCCAGCCCTCTTTGCTCGCCTCGCCAGAGACGTTCATTTCCAGCAGCACGTCGAGCGTCCGCCCCGCCTCAGCCAGCGCACGGCTCAGCCGCCCGGCCAGGCGCACGCTGTCCAGCGAGTGCAGCAGGGCGAAGTCCTGGGCCACGTAGCGCGCCTTGCGGCTCTGCACGTGCCCGACCATGTGCCAGCTCACCGGCCCGGCCAGCGCCGCCCTGACCTGGGCAATCTTGCCCAGCGCCTCCTCGACGCGGTTCTCGCCGAAATGCTGCACGCCTGCCGCCGCCGCTTCGAGCACGCGCGCGGGCGGCTGCGTCTTGCTGACGGCGACCAGCGTCACCGCGCCCGGCGGACGCCCGGAGCGCTGGCAGGCGGCGGCGATAGCCTCGCGCACGGCGGCCACCCGCTCGCCGATGGTCTGGCTCACTTCCGCCATGCTCTCAGCTTCCGTTGAGCGCCGCGATCACGCCGAAGCGACCCGTTCGCCCGCGCTCGGCGCGGTGCGAATAGAACTCGTCGGTGCGCGTCGCCGTGCACAGGCCGGCGACCTCGATCTGCGTCACACCGGCGCGCTGCAACGCCAGCCAGTTGGCCGCCCACAGGTCGAGGTAGGCGCTGCCGTCGTCCGCCCGGCGGATCAGCCCGTCCGTCCGCCCGAACGCTTCAGCGATGGCGGCGACCACTTCCTCGCCCACCTGGTAGCGCTGCGGGCCGATGCTGGGGCCAATGGCCGCCTGCACGTCCTGCGGGCGCGTGCCGAAGGCGTCGGTCATGGTGCGCAGGGCGCTGACCCCCGCGCCCAACACTGTCCCGCGCCAGCCGGCATGGGCCAGGCCAAGGGCATGATGCGCCGGGTCGTAAAGGAGGATCGGCGCGCAGTCCGCAAAGCGCATGGCCAGCGCCAGGCCGGGCCGGTCGGTGACCAGCCCATCGGCGCGGGCCAGCCAGCGGGGGGGGGGGACCCCCCCCCCCCCCAACCCCGGGGGGCGCGGGCCCCCCCCCCCCCCCGCCGGGCCCCCCCCCCCCCCCCCCCGCGCCGGGGGGGGGGGCGGGGGGGGGGCGCCCCCCCCCCCCCGCCGGGCCCCCCCCCCCCCCCCCCCCGGGGGGGGGGGGCGCGCCGCGCGCCCCCCCCCCCCCCCCCCCCCCCCCCCCCCCCCCCCCCCCCCCCCCCCCCCCCCCCCCCCCCCCCCCCCCCCCCGCCCCCCCCCCTTCCCTGTGATACGCTGCACGCGCTGCCTTCCCGGACGTGACCTGGTAGAATAGAGGTGAGCGTGCTCTGATTATAACGCACACCCGGCGCTCGCGCCGTTGTCGGGCAGACGCGTAGTTCTACCTCACCCCCAGCCTCGCGGCGCTCGGCTTGCCCCCTCTCCGTCGACGGAGAGGGGGCGGTGAGGCGCGCCAGCGCCGAGCGGGGGTGAGGTAAATCCAGGGCGCTGCTCTGCTGCGCCCCCACCGTTGGAAGGGGTTTGTGCGCGTGCCAGCGAACGGAGATTGAGGACAGACCATGCCACGTATACGCGACAAGCTCACCGTCCTGGTACGATCAAGCCTGAGGGGAGTGTTGAGCGGCCAGGGGGCGGATCGTCCGCCGTCGGGCGACCTGGCCAGGCAGATCGTTGCCCTGCGCGCGGAGATTGACCGCGCGCTCGACCGCGACGAGCAGCTAGCCCGCGACATCGCGGCGGCCCAGGCGGAGATCGCCAGCGCGGATCGTCAGGCGGACGAGACGCTGGCGCGCGGCGATGAGGCCACCGCCCGCCACATCGTCCGCCAGATGCAGCGCCGCCAGCAGCAGCTTGCCATGGTGCAGGCAGAGCAGGCCCAGCACCGCCGCTCGGCCTCGGACCTGATCCGCCGCGTCAACACGCTGGAGGCGCTAGCCGCCGAAGCGCAGGGAGCGACAGCGCCGAGCCAGCGCGCAGCCGCGCCCGGCCCTTCACCGGCGGAGCGGCTGCGCCAGGCGGGTGAGGAAGCGGCCCCGACCGCGCCCAGCGTCGAGGTCGAGATTGACGAGCAGGCGGTCGAAGACGATCTGGCCCGCCGCCGCGCGCGCCTCAGCCTGTAAAGCGCCCTGGGTGCGTGCAAAACCTGTCAGGTAGGGGCGCTGCTCGGCTGCGCCCTGGCTGACCTCACCCCCGCTCGGCGCTCACGCGCCTCGCCGCCCCCTCTCCGTTGACGGAGAGGGGGCAAGCCGAGCGCAGCGAGGCGGGGGGTGAGGTCAATATCCCCGCGTCCGGCGAGTCGCTGTCAACTTTTGCACGCACCCAGCGTGCCCGCCCTCTTTACAAATTTCACGCATCTGGTGTAGAACAGAGGTTACCGCCAGCACGATCCTGCCGGATGCGTCAGGCCGCGACACGCCGCGCGCCGGTTGACAGGAGCAAGCCATGAGCGTCCTGCCCGATCCCAATACCCCGCGAATCCTGGTCGCCGAGCGCGACCCCGATCGCATGGATCAGCTTGCCGCGCTGTTGGAGGACAGCGGCTACGTCGTGCACAAGGCGTATTACGCCGGGGATGCGCTCGACGCGCTGCGCCGCCAGACCTTCGACGTGGCGGTGATTGACACGCAGATGGCGGATCGGGACCAGCGCCCGCTCTGCCACCAGTTGGTGGAGTTCAACCCGCTGACCTGGATTGCTGTGGTAGACGAGCGGCATGGCGCACCTCAATCGTATCTGGCGCGCGGGGCGGCGGCCATTGTGCAGCGCCCGTTTACGTCCGGCGTGCTGCTGCGTCATCTCGAAAACGCCCTCAGCGGCCAACGCATGTCGCTGGCCGGGCGGCCAGAGCTGCCCGATGAAGACGGGCGCACTGCGCACGACGAATTGAGTCGTCTGGTCGCCCAGCGCCTGACCGAGCAGCAGACGCTCTCCAAGCTGGCTCGCGCGCTGAGCGCCGTGCTCGACCTTGACGCGCTGCTCACCCAGGTGGTGGATGCCGCCGTCAGCCTGAGTCACGCCGAAGAAGGGCTGCTGCTGCTGCCGGATGAGGAAGACCAGGCCCTGCTGATCCGCGCCGCTAAAGGGCTGGACACCGAGACGGCTCACAATTTTCGCATCAAGACGCAGGACACGCTGGCTGGCAGCGTCTACCGTTCGGGTCGCCCGGTGCTTGTCGGCGACCAGGGGCCGCAGAAGGTCAAGACGGAGTATCTGGTCAAGTCGCTGCTCTACGTTCCGCTGTCCATCAAGGGCGAGATCATCGGCGTGCTGGGCGTGAACAACAAGTACACCGACCGCACCTTCAGCCAGCACGACCTGGAATTGCTGCAAGACCTGGCCGCGCACGCCGCCATCGCCATCGAAAACGCGCGGCTGTACGAGGAAAGCGTGCTGCGCACCCGCGAGCTGACCACGCTCGTCGAGGCGGGCGAAGCGGCCAGCTCCACGCTCGACCTTGACCACGTGTTGGCGACCATTGCCGACAAGCTGATGGCTGCGCTGGATATCGGCCAATGTTACATCGGCGAGGGGCCCCCCCCCCCCCCTCCCCCCCCGGGCGCTGCGGGGCCGCGCCGGGGGGGGGGGCGGCCCGGGGGGGGGCCGCCCGCCCCCCACCCCCCCCCGGGGACCCGGGCCCCCCCAAAACCCAACGCGACCCCCCCCCCCGCCCCCCCGCCCCCCGCCCGCCCCCCCCCCCCCCCGGCTCCCCCCCCCCCCTCCCAGCACGTGGTCTATGTCCCGCTGTTCACCCAGGACCACCCGCTGGCGGTCGTGATCCTGTACTACATCCACCGCCCGTTCGACGATGCGCACGACCTCCCGCACGGTGCAGGCCCAGATTCAGCAGTTGGCGCTGGAGACGGTGATCACCCTGTCGGGCCGCGACGCCCGCCAGCACCAGAAAAGCCTGTTCCGCGTGGCCCAGCGGATGCTCGACACGTCCCGGTCGGATTGGTGCGAGATCGCCCTCTGGGACCCCGACGGGGGGCAGTTTGTCCTGTCGCTGTCGTATGGTGAGGCGATCTGGCGCGAGGAGCCGCGCCCCAGCCTGGACCTGGAGCACTTCCCGCAGTTGGCCCAGATCCTGGCCGAACAGGCGCCGTTCACCGAGCCGCCCGCCGACGAGCTGCGCTACCTGACCGAGCTGGGGCACGGCAAGAGCTTGCTGGGCCTCCCGCTGGTGATCAAAGGGCAGGCGGAAGGGTTGGTCCTGCTGGCGGATACGCGCGCCGACCGGCATTTTTCGCGGCGCGAGGTGGAGCTGGCGCAGGCGCTGGTGCTCCAGGCGGCGAACGCGTTAGGGAATGCCCGGCTGTACCGTGACCTGGAAATCAGCCTGGAAGAACTGCACCGGGCTCAGAGCAAGCTGGTGCAGACGGCGCGCCTGTCGGCGATGGGCGAGCTGGCCGCGGCAGTGGCGCACCAGATCAACAACCCGCTGACGACGATCCTGGGCGACGCGGAAATGCTGCTGCAAGACCTGCCGCCGGATCGGGAAGACGCCGAGGCGCTGGGGGCAATCTTCCGGGCGGGCAAGCGCGCTCACGAGGTCGTGCGCCGCCTGTTGGGCATGGCGCGGCAGCAGACGACCGAAGAAACGCTGCAGCCGCTGGACGTGAACGAGACGATTAGCAACACGCTGACGCTGGTTCGCGAGGCATATCCAGCACGGCAACGTCGGGCTGGATGCCGGCTGGCGCCCGAACTGCCGCCGGTGGCCGGGATCATCCGGCCAGTTGGAAGACGTGTGGCTCAACCTGTTGCTGAACGCGCGCGATGCCGTCGCCAACCGCCGCGACGCCGGATCGGGATTGCCGACGCAGCCTACTGGTCCGACCTGGATGATCTGATAGAGGCCATCGTCTGGGACAACGGGATCGGGATCGAGGAACAGTCAGGCCGAGATCTTCGACCCGTTCTTCACGACGAAACCCACCGGCGAGGGCACCGGCCTGGGCTTGCACATCTGCCAGCAGATTGTCGAAAAATGCCAGGGTAGCATCTGGGTCCAGAGTACATATAATGAGGGTACCCAGTTTATCGTTCAATTACCCATCTATAGTGGGCGAAACGAGTCATGACAAAACCCTACATTTTGGCCGTGGATGACGATCCGGAGGTCTTGGGCACGCTGTCGCGCGCGCTCATGCGCGAAGGGTTCGAGGTGGACCGCGCGATTTCCGGCCTGGACGCCCTCAAAATGCTGGGCGACCGCCGTCCGGACCTGATCATTCTCGACATCATCATGCCGGGGCTGGATGGGCTGGCGGTGTGCCGCAAGATGCGCGCGGACAACCAGTACAACGATCTGGCGATCCTGTTCCTGACGGCGCGCGGGCAGACCGATGACGTGGTGGCGGGCCTGGACGCGGGCGGCGATGATTACGTGGTCAAGCCGTTCGAGCTGGCCGAGCTGACCGCGCGCGTGCGCGCGCTCGTCCGCCGGGGCCAACGAACGGCCGTCGTGGAAAGTCCGACGATTGTCATCGGCGGGCTGGTTCTCGATCCAATACCCACCAGATGACGGTGTACGACAGGCCGCCGGTCCAGCTCACCGCCACCGAGCACCGCTTGCTGCGCTACCTGATGGAGCACGCCAACCAGGTGCTATCGCCGCAGCATCTATTGGAGGCCGTGTGGGACTACCCGCCGAATACGGGCGATCCGGACCTGGTGCGGGCGCATGTGCGCAACCTGCGCGCCAAGCTGGACAAGGATAGCGCCGAGGAGCCGTTCATCCGGACCATTCACGGTGTTGGTTATATGATCTCGAGTTAGGACGGCCGGATTTTCATAAGTCTTTCATAGCTGGGACGCTCTCAGCAGCCATTTGTCCTTTATACTAAGGGCCAGATGAAGGAAATTTGCTGCTGTGAACAGAGCCTGAATCGATGTGACAATTCGACCCAATCGCGAACGATTCATCCTGGCTGTGGACGATGATCCTGATGTGCGCGCGACGATCCGGCGCGTGCTGGCTCGCGACCACCATCACATCATCGAGGCGCAGGATGGCCAGTCCGCGCTGCGCTGGCCCAGGAGCATCGCCCCGACGTGATCATCCTCGATGTGAGTCTGCCCGACATCAACGGGTTCGAGTTGTGCACGATGCTGCGCAGCTTGCCCTTCGTCAACGACACGCCGATCCTGTTCCTGAGCGTGCACCAGAACGCACGGGTCGTTGCCCGCGCGCTGGATTGTGGCGGCGACGACTACATGCGCAAACCGTTTGCCACGCGCGAACTGACCGCCCGCGTGCGCGCGCTGATGCGCCGCACCGCACCGCGCCAGCCGGGCAAGCTCTCGACTCTGCAGTTCTTCTCCAACGACACGACGGTGAGCGTCGATGGGCAGAGTGTCGTGCTTACGCCGACCGAGTACGCCCTGCTCGATTACCTGTGCCAGCACCCCGCCGGATACCATTCCTCGGCTGTCTTGCTCCAACGGCTGTGGGACTATCCCCCGACGGCGGCGATACGGCGCTGGTCCGCAACCACATTCGCAACCTCCGGCGCAAGATCGAGCCTGATCCGGATCGCCCGACGATCATCGTGTCGGCCCACGGGCGCGGCTACGCCGTCTGCGCCGCCATCGATTACCCGGATGGCGTGTCCGCGCGCTGATCGGCGGACCTGCGCGCCGGGCGTGCGGCCTGCATGCTGACAAATCCTTATAAACTCCTCACAAAAAGACAACAGGCTGGCGAATGCATCTATGGTATCATTCGAATTAGGGGCTGGCCCGCTGTTGGGCGCCACCTTTGCTTCTCTCTAGGCAACGTTCGTCGAGGTGAATCATGCGTGCCACATTCCGTAGATTGCTCGCCCTGTTGGACGGAAAACCAACCGGCGCACGCGGGCAGAGTCTCGTCGAGCTGACCCTGACCCTGCCAGTCCTCCTGGTGATGCTGATGGGCCTGACCGAGATCGGCTGGTACGCCAACAACTACCTCACCCTGCTGGACGTGGTACGCGAGGCGGGCCGCTTTGGCGCCACGCGCGACCCGATGATGTGGGTTGACGGGGAAGAGAAGAACTATCACCGCATGGACTGCGAGCTGTATTCAAACCTGTTCAACAAGAAGGCGGGCGAGAATTACTCGACGTGGAACGGTCCGGACCTGTCGGCGTATGGCTACTTCATCGGCCAGGAAAGCAACACCATCGGATACTACGACGGCGTGGCCTGCTCGGTGATCGGCAATATGGAGCCGCTGCAGTTCGACGACGCGAAAGATGATATCGTGGTGTCGGTGTTTTCGTTCGCGGTCGTGAACCGCGGCACTGCGAACGCGTATGTCAAGATCGTGGGACGCTACCCGGCGCGCGCGAACGAGTGCCAGAACGATGACGTCTTCGACCCGTTCGACTTTTCGGGCGCGGCCGGCCCCGATGGACGCATGGTTGGCAACGGCAGCGGGATGGATCAGGACGAAGACCACTCGCGGTGGGATCCCGGATGGGACAATGTGCGCGGGTACGTGTTCCGCGGCAATCACCAGCATGATTACGGCGCGGGCGTGCCGTGCCTGGGGTCCGAGTTCTCGACGGCGGACGTCGAGGAAATGCTCCCAACTTCGACGACGATCCCGACCGCGCTCGCAAGATCGCGGAGACGACCAATTTCGGCCTGGTGCTGGTCGAGGTGTTCTGGTCGCACGACCAGTTATTGGCCCTGCCCTGGTTCCGGCTGGGGCCGGTGGGCGAGGGACAGATCATCCATGTGTGGGCCTTCTTCCGGGTGTCGGCAGCCGAGCCGGATGTCGATTTCTAGTGGATACGGTGTGAGCGTGATGAAAACCATCCTCTTCAACAACCCGATCTCCAAGCGCCTGATGCGCAGCCAGCGCGGCCAGTCGATCGTGCTGCTGGCGTTTGCGTTCATTGCCCTGGTGGCGTTTGTGGGGCTGGTCACCGATCTCGCGCTGCTGTTCGTGCGCTACGCCTCGCTGCGCCGCGCGGTCGATGCGGCGGCCATCGCCGCCGCCGGGCCAGATCCGCGAGGGGACCGGTTATGGCGAGGTCGCCATCGCGGCCCAGCAGTACATCGAGCTGCACAACCTGGAGCCGGATACGATCTGGTCGAAACGTGCGAAACCGACATCATGCACTGGCGGGGGGAGCACGGGGCGAGTTCCAGGATGAGGGTCCGCACCCGGAGGCGCTGTTCCCGCGGGTGTCGGATCACATGCCGAATACGGAGCTGTGCGATTGGGGCGACCCGCACAAGCTGGTCCGCGTGAGCGCCCAGATCATCTCGCCGACGACATTCCTCTCGCTGATTGGCATCGGGCACATCACGCTCGAAGCGACGTCCGTCTCCGAGACGGCGGTGCTCGACGTGGCGCTTGTGATCGATACGTCGGAGTCGATGTCAAGGGATACCGACTCGGTGAGTTATACCCGGTCAGACGTGGGCTGGGATCTGCCGGTAGGCGGCGGGCTGCCGACCTCGGCGCGCGCCGAGTGTTGGGGCACGGGCGGCACCTTCGACCCGGACCGCGGGAGGTGGGCTGGCTGCTGCAACGATCCGGGCACCGGCAACGTGGGCGACGGCTCGCGACAAGCCAACGACATCGTGGTGCCGAACGGCCTGATCTGGCACGACACCAACGGCAATGGGATGTATGATGGCCCTGGCGAAAATGGGTTGTCCTCTTCCCTTCCACAGAGTTCCAGCCTCGCCAACCCAGATGGCTTCAACTTCACGACACTGGTATGCGAGCCGTTCAAAGCCGTGAAGGACGCGGCGCGCATGTTTATCAAGCGCCTGGACTTCGTGCGCGGCGACCGCGTGGTGCTGGTCACGTTCGACCGCCAGGGCGTGCCCTACGCGCCGATCGGCCCCGACGGGGAGGCGACATGCGCCCGCTGCTGCGCAGCGAAGCCGTGGCGGTCGAAACGCTGAATCAGAAGATCGGCGTGGCAGATCAACGCGAGCGGCCTGTGGGACAAGTGCCAGCGCCAGAACGTGGCCTTCGCCGACTGGAGCCTTTGGCTCGCCGGTGGCCTGGCTGAACAACCGGAGCTTCGGCCCAACGCCTACGAAACGATCGCGTCGTGCGGCAACACCAACGTCGGCGGCGGCATCCTGGCCGCCAACAACGCGCTGACCGACCCGATTGATGTCCGGCGCGAGGCGGTGTGGGTGATGATCGTGCTGAGCGATGGTGCGGCCAACGTCACCAACGAAGTGCCCGATGTGGCTGACGAAACAACCTACGGCTACTGGGGTTACTGCCCGTGGTGGACCTTCTGCTATCTGGACGAGGATCACGACCACAACTGGCCGGAATGCACCGAGAACAACCCCAGCCAGACCGAGCGCGCGCTGCCCATTTGTAACGACAACAACCCGGACTCGCGCCATTTCTGCATCGACTGGGACACCGGCCTGCCGGATCAGACAGAACCCACCAGTGCGAAACCCGCTATGACGCCGACGACTACGCGCGCGATATGGCCGACTTTGCCGGCCTGGTCGAGCTGTCGCCGGGCGGCACGCCGGGCAACTTCATCGCCATGTTCGCGATTTTGTTTGGCGAGCAAGTCCTCGGCGAGCCGACGGCGGCGCCGTTGATGCGCTACATTGCAGACGCCGGTGACAACGGCTTTATCGACAACAATCTTCAGCAAGACTGGCGCGACAACCGCCAGTTTGATGGCGGCGATTACACGCGCTTTGGCGATCCGGATGTGTGTGAAGGCAAGCCACAGACGGAACAATGCGGCCAGTACTACTACGCGCGCGACCTCGCCGATCTGACGCAGGTGTTTGAAGACATCGCCAGTCGTTTGTTCACCCGGTTGGCCCGGTAGGTTGAGTATGAAAGACGCTGCAAGGCGTGCAAAGGGGGTCTCGATGAGCCCATCAGAAGAACAGAGCGTTACACGACAGCGCAGCCGGCGCGGCCAGACCATGGCGGAGTTTGCCCTGACCCTGCCGATCCTGCTGCTGTTGCTCTTTGGCGTCATTGAGTTCGCGCGCATCTTCCAGGCGTGGATCACGCTGCAAAACGCGGCCCGTTCCGCGGCGCGTTACGCGGTGACCGGCCAGTGGGACGTGGACGCGGTGGCGCAGGCGATCGGGTACGTGCGGCCGGATGGGCTGAGTTTTGAGGAGTACCGGGAAGCCGTGCTGGACGCGTTCGTGCCCTGCACGACCGGCAACGATACAGCGTTCGCCCGCCATTGGGGCTTTGACTGCGATCCCGGTGACGACGAAGACCAGGGCCTGCGCATCGATATGGCCCGCCTGCCGGGGATTGTGGAGCGCGGGCGCATTGGCGCGGCAGGGCTGTCGCTGAAACCGGGCACCCGCATCGAAGGGCTGCACACGGCCGGGGGTGGTGAGATCAACACGGAAACGGTGAGCGAAGACGAGTCGGGGTGGTTCCACGTGTGGATCTGCAGCTCGCGCCGCCCGCTGATCAACGAGGATGTGGGGAACCGTTACGTTCCTAGCGAAGATCGCCGCAACCGCAACTGCGGCCTGATGGAAGGGCCGGGCATCCCCAGCGCGCCGGGGCCGGATTTCCTCGGCCCGAACCAGTATGACGCGGGCGGGCCGGGTGACGCGGTCGAGATCATCGTCTTTTTCAACCACCCGCTGATCACCCCGCTGGGGCTGGTCGATCATATTCAGCTTCAGGCCCGGCGCATCATGGTTAACGAGTCGTTCCGGTCGACGCGCGTGGTGAACCTGCCGCCGCAGCTCGCGATGCCGACCTACACGCCGTCGAACCACGCCGCTGCCCAGCAACACGCCGCTGCCGTCGGAAACACCCACGCCGACGTTCACGCCTACACAGACGTTCACGCCGCCGCCCACGGAGACCAACACCCCGACACCCACGCCAGATTGTGCGCTGGTGACGCTCCAGAGCGCGCGGCTGGTCGACGACGCCCTGCAGATCAGCGTGCGTAACGATAACCCGTACGGCCCGCTGTTCATCACCCAGGCCAGTGTCGAGTGGCGCAAGGATGCGAACTGGGCGCAGATGTACGCCAACGACGCGCGGATTGTGGGGGCGCAGCCCGTTCTGGACCGGGTTTTCGCTCAACCCGCCCACGGTGATTCGCCAGGGCGACAGCGGCTGGCGCGATGATGCCCCCGAACTATTTCCTGCGCCGGTTTGACGCCGGGGCCGTCACGACGTTCCAGATGCAGTTCCGCAACGGCCCGGCCCGGCTCAGCAACGCGTACACGCTCGGAGATTTCAACGGCACGACGCTCACTCTGGCGCGTACCTGGGGCGGTCACGATGCCGAAGGTACGGGCCTGTCGCCCTGCGTGATCGAGCTGCAAGGCTACCCGACGCCGACGCCCTACACCCACACGCCGACCTACACGCCGACGCCGATCTGCACCAACTTCCAGTACCAGTTCGTCGGGTTCGATAACAACGGCGTCGTGCACTACACCATCCGGAATACGGACGTTGCCATTGGCGTGCTGACTGGCTTCACGGTCAACTGGAACACGTACAATCGGAGTGTAAGGACCATCTGGCTGGACATGGTTTCGGTGGGCGGTACCAACGCGTTCGATCCGCGAGCGGTGGTGGTGTGGGATGGCGCCATTCACACGTCGCCCGCGGTGGTCAATGCCGGCGATGCGGGCTGGCGGGTGAGCGCCTACATCGAGCCGGGCCAGACCGTCGATGTCTGGCTGGACTTCGAGGGGACGGCGGGCCGCCTGGACGAACATCTCGGCTTCTTCCCTCCGACTTCAACAACACGATGTTCGAGCTGAACTTCATCTGCTACGGTCAGGCCAATCCGGTCAATACGCCGGTCAATACGCTGCCACCGACCAACACCTACACGCCGACGATTACCTACACGCCAAGCAAGACGAACACGCCCGGCCCCACCTACACGCCGAGCAACACGTTCACGCCGAGCAAGACGTTTACGCCCGGCCCGACGGATACGCCCATCACGCCTGAGGTGATCGAGACGGACGACTTCGGCGCCGAAGGCTAAGGCCGGCCGGACGAGTCAGCGCAATCTTCCAGAAAAAAGCCCCGGTGTTACAGCCGGGGCTTCGTCTTGCGGTCACTCAGAGCCGCGATCAGCGCGCCTGGCGCTTGCTCTCGAGCGCCGTGAGGCGCTGCTGGGCGGCGTCCAGCTTGGCGCCAATCGACTCAATCGTATCGTTCATCGACATTTCGAGGTACGGGAAGGCCAGCCACACGTTCATCAAGCCGAACAGCGCCCCGGTGAGCACGCGGAAGGGCGGGAGTGTCTCGCGCACGGGCCAGAACTCGAACGGCGGGTAGCTGAACAACTGGCTGAATCCATCGAGGCCCATCGGCGCCAGGCCCAGGATCAGGTAGAGCCACAGCGGCGCGGGACGCAGCCAGCGGCGCACGCGAAGGAACAACAGCCCCATCACGAACATTGTCGCGTAGATCGCGATGTCGCGCTCGCACAAGGCGGCTTTGTAGCCCATCGTCTCGTTGCCTTTGAACGCGCGCGCCGTGAGCTGGAGGTCCGCCGACCACACGCTGAGATCGATCCCGGCGAAGGCGGGATCGCTGGCGGCGTAGAACTCGAACGACCCCAGGTCCGACCCGGCGATGGCGCGGGGGTAGAAGGTCTGCTCGCCAAAGAAGAACACGGAGCGGAACGCGAACTGGTGGCACAGCGGCCCGTAGATCTTGTAGACGATGTCGGCGGCGCCTTCGTAACCGGCTCTCATCAGGAACGGCGCCGTCAGCGACAGGCCGGTGTAGACGAACAGGAACCCCAGGACGATCACCAGCCAGCCGCGCGAAAGCCGGAGCACCCAGCGGTTGTTGCGGATGATCCGGCGCAGGTCTTCTTCATTGTGTTGCCGTGCTTTGCTCATGCAGAGTGCTGTCCTTTAGGAGGGGTGAGTCAGCCTGTCAGGCGGGTGTCCAGCGCGCTCAGCAGTTGCGCGCCGTTCACCGGGCCAGAGAAGCGCTGCACGATGATCCCATCCGGATCGATCAGCAGGCTGGTCGGGTAGCCCTGGATGGCGCTGCCGTACAGCGTGTTGTTGATCGCGCCCGTCTCGTCGAGCAGGATCGGGAAGGTCAGGTCCAGCTCGTCTACGAACGCCCGGACGGTGCCGCGTTCTTCCTGGTTGTTCACAGCCAGGACGACGAATCCATCGGGCTGGTGTAGCGCGTAGATCGTCTCGAAGTCCGGCATTTCCTCGCGGCACGGCCCGCACCACGTCGCCCAGAAGTTGACCAGCACCGTCTGCCCGCGATAGTCGGACAGGGCGACCGTCTCCCCGTCCAGGGTCTGCGCCTCGAAATCGGGCGCGCGCTGTCCGACCCCAACCCCACGGGTGCGTTCACTGCCGCGGGGGCGCCTTGCTGTGGATTGGCCGCGCCGGACGCAGCGCCCGCGTCCAAACTGGGAACGTCCAGGCCGGGCGATTGCTCCCCGCTGGACTCCGCCGCGAGATCGGGGAAGGACCCGCCGCCGTCACCGGGCAGCGCCGACGTGGAAGCGAGGTCGATCCCTTCGGATTGGCGATGTAGAAGTCCTCTTTCACGCCGTCGCTCAGGCAGTCGGGCAGGTTGCGCCAACGCACCTGGCCTTCGATGGCCGCGATGCCGCAGTTTTCCAGGTTCAGCGACAGATCGCCGAACGCGCCCTGGCTGCCGCCGATGCGTGTCAGGCGTTCGAGCTGGCCGCTGAACACCAGCACGCCGATCAGGATCAGGAATGCGCCGCTGAAGGCCTCGATGGCGCGCATGTTGCGCTGCAGGCGGCGGAACAGGCCCTGGGCCTGGTCGAGCGCCAACGCCGTCAGCAGGAAGGGGATGCCCAGGCCGAGCGAATAGGCGGCCATCAGCGTGCCCGCTTCGGACACCGAGCCGCCGGACGCGGCCTTGATCAGCACCGTGCCATAGATCGGGCCGATGCAGGGCGTCCAGCCCGCCGAGAACACGATGCCCATGAACATCGAGCTGAGATAGCCGTACTGGTTGTTCGGCTGGCTCTGGCGGCGCGTATCGACGTACAGCGCCGTCTGCAAGGCGCAGGATAATGCGTCCCCAGAACTGCCCGGCGGTGTCGGCCTTCAGCGCGTCGCGGAAAATCTGCGCCAGGACCAGGATCACGACCAGGGTTAGAAACCAGGATTCGACGAACAGCCAATAGATCGCGCCGATGGCCGCGATGCCGATCAACGCCGACACGACGTTGCCGTACGGGTTGCGGTCGAGCCACGCCGCGCCGCGCAGCAGCCAGCCGAAGACGCGGTTGAGCGCGCCCATCACGTGCAGGCCGAACAGGATCACGGCGGTGCCGCCGATGCGGGCGATGCCGTCGCGAACGTCGCCTTCCGTCACGCCGAGCGAGGTCAGCGACGAGACCGCCGCCGTGGTCAGCAGGCCGAAGAACACGAAAAACAGGGTGAAGCCGAGCACGAAGAATACGCCATGCGTGAGGGTGCCGAACCGCCCGCGCAGGGATTGGCTCGCCGCGCCAGCGTGCGTCACCTGCTGAGTGACGCGCCCGCCCATGTAGCCGACATAGGCTGGCACCAGCGGCAGCACGCACGGCGAAATGAACGAGATGATGCCCGCCAGAAACGCCAGCCCAATTGTTACGTCACCCGTCATCGTCCCTTATCCTCCGGCATCGCTGTGTGTTCTGATGCCGGTCGCGTTCATCCGGTTACATCGCGTCCCGTTACTCTGATTTACCGCACCGTTATCTTGATTATCTGAGCATAACGTACCTGGCCCTGCCGCGCCAAACGGGGCCGCTGGCAGCCAGCACGCCGGTTAGTTCGACCTACGCGGTGGATTGTTGGCGGAGCAGGAATCCCCGGATCACGATGCCCAGGCCCACCGTCGCCAGCACGATGCCCAACAGCGTTTGCTCGGCGGCGGCGATGTCCTGGGTATCCATCAGCAGGCTCAGCCCCACGCCAGCGGCGGCTGCACCGCCCAGGAACGACGCGATCCGGCGCTGGAACAGGGCCGCGAGCATCCACAGCCCGGCCACGGCGATGATCGCCGCCGGCCACCATTCCTCGATTTCGGGATCGAGCCTTCCCTGCTTCAACAGCGTGCCGAAGATCCCCCCGCCGACCAGCACGATCACCAGGACGAGCACGCCAAACTGGATGCGCAGGTTGAGCGCGGGCCGCCGCGGGCGCGGGACCCCGAGGCGCCGCCGTCGGCGCGGCCCCGGCTCGTATGCTTCAGCCTCGTCGCTGGCATAGCCGGGGCGGGCCGGAACCGGGACGAACGGCTCGAATGGCTCGGCTGCGGCGTCGTCACCGGTGTCGAGGTCGCCCGCGAGCGCTTCATCCTCAGGCGGGGCGAGCTCGTCGTCCAGCCAGGGAGCCGGTTCTTCGTCTTCGCGCCGTCGAGACCGGCGG
Organism: Anaerolineae bacterium; assembly: GCA_027494015.1. The sequence goes on from JAOSJP010000040.1 coordinate 164,671, forward strand.
CCAAAGGGGCGCAGGCGTGGCATGGGGCCATCTCCACTATCGATAACCGATCGACATCCAAAGAAAGCAGGGCGAGTCCGCGTGGAACTCACCCTGCAAACTGTACATCAAAATTCAGTTATTGAAAAACTACACCCGGCTTCCTTCGGCGCACTGCACGCCCGCCGCCCCGATGGTGGCGCCGTAGCGCACGCCGCGCGGCAGATCGATGCGGTCACCAGCACCCAGCGTGATGCGCTGGCGGGTTGCCGGAAACACTATTTCCATCGAGCCTTGAATACAGTATAGGGTTTTGTCGTAGCCATGACTGCGAACGGGATAGCGGAAATTCGGGATGTTTGACCAAACATAGGGGCGAAGACCTTCGTCTCGCATCTGGCGGGTGATGTTGTCCAATGTGGGGTGCTGTCCGCCGCGCCAACGTGTGATTCTTGCCTGTTGAACGCTTGCTCCTGACATATGCACCTCTCTCTACGGGTTGAACGTGAACGATATGAGCGAACGATAGTGTGAGGCAATAGTACACCACATCAAAATCGTTTTTCAAGGATTTTTTACGTTTTGGCGCAGAATCTCACCAAATCTTAATCTTCGTGGACCAGCGCGAGCAGGAAGGCGCGCTCGTCGTCCGGGGTGGTGACGAGACCATCCAGCCACGCGGCGCGAAGCTGGCGCAGCAGCGAGGTGTAGACCGGCCCTGGTTTGAGGCCGGTCAGCGCCTGGATATCGTGCCCGGTGAGGGTGGGGCTGATGAAGCGCCATTCGCGTGCGAACTGGGTGATCGCGTCGCGGGGCGTCGCTTCCGGCGCGGCGGCCCAGGCGACCAGCCAGCCCATCTCATCCAGCGGCTCCAGCAGCTCGACGACGCGGCTGGGCGGCAGCGGCTCGCTGAGCAGCGGCAGGTGCGCGATGGCGGTCCGCGCGTCGTGCAGGTGATCCAGGTAGCGCCGCGAAAACTGCAGGCGGCGCCCCAGCCGTTCAAGCTCCGGTTGCGGCAGGCGGCTGGTCAGCAGCGAAAACGTCGCGAGCATCCAGTTGTCGAACGCGTCCAGCGAGGGCCAGGGCAGGTGCTCGCGCGCGTAGCGGATGGCGTAAAACGCGGAGCGCACCCACTCATCGACGCGCAGATCGGGATGGATGCCCGCCAGGATGCCCAGCCGTTCGAGCCGGGCCAGCGCGCGCAGCGGGTGCAATTCGGCCAGGATCAGCGCGAACTCGTGGCGGATCCGGTCGCCGCTCACCCGGTCGAGCAGCGGGATCGCGTTCTGGATCAACTCTTCCGTGCGCGGCTCGATCTGGAAATTCAGGCGCTGTTCCAGGCGCACGGCGCGCAGCATGCGCGTCGGGTCGTCCACGAAGCTGAGGCTGTGCAGGACGCGGATCACGCCGTCGGCCAGGTCTTGCTCGCCGCCGTAATAGTCGAGCAGCTCGCCCAACGGCTCCGGCGACAGGCGAATCGCCAGCGTGTTGATCGTGAAATCGCGGCGCTGCAGGTCCAGCTTGATCGAGCCGCGCTCGACGATGGGCAGGGCGGTCGGCTCGTCGTAGAACTCGGTGCGCGACGTTACGCAGTCAACGAAAGGCGGCCAGCCCGCGCTGGCGAAATCGACGCCCAGCGCGCGCGCCACCTGACTCGTCGAGCAGCCACTTGGCGGTGCCGAACTGGGCATGGCTGCGCATATCGCCCCCGTAAGCGTCCCGCAGGCAGCGGACCAGCTCCACCGCGTCGCCCTCCACGACCAGGTCGATGTCGACATTCGGCTGGCTCAGCAGCAGGTCGCGCACGAATCCGCCGACCACGTACAGGCCGAGGTTGATCGCCTGGGCCTGCCGGGCGATGGCGTCGATCAGCCGCCACACGCCGGGCGGCAGCGTCTTCTGCATCCGCATGGCGATCTCCTCCCGCCGGGCGTCGTCCGGGTGCTGGCCCCAGCGCTTGATCAGGTCGGTGCGCGTCACGATGCCCAGCAAGCGATCCTGGTCATCCACTACCGGGATCTGCCCCCAGCCGGAGCGCATCATGCGCTGCTGGAGTACCTCGATCGAGTCTTCGGGGCGGACGGTCACCTGCCCGGCGTCCATGATCTGCCGGATGGTCTGGTGGCCCATGCCGTGACTCATCGCGCGGTCCACGGCGCGGCGAGTCAGCAGCCCGACCAGCTTGCCGCCGTCCAGGACCGGGAAGCCCTCGTGCCCGGTGCGCTGCATCTGCTCGGCGGCTTTGACGACCGGCTCGCTGGCGCGGATGGTCTGCACGCCCATCGACATCAGCGACGCCACCTGGATCGACGCCTGCACGATACGCGGCAGCATATCCTGAATCTCGCGGTAGACACTGTCCAGCGCCCGGTCGCGGATGAGCGCGGCAGCGGCGCGGCCATGGCCCCCGCCGCCGAAATGGATCGCGATTCTCGACACGTCCACGTCGTCGGTCGTGCCGCGCGCCACAAGCTGCACATCGCCGTTGAGCTGCACCAGCACGAAGACCGCGCTCGGCTCGAACAACTCGCGGAGCTTGTGGGCCAGCGTCGCGATCTCGTCCACTGGCTGCAGCGTGGTGGCCCCGCCAACACAATCGCATGCCCGTTGATGATGAGCGACTCGGTATTTTCGAGAAGCTGCTCGTACAGCGCGCGCTGGTCGGGCATCAGCCGGTGCTGGAGAAACTCGCGCACGACATCCAGATCGGCGCCGCACTCCAGCAGCCACGCGGCGCAGCGAATATCGCGCGCGGTGGTCGTGCCATACGACAGCGCCCCCGTGTCTTCGTAGATGCCCAGCATCAGCAGGGTGGCTTCCAGCGGCTCGATCGGGATGCGCTGGGCGTGGATCTGCTCGACCAGCAGCGTCGTCGACGCGCCCACCGTGTCGCCGGTGAAATGCTGCTCCTCGCTCAGCTCGCGGGTCAGCGGGTGGTGATCGATGAAATGGACCGGCGTGGCCGGGCGCATCCCGCGCACGGTCGAGAAGCTCTGCGTATCGACGACCGTCACGTGCTCGACCAGCCCGCCGCGCTTGAGGTCGTCCGGGTGGAGAAACGGCAGCGCGTTGCTGTAGAGGTTGAGAAAGTGCTCTACATTCCGGTTGACGCGGCGCGGGAGGACCGGCGTGGCGGCGGGGTCGAGTTTGGCCGCGCCCAACAGCAGAGGCAACGGCGTCAAAATCGGCGTTATCGTG
>JAOSJP010000041.1:0-15334 GCA_027494015.1 Anaerolineae bacterium
GCGGGGGTTAAGCCCGGCGAAGGCGGTGACCTGGCGCACATCACTCGAACTGGCTCATATCGCCATACTCGCCCAGCAGCTTGGCAGCGGTCAGCGGGCCAATCCCCTTGATAGAATCCAGCAAGTCGCGCTGTCGTTTGAGGTCAGGATGGCGGTTGATATGGTCTTGGATCGCCTGGCGGGCTTGCTCAATTTGCTGGGTGAGAAAGGCAATCTGCTGCTGCAAGTGAGCCGTGACGGTGGGCGAGGGATGGGCACCCTGCTGGAGGGCGTGCAGCCGGTTGCGTTGGCGCTGGCGGTCAGTCTCCAGGTCATCCAGATGGCGCACCAACTCTTGCAGTTCGCGCCAGGCCGCAGCGGGCGGCGTCCACAGCGCTGGCTGCTGGGTACGACAGAAGTCAGCAATCGTGCTGGCATCCAACTGGTCGGTCTTGTTGCGCGTCAGTTGGCTGTGGGCATAGGCCTTGATGCGGGCCGGGTTCACCACGCTCACCGGGTGCCCCCGCTCCACCAGGAAGTCAGCCAGGTTCTCCCAGTAGCGCCCGGTGGCTTCCAGGCAGGCGTGAACTGGCACGGCGCGCCGCTTCTTCAGAAAGCGCTGCAGGTCGTTGAACCCCTGGCGCGTGTTGGCAAACTCGGCCTGCTCGACCGCCTGACCCGCGCGCCACAAGGCCACGGCCAGGCTGTCTTTGGCCACATCGATGCCGAGAATGGCGGTCATGGTTTGGCTCCTTATCCACTCTCAGGTCTTCAGCAAGCCGCACCTTGCTCTGGTTTTTAGTCCTTTGTCTAGGCAAGCTTCGCGGCCCGGAGGCGAAGCTTCCAAGATGAATTGCGTTCGACCGCTGGCGTGGCGAACAAACCAGGGGGCGTGCCCTTGGGCGTGACGAAGGTGTAACGAACGGTCTTGTAGGGCTGGTTGGGGATTTCCTCCCAGTAGATGCGCCAGTCGTCCGTGCTGACGCGCCGCGCCTCCAGAAAGCCAATCTCCCCTTGTTCCGGGTCGGGGTACTCGCCAGTGGCCGGGTCTGACGGTGGGGCACTGTCCAGTGCCAGGCATCGAAGCCGAAGTGGTCGAAGAACTCCTGATCGGAGATGCCACCCATGTACTTGTCGAGGAAATAGGGCATCACGTGATGGGTGGTCACCGGCAGGCGGTCGGGCTTGCCCCCAGTGAGGGCGGTCAACATCCGTTGGCGGGAGGTCATGCTGGCCATGCAAAAGTGTCCTTTCCACAAGTGTGTTGTATGCTGCCTGACCCGGTCAATGGGCGGTGCGCGCCTGATCTGGCCCAGGATCGCCGGGTCAAACGCCCGTCTACGTGATGTTCATTTTCGTTCATTCGTGTTCATTAAATGTCATTCTCACACGAATTCAGATCGTTGTCAAGCGAGATAGCGCCATTTTTCACTTGACAAACCGGGCCAATTGGCATACGCTTCAATCATAAACAGGCAAAATCGTGCTTTTACGAACAATCACCTATGTTACTTGCCGAGCGCGAAAAAGTCATCCCTCTCCAGGCTCCACCAGCACGGCATTGTTGCGGGTGCGCGAGTTGGCTGCTGCCTGTGGCGTCACCGAGGTGACCATCCGCCGTGACCTGATCAAGCTGGAGGCGCGCGGGCAGTTGCGGCGCACGCACGGCGGCGCGGGTGCGCGCGAACCACAGCACCTTGCCGGACGCCAGCGCGCTCGACCCCGCTGTAGACATTCCCGACGCTCTGATCCTGGCTCCGGTGCAGCACGCGGCGGTGCACACCTTGCGCGAGCGCTCGCTGCGCAACCGCATCCCCTGCTCGCCGAGTCGTGTTATCTGCCCGGCGCGGTGTACGTCGGCCCCAACAACTACGAGGCGGCCTTCCGCCTGGGGCGCTGGACGGGCGAATACATTCAGCAGCATCGCTGCGGCACGCCCCATGTGCTGACATCACCCAGGACGAACTGCCCAACACGCGCACGCGCAGCCTCGGCTTCGCCGGAAGGGTTGCGCTACGTGCTTGGCGACGAGATGTCCGTCCTCTCGGTACATGGTCACGGGGCTGTCAACGACGCCTACCAGGTGGCGCGCGATGCGCTGGCGCTGCACCCGGAGATCAACGTCATCTTTGGCATCAACGACGACTCGTTGCTGGGCGCGCTGAGCCTACCTGGACCTGGGCCGCGATCCGTATGCGCTGCTGGCCGTCAACATCGGCGGCGAGGCCGACGCTGCTGGATACCTTGCAGCGCGGCGGGTCGCTCAAGGCGTGCATGGCCCTCTTCCCAGAAGTTGTCGGGCGGCGCAGCGTGGAAGCGGTGATCCGGCTGTGGGCGGCGAGAACATCGGCGCGGAGGTGATCACGCCCAGCACCCTGCTTACCCCGGAGAACCTGCTCACCTATTACACCCCCTATGGGCAGGATTGGGCGCTCAACTACGGGGCGGTCGAAATGCTCGACCAGACGCGCTGGCAGACTCCGCTGCCGCCCGCCCAGCGCAAGCGCATTTCGTTCGTCATCCACTACCGCACCCACGAGTGGTACCAGAACCTGGCGCGGGCCATGCAGGAACACGCAGCATGGGCCGGGGTGATGCTCTCTGTGGTGGACGTGAAGGACGACCTGAAAGCCGAAATCCGCGAGCTGCGCCGGTTGATCGGCAAGCTGGCGGCGACCTACGTCAAGGATGGTGACACGATCATCCTGGACAGCGGCGCGCCGACCGCGAACATGGCCCAGTTCCTGCACGGCCACAATGCGCTGACCGTCATCACCAATTCGCTGGATGTCTTTCAGAGCCTGCAGAACAACCCCAACATCACCCTGACGCTGACGGGCGGCGACTTCCACCGCGAGTCGCGGTCGTTCGTCGGGCGGGCCGGGCAGCTGATGCTGCGCGAGATCCGCGCCGACAAAGCGTTCATCGTCGCCAGCGGCGTGTCGGGCCACGTTCGGCGTGTCGTCGAAGAACCAGCCGGAGGCGGACATCCGCCGGGCAATGATGGACGCCGCGCGCGAGGTAGTGGTGCTGGCCGATCATACGGTGCTGGGCCAGGACGCTCACGCGCGCGTCGCCAGCCTTGACCGCGTTCACACACTGATCACGGACGCAGGCGCGCAGTCGGCGGACCGGCTGGAGCTGAACCAGCGCGGGATCCGGGTGCTGGTCGCCGGGCAGTTGGGGAATGGGCCGTCTAATAATCGAGTGTAGGCGCGTGTGAGGGCTGTCTCGCGGGGCCTGCGCCGCGCGGGGCAGAGAATCCGGCGTGACATCCGTCATGCTGAAAGGGATAGTAGAGAAAGGAGGGGAACGGGAGGCGACAGTCGCGCTTCTTGGTGAACTACCCCGTCAGCCTAGCTATTGTAAAGAATGGTCTCTTGAGAGGATACCAACATGAAGCTGCACCGAATCGTTCTCTTGATCATGGTTCTTGCGCTCGCTATCCCGCTCATCTCCGCGACGGCGGTAGCGCAGGAAGTGGTCACCATCGAGTTCTGGGACAACCAGCAGTCAGAGTCCGGCCTCAGCCAGTTCCAGCAGGCTGCGGTTGATCTGTTTGAAGAAACTCACCCCGGCATCAAGGTCAATGTTGTGACCGTTCCCTACGCCGAGTACCAGGATCGCCTGACGATCGCGGTACGCGGCGGCACCCCGCCCGACATCTCGACCGTTGACCAGATCTGGAACTACGGCTTCGCCACCGGCGGCGCGATCATCGCCCTCGATGACTACATCGCCGCTTCCGAGACGGTCAAGCAGGAGAACTTCTTCCCCGGCGCGTGGAACTCCGCCGCGTTCGAGGGCCAGGTGTGGGGCATCCCCTTCAACATTGATGTCTGGCAGTTCACCTTCTACAACAAAGCCCTGCTCGATGCTGCCGGCGTAGACCCGGCGACCCTCGTCACCTGGGAAGGTCTGCAGGCCGCCGCCGAGAAGCTGACCGACCGCGCCGCTGGTAAGTACGGCGTGGGCTTGGTCGGGCATCTGGGCGAGGATACCGTTGTCATCCAGGACTCGTTCATCTACTCCAACGGCGGCTCGGTGCTGCACGAAGATGGCACCTGCGCCCTGGACGAGCCGGAAGCGATTGAGGCGTTGGAATACCTGGTGGGCCTGCTGCCCTACGCGCCGGAAGGCGTGGCCAACGCCGGCACGGGCGACATGCGTGAACTGTTCCTCAACCAGTCGCTGGCGACCGAGTGGTGGCCGGCCCTGGAGCAGCCGACGCTCTTCGCCAGCGACCTGGACTGGGACTTCGTCGCGGGCACCGCGCCCGAAGGCAAGACCCCGGTTGGCACGCTGGGTGGCTGGAACCTGGTCATCTACGAAGCGTCGCAGCATAAGGACGAAGCCTGGCAGTTCATCGAGTACATGACCCTGCCAGAAGTGAACTCGCAGGTCGTGGACCTGATCCCGGCCAACATTGAGTCGGCGACCGGGTTCCTCGAAGAAACGCGCAAGGGGCCGGAGCTGATCCTGGAGCACCTCAACAACGCCCGCCCGCGCCCGCTGTCGCCGGAGTACCTGCAAGTCTCGACGATCCAGCAAGAGCTGGCTCAGGCGATCTTCACCGGCACGCCGGTGGCGGACGCTGTGGCAACCGCTTGCGAGCAGATCAACGAGCTTGCCGCCGAGTAACCTTTCAACGTTCGCCAGATACCTGCCTGCCCGGCACCCCGCCGGACAGGCAGGTATGCCCGTCGCTCGGAGGCAAGGCAGCCAACCATGACCAGCAGCGAAGACATAATGCCGATCAGTGCGCGCCACCGGCCCCCCGCTTCCACCTGAATAGTGACCTGCGCCTGGCGCTGCTGTTCATTCTGCCGGCGGTGGTGCTGGTGGCTGTGCTGATGTATTACCCGATGGGGCGCGTCGTCAAAGAGAGCCTATACAAGACGCCCAAGACGGCTTGGCTCGATCCAAACCCGCCACAGGTCTATGTCGGCCTGGAGCACTACGAGAAGCTGGTCAACAATGCGGTCTTCGAACAGATCCTGACCAACTCGCTCTACTGGACGATAGGCGTCGTGTTCTTCCAGAATCTGATCGGGCTGGCGACCGCCCTGCTGCTGGATCAGAAGCTGCCCATGCGCGGAGCCATGCGCGCACTGGTTCTGCTGCCCTGGGTGCTGCCGGGCGTGGTCAACGCCATCCTGTGGCGCTTCATGTACGATCCGCAGTTGGGACTGATCAACTCGATCCTGATCGGCACCGGCCTCACCAGCGAGAAGACTGCCTGGCTGGCCCAGACCGATACGGCGCTTGGTGCGTTGATCATCGCGGCCATCTGGAAGGGCTTCCCTTTCTCGACGGTGATGTACCTGGCCGCGTTGCAAAGCGTGGATCACGAGCAGCTAGAGGCGGCGCAGATTGACGGAGCCAGCGCGCCGCAGCGTTTCCGCCACGTGACCATCCCGGCCATCTCCGGTATCATGCGCCTGAACCTGCTGCTGACCACGATCTGGACCTTCAACTACTTCGACCTGATCTGGGTGACGACTGCTGGCGGGCCGCTGAAAAGGACGCACATCTTCCCCCGATCATCTACCAGACGGCCTTCCGCGAGTCCGGCAATTTTGGCCGGGCGTCGGCCTACGGTGTGATCGCCGTGCTGGTCTTGCTCGTCTTCGCGGTGCTCTATCTGCGCGAGCTGCGGCGCACGAAGGTGTTGTGACATGGCGACGACGACGGCGGCGCTGCGCAGGCAGCGCAGACAGCAGAAATTGGTGCGCAGCGGCATCCTGATCGCCTTGCAGATGCTGCTGGCGGCGATCATTCTGGTGCCCTTCCTGTGGATGTTCAGCGTCTCGATCAAGCCGGCCAACGAGCCGTTTGCCATCCCGGTGCGCCTGTGGCCGGAGAACCCGACCTTCGAGAACTACGAGAATGCCTTCTACCCGGAGTTTCGCCGTTACTTCCTCAACAGCATCATCGTCTCCGTCTCGACGATGATCCTGTCCATCAGCATCGGTTTGCTGGCGGCCTACGGCTTCGGGCGCTTCAGCTTCCCCGGCGCGCGCACCATCCTGATCCTGATCATCCTGGCTCAGATGTTCCCGGTGGCCACGATGATCATCCCGCTGTACAAGATGATGAACAGCCTCAACCTGATCAACACTTACCCGGCGCTGGTCATGGCCTACCTCACCATCACCCTGCCCGTCTCTATCTGGATGCTGCGCGGCTTCATCCAGAGCATCCCACCAGACCTGGAAGAGGCGGCGATGGTGGATGGCTGCACGCGGCTGCAGGCGTTCTGGCGGCTGGTTGTGCCGCTGGCCCGGCCCGGCATCGCGGCGACGGCGGTGTGGATCGCGGTGGTGACCTGGCAGGAGTTCCTCTTCGCCCTGGCCTTCACCACGACCAAGGATATGCGCACTATCTCGGTCGGCATGTAGTCCGGGCGGTGAGGATGCTCTGCTCAATCAGATAGCGGCCCAGGAGTTGGGCGGCGAGCCGGTTGCCAGTGGCATCCAGGTGAAAGTCGAAAGCGTTGTAGACAGTCTGGCCTTCGTTCACAGCCGCCACGAAGGTGTCCGTAGCGTCCACACAGCGCCATTCACGCTGCGCGCACTGCTCCAGCAGAGCCATGCGCCCCTCGACGAGATAGGCGATCATCTCTTCGCCGAGCGCGCCCGTGCTCCAGGCGGCGTAGACTTCCTCTTTGGTTGGGATCAGCAGGATGACCAGCTCGGCCCCCATGCCTTCGGCGATGGCGTGTGCTTCCTCGAAGGCAGCCAGCGTGCGCTCCCAGCCCCATTGCACCGACTCATAGCGCAGGTCGTGAGACCCCATCCGCTTGTTGAACAAGACATCGCGCCCGTTGACCGCGACGACGGCCTCGATGTCGGCAGTGTTCTCGCCGCGGCGGTCGAGCCAGTCGCGCAGCAGGCGGTAGACCGCCGAGTAGTCCGCCAGAGGGCCGTAGTCGGGCACGGGGTCGGAGAGGGCGGGCGGGCCGCCTAGCACCCCCACTTCGCCGCGAATGCGGGCGTGGTCGTAGTCGTCTTTGTAGTCATTGCCGAACCACTGCCAGACCATCACCTGAGGGTTCATCGGGGTCGCATACGTGCCCATGATCATCTGGTGCGACAGCGATCCCGTCCCCGGCACGGCGAGATTCATGACGCTCCAGCCGAACTGCTGGCGAAGCTGCTCCACCCAGCAGTCTGCAAAGTCCGTCCAGCAGAAGGTGAAGGAATCGCCCACCGCCACCAGGTCAACAGGCCACTGCGGCGGGGTCGTGCGGAAACCCTCAATGCCGTCCCACAGGCTGATCGTGTCGAAGGTGAACTGCGCGTCCCCCCAGTGAACAGGGTAATCAGTGAGGTCGGCGGGCATGCGCGCCTGGTACTCGCGGCTGGTCTCCCAGGGGAAGACCGGGATGATGTGCTCCTCGCTCCAGGGCACGCGGCGCACGTGCTGGATCACGCCCTGCGCCCCGCGCGGCAGCGCGTCAAAACCGGCGCGCAGCAGGACTTCGAGCATGAGCCAGGCCAGCAGCAGGCCTACGGCGACCGCCAGCAGGCGCTTCGCTGTGTTTCGCAGCGGGGAAGTCGCCGGGCGAGGGGGGGCGCTGTGGCAGCGGGCATCGGGGCTATCTCCTGGGTCAGCCAGTGGCCGGCTGGGGCTGTTCGGCAGCGTGCTCCAGGCGATAGACAGCGCCCTTGTAGTCCACCAGGTATAGCTCGCCCTGCTCATCTTCGCCGAAGGACGAGATGACGAACGGCGTGTCCATGAAGGTCTCACTCTGCCACGTCCCCTCATCGTCGCGGTAGGCGATCCAGACCAGGCCGTTGACATAATCGCCGTAGAAGTACAGCCCGTCCAGCTCGGTCAGCGCCGGCCCGCGATAGACGTAGCCGCCGGTGACGGACAGCCCGGCTTCGTGCCCGTATTCCAGAATGGGCGGCGTGTGCTCGCCCAGGACAGTTTCATCTTCCAGGTACGGCTGCGACGCCTCGAAGGCGCTCCACCCGTAATTCTGGCCCCCCTTGCTGCTGGCCGGCTGGAAGTTGACTTCCTCAAAGCGCCACTGACCCACATCGGCGATGTACAGATCGCCGGTCGCCCGGTCGAAGCTGAAGCGCCAGGGGTTGCGCAGGCCGGTCGCCCACGCTTCGGGCACATAGGCCGGGTCGTCCAGGAAGGGGTTGTCGTCCGGCACGCGGTAGGTCTCGGCGTTCACGTCGAGGCGCAGCATCTTGCCCAGGTAGAGGCCCGGCTCCTGCGAATAGTAGTTCGGCTCTGCGGGCCGCCCGCCGTCGCCGAAGCCCATATACAGGTATCCGTCGGGGCCAAAGGCGAGATTGCCGCCGTTGTGATCCTCAAACGGCTGGTCCACCGTCAGCAGGATGACGGCGCTGGACGGATCGGCCCGGTTGGGGTCGTCGGCGGAAACATGGTAACGAGCCAGAACGCTGTCTCCCTGGCGATTTGTGTACGAGACGAAGAAGATGCCGTTCTCGCGGTAGTTGGGATGGAAGGCCAGGCCGAGCAGGCCCTGCTCTGTGTAGACTCCGTGATACACGCCATCGGGCAGCAGGCCGCTGATGTCCAGAAACGGCTCCGCGAGCACCTGGCCGTCGGCGATGACCAGGATTGTGCCGACCTGCTCGACGGCGAACAGCCTGCCAGAGCCATCCCCGGCGTGGAAGAGGCCCAGTGGAATGTCGAAGTTGTCGGCGATTTTGACCCATTCATAGGCCACATCGTGCCAGACGACGGTGGTCTGCACCGCCGCCGCCGCGCTGTCTATGACCGTCTTGTTGTTCACTTCGCGGACGTAGGCGATAACCTTGAGCAGGTCGTCATCCGTCAGGTTGGGGTTGCCGCCGCGCGCGGGCATTTCATAGCCGGTCGTGTTGTCCGGATCGGTCTCGGCGCGCCCGTCCTTCAAGAACTGGAGCAGCTCGTCGTCCGTGTGGTCGCGGACGAAGGCGTTCTCCGAGAGATCTCTGCCGATGCGGTGGCCGGTCACGCCCGCCGCGCCGACGTTGTGGCACGAAAAGCAGGTGCCCTGATAAATCGTGCGCCCTTCCATGACCGTTTCCAGGGGGTAGCTCAGGTTCTCCACATCAATCTGGGCTTCGACGGCTGGAAGGTCCACCGGGCGCAGGTTGTTGGCGTCTATGTACGCCTCGATCTCGCGCCAGCGGGCCACCTTGATGAGCGTGATCAGGTCGTTGATCTGGGGCGTGGTCAGGATGCCGTCTTCGTTGGTGGAGAAGGCCACCATCGCGGTGCCGGGGCGTCCGCGCGCGATGGTCTTGAACAGCTCGCTTTCCGGCTTGGCGCGCACCGAAGGGTCATTGAGAGGGAGCGCCTCGTTCAGGCCCTCGCCGGATGCTCCGTGACACTCCACGCAGTTGACCGCGTAGAGTTCCCTGGCGCGCGCCACCGCCTCGGCCTGCTGCGCTGTCAGCTCGTCCGCCTGCCGGCCTGGTTCGCGCAGCATATTCAGCCCCAACAGCGCAATGAGCAGGATCAGGGCCGCAAAACCGACTTTGAGCATGGACGTTGACAAAGACTTCTCCCTCAACAGTATCGTGAACGGATCGTGACAGGTCAGGGCTTGCGCGGCCTGGGGTCAGTCACGCTCAGGCACATGGACGCCGGGCGGCACGCGCTCCGACCGGGTGCTCGCTGGCAGAGCTTCTTCTGGTGCGGCGGAGGCATAGACGAGATCCTCCGGCCCGGTCGTCGTCCGGCGGAGCGCCTGTCGCGTATCAACCTTGACCCGATCGCCGTCTATCAGCACGGGGAAACGATCCAGCGGGCGCGGCGCGGGGGCAGTGATCACCGCGCCATCGCGCTCGAACTCCGAGCCGTGACACGGGCAGCTAAAGCGGTTGCGCGCTTCATCCCAGCCCACCACGCAGGCCAGGTGGGGGCACTTGCTGTGCAGGGCCAGGAAGCCGCCGTCCTCAAAGCGCAGCAGGAACAGACGCGCCTGGTCAAAGGGAGTGATGGTTCCCGGAGGGAAATCGGTCAGCAGCCCCAGGATGATCACCGCGCCGAAATCCCCCTCCACCGGGCGTGAGGCCAGAAAGCGCAGCCCCAGACAGGCAGCCTGTCCTGCTGCGAAAGCGGTCAGCACGCGCCATGACAGGCCGAAGAAATCACGCCGGGTCAGGCCGGCCTCTTCCTGGGCCGGCTGCTCGGCAGGGCGCTCGGCCCTTGCCGGATTTATCTGTTCCACGGTAACACCAACGCCATGTTTTCGCCGCGAAAGAAAACGCCGACGATTGTCAGGGTGACGAAGGCCATGAACAGCAGGGTGAACAGCGCCAGATTGCGCTCGCTGCGCGTGGCTCCCCGCCGGCCCAACCACCAGTAATATACCGCCAATACCCCCAGAATCGCACCTACAGGGATGAAACCGTTGCTGATGGCTGTGGGCAGAGAGGGCAGCAGGGCGGGCAGATCGAGCCAGTATTCGTCGAGCACCACCCATCCTGATGTCACGATCACGCCCAGCACGAAATTGAGCGCGGCCAGCCGACGCCCGCGCCGCGAGCGGAACCAGATGCCCACTACGTCCCACTCTGGGCGCGGGTCCGGGTCCAGATAGGGCAGCAGAAGCAGGCCCAGCGCGGCGAGGCCGGGGATCGCTACGGTGACGAAAGCCGGGTGGAAGTGCAGCAGCAGCTCCTGGAACCCCATGAAATACCACGCAGCTTTGGCCGGGTTGGGCGGGTGAGTGGGGTTGGCTGCGTTCTCCAGCGGCGCATCCACCCAGGTGGACCAGGCGATGAGCAGCACCAGAGCCAGCAGCCCGACCCCGATCTCCAGGTTCACCAGGTGGGGGATGGTCGTGACCCGTTCGAGCTTCCTGCGGCGGGGCGGCGGCTCGTCCAGGGCGCGCGGCAGGCTGAACGAGTCCTTGCGCACCCGCCAGAGATGGTAGGACGTGATGATCAGCATGAGCGGGGGGAGCACGACGATGTGGAAGGCGAAGAACGTGCGCAGCGTGAACTCGCCGACCTCCGGCCCGCCGATGAAGAACTCGCGTATGTCTTCGCCGACGAGGGGAATATAGCTCAACATGCTGGTGCTGATCGTCGTCGCCCAATAGGCAAGCTGATCCCAGGGCATGAGATAGCCTGTGAAGTTGGACAGGGCGACCAGCAGCAGCAAGGCCAGGCCCAGCAGCCAGTTGAACTCGCGGGGAGGGTGGAAGGCGGCGGTGTAGAACACGCGCAGCATGTGCAGCACTGACACAATCAGCAGCAGGTTGCCGCTCCAATGGTGCATGTTGCGCACCAGCGAGCCGATCCACACCTGGCTGCGCAGCTCCAGAACGCTGGCGTAAGCCTGATCAACCGTCGGCGTGTAGACGAAGACGAGCAGCATCCCCGTGAAGCCCAGCACCACGAACAGCAGGACGGCCAGCAGGCCCAGTCCATAGCTGTAGGTGAACTGTAGAGCGCGTTTGGGAACGGTGGGCGCGTGAAGGTGCAGGATCAGATCGTTGAGGATCAGCCGTTTGCGCCCGCGATCGTCCTGCGGCCACGGCTCACGCCAGATCGAGCGCCGCACGCGGCTGATCAGGCCCGGCGTTGAGCCATGTGGTTTTTCCTGTTCCACAGAAATGCCAGCTATCCTTTCAGGCCACGCGATCGGCGCGCCCTACCTCTCAGCGTCGCGCGCGCAGCGAAAACCGATGAACCAGCTTCTGGTGTCTGGGCCGGCCCGAAACCGCGCGGCTGCGCTGGTGCCGTAGTCAATGTAGCTGCCCAGCCCACCCCGGTAGACGCGCAGGCGGGTTGGGTCGTTGGGGTCTTCGCGACCGTCCTGCGCGTTGTAGGGATAGGGAGCGTACAGGCTGCTGACCCATTCCCAGACGTTGCCGCTCAGGTCGTAGGCTCCCACCCAGGAGACGCCTCCAGGGCGGCTGCCGACGGGCGCGGTCTCGTTGTTGAAGTTGCCGTCATACACCAGGTTGTCTTCGATGAAGCGGTCGCCCCAGGGATAGTACAGGCTGTCGGGGCCGCGCGCCGCATATTCCCATTCGGCCTCAGTGGGCAGCCTGGCCCCGCGCTGGGCGCAGTAATCGCGGGCCTCAAACCACGTCAGATTCTCGCGCGGGCGGTCATCCCCGGCAAAAGCGCCCTGCGACCCGTACTGCGCGTTGGTCACTTCATAGCGATCGATCCAGAACGGCTGATCGAAGCAGCTCTCGTGCACAGGCTGCTCGTCGCGGCGGCCATGCCGGTTGCCCATCAGAAAGCAGCCCGGCGGGACTTTGACCATTTCCACGCCGCCAAACTCCTGCACGGTGACCGGCGAGTTTTCATTGTGCCTGATGTAATCGGGCTTCGTCGAGGTCAGCCCCAGCGGGCCGCACCCACTCAGAAGCAGCAGGCCAGCCGCCGCCGCGAGGAGTCTGCGTGACAGGTTCATTCAGATGCCATCTGTGGCGTGTGCGTATCCAGCGCGCGACCGGCCCCTACCTGCCGGCCAGTCGCTCGTCTGGGCCTTCGATCTCACCCGGTTCAGGCCGCTGCCGGGCGGCTTCCTCCGTCCGCGCCCTCTCCGAGTCAAGCGGACTACTATACCATAGGTGCGCCCGGCTTTCGAAATAGACTTGCGAAGGGGTGCGTGCAAAAGTTGACGGCGACTCGCTGGACGCGGGGATATTGACCTCACCCCCAGCCTCGCCCCGCTCGGCTTGCCCCCTCTCCGTTGACGTAGAGGGGGCGGCGAGGCGCGCCAGCGCCGCGCGGGGGTGAGGTCAGCCAGGGCGCAGCACAGTGTCACGCGACGTAGGGTTATGCTACGGAATCCGGTCATAGGGTTTTACCACCTGTCGGCAACGGCAGCCGGAACTGCCCATCAACCCCGTCTCGGAGCGTGACCCTGCGGGCGCTCATGCTCGCGTTAGACTCAGTAGGCAGCGCCGCAGACGGCTGACGCTGGCTTGTGAGGCACCCGCTGGACGGTTCCTGTCCCGTGTTGGGTTGGTATAACCCTGCGGCGTGTCTTGGTGGTGTAACCCTACAGCGGGTGACACAGAGCAGCGTCCCTACCTGGCAAGTTTTGCTCGCGCCCCGGCGCACCGCCTGACAGCGTGCGCAGCCGATTCATCGTAGAATTGTCTGTGAGAAAGCCAGTCTTGCATGATGCAAGCGCTCCGGACTCGCGCATCTGGAAGGGGTCTGGAGGATCCGACGATAGAGAGCAGACCGAAGGGAGAGTCGAATGCCATCCTACAGAGACCTCCAGCCGGACACAGCCGAAGGACGACGAATTCTGGAGCGACTGCTGGCCCTGCGGCGGCAGCTTGATCGAGACATTCCCCGGCGCACGTTTGAAGATACGCTGTTGCTGGCGACCTGGAATATCCGGGAGTTCGACTCGCCCGCCTATGGCCCGCGCGCCGAGGAAGCGTACTACTACATCGCGGAGATTGTCGCCCGCTTCGACCTGGTGGCCATTCAGGAGGTGCGGCGCGATCTGAAGGCGCTGTACCGGCTGTGCGAATTGCTTGGCTCGAACTGGAACTATGTCGTCACCGACGTGACTGAGGGCAGCCGGGGCAACGATGAGCGCATGGCCTTCCTCTACGATCGGCGCAAAGTGCAGTTCGGCGGCCTGGCCAGCCAGCTCGTGCTGCCCCCGATTGAGCTGAAGGGCGCAGACGGTAAAACGGTCTATCAGCCCGCGTCGCAACTGGCCCGGACGCCTTTCCTCGGCGGGTTCGTCTCCGGATGGACTCGGTTCATCCTGACGACCGTCCACATCATCTATGGCGAGGATACCAGCAACGACCCCAATCGCCTTGAGGAAATCCGGCAAATCGCCCGATTCCTGCGAGGCCGCACTCTCGATGAGCAGAACTGGGCGCGCAACCTGATCTTGCTGGGCGACTTCAACATCTACTCGCCCCAGGACGAGACCATGCGCGCCCTGCTGGATGCGGAATTTGTCGTGCCGCAGGAGCTTCAGCAGTTGCCCTCCAATGCGCCGCGCACCAAGCACTACGACCAGATCGCGTTCCGGGTTCGCCCCGGCAGCCTGGATATGACGGGCAAGGCGGGCGTCTTCAACTACTATGAGACGGTCTTTCGCCGCGAAGACGAGGCAATCTACGCGCCATACATGGGCCAGGCTTATGAAGTGACATCGAAGGGAACGCCGCGCAAAGACAAGACAAGCTACTACATGATCTACTGGCGTACCTACCAGATGTCCGATCATCTGCCGATGTGGGTAGAGCTGAAGATTGACTATTCAGACCAGTTCTTGCAGGACAAGCTGAGCGGGCTTCAGCCCTAGAGCGTGTTATGCACGCTCAACCCCTATCCCCCGCCCCCTTTCCCCGCCAGCGGCCTGGGGTGGCTCCTGGTTTTACCTCACCCCGCCTCGCCTCCCCCTCTCCATGCATGGAGAGGGGGAAAGGCTGAGCGTAGCGAGGCCAGGGGGTGAGGTCAACAGAGCGCTTCTCTCCCTGGCCGAGGGTGCCAGGTGCATAACAGGCTCTAGAGGCAACTTCTCAAATCGCCGGGAGCGCGGCCTGCGCACAACCTGGCAGCATCAGGCGAAGGTAAACTCCGTGCCCACCGGGCAAGGCTGCGCGCGGTCGCCAAAGGCGGATGCCAGCACCACCAATGCGCGGTAGCCGCTGCAATGGTTGGGATAGACCGCAGGCGTGCCATAGCTCGCTGCGAGCGTCTCCACGGCCTGCTGCAACATGGGGCCTGTTGCGCTGACCAGATGGGTGCCGCCCGCGATGGTGGTAATGTCCCCCTCAAATCGGGCGCGCACCTGGGCCAGAATGTTGAGCAGCCCGGCGTGCCCGCAGCCGAGCAGCACGACCAGCCCCGCACCGGTCTGCAGCACCAGCGAGAGGTCGTCGCGGTAGGGATCGGGATGCCAGCCTTCGCCTGCGCGGATCAGGTGACTTGGGGTGCGGCCCTCAAACGAGGCGCGCTCGATGATCTCGCCAGTCGTCCAGACGCCGGGCAGGATTTCCACCGGGTCCGTGCCCAGGCGCAGCTCGACGTGCGATTCCAGGTCGGCGCGCGTGAAGCGCAGCCCGATAGACCTGTATTCATCCCCATGTTTTGCGAACCGCTCGCGGAACAGGTCGGCGTGGGCGTACAGCGGGATGCCGGGCCGGGTGTGTTCGAGCACTTTGGGCAGTCCTCCGGTGTGGTCATAATGCGCGTGGCTGATCGCCAGCGCGTCAATCTGCGCGAGATCAAGCCCGAGCAGGGTCGCGTTGTGCAGCAGCACATCTCCG
Organism: Anaerolineae bacterium; assembly: GCA_027494015.1. The sequence goes on from JAOSJP010000041.1 coordinate 15,230, forward strand.
CTTTGGCCCGTGTCGAACAAGATCTGCCCGTGCTCCGTCTGAATGTGCCACGCAATACCGTGTTCGCCCCACAAGGCGGTAGAGGGTTTCGCCGAGTTTTCAACA
>JAOSJP010000041.1:17878-161355 GCA_027494015.1 Anaerolineae bacterium
CGGCGAGACAAAGAACCAACCTGGCTGCTCACAAGCGCCCATCATCGCACAGGGCGATGAACCTGTCTTCGACTTTTGTCGGATTCTGGTGGGCAATCCTGCCCGGAGGGGTCAGTGCCTGGGGCTGCGTGCTCCTCGCGGTTTCAGCCAGGCGCGCCACCTGGCCCACAGCTCGATCAGCAGTTCCTGTTCAGCCGGGCTTCAAAGCGCGTCGCTGCGAGAGAGCGCTCGGTGATATTCCCCTGGCTCAATAGAAACTGCACGCGACGGCGCGCCGCTTTCAGCGCGCGCTGGTGGACGATAGGGAAGGACTGTGTTGGCGCCTGCGCCGCCAACCGCTGGATCAGGGCGCGCTCGATCTGGTAGGAACGCCATGTCTCGGCATCACCACGCGGTGGTATCTCGCCGTCCGGGTAACGGTCCGCCAGGTAGCGTTCCCACCGCCTGAGCCTGTCTTCAGCCTCTTCCAGACGCCCGGCCAGAAAAATCCTGTCCGAGCGGGATGAGCAGCTCCTGCTCTTCGTCGAGCACGTCGCGGATGACGGCGCGGATGTTGAGCTTAGGTTTCGGTTGGGCAAACATGATAGCGCCTCCGTTGAGCGGTCGCAGCCACCGCCGCTGAAAGGCGATCTGCGACCCATGTACCTTACGACAAAGGCTACTGTAGCAGCGGCAGGGCGCGCCGTCGCCGACAAAAGTCGGTTTTGTGCGGGGCGCGGAAGCTCGCCGGCTGGGGGCGTGCGAAACGTGCCAGAGAGGGGCACTGCTCTGCTGCGCCCGGCCCGAATTCAGACTTCCGAAGTTTTCGAAAACTTCGGAAGTCTCTTTCCGCACCTCGCTCAGACTCCGCGAGCGGCAAGGACAATGACCACGAAGAACAGGAAGGTCGCCAGTTGGCGGCCCAGCTTAGCCGCATAGGTGAAGGCCGCGGCGCGCAGAACGCTGCGCACAGAGGCGCGTTCCTCCTCGCCCGCCACCAGCCGCGTTTCGGTGAGCGACGCCAACGCCCGGTTGCTGGCATCGCGCTCAAGGGGCAGCGTCACCAGCGAAAACAGCAGCATTCCCGCCAGCATCAGCGCACCCAGCCCCATGAAGATCGGCATCCCGGACCGCATCCCGCCGATGAAGACCAGCGAACTCCACTGGCTAATGGCGGCCAGGCGGCTGCCCATCGAGACGCGCACCCGCATCAGCCGGAAGCCTTCGGCGTCCTGTGCGGCATGTCCCACCTCGTGCGCCACCACGCCTAAGGACGTGATCGAGCGCCCGTCAGCGACGCCCTCTGACAGGCGCAGAGTTCGGGAAGTAGGATCGTAGTGATCGGTCAGGTGTCCTGGCGTCTGCTCGACGGCCACATTGCCCAACTGATGATGGGCCAGCAGACGTCTGGCGGCTTCCAAACCGCTCAGCCCCGAACTGGCGCGCCGGGTTTCGTAGTGCTTGAATGCCTCTCGCACGCGTTTCTGGGCGTACCATGACAGCAGCGCCGGCCCGATCAGGAACAGATAAATCAACCCGGATGACATCAGGGCAAACCTCCCCCCAACTGGCTAATTGACGAATACCACCGAACGTGCAGCGCCGCCCTCTGGCTGCATATGCGCCTCGCCGGGCGCGAACACCGTCGCGCGATCTACATCGGCGCTGCCTATGACAATTGCGGCGCAGTCTTCTTCCTGGGCGATCTGGCAGACCAGGATCGCCGGAACACCCTGCTCGAGCCGGACTGAGCTGGCAATTCCCGCCTGGGCCAGCATATTCGCGGCCTGGGCCAGGGCTTTGTGGCCTCCTTGCATCGCCTGGCGCAGCGCGCCCACGAGGTCGTCCAGGTCGGCGTTGCCTTTGCTAACTGTCTGTCTGACCAGGGCCGAGACCGGTGGAATCACGTAGACGGCCAGCACTTCTCCCTCAGCCGCGCGAGCCATTTCCGCAGCCGCCCGCGCCGCGCGCAGGGCATGGGGCGACCCGTCCGTTAGCAGAAGCACACGATACACTACCCCGACTCCCAGGCACCTTAAAACCAGGCAGAAGACGTTCCAAACATGGGGGGGTGTTAGTTTTCGGCGATTGGTGTTTGGTTGGGGGGAAGGCAGGCTCTGTCGCGGCTGCTCGCCAACAACCAGTAACTAACAACCAGCCACCAAGAACCAATCACCTACTACCTCGCCGCGCCCGGCGGGGGACGGGTTCGTGAACCCGCCCCCACACACTCTCGGTGACGGCTTGTTCCTCAGCGCGCCGCCTCCATCGCCGGCGCTCCGGTACCAGCCAGGATCGTGGCGACCTCATCGCCATTCACCGTCTCCTGCTCGCACAGCCGCCCGGCCAGCGTATCCAGAGCTTCGGACGATGCGCGTCCAGCAGCTCCCAGGCGCGATGGAGTGCTGTCTCGACGATGCGGCGGGTTTCACCGTCTATCTCGAAGGCGGTCTGCGGGCTAAGGCGCGCATCCAGCCCAGGTTGGGCAGCCCCAGATAGATCGCCTGCGGATCGCTGGCCAGACGCACTGGCCCCAGCGCCGGACTCATGCCGTACTCGGTCACCATGCGCCGGGCCAGATCGGTGGCGCGGGCCAGATCGTCGGCGGCTCCGGTGGATGCCTCTCCGAAGACGAGCGCCTCGGCCACCCGCCCGCCCAGCAGCACGGCCAGCCGCGACTGAAGCTCGCTTTCGCTCAGCAGGTAGCGGTCTTCTGCCGGGCGCTGCCAGGTGTAGCCCAGGGCGCGCCCGCGCGGGACGATGGAGACTTTGTGCACCGGATCGGTGCCGGGCAACAGGCTGGCGACCAGGGCGTGCCCGGCCTCGTGCACGGCGACGATCTCCTTCTCCTGCGGGTTCATGACCCGCGTGCGGCGCTCGGAGCCAGCCACCACGCGCTCGATGGCCTCATCGAAGTCGGTCATCTCGACCGCCGATTTCTCGCGCCGGGCGGCCAGCAACGCCGCCTGGTTGACCACGTTCTCCAGATCAGCGCCGGAGAAGCCCGGTGTGATGCGGGCGATGGTCGCCAGGTCTACCCCTGGGGCCAGCACGACCCCGCGCGTGTGGATGCGCAGAATCTGCTCGCGCCCCACCACATCGGGCAGATCAACCGTCACCTGGCGGTCGAAGCGGCCCGGTCGCAGCAGCGCCGGATCGAGCACTTCGGGCCGGTTGGTGGCGGCCATGACGATCACGCCGCGCGTGGACTCGAAGCCGTCCATCTCGGCCAGGAGCTGGTTGAGCGTCTGCTCGCGCTCCTCGTGCACGCCCATCGCGCCATTGCCCGCGCGCCGCCCGCCGATGGCGTCAATCTCGTCAATGAAGATGATGCTGGGGGCGTTCTGCTTGGCCTGCTCGAACAGGTCGCGCACGCGCGACGCGCCCACGCCCACGAACATCTCGACGAATTCCGCGCCGCTCAGGGAGTAGAACGGGACTTTGGCTTCGCCTGCCGTCGCGCGGGCCAGCAGCGTCTTGCCGGTGCCTGGCGGGCCGACCAGCAGCACGCCTTTGGGCATACGCCCGCCCAGGCGCTGGAAGCGTTCCGGGTTCTTGAGGAACTCGGTCACTTCGCGCAGCTCGACCACGGCCTCATCTGCGCCGCCCACCTCGCTGAACGTCACGTTGATCTGCTCGCCCTGCACAACGCGCGCCTTGCTCTTCCCAAAGGAGAAGAGGCCGCCCGTCGCGCCGCCGGAGCCTTTGCGCATCCGGCCCATCATCCAGTACCAGAAGCCGAACATGAGCACCAGCGGCAGAATCCAGCCCAGCAGCGTGCCCAGGAAGTTGCCGCCGCTGGTCTCGCCGCGAATCTCTACGTCTTGGGCCTCCAGGTCTTTGATCAGATCGGGGTCTTCCACGCGCACGGTCGTGAAGTAGTCCCCGTTGGTGAACTCGCCCGTGATCTGCTCTTCACTGATGCTGACGGTGCTGACCTCGCCCGCGCGCAGGGCGGTCTTGAAGTCACTGTAAGCGATCTCGCTGCTGCGCAACACCAGCGGCCCGACGATGAATTGCTGGAACAGGATCATCACCAGGAAGGCGATGAGCACATACTTGAGCGAGAATTTGACTCGCTTGTCGGAAAATACGCCGTTCATTGCTCACCTCCACTGCTTTCATGGCTATCGCTTAGGCGTTGGAGCCTGTGCTGGTCTTCGTGGTTGGTCCGCTGGGGGCGGTGCATCCGCTGGCAGCTGGCAGCCATCCGGCCATCGCGCTGCGCCAACAGCAGCCCGCCGGCCAGCAACGCCGCCAACCCTGCGCCGATCAGCGTCCGATATTTCTGGGGGTCATCTCTCGTTCTCCTTGTGCTCCTTGTGCTTGTTGTCCGACACGATCACGATCTCGAAGGGTCGCTCGATGGCCTGGACTGGGCAGGCAAGCTCGCAATAGCCGGCATAGTCGCACTGATCGGGGCGCGCCACATAAGCTCTGTGGCCGTTCATGCCGAGCGCCCCGTTGGGGCAGACCTGCACGCACAGCCCGCAGCCGTTGCAGCGGTCCGCGTCAATCAGCGGGACGGGGTAGGTTGCTTGCTCCTGGCCTAGCATCACCATAACCTGACTTCCAACGAAATCGCCCAGGTTGTAGCATCTAGCATACAGCCTGGGCGACAGGGTGTCTTCGACTTTTGTCGGATAGGGAATATTCAGATGTCGAGACCCGCTTTTCTCTCCAACCCTTCCTTGTCGAGAATCTGAATCTGGTGCCGCTCGACGGCGAGCAACCCTCCTGGGTCAGCGCCCGCAACGCGCGATTGATCACATCGGGAACAGTGCCCAGCCGGGCGGCCATTTCCGCCTGGGTCGCCCAACGCTGGCGCGGCAGGGTGTCCGTCTGCGCCTGTTCGAGCAGCAGGCGGGCCAGCCGCGCCTCGACCGTGCGCAGGGACAGGTCCTCGACCAGTTGGATGAGGTGCGAAACGCGCTCGGCCAGGTCCTGAATGACGGCGTGGGCCAGGCGAGGATGGTTGTCCAGCAAGCGGCGCATGGTGTCGCGCTGGACGACCCAGATGGTGGATCGTTCCAGGGCGATCACCGAGGCCGGATTGGTGTCGCGGGCGAAAACCCCAACGGCGTTGAAGACTTCACCTGGGCCGAGGAAGTTCAAGACCTGCTCGCGGCCATCTGGCCCGATCCGGATCGCCTTCAGCCAGCCATCCTGGACGACGCATAACCCGCCGCTGGGTTCGCCCTCCAGAAAGACGACCTGTCCCGGCTCATAGGCGCGTCTGATGGCCGAGCGAATCACCGTTTGAAGGGTGGCAGCGTCCAGACTCCGCAGATAAGCGATGGATGAGAACAGGGCTGCTACCGGCTGCTTATCCTCTGCATCGGGCATAGGGTTTTCCTAAGAAGCCGCAAGGTTAGCGCCCGCATAGTAAAGCACCAGGGCCTCACGCAGCCGGCGCAACGCTTCTTCAATCGTTCTGCCGTCCGTCACCAACGCGATCTCGACCCCGCTGATCACGGTATCAGTCCCTTCGTCGTCAAAGCGTTCCCTCTGAAAATGCAGCACGTCTTCAGCCATTCCGTCGTCCTCGCTTGCTCTGCCGCCAGCAGGACGTGCAGCCCCTGCTGCGCAGGCTGGTGCCTCTACTATACCAACAATTCGCCTCTTTGGAAGGGAGGGCGCGCAGATGGGTCCACGAACGAGTTGTCAGGCAGTTGTCGAAGGCCCCCATCCCCGACCCCTTCCCCCAGCAAAGCCAGGGGAAGGGGCGAGCGGCTTGCCAGATCATCCCCCCTCTAGCTTCGCTGGAGGGGGGATTGAGGGGGGAGGCGTCCAGCGAGCCTTCCCGAACTTCCCCTGGCGACAGGTTGTTCGTGGACCCCGCGCAGGTGGCGAAAGTTCTCAACGGGCCTGTCCAGTTCATAACGACTCTGGGGCCACAAATCAACGCCTAGCAAACAGAAATGTTGTTTTTGTTGACAGCATCGTGCCGTTAGCATACTATAAATATGAACCTATAGAAGAATTGCCCATACCAGGGCAAATCACTGCTTACCGGCACCATTGGCCTCCTGAAGCGTCCCCCAGATCTCCCCACTGGCAGGAGATTCTTGATGGCAAGCGTTGGTATTGGTGTAGTTGGCTTGGGACGTATGGGGCAGGTCTACGCTTACCATACGGCGCGGCAGATCGAAGGAGCGACCCTGGTCGCAGTGGCCGATCCGGATCGCGAGGCCCTCGACCGTTTCGCCGCTCAGGTTCCCGGCGTGGAGGTGTTCAGCCACTACCAGGACTTGTGCGCCCATCCGCAGGTGCAGGGCGTCATCGTTGCCAGCCCCACCAGCACCCACCGCGACGTGGTGATCGAGGCTGCCAGGGCTGGCAAGGCGATCTTCTGCGAAAAGCCGCTGGCCCTCGCCCTGCGCGCCACCGATGAGATCATCGAAGCCGTGCAGCGAGCGGGCGTCCCCTGCAAGTGGGCTTCATGCGCCGCTTTGACCGGGGGTATGCGGCGGCCAGGCGCAAGATTGACGCGGGCGCAATCGGCCAGCCGGTGATGATCCGCTCGATTGGGCGCGACCCGCACCGCACCAGCCTGGAGTTCGCCAACCCAGCCGTCAGCGGCGGCCTGATTGTGGACATGGCCATCCACGACTTCGACTGCCTGCGCTGGCTGATGGGTGACGACATCGAGCGGGTCTATACCGAAGTGGCCGCCCTGGTCTATCCTGAGCTGCAGGGCGTGGGCGACGTGGACAACGCCATGATCAATGTTCGCTTCAAGGGGGGCGGGCTGGGCAATGTTGAAGTCAGCCGCACGGCCATCTACGGCTACGACATCCGCTGTGAAGTGGTGGGGGCCAAAGGGACGATTGAGATCGGCTACCTGCGCGAGACGCCCATCCTGGTGCTGACCCAAGAGGGCGTGACGCACGACGTGGTGCCCCATTTCCCACAGCGTTTCGGCCCGGCCTACACCGCTCAGATCGAGCACTTCGTCGAGTGCCTGCGCCATGCTCGCCAGCCTGCTGTTTCTGCCGCCGACGCGCGGGCCGCGTTGCTGGCCTGCCTGGCGGCGACCCTCTCTCAGCACGAGGGGCGGGTGGTAACCGTTGACGAGGTGGACGAGCACAGCCAGTAGCTCGCCGGCGTTACTTGCGCCGAAAGGAGGTGCCCAGGGCCGGACCATAACCGCTGAACTCCCCACTTTCTTTTCGTCAGCCACGAGTTTTTAGGAGGTTTCTGCCATGAAACGCCTGATTAGTGTCCTGATCGTCCTGCTGGTCGTGGCCGCTTTCGCTGGTCCCGCTGCCGCTCAAGAGGAAATGCGCCCTTACCGTATTGTGGTCGTCACACATGGACAGGCCGCCGATCCATTCTGGTCGGTGGTCAAGAACGGCGTGGATCAGGCCGGTAAGGATATGCGGGTGACGGTTGAGTACCAGGCTCCCGCCTCGTTCGATATGGTCGCCATGTCGCAGTTGATTGACGCAGTGGTGGCGTCCAACCCCGATGGTCTGGTGGTCTCGATCCCCGACCCCGACGCGCTTGGCCCCTCGATCAAGGCTGCTGTGGCCGCTGGCATTCCGGTGATCTCGATCAACTCCGGCAGTGACGTGGCCGAGGAATTCGGCGTGCTGGCGCACATCGGGCAAACCGAGTACGAGGCAGGCTATGGCGGCGGCCAGCGGATGGCGGCAGCCGGCGCCACCAAGGCGCTGTGCGTCAACCACGAGGTGGGCAATGTGGCGCTCGATCTGCGCTGCCAGGGCTTTGCCGATGCGCTGACCGAGGCGGGAGCCACGGCTGAAGTGCTCGCCGTTGACCTGGCCGACTTCACCGGCAGCGCCAACCGCATCGCGGCGGCGCTGACCGCCGACGAGTCGATCAATGCCATGCTGACCCTCGGCCCCGGCAGTGCGCTCCCCGCGCTTCAGGCGCTCACGGACGAGCAGTTGCTGGGCACGGTGCTGCTGGCGACCTTTGACCTGTCGCCTGAAGTGCTGGAAGCGATCCGCGATGGGAACATGCTGTTCGCCATTGACCAGCAGCAGTACATGCAGGGCTACCTGCCCATCGTGTACCTGACGCTCTACCTGGAGAACCTGAACACACCGGGGCGATTCTCATCCCGACCGGCCCTGGCTTTGTGGTTCAGGATACCGCCGCTCAGGTCATCGAGTACGCGGCGCGCGGCACGCGCTAGGCCCGATCCAGCAGGCGTGGCAGTTTGCTGCTGGCAATAAATAGATAGTGGGGGGTGCGTGCGAAACCTGTCAGGTAGGGGCGCTGCTCTGTGTCACCCGACGTAGGGTTATGCTACGGAATCCGGCCATAGGGTTTTACCACCTGTCGGTGACGACAGCCGGAACTGCCCATCCACCTCGTCTCGGGGCGTGGCGACACGGGCGCTCATGTTCGCGTCAGACCCGCTGGGCAGCGCCGGAGGCGACTGACGCTAGCTTGTTAGGCACCCGCTGGACGGTTCCCGTCCGTGTCGGGTTGGTATAACCCTACGGCGTGTCTTGTTGGTATAACCCTACAGCGGGTGACACTCTGCTGCGCCCCCGCAGGGGCGTATGGCCACACGCCCCTGCGGAACCTCACCTCGCGGGGTGTCAGGCGAGTCACTGATAACCTTTGCACACACCCCTACTGGTGGTGACCTGATGCACCTTGACGGTCAAGATCGGTTGCCGCTTGTAGGGGCGGGTTTGCAAACCCGCCCCTACACGACATTTGCGCGTATAACCCGCCTTGAATGTCAAATCTCTTGAGGGGCGTATGGCAGCGATCCGCCCCTACGGAACCCTTTTCTTCTGATTGTGATGACCATGAAATCTGCCAGGAACACATCAACGGAAGGTCGCCATGTCTATTGAGGTGACAGCCGGCCCATCCTCCTCTGACGAACGGTTGTTGCGAGAAAGTCTTTTAAGAAGATTGCTCCGCCGCCCCGAGCTGGGGGCCGTGAGCGGGGCCGCGCTGGTCTGGGTGCTCTTCGCTGTTCTGGCTGGAGATCGCGGGTTTGTTAGCCTGCGCGCGACCGCCAACTTCCTGGAGGTGGCTTCCGAACTGGGCATCCTGGCGGTCGCGGTGGCGCTGCTGATGATCGGCGGCGAATTCGATCTGTCCATCGGCTCGATCATCGGTGGGGCGGGCATGACCGTGGCCATCCTCAGCGTCGAATACCAGTGGAATCTCTGGGCCGCCATCGGCATGGCGCTGCTCTTTTCGCTGGCAGTGGGCGCCATCAACGGCCTCCTGGTCGTCCGTACCAAACTCCCTTCTTTCATCATCACCCTGGGCAGCCTGTTCATCATTCGCGGGGTCACCATCGGGCTGACGCGCCTGATCACCGGGCGCACGCAGGTGGGCGGTGTGAAGGCGACGGCGGGCTATGACTCGGCGGCGTCGGTCTTTGCCAGCGCGATCAAAATCACCGACCCGGCTTCCAAGCGCGGGCTACCGGCGGAGTTCCCGGTTTCGATCCTGTGGTGGCTGGTGATCGCCGCGCTCGCCACCTATGTGCTGCTGCGCACGCGCCCCGGCAACTGGATTTTCGGCATCGGCGGTGACGCCAACGCAGCGCGCAACGTCGGCGTGCCGGTCAGCCGCATGAAGGTGATCCTGTTCATGGTCACTGCCACCTCGGCCTGGCTGGTGGGAACGATCCAGGTGCTCTCTGCGGGGGGTGCGGACACCTTGCGCGGCGAGCAGCGTGAATTCTACGCGATCATCGCCGTGGTGATTGGCGGCACGCTGCTGACTGGCGGCTACGGCTCGGCGCTGGGGGCGGTCTTTGGCGCGCTGACGGTGGGGATGGTGCAACAAGGGATCATCTATACAGGGGTTGACTCTGACTGGTTCATGGTCTTCCTGGGAGCGATGCTGATCGTAGCCGTTCTGGTCAACAACTATATTCGCAAACGGGCAGCGGAGGTCAAGTGACGTGAGCGCTGACCAGACTCCCATCGTAGAGGCACGCAATATCTCCAAATATTTGGGGGGGTTTTTAGTTGGGGAACCGGAAGGGGGGAGGGGGGGGACGGCAGCCCCAGGCGCGGGTCAGCGCACTCGATGGCCCACAGGTCGGCGCTGTCGCCGATGGCGCGGGTTGCTTCGCTCAGCGCCGCGCTGATGGCCTCGGCGCTGGGGTGAGCCTCGCGCTGCCGGGGGCTGAGCACCAGCAGGGCGGGGACGGGGATCGCCTCCTGGCAGGAGACCGTCTCGCCGAAGATGACGCGATCCCACAGGGCCAGCGCCGCCGCCTGCGCCGCGCGGACTTCGCCCAGGTGAGCGGCGAGGTCGGCGCGCACCTGGCCCGCCGTCACGTCGGCATCACCCCACAACGTGCAGCCCGCCAGCCCCAGCCCGATGACCAGGCAGATAGCCAACCGCGCCATGCGCTCTCCCCACGCGCGCCACACGCCCGGCGGCGCGTGTAGCCATTCTACGCCCGGACACGGTACAATGCGAGCCGCGTCCCGCGCATGGGAGAGACGTTCGCGCATGACCGTTCGCCGCTGGCTGGCCGCTATCCTGCTGGTGACCGTCCTGGGACGGGTCGCCTTCATCCTGCTTTTCGACCACACGCTCTCGTTGCAAACGTCCGGCTACGACACCTATGCCGTCAACGTGGTCGAGGGGCGCGGCTATACCCGCTTCGACGACCGCAGCGGCGACTCCGACCTGCCGCCGCTCTACCCGTTCTTTCTGGTGGGCGTCTACAAGGTGCTGGGGCGCGACCCCATCGCGGTGGCCGTCGTGCAGATCGGGCTGGACGTGCTGACCGTCCTGCTGCTGTTCTGGATCGGGCGGCGCGTGGCGGGGGAAGCGGTCGGGCTGCTGGCGGCGGCCTTCTACGGCGCGTACCCGTACCTGCTCTACCAGAACCTGACGCTCAACGACACGGGCGTGTTCATCTTCCTGCTGACCGCTGGGATCGCGGCGGCGTACAAAGCCCGCGATACCCGCAGCCCGCGCTGGGCGGCGGCGCTGGGCGTCGCCTGCGGGCTGGGCGCGCTGACCAAGACGCTGATCGTGCTGGTTCTGCCGCCCCTGGCGCTGTGGTGGTGGCGCGCGCTGGGCCTGCGCCGGGCGGTGACGCTGGGCGCGGCGAGCGGGATCGCGCTGGCGCTGGTCGTCGCGCCCTGGGCCGTGCGCAACACGCGCCTGCACGGGGAGCTGGTGCTGATCAGCACCAACAGCGGCAGCAACCTGCATCAGGGCAACAACGCCTGCGTGGCCGACTACCTGGCGCGCGGCTGGGACGCGCAGTGGGTGACCTGCATCGAGCTGGCCCCGCCGGAATTGAGCGAGACGGAGGCCGACCGCTGGCACCGCGAGCAGGCGCTGACCTACCTGCGCGAGCATCCCGGCGAGTGGCCGCGTTTATTCTGGACGAAGCTGTGGGTGCTGTGGAGTCCGGTGATCATGCCCTACGACCTGCCGCCCGACCCCTACCTGGTGGACGACGCGGTCTTGCAGTTCCACACCCCCGCTTTCGAGGCGGCGCGCGTCGTGCACGCGCTCTACTTCGCGCCGCTGCTGATCCTGGGCATCGCCGGGCTGTTCCTCGGCTGGCGCGACCGGCGCGAGATCGCTCCGCTGGGCGCCGTGTTCGCCGCGATCACCGTCGCCTATCTCATCTTTCACCCGTCCACGCGCTACCGCTCGCCCGCCGATCCCTTCCTGTTCATCCTGGCCGCCTACAGCGTGACGTGGCTGTGGGCGCGGATTATGGCGGGCCGGGCGCGACGCTGGACGCTGCTGCGGGAGACCCGGCATGGATGACGCGAGCTACCAGGAGAAACTGGCCGGCGAGGCCGCCCTGTGGGGGCGCGTGGCCGAGGAACAGGCGGAGCGTGTGCCCCCTGACTGGCGCTATCACCGCGATCTGCGCCACAACGCCGTCGTTCACGCGCGCGACATTGACGCGCTGCTGGCCCGCATCATCCCCGGCATGAAGGCGCTGGAGCTTGGCTGCGCGTCCGGTTGGCTGACCCTGGCGATGGCCCAGCGCGGGGCTGCGGCGCATGGGATGGACATCAGCGAGGGGGCGATTGCCGTCGCCCGCGCTTACTACGAGTCGATCAAGGGCACAGTGCCCGGCACAGCCACCTATGCGCTGACAGACCTCAACGCGCTCGATCTGCCGCCTGCCACCTACGACGTGATCGCCGCCAAAGGTGTGCTGCATCACCTGGTGCGCCTGGAACACGTCATTGACCAGGTGCACGCGGCGCTCAAGCCGGGCGGGTTGCTCTGGGTCTCGGATACGCACGGCGACGAATCCCTGCCGGTGACGCTGCTGGCTGGCGCGCTGACGCTGGCCCTGCCCACGCAGGTCTCCTACCGCGAGAAGGTGCGCGGCCTGCTGCGTTTCGGCCTGCGCGCGCCGCAGCGAGTCAAGGCCAGCATCCAGGCGGACGGCCTCTCACCGTTCGAGGGCGCGGGGCGCGACCAGGACTGGGTCGCGCTGGTCCGGCAACGCTTCGCCATCGAGCGGGCGGCGCGCAAGCCCGCCGTGACCGGTTATGTGACCGCGCAGCTTGCGCTGCCCGATCGGGTCGCCGTTCCTTTGCTGCGCGCGCTGGCCGTCCCCGACCGCTGGGCAGTCCGGCTGGGCCTGCTGCGCAGCACCGGCGTCGTGCTCTTCGCGCGCAAGGAAGAAGAGACGCGGTGAACCTGCTGCACGTCATCCCCTATTACGCGCCGGCCTGGGCCTACGGCGGCTCGGTGCGCGCGGCGACCGAGCTAACCCGCGCGCTCGTCCGGGCCGGGCATCGCGTCACCGTGCTGACTACCGACACGCTCAGCCCGCACGAGCGCGCGCCCGCCCTGCGCGAGACGCTCGACGGCGTGGAGGTGGTGCGCGTCCGCAACCTGAGCAACGCCCTGCGCGGGCGGCTCAACCTCTCCACGCCGCGCGGCATGGCTGCCACCGCCCGCGCGCTGATCGTCGAGCGGCAGATCGATCTGGTGCACTGCCACGAATTGCGCACCGTCGAGACTCTGCGCGTCGCGGCGGCGGCGAAGTCGCTCGGCGTGCCGGTCGTCGTGTCGCCGCACGGCACGCTGCCCACCACCACCGGACGCCCGGCGTTCAAGCGGGCGTGGGACCGGCTGCTCGGCGGGCGGCTGCTGTCGCGCTGCGACGGTGTGATCGCCCTCACCCGCGACGAAGCGGCGGATGCGCGGGCGCTGTGGGCTGCGCGCGGGATAGACATCCCCATCCACATCGTGCCCAACGGCGTGCACCTGGACGAATTCGCCGCGCTGCCCGCCAGAGACGCCGCCCGCGCGCGCTGGAGCCTGGGCGAGGGGCCGGTGGTCTTGTTCCTGGGGCGGCTGCACGCGCGCAAGGGGCTGCAACTGCTGCTGCCCGCCTTCGCCGGGGCGCTGGCGCACGTGCCGGAGGCGCGGCTGCTGGTCGCCGGGCCGGACGAGGGGATGCTGGCCGCGCTGACGGCGCAGGCCCGCGCGCTTGGCCTGACCGGTGGGGATGATACGAAATGGAGCCGCGATGAGGATGCCCCTGTAGGGGCGGGTTTAGAAACCCGCCCCTACACCAACACAACACACAGCGAAGCGCGCGTCCTCTTCACCGGCCTGCTGGCCGGCCCCGACCGCCTGGCGGCGCTGGCCGCCGCCGACCTCTTCGCCCTGCCCGCCGAGGGTGAGGGCTTCTCGGTGGCCGCCCTCGAAGCGCTGGCCTGTGGCCTGCCCGCCCTGCTGACGCCCGGCTGCCACTTCCCCGAAGCGGCGGAGGCGGGAGCGGGCGTCGTCGTCCCGCGCGAAGTCGAGTCGCTGCGCGCGGCGCTGGTCGCCCTGCTGTCCGACGCTGACCGCCGCGCGGAGATGGGACGGGCGGCGCGCGGCCTGGTTGAGGCGCGCTACACCTGGCCGCAGATCGTCACGCAGATGGAAGCGGCCTACGCCGCCGTGCTCGCCAGGAAGCGCCCGTGATGGACGCCGGGACGCCCCTCCCCGCGCCGGACGCGGCGACGGGTGGCTTCACCTCTGCAGTGGCGCAGCGCGCGGCGCGCAACGTCACCGCCCTGGCCCTGTCCAACATCGCCTCGAAGGGCGTGCTCTTCGCCTGGCAGTTGGTGCTGGCGCGCTGGCTGGGCGCGGAAGGCTACGGCATTTACGGGACGATTGGCGCGCTGCTGGCCGTCGGCGCGGCCATCCCCGACTTCGGCATGGGGCTGATCGTCATCCGCGACGTGGCCAACCGTCCCCAGGATGCCAACCGCTACCTGACGGCCACGCTCACGCTGCAACCGATCCTGGCCGCGCTCGGCTACGCCGTGCTGACGGTTGCCGCCTTCCTGTTCGGTTACGAGGCGGAATTGCGCGCGCTGCTGGCCTTCGCCGCGCTCAGCCTGCTGGTGGACGCGCTGGGCACCATGTGCCACAACCAACTGCTGGCGGTCGAGCGCATGGTCATCCCCGCCGCCATCGCCACCGGGCATGTGCTCGTCCTGGTCGTCCTGGCCGGGATCGCGCTGGCGGCGGGCGCGGGGCTGTGGGGGCTGTACGCGGCCACGTTGGTCGCCGGGCTGCTGCGCGCGGCGGTCTACTGGGCGGCGCTGCTGCGCGTCGGGGCGCGCCCGCAGTTCCCCGTTGACCGGGCGGTGGCGCGCGGGCTGCTGGTCGCCGGCTGGCCCATCGCCGTGACCTCCTTCCTGGCCCTGGCCTACCAGCACGCCGACAAGCTGATCACCACCGCCCTGATCGGGGCGGAAGGTACCGGGCAGCTTACGGCGGGCTTCGTCATCGTCTTCGGCGTGATCGAGCTGCTCAGCACGACGGTGCTGGTGGCTGTTTTCCCGCTGATGTCGCGCACCTACGCGGGCGGGCAGCGCCGCCTGTTCGAGGTCATGCTGGAGAAGCTGGCCTTCTTCAACCTGACGCTCAGCCTGCCCATCGCCATCTTCACCTCGCTGCTGGCCGTGCCGCTCTCCGCCTGGGTTTTCGGGGCGGAGTTCACGCGCACCGCCGACGTGCTGCGCATCCTCATCTGGTACACGGTGGTGACGATGATCGTCAACGTCTTCGCCAAGGCGCTGCTGGTGCAGAACCGCCAGCGGCGGCTGATGATCATCCGCATAGGCGGGCTGGCGCTCAACGTGGCCCTGCTGCTGGTGTTGCTGCCCGCGTTGGACGTGCCCGGCGCGGCGGTCGCCACGCTGATCGCCGAGTCGGCCATCCTGCTGGCCGTGCTGCGCTCGTTCACCTTCCCGGCGGACTGGTGGGCGCGGGTGATCAATCATCTGTGGCGCATGGCGCTGGTCGGCGCGCTGCTGGCGGGGATCGTGCTGGCCCTGCGGACGGTGCACCCGCTGCTGGCGGCGCTGGTCGGCGCGCCGGCCTATGGAGCGCTGCTGCTGCTCAGCGGGGCGCTCGCCCGCGACGACTGGGACCTGATCTACCGCCTGGCGACGGCCATGCCCGGCGGGGCGATCATCGGGCGCTGGTGGCGGCGGGAGCTGACACCTCCGCCGCCTGGGTACTAGAGCGTGTTATGAACCTGGTACCCTTGACAAGGGAGAGGGGCGCTCTGTTGACCTCACCCCCTGGCCTCGCTGCGCTCGGCCTTTCCCCCTCTCCATGCATGGAGAGGGGGAGTCGAGGCGCACCAGCGCCGAGACGGGGGTGAGGTAAACCCGGAGCTACCCAAAACCGCTGGGGAAAGACAGGGCCGTCAGTGCATAACAGCCTCTAGCGGACAGCCATCAGCTATCAGCAGTCAGCCATCAGCAGTCAGCGAAAACCTCCGATCTGTGTCTTTGACTGAAAGCTGATGGCTGAAAGCTGATAGCTAGAGCGTGTTATGAACTTGGTACCCTTGACAAGGGAGAGGGGCGCGCTGTTTACCTCACCCCTGGCCTCGCTGCGCTCGGCCTTTCCCCCTCTCCATGCCTGGAGAGGGGGAGTCGAGGCGCGCCAGCGCCGAGACGGGGGTAAGGTCAACCAGGAGCTACCCAAAACCGCTGGGGAAAGACAGGGCCGTCAGTGCATAACAGCTAGAGTCAGGCAGAGAGAATCGTCGGGCGGCAGCAGCCAACCTGCGCCAGGAGAGGAGATCAACCGGACATGAAGATCATCTCAGCAGAAGAAGTGCGCCAGGCCGTGACCATGCGCCAGGCCATTGACGCAGTGCGCGAAGGGTTTGTGGCCCTCTCGGCGGGCCGGGCGCGCGTGCCGCTGCGCAGCGCGCTGGAGACGCCGGGCGGCGTGCTGCTGACCATGCCCGCGCAGATTGAGGGCGCGCCGGTCAGCGCGGTGAAGGTGGTGGCGGTGTGCCCCGCCAACCCGTCGCGCGGCCTGCCGACCATTCACGCCGCCGTGCTGGTGACAGACGCCCAGACGGGCGAGCCGCTGGCGCTGATGGACGGGCGCATTCTGACGGCGCTGCGCACGGGCGCGGCTTCCGGCTTGGCGACTGAATTGCTGGCTGTGCCGGGGGCGTCTGTGCTGGCCGTGATCGGCGCGGGGGCGCAGGCGCGCACGCAGGCAGCCGCCGTGTGTGCCGTGCGACCCATCGCCGAAATCCGCGTCTACAGCCTGGCGGGCGCGGAGCAGATGGCCGAGGAGCTGCGGGGACTGTACGACGCGCGGATCGTCGTCGCCCCGACCGCTCACGCCGCCCTGGACGGGGCGCAGGTCGTGGTCGCCGCCACCAACAGCGCGACGCCGGTCGTGCGCCTGGCCGACCTCGCGCCCGGCGCGCACGTCAACGGCATTGGCTCATTCACGCCGCAGATGCAGGAGATCGCCGCCGACGTGGTGCTGGCCGCGCGCGTGGTGGTGGATCACCGGGCGAGCGCCTGGGCCGAGGCCGGAGACCTGATCATCCCCCGCGACCAGGGGGTGATCGCGGAGGATAAGGTCTACGCCGAGATCGGGGAGATCGCCGCCGGTCTGAAGCCAGGGCGTCAGAATCCGGGCGAGATCACTTTCTTCAAATCGGTCGGCAACGCCGTCCAGGACGCGGCGCTGGCTGCGCGCGTGCTGGCCGCCGCCCAGGAGCGCGGCCTGGGCACGGAGGTCGCGCTCAGCCAATGATGCTGTACGAGTAGCGGCCCCTGACCAGATCGCCCTCGGCGAAGCGCTCGAAGCGGAACTGGTGCGGGTCAATCGGGCAGCGCTTCTCGCCGGTGACCAGGTCAGCGAGCATCTCGCCGACGACCGGGGCCATCTTGAAGCCGCTGCCGCTCCACCCGTAGGCGCAGATGAAGCCCTCCAGCCCCGGCATCCGCCCAAGAATCGGATGCCAGTCGGGGGTTACGTCGTACAGGCCCGCCCAGCCTTTGCGAATCTCCGCCTCGCCCATCGCCGGCACGCGGTGCTCGGTGTGCTCGGCCATCTCGATGGTGAAGTCCATGTCCACCGTTTCGGCGTAGTGATCGGGGTCTGCCTTGTTGGCCGCTTCCGAGGCTTCGAGCGAGCCGGAGAGAGTGAGGCGTCCGGTCTCCGGGCGCAGGTAGAAGCCCTGGATGAAATCGCCGATGAAGGGGTGCAGCACGTCCAGGCTCTCCGGGCGCTGGAAGACGGCGACCTGGTGCCGGCTGGACTCGACCGGCGTCTCGTAGCCCGCGCTCAGCGCCAGACGCGCGCCCCAGGGTCCGGCGGCGTTGATCACCACCGGCGCGCTGTAGTCGCCCTGGCTGGTTGTCACGCCGGTGACGCGCCCGCCTGCCGAGCTAATCGCCGTCACTTCGACGCCCTGGGCAATCGTCGCGCCGAGGTCTTTGGCGCGAGCCGCGTAGGCGTTGGTGGCCATCACGCCGTCGGCGCAGCCGGAGTCCGGCTCATAGGCCCCGCCGCCGATGTCCTCGATGTTCAGGTAGGGCGCGAGCGCCTGCACCGCCTGGGCGTCCAGGAATTGGGTGTTGATCCCCACGCCCTGCTGCAAGGCGATGTTGGCCTTCAGCCCTTCCAGGTCGTGCGGGCCGACGATGAACAGCGCGCCGGTCTGCACCCAGCCCACGTCGCCGCCCACTGCCCCCTCGAAATCCTGCCAGACGTGCAGCGAGCGCAGCGCCATGCGCGCCGTGATCTCGTTGGAGTAGTGCTGGCGCACCAGCCCCACCGTGCGCCCGGTGCCGCCCGCCGCCAGGTAGCTTTTCTCCAGCAGGGTGACGCGGTGCCCGCGCAGCGCCAACTGGTAGGCGGCGCTCGTCCCCGTGATGCCGCCGCCGATGATGATCACATCCGCCGTTTGTTGAGCCATCATCTTCACATCCTGTTCAGGTTAGAAAGAGCCAAACAGGGCGCATTTCACGACAGGGGGCGAGATTATTGAACCGCAGAGGCGCAGAGGACGCGGAGAAGTAAGCCCAGGCAAGGAATTGAAGAGGCGAGTTGCCGTGCCCCGGTTTACCTCACCCCCGCTCGGCGCTAGTGCGCCTCGCCGCCCCCTCTCCATGCATGGAGAGGGGGCAAGGCCGAGCGCAGCGAGGCCAGGGGGTGAGGTAAACCACTCTGCGCCCTCTGCGTCTTTGCGGTGAATCTTTGCCCCGGCGGTGAAATGCGCCCGCCCAACACATCCTGTCAGCCCGCCGCGTCTTCCCTGATGAGCACGCGCGCGATACCCGCCCCCAGCACCAGCAGGCAGCCTACGATCTGCAGCGGCGCGATGCTCTCCTGGTAGGCGAACACGCCGATCAGGGCGGCGGCGACCGGCTCCCCGTAGGCGATGGTGCCATACTCGACCGTCTTCAGATGGCCGAGCGCCGCGATCACCAGGGTCAGCGCCACGAAGCCGTGCAGCACGCCCACCGCCGCGATCCAGGGGAGGTCCGACGGCTCCAGGCTGATGCCGCTGGCGGCGACAATGGGCAGCATCACCAGCGACGCGACCAGGAACTGGGCGGACGAGCGCGCCTGGCTCGATCCCCTGGCCTGTATCTTCTGGTTGTTCAGCACCAGAAACAGGCCGTAGAACAACCCGGCCAGCAAGCCGAAGACCAGCCCCTCGATCTCATCCGCCCCGGTCGGCAGGCGGAACTCGGTGATGAATAGCGTCCCCAGCAGGGCGCAGCCGAGCAGCAGCCCGCTCGTCCGGTTGAACCCCTCCCCCAGCCAGAGAGCCGCCAGCGTGCTGGCGATCAGCGGCCCCAGGTAGAGCAGGAAGGCTGCGCTGGCCAGCGTCCCGCTGACGATGGCCCGGAAGTAGCACACCACGAAGATCGCCAGCGCCAGGCCAGAGGCGGGCAGCGTCCACGTGATGCGCAGCGGTTGCTCGCCCGCCGGACGGCCCCGCAGACCGCGCAGGGCCGCCAGACACAGAAAGCCGATGCTGAAGCGCCCCAGGGCGATGACCAGCTCGTTGCCGGGCGACACCTGGCGGACGAACACGCCCAGCGTCGCCATCAGGCCCGTCCCCGTGATGGCGGCGAAGTACCACACCCAGTGACGGGTCACTCATACCCTCTCGCCCAGGTACGCCTGGCGGACGCGCGACGATTGCAGCAAGTCCGACGCCGAGCCTTCGAGGGCGATGGTGCCGGTCTCCAGCACGTAGCCGTAGTTGGCCAGCCGGAGCGCGGCGCGCGCATTCTGCTCGACCAGCAGCACGGTCACGCCCTGCTCGTTGATCGTCTGGATCGTCTCGAAGATCGCCTTGACCAGCAGCGGAGCCAGCCCCAGCGACGGCTCGTCGAGCATCAGCAGCTTGGGGCTGGCCATCAGCGCGCGCCCGATGGAGAGCATCTGCTGCTCGCCGCCAGACAGCGTGCCGCCCAACTGCTTCTTGCGCCCGGCCAGGCGCGGAAACAGATCGTACACGCGGGCGCGGTTGGCCTCGATGGAATCGCGATTGCTGCCCAGCGAGTAAGCCCCCATGTTGAGATTTTCCTGCACGGTCAGCGTCGGGAAAATCAGCCGTCCCTCCGGGGCCTGGGTGAGTCCCAGGTGGACGATCTGGTGGGCAGGGAGCAGGTGAATCGGCGTCCCGTCGAAGATGATTTCGCCGCTGCGGGGCCGCAGCAAGCCGGAGATGGTGCGCAGAGTGGTGGTCTTGCCCGCGCCGTTCGCCCCGATCAAGGTGACGATCTGGCCGGCCTCAACCTGCAGCGAAATATCCTTCAGGGTGCGGATATTGCCGTAGTAAGTACTGACGTTGCGCAGCTCAAGCAGGGCCACGATCACACCACCTCGTCTTGTTCTTCGCCCAGATAGGCGGCGATCACGTCCGGGTTCTGCTGAATCTCGGCGGGCGAGCCTTCGGCGATCTTGCGCCCGTCATCCAGCACCACGATGCGGTCGGAGATTTGCATCACGACCTTCATATCGTGCTCGATCAGCAGGATGGTGATCCCGCTCTGGCGAATCTGGTGAATCGTCTCCATCAGGGCCAGCCCTTCGGCCTCATTCAGGCCGGCGGCTGGCTCGTCCAACACCAGCAGCTTCGGCTCGGTGGCCAGGGCGCGGGCAATTTCCAGGCGGCGCTGATCGCCATAGGCCAGGTTGCGGGCCAGGTCGTCCGCTTTGTCGGCCAGGCCGATGAACGCCAGGTGATGCCTGGCCCGCTCAACGATGAACGTCTCTTCCTGCAGCGTGGAGGGCAGCTTCAGCAACGCGCCGACCGCCCCGGCCCGCCCCCGGTGATGCAACCCGGCCATCACGTTCTCCAGCACGGTCAGCCGGGGGAAGAGCCGGATCGTCTGAAAGGTGCGAGCAATGCCGCGTTTCACGACATCGTGCGGGCGCAGGATGGGCGTCATGCCCATCCATCCGAGCGCCTGATGCGGCAGCCAGGGGATCCACCCCCCCAGGCGGGTGAGCGTGGAGCGCGCGAAGCGCTCGCGTCGGCGGGCGTGTGTCTCGACGATCACCTGGTCGTCGAAGAGGACGGTGCCCTCAGTCGCCGGGTAGATGCCCGTGATTACGTTGAAGACAGTCGTCTTGCCCGCCCCGTTGGGGCCAATGAGACTCAGAATCTCGCCGGACGCCAGGCTGAAGCTCAGATAGTCTATCGCGCGCAGGCCGCCGAAATTCTTGCTGAGAGAGTTCACTTCTAGCAGGTTCATTGCCAGTCCCTCACGTGGCCTGCTGCGAGGCGTTCGCCTCGGCCACTGTCGAAACGACGATCCCGCGCCGCCGTTCGGGGATGATGCCCGCCGGGCGCAGCACCATCATCACCACCATCGCCACTCCCATCAGGCCGTCGCGCCAGTCCATGATGCGGAACACGGCGATCTCGCGCTCCACGTCCGGCCCCAGTCCCTTGCCGATCAGCAGCATGACCACCGCGTAGACCGCCAGCGCGCCGCCCACCCAGGGCAGGGCGTTGGCCGACCGCCGCCGGGCCAGCGGGATGGCGATGATGGCGGCCAGGGCCATGAACATGCCGATCACGCTCAGCGCCGGCTCGCCCAACAGCAACGGCGGGGCGAAGAAAGCGACGGCAATCGCGCCGCTTTCCAGCGCCGCCCCACGCAGACGGTGCCGCGCGCCATAGAGATACGCCCCCAGGAGCACGGCCAGGATCACCGCCGGGTTGATGCCCTCATACAGGAAGGTCGGCCCCACGTCGCGCAGCAGCTCCGGCAGCACGACCATGCCCAGCGTGCCAACCAGGATGCCCGGAATCGATCCGCTGCCGCCCAGCACCACGATGCAGAACATGATGACCGACTGTAAGAAGTTGAAGCTCTCCGGCGCGACAACCGTGAAACGGCTGGCGTAGAGCACGCCGGCCACCCCCGCCGCCGCCGAGCCGATGGCGAACGCGGCCAGCTTGACCTGCGTCGTGTCAATGCCCATCGCTTCGGCGGCGAGCTGATCCTCGCGCACGTAGAGCCAGGCCCGTCCCAGCCGCGAGTACTGGAGGCGGCGCATACCGATCAAAGTGAGCGCGATGAAGCCCAGCACCAGGTAATAGTAGGGGCGCGCGTCGCGCTTGAAGACGACCGGCGTCAGCTCGACGCCCAAAACCCTGACCGGGTCCTCTACCCGAAAATACTTGTCGAGATTGCCCTCGATTTCCGTCACCAGGGAAGCGGAGCCAGCGGCCATGATCAGCCCGAACACGATGATCACCGCCACCAACGCGAGCAACTGCCCGCGCGCGCTGACCCGCTGATCGCGCAGGACGGCCCCCAGGATGACGGCGCTCAGCGCCATCACGATAGAGACGAGAAACAGCGGCTTGTGATCCAGGATTAGCGGCGGCAGGTAGTACCCCGCCGCGATGATCGCCGCTCCGCCCCAGCGCAGGAGATACCCGCTCTTGCGCGTCAGAAAGACGTGCAGCGCCAGGATGAGCGCCAGCGTCACGGCCGGCACCGGCTCAAGCCAGGGGAGCGGCAGCTCGGGGCGGCCCGCCCCAATCAGCCCGTTCGCGCCGCCGGTGATGCCAAAGGCGTTGTTGGTCACGCCAATGCGGAAGATTTCGCCGAAGGCGATGGTGACGATGCACAGATAGTCGCCGCGCAGGTGGAGAATCGGCTTGCTGATCAGGATCGCCGCCCCGCCTGCCACCAGCGCCGCGATGGGGATCGTGGCCAGGATGGTGATATTGTGCTCGATACTCAGAATGGCAGCGGTGTAAGCGCCCAGCCCGAAGAACGCCGCGTGACCCAGTTGGAACAGGCCCGCGTAGCCGACGACCAGGTTCAGGCTCAGGCCGAGCATGACGTAGATGCCCGCCAGCACTGCCAGGGAGGTACGCGACCGGTCCATGAAGGGCAGGAGCGGTAGCACAAGGGCCAGCAGCACAAGCAGAAGCTGCCACATCCAGGGTCGGAAGAGGCGCGCCAGTGTTCGGTTCATCTCGCTACACCTTTTCCGCAACAGTCTCGCCCAGGATGCCGGTCGGACGTGCGATGAGGATGGCGATGAGCAGCACGTAGGCGATGGCATCTTTCCAGGCCGAGGCATTAGCCAGCCCGATATCCGGGCCGTAGGCCACCACCATCGTCTCGCTGATGCCCAGGATGAACCCGCCCAACACCGCGCCGGGGATGTTGCCGATGCCCCCCAGAATGGCGGCGATGAAGGCTTTGAGGCCGAACACCCAGCCCAGGGTGAAGTTGAACGACCCGTAGTAGATGCCGATGAGCAGACCCGCCAGCCCGCCCAGCGCCGGGCCGATGAAGAACACAATCGAGATGATGCGGTTGACGTTGATGCCCATCAGGCGCGAGACGTTGTGATCCAGCGACACGGCGCGCATGGCGGTTCCGACGCGCGTGCGCTGCACGAACAGGTACAGCCCGATCATGATCGCGGCGCAGACGACGAGCATGAGAATCTGCAAGCCCGAAACGGCCACCTTATCGGTCAGGCGAAGGGTGGGGAGTCCTTTGAACAGCCCTTCCGGGTAGGTGCGCCAGCGCGCGTGGGAGACATTGCGCGCCACCGATTCCAGAGCAAAGGCCGCGCCCAAGGCCGAGATGATCGGCGACAGGCGGCCAGCGGAGCGCAGCGGGCGATAGGCCACCCGCTCGATGGTCATGCCCATCATGCCGATGAAGGCCATCACCAGCACGGCGGTGACCAGGATGGCGACCAGGTCCATATCGGTGAGGCTGGCCAGCACCGTCGTCAGCAGCCCCCACCCGGCCAGCGTCCCCCACATGAACATGTCGCCGTGCGCAAAGTTGATCAGCTTGAGCACACCGTAGACCATGGTGTAGCCCAGCGCGACTACTGCATAAAAGCCGCCAATGGTCAGACCGTTGATGAGTTGCTGCAAAAATGTTTCCATAAGCGCGCGTCTCTCTTGCGTAGCGAGTCACGTCACAGTAGGGGGCGGCAGCGCACCGCCCCCTTCACGCCTGTCACTGCGGGACTGCTCATTCCCGTGGCTGAGGTTGTTCGGGGTAGTAGCTGATCACGCCCTCTTCATTGATCTGGTAGAGCGCGTGAATGGTGCCCAGACGGTCCCCCTTTTCGTCGAAGCCGAGGATCGGGCCGCTGAGACCGGGGTAGTCCTTGAACTCCTCGTGCAGGTAGGCAGCCAGAACATCGGTGTCGGTGCTTTCCGTCTCCTGGATCGCGTAGGCGATCACGTTGAAGGCTTCGGCAGACAACAGCCACCATACGCTGGCCGGAGGTTCGTCGTAAGCCTCGGTGAACGCTTCCACGAACTCAACTGCTTCGGGATATTCCAGGTCTTGGGGCAGCGGCTCGGTGGTGATGAAGGTGCCCGCCGCCGCATCTACACCGGCGATCTCGACCATCTCGGGGTTGTTGCTGGCGTTGCCCATCATCCACTGAATGTCCAGGCCAAGCTCCGCAGTCTGGCGCAGCAGCAGGCCGCCCTGGGCATGGTACCCGGAGAAGTACACCGCGTCCAGGCCGGCGTTGCCGATGTTGGTCAGAATGGGGGTGAAATCCTGGTCATCGGGGTTGATCGCGTCGAAGAAGGCCACTTCCAGCCCGGCTTCCTCGGCGTAGACCTTCGTCCAGTCGGCCAGCCCCTTGGCATAGGTCGAGTTGTCGTGCAGGATGCCAATCTTCTGCGCGCCGAGCACATCCTGCATGGCCATGACAGCGAACAGCGCCTGGCGATCATCCAGGAAGCACGTGCGGAAGAACTGCCCGAAACCCTTCTCGGTCAGGCGGGTGGCCGTCGAGGATGGCGTGATGTGCAGAATATTGTTCTCGTTGTAGATCTCAGAAGCAGGTTCGGTGGCGGTGGAGTTGTACCCGCCGATCACGGCCACCACGCCAGCGTCAATCAGCCGGTCGGCCACCAGCGCCGATTGCGTCGGGTCGCCGGCGTCGTCTTCAACCACCAGCTCCACCGGGCGGCCCAACAGCCCGCCCTCTTCGTTCACCTTGTCTACGAGCAGTTGGATGGCCTTGACAAAGCCCTGGCCTTCGTAGGCGTAGTCGCCGGTCATAGGGCCTTGCAGGCCAATCTTGATGGGTTCACCTTCCTGGGCGTTGGCGATCATACCGAACGGCCCAAGAACCATGGCGAGCAGGACGATCACGATTGAAATGCGCTTCATCTTAGGTGCCTCCTCAAAATAGTCATACACAGTAGTGGCGTGGGAACGGATTGATCGCTGGCAGCTTGTTTCCCTCCTTAGTCCTTCAGGACACTATCTGGCTTCAGACTGATTACGAGTTACGCGGGCGAGTGATCGAGAAGAACCCGGCTGAGAAATGATCGCTTTGGGCGCGAACGATAATGCTGCATAGAGGGTAACCTTAATCTACATTATGACGCCTGTTCGTGTCAATCGAATGAGATGACTGAATCAAGAAGTGAATCGGTTTCTGGTGGTTGGTGATTGGTTGTTGGTGGAATACAGCCACAACGGGACCGCCTTTACCAATCACCAATCACCAGGAACGTGAGCGGGTTATTCCGCCGGGTGCTCAGCCACCTCGACAGGACGAACCGTCGCGTGCAGAAAGACAAAATCCTCGCGCGGGGGCAGCACCTCGTGAATCTCGGCGATCTCGAACATCGCCCTGCCAATGCGCACGCGCCCCCCCACGCGGGGCCGCTCGACCTCGTTGGCGATGGCGCCGGGGTGCTCGCCACCAATGACCACGTAGCTGACCTTATAGGTGATCACAGGCCACCTTCCTGCGGCGCATCTGCCCCCTGGCCGCCGGCATCCAGATTCAGGTTGCGGTGACGCAGCTTGAACGACAGATCGGCAGCGATGTTGCGCATGATCACATAGCCGATGGCCGTGTCTGTCTCGCACAGGGCCGTGAAGGCGTCGCCCTGGATGGCGCGCAGAACGGTGTCGTCCTGGCAGCAGCGCACCGTCGCCGAGCGCGTGCCCCGATCCACCAGGGCCATCTCGCCGAAAATCTGCCCGCGCCCCAGGAAGACCTCGCTGCGCTCCGGTGAGTCCGGCGTGCGGCGGATGCAAATCTCGACCTGGCCCTCACTGACGAAGTAGAGCGCGTCACCTGCCGCGCCCTGCCCGAAGATCACATCTCCGTCCTGATACACCGCTTCCTGGCTGATGTCGAGCAGCCGCTGGAGTTGAGCGTCGGTCAGCCCGTGAAATAGCTCGACTGCCCTCATCAAGGGGAGCAATGTCATCGGAGATGGACTCCTTCTGCCAGCATCGGGGAACGCGGCGCTGCCCGCCAGGAGGGGTGCAGCAGCGCGTTGCGGAGTTAGCATACCCCAACACCTCCGGCGCGGCAACCGCCGCACGAGAGAGAACAATACCTCACCGCCGAGGCGCGGAGAAAGCAGAGGAAGCAGAGGAAAGCGAGCAAGAACATTCTCAGGCTTTTCTCCGCGTCCTCTGCGCCTTTGCGGTTCAAGAACCTCGTCCCCAGCGCCCAGGGCAATCGCTTCAAACGTGCGTGTTGTTCTACCTCACCCCCAGCCTCGCTGCGCTCGGCTTGCCCCCTCTCCGTTGACGGAGAGGGAGCGGCGAGGCGCGCCAGCGCCGAGCGGGGGTGAGGTCCGTAGGGGCGTATTGCAATACGCCCCTACGAGTAGGCTGGCGCGCGGCGGACTTTGATGCGATTGCCCTGCCCCAGCGCCCAGGGCAATCGCTTCAAACGTGCGTGTTGTTCTACCTCACCCCCAGCCTCGCTGCGCTCGGCTTGCCCCCTCTCCGTTGACGGAGAGGGGGCGGCGAGGCGCGCCAGCGCCGAGCGGGGGTGAGGTCCGTAGGGGCGTATTGCAATACGCCCCTACGAGTAGGCTGGCGCGCGGCGGACTTTGATGCGATTGCCCTGCCCCAGCGCCGGGCAAACTTGATCACGTCCAGGCGAGCAGTTATCATAGTCCTGCCAGGCAGGCAGACTATTCTCCCGCCCACTCCCCAGGCGGGCTTTCTCAGGAGATAGGACGATGTTGGAATTAGCAGAGCGCATCGCCATTGTCACCGGCAGCGGACAGGGCATCGGGCGCGCCATCGCCCTGGAGCTTGCCCGGCGCGGCGCGCGGATCGTCACCAACGACATGTCCGGTTGCTGCGCCGACGACACGCTGGCCCTGGTGCGCGAGCTGGGCAGCGACGGCCTGGCCATCACTGCCGACGTGAGCGACGGCGCGCAGGTGGAAGGCCTGGTCAAGACCGTGCTGGATGCCTTCGGCCAGGTAGATATCCTGGTCAACAACGCCGGCACCACGCGCGACAACCTGATCGTGCGCATGCCCGAAGACGAGTGGGATCTCATCCAGCGGGTCAACCTCAAGAGCGCCTGGCTGTGCTCCAAAGCCGTGACCCGGCCCATGATGCGCCGCAAGTACGGGCGCATCATCAACATCTCCAGCGCCAGCGGGCTGATGGGCCAGGCCGGGCAGACCAACTACAGCGCCAGCAAAGCGGGCATGATCGGCCTGACGAAAGCGCTGGCCCGCGAGGTTGCCTCGCGCGGGATCACCGTCAACGCGGTCGCACCCGGCTTCATCAAGACGGCGCTCACCGACAAGATGCCGCAGGACATCCTCGATCAACTCCTGCCGCTGATCCCGGCGGGGCGCATCGGCACGGTGGAGGACGTGGCTCACGCCGTTGCCTTCCTGGTCGGCGAGCGAGCCAGCTACATCACCGGGCAGGTGCTGTCGGTGGACGGCGGGCTGGTGATGAGCTAGGGCGGCGGAGCGGCGCCCCGTAGACCTGTGTCCAGAGGCGCACGCCGGCCGGCGATGATCGGCCAGTCAGGGGCTTCTGAATTTCCGAGAGCTTCAGGAGTCCGGGATTGCTCCCCGCCCATTGACCGCTGCCAGGCACGCGGAACGTGCTATAATAGCCACACGGCTTCCGGCCCAGGCTGCTGGAGCCTCTTGCGCACAGAGGATGAAGCGGCGGGATATTCCTGATGGTGACACCTCGACTCCCTAACGATACCGTGACCATTGCGCCGGGCGTGTTGCTGACCATCGCCCGCCTGGCGACGCTCGACGTGCCAGGCGTGGTGCGCATGGGTAGCACGCCGGGCGGCGTGGATCGCCTGCTGCGCCGCGTGCCCTCCGCCAACGGCGTGCAGATCGCCGTTGACGAGGACACCGTCATCGCGCACCTCTACGTCGTGGCCCAGGCATCGGCCAACCTGCGCGAAATGAGCGTGCAGATTCAGCGTTCGGTCGAGCGCTCCATCCGCGATTTGCTCGGCATGAAGGTCGCGTCAGTCAACGTGCATATCGAAGACGTGGCTTTTGCCTCAGCGATGGAGCCAGAAGAGGAGTAGCGGGCGCCGATGGTCATGCCGGACTACCGCCGCGAAGCGCGCGCGCTGGCGCTGCAAGTCCTTTACGAAGTGGATTGCACCGGCCACCCGCTGGCAGAGGTGCTGCGCGAGCGGCTGGAGCAGGGCGCGCCGCGTCCCGAAGCGATCCCGCTGGCTACGCGGCTGGTGCAGAGCGTGCTGGAGATTCGCCCGCGCCTGGACGTGCTCATTCACCGCTATGCCCCCGAATGGCCGCTCGACCAGATCGCCATTGTGGATCGCAACATCCTGCGCATCGCCATCTACGAGATGGCTGTGGACGAGACTATCCCGCTGAAGGTCGCCATCAACGAGGCCATCGAGCTGGCCAAGACCTTCGGCTCGGAGAGCGCGCCGCGCTTCATCAACGGCGTTCTGGGCACGCTCGCTGCGCGCCCTGATGATGTACAGGCCACGCTCAAGCCCCAGCCATCCTGATCGCAGCAGCTCAGAAGCGACCCCCTCATGTCCAAGCAGCCCGCGCCGCAGCATCCGGGCCACCAGCCGAAGCCTTACAGTGCGTGGACGGCCATCACCGGCGACGAAGACGAGACGCCGCTGACCTTGCTCGATCATCTCAACGACCTGCGGGGTCGCCTGATGCGCGCGCTGGCCGCTCTGGTCATCGGCCTGCTGCTGGCAGTCGTCTTCACCGAGCGGCTGCTCAAATACCTGATCACGCCCTACGGCACCGAGCTACAGGTGCTCGGCCCGACGGAGAGCGTGGTCATCTACTTCCGGGTGGCACTGCTCGCCGGGGCGATCTTCGCCATGCCCTACATCACGCTCCAGCTTTTTCTGTTCATCGCGCCCGGCCTGACGCGCAGAGAAAAGCGTTGGGTGTATCTGGCGCTGCCGGCGACGACGGGCCTTTTCCTGGTGGGGGTGGCCTTCGCCTGGTTCATCATGGTGCCCGCCGCGCTGGGCTTTCTGCAGGACTTTCAGAGCGAGGTCTTCCGCGCCGAATGGACGGCGGATCGCTACATCGCCTTTCTCACCTCGCTCCTGTTCTGGATCGGGGTGGCCTTCGAGCTGCCGGTCGTGGTCTTCGTGCTGGCCCGGCTGGGCATCATGGGGCCGAGGCCGCTGATTCGCAACTGGCGGCTGGCGGTGGTGCTGATGACCATTGTTGCCGCGCTGATCACGCCAACAGTGGACCCGTTCAACATGTTGCTGGTGGTCGCGCCGCTGATCGTGCTCTACCTGATCAGCATCGGCCTGGCCGTCATCGCTTATCCCCGTGCCCTGCGTGAGTGACGTTCCGCAGAGTGATCGTCCGCTGGCACGGTTACACGCTGTTTTAGGAGTATGGCATGTCTAAGACCCGTGTTCTGATCATGGGCGCCGCCGGGCGCGACTTCCACAACTTCAACACCGTCTTCCGCGACAACCCCGCCTGTCAGGTCGTCGCCTTCACTGCGACACAGATTCCTGACATCGCGGGGCGTCTCTACCCGCCGGAGCTGTCTGGGCCGCTCTACCCCCAGGGCATCCCCATCTATCCCGAAGCCAACCTGGCCGCGCTGATCCGTGAGCACGCCATTGACGAAGTCGTGTTCGCCTATTCAGACGTGTCGCACGAGTACGTGATGCACAAGGCGAGCCTGGTGCTGGCTGCCGGCGCCGACTACAGGCTGATCGGCCCCAAGCTGACCATGCTCAAGAGCAGCAGGCCGGTCGTCGGCGTGGGCGCGGTGCGCACTGGCTGCGGCAAGAGCCAGACGACGCGCGCCATCAGCCGGGCGCTGCGCGACCTGGGCTATCGCGTGGCCGTGGTGCGCCACCCCATGCCCTACGGCGACCTGGCCCGTCAGGCCGTGCAGCGTTTCGCCACCTACGAAGACCTGGATCGCCACGAGGCGACCATCGAGGAGCGCGAGGAATACGAGCCGCACATTGACAGCGGCGTGGTGGTGTTCGCTGGCGTGGACTACGAGCGCATCCTGCGCGAGGCCGAGCGGGAGGCCGACATCGTGCTGTGGGACGGTGGCAACAACGACCTGCCTTTCTACGCGCCCGACCTGTATTTTGTGATCGCAGACCCACACCGGCCCGGCCACGAGCAGAGCTATCACCCCGGCGAGGCCAATCTGCGCATGGCGGACGTGGTGATCATCAACAAGATTGACACGGCGGACCAGGCGGGGGTGCAGCAGGTGCGCGCCAGCATCCGCGCGCTCAACCCGGCGGCGACGGTCATTGACGCCGCCTCGCCCATTTTCGTGGACGATGCCGGGGCCATTCGCGGCAAGCGCGTGCTGGTCGTCGAGGACGGCCCCACCCTGACGCACGGCGAGATGGCCTACGGCGCGGGCGTGGTCGCCGCGCAGCGTTTCGGCGCGGCAGAACTCATAGACCCACGTCCCTACGCCGTGCGCAGCATCGCCGAGACGTTCGCCAAATACCCGGCGACGGGGGCGTTGCTGCCCGCCATGGGCTATGGCGAAGGGCAGCGCGCCGACCTGGAGGAGACGATCCGCGCCACGCCGTGTGACCTGGTGATCGTCGCCACGCCGATTGACCTGGCGCGGGTGATCACCCTTGACAAGCCAGCGCAGCGCGTCCGCTACGAGCTGCAAGAGCTGGGCCAGCCGACCGTCTGCGACCTGCTCAACGCTAAGTTTGGGCCAAAAACGTAGGACGGACACCGCGAGCGAAGCGCGCCGTGATGGGCGCGCTTCTGTTTCTGCCAGTGCGCCGGGAGGAGGGTGCGGCTCACTGCTGCGCAGCGCAGCCTATGATGAGGGGAAAGCAGGAGGCCAGCGCGCTCATTCTGGCAGATCGGGAGGCGCGGGCGGGTCGTCGTCCGCGTCGGGGGCGGAGGTGAGTTGTCGGTCGCGCAGCAGGCGCATGGTCTCGCTCATGCCGGGCTGCCACTCGTCGGGCAGCGCCCCGGCCACTCGTGTGAGTTCCAGCCCGCCCAGGTTGCGCGCGATCACTTCGAGCAGGCGCGGCTGCACCCAGGTCGCCGTGTCCACCTGCACGGCGACCGCGCCTGCTTCCAGGAAGTCGCGGGCGTCATCGGCGGAGTGAATCCCGCCGCAGCCGATCACCGGCACGTCCACCAGCCGCGCGATCTGCCCGACGGCGCGCAGTGCCTGCGCCTTGAGCCAGGGGCCGTAGACACGCCCGCCGACCAACTGGCCGCTTTCCGGGTCGCGCGCCGTGCCGCGCGGTGGAGCCGCCACCACCAGCCCGCCCGCGCCAGCCTCGGCGGCAGCACGCGCCGATTCGACGGCGCTGTACAGCGGCACGCGCACCAGCGCAGGCAGGGTGCTCTCGCGCGCCGCGTCCAGGATCGCCGCGATATCGTCCGGCGTAGCCTGGTCGTGCAGCCCGATCTCGATGCCCGCCACCCCCTCACAGCCCTCCAGGGCGGCGACGCAGAGACCGACCTCGGCGGGCGAAGTGGCCACCACGTGCACGATCACCGGGGCCAGGCTGCGTGCCCAACGCGCGCGGTAGCGGGCGATGGTGCGCTTCATGCCGGGGTTGGGCAGGCCGGTGTGCACCAGCACGCCCGCTGGCAGGGGCACGACGCGCGTCCCATGCGCCACGCGGCGGGGCCGCCAGGTGACCGGGTTGGTGACAAGCGCGCCGAGCTTGGTCAGGTCGAGCAGGTCGCGGTAGGCCGCGCCGTCGAAGCCAAAGGTGCCGGCGGCGGGCATGACCGGATTCTCGATGACGAGCGGATTCTTGCCGGTGCGCGTAAGCTGGATCATGGGCGCTACTTCCCCCACGCCTGGGCTTTCAGGTTAGTCTGTGATCTGGAGCAGCTCGCCACTTTACCTCACCCCCGCTCGGCGCTAACGCGCCTCGCCGCCCCCTCTCCATGCATGGAGAGGGGGCAAGCCGAGCGCAGCGAGGCTGGGGGTGAGGTCAACAAGATGCCATCCTCACCCTTCGCGCGCCTGGGCTGCAATCCGCAATCCGCAATTCGCAATCCGCAATTCGCACTCACCGGAACACGACTCGCTTCAGGTCAATGGCCGGGCCGTCGGTGCAGGCCAGCAGCGGCGTATCATGGGCGCGCACCTCGCACGCGCCGCACGCGCCCGCGCCGCAGGCCAGCCGGTCGTAGAACAGCCCGCAGGCGTAGTGATCGGGCAGGTCGTGGGTGCGAATCTGGCGCAGGCGATCCAGCAGCCGCCCGTAAGCGTCGGCCTGACGGTAGCCTGGCGCGAGAATGAGCACCTGATCCGCCCACTGGAAGGTCGCCACCTGGTCGGGCCACGACCAGTCAGCGTCGCCGCGCACGATCTCCACTTCCGGCGAGAGCAGCTCCAGCGGGTAGCGCGCAGCCAGGCCGTTGAGCACCAGCGTAATCGCCACGCCGCCGCCGCTCAGGGTGCGCGCCAGGAAGACGAAGGGCGTGGGCAGGGCGTCGTCGGCGATCAGCAGCAGATGTTGGATGCGCGGGCGCACGGGGATGGGGCGTCCCACCGGACTGAGCACGTCCACGATCTCGTTGGGAGCGACATCGAGGCTGCTGGTGATCTCAACCGTGAGTCGCCCCGGATGCATGTCCGCTGGAATCCACAGCTCGCGCAGGTACGGCTCCCAGCCGGGCTGGTCGTGCCGCCGCACAAAGAGCGCCTGGCCGGGCTTAAGCTGCATGAGGGCCGGGTCAACGGCCAGGTCAACCTGCTGCACGTCCGCCGAGACGCGGCGAACCCGCTCGATGAGGGCCTGAGTTTCGCGCATGGGGGCAAGCGTACATCGTCCGCCAGAGATGTGCAAGGGAGGGGTGCCGCACAAGACTTCGGAAGTCTCTGGCCGTAGTTGCGCGCCTATACCCCCTCGCCCTCTACGGCAGCCACGCCGGGAAGAAAGCGTTCTGCGCCAGCATCCGCGCCTGGCCAGTGCCCGTATCCAGCACCCACACCTCTGGCTGCGCGCCTACCTCGGCCAGGGCGAATCGCTGGTAGAGCACGTAGCGGCCCGCCGCGTCCCACTGCGGCGCGGCGTGCGTGTAGGCAGCGTCCACCAGCAGCGGCGCGGCGTCGCCCGTTGCTGCGTCCACCGTGTAAAGCTGCTTGCCCGCCGTGTAACGGTCGTCCAGATAGCGCCGCGCCACGACGAGCCGCGTCCCGTCCGGCGACCAGGCCGCATAGCCGTCATCTACCGGCGCGCCCGGCTCGCCGCTCAGCGAGGTCTCCGTCTGTGTGGACAGGTCGGCCAGCATCAGGTGCGCGTAGAACTCCTCGCCCAGCGCGCCGCGCACCAGCACCGGATAGACCAGGCGCTCGCCGTCCGGCGCGAAGAAGCCGGTCTCGCCTGGCTCGCTGGTCAGCAGCACGGTGGAGCCGCTCAGCAGGTCGTGCACGCGGATGCCGCCCGCCCGCGCGTCATAGACAGCAGCGCGCCGCCCGTCCGGCGACCAGACCGGGCCTGCGCCGAGAAGCTGCGCGTCAGGGAAAAGCAGCGCGCTCTGCGCCGTGCTCACGTCCACCACCCAGGCGCGCGTAGCGCGGGCCGCGTCGCCGGGCGCGGCGCTGAACTCCTGGCGCTGGTAGGCGATGCGCGCCCCGTCGGGGTGCCAGGCGGGACCCATGCACAACGCGCGCACGCAGCGCGTCAGCGGGCGCGCCCGTCCGCTCGCCACCTCCACAACCCAGATGTCTGCTGTGCCATCGTCGTTGTTCTGCGTGTAGGCGATCTGCGCCCCGTCCGGGCTGGGCGCGAAGTCTTCGACGCCGTGCGCGGCGTCGGTCAGCGGCGTGGCCACCCCCGTTTCCAGGTCGGCCAGATACGCATTGCGCGGGTAGGCGTCCGCCGGGGCGATGAAGGCCACACGCGGCGGCTGGAGATGAGGTTGCTCGGCCTCGCCCGCGCCGACGATCACCCCGGCCAGCGCGCTGATCAGCAGAGTCGGCGCGAGCAGCGCCAGGACAGCCCGCCGCCGCAGGACGCTGAGCAGCAGGACGGTGCCGGCCAGGTCGAGCATGGCCCCGCCAGCCAGGAAAGTCAGCACCGCCCCGCGCGCGAAGGCTCCGGTCAGGTCACGCGCAGCGAAGGCGTCCGCCGGGGTGCCTGTCGGCAGCGCGAAGGCGCGCGCCCCCAGAGCCAGCACCGCGCCCGTCCGCCCCTCCGCCAGCGACTCGAAATCGTCCGGCGCGACGATCAGGCGGACGCTCGCCGCCAGCAGCGCCGCGATCAGGAGATAGCGGCTCCACAGGGCGATCTCGCGCCCGCAGGCGATCAGCGCGCAGCGCAGCCCGGCGCGCGGCGGCACGTCCGGTGCAGAAGGAGCCGGGCGCAGCCAGCGCTCGCGCCCCGGCGCGAAGCCGGCCAGCGTCCCGATCAGCACGGCGGCGATCAGGGCGACAGCGGCGCGCAGCGCCAGCAGCGACGGGTCACGATCGCGCAGCGCGATATACGTCCCGGCCAGGACGATGGGGTTGA
The DNA here is from genome assembly GCA_027494015.1 of Anaerolineae bacterium. Next base: position 52,385 of record JAOSJP010000041.1, read on the forward strand.
GCACCGGTCCGGCCAGCAGAAACGCGACCGCCGCCGGCAGCGGCATTCCCTTGCGCAGCAGCGCGCGCGTCACCGGGATGACGCCGTATTCGCCGACCGGCAGGATCAGGCCCAGGGCGCTCCCCGCCAGCGCCGCCGGCAGCGTCCGGCGCGGGATCAGGCGGGCCAGGTCGTCACGGCTGAGAAAGACCTCGATCAGCCCGGCAGCCAGCGCTCCAAACAGCAGAAACGGCGCTGCCCCCAGCAGGGTATCGAGGAAGCGCGCGGCAAATGGCGCGAGCAGTTCGGCCAGGTTCACAAGACGCCCTCCAGTGCGTGCTGCGCGCGCCGATTATAGCGGCTTGTGGGCGCTGGCTGGTGAGCGTTTGCTGAGAAGTGGGCGGGGGATGGGAGAGGGTGATCCTGGCCGTTGCGCGGCCCGACACCTTATGCGCGCTGGCTGGCGTGGAGCACGGTGACGCCGACGACCTCATCGTTCTCGCCGTAGCGGATGATCACATCTTCGTCGGTCAATTCGCTGTCAATGGCCAGGCTGGGTTTCTGAAAGTTGATGTACAACACGTCTGCCTCTGCATCATAGGCCAGCCAGACATTGTATTGCGCGGCTTCCTTCAGCTTGGGCAGCAAGCGCAGATAGTCACGGTAATCAATTGCTAGGTTCTGTTGACATTTAACGAAAGAGGCGGACAATAACGCCTCATGAGAACAATAAGCTTAGCGGACGAACAATGGACAAAGATCCTGGCATTTCTACGGACATGCCCGCGGATCTATATCGGGCCAGAGAACGAGTGCCGCCGCTTCGTCGAAGGCGTGTTATGGGTGTTACGCAGCGGGGCGCAGTGGCGCTTGTTATCGGCAGAGTATGGGCACTGGAACAGCGTCTACAAGCGCTTTGCTCGCTGGTGCGACCACGGCGTTTGGGAACAGATGATGGCGTATTTTGCCGATGACCCCGACCTGGAAAATGTGATGCTGGATGGGAGCATCGGGCGCGCGCATCCGTGCGCGGCAGGTGCGACAAAAAAACGGTGGTCAAGAGGCGCAAGCCCTGGGACGGAGTCGGGGCGGCTTTAGCACCAAAATCCCTGCCAAAGTCGATGGGTTGGGCAATCCCTTGCGCTTCATCTTGACCGGTGGCGAACGCCATGAGAGCACACAAGGCGAAGCGCTGCTGGGCGAGCAAGTCGGGGACTATGTTCTGGCAGACCGCGCTTTCGATAGTGATGATTTCATTGGCCTTTCTCATCAACCACGGGGCGACCCCGGTCATTCCGTCGCGCAAGAGGCGTAAGCAACCGCGTGAGTATGACACCTGGCGCTACCGAGAACGGGCTTTGGTCGAGTGTTTTTCAACAAGATCAAGCATTTCGTCATATCTTCTCACGCTTTGACAAGCTTGCCAGCCGTTTCCTGGGCTTTTTGCACTTTGCTGGTGCCCTGATTTGGTTACGATGAAATGTCAACAGAACCTAGTTTACGTCCGGGCCTCAGGGCGGTACCAGATGGGTGCGTGCAAAAGTTGACAGCGACTCGCTGGACGCGGGGACATTGGCCTCACCCCCAGCCTCGCGGCGCTCGGCCCCGGAATAGACTTCCGAAGTCTTGGAGACTTCGGAAGTCTCTTTTCCAGCCAGGCTGAAAAGGGGGATTGAGGGAGTACGAGATGGGGCGTATGCCGGGGCGCGCTAGGCCGACTCGCCGGGCACGACAGGCTCCGTCTCAATCTCAGGCATCTGGAAGTCGAACAGATTTCCCCGACCCGATCCCCGGTTCTGGCGGCCACCGAAGTGCTTCTCCATGAATGGGTGCTGATCGAGGAACCGCTCCATCTGGCCTCTCCAGTCGAAATTGCGTCCCTGCCCCATGCCGCCCCCGCCGGGCATGTTGCCCCACATCTCCGGCCAGCCCTCAAAAGGGTGACCGGGCATCATCATCCCACCCCATAACTGGACGCTGCTGGGGCCGAGCGTCACCTCGATGGCAAGCTCTTCCTCGCCGCGCCGCACGGTCAGCGTCACTATGTCGCCCTCTTCATAGGCGTACAGGCGATCGTGCAGCGTGCGCTCTTCGTCCACCGCATCGCCATCCACGGCCAGGATGATGTCATCCGTCTGCAAGCCGGCCTGCGCAGCGGGCGTGTCCTCGTAGACCTCGATGATCAGCGCGCCCTCCGTCACGGGCAGCTCTTTCTCGGCGGCCAGGTCGGCGTCAATCGTCTGGAAGCTGACGCCAAGCTGCGATGGGCGAGCGGCAGGGATTGAAGGCATCATGCCCTGCCATTCGCCGAACACCGCCGCCGGATCAACCGAGATCTCGATCTCTTCGCCGCCGCGCTGCACGGTGAAGACCAGCGCATCGTCATCAAAGCGGAACAGGCGCAGCATCATGCCAGGCAGATCGGTATCAATCGGCTCGCCATTGATGGCCGTGATCACGTCGCCTTCCTCAAAGCCGGCATCCACCAGCGGCGAGTCCGGGTCAATCGCCTGGACGAGCAAGCCCTCGTCGGTGATCTCCAGGTCGAGGCCGAGCAGGTTCAGCGCGCCGCGCAGGGCGGGGCCGGTCTCTGGCACGAGGTTCGTCACGCTGGGCTGCTCGCCGAGCGCCACCACCACCTCGCGCGAGTCGCCGCGCCAGACGACCGTCAGCGTCACCTCGTCGCCGGGCGCATACGAGCCGATCACGTCCACAAGCTGTTCAGCCGTCTCGATAGTTGTCTCGTCAACCGCCTGGATTATGTCACCGCGCCGCAGCCCGGCCTCTTCGGCGGGGGAGCCGGGCACGACCATACGGACGATCACGCCGTCGTCGCTGTCGGCCACCGAGACCCCCAGCCACGCTTTAGCCTCCGTCTGGACGGCCTGCTCAGCGAGGGGCGTCTGGCTCGCGGCGCTGGCGCTCAGGGCGCTCAGGCCGCTCAAAGCTAACGCAGCGGTTAGCAGGACGATCAGAGTGCGTTTTTGCAACATGCCAACTACCTCCTGGGTATACACTCTCCAGCACTATCCGTTAGTGTGCCGCCGATTTGTAAAAACTGTGTAACCCCAACCTGAGAATGCGCTTAGAAATGCGCTGGCCTCAGCGCGTGCGGGGCAGGCGCACCGGGCGCGGGGTGGGGATCGTATCGCGGGCGGGAGCGTAGCGAGTTTGATCTGCGACCAGCGGCAGCCGGATGGTGAAGGTTGATCCGCTGCCTGGCTCGCTGGTGACCGTGATCTGTCCGCCGTGCGCCTCGGCCAGCCACTTGGCGATGGACAGCCCCAGGCCGGTGCCGCCCTGGGCGCGCGAGCGCGCCTTGTCCACGCGGTAGAAGCGGTCGAAGACGTGCGACAGGTCTTCGGCGGGGATGCCAATGCCCGTGTCGCTCACATTGACTTCTACCCATTGGCCGTCGCGCCGCAACCCCAGCGTCACCGTGCCGCCCTGCGGCGTGTACTTCAGCCCGTTGGAGACCAGGTTGAGCAGAAGCTGCTTGATCCGGTCTGGATCGCCGATGACGCGCGCTGGCTCGACCGGGCCAAGCGTCACAGTCACCGCATCGCTGAGCATACGCGCCTGGTTGAAAACCTCGGCGACGATGGTATCAAGCTCGACCAGTTGGCGCTCCAGCGGCAAGCGCCCGGCGTCGGCTTTGGCCAGCAGCAGCAGGTCTTCGACCAGGCGCGACATGCGCCGCGCCTCGCCGTCAATGGCGGCGATGGCTTCCTCGTCGTACCCGAAGCGGCGCATCAGGTCTACGTTGCCGCGAATGGTCGTCAGCGGCGTGCGCATCTCGTGCGAGACATCGGCCACGAACCGACGCTGCACATTGAACAACCGCTCCAGCCGGGCCAGCGTTTCGTTGAAGGTTTGCGTGAGCTGGCCCAGCTCGTCGGGCGGCCCGTTGTAGGGGATGCGCCGTCCGAGGTCGTCGGCGGCGGTGATCTGGCGGGCCGTCTGGGCGATGGTGTCAACGGGTTGCAGCGCGCGCCGGGTCAGGTAATCGCCCATCAGCAGCGCCGCCAGCATGGTCAGCGCGCCGCCGATCAGCATGATCTTGAGCAGCCGATCAATGGCCGCGTCCATCGTGCGCAGCGATTGCCCGGTCTGAATCGCGCCGCGCAGCTCGCCGTTGATCTCCAACGGGACGGTGACCACGCGCAGATGATGGCCGTTGACCGTGACATCGCGCCGGACTTGCAGGGCACCGCTCAGCGCCCCGGTGTCGAGGGGGCCGGTCAGCCCGAGGCCCAGCAGACTCCACGAATAATCGTAAAGGACCACGCGGTCGCTCGCCGAGTCGCGCAGCCAGATCTGCACGTACAGGCCCGGCGTGTCCAGGCTGTTGATACGCATCCGTGTAAGCTCGCTCAGCAGCGGGTTCTGCAACGTGGCCGGGATGGCCCCCAGCACCGCTTCCAGGTGCACGTCGTTGGCCGCCTTGAGCAGCGTCTCGTCCACCTGGCGGCGCATCGTCCAGTTGAGCACGCTGAGCGTCGCCGCGCTGAAGAGCAGCATGGCGATGGCCAGCAGGCTGGCATAGAGGAATGTCAGGCGGGTTCGGATGCTCATCGAAAACTAACCGGGTTGGGAATGCTCGTGCGCAGCGGCGCAGTGGCGCGCAGCCTGCGCTCACTCAATTGTAGCATTCAAATGTTAACGCCCCATGAGAGTCCGCTGCGAATCATGGGATTCCCCTGGGGCGCAACGTGAATGCCCACGCGCGGTATGTAGGAGTGCTGCTCTGCTGCGCCCTGGTTTTCCTCCCCCCGCTCGGCGCTGACGCGCTCAGACACCAGACTTCCGAAGTCTTCGAGACTTCGGAAGTTTATTCCGGGGCCGAGCGCAGTGAGGCCGGGGGATGAGGTCAACAAAACGGCGTGGTGGTGCCCTCACTCGTCTTCGCGCAGCACGTAGCCCACACCGCGCACCGTGTGGATGATGCGCGGCTCGCTTTTCTCTTCGGTCTTCTGGCGCAGATAGCGCACATAGACTTCGATGATGTTGCTCTCGCCGCCGAAGTCGTAGCCCCACACGCGGTCGAAGATCATCTCGCGGGTCAGCACGCGGCGCGGGTTGCGCATGAACAGCTCCAGCAGCTCGTACTCCTTCGCCGTCAGGTCAATGTAGCGGTCGCTGCGCTGGGCGCGGTGCGTGCCCGTGTCGAGCGTGAGATCGGCGAACCTGAGCACTTCCGGACGCGACGAAGGCGCGGCCCGGCGGAACAGGGCGCGGATGCGCGCCAGCAATTCATCGAAATCGAACGGCTTGACCAGATAATCGTCCGCCCCGGCGTCGAGGCCGGTCACGCGATCCTGCACGTCTTCCTTCGCGGTGAGCATCAAGATCGGCACATCGCTGGCGGCGCGCAGGCGGCGGCACACTTCCAGCCCGTCCAGGCCCGGCAGCATCCAGTCGAGAATCACCAGGTCGGGCAATTGCTCGCGCGCCAGTTGCAGACCGCCGGGGCCATCATAAGCCACGTCCACGCGATAGCCCTCGTAGATCAGGCCGCGCTTGACGAACTGCGCGATGCGCTCTTCGTCTTCGATGACCAGAATTCGCTCTGCCATCGCTGGCGTCCTTTCGTTGGTGATTGGTTGTTGGTGATTGGTTGTTGGTTTTTAGTTTTGGGTGGCTGGTGGTTAGCAGCTACAGGGTCCCGCCTTGCCAACGACCAACAACCAAAAACCACCAACCAACAACCACCAACCAACAACCAACAGCCTACCGCCCCGCCCAGCGCACGTCGCTGACCGGCCCCGCCGTCCGCACCTGGATCATCTGGCCGGTGATCATATCCAGCAGAACAAGATTCCCGGCGGCGCGCCCATCCTCGCCATAGGTCATCCCGCGCAGCCCGGCCACGACGACCGGCTCACCTTGCCCGGCCACGCCAAGCTGCGGCGCGCTGGCAAACCCGCCCGCTCCTACGGCCAGCGGCGCGTAGCGGCCATCGAGCGCGGGGGCAGCCAGCACGCGCAGGTACTGCGGGCCGATCTCCGCTGAGGTGGCGACCAGCGCGTACCAGACCGCGGCCTCGCCCCGGCGCACGTCCAGCACAGCGGTGCCGCTCGCCAGCAGCTCGCGCGGTGGCGTTTCCGCTGGCGCTGCCGGGTCCAGCAGGAAGAGGCCCGGCGTCTGGTAGCCCCACCCCGAAGCCCAGGTCAGCACGCGCCCGTCGCCGCTCCAGGCGGCCTCGCCCGCGACGACAGTCGCCATGAAAAGCTCCGCGCCCGTGCCCGCATCGAGCACCGCGAAGGTCATTCCCTCCCAGAAACCCACGCCGACCAGCAGCCGCGCCCCATCAGGACTCCACTGCGGGTCGAAGTACGCGCGCACTTCGTCGGGCGGGACGTTCTCGGCGAAGAGCACGTTCTGCGCGATCAGGCGCGGCGGGCTGCTCCCGTCCGCTGACGCCACCCACAGCCCGCGCCCATCGTGATAGGCGAGGCGCGCCCCATCCGGACTCCAGGCCGGCTGCGGGGGCCGGACGCCGCCTTCGAGGGTGGCCAGGCTGCGCTGCTCCGTCCCATCGAGGCGGGCGACGACCAGCGCGCTCCCGCTCGCGTAGGCAATCCGATCGCCGGACAGCGCGAGACCGTAACCGGTCACAGGGGCGACGGCGGCGGTGAGCGCCTGCGGCGGCTCGCCCGTCCGCGCCAGCCGCCAGACCTGCGCCACGCCCGCCGCATCCGCCGCCAGGAAGGTCAGGTCGGCGGGCAGGGCAATGATGCCGTCAGGAGCTTCCAACAGCGGCGGTGGGAACGGACCCCAGTCGAAGGCCAGCGCCCCGGCGGTGCCCGGCACCACGACGTTGCCATCGCGCACGACGCCCGCCGTCGCCAGGTAGGAGGGCACGGGCGGCTGCGGGCGCGCAGGAGCATCTGGCGCAGCCGCCAGCGCCCACGCGCCCTGCGTGCCGCTGATGCGCGTGGCATTCCCGCTCGCGTCGCTGGCGATCAGGGTGAGGGGGTCGGCCCAATACAGCTCGATCCAGGGGCCTTGCACCGTGCTGAACAGCGGCGTGCCGTACTCTCCCGTGCCCAGCTCCGCGATGCGCACTCCGCCGGGCACGAGGTAGGCGATGCGCCCTGTGTCCGGCGACCAGGCGATAGTCTGCGCCGGGCCGCTGTCCGGGGGCGGGTCGTCGGTGAACTCCAACACATAGCCGCTCTGGCCAGCCAGTTGCGCCACGACGACGAGATTGTTGGCGGGCGTGCGGTAAACAAGCCACTCGCCATCCGGGGCGATGTCAAAATCAGCGATGGGCTGACCGGGGCTGGAAAGCACCGTCTGGCCGCCGTTGGTCGGGTCTACGTAGATCAGATCGTGCTGCGAGGTGAGGATGTACAGCGGCGCGGGCAGGGGGAACGCTCCTTCCTGCGCGCGCGCCAGGGCGACGGGCATCGCTGCCAGCGCCACCAGACTCACCATCACCGCCAGCCGGAGAAGTCGGGTCATGGGCGTCTCTCGTTTCGTGCCGTCCGCGCTGCTGTGCAGTATAGCAGCGAACCGTCGCCCGCTACCAGTGTGGGTTCAGCCAGGGGTGCTTCCCCAAATTGTGGCGAGTCTGATGTGCGCAGGGGCGCTGCGCTGTGTCACCCGCTGATGAAATTTGCCATTCAACACAGGTAACGCACACTGAGTAGGGGAGGGTTTGCAAACCCTCCCCTACGGGCAGGTTACCGATCATGATCGTCAAATCTCATTAGGGCGTAGAATACGAAGCCGGACTTCCGAAGTTTGCGGAAACTTCGGAAGTCTCTTTGTGCGCAACGCCCCCGGCTCTTTCTGCGCTACTCGTCGTCGCCGCCCAGGGCAGCCCCAGCTCCCAGCGCGCCCATGCCGCCCAGGGCTGGGCCGCCGGCCAGGCCCTCATCGCCCAGATCGGGCATAGAGGCTTCGATGTCCTCCGGGCTGTCGCCGCGCTCCAGCCGCCCGACGACCTCCTCGAATTCCGGCCCCATGTCCTCGCCCATCTCCTCGCTCATCTCGCGCAGCAGCCGGCCCATCGCGCGCGGATCGGATTCGTCGAGGTCATCGAACGCGCTGTCATCCGCATCATCGGACATCAGCCGGGCGATGGGCGAGCGCCGGATAGCAACGCGCGAGATCAGCCGGGTCAGGTTGGTGCTGTGGCAGCGCGGGCAGGTGTGCGTCGCTGCGTCGTAGTCGGCATACGTCTTGTACGTCAGTGCGACCTTGCGCCCGCAGTCGTTGCAGCGGAATTCGTAGACTGGCATTCACTCACCCCCATCAGGTATGTCACCCGGACAGATTATCACGCCCTGGCGAAGTGTCAAGGGATGCGTTGGGCGAGCCACACCAGTCCCCACAACTGCCCCGCGACTCCCGTTGGGGTGCGTGCAAAACCTGCCAGGTAAGGGCGCTGCTCTGCTGCGCCCTGGTTTACCTCACCCCCGCTCGGCACTCACGCGCCTCGCTGCTTATCTCCCGCACCCCCGTTGGGGCCCACGAACGAGTTGTCAGGTAATTGTCGAAGGCCCCCATCCCCCGGCCCCTTCCCCCAGCAAAGCCAGGGGAAGGGGTGAGCGGCTTGCCAGATCGTCCCCCTCTCTAGCTCGGCTGGAGAGGGGAAGGCAGGGGGAGAGGCCTTCAGCGAGCATTCCCGAACTTCCCCTGGCGACAGGTTGCTCGTGGCCCCTCCCGTTGGCCGCTATTGACAGCCCCTACCCCCTCTGTATAATGTCCCTACACGCCAGGAACAGCCCATCCCTTGCGGGTGGGTACCGCCCTGTTTCCAGGGCGCGACGAGGAACTTCATGGGGTCTGAGCTGCGTCGTATTGCCTGGAATCGCTGGAAGATCATCGGGGAAGCGTTCGGCGATTTTCAGGCTCGCTTGTTCGCCGTGCTGTTCTACAGCACGATTTTTGTGCCGTTTGCGCTCGGCGTGCGCCTGCTGAGCGATCCGCTGCGCACCCGCAAGCCGCCCACTGCCTGGATTGAGCGCGCGCCGGTCGGCCACAGCCCCGACGAAGCGCGGAGGCAGTTCTAGATGGACATCCTGGGCGTCTCCTGCTTTTATCATGACGCGGCAGCAGCCCTGCTGCGCGACGGCCAGATCGTCGCCGCCACCATGGAAGAGCGGCTCACGCGCAAAAAGCACGACAACGGCTTCCCCGCCCGCGCCATTGACTTCTGCCTGGAACAAGGGGGCATCAAAGGGCCAGACCTCGACTACGTGGTCTTCTATGAGAAGCCGATGGTCAAGGTCGGGCGCATCCTGCAGACCGCGCTGGGCACCTTCCCCCGCTCGTGGGACTTCTGGCGCGAGGCGGTGACGGCCTACGTCAGCGAGAAGTTCTGGATCAAGAGCCTGCTCCAGCACCATCTGGGCGTGCGCCCGGAGCAAATCCTGTTCTGCGATCATCACATGTCGCACGCGGCCAGCGCCTTTTTCGCCTCGCCGTTCGACGAGGCCGCCGTGATCACCGTAGACGGCGTCGGCGAGTGGACGACGACGACGATGGGCATGGCGCGCGGCACCTGGGACGGGGGCGGCGAGAGCGCGATTGACCTGTTCTGGGAGCAGCGCTTCCCGCACTCCATCGGCCTGCTCTACTCCGCCTTCACGGCCTTCCTGGGCTTTCACGTCAACGACGGCGAGTACAAAGTCATGGGCATGGCCCCCTATGGCGAGCCAACCTACGTGGACGAGGTGCGCAAGCTGATCAGCATCCACGACGACGGCAGCTTCGCCCTCAACATGGACTACTTCGCCTACCACCACTCGGCTTCGCGCAGCTTCAACGGCAAGTTCGTCAACCTGTTCGGCGAGCCGCGGATGCACAGCGATGATTTCTTCACGGCCAAGAGCGCCCCGCACCGCGCGGGCGAGACCGAAACCGTGCGCCGCAACCAGCACTACGCCGACATCGCCCGCAGCATCCAGCAGGTGACCGAAGAGGCGCTGCTGGCCATGGCCAACGCCCTGCACCGCCAGACCGGGGCCAGAAACCTGGTCATGGCCGGCGGGGTGGCGTTGAACAGCGTGGCCAACTTCCGCCTGTTCAGCGAGACGCCGTTCGAGGATGTCTACATCCAGCCCGCCGCCGGCGACGATGGCGGCGCGCTCGGCGCGGCGTTGTGGGCCTACCACGTCGTGCTGGGCCAGCCGCGCAAGCTGGTGATGAGCGATGCCTACCTGGGGCAGCAGTTCACCAACGCCGAGATTCGCGCCTTCTTCGATGCGGAGGGCATTCCCTACGAGGAGTACGAGGACGACGATAAACTGCTCGACCGCGTGGTGGAGGAGATTCTCGACCAGAAGGTGGTCGGCCTGTTCCAGGGCCGCTACGAGTGGGGGCCGCGCGCGCTGGGCAACCGCAGCATCCTGGCCGACCCGCGCCGCGCCGAGATGAAGGACATCATCAACACCAAGATCAAGTTCCGCGAGCCGTTCCGCCCGTTCGCGCCGGTGGTGCTGCAAGAGCGCGCCGCTGAGTTCTTCGACTACCCCAACGTCGAGACGAACATGCTGCCGCGCTTCATGCTGGCCGTCAGCCCGGTCAAGCCAGACAAGCTCGACGTGGCCCAAGCGACGACGCACGAGGGCGGCACCGGTCGCCTGCAAACCATTGACCGGCAGACGAACCCGCGCTATTACGAGCTGGTGCGCCGCTTCGGCGAAGCGACGGGCGTGCCGATCCTGGTCAATACATCGTTCAACCTGCGCGGCGAGCCGATTGTCAGCTCGCCCGCCAACGCCTGGTGGACCTTCAGCCACAGCGAGATTGACTGGCTGATGATCGGGTCCTTCCTGGTCGGTAAAGACGCAAAGCAGAGGTCATAACCATGTCCCAACCGTCCACGCCTCACACCGGCAAGCGTCCGGGTGCGCTCAGCGGGCTGAAGACCCGCCTGGGCATCCTGGGCGAGTTGTTCTCGTTCCTGTGGGCCGCCAAGATGTGGTGGCTGATCCCGATGATTATCGCCCTGATGGCTTTCGCGCTGCTGATCGTGCTCGGCTCGGCGAGCGGCGGCGGCCCGCTGATCTACACGCTGTTCTAGGAGAGCGCAAGCCATGACCAACTGGATCATTGCGGTGCTGATCGGGGCTGCCATCGGGCTGATCATCGGGGTGAAGATCGCCCGCGATTCCAACGCCCGGCAGCCTGTGCTGGGCGGCGTGCCGGCCCAGGTCTTCCACTACCTGGCCTGCGCCGGGCTGACCGGAATGCTGCCCTTCATCATCGCAGGCATCGTGGTGGGGCTGTCGTTCCTGGCCCTGTTCGGGACGGCACTGGGCTTCCTGGCGCTGACGGGCGTGTTTCTGCTGGTGCACGCCGGGTTTGAGCGCGTGGGGGGCAACGCCCGTTCGGCAGCGCGCTGACGCGCGGCATCTCTACGAAGCAGCGCACGGGGCAGGCATGAGCCTGCCCCGTTTTGGTATGGCGCTGCAACTCTAGAGCGTGTTATGGGCTTTCAACCCCTGTTTTCCGGCCCCTTTCTCGCCCAGCGGTTTGGGGGTAGCTCCTGGCTTTACCTCACCCCCGTCTCGGCGCTGGCGCGCCTCGACTCCCCCTCTCCATGCATGGAGAGGGGGAAAGGCCGAGCGTAGCGAGGCCAGGGGGTGAGGTAAAGCGGCGCGCGAGGGGGCGTGCAAAACCTGTCAGGGAGGGGCGCTGCTCTGCCGTGCCCTGGTTTACCTCACCCCCGTCTCGGCGTTGGCGCGCCTCGACTCCCCCTCTCCATGCATGGAGAGGGGGAAAGGCCGAGCGTAGCGAGGCCAGGGGGTGAGGTAAAGCGGCGCGCGGGGGCGTGCAAAACCTGTCAGGGAGGGGCGCTGCTCTGCCGTGCCCTGGTTTACCTCACCCCCGTCTCGGCGCTGGCGCGCCTCGACTCCCCCTCTCCATGCATGGAGAGGGGGAAAGGCCGAGCGTAGCGAGGCCAGGGGGTGAGGTAAAGCGGCGCGCGGGGGCGTGCAAAACCTGTCAGGGAGGGGCGCTGCTCTGCCGTGCCCTGGTTTACCTCACCCCCGCTCGGCCCACTGACGCGGGCCTCGACTCCCCCTCTCCATACATGGAGAGGGGGAAAGGCCGAGCGTAGCGAGGCCAGGGGGTGAGGTAAAGCGGCGCGCGGGGGCGTGCAAAACCTGTCAGGGAGGGGCGCTGCTCTGCCGTGCCCTGGTTTACCTCACCCCCGTCTCGGCGCTGGCGCGCCTCGACTCCCCCTCTCCATGCATGGAGAGGGGGAAAGGCCGAGCGTAGCGAGGCCAGGGGGTGAGGTAAAGCGGCGCGCGGGGGCGTGCAAAACCTGTCAGGGAGGGGCGCTGCTCTGCCGTGCCCTGGTTTACCTCACCCCCGCTCGGCCCACTGGCGCGGGCCTCGCCGCCCCCTCTCCATGCATGGAGAGGGGGAAAGGCCGAGCGTAGCGAGGCCAGGGGGTGAGGTAAAGCGGCGCGCGGGGGCGTGCAAAACCTGTCAGGGAGGGGCGCTGCTCTGCCGTGCCCTGGTTTACCTCACCCCCGTCTCGGCGCTGGCGCGCCTCGACTCCCCCTCTCCATGCATGGAGAGGGGGAAAGGCCGAGCGTAGCGAGGCCAGGGGGTGAGGTCAACAGGGCACTTCCTCCCTTGTCGAGGGTACCAAGTTCATAGCACGCTCTAAGGGCGCGGCTGAAGCGCGACGGGAATCTCCAGCGTCTGCGCGCCGCGCAGCACGCGCAAGGTGATCGTGTCGCCGGGCAGGGTGTTGGTTTCCAGATAGGCGATCAGGGTGCTCATCTCCTCGATAGGACTGTCGTTGACAGCGGTGATGATGTCGCCGCCCACAGCCAGCCGGCCAAACGGCGTGGTGATGGTCTGCTGCGCCCCGGATAGTCCGGCTTGCTGCGCCGGGCCGCCGCGCGTCACCTCGCTGATCATGACGCCCTTCACGTCCTCACCAAGCCCCATCGCCTCGCGCTGTTCGGGCAGCAGCGTGGCCCCGGCGATGCCCAGCCAGCTATGAGTATAGCCCCCCTCGGCGATCAGGTAGGGCACGACGCGCCGGATAGTGTTCGACGGGATGGCGAACCCCACCCCGGATGCCGAGCGTGACTCGCTCATGATGGCCGTGTTCACGCCGATCACGCGCCCATCGGCATCGAGCAGCGGGCCGCCGCTGTTGCCGGGGTTGATCGCTGCGTCGGTCTGGATCAGCTCTGGGATGCTGAAGCTGCTCTCGTTGCGCAGGCTGCGGTCCAGAGCGCTGACGATCCCCTGGGTCAGCGTGAATTCCTGCCCGAAGGGATTACCGATGGCGTAGACCTGCTGCCCGACGAAGGCTTCGCTGGAGTCGGCGAAGGTGACCGGCTTGAGGGACGCTTTGGCCGGGTCCACTTTGATCACGGCCAGGTCAGCGTCCGGGTCGCGCCCGACCAGCTCCGCCTCCAGGATCGTGCCATCCACGAAGGTCACGCTGATGTACTGGGCGCTCTCCACCACATGGTTGTTGGTGACGATGTGCCCTTCCTCGTCAATGACAAAGCCGCTGCCGGTGCCCCCGCCAAAACGGGTCGCCACAGAGACGTAGACGACTGACGGGGTGACCGCCTCGTACATCTGCGCCAGACGCACTTCGTCGGCGCGCGGTTGGTAGGCTGCGCCCGCTGGCAGCGTCGCCACGCGGGCCGTTTCGCTGCTCTGCGCCTGCACGCTCCACACGCCAACAGCGGCGGTGATGAGCAGGGCACTGAGCAACACGCTTGCTGAGAGTTTTCGTATGTTCATAGGAGCCTCTTGCGCTGTCTGACAATGCTGCCCGTCTACATATCCATTAGAGTCATACACCCGCAAGATAGATTATTTGTTTGCAGATGATGAGAATCTGCTTAAAAAACCAGGCGCGCCCCCAGACTTCCGAAGTTTTCGAAAACTTCGGAAGTCTTATGAACCGACCAAACCAGGGGGAGGAAACATGCCCGCATCCGACGATCAAATGTAGTGGACCCCTCACATGCGCACTGATTGGATTCGCTGGTGAAATCATGTACAATGAGCGTGAAGGGTATTTTATACAAGCCGAGTCCACATGGGGGCTGCGATGCAACCAATACATCCTTCTCAATTAGCTCCTGATGAACCCGTTTTGGAGGAAGCGCGGACAGTAGACATCATTAAGGTTTCGGCGCGGTCACGCTCTACGGCGGTCGCCGGCGCCATCGCCGGGGTCGTGCGCGAGCATAACCGCGCCGAAGTCCAGGCTATCGGGGCCGGGGCGGTCAACCAGGCCGTGAAAGCCGTCGCCATCGCTCGCGGCTATCTGAGCGATGACAACATTGACGTGATCGTGATCCCGTATTTCACAGAAGTCATGATCGAAGACCAGGAACGCACCGCCGTGCGCATGGTGGTCGAACCGCGCTAGACTGGCGTGCGCGCCCGGCAGCCAGCAGCATAGCACGCTCAATCATCGCGGCCTGTGGCGTGATCGTCACGGGCCGCCTGCTTTGGCCAGGCTCACCCTTCGCTGGCGAACAGAGCGACGCCGCGCGACGCGGATCGGCCTGCGCCTGTTTGCCTGATCCCGCCGCCGGTCTATACTTGGGCTGTCTTACGATACCTGGCATCCCTTGCGACGTGCGTCTACTTTGTAACTGTTCCGGGATAGCACCATGAGTTTTCAGAGCCTGGCCGGGCAGACGCTGGGCCAGTACGAGCTGCGCGAGCTGCTGGGCGCGGGCGGCATGGGGGCCGTCTACCGCGCCTACCAGCGCGGCCTCAAGCGCTATGTCGCCGTCAAGGTGATGTCCGCTGCCCTGGCCCAGCAGCCCGGCTACATCGAGCGCTTCACCCGCGAAGCGGAGACTTCTGCCGCGCTCGAACATCCCAACATCATCCCCATCTTCGACTATGGCACGCAGCAGGATATCAGCTACCTGGTCATGCGGCTGCTGACCGGCGGCACGCTGGCCGAGCGCATTGCCCAGCGCGCCGGCAGCGAGCAGCCTTTGCCGTCCCTGGGCGAAATCGCCGCTCTGCTGCGCCAGGTGGGGAGTGCGCTGGACTACGCGCACAACCAGCGCGTGATCCACCGTGACATCAAGCCGTCGAACGTGATGTTCGACAATCACGGCAACGCCTGCGTGGTGGACTTCGGCATCGCCAAGCTGCAGGACGCCACGAGCGGCCTGACGGGGACGGGATCGGTCGTCGGCACGTGGGGCTACATGGCCCCGGAGCAGTGGCGAGGCGAGGGGCTGACCGCGGCCACCGACCAGTACGCGCTGGGGGTCATGACCTACGCGCTGGTGACGGGACGGCTGCCCTTTGAAGCCCCGACGCCGCCGGGGATGATGCACAAACACCTCTATGAGCTGCCCACGCCGCCCCACGTGCAGCGCCCGGACGCGCCCGAAGCGCTGACGACGGTCATCGAGCGGGCGCTGGCCAAGAACAGCGCCGACCGCTTCCCGACGTGCACGGCGTTTGCCCAGGCGTTTGACGGGGCGATTCGCGGCAACACCGGCGAAGTGACCAACTACTTCACCATGCCCGTGCGCCGCAAAGCCGCTGCGTCGGGGGTGTTCACGCCAGGCCCCGGCGTGTCAACCACGGTGGCGCGCCCGCTGCACAAAACGCCCGCCTTCTGGGTGATGGGTGGGTTGCTGGCGGTGATGGCGGCGGTGATCCTGCTGCTGTTGTTTGGACAGAATGGGGATGCCCGCACGGGCAGCCTGGCCGCTGGCGATCAGTCCGCGACAGCGCTCGCCGCCCTGCCAGCAGCGACAGACACGCTCACTGTGCCCGCCCTGGTGACCGCGACGCCCCTTCCGACGGATACGCCTGCGCCATCCGCCACACCTACGGATACGGCCACCGCCACCGCCACGCCCAGCAGCAGCCCGACGGCCACGCTGACTCCCACAGCGGCGCCGACCGATACGCCCACTCTATCACAGACGGAGGTCGAGGCGACGATCCGGGCGGGCGTCGCCTGGGCGCTGACACAGACGGCGACGCAGTGGACGCCCACCCCGTCGCCCACGCCGACGGAGACGCCCACCTTCACCCCGACCGTTGACCTGGAAGCGACCGTCATGGCCCGGCTGATGGGGACGCAGGCCGCGCTGGACGCTCAGGCGACGCTCGACGCCGCCGCAACGGGCACGCAGTTCGTGCGCGACCTGACGGCCACGGCGGCCAGTTGGACAGATACGCCCACAGTGACCGCGACCGCCTCGGTCACGGCGTCGGCCACTGCCACGCCGCCGCCGGCTTCCGTGTCAACGGAGGTCACGGTATCTGCCACCCGCAGACAGACGGATACGGGTGTGAGCATCACCGCCGGGCAGTGGGTCACGATTGAGTACATGGGAGGGATGTGGCGGGCAGGCGCGCTACCCACCTGGCCGCTGGTCGGCCCGCAAGGCGACCCCCAGGTATCAGGCAAAGCCTCATTTCCGGTTCCGAGCGCCTGGATCATGAGCCTGGTAGGTGGGATCGGCTCCTACCAACCCTTCTTCGTTGGGGAGTCCACCACGTTTCAGAGTTCTGTCAGTGGCGCGCTGTGGCTCGGCGCGAACGACGATGGCTACTCGGATAATCACGGCAGCCTGACGGTGCGGATCGCGGTGTCCGCCCAGCCAGGGCGCGCCAGCAGGACCGAAGGGCCGCCATCACCCACGCCGCCAGCAGACTCTCGCTCATTGTCCTCGATAGCCACGCCACCGGGTCTGTACAGCGGCGGCATGGCTACCGTACAGACCACGCGCGGCGATACGCTGAGTGTGCGCGTTGCGCCGGATGCCAACAGCCAACGCCTGACTTCTCTGCCCAACGGCTCCGTTGTTGAGGTTCTTGGCGGGCCGCAGCAGGGCGGGGCATATATTTGGTGGCATATACGGTCGGCGTCCGGCGTGGAGGGCTGGGTCGTCGAGAGCGCAGATGGCGACGTCACGTTGGCTCCCGGAGTCCCTTCCGTCCACATAGCGAGCGAGCCAGGGCAGCCAACCTGCAACGGAGTTCCGGCGCGGTTCAGGGTTGGAGACACGGTGATCGTCAGCGAAGTGGGCGATGCGCTGCGTCTGATGTCCGATTACACTATTGGCCCCAGTGGGTGGATGGGGCAGCTCTACCAGGGCAACCAGGCGCGGATTGAACGCGACCCTATCTGTGCCTATTCGGAGCGAATGCGCCAAGACGTATGGTATTGGTACGTCTATTCCTATCGGCACAGCAAGTATGGCTGGATTCAGGATGGCACAGTCTACGAGCGGTGGATCTGCCCGCTCAGCAATCCAGCCTGCGACAAGAACTGATCGCGAGAGGGGCGCGATTGTGCCCTCACCACCATCACGCGCGCCCCGGCGCGGCAGCACAACCGCTTGAAAAACACCGATCTCTGCGACAATTCTCCGCCTTACAGATGCTTCTGGAAGAAGGCGACGGTGCGCAGCATCGCCTCTTCGAAGTACGGCGAATTGATGTCGTGCCCTCCGCCCTCGTATTCGTAGAATTCGTACAGCTTGTTGTTCTCCTCCAGAACCAGGGCCAGATCGCGCGAATAGCCGATGTTGACGACAGGATCATTGACGGCATGGTGAATTTGCAAGGGCTTCTGAAGAAGCTCGATGTGCTCGGTGAGCGACACGGCTCGCCAATAGGGCACCTCGCTGTTGGGCTGGCCGTAGGCTGCGCGCAGCTCGCGCCCCCTCCTTCTGCTGGGAGACTCCTCGGTGATCACGCCACTGGAGGAGGGATCAGAGATGCGATACGTGACGAAATCGTCGTAGCTGTAGACCGCGCCCGCCCAGATCACGCCCGCCTGTATGTCCGGCTCGATCAGCATGGCGCGCAGGACAAGGTTGCCGGCCATGCTGTGCCCCCACATGCCGATTCCCTGAGGATCGACAAAATCGAGCGTTTGCAGGCTTTTGAGCGCAGCGATGGCGTCAATGGTGTAGGCGGGCGAGTAGTAGCTCCCAGTCGGCTCGCCTTCCGAGCTGCCGTGCCCGCGCATATCTATCTTGAAGACCACAAAGCCGTGACCGGCCAGCGTGTTGACATAGGCGGTGTACCGCTCCGTCGTCCGGTAGCTGGCGGGCGGGATGAAGCCGTGATTGAAGACAATAGCCTTGAAGCCACCCGGCGGCACCTCGCCAAAGGGAATCGTCAGCAGACCGTAGATTTTGTTGCCCTCGGAGATGTAGCTGACGAGGTGCTGGGCATAGCTGGGGCCGTCGGGGAGCTGCTGCTCAAAGGTGATCGCACTGCCCACGATCTCTCGTTCGAGCAGGGCGGCGATGGTCAGGTCTGCGCCAACTTCGAACTCGACCTGCTCCTCCTCCTGCGCGATTCCTGGGCTGGCCACAGGCGAGAGGCTCAACAGCGTGACCAGCAGGAGAAAGGCTGCTTTCCAGGAACGTCCAGGTTGTTTGGCTGCGATCATCATTCCATCTCCTCGCTCGTTCTACCTCAAGACGCAGCGTCTTTTATCTTGCTACCAATAGAGACTTCCTCGATCCAGGGGGTGGTCGGCTTTCTGGCTGGCAATAGTGTGGTTATACAGATTCTGTGGCCGCTCTCCCACTTTCGAAGAATCGGAGGCGTGCCAGGGTGGTCAGCGACTCGCTGGACGCAGGGCATTGACCTCACCCCCGTCCGGCGCCGGAGAGGGGGCCAGACGTTCCGAGGGGGGGAGTTTTCGAAAACCTCGGAGGCTGGTCGCGTTTCCCTCGCGACATCTCCACGAGGGTGCGTCACGGAGAGGGGGCCTGTCAGGTAGCGGAGCGGGCGTATTGCCAGGGCTGCACGCCCCTACGGGGGGGGGACGCTGGACGCCCCGCTCGGCGCAGTGAGGCCGGGGGGTGAGAGTCAATGCGCAAATGGGTATACGAACACCCTGTCGCCAGGGGAAGTTCGGGAATGCTCGCTGAAGGCCTCCCCCCTCAATCCCCCCTCCAGCGAAGCTAGAGGGGGGACGATCTGGCGAGCAGCTCGCCCCTTCCTCTAGCTCTCGCTGGGGAAGGGGCTGGGGATGGGGGCCTGCGGCAATCGCTGACAACTCGTTCGTGGACCCTGCGCAAATCCTCTCCCGGCACGGGGGAGGGCGTTCTCTGCTATACTGGGCGATCCTTCATGATACGGTCGTAGAAAGATGTGATGTTCCCCATGGCTGAACAGACCGCTTTTGTGTTGACCGACGATCTGCGCCGTCGCCTGGTTGAGGCAGCGCTGGCCGCTCGCCAGCGCGCCTACAGTCCCTATTCGAGCTACGCGGTCGGCGCGGCGCTGCTGACTGCCTCCGGCGCGGTGTACACCGGCTGCAACATCGAGATCGCCTCCTTTGGGGCGACGGTGTGCGCCGAGCGCACGGCGGTCTTCAAAGCGGTGAGCGAGGGCGAGCGCGATTTCCGCGCCATCGCCGTCGTGACCAGCAACGGGGCCGCGCCATGCGGCATCTGCCGCCAGGTGCTTTTCGAGTTCGCCCCGGCGCTGATCGTCGTCGCCGCCAATGCGCAGGGCGAGGTGCTGTGGGAGGGGACGCTGAGCGACCTGCTGCCGCTTGGCTTCGGCCCCCAGAAGCTCGCCGAGGGACAGCGTGCCGGATCGTGAGCGCACTCTCCGCACGGACGCCGTGATCCTGCGCCGCCAGGACTACGGGGAGGCAGATCGCCTGCTCGTCCTGCTGACGGCGGGGCACGGCAAGCTGCGCGCCCTGGCCAAAGGCGCGCGCAAGCCCATTGCGCGCAAGGCCGGGCACCTGGAGCTTTACGCGCGGGTGGACATGCAGCTTGCGCGCGGGCGGGAATGGTACACTGTCCGCGAGGCGGAGACGCGCGAGCCGTTCCTGGCCCTGCGCGAAGACCTGGTGCGCAGCACCTACGCCAGTCACTTCGTGGAGTTGATGGACCGCTTCACCGGCGAGCAGGACGCGAGTCGCGCTGAGTTCGATCTGCTGGTGCGCGGCCTGGAACGACTGTGCACCAGCGCCGACCCGCGCACCGTCGCCCGCACTTTCGAGCTGGGGCTGCTGAAGCTGGCCGGGTTCGCGCCGTCGCTGCACCAGTGCGCCATCGGCCAGGAAGACGTGCAGCCGCAAGACCAGTTCTTCAGCCCGCCAGACGGCGGGGTGATTTGCCCTGACCACCATGCGGGGTTGGATCGCGGCCTGCCGATCAGCCTGTCCGCGCTCAAGGTGCTGCGCTACATGCAGACGCAGCCCTGGGAGGCGGTGCAGGTGGTGAACATCGGCGCGACGCTGCACCTGGAGTTGGAGCGGCTGCTGCTGGCTTACCTGACCTACGTGCTGGAACAGCGCCTGCAGAGCGTCGAGTTCCTGCGGCGGCTGCGCCGCGAGGAGCAGTAAACGGCGCGGGCCGGGTGATCGTCTCGCTCAGCCGGCGACCTGGCGGTGCACGCCGGCCATCATCAGGCCCAACGCCTCCACGCTGGCCCCGGCCCGGTCTACCACGCCGACGATCTCGCCCTCGTAGATCACGGCGATGCGGTCGGCCAGGGCCAGGATTTCGTCGAGGTCTTCCGAGATCAGCAGGGTGGCGGTGCCTTTGGCGCGCTGTTCGAGCAGGCGCTGGTGGATGTACTCCGTCGCGCCGATGTCCACGCCGCGCGTCGGCTGCGCCGCGATGAGCACGGTCGGCTTGCGAGCCAGTTCGCGGGCCAGCACCAGCTTTTGGATGTTGCCGCCGGAGAGACTCTTGATTGGTGTCTCCTGGGTGGGCGTGCGGATGTTGAAGCTGCGGATCAGCTCGGCGCAGCGGTGGGTGACGACCCGCGAGTTTATGAAGATGTTGTACGCATAGGGCCGCAGCCCGTGCTCCTGGAGCATCAGGTTTTCGGCCACGGTGAAATCCTCGATCACGCCGTCGGTCATGCGCTCTTCGGGGATGTAGGACAGACCCAGCTTGTTCAGCGCGTCCGGCGCTTTGCCCGCCACATTCTGCCCGTCGAGCAGAACCGACCCAGCCGTCGCCGAACGCAGCCCGAAGATGACCTCAGCCAGCTCGCGCTGCCCATTGCCAGAGACTCCAGCCAGCCCCAGGATTTCGCCCGCGCGCACTTCCAGGTTGATGCCGCGCAGCGCTTCGGTGCCGCGATCGCTGGCGGCGCGCACGCCCTCCAGCTTCAGCCGAGGCTCGCCGGCCTGCTGCGCCCTGATGTCGTAGGTGAGCAGCACCTCGCGCCCGACCATCATGCGGGCCAGGCTGGCTTTGGTCGCCTCGGCGGTGGGCACAGAGCCGACCAGCCGCCCGTCGCGCAGCACAGTGACGCGCTGGCTGATGGCCAGCACCTCGTGCAGCTTGTGCGAGATGAAGATCAGGGCGTGCCCGTCGCTGACCATCTGGCGCAGCGTCCCGAAAAGGTCGTTCACTTCCTGCGGGGTGAGCACGGCGGTCGGCTCGTCCAGGATGAGCAGTGCCGCGCCCCTGTAGAGCGCCTTGAGAATTTCGACGCGCTGCCGCTCGCCCACCGCCAACTGCCAGACGGGCATGTCCGGGTCTACATCGAGACCATAGGTCTTGACCAGCTCTTTGATGCGCGCCGAGACCACGTCCAGGTCGAGCAGCGGCGCGCGCGTGGACTTGAGGCCCAGGGCGACGTTCTCGGCCACTGTTAGCGAGGGGACGAGCATGAAGTGCTGGTGGATCATGCCGATGCCACGCGCGATGGCGTCCGACGGAGACTTGATCGGCGCGCGCTCGCCGTTGAGGAAGGTCTCGCCCTCATTGGGCTGGTACAGGCCGTAAAGAATCTTCATCAGCGTGCTCTTGCCAGCGCCGTTTTCGCCCAGCAAGGCGTGGACTTCGCCTGCGCGCACGTCGAAATCTACATGATCAACGGCCAGCACGCCGGGGAATTGCTTGACAATGCCGCGCATCTCCATGTGGTCAATGCGCTCGTGCCCGGTAGGGAGCAGCTTGCGTTCAGCGGTGGACGTGGCCATGGCAAACATCCTGCGAAAAATGACCCAGGCGAAACAGGGGTGCGAGCAAAACCCGTCAGGTAGGGGCGGGTTTGCAAACCCGCCCCTACAAGAACACCACTAGCCGCCCGTGTCATCGAGCAGCAAGGTATCCCGGTTCATTTTGCAAAGTGCGTCCTACACCCCTACGAAACTTATTCACCACCTGGCTTGCCCAGTGGGGTGAGGCGTCCTTGCTATCCCTCTTCGGCCTCGACGACGCTCAGCACGCCCTCTTCGTCAACCTCGAAGCTGATCTCGCCATCAATGATGGCCTGCATCACTTCTTCGCCAGCCGCCTTCACGTCCTCGTCCAGCTCGAAGTCCTCGTTGAACTCGATCAGCAGGCCACCATTCTCCAGCGTCAGCGCGAACGCCACGCCATTGATCTCGCCGGCCTGCACATCATCGAAGATCTCGTTGAGCACGTCAACCCAGTTATAGACCTGGCTGGAAACCACGATCTCCGGGGCCAGCGTGGACTGGTTGGACTGGGTGCCGAACCACAGCGCGCCGGCTTCCTTGGCCTTGTTCACCGCGCCGGGCACCATCTGCGCCGTGCCAGAGAGCACATCCGCGCCCTCGGCCAGCATGACATCGGCAGCCGCTGCTGCCAGGGCCAGGTCGCTGAACGACTGGATGTAGTTGACCAGCACTTCGATCTCTTCATCCTGCCACAGCACGCCAGCCTTGAAGCCGTCCACGTACAGCTTGGCGTCGCCCGTCTCGATCGGGCCGACAATGCCGATGACCTTGCTCTCGCTGAGCAGCGCGGCCATCACGCCCTGGACGAAGGCGCCCTCTTCAGAGCGGGCCTCGTAAGCGTAGACGTTGGTGATGCCCTCATCCTGGTAGGTGTCCACCGTGGTGCCCCAGGCGAAAGCTGTGTCGGGGAAGTCGGGGGCGATGTCGGCCAGCGACGAGCCATACTGCGAGCCATGCGCGATCACCAGGTCGTAGCCCTGGCTGGCGTAGTCGCGCAGCGCGGTCGCCGCGTCCTCGACGACGAACATACTCTCGGAGAGGACGAACTCGAAGTTCTCCTCACCACGCTCTTCCTGGATGGCGACCAGCGCGTCATAGATGCTCTGGCTGAAGGCCAGGTCGCTCTTGGTGCTGGGAGTCACCACCGCCACGCGCAGTTTGTCCTGCGCCTGGGCGGGCGTGGTGAAGGCCGGCACCGCGATGGCAACGGCGAGCACGATGGTCAAGAGCAAAGCGAACTTCTTCATGGATACGTTCCTCCTGGAAACACTAAGACGGGCACGAAACATCTCTCACTGGCCCGACCCGGCGCGGTTGCCGGGCACAGGCCAGGTCCAACACCTCCGTCATTCGCCGCGCTCGAACGGCTTGGTCAGCGCCGCCGGTTGGTCAATACGCCGCGAGGCGAAGATCAGCGCGACGATGGTCAGCAGGTACGGCGCCATCGAAGCGGCTTCGTCGGGCACGTCAATGCCTTTCGTGCGCACCTGAAGCTGCAGCGCGTTGACCAGGCTGAAGAGCAGCGCGCCGAACATCACGCCGCGCGCCCGCCAGGCCCCGAAGTAGACCAGCGCCACCGCGATGAAGCCCTGCCCGGCGGTCATATTCTGCTGGAAGACGTTGACCAGGCTGATGGACAGCGAAGCCCCCGCCAATGAGGCCAGCATCCCGCCCAGCGTCACCGTGAAGTAGCGCACGCGGGTCACGCTGATGCCCATCGCGTCGGCGGCTTCTGGGTTCTGGCCGACGGCGCGGATGTTCAGGCCGAGCGTGGTTCTGTTCATCACAAACCAGGTCACTGGCACCAGGGCAAAGGCTAGATAGACGAGCAGATTCTGCCGGAACAGAATCTCACCCAGCACGGGGAGATCGCTCAAGACAGGGAGATTCACTTTAGGGAAGCCGTTGACGGTGATGACCTGGCCATGAAATACCTTCTGGAAGAGCAGGTCGCTCATGCCCAGCCCGAACAGGTAGATGCCGATGCCGCTGATGCCCTGCTGTGCCTGCAAGGTGACGTTGATCACCGCCGTAGCCAGGCCCATGATCAGCCCAACGAGCAGCGCCACCAGCACGCCGACCAGCAGCGCTGGCGCGTAGTAGGAGGCGGCCCCCGCCGGCGTGACTTCGTGCACCGCCCACAGCGACGTGAACGCGCCCATCAGCATGACGCCCTCCACGCCGAGGTTGAGCACGCCGCTGCGCTGCCCGAACGTCTCGCCGATGGCCGCGTACAGGTACGGCGTCGCCAGCCGGATGCCCGAAGCCAGAACGCTCGCCGTGATGAGGTTTTCAATCATGGGCTGGCTCTCACTCCTGCTGCTTCAGCGGATGTTTCAGAGGTTGCCACGGCCACGCGACGGCGCGAGCGGTGGCGCACGAAAATATCGCTGGCGACAACGAAGACGATCACCAGGCCGATCAGCGCCGTGATCAGCGCCGACGGCACCTGCACCGAGCGTTGCAGCTTGTTGCCGCCGACCAGCAGCGCGCCGAACAGGATGGACGCGGGGATGGTGCCCAGCGGGTGCAGCCCGCCGAACAGCGCGGCGACGATGCCGTTGAACCCGGCGTTGCCGGTGAAGGCGATGGCCCCGCCCTCGGCGTTCATGCGGTGGCGCACGCCCAGCAGTTGGATGCCGCCCGCCAGCCCGGCAAACCCGCCGCTGAGCAGCAGCGACAGCACCACGTAGCGCTTGACCTTGATGCCGGCATAGCGCGAGGCGCGCGGGTTCTTGCCCACCGCGCGGATGCGATAGCCAATCGTCGTCCGCCACAGCAGGATATAGACCACAATCGCCAGCACGAAGGCGATGACAATGCCGTTGTGCAGCAGGGTCGTCCCCCACTGGTTGGCGTCGGCGGAGGACAGGCCCAGGAAGTCGTAGATGTCGTCCAGCGCCCCGCCGATGCGCGGCAGATCGAGGCTGCGCGGCAGGCGCTCTGTCTCGGGGATGGGCGCAGCGCGGCCCTTCTGACGCGGGTCAATGAACTCGCTGCGCACCAGATACATCATGCCGAAGGTGGCGATCTGGTTGAGCATGATCGTGCTCAGGATTTCATTGACGTTGAAGTACGCCTTGAGCACGCCGGCGATCCCGCCCCAGATGGCCCCCGCGACGAAGCTCCCCACCAGGCAGGCGATGATCACCGCCGTCGGGTCGGCCTCCTTGTATGCCAGGCCAATGGCGACGGCTGCCAATCCGCCGGCGATCATCTGGCCCTCGCCGCCGATGTTGATCACCCCGCCGCGAAAACTGATGCAGATGCCAATGCCCACCAGCAGCAGCGGCGTGGCCTTGACCAGCGTATCGGCGACGGCGTTCTTGGTGCCGAATGCCCCCTCCCACAGCGCCTGGTAGGCATCCAGGGGATTGGCGTTCATCAGCAGGATCATGAAACCGCCGATGAACAGGGCGAGCAGCACAGCGAAAAATGGTAGAAAAGCGTCGAGCGTGCGTCCCAGGTGGAGACTTCGTGGCAGGTTCAACTGCATGAAACCCCCATAAGTGGCGGCAAGGTTGGCGCTATGGAGCAAAGCACTTGTCGTCGCCGGAGGCCGCCGTCAGGCCGCTGATGGCAACCTGTTGGTGGCAGCCAGCCCCGGTTAGCACGAAATCCTAGCACATTCTGGCAGCCGGGGCAATAGGATGCGCTGTGCAAAAGTGCACGAACAAGCTGTTGGCGTGTCTGCCCCTCCTTCTCTTCGCGCGGGCGGGTTAAGGCATCTGGGGGGCGTTCACCCCGCGCCTGGCCCCCTCCCGGCAAGCCAGGGGGCGCCGCGGGGGCCCCCGGCGGGAGAGGGGGAGGGCGAGGCAATGCCATGCCGCGAGGGGGAAGGGAGAAAAAGGCGGGCCTGTCCCGCGCGGGGGCATTGACCTCACCCCCAGCTTCGCTCCGCTCGGCTTGCCCCCTCTCCGCTGACGGAGAGGGGGCGGCGAGGCGCGTCAGCGCCGAGCGGGGGTGAGGTCAAGCGGGGTGCGGCAGAGCGGCGCATTTGACAGCCCGCGCGTTAGAGGGGCAGAGGGCGCGGGCCGGGCGGAAAAGTAGACTTCCGAAGTCTCGAAACTTCGGAAGTCTGGTCAATGTGCCCTTATGAGTATGAGGGAGATTCCGATTGAGTGTAGGGGCGGGTTTGCAAACCCGCCCCTACATGGTCGTAATGCCCTTCCGGGCATGAGGATGATTCCGATCCAGTTCGCGGAGGTTGTTCGAAAAGTATTCGACTGTAACGTCGTAATGCCCTTCCGGGCATGAGGATGATTCCGATCTGCATAAGCAATGGCGTAGTGGCACCCGCCGTACCCATTTGTCGTAATGCCCTTCCGGGCATGAGGATGATTCCGATGGTTTGCGAGACGTTCGAGAAGCTCCGCCGCCAGCAGCGTACGTCGTAATGCCCTTCCGGGCATGAGGATGATTCCGATATCTCACGATTGGGGGTCTGCTCATCTATCTCGCGGTAACCGTCGTAATGCCCTTCCGGGCATGAGGATGATTCCGATGTACCCACTTTGGGTACAGCGCGGCACCTACCCACAATAGGGTCGTAATGCCCTTCCGGGCATGAGGATGATTCCGATCTGGCAGGGGCGCGGTTCGCCGCGCCTGTTGCTGAGCGAGAAAGAGGTCGTAATGCCCTTCCGGGCATGAGGATGATTCCGATACAGAGTCGGTGTACGGGGTTAGCGAGGTCTGCGGAGAAGGTCGTAATGCCCTTCCGGGCATGAGGATGATTCCGATCCGCAGCGTCATCACGCGCTATCTCCCGCTGGGAGACGAAAGGTCGTAATGCCCTTCCGGGCATGAGGATGATTCCGATACATCCTTGCCGGCGGCGCGTTGCTCCTCCGCTTTCTTCGTCGTAATGCCCTTCCGGGCATGAGGATGATTCCGATGCAATACGTCAGTAATCCCGCAAGACGCTGCCAGTACGTCGTAATGCCCTTCCGGGCATGAGGATGATTCCGATGAAGAGGGGTGGGACGAAGCGCGTTACGTCGTAATGCCCTTCCGGGCATGAGGATGATTCCGATAGAGGCAGAGGATCGACGGAACTCCGGGTAATGGGTCGGTCGTAATGCCCTTCCGGGCATGAGGATGATTCCGATAAAGTCCAGTGGGCGTCGTAATGCCCTTCCGGGCATGAGGATGATTCCGATCCCAGCTTCAGGCAAAGGATGCACCCGCCACTGGCATCGGTCGTAATGCCCTTCCGGGCATGAGGATGATTCCGATATTACCACAGTACTACGTTTTTTGTCAAATACCCCCACTTTCATTGAGGCAGACCGGTGAATCGCCCAGCCTGATCGCGACGGAGACAAGTTTTCCTCTATAAAAGTGCCTTGTTTTCTATAAAATCCATCTGTTTTTTGCGAGACCCCCCTTTAGCCAGGCTATTACGTAAGAGGCTCGCTAAAGGGGGGTCTCGCGCGCGCCCTACGCCAGGCCCGCCAGCACGCGGTCGGTGAAGGCGCTCGTGCTCATCGCCTCGCCCGGCGCGGCGGCGATGTCCGCCGTGCGCGCGCCCGCGGCCAGCGCCGCCTCAACCGCCGCCTCGACGGCCCGCGCTTCGGCGTCCAGCCCCAGGCTGTGGCGCAGCAGCAGGGCCGCGCTGAGGATGGTCCCCACCGGGTTGGCGATGCCCCGCCCGGCGATGTCCGGCGCGGAGCCGTGAATCGGCTCGTAGACGCCGAACGTCCCCGCCCCCAGCGAGGCCGAGGGCAACATGCCCAGCGACCCGGCCAGCACCGACGCCTCGTCGCTGAGGATGTCGCCGAACATGTTGCCGGCCAGCAGCACGTCGAAGCGGGCCGGGGCGCGCAGCAGGTGCATGGCGCAGGCGTCCACCAGCACGTGCTCCAGGGCCACGTCCGGGTAGTCCGCCGCCACCCGGCTCACCGTGCGCCGCCACAGGCGCATGGCGGCCAGCACGTTGGCCTTGTCCACCGAGGCCACCTGGCCGCGCCGTCCGCGGGCCGCCTCGAAGGCGACGCGGGCGGCGCGCTCCACCTGGGGGACGGAGTAGTACATGGTGTCCCAGGCGTCGTCGCCGTCGCCCTGCTCCTGGCGCGGGCCGAAGTAGATGCCGCTGGTCAGCTCGCGCACGAAGAGCATATCCACGCCGTCGAGCAGGTCGGCGCGCAACGGCGTGTGCCGGGCCAGCGCCGGGTACGCCCTGACCGGGCGCAGGTTGGCGAAGAGGTCGAAGTGCGCGCGCAGCCGCAGCAGCCCCTGCTCCGGACGGACGGGGGCAGAGGGGTCCGACCACTGCGGCCCGCCGACTGCGCCGAGCAGCACGGCGTCGGCGCGCTCGCAGGCGGCCAGCGTCTCGTCGGGCAGGGGGTTGCCAGTCGCGTCAATGGCGCAGCCGCCCATCAGCGCCTCGTCGAAGCTGAAGCCGTGCCCCCAGCGGGCGGCGACGGCGCGCAGGACGCGCACGCCCTCGGCGATCACGTCCGGGCCGATGCCGTCGCCGGGCAGGGTGACGATAGTCGCGTGCATGAAGGTCTCCTGGAGGGTGGTGGACGGGTTGTTGGTTATTGGTTGTTGGTTGTGAGTCGGGAGTTGGGAGTTTTGAGTCGAGAGCACTGCCCTGTGCCTGGGCACAGACCGGCCTAGCGAGCAGTGATGCAGACTCCTACCCCATGACTCAAGACTCCCGACTCAGCAGCAGCCCATCACATGGGTCAGGCCGTACTCGACGCTGTCGGCCAGGGCGAACCAGCTCGCCTCGATGATGTTGGTGCTGGCCCCCACCGTGCTCCAGCGCTGGTGTCCGTTCTGCGTGTCAATCAGCACGCGGGTCATGGCCGCCGTGCCGTTCTGCCCGTCGAGGATGCGCACCTTGTAGTCGGCCAGTTGGAACTCGGCCAGCTCCGGATAGATGGGGATCAGCGCCTTGCGCATGGCGTGGTCGAGCGCGTCCACCGGGCCGTTGCCGCTGGCGACGGTGTGCATCTCTTCGCCATTCACACGCAGCTTGATCGTGGCCTCGGCGAACATGCCGCGCCCGGCGCGGTGCTCCACCACCGCCATGAAGTCAACCAACTCGAAGGGCGGCTGATAATCCGGGCGTCCGCGGCGGATGAGCATCATGATCGAGGCTTCGGCCCCTTCGAAGACGAAGCCCCGATGCTCCAGCTCCTTGATGCGGGCGACGAGCTTTTGCGCCTCGTCCGCCGCCAGATTCTGGCCGTATTCCTCGGCCTTGCTGAGCATATTGCCGCGCCCGCTGAGGTCGGAGACGAGCACGCGCATCTTGTTGCCGACCAGCGCCGGGTCAATGTGCTGGTAGCTATCCACGTTGCGACGGATGGCGGCGACGTGCATCCCCCCCTTGTGGGCGAAGGCGCTCTTGCCCACGTAGGCCGCCTGATGATTGGGGGCCATGTTGGCGATCTCGGCGACCGTGCGCGCCACGCCCGTCAGGCGGGCCAGGCGACCTTCGGGCAGGCAGCGCCGGCCGAGCTTCAGTTCCAGGTCGGGCACCACCGCGCACAGGTTGGCGTTGCCGCAGCGCTCGCCGTAGCCGTTGATCGTCCCCTGGACGTGTGTCGCGCCCTGGCGCACCGCCGCCAGCGTGTTGGCGACGGCCATCTCACCGTCGTTGTGGCAGTGAATGCCCAGCCGCACGCCGGGGAAGCGTTCCGCCGCTGCGCGGGTCATCTCCTCGATCTGCCAGGGCGTCGAGCCGCCGTTGGTGTCGCACAGCACGAGCACCTCCGCCCCGCCGTCGAGCGCCGCCTGCAAGGTTTGCAGCGCGTAGCCGGCGTCCAGCCTGTAGCCGTCGAAGAAGTGCTCGGCGTCGTAGATCACCTCGCGCCCTTGCGCCTTGAGGAAGGCCAGGCTCTCGCGGATGAGGCGCAGATTCTCCTGCGGCGTGGTGCGGATCACCTCGCGCACGTGCAGGAGCGAGGTCTTGCCGACGACGGTGACGACAGGCGTCGCGGCGTCGAGCAGGGCGAGGATGTTGGCGTCGGTCGCCGGGTCGCCGTCCACGCGGCAGGTCATGCCGAAGGCGGCGACGCGGGCGTGCTGCAGGTCCAGCTCGCGCACGCGCTGGAAGTAGGCCGCGTCTTTGGGGTTGGAGCCGGGCCAGCCGCCCTCGATATAGGTCACGCCCAGGTCATCGAGCAGGCGCGTGATCTTGAGCTTGTCGTCCACAGAAAGGGCGATGTTCTCGCCCTGCGTGCCATCGCGCAGGGTGGTATCGTAGACCTCAACAGCGGGGGGAGTCACGGATGTCATCGGCGGTCTCGATTCGTGGTTATTGGTTATTGGTTGTTGGTTATTGGTTATTGGTTGTTGGTGCTCAGTCTTCGGTGATCAATTGTCAGAGGGCGGCGGCGCGGATGCTTTGTAGGGGCGGGTTTGCAAACTCGCCCCTACAGACGCCTGATCACGGCTCCATCGTCGCTAGCCCTTCATCTGCACGCCCAGCACATGGCGCGCGTAGGGCACCAGCCCGCCCGCGTTGATGATCGCCAGCACGACCGGCGGGTAGGGGCTGGCCTGGTAGGTCTGGCCCGTGCGCTCGTTGGTAATGGTGCCGGCGGCCAGATCAACGCTGAGCGTGTCGCCTTTTTGCGCGTCGCGCGCCGCCGCCGGACTCTCCAGGATGGGCAGGCCGATGTTGATCGCGTTGCGGAAGAAGATGCGCGCGAACGACTCGGCGATGATGCACGAGACGCCCGCCCCCTTGATGCTGATCGGGGCGTGCTCGCGGCTGGAGCCGCAGCCGAAGTTCGTCCCGCCAACCATGATGTCGCCCGGCTGCACTCCCCCGGCGAACGCTGCGTCCATGTCTTCCATGCAGTGGGCAGCCAGCGCCTGCGGATCGGTGGTGACGAGGTAGCGCGCCGGGATGATCACGTCCGTGTCAATGTTGTCGCCGTACTTCCAGACCTTACCTTGCAGCTTCATCAGTGTCCCCTTCTGCCCTACAGCTCGTCGGGATGGGCCAGCCGGCCCAGGATGGCGCTCGCGGCGGCGATGGCCGGGTTCGCCAGGTAAACGCGCGCGTCGCGGTGGCCCATGCGCCCGCGAAAGTTGCGGTTCGACGTGCTGACGCACACCTCGTCGGCGGCCAGCACGCCCATGTGCCCGCCCAGGCACGGCCCGCACGTGCTGACGCTGACCGCTGCCCCCGCCAGCGTGAACAGCTCGATCCAGCCCTGGCGCAGCGCGTCCAGATAAACCGCCTGCGAGCCGGGGATGATCATCACGCGCACGTCGGGGTGGAACTCGCGCCCCGTCCGCTGCAGGATGTCGGCGACGATGGCCAGGTCTTCGAAGCGCCCGTTGGTGCAACTGCCGATGAAGACCTGGTCTACTTTCTCCGGCTCGATCTGGCTGATGGGGTGCACGTTGTCCGGTGAATAGGGGCAGGCCACCTGCGGCTCCACCTGCGAAAGGTCGAACTCGTGGACGGAGCAGTAGACCGCGTCCTCGTCGGCGTGGTACGGGGTGAAGGGGCGCGTCGCGCGCGGCGTGACATAGGCTTCGGTGACCTCGTCGTAGGGCAGGAAGCCGCACTTGCCGCCCGCCTCGATGACCATGTTGGCCATCGTCAGCCGGTCGGACATGGGCAGCTCGTGGATGGCCGGGCCGGTGAACTCCATCGCCCGGTAGAGCGCGCCGTCCACGCCGATCTCCCCGATAGTGCGCAGGATGAGGTCTTTGCCGGTCACCCAGGGCTGAGGCTCGCCGTAGTAGACGAACTTCATCGTCTCCGGCACCTTCAGCCAGGTGGTGCCGGTCGCCATCGCAAACGCGATGTCGGTGGACCCCATGCCGGTGGCGAAGGCGCCGACCGCGCCGTAGGTGCAGGTGTGGCTGTCGCCGCCGACGACCAGGTCGCCGGGCAGCACCAGGCCCCGCTCTGGCAGCACGACGTGCTCGATGCCCGCCCGCCCCACCTGGAAGCGGTGACCGAGCGCCTGCTGCTCGGCGAAGAGGGTCAGCGTGCGCGTCTGCTCGGCGCTCTGGATGTCTTTGTTGGGGGCGAAGTGGCTCGGCACCAGCATGATGCGCTCCGAGTCGTACACTTCGCTCACGCCCATCGCCCGGAAGGACTCGATGGCGATGGGCGCGGTGATGTCGTTGGCCATCACGACGTCGGTCTTGACGGTGACCAGGTCGCCCGCCGAGACCTCTGCGACGTGTTCAGCGTGGGCGGCGATGATCTTCTCGGCCAGTGTTTTTCCCATGATGTCTCCCGTGAAAAAGAGCCGTCAGCGGTCAGCCGTCAGCGACGGTTACCGATATCGCTCCAAGCTGATGGCTGAAAGCCGATAGCTGAAAGCTCTCAGCCGTCAGCGCGGGTCACGGACGTTCCTGAAAACTGATGGCTGAAAGCTGATAGCTGGCAACTGACGGGCCGGCTGTACAGAGCTTCGCCGTGCCAGGCCAGCGGCCAGGTGCACGGCTCAGGAAAGGCGGCGCCCATCTCCGGCTCGACCGGGCGCGGGCTGACCGGCATCCCTCCGCGTGATTTCGTCTGCTTGGTCATGTTCTTCGCTCCTCGTACACACTCGGTCGTGACGGTTTACCTCACCCCCGCTCGGCGCTAACGCGCCTCACCGCCCCCTCTCCATGATGGAGAGGGGGCAAGCCGAGCGCAGCGAGGCGGGGGGTGAGGTCAATCGGGCAGCGCCTCACCTCGCCTGCGGCGACACGCGCACGGTGGCGGCATCGCCCTCTGGCGCGCGATCGCCATAGCCGGTGTGGGCCAGCATCTTGTTGAGCGCGGACAGATACGCTTTGGCGCTGGCCACGATGATGTCGGTATCGGCCCCGTGCCCGCCGAAAGTCCGCCGCCCGTTGGCGTCGCGGCGGACGCGCACGGTCACTTCGCCCAGCGCGTCAATGCCCTCGGTGACGGCGGCCACGCGGTACTCGACCAGCGTGGCCTGCACCTCAATGATCCGCTCGATGGCCTGAAAGGCAGCGTCCACCGGGCCGGTGCCGATGCCCGCCGCGATCTTCGTCTGACCGTCCGGCCCGCGCAGCTTGATCGTGGCAGTGGGCATCCCCGGCTGCCCGCAGGCGACCTGGATACCCTCCAGGGTGAAGACCTCCTCCGGGCCGTAGAACTCGTCGGCGATGAGCGCCTCAATGTCGGCGTCGGTGACCGTCTTCTTCTTGTCGGCCAGCTCTTTGAAGCGCTGGAACGCCTGGTTCAGCGCGTCGCCCTCCAGCTCGTAGCCGAGGTCTTGCAGCCGGACGCGAAAGGCATGGCGTCCGCTGTGCTTGCCCAGCACCAGGTTGCTCTGCGACAGGCCGACCGTCTCCGGCGTCATGATCTCGTAGGTGGTCTGGTGCTTGAGCACGCCGTCCTGGTGAATGCCCGCCTCGTGGCTGAAGGCGTTGGCCCCGACAATGGCCTTGTTCGGCTGGACGGGCAGGCCGGTGTAGTTGCTGACCATGCGGCTGCTGCGCGCGATCTGCGTGGTGTCTATGCCGGTGGTCAGGTTGTAGAACTGGGGCCGCGTGTGCAGGGCCATGACCACTTCTTCCAGCGAGGTGTTGCCCGCGCGCTCGCCAATGCCGTTGATCGTCACCTCGGCCTGGCGCGCCCCGGCCTGCAGGCCGGCCAGCGTGTTGGCCGTGGCCATGCCCAGGTCGTCGTGGCAGTGCACCGACCAGATCACCCGCTCGCCGCCCACCGTCTCGCGGATCAGCTTCTGCATCAGCGCGAGGTACTCGCCCGGCATGATGTAGCCCACCGTGTCGGGGATGTTGAGAGTGGTCGCCCCTGCCTCGACCGCCACGCTGAGCACCTCCACCAGAAAGTCGGGGTCGGAGCGGCAGGCATCCTCCGGCGAGAACTCCACGTCGGCGCACAGCGAGCGGGCATAGGCCACCATCTCGCGCGTGCGCTCCACGACCTGCTCGCGCGTCATGCGCAGCTTGTGCTGCATGTGAATCTCAGAAGTCGCCAGGAAGGTGTGGATGCGTGGCCTGGCCGCGTCGCGCACGGCTTCCCAGGCTTTGTCAATGTCGCCGGCGGTGGCGCGGGCCAGCCCGCAGATGACCGGGCCATCCGGCGTGCCCACCTCGCGGGCGACGCGGCGCACGCCTTCCAGGTCGTCGGGTGAGGCGGCGGGGAAGCCCGCCTCGATGATGTCCACGCCCAGGCGGGCAAGCTGGCGGGCGATGTCAATCTTCTCGGCGCTGGTCAGGCTGGCACCGGGCGACTGCTCGCCATCGCGCAGGGTGGTGTCGAAAATGCGTACCCGGTTATCGCGTTGAACCCCAGACTCGTCCATGATCCTGCTATCCTTGTGTGCAATCTGGCCACCTTTTGTAGGGGCGGGTTTCGAAACCCGCCCCTACAGGAACGCTTTGATCGGCGGGGGTGAGGCATACCAGGGCGCAGCAGAGCAGCACCCCTACCTGCCGTGCATGGTTCCGCGCCGATTCGTTAATGTGCCTCAATACGCCCCCACCAGCCCTCTGCCAGAGCTACTCCGCCGGCGGGGCGTGCCTGGCGTTCAGGAACGGCATCATCTGGCGCAGCTCGCGCCCCACCTGCTCGACGAGCAGGCTCTGCTCGGCCCGACGCTGCTTGTTGAACCAGGGCCGCCCGGCGTTGTTCTCCGCGATCCACTGGCGGGCGTAGGTGCCGTCCTGAATCTCGTCGAGGATGCGGCGGATCTCGCCTTTGGTCTCCTCGGTGATGATGCGCTCGCCGGCGGTGTAGCCGCCGTGCTCGGCGGTGTCGGAGACGGAATACCACATGTAGCTCATGCCACCCTGGTACATCAGGTCCACGATCAGCTTAAGCTCGTGCAGCACCTCGAAGTAGGCCAGCTCTGGCTGGTAGCCGGCCTTGACCAGCGTCTCGAAGCCCGCCTTGACCAGCGCCGTGACCCCGCCACACAGCACGACCTGCTCGCCGAAGAGGTCAGTCTCGGTCTCCTCGGCGAAGGTCGTCTGGATGACGCCGGCGCGGGTGCAGCCCAGGGCGCGGGCGTAGGCCAGTGCCTGGGCCAGGGCGCTGACCGCTGGCGTCCTGCTCAACGGCGACCAGGGCAGGCGTTCCCGCGCCCTCGACGTACAGCTCGCGCACGCGATGACCAGGCGCTTTGGGCGCGACCATGCTCACATCCACGAAGTCGGGCGGCGCGATCTGTCTGTAGCGGATGTTGAAGCCGTGCGCGAACATCAGCGTGTCGCCTGGCTCCAGGTGCGGCGCAATGCTCTCGGCGTACACTTTGGGCTGGGCCGTGTCGGGCAGCAGCAGCATGATCACGTCGGCCTCGGCTGCCGCTTCAGCGACCGGCCTGACGGTCAGCCCGTCGGCTTCGGCTTTGGCCCACGACTTGCTGCCGTCATAGAGACCGACCACCACCTGCACGCCGCTGTCGCGCAGGTTGAGCGCGTGGGCGTGGCCCTGGCTGCCATAGCCGATGATCGCCACCGTCTTGCCTGCGAGCAGGGACGGATCGGCATCGTTGTCGTAATAGAGCTTCGCCACTGGTTTTCTCCCTCGTTGAGCGATTGAGCGCGATCAGCTTCAGACTTCGGAAGTCTCGAAGACTTCCGAAGACTTCCGAAGTCTTACGTTTCCCTCACAGCACGTTCATCCGGTAGCCGTTGCCGCCCGGACGCGGCTTGTAGCCGTTGGGCGACAGCACGTGCTCGCCGCGCGTCATGGTGACAATGCCGGTGCGCACCATCTCCAGGATGCCGATCGGGCGCAGCAGCTCGGTCATGCTGGCGATCTTGTCCTCGTCGCCGGTGACCTCGACGATCACCGCGTCGGTCGTGGCGTCCACGATGTGCGCGCGGAAGATGTCGCAAAGCTGCACGACCTCGCCGCGCGTCTGGCTGTTGACGCGCACCTTGATCAGCGCCAGGTCGCGGCTGACATCGGGGATTTCCGTCACATCCTGCACCTGGATGACGTTGATCAGCTTGTAAAGCTGGGTGCGAATCTTCTCAGCATCGGCGTCCACGACGATGGTCATGCGCGAGATGGCCGGGTTCTCGGTGCGGCCCACGGTCAGGCTGTCAATGTTGAAATTGCGCCGCCGGAACAGGCTCGCCACCCGGTTCAGCACGCCGGGCTTGTTCTCTACGAGGGCTACGAGTGTCCGTTTCATCGCTATCTTCACTCCTGTTCAAGCGCAGCGCGCTAGATGGCGGTATCTGAGGGCAGGGGGCGGCGGATCATCCTGTGCAGGTCGGCGCCCGCCGGCACCATCGGGTACACCAGGTCGTGCTTTTCGACCACGAAATCAATCAGGGTCGGGCCGTCGGTGATGCTGTTGGCCCATTCAATGGCCGGGATCACCTCTTCGCGGCGGGTGACGCGGCGGGCCGGAATGCCGTAGGCGTCGGCCAGCTTGACGAAATCCGGGTTGTGCATGGGCGTGGCGTTGTAGCGTTCCTCATAGAAGAACTCCTGCCACTGGCGCACCATGCCCAGGAAGCCGTTGTTGATGATGGCGATATTGATCGGCACGCGCTCTTGCATGGCGGTGCCCAGCTCTTGCAGCGTCATCTGAAAGCCGCCGTCGCCGACGATGGCCCACACGTTGGGCTGGCCCAGCCCCAGCGCCGCGCCGATGGCCGCCGGCAGGCCGAAGCCCATCGTGCCCAGCCCGCCGGAGGTGAGCAGCGTGTGCGGGCGCTGGTGCGGGTAATACTGCGCTTCCCACATCTGGTGCTGGCCGACATCGGTCACCACCACCGCGTCGCCGCCGGTTGCCCGCCACATGTCGTGGATGACGTGCGCGGCGAAGAGGCGCTCGCCCACATCGCGGTTGACGATGTCGCGCTCGTCGGCGTCTTCCATCCAGTCGCGGATCTGGCCCAGCCACGCCTTGTGCTCGATGGGTCTGACGTGCGGCATCAACTGGCCGAGCACGGTCTTCAGGTCGCCGACGATGGGCACGTCCACGCGCACGTTCTTGTGAATTTCCGACACGTCAATGTCAACGTGAATCTTGCGGGCATTGGGCGCGTAGGTCTTCAGGTTGCCGGTCACGCGGTCGTCGAAGCGCATCCCGAAGGCCAGCAGCAGGTCGGCGTTCTGGATGGCGTGGTTGGCGTGGCCGGTGCCGTGCATGCCCATCATGCCCAGCGAGAGCGGGTGCGTCTCCGGCAGGCCGCCCTTGCCGAGCAGAGTCAGGGCGAAGGGGGTCTGCGTCATCTCGGCGAATTGCAGCACTTCGCGCCCCGCGCCAGACATGATCACGCCGTGTCCGGCCAGGATGAGCGGGCGTTCGGCCCGCTCGATCAGCGCCAGGGCGGCGGCGATATCCCCGTCGGTTGCGCGCTGCGGCGGACGGTAGCCGGGCAGCTCGATGGGGTCTTCGGGATAGACGAACTCGGTGACGGCGTTCTGCACGTCTTTGGGGATGTCCACCAGCACGGGGCCGGGCCGCCCCGTCCGCGCGATGTGGAACGCCTCGCGGATGGTGTAGGCCAGCTCGTCCACGTCATAGACCAGGTAGTTGTGCTTGGTCACGGGCAGCGTGACGCCCGTCACGTCCGTCTCCTGGAAGGCGTCGCTGCCAATGGCCGCGCTGGGCACCTGCCCGGTGATGCACACGATGGGCGAGGAGTCCAGCATGGCGGTGGCGATGCCGGTGACCAGGTTGGTCGCGCCGGGGCCGGAGGTGGCAAGTGCCACGCCGACCTTGCCCGTCGCCCGCGCGTAGCCGTCGGCCATATGCGCGGCGCCCTGTTCGTGGCGCACCAGCACGTGGCGAAGCTGCGGGTAGCGAGTCATGGCGTCGTAGGTGGGCAGGTTCGCGCCGCCGGGGTAGCCGAACATAATGTCCACACCCTCGCGGAGCAAGCATTCCAGAATGATCTCAGCGCCGGTCAGTTTCACAGTGTTTTCCTCCTTGTCGGGCTTACGCCGTGCTGGTATCTCTCAGTCGTCGTTGGCAGGGGCGGGTTTTGAAACCCGCCCCTACATGGGGCGTACCCCTCAATCCAGAAAAACCGCCCCGGTGCTGGCGCTGCTGACCAGCCGGGCATAGCGCCGCAGCCAGCGGCTGGGGATGGCTGGCGCGAAGTCTGGCAGCGCGGCCAGGCGGCGCTGCACTTCCGCCGGCTCCACCAGCAGGTCGAGCGTCCGCTGGTCGAGATCGATCGCGATCAGGTCGCCCGGCTGCACAGCGGCCAGCGGGCCGCCCGCCGCCGCTTCTGGGCTGACATGACCGATGGACACGCCCCGACTGCCGCCGGAGAAGCGCCCGTCAGTCACCAGAGCCACGCTGTCGCCCAGGCCCATGCCCTGCAACTGCGCCGTCGGCCCCAGCATCTCCTGCATCCCCGGCCCGCCGCGCGGCCCTTCGTGGCGGATGACCACCACATCGCCCGGCTGCACCAGCCCGTTGAGGATGCCCGCCGAGGCCGCTTCTTCGCTCTCGAAGACGCGCGCCGGGCCGCGATGATGGCGCATGTGCGCGGGCACCGCGCCGGTCTTGATCACCGCACCGTCGGGGGCCAGGCTGCCGAAGAGCACGGCCAGCCCGCCGCTGGGGCTGTGCGGGTCGCTCAGCGGGCGAATCACCTCGTGATCGGCGATGGCTGCGCCAGCGATGTTCTCGCCCAGCGTCCGTCCGGTCACTGTGATGCAGTCCAGGTGTAGTGCGCCGTCCTTCTGGGCGATCTCGTGCAGGATGGCTGGGACGCCACCCGCGCGATGCACGTCTTCCATATGCCAGTGCGAGGCCGGGCTGACCTTACAGATGTGCGGCACGCGCCCGGCGACCTGGTTGATGCGCTCCAGCGGGTAGTCCACGCCCGCCTCGTAGGCCAGGGCCAGCGTGTGCAGGACGGTGTTGGTGCTGCCGCCCATGGCCATGTCCAGGGCGAAGGCGTTGTCCAGGGCCTCGCGGGTGACAATACGGCGCGGCGTCAGGTCTTTCTCGATCAAGACCATGAGCTGCCGCGCCGCGCGCTCCGCCAGCTCGATGCGCTGCGGGGTTTCGGCCAGGGCCGAGCCGTTGAAGGGCAGGGCCACCCCCAGCGCTTCCATCAGGCAATTCATCGAGTTGGCGGTGAACATGCCGGAGCATGAGCCGCACGAGGGACAGCCGTAATCTTCCAGCGTCTTCAGCTCGGCGGCGTCAATCTTGCCCGCCTTGAAAGCGCCCACGCCCTCGAAGACGCTGATCAAGTCCACCACGCGCCCGTCGGGGGTTTTGCCGGCAGGCATCGGCCCGCCGCTGATGAAGATGGTCGGGATGTCCACGCGCATGGCGGCCATGAGCATCCCCGGCACGATCTTGTCGCAGTTGGGGATGCAGATCATGCCGTCGAAGGCGTGGGCGACGACCATCGTCTCGACGCAGTCGGCGATCAATTCGCGGCTGGGCAGCGAGTAGTTCATGCCCAGGTGCCCCATGGCGATGCCGTCGTCCACGCCGATGGTGTTGAACTCGAAGGGCACGCCGCCCGCCGCGCGGATGGCCTCTTTGACGACCTGGCCGAAGCGCTGCAGGTGCACGTGTCCGGGGACGATGTCCACGTAGGAGTTGACGACGGCCACGAACGGCT
The DNA here is from genome assembly GCA_027494015.1 of Anaerolineae bacterium. The sequence continues at coordinate 91,809 of JAOSJP010000041.1, forward strand.
TGCCCATGTCGGCGTCGGTGACGCCGGTCGCCTTGAGCAGGCTGCGGTGCGGTGCCCGTTCGAAACCCTTCTTGATCCGGTCTGAGCGCATGGTTTTGCCCGTTCTGTGCAACTGCTGCCCGGCGGATACAACAGAGGCCGCCCCTGGGTTGGGACGGCCTCCTGGCTCTTCTTACGCTGCGCTGCTAGCGGCTTGCTCTGCGCTGCGCCGATGCCCCAACCCGTTTGTCCCCCTTCTCAAGAGCGAGAAGGAGGCCCATAACCAGGACAATAATCAGAGGAACCAGCGCGCGCAGCGCATCGAAGGTCATGGGTGCTGTGTCTCCGCTGAACGCATCAGCGCAACAAAAAAGCCTCCCGGCGTTGGGAGGCTTTTGCTTACACACTGGGGCCTGCTGCGGCTACACCCTCCCAACGCCAAATGCCCCGCCAAGAATGACGAGGACAATGACGATTAGGACGAGGGACAGGCGACGAGACGCCATGGTGAGCACGTTTCCTTCAGCACGCAGGCCGATCACGTAACTGAGTAAGACTGTAGCCCAGCGGAGGCGGTTTTGTCAAGGAGTTGCTGCCCAATTGGGCGGGCCAGGTTTAGTGATTATGTACAAAAGAGGGTCTGCGAGCAGGCCGCCGCTCTGTTTTTTGCGAGCCGCGAGCGCTAGCATTAGCGCCCAATCTGATAAGGCGCGCACCCCCCGCCAAGAAAGGAAATCCGCAATGGAACCGATCAAGAAGGTCGTCCTGGCCTATAGCGGCGGCCTGGATACCTCGATCATCGTGCCCTGGCTGCGCCACAATTACGGCTGCGAAGTGGTCTGCTTCACCGCCGACCTGGGCCAGGAAGAAGAACTGGATGGCCTGGAAGAGAAGGCGCTGAAGACCGGGGCCAGCAAGCTGATCATCCGCGACCTGCGCGAGGAGTTCCTGACCGACTTCGTCTTCCCGACGCTGCAGGCGGGGGCGGTCTACGAGCGCGTCTACCTGCTGGGCACGTCGTTCGCCCGCCCGCTGATCAGCAAGCACCTGGTCGAGATCGCCGAGGACGAGGGCGCGCAGGCCATCGCGCACGGCTGCACCGGCAAGGGCAACGACCAGGTGCGCTTTGAGCTAACGGCGATGGCCCTCAACCCCAAGCTACAAGTGATCGCCCCCTGGCGCGAGTGGAACATCCGCAGCCGCGAGGACGCGCTCGAATACGCCGCCGAGTACAACGTGCCGGTCAGCTCGACGCTCAAGAGCATCTACAGCCGCGACCGCAACCTCTTCCACATGAGTCATGAGGGCGGCCCGCTGGAAGACCCCTGGAACGAGCCGCACGAGGAGATGTTCGTCATCTCGCGCAGCCCGGAGGACGCGCCCGACGAGCCGGCCTACGTCACCATTGGCTTCGAGCAGGGCGTCCCGGTGTCGCCATGGATGGCCAGACGCTGGCCCCCGTCCCGCTGTTCGAGCGGCTCAACGAGCTGGGCGCGGTCAACGGCATCGGGCGGGTGGACATGGTGGAGAACCGGCTGGTCGGGCATGAAGAGTCGCGGCGTCTACGAGACGCCCGGCGGCACCATCCTGCGCGTCGCCCACCAGGCGCTGGAAAGCCTGTGCCTGGACAAGCAGACCATGCACTACAAGGACTTCGTGGCCGTCAAATACGCCGAGCTGGTCTACAACGGCATGTGGTATACGCGCCTGCGCGAGGCGCTGGATGCCTTCGTCCAGGTGACGCAGCAGACGGTCACGGGGACGGTGCGCCTCAAGCTGTACAAAGGCAACGTGATCATCGCCGGGCGCAAGAGTCCCTACAGCCTCTACCGCGAGGACTACGCCTCCTTCGGCCACATGGACATCTACGACCAGACCGACGCCAAGGGCTTCATCAACATGATCGGCCTGCCCCTGAAGGTCGAGGCCATGCTCAATGTCGAGGGGACGGGCAAGAGCCGCTACCGCCAGCCGGACTACACGCGCTTCAAGCGCGATTAGCGGGCGGCAGTCAGCGGGCGAAGGCCATTTGAGAAGGTCTTCTCCCCCACCCCAAACCCCTCCCCCACAAGGAGGGAGGGGCTTAGCGGGCGCGCGTTTCTCCCTTCCCCCTCGTGGGGGAAGGGCCGGGGATGGGGGGCCGTCAGCGGGGCGCTCACGCGCCGCCCGTGTTCGGCCCGCCCAGCGCCGCCGGGTACGAGCCGAGCATCTTGACCAGCGAAGCCTGGCGCAGCAGGTCTACCAGCGCGGCTTCGGCGGCGGAGTCGCGCCAGTGGCCCTCGAAGTCGAGGTAGAACCAGTACTGCCAGGCCCGCCCGCGCATCGGGCGTGACTCGATCTTGGTCAGGTTGATGCTGCGCAGGGCGAACGCGCCCAGCGCGTCATAGAGCGCGCGCGGGCGGTGCCGCACAGCGAAGACCAGCGAAGTTTTGCTGGGGTCGCGGCGCTGGGCATCGTCCGCGCCGATGGCGAAGAAGCGCGTCGAGTTGCCGGGGTCGTCTTCCAGGCCGCTGTCCAGCGCGGCCAGGCTGTAGAGCTTGCCCGCCAGCGCCGAGGCGATCACCGCCGTGTGCGGCTCCGGGTGCTCGGCCAGGGCGCGCGCTGCGCCCGCCGTGTCATACGTGGCGACCGGCTCCCAGCCACGCCGGTGCAGAGTGCCGGCGCACTGGGCCAGCGCCTGCGGGTGCGACATGACGCGCTTGACATCCTCCAGCGTCGTGCCTTCCGGCGCGAGCAGGTGGTGAGTGATCGGCAGCAGATGCTCGGCCTGCACGCGGAAATCGTGCTCGATCAGCAGCTCGTAGACCTGGAAGACTGTCCCGGCCAGCGCGTTCTCGACCGGCACCATACCGTGCGTGGCCCGTCCGCGCTGGATGGCCGCGAAGACCTCGGCAAAAGTCTCGCAGGGCAGGGTCTTCGTGTCCTCGCCGAACTGGCGATGGATCGCCTCCTCCGAATACGCGCCGTGCTCTCCCTGAAAGGCGACGATGCGCTCGCCCATGATGTGTGTCTCCTTGGTGGTTGGTTATTGGTTATTGGTTGTTGGTGATTGGTGGTTGGTTTTCAGTGATCAGTGATCAGCGCTCAGGCGAAACGGGTCTTGCCATCCAGGAACTACCAGTCATCAATCACTGAAGACCGGCCATTGACCACTGATCACCAAAAACCAAAACCAACAACCAACAACCAACAACCAATCACTCTCTCTCCAGCAACGCCTCCAGCGCCAGCCGGTAGCCCAGCCAGCCCAGCCCGCTGATCTGCCCCAGGCAGACCGGCGCGATCAGCGAGGTGTGGCGGAACGGCTCGCGGGCGTGGATGTTCGACAGATGCACCTCGATGGCCGGCAGCCCAACCGCGCTGAGCGCGTCGCGCAGGGCGACGCTGCTGTGCGTATAGCCGCCGGGGTTGAGGATCACCCCGTCCGCCCAGTCGCGCGCCGCGTGCAGCGCGTCAATCAGCGCGCCTTCGTGGTTGCTCTGCACGATGCGCAGCGTCGCGCCGTGCGCCGTCGCGTAGGCTTCCAGGCGCGCGTTGATCGCCTCCAGCGTCAGGCTGCCGTAGACCTCCGGCTCGCGCGTTCCCAGCAGGTTCAGATTCGGCCCGTGCAAGATCAGGATGTTCATGCCCCCTCCCGCAACGACTCCAGCACGGCGATCACCTCGTCGCGCGGCACGTCGTCGGCCATGCACGGCGCGCCCACGCCGCGCAGCAGCACGAAACGCGCGCTCCCGCCGCGAAATTTCTTGTCGTGGCGCATGGCGTCCCACAGGGCGGCGGGGTCCAGCCCGGCGTAGCGCGTGGGCAGCCCCAGCGCGACGACCGCCCGCTCAACGGTCGCTGCCAGATCGGGCGCGGCCAGCCCGCGCCGGACGGACAGCCGCGCCGCCGCCACCAGGCCCAGGGCCACCGCCTCGCCGTGCTTCCAGGCGTAGCCGCTGACGCCTTCGAGGGCGTGGGCGAAGGTGTGGCCCAGGTTCAGGTGCGCGCGAGCGCCGTGCTCAAGCCGGTCTTGCTCGACGATCAGCTTCTTGACGCGCACGGCGCTCTCGACGATCTCCTCGACCGGCTCTGGCCCGTGCGCCAGCAGGTGATCCACCAGGGGCGGATCGGCGATCAGCCCGGCCTTGAGCGTCTCGGCCAGGCCGCAGCGCACTTCGACCGGTGGCAGCGTGCGTAGCGTCGCCGTGTCGGCGAAGACGGCCAGCGGATCTTTGAAGGCGCCGACCAGGTTCTTGCCCTGGGGCAGGTCTACGCCCACCTTGCCGCCCAGGCTGGCGTCCACCATCGCCAGCAGACTGGTGGGAGCCTGGATCAGCGCCATGCCGCGCATGAGCGTTGCCGCGACGAAGCCGGCCAGGTCGCCGATCACCCCGCCGCCCAGAGCGATGACCAGCGCCGACCGGTCGCAGCCGCCATCCAGCAGCGCGCCATACAGAGCGGCGGCGGTGTCCAGCGTCTTGTGCGCTTCGCCGTCCGGCACGGTGACCAGGAAAGCGTCCGGCAGGCGGGCGGTCAGCGCCTCGCCGTACAGCGGGCCGACGGTCGTGTTGCTGATCACGGCGATGCGCGAGAAACGCCGCTCCTGCACAAAGGCGGGCAGCGCGTCGGTCAGCGCGCCGGGCCGGATCACCACCGGGTATGCGCCGTCCGCGCCCCGGATGGTCAGGGCAGGGGCCGGTTCCACAGGCGAATCACCTCCTCGGCGATCTCTGCCGGCGCGCGGGCGGTCGTATCTACCGCGTGCGGCAGGCTGGCATAATGGGCCGCGCGCGCCGCGTAGAGCGCCGTCAATCGCGCGCGGTCGGCGCTGAACAGCGGGCGGGCCGGGTCGTCGCCCACCCGCCGCAAACTCTCGTCGAGCGCGCAGGTCAGGCAGACGATCAGCCCTGTCTGGGCGAAGGCGCGGCGCGTGGACTCATCGAGCAGCGCCCCGCCGCCGACCGCGATCACCTGATCGCGCCCCGCCGCGACCTCATGGCAGACCTGCGCCTCAATGCGCCGAAAGGCCGTCTCGCCGTCTCCGGCGAATATCTGCGCGATGCTGCGCCCCACCCGCCGTTCGATCTCGGCGTCGGTGTCCACGAAAGCCAGTCCCAGCCGCCACGCGACGATGCGCCCGACGGTGCTCTTGCCGGCCCCCATGAACCCGGCCAGGACGAGGTTACGCGCTGCGCGCACGGTCATGCCCACTCGTCGTAGCCGAAGCGCCAGGGCGTGTTGTCCAGCGGCAGGTCGTCCAGCCGGGCCTGGCGCAGCGCGGCAAAGCGCGGGCGCAGCTCGTCCAGGCTGTCGCCGCCCAGCTTGCGCAGCAGCTCATCAGCCAGCACCAGGGCCACCATCGCCTCGATGATGACGACGGCGCGCGGCGTGGCGCAGAAGTCGCTGCGCTCGTATTCAGTGTGCGCCGGCGTCCCCGCCGCCAGGTTCACCGACTCCAGGGGCGTCAGCGTGGTGCTGATCGGCTTCATGGCCGCGCGCACGACCAGCGGCTCGCCGGTGGTCATGCCCCCTTCCAGCCCGCCGGCGCGGTTGCTGGTGCGGCGGATGCGCCCGTCTTCGTCCAGCGCCAGCCGGTCGTGCACCTGCGTGCCGGGGCGATGCGCGTTGGCGAAGGCCGGGCCGATCTCCGCGCCTTTGATGCTGGGCACGCTGCACACCGCCCCGGCCAGCCGCCCGGTCAGGCGACGGTCGTAATGGACGTGCGACCCCAGGCCGGGCGGCAGCCCCAGCGCCACCACTTCGATGATCCCGCCGAGCGTGTCCTTGTCCACTTTGGCCTGGCGGATGGCCGCGCGCATTCGTTCCGCCGCCTCCACGTCGGGGCAGCCCACATCGGACTCCAGCGCGGCGGCGAAGCGGGCCGGGTAGTCGGGCGGGTCGTCGGCGAGCCGGGCTTCTTCCGCGCCGATGGCCGTCACGTAGCCGCCCACAGTGATGCCGAACTCGGCCAGCAGCCGCCGGGCGATGGCGCCAATCGCCACGCGCATCGCCGTCTCGCGCGCGCTGGCTCGTTCCAGGGCCAGGCGTAGGTCGCGGTAGCCGTACTTGAGCGCGCCACTCAGATCAGCGTGACCGGGGCGCGGCGTGGTCATGGGCGGGATATCGCGCTCGGCCCAGTTCTTCCAGTCGCGGTTCCCGATGATCAGGGCAATCGGCCCGCCGGTCGTGAGGCCGTTCATCACGCCGCCGGTGATGCGCGCCCGGTCGCGCTCGATCTGCATGCGCCCGCCGCTGCCGTATCCCTGCTGGCGGCGGGCCAGGTCGCGATTGATGTCATCGGGCGTCAGCGGGACGCCGGCCGGCATCCCTTCCAGGATGCCGGTCAGCGCCGGGCCGTGACTTTCGCCCGCAGTGAGAAAGCGCAGCACAGTGCCTCCGTGAGAAGCAGCTATCAGCCGTCAGCTATCAGCTATCAGCCGCCAGCATTCAGCGATCAGCAAGAGCGCTTGTGTGGGGGCGCTGCTCTGTGCGTCCCGCGCGCCAGACTTCCGAAGTCTCGCAGACTTCGGAAGTCTCTCTTGTCCCCACTCCCCGCGCGCCAACCACTATCTTCCCCATCCCCAATCCCCAATTCGCAATCCGCAATTCGCAATCCGCAATTCTATTCCACCCGCACCAGGTGGTAGCCCTTCTTGCCCTTGCGCAGGACGAGGACGCGCCCTTCGATGGCGTCGGCCAGGGTGACGCGCCGCTCCACGTCCTCTACACGGGCCGCGTTCAGGTACAGCCCGCCGCCCTCGATCAGGGTGCGCGCCTGCTTCTTGGAGCGCTCCAGCCCGCATGTCGCGGCCAGGTCAACCAGGCTCAGCCCCTCGCCTCCCAGGTCGGCGGCGGGCACGGCGCTGGACGGCACCTCGGCGAAGATGTCGAGCAGATCGTCGGCGCTCAGCCCTTCCAGGTCGCGCTCGCCGAAGAGCACTTCGGTCGCCTGCTGCGCCTTGCGCAGGCCGTCTTCGCCGTGCACCGCGCGCGTGACCTCCTCGGCCAGGCGGCGCTGCGCGACGCGCCGGTGCGGCTCGGCGGCGACGGAGCGCTCCAGCGCGGCGATCTCGTCGCGATCCAGCAGGGTGAAGCACTTGAGATAGGGCACCACATCGGCGTCGGTCGTGTTGAGCCAGTACTGGTAGAAGCGGAACGGCGATGTGCGCCGGGCGTCGAGCCAGACCGTCCCGGCCTCGGTCTTGCCGAACTTGACGCCGGTCGAGGTGGTGATCAGCGGCACGGTGAGCGCGTAGGCTTTGCCGTCGGCCACTCTGCGGATCAATTCGGTGCCGGCGGTGATGTTGCCCCACTGGTCGCTGCCGCCCATCTGAAACGTGCAGCCGTAGTCCAGGTACAGGCGCAGGAAGTCGTAGGCTTGCAGCAGCATGTAACTGAACTCGGTGAACGACAGGCCCTCTTCACCGTCCAGCCGCGTCTTGACCGAGTCCTTGGCCGTCATGTAGTTGACGGTGAAATACTTGCCGGTGTCGCGCAGGAACTCGATCAGGTTAAGCTGGCACAGCCAGTCGGCGTTGTTGAGCAGCAGCGCCGGGTTGGGCACGCCCTCGAACGCCAGGAAATGGGCAAGCTGGGCCTTGATCCCCTCCAGGTTGCGGGCAAGCTGCTCCTGCGAGAGCAGTTGGCGCTCTTTGGCCTTGAAGCTGGGATCGCCGATCAGCCCGGTGCCCCCGCCGGCCAGGGCAATCGGCGTGTGACCGTGCCGCTGCAAATGCACCAGCACCATGATCGGCAGCAGCGAGCCGATGTGCAGGCTGTCGGCGGTCGGGTCGAAGCCGATGTAGGCGGTCACCTTCTCGCGGGCCAGGACTTCTTCAGCGCCCTCCGCCGCGTTGTGGATCATGCCGCGCCAGCGTAGCTCCTCGAACAGATTCTGTGCGGTCTTCACCTGTGCCATGTGTCTCACTCTTTCATTGATCGCGGATCGCCTGCCGAACTCCACAGAGCAGCCTGAGCCGCCCCCGCCATTATAACCAGCGGCGGGGCGATCCCCACCCACTGCTCGAAAGACAGCGCCCCCTGGCGGGCGAGCATCCCCAGCCCGCCAAATGTCCGCATTCCCGCCGCCTTCGCCCGGCGCATCAGCCGCGTGACCGGCGGGTTATAGACCAGGTCGTAGAGCACGGCGCCGGCTGGCAGGGGCACTTCCTGCGGCCAGGGCGACTCGTCCACGTGGGGAAACATGCCCACTGGCGTGCAGTTGACGATCAGAGCGGCCTGTGGCGCGAGCGCGGCCAGGTCGCCATAGCCCACCTCGTCCGACTCCGGCGTCCGGCTGATGGGCACGATGCGTCCCGCCCCCAGGCGTTCCAGCGCGTAGATAACCGCCTGCGCGCCCCCGCCCGTGCCCAGCACCAGACACATCGTGCCGGCGACAGGTATTTTCTGCGACAACAGGTCGTCGGCGAAGCCCCGCCAGTCGGTGTTGTCAGCGCACAGCGTTCCATCGGGCTGCACGACCAGCGTATTGGCCGCGCCGATGGCCCGCGCCGCCGCTGACACGGCGCTCACCTGGGGCAAGGCCAGCGCCGCGCCCTTGTGCGGGATGGTCACGTTGAAGCCGCGATAGCCCGCCGTGACCAGCCGCGCCACCTGCTCGGCGAAGCGCTCAGGCGGGACGGGCAGCAGATCGTACTCCCAGTCCAGCCCCAGGGCGCGAAACGCCGCGTTGTGCATGGCCGGGGAGACGCTGTGCGCTACCGGCCAGCCGAGCAAACCCACGCGCTCAGTCATGGTCGCACCAGTCCATCTGCGCGCCGAGGGCCTGCATCGTCTCGACGAAGCCGGGGAACGAGTCGTGGGCGCAGGCGGCGTCTTCGATCACCGTCTCACCGTCGGCGACCAGTCCCGCGACGGCCAGGGCCATGGCCACGCGGTGATCGTTGTGCCCCTGCACGACCGCGCCGCGCAAGCGCTGCGGCCCGACGATGCGGAAGCCGTCCGGGCGCTCCTCGATCTCCGCGCCCAGCTTGCGCAGCTCGGCGGCCATCACCGCGATGCGGTCCGTCTCCTTGACGCGCAGCTCCGCCGCGTCGCGCACGACTGTCTCGCCCGCCGTCTGTGTCGCGATCACCATCAGGATGGGGAACTCGTCAATGGCGCGCACGATCAGGTCGCCGCCCACCGTTGTCCCGCGCAAGTCAGCCCGCCGCACGAGCAGATCGGCCACCGGCTCGCCGCCTTCCAGCCGCTCGTTCTCGCAGATCACGGGGCCGCCCATCGCCGCCAGGATGTCCAGCAGGCCCGTGCGCGTCGGGTTGACGCCCACGCCGGTCACGCGCACATCGCCAGCAACGGCCAGCAGCGCCGCCGCCAGCACGAACGCCGCCGAGGAGGGGTCGCCGGGCACAGTCAGATCGAGCGGGTGCAGCGGCGGGCCGGGGGTCAGCGTGACGCGGAAGCCGTCCACGTCTAGCTGCGCGCCCATTGCCCGCACCATGCGCTCGGTGTGATCGCGCGCCGGCCCCGGCGCGCTGACCGTCGTCGGCCCGTCGGCGAACAGCCCGGCCAGCAGCAGCCCGCTCTTGACCTGGGCGCTGGCGACGGGCAGGGTGTGGGCCATGCCGCGCAGCGCCGCCGGGCTGAAAGTGCAGCGGCGCGCGCCCGTCCGTGTCGGCGATCTGCGCCCCCATCTGGCGCAGCGGCCCGGTGATGCGGCGCATCGGGCGGCGGCGAAGCTGCGCGCTGCCGTCGAGCGCGCTGGCGAAGGGCTGCCCGGCCAGCACCCCGGCCAACAGGCGCATGGCCGTGCCGGCGTTGGCGCAGTCGAGCGGGGCGGCGGGCGCTCCCAGGCCGTTCAGCCCGCGCCCGCGCACGGCCAGGGTCGTCGCGTCGTCCTGCTCGACCTCAATGCCCAACGCCCGCACGCAGCCCAGGGTCGCCAGCGTGTCGCCGGCGGGCAGCCAGCCGCGCACGTGACTCACGCCTTCGGCCAGCGCGCCGAGGATCAGCGCGCGGTGCGAGAGCGACTTGTCGCCGGGCACGCGCACCGTCCCGCGCAGGGCCGCGCCGGAGCGGACGCGGATGGCGGTGGGCGGGGGGGTCATAATCCTGTCCTCCCATGAACCATCTGGCGAGGCTGAGGGGGAGGTCAACAAGCCGCTCATGTGATCGAACCGCATCCGTGCCCGGCGAGGGTGAGGCTAGGGCCGCCGTGTGAGGGCGCGCGCGCAAGCCTACGCGATCGGCCCAAGTGGTTTCGCCGCTCAGCGGCGCGCCGCCACAATCTCGCTCAATTCTCCTTCCAGCGAGTCCGCGTCGGCCAGGATCGCGTCCAGGTGATCGAGGTGCGCGCGCAGCTCGGCGGCGGCCCGGCGAAGCTGGTCGGCGTTGGTGCTGAACATGCCGACGATCATCGCCGCGTCGGTGCGGGCCAGGCGCGTCGCCCCGTCGAAGCCGCCCGCCGCCAGCTCCAGCAGCGCCGAGTCATCCTGCGCGCCATCCATCGCCAGGCGCATCAGGGCGAAGGAGAGCAGGTGCGGCAGATGGCTGGTCAGCGCGGTCAGGCGATCCTGGCGGGCGCGATCCATCCACAGGGGTTGCGCGCCGATTGCCCGCACCAGCGTCTCGGCGATGGCCCGCGCTTCATCGGTGGTGCGCCGCGTCTCGCAGAGCACGAAGCGCGCGCCCTGGTACAGCGTGGGGACGGCGTGGGCGTAGCCATTCTCGGCCAGGCCGCACATCGGGTGCCCGCCCACCGCCAGCACGCCCGGCGGCAAGCCGTCCAACGCCTGGCAGATGCGCGTCTTGGTGCTGCCCAGGTCGAGCAGCAGCGTCCCCGGACGCAGCGCCAGCCCCGGAACCAGGTCAATGATGGCGTGCGCGGGCACGGCCAGCACCACGATGTCGGCCTCCTGAGAGGTGCCCGGCCCGTCAATGGTGCCGCGGCTGGTGGCATCTTCGATCACGCCGGGGGCGATGTCCTCGGCGGTGATGCGCTCCACCTGGCCGCGCAGGGCCAGGGCCAGCGAGCCGCCCATCAGCCCCAGGCCGATTATGTGCACCGTACAGGCGCTAAAGGGAGCCTTCATCGCGCTAGACCCGCTGCGGCTGGGGGACCTGCCGCCCGACAACCGGCGCAAGCTGGCGCAGCCTGGCAACCAGCGCAGCGAAACGCTCCGGCTTGAGCGACTGCTGCCCGTCCGACTGGGCCATCTCCGGCTGAGGATGCACCTCCAGAATCAGCCCGTCCGCGCCAGCGGCGACCGCCGCCAGCGAGACGCTCTCCACATATTCCCACTTGCCGACGCCGTGACTGGGATCGGCGATGACCGGCAGGTGCGAGATGCGCTTGAGCACGGGGATGGCGTTGATGTCGAACGTGTTGCGCGTGTAGGTCTCGAAGGTGCGGATGCCGCGCTCGCAGAGCATGACGCGCATGTTGCCGTGACTGAGAATGTACTCGGCGGACATGAGCAATTCTTCCATGGTGCTGCTCATGCCGCGCTTGAGCAGGACGGGGTGCTGACTCTCGCCCACCGCGTGCAGCAGCGTGTAGTTCTGCATGTTGCGCGCCCCGATCTGCAGCACGTCGGCGTACTGGCAGACCAGCGGGACAAGCTGCGGGTCCATCACCTCGGTGACGATGGGCAGCCCGGTCTGCTCGCGCGCCTCGGCCAGGTAGCGCAGCCCCTCTTCGCCCAGGCCCTGGAAGGCGTAAGGCGACGAGCGCGGCTTGAACGCCCCGCCGCGCAGCGCCGTCGCCCCGGCCTCGCGCACGGCGTGCGCCGTCTCGATGATCTGCTCGCGGCTCTCCACCGAGCACGGCCCGGCGATGATGGCCAGGTTCGGCCCGCCGACCGTGATCCCGTCGAGCGGAACGAGCGTGTCGTCCGGGTGGTACTCGCGGCTGGCGATCTTGTAGGGGTGGGTGACCGGCATCACCGACTGCACCCCGGACATCAGGGCGAGCTGCTCGCGGTCTAGGGGCCGCCCGCGCCCGATGACGCCGATGATTGTGCGCTCCTTGCCTTCCGACAGGTGCACATCGTAGCCCATGGCGCGGATGCGGGCGATGACATCGGAGATCTCGCGGGCGCTGGCGTTGACGTTCATGACGACGATCATGAGGACATTCTCCCGGTCGTGGCTGACCAACGACGCTTTAGGCGGGCGTATTCACCGCGCGGTCGGGACGCAGGGCTTGCGCCTCGCGCAAGTACACATGCTGAATCTCTTGAGATGCGCGCGCCGTGTTCCACAGCAGCAGCACGCGCAGGCACATCGGCAGCGCGCCAGGGACGTTCATCTCATGCCCGCACAGGATGGCCACCTCGCCCCAGCCCAGCTCGCGCGCGGCGACGGCGGGGAACTCGGCGGTGAGATCGGGCGTCGTGGTGAAGAACGCGCCGCCGATGTCCTCCGGGATGATCCGGTTGGCGTCCACCAGGGCGCGCAACAATTCGTGCGTGGCTTCGCGGATGGCGGCGGCGGTGTTGGTCGGGACGGTGATCGCGCCGCGCACTCCCTGGCAGCGTGTGGGCCGGTCGGACTGCATCGCGGTCAAGGCGCGAACTCCTTTCTGGCATCTGCGTGGCGTCTATAACAAAAAAGGGCGCTGAGCTTGGTGCTCAGCGCCCTGTGTCTCCGGTTTTTGTTTGGGGGTTACCCCGTGACACTGGCAGAAGGCACGCTCCGACCTGCCCTATGGCCGCCACCAAAATAATAGAAGCCAAACCAGACCCAGGCGCTGCTGGGGCTTGTTTGCTGCAAGGTGTGGGGCTGCGTGCCAGTCATGTATCTCTCCCAGTGACAAGCAACACTGTAGCACAGGGCGGCGGGGCTTGTCAATAACTCAATTGGCGGCGCGCGTCAGTGGGCCGCGCGGGGGCGAGGTAAACCGGGGCGCAGCAGAGCAGCGCCCCTACCGGACGGGTTGTGCACGCAGCCCAGGCGCAGCAGAGCAGCGCCCCTGCCGAACGGGTTGTGCACGCGCCCCCTGCAACAGGCGCGGGAGACCAAAGAGACTTCCGAAGGTTTCCGAAAACTTCGGAAGTCTGGTGTCTGAGCGCCTCGGCGGTGATCAGTTGTTCCTCACTGGCGCGCTCACCTGCCGACCGACGCCCCCGCTGGCAGCCCGGCCAGCGGAGTCGCCGCCCGCACCGCCCGGCGGATCGCCTGGGCCGTCACCTCGGCGGCGAACGCGCCGATGGCGCTGGCGTTGGCGCGCCCGGCGCTGCCCGTCGCCAGGGCAAAGATCGTGTCGCCGTCCAGCAGCGTGTGCGCGGGGCGCACGGCGCGGGCCAGGCCATCGTGGGCCATCTGCGCCACCTGGTTGACTTCCTCTTTGCTCAGCGCGGCGTTGGTTGCCACCACGCCGATCACGGTGTTGGACGCGCCGCCGGGCGTCAGGCGCGCCAGGGCGGGCAGCAGGTTGAGCGCCCCGGCGAAGCGCGCTCCGTCCGGCGGTTGGCGCGTCCCGGCCAAGATCGTCCCGTCTTCGTCCAGCACATCGCCCAGCGCGTTGACCGCGAACAGCGCCGCCACGCGCAGCCCGTCGCCGATCTCGACCGCCGCGCTGCCAGTGCCCGACTTGCAGGCGAAGCCCGGCCCCAGCAGCCGCCCGACCTGCGCGCCCGCCCCCGCGCCCACGCACCCTTCTGCTGCCGGCTCCGCCGACGCTGCCGCGCACGCGGCAAAGCCCATCGCCGCGTCGGGGCGGATGGACGGATCGCCCACGTCGAGGTCGAAGAGGATCGCTGCCGGGACGATGGGCACCACGCCGACGCCCACGTTGAAGCCAACGCCCTGCTCTTCCAGCCAGCGCATGACGCCGCTCGCCGCGTCCAGGCCATAGGCGCTGCCCCCGGCCAGCACTATTGCGTGCACGTGCTCGACCATGTGCAGCGGGCGCAGCAGGTCTGTCTCGCGCGTGCCGGGCGCGCCGCCGCGCTGGTCCACGCCGCCGACCGTCCCCGGCGGGCAGAGCACGACGGTGCAGCCGGTCGGCCCTTCGAGGGCATGGGCGTGGCCCACGCGAATGCCGTCAATCGCGGTCAGCGTGTGGTTGCTCATGAGTTATTCCCTCGCTTTTCCCACCAGGGCCACATAATCCCGTCTTATCGCACGCATTTCGCACATTCTGCCCCAGGCCGCCTATAATTTCCAGCAGATTGGTGGAAAGTCACCACCCAGGAGATGAACACCCCCATGCTGCTGGCGATTGATGTGGGAAACACGACGATTGTCTTCGGCGTCCACGACGGCGCGACGTGGACGCACCACTGGCGCGTGCAGACCGTGCGCGAGCGCCTGCCGGACGAATACGCGGTGATGTTTCGCACCTTTCTCAGCGAGGCGGGGCTGGCGCTGGAACAGTTCGAGCAGACGGTGCTTGGCAGCGTGGTGCCTTCGCTGACCGCCGGTCTGTGCGCGATGGTCGCCCAGCGCACCGGCTTCCCGCCGGTGGTGGTCAGCGCGCGGGTCAACACGGGCATTCGCATCAACACCGATCACCCCGACAGCGTGGGCAGCGACCGCATCGCCGACGCCGTGGCCGCCTACGAGCGCTTCCATGCCAACTGCATCGTCATTGACTTCGGCACGGCGACCAGCTTCACTATCGTCAGGGAGCCGGGCGAGATGGTCGGCGCGGTGATCGCCGCCGGGCTGGAGACGATGGCGGATGCGCTCGTCCGCCGCACAGCGCAACTCCCGCAGATTGAGCTGGTGCCTCCGCCGACGATGATCGCCCGCAACACGATCCACGCCATGCAAGCCGGGCTGGTCGTCGGCCATGTGGCCATGGTGGAGGGGATCGTCGCCCGCATCCGCGCCGAGCTGGGCGGCGCGCAGACCATCGCCACCGGCGGCTATGCGACCGCACTCGCCCCGCTGACAGACTGCTTCGACGCGATAGACCCCTGGCTGACACTCGATGGTCTGCGCCTGATCGCCGAGCGCAACCCCCGCCCGTAGAGGATCGCTGGTATAATCGGCGGCGGACGGATCGAGTTATGAGTCATGAGTTATGGGTTCTGAGCCGTGAGTCGTGAGCAGCCCCGCGATCCCGGACTCACGACTCCGGACTCCAGACTCATGACTCACCACTGCGAGGAGCCATGATGACCCCCTACGAATATCTTGAGGCCCAACAGGATGCCTTTCTGGAACAGCTTAAAGAATGGCTGCGCATCCCCAGCATCAGCACGCTCTCCGAGCACAAGGCCGACGTTCGCCGCGCGGCGGAATGGCTGCGCGCCCATTTCATGCTGATGGGCATGGCCCGCGCCGAGGTCTTCGAGACGCCCGGCCATCCCATCGTCTACGCCGAATGGCTGGGCGTGCCCGGCGCGCCGACTGTGCTCATCTACGGTCATTATGATGTGCAGCCGGTGGATGACCCCGCCAGGCAGTGGCGCAGCGATCCCTTCGAGCCGGTCGTGCGCGATGGCAAGCTCTACGCGCGCGGCGCCACCGACGACAAGGGCCAGACCTTCACCCAGATGAAGGCCGTGCAGAGCCTGCTGGCGACCGGGCAGATGCCGGTCAATGTCAAGTTCATGGTTGAGGGCGAAGAGGAATGTGGCTCGACCAACGCCTACGCCTTTGTCGAGCAGCACGCCGATCTGCTCGCCGCCGATGTGGTCGTCGTCTCCGATTCGCACATCCTGGCTCCAGACCGACCCTCGATTGTGACCGGGCTGCGCGGCCTGACCTATATGGAGGTCGAAGTGTTCGGCCCGTCGCACGCCCTGCACTCCGGGGCCTATGGCGGCATCGTCCACAACCCTGCCCAGGCGCTGACCGAGATTCTGACGGCGCTGCACGACGGCGACGGGCGCGTGACCGCGCCCGGCTTCTACGACGACGTGGCCGAGTTGAGCGCCGAGCAGCGCGCGGCCCTGGCGAAGGTGCCCTTCACGCCGGAACGGCTGAAGCGCGAAACCGGCCTGACTGTCCCCTGGGGCGAGGCGGGCTATGAGCTGCACGAGCGGCTGGGCATCCGCCCCACGCTGGAGATCAACGGGCTGATCAGCGGCTGGACGGGCGAGGGGTCGAAGACCGTGCTGCCCGACACGGCGCTGGCGAAG
Source organism: Anaerolineae bacterium (assembly GCA_027494015.1). The sequence goes on from JAOSJP010000041.1 coordinate 107,822, forward strand.
GTGAGCTGCCGGCTGGTGCCGTACCAGGACCCGCTGAAGATTTACCGGCTGGTCGCCGACCACGTCGCCGCGCTGACCCCGCCCACCGTGCGCAGCGAAGTGCGCCTGCTGCATACCGGCAACTGGGTCGTCGTGGACCCGGACTCGCCATACATCCAGGCGGCGGCGCGCGCTTATGAGTTCGGCTTTGGGGCGGCGCCGGTCTACGTGCGCGAAGGCGGCTCGATCCCGATCATCGGCACGTTCCAGAAGACGCTTGGCACACCGGCGGTGCTGCTGGGCTTCGGCCTGCCGGACGACAACCTGCACGCGCCCAACGAGCGCTTCAACCTCGGCAACTTCCGCCGGGGCATGAAGACGGTGGTGTACTTCTACCAGCAGGTGGGCGCGCGCGCCTAGCGCGTAGCGATCCGTATGGGGCGCTGCCTTGCTGCGCGCCGGGTTTACCTCACCCCTGCTCGGCGCTGACGCGCCTTGCCGCCCCCTCTCCGCGACGGAGAGGGGGAAAGGCCAAGCGCAGCGAGGCCAGGGGGTGAGGTAAACAGAGCGCCCCTCTCCCTTATCAAGGGTACCAAGTTCATAACACGCTCTAGAGCGTAGCGACCAGCCTTCAGCCGTCAGCGATCAGCAAGAGCGCGACGCTGCGCCTGTCGCTGACGGCTGATAGCTCTTCGCTGAACGCTCTAGAATGACCACACGGGCCACTCGGAGACCCCTCACTCCGGGCACTCGTATTCCAGCCCCCAGGTGCGAGTCAGGAGTTCCTCACTGATCGTGCCGGCGTCCGGCAGGCCGCGCCGCGCATAGGCGGGCGCGCCGTAGCGATCCAGGATGACGACGAAAGGCTCATCGCTCGCCGGGCATTGATCGGGCGGGAACAGCGCCGCGTAAGCCTGGCGCACTGCCCCGTCCGCATCCACCAGCAGCGGCAGCGCGGCGCGGTACGCCAGCGACGACTCGCTCAGCGCGTACAGCGCGGCGGAGGCCTCCGCCAGATCGTTCCGCGCGGCGGCCAGGCGCTGCAGCGCTTCGCCCGTTGCGGGCGGCAGAGAAGCCGGCAGAAAGAGCAGAACCAGGTGCGTGCGCTGCCGGAACTGGGCGCGCGACACGACCTCTCCTTCGGTTGAGGCCAGGCGGAAGTCAGGCGCGCCATACTGCCGCCCCGCCGGGCCAAACTCGATCCAGGTCATGGTGCCCTCCTTGTGCCCCAGTGAGATTCTAGCAGCCTGGCCGGGCAGAGCCGATTGTGAAATCAGGGCAATCGCATCAAGCGTGCGTGTTGTTCTACCTCCCCCCAGCCCCGCTGCGCCCGGCCCTGGAATAGACTTCGGAAGTCTGGTGTCTGAGCGCGTCAGCGCCGCGCGGGGGTGAGGTAAAGGGGGGCGCAGAGCAGCGCCCCTACGGGCAGGCGCTGGCGCACGGCGGACTTTGATGCAATCGCCCTGATTGTGAAATGGATAACTCAGTTTATTACAGCAAAATTTGTTATAATGAAGATCGCTTCATTCGACGACATACGAGGAGGGCTATTACATGATCAGCACGAAACCCCTCATTGGCGAGGTGTACTATCCGCCGGAGACCATCGTCCGCCAGGCCAACCTGCCCGACTACGACGCCGCTCACCAGGCCATGCTCGCTGACCTGGCCGGCGAGTGGGGCCGCATCGCCCGCGAAGAGTTCGAGTGGTTCGCCCCCTGGAAGAAGACGCTCGACGACTCCAACGCCCCCTTCTACCAGTGGTTTGTCGGCGGCGCGGTGAACATTGTGCACAATGCGCTGGACCGCCACCTGGACACCTGGCGGCGCAACAAGGTCGCCCTGCTGTGGGAGGGCGAGAACTACGACCAGCGCAGCTTCACCTATCATCAGCTCGCCCGCGAGGTCTGCCGTTTCGCCAGCGTGCTGCGGGCGATGGGCGTGAACAAAGGCGACCGCGTGACGATCTACATGGGGCGCATCCCGGAGATCGTCGTGGCCATGCTGGCCTGCGCCAAGATCGGCGCGGTGCACTCGGTTGTTTATGGCGGTTTCTCGGTCGAGGCGCTGCACGGGCGCATCGAAGACAGCGCCAGCAAAGTGGCCATCACCGCCGACGGCGCGTGGCTGCGCGGCAACATCGTCCCGCTCAAAGACATCATGGACGAGGCGCTGCAGCGCTGCCCCACCGTACAAACGGTGATCGTCGTCAAGCGCACCGGCCAGGATGTGCACATGGAGCCGGGCCGCGACCTGTGGTACCACGACCTGATGAAGCTGCCCATCGCCGAGCCGTGCATCCCCACCGAGGAGGTGGACGCCGAGCACCCGCTCTTTCTGCTCTATACCAGCGGCACGACAGGCAGGCCCAAGGCTATCCTGCACACGCACGGTGGCTACATGGTCGGCGTGGCGACGACGCTCAAGTGGGTGTTCGACCTCAAGGAAGACGATACCTGGTGGTGCGCTGCCGACCCCGGCTGGGTCACCGGGCACAGTTACATCGTCTACGGGCCGCTGCTGCTCGGCGCGACGAGCGTCCTCTACGAGGGCGCGCCGAACCATCCCTTCCCCGACCGCTGGTGGGACATCGTGGAGCGGCACGGCGTCACCGTGCTCTACACCGCGCCGACGGCCATTCGCGGCCTGATGCGCTTCGGCGACGCCTGGCCCAACCGCCATGACCTGGGCAGCCTGCGTCTGCTGGGCAGCGTCGGCGAGCCGATCAACCCGGAGGCGTGGAAGTGGTATCACCGCGTCATCGGCAAGGAACGCTGCCCGATCATGGACACCTGGTGGCAGACCGAAACAGCCCACTTCATGATCACCCCGCTGCCAGGGACGCCGCTCAAGCCGGGCAGCGCCACGCTGCCCTTCCCCGGCGTGCAGGCGGACGTGCTGGACGAAGATGGCAACCCCGTCGGGCCGAATGAGGAGGGGTATCTGGTCATCACCGCGCCCTGGCCGGGAATGCTGCGCACCATCTACGGCGACCCGGACCGCTACGTGCAGCAATATTGGAGCCGCTTCCCCGGCGTGTACATGACCGGCGACAGCGCCAAGCGCGACGAGGACGGCTATATCTGGGTCATTGGGCGCGTGGACGATGTGATCAAGGTCAGCGGCTACCGGCTGGGCACGGCGGAAGTCGAGAGCGCGCTGGTCAGCCATCCCAGCGTGGCCGAGGCCGCGGTGATCGGCGTGCCGGACGAGGTGCGCGGCAGTGTGATCCAGGCGTACTGCATCCTGGCGCAGGGCGTCGAGCCGACACAGCGTCTGGTCGAGATTCTGCGCGACCATGTGGCCCACGAAGTCGGCCCCATCGCCAAGCCCGCGACGATTGAGTTTGTGGACAAGCTGCCCAAGACGCGCAGCGGCAAGATCATGCGCCGCGTGCTCAAGGCGCGCGCGCTGGGCCAGGACGAAGGCGACCTGAGCACGCTGGAGGAGTAGCGGGCGGCGCTCAGCCGTCAGGGGTCAGCAATCAGCGATCAGCGTTCAGCCAACAGCCAATACAAAACGGGAGCGTGCTGCTCCCGTTTTTGTGTGGAGGCGACGGTGGGACTCGAACCCACGGTGAGGGTTTTGCAGACCCTTGCCTTACCACTTGGCGACGTCGCCCTGTAGTGCTCCCAGGTAGGAAAAGTATACCCAAACGGCGGGGAGTTGACAAGGCTGAGTGGCCAATCCGAACGGGTAGAAGTCGCCCCAGTCTCGCGCAGGCGCACCTCATCCCGCTCGTTCATAGATCCTCTGGGCGGTGGCCCGAACCCGATCCCGAAAATGCCGGCTGAAGGTCACCAGCACGTCAATGTCGCTGTCCGGGCCGAACGCGCAGGATTCTCAGCCCGGATCAAAAAGCCAGGGCACATAGCCCTGGCCTCTGGAGTCTATGCAGTTGTCAACCCGGTCTAGCTCAGGTAATCCCGCAGATTGTGCGCCAGGCGCGGGTGGCGCAGCCGGCGCAACGCCTCTTTTTCAAGCTGGCGGATGCGCTCGCGGCTGAGGCCGAACTTGTTGGCGATCTCCTCCAGGGTGTGCGGCTCACCGCCGCCCAGCCCGAAGCGCAGGCGCAGAATGTGGCTCTGGCGCGGCGTTAGCTCGCTGAGCACTTCCTCGATGGTCTCTTGCAGCAGGTGCTGCGTGGCCGCCTCGACCGGGCTGGGCGAGTCCTGGTCTTCAATGAAATCGCCGAACTCGCTGTCGCCGTCGTCACCCACCGGGCGCTCCAGGGCGATGGCGTGCTGGCTGGCGTCCATCATGCCGCGCACGCTTTCCGGCGGCAGCTCCATCTCCTTGGCGATCTCTTCAGGAGTGGGGCGGTGGCCGAGCGACTGCTCCAACACCTGGGCGGTGCGGTACATCTGGCGGATGCGCTCGGTCATGTGCAGCGGGATGCGGATGGTGCGCGTCTTCTGGGCCAGCGCGCGGGTGATCGCCTGGCGAATCCACCATGTGGCATAGGTGCTGAAGCGGTTGCCGCGCTTGTAATCGTATTTGTCCACCGCGCGCATCAGCCCGACGTTGCCTTCCTGGATCAGGTCGGGGAAGGGCAGGCCCTGGCCCATATACCGCTTGGCAATGCTGACCACCAGGCGCGTGTTGGCGCGGCCCAGGTGCTCGCGCGCCGCCTGACCGTCGTCCACCAGCCGGGTCAGCCATTCGCGCTCGTTGGGTGGCAGCAAGGGGTCGCACAGGCGGTCGGTGGCGCTGCGGCCCAGCTCAATGCGCTTGGCCAGGTCAATCTCTTCTTCGGCGGTCAGCAGGGGTTCCTGGGCCATCTGGCGGAAATACAGCCCTACCGGGTCGTCCGCTGAGACGGCGTTGATGTCGCCGACGCCGGGATCGTGCGAGGTTTCTGCGGGTTGAAATTCGTCGTCCGGGTTGTCTAGCTCATCGTGCGATTCGACTTCGTGTTGACGCAGCTCGATGCCCAATTCATCCAGCTCGTCGAGCACTGCTTCTATGGCATTGACATCGTCGCTATCTTCATCCAGTAACTCCAACACATCTTCGAACGTGACATATCCCTGTTGGTCTGCGCGGTTCATTAGTTCCTGGATCACGTGAGTCCCGATGCCTCCTGAGGTCCTGCTGATCGCAACACAACGCCACGTCTGATGGGAGAATGCACCAGACGTGCCTGAACGTATCAGCCGTATGATTTTAGGAGCACGTCTTCCGATTATAACATGAATTACGTGGGGTTGGAAGCCTGGGACTCGAACTTTCGAGTGTAACGCGCCTCCACGAAAAAGGCGAAAACTCATGCGCGCGGGTGTCAGCGCGATGCTGTCGGGCGGAGTGCCGCGCCCCGGTTCACGCTAACCACTCTCTCCAGGCTCAGGGAGCGCGCTCCTCACCCGGCACAGGAGGAGTCGCCGGGGGCCGGGTCAGCGACCGACGCCGGTAGAAGGCGCGCGCCGGGGCGCGATTGAGGTACCACAGCACGTACAGCGGCACAATGACCAGCCCCGGAAGCTGGCAGCGCAGGTAATCGCGCAGCGCCGACTGGGTTTGCCCGCCGAAGATCGGGTCTTCGGGGGTGCGCGCCGCTTCAAGGACACGATAGAGCGTGATGGCTGTCAGCGCCAGCAGCAGCGCGATCAGCACGAAGCGGATCTGCGACGGGCGGCCCCACCAGGCCAGCGCGCAGACCACCAGCACCAGCGCGCCGAACGCGCCCTGCAGCCACGTCCAGGTGGTGATCGTCACTCCGCCGAGCAGAAAGGCTTCGTCGGCGGTCGCATCCAGCCGCGCGAGGAAATACACCTCCAGCAGCGGCACGACGCCGTACAACACCGCCGTCGCCACGAGCGCCAGCGTCAGGCCGAGCGGTCGTGGCATGCGCGCCGTGTGCTCAGCACGCATGGTCATGCCCTCGCCGCGCCAGCGGCCAACGTCCCACTCTGCCCTTCACAATCCGCAATCCGCAATTCGCAATCCCAAAGGCCCTCGGCGCCACGTTTTCCTGTTTGCCCACTTACATTCCAATCCAATCCAATTCGCAATCAAAAGCGCCTCGCGCGCCAGCCAATCACTCCGCACTTCACACTTCGCAATCCGCAATCCGCAATTGATAAACGCTCTCGCCGCGCCAGCGGCCAACGTCCACTCGCACTTCACACTTCGCAATCCGCAATCCGCAATTCGCAATCCCAAATAGCGCCTCGCCGCGCCAGCGGCCAACGTCCCACCCCGCACTTCACACTTCGCAATCCGCAATCCGCAATCCGCAATCCCAAACAGCACCGCCGCATCATTACAGGCCCTCTCGCTCGCGCCAGGCGCGAATGTCTTCGGCGTGCTCTTCCTCGTGCCAGGCGGCGTTCTCGAGGATCAGGTAGCTGAGCGGCTCGCCCTCCATCCAGGGAAAGCGCCGGTTATCGTCCAGGATGCGGTTGTCGAGCGCGGCGGCGGCTTCGAGCAGGTGCTTGTGCACGCCGTGAAAGTCCTCCAGCACCGCGGCGAGGGGACGCGGCGCGTTGGTGCGATACTGCTCGGCGTTCCACTCGTCAATGTCCTCGATCTCGACGATGTGCGGGGGCCGCCCTCCGCTCGGTGGCAGGCGGGCCAGCGCCGTCACCAACTCCGCTTCCCACGAAACCAGGTGGGCCAGCACATCCTTGACGGACCAGATGCCCACTGCGCCGACGCGCAGCATATCAGCGTCGCTCAGCTCTTCAATGGCGCTCAGCAACTGCTCGCGCGCGGCGCGCAGGTCCGCAAGCACTCCCGCTTTGGGCATAGTCTGCTTCCCTTCCAGACCACACGTAGTGCGCACAGCCAACGAGCGCATTATAGCATCTTGCGGGGCGCTCGCTCAATGGGCGGGCGCATACGCCCTGTCGCAGGGAAGTTCGGGAATGCTCGCTGAACCCCCTCCATCCAGCTCAGGGGGGCGCTGCTCTGCTGCGCCCTCTGGGAGTTAGCTCCCGACCCCCCCCCCAGCCGCGCTGCGCTTACGGCCCTCCCTTCCCCCTTCCCCTCTCCGTCAACGGAGAGGGGGCGGCGAGGCGCGTGAGCGCCGAGCGAGGGTGAGGTCAATACCCCCACGTCAAACAAGTCGCTGACAATCTTTGCACGCACCCAGGCAAGCTCAGCGCGTTCCCCGCCCCTCACGTCCCCCTAATAATTGGGGGGGACTGTGCCTGTACAGCGCCCGCCAGTTGTTCTAGAATCAGCGCCGAGTTTATCATTCAGTCAGAATCCACGGCCAGACCTTTCTGGCGGTGCTGTAGGGGAAAGGGACATCTCGAATGGGGGATGCACCGAAAGACAAGTGGTACGCCCTGCCGGTGGCGGAGACGCTGAGCCGGCTTGGCACGGATGTCGAGCGGGGGCTGAGCGCGCAGGACGTGGCCCAGCGCCAGGCTGAGCACGGCAAGAACGAGCTGCCCAGCGACACCGGCACGAGCATCTGGCAACTGCTGATCAGCCAGTTCACCGATGTGATGGTCCTGGTGCTGATCGCCGCCGCCGCCATCTCGGTGATCATTGGCGACACCAAAGATGCCATCGTCATCCTGGCCATCGTCGTGCTCAACGCGGCGCTTGGCTTCTTCCAGGAATATCAGGCCGAGCAGGCTCTGGCAGCGCTTGGCGCCATGCAGACACCGATCGTGCGCGTCCGCCGCGATGGGCATGTGCTGGAGGTCAGCGCGACCGAGCTGGTGCCCGGCGACGTGGTGCTGCTCGAAGCCGGCGACCGCGTTCCCGCTGACGGACGATTGGTCGAAGCGGCCAATCTGCAGATTGACGAGGCGGCGCTGACCGGCGAGTCTCATGCGGTGGAAAAGAGCGTTGACGTTCTGGAGGACGGCGATCCTCCCCCGGCCATCGCTGACCGCACCAACATGGCCTACATGGGCACCGCCGTCACCTATGGCCGGGCGATCCTGGCCGTGACGGAGACCGGCCTCAAGACGCAGCTTGGCACCATCGCCGCCCTGTTGCAGCGCGTGGAAAAGGGCCGCACGCCGCTCCAGGAACGGCTGGAGCGCCTGGGAGTGATCCTGGCGGCAGCGGCGCTGATCGTCTGCGTGGTAGTCTTCATCACGGGCGTGATTCGCGGTGAAGATGTCGAGGAGATGCTGCTGACTGCCATCAGCCTGGCCGTGGCGGCCATCCCTGAAGGGCTGCCCGCCGTGATCACGATTGCCCTGGCCCTGGGCGCGCGGCGCATGGTGCGCCGCAACGCCCTTGATCCGCAAGCTGCCCGCCGTCGAGACTCTCGGCTCGGTGTCGGTCATCTGCTCGGACAAGACGGGCACGCTGACCCGCAACGAGATGACTGTCACGCTGATTGGCCTGCCGGGACGCGACGATGTAACAGTGGGTGGCAGTGGCTATTCGCCGGTGGGCAACTTCTACGAAGGCAAGCGCGCGATTAATGTCGTGGACGACACCGTGCTGGCGCGTATCCTCAAAGCGTCGGCGTTGTGCACGGACGCCTACCTGGAACAGGCGGAAGGCAACGGGCACTGGGAAGTTGTCGGCGATACGACCGAGGGGGCGCTGCTGGTCGCCGCCCGCAAAGCGGGCTGGGGCCGCTCCGTGCTCGAAGACACCTTGCCGCGCCAGGCGGAGCTTCCCTTCTCTTCCGAGCGCAAGGCGATGACGACCATCCACCAACCGCACGGGCGCTTTGCGGCGGCGCTTTTTGAGAACGCGCCCTATGTCTCCTTCACCAAAGGCGCGCCCGACCAGCTTGTCGCCTGGGCGTCGGAGGAGGTGATGCCCGACGGCCCCGCAGCCGCTCACGGCGGAGCGCCGCCAGGCGTGGAGCCGCACAATCGAGGAGATGGCCAGCAAGGGCCTGCGCGTGATCGGCATTGGCTACCGCCCGCTGGAGGCCATCCCCGCCGTGCTGACGCCCGAAACCCTGGAGCGCGACCTGACTCTGCTCGGCCTGATGGGCATCGTGGACCCCCCGCGCCAGGAGGCGAAGGAGGCGGTCAAGGTGGCCGCCGACGCCGGTATCCGCACGGTCATGATCACCGGCGACCACAAGCTGACGGCCATCGCCATCGCCCGTCAGCTTGGCATTGCCGGGGCGAATGACCGCGCCCTGACCGGTGTCGAGCTGGATCAGATGAGCGAGCAGGCGCTGCGCGATACCGTGCTCGAAACCTCCGTCTACGCGCGCGTGTCGCCGGAGCACAAGCTGCGCGTGGTCGAGGCGCTGCAAGCGCATGGCCAGATCGTGGCCATGACCGGCGACGGCGTGAACGACGCCCCCGCGCTCAAGCAGGCCAATATCGGCGTGGCCATGGGCATCACCGGCACCGACGTGAGCCAGGGCGCGGCGGATATGGTGCTCACCGACGACAACTTCGCCACCATCGTCGCCGCCATTGAAGAAGGGCGCACGATCTACGACAACATCCGCAAGTTCATCCGCTACCTGCTGAGCACCAATGTTGGCGAGATCGTCGCCATGTTCATCGCGCTGGTCCTCGCCCTGCGCGTGCCGCTGCTGGCCATCCAAATCCTGTGGATCAACCTGGTGACGGACGGCCTGCCGGCCATTGCCCTCGGTTTTGAGCCGAGCGAGCCGGACGTGATGAAACGCAAGCCGCGCCCGCCCCGCGAGAGCATCTTCGCGCATGGCCTGGGCCTGCATGTGACGTGGGTTGGGTTGTGGATCGGCATAGCCACGCTGCTCGGCTTTGTCTGGGCGCTCGACCGCAACGGTGGCGAGCTGTTCCACCCGACGGACGAGGCGCTGCTCGTCGCGCGGACGATGGCTTTCACCGTCCTGGCGCTGTTGCAGTTGTTCCATGTGAGCGCCATTCACGGCGGAGAAACCTCGTTCCTCAAAACACCGCTCCGGCGCAACAAGCTGCTCTGGGGCACGGTGGTGCTCACCGCTCTGTTGCAGATGCTGGTCGTCTATGCGCCGTTCGCCCAGGATGTCCTCGATACCGCACCCCTGGACGCCGTCGAGATGATCGTCGCCTGGCTGTTGGCCGGCTCGCTTTTCCTGGCCGTAGAATTCGAGAAATTTCTGCGCCGTTCCCGCCGCGCGCGGCGGGAGACCGCGCAAGTTGGCACCTCTGCCTGATGCCTGACCTCACCCCCGCGCGGCGCTGGGGCGCTCAGACACCAGACTTCCGAAGTCTTGAAGACTTCGGAAGTCTATTCCGGGACCGAGCGCAGCGAGGCTGGGGGTGAGGTAGAACAACACGCACGTTTGATGCGATTACCCTGTCGCGACTCGCTCGCACCCTTGTCAGCGACCGGCCTGGCGAGTATACTAGCGCCCAGCTTATGCGGGGTGTAGCGCAGTTGGCCAGCGCGCTGCGTTTGGGACGCAGAGGTCCCCGGTTCAAGTCCGGGCACCCCGACTATCCCGCAAGCTCACGAGCGCCCGAACGCACCAGGTTCGGGCTGCTTTGGTTTGAGGGCCGGGGCGATGGCCTGGCTCGGACCGGTGGGGCTGGATGAAATCTCCCCATCGCCCGCAACATTCGGCCCGCTCTGGCGTATAGTGTTATGGCGCGGTCCCCCGCAGTCTCACGGCGCGTGCCCGATGCGGGCGCTTGATGTGCTGGCGAGCGCCGCGCACCCCATGTATCAGACACCGGAAGGCAAACCCACCATGACGCAAACAGCAGCCAATCACTACGTCGTGCGCACCGAGAGTCTGCGCAAAGACCTGAAGATGGGCGAGGTCGTCGTGCACGCCGTGCGCGGCGTCTCGCTGAGCGTCGCCCCCGGCGAGTTCCTGGGCATCATCGGCCCGTCGGGCAGCGGCAAGTCCACCCTGCTGGGCATGATCGGCGGGCTGGATTCACCCACAGACGGGCGCATCTTCATTGACGGGCAGGACATCACCGATCTCGACGAGCGCGCTCTCACCCGCGTGCGCAATGAGAAGATCGGCTTCGTCTTCCAGTTCTTCAACCTCATCCCCACTCTGTCCGCGCTGGAGAACGTGGCCCTGCCGGTGCAGTTCGCCCGCCAGCGCAAGCACAGCCCGACCAAACGCGCCAAAGAACTGCTGACACTGCTGGGCCTGGGCGACCGACTCGGCCACCGCCCATCGCAGCTTTCGGGCGGGCAGCAGCAGCGCGTGGCCCTGGCCCGCGCCCTGGCCAACGAGCCGCCGCTGTTGCTCTGCGACGAGCCGACCGGCAACCTGGACACCGAATCGAGCGAGGTCGTGCTCCAGGCGTTGCGCGACGTGCGGGGGCAGCTTGGCACGACGATCATCGTCGTCACCCACGACATGGAAGTGGCCTCGCAGTGCGACCGCGTCGTCGCGCTGGTGGACGGCAAGATCGCCCAGGACGTGGACGCGCGCTCCACCGCGCAGATGGAGGCGATCCGCATGCTGAAGGACAAGCGTTCCACCGGCGAGATCAAGCCGGTGACCGTCAACGGGCGCTAGCGGGGGGCGACCATGATCGAACAACTCAGATTCTACATTCGCCACTCGCTCAACGATCTGCGCGTCAACAAGCAGCGCACGCTGTTCGCCCTGCTGTGCATCGCGGCGGGCGTGGCGGCCATCGTCAGCCTGCAAACGCTGGGCGTGATGATCGAAGACACGCTGACCGGCAGCCTGCAGGAGAGCAACAAGGGCGACATCCGCATCAGCATCTCATTCGGTGATCGCTCCGATCGCCTGCAGCGCGGCGAAGAGGAGGGCGTGATTGCGTCGGGGGGCATGTTCGGCGGCAATATCTTCACGCCCGAGGGCGTGCAGATCGTCGGTAACTGGTTCGCCGAGCACTACCCTGGCAGCACCATCACCTATCTCCACGCGCTGGGCGGCCCTTCTGGCGGCGCGACGATCAGCAACCCGCGCAACGACACCGAGCAGACGTTCGTCTCGCCCTTCATCGTTGAAGTGAACCGCTACCCGCTCTATGGGACGCGCCAAGCCGAAGACGGCACGCCGCTGAGCGAGCTGATCCAGGCCCCGACTGACATCGTGATCAGCCGCAACCTGGCCGACACGCTCGACGCGCAGGTTGGTGATGCGCTGGCGCTGGCCGGGGCCAACGAGCAGTTCACCCTGCGCGGCATCGTGCCTACGTCCGAGGAAGCTGGCTTCGAGAACTTCGCCGGCAACCTGATCGGCTACTACTACCTGGACGTGTCCGCCGTGCCGCTGTTCAACGGTGGCATCCCGCGGGGAGCCGCCGAAATCTACGTGCGCCTGGGCGACCCGGCGCAGGCCGAGTCGGCGACGCGCGCCATGCAAATACGTTTCCCCTACATGGACTCGACCAACACCGCCGACCTGGAGGAGATGAACAGCGACATCGCCGATGCCATCAACCAACTGGTGGTGATCATGGGGCTGGTCTCGCTGTTGATCGGCGGCATCGGCATCGTCAACACCATGCTGGTCATCGTCAGCCGGCGCACAACCGAAGTGGCCGTGCTCAAGACCATCGGCCTGGAAGCCGAGCAGATCACCGCCCTGTTCCTGGTGGAAGCGGTGCTGATGGGCATCTTCGGCAGCCTGATCGGGATCGTCCTGGGCTGGGCGGCTGCCTATGCGATCAAAGGCGTGGCCGAGAACTTCCTGGCCCAGACGCTCACCTTCCGCCTCACGCTCATCCCGCCGCTGACCGGCTTTGTCGTCGGTGTGATTGTCACGACGATCTTCGGCTTCCTGCCGACGCTGGCCGCCGGGCAGGTGCGCCCCAACCTGGTGCTGCGCCCGACGGACACGGTGGTGCCGCGCGCCGGGCGCGCCCGCTCGTTCGCTGCGCTGCTGTTCGTCATGCTGGCCATCAGTCTGGTCGCCCAGCCGCTGATCAACGACCTGCTCTCGGAGCAGTCCATTCGCGGCTTTGCCATGGGCGTGGGCGGCTTCCTGGGCCTGCTGATGGGCCTGACCATGCTGGCGGGCGGCCTCTTCGCTGGCTGGACGCGGCGCAAGCTCTGGCGGCGTCTGGTGCGCTGGGTGCTGATGATACCGGGGCTGCCCCTGCTGGGGGCCGCTTTCGGCTATGCCGTGCCCGCCCTGCTGATCCTGTTCGGCACCTTCATCGCCGTCGCCGTGCTGTACGCCGTGCTGTGGGTGATCATCTGGCTGGTGGGGCGCTTCCTGCCCACCTGGCGCTTCGTGGACCTGAAGCTGGCGCTGCGGGCGATGCTGGTCAACAAGGGCCGCGCCGCCTCGACGCTGCTGGCGCTGGTGGTGGGCGTGTTCACGCTCAGCCTGATCACCATGCTGGCGACGGCCATCACCAACCGCTTCGAGCAGGTGCTCGAAAACGAGGTGGGCGGCAACGTGATCATCTTCGCCGCCGGCGCGGGCGACACGCTCAGCGCCGTTGAGACACGGCTGCAGGAAGCCGAAGGCGTGCGCAGTTATTCGGCGATGGGCACCTACAGCACCAGCCTGGTCTCGGCGACCGACGTCAGCGCCAACCAGGTGCTGACCCTCAACCAGCTTATATCCCGTGCCCGCCAGGAAGAACCCGACGATGCCGATACGCTGAGCTGGATGTTCACCGGCGTTGATGCGCGCAGCGTGGTCTCGAACTTGCCCGATGTCGAGTTCTACCAGGGTCGGCAGCTCAACGCGGCGGATACCGGCCCCTGGGACCGCGACGCGGGCGAGTATCCGCCCATCGTCATCTCGGCCACTCCGGGGGTCATCGCCTCCGGCCTGGAAGTGGGCGACCAACTGCTGCTCGAACTCACGCCGCAGGGAGCAGACCGGCTCGCTGGCGATGAGCGCCGGCTCGTTCGCTTCGAGATCGTGGGCATGGTAGACCGGCGCGCGAGCGGGGTGCAGGTCAATTTCGGCTCGTCCAGCTACGCGCCGGGCAGCGCCTTCCCAGCCGACTTGCGGCCTGACTCGGTGAGCGCCATCGTGGATGTCGAGGAGACGCAGATTCGCGCCCTGCGGCGGAGCATCAATGAGATTCCGCTGGCCTTCGTCATGGAGACGAAGCTGCTCAACGACCTGCTGAACCGCATCCTCGATCAGTTCACGTCGTTCCCCATTCTGGTGGCGACGCTGGCCCTGGTGGTGGGCGGCATCGTCATCGCCAACTCGGTGGCGCTGGCGACGCTGGAGCGCCGCCGCGAGATCGCCATCATGAAGGCGGTCGGCCTGCAACGCGAGCGCGTGCTGGGTATGCTGCTGCTGGAATACGGGTTGATGGGGCTGATCGGCGGGCTGATCGGCGTCGGTCTGGGCGGGATGGGCCTCCTGTTCCTGCTGATCCAGGCGTTCGGCGGCGACCTGGGGCGCTCGATCCCCTATGTGACCGCGCTGGAGCTGATGGCGCTGTGCGTGGCGATTGCGCTGGGCGCGGCCATCCTGACGGCGTGGCGCGCTTCGGGCGAGAAGCCGCTCAACGTCCTGCGCTACGAGTGACGCTGCGAGCGACAGGGTCGGGGGGGGGCGCCCCCGCGGCGTCCCCCCTCTAGAGCCCGAAACCGGCGTCAGTGGGCGGAGGGAGCGGGAGTGAGTCCCCCGGGGGGGGCGTATGGGCGCCACGATACCGTCTGTGTCTAGCCGCCCGGCAGGCTGATTTAGGCGCGTTCCCGCACCCGCTCTCAAGGGAGGGAAAGAGGATGATCTTGGACAGATTTAAGCCGGACATAAGAGGGAATCCGGCGCTGACAGGCAAATCGCAGCGCGGGCCTTTCCATAGGGTCTCTGAGCGACCATGAGCGCAGCTCCCCAACTCCCTGCAAAGCATTTCCGCTGGCGGCGGACGCTGGCTCTGGCCCCTCTCGCCGTCGCGCTGACCCTCATCGCTGTGCCCTCCCTGCTTGGCCTGGCGACCACCTACCTTCTGCTCTACGCGCCCTGCGGCGAGGATGGACGCTCGCCGGGCGATTTCGGCCACGCCTGGGAAGATGTGATCATCGCCGGGCGCGAAGGGCGCTTCCGCGCCTATTTCATCCCCGGCACGAACGGCGCGGCAGTGATCCTCCCGCCGGCGGCGGCGAGCGGGCGCGGCAACCGCCTGCATGAAGCCGACGTGCTGGCCCGGCACGGCTACGCGGTGCTCGCCTTCGAGTCGCGGCGCTGCGCCGGGATGGGGCCGCTCAGCCTGGGCTATCGCGAGATCGCCGAGGTGGGCGACGCGCTGGCCTACCTGGAGATGCGCGGCGACGTGAACCCCGCGCAAATCGGCGTGCTCGGCTTCTCGTCGGCGGGCGCGACGGCGGTGATGGCCGCCGCGCGCACCCCGGCGCTGCGCGCGGTGGTCGCCGAGGGTGGCTACGGCGACTTCGCTGAGGGCGCGCTGGCGCTGGGCACCGGCGGGCCGCTGGAAGTGCTCTACAAGGAGGCGATTGCCCTCAGCTACCGCTTGCTTAGCGGCGTAGAACTTGCTAAGCTGAGTCCGCAGAGCGTGATCGGCACTATCGCCCCGCGCCCGATCCTGCTCATTTATGGCAGCCGCGAGCGCAGCCTGGGCGGGGCGCGGGCGCAGCTCGCCGCCGCCGGGGCGAACGCGGCGCTGTGGGTCGTGGACGGGGCCGGGCACGGCGATTACCTGGCCGTCGCGCCGGATGAGTACGAGGCGCGCGTGATCGCCTTTTTCGACGCGGCGCTGCTGGGGCGGTGAAAGAGGTGATTGGGGTTGTTGGTGATTGGTGATTGGTCTGATGGTCAGTGTTCGGCTGTTGGTGATCAGCGAGTGGTGCGGAGGGGGTGCCCGGCACTTTCGCCGCCAATGACCGGTATCAGGACGCTGCCGACTAAATGCCAATAGCCCAAAGCGATCCCTGACCACTGAAAAGTGACAACTGATCACCAACAACCAACAACCAATAACCAACCACCAACCACCACTCACGAAAGGGAATGCCCGTGATCCCACGCATCATCGTTCACGGCGGGGCCTGGAAGATCGCCGAGGAGACGCACGCCGACCACATCGCCGGGGCGCGCGCCGCCGCCGAAGCGGGCCTGGCGATCCTGGCGGCGGGCGGATCGGCGCTCGACGCGGTGGAGCGGGCGGTGATGGTCATGGAAGACGACCCCACCTTCGACGCGGGCGTGGGCAGCGTGCTCAACCGCGCCGGCGACATCGAGATGGACGCTCTCATCATGGACGGACGCACGCTCAGGCTGGGCGCGGTCGCTGCCGTGCGCGGCATCACCAACCCCGTCCGACTGGCGCGGATGCTCTTCGACGACACCGATCACAGTCTGCTGGTCGGCGAAGGAGCGCGCCGCTTCGCTGAGGCGAAGGGGATGCGGCTGGCTGCCCAGGCGGAGCTAACCGTCCCGCGCGAGATCGAGCGCTTCCTGCGCCTGCAAAAGATGCCGGACTATCGCCTGTCCTACGAGTTCACGCCAGACCCGCAGGGCACAGTCGGCGCGGCGGCCATTGACGCCAGGGGACACGTCGCGGCGGCCACTTCGACCGGCGGCGTGGCCTACAAGATGCCGGGGCGCGTCGGCGATTCGCCGCTGGTCGGGTCGGGCGCTTACGCCGACGACCTGAGCGGCGCGGCCTCGGCCACCGGGCACGGCGAGAGCATCATGCGCGTCGTGCTGTGCAAGACGGCCACCGACGCCGTCGCGCGCGGCCTCAGCGCCCAGCAAGCCGCCGACTATGCCATCCGCACTATGTTCGAGCGCACCGCCGGCTACGGCGGGCTGATCCTGGTGGATCGCCAGGGAGAGGTTGCCTTCGCCTACAACACGCCGCATATGACCGTCGCCTGGACGGGCGAGAGCGGGAGCGTCCACGCCCGCATCAAGGCGTGAGACGGGCCAGGGGAGGGGTGAGGCATATGAACCGGCGGCGCGTAGTGGGACTGGTGATGGGGCTGCTGGCAGGGCTGCTTTCCGGCTGCGGGCTGCTGCGGGACGCCCCGCCGACGGTCACGCCGATCTACATCACGGCCACGCCGGAGCAGGTAGTTGTGCCCATCGTCGCCACCGAGACGCCCGCCGCAACGCCCGTCCTGGCGGAAACCAGCGCGGCGCTGCTGCCCACGCGCGGCCCGGAGCGCACGGCGACCTTCACCCCGCCGCCGCCCATCACCCAAACACCGACTTTCACCCCCACCACGACCAACACGCCGGTCACGCCGGGGCCAGTCGCCTACGCGCCGGTCGGGGGTGTGGCGGGCGCGGGCGGCGCGGGCATCGTCATCGGCAGCGGGGGCAGTGGGGCGACGGGCTGCGCCAGCGCCCCCGGCGGCGCGATTGGCGCGCTGTACCAGAGCGACCCGTCCATCGCGGCGGCGATTGGCTGCCCGCTGGCCGGCGCGCCGAGCGCGGTGGGCAGCGCCTACCAGCCCTTCCAGAATGGGCTGATGGTCTGGGTCTCGTCGCTGGGGGCGGTGCCCCAACCGGCCATCTACGCCCTCTATGGCAACGGCACCTACCAGCGCTTCAACGACACGTTCCTCGAAGGGGTGGACCCCAGCAGCGGCGGAGCCGCTCCGCCGCCGGGATTGCTGGAGCCGGTGCGCGGCTTCGGCAAGGTCTGGCGCGACAACCCGGCGGCGCGCGATACGCTCGGCTGGGCGCTGACCGGCGAGAGCGGCGGCACGGCGGAGATTCTGCTCTTCGAGCGCGGGGAGATGCTGCGCGTGCCGCAGGCGGGGCAGACGTACATCCTGATCACCGGCGCGCCGGGCACGTGGAGCGCGCGAGCGGGCTAGAGCGATCAGCTTTCAGCGAGGGCCGATCCTGTGTAGTTTTGCTGATGGCTGACCGCTGACGGCTGTCAGCTTAGGAGCGAATGCGATGAAACTTGACGACGGCACCCTGACCCTGGCCCCGCGCCACGCCCGCGAGATCGCCAGCTACCACGCCAACCAGGGGCGCTCCAACGACTGCGGGCCGCACGTCGTGGCCATGGCCGTCAACTTCTGGCACGGGCGCGCCGTCCTCGACGCGGACGAGGTCGCCCGCGCCATGAACCGCCCGCGTCTGGGGGTCGGCTTCCCGCCGCTGGTCGTGCGCCGCATCCCGGCCTGGGCCACCTTCCCCTGGGGCATCGCCGACGTGCTGCGCGCCAACGGCGTCCCCGCGCGCTGGCGCGCCCGTGCCAGCGAAGACGACTTGCGCCGTGCCCTGGCGGAAGATCGCCTGCCCATGCCCATCTACGGGGAGCCGCTGCGCTGGCGCGGCCTGCGCCCGGCCGGTTGGGCGCACGTGGCCATTCTGTGCGGCTGGGAGCCGGCGGAAGAACGCTATTGGTTCGTGGACTCGTCGCGGGCCAGCGCGCCGACCAGCCGCCCGCGCGCCGAGTTCCTGCGGCTGTGGGGCAACATGGGCCGCCTGCTGGTGGAGACGATCTAGGGAGTGTTATGAACTTGGAATTCTTGACAAGGGAGGGAGTGTGTATTGACCTCACCCCTGGCCTCGCTGCGCTCGGCCTTTCCCCTCTCCGTCAACGGAGAGGGGGAGGCGAGGCGCACCAGCGCCGAGACGGGGGTGAGGTAAAGCCAGGAGCTACCCTAAACCACTGGGCGAGAAAGGAGCCGGAAAACAGGGGTTGAAAGTCCATAACAGGCTCTAGCCTCCCAGGGGGAATCGTCGCGCCCTGCGCCAGGTACGCGCCCGCCTCGTCCAGCACTTCGACGTTGCGGAACGCCGCCCCCTCGACCGTGTACATCCCCGCGTAGAGCGAGTCTGTCTGCGGCGGGAGGGCCAGGTCGAACCACAGCACCAGCCGGTCGCCCGCCCGCCAGTAGCGCCCCGGCCAGGCCGGGCGATCCGCCTGCGCCAGCCGCGCTCCATCCCCGTCCAGCGCGTGCACGAACGCCTGGGCGTCCGCGCTCGACGGCCCGGCCAGCTCCCAGACCAGCGCCACGCTCGCCGCGTCCAGCGCGAAGCCGGTGAGGGTTGCGCCGTTGGCGAAGCGGACGGGGGGAATGGGGGTCATGTCCGCCAGCGGCAATGTGCCCGCAGCCGGACGCAGCGCATAGGACGGCTCGCCGGGGCGCAGGGGGAACACGTCCGTTTCGGGCGCATCGAGGCAGGCGGCGTCCGGGCAGGTACGCAGCCCTGGGACGGGCGCGATCACTTCCAGCGCGTCCCCGGCGGGAATGACCGCTGTGCGCGTGCCATCCACGAAGCGCAGCGACGGCAGCCGGTCGAGCAGCGCCCCCCATACCGCCGGAATCGCGTCGAAGGGCGCGAGCTCCTCGTCGCTGATCACGAGCACGTCCGCCGGGCTGCGCGCCAGCACCGCCGCGCGCACATCGAGCAGATAGTGCAGCGGCGTCCCGAAGCCGCCCGGCGTGGCCCGCCCGTCCACGAAGTCCAGCAGCGCGGCGAACGCATACACCTGCAGGGCAACAATCACCGCCAGCAGCGCAGCCACTCCGCCACTCAGCGCCCGGCGCAGGCGCGGCGCGCGCGCCGCCCCGATCAGCGCGTCGGCCCCCGCCCCGGCCAGCAGATAGGCGGCGGGCATCAGCGGGATGAAGTAATGCGGCACCACCTCCGTCCACTCCCAGGTGAAGAGCAGCACGGGCACGATCAGCCAGGCGGCCAGGATGACCTGTGCTTGACCTCACCCCCTGGCCTCGCTATGCTCGCTTTTCCCCTCTCCATGCATGGAGAGGGGGTGTCGAGGCGGTCTACCGCCGAGACGGGGGTGAGATTGCGGAAGAATCGCCTGAAACCCGGCTCCGCAGGGGCGTATTGCAATACGCCCCGCCGCCAGATCGCCCCGCCCCAGCCACCACGCGGCGCTCAGCGCCGCCGCCAGCGGGATCAGGGCGAAGAGGGGATCGGCGCCGGGGACGGTGGCGCGATAGGCGCGGAACTGCTCCGGCCCGGCCAGCGCGTGAATGTCCGTCCCGGCGACGGTCAGCCAGGCGTGCTCCAGCGCCTGGCTGCTGAGGGCGCGCCGGTGATCGGGATCGGTCTGCACGCGCTCGCGCAGGGCATCGGGCGAGAGCCAGCCGTCGCGGTACGCCCCAGCGGCGGCGGGGAGCGCAGTCAGCGCGGCGAGCAGCAGCCCGGCGGCCAGCTCGCGGCGGCGAATCCGGCGCGGCCAGAGGGCCAGCGCCAGGGCGCTCAGCGGGACGAGGCTGGCGGCGGCGTAGTGAAGCTGGACGGCCAGCGCCAGCAGCGGCCAGTGCGCGATCCGCGCCCAGCGGCGGCCTTCGGCATAGCCGAGCAACGCGGTGAAGACGGTGAGCACGGCGAAGGGCGGCAGCAGGTCCTGCGCCCACAGCTTGCGCGCGTAGATCGCCCCCCAGGGACTCGCCGCGTAGAGCAGCGCCGCGATCAGCGCCGCCCGCGCGCCGGCATAGCGCCGCGCCAGCGCCCAGGTCAGGGCGACGGCCAGCACATTCAACGCGCCGACGTAGAGCGTGGCCGGCAGGGGACTGTCGCTGAAGAGGAAGGGGACGGCGAACAGGTAGACGCTGACCGGCGGGTTGGGCAGGTTCACCGAGGAGCTGAGGCCGAGCAGGGGCAGGTCGCGCCCGCGCGCCAGGTCGAGCGCGCGCATCATCATGTTCGCCTCGTCGCGCTTGAACTCGGTGATGCCCGGCGCGCCCATGCGCAGCACCGCCGCCAGCAGCAGGATCAGCGCCAGCGCCAGCCACTCGCCGCGCCGGATGGGAGAGCCAGCTATCGCCATATATGACCTCGCTTGGTGCAACCGGATACGCTATGTGTGAGGAGACTCGGATTTGAGGAGTTGCTCCCCCACAAACCCTACAAGGCTATCGTCACCCACAAATGCCCCCCATCCGATGCCCCTTCCCCCACGCTGGGCGGGGTTTGAGCAAACCCCCCCTACTGGGGAAGGGCCGGGATGGGGGCAGAACCGGTTGCTGCCCCATCATGGATGCCGTCGGCGAAATGATTTCGTAGGGGCGTATTGCAATACGCCCCTACGGGCGCAGCAGAGCAGCGCCCCTGCCAAATCGCGTGCGGGAATTCGCCAACGGCATGATCAATGAGATGTACCCCGTGCCTCGCCAACCGGGGGCGACAAAGACGACTTCCGAAGCCTTGAAGACTTCGGAAGTCCTGGTCGCCGTATCCTACTCGTCCTCGCCGGCGAACGCCTGCCAGGGGCCGTGCATCCCTTCGTAGGTCACGCCGTAGTACACGCGCAGCTCGCCATTGACGCGCTGCACCAGGTCGTAGCGCACTGTCCCGCCGCGCTTGTAGCGCTTCCACAGACCGATGTCGCCGTGCCACTGCACCTGCTCCGGCTGTACGGGGCTGGATTCGTGCTCGGTGATGGCGTAGTGCCACAGCCGCCGCGCCGAGGAGCGCGTGACGTTCTTGACCACGTTGCCGTTGCGCAGGTCGCGCATCATGTGGTACATCACGCCCTTGCGCTGCTCGGAGCCGATGATCTCCACGCCGGTGCGCGGCGCTTCGATGGCGGCCTCCGGCCTGGCCGGTTCCTCAGGGGTGGGAGCAGGCTCCTCTACGATGGGGAGGGCAACAGCCCGCTCTGGCGGAGGGGGGGCCTCGCCGCCCTTCGACCGGCTTTGGGCGACCAGGCGCACGATCTCGTCGCGCACGGCCAGATTTGTCTCCGCCTCGTCGCGCACGTATATCTTGTTGTCGTCAATGGCATAGGGCGGGTCGTCGCCGCGCGGGACGCGGACGCGCACGACGGACTTGCCGTGCGTTTCCAGCACGTCCACCGCCACTTCGAGCGGCGGCGTGATCTTGTGCTCGATCTCGTCGCGCAGCATCTCAACCGCTTCGCCCACGTTGGGGATGCCCATCGGCGGGTCCTTCGGCTTGACGCTGGCGCCGACGAAGATGGTGCCGCCGTTGGTGTTGGCGAAGGCGCACACGTCGGCAATGACGGCGAAGAGCCGCCCGCCGCGCCGCGTCAGCCCCTCGTGGAACGCCTGAACGATGCTCGGCCCCTCTTCGCGCGCCGCCTGCACGTGGTCATAGGGAGCGTGGCTGGCGCGATAGGGGCGCGTGCTGGCGAAGTCGTTGCTCTCGAACACGTCCAGCAGCGCGTCGAAGCTGCGCTCTGGCAGCAGCACCTCGGTCACGCGGTCGCCGACGCCCAGGTACTTGGTATTGCGCGGGTCGGCCTGCAGGCGGTGCGCGTCTGACCCCTGAATGCAGCGCATCCGGCGCGGATATTCGGGCTTGGTGCCGTCGAAGAAGCGCGCCGTGTTGCGCTGGCCCTTGCGATCCAGGTCGGTGATCTCCAGGGCGTGCAGGTGCGAATCCTGCGTGTAGGCGATCTTGGTCTGCCCCCCGAAGTCGAAGCCGCGCATGGCCACACCGTGACTCGAATTGGCGTGCGCGGCGATGGCAATGCCGCCCGCCTCGTTGATGCGGCGGTAGGCGGTCAGCACGTCCGCCGACGCGCCGACGTTCGACGAGCCTTCGTCCAGGGCGGCGGGGGGGGATGTTCAGGCTGAGCAGGATGTGCTCAAGCTGGCGAATGGGCGTGTCTGGGGCGAAGATGCCCAGGATGTGAAAGCCGAAGGTCGCCGTGAACTCAAAACCCGGCAGGACGAGAATCTTGTCCAGCAGCCGGCGATATTCGGCCAGCTTGCGCTTCTCGTCGGGCTGGATGCGGTTCAGGCGCTCCAGCAGGCTGAGCTGCTCGATCTCGTCGAGCATTGCCCGGTAGCCGGCCACTGTGTTGTGGTCGGTGAAGGCGACGATGTCCAGGCCGCGCACTTCGGCCTGGCGCAGAATGTCTACGTAGCTGATGTCCGGCTCCTGGTAATCGGCTGAGCCGGGGGTGTGCAGATGCAGGTCCATGCGGTACCAGTGCATCTTCGAGCGTCGTGATTTTCCGCTCACAATGGGCCTCTCTCCGTCTTGGGGGAGAGCTGGCACGGGCTGGAACTCGCGCGGCAGGGGCGGGACAGGGGCCTGTGCCCGGTCATCCGTCGCCGCTGCCTGCGCATTCCGGGAGCGTATCCCGCTTGGGCGTGCTGCCGTCGCACAGGGGGTACCCTGGCGCTCTCCGTAGGGGCGTATTGATGCAGATTAGCGAATTAACGCGGATACCGTGCCGGGCACGTAGGGGCGCTGCTCTGCTGCGCCCTGGCTTACCTCACCCCCAGCCTCGCTGCGCTCGGCTTGCCCCCTCTCCAACGTTGGAGAGGGGGCGGCGAGGCCCGCCTCAGTGGGCCGAGCGGGGGTGAGGTCGTAGGGGCGGGTTTGCAAACCCGCCCCTACGAACACCTTGATCGGCGCCGGGTCCGTAGGGGCATATGGCAATATGCCCCTACCCCCGCGCCATCAAGCAGCAAGGTATCCTGGTTATTTCTTAAAGTGCATCAAACCCGCCCCTACAGGGGCATTTCGCCGGAAGCATCATTCTGGGATGCGCTCCGTGTTCCGTTCCGTGTCGTGCCACTCTCCCGCTGCAATAGTGTCTGATCAATGATGTTGCGACGTTGAGAAGGCGGCATTACCCCAAGAGATCGCGGAAGAGCGCAGACAGACGGCCCGGCTCGAACGGCTTGGCCAGGAAGCGGTTCGCGCCAGCGGCCAGCGCCTCTTCCTTCAGGTCAAGCCCGGAAGTCATGACAATGGGCAGCTTGGCGAATTGCTGCTCGGCGCGCAAGCGGGTCACGACCTCAACGCCTATCATGTCGCTCAGGTGGTAGTCAATCAGCATCAAATCGGGCGACTGCTCGTGAGTCAGCTTGAGCGCATCCTCGCCGCGCGGCGCCATCACCACCTCGAATCCGTCCAATTCCAGCAGCGTTTGCAGCAGCTTGGCGGTCGTCCGATCATCATCCACGATCAGAATCCTGGGCAATACGGCCTTCTTTCTTGCAGGTGCCAGCGCATTGCCGTCCGCGCTGGCGCTAGGCTTTTCCCACAGACGCGGCGTCCGGCTGAGCTTCGGCCTGCTCGTCGGCTCTTGCTGTGGCCCCGTTGCCGGTCTGCCTGGGCGGAGTCAGGGCTGCTTCCAGCGCCGCCGTGACATCATCCACGAAGATGAAGGTCATCGCCTGGCGCACTTCTTCGGGCACGTCCTCGACATCCGGCTCGTTGCGGCGCGGCAGGATGACCGTGTCCAGCCCGGCGCGGTGCGCCGCCAGCACTTTGGCCTTGATCCCGCCGACGGGGAGCACCTGGCCGCGCAGCGTGATCTCGCCGGTCATGGCCACGTTGCGGCGCACGGGCCGCCCGGTGATCAGCGACATGAGCGCCGTAGCCATCGTCACCCCCGCCGACGGGCCGTCTTTGGGCACCGCGCCGGCGGGCACGTGCAGGTGAATGTCGTGCTTGTCGAAGTAGTCCGGGCGCAGGCCGAAGTCGCTGGCTTTGGAGCGGATATAGCTGAGCGCCGCGCGCGCGCTCTCCTGCATCACCTCGCCAAGCTGCCCTGTGTACTGGAAGCCTTTGCCGCCCGGCATCTGCGCCGCCTCGACGAACAGCACGTCGCCGCCGAAGACCGTCACCGACAGGCCGATGGCCACGCCTGGCGTGTCGGTGATGCGCTCCTCGATCTCCGTCTGATAGCCGAAGCGCGGGTGATCGAGCAGGTCACGGATGTCGGGCTGGTCAATGACCACGGCCTCGGCTTTCCCCTCGGCGATGCGCGTCACCATCTTGCGCGCCACGCGCCCGATCTCGCGCTCCAGGTTGCGCACGCCCGCCTCGCGGGTGTAGTTGCGGATGATCTCCAGCAGCGCCTCGTCGGTGAAAGTCAGTTCTTCCGGGCGCAGGCCGTTCTCGCGGACCTGGCGCGGGATGAGGTAGCGCTGGGCGATCTGCACTTTCTCCTGCTCGGTGTAACCGTTGAGCTGGATGATCTCCATGCGGTCGAGCAGCGGCATGGGGATCGTGTCGAGGGTGTTGGCCGTGGTGATGAACATGACCTGCGACAGGTTGTAGGCCACGTCCAGGTAGTGGTCGCGGAACTCGAAGTTCTGCTCCGGATCGAGCACTTCGAGCAGCGCCGAGGCGGGGTCGCCGCGAAAGTCGCGCCCCAGCTTGTCAATCTCGTCGAGCATGATCACCGGGTTGCGGCTCTCCACGCGGCGCATAGTCTGGATCAGGCGGCCCGGCATGGCCCCGATGTAGGTGCGGCGGAAGCCGCGAATCTCCGCCTCGTCGCGGATGCCGCCCAGCGACATGCGCGTGAACTTGCGGCCCATCGCGCGGGCGATGGACGCCCCCAGCGAGGTCTTGCCCACGCCCGGCGGCCCGACGAAGCACAGGATGGCGCCTTCGCGCTCGCGGCGCACGTAGTCCACTTTCGTCTCGCGCTGGGCGTCGCCGGCGCGCTCCTGGCGCAGCTTGCGCACGGCCAGGTATTCGAGGATGCGCTCCTTGATGTCTTCCAGGCCGTAGTGATCCTCGTCGAGCACGGCGCGCGCGTGCGCGATGTCGAGGTTGTCTTCGGTCTGGATGCTCCAGGGCAGGTTGACCAGCCAATCGAGATAGGTGCGGATCACGCCGTATTCAGCGGCGGCGGTGGGCAGGCGGGACATGCGATCCAGCTCGCGGCGGGCTTCGCGGGCGGCCTCTTCGGGCATCCCCGCCGCTTCGATTTTCTGGCGAAACTCCTCGACCTCCAGAGTCTGTTCGTCGCCCTCGCCTAGCTCGCGCTGGATGGCTTTGAGCTGCTCGCGCAGGAAGTACTCGCGCTGCGTCTTCTCCATCTCCGACTGCGCCTCGGTCTGGATGCGGTGCCCCAGCTCGAGCACTTCCAGCTCTTTGTTGAGGATCGTCATCAGCGTGTGCAGCTTTTCCTGCACCGAGTCCAGTTCCAGCAGCTTCTGCTGGTCGGCCAGGTCGAGGCGGATGTAGGTGGCCAGCGCGTAGACCAGTTGCAACGGGTCGTCCACGTTGAGCGCGGCGCTGATGAGTTCGCCGGGGATGCTCGGCACCAGGTCGGCCATGCGGCTGAACTGCTCGACGACGTTGCGCATGAGCGCCTCGACCTCGATGCCGCTCTCGACTGTCTCCAGGGCCGCCTCGACGCGCGCGCGCAGGTAGGGCTGTGCCTCGGTGAACTCGGTGATGCGGATGCGGGCCATGCCCTGCACCAGCAGACGGATCGTGCCATCAGGGGCGCGGAACAGCCGGTGAATCTGCGCGACGGTGCCGATCAGGTGCACCTGATCCGGCCCTGGCGTTTCCTGCTCCGGGTCGTGCGAGGCGACCAGGCCGATCACACGGTCGCCGGCGACGGCTTCGTCCACCAGCTTGACAGAGCGTGGCTGGCCGATAGTCAGCGGGACGGTGGTGAGCGGGTAGACTACCAGGCCGCGCAGGGGCAGGATGGGCAGTTCAGCGGGCAGGTCGAAGCTCGCCTCGCGCTCGCGGCCAGTCTGCACCGCGCGCTCGTCCGCCTCGCCGGCGCCGCTGTCGGTGACATCCACCTCGCGCGGCTCGTCGCTCTGGACGGTCGTCTCGATAGGCTGTTCGTCTTCCTGGGGAAGGGGAGTAGCCGCTTTACTACGTCGTTTGGTCATAGGTCTGTTCTTCTGGTAGCGCCTCGGCTGGCGAAGCGTTGCTCTCGTCCTCATCCAGGGTGACGATCTGAATCCGTTGCGCCGGGGCCTGGGGCAGTTCCACGCGCAGAAAGCCGTCACGATAGCTGGCCGTCACCGCGTCGCGCAGCACCGGCCAGGGCAAGCTCACCTCGGCGCGAAACTCCCCGTAGGGAATCTCCAGTTGGTGGTAAGCGCAGTCACGGGGGGTGGCCCGCTGGCGAATCCCGCTGATGATCAGTCGCTGGCCTTGCAGCATGACGTTGAAATCGCTGTGGTGCATCCCCGCGATCTCAACCACGACGATCAGCAGGCCCTCCTGCTCGAAGACATCCGTCGGCGGACGCCAGACGGTCGCGTGGCGCACGACCACCCAGCGCCGCACGACGCCTTCAGCCGTCTCAAAGGCGGTGTGGCCCACGTCAAGGGTGGGATCGTCTGGCTGGTCAAAGGGGAGGGTATCGTCTGGCATGGGCGCTCCAACCCGTGCGCCCGGCAGCATACATCATCGCGCCGGGCGGTTGCGGCTTACGGCGATGATACCACAGCCCTGCACGAGCCTCAATAAGAGAAACAGTAGAATGAGTCGGACCAGAGAGACGGGGGCGCGGTAAAGTGAGGGGTGCTCAGATACCAGACTTCCGAAGTTTCGGAAACTTCGGAAGTCTCTTTCTGCGGAACGCCTCTTTCCGCGCGCTAGCGCAGCGGCTCCCCCTCAATCACCGAGGTGTACACATCGAAGACGGGCGGGTGTTCCAGGTGCTTCTTGACCGCGCACAACTGCGCCGAACGGATCACGGCGTCCCTGTACTGCTCCGGGAAGTCGGGTGGAAGCTGAATGTCCAGCTCGACCTTCTCGATCATGCGCGTGAGCGGGCTGGTGTGCATCCGCTGGATGATGCGCAGATTGTCGGTGGGCAGGCCGCGCTGCTGGCAGAAGCTGAGCACGTAGATGCCCGCGCACGTGCCAATTGACGCCAGAAACAGGCCGAAGGGGGCCGGGGCCGAGCCATCCTGGTTGGTGGGGATGACCATGTCGCCCACTACCGCATCTACGCGCAGACCGCCAGGGAAGACAATTTCCATTTCCATGGGTTGATGTTCCTTTTGCCTCAGTGTCATTGAGCGAAGCCGCCATTCTAGGGCGTTAGATGCAGGAGCGCTGCAAAGGATGCATCCGGGGAGAGCGGGTTTCGGCGAGCGGGCGTGTAATGACTCAGGTGGCACACGGCAGCCGGGGTGCGTGCAAAACCTGTCAGGTAGGGGCGCTGCTCTGCTGCGCCCTGGTTGACCTCACCCCCGCTCGGCGCTCACGCGCCTCGCCCGCCCTCTCCGTCGACGGAGAGGGGGCAAGCCGAGCGCAGCGAGGCTGGGGGTGAGGTCAATATCCCCGCGTCCAGGGAGTTGCTGTCAACTTTTGCACGCGCCCGACAGCCGAGCGGGTTTGACAAGGGCGGCTGAATAGGCGACAATTCCTGCGCATTCGCACGTGGTATTCAGTGAATGGCCGCCTCAGCGGAGCGTGACGCATGATAAAAGATGTTTTGAAGGACGCCGAGGAGCGCATGAAGAGCGCTGTTGCCGTGCTCGAAGAGGATCTGCGAGGAATGCGCACAGGCCGCGCTTCGACGGGCCTCGTCGAGAAGCTGGCAGTCGAGTACTACGGCACCGAGACCCCGCTCTACCAGCTTGCGACTATCTCCGTCCCCGAAGCGCAGATGCTCATGATTCGCCCGTTCGACAAGACCTCGCTCAAGACCATCGAGCGCGCCATTCTCGCCTCGGAACTGGGACTGACGCCCAACAACGACGGGACGGTCATTCGCCTGAACATCCCGGCCCTCACCCAGGAGCGGCGCGTTGAACTGCAGAGGCTCGTCGGGCGACGCGCCGAAGAGGCGCGCGTCGCTGTGCGCAACGTGCGGCGCAGCGCCATTGACGACCTGCGCGAATTCGAGAAGGAAAAGCTGATCTCCGAAGACGAGAACAAGCACGGTCAGGAAGAAGCGCAGAAGCTGACCGACAAGTACATTCACCTCATCGAAGAGGCGGGCAAGCGCAAAGAAGCCGAGATCATGGAATTGTAGCCAGCGACGAGGCCGATCTCTGCTATGATGAGGCCGTAGGGGCGGGTTTCGAAACCCGCCCCTGGTGCCCGCATCCTCCCCCCGCAGCCGGGACAGAGTAGCGTGGAGCAGCAAACGCACATGACAGACCAGGCGTTGACCCTGCCCGACCAGGTGCCTTACCACCTGGCGATCATCATGGATGGCAACGGGCGTTGGGCCAAAGCGCGCGGCTTGCCCCGCCTGGCCGGTCATCGGGCCGGGGTGGAAAACCTGCGGCGCATCCTGCGCGCGTGCAGCGAGTTCGGGATCAAAATCCTGACCATCTACGCCTTCTCCACTGAGAACTGGGGGCGGCCCGAAGCCGAGGTGCGCGGGCTGATGAACATCCTGGAGACGGTCATCAACCGCGAGCTGAAGCAGCTTCATGCGAACGGCGTGCAGCTTCGCCACATCGGTGAGCTGGACGGGCTTTCGCCGGCGCTGCAAGACAAGGTGCGCCAGGCCATCGCCCTGACGCGCAACAACGACCAGCTTATCCTCAACATCGCCTTCAACTATGGCGGGCGGCAAGACCTGATCCAGGCGTTCCGGCGCATCGTCGCCGACGGCGTCCCGCTCGACCAGATTGACGAGACGCTGATCAACTACTACCTGTACACCGCCGGGCAGCCCGACCCAGACCTGGTGATTCGCACGGCGGGCGAGATGCGCCTGAGCAACTTTCTGCTGTGGCAGGCGTCCTACGCCGAGTACTACGCCACGCCGACCTACTGGCCGGACTTCGACCGCAACGAATTGCTCAAGGCGCTGGTCTACTTCGCGCGGCGCGAGCGGCGCTTTGGGCTGGTCCCCCGGCCATAGGCGGAGCGCCCCTTTCTCAATCCCTGCCGAGGAACCCCATGTTGAAGACGCGCGTGCTCACTGCTGTGGTGGCGCTGCCCATTCTGATCGCGGTGGTGCTGGTGGGCGGCTGGCTGTTCGCGGCGCTGGTCGCGGGGGCGCTGGTGCTGGGCGGGCTGGAATACGTCCGCCTGCTGCGCCAGGGCGGTTACCACACCCCGGCCTGGCTGGTGCTGGCGCTCGTCCTGCTGCTGGCGGGCGCAACGTGGTTTGAGCACGACGACTGGCGCGCGCCGGGCATTGCCGCGCTGCTGATCGCGGGCGCGTTCTACGCCATCTGGGGCATGGAGCACGGGCAGCCCAACCCCGTGCTGGCGCTGGCGCTGGCCGTGTTTGGGGGACTCTACCTGGGCTGGCTGGGCAGCTACCTGCTGGCCGTGCGCGACCTGCAGGAAGGCGCCTACCTGCTGCTGATGCTCTATGGCTGCGTGGCCTTCTCCGACAGCGCGGCTTACTTTGTGGGGCGGCGCTGGGGCCGCCACAAGATGTCGCCGCGCGTCAGCCCCAAGAAGACCTGGGAAGGCTACGCGGGCAGCGTGGTGGGCGGGGCGATCTTCGGCGCGCTGGCCGGCGGGCTGCCGGACACGGACGTGCTCACCTGGGGGCACGGGGCGCTGATCGGGCTGCTGATCGGGGTGCTGGGCACCGTTGGCGACCTGGCCATCTCGGCGATCAAGCGCCAGGTGGGGGCCAAAGACTCCAGCCACCTCATCCCTGGTCACGGCGGCATCCTCGACCGCACGGACTCGGTGCTGGTTTCCGTCGCAGTCGGCTACTACTATCTTGTTTGGTTTGTCTTTTAGCGCGTATAATAGAGACAGAACGGGGCGAATTTCATTTCCGGGGCAAAGAGATCACCGCAAAGGCGCAGAGAAAAAGATAGCGAGAGGGTTTTAGCCTCTCTCCGCGTCCTTTGCGTCTCTGCGGTTCAATAACCTTGTCCCTTGTCGTGAGATGCACCCGACAGAACACAGAAACGCGAGAGTTTGACCGGGGGCCTGCACTGTGCTATAGTTGCAGTAGCTCGCTGTTCCAATGCATTCTACTCCTTGATTTGCGTGCCCACAGCTCGCGATATTCCTGTCCTCAGGTGCCCTTGATGATGTCTTACGCGCGGCGGTCGTCGTGAACACGGCTTGCGCGCCCAGATTGATCTGCTGCCTGCTCATCAACACGATGGTGTGGGAAGTGCCTCACTACGACGCCCGGCGTCGCTAGGTTATCCTCGCTCGGAGATCCCGGAACATGGATATTGCAGAACTCGAAACTCAAACGCTGGCCGACCTGCGCGAGATGGCGCGCGAGGCCGATATTGCGGGGTTCAGCCGCCTCAAAAAACAAGACCTCATCCTGCGGCTGCTTCGTGACAAAGCCGAGAAGCAAGGGCACCAACTGCGCGGGGGCATCCTCGAAATCATTGACGATGGCATCGGCTTCTTGCGCTCGGATCATTACCTGCCCGGCCCCGACGATATTTACGTCAGCCAGACGCAGATTCGCCGGTTCGGGCTGCGCACGGGCGACATGGTGATCGGCCAGGTGCGCCCGCCGAAGGACTCAGAGAAATACTTCGGCCTGCTGCGCGTGGAAGCCGTCAATGGGCTGGACCCCGAACAGGCCAAGCGCCGCCCTCGTTTCGACGACCTGACCGCCATCTTCCCCGAAGAACGCTACAACCTGGAGACCAACTCGCGCATTCTCTCCACGCGCCTGCTCAACCTGATCGCCCCCATTGGGCGCGGGCAGCGCGGCCTGATCGTCAGCCCGCCCAAAGCAGGCAAGACGACGGTGCTCAAGGAAGTGGCGAACGCGATCAGCGAGAATTACCCGGAAGTGCACCTGATGGTCGTGCTGATCGGCGAGCGCCCGGAAGAAGTCACCGACATGGACCGCTCGGTGGACGCGGAGGTGATCAGCAGCACCTTCGACGAGCCGGTGTCGTACCATGTGCGCGTGGGGGAGATGGCCCTGGAGCGCGCCAAGCGCCTGGTGGAGTCGGGGCAACATGTCGCCATCCTGCTGGACAGCATCACCCGCCTGGCCCGCGCCTACAACCTGGTCGTGCCGCCCAGCGGGCGCACGCTGACCGGCGGCCTCGACCCGTCGGCGCTCTACCCGCCCAAGCGCTTCTTCGGCGCGGCGCGCAACGTCGAAGAGGGCGGCAGCCTGACCATTGTGGCCACCTGCCTGGTCAAGACCGGCAGCCGCATGGACGACGTGATCTACGAGGAGTTCAAGGGCACGGGCAACATGGAGCTGCACCTCTCGCGCGAGCTGCAAGAGCGGCGCATCTTCCCCGCCTTCGACATTATGCAGTCCTCGACGCGGCGCGAAGAGCTGTTGCTCGGCCCGGACATTCTGCAGCGCGTGTGGACGATGCGCCGCATGTTGGTGCAGATGACGCAGCCCCCGGCCAACTACGACATGGTCGCCGCGACCGAGGCGCTGATCAACCAGATGCGCCACACCGACTCCAACGAGGATTTTCTGGACACGCTGACGCGCTAGGCGCGCCAGTGCCAGACAGAACGCGGGCGGCCCGTGCAATGCGCGCAGGCCGCCCGTTTTTTGTTGGATCGGGGCGGACAGACAGCGCGTAGGGACGCTGTTCGCCTGCGCCTGGCGCGGAGATCAGACTTCCGAAGTCTTCGGAGACTTCGGAAGTCTTTCAGCGGAACGCCCCTCCCTCTGACCCTCTCCCCGGCCAATACACCAGGCCAGGGAGGGGGAAGCATCCCTTCTGGCGGTTAAAGTCCCCCTCTCTAATGAGATTTGACATTCAAGACGGGTAATACGCGCAAATGTTATGTAGGGGCGGGTTTGCAAACCCGCCCCTACAAGCGGCTGCCGATCATGATCGTCAAATCTCATGAGGCTGTTATGCCCTTTGACAGGCGGGTAGTCCTCGTGCTTGCCCCCATCCCCTCCCTTCCCCCACGAGGGGGGAAGGGAGAAAAACGGCAAACCTGCTCCCCCTCCCTCCGCGCAGCGTGGGGGAAGAAGGGTCGGGGGATGGGGGCGTATGCCCGGAAGAAGTGCATAACACGCTCTAGCTCTGCTGGAAAGGGGGATGTAGGGGGAGAGGCACGTAGGGGCGTATGGCCATACGTCCCGGCAAAAACCTCACTCCGCCAGCAGCAGGTGCACCGCCAGCCCGGCGTAGACGTGCGGGCAAGCGCAAGCGTCCGTCAGAAGCCCCCGCCTTTAGGCGTGGGGAGTGTCACGAGGCTCCATGAGCGAAGAGCACCATCGGAATGGTGCGCATGATGATCTGCAAGTCCAGGCCCAGCGACCAATTCTCGATGTAGTAGATATCCAGCAAGCACATTTCCTCAAAGGGCACTTCGCTGCGCCCGCTGACCTGCCACAGCCCGGTCAGGCCGGGCAGCACGCGCAGCCGCTGCAAATGCCACGGCTCGTAGAGGACCACCTCGTCGGGCGTGGCGGGGCGCGGCCCCACCCAGCTCATGTCGCCGCGCAGGATGTTCCAGATTTGCGGCACCTCGTCCAGGCTGAAGCGGCGAATCCAGCGGCCCACGCGCGTGATGCGCGGGTCGTTGGTCAGCTTGGGGTGGCGCGGGTCTTCGCCGGTGCGCCGGATCAGGTCGGCGTGCATCTTCTCGGCATTCATGACCATCGAGCGGAACTTGTACACCTTGAAGCGTCTGCCCTCCAGCCCAACGCGCTCCTGGGCGAAGAAGATCGGCCCCGGCGTGTCCAGGCGGATGGCGATGGCGATGATCAGCGTGATCAGGGCGCTGGGCAGCAGCGCAATCAGCGCCAGGGCGATGTCCACCATGCGCTTGGTGATGCGGCTGCTTGTATTGAAGCGCGCTTCTCCGTTGAGGCCCAGCATGGGGATGCCGCCCAGCATCTCGACCTGCACCTGGCTAAGGCTCAGCTCGAACAGGTCGGGGACCGTGCGCACCTTGACGTTCTGGCGCTCGCACTCGCGCACAACAGCCAGCATCTTGCGCTGGACGTGCCAGGGCAGGGTGATGATCACCAGGTCTACCCGGTGCTCGTCAATCAGGCGCGGCAGGTTGTCAATCTCGCCCAACGCGGGCACGCGCCCCAGGTCGCTGGCCCCGCGCGCCGGGTCGTCGTCCACGAAGCCGATCACCTTGTAGCCCAGGTCGGGCCGGGCGACGAGCGTTTGCAGCACAGACAGTCCCACGCTGCCCGCGCCGACGATCAGCACGCGCTCGACGCCGATGCCGCGCTTGCGCAGGTTGTTGCGCAGGATGCGCAGCGCCAGCCGCCACACGCCCAGCAGCAGCACGACCAGCGCCGCCGCCTGGATGATCAGCAGACGGGAGAAGACCAGCGGGCGCAGCAGGAAGCTGAGGGCCATGACGATGACCGCCGCGCTCATCGCCCCGTTGGTGATGGCGAAGACTTCGTCCCACCAGGTGCGTCCGCGCCGCTCGCGGTACAGGCGCGCGCCCTGGTTGAAGATCAGCATCAGGGCGGCGAAGATGAGGGCGTAGGGCCAATAGGGGGCGAATGGCGCGGCGTTGGCTTCGTCCACCGGCTGGAGAAACTGCATCTCGTAGCGCAGGTAGTACGAGAACAGGAACGCCGCCATCACCAGCAGCAGGTCGCCGGTGGGCAGCAGCCAGCGCGGCCATTTGAAAGGTGTCTCGTCCATAGCGGTTGAGAGTGATCAGTGATCAGTTTTCAGTTTTCAGTGTCCGGCTGGCCGTGTCAGCCTTCACCAGGCACCGCCTACTGACAACCGATCACTGACAACTAATCACCGACCACTCCTCACTCCTGCGTCTCCATTCCCAGTGCGCGGCGGTAGCTGGCAACTGTCTGCGCCGCCGTCTCCGCCCAGGTGAAACGCGCGGCATGGGCGCGCCCGCGCGCGCCCGCCTCGGCGCGCCACTGTGAGTCGTGTATGGCCCGCGCCAGCGCCGCCGCCCACGCCTCCACGCCGTCCGGCGGCAGGCACAGCCCGCCGTCGCCGACCGCTTCCGGCAGCGACGAGGCATCGGAGACGAGCGCCGGCTTGCCACAGGCCAGCGCCTCAAGCACCGGCAGCCCGAATCCCTCGAACACCGAGGGATAGACCAGCGCCTCCGCCGCGTTGTACCACAGCGGCAGCTCGTCCGCTGGCACATAGCCGGGCAGGTGCACCGTAGCGCCCAGGTTGTGCGCCTCAATCGCCGTGAAAATCTCGTCCGCCATCCAGCCGACGCCGCCCGCCAGCACCAGGTGGGCCGCCGCGCGCTCTTGCGCCGGAAGCTGCGCGTAAGCGCGCAGCAGCACGGGCAGATTCTTGCGCGGCTCCAGCGTGCCCAGAAACAGCAGGAAGCGGTCGGGCAGCCCCTTGCGCGCCCGAAAGCGCTCCACGTTCTCGCGCGGCAGCGGGACGAACTGCTCGCCGACGCCCGGCGCGGCCACGTCAATGCGCTGCGGCGGCAGCCCGAAAGACTGCGCCAGGTCGCGGGCCGTGCTGCGCGAGATGGCGATCACCCGCCGCGCTCGCCCGCACGACCAGCGCGCAAACAGGCGCAGGTACCAGCGCCGCGCCGCCGGCAGCCGGTCGGGATAGTGCACGAAGCTCAGGTCGTAGACCGTCACCACTGACGGAGCGCGGCTGAGCAGCGGCGACACAAACGCCAAACCGTGCGCCAGGTCGGGATGCGCGCGTCGCAGCGCCCACGGCTGCGCGATCTGCTCCCAGAGAATGCGCCGCAGCGGACTCTCAGTATTCCACACGGCGCGGCGCACCGCCAGGCGGTCATGGGCGGGCGGCTGGCTCTGCGGCCCGGCGAAGACCGTGTAGCTGAAAGCCGGGTCGGCGTCGGGCAGCGCGCGCAGCAGGTTGTAGATATAGCCGCTGATCCCCGCGCTCCGATAACCGGCCTGGGCAGACAGCAAGTGCGCGTTCAAGCTGACATGGCAGCGCATGGCGGGCATTATACCAGATAACGCGGGGATTTATGAGTTCGGGGCAGATCGCAGACCCAGCCCGCAGCGCATTCTCAACAGGGATTTCACCACGCGCCCGGCGGGCGCAGCAAATCGAGTGGCGGCAGGGGCACCCGCGCGGCGCGGCGGCGCTGGTTTCGCCAGTCGCGCAGCCCCAACACCACCGCGCCCAGCCCGATCATGAACAGCATGACCATCGTCGCGCCGACCGTCGCCAGCAGCAGGCGGGTGGACGTGTCGAGCGGCTCGTCTTCGCTGGCTGCGGCGGCCTGGGCGACTACCTCCGCGCGCAGCCCCTCCGCGCCGACGTGGAACGCGCCGAACGGATCGAGCGTCAGGCGCTGCGTGGCGTCGAGGGCGAAGGTGCCTTCGCGGGCAGTGGTGATGCGATAGAGCGGGCTGTCGGTGAAGCTGACGGTGTAGACGCCGCGCAGCAGGTTCTCGAAGCAGTATTCGGCCTCGTCCTCGGCGAGGATGTGCGTGGCGATGATCACGCCGCCGGTCGCCAGGTTGACGTTCACGCCAGCCAGCGGTCCCTCGTCGGCATCGCGCAGGCCGTTGGCGTTGGCGTCGGCGAACGTCGCCACGCAGATCGTGCCGGTCTCGACCTGGGCAGCGACCTGGCTCAACGGGGCGACCTGGCCGGCCAGCAGCACCCACATACCGACGAGAATGAAAAGCCGGTTCATGCCGCGCGCCCCTCTCTGAGCATCGCAGTCAGCCATCAGCGCCTCAGCCGTCAGCGAGCGCCTCTCACTCAGAGGCTTCGCCCGGTTCCTCGTAGATCGGGGACAGTCCGTACTCCTCGCGGATGATGTTCTCCAGTTTCATAGCCAGGCGCGGGTTCTCGCGCAGATACTGCTTGGCGTTCTCGCGCCCTTGCCCCAGCGCCTCTTCCTGATAGCGAAAGAACGCGCCGCGCTTCTCAATCACGCCTAGCTCGGTGGCAATGTCGAGGATGTCGCCCACCTTGCTGACGCCTTCGTTGTACATGATGTCGAATTCAGCTTCGCGGAAGGGCGGCGCGACCTTGTTCTTGGTGACGCGCACGCGGGTGCGGTTGCCTATCGTATCGCCGCCCGCCTTGATGGACTGGATGCGCCGGATGTCGAGCCGCACGCTGGCGTAGAACTTGAGCGCGCGCCCGCCGGGCGTTGTCTCTGGGTTGCCGAACATCACGCCGACTTTCTCGCGCAGTTGGTTGGTGAAGACCATGCAGGTGTTGGACTGCTTGATCGCGCCGGAGAGCTTGCGCAGCGCCTGCGACATCAGCCGCGCCTGCAAGCCCACATGCGCATCGCCCATCTCGCCCTCCAGCTCGGCGCGCGGCACGAGCGCGGCCACGCTGTCCAGGATGATGACATCGAGCGCGCCGCTGCGCACCAGCGCCTCGGCGATTTCCAGCGCCTGCTCGGCCATGTCCGGCTGCGAGACGTAGAGATTCTCCACGTCCACGCCGATGCGGGCGGCGTAGGACGGGTCGAGCGCGTGTTCCATGTCAATGAAAGCGCAGATGCCGCCGCGCTTCTGCGCCTCAGCGATGGTGTGCAGGCAGAGCGTCGTCTTGCCGGAGCTTTCCGGCCCGTAGATTTCGGTGACCCGCCCACGCGGGATGCCGCCCACGCCCAGGGCGATGTCCACCGCCAGCGACCCGGTGGGGATCGCTTCCACCTGCAGGTGCACGGCATCGCCCAGCCGCACGATTGCCCCGTCACCGAAGCGCTTGGTGAGATCGGACAGCGCCGATTCTAGCGCCTTGTCGCGGCCTTTGTCGGTCATATGCGCTCAGTCCTCTGCGTTGCTAGGTGGGAACCGATCTTGCAGCACGAGTTCTTACATGGCAAAGGCCAGTCTGACCACCTGTTGTGCAAAGAGCGTGCAACGTTATGTGAGCGATGCTGGGACGCAGAGGTTCAGTCAGGTGGTGCTCACCCTCCAGAAGTTTGGAAGGAGGGGAGGGCGGAGGGGGGGGGGGGAAGACCTGCCCAGGCTGCGTCGGCTGCGTCTCCTGTGACCGACAACGGGGCAGCGCGGCACCACCAGGCCACGCGCATCAAGGCGAAATCTGGAAAATGCTGCTGGAATTCCGCCGCAGGGGCCTGGAGCACCCATGCCCGTACTTCCGCACGCATCAGCGTCGGATGCAGTATCAAGCCTTTCGTGCCGAAGGTTCCTGATCGGCTCTGGGTCTGTAAAGCGGCATCAGCAACGCCTTACTGAATTTCACGCCGCGTGACTCGGTGGTGGCAGCGCTCCCCATATCCCTCAGTGCTGTACAATGGGAGCATCGTGCCGGCTGGCAACGCAGTGAACAACGCGCGCCCGGCCTGGCCCCCAGGAGGCACGGCGATGGAGGAAGTGAGCAAGATCGTCTTTGAATACGGCCAGGTGTTGCTCAAGATGGATCGCTCCAAGCGCGAATCCGCGCAGATCATCCGCACGCTGGGCGGGGACGAACGGGAGCAGGTCTTGCAGCAGCACATTGCCAAGTACTGGAACCCGCGCAGCCTGTGGGATCGCCCGGACGGGCTGCTCGTCGTGACCGATCAGCGCGTGGTCTTCCTGACCAGGCAGGAGACCATCGCCACCACCACCGATTTCCTGAGCTTCCCCCTGGAGTTCATCGAAAACCTGCGGGCGGCCCGTGTCTGGCTTTTCGTGCCGGCCATCCGCTTCGAAGTCCGGGGGATGCCGTTCGCCTTCACGCTGCTGCGCGGGGCCGAAGCCGTCTGCGCGGCGATGGCCAGCGCCAGGGAACGCCAGCGCGCCGCCCCCTGAGCGTTTGAGTTCAGCCAGCGGGCGAGGCCCGGCTGGCGCTGAAAGGAACAGCCCTCATGCACGTTCGAGCGCCCTTGATCGGGCTGGCCGCCGCCCTCGCTCTGAGCGCGGGGCTGCTGGCCTGCGGCAAGGGGGACGAGCCATTCGCGCCGACTCCCTCGCCCACAGTGGCCGACACCGGCGTGGACTCGGCAGAGGCCATCGCCGCCATGACGCCGCTGCAACTGACCGCGAGTTTTTATCGCTGGCACGTCAGCTTTCCTGGCAACCCGTTGCTGCACACGCGCGACAAGTGGGGGGAGTACTTCACCCCGGACTTCATCCAGCGGGTGGAGGAGATTCTGGCTCCCCGCGAAGGACCGGGCGGGGGATTCGACCCGTTCCTGTGCGCGCAGGACGTCCCGGCGGACTTCGCCTTCGCCGAAGAAGCGCGCTCCGACAACGAAGCGACCATCCGCGTGCGCAAGGAGTGGGGGCCTGGTTCCCCGGCGTCGGAATTGACTGTCCACCTGGTCCGACTGGAGGGGCGCTGGTGGATCGAGCGCATCAACTGCACGCCTCTCGCCGCTCCCAGCGATAGCTGAGCGGAGCGACCCATGAGCAGAGTGCGCTTGTGGCCCGCGCTGCGGCTGCTGTGGGAAAACAGCTACGCCCGCGTGACCCTCGCCGTGATGATCATCCTGGCGGGCTATCTGCTGCTGGTCACTTACTTCGTCAACAGCTACACCGCGCGCCTGGATGACGTGCGCCAGGCGGAGCTGCGGCGCATCGCTCAGATTGGCGTGGGGGCCATCGCCCCCTACCGCTACAGCGCCTCGCCTCACGACAGCATCTACTCGGCCACCGAAGCGCGGCAACAGGGCGCGGCCATCGTGCGCGAGCTGACCGACCGCTACCAACTGGGCGGGAATTACCTGTTCATGATCACTTACGACGGCGTCTCGCTCGTCCAGCCCTTCGAGCCGCAAAAGGAATTCACTTCGCAGTGGGGCTTGCAGGACGCGAACGGTAAGTACTTCGTCCGCGAGCTGATCGCGGCGGCGCGCAGTCCGCAGGGGGCGGGCTATGTCGAGTACCTCTATCCGCCGCCGGGGAGCGACGTCCCGCAGCGCAAGATTTCGTATGTGGTGGGCATCCCCGAATGGAACTGCCTGATCGGGACGGGGATGTACATGGACGATATTGACGCCGAGAACCGCGCCTATCTGCGCAATTCGCTCGTGCTGACGCTGGGCCTCTTCGCGCTGATCCTGGGCGCGGTCGTCGTCTCGCTGCGCCCGATGATGAGCGGCTACCGCGCCCTGCTTGGCCTGTTCGAGCGCGCCGGCAAGCAGCCGGACGCCCTCCCGCCGGTGCCGGTGGAGCGCTTCCGCGCCGGGTCGGAAAGCTGGAAGCTGCTGGCGGGCTTCCAGAACATGCTCACTCAGATCGAGCGCCACAAGCAGGCCGTGCGCGACGAGCAGGAACATCGCCACGAGGCGGAGCAGGCGGCGGCCCAGGCCGAGCGCAATCGCCTGGCCCGCGAACTGCACGACGCCGTGACGCAGACCCTCTTTGCGGCCAGCCTGATCGCCGATGTGCTGCCGCGCCTGTGGGAGCGCGATCCCGCCGAAGGACGCCGCCGCCTGGAAGAGCTGCGCCAGCTGGCGCGCGGGGCGCTGGCCGAGATGCGCACGTTGCTGCTGGAGCTGCGCCCGGCCAGCCTGGTGGAGGCCGAACTGGGCGCACTGCTGACCCAGTTGGCGGAGGCGTTCACGGCGCGCGCCCGTGTCCCCGTCGCCCTGACCGTCGAGGGCGCAATATCGCCCCCGCCAGAGGTCAAGATCGCCCTCTTTCGCATCGCTCAGGAAGCGCTCAACAACGTCGCCAGACACGCCGACGCCAAACAGGTCACCGTGCGGCTGAGCGGCGACGAGCGGGAGGTCGCGCTAACGGTCGCCGACGACGGGCGCGGATTTGACCCGGACGCCGTTTCCAGCGATCATCTGGGCCTGGAGATTATGCGCGAGCGAGCCGAGGCGGTGGGCGCAACGCTGACCGTCGAGAGTCACGTCAGCGGCGGGACGGCGGTCTGCGTTCGCTGGCTGCGCGCGGAGGAGGCGCAGGACAATGGCTGAAACATCCCGGATTCGTGTGTTTGTGGTGGACGATCAGGCCGTCGTGCGCAGCGGCCTCAACGCCTTCTTGCAGGCTTTCGACGACCTGGTACTGGTCGGCGCAGCGGCCAGCGGCGAGGAAGCCGTGCGGTGCTGCGCCGAACTGTGCCCCGACGTGGTGCTCATGGACCTGGTGATGCCGGGCATGGACGGCGCCGCCGCTACCCAGGCCATTCGCCAGACCTGCCCGCAGACTCAGGTGATCGCGCTGACCAGCTTCAAAGACGAAGCACTGGTCACAGCGGCGCTGCGCGCCGGGGCGATCAGCTACCTACTCAAGAACGTCAGCGCCGACGAGCTGGCGCAGGCTATTCGCGGAGCCGCCGTCGGGCGTCCGATGCTGGCCCCCGAAGCGACCCAGGCGCTCATTCACGCGGCCACCCAGCCGCCGCCGCCCGGCCACGACCTGACCGAGCGCGAGCGCGAGGTGCTGGCGCTGCTGGTGCGCGGCCTGAACAACCCCGACATCGCCGACCGGCTGACCGTCAGCCGCTCGACGGTCAAGTTCCACGTCAGCAGCATCTTGAGCAAGCTGGGCGCGGCTACGCGCACCGAGGCGGTGACCCTGGCCCTGCGGCACGGGCTGGTCGAGCCGCCAGGCCAGGGTTGATCTCTCCCCAAACAGGCACTCTTCCTGCGCGCCCTGGCCACCTGACCAGGGCCAGGTCTCCCCTGCCGTCCAGGCGGCAAACCGGCCACCGGCCCGGCGAAAGCTGCGTCCTTCTCCACTATGCTAGGGGCACAGTGAGCAAGCCATCTGGCTAGTGACAAGAGGAGACACCTGAAATGGCTAAGAGACTATCGGCACTGATCGCAGGCCTGGTGCTGGTTGCGGCTGTAGGGCTGGGGGGAGACGTCCCGGCGAGCAGCGGGCAGGCCCAGAATAGCGAAGCGGCCCCCGAAGCGGTGGTCGAGGCGTTCTACACCTGGTACCTGAACTACATCGGCTCCGGTGAGGACTTCCGCAACCCCCTGGTGGACCGAGCCTACCGCGCGAGCGACCTGCTGAGCGCGGACTTCATCGCAGAGATGGACGAATACTTCGAGTCGGTTGAGTTCATCCCTGGCGACCCATTCCTGTGCGCCCAGGACGTTCCGCAGAGCTTCGCTGTTGAAGAAGCGCGGATGCTGGACGAGGAAGCCGAGGTTGTGGTGCGCACGAGCTTTGAGGGGCACGCGCTGACCGTCCTGCTGAGCCAGGAGGCAGAGGACGCTCCCTGGCTGATCGCCGACATCCGCTGCGGCGAGGTCCGCACCCCGGAGGGCGTGGTCAAGAGCTTCTACAACTGGTACATCGGCTACAATCAGTGGGAGGGGCAGGGCGACAAGCCCCATGCTCTGATGGACGGCGCTTACCGTGAGAACCCCCTGCTGGCCGAGGCTTTCGTGGCCGAGCTGGATGAGATGGTCGCATCGCCCGAAGGCCTGTGGGCCGACCCCATCCTCTGCGCGCAGGACATTCCCTGGTACGTGCGCGTGGAAGAGGTGCAGGTGGCTGAGTCCGGCGAAGAGGCCGAGGCTCTGCTGAGCAGCAGCTTCGAGGGGCACTCGTTCGCGGTGCAGCTCCTCCTGGTGGATGAGCAGTGGCAGATCGCGGGGATTGCCTGCCGCTAAGCCGCACGCTTCCCTGCCAGGAACGCAGCACAGCAGCCGGGCGCGTGTTTGCCCGGCTGCTGGCTTTCGCGCGCATCTTCCTCTGCGCATTCCCGCACGACGTTAAAGAAGATTAAACGCAATCCTCATCTCCTTTAACCTCCTACGCCTTGAGGCTTTACCCTGTTCCCCTATCATGAGGCATGGTTGGGGGGCTTCTGGTGATTCAGGCAACGGCCTGGCCGCCCCACCTGAGAACATGCGCACAACCCATCTTAACAGGGAGAGCAATGCGCCATTTCCGCTTCTGGAACAACCTGATCGGCTCGCTGCTCGTGCTGGCCCTGGCCGGCGCGCTGCCCGCGCGCAGCGTCGTCGCCCAGGACGATGAGCCGATTGAGCTGCCCGAAGTTGACCCGCTGAGCGTCACCGGCGACATCGCCATCGCCGGCAGCTCGACCGTCGAGCCGGTCACGGTGGCCATGGCCGCGCGCTTCAACGACGACGGTTTTACGGGCAACATCGCCGTCGCTGAGACGGGTACCTCCGCCGGCTTCGAGCGCTTCTGCAAGGAAGGCTCCACCGACCTCAGCAACGCCAGCCGCGCCATCAAGGACTCCGAGCGCGCTGACTGCGAGGCCATTGGCCGCGAAGTGCTGGAATTCCTCGTGGGCATTGACGCGCTGACCGTTGCCGTCCGCAAAGACTCCTTCGTGGACGAATTGACCCGCAGCCAGCTCATCGCCATCTTCACCGGCGAAGTGACCCGCTGGAACAAGGTCAACCCGGGCTGGCCCGCCACGACGATCCAGCTTTTCACGCCCGGCACCGACAGCGGCACGTTCGACTTCTTCGGCGAGGCCGTGCTGGGCACCAGCGGCGCTTACGCAGGGCGCGAGGCCCGCTTCGGCGCGCTGCTGGCCCCCAACCCCACGACCAGCGAGAACGACTACACGCTCGTGGAGGGCATTCGCGGGGGCGAGAACGCCATCGGCTACTTCGGCTTCGCCTACTTTGTCGAGAACGTGGACACGCTCAAGGCGGTGGCCATCGCCAACGATATGACCTACGACGCCGACGACAACCTGGTCGCCATCCCCGCCGAAGAGTGGGAAGCCGAAGGAGTCGCCTACATCGCGCCCAGTCGCGAGGTCGCCGAGAGCGGCGAGTACCTGCTGAGCCGCCCGCTGTTCCTCTACTCGGCGGCGAACGTCCTGCGGGAAAAACCACAGGTCGCTGCCTTCGTCAATTACTACCTGACCAACGCCGATGAGATCGTCAGCGAGGTGGGCTACTTCCCGGTGAGCATGGAGGCTCTCAACGAGGCCAGGCAGACCTGGCTCGCTGCGCTGGGCCTGGCTGAGTAGTTGCTGTACCACACTGGTCACAGGAGTTCAGGGGCGGACGGCAGTGCAGGAAGGATAAAGACGGCACCTTGTTGACCTCACCCCCAGCCTCGCTGCGCTCGGCTTGCCCCCTCTCCATACATGGAGAGGGGTCGGCGAGGCGCGTCAGCGCCGAGCGGGGGTGAGGTAAGGTGACGAGACGCCCCTGAACGTCATCGGTGACGGTATGGAAGAAGCCTTTATGCCGTCTTTCGCCTGCTTTCAGGCGAAGCCGTGTGGCAACCTGCGGGGTCTGGGGAACGAGGAGCGTATGACGGAACACAAGGCCATGATGATCAACAAGCGGGTGCGGCTCGTCGCGCACGCGCACGACCGCGCGCACGACGACACCGCCGCGCTCAGCCTGATGAAGAAGCGGCGTCC
The DNA here is from genome assembly GCA_027494015.1 of Anaerolineae bacterium. The sequence goes on from JAOSJP010000041.1 coordinate 151,382, forward strand.
TGGCGAGAGCCTCATCCAGGGCTTCCTGTCTTTGTGCGGCTTCATGACCATTTTCACCACGATGGCCATCGTCATCGTGCTGGGCCGCGAGTCGCTGCTGCTGATCACCAGCGAATACATGGATGAAGGAGGGGCGATTCACACGATCGGCGTGCTGGATTTCGTCAGCACGACGCGCTGGCAGCCGCATCGCTACGAGGTGGGCATCGCGCCGCTGGCTACGGCCACGCTGCTGAGTTCGCTCATCGCCATGCTCGTTGCGCTGCCGCTGGGGCTTGGCTCGGCCATCTATCTCAGCGAGTACGCCAGCGCGCGCGTGCGGGCGACGGTCAAGCCCATCCTGGAAGTGCTGGCGGGCGTGCCGACCGTCGTCTACGGCTTCTTCGCTTTGCAGTTCATGACGCCGCTGCTGCAGAGCCTGCTGGGCCGCGACGTGGTGGAGATCTTCAATGTCGCTTCGGCGGGGCTGGTCATGGGCATCATGATCCTGCCGCTGGTGGCCTCCATGAGCGAGGACGCGCTGAGCGCCGTGCCGCGCTCGCTGCGCGAGGCGTCCTACGGCCTCGGCTCCACGCGGCTGGAGACGACAGTGCGCGTGGTGCTGCCTGCGGCGGTGTCGGGCATCGCTGCCGCCTTCATCATCGCCATCTCGCGGGCCATCGGCGAGACGATGATCATGGCTATCGCGGCGGGCGCGCGCTCCAACTTCACGCTCAACCCGTTTGAGTCCGCCTGGACGATGACCGGCTACATTGCCAGCATCAGCGGCGGCGACCTGGCCTACGACACGCTGGACTACAACAGCATCTTCGTGGTTGGCCTGCTGCTCTTCCTGATGACGCTGTTGCTCAACATCCTCAGCCGCTCCATTGTGGCGCGCTTCCGCGAAGTGTACGAGTAGGAGGGGGCGATCATGGACCGTCTGGCATTGTTCGCCGCCGTGTTTATCGGCCTGCTGCTGGCCCTCAACGGCAGCATGACTTCGGCGCTCGTCGCCGCGCGCAAAGGGTACAACCCCCGACTGGGCGTGCTGGTCGGCGCACTGAGCGGGTTGCTGGGGAGTCTGATCCCGGCGCTGGTCGCGCACCAGGTCTCTGGCAAGGGAGGGCTGGTGGTGCTCGCCGCGCTGATGGGCGGGGTCGGCGCGCTGGCGCTGCTGTGGCGGCTGCTCCCTTCGCGTGATGCGCAGCAAGGCGTCCTGCCCAGCGGCGCGGGTCTGCAACGCAACATCGTCGCCCGGCACACGCGCGGGGCCATCGCCCAGGCGCTGTTCATCGCCTCGATTGCCGTCGCGCTGCTGGCCCTGGGGACTTTGCTGTGGACGATCTTCAACAGAACGATCGGGCTGACGGCGGTGCAGTACAAGATCGAGCCGGGCGCGCTCACCCTGGCCAGCTTCGACCCTGGCGCCGCGCCGGGCGAAGCCGCGCCGGGGGACATCCCCGCGCTGCTCGCTGAGCGCGTGCACCCCGTGCGGCTGCGCGAGCTGGTCCTGGAACGAGTCGCCAGGGCCAGGCCCCAAGCCTGGCCGGAATTGTGGGATCAGCCGTTGAGCGCTGCCCTGGAGGGGCGCGACTTCCCCGCTGAATGGGCCGGGACGCCGGTCAGCGCGCTGGAACCCGCCCAGGCCGCCGACCTGCTGGCGCGCAATCTGGACGCCGGAAACCTGCAATCGCTGCTCTACGCTGAGGCGGGCCGCGCCCTGAGCATGATGTCCGAGGCGGAGATCGCCGCGCGGCTGGCCGAGGGAGCCAGCGCCGGGCGCTTGCAGCAGATAACCCTGGCGCGCGTGGCCGGCGTCCGCGTGGACGAAGACGCGGTGCCTTCCGAGCCGGTCGCCCAGGTGCTTGACGGGCACAGCTACCCCAAAGCGCTGGCCGCGACGCCCTTCAACCGACTGACGGCGGCGGAGAGCGCCGCGCTGCTCGTCGCCACCCTGGAACGCGCCGATCTAGAAGATGCCGTGCTGGACGCGCTCGACACGCGCGGGCTGGACGATCTCTCCGAGCGCGAGCTGGGGGCCATTGCCGCCGCCAACGTGCGCAAGGCGCTGCTGAAGGTCGCCATCCTGCGCGATGTCGCCGGCGCGGAGAAGAGCACCTGGCCCGTCCTCAGCGGGCAGCCGCTCGGCGTCCTGCTCAAGGGCGAAGACTTCCCGGCGTCGCTGGCCGCAACATCTTTCAGCCAGATAGACGAGCAGCAGGCCGCCGACATCCTGGCCCGCAACCTGGACCGCGACGCGCTGATCACCTTGCTGATGGATCGGGTCGTCCAACCGCAGGTCGTCAAAAGCTGGCCGCTGTGGGACTCGCTGACCGGGCGGAGCGCCATCGAGACGGCCCAGCAGACGCAGCTCCCGCGCGCCGAGTTGCAGTGGCGCTCGTGGGTCAGCGCCGACTTTCTGACCAGCGCGCTCGACCCGCGCCGCCCCGACCTGACCGGCATCCGCCCGGCGCTGATCGGCTCGCTGCTGATCGTCGCCATCACCATCCTGGCTGCCTTCCCGGTGGGGGTGGGCGCGGCGATTTACCTGGAAGAGTACGCCGGGCGCAGCCGCCTCAACCAGATCATCCAGACCAACATCAACAACCTGGCCGGCGTGCCCTCAATCATCTACGGCATGTTGGGCCTGGCCATCTTCGTGCGCTCGCTGGAGGCGATCACCAGCGGGCGAGTGGTGGGCGGCGGCGCGGCCAACGGGCGGACGGTGCTCTCGGCGGGCTTCACCCTGGCCCTGCTGATCCTGCCGCTGATCATCATCAACGCGCAGGAAGCGATCCGCGCCGTGCCTGGCTCGCTGCGCCAGGCCAGCTACGGGCTGGGCGCGACCAAGTGGCAGACGATCTGGCACCATGTGCTGCCCTACGCCTTGCCTGGCATCCTCACCGGCACGATCCTGGCCATCTCGCGGGCCATCGGTGAGACGGCGCCGCTGATCCTGGTCGGCGGGGCGACGTACCTGACGCGCGATCCGGAGGGGCCGTTCTCGATCTTCACGGCGCTGCCGCTGCTGATCTACCGCTGGACGGCGCTGCCCCAGGATGAGTTTCGCAACGCGGCGGCGGCGGCGATCATCGTGCTGCTGGTGCTGCTGCTGGGCCTCAACTCGCTCGCCATCATCTTGCGCAGCCGCCTGAGCAGGAGACTGTCATGACCACGACCGACGGCAATGGCCGCCACGCCATTGAGTTCCGCAACCTCAGCGTCTTCTACGGCGGTTTTCTGGCCGTGCGCGAGGTGAGCATGAGCATCGAGAGCAAGCAGATCACGGCGCTGATCGGCCCGTCCGGCTGTGGCAAGAGCACCCTGCTGCGCTCGATCAACCGCATGAACGAGCTGGTGCCCAGCGCCCGCGTCCGGGGCGAAGTGCTGCTGCACGGGCAGAATCTCTACGCGCCCGGCGTGGACCCGGTGGAAGTCCGGCGGCGGATCGGCATGGTTTTCCAGAAGGCGAACCCGTTCCCCAAGTCCATTTTCGACAACGTGGCCTATGGGCCGCGCGTGCTGGGCGTGCGCGACAAGGGGCAGCTTGCTGAGATCGTCGAGCGCAGCCTGCGCCAGGCCGCGCTGTGGGACGAGGTGAAGGACGATCTGCGCAAGTCGGGGCTGGCGCTCTCTGGCGGGCAGCAGCAGCGGTTGTGCATTGCGCGGGCGCTGGCTGTCGAGCCGGAGATCATCCTGATGGACGAGCCGTGCTCGGCGCTGGACCCGATTGCCACGCTGCGCATTGAGGAATTGATGCGCGAGCTACAAAAAGACTATACGATCGTCATCGTCACGCACAACATGCAGCAGGCGGCCCGCGTGTCGGACTACACGGCCTTCATGCTGTCGGACGAGACGCGCGCCGGCACGCTGATCGAATACGATCAGACGGAAAAGATCTTCACACGCCCGCGCGACACCCGCACCGAAGACTACATCACCGGACGCTTCGGTTAGCCTGGGCTGGGATGGGGAATCCGATGAGTGATATGCCTTTGAAAGCGCGCACTACGCTCGACCGCGAGCTGATCGCGCTGCGCGACAACGTGCTCAAGCTGAGCCATCTCGTAGACGGGGCCATCGAGCGCTCGATCCAGGCGCTCAAGGAGGCCGATGTTGACCTGGCGCGCCAGATCATCGCCGACGACGAGCAGATCAACGCCCTGCGCTACCAGGTCGAGCAGGAATGCTACCTGCTGCTGGTGTTGCACCAGCCCGCCGCCCGCGACCTGCGGGCCATTGTCACTGCCATTCACATCGTTGTTGAGCTAGAGCGTATTGGCGACCACGCGCGCGGGATCGCCAAGCTGGCCATCCCCCTGGCCGCCGAGCCGCCGCTCAAGCCGCTGATTGACGTGCCGCGCATGGCCCAGATCAGCCGCGAGATGCTGCGCGCCGGGCTGCAAGCCTATCTGGACTATGACGCGGACCTGGCCGCGCGGACGGCGCTGCGCGACGACGAAGTAGACCAGCTTGACGAGCAGGTGTACCGCGAGTTGCTGACCTACATGATCTCCGACCCGCGCACCATCAGCCGGGCCACGTACCTGCTGTGGGTGTCGCACAACCTGGAGCGCATCGCCGACCGCATGACCAACATCTGCGAGCGCGTGGTCTTCATGGTCACCGGCGAGATTGTCGAGTCCGGCGACCGCTGACCGCTCTCTGGGCCTATTCCGGCGCGCCTTCGGGTGCGCATACGTTCCTGCGCTGTCCCTCGCCTCAAGGGGCGGTGTCCTTTTTTTCTCCGCCCATCACCTGTTGCCTGTATGACCGAATGGGCACGCCTTAATCTGATACCTTCGGCGAGGTGACTGCGTCGGGGCGTATCGCGATACGCCCCTGCGCGCAGGTGCTTCGACGCCAGACTACTTGAAGTCTGTGGCGGGGCCGGGCGCAGCAGAACAGCGCCCCTGGCTGACAAGTTTTGCACGCACCTCTTTGTGCTGCCCATTGGCGCTTCAGAGGATGATGTCCGGCACTGGCAGGGGACAGCGATCATCGGTATACCCTGTTGCGAAAGGAGCCAAACATGGTGAGCATTCTGGTAGCTTACGCAAGCAAACACGATGCGACCGCCGAGATCGCCCGTGCCATTGGCGGCGCGCTGCAGGAGTCCGAGGGGATCAACGCCGACGTGCGGGCGGTGGAGACGGTTCAGGACCTGACGGGCTATGACGCTGTGGTGCTGGGCAGCGCAATCTATGTGGGGCAGTGGCAGTCTGCGGCGGCGAACTTCCTCAAGGAGCACGAGCAAGTGCTGGCTCAGCGCCCTGTCTGGCTGTTTTCCAGCGGCCCGACCGGTGACAGCGATCCGGTGACGCTCCTCAAGAGTTGGGAGTTCCCTGAGAGGCTCAAGCCGGTCGTCGAGCGCATCCAGCCGCGCGACATCGCCCTCTTTCACGGGCGGCTCGACCCGGCGAAGCTAAGCCTCTTCGAGCGGATCGTGGTGAAAGGGGTGCGCGCGCACCTCGCCGATTCGCGCGACTGGAACATGATCCGAGCCTGGGCGCAAGGGATCGCCGAAGCCTTGTGATGTGGGCGGGCCGCGCGCGCAGCCGCCCGAACCTGCTCACAGCATGAGCCTACCTGCAAGCGGGGTAGGCTCATGACATGCCTGCGGCAGGAGCGCGCCGGTTACGGCGCGACGACCGGCAGCGTCTGTATCTCCACATTGGCCCGCACCACGAAAGCCGCCAGCCAGCCGGTCACCCCCGCGTTCTGCACCTGAAGCCATTCGCCGGACTCGGTGCGCCCGACGGCGGCCAGCGTCCGCCCGTTGACCAGCCCCCCCCCCGCCGGGGGGGGGGGGGGGGGCCGCGCCCGGAGGGGGGGGGGGGGGGGGGGGGGGGGGGCGCCCCCCCCAGGGGGGGCGCGGGCGCGCCCCCCCCCCCGCCCCCCCCGCCGGGCGGCCCCCCGCCACAAGCGCCGGGGGCGGGCCCGCCCCCCCCCCCCCCCCGGGGGGGGGGGGGGGGGGGGGGGGGGGCGCCCGCCCCCCCCCCCCCCCCCCCCCCCCCCCCCCCCCCCCCCCCCCCCCCCCCCCCCCCCTCTTTCCCTCGCGCCGTCGGGCAGCGGGAATATGCCAGAAGCATCCTGGGCCACCATCTGCCCCTCATCCAGGGCAAAAGTAACATCGGTCACGCCGTCAAAGGTGTTCTCGATGCCCACCGTCAGCCGGACGACGCTGGTGGGCGGTTGGGCTGTTTCCACGCGCAGGTAGAGGGTGCTGTCGTCGCGGAAGGCGCTGACGCGCTCAATGTCGTAACGCGCGATAGGCACATCGGACGGGTCTTCCAGTTCTAGCACGTCCTCCGGCCAGTCCTCGCCTTCTCCGTCAACCGCCAGCCAGGTGTACCCGTCTGGCAGCCCCGGCCACTCCTGCTGGGGCACGCCCAACAGCCAGGCGACGGCGCGCTCGGTCAGCAGGCGATTGCCCCAGTGCAAGGGGGCTTGTGTGCGCGAGTTGATGTCCAGACCGTAGCCGTTCTGGACGATCTCCGAATCGCCGAAGACCACAACCCGCGAGTCGAGATGTGTGTTCTCGCCCAGCGCACCAATGAGCAGTCGCCCCATCCGATCCTGCCCCAGGTTCACCTCCAGCGGCGCTGGCTCCGTCGCCGCGAAGACTTTGGTGTTGGTCTCGCCATAGCCGGACAGCGTGTAGAGCAGCGGCGCGGCGTGGCTGCCCAGACCCAGCGGCTCGACCGTGAGCGTGCGCGCGCCCCAGGTCAGCACGGGCAGCCGCAGCGCCGCCAGCGGCTCGATGACCGGGTGCGGGGTGAAGTCTTCGAAGTGCACATACGAGAAGGTCGTCTGTTGGCTGGTGAGAGACCCCTGCGTGAACCAGGGCGCGACGACGAACGTATCCTCCAGCCGGATGCCGTAGTAGCGGTCGAGGAGGATGGACAAGCCGCTGTTCGCCTTGTCGGTGTTGGCAGCGAGCGAGCGATCGGGGCGGGCGCTGACCAGGCCGCTGGGGTCAATGGCCAGCAGCAGATGAGTGCCGCGCGTTATCTGCACCCACAGGCGGGCAAGCTGATCTGTCGGCAGCGCGCGCAGCGGGCGCACCAGGACGATCACCGCTGTGTCTCTGGGTAAGGGATCAGAGAGCGCCAGCCAGCGCGTGCGCGCGCCATACGACTGGAAGATTTGCTCCAGCCGAGTCACGCCATCCGGGCCGGGGTCTAGCACCGAGGAGGTCTGAAGCTGCTCGTCCTCGATGAAGACCACCAGCGGCGGCTGGCTTTCCTGCGCGCGCGCGGGGGCCAGCGGCGCGATCAGCAGGAGCGCGACGCCCAGGGCCGCGAGAGAGCGCAGAGGCATCTGGCCACTCACAATCGCTGCGGGCAGCGTCACTGCCCGGCGGTCGGCGTCGGCGATGGCAGCGGCGTCGGTGTCGGCGTGGGGATCAGCGTGGGCGTGGCCGTCGGCCCCGGCTCTGGGAATGAGACTTCGCCTGCCACCGGCTCCGCATCCACCAGCCAGGCAATGGCGTTGAGGATGAAGCGCACATTGCCGGGATGGAGGAACGCGCCGCTGTAGGGCGGCGAAGTCTCAAAGCCGCCGCCGTTGGTGGCAAAGTCGCGGTCGCCGATCAGCACGATGCGCGTGCCGGTGGCGATGTTCTCCATCGCGGCCACCAGGGTCAGCATCCCCCGCGTCGTGTCCTTGTCTATGTTGTACTCCACATACTGGAACTGCTGGTACGTGGCGATGTCGCTCTCGCCATAGAAAACGCTGTCCGTATAAACAACCGGCGTCACCTGGGACTCGCGCGGAGCCGCGTCCACTTCGAGCGAGCGCGCGCCGAAGAAGGCCAGCTCGCCTTCAAGTCCGGTGGCAATGGGGTGGAACGTATTGATGGTCGTCGTCGTGAAGTCCATCACCAGGGCGGGAATCTCGACGGGCGGCAGAGGGGTGGGTGTCGGCTGGTCAGCCGCCGCCTTAGCCGGGGGCGGCACCACCGGGCGAAGCTCCCCCTCGGTGGCGACTACGTCGTTGCGCCCGCGCAGCCCCATATCATCCCACATGAGCTGGAACAGCCCGCTGGCGGCGGGGAGCGCCTTGGTGGGAGGTGGATCGGCCAGCAGCAGCAGGCGGCCCCCGTTCTGCAGATAGGCCCACAGCCAGGCAACCTGGTCCGCCGACAGGTCATTCGCTGGGCCGGCGATGACCAGCAGATCGGCATCGGCGGGGATGCCCGTCCGCCACTCCAGCGTGTAAAGCTCCGCGCCGAGCAAGTCTACCAGCCCGGCCAGGCGCGACAGCCCTTTCGCGGAGCGGTCGAAGCGGCTCGCTTCGCCCAGCGACTCGGAGAAGTAAATTTGGTACCCGTCAAGCTGAGACGTGTCCTGCAGCAGCTTCTCGGCGGCCACATTGGCGCGGGGCGGGATGCTCAGCGCGGTAAGGGCCAGGATGAGCACACAGGCGTTGAGTGCCAGCAGTCTTCTTTTTCGCATGAGAACACTCCTGCTCTGAATCACTCGCTTTTGCCATTGGGGAAGGCGTGACGCTTAGCCGGTGTAGTATAGTCCCTTTTGTACTGCTGCAAAAATCGAGGGGGACTGCGAAACCGGGGGGGGCCCCCCCCCCCCCGGGGGGGCAGTGGAGGCGGGGGGGGGGGGGGGACCACCCCCCCCCCCCCTGGGGGGGGGGGGGGGGGGGGGGGGCGGGCGGGGGGGGGGGGGGGGGGGGGGGGGGGGGGGGGGGGGGCTCAGGCAGGGACAAAGGGACGCGCTAACAAGGCATCGTGGAGAGCAGCCAGCACATTCGCACCCTGCTTCCGAACGGTTGAGATGTAACTGCGGATATCGCAGAAGATTTCTGCGCCGGAGCGTGTGCGAAACGTGCCGGAGACTTTCTGTTTGACCTTGATCATGCGCAGGTCACGCTCGGCAAGGTTGTTATCGAAGGGCACGCGGAAATCGTGCATGAAAGCCAGCGTCTCAGCTTTGTACCTGGACAGGCGGTCCAACAGATTTTTCGGGGGCGATTGTTTTTTGCGCCCGCGTTGACGCGGTGGAGGTGTGGCTGGGGACGGATTGGCGTCAAAACCAGCCTGGAGCAGCACGTCAAAACAGGTTTCGTAGTACGCGAGGCGGTCGGGTGGCAGCGTCATGGCGTCAAGGGTTTGGGCGACCTCGGCTTTGATGTCCAGCAGCAACTGGGCCATTTCACCGGCCCACGCCTGCCCGTATTGTTCGGTAACGAAGCGTAGTTCACGTAGATGATGGGCGTTGCAGAGCGCATGAGTGCACTTGTCGAACTGGAAATAGGCGGCCAGAGCATCATGGATGGCACGACCCTGATAGTCAGCCAGCAGCCCAATGTCACGCATGGCAACTTGTCCACGCCTGGGATGCACGGCGTAATGGGTCAAGCGTTCCGTCGAGAGCACATGCAGCCAGTTGAGCTGGCCTTCCACCCGCAGACCGCTTTCATCGGCATGGACCACGTCCGCCCGAATAATCTGGTCGCGGATTGCGCTCAGGGCGGGGTCAAGCTGCTCATGCAGCGCCTCTGTCGCACTCAAGACCAACGCTTCGCTGGGCCGATGACCGTACAGGTCCTCAAAGACTTCACAGGTTCGTGCCACCGGCAGCAACTGGTACCCAGTGAGGTAGACCGCCTGGGCTTTCAACCGCTCTCCGTACTGCACCGGCTGGGTCACATCTGCTGGAAACGCCGCTTTCACGTGCGTCTGACAGTTGGGGCAACACACGACGGGCACCTGATGTTCGGTCACTTCAATGACCACCGGAGGCACATCAAATACCTGCCGCCGCTCAACGGCCAGCACCGGTGCTTCGCTCAGGTCGTGCTGACACTGGGGGCAGGTCGCCAACCGGTGCACTTCGATGTGCTCCGGGTTGCTCACCAGTTCCAGCGTGTGTCCTGGATGGCCCGGTTGTCCGCCCGTCCGTCGCTGCCCTTTGGCCCGCAGGCTCTTGGGTGCAGGCTTTTTCTCAACCCATCGCTGCTCGGCGGTT